>CAVRCU010000001.1:0-1334930 GCA_963719725.1 uncultured Solirubrobacterales bacterium
CGACGTCGACGCGCGCAGCGTCCGCTTGCGGACCGCCGTCTTGGCGTCGTCGCGCCACGCCTGCGCCGCAGCGTGCGTCGGGAATGTCTTGCGGATCTTCTTGCGGTCGCGCTTGCTGTACACGAACGCCTCGTATGGGCACTTGCAGCGGCCGTTTCCATTGCACTCGCGGCCGTGGCGCTGACGCACTCCGGTGGCCATCAGAAACCTCGTCCGGGTGCTACGACGGTATACCGTGCTGATTGCATGGGAGCCAACTCTCCTGTGCCATGCCCCCGGCCGCTACAACGGTGCGGGGGCGCTTTGTAGGTGCTCAGCATCCTACTCCCCCCACTCCGACGCTTTCGGCGTGCCGGTCGAGCCAAGCCTGAAGCTCGCTGACGGGGATCAGCTTGCGGCGTCCAAGGCGCACAAGCGGCACTTCAGGCTCGATATGCGCACGCCAGGTGTCCCGGACACGCCCAGCGCTTCGCACGCTTGCTCGACACTGAGCGCCAAGGCGGGCGCGCTCCGTTTCTGGGCGGCAAGGGTGGCTGCCGTACGTGACGAGATTGAGGCCATCGCGGTTACAGACCCCGACCTGCCGAGACCGACCAACGCATCGCGCCAGGTACGGACGGCTTCGTGCGACGAGCATCGAAACCACTCGCCCTCGGGCGTCAGCTGAACGGCCCTGGCTAGCACGCGGGCTCTCGCCCGGCCCGTGACCGAGCCTCCTACCTCGGCTCTCCTCCGGTCCTTGACGTCGTGCTGTTGCCGGCCTGAGCCATGCGGACGCTCGCTCGCCGCTCGCTATCGCTCTCGGCTCGCGCTTCCGGCGTACAGCACAAAGCCCGTACAGACAACATGCGCTGTGATGCTTTCGCACAGCGATTGCTGTGTCGTGTGAGGTATTGGCGGCGGGTGGTCGCTGTGTTGTCGACGTTCCCCGCGGGGGAACGTCGGGCCTGGTGTTCAGGCTGGCTCCCGGTAGCGATGGACGTGACTCCCACATGCACTGGCCTCGCGTCTTGGCGTGGTGCCTTCCCGCCGATTTGTCCGTCTGTTGCTGCCGGCCCCGGCCTGGCCGCCGCTGGTGGCCTGATCAGAAGCCTGTCCGCCTCGGGAGTCCCCGGGGCATGACTCATCACAGTCTTGCCCTTCGCGGTTCCTATTGCCCAGGCCGAGTACCGACAGTCAAACCCCCAGAACAGGAGGTCGTATCCCATGCTGGCAGACCAAGCCGACCATGTGCTCGGCGTCGATACGCACCGCGACTCGCTGAGCGCTGCAGTTCTCGCAGCGGACACTGCGGTCGTGCAAGGACAGACCACAGTCGCCGCGAACGAGCGGGGCTACCGGCGGCTGCTGCGCTTCGCGCGGGAAAGCGCGCCTGGGCGCCGTGCGTGGGCGGTCGAGGGGACCGGCAGCTACGGCGCCGGGCTCACCGCGTTCCTCCATGGCCAGGGAGAGCTCGTGCTCGAGGTCGACCGTCCCCGCCGCCCGGCACGTCGTGACCGCGCGAAGTCTGACGAGCTGGACGCGATCCGCGCGGCACGCGAGGCGCTCTCCCGGGAGCATCTTGCGCAACCACGGTTGCGTGGCGAGCGCGAGGCGCTGCGCGTGCTGCTCCGACACGTGATAGCGCCGTGCGCTCAAAGCGCGCGGCGATCCTGTTGCTGAAGGCGCTGCTCGTGTCCGCTCCGCCGTCGCTGCGTGAAGGGTTACGCGGTTTGGCGACCCGCGAGCAGCTCGCAAAGGCCGCGCGTCTACAGATCAGCCCTACGCTCGGCAGCGAGCATCGCGCGACGACCATCACAATCCGCGCGAGTGCACGCCGCGCGCTCGCCCTGGAAGATGAAGCGAGCGAGCTTCAGCGCGAGATCGAGCCGATCGTCGCTCGGATCGCACCCATGCTCATGGACGAGATGGGAGTCGGCGCGATCGTCGCAGCACAAATCCTCTGCGCCTACTCCCACCCCGGGCGCATCCGTTCCGAGGCGGCATTCGCGGCTCTCGGAGGCGTCGCCCCAGTCCCGGCATCCTCCGGGCAAACCGTCCGGCATCGCCTCAACCGCTCAGGCGACCGCCAGCTCAACCGGGCGCTGCACACGATCGTGCTCTGCCGGATGCGCGACGACGCCCGCACACGTGCCTACACCGCCCGCCGCGAAGCCGAAGGCCGCAGCACCCGAGAGATCAAGCGCTGCCTCAAGCGCTACACCGCCCGGCACCTCTACCGCCTCCTCACCAACCCCCCAAAACCCGCAAATAGCGAACCTTGACAAACATAGAAGCATCGGCTGTGCCGTGGCACAGCGAGCGCTGTGCGAATTGCTTGGCCGGTTCGGCGCGTTGAGGGTCATCACCCATGTGATGACTGCGGCGAGCATAGGTGCGTCTCGGGGCGGCGGGTACGCGCGCTACCTGGAGAGCAAGACCGTGGAGCCTGAGCGCGGGGACTACTACCTGACCCCGGATGGAGAGATGGCGCAGGCCCCCGGCCGGTGGTTGGCTGACGCGGAGACGCTGGGCCGGCTGGGGATCGTTGCCAGCGAGCAACTGGATGGCGCTGATTTCATTGCGCTGATGGAGGGCCGTCATCCTGGGACGGGCTGTTGGCTGCGTCCCGAGGGTGCCGGCGGTGGACGGGGTGGCGGGATCGATGTGACGTTTAGCGCGCCGAAGTCCGTCTCGACGGTGTGGGCGCTCGGAGATCCGTGGCAGCGCGAGCAGATCGAGGCCGCGCACGCCAGGGCGGTCGAGCAGACGATCCACCACCTGCGAGAGCAGGTGCCCGTCGTGCGCCGCCGTTACAGCGGCCAGGTCGTAGAAGAGCACGCCAAGGACGTGATCGCCACCGAGTACCGGCACACCACCGCCCGCGGAGTCCAGGGCGCCCAGGCCCCAGACCCGCAGCTGCACAGTCATGTCGTCATCACCGGCGCCGTCCGCGAGGACGACCGGATCGTGGCGGTCGCGTCACGGCCGATCGCTCCGCGCGGGAGCTGGGCGCGTTCTACCGCTCCGCGCTCGCCGACGAGCTCGCGCGCGAGGGATACGCGATCGAACAGGGCACCGGCAAGGATGGCCGGTACTTCGAGATCGCCGGTGTCCCCCCCGAGCTGTGCGAGGCGTTCTCCGGCCGCTCGCGTGAGGTCGCCCGTGCAGCGGAGCGCTTCCGTGCCCGCTACGGCCGAGCACCCGAACGCGGCGAGCTTCGCAACCTCGCGCTCGAGAACCGCCGGTCCAAGGAGCTGACCACACGCTCGGACCTCCAACGAGCATGGGTAGAGACCGGCCGCAGTCACGGGTTCGGCCCCGATGAGGCCGTGCAGTTGATCGGCGCAATCGAGCGTCCGGCAGCCGAGCGCGCGATCGACGATCGGGTCGAGGCGAAGCTGACCGAGCAGCACGCCGTCTTCGAGGAACGTGACCTCCGTGCGGTCGTGCTGGAGCAGGCCGCCGGCGAGATCGCGCCGGATCAGGCACTCGCCGTCGCTCGGGAGATGGTCCACGACCGGCGGGTGCTGACTCTGGAGGGCGGGCGGATGACCACCCTGGCGGTTCGCGCCCAGGAGCAGGCAATCGAACGCCGCGCCACACAGCTCGCGCAGCCCGCAGGCCGAGACGTCGGCGACGCTGCACGCGGTAACGCTGCCAGGGAGGTGGCCGAGCGCATCGGCGGACCACTCAGCCCCGAGCAGCACCACGCGCTCGAAGTCCTCACCGGCCCCGAGCGCGCCGCGGTGCTCGTCGGCCCCGCCGGGACAGGCAAGGGAGTCGTGATTGACGCCGCCGCCCGCGCCGAGCAGTACGCAGGACGTGAGACGATCGGGGTCGCTGTATCCGGCTCAACAGCCGAGCGGCTCGGCGCGGACAGCCCGGCGCTGGCCGGGCAGACATTCACCCTGGACTCGTTGGTCGCCCGTGCCGAGGCCGGGACCGTCCATGTGGGTCGCGACACGACGGTCATCCTGGACGAGGCCGGGATGGTCGACCACAAACGCCTCGACGCCCTCACCGAGCTGGTGGAGCGCTCAGGTGCGAAGTTGATCGCGGTCGGTGACGGCAAGCAGCTACCCTCGATCGGGCCTGGCGGCATGTTCGACCGGCTCACCGACCACGCCCCGACAGTCGAGCTGACCGACATCCACCGCACCAAGGACCACGCCGACCAGCGCGCATGGCAAGCACTACGCGCGGGAGAACCAGAGCGCGCGATGGCGCACTACGCCTCACGCGGCCAGCTACACCTCTCAGACACCCGCGACCAGGCAGCAGAGCAAGCCGTACAAACATGGGCCACCCTCACGGACGGGCACGATATCAGCGAGGTCGCGCTGATCGCCGACGCCTCCAACCAAGAGATCGACCGGCTCAACGCCCGCGCCCAACACCTACGCGCACAACGCGGCGAACTCGGACACCACGAGACCCCGCTGCCCAGCGTCCACTACGGCCTACGCGAAGGCGACCTCATCGCGTTCACCACCCAGCACCGCCCGCCAGGGCAGCCGCGGGTCGAGAACGGCACCCGCGGCCAGGTCACGAACATCCACGAACGAGGCGTGACACTCACGCTCGACGGATCACAACGCAAGATCCAGCTCGCCGGCGAGGACCTGGACTCACTGAGGCTGGCCTACGCGCAGCACGTCTACCGCCAGCAGGGCGCGACCGTCGAGCACTCCGTCGTGCTCACCGGCGGCTGGCAAACCAGCAAGGAGACCGCCTACGTCGAGGCCACCCGCGCCCGCCACGGCACCGACTGGTACATCGCCCGCGACGACCTCGGCACCGAAGGACAAGACGCAGCGCGCGTCACGCGCCTGGCCCAGAAGATGTGCAACAGTCGCACCAAGAGCCCATCGCTCGCGCACCCCGAGCTGCCCGACCACCTTTGGGGAACCGGGTTCGACCTCGGTTCGCTGCGGCCACTGCGTCTCGCTCGGCAGCTCGTCCCACCGGCACGCAACCTCAATCGCACCCGCGACGACAGCGCGGATCGAGGACGCTGAAAGGCAGGGCGCTCAAAGCCTATTTTGGACACCAGTGACGCTTGAGCGTATGGCAGCTTTTGCATCAATTTCCCGGCGCTGCGGATTCCGCGCTGCGAGCCCTGACCCGCCCAATAAGCGGCCAAAACCCTCGGACACGGCCGGAGGCGCTGTGCGAACCTTTGATGATGGGCGTCAAGAGCAAGGGCGGCATGTGGTGCGACTATTGCAGCGCCCCGTGGCTGGCGTAGCGCTCGCGGCACCTTCGGAGTCCTCTTCGCCCCGTTTACTGGCGGGGCGTCGGCCATCGCCGCACTTCCTGGCGCCTATCACTGCCCGACCTGCGGGCAGCCAGTTCGTCGGGCAGTCGTGCCGGTCTGGCTCAGTCTCGATGTCACCCCGTGGTTGGTAGGAACGGCACCCATTCCAGCCACGCCTCGCCAACTGGCTCGACCCGCGCTACCCCGAGTACCCACGGCTTGCCCGCAATCGTGAACTTGGTACGACCGATGTCAAACGTAGCCAACGTCTCGGGTACGCGCAGCGGCAGGTAGCCGTCTCGCTCCCATGCTGTAAAGCTCTTGGCGTAGCGCTCGCGCACATCAGCCATCTTCCACTCGCCGCCGAAGAACAGCTCGGTCCCGAGCGTGTATCGCTCCCACAGGGATTGTGGACCGGCTGCGACAAGCAGCATCCCCACGCCGACGCCGTGACGTAGACAGAACGCGCACTTCGCAGCATCCCACGCACAGGCGCTAAGCGCCTTCTCGCTGTCACCGCACTTCAGCTCGCCGAACACCGTCGTTGAGCCGGCCCAGGACAGAGACACGTCGAATTTGCCCAGCCTTGGCCACGTCGCGCCGAGGCCGTGGTCGAGCACGCCAGAAACCTCCGGACACGGGAGGACTCCGGCCGCGACCTCTTCAAGAGTCGCCCTGAACGTCGGCTGCAGGTGGTCGCGCTCATTGACATACTCTTGGCCAAGATCGGCGGCGATCGCTACCAGCTCGGGAGCAGACCGCTCGGCGGCCATCACGAAGAGCCGCTGAGCGTCAGCAACCGCCTCGCCGGGCGTCCCGGTGAGTAGCGTCACGTCAACGACGCCGATGATCGGCTGCCTGAACGCGCAATGATCGTCGCACACTACCGCACAGTGCCCCGAACCGCCCGCTCGGGCCGGCGCTCTGCGTGACAGGGACTATCCCTCCGGCACCAGTTCTCGCGAGTTAGCGCTGGAAGTGGCGAGTATAGTCGCGAAGCATGGCCAAGATTCCGGAGACTTTGAGTGACCAGATGTGGCCCCTCATGGCGGCGACGCTGGCCGGCTCAGTGCGGCAGCGTGCGGGCAAGCGCAAGCAGCTCGCGGAAGCGGCGCTCAGCGTCAAAGATCAGCTGCACGGCGGAGAGATCCTGCACGCCTGGATGTCGACACACCTTGAACGTGATCGCAAGAACAAGCTCGAGCCCATTCTCTTAGAAGAGCGCCTAACAAAAGTGTTGGAGTTGTTTGAGGCATATGCGTGCGCAGGCGAGGGTGAGCATGGCTTCGTGGATGTCGGCGCGGCGGGCGTGTCGGCGCGCGAGGTAGCGGTGGGCGTGTAGCCAGGAGATGGTGCGCTCTACGACCCATCGGTCGCGTCCCAGCCCGGATCCGTGTTGGCTGTTCCGTTTGGCGATCTTGGGCGTGATTCCGCGCTCGCGCAGCTCTCGGCGGTGGTGTTTGGAGTCATACGCCCGGTCGGCATACAGGCGTCGTGGCCGGAACTTGCCGTGACGGCCGGTCGGCGGGACACGATCAACCAGCTCGGTCAGCTGCGTGATGTCGTGGCGGTGCCCACCAGTGAGTGTGAACGCGAGCGGCGTGCCTTTGCCATCGACGATCAGATGGTGCTTGCTGCCAAGGCGAGCGCGGTCGACTGGCGAGGGGCCGGTTTGCTCGCCCCCCCTTTGGCCCGCACATGCGAGCTATCAACGACTGCCCTTGACCAGTCAAGCTGGTCGGCGTCGTGAAGCTCGTCCAACAGCACTTGGTGCAGCCGGCTCCAGACGCCGGCTTCGTTCCATTCATGCAGTCGCCGCCAACACGTCATCCCTGACCCACAGCCCATCTCTTGGGGAAGATCCTCCCACGGTATCCCCGTTTTCAAAACAAAGATGATCCCTGTCATCGCCGCTCGGTCAGGCACCCGCGGACGCCCCGTGACCTGCGGCTCACGCACCGGCAAAAGCGGCTCGATACGAGCCCACAACCCATCAGGAAGCAAAGGTTTCGCCATGACGCAGGACTTCGACAGCCCCACCACGAACCCTACCTTCTGTTAGGCGCTCTTAGTTCTCACTGATCAACGCGTCTTCTATCGAAGCCTCGCCTCGTCGGCGGTGGCAGCCGAGGAGTGGCCAATCGCCGATGTATTGCACCTAGAGACCGAGCGTAAGACGATCACTAAGGCGGGGGCTTTGATTTGTTCGACACCGGGCGGTGAACGCACATTCCGGGGAGTAGATCCTGGGTACGAAACCGTGCGGGCCGTGTCCCTTCTCGAAGACGGGCACCTTGATCCAGCACCACCAGCGAATAAGCAGCTGCCCGTTCACTCGCTTTACCCGGCGCTCGCGCGGCTCGATGATGTGCGCCTGTTTCCCGACAGAATCTCGTGGCAAGACAAGAAAGGTCGCAAGCAAGCGCGCCTCGGACGCTACATGAGTGTTCGGGCTATCACGGTCGGGGGCGTCCAAGTGGAACGTGGCCGCGATATGGCATCCAAGGCATGGGGCACTCTGTTTTTCGGACCTGCTGGTCTCCTACTCGCAGGTAATGCGAAGGCGAGAACGGTTTCCGATACGAGCGGAGCGGCACTGTGGGTACGCGGTGGCCAGTGGCAGGTCTACCGACAATATCCGCCAAAGGACCTTGATGAGATCGAGGCATTCGTTGAGGCCGTTCACATCGCGATATCCCTACTGCCCGATACCGGCGAGTCCCAGCCGACCGCAGCATCTGGAGACGATCCTCTTGACCGAATCGCGAAGCTTGGCCAGCTCCGGGAGCAGGGCCTCTTGACCGAGGCTGAGTTTGACGATCAAAAGAAGCGAATCCTCGACGCGCTATAGGCGAAGTCTGTCTTCCTCCATCACAGACACCGGGGTCGCCGATTGATGATGGAGCGGGCGTTGGAGCCCGCTGCAGGTGCCCTACGACGCACCCCTCGAACACCTCAGGGGACGGCCTCCGCCTCTCAGCCACCATCGACGGCTTCGGGCTCGGTTGAGGACTTCTGTCCACCCCCAGCCTCCTCAACCAGGCCCCGCGCCCACTGGACCGTGGCGGTCGCCCACCTCGACGCCGTCTTACGCCCGACGGCGTGCACCGTGTCGTCGTCATAGCGAAGTTCCGCCGCGTAGGGCGAGAGCAAGTCCACGTCGACAAGCTCCGCCGGCAGCCGCACGCCCGCGTTCTCGCATTGCCCTATGAGTACTCGCAGATCATGCCGGTGGGCAAACTCCACTCCCCGCGCGGCCAACACGGCCTTGAGCGCCTTCTCGACGGCCTGCTGGGCGTGAAAGCAGACGAGCACGTCCGCTACTTCGTCGATCGGCAGCATCCCCTTTGCCCCGGCCGCATCCTCGTCGGCGCGGCGTAGAAGTTGCTCTGCGAGATCATGCTGGCTCGCCATCAGGCGACGAGCTCCCGGCCGCCCGTCAGCGCCGCGTGAATGAGGCTGCCGCGCACGTCGCGCCACTCCTGCACCCTGTGCTCGCTCGCGACGATGATGTCCATCGGGACCAGCACATCCGCCAGCACCCTACGCAGCCGCACCGACTCCAAGGCGGGATTCTCGACCTCCGGCTCGATCACCAAGAAGTCCAGATCGCTGTCCCGCGTCAGCTCCCCACGCGCAGCCGAGCCGAACAGGATCACCCGCGAGCTCGGTGGCGCCGCCTCTGACAACCTACGGCCAGTCTCCGCTATCACCGCGTCATCGAACACGCGCTCACGATACCCACTCCGGGGCACCCGCCCAGGCTGCGATCGCATGACTGGCCCAAATCCTGGCCCGAGCACCCCCCTGAAACGCGAAACGCCCCATGTTCACGGGGCGCAAGCATACTCCGGGACAGGGACTCGAACCCCAAATTCGTGCTCCAGAGGCACGCGTGTTGCCAATTACACCATCCCGGAAGGCAGACCCAGGATAGTTGACGTCGCGGGCGGGTCGCCTTCAGGCCGGGCCGTTCCAGGGCCCACGCCGCGGGCATGGTGGGCGGGGCGCTGGTGGACGTGGCGTGGGTGGGGTGGGCGAGATCACTCGCCCATCCCCCCGTTGGGCGTGAAGAACGCGGTGATCGCCTCCTCCAGACCGGGGTCGAGCACCAGCAACACCTCGTCGCCGGCCTCGATCACGGTTTCGGCCTTGGGCACGAACCCCGAGCCGCCGCGCAGCACGGAGATGATCAGACTGCCTTCGGGCAGGGCGATGTCGGCGACGCGCTCACCGACTGCGGGGGCGTCGGAGGCGACCTCCAGCTCGATGATCTCCAGGCGCTCCTCCTCCAGCGCCAGCAGGTGCACGAGGCCGTAGCGCGGCACCTCGTGCTCGATCAGGCGCAGGATCAGGTCGGTCGCCGAGATCGCCGGCTGAATGCCGAGCAGCTTGAAGTGCTCGTGATTGCGGGGGTTGTTGACGCGGGCGATGATCCGGTCGCACAGGTACTTCTCCTTGGCGACCTGGCAGACCAGCATGTTGTCCTCGTCGTCGCCCGTCACCGCGATCACCAGGTCGGCCCGCTGGATCCCGGCGCGCTCCAGCACCCACAGCTCGGTCGCGTCGCCGTACTGGGCGGCGTGCTCGAACTCCTCCTCCATCGCCAGGTAGCAGGAGCGGGAGGACTCGATCAGAGTCACCTCGTGGCCCCTCGCGATCAGCTCGCGTGCGAGGTTCCGCCCTACCTTTCCGGCGCCGACGATGATCGCGTACACGGCTCAGGCGTGCTCGACTTCCAGCGCGCGCTCGAACATCTCGATCGCGTGCCGGGTCGGGGAGATCGTATCCATGCCCTGTTCGTCGTACCACCGCGCCCGCGCGGGGTCCATGACGCGCGCGATCACCTTCGGGACGTCGAACCTTCGGCGGGCGATCTGGGCGATGATCAGGTTGGTGTTGTCGCCGTCGGTCGACGCGATGAACACGTCGGCGCGTTCGATCCCGGCCTGCACGAGCGCGTCGGTCTCCAGCGCCGTGCCCACCGTGAACTGGCCTCCGACGTCCTCCCAGCTCGTGGCCTGGCCCGCGTTCAGGCGCTCGTGTGAGAGCGGGTCCTCGTCGAGCACCGAAACCTCGTTGCCGGCCGCCAGCGCCGACTTGGCGACCGCCGAGCCGACGCGCCCGGCTCCCACGATCAGGACGAACACAGGCCGCAGATTAGCCGATGCCGGCGCCGGCTCGCTGTGCCCGCGCAGGGTCCGCCGCCCCGGACGGCCCCTCGTCGCGGGCCGGCGGGGCGGTCAGGACGACCCGGCACGGGGCCTTGTCGACCACGTACTTGACGACCTCCCCCACGAAGTTCTCCAACGGCCCTCCCCTGCCCCCCAGGCGCGCGCCGCCGCGGATGCGGGAGGGCTCCTGGGCGCCGAGCACGATCGCCTCCACCCCCCGGCGCCGGGCCTCCTCGACGATCGCCGGGCCAGCTCGGCGGGCACGGACCGTGGCGGTGGCGACATGCACCCCGGTGTACTCCTCCCCCACCGCCCGCGCCCGGGCCAGCACCTGGCGGGCGTGCCTGACCTGGGCGTCGGCCAGGCGCGCGTCGATCGGCAGCGCCATCGGGATCACGAAGATCCACACCGCCTCGATCGTCGCGGTGTCGATCGCCGCGTCGTCGGTCTGCTCGCCCGCAACCAGCAGGGCGGCGGTCTGCACGATGTCGTCGTCCAGGCTGTCGCCGAACAGCGGCACCAGGATCGAGCCGTAGTCGCGTTCGGGTGAGCGCTCGGGGCGCAGCATCTCCGGCGCCACCGTCACCCGTCGCCACAGCGAGCTTTCGTCGGAGCGGCGGTAGAGCACGTACAGCGCCAGACCCGCGGCGACCCACGCCAGCCCGACGTAGCGGGCGGGCGGGTGCACGACCATCACCGCCACCCATCCGGCTGCGCTGACCAGCGCGCCCAGCACCGCCAGCAGCGGCAGCTCGCCCCCACGCACGCGCAGCGAGAGCGGGCTGCGAAACGGACGCGGGCGGTCGGGCTCGCGGTAGCGCAGGCGGCAGACCGACAGGTGGGCGATCGTGAAGGACAGCATCGCCCCGAAGGCGTAGATCCCCACGAGGAAGTCGAGGTCCTCGGTCGCCGCCAGCGCCGCCGCCAGCAGGCCCGCGAGGACGATCAGCACGTACGGCGTCGAGCGCGTCGGGTGCAGCCGGCCGAGGCCGCTGGGGATCTGGCGGTTGGTCGACAGCGAGTACGCCAGCCGCGACAGCCCCAGCATCGCCGAGTTGGCGGCGGCGACCAGCATCAGCGCCGCGACGGCCGCCATCGCGTAGGAGAGCGTGTGCTCCAGCCAGCTCGGCTGCAGGCGCGTGATGATCCCGATCACCGGGTCGTTCAGGTAGCGCTCGCCGAGCTCGGTTTCGCCGTCGTGCACCGGGAAGGCCGCGATCCCGACCAGCGAGATGCCCACGTAGGTGACGAGCACCGTCGCGCCGGCGCTGATCGCGAGGCGCCGCAGGGCCCTGTGGCCGGCCTGCACCTCCCCCGCCAGGCCCGACGCCGACTCTACGCTGGTGAATGCGATCGTCGTGATCGTCAGCGCGAAGATCAGCCCCGACCACGTCGGGGCGCTGCCGAGGTGGATCGAGGCGACCAGCGTGTGGGGATCGAAGAACTGTGCCAGGCCGAGCACGATCATCGCCAGCTCCAGCGTTAGCGCCGCGATCACCAGCGCGCCGACGCGGCGGCGGCGGCGCGCGCTGAAGCCGCGCACGTTCGCGAGGACCACGTATGCGACGATCGCCAGCGACAGCGCCAGCGCCTCGGGGCGGTTGCCCAGGGGGTGCCAGAAAACCTTCAGGTATTGCGTCGCCGTGTAGGCGGTGACGGCGATCAGGATGACGTAGTCCAGCAGGATCGCCCAGCCCGCCACGAAGCTCACGAGCTCGTTGAAGGCGTAGCGCGCGAACACCGTCGAGCCGCCCGGCTCCTGGTACAGCGAGGCCCCCTCCAGGTACGTCAGCGCCGTCAGCCCGAACAGCCCCGCTGCGATCAGGAAGACCAGCGGCGTCAGCCCCAGCGCGTGGTCGGCCACCACGCCCAGCGAGAAGAACACCGCGCTGGTCAGCGACGTGAAGACGATCGTGAACAGCAGCGGCGACCCGACGCCGCGGCTCAGCGTCGCCCGCGACCGCCCCGGGGGCCTCGCGTCGTTCATGCCCCGCGGCCCCTGCGTGCCTCCACGTACAGCCGCCCCACGCCGGCCACGAGGAACAGCGCGCCCAGCAGCGTCCGCGGGGAGAGCACGCCCCCGTCGCCGCCGACGGCCTCCACGACCAGGGCCGCTCCGACCAGCGCCATCAGCATCGAGAGCGCCATCGTCGCCGAGCGGTGGATGCCGCGGCCGGTCATCTCATGCTGAGCTTAGGGGCTCAGGTTATGAGGGGGATGATCAGGATGGCGACGATGTTGGCGACCTTGATCATCGGGTTGATCGCGGGGCCCGCGGTGTCCTTGAAGGGGTCCCCGACGGTGTCGCCCGTGACCGAGGCCGCGTGGGCCTCCGAGCCCTTGCCCCCGAATGCGCCGTCCTCGATCAGCTTCTTGGCGTTGTCCCACGCGCCGCCGCCCGCGGTCATCAGCACGGCGAAGAAGAAGCCGACCACGATCACCCCGATCAGCAGGCCGCCGAGCGCCTGGGTGTCGATCAGGCCGACGATCAACGTCAGGGCGATCGGCAGCAGCGACGGCAGGATCATCTCGCGCTGGGCGGTCCGCGTGACGATGTCCACGCACCTCGCGTAGTCGGGCTGTTCGGTGCCCTCCATGATTCCCGGGTGCTCGCGGAACTGGCGCCGCACCTCCTCGACGACCGCTCCGCCGGCGCGGCCGACCGCCTCGATCGAGAGCGAGGCGAACAGGCACACCATCAGGCCGCCGATCAACAGCCCGATCAGCACCGGCGGTTCGTTGATGCCGAACGAGATCGCGTGCGCGAGCTTGTTTTCGAGTTCTTTCTGGAATCCCGCGAACAGCACGATCGCGGCGAGCACCGCGGAGCCGATCGCGTAGCCCTTGGTGACGGCCTTCGTCGTGTTCCCGACCGCGTCGAGCCGGTCTGTGACCTTACGCACCTCCTCGGGGAGGTCCGCCATCTCGGCGATGCCCCCCGCGTTGTCGGTGATCGGGCCGAACGCGTCGAGCGCGACGATCAGCCCCGTCAGCGAGAGCAGGCCCATCACCGCGACGCCGATGCCGTAGATGCCGTGGACGCCGCCGCCCGCGAGCTTCCACGCGCCCAGGATCCCGAGCACGATCACGAGCGCCGGCAGCGCCGTCGCCTGCAGCCCCGAGCCGAAGCCCTGGATGATGTTCGTCGCGTGGCCCGTGATCGAGGCTTTGGCGGTCTTCTTCACCGGCGAGAAGCGCGTCGACGTATAGTATTCGGTTATTCCGAATAGCAGCGCCGTGACGGCGATGCCGATCAGCGAGCACAGGTACAGATGGCTCCAGCTCGGTGCGCCCGACGAGCCGTCCTGGAAGGTCAGACTGTGCATCAGCCAGTATGTGATCGGTGCAAACGCCGCCGCCGCGAGCACGCCCGACACGACCAGCCCCTGCAGGAGCGCGCGCTCGACATTGCCGGAGCTCGTGCGCACCGCGAACGTGCCGATGATCGAGGCGATGATCGCGGCGCCGCCGATCACCAGCGGGTAGAGCGCCACCTTGGTGGACTCGTTGAACGTCAGCACGCCGAGCAGGATCACCGCGACCGCCGTGACCGCGTAGGTCTCGAACAGGTCGGCCGCCATCCCGGCGCAGTCGCCGACGTTGTCGCCGACGTTGTCGGCGATCGTCGCGGGGTTGCGCGGGTCGTCCTCGGGGATGCCCGCCTCGACCTTGCCGACGAGGTCGGCGCCGACGTCGGCGGCCTTCGTGAAGATGCCGCCGCCAAGACGCGCGAACACCGAGATCAGCGAGCCGCCGAAGCCGAGCCCGATCAGGGCGTCGACCGCCGTCTTGGGGCTGTCGTTGAAGAACGACGTCAGCGCCCCGTAGTAGCCCGCCACGCCGATCAGCGCCAGCCCGACGACCAGCAGGCCGGTGATCGCGCCACCGCGGAAGGCGACTCGCAGCGCCGGCGTGACACCGCCGCGCGCGGCCTCCGCGACGCGGGCGTTCGAGCGGACCGAGACGTTCATCCCGATGTACCCGGTCGAGCCGGACAGCAGACCGCCGATCGCGAAGCCGCAGGCGACGGCGATGTTCTGGACGAAGATCAGTGCGACGAACAGCACCACGCCGACGACGGCGATCGTCGCGTACTGGCGGTTCAGGTAGGCCCGCGCGCCCTGCTGGACGGCGCCCGAGATGCTCTGCATCCGCTCGTTGCCCGGCGAGAGCGCAAGCAGGGCCCGCGTCGTCAGCAGGCCGTAGGCCACTGCGCAGGCAGCGCATACGAGGGCGACGACGACCCCATGATTCGTCAGGAAGCTGCTCAACAGAAATCCTCCGCGGTCTTGGTCAGATTGACGTGCCGCGCGAGGATGTTCGCGCGCACCGTGGTCCGCCGGGATCGCTCGTACGAGCGCCTACCTGGCGGAAAAGCGCGCGCAGTCTATCGTGCCGACCGGATCGCGCGTCGGCTGGCGTGCGCCGCATCCCATCCAGGGCCCGACCGGGCGGTGGGTCTCGGTCATCGATCCGTGGCGGTTTAGCGTCCAGGCACCCACAGCCTGCCGCTGGACTCCGCGGGTCCCGGTCCGGGCTGGGGTGGGCGGGACTCCGAATTTCCACCGGCGGGCGGTGCCCCGGCAGGCGGGCCGGCCGCGGGGCGGGCGGGCTCGGCGGGCGGGGCACCGGCCTGGCCGGTCGCAGTCGGCGCGGCGCCTGAGCTCTTGAGCTCACGGGTGTATGCCATCTGCAGCTGGGAGAGCGCGTCGCGCAGCGGGCGGACGTCCTGGGGGGCGCGGCGCTCGAGCACCGGCAGCAGGCCGCGCACCGCGTCGATCGCGTCGCGTGCCTGCTCGAGGTCCTGTTCGGGTTCGGGGCCTGCCTGCCCCGCGTCCCGCGGGTCGGGGCCGACCAAGCCCATGCGGTGGGCGCCGAGGTTCAGCAGCGACACCGCCGCCTGGAGCACCATGTCAGCGGTGGTGATCCGGCTCAGCTCGGCTTCGTAGGCCGCGCGCTGGTCGTCGTAGCCGTCGTCGCCGGCCGGCCCGCCGGCCCCGGTCGGCTGCGCGGCCTGCTCGGCCTCAGCTGGCTGCGCTGCCTCCTCCTGCGGCTGCGCGGCCTCGGGCTGGCCGATCTTCGAGTCGTCGGTCTGCGTGCTCATACGGTCACCTCCTGGGCGTAAGTTTGCCTGGTCTCGCGCACCGACGCCGCGAAGACCTCCTCGCGGGCCGCGCCGGCGTCGATCAGCGCGCGCTGGCGCTGGGCGCCGTTGCGCTCGGGGAAGGCCAGCTCGATGCCGAGCTCGGCGCGCACCGGGGCCGTCCAGGCCGCGAGCCGCTCTATCGCCTCCCGCGCGGGATACTCCTGGACTCGATCCCAGTCGATCAGCCAGCCGTCCAGGCCGAAGCGGATCGCGCGCCACATGTTCTCCTCGATCAGCCGCGGCGCGGGGTCTGCGAACGGCACGCCGTCGTCGACGTCGCGGGCGGCCTGGGCGACGCAGGCCACCATCAGCCCCGCCAGCGCCTCGGACTCGCCGGCACTGGCCTGGGCGTCGCAGACGCGCAGCTCGACGGTGCCGAAGCCGAAATGCGGGCGCACCGACCACCAGACCTGGGTGAACTCCACGATCGAGCGGGTCCGGACGAGCAGCTCGATGTACTCCCGGTATGCGTCCCAGCCGCCAAAGGCGTCGGGCACCCCGCAGCGCGGGAAGCTGCGGGTGAAGCTCTGGGTGCGCGCCGAGTGCAGCCCCGAGTCGCGGCCGTCGAGGTAGGGGGAGTTGGCGGAGATCGCCAGCAGCACCGGCAGCAGCGGGCGCAGCCGGTCGCAGACCCGCACGGCGCGGTCGGCGCCGCGCACGCCGACGTGGACGTGCATGCTGAAGGTGTTGTTGCGCCACGCCACGTACTTCAGGCCATCCTCGACGCGGTGGTAGTGGTCGGTGTCGATGATCCGCTGCTCGCGGTAGTCGGCCCAGGGATGGGTGCCGGTGGCGCCCAGCGCGATCCCCCGATCATCGGCCAGCGCGAACAGCCGCCGGCGGCGCTCGCGCTGATGGGCCAGCGCGTCGTGCAGGTCGGCTCCGGCGCCCGACACGATCTCGATCTCCGAGGAGATCAGCTCGCCGGCGATGCCCTCGCTGAGCAGCGGGTCGCGCTCGCGCGCGGCGTCGCGCAGCTCCTCAAAGCGCGGCACGAGGTCCAGCGTGACGGGGTCCAGCAGCGAGAACTCCTCCTCCAGGCCCACGGTGCCGTCGACCGACCGGGCGAAGGTCTCCACTGCCTGTGCGAGGTCCAGGCCGCTCATCTGCAAGGTCAGGTCAGATAGAAGTACAGCGCGTACAGCAGGTCGACGGCGGGGCTGGAGGTGTGGACGGTGACCTCCGGGGGCGTCGCCAGCAGCGACTCGGAGTAGTTGAAGATGATCTTCACGCCCGCCGCGACCAGCTCGTCGGCGAGCTCCTGGGCGACCTGCCCCGGGACCGCGAGGACCCCGACGACGATGTCCTCGTCCTCGACCACGCGGCGCAGCTCGCCGGTGTGGCGCACGACCTTGTTGCCGACCTTCGTGCCGACCTTGGCGGAGTCGACGTCGAAGATCGCGACCACCCTGAAGCCGTGGTCGGCGAAGATGTCCGAGGACGCGATCGCCATGCCGAGGTGCCCGGCGCCGAGCAGCGCGATGTTGTGCTGGCCGGCGGTCCGCAGGATCTTGCGGATCTGCGAGACCAGCGACTCCACGTTGTAGCCGACACCGCGCTTGCCGAACTTCCCGAAGCCCGACAGATCGCGGCGGATCTGGGTGGAGTTGACGTGGGTGTAGTCGGAGAGCTCCTGCGAGGAGATCGTCTCCTTGCCCATCTTCCTCGCCTGGGTGAGCACCTGCAGGTAGCGCGACAGGCGCGCGGCCACCCCCAGGGACAGTCGCTCGGCCGGGTGAGTGGGCACTCCATCGCTATCGCGCTCGGTAGCCGTGGAGCCGCGCTCGGTCGCTGTGGAGCCGATCAGTTCCGGGTGGCTCATCGCCCTGACTCTAGCTTGAGGGCGGCCGACCCGCGGCATCCGTGCCCCGCGCCCCGTCCTCGCCCGAGGGCTCGCGCAGCCGCTCCCGCAGGGTCTCGGCATCGACGAAGTACTCGAACAGCTCCTCGCCGTCGAGCTCCACCACGGGGATCCGCTCGAAGTAGGCGCGGTGCAGCGCGTCGTCGACGGCGATGTCGCGCACGTCCAGCTCGAACGGCAGCTCGCGGCGAACCAGGTGCAGCGCCTCCAGGGCCTGCTCGCACAGGTGGCAGTCGGGCTTGGTGTAGAGCGTGACTACGGCCACGGCGAGCGCGGAGGCTTGGTTGAGAGGGTGGCGGCCCTCATCGGGGCCGCCCTTGGGGCCGAGGGTCGTCTCACGTGAGCGGCCGTTCTCCCGTCGGGTACGCGTCGAGCGCCAGGTAGCGCGGGTAGGGCAGCCGCGGCGCGAAGCGCGCGGCGCTGGCGATCATCGCGGCGTTGTCGGTGCACAGCACCCGCGCGGGGACGTGCACCGTGGCGTCCAGCCCGCCCAGCCGGCGCCGCAGCTCGCCGTTGGCGGCGACCCCGCCGCCGACCGCCAATCGGTCGCACCCGGTGGCCTCCAGTGCCCGCGTGGCCCGTTCGATCAGCCGGTCGACGATCGCGGCCTGGTAGGAGGCCGCGAGGTCGGCGGCGCGGGCGCGGACCTGCGCCTCGGAGAGCTCGCGCAGCCTGTACAGCAGCGAGGTCTTCAGGCCCGCGAAGGAGAAGTCCAGGCCGCGCGCGAACGCCTGGCGCGCGACGCCCAGCCCCGGACGGACCCCCCCGGCCGGAAAGGGGAACGCCTCGGGGTCCCCGTCTGCGGCGAGCCGTTCCAGCGCGGCGCCGCCGGGATAGCCGAGGCCGAGCATCCGTGCGCCCTTGTCGAACGCCTCGCCGGCGGCGTCGTCGAGCGTGCTCCCGAGCACCTCGAAGCCTTCGTGGTCGCGCACGTGCGCCAGCAGGGTGTGGCCGCCGCTGGCGATCAGGCACACGAACGGCGGCTCGAACGGGGCCGGCGCGAAGGGGCTCGCCATGCCCTGCGTCTCGGTCGGGCGGGGGTCCGGCGAGTCCGCCACGCCCTCGGGGCCGGCCGTCGCGCGGATGAAGTTCGCGGCGACGTGGCCCTGCAGGTGGTCGACCGCGGCGAACGGCAGCTCCCGCGCGGCGGCCAGCGCCTTCGCGGTGGCGAAGCCCACCAGCAGCGCCCCCACCAACCCGGGCCCCTGGGTGGCTGCCACCAGCTCGACGTCGGCCAGCGCGATGCCGGCCTGCTCCAGCGCCTGGGCGACGACGAGGTTGACCAGCCCCAGGTGCTGGCGCGACGCGATCTCCGGGACGACCCCTCCGTAGCGGTCATGGACCCCCTGGGAGGAGATCGCGTTGGAGCGCACCACTCCCTCTCCGTCCATCACGGCGGCGCAGGTGTCGTCGCAGCTGGTCTCTAGCGCGAGGATCATCACCAGGGGTTGGGCACGTCGTCGAGCCCGCCGGCCCCGGTGTGGTCGGCGAGGGTCGCGGGGGTGCGCCACATCACCAGCGCGTCCTCCCCGTTGTCCTGGTAGTAGCGCCGGCGCATACCGGCCGCGCGGAAGCCTTCGCGTTCGTAGAGATGGATCGCGACGTCGTTGGAGCGACGTACCTCCAGTGTGTAGCGGGCGCGCCGGTCGCCCACCCGCGAGTACAGCTCGGCGAGCAGCGCCGTCGCCGCCCCCCGACGCCGGTGCTCGGGGTCGACGGCGACGTTCATCACGTGCCACACGGTGTCGTAGCGAGAGCAGATCAGGTAGCCCACGAGCCGCCCGCCGTGCTCCCCCCTTCGATCGCGGCCAGGCAGATGCCCGATGCCTTGGAGAGCTCCAGCACGAACATCGCCAGCGACCACGGCGTGGGGAACGCGCGGCGCTCGATCGCGATCACCTGCGGCAGGTCGGTATAGGCCAGGCGCCGGATCTCCAGCGACGGATGGCCGGTGCCGACCTCGGCGGCGAACTGCGCCGTCACGTGCGACTACCGGCCCTCTCCAAGGCGATCTCCGCATCCGGGCGGCGTTGGTAGTCGGGCGTCACCGCCTCGGGATCGCCGGCGGGGGCGTCGAGGGCGAGCTCGCACAGCACACCGGCGTCGACCGGGTGCAATGGCGAGGTGTCCTCCGGCACCGTCACCCCGGCGGTCTCGAGCTGCGCGCGATATCGCACCGCCCCCTCGCCGACCGCCAGCCATTCACGCTCGGGGTCGGCCTGCGCGGCCAAGACCCCGAGATCCTCCGGTGCCAGCGCCTGCGGGGCGATCAGCTCGTCGGCCACCGGAGCTTGACTGGCCGCTCCGCTGGCGGCCAGTCTTGCACCGGCCGGCGCGTAGGCCGCCACGAACGCCTCGCCGCGGCGCGCGTCGATCACCGCCAGCACGGCCCGGTGGTGCTCGCGCAGGGCAGCCTCGGCGAGGACCCGCGGGGTTGAGACTCCAACGACCTGCACATCCAGCGACTGCGCCAACCCTCGGGCGGTCGCCACGCCGATGCGCAGGCCGGTGAAGGTGCCCGGGCCCACCCCCACCGCGATCCGCTGCAGCGACCCCCATCGCAGGCCGGCGCGCTCCAGCAGCTCGGCGGCCAGGGGCAGCAGCTGCGTGGTGTGCCCGGGGCGCTCGTCCGCCGCGGGGTCGTGGCGCGCCCGCAGCGTGGTCCCGTCGGCGAGCCGCAGCGCCACCGCGGTGGCAGGGGTCGCGGTGTCGAAGCCAAGCACGATCACTGCTCCCGCCCGTCGTCGCGCTCGAGCTCCGCCTCATGGCCAGCGTCGTGCTCGTCCTCACGCCTGGCCTCGCGCCCGTCCCATACCTCGATCAGCCGCCGGTCGCCGCCCTCGTGGGTAAGCGTCACCCGCAGCTCGACGGCCTGCAGCTCGGGGTCGCCCCGCTCGGGCCACTCCACGAACGCGATCCCATCGTCCCCCAGGTAGTCGGCCAGCAGCCCCGGGTCCTCGTCCGCCAGGCCCTCGAGCCGGTAGAGGTCCAGGTGGGCCACCGTTGCGACCGATCCGCGGTAGCGGTGGGCGATCGAGAATGTCGGACTGGTCACCGGATCGGTGACGCCCAGCGCCCGCGCGGCGCCGCGCACCAGCGTCGTCTTGCCGGCGCCCAGCTCCCCCCGCACCAGCACCACGTCGCCGGCCCGCAGGCCGGCGGCCAGCCGCGCGCCCACGGCCTCGGTCTCCGCGGGGGCGGCGGTTTGCAGGACCAGGGGCTCTAGCACACCGAGAACTGTAGGGGCGAGGTCAGGGGAGGGCGGGGCCGAGAGGGCGACCTCCGAAGTGCAGCGCAGGACGGCTGGGCCTCCGCCAGGGACGGCGACCCCAAGGAGCACGCCGATCGAGCTATGCCGGAGCCCCCACCCACTCCAGTCGCCGCGGACCGGCGCCCTCTCCGATGGGCTGAGCTCCGAGCACGTCGTGACCGCGGACCCAATCCAGCAGCTGCTCGCCGTTGGCCGCCAGCAGGGCCTCACGCCCGGTCGGGGTCGGCTCGACGACCGGACGGTCCGAGCCGTAGAGGAGCTGTCGTTCGCCGACTCTGCGTGCCATCGTCTCCACCGCGGCCGGCCCGTAGCTGGAGGTGTCGTAGAGGACCAGCGGATCGCGCAGGTCCACCTCCGGCCCGCCGCGCGCGCCAAGGCGCTCGCTGAGCAGCGGAGCGCCGCCGGCGAGCATCGCGAACACCACCCGCAGATCCGGGTGCTCGCGGCGCCCGAGCGTCGCGAAGGTCAGCCATGCGGCCTGCATCTGGGCGACGTAGGCGGTCAGCGGACGCCACCACAAGGGCTGCGTCAGCGACGCCTCGCCGGGACGGCAGCCGGGCGCGGGACCGGGATGGACGAAGACCGCGGCCCGGTGGGCCGCCGCACGCTCCAGCAGCGGCGCCGCCAGCGCCAGCGCATCGGCCCCGGCCAGCGCCTCGGCTGGCAGCGCGACGCCGATGCAGCCACGTGCCAACAGCCTGTCGACGTCGTCGGGGTCGAGCCGATCGAGCGCGAGCGGACCCCACGCGGCGAAGCGCTCGGGCAGCGCGAGGACACCCTCCAGGTGCGCCTCGATCAGCTCCTGCGCCTGCATCCGCGGAAGCGCCTCCACGCCGATCGCGCTCGACAACGCCACCAGAGCCAGATCGAGCGCGTCGGCGTCGACCAGGGCGGCCCGGCGCTCGGGCGATTCGGCCTCGATGTCGATCAAATAGGGCTGCTCGCCTGCCGCGTGGAGCACCGTCAGGCCGTGGGCGCGGCGGACGAAGGGGAGCGTTCTGCGCGCCGCCAGCGCGTCGAGCAGTGACTCGGTCCAGAGATGCTGATGAACGTCGATCTGCATGGTGTCGATCCGATCTCTTAGTGGGAACCCACCTGCCCCTGCGGCCGGCGAAAGGTCTACCAGACCATATCTCATAAAGTAGATCGACAATATCATGTATATGCCCGGGCTGGCCCTCCCATTCCTTAACGAGGCGTCGTCCACGGCCTTAAAGACAACCGGCCCACGGGAGAGGGAAAGCGTGGGCCGGTCGCACTGCTTGGGAGGATGGAGACGCCTTCTCTATCGGCAGTTTGGGCCGGCTGCTTTAGAACCGCAGCTGTCGCTGCCTCAGAACAGCCCAAGTTGGTCGGCCTCGGCCGCCGGTTCGTCGGTCCCCCCAGAGCCGGCGGCCTGGACGGGCTCCTCGGCCATCTCATCGATCTCGGGCACCTCCAGCGACTGAGGCTGCTCGGGCTCGGGCAGCGCCAGCACCTCCGGGAGCTTCTGAAAGTCCTCACGGAGGGTCTGGAGCATCCGCGGCGTGTAGAGCGCGGCCGCGGGATGGAAGATCGGATAGATCCGCACCGCCCGGCGGCCCACCACGAGCACCTCGGGCTGGCCGTGCAGGCGCGTGATGCCGGTGGGGTCTTCGCGCAGCAGCTTCGTCGAGAAGTTGCCCAGCGTGCAGATCACCCGCGGCTGAATCAGCTCCACCTGGCGGTACAGGTACTCGCGGCAGTTCTCGATCTCGATCGGCTGGGGATCGCGGTTGCCGGGAGGGCGGCACTTGAGCACGTTCGCGATAAACACATCCTCGCGCTTGAGTCCGATCTCCCCCAGCAGCTGCTCCAGCAGCCTGCCGGCCTGGCCGACGAACGGCAGCCCCTGCTCGTCCTCGCTGGCCCCGGGGGCCTCGCCCACGAACATCAGGTCCGCGTCGGCGTCGCCCGCCCCGAACACCACCGTCCTGCGTGTGGCCGCCAGCTCGTGGCAGCGCACGCACCCCTGGGCCTGCGCGAACACCTCCTTGAGGGCCTCGCGCCGCTGTGCAGCCGAGAGTTGGCTCTCCTCAGACGACACCGGATCGGATGCTATTGTTCTTGCTCTCGCGCCGGTATCCCAAGCGAACTGGACCCGAGGCCCCCATGAGCTCTGCGAACCGACGACTCCCGATCTGCGCATGAGAACGCTGCGCGCTGTGGGTGAGCTGCGGGCTGCTCTAGCGCCGTCGCGATCCAGCGGGACCGCGATCGGCCTGGTTCCCACGATGGGCGCGCTGCACGAGGGCCACCTCTCGCTGATCCGCTGCGCACGGGAGCAGTGCGGGACGGTGGTGGTCTCGCTGTTCGTCAACCCGGCCCAGTTCAACGAGCGCTCGGACCTCGAGCGCTACCCGCGCAGCGAGCGGCGCGACGCGGCGCTCGCGGAGCGGACAGGCGCGGATCTGCTGTTCGCGCCCAGCGTCGAAGAGGTCTACCCGCCGGGGTTCGCGACCGCGGTCGAAGTGCTCGGCCTCACCGACCGGCTGGAGGGCGCGTCGCGCGGGGCCTCGCACTTCCGCGGAGTCACCACGGTCGTCACGAAGCTGCTGGGGATGGCGATGCCCGACGTCCTTTACCTAGGCCAGAAGGATGCCCAGCAGGCGCTCGTGATCCGCCGCCTGGTCGCCGACCTCAACCTCGCGGTGCGCGTCGAGGTGTGCCCGACTGTGCGCCAGCCCGACGGGCTGGCGCGGTCGAGCCGCAACGCGCTGCTCGACCGCCCCGCGCGCGGGCGCGCGCGGGCGCTGCCGGCCGCGCTGGCCGCCGCCGAAGATCTGGCCGCGGCCGGGGAGCACGAGCCCGAGAAGCTGCTGGATGCCGCGCGCGCGGCGATGGACGACCTGGAGGTGCGCCCCGACTACCTGGAGCTCGTCGACCCCGACACGCTGGAGCCCGTCGGAGAGCTCGCCCGGCCGGCGCTGCTCGCGGTCGCCGCCGAGGTCGGCGGCGTGCGGCTGATCGACAACGCCGTCCTGCGACCGCTGTCGCGAGTCCCCCGACAGCCGGCGCAGGTACGAACCCGCCCGCGGTCGGACCAGGCGCGAGGCCCACTTTCACAGGTGGCGCGAGACAGCCCGCTGTCACACGAAGCCGGGGACAGCCCGCAGCCGCAGGAGGAGGCCGTCGGATGCAGCGCGTGATGCTGAAGTCCAAGATCCACCGCGCGACGGTGACCGACTGCGACCTGCACTACGTGGGGTCGCTGACCGTCGACCCGGACCTGCTGGAGGCTGCGGACATCCTCGAGCACGAGCAGGTCCACGTCGTCGACGTCGACAACGGCGCGCGCTTTGAGACCTACACGATCGCCGGCGAGCGCGGCTCGGGCGCGATCAAGGTCAACGGCGCCGCCGCCCGCCTGGTGCACCGCGGCGACACCGTGATCGTGATCTCCTATGCCCACTACGACCGCGCCGAGCTGGAGCACTACGAGCCGCGGGTCGTGCACGTGCAGGCGCAGACCAACCGCATCATCACGATCGACGACGAGGTGGCGACCCTGCTCGGATAGGGCTCGTCCATCCGCCCCCACGCGCCCGCCGACCGAGGACCGGCCGACCTGGGCGTCCGTCGGGCGCACAGAGCCTCGGGCGTCAACCTCGGCCGTCAGAGAGGAGCACCATGTCAAGCCAGCCCCACATCGAGATCCCCCACGACCCCGGGCGCCTGCCGATGACGCTGCCGCTGCTGGCCGAGAAGAAGCGGCTGGGCGACCCGATCGTGATGGTCACGGCGTACGACTACCCCAGCGCGCGCGCCGCCGAGGCGGCCGGCGTCGATCTGGTGCTCGTCGGCGACTCCGCCGCGACGACGGTGCTCGGCTACAGCGCGACGACCCCGGTGCGCCTGGAGGACATGCTGGTGCTCGCGGCCGCCGCCCGCCGCGGCCTGCGCACTCCGCTGCTGATCGGCGACCTGCCGTTCGGCTCCTATGAGATCTCAGACGAGCAGGCCATCGCCACGGCCGTGCGGATGATCCAGGATGCCGGCTGCGACGCCGTCAAGCTCGAGGGCGGCGGCGAGGCGCGCGCGGCGCGCGCACGCGCGATCACGGGGGCGGGGATCCCGGTGATGGGCCACGTCGGTCTGACCCCCCAGACCTCGACGGCGCTGGGCGGCTGGAAGGCCCAGGGCCGCACCGCCCGGGCCGCCGCACAGATCGGCGCGCAGGCGCTGGCGCTGCAGGAGGCCGGCTGCTTCGCGATCGTGTTCGAGGCGATCCCGGCGGCGGTCGCCGAGGAGCTGATGGGCGGCATCGAGATCCCCGTGATCGGGATCGGCGCCGGGCCGGCGACCGACGGGCAGGTGCTGGTGTTCCACGACCTGCTCGGCATCCGCGACGGCCTGGGCCCGCGCTTCGTCAAGCGCTACGCGAACCTCCAGCAGGAGATGAACGCCGGCGTCGCCGCCTACGCCGAGGACGTCCGCGCGCGGCGCTACCCGGGCCCCGAGCACACCTACTCGATCGACCCCGCCGAGCTGGCGGAGCTGCGCGCGCTGCTCGCGTAGACCGCCGCGGAACGGCCGCATCCAGACCGTCCCGTTATTCTGGCGTGGCCCCATAGTCGATCCTGCGCAGCGCCCGCGCCGGGACGCCGGCGGCGACGGTGAAAGGCTCGAGGTCGTGCGTGACGACGCTGTTGGCGCCGATCACACAGCGCTCCCCGATGCGCACCCCGCTCGTGACGACCACGTTGGCACCCAGCCAACAGTTGTCCCCGATCTGTGTGGGCCCACGGCTCTCAAAGCCCTGCCACGGAACCGGGCGGTTGGGGTCGTCGTAGCGGTGGGAGGCATCTGAGACGAAGCAGCCGTTGGCGAGCATGCAGTGCTCCCCGATCTCCACCAGCTCCCGTGCAGCCACCATGACGCCCATGTTCAGGAACGTGCCCGCCCCGATCCGCACGCGCGCCCGATCGGGGGCGGTGATCCATACGTTCGGCTCGAACAGCACCCCCTCCCCCACCTCCAGGCGACCCTCGCGCAGGGCCTCCAGCACGTTTCCGTGCACCGGCCAGCGCGCGAACGCCCCGCGGCGCATGAGGCGCCAGTGGATCTGCGCGCGGTTCCACGGGAGCGAGTTGCGCTCGTACCAGCGCCACTTCTGCGTCCACAGCCGCGCGCGGTGGGCGAGCTCGCTCAAGCGACGACCTTGGCGCGACGCCTGCGTTTAGCGGCCGACCTCCGATCGATCGCGCTCGGTACGGCGTCGTTGGACGAGCCCGGAGGGCCGAGCAGCGCGGCCAGGAAGCGCCCGGTGTGCGACCCGGTGGCGTCGGTCCCGGCAACGACCTCCTCGGGGGTGCCGGTCGCGACGACCAGCCCGCCCTCCTCGCCTCCCTCGGGGCCCATGTCGATCAGGCGGTCGGCGGACTTGATGACGTCGAGGTTGTGCTCGATCACGACGACGCTGTTGCCGGCGTCGACGAGCCGTCCGAGCACGTCG
This sequence comes from uncultured Solirubrobacterales bacterium, assembly GCA_963719725.1. Classification (GTDB taxonomy): domain Bacteria; phylum Actinomycetota; class Thermoleophilia; order Solirubrobacterales; family Solirubrobacteraceae; genus Palsa-744. The sequence continues at coordinate 26,165 of CAVRCU010000001.1, forward strand.
AGCAGGCGCTCGACGTCGGCGAAGTGCAGCCCGGTGGTGGGCTCGTCGAGGATGTACAGCGTGCGGCCGGTCGCGACCTTGGACAGCTCGGTGGCGAGCTTCACGCGCTGGGCCTCGCCGCCGGAGAGCGTGGTGGCGGGCTGGCCGAGGCGCACGTAGCCGAGGCCGACGGCGTGCAGCGTCTCCAGGCGCCGGCGGACCTTGGGGATGTGCTTGAAGAACTCCAGCGCCTGCTCGACGGGCATGTCGAGCACGTCGGCGATGCTCTTGCCCTTGAAGCGGACCTCCAGGGTCTCGCGGTTGTAGCGCTTGCCGTGGCACTGCTCGCAGGGGACGTAGACGTCGGGCAGGAAGTGCATCTCGATCTTGATCTGCCCGTCGCCCTTGCAGACCTCGCAGCGCCCGCCCTTGACGTTGAACGAGAAGCGGCCGGGCTTGTAGCCGCGAGCGCGGGCCTCCTGGGTCTTTGAGTAGAGGTCGCGGATCACGTCGAACAGGCCGGTGTAGGTCGCGGGGTTCGAGCGCGGGGTGCGCCCAATCGGGGACTGGTCGACGGCGATGATCTTGTCGAGCTGGTCGAGACCGTGGATCGCGCGGTGCGCGCCGGGGCGCTGCCGCGCGCGGTGCAGGCGCGCGGAGACGGCCTTGTAGAGGATCTCGTTGACGAGCGTCGACTTGCCCGACCCCGAGACCCCGGTTACGCAGGTCAGGACCCCCAGCGGGAAGCTGGCGTCGATCTCGCGCAGGTTGTGCTGGCTGGCCCCCTCGATCCGCACGTAGCCCGTGGGCGTCCGCCGCTTGGCGGGCACCGCGATCGCGCGGGCGCCCGCGAGGAATTGCCCGGTGAGCGACCCCTTGACGCGCTGGACCTGGGCGGCGGTGCCCTGGGCGACGATCTCCCCGCCGTGCTCGCCGGCGCCGGGGCCCAGGTCCACCAGATGGTCGGCGGCGCGCATCGTCTGCTCGTCGTGCTCGACGACGATCACGGTGTTGCCGAGGTCGCGCAGGCGCTCCAGGGTCGCGATCAGCTTGGAGTTGTCGCGCTGGTGCAACCCGATCGAGGGCTCGTCGAGGATGTACAGCACGCCGACCAGCGACGATCCGATCTGGGTCGCGAGGCGGATCCGCTGGGCCTCGCCGCCGGAGAGCGTCGCGGCGGCGCGGTTCATCGAGAGGTAGCCGATCCCGACGTTCTCCAGAAACTGCAAGCGCTCTGAAATCTCGCGCAGGATCAGCCGCGCGACGTGGCGGTCGGTCTCCGAGAGCTGCACCCCCTCCACCCACTCCAGCGCGCGGCGCGCGGACAGCGCGCAGAACTCCTCGATCGGCGTCCCCCCGACGAGCACCGCGCGCGACTCGGGTCGCAGGCGCGCCCCCCCGCAGATCGGGCAGGGCCGCAGCGACATGTACTGCTCGATTTTCTCCTTGACCCCCTCGGACTCGGTCTCGCGGTAGCGCCGTTGCAGGTTGGCGACGATCCCGGCGAAGCGCGTCGAGTAGGAGCGCCGCCGCCCGAAGCGGTTGCGGTAGGAGATCGGCAGCGGCTCGGCGGTCCCGTGCAGGAAGCGATCTTTGTGCTCGGCCGGGAGCTCCTCCCAGGGCGCGTCGAGATCGACGCCGTAGCGCTCGGCCAGCGCCTCGGCGACCTGCTCGTAGTAGTTGGACGCCGCGCCGCTCCACGGGGTGATCGCGCCCTCGCGGACCGACAGCGACGGGTCGGGGACCAGCAGCTCCGGGTCGATCTCCATCTGGGCGCCCAGACCGTGGCAGTGCTCACAGGCGCCGTGGGGCGAGTTGAAGGAGAAGATCCGCGGCTCGAGCTCGACCAGCGACGGCCCGTGCTCGGGGCAGGCAAAGCGCTCGGAGAAGGTCACCGTCCGCGCGGCCCGCCCGACGGCGTCGTCGTCGCCCGCGCCGCCGTCCTCCTCCGCCGCCGAACCGAGCGAAGATCGGCTCTCGGCCGCGTCCGGGTGCGACCCTCGACCCGAGGCCGCTACGGAATGGCCACTGGCGTCGTCCGCGTCCGGCGCCCCGCCCACACCCGGGGCGGAGCCCGCCTCCCCGGAACCGACCAGCTCGACCTCGACCAGCCCGTCGGCGAGCGCGACCGCGGTCTCGATCGAGTCGGCGAGGCGCTTGCGCAGGTCGTGGCGCATGACGAGCCGGTCGACGACGACCGAGATGTCGTGCTTGTAGCGCTTGTCGAGGACGATCGACTCGTCGAGCATCCGTATGCGGTCGTCGATCCGCACGCGCGCGAAGCCGTCGGCGCGAAGCTGCTCCAGCAGCTTGCCGTACTCGCCCTTGCGCCCGCGGACGACGGGGGCCAGCACCATGAAGCGGGTCCGGTCGGGCAGCTCCATCACCTGGTCGATGATCTGCTCGGCCGACTGGCCCGTGATCGGGCGCCCGCAGGTGGGGCAATGGGGCTTGCCGACGCGCGACCACAGCAGCCGCAGGTAGTCGTAGATCTCGGTGACGGTCCCGACGGTCGAGCGGGGGTTGCGCGAGGTGGTCTTCTGGTCGATCGAGATCGCCGGCGAGAGCCCCTCGATCGAGTCGACGTCGGGCTTGTCCATCTGCCCGAGGAACTGGCGGGCGTAGGCCGACAGCGACTCGACGTAGCGGCGCTGGCCCTCGGCGTAGATCGTGTCGAACGCGAGCGAGGACTTGCCCGACCCGGACAGCCCCGTGATCACGACAAGCGCGTCGCGGGGAAGCGTGAGCGAGACGTCCTTCAGGTTGTGCTCGCGGGCCCCTGAGACGACGATCTGGTTGCTGGCGGCCATGCACCTCCCATCATACGAGAGCGAACAGACGTTCGATGGGAGGCCGCCGCGCGGCCTCCGGCGTGTGCTGGCGATGCGTCGTGGCGCCCCGGGGCGTCCCGCGCATCGGCGACGAATCAGGGGGGCCCCTGCGCCGGTCTACGGCTCCAGCGCCCCGGCGTAGAGCGCGAACACGGCGCCCTGGGGGTCGGCGACGATCGCGATCGTCGCCATCTGGATGTCGATCGGCCCGGCGTGCCTGGTCCCGCCGAGCTCCTGCACGCGGGGCAGCGCCTCGTCGATGTCCTCGACGCCGAAATACACCAGCCAGTTGGGCGGCGTCCCGGGCGGCGTCAGCGGGCGGATGCCGCCGTTGTTGGCCTCGCCGTTTTTGATCGACAGGTACGGCTCGCCGCCGCCCTCGAAGGGGGCGATCTTCCAGCCGAACAGGCTGCCGTAGAAGGCGCTGGAGGCGTCGACGTCGGGGGAGCCAAGCTCGTTCCAGACCAGCGCTCCGGGGGCGTTTACGAGCTGCGCCCCGATGTGCTCGCGTGGCTGCCAGATCATGAAGAAGGCCCCCTGGGGATCCTGGATCACGGCCATCCGGCCGACCTCCATCACGTCGAAGGGCCCGGCGTGGACCGTCCCTCCGAGCTCGGAGGCCCGCTCGGCGGTGTCGTCGGCGCTGTCCACGGAGACGTAGGACTGCCACTGCGGCGGCACCCCCGCGTCACGCTGCTGGGAGGGCTGCGGGGCGATCGCCGCGACGTCCTTGTCGTCGAGGCGCATCATCGAGTAGTGGACTCCGTCGCCCACCGGGCGGTCATCGGCCTCCCAGCCGAACAGCCCGCCGTAGAACGCCTTCGCGGCCTCCTGGTCGGTGGTCGCGAGGTCCGTCCAGCAGAACGTTCCCGGTGCGTACTCGGCGCGCTCGCCCATTCGCGCGACCTTAGCGCAGATGGCGCGCAGACGACGGTCAGCCGCTGCGTCGGTTGCGCCGGCGCGCGGAGCGCTGCGCCTTTCGGTGGGTGCGCCGCTCCGCCTGCGCGTGGCGGTCGGACCTGCGGGTGCGACCGTCACCGTCCGACGACCGCGAGCCGGGGAGCTCTCGGCCCAGGTCCCGGCAGGTCTGTTCGAGCTGCTCCAGCGGCTCGCCCGAGAGGCTGCCGCGGTCGTCCAGAAAACCCAGGAACGCAATCGCGCACTCGGGCATCGCCGCGAGGGTGTCCTCGTCGGAGGACACCCGGTGGGGGAAGTAGTCGAGCAGGCACTCGGTCAGCTCGTCGGCGCTCCAGCGTCCCAGTCGCCCGTCGCCGTAGCACCCCTTCCAGCGGAGCATCGCCGCCGCGACGAACGCCTCGTCTCGGCGAATCGCCCCGCGAGACGGCGAGTCCGATGTCGCGGTGTAGCCCTGGAACTCGCCCAGCAGCCGCTCCACGAGCCGCTCGAAGCGTTCCTCGTCCTCGGCGGGGTCCACGATGAGCTCCTCGTCGTCGTCCTCCCACGGCGGGACCGTCGGCGGGTGGGGCAGTCCGTGCGGGTCGCCTGTGAGGGCACGAGCGACGACCGGCAGCGCGATCGCGGCGTCGGGAGACAGCGCCACGCCGACATCCACCGCGCGACGGGCCGCGGCCGCCACACAGGCTGCCAGCTCGGCGGCCGGCACCGGCTCGGCGCGCCGCACGGCGTCAGCGGCGGTCACATCGGCGATCAGCGCCCCGGCCTCGGCGTCGCCCAACGGCGGGGTGAGCATGCATTCCACGAGCGCACCGGCGGTCTCGTCGCGCTCGACCGCCAGCATTGAGACCTGCACGTCGCAGGTGCCGGGGCGCGTCAACCGCGCGACGAACAGCTCGGCGCCCGGGCCGTCGATCCGCAGCGCCGTCCCGACCGCCAGCGCGCCCAACCGGTCGGCCGCCGGCGAGACGACCCCGTGGCGCTCCAGACGCCCGGCCGCCGCCCGGGCCAGGCCCGCGAGCGGCTCGCCGGCGAGGACGGCGACCGCCGACAGCAGGCCGGCGGCGCGGCCGTCGCCGCGCCGCTCGATCTCTGCGAACACCGCCTCCGCCAGTTCCGGCGGCAGGCCCGGCAGTTCCAACGGGACCAACAGCGTCGCGGCGATGTGCTCCAGCTCGGCCGGCTCCTCGGGGAGCGGCTCTCCGCTGAGCATCGCTGCGAACTCGGGGACCAGCCGCTGGTGCGACGCATCCAGCGGGACCCGGTCGATGTCCGCGATCCCAGACATGGCCTTTACGCTACGCCTCGCCCCGGCGGAACCGGGAGGCCCAAGCCGCCCGCGGCGCTCACATCGCGGGTGGCGGTGCGACCCGCGATTTCAACGCCCGCACGCCGTTCAGGCCGAAGCTGGCTCCTCGGGGGCGATGAGCTTCGCGCCGGGGATGTGGGTGGCGACACGGCGTGGGTCTCGCGTAAGCAGCGGGCGAGCAGTCACGGCCGCGTGCGCGCCGATCAGGAAGTCGGGGAGGATCGCTTCCCGCGTCCCTCCCGCGCGACGATAGTTGGCGTGGGCGTGGCCGGCCAAGAACGCAGCAGCAGCAGGGATCTCCTCGATGACGGCCATCGAAGGCAGCGCCGACCGCAGCGCCTCGATCCGAGAAAAACGCGGAGCGATCTCAGCGAGCACGACAGCGTTGACGACGACCGTCCCGCTCTGCGCGGCACGGGTGAGCTGTGCTTCAGACCAAGCCAGCCACCGCGGGTCCTCCGTGAAGACATCGAGCAGCACGCTGCTGTCGATGAAGACCCCCGGAGCCGGATTCACCGGCGGGTCAGCGCCAGGATCTCATCTGTGGTCAACTCGATGTCGCCCGCGCCGCGCATCCGCGCGACCTCCCGGGCAGCATGGTCACGATCCACGAGCATCCGCGCACCCTGCTCGTCGACCTCGAACTCCACGTCGCTGCCCGGATGGATACCGAGCGCCCGCCGGATTTCGAGCGGGATCGTCACCTGCCCCTTCTGCGTCACACGCATCGCGTAAGACTAGCAACTTGCCCCGGATAAATGCCGGGGACTGAAACGGCCGCGTCCGGTTGGGCGCGGCCGAGTCAGGCTCATTCATGGGTTTGCCTGGTTGGTGGGCTGGTGGGAGTGTTTCAGCGGGCCCGGATGGCGAGGGTGTCGAGGTCGTAGGCGAGGATCGCCCATCCGGTCCAGGTTCTCATTCCGTCATCGCCCTTCAGCCTGGTTCGGCGTAGCCCGTAGCGGCGCTTGAGGTGACTGATCCGGCCCTCGATGCCGGTTCGGTAGCGGGCTCTGCGCTTGCGTGTTCTGCGTGATCCGGGCTCGTGGTGGCCGGAGAGCTGGATCTGCCGGTCGGTGAGGTCGGGGAACGCGCCTTTCGTGGGGCCGGCCTGGAAGCCACCATCGCAGACGATCTCTCTGAGCCGGATATCGGCATGTTCGAGCTCGCGGGCGGTTTGGGGCAACAGTCGGTTCTCGGCGGGGTTGCCCGGCGCGTGCCCGGCGGGCAGGATGAACCCACGAGCGCCCTTTCGGGTGTTCTCGGTCACCTCGCAGATTTGCGCGACATACCCAAACTCGGTCGGCTTGCCGAGCTTGCCCTTGCGGATCGGCCGGGCGTCGGGGTCGGCCAAGGAGACGAGCCTGTCGGTGATCTTCAGCCCGCGAGCGCGACGGTCGATCTGCTCTGTGACCTTCTGGCAGCGCGCGGTGAGCTGCTCGAGCTTCCTCGCTGCTGTGAGCTTGGCCTGGGCACCACGGCCGCGAGCCGATGCCCGCGCCCCAGCGATCAGCCGCTGGGCCTCTCTCACCGAACGGGCGATCACTCGCCCGGCCTGCTCGTTGAGCTTCATCACTTCCGCTTTGGCATCGCCTGTGCGGCGCGCGAGTGTCCGGGTGATCGCACGAACAGCCCGCCCAACCAAACGCGAACGATCCCTGACCCGTGTTGTGTTGCCCTTGATCATCCCGGTCACCTTGCGGCCCTCGCGGGCCAGCGCCCTGACGCCCTGCAAGGCGAGCATCGCGTCGGAGGGATAGCGGATGTCCGCTTCCACGACTGTCGAGTCGATCCTGGCCGCCCGCGCACGAAAACGTGTCTCGCGCTGGGCCTTGGAGATCACCACCCTGGTGATCTCCTGCACGACCTCGGCTCCCAGCCGGCGGGCGAGCTTTCTGACCGTGGACTCCTCCGGCACACGCTGATCGAGCGCGATCAGGCAGAAGCGCCGCAGGTGCAACGAGTCTGAGACCTCCCGCACCAGCGTTTCGTAGCCCCAGCCCGTGCGCTGCTTGATCACCATCAACCGAACGAAGCTCGCCATCGAGATCGAAGGGCGCCCACGATCCCGCGCGTCCTGCTCCCATGCAGCCGCGACCGGCCCGAGCAACAGCGGATCGCACAGCACCACATCCAGACGAGCAAGATCCTCGGGCAGCTCCCGCGCCTTGACCGGCAATACCTCGTCCCACAAGCACTCCACCTGCCCGCCACACAGCGTGAGCATCACACCTCCACCGGGTTGGCAACCAATTCATGAGCAAGCCAATCGTCCTCAACACAGCGGACAGACCGGGGGTTCTGACCGGCCCGGATGGGACCCTCACTACACCCGAGAAGACAGGAGGCGGTGATGCCCGGACCAGGACGCAACGACCCATGCCCATGCGGCTCAAATCGCAAGGTCAAGCGCTGCTGCGGCCAGCAACGCGGACCCTCCGAGGAACAGCTCGCGCGCGCCCACGTCGCACTGCTCGCACGCGACGCCACCGCCGACCTGGAAGGCCTTTCCGAGAGAGCCCTGGACCACCTCTGGGAGCAACTCCTGAACGTGCCCCTCATCGACCTCTCGCTTCTTGTCAGCCTGCCCAAGCTGATCGGCCCCGACCTCAAACGCCTGCAGGAAGCCATCTCCAGGGACGACCCCGACTGGGGCTGGGACGCCCTCACCACCGTCGCAGAACAGATCGACACACCCCAACAGCGAGCCAAGCTCGCCGACGCGCTCGTCCGTCTACGCGACCAACACCGCCTCAACCGCCGACAAGCCGCCGCCGCACTCCTAGACCTCGACAGCCGATCCACACGCTTCATCGCCGCCAGCCTCCTCGACGCCGTCGCAATCTCAGTCGGCGTCGAACGCACCCCCGGCGGCCTCCACCTCGCCGCCTAACCCCGCACTTTTATCCGGGGGAAGTAGCAAGTAATACCTAGATGCCGAACCGATAGAAGCTCCCGCGCCAGCTCATGCTGCTCGCTCATCGTCGAGCCGCCTTGCGGCAACTGCCGGCACGCGGTGCGGCGCGTGCCGAGCCTGGATGTAGGCACGCACGAGCACGGTGATCTCGCCGGCGATCACCGCCGGGGCTGCGCCCGGCGGCGGGCGCAGCACGAGACGATGCGTGAGGCCCTCGATCGCGCTCACCACGATGCGGGCCGACAACCGGGGATCGACAGGACTCGAACGCGGGTCGACCGCGAACGCATCTGCTATCAGGTCGACGACTCGATCTTCAAGTTCGTCGAGCTCTGCGCGGAGCGTCGATGGGAGCTGGGTCTCCTCGAAGAGCACACGGTGAAAGCCCGGTGCGAGCGCGTGCAGCGCGACCATCGCGTGAACGATGTCCGGGAGGACGTCGTCAAAGGGTGCGCCGCGGCTCAACCGTTCGAGGTGTGGTCCGAGCGCCGAGGTGCCCTCGGCGAGGTGTCGGTGCACGAGGGCGAGGAGGATCGCGTCCTTGTTGGGGAAGTATTGGTAGAGCGAGCCGATCGATACGCCGGCTCGCTCGGCGATCCGGTTGGTGGTCCCGGCGGCGTAGCCCTCCCGCTCGAAAATCTGAGCAGCCGCTTCGAGGATGGCGTCGACGGTCGCCTCCGATCGCGCCTGCTTGGGGAGCTTGCGCGGCTCCAGCCTCCGGTCGGGAATACGAGTTGACGACATGCGAGTAGTTGCTCAGTATATGGGTATGCCTGCTCTCGGTCTCGCTCTCCTCGCGTTCTATGGCCTGCTCGCCGTCGGGGTGCGGATGGCCGTTCAGGTTCGCCGGACGGGCGCAACGGGCTTCAAGGGCCTGCGCGGCGCCTCGGGGTTGGAGCAGATCGGCGGGTCGCTGTTCGCGTTGGCGGCCGTGCTCTGCATCGTGGGCCCGGCGCTTCAACTGGCGGACGCACTGAGCTCCATCGAAGCGCTCGACGGCGAGGGCGCAAGCATCCTCGGGATTCTGCTCGCCTCTCTGGGAATCGCGATCACCTCGGTCGCCCAGCTTGCGATGGGCGACGCCTGGCGGATCGGCGTCGATCCCGCCGAGTGCACGGAGCTGGTCATCCACGGCCCCTTCTCGCTCGTGCGCAATCCGATCTACGCGGCGATGATCGCCTCCTTCACGGGTATTGCATTACTCGCGCCAAACGCTTTGACACTCATCGGGGCGATCCTCTTGGTGGTGGCCCTTGAGCTGCAGACGCGGCTCATCGAGGAGCCCTATCTCTCAGGGATTCATAGCAAGCAATACGCCGTCTATGCCGCCCGGGTCGGTCGCTTCCTACCAGGGATCGGCTGCCTGCGGAGCATCAGCTCCGCTCAGCCCGGCGCTGGCGCGTTATGAGAATGCCCAGGGCAAAATCTGGGAGACGCGGAATCCAGGCGATCGTTCGGCTCGCTTGGACATCAAACGGGTGCGGGCGGTTTGGCTACACGAGCGACTGGAGGAGCATCGACGCATCAAGGCTCGGAAGCGCGGCCTTGATTGGGAGCGAAAAGCACTCGCTGAACTGCCCAAGTCCCGGAGGGGGCGCACGAAGGCCAATAAAGCCACATCACAGCCGAAGCCGGTCACCCCTTCCCGCCGCCGCGGCAGAGCCAATGCATACCGGGCAGACATGGCTAATCACTGCCGCTACAATTCGAGCTGTGACCACCAAGGTGCCCACATGAAGGTCGTGACCGTCCGCGACTTCCGCGACCACGCAACGGAGATGTTCCGCTCCAACGACGTGATCCTCGTGACGCGCGAAGGCACCCCGGCCGGGTTCTTCCTCCCCTGGGATACGCCCGAGCTGCCGGTCGAGGTCCGCCGCGAGGTCTTCCTGCGCCTATCCGAGCAGGTCGGCGCGGCGCTTGGGGTTAAGGGCGCCAGCGAGCAAGAGGTCCTTGGCGATTTCGCTGCCTCCCGCAGTCGTCGCTGACGCAAACGTCGTCCTCTCGGCCCTCATCGGCGGCCGTGCCCGCCTGGTGATCGCCTCCGAGCACGGGCCACCGTGCATCGCCCCAGAGGCCATCGCCGGCGAGATCGCCCGGCACATTCCGCGTCTCGCATCCCAGCGCAGCCTCGACTCCGCCCTGCTGTTCGCGGCGCTTCAGGTCATGCCCATCGACTGGAAGGCCGCGAGCGAGTACGAAGACCACCGCCAGGAGGCCGAGCGGCGCATCGCTGGCCGCGACCCCGATGACTGGCCCACCGTTGCGCTCGCACTCAAGCTGAACCTCCCGGTCTGGACCCAAGACAAGGACCACACCGACGCCCGTATCGAGGTCTTCACAACCGGCGACCTGCTCGACGCCATGCGCGAGGCCGGACACGACACGTAGAGGCACCTGCACCCCGGCGAGCGAGGTGTTTGCACTTCCGTTTACACCCGACCCCGTCCGGCCTCCATGCCGCACCCCACAAAAACACGAAACCAGCTCAACGAAGCGGGTTCCGAGAGGTGCGCCTGGGGGAATCGAACCCCCGACCTGCGGCTTGAAAGGCGGAATCCGGCGTGTCGTGGGGTGCCTCGGAGTCGGCTGATTTGGTTCTAGTGCAGGGAATCCGCCCATGCGCTCTCCGGCGTGGTGGCGTGGAGTTCTGTGGGGTCTGTTACGCCTCCGTTACGCCCGGGGAACTCCAGCGGATGCCCGATGTCACCGTCGAGCAGGTGAACGTAGGTGGCGAGCGTGAACGCCGCGGAGTGGTGGCCGAGCCACCGCTGCACCTGTACGGCGTTGCGCCCTCCGCGAACAGCAGCGTTGCGCAGGTGTGGCGGAAGGTGTGGAAGCCGACCCACTCCAGACACGCCTCCTCACGGGTCGGCTTGAGCGTCCGGCGACGCAGGTTCTCGGCGTCCAGGCATCCCCCGTTGGATGCGGCGAACACGGGGTCCTCATCCCCGTGCCACTCCGTAGCCTTGTGGTGCTCGCGCAGTGCCAGCACAAGCGAATGGCTCAGGGGGACCTCCCGGCGAGCGTAGCGGCTCTTGAGCGGCCCCATGCTGCCCTTGACGAGCGCCCGGCGCAGCTTGACGTGCGGGACCGGCCCGTCGAGTTCCAGGTGCCGCCACTGGAGCGCCACCGCTTCGCTGATCCGCAGGCCCGTGGCGGCAAGGAGCGCGAAGAACAACCGCCAGCGCTCCGGGAACAGCGCGAGCAGCGTCTCCAGCTCGTCGCGGGTCATCGCCCGGACCTCCTCTTCGGAGCCCTCGGCGGTCGGCCGGTGCGGCATGTCCGCATCCCGGGCGGGGTTGGAGCGAATCAGGCCCTCGCGTACAGCGTTCGCCAGGCACGCCCGCAGCGGCTTGACGATGTTGCGGATCGTGCTGTCGCTGAGCGCCCGGCCGTTCTGCTTGGCGGGGTCGCACAGCCACGCGATGAACCCGGCGACCTTCGACGGGGTGATCTCCGTGAGCTTCGCGCCCTTCGAGAAGTACCGGAACACATACTGCTCAAGCTGCCGGCGGTATTCCTCACGCGTGTGGTCGCGGAACCCGCGGCGTCCGCGGCCCTGATAGCGCTCAACCCACTCCAGCGCATACTCACGCAGCGTCAGGAGAGGACCGTACGTTGCGCAAACCCCGTGGTCGTCCGTGCAGAATCGTTGAGCCTGGCATGAACGGCGCCCGACGTCCGGGCCGAGCCTCTCAAATAGAGTCGCTCTTGCTCCGGTTGCAGTCGGCGCATAGGAGCTGGAGGTTCTCAAGCGTGGTCGCGCCGCCGTGGGCGACGGGCCAGGATGGAGGTTGCCCCGTAGCGCGTAGAAGTTGTAGGTGGCGGTTCTCTCGCCTCGTCCGGTCCTGCTGGGACCGTGGCGAGTGCGAACAAGTCATCGGATGCGTATCCGGTTAGCTCCATCCGGGTGGTTTCGTAGTTTTGTTGGGTGTCGCGGCCTACGTATCCTCTGAGCATCTTGGAGTTTCAGGAGCGCTTTGCGACCGAGGAGGCCTGCCGCGAGTATCTGTTCGCTTCGCGCTGGCCGGAGGGGTTTGCTTGTCCAGGGTGTGGCGGCGGGCGGGCCGGTGGCCAGACGCGCCGCCACCTGTGGGTATGTACCGCGTGTGGGCACCAGACGTCGGTGACTGCGGGGACCGTGATGCACAAGACGCACACGCCGCTGCGCACGTGGTTCTGGGCGGCCTATCTGGTCGCCACTCACCACCCGGGCATATCGGCCAAGCAGCTGCAACGCCAGCTCGGGCTCTCGCGCTATGAGACTGCCTGGCTGATCCTGCAGAAGCTGCGCAGGGCGATGGTCGCCCCTGAGCGCGAGCTGCTGAAGGGTGAGGTCGAGATCGACGAGTTCTTCCTCGGTGGGCGCGAGGAGGGCCTCAAAGGCGGCCGCCAGCGCGGAAAGAAGGCGCTGATCGGCATCGCGATCGAGGTCCGCGGACACGGCTCCGGGCGGCTGCGCCTTCGGGTGTTGCCCGACGCTTCAGGGCCGATACTGCTCAGCTTCACCCAGGCGACCACCACCACCGGCGCAATCGTGCATACCGACGGGCTTCAGTCCTACCGCGTCCTGAGCAAGCACGGCTACGAGCACCGCCGACACCCGAAACAAACCGCTGCGCCCGATCAGCTACTCCCTCGAGCACACCGCGCAACCTCCAACCTCAAGGCCTGGATGCACGGCACACACCGTGGCGTCTCTGACGAGCACCTACAGGTCTATCTCGACGAGTACGTCTTCCGTCACAACCGCCGCAGCACACCAATGGCGGCGTTCCAGACCCTCCTCGGACTCGGCGCCCTGCACAACCCCACCACCTATCAGCAAATCACCCGCCGAGCCGCCTAAAACCCCATCTGGAGCTAACCGGATACGCATCAGTCATCGAGACGAGAGGAACCGCCATGAAGACCGTAAAGCAGGAGCAGGACATACGCCCGGAGCACGTGTTGCCGCCGGGGGTGCAGGACGCGCTGGGGGAGCTGGCTGGCGCGGCGAAGGACGGGTTGCTGGCGCTCAGCGTTGGTGTTGGGCTGGGGGTGCTGAGCGAGATGATGGAGGCCGAGCTCGATGAGGTCGTCGGCCCCAAGCACGCCAAGCTCGCGGGGCGCACAGCGGTGCGTCACGGCCATGAGGATGGCGAAGTGACCCTTGGTGGGCGCCGCGTCGCGGTGAGGCGTCCACGCGCCAGGAGCGCTGATGACGAACACGAGGTGCCGTTGGCGACCTACGCGTATTTCTCGGACCGTGACCCGCTGACACGTGTGGTGTTGGAGCAGATGCTCGCCGGTGTCAGCACACGCCGGTTCACGCGTACCCGGGAGCCCGTCGGTGAGCAGGTGATCGCCCGGGAGCGCTCGGCGTCGAAGTCCGCGGTCAGCCATGAGTTCGTCGGGCGTACGCGTGAGCATCTGGACGCCCTGATGAGCCGTGATCTGGCAGACGTGCGCTTGGCGGCGTTGATGATCGACGGGATCGAGCTGAAGGGCCGCTGCTGCGTCGTCGCGCTGGGCGTCAGCACCGACGGAGTGAAGATCCCGCTGGGATTGTGGGATGGCTCCACGGAGAACAAGACCGTCACCGCGCAGCTCCTCGCCGACTTGGTCGACCGGGGCCTTGATGTCGAGCAGGGCGTGCTCGTCGTCCTGGACGGCTCAAAGGCATTGCGGGCGGCCGTCGGAGAGGTCTTCGGGCCCGTCCCTGTGCAGCGCTGTATCCGTCACAAGGAACGCAACGTCCTTGACCATCTCCCCGAACGCGACCGACCCGCCGTGAAGGCACGGCTGCGGCGCGCGTGGGCAAGCGATAAGCACGCGCTCGCCCTGGGCGGCCTGCAGACCCTCGCCTCAGAGCTCCAGCACTCACATCCCGGTGCGGCGGCGTCACTCAGGGAGGGCCTGGAGGAGACGCTTACCCTCACCCGCCTGGGGATCCACGGGCACCTGAAGAAGACGCTCGCCTCGACGAACCCGATCGAGTCGATGATCGAGATCATCCAACGCACATCACGCAACATCAAGCGCTGGCAATCCGGCGACATGTGCCTGCGCTGGACAGCCGCCGGGATGCTCGAGGCCGAGACCCAGTTCCGCAAGGTCGTCGGCTACGCAGACCTCGCCAAGCTCGCCCTCGCCGTCGAGCGTGACCTCCTCGCCCAGCGCACCAACACTCACACGACGATCAAGGAGGACACGCCGATCGCCATCACCATGTAACCATCACCCGACCGCCACCACAAACTTCTACGGCGAACGGGACAACCTCCCCGCTTCGGCGGACAATGCTTTGGGGCGCAAACCGACTCGGAACTCGCGTCGGCTGCAATCGATCGTGTACCGTATGCGGCCTGTCCCAGCCAACCGAACGGGGCGGGAGGAGTAGCAGCCATCAGCCAAGACGCAGCCCGCGCATTCTGGAAGGCCGCGAGCATCGCCAGAAAGAAGGGTCACACGTTCGCCTCCATCGCGCTGGATGTAGACGGTGGCCGCATCTTCACGCCTGACGGGAACTGGCCTGTCGCAGGTGCGAGGGCCAGCGTCGGAACCCCAGAGGCGCCCTCCGTATTCCGCAAAGCCTGCCTCACGATCACCGGCCAGGGTTGGGAGGTCACCGCAGAGTCCGGATTCGGCTCCGAGCGAAAGGCGCGGGACTTCGCGGCCAGGGTCAACGCTGCCGCAGGGACGAGCAACACCACCCCGCCTCCGGCGTGCGTGGCCGAGCCAACGCGGCCCTCCAAGCCATCGGATCTCCCCACGCGCAGCAAGCCAGTCCTGCGCCTGCCCCACGACCACCGGATGGTCGAGGTACGTGGCGAGAGCCACTACGTAGCGGCCCTCGAACGACTCGTCTCCGCGCAGGGCGTCAACCTCAAACGGGTGGATGAATTCGACCTCGACGACATCTGGCTACGCCTCATCCCCGAGCCCACGAATCCCTACGATCCCAGAGCGCTCATGGTCGCCTCCTCCGAGGGCGACTGTCTCGGGCACATCGGGCGCGAGAACGCCGCCAAGTACGCCGAGATCATCACCGAGCTTGCTGGGGGACATGACCTCTGGTGTCGAGCCCAGATCGGTGGAGGACGCTACGACGATGGCTGGCGCATCGGCGTCTGGGTATTCATGGTTTCGCCCGGCGATCTCGCCAAGCAGGCAGGCCGAGTCGCCGCGCAGTCAGTCGCCACCCTCGAAAGCAAGTGGCGCGAAGCGACCATCATCCACACCGGGGCGATGGACAACTTCACGGCGACCCTGGCCCAGATGCGAGCCGCTGACCAAGACCCCGACGGGGAGCACATGCAGTTCGCCCGCGCGGGCCTGGAGAAAGCAATCCGCAGCTACGCGCGAGCGGTCAAAGCACTACAGCAAGCGGTCAACGACTTCCACGGCAACCCCTGACGCAGACAGCCGTCGGCGGCTTCCCGCGACAGGTGAGCGCGACAGCACTATGCCTATGCGTGCTCTGGCGTGGGAGCTGGCGATGTCGGCTGGTTGGCTTCCCGGGTCTGCTGGACGCGCTCGTCGAGGTTCCGAACATACTCGTCGGCCGTAATCTCGCCCTCGACTAGGCGGCGGAAGGTGTTGGGCTCAGCGGGCGGCACTGTATTCCTCATGCGTTGCTTCCTCCTAGTATTGCGCATCGGACGGCGGCTCCAAGCTCCTTACAACGTCGATGACGGACGCCAGGAGCGTGATGTAGGTTCGATCAACCGGCGAGAAGGCATCCTTGCGGACCGCCAGGACGTTCAGCACACCATCGATCTCGCCGGCCCTCCAAAGGGGAACGGACACGATCGACTCGTACTGGCGGTCATCCTCAGCCTTTGGGTGGCGCGTGAATCGCTGGTCTTCGCTGAGATCGTTCGACCACTGAACGCGACCGTGGTCCAACGCCACACCCGCGAACGAACCCTTGATCGGCAGACGGAATCGCTCCCGTCTCTCCATCCGGTGGCCAAGCGCCGGGAGTAGCCCCGTACTGTCCGCCATCACGAAATCGTCCCCACTCGAACGGAGGATCGAGAATCGCACGTCGCCCCGCGCGGCGTCTCGGTGATCGCGCTGGAGCAGCTTGTGCGCTGGCTCGAAGATGCCAGTCTCGATGAAGTCGCGCGTTGAGAAGCTCGGGAGTTCCTTGGCGATCACTTTGCGCAGATCCCCGAGCGCATCGCGCACGTGCTCGGCATACGTCTCGTACGCGCCAAGCTCGCCGGCGCGGGACTCAAGCTCGCGGATCTTCGATTTCAGGCCCTCGCCATCGTCAGCGCCACCCAGGGCCGCCCCGACCACGAGTCCCACGAACAGCGCGCCCAAGGCGGCAAGGACAACCACCCAGAGGGGAGCGGTGTGCTTCGTCAGCAGTGCCAGGAGGAGCGGCACGACCAGAGCGGCCACAACGGTCACCACAACCGCGATACCAAGCTCGCGCGGCAGCGGGCCAACGATGGCGGACAGACGGCTTACGCCCTTCTTCACGCCTGCGCACCTTACGGGCCGCATCCGACAGACGTACGCAGATGTGGGTCAGTACCCCTCCAGCAGTTCCACCAACACCCCCAGCGCGCAGCGTGTCACCGCTTGCGTTACGCCCCTGTTACGCCCGGCGCTCCCGGTGGTCCTCCCAACGGCCCTCCGGCCACAAAAAAGCCCCGCGTGAGCAGGGCCTTTCCGCAGTGCGCCTGGGGGGAATCGAACCCCCGACCTGCGGCTTGAAAGGCCGCTGCTCTTTGGCACCCCGTAGGTTGCCGTTGACCACTGAGCTACAGGCGCGTCGATGCGGCGGCCCATTCTAGTTGGATGGCGCGCCGCCGTGTGATCGTCCGGCGGCCACGATTGTTCAAACCGGGCAACGCGGCGTGCGCCGCGGCCGTCAGCCTTCGATCGCGGCGTACACCTCGTCGAGCAGCTGCGCCCGGTCGGCGAGCTGGAAGTGCTCGGCGAGGTAGCGGTCGGCCTGCTCGCGCGGCTCGCCGTTGAGCGCCATGTTGAGCGCCACCAGCCGCGCCCCGTCGAGGTCGCCGTTGGCCGGCGCCGGGACCGCGCGCGGCGGCGGCGCGGGTGCAGCCGCCGCGGGCTCCGCGCGGGGGGCGATCGGCGCCATGGGCTCCGCAGGGGCAGCGATCGAGGCCGGCGCCGCGCTGGCGAAGGTCGGCGGCGGCGAGCCGGCCAGCGGGATCGACTCCGTCACCGGCTCGGTGACGCGCTCCGGCTCGACCGCGCGCTCGACCACCGGCGCCGGGTCGGCGATGCGCGCGGGCTCGACCTCGACCACCGGCTCCGGCGCGCTGACGCGCTCCAGCTCGATCGCCGGCTCCGCCGTGGGTTCCACCGCGCGCTCGACCACCGGCGCCGCGCCGGGCTCCATCGTGGGCTCGACCCACTCGGGCGCCGGCTGCGGCGCGGGCTGGTAGGCGGCGGCCGGGTGGACCGGCGCCGCGGCCGGCGGGACGGGGGCGGGGGCCGATACGGCGTCGTAGAGCTCGCTCACATTGGCCTCCACCGACCCGAGGTCAGCCGCCAGGCGCTCGGCGCCGGCGCGCAGACTGTGGACGAGGGCGCCGACCTCGCCGTCCATCGACTCCACCCGCGCCAGCAGCACGCCGGCGGCGCGCGAGACGGCCTCGACGTGGGCCTGGGTCCGCTGCGCCATCTCCGTGCGGGTCCGCTCGGCGTCGCGGGCAGCATCATCGCGCGTGCGCCTCGCGTCGTCGGCGGCCTGGCGCTCGATGTCGGCCGCCGAGGCCTCGGCGGCGTCGATGATGCCCTGCACGTGGCCCGCCGCCGCCGCGCCCAACGACGCCCCGCCGCGACCCTCGGCGGAGTGCCAGCGCAGCTCGTCGACCTCGGCCGCGAGCGCGCGCAGATGGGCGTCCACCGCCGCCGGGTCGTACCCGCGCCGCGCGATCGGGAAGTCGCGCCGTTCGATGCTCTGGCGGTCCAGCTCCACTGCCGTCCAAGCCTACCCGACAGGGATGTCGGTCTCGGCGGGCGTCTCGGCCGGCGACTCGGCCTCGCGGGCCTCGCGCAGGTCGCGGCGCAGGTCGCGCAGCTCGTCGCGCAGCTGCGCGGCGTACTCGAAGCGCAGGTCGTCGGCCGCCGCGACCATCTCCTCCTCGAGCTCCACCGCGAGGCGCTCCAGCTCGTGCTGGGCCATCTCGGCGGACTGGCCGGGGTGGGCGGGGTCTGAATCGCCGCGCGTGCGTTTGCGGGTGCGTCTGCGCGGGACCTTGGAGTCCGACTGCAGGAACTCGGCGATGTCAGAGATCCCCTTGACGATCGTCTCGGCGGTGATCCCGTGGCGCTCGTTGTAGGCGAGCTGGATCGCGCGGCGGCGGTCGGTCTCCTCGATCGCGGCGCGCATCGCCTTGGTCTCGCGGTCGGCGTACATCAGCACCGTCCCGTTGACGTTGCGCGCGGCGCGCCCGATCGTCTGGATCAGCGAGGTCTCCCCGCGCAGGAAACCCTCCTTGTCGGCGTCGAGGATCGCGACCAGCGAGACCTCCGGGAGGTCCAGGCCCTCGCGCAGCAGGTTGACCCCGACCAGGACGTCGTACTCGCCGAGGCGCAGATCGCGGATGATCTCGATGCGCTCCAGCGTCTCGATCTCCGAGTGCAGGTAGCGCACCTTGAAGCCCATCTCCAGCAGGTACTGGGACAGGTCCTCGCTCATCTTCTTCGTCAGCGTCGTCACCAGCGTCCGCTCCTCGCGCCCCACCCGCGCGCGGATCTCGTTCATCAGGTCGTCGATCTGGTTGCGCGTCGCGCGCACCTGGACCTCGGGGTCCACGATCCCGGTGGGCCGGACGATCTGCTCGAGCACGCGGCCCGAGCGGGTGCGCTCGTACTGGCCCGGGGTCGCCGACACGAACAGCAGCTGCGGCGTGATCGACAGGTACTCCTCGAAGGTCTGCGGGCGGTTGTCCAGCGCGCTGGGCAGCCTGAAGCCGTAATCCACCAGCGTCTGCTTGCGCGAGCGGTCGCCCTCGTGCATCCCGCCGATCTGCGGCACCGTCTGGTGGGACTCGTCGATGAAGCAGATGAAGTCCTTGGGGAAGTAGTCGATCAGGCAGTACGGGCGCTCCCCGGGGGAGCGCCCGTCGAGGATCCGCGAGTAGTTCTCGATCCCCGAGCAGAAGCCCATCTCGCGCAGCATCTCCATGTCGTACTGGGTGCGCTGGCGCAGCCGGTGGGACTCCAGCAGCTTGCCCTCGGCCTCCAGCTGGGTGCAGCGCTCGTTGAGCTCGCGTCCAATCTCGGCCACGGCGGCCTCGACGGTTCCCTCCTTGACGTTGTAGTGCGTCGCCGGCCAGATCGCGACGTGCTCGAGGTCGTCCTCCAGGACCTCGCCGGTGAGCGGGTCGAACTGCGCGAGGCGCTCGACCTCGTCGCCGAACAGCGTCGCCCGGTAGGCGGTCTGGGCGTAGGCCGGGAAGATCTCGAGCGTCTCGCCGCGCACCCGGAAGCTCCCGCGCGCGAGCACGGTGTCGTTGCGGGTGTACTGGATCGACACCAGCTTTCTGAGCAGCCGGTCGCGGTCGATCTCCTCGCCGCGGCGCAGGATCTGCATGTTCAGCTCATAGGTCTCCGGGGACCCCAGGCCGAAGATGCACGACACCGACGCCACCACGATCACGTCGCGGCGCGCGAACACCGCGGCGGTGGCGGCGTGGCGCAGGCGGTCGACCTCCTGGTTGATCGCGGAGTCCTTCTCGATGTACAGGTCGCGGCTCGGGACGTAGGCCTCGGGCTGGTAGTAGTCGTAATAGGAGACGAAGTACTCGACGGCGTTGTCGGGGAAGAACATGCGGAACTCGTTGCACAGCTGCGCCGCGAGCGTCTTGTTGTGCGCGATCACCAGCGTCGGGCGCTGGACCGCCTCGATCACGCCCGCCATCGTCATCGTCTTGCCGGTCCCCGTCGCCCCCAGCAGCGTCTGAAAGCGCTCGCCCTGCACAATCCCCTCGGCGAGCCCCGCAATCGCCTTGGGCTGGTCGGCCGTCGGGGTGAAGATGGAGTCCAGCTTGAAATCGGGCACGGCCCTACCGTAGCGAGCTATCCAGCCCGAGCTGGCGCGGGTAGGTCGCCCGGTAGGCGCTCTGGGCGTTCAGCACCCGCCGCACGTATTCCCTCGTCTCCGGGAACGGGATCTCGTCGACCGTGAGCTGGCGGCCTTCGGCGCGGGCGTGCGCGACCCATTCGTCGACGTTGGTCAGGCCCGCGTTGTAGGCCGCGACGGCCAGCATCTCGTTGCCTTCGTAATGGTCGAGCAGGTAGCGCAGGTAGTAGCTGCCATACGCGATGTTGATCGCCGGCGTCGCAAGATCGCCGGTTTCGAACCGCACCCCGCCCGACAGGTGCGCCAGGAACTCGGCGGTACTCGGCAGGATCTGCATGAGCCCCTGCGCACCCGCCGTCGAGGGCCGCGGGTCGAACTTGGTCTCGGCGTAGATCACGCCCGCGATCAGCGCCGGGTCAAGGTGCTTTTCGGCCGCCTGCTGGCGGATCGCGCGCGTATCGTGCAGGGGCAGCGTCAGTTCTGTCACCACGTGCTCTAGGCGCGGGGCAACCAGCGCGATCAGCCCCGCCGCCGCCAGGAGCCCGACGAGCGTCGCGAGCGCTCGCCGGCCGCGGGATGGGCCGTCGGTCCGCGTGAACGCACCGCCGGGTCGTCGCGGGCCGTACCCGCCGCGGCCGACCCCGCTTCGACCGAAGCCGGGAGACACTCGCCTTCGGCCAGCATCCCCGTTTCGGCCAGCAGCCGGATGTGGAGGGCTCACCCCTTCAGCTTGTCAAGGATCGCCGACAGCTTCTTTTCGAGATCCCCCTCGGTGCCGTCGTTGCGCACCGCGAAGGTCGCCCGCCGCGCCTTCTCATCCTGAGAGAGCTGGCGCGCCTCGCGCTCGGGCTCGAGCTCCAAGCCGCGTCCCGCGGCGCGCTCGCGGCGCAGCCGCTCGTCGGCGACGACCGCGATCGTGGCGTCGTAGATCGCCTCCATGCCCGCCTCGAACAGCAGCGGGGTCTCCACCACCGCCGCCCGCGGGACGGGCCGGCGGGCGCGCATCTCGGTCAGCCAGCCCGCGACCCGTTCGCCGACCAGCGGCCACAGCAGACCCTCCAGCCACCTGCGGTCCTCGTCGTCGGCGAACGCTCGCCGCGCGATCACCGCGCGATCGACCACCCCGTCGGGCGCGACCTCGGGACCCCATCGCGCCACTACGGACTCCCGCAGGCACCGGCCTCCGTAGAGCTCATGCACCACCGCATCGGTCGACAGCACCGCCGCCCCCAGCCTCTGCAGAGCGGCCAGTGCGGTCGACTTGCCCGCGCCCATCCCGCCGGTGAGTCCGACGAACGGGACCACCGGCTGCGCCTGCCCCGCTGCTGCCCCGGTCAGCGACCCTCAGTTCTGGGAGGGCTCGGCCGCGACCTCGGCCACCGACTCCGCTGACGGGGCCTCGGCCGTAGCGGACTCGTCGATCCCTGGTGCCGCGGTCTCGTCAGCCGGCTCGGGCTCGGGGGCCTGCGCAAGGGCCAGCTCGGGCTCGGGCACCTCGGCGGCGGCCGGCTCGGGCGCAGAGACCTGCACAGCGTCCGGCTCGGCGTCGTGCGCTTGCTCAACAGGGTCCAGCTCGACCACGGCAGCCGGCTCGGGCTCGGCAGCCACAGCAGCCGGCTCGTCGTCCGCGACGACCTCCGCCCGCCCCGTCTCGGCTTCCGGCTCGATCGACTCGCTCTCGGACCCGGCAGAGTCGGTCGTGTCCCGCGCCTCCTCGACGACGGCCTCCGCCGGGGCGATCTCCGCCTGCTCGACAGACGGCGCCTCGGCCGTGGCGAGCTCGTCGTGCTGGGCGGGCGCGACATTGGTGGTCTGCTCCCCGGCGACGGCCGCCTCCGCCGTCGCGTACTCGGCCCCCTCCGCCGGCTCGGCAGGAGCCTCGGGGGCGTCCTCGCGCGGAACCGGCAGCACCTGCCCCTCGACGCGCTTGGCCGACAGCGACAGGCGCCGGCGCTCGGAGTCGATCTCGAGGATCTTCACGCGGATGTCGTCGCCCGGGTGGACGATCTCGCGCGGGCTTTCCACGTGGTGGGCGGCCAGCTCGGAGATGTGCACCAGGCCCTCGACCCCGTCGAGGATCTCGACGAAGGCGCCGAAGGTGACGACCTTGGTGACGACGCCCGCCAGCTCGTCGCCGATGTTGTACGTGTCGACGATCCGTTGCCAGGGATCCTCCTGGGTCTGCTTGAGGCCCAGCGAGATGCGCTGGCGGTCGCGGTCGATGTCCAGCACCCTGACGCGCACGGTGTCGCCGATGTTGAGGATCTCCGAGGGGTGGTTGACGTGCGACCAGGAGAGCTCGGAGATATGGATCAGGCCGTCAATCCCGTCGAGGTCCACGAACGCCCCGAAGTCGACGATGTTGGAGATCTGTCCCTCGACCTCCAGGCCCGGCTGCAGCCGGTCGAGGATCTGCTGGCGCACCTCCTTGCGCTCCTCCTCCAGCACCGCCCGCCGCGAGAGCACCACGTTGTTGCGCGAGCGGTTGAGCTCGATCACCTTGGTCTCGATCTTGGTGCCCATGTACTCGTCGAGATTGGGGACCCGCCGGATGTCCACCAGCGACGCCGGCAGGAAGCCGCGCACGCCGAGGTCGATGATCAGCCCGCCCTTGACGACCTCGATCACGGTGCCCTGCACCGGTTCGCCGGACTCCGCCGCGCCCTCGATGCGCCGCCACGCTTTCTCGAAGCGGGCGCGCTTCTTGGACATGATCAGACGGCCGTCCTGGTCCTCCTTGGTCATCACGATCGCGTCGACCTCTTCGCCGAGCGCCACCTCCTCGCGGGGGTCGACCGACTTGCGGATCGACAGCTCGCCGGCCGGGATCACGCCCTCTGACTTGTAGCCGATGTCGACCAGGACCTCGTCCTTGTCGATCCGCACCACGCGACCCGTCACCACCTCGCCCTCCTCGAAGGGCTGCAGCGTGGCGTCGTAGTTGGGGACCACCTGCCCGTCCACTTCCAGCAGAAGTCCGTTGGAGCCCTCGACCACGCGGGCCTCGGGCTTGTCGATCAGCGCTTGCACCGCCGCAAGCCTAGCGCAGCCGCAGGGTGCGGGGAGGTCGGCGCCCCCGCGGCGGGGCGGCGCCCAGGGCGGGCGGGCCACTGATCATCCCCGCTCCTATGATCTGCTCAACCATGCCAGTCAGAGCGATGAAGCGGGGAGCCGACCGCACCAGGCTTCAGCGAGACTGCGACGTGCTCGTCTGCGGAGCCAGCTTCGCCGGCCTCGCGGTCGCCCGCGAGCTCGCCGGCTCAGGCGCGCGGGTGCTGGTGATCGACCGCTATGAGATCGGCGAGCGCCAGACCTCGGCGTGCGGCATCCCGACCCTCTGGCTGGAGGCGCTCGGCCTGCAGGGCGCGCAGCGCCAGACGTTCGACCGGCTGGTCGTCCACACGCCGTGGCGCACCTCGAGCTGGCGGCTGCCGTGGACGTTCTCGACCTTCGACTACCGCGAGCTGTGCGCGCTGCTGTGGGAGCAGGCCGGGGCGGACGGGATCGATACGAGGTTCGAGACCGCCACGGTCGTCCGGCGGGAGGGCTCTGAGGTGCACACCGACCGCGGGGAGCTGCGCGCGCCGCTGATCGTCGACGCGCTCGGTTGGCGGCGGGTGCTCTCGACCGCGGTCCCGATCCAGCCCCCGCACGCGACGCTCTCGCGGGGCCTGGAGGTGCATCCGCCGGGGGCGGGCGACGAGATGCAGCTGTGGATCGACCCGCGCTACATCCGCGCCGGCTACTCCTGGGCTTCCCCGCGGGCGACGAGCTGCGGGTGGGCGTCGGCTCCTACTGGCCGGCCGATCGCGTCAGGGAGCCCACGGTGCGCCTGGCGCGCGACCTGGCGCTGCCGGCGCAGAGCTACCAGGGCAACTGGATCCCCCACCATCTGCGGCCCGCCGTCGAGGACGGGGTCTTCTTCGTGGGGGACTCCGCGGGGCACTGTCTCCCACTGACCGCCGAGGGCATCCGCACGGCGCTGTACTTCGGGCTGGCCTGCGGACGCGAGCTGCGCGCGGTGCTCGAGCGTCGCGGCACACGCGAGCAGGCGCTGAGCGCTACGGCGCGTTCTCCGACGCCCACGAGCGCAAGTACCGCTGGCTGCTGGGCGCTCAGCGTGCGATCGGGCGCATGACGCCCAGCCGCGCCGTCACTCTCCTGACGCGCGCGATGGAGCGCCGGGGAGTCTGCGACTGGGTCTTCGAGCGCTATCTGGGCATCGCCCCGCCTTCGTTCGTGGGCCCGAGCCCTCGCCGGCCCGCGGTTGGCAGACGGACCGCGGCCACCGCCACCGCCACCGCCACCGCCTGAGCGCGCTTCGCCGGGGCACAGATCTTGACGGGGACCCCCACCGGGGGTCTGGGATCGGTCGGTTGGCCCTGCCCCGCGGCGAGCGCGATCCGTCAGGCGACCTCGCGCAGCCGCGGACGCACGGCCTCCGCCGCCCGCAGCGCGAGCCGGCCGGCCTCGATCCCGCTGGCCCAGGAAACCTCGGCGAGCAGCCCCGGGGCGGCGACCATGTCGCCCGCGAGGTAGACGCTGTCGCCGCGGTCGACGGCCGGACGGTCCCGCCAGGTGCTGCCTGGCAGGTCGAGCGCCCCCGAGCGGGCGTCCATCACCTGGCGGCGGCGCCACGTCTCGCGGGCGCGCCAGTCCGCGACCGACTGGTCGATCAGCCGCTCCAGACGCGCGCCCGCCTCCTCGACGCTCTCGCCGGGGCGGATCGGCATCTGCGTCTGGATCAGCTCGTGTCCGGCCGGGGCGATCTCGCGATCGGAGGACGGAGTAGCGCCCGATCCAGCCCGACTCGTCGAGATCGGAGACGATCCACGGATCGCCGCGGCGACGCGATAGGCCCACGTCGAGGCACACCGTCCGTCCGCTGCACCCGCTCAGCGGCGCGCCTCCCAGCAGCTCGCTGGCCTGGTCGCAGCTCGGTCGCGAGGATCACCGGCGGCTCGGGCAGGGCCTCCACGCGGTGGCCTGTCAGCACGTCGACGCCCAGCTCCCGCGCGCGCCGCTCCAGCGGCGCGACCAGGCCGCTCCAGCCGCCGGTGGCGTAGCGGACCACCGTGTTGGGAGGCGGCGTCGACAGGAACAGGCGCACGGTGCGCTCCCACACGAACGCCGCGGAGAGCTCGCCGGGGTCGTGGTGGAAGGTGTAGACGCCAGCGGCCGAGGAGAGCATCGCGGCGGTGCGCTCGTCGGTGTGGCCGGCGGCCCAGCTGCGGAAGTCGAGCTCGACCGGCGCCTTGCGGCCGCGCAGGCGCATGACGGCGGGGATCGTCGCCAGCGGCGGGGTGCGCTGCACGGCTCCCTGCCAGCGGAACCGCGCGCCGCCGAGCGGCGGGCGGACGTGCGCCGGCAGCAGGTTGCGCTCCGCCAGCCATCTCCATAGCGGGCCGTCGCTGTAGAGGGCGTGGGGCCCGAGGTTTGCTTTGTACGGCCCGTCGGCGCTGCGCGCGCGCCCGCCGAGCGCGTCGTGCGCCTCCAGCAGGCGCACCTTCGCGCCCCCTTCGGCGCATGTGATCGCGGCCGTCAGCCCCGCGAGTCCGCCTCCCACAATGGTGATCTGGCTCATGATGGTCCTCCAAGATCGAGTGTGTGCTTGCACGGTAGCCCGCAACTGGCTCGCTGTACAGTGCCAGTTGTGGAACGTAGAACAGGACCAGTGAGGTGGCCGGGCCGGCCGCAGGCCGGCCGGCACGAGTCGGGTCCTCGGCCGGACGGTCCGCAAATACATGGGCCGGAGCTGCTCGTCGAGCTCGACCGCGCCGGCGAGCTCTCGCTGCACGAGCAGCTCGAGCGCTCGATTCGCGAGGGGATTCGCGCCGGCCGCCTGCCGGCCGCGATGTCGATGCCCTCGACCCGAGGGCTCGCCGCCGAGCTCGGCGTCTCCCGCGGCGTGGTCGTCGAGGCCTACCGCCAGCTCGCGGCGGAGGGCTACCTGACGATCCGCCAGGGGGCGCCCGTGGCGGTGACTGCCGCGGTGCGAGCCTCCACCCCGCGCGCTCCCGCCCGCTCGCTGCTGCCGAGCGTTCCCCTACCACTTCCACCCCGGCCTGCCCGACCTTGCGGGCTTCCCCCGCGACCGCTGGCTACGCTCGCTGCGCGCGGCGCTGCGCGAGTCGCCGCTGGACGCGCTCGGCTACGGCGACCCGCGCGGGCACCCCGGCCTGCGCGAAGCGCTCGCCGACTACCTCGGCCGCGTCCGCGGCACCGCGGCCGACACCGAGCACATGACGATCTGCACCGGCTTCCAGCAGGGCTTCTCGCTCGCCTGCCGCGTGCTGCGCGGCCACGGCGTGGACGTGATCGCACTGGAGGACCCCGGCTGGCACGCGCACCGGCTGATCGCCGAGCAGTCGGGCCTGGAGGTGGTGCCCGTCCCCGTCGACGGCGAGGGTCTGCGGGTGGGGGAGCTTGCCCAGAGCGACGCCGCCGTGGTCGTCGTGACGCCCGCGCACCAGTTCCCCACCGGGGCGGTCCTCAGCCCCGCACGTCGGGCCGAGCTGGTCGAGTGGGCCGAGAGCGAGGAGCGGCTGATCGTCGAGGACGACTTCGACGCCGAGTTCCGCTACGACCGCGTCGCGGTCGGCGCGCTGCAGGGGCTCGCGCCCGAGCGCGTCCTCTACATCGGCTCTGCCAGCAAGCGCCTCGCACCGGGGATGCGCCTCGGCTGGATGCTCACACCCTCGTGGCTGGCGTGGGAGCTCTCCACCGCGAAGGCCGTCGAGGACGGCGGCTCGGAGGTGCTCGGACAGCTCGCGCTGCGCGACTTCATCGCCCGCGGTGAGCTCGACCGGCACGTGCGGCGGATGCGCGCGCACTACCAGCGCCGCCGCGACGCCCTGCTCGCCGCGCTCGCCCGCTGGCTGCCGCAGGGGACCGCGAGCGGTGCGGCCGCCGGGCTGTTCGAGCTGGTGCTGCTGCCCGAGGAGACCGACGAGCCCGCGCTGCTCCGGGCCGCCGCCGAGCGGGGAGTGGGCATGGAGGGCCTCTCCTGGCACCGCTTCGCCGCGGGCGGCCCGCCCGGCCTGCTGCTCGGCTACGGCAACCTCTCCGAGCCGGCACTCGAGCAGGGCGTGCGGCTGCTCGCGGAGGCATACGCCGCAGTGCACTGAGGGCCCAGGGCTGCGCCTGTCACCAACACGCACGCACGCCGCAGATCGCGTGCCCTACCGGCGCACCACCAGCGCGACTCCGACAACGAGCAGCGCGAGCCCCACGACGCGGTGCAGCGAGATCGGCTGGCGAACGATGCCCAGCAGGCCGAAGCGGTCGATCACGACGGAGATCGCGAGCTGGCCGGTGATCACCGCGGCCGTGAGGCCGCTGGCGCCGAGGGTGCGCACGGTGAGGATCGCGACGGTCACATAGGTCGCCCCGAGCAGACCACCGACGAACGCCCACCAGGGCGCGCGCCCCGCGTGCGAAAGGGTCGCGAAGCCGCCGCCCGCCAGGGTCGCGATCACGACCAGCGCGACGGTGCCGACGACGAACGAGACCGTCGCGGCCTGGAGGCTGCCCACCGCGCGGCCGAGGCGCCCGTTGATCGGGGCCTGCATCCCCACCAGGACCCCGGCCCCGGCGGTCAGCAGCACCGCCAGCCCGCGGCTCACGCGATCCCTCCGACGGCCGCGCAGGCGGGACGGCTCAGCGGCACCGACGGCACCGCGAGCCCGTGGCTCGGGGCCCTCACTTGGCCTCCAGCCAGTTCTGGCCCACGCCCACGTCGACCGCCATCGGCGGGTCATGCTCCCACACGCCGACCATCTCGCGCTCGATCAGCTCGCGCGCCGCGGGCACCTCGTCCGGAGCGCCTTCGAACAGCAGCTCGTCGTGGATCGTCAGGGTCAGGCGCGTCTGCAGACCGGCCTGCGCCAGCTCCCGGTGGCAGCGGACCATCGCGAGCTTGATCACGTCCGCGGCGCTGCCCTGGATCACGGTGTTGACGGCCAGGCGCTCCCCCAGCGAGCGCACCTGGTAATTGCGCGCGCGCAGCTCCGGGATCTGGCGGCGGCGGCCCCAGAGAGTCGTCACGTGCCCCTCCTCCTTGGCGCGCTCGATCGTGTCGGCGATGAACTGCGCCACCCGCGCAAAGCGCTCCAGGTAGGCGTCGATGAACTGCTTGGCCTCCTCGCGCGGGATGTTCAGGCGGTCGGCCAGGCCGAAGTCCGAGAGCCCGTAGACGATCCCGTAGTTGATCATCTTCGCCTTCGATCGCATCCCCGGGTCGATCTCGTCGTGCGCGACCCCGAAGACCTGCGACGCCGTCGCGGTGTGGACGTCTTCGTCGCGGCGGAAGATCTCCTTGAGCACCGGCTCGTCGGCGACGTGCGCGAGCACGCGCAGCTCGATCTGGGAGTAGTCCGCCGAGATCAGCACCCGCTCGGGCTCGGCCTCGAAGCAGCCGCGGATCTCGCGGCCCAGCGGCGTGCGGATCGGGACGTTCTGCATGTTCGGGTTGGTGCTCGACAGCCGCCCCGTCTGGGCGACGGCCTGCAGGAAGGTCGTGTGGATCCGCGAGCGCTCGTCGACCATCCCGGGGAGCACGTCGAAGTAGGTCTTGACCAGCGTCGACAGCTCGCGCCAGCGCTCGATCCGGGGCACGATCGCGTGCTCGGAGCGGATCGCCTGCAGCACCCGGGCGTCGGTCGAGTAGCCGGTCTTGCCGCGGCGCTTGCGTGACAGGCCGAGCTTCTCGAACAGGATCTCCCCGAGCTGCTGCGGCGAGGCGATCAGGAACTCCTCGCCGGCCAGCGCATAGATTTCCTGCTCGAGCTCGGCGACCTCGTCGCGCACCCGCTCCGCGACCTCCTGCAGGCGCGCCACGTTCAGGCGCACCCCGATCAGCTCCATATCGCGCAGCACCGCCACCAGCGGCAGCTCGATGTCGCGCATCACCCCCTCCAGGCCGCGCTGGGCGATCTGCTCGCGCTGCCACGCCGCCAGCGCCCCCACCAGCAGCGCGTCGCGCGCCACCGGGTCCCGCGAGTCGGCGACCAGGCCGCGCTCCTCGCACAGCTCGGCGAACGGGTAGCCGCGCCGCGCGGGCTCCAGCAGGTAGGCGCCCAGCAGCGTGTCGTGGACCAGGCCCGGCGGCACCACCCCGAGGGCCTTGGCGTCGTGGGCCACCACCGCCAGCTCCCCGCACGCCGCCGCGACCTCCTCCGGTCCCGCGCAGTCGCCGCAGAGCACCTCCTCGCCGCGGTCGACCGCGAAGCGCCAGGCCGGGCCGTCGGCGAACAGCGCGCCCTCGGGCGTCTCGGCGGCCCGCACCGCGACGCACAGCTCCGGCTGCGCCGAGGGGGAGGTCGAGGCGGGCGTGGAGGCCGAGGCGGGCGTGGAGGCCGAGGCGGGCGTGGAGGCCGAGGAGGACGCAGAGGCCCGGGTGGGTGTGGCGGCCGAGGAGGACGCAGAGGCCCGGGTGGGTGTGGCGGCCGAGGAGGACGCAGAGGCCCGGGTGGGTGTGGCGGCCGGCGAGCGGGCGGGCGGGCCTTCGGCAAAACCGGGGATATCGGCGACTGAGCCGGCGCGCAGGCGCCCGGAGAGCCGGACCTCGGCGGCCGGCGCCGGAGCCGCCAGCTCGGCGTCGCCCAGCGCCTCCTCCAGCCGCCGCAGCGGGTCGCGCAGCTCGTACTCGCGGAACACCTCGCGCAGGCGCGAGCGGTCGGGCTCGCGCGCGACCTCCGCGGCGGGATCGAAGTCGACCGGCACCTCGCGGTCGACCGTCGCCAGACGCTTGGACACGCGGGCGTCCTCGGCGTGGTCGCGCAGGTTCTGTTTGCGCTTGGCCCCGCTGATCTGCACCGTGTGGCCGAGCACCTGCTCCAGCGTCCCGTAGCGCTGGATCAGCTCCGAGGCCGTCTTGTCGCCGATCCCCGGGACTCCCGGGATGTTGTCCGAGGTGTCCCCCTTCAGGCCGTAGAAGTCGGGGATCAGCTCCGGGGGGATCCCGTAGCGGTCGAGCACGGCCTGGCGGTCGTAGACCTTGGTCTCGGTGATCCCGCGCGCCGTCGCCATCACCTGCACGAGGCCCCGCTCGTCGATCAGCTGAAAGACGTCGCGGTCGCCCGTGACGATCGTCACCGCCACCGGCGGGTCGGCGCTGCGGGCGCGCTCGGCCAGCGACGCGATCACATCGTCGGCCTCATAGCCCTCGATCCTGACGTTGCGGTAGCCGAACGCCTCCACCAGCGGTTCCATCGCCGGCCACTGCGCTTTGAGCAGATCCGGGCGCGAGCGGCGCTGGGCCTTGTACTCGGGGAACAGCTCGGTGCGCCCCGAGGTGCCGGCGTCCCACGCCACCACCGTCGGACAGACGCCGTGCTCGGTGACGATCTTGACGAGCATCGAGGCGAACCCGAAGATCGCGTTGGTCGGCACCCCCGTCGACGTCGCGATCGACTCCGGCAGCGCGTAGAAGGCGCGATAGACGAGGCTCGGGCCGTCGATCAGGAACAGGCGCCGGCCCGCCGCGCTCCCCGCCTCGGCCGAACCAGAATCGACCGGCGCCTGGGGAGCTGTCGTGCGAGCCGCCACGAGTGGGCACTCTAGGGCCTCCTCCGTCCTCGACCACCCCAGCCGCACACCCCACCGGGACAGGGCCTCGGTGGCGAGCAAATAACATGGCAGTCCCTCGACCCCGCCCAGGAGCCCAGCCACCGTGAGTGTCACCCCCAGCGCGCAGTACCGCCTGACGATCCGCGTCAAGCTCGACGACGCCCAGGGCACCCTGTTGGGGCTGCTGACCACGGCGATCGTCGACGCCGGCGGGATCGTCGGGGCGGTCGACCCGGTCGAGGTCGACTCCGCCGGCTCGCTGCGCGACGTCGTCGTCGACGCCGCCAGCCCGGATCACTGGAAGGAGATCCTCGACGTGATCGGCGCGCTGCCGGGGGTGGATGTGATCGACACCACCGACCGCACGCTCCAGCTTCACGCGGGGGGCAAGATCGAACAGCACAACAAGCATCCGCTGAAGACCCGCGAGGACCTCTCGATGCTCTACACCCCCGGCGTCGCGCGGGTCTGCCTGGCGATCCACGACGACCCCGCGCGGGCCTTTCAGTACACGATCAAGCGCAACACCGTCGCGGTCGTCTCCGACGGCACCGCGGTGCTCGGCCTCGGCGACATCGGCCCGGCGGCGGCGATGCCGGTGATGGAGGGCAAGGCGTGCCTGTTCAAGGAGTTCGCCGGGGTCGACGCCTTCCCGGTGTGCCTCGACACCCGCGACCCCGACGAGATCGTGCGCGCCGTCAAGGTGATCGCCCCGACCTTCGGCGGGATCAACCTCGAGGACATCTCCGCCCCGCGCTGCTTTGAGATCGAGGAGCGCCTCAAGCAGGAGCTCGACATCCCGGTGTTCCACGACGACCAGCACGGCACCGCCGTCGTCGTGATGGCGGCGCTGCTGAACGCCGTCAAGCTCACCGAGCGCCGCCTGGAGGACCTGCGGGTGCTGATCATCGGGCTCGGCGCCGCGGGGGTCGCGGTCACGAAGATCATGCGCGAGGCCGGCGTCCGCCAGATCGTCGGGGCCGACTCCAGGGGGGCGCTGCACGTCCGTCGCGAGGACTACCTCGACGGCTCGATGAACCCCGTCAAGCGCTGGTTCGCCGAGGTCACCAACCCCGAGTGCCGCGCCGGGGCCCCCGCGGACGTGATCGACGGCGCCGACCTGCTGATCGGCGTGTCGGGCGCGCGCGCCCTGCCGGCGCAGGCGCTCGCGCGGATGAACGCCGACGCGATGGTGTTCGCGATGGCCAACCCCACCCCCGAGGTCGTCCCCGAGGAGGCGGCCCCATACGTGCGGATCATGGCCACCGGCCGCTCGGATTATCCCAACCAGATCAACAACGTCCTGTGCTTCCCCGGGATCTTCCGCGGCGCCCTGGACGTCCGCGCCCCGGCGATCACCGAGGAGATGAAGATGGCCGCTGCGTATGCGATCGCCGCGATCGTCCCCGAGGAGGAGCTGCGCGAGGACTACATCATCCCGTCGGTCTTCAACCGCGACGTCGCCCCCGCGGTGGCCGCCGCCGTCGCCGACCAGGCCCGCGCCAGCGGCACCGCGCTGGCCGGCCAGGAGGTCGGCTTCGCCCAGGGGGAGACCCTCACCAGCGCGTCGCCCGGCGCTCACGCCGGCGACCGGCTGGAGCTCGGCGGTGCCCCGGCCGGAGGCCCCGAGCGGGCGCGCGCGCCCGGCTAGGGTCCAGACAGATGGCGGTCGCCCGAGGTTTGGCACCGGCCCTGGAGCTGAGCTCGTGCGAGTGACCGTCACCGGGGCCACGGGGCTGATTGGGACGACTCTGGTGAGCGAGCTGATCGCCCGCGGCGCCGAGGTGACGGTGCTCTCGCGCGACCCCGAGCGCGCCCGCGCCGCGCTCGATGTGCACACGGTCGGCTGGGACCCGCTCGGCGAACCCGCGCCGGTCGCCGCGCTGCAGGGCCGCGACGCCGTCGTACACCTGGCCGGGGAGAACGTCGCTCAGCGCTGGACCGCGCGGGCGCGGCGAGCGATCTCCGACAGCCGCGTGCTCGGCACCCGCCACCTCGTCGACGGGCTGCGCGCGGCCGGGGCCGGCGGCGGCGAAGATGCGGGTGCCAGGGCGGGAGCGGCAGCGGGAACGGCGGCGAGCGCCGGGGCGGGGGCGGCGGCAGAAGCGCGGGCGGGGGCCAGGTCGGGGGCGGGCCCCAAAATATTGATCGCCGGCTCGGCGATCGGCTACTACGGGGCCCACGGCGAGGAGCCCCTCGACGAGGACGCTCCCCCCGGCGAGGACTTCCTGGCGCGGGTGTGCGCCGCCTGGGAGGCCGAGGCGCAGGCGGCCTCCGCGCTGGGCGTGCGGACGGTGCGGGTGCGCACCGGGGTCGTGCTCGACCGTCGCGGTGGGGCGCTGGCGAAGATGCTCACACCCTTCCGGCTCGGGGTCGGCGGCCCGGTGGCGGGCGGACGCCAGTACGTCTCCTGGATCCACCCCGACGACCTCGTCGGGATCGTGCTGGCGGCGTTGGCAGACGAGCGCTGGTCGGGCGCGGTCAACGCCACCGCCCCCGAACCGGTCACCAACCGCGACCTCGCTCGCGGCCTGGGCCAAGCGCTGCACCGCCCCGCGCTGCTGCCGGTGCCCGCGGCGGCGCTGCGGGCGCTGTATGGAGAGATGGCCCGGATCGTCACCACCGGCGCCCGCGTCCTGCCCGCCAAGGCGCTGGTGCTCGGCTACCGCTTTGCCCACCCCCATCTCGACGAGGCTCTGCGGGCAACGCTCGCCCACCCCTGAACCAGCCTCGCCCGGCCGAGCGCGGGCGGGCTCAGCGCACTTCCAGCGCCCGCCAGAACACGAGCCGCCCGTGAGCCACGCGATCCACGGCGAAGCGCGACAGCGTGGTTTCCCCGCCGGGCAGCACCGAGTAGCGCCCCAGCACGGAGTCGCGTCCCCGGGTGGCGAAGAACTGCTTGACGACCGCCATCCGTTCGTTGCCGTGGCGTCCCGCGCGGTGGATCGCCGCGAGCACGACGCTCATCGCCTCATAGCCATACAGCGCGTACGGCCCCGGGGCTTCGCCGAAGCGCCGGCCGTACTCGCCCAGGACCACCTGGGCGGACGCGGGGTAGAGCCTTGTGGGGAGCGCCGGGGTCGTCAGGAAGGCCTCCGCGCCCGCCGCCCCGATCTGGGCCGCGAACGGGCCTTCGGTCAGCCCACTGGGACCGAGCAGCCGCAGATGCGGGTCGGCGGCGTGCAGCTGCTGCCACAGCGCGACCGCGCCGGCGTTGGGCTGGCCGCTGAAGAACACCGCCTGGGCGCCGCTTTCGAGAATCTTGTGGACCTCCCCCCCGTATTCGGTCGTCCCGATGGTGTCGACGCCTTCTTCGCCCAGCACCGCGATGTGGGCCCGTTTGGCGTCTTCGGCCACGATCGCGGCGAGCGGCAGGTTGAAGGGGTCCTGGTCGTCGACGACGTATACCCGCCTGACCCGCAGGCGGTGCATCAGCCCGATCTGGGCCGCGGCCTGCACCGCATCGGAGGGCATCAGGCGGCCGAAGGTGCGCCGCCCGGTGAGGTAGAAGCGTTCGGGCTCGTCCTGGCCGGCGTCCAGCGAGGAGGTCAGGCCCTGATAGGGGCTCGCCGGGCTGACCTGCAGGATCCCGGCGGCGTTGATCAGCGGCAGCGACACCGCGCTGGCCGCCGAGTCCCAGTCGCCCAGATAGGCGATCGTGTCGGTGTCCTGCGCCGCGGTCCTGGCGTTGGTCTCGGTGATCTCGGGCGACCATTCGCCGGTCTGCGGGCTGGCGTCGTCCAGCGAGGCGTAGCCGATCTTGAAGCGACCGACCCGCCCGCCGGCCTGCGCGAGGGCGAGCTTCTCGCCGTTTTCGATCTCCCTGGAGATGGGCGCGATGGGGCCCTGCATCGGGAGGCTGGAGTAGACCGTGAGCCGGTTGGGTGGGATGCCGACGCTCGACACCGCCACTTCCCCGCAGCCAGATGCGCCGGCGAGCAGGGCCAGGGCAAGGACCGCCGGGGCGGCGCGGGAGATCGTGGGCGACCGGCGCGCGAGGGCCCGCGTCACGATAGATGGTGGGTTGAGGTGGTCGGGCCGTGGATGGCAGACGCCGCACACGAGCGCAGGCGTGCCGGTGGCACGTCGAGCATCGTGGGTGGCGTCTGACGCCGCGGAACGGCCGCATCAACCCCGGCAGATATCGTGACGCGGGCCCTAAGCACCGGCGGATCAACTGTTGCGGCGGCGGCCGGGCAGGTAGCCGGAGAGGATCTTCAGGCTGGCGCCGACGAGCATGATCGCGGCCGCGAGCATGAACGCGTCGAATCCCTTGGCGCCCGTCGCCCAGAGCACGATCCACACGACCAGGCCGGCGGTGACTGCAAGCAGCAATCCCATTGGTGGCGCATCCTATCTCAGGCCGGCGGCGAGCTCGGCCACGAGCGCGCCCACAGCCCCGGCGGGATCGTCGGACTCCCCCGCGGCGCGCACCAGGCGGGTGCCGACGATCACCCCGTCCGCCCCCGCGTCGGCCGCCTCGCGGGCCTGCTCGGGGGTGCTGATCCCAAAGCCCAGCGCCACCGGCGCCGCGGTCGCGGCCTTCGCGCGCTCGACCACCTCGGCGAAGCGCTCCGCCAGGGCGACGCGCTCGCCGGTGGTACCGACGACCGACACCGTGTACAGGAACCCCCGCGCCCGCGCCCCGATCTCCGCCAGGCGCGCCGGCGGCGTCGTCGGCGCCACCAGCGGCACCAGCGCCAGCCCGTGCGCGTCGCACGCCGCCAGCGCCGGCGCGGACTCCTCCAGCGGCAGGTCGGGCACGATCAAGCCGCACACCCCCGCCCGCGCCAGGCGCTCCACGAAGGACTCCACGCCTGGCGCGAAGACCATGTTGGCGTAGCACATCGCCACCACCGGCACGCTCGGCGCCAGCGCCCGCGCGACCTCCAGCACGCCCGCCACGTTCGCCCCCGCCGCCAGCGCCTCGGTCGCGGCCTGGTGGATCACCGGCCCGTCGGCGAGCGGGTCCGAGTAGGGCATCCCCAGCTCCAGGACGTCCGCGCCGGCCTGCACGCACGCCGCGCCGATCCGCGCCGACTGCTCCAGCGTCGGGTAGCCGCCCATCAGGTAGGGCATCAGCGCCGCGCGGGCGGGGTTCGATTCCCGCGCGCCGGCGAATGCGGCGGCGATGCGCTCGATGCCGTTCGCTCCGGCAGGGTCCGTCGCGCTCACGGCCTGCGCGCCCGGGGGGCCGCCCGTCGCGGCGGTGGCCCGCGCGCCGGAGCCGGAGGCGGAGGCCATCCCCCCTCCGCCCGGCGGTGATCCGACGTTGGTCGGCAGCGGGTCGCTCATGTCAACGCCAGGACCTCGGCCAGGTCCTTGTCGCCGCGCCCCGACAGGCACACCAGGTCGAGTTCCCCGTCGGGCTGGGCCAGCGTCCACGCCAGCGCGTGCGCGGTCTCCAGCGCCGGGATGATCCCCTCCAGGCGCGCGACCTCGCGGAAGGCCGCGAGCGCGTCGCGGTCGCTCATCGCGACGTAGCGCGCGCGGCCGCTGTCGCGCAGGTGCGCGTGCTGGGGGCCGGTCCCCGGGTAGTCCAGGCCGGCCGACACCGAGTGCGCCTCGATGATCTGGCCCTCCTCATCCTGCATCACCGCCGACAGCGCCCCGTGCAGGATCCCCGCGCGGCCGCCCACCGTCAGCGGGGCGCCGTGGCGCGGCGTCTCGATGCCCTCTCCCCCGGCCTCCACGCCGACCAGCGCCACCTGCTCGTCCTCCAGGAACGCCGTGAAGATCCCCAGTGCGTTGGAGCCCCCGCCGACGCACGCGATCACCCGCGCCGGCAGGCGGCCCTCGCGCTCGACGATCTGTGCGCGGGCCTCGTCGCCGATCACGCGCTGCAGGTCGCGCACCAGCGCCGGGTACGGCGCCGGGCCGACCACCGAGCCGATCACGTAGTGGGTGCTCTGCACGTTTGTCACCCAGTCGCGGATCGCCGCCGACGTCGCCTCCTTCAGCGTCCGCGCCCCCACCTCGACCGGCCGCACCGTCGCCCCCAGCAGCTCCATCCGCTGCACGTTCGGGCGCTGGCGGCGCGTGTCCTGCGCGCCCATGTAGATCACGCACTCCAGCCCCAGCAGCGCGCACACCGTCGCCGTCGCGACCCCGTGCTGCCCGGCGCCCGTCTCGGCGATGATCCGCCGCTTGCCCATCCGCTGTGCCAGCAGCGCCTGCCCGAGCGCGTTGTTGAGCTTGTGCGAGCCCGTGTGGTTGAGGTCCTCACGCTTCAGATAGATCGGCCTGCCGGCCCGCGCGGACAGGCGTCGCGCCCGGTACAGCGGCGTCGGGCGCCCCCCGAAGTCGCGCAGCAGCCCGTCCAGCTCGGCCCGGTAGGCCGGGTCCTCGCGGGCCAGCGCCCACGCCTGCTCCAGCTCCGCCAAGGCCGGCATCAACGTCTCCGGGACGTACTGCCCGCCATAGCGTCCGTAGCGGTGCTCGATCGCGCTCACGCCGCCGAGACTACCGCGGGTTGGCAGGTTGGGATGTACCTCCGGCGGGTCAGACGGTGATCGCTCCTGTCACGCCGGGGCGCTCACCGGCGCCGCCCCCTGCACCGCCGCGAAGAACGCCCGCATCCGCTCGGGGTCCTTGCGCCCCGGGGCCGCCTCCGTCCCGCTCGCCGTGTCCAGCGCGAACGGCGTCGCCCGCCGCCCGATCCGCGCAGTCGCCGTGATCGCGTCCCCCACGTTCTCCGGCGCCAGGCCGCCGCTGAGGATCAGCGGGATCGTCGAGCGTCGCGCCGCCAGCAGCTCCCAGTCGAACGTCTGGCCCGTCCCGC
Organism: uncultured Solirubrobacterales bacterium; assembly: GCA_963719725.1. Classification (GTDB taxonomy): domain Bacteria; phylum Actinomycetota; class Thermoleophilia; order Solirubrobacterales; family Solirubrobacteraceae; genus Palsa-744. The sequence continues at coordinate 63,521 of CAVRCU010000001.1, forward strand.
CGCGCAGCTCGCCGGCGGCCGAAGATCCCGACCCGACCAGAGCTCCCGCCGCGGCCGGCGGTCCCGCCGCAGCCCGCGATCCCCGGCCGGCGGCGCGGGTGTCCAGCAGGTGGTAGTCCACCGGGAAGCGCTCCACCTCCTTGACGTCCCCCACCGTCGCCACCTGCACCGCCTTGACCACCGTCGCCCCGCTGCGGTGCCCCGCCTGCGCGCAGAACGCCGGCCCCTCGTCGCCGTGCAGCTGCAGCATCGTCAGCCCGAGCTCGTCCGCGGTGCCCACCACCTCATCCAGGTGCGCGTTGACGAACACCCCGCACAGCTCCACCCGCCGGCGCAGCGCCGTCGTGATGCGCAGCGCCTCCTCCCGCGAGCAGCAGCGGGGGCTCGCCTGGAAGAAGACCATCCCGATCGCCCACGCCCCCAGCTCAACCGCCAGCTCGGCGTCCTGTAGGCGGGTGATCCCGCAGATCTTCACGCGCGGCGACATCGGTCCAGATTAGGGCCTATCCCGGGATCGGCCCTGAGCCCCCACATCAAAAATCCGAACGGTGTATCGCTATGGCTATACACCGCTCGGAAAAAACATATACACCTCCACGCCCTCCTTCGCCGGCGGGCGGTTGAACGCTGCGGCCGTAGTCGACCACTGCGCTGGCGGGCAGTCGGACTATTCAGGCGTGTTCGGGTTCGGGATCGAGTTGGGGCGCTGCGTGAGGGTGGCGGTGACGGTCTTCTTGGTGTAGCCCCCGCTGCCGTTGGCGCGCAGTAGTTCGATCGTCACCGTGTCCCCCGCCTTCTTGGACCCGATCACGTTGGCGAGGTCTTCGGAGCTCGAGATCTTCTTGCCGTCCACCCCGACGATGATGTCGCCACCGACCGAGACCTTGCTGGCATTGATCGTCACTTCGAGGTTGCCGGCGTGGATGCCGGCCTTCGCGGCCGGGGTGTTGGCTTCGACGCTCTGCACCAGCGCCCCTTCTTTGACGGGGAGGTTCAGCGCCGACAGCGAGCCGTCGACCGTCAGCGTGCTCACGCCAAGGTACGCGCCGCGGATCGTCTGGCCCTTTTCCAGTTCGGGTAGCTCGGCCTTCGCGGTGTTGATCGGCACTGCGAACCCGATCCCCACGCTGCCCCCGCCGCTGCCGCCGGTCTCGATCTGCGAGTTGATGCCGATCACCTGCCCCGCCGCGTTGAGCAGCGGGCCGCCCGAGTTGCCCGGATTGATCGGGGCGTCGGTCTGCAGCACGTTGTCGATCGTGAAGCCGTTGGGAGCCGTGATCTGGCGCTGCAGCGCCGAGATCACGCCCGTCGTCAGCGTCCGGCTGAGACCGAAGGGGTTGCCGATCGCCAGCACCGGGTCGCCCACTTCGGCGGTGCTGGAGTCCCCGAGCGTCAGCGGGTGCAGTGTCACGCCTTCGGTCGGTACCCGCAGCAGCGCGAGGTCGTCCGACGGATCCTTGCCGACCACCTGGGCGTTGACTGTCTTGTTGTTTTCAAAGCTCACCGTCACCTTCACCGCGTTCTCGACCACGTGCCAGTTGGTCAGGACCAGCCCGTCGCTGTTGATCACGAAGCCCGAGCCCGTCGCGATCCCCTGCTGCTGCTGGCCTTCTCCTTTGAAGAGCCCGAACGGGGATTCGGTCTGACGGACGATCGTGGACGTCACGTACAGCACCCCGGGCGCGGTGCGCTCATAGATCTGATGGGCGGTCGGCGCAGCGCCGGTCTTCGGCGAGCTCTGTCCGACCGACGGGGAGGTCGAGGCGTTGGAGGGCGCCAGCGGGGCCGCCTGAACCACCGTGACGGTCTTCTGCGACGTGCCCAGGCCACTGGTCGCCGCGATCACCGCGACGACGACCGCTCCGCCCACGAGGGCGGACACGAAGGGGATGGCGAACAGACGCTTCATGTGAGAACAGGATGGTCGACTTCGATGAAGGCGATCTAAAGTACGGCACCCGCGCCGCTAAAACTTTCACGCACCGCACAGCTCCCGCAGGGCGGCCTCGGGGTCGGGGGCCCGCATCAGCGTCTCCCCCACCAGCACCCCCCGTACCCCCAGCTCCTCCAGGCGCCGTAGCTGCTCGCGCGCCGCGATCCCCGACTCCGAGACCACCGCGACCCCCGGGGGGACGTCGTCGAGCAGCGCGAACGTCCGCCCCACGTCCACCGTGAAGTCGCGCAGATCGCGGTTGTTGATCCCAACCAGGTCGGCCCCCACGTCGATCGCCCGTCTCAGCTCGTCGCGGTCGTGAACCTCGACGAGCGCGTCGAGGCCCAGCGCGCCGGCCGCGCCGTGCAGGGCGGCCAGCGTCGGCTGGTCCAGCGCCGCCACGATCAGCAGCACCGCGTCGGCCCCCGCCGCGCGGGCCTCGTGCAGCTGGTAGGGATCGACGATGAAGTCCTTGCGCAGAATCGGCAGGTCGCTCGCCGCCCGGGCCCGACGCAGATCCTCCAGCGAGCCGTCGAAGTTGGGGCCCTCGGTGAGGATCGACAGCGCCGCCGCGCCGCCGCGCCGATACGCCCCGACCAGTTCGCCGACGTCGGCATGCCCGCGTAGCGGACCCGCCGAGGGCGAGCGCCGCTTGAACTCCGCGATCACCGCGATCCCGGGTCCGGCCAGCGCGTCGCGCAGACGGCGCGTGCCGGCCGGCCGCCCCCTGGGGACGACGCTGGCGACGCGTCCGTTGGACATCGCCCCATCGGCCGCGACCGCGGCCTGCTCGTCGCTGTCGATCAGGTCCCCCAGCGGGTGCTCGCGCTTGCGCCGCCGGACCTCGGCGCGGGTGCTCGCGAGGATCTCCTCCAGAACGCTGCTCACTGCTCGTCCACCCGGTGTCTCGACCACCGCCGGGGGAGAACCCGCGCCCGCGGCCGTCTCACGACACCGCCTCGGCGGGCGCGTGTCTCTGACTCGCCCCCACATAGCTCTCCAGCGCCCGCGCCGCGCGGCCCTCTGCCAGCGCCGCCCGCGCGGCCTGCACGCCCTCGGCCAGCGTCGCGACGGCGCCCGCCGCGTAGATCGCGGCGCCCGCGTTGATCGCCGCCAGGTCCGTCCGCGGCCCCGGCTCGCCCGCGAGGATCGCGCGGGTGATCCGCGCGTTGTCCGCCGGGCTTCCGCCCTCCAGCGCCGGGTCCGATGCCGGGGTCGGCGCGACGCCGAGCTCGTCGGGGGTGATCGTGTAGTGCACGACCTCCCGCCCGTTGACCTCGACCACGCTGGTCGCCGCCGACACCGAGACCTCGTCGAGGCCGTCCTCGCTGCAGACCACCAGCGCCCGCCGCACCCCCAGCCGCGCCAGCGCCCCCGCGACGACGTCCATGAAGCGCGGCTCGGACACCCCGATCAGCTGGCGCTCGGCGCCCGCCGGGTTGGTGAGCGGGCCGAGCAGGTTGAAGATCGTGCGCACCGCCAGATCGCGTCGCACCGGCACCACGAAGCGCGTCGCGCGGTGGTGCGCCGGGGCGAACATGAAGCCGAAGCCCGCCTCCTCGATGCAGCGCGCCACCCCGTCGGGAGCGAGGTCGATGCGGGCCCCCAGCGCCTCCAGCAGGTCCGCCGACCCCGACGGGCCCGTCGCGGAGCGATTGCCGTGCTTGGCCACCGCGCAGCCCGCGCCCGCCGCGATCAGGGCCGCGGTGGTCGAGACGTTGAAGGTCCGCCGCCCCCCGCCGGTCCCCGCGGTGTCCAGCAGATCCTCGCGCCCCGTCTCCACGTGGGCCGCCAGCTCGCGCATCGTCCGCGCGAGGCCCGCGAGCTCGTCGACCGTCTCGCCCTTCGTCCGCAGCGCGATCAGAAAGCCCGCGATCTGCGTCTCTGAGACCTCGCCGCGCATGATCTCGGCCAGCACCTCCGCGGCCCGGTCCTCGCTGAGGTCCTCGCGCGACGCGAGCGCGTCGATCGCGCTGGTGAGCACCGCGTTGGGCATCAGCGCGCCCGCGCTCGCGCGGAGTCCTCGGGCACCCGCCGCGAAGCGCCGGCGGCGCCCGCCAGCGGCCGATCAGCCCCGAGGAAGTTGGCCAGTAGCTGCCTGCCCTCATCGGTCAGCACCGACTCGGGGTGAAACTGCACGCCCTCCGCCGGCAGCTCGCGATGGCGCAGCGCCATCAGCACGCCGTCGCCGCGGGCCGAGCACTCCAGGCAGTCCGGCAGCTCGGGCTCGACCACCAGCGAGTGGTAGCGCCCCACCGTCAGCGGCGACGACAGACCGCGGAAGATCGTGCGCCCGTCGTGCTCGATCGTCGTCGCCTTGCCGTGCACCGGCGGGTGCAGCGCCACCCGGCCCCCGAACGCCTGCGCCAGCGCCTGGTGGCCAAGGCACACCCCGAGCGTCGGAACGCCCGCCTCCGGCATCCGGCGCACCACCTCCAGCGAGATCCCCGCCTCGTCGGGGGTGCACGGCCCCGGCGAGACCACGCAGCGCTCGTAGCCCCGCTCCAGCAGCTCGTCCACCGTCGCGCGGTCGTTGCGCACCGTCTCCACCTCGGCCCCCAGCTCGCCCAGGTACTGCACGAGGTTATAGGTGAACGAGTCGTAGTTGTCGATCATCAAAACCCTCATGGCCACTCCGGCTGGGAGATCGCCAACTCGATCGCGCGCAGCACCGCGCGGGCCTTGGCCAGCGACTCCTCGTACTCGTACTCGGGCTTGGCGTCGGCCACGGTGCCGCCGCCGGCCTGGATGTGGGCGACGCCGTCCTTGACGACCACCGTGCGAATGTGGATGCAGGTGTCGAGGTCCCCCGCGTATGAGAGGTAGCCGATCGCGCCGCCGTAGCCGCCGCGCTTGACGGGCTCGAGCTCGTCGATGATCTGCATCGCGCGCACCTTCGGCGCGCCCGAGAGCGTGCCCGCCGGGAGCACCGAGCGCAGCGCGTCCATCGCGCTGATCCCCTCGCGCAGCCGCCCGGTGACGGAGGAGACGATGTGCATCACGTGCGAGTAGATCTCGACCGCCATGAACGTCTGCACCTCGACGCTGCCCGTCTCGCACACCCGCCCGAGGTCGTTGCGGCCGAGGTCGACCAGCATCACGTGCTCGGCGCGCTCCTTGGGGTCCTCCAGCAGCTCCCGGGCGATCCGCTCGTCCTCCGCCGCGTCGGCCCCGCGCGGGCGGGTCCCGGCGATCGGCCACGTGCTCACGCGCCGCGCAGGGCCGGCGCCGAGACCGGCAGAGGGGTGGGCGGGATCTTCCTCCATCGGATCGGCGGTCCCGTTATCGACGCCGGCGCGGGCGACCTCGTCATCGACGCCCGCGCGATCCGGCGAGCGGTCGGTCATCCCGCTGACCGTCAGCAGCGGCTCAGGGCTCGCCCCGGCGATCTGGAAGTCCCCGAAGTCCAGGAAGTACATGTACGGGCTCGGGTTGACCGCGCGCAGGCCGCGGTAGATCGAGAACGCCTGCACCGGCACCGGCGCCGACCACCGCTGGGAGGGCACCACCTGGAAGGCGTCGCCAGCGTAGATGTAGCGCACGATCCGCGCCACCATCGCTTCAAAGCGCTCCCGCGGCATGTTCGACTCGAAGCTCGGCATCGCCCGCGGCCCCGGCGGGAGCGCCACCCGCGGCACCGGCCCCGCCAGCGTCTCCCTGATCTCGGCGATCGTCTCGGCGGCCGCGGCGTGGGCGCGCCGCTCGTCAGGCTCGGCCTCCAGGTCGGCGTTGGCGAGGATCGTCACGGTGTGCTTGAGATGGTCGAAGATCACCAGCGCGTCGGACAGCATCAGCGCCATGTCCGGCAATCCAAGGGGATCGGGATTCGGCTCCCGCAGCGGCTCGACGGTGCGCACGAGGTCGTAGCCGAAGAACCCCACCGCCCCGCCGGTGAACGGCGGGGCGTCGTCGATCGGGGCCTGGCGAAAACGCCCGGTCTGCGCGGCCGCGAGCGCATAGGGGTCGCCGCCGTCGGCCAGCGACCAGCGCAGCACCGAGCGCGGGCGGATGCCGATGAACGACCAGCGCCCGACCCGCTGGCCCTGGTCGGCTGACTCCAGCAGGAACGCCGGCTCGCCGGGCGCGAGCGCGCGCAGCTTCAGGAAGGCCGAGACCGGGGTCTGGCAGTCGTCGATGAAGCTCTCGCAGACCGGGATCAGGTTGTGCGAGGCCCTAGCCGCGACGGCCATCCAGCACCAGCTCGGCGTCGAGGAGGGCGCGCCCGCGGCTGCGCAGCAGCACCAGCAGGTGGTAGAGCACGTCGGCGGCCTCCTCGTCGACGCGCTCGTCGGACTCGGTGCGAGCGGCGCGCGCCACCTCCTCGGCCTCCTCCATCACCTTCTCGCCGATCCGCGCCGGGTCGTCGAGCAGCGCCACGGTGTAGGAGCCCGCGGGGCGCTCGCGAGCGCGCGAGCTCAGCGTGCGCTCCAGCCCCGGCAGCACCTCGTGCGGCGCCAGCGGCTCCAGCTCGCCGCGGTGAAAGCAGGTGCGCTGCCCCGTGTGGCAGGCCGGCCCCGCGGGCTCCACCAGCGCGAGCAGCGCATCCCCGTCGCAGTCCAGGCGCAGCGCCCGCACCGCCTGGGTGTTGCCGCTGGTCGCGCCCTTGTGCCACGGCTCCCCGCGCGAGCGGCTCCACAGGTGCAGCTCCCCGGTCGCCCGCGTGCGCCGCAGGGCCTCCTCGTTCATGTAGGCCAGCATCAGCACCTCCCCGGTGCGCCAGTCCTGGACCACGCACGGCAGCAGGCCGCGCTCGTCGTAGACGAGCCGGTCCTCGATCGCATCCCCGGTCGCGGTGTTCACCGGCCGGATTGTAGGTGGCGCCCGCGCTCTTGCCCGTCGCGCCGGACCCGTCGCGACCTCGTGCTCTCCCCCACGCCGCCGCACGGCGGCCGGCGACGCCGCGACGGCACGTCATCATGGACAGATGGCATCGGCGCTGGACGGCAAGCTGATCGTCGTAACCGGCAAGGGGGGCGTCGGCAAGACGACCCTGTCGGCCGCCGTCGGCACGCTCGCCGCGCGGCGGGGGCTGCGGACGATCGTCGTCGAGGTCAGCGGCGCCAACGCGCGCAACGGCACGAACGGGACCGGGAGGCTGCCCGCGCTGCTGGGCATCCCCGAGGCGCCGCCGCACGGCGTCGAGACCGAGCTCGCAGACGGGCTGTGGTGCTTGTCGATCGACCCCGACCTCGTGCTCGCCGAGTGGCTGCGGACGATCGGGGGACAGGTGTCGGCCCGCGTGCTCACCTCGAGCTCGGCCTTCCAGTACCTGATCGCCGCCGCCCCGGGGGCCCGCGAGATGCTCAGCATGATCAAGGTCTGGGAGCTCGCCGAAGGCCGGCGCTCGGCGGCACGCGCCGCCGACTACGACCTGGTGGTGCTCGACGCCCCCGCCACCGGGCACGCGCTGGCGATGTTGGGCTCGCCGCGGACCTTCTCGGCGATCGCGCGGGTCGGGCCGATCGCACGCCAGTCCCAGCAGGTGCGCGAGCTGCTGGAGGATCCGACGCGCTCGGCCTACCTCGCGGTGACACAGGCCGCCGAGATGGCGATCACCGAGACGCTGGAGCTCGGCGCCGGCGTGCGCCGCGAGCTCGGTCGCGAGCTGCACGCCGTGGTGGTCAACGGCACGCTGCCGCGGCGCTTTGACAATGCCGAGCTGGCACAGATCGCCGAGCTGAGCCATGAATCCGAGCGCGGCGGCGCGGGCAGCGACTCCCTCACGCGCTCGGCCACTCGGGCCGCGCTGGGGGTGCATGGGCGCGTACGCGCCCAGCAGCGCCAGATCGCCCGCCTGCGCCGAGCAATCGGCGCGCACGACTCGCCGTTCATATTGACAGTGCCGTTCGTCTTTCGCTCGGAGCTCGAACTCGAGGCCGTGCGGAAGATCGCAGATCGACTGGAGCGCACGCTATAGGCGACGCTCAGACCGGCCTTTCAGCCATCCAGCGCGGCGGAGACGCGCTTGGCGGTGGCGATGACCGGTGCGCCGAGCGTCTCCCGAAGGTCCGCAACCGAGAAGGCATCTGCCGGGACGGGAACGCCGATCGCCGCGATCACCTCTCCGGCGGCATCTCTGACGGGGGCCGCGATCGTACGCACCCCCGGGGCGAGCTCCTCGTCGCCGACCGCCAGACCCGCCTCGCGAATCTGCTCCAACTCGGCCCGCAGGGCCCGCTTGCTGGTGATGCTGTTGGGTCCGCGACGCTTCAGCTGCAGCCCTGCGATCAGCTGTTCGCGCTCGGACTCGGGGAGATGCGCCAGCAGGACTTTGCCCATCGCGGTGCAGTGGACCGGGAGGCGCGCTCCCACTCCGAGGTCGAGGTCGACGGCGTGCTGGCCCTTGCGCCAGCCGCGCAGCCGCTCGACGTACCTGACGTCCTCGCCGTCGAGGACCGCGAGCGAGACGGTGCGACCGGTCTGCTCGCGCAGCGCCCGCATCGGCTCTCGGGCCTTGCCGCGCAGCGCCATCGAGTCCAGCACCGCCATGCCGACGTCGGCGACGCGTGGCGCGAGCCGATAGCGGCGCGCCTGATCTTGTTCGAGATAGCCGAGCGCCACCAGTGTCGAGGCATAGCGGTGCGTGGTGGAGCGGCTCATGTTCAGCTCGTCCGCGAGCCTCGCGATCCCGAGCACCGGCCGTTCGGCGCTGAAGCAGTTGAGAATCGCCAGGCCGGCCTGCAACGAGGAGGAGTACCGGCCGCGGCGCTCCTCGGCGGCGTCTTCGCCAGTTTGCCCGGTCAGGTTGTGCCGCGGGGAGATGGCGGGGCGCGGGCTCAACTGCAGCGACCTCCCTGGACTCGGTGCCGGCGCCCAGCCTGGGCGCCGCGGCGATCCCGAGGCGACCAGGCCGCGATTGGCGCGGACCTTGCCACGATCCGGACGGACCCGGCTACGACCCTGACCGAACCGCATCGGTACAGCGGCGTCGGACCACCGCTGCAGGCGGCGATGCGGGCTGGGCGTCGCCGGCGACGCCCAGCGTGCGACCGAGCGCCTGGAGCCGCGACCGGTGGGCTGATGTTCTCGTTCCGCATTGCCTCGTGGTCAATGATGGCGAGCCATGGGGTGGTCTTCAATACACAGGTGAAAAATTTCTTGCCCAGTGGGTCCCCCCGATTGGCGGCCGCCGAGCCGAGTCGCGCGGCGCTCAGTCGCGCGCGCAGTGTAGACGATACGCTGCATCGGCCGATCGGGGGCAGCCGCTGCTCGGGACATCCGAAGGCCCCATGCCCCCGGTACGGTCCCTAGGATTCTCGTCGCCGCCGGGTCGCGCACTGATACTCGGCGTGGATGCGCTCCAGCGACTCGCGAACGCCCTGCAGCCAGGCCAGCCTGGTGTCCCAGAAGGAGAGCTCGGCGTCCCTGATGTGCCCCAGCACCAGCCCCGACCACCGCTCCGGCATCGGTGGGGACACGCGTTCGAAGGAGCGCCTGAGCTCCCGCACGCGCGCCAGGCAGACCAGCTCCTGTCCATAGACCAGCTCAATCAGGCGTGGCAGGTTGTGCGGCTGGCAGAGCGCGATCTTCATGTGCAGCTCGTCGCGCAGGGGCGGCGCCGAGGAAGAGCCGAGCAGCCACTCCTCGAAATGCCGCACCCCCGCGGGCGTCGCTTGGAACGCGCGCGAGTCCATGCGCCCTCCGGGCGCTCGCCTCGCGGATGCCCCGTTGGCAGCGACGGCCTCCCTCGACGCGATCTCCCCGCCGGTCGGCTCCTCGACCGTGGCGGTCGGCTCCCGGCAGGAGTCGGCTGCGACGGAGCGCACCAGCCCATCCCGCTCCAGGCGGGTCAGGGCCGAATACACATTTGGAGTCGACGAACTCCGCCGAGGAGAGACGCTGACGCAGCTTCGCCGTCAGCCGATGGGCGGGGCCTGGCTCCTCGATGACCAGGCCCAGGACGGCAATCTTTGCGGACATTCTTCCCTGCTCGTCTCCCGTGGACGACCTGCTCTCTTATGAATGTGCCTAGACCGTAACATGAAACCGCGCCGCCCCGCGCACCTCGAATGGTTCAATATATTGCTAACTGTAGGCGTCGACGGACCATTTCGTCAACAAAGCCGGAGGGCGGTTCGGTTCTGCCGAAGACGGGCGCTATGAGATGCCGAGTCGATCGAGCAGCCGGTCGTCGGCGCGCCAGTCACGCTGAACCCGCACCGAGAGATCCAGGTGCACCCGGCAGCCCAGCTCGCGCTCGAGCTCGCTCCGAGCGGCGCTGCCGACCGCCTTGATCATGCGCCCGCGGGCACCGATCAGGATGCCCTTCTGGGAGCGACTCTCAACCCAGACCTGCGCCCTCACCCGCATCAGGTCCGCCTGCGGGCCCTCCAGCTCCTCCACGACCACCTCGACGGCGTGGGGCAGCTCGTGGAAGGTGCGCCTGACCGCCGCCTCGCGGATCAGCTCCGCCACCAACAGCTCCCGCGGCTGATCGGAGCGCTCGCCGGGCGCGAACAGAAACGGGCCCTCGGGCAGCAGGGTGCCCAGGTGCTCGACCAGCGCCTCCACGCCCTCGCCGGTGCGCGCCGAGATCGGGAACACCTCCCCCTCCAGCTCCAGCGCGGCCGCTCCTCGCAGGGCCGCCACCGTCTGCGCGCGGGTGAGGCGGTCGAGCTTGTTGACCGCCATCGCCACCTGCAGCCGCGCGCCGGCAAGGGTCTGGGCGATGAAGCGGTCGCCGGGGCCCACCCCCTGCTCGCCGTTGAGGATCAGCAGCGCGGCGTCCGAGCCCTCCAGCTCCTGGCGGACGCGCTGCGCCATGCGCGCCGTGAGCGCGTCGCGTGGGCGCTGCACTCCGGGCAGATCCACCAGCACCATCTGGCGGTCCTCTGTGGTGCACACCCCGCTGATCGCCCGGCGCGTGGTCTGGGGGCGGTCGGAGACGATCGCCACCTTGGCGCCGACCACCGCGTTGACGAGCGTCGACTTGCCGACGTTGGGCCGGCCCGCGAGCGCCACGAAGCCCGCATGGGTCACGGAGTCGGCGGGCGGGAAGTCGGCCGGCCTGGAGTCGGCGGGCGGGGAGTCTCGGCGGGTGTCTGGTCACAGCCGCTCCCAGCGCAGCAGCTCGGTCTGCAGCGCCAGCATCTCGCCGTCGTCGCGCTCGTGATCCATGCCCACCAGGTGCAGCACCCCGTGGACGACCGCCTCGCGCAGATCCTCGGTGTGCGCGGGGCAGATGACCACGTCGCCCAGCTCGCGCGGCACCCCGCCGAGCGACCGTCGTCGGAGTCCCGCCAATCCCCATCGATCCGCCCGCCCGTCGATTGGAAAGGACAGCACGTCCGTCGGGGCGGCCCTGCCGCGATGCTCGGCGTTGAGCTGCGCGATCCGCTCGCTGCCCACGAACTCGATCGCGACGTGGCCCTCCTGGACGCCGGCGGCGGCGGCGGCCAGGACGCACAGACGCCGCACCTCGGCCTGCGCGGGAGCGTCGTCGCCGAGCGCCTCCGCGCCGAAGACCTCGACGTCGAGCACCGGACTACGCCCGGCGGAGGTCAGCGGCACGCGGGCCGATCTCCGGCCGGTCGCGGACGTGGCGCTGGGCGTGCTCGTCGTAGGCCTCGACGATCCGCTGCACCAGCTTGTGGCGGACCACGTCCTCTCCGCCGAAGCGCACGAACTCGATGCCGTCGACCGCCTCGAGCACCTCGCCGACGACGATCAGGCCCGAGCGCTGCTCGCGGGGGAGGTCGACCTGGGTGACGTCCCCGGTGACGACCATCCGCGAGCCGAACCCGAGGCGGGTGAGGAACATCTTCATCTGCTCGGGCGTCGTGTTCTGAGCCTCGTCGAGGATCACGAACGAGTCGTTCAGCGTGCGCCCCCGCATGAACGCCAGCGGCGCGATCTCGATCGCCCCGCGCTCGAGGTGCTGGGAGACCTTCTCGGGGTCGAGCATGTCGTGCAGGGCGTCGAACAGCGGGCGCAGGTAGGGGTCGACCTTGGCCATCAGGTCGCCCGGCAGGAAGCCCAGGCGCTCGCCGGCCTCGACGGCGGGGCGGGTGAGGATGATGCGGTTGACCTCGTTGCGCGACAGCGCCGCCGCGGCCATCGCGACCGCGAGAAACGTCTTGCCGGTGCCGGCGGGGCCCACCCCGAAGGTGATCGTGCGCTGGCGGATGCAATCCACGTAGCGCTTCTGGTTGACCGTCTTGGGGGCGACCCGCAGCGAGCGATGGCGCCAGACGACGTCCTCCAGCACCCGCGCCGGGGACTCGTGGGCGTCCAGCGCCCCCGTCACCGCCCCGATCGTGCCGGGGCCGATCTCATACCCGCGGGCGATCAGGTCCGACAGCTCGCGCACCACGCGCTCCCCCGCGCGCGTCTCGGGCTCGGAACCGTCGAGTGTGAGCAGGTTCCCGCGCAGGAACACGCGGCAGTCCAGATGACCCTCCAACGCGCGCAGCACCGCGTCCTGACTGCCCGCCAGCTCGGCGGCGACTTCGCCCGGCAGCTCGATCTGGGTCCTCATCCGCGGCGAGCTTGCGTCCTCATCCAGTCATCCCCGGCATCCGTCGGACCTTGGGACACGGCGCTGAGCGTGCCCGTCATCCGCCGAGCGCCGCCCGCACCAGCCCCGAGACCCGCTTGCCGTCGGCGCGGCCGTCGACCGCGGCCATCGCGAGGCCCATCGCGCGTCCCATGTCTCTGACCGACTCGGCCCCGCTGTCGCGGACCGCGCGCGCGACGATCTCTGCGAGCTCGTCGTCTGAGAGCTCCGCCGGCAGATAGCCGGCGATCAGCTCCGCTTCGGCCTGCTCGGTGCCGGCGAGATCCTCGCGTCCGCCCTCGCGGTAGGCCGCGGCGGCCTCCAGGCGGCGCTTGCGCTCGCGGCGCAGCACCGCGAGCTCGTCGTCGCCGCCCTCCTTGGCGGCCTTCTGCAGCTCCGAGAGCACCATCCGCAGGGCGCCCACGCGCTCCCTCTCCCCCGCCTTCATCGCGGTGGTGAGATCGCTCTTGAGCTGCTCCGCGACGGCCACGTGGCGTGAAGGATAGCCGTGCCGCGGCTCCGTATAGCGATTTGGGCCCGCAGTTCACATCGGCGTCACACGCAGACTGTCGGCGTGGAGCGCGCGCACCGGCGTCACACGCAGACCGTCGGCGTGCAGCTCGTGCACCGCCACCTCGATCACCTCGCCGGCCGTCGCGGCGCCGGCCGGCAGGTAGCAGTGGGTGTAGTCGGCGGTGTAGCCCGAGCACTGCGTCGGGGCCACCTTGTCCACCAGCACCCGTTCGCGCGAGCCCAGCTTGACGGTGCGGTGATGGCGCGAGCGCACCTCCGACAGCCCGCGCAGCTCGCGCGAGCGGCGCTTCTTCTCCGCCGGCGCGACCACGTCGCCGAGCGCCTCGGCGGCGGTGCCGGGCCGGGGCGAGTAGGAGAAGGCGTGCACCCTGCTGATCCCCGCCTCCCGGACCAGCCCGAGCGTCCGCTGGAACGCGGCCTCGGTCTCATTGGGGAAGCCGACGATGATGTCCGTCGTCACGTTGCACTGCGGCACCGCGGCGCGCAGCGTGTGGATCGCCTCCAAGTACTGCTCGGATGTGTAGTGGCGGCCCATCTGCCTCAGCACCCCGTCGTCGCCGGACTGCATCGGGACGTGCAGGTGCGGGCAGACCTTCGGCTCGTCGCGCAGCGCCTGCACGAGCGTGTCGCGCACGTGGATCACCTCGACCGAGGAGAGCCGCACGCGCCGCACGCCCGGCACCTGCGCCGCCGCGACCATCAGCTCGCCCAGCTCCAGGCCCCGCTCGGGGTCGCGGTAGTCCCCGACGCTGATCCCCGTCATCACGACCTCCGGCTGGCCCGCCGCGACGCGGCGGCGCACCTCGTCGAGGACCGCCGACGCCGGACGGGAACGGGCTTTGCCGCGGACGGTCGGGATGATGCAGTACGCGCAGTGGCAGTCGCAACCGTCCTGGACCTTGACGAAGCCCCGCGTGCGGGCCGCCGCCGAGCCATCCAGGGGCGCGGTGCGGCCGCTCGGGCCCGCCGCACCGCCATCTGGGTGCGCCGTGCGGTCCCCCGGGCGAACGGCACGACCACCCCGGCGTGCTGGTCGGCCGCCCGGCGAAACCGCGCGACCGATCAGCACGTCGTGCTCGAGATCCGCACACCCTCCGAGCGCCGACGCCATCGCCTGCGCGACGTCGTCGGCGGTGCCGGCGAACGGCCTGACCGCAGGGGCGATCTCGGCGAACTGCGCGGGGCGCAGGTTGACGGCGCAGCCGCCGACATACACCTCGCGCGCGGTCTTCAGCGAGCGGCGCACCGACTGGCGCGACTTGGCCTCGGCCTCGCCGGTGATGCAGCAGGTGTTGATCACGTGCAGCTCCGCATCGGCCTCGGCGACCTCCTCGTGGCCGGCCTCCAACAGCCGCTGGCGGGCGAGCATCGCGTCCGCGTGGGAGACCTTGCAGCCGAGGAACTTGACCGCGAAGCGCATCGTCGGGCAGCGTAGCGCCGCGGCGCGCGTGTGTCTGTCGGCTCACCCGCCTCAGCCGGCGGCGGCCTGGCCCATTAGCTCAAACCGCGGGCCTCACTCGCTCAGCGGGTCGCAGCCTGCTCGTGTTCAAGCTCCGGAGGATGCCCGAGCTGGCCCAGCTCGGAGATGTCGCGGCTGAACAGCAGCGCCACCGTCCAGTCGACGAGCAGCCGCAGCTTGCGCTTGGAGCCGGGCATGTTGGCCAGGTGGTAGGTGCGCGCCAGAAACCATGCCGGGAAGCCCCGCCATCTGATCCCGACGGTGGTGGCCACCGCCTGGTGGCGGCCCAGGTCGACGAACACCCCGAGCGTGCGGTATTTGAATGGACGCACCCGCCCACCCGGTCGTCGCTCGCCCCGCACGAGTCCGCCGGCGCCGAGCTCGGCGGCCACGTTGCGCGCCACCCTGCGGCCCTGGCGGATCGCGTGCTGGGCGGTCGGCGGCGAGGTGTGGCCCCTGCGCGCGGGGTCCGGCACCGCGGCGGCGTCTCCGATCGCCCACACGTTCGGATGGCCCCGCACGCGCATCGCGCGGTCCACCTCGACGCGTCCCCCGTTGGTGAGCGGCAACCCGAGGCGGGCGACGACCGGGTGGGGCCTGACGCCCGCCGTCCACACAACCGTGCGCGCAGGGATCGTGGTGCCGTCGTTGAGACGCACCGACCGGTCGCTCACCTCGACGATCGTGGTCTGGGTGCGGATCTCGATGCCGCGGGCACGCAGCTCGCGCCGCGCGAAGGCCGCGAGGCTCGGGGCGACCTCCGGCATCACCCGCTCGCGCGCCTCCAGCAGCACCCAGCGCATCCCCTGGGCCCGGCAGCGCGGGTACAGGTCGATGATGTCGCTCATGAAGTCCTGCAGCTCCGCCACGCCCTCCATGCCGGCGTAGCCGGCGCCGGCGAACACGAATGTGAGGTACTCGGCTCGCGTCGCGGCGTCGGGGACGGTCTCGGCGATCTCGAGCATCGAGATCACGCGGTTGCGCAGCGCGATGGCCTCCGAGAGGGTCTTGAAGCCGATCGCGTGCTCGACCAGGCCGGGAACCGGCTGGGTGCGCGAGACCGACCCGAGTGCCACGATCAGCTGGTCGTAGCGCAGCTCATGGCGACCGACTTCGTGCTGGGCGACCTGTGATCGGTCGGCCTCCGATCGGCGGTCGATCTGTGATCGCTGCACTGTCAGCACCGAGCGCTCGGGGTCCGCGCCGGCGACGCGCCCGAGCCACAGGTCGGTGCGGTGCAACTGCTCGCGCAGCGGCACCACCACGTGGCGGGGCTCCAGCGTCCCCGCCGCCGCGCCCGGCAGCAGCGGGGTGAACAGCAGGAAGTTGACGTCGCTGACGAGCGTCACCCGGGCGCTGTGGCGCGGCAGCAGCCGCTCCAGCGTGCGGGCGGCGTAGAAGCCTCCGAAGCCGCCGCCGGCGATCACCACGTCCCAGGCCACAGCGCCAGGCTAAAGACACGCGGGGGTAGAGGCCAATGTCACGAGTGATCGCACCGCTGCGAACCGGTGCGACCAGCCACCCAATAGGGTGCCGGCCCATGGACACCTCTCTGTACGCCGACGCCCTGGCGCCGTTCCTGGCCGAGGCGCAGCGGCTGCTTCCGGCCGGCGCCGAGGTCTTCGACGCCCACACCCATCTGGGACTGGACGAGGACGGGCGCTCGCTGGCGCTCGCAGAGCTGCTGGAGATGCTCGACGAGGCGCACGCCCGGCGGGCGTGCGTGTTCCCGCTGCACGACCCCGAGCGCCGCCCGGCCTACAGCGTGCCCAACGACCGCGTGCTGGCCTGGGCGCGCGAGAGCGAGGGTCGGCTGATCCCCTTCTGCCGGCTGGACCCCTCCGAAGATCCGCTCGCCGAGGCCGAGCGCTGCCTGGCGGCGGGTGCGCGCGGGATCAAGCTGCACCCTCGCGCCCAGGAGTTCGGGTTCGACGGCAGCGAGCTTCGAGGCATCTTCGCGGTCGCCGAACAGGCCGGCGTGCCGATCCTGATCCACGCCGGCCGCGGCCTGCCGCCGATCGCGCGGGGGCTGGCCGAGTTGGCGCTGGCCCATCCAGAGGTGGTGCTGATCCTCGCGCACGGCGCGATCTGCGACCAGGGGATCCTCACGTCGATGCTCGCCGATCACCCGGGGGTGCTGTACGACACCTCCTGCTTCTTCGCCCTGGATGTGATCGAGCTGCTGGCACGGGCGCCGGCCGAGCGGATCGTGTTCGCTTCGGACCCCCCCTACGGACAGCCGCAGAGCGGCCTCTACATGGCGCTGCGCGTCGCTGCCCACGCGGGCCTCGACGAGCGGACCACACGGGGAATGCTGGGCGAGACGATCGCCGGGCTGTTCGACGGGCGCGGGCTGTCCCCGGCGACACCCCCGCGCCGGGGACCGTCGATCACCCTCTCCGGGCGCCTTGCCCGGGTGTACGGCTACGGCAGCCTCGTCGGACCGGCGCTGTTCGGCGGCGCCATCGAGCAGGCCCAGGCGATGCTCGAGATGGCGATCGCCGCCTGCCGCGACCCCGACCCCGGGGAGGTCGGCGAGGCGCTGCAGACGATCGGCGCGGCGCTTGCCGCGGCGCACACCCTGCTCCAGGACGAGGACGGCGTGCGGCCCGCGATCGACCTGCTCTACCGCGCGATGGCCCTGGCCGTCACCGAGGTGCCCGACCCCGCCTGACGCCGGCTGCGCCCGAGGGCGCGAACCGGACAACCATCCGGCCGTCATATCCAACCGAAGTTCGCGATCCGCCTGACGGATTCGAACAAAAAGACGGAAAGTGCGCGGTCGGCTCGTGAATATTCGTGAAAAAGCTATTGACATGGCGCCAGATGTCTGCGTAGGTTCCGTCTTTGAGAATGTTGCCTTCCTTGAGAATCTCGGCCCGCATCCCTGGAAGCCGAGGCACCGTCGCGCTGCTGCTGGGATTGATCCTCCTCCTGGGGGCTGCGCGGACAGCGCGGGCCGAAACCTATGAGCACGCGGTTGAAAGCACCACGGGGCTCGCGCACTTCTGGCCGATGGGCGAAGCCAGCGGTGCGTCATCGTTTGCGGACGCGGTCGGCGGCGCGAACGCCGAAGTCCTGAGCGGCGTGACGCTGGGGGAGCCGGGCGGCCTGGTCGGGGACTCCTCGACCTCGGCGCTGTTCAACGGCTCCTCGGGCGCGGCACGCGCGAGCGTGGACCTGTCCGGCACCCACAGGCTGACGGTCGAGTTCTGGATGAAGTGGAGCGCGTTCGCCGAAGACGACCGGCTGGCGTTGGAGTTCACGCCGAACTTCAACGAATACGCCGGTGGGTTCCTGGTCGACCCCGACGCCAGCCCGGGCACCGACTTCGCGGTGTCGATCGGCGAGGTTTCCTCCCGCAACACGGTGTACTTCGAACGGCCCACCGCGGGCGCCTGGCACTACTACGCATTCGTGCTCAACACCGAAGCGCCCGCCGAAACCGAGATCACACCCTACGTCGACGGCCACGCGGTCTCCTACACCAAGACCGAGTCCGGCACCGGCGCGGGGAACTTCGCGGACTCGACCCTGTTCTGGATGTCACGGGATGCGAGCACCCTGTTCGGCGCGGGGTCGATGCAGGATCTCGCGCTGTACGACACGACGCTCAGCTTCGACAAACACCTCACCGGCGGACCACTGCACGTCAAGGTGGCGCGCGATGTTATCCCATATAACACGAAGTTTTCTAAACTCGCACCATGGCTCGAAGCCGTCAACAAAGCAGGTCTTGAACCGTACATTACGTTTGGGGTAGTCGAAGAATGCGCATTCGGAAAATCGTGCCCCGCGGTGAACAACCCAAGCGTCGAAGTGTATGGCAAGGACATCGAACAGCTAATCAAAAAGGTGGTGGAACACCACAAAAAAGAAGCCGCCGTTATACCCGCTGTCAAGAGGTGGGGGGCTTGGAACGAGCCCGACTTCCATAGCAATACCAACTACGATCCACTGTTCGAACATGCTAAAAAGGCTGCTCTGTTCTGGAAAAAGGCGAGATCGATCCTCAGACGAGTAGGTTGTAACTGTACGATGGTAGCAGGCGAATTCGCCGAGTACGATAGCTACATCGGACGCTACATAGAGACGATCCGGCACAATCATAAGTTTTGGTCCAGAAAGCCTGGTGTCTGGGGGTTTCATGACTACCACGATCTGGTCAGTGTCACTCCCAGAAGTCCGTACACTGTCAAATATGCGAAGGCATTTGCTAGAATCATTAGTAAAGGTATGGGCCACCCCCGCATCTGGTTCAGCGAGCAGGGTGTAGAGCTTAAGAATAATTCATCAACCACCCCGCTGGACGAAGGACCCGAACCACTTAGGGCGTATCTCAGTAGGTGGCTTCGGGGGTCGCGTGGTGGGCCTTCTTGAAAGCGATCAGGCCGCTAGCGAGCTGGAGGAGCGCGAGGTGGTTCTCCTCCTTCTTGGACCAGCGGATGAGGATTCCGCGGTTGCGGTTCAGCCAGGAGTGCGTGGCCTCGACGACCCAGCGCCTTGCACGCCAGCCGGGTGTGCGCGCCTTGAGTTTGATTTCCTCTCCCCGGGCACGGATATGCGGCGTGTAGCCGTGTTTGACGGCTAGTGGGGTGTCAGGCAACGTTCGCCGGGTTGACGGCGCCGAGGATTCGGGCATGACAGCGTTCGGGGCCGAGTCGGTGCCGGCAAACGTTGCCGGGGCCTCCACTAGGTCGTGCATCGGTGGGGAGTCATACCCACGATCGAGGCACAGGCCCTGTGGAGACTCTGGCGTCGGCTCGGGACGCTCGATCGGGATGCTCTGGAGGGTCGGCTCTAGCAGCGGCTGGTCGTTGCGGTTGGCACCGTCGTGCGCCAACCCGATCGGGACCCCCGCTCCCTCGCTGAGAACCGAACGCTTCGCCCCCCCTTGGCCCGGTCAGTGGGATTCGGGCCGGTCTTCGCGCCACCGAGAGGGGCCTTGGTCATCGCGCCATCGGCCGCCAGCCACGCCCAGTCGACCCCTACAACCTCGTCGTACTCCAGCAGCCCCTGACGCCATATCTCGTGGAATACCCCAGCTCGCTCCCACTCTTGAAAACGCCGGTGCGCCGAGCTTGAGTGACAGACCCCGGTCGCGTTCAGCGCGTTCCACTGCATCCCCGTCCTGAGTACCAGCAAAACCGCGTCCATCGCGTCGCGATCCGCTACCCGCGGGTTGTGACACCCCAACGGGTGCGCCGGACGCTCCGGCAGCAACGCCTCGACCCGCTCCCACAACCAATCAGGCATACGCCAACCATCATCGAAGTCGATCAAACCCATCAGGAACCTCCTGGTCGCTTGGCCGATCAAGAGATTCGACGCAGGCTACACGACTCCTACCGAGATACGCCCTTAGTGCCTGCTTGGCCGTTCGAAGCGGCGCGGTGAGCCGCCAGCTGGCGGATGCGTGCACCGAATCGAGCCAACGACTTAGAGCGCCTAACAAAAGTGTTGGAGTTGTTTGAGGCATATGCGTGCGCAGGCGAGGGTGAGCATGGCTTCGTGGATGTCGGCGCGGCGGGCGTGTCGGCGCGCGAGGTAGCGGTGGGCGTGTAGCCAGGAGATGGTGCGCTCTACGACCCATCGGTCGCGTCCCAGCCCGGATCCGTGTTGGCTGTTCCGTTTGGCGATCTTGGGCGTGATTCCGCGCTCGCGCAGCTCTCGGCGGTGGTGTTTGGAGTCATACGCCCGGTCGGCATACAGGCGTCGTGGCCGGAACTTGCCGTGACGGCCGGTCGGCGGGACACGATCAACCAGCTCGGTCAGCTGCGTGATGTCGTGGCGGTGCCCACCAGTGAGTGTGAACGCGAGCGGCGTGCCTTTGCCATCGACGATCAGATGGTGCTTGCTGCCAAGGCGAGCGCGGTCGACTGGCGAGGGGCCGGTTTGCTCGCCCCCCCTTTGGCCCGCACATGCGAGCTATCAACGACTGCCCTTGACCAGTCAAGCTGGTCGGCGTCGTGAAGCTCGTCCAACAGCACTTGGTGCAGCCGGCTCCAGACGCCGGCTTCGTTCCATTCATGCAGTCGCCGCCAACACGTCATCCCTGACCCACAGCCCATCTCTTGGGGAAGATCCTCCCACGGTATCCCCGTTTTCAAAACAAAGATGATCCCTGTCATCGCCGCTCGGTCAGGCACCCGCGGACGCCCCGTGACCTGCGGCTCACGCACCGGCAAAAGCGGCTCGATACGAGCCCACAACCCATCAGGAAGCAAAGGTTTCGCCATGACGCAGGACTTCGACAGCCCCACCACGAACCCTACCTTCTGTTAGGCGCTCTTACGCTGCAACGCTTGGCGGCAAAAGATTTCCTGCATCTTCATACCGTCGCAGAACCGTACGTCGAACTCGTCGACTACTACGAGTATAAGGGCCCCTCAAAAGAACAATTCGAAAAAAACGAAGATTATTTCGACAGCGCCCTGCTCCCTGGCAAGAAAGTACATGAACCCCAGGAACCCCGAGAGGCCTACTGCGTCTTGGCGCTCGAAGAGGAAGGCTGCCCGCCGGCAGTATCCACCGCGGCGCCTGTCGCGGGCACCACGACATCGAGCGCTACAACGGCGTTGCTGACCGTCAATCCAGGGGGCTTGCCCGCCCACTACTTCGTCGAGTACGGCACAACCACCGCATACGGGCATATCACCTCATCAACCGCGGTCGCCAACGACAACGGAACGCAGAGCGAGACCGTCTCCATCAGCGGCCTGGAACCATGCACCACCTATCACTATCAGGCGGAGGCGGAAAGCTCGGCCGATGAAGGCAAACCGAGCGTCGGTGGCGACCAGACATTCCGAACTGACGAATGCAAAGCGACGGCCGTCGCCGCCGGTAGTTACCATACATGCGCAGTGTTTACCAGCGGCGGGGTGGACTGCTGGGGCTACAACGAATATGGGCAGCTTGGCAATGGAACGACCAGCAGCAGCTCAAAGCCTGTGCCCGTAAGCGGTATCAATAACGCAACCGCAGTCGCTTCTGGAGGATGGTTTACATGTGCATTGCTTGCCACAGGAGCGGTGGATTGCTGGGGCAGTAATGAGGACGGTCAACTGGGCGACGGCACGACTGAAAACAGCTCAACACCGGTGCCGGTGAGCGGTGTCAGCGATGCAACAGCGATCACCGCCGGAGCGCAATCTGCATGTGCGCTGCTCTCCAGCGGCCAGATCGACTGCTGGGGAGGCAATGAATTTGGCCAGCTGGGCGATGAAACGACCGAAGGCAGTTCAACGCCGGTTGCGGTTCATGGGATCAGCGACGCAACAGCGGTCAGGACCAGCGATGCCTACCAAAGCTTTACGTGCGCGGTGCTCTCCAGCGGGGGCATCGACTGTTGGGGCTACAACGAATACGAATACGGGAATCTAGGAAACGGCACTAAAAAAAGCAGCACGACTCCTGTTGCGGTCAGCGGATCAGCAGCGGGACCTCGGTCGCTACAGGTGCCCAGTTTGGATGCGCGCTCATTTCCAGCGGTCACATCGAATGTTGGGGCAACAACGAATCCGGGAATCTGGGTGACGGAACGATCGAAGGCAGTTATACACCGGTGCCGGTGAGCGGTATGAGTGAAGCAACCTCAGTGAGCGCTGGGGCGGACTCTGCATGTGCATTGAAGCTCAGCGGTCACATCGCCTGCTGGGGCTGGGACGGCCTCGGAGAACTGGGCAACGGCGTGAGCTTGGAAGAAGAAGAATCTACGGAGAGTTCAACGCCTGTTTCCGTATTTGGGATTGAAAATGCAACCTCGTTAAGCGTCGGCAGTCACTACGCCTGTGCGATGCTCTCCGGTGGCAGCATTGACTGCTGGGGGTACAACGGGGTAGGGCAGCTTGGCAATGGCACGACCGAAAACAGCTCGATCCCCGTGCGGGTCAGCGGAATCGGCTGATCCTGACCCAGGATAGTGCGTGTATGCACGAGGGCGTGAGCGCTCTACGCTAGCCGCCTTGCTCAAACAAACGTCTGCGACCCTCCGCAACTTTGGAGGGACCCGGTAGTCTTAGAGCGCCTAACAGAAGGTAGGGTTCGTGGTGGGGCTGTCGAAGTCCTGCGTCATGGCGAAACCTTTGCTTCCTGATGGGTTGTGGGCTCGTATCGAGCCGCTTTTGCCGGTGCGTGAGCCGCAGGTCACGGGGCGTCCGCGGGTGCCTGACCGAGCGGCGATGACAGGGATCATCTTTGTTTTGAAAACGGGGATACCGTGGGAGGATCTTCCCCAAGAGATGGGCTGTGGGTCAGGGATGACGTGTTGGCGGCGACTGCATGAATGGAACGAAGCCGGCGTCTGGAGCCGGCTGCACCAAGTGCTGTTGGACGAGCTTCACGACGCCGACCAGCTTGACTGGTCAAGGGCAGTCGTTGATAGCTCGCATGTGCGGGCCAAAGGGGGGGCGAGCAAACCGGCCCCTCGCCAGTCGACCGCGCTCGCCTTGGCAGCAAGCACCATCTGATCGTCGATGGCAAAGGCACGCCGCTCGCGTTCACACTCACTGGTGGGCACCGCCACGACATCACGCAGCTGACCGAGCTGGTTGATCGTGTCCCGCCGACCGGCCGTCACGGCAAGTTCCGGCCACGACGCCTGTATGCCGACCGGGCGTATGACTCCAAACACCACCGCCGAGAGCTGCGCGAGCGCGGAATCACGCCCAAGATCGCCAAACGGAACAGCCAACACGGATCCGGGCTGGGACGCGACCGATGGGTCGTAGAGCGCACCATCTCCTGGCTACACGCCCACCGCTACCTCGCGCGCCGACACGCCCGCCGCGCCGACATCCACGAAGCCATGCTCACCCTCGCCTGCGCACGCATATGCCTCAAACAACTCCAACACTTTTGTTAGGCGCTCTTAAGTGCCATGCGCCGAATAGCGATATATATGATCCCAACGCTCGCGCTGCTCTTGGCGACGGCTTCGCCGAGCGTAGCCCGTGTCCGTCACACGACCGCGCCGAAGTGCCCCCCGGCGAAGTCGCGTGTTCTGCTCGCCGACTCCGAAGCGGAGTTGTACATCGTCAAGGAACGTCTGCCCCATTTCCCGGAACCTGAACCCGTCGTTCGAGGTTGCGCATACGGACAAAAGCGCTCCTACCTCTTGGGCGAAACCGAAGAACATAGTTCCTCATATGGGGGAGGTGGGAGCTCAGGCGTGCGGCTTGCGACGCTTGCCGGTACGATTGTCGCATATGCGGAATCTGCAGTCTATGGTAGTGGCAAAGAAAAAGCGCCCAGATATTTTATGGTTGTCCGCGATCTGAGCACTGGTCGGATACTCTATAGGGTAAATACCGGCAGATTTGTAAAACCCGAAGCTACGCCTGTCAGCGTCGGCTCAGCCACAGCGCTTGTAGTTAAGAGCGACGGCGCGGTGGCATGGATCATAGAAACTGGCGTTCCCACCACATACCAAGTCTACGCGATAGACAAGGCCGGGCGCCGACTGCTGGCATCTAGTGGAGGCCCCGGCAACGTTTGCCGGCACCGACTCGGCCCCGAACGCTGTCATGCCCGAATCCTCGGCGCCGTCAACCCGGCGAACGTTGCCTGACACCCCACTAGTGGTTCATTCGTGAAGTTCGTTGGTTATGCTTCGAGGACCTTTCCGGTGTAGGTCCACTTGAAGGGTTTGGCGGTCTGGTTGTAGGTCTCGATGAAGGCGAGCATTTGCTCGGCGAGGTCTTCTTCGCTGAAGAAGCTGCCGTGCTTGAGCAGGCGACGGTAGAGGATCGAGAAGAAGATCTCGATTTGGTTCAGCCAGCTGGCGTGGGTTGGGGTGAACTGGAAACTCCAGCGTGGATGATTCGCCAGCCATTCTGTGACCTCTTGGGTGCCGCGGGTGGAGAGGTTGTCGCTGACCGCGATGATCTGCTGGCCTTTCACGACGGGAATCTCGGTGTCGAGCTGGTCCAGGAAGCGGATCAGGTCGAAGCGGTTGCGTGTCTTTGACGGCATCGCGAGCACATCGCCTTCCGTGACTTTCAGGCAGGCGAACAGGCACTGTGTGCCGTTGCGGACATATTCGTGCTCGCGCCGTGTCGGGCGCCCTGGAGCAGGCAGGACGTCGGGCTTGGTCGGCGCCTTGGCTTGAATGCCGGTCTTTTCGTCGATCGAGACGACCAGCACGTTCTCGGGCGGATTCACGTAGAGACCGCAGACCTCTTTCAGGCGCTCCTCGAACTCGGGCCGGGAGAAGTCGCTCATGACCCAGTAGTCAGTCCGGTGGGGCTTGATCTCCGCACGAGAGAGGATCGCGTGCGCGTGGGAGGCCGACATCCCCACCGCTGCCCCCAATTGCTCATAGGTCCAGCGTTCCTGCTGTGCGCCCTCCGGTGTTTCCGGCGGACGCGTGCACGCCTTCGCGATCAGCCTCGCCCGAACCTCCTGGGAATGGACCAGCGGTTTGCCCGAGCGCGGCAAGTCGGTGAGGGCGGCGATCCCGTCCTGCTCATAGCGCGCCCGCCACTTCTGCGCCGTGTTCGTCGAACACCCCAACAGCCGGCCGATCTCCGCGGCCGAGCGGCCCTCGCCGGCCTCCAACACGATCTGCGCACGCTCGACCATCCGCACCTCCGCAGTGCTGGAGCGCACGATCCGCTCGAGCTCCGCCCGATCCTCAACGCCGATCTCGATCCGCTTCGCCAACGCAGGCATACCGAACCCCCATCATCGCTGAACAGAACAGCGACAACTTCGGCAAACACCACAACACCCCTTCAACAATCCACGAACTTCCCGAATGAACCACTAGCACCGAAATCGTTCCCTACTCGCTGGCGCTCGCCGGCAACACAGTGTACTGGATGCAGGGTGACGAGCCCGCCAGCGCGTCGTTGGATTGAAAGGCGCCCTGCCCGTCAACTCCGTCATCCACCCTGCTGGCCTGCCCATAAACACCTCCACGATCAAGGTGTTGCGACGACCAGTTGAGTCCAGCCAAGGCACCAATCGCCGAGTGATCCTCCCGATCAGATCTCCACACAGGGATCAGCGCCGGGGCGCTCTTCTGTGCGCGACAGTATCTGCGGCGATCGGGATGCTGACGTGTGAGGACGTCCTCGACGTGATCCCCAATGCCCTGGCTTCTTCTTCAGAGAGGCCTTCGACGTCAGGTGTGTAGTGAAGCCTATACGGGCGAACCCGCCAGGACCGATCCCAGGTCTCACACGCACGCTCAACCTACACACGACAGCGGCGCAAGTTGCGCATTGTCAGCGCTGACCATGGCGCCCCGTGCCGACAACGCCCGTGCAGCAGCGCCGACCGGTCCAGCGAACTGGACCACGTAGGGCGGCGGGCGTTAACCCATGCCGAACTGAGGCTCTACGCGGGTCAGCCACACCGCCGCCCACTCCCCCTTGCGGCGACGCTCATACTCGCGCAGCCCTATAGCCTCGAACGCCCGCACCACCTCGTCGACCTCATGCGCGAGCAGGCCGCCCGCCAGCAGGTGACGCGGGACCGCGGGCATGGTGCGAGCTAGTGGGGTGTCAGGCAACGTTCGCCGGGTTGACGGCGCCGAGGATTCGGGCATGACAGCGTTCGGGGCCGAGTCGGTGCCGGCAAACGTTGCCGGGGCCTCCACTAGGTCCAGCAGGAGCGGGCGCAACAGGTTGGCCATCGCCACCGGAGGCGTACCGCCGGCCCAGCCCGCCCGCGGCGCATCGTTGACCCCGGACGGAGACCCCGCCTCGCCGGTCCAGGGCAGCGGCTGCGCGCGCAGGTCAAAAAGGCGCACCTCGATGTCGACACCGTTGACGAGCGCGTTGGCGCGAGCCGCGTCGACGCTCTCGGGCTCGTTGTCGAGACCGAGCACGGGCGCGAAACCAAGGTGGGCGGCGGTGATCGCGAGCACTCCCGAGCCCGTGCCGATGTCCAGCAGCGGCCCGCGCGAATCGTCGCGGAGCGCGACCTCGAGCAGCAGCTCCAGACATAGGCGGGTGGTGGCGTGGGCGCCGGTCCCGAACGCCTGGGCCGGGTCGATCACGATCTCGCGCACATCGTCGCGGCCGCTCGGTGGCTCCCACGGCGGGCGCACGTGCAATGCGGGAAGCGCGATGCGCGCAGCACGGGACGACGGCGCCTCGCGCTCGGAGCGGGATACGGGTCCGGACACCGGAGCGGGCGCCTCGATCAGCACCGGGCGGTGAAAGCGCTTCCAGCGCTCCGACCAGTCGTCTGGCAGCTCGCTGGTGGCAATCTCGACCAGCGCGTCCCCAACGGCCGCGCGCAGGTCCGGCAGGGCCGGCAGCTCGCCCGGGCTGCCATAGACCGCGTACTCGATGACCCCCTTCCCCAGCTCCGCCTCCTCGACGCCCGACGGCGCGAGCTCCAAGAGCTCCGCAAGCACGAGCTCGGCGTCCGCGCGGCGGACGCGAACCGCCAGCCGAATCACGCCGGCCGGTGGCGCAGGGTGCCGAACATCACGCCAGCCCGCAGCGCAGGGCGCGGTACATCATGCCGCCTGGCTGCGCAACGCCCGGCGCAGCTTGGCGAACACCGACTCATCCGAGCGCAGGTTCTCCTCGGTGAGGGTCTCGTTGAAACGCTCCAGCAGCTCGCGCTGCTCGGCGCTCAGCCGGCGGGGCACCACGACGTTGACGACCACCCGCAGGTCTCCGCGCCGACCGCGGCGCAGGCCCGGCATTCCCTGGCCGCGCAGAGTCAGCACCTCGCCCGGCTGGGTGCCGGGAGGGATCTCGATCGGGGCCGTCCCCTCCAGGTTCGGCACCTCCAGGGTCGCGCCTACCGCCGCCAGCGGAGCCGCGACGTCCAGAGCGGTGATCAGGTCGTCGCGCTCACGCACGAAGCGCTCGTCCGGGCGCACCTTGACGAGCACGTACAGGTCGCCCGCTGGAGATCCGGCCTCGCCGGCGTGACCCTTGCCGCCGATGCGGATGCGCTGGCCTTCGGCGATTCCAGCCGGCACGTCCACCGTGAGCGTGCGCCTGGCGGCGCGGCGGCCGCGCCCGCGGCACTCGCGGCAGGGCTGGCGGGCGACGCGCCCGTCGCCGTGACAGACGTCGCAGACGATCGTGCGCACCATCTGCCCGAAGGGGGTCCGGGTGACACCCTGGAGCTGCCCGGCGCCGCCGCAGCGCTCGCAGGTCTCGATCGGGGTGCCCGGTTCGGCGCCGTTGCCGTGGCAGCGCTCGCAGCGCTCGATCGCGTCGAAGGCGACCTCGGCCCTGGTGCCCTGGGCGGCCTGCAGCAGGTCGATCTCGACCGCCACCGCGACGTCCTCGCCGGATGCCCGCCCACCGGGCCCCGCGCGTCCCGCGAACGGGCTGGAGGCGCCGAAGAACGCGTCGAACAGGTCTCCGATCGAGCCGAAGCCGTCGAAGTTCGGCGCGTAACCGCCCGAGCGCAGGCCCTCGTGCCCGTAACGGTCATATGTCGCGCGCCGCTCGGGGTCGCAGAGGATCTCATAGGCCTCCGCGGCCTCCTTGAACTTCTCCTCGGCCTTGGGGTCGTGCGCGTTGACGTCAGGGTGCAGCTCGCGGGCGAGCCGGCGGAAGGATTTCTTGACGTCCTGCTCGGAGGCGTCGCGCGCGACGCCGAGCACCTCGTAGGGATCGCGCGGCACCGAAGCGCGGCTCACGGCCGTCCTCCGGCTGAACCGAGGCAGATGGTCATGACGGCCGCGTTCTCAGCTTTCGGCGTAGGCCGCTTCGACAAAGCTCGACAGCCTGTGGGCCACCTCGCGTACGGTCGGAATCGCGCAGGCGTAGTCCATGTGGACCGGGCCGATCACCGAGACAGTCCCCAGCCGGCGTTGGGCGACCCCGTACCCCGCGGCCACCATCGCGAGCGAGCGCATCGCCGGGATCTCGTTCTCGTGGCCGATGCGCACATACACGTCAGGCTCGCCCAGCGCCACCCGCAGCACGCTCAACAGGGCCACCCGCCGCTCCAGCAGCTCCATCAGCTCGTTGATCTGGGGGACGTCGCGCAGACTCGCCTCGGAGAACAGGCGTGCCGCTCCCTCGACATAGAGCACGTCCTGGGACTCGGAGGCCAGATCGCCGAAGGCCGGCGCCAGGCGATCGAGGAAGGCCCGCTCGGTGGCCGGCAGCGTGGGGTCCGCGAGGCGCTGATGGAGCATCCGCGCCCCCAGGCCGAGACCCACGAGGCGCTCGTTGAGATACTCCGCCGCCCACGCCACCAGCCCCGAGTCGACCGGGCCGTCGAAGGTCGCGAACACCTTGGAGACGCTCCCGGTGGAGGTGATGATCACGGCGGCCACGACCCGCGGCTGCAGCGCCAGCACCTCGACGTGGCGGATCGTCGCGGTGCTGGCCGACGGCGCCGAGACGACGGCCAGCAGGTTCGTGACCTGCGAGAGAGTCTCGGTGGTCGCGCGCATCGCCTCCTCCACCTCCTGGCGGATCAGCGACAGCTCCAGGCGCGGCGCCGGCGACAGACCCTTGCCGGAGACCAGCATCCGGTCGACCACGTGGCGCTGGCCCGCGTCCGTCGGCACCCGCCCCGCCGACGTGTGCGGGTGGGCGAGCAGACCGTGCTCCTCCAGCAGCGCCAGCTCGTTGCGCACCGTCGAGGCCTTGCAGTCGAGCCCCGGGTCCGCCGCGATCACTTTGGAGGCCACCGGCTGGCCCGTTCGCAGGTAGCCCTCGACGACCTTGCCGAGGATCAGCTCCTGCCTGGCGGTAAGGGCCGTCACCATGAGTCGATTGTACGAGCCGCCTGGGTCGGTGCGCGATCCCACGTTCGGCCGTCAGCGGCAGCCGGCGGTCCGGGCCGGCTACAGATCCAGCTCGGCCTCGGCGTTGCGGATGATCTGCTTGCCGTCCTGCTCGGCGACGGTGTCGACCACGACGCGGCCGTCGGCGGCCTCGCGCACGGTGCCGCTGACCACGACCTCCTGCTCGGGCACCCCCATCCCGCGGAACTGCACCGACAGGCGCTTGAGGTGCTCGGGCCCGCCGGCGGCCTCGGTCTGGGCGCGAGCCACCTGGGCCATCGTCCACAGTCCGTGCAGGATCCGCCCGGGCAGGCCGACGGCGCGAGCGAACTCCTCGTCGATGTGGATCGGGTTGAAGTCGCCCGACGCTCCGGCGTAGCGGGCCGTGAGGTACTTGTCGGGCGTCACCCTCACCTCCAGGATCTGCCCGCCCACCTGTAGATCGGCCATGCCGTTCACACTCCTCTGACGATGTCGGTCCAGATCCCGCGCGAGACCTGCTCGCCGCGCTGGTTGACCGAGATGGACTCAAACACGTAGTAGCCGCGGCCGTCGCGTTCTGCGATGTCCTTCACGCTGGCCGTCGTCGCGATCTCGTCGCCCGCGACCACCAGCGGGCCCCACTCGAACTCCTGGCCGCCGTGGACCATCATCGCGAAGTTCAGCTCGATCTCGGGATCGAAGATCGGCGGGCCCATCGAGGGGGCGCAGTAGACGACCGCGAACATCGGCGGCGCCACCACGTCGGCGTGGCCAGCCGCGCGGGCCGCCTGCACGTCGAGGTGGATCGGGTTGGTCTCGCCCACCGCGCGGGCGTACTCCTTGATCTTCTCCCGGCCCACCGCGTAGAGGGTCGGCTCGTATGTCTTACCTACCGCTTGCGTGTTGACGGGCACTTGACGGGCTCCTTCGCACGGGGACGTCTGCGGCGCGGCAGTTTACGCGGTGGACGCGCCATGCAGGGTCGCGAGTCCCTGCCAGCCAGTGGGATCCGCCAGAAATGGCCCCTTAAATGCGAAAAGCGCCCCAGGGCCAACCGCGAAGCGCCGTCTCCGGCGCCTCGCAGCCGACCGCTGAAACGCGATGATCGCGCCGACGCCGGCCAAGCCGGCGTCGCCCTCCAGACGGCTCCCGTCTAGAAGACGAGATCGACCTCCCCGGCGCCGACGCCGACGAGCTCGCCCTCCTGTGCCGCGTCGGAGTCGCCCTCGCTCCCGTCCTCGCCGCGCGCCCCGTCGGGCCGGTCCAGGAACTGGATCGACTCCGCGACCACGCTGACCGCCTGGCGGCGCTGCTGGTCGGCGGTCTCCCACTCGCGCC
This sequence comes from uncultured Solirubrobacterales bacterium, assembly GCA_963719725.1. GTDB lineage: Bacteria > Actinomycetota > Thermoleophilia > Solirubrobacterales > Solirubrobacteraceae > Palsa-744. The sequence goes on from CAVRCU010000001.1 coordinate 93,984, forward strand.
ACTCCAGCCGGCCGTCGACGGCGATGCGGCTGCCCTTGCGCAGGTAGCGGCTCACGTTCTCGGCCTGCGCCCCGAAGCTGCCGACGTCGAAGTAGTTGGGCCGGTCGCGGTACTCGCCCTCGTTGTCGCGCCGGTTGGTGTTGCACGCGATCCGCAGGTTGCACACGCTCTGACCGGAGGGCAGCTCGCGCAACTCGGGGTCGCGGGTGAGACGGCCGATCAGCACGACGCGGTTGATGTTCGAGTACGACATGGTGGTCTCCTTTGTGGATAGATCACTGCCCCACAAAAGAACCTACGCACCGCCTGGGACGGTTCGCTCGCCCGGCCGCCCGGTTCGCTCGGTTCGCTCGACCGCCCCGACGCCGCCGCCTTGCTCAGCCACCCCTACGCCGTCTCATTCCCCCGCCCCCCCGGTCTGGGCCGCACTCCCTGAGCGTCTATCCGCACCGCGCGGCAACGCGTCAAGTGGGACGACGACGACCCGCTCGTCGGCGCGGGCCCGGTCGATCGCCCGCTGCACCGCACCCTCGACGTCGGCCGGAGCGAGGTAGAGGACCCCGGCGACGCAGCGCGCCCGGGCCCAGGCGCGGCAGATGTCGGTCAGGCGCCGCGGGGCCTTGACGGTGAGCTCGACCTCGACCGCCACCGGCAGGGCGGGCGGGTCCGAACCCTCCTCGGGCCACAGCACCAGATCGGGGCGGTGAGCGAGGGGCTCGCCGCCGGGGCCGACGCCGAGCTCGGCGCTGGCCAGCGCGCGACGCTGCTCACGCTCGTCGCGGCGCAGCTCGCGCTCGCCCTGGACGCGGTGATCGGGGTAGCAGCGCTCCAACGCCGCGGCCACCCCGGCACATTCGATCAGGTGCACCGCGTTTGACGGGCTCACCCGGCACGGCTCCAGGCCGCGGGCGCCCGCGGCGCGCAGGCCGTCGCGGGTCGCGGTGTACAGCGCCGGCCGGTCCACCAGCGGCCGGCAGCGCGCGAGCAGCCCGTCGCGCTCGGCGCCGCCCAGCCGCGCCCGCGCCGAGGCCACGGCGATGCTGTGGCGTTCGGCGAGGGCCTCCACGGTGACGGCGCCCAGACCGGCGGTCCAGCGCAGGATCGCCACCCGCTCGGCGGAGGGCAGGGGGTTGTGGTGGATGTGTGCACAGACCATGTGGTCCTCCTTTGGTTGGTGTGTGAGGGTTGGGCGTGCGCCGGCGGCGCCCGCCGCGTGCGGGTGCTGATGGGAAGGCATCGGTGAGCGACCGACGTCGGTGAGGGCCCATCTCGGTAGCCGAGATCGCAGAGCTCGGCGCAGACGCCAGGACCGGCGCCGAGCTCGGCCCGGGGAGAGCCGGCGCCTACAGACGCCGACCGGGTGAGAACATGCGGGCGATCACCTCGCGGCGACGGCCCGTGAGCGCGATCACAGCGGCCTGGCCCACGGCGAGGCGCTTGATCTCGTCAGGGTCGATCAGGTGCTCGCGAACCCTGCTGCGGGTGCTGCGGCCGTCGCTGCCCAGCGAGCCGCTCCACGCGCCCCGCGAGCCCGCGAGGCGTGCGATCAGCTCGGCCGAGTCCGGGACCGTCTGGCGGTGGGCGATCACGCCGGTGAGGTTGCCGAGCACCTGCTCCAGCAGCAGCTCGCGTCCGGGCAGGCGCAGGTCCGACAGCTCCTGGGTGCCCAGGATCAGGCTCAACCCCGCCGAGCGCGCCCGCGCGAACAGCCGCACGACCTGCTCGGCGGCGACCGCCGAGAACTCGTCGATCACCGCCACGCACGGCTCCGGGCGGCCCTGGAGGGCCGCGACGGTGCTCTGCAGGTCGAGCACGATCGCAGTCCCCAGCATCTGCGAGAGCAGCGGTCGGCTGTCGGCCCGGAGGCTGAAATACACGACCGCCCGAGCCCGCAGGGCATCGACCAGATCGAACGACTCGCCGCCCGAAGCGCAGAGCCCAACGCCCGCAGCGGGGAGCTCAGCTCCCCGAACGCCGGGTCGGCGTCCCCGTCGCCCACATCCATCCGCCCGGCTCCAGCCAGGCCCCGACGTCGGACTCGGCCATGATCGCCAGGCGGTCGCGCACACCGGTCAGCTCGCCGCGCTGACGCGGGGTCAACGCGTCCAGATAGGCGTGCACCGCCCCGGCCGGGCCCTCGGGCAGCTCCCTGGCGAGCAGCTCCAGGCGAGCGGGGTCCAGCACGTCCACCAGGCCCGCCAGGCTGACCTGCAGTCCGGCGGCGCGCAGCGCGCGGACGGCGTGCCCGACGTAGCGCTGGGCCTGGCGCTGATAGTGGGGCTCGGTGAAGCGCTCCCCGGCGAGGAGCTTGTCGGCGATCTCGGTGTCGCCGCCGTGGGCGTAGGGGTTGTATGCCAGGGGCCCGTCGGGCGTCCATTCCAAGAAGCGCCTCCCGGCGGCCGCCGCGGCGCGGCGCAGCTGCTCGCGCATCCAGCGGTCGTCCTTGGGATCGATCACCACGGCGGCCATGCCGTGGGTGATCGCCTGGGTGACGATCCAGGTCTGAGTGACCGTCTTGCCTGAGCCGGTCGCGCCGACGACCAGCGTATGGGCGCCGCCATCGGCGCCGCCGAGCCGGATCGAGACGGGCCGGCGAAGCCGGTCCTCGCCGACGATCAGCTCGCCCCCGCGCAGCCACCGGCTGCGGTCGTGGTCGGCCTCGGCGGCGCCCACGCCGCGGCTCGCCGCGGCAACGACGTCAGCACCGACGGCGACGGCCATGCCGGCGCAGATGCGCAGCGCCTCCAGCGGGCTCCGGCGCTCCGCCGCGAGCGCCGCGAGGTCGGACCCCGCGTCGAGATCTTCGCGATGCCAGCGCCGCCCGCGCGTCGCGGCGACCGCTGCCGCCAGTCCGAGCGCCGTCGCGGAGCCCCCGAACAGCGGGCGCACCAGCACGACGAGCGCAAACGCCGCCGCCGCCCAGCTCCAGTGCAGGTGGCGACGACGCATCGCGTGCGCTCCCAGCATCCCCAGCAGGACGCCGAGAGCGACGTGGAGGGTGACGCCGGTCAGCCAATGGGCGAGCTGCCCCAGTGGCGCCAGCGGGTCGATCCCCTGGTTGGGGGATGGTTCGTTGGATGGGGACATCGAATGTCCCTCCTTTCATGAGAGGCGCCCGGCCGCAGCCGAGCGCGTGGTTTGACGTGCGACGGCGAGCCCGGGCTCGCCGTCGGCCCTTGGGATCGAAGTCAGATCAGCCGGTAGCCGACGCCGCGCACGCTGACCACCCAGCGCCGCTCGCCGTCGCCGGCGAGCCTGCCGCGCAGGCGGCTGGCGTGGCTGTCGAGCGTGCGGGTCGTGCCCGGAGCCCGGTAGCCCCAGACCTCTCGCAGCAGCTCCTGCTTGGCGAACACCCGTCGGGGTTCGCGGGCAAGGTGCAGGAGCAGCTCGTACTCCATGCGGCGCAGCTGCACGCCGCGCCCGTGGAGGGTCACGGTGCGGGTGGTGGGGTCGATCGTCAGCGCCGCGATTCGCAGCGGCCGCAGGCGGCCGCGATCGGCGCGCCGCAGCAGCGCCCGCAGGCGGGCGCGCAGCTCCAGATAGCGCGCCGGGCGCGCGAGGAAGTCGTCGGCGCCCAGCTCAAACGCCCGCAGCATGTCCGGCTCGCGAGCCCGTGAGCCGACCACGATCGCCGGCAGGTCCCGCGGCCACAGATCGCCGCCGCCCACACCCGACGACGAACCGCCCGTAGTGCCCTCGGCGGTGGCCCGCGGGCCACCGCGGCGGATCTCGCTCAACAGGTCGAGCGCTCCCGTCGGGGATTCGAGGTCGCCGAGGATCGCCAGCTCCGGCTGGTGATCGCGCGCCAGGGCCCGTGCGTGCCCGGCGGTGCGCGCGAGCCGCGTCGTGTAGCCGTCGGCGACGAGCTGATCGACGATCGGCCGGCCGGTCTCGCAGTCGTGCTCGACGACCAGGATCGCCGCGTGCCCGCCGCGATCACCGCCGCTGAAGACCCTCGCCTCAGAGCCCTCAGCCGCAGACCCGGAGATCGACGTCGATCGCGTCCGGCGTCCCGTCATCCCAGCTCGACCTCGCGCGGGCTGATGCCGAGACCGCGGCGCGCGATCAGCGCGAGCACGTCGCTGTGGATCCACGGCGTCGGGACACTCTCCCCGCCCTCCGGCGAGACACCCACGCGGCGCGCCAGCCAGCTCGTCTCGCCGCTGGCGTTGCCGCGGGCGTCGTACTTGACGCGCCCGCAGCGGATCGCGATCTCGCTCATGCTCAGCCCCTGACTCTGAACGGCGCCGAGCACCGCCTGGCGCAGCCCGCGGTTGAGCACGATCCGGCTTGCGTCCAGCCGCCTCAGCTCGGCGCCCAGCACCGCCACCGAGACATCCGGATCGTCGCGACCGCGCGCCAGCGCCGCGACCGTGAGGTCGCGGGCCGGCCGGTAGCTCTCCAGGCACGCCACGACCTCTCGCAGGCTCACCGGCTCGGGCTCTGCGACCGCCGTGTGCGGGGGATGGCGCCGCCAGCGCAGCTCCGGGATCGACAGGCCGCTCACCAGCGGCTCCAGCCGATAGCCGCAGCCGGTCTGGTCGACAGGCGGATCGTACTCGCAGTCCCCACGGGGCTCGTCCTCCGCGAGCGGGGCTCGCCGGAGATCGTCCGCGGCCACGCGCCGGCACCCGCGACCGTCGCGGTCGCCCAGGTAGTGCCGGCAGACCAGCTCGGCATTGGCGCGCGGCTCGTCGGCGCCCAGGTGCGCCACCAGCCGCCGATCGCCGAGGGTGGTGGCGTCGCGATCCACGACCAGCACGCTGCCGGCGTGCCCCGGCCGGGCGACGATTTCGCGGGGACGGCCCGCGCGGTCGGCGTAGCGGCCGAGCACCGGCCCGCGATCAGCCTGGGCGCCGTGATCGCCGGTGCGTCCGGGGCGCGGGCGCGAGTGGGCGTGGGCGTGGTGGCGAGCGTGTGATCGCGGCGAACGGGGGGATGACTGGGGCGCGACGGTGACGGTCATGGCGTGGCTCCTGGCCTGCGTGGGCGGTTGCCCGAGGATCGAAGTCCGCGCTGTTTAGGGGTCCCGTCGGCAGCCGTCAAGCCGCCGGCAGCATCGTCGAGGCCGGCGCCGTGCGTCCCCGAGATCCCCTTAAGGGGATCTCGGGCATTGCCGAGAGGGCAGCCGCAAGCCGCTGAAGTTGGCGGGAAATCGCTCGCCGACCAGCGGTCGACGGTGGTGCATCGACGAGGGGTCGGCGGTGGTGCTTGTGCGGCTGGGGCCAGGTGAGAGGGGTGGGAAGGCGGCGATCCTAGCGGCGCGCCGAGGGATCGTCGCAATCGCCGGTCCCCGTCGCCTGCGAGTGGCGCAGTCGCCCGGGCCTCGCCCGGTGATCGGCCGGATCGGATACGCGTAGATCGGCTCTGCAGAGCCGATCTACGACCGTTCAGCCAGATGCAGTCGCGCACCCGCGGACCGGTTGGGCGACTGCGACCAAGAGTCCGTCCCAGGCCGGGCGACTGCAACCGGCAGGGGGGCGACGGCCGATATCTCAGGGCAAATGCACGGGCGCTTCCCCGCCGGGCAGGATCTCGCGGGGCTCGGCCGCCGGCTCGCGTGCTCCCCGGTCGCCGCCGGCCGCCAGCGCGCGAACGTCGGGCGGCAGTCGGGGGACGCCGTAGGCCAGTAGCGATCCCTCGTGCACGTCGCGCTCGGACGCGAACACGATCGCGGCGCGCCCCGGGTACTCCCAGTCGTAGGGGTACTCGCCCGCGTACGCCCGGCACGCGGTCAGCACGTGGTCGGCCCTACGGGCGCACTCCCGCGCGCGAGCGCGGTCGCGACAGACGAACACCACCAGCGGCTGCACCGCGGCGCGACGGCCATAGCGGTCGACGCACGCCGACCACCCCGCCAGCAGATGGTCGTAGCGCTCGAGCTTCGCCTCGGGTGGGTGGGATCGGTTCGGGGATCGGGTGGCGAGGCGGTCGTCGAGCTCGACCATCAGATCCACCGCCCTCGCGCTCGGAGGCGGAGGCACCTCGATCGTCACGTCGGGACGAACCGTCTCAAAGCGCTCCACCTCGATCCTCGCGCCGGCGGAGTCGGTGCGTAGGAAGTCGTGCGGAGTCCGCCCGCCCGCCAGCCGCAGGTCGCCCGGGCCGATCGCCACGCGCCCCGCTCCAGTCGCGCGCAGCGGCGGCGACAGCGCCGCTGCGACAGGTCCGCGCAGCTTCAGCGCAGATCCCCCCAGGGTCCGCTCCAGCGCCAGCGCCCAACCCGTCACGTGCACGTCGTGGCGGGCCTGGCGCAGCCGCCGATCGCCGTCGACCGGCGGGCCCGCGGACCACTCCATCGACGGGCCCGCAGATGAGGTCTCCCGCGGGGCGCCGAGGCGCTCGTGGGCCTGCAGCAGCTCCACGCCGGCGGCCGCGATCGAATAGCACATCGGCGCGCCCCCGCCGTCACGGCGGTGAAACTGGAAGCGCGCCACCAGGCCGGCGTCGGACAGGCGCTTGAGGCGGCGCTGCGTCGTCGTCACCGCCCGATCGGGGTTGAAGCGGCGGTGGATCTGAGTCGTGAGGACGTGCCGCATCCCGGCCACCAGCTCAAGGATCTCGAGGTCCAGCCGGTCCGGTGCCAGCGCCCGCGGCGACTGGACCCGCCGGGCCCAGCGCACGCTGTACGCCGCGTCGAGATCCACCAGCTCGCGGTAGCTCTCCGCCGCGGTCTGCGGGAGCGGCCTCTCCACGGTGGCCTGCGGGAGCTGCCCGTCGGAATCCCCTCGACCACGGCTCGCCCCACCGGCCGCCTCCCCACCGGCCGCCTCCCCGCCAGCCGGCTTTCCACCGGCCGCCTCCCCACCACCGCCGCGGGGCACGGAGGCCCCGCGCCCCTGCGCCTCGTCGCCCTCCCCGCCCGCGCGGACGATCCCCGACGACTCCCTCCCGTCCTCCACGTCGCGCAGTTGTGCAGGCGCCTCGCTGCGGCTCGTCTGTGATCGCTCCCAGTGCGGCTGGCTGAGGTCGGCGAGATACCGTCCGCCGCGCTGCGCCTGGCGCGCGGCGTGCAACGCGATGCGCTCGCGATCCACGCGCAGCGGGATCGTGCGCGCCACGAACGGCGGCTGGCGGCCCGCGGGCGTCGTCCAGCTCACGATCGCGTGGTGCCGCGGCAGGTGCAGGCGGGCGTCCGGGTGGCCGAGCGCCGAGAGGCCGTGCTGGTCGGGACGGACCGAGTCGGCGAACTCGGCCATCATCAGGCCCGCCGCCGCTCTCGCGTCCGGCACCGAGGCCGTCGCGAAGTACACGCGGTGCGCGAACAGCGCGTCGAGCTGGTCGCGGACCTCGCGGTCGGTCCACTGCGCGTCGGTCTGCCAGCACGCCACCGTCTCCAGGCCCGCCGAGCGCTTCAGCGCCATCGTCTCGGCGAACCCCCGGTTCAGCGCCAGCGGGGCCTCGTCGACCTTCAACGCCACCGCCACCCGCTCGGCGGCCGGGACCAGATCCTGCTGGCGCGCCAGCGCCGCGTCGAGCATCCCCACCAGCAGCTGCATCAGCACCGACGTGTTGCCCGCCCCCATCGCCCCCAGCGCGCCCTTCACCACCAGCACCTCGCAGTCGGCGATCACGCGGTCGAAGTCGACCGTCAGCGAGTCGTTGCGCAGCACCCGCTTGATCGAAGGAGAGTTGAGCAGCCGCGCCAGCTTGTTCACCGGGGCGTCGAGCTTCGCCGTCGTCGTGCTGCGCGAGTCCGCCAGCTGGGCCGCGAGCTCCGCCGTGAAGAACTCCGCGATCTCCTTGAACTCCGGGAGCGTACGCACCCGCGCCGCCACGCGGGCGCGGTAGGCGTAGCCCTCCTCCCCCACCGACAGCAGCCGCGCCGCGTCCCACAGCGTGCCGCGCCGGTCATACGCCAGCACCGCGATGATCGCGTTGCGCAGGTAACGGTCCGACGAGGCGCGTATGTCGGAATCGGTGAAAAGCTGCTTCAAAGCCGCGACCACGTAGTCGGCGATCGTGTCCGCCGGGGCCTCCACCGCGAGCGGATCGAAGCCGCACGTCGGGTGCGCGAGGTCCAACAGCGTGCACGTCCGCCCCGGCTCCACCAGGCTCACCGCGGCCTCCGCCGCGTCGCCCTTCGGGTCGAGCACGATCACCGCGCAGCGCTCCCGCCGCAGATCCTCGGCGACCGTCGCCACCAGGAAGCTCGTCTTGCCCTGCTCCACGGTCCCCGGCGCCGCCGTGTTCTGGCGGCGCAGCTGCGGATCGATCGAGACCGGCCCCAGCGCGTCGCGCAGGACGCCGGTCCCATCGCCCGGACGCATGATCGCCGGCGACGCCGGCGCCAGCGGCAGCGCGCCGCGCGCGAACGGCACCGCCGCGTAGTCCACCGACGGCAGGTGCCACAGCGCCGCCAGCTCCGTCGACGCGAACACCCCGCGGCGCAGCGACGGCCACGGATTGCCCTCCCCGCGCGCGATCCGGCGCCGGTAGAGGCCGAGCAGGCCGTGGCGCAGCGCCGCCCCGCGCTCCACCAGGCTGTTCTCCGCGCCCTCCGCGCGCAGCTCCGACGCGATCTGCTCGCACGCCCCGCGCGAGCTCGCCGCGACCCGCAGGTCCACGAAGAACAGCGGCCGGTGCTGGACCTCCAGGCCACCGCGCAGCTCGCTGTCCTCGACCAGCGAGCGGTCGCGCATCACCAGGTGCTCGCGGCGCTCACGGGAAAGGTGGGCCTCGTGGCGCTTGTACAGCCGCTTCGCCCGGCGCTCCCACAGCGCCGGGGCCGGCGTCAGCGCGAGCTGCACCAGCGCGCTCTCGCCGCACGCCGCCATCACGTTCAGCAGCCGGTCCATCGGCGGCTCCCGCGCCAGCTCAAAGCGGTCCAACAGCTTGACCCGCTCGATGAACCGCGCGCGCTTCTTCAGGCGCACCACCACCGCCGGCGCCCCAACCGCGGACGCCCCAACCGCCGGTGCCCCAACCGCGCGCGCCACGACCGCGGGCTCGCGCCCGCGGGCCACCCTGGAGTTTGGGTACGCACTGCGCAGCGCCGCCTCCACCATCCGCTCCGTGCCCCGCGGGCAGGCCACCGCAAGCCACGCCCGCACCCCGCCGTCACCGCCGTCGCCGCGGGCGCAGTGGACCTCCAACGACACCGACGGCTGGCCCGCCAGCAGACGCCGCCACCAGCGCCGCAGCAGCCGCTTGTGCAGAGCCTCGAACATCGCGACGATCCCCTCGACGCTTGTGCGGTCGGTGCGGTATGGGACCACGCGCAGGCGCACATAGCGCCGCCGCCGCCGCGCCCACCAGCGCAGGCAGGCCACAAGCGCCCCAAGCCCAAGCGCGAGCCCCAACGCGAGCCGCCCCGCCGCCGACCAGGCCGCGCCGCCCTCGATCGGCAGCGGCGAAGGCGGGGAGGGCGACACCTTTGCGAGCCCGGCCGGGACCGTCCGCAGACCGCGCAGCGCCGCGCCGGGGCCCCCATGCAGCAGCCAGCTGGACGCCGCCAGGCCCAGCAGGATGGCCGCCAGTCCCAGCAGCCGCCACAGCAGCAAGCGCGCAAGCACCTCATCTCCTGCTCCGACCCCCCGCCGCGAGCGGGACCGGCAGCACCCCGGGATCGGTGGTTTCAGGCTTAGCGCGGGCGGGTCGCCCGCTCGACGCGGACGCCGCGCTCCGTCAGGCGCCACGCATTCGCGGCGCCGCGAATCTGGCCCTCACCGGTGTTGTTCACCAGATCCAGGCGCTCCAGGCGGGTCAAGAGCTTTGAGATCTGACCCTGATCGGAGATGCCCGAACCTTCCGCGATCTCGCGATTGCTGGCGGCCGGATGCTCGCCGATGAATGTCAGCACGCGCACCGTCCGGTAGGTCAGACGCATGTCCAGCCCCTCCAGCGGATCGCGGGCGGCCCGTCGTGTGGGTCTGCGGCGCTTTGGAAGCACCGGGGCCTTTCTGGTCAGCTCGGCGCTGGCCGCCCTGGTCCCGAGGTAGGGCAGCACGATCATGCTCATCAGCGGCCCGAGAAGATCGGTGAAGCTTTCCCTGCCACGCGCCAGCAGGCGCGTGTGCAGGACCGCGAAGACCGCCCCGATGACGCCTTCTGCGGTGACGTCCGGAGCTTCTTCGGTGGCACGCGAGACGCCCGCGCCGGCACCGGCGCGCCCCTGGTCGACGGCCCGCTTGAGCTGCTCGAGAATCTGAGCGCGCCGTCTCAACACGCGTTGGCCGGCTCCGAGCGCCTCGACGATGCACAGCCGCGCCAGCGAGGGCTCTTCGTCCATGAACCGCAGCAGCGCCAGCAGACCGGCCCGAATGCCGTCGCGCCAGTTCGACTCGCGCTCGTAGGCCTCGCTCACGAGCACGCCGACGTGATCGACCGCCTGATTGAAAGCCGCGAGGAAGCAGTCCTCGCGATCGTCGAACAGGTCGTAGAACGTCTTGCGCGACACTCGCGCCCGCCCGATCACCTGAGCCACGGTCAATCGCGCATAACCGACTTCCTCGACGGCTTCGCCCGCGGCCGTGAGCATCCGGCTGCGCTGGATCTCGGTCACCTGCCCGCGCGGCAGGCCGTTCGGACCCGGCCGCAGCCGTTGGGTCGTCGTGCGCGTCTTATCCTTTGAAGACATCTGTTCCAGCCCTATCGCTCAGTCTTGTCCACAAGGGGGAGCCGCCGTTGCGCATCCGCCTCAACCACACCCGAGAGGGATCGGGTGCTCGCGACCGGCAACGGGTGCCCCCCTTGCGCATCCCCAAAGATTCATGGGTTGACGCCTGGAAGTCGAGTAGCGTCTCCCACTCCGCGCCCGGACCCTTCGACGATGCCGCATATATTCATAAAAATCGAATTTATAACCTTGCATTGGCCGGAAAAATGACGTCAGGGCTCGCTCGTTCCGCCGGCGACATACTATTGACATTCATGAAACGGGCGTGACCAGAAGGGGCCGGGTGGGCCAATCCCGGCGGCGCGGTCTCGGCGGCACGCCGATCGCGGCGCGGCGCATGAGATGATCGGCTCCATGGGTCCGGACGGCACCGTCGAAGGGAGACTGCTCGCCGCCAGCGACCTGCACGTCTCACATCCAGAGAACCGGCGCATCGTCGAGACGCTGCCGCGTGCGTCCGACGCCGACTGGCTGATCGTGTGCGGGGACGTCGGCGAGACGATCGACGACATCGCGTGGGCGCTGCGCCTGATCGCCGAGCGCTTCGCCACCGTGCTGTGGGTCCCCGGCAATCACGACCTGTGGACGCCGAGCGACGATCCCAAGGCGCCGCGGGGCGAGGCGCGCTACCGGCAGCTCGTGGAGCTCTGCCGCGGCATCGGCGTACTGACCCCCGAGGACCCCTATCCGATCTGGGAAGGACCGGGGGGCCCGGCGACCGTCGCCCCGCTGTTCGTCCTCTACGACTACACATTCGGCCGCAACATCGCCCCGACCAAGCAGCAGTCGCTCGCTCGCGCCTACGAGGCGGGCGTCGTATGCGTCGACGAGTACCTGCTGCACCCCGATCCCTACCCGACCCGCGACGCCTGGTGCCATGCGCGGGTGCGGGAGAGCGAACGGCGACTGGAGGCCCGCGACCCCGGCATCCCGACGGTGCTCGTCAACCACTTCCCGCTGATCGAGGAGCCGACCCGCATCCTCTGGCACCCCGAGTTCACCCAGTGGTGCGGCACGGTACGGACGGCCGACTGGCATCGACGCTTCGGCGCGGTCGCCGCGGTCTACGGCCACCTCCACATTCCTCGCACCACGTGGCACGACGGCGTGCGGTTCGAGGAGGTCTCGCTTGGCTATCCACGCGAGTGGCGGCGCCGCGGGCTGCCGCCGCCGGTGCCGCGCCAGATTCTCCCGGCCGAGGACCGGCGATGATCGAGGCGATCCTGCCGGGCGCGGTGGTGGTCGAGGAGGCACGCGCCGACCCGCCGGATGTGATTCTCTTCCCAGAGGAGGAGGCAGCGCTTGGGTCCGCGGTGGACAAGCGGCGACGGGAGTTCACAACGGCCCGTCACTGCGCCCACCGCGGGCTTGGGCGGCTGAGGCTGCCGGCCTCCCCGATCGTCAGCGGCCCGCGCGGCGAGCCGCGATGGCCGGCCGGCGTGGTCGGCAGCATCACGCATTGCGAGGGATATCGCGCCTGTGCGCTCGCCCGCGCGACGGACATCGTCTCACTCGGGATCGACGCCGAGCCCAACAAACCGCTCCCGGCAGGGCTGCTTAGAGACATCGCCCGACCCGAGGAGCGGCGGGCGCTGGGCAAGTTGCAGGACGCCGAGCCCGAGATCTGCTGGGATCGTCTGCTGTTCAGTGCCAAGGAGTCGGTCTACAAGACCTGGTTCCCGCTGGCCGAACGCTGGCTGGGCTTCGAGGACGCGCAACTCACAATCGATTGCACGGCCGGGACGTTCGTCGCGCAGCTGCTCGTCCCCGGCCCCGCGCTCTCGCGCGGCGAGCTGACCGTCCTACGAGGTCGCTACCTCGCGCACGACGGCTTGGTGCTCACCGCGATCACGCTGCCCACTGAACCCGCTCCGTAGTTTCACTACACGGGCATGGGGATCCGATTCACAGTCTCAAGCGGCGGTCGCCCGGCGCGGGCGCCACGCGCTCAGCACCCGCATGTGCCGGCGCTGGCAGCCGGTCGCGGAACCTCGGCGGCCCGCGACAAACACGAGCGCGCCCCGCCATCGCGGCCCGTTGCTTCTCAGCTACGCGGAGACGAGCGTCGCCTGAACGCCGGGCAGCGCCGCCTGGCGCGTGTCTGCGGTCAGGAGCGTCAGCTCGTGCGCAAGCGCTGTGGCGGCGATCCATAGGTCATTCGCGGGCTGCCTGCCCGAAGCGGCCCGTAGCTGTGCATAGTGCGCGGCGACGCGACGATCCACCACTAGCACCGGCGCTTGTTCGAGGACTCCCGTGAGCCGCGCGAGCCGCCGCGCTCGCAGCTCTCCCGGCGCGAGCAGCACACCGACCTCCAGCTCGCCGATCGTCACGACGCTTACCGCCCACGTTCCGGGCTCCTGGGGCGCGATGTCGCCGGCGAGCACGCTCGTGTCTACGAGCTGTTGGCTCACACGGCGGCTTCGGTGTCGCGCATCGCGCGCAGCTCCGCCGCCCACTCGGGATCGACGGGAGTCTCGACGAACAGCTCACTCAGCGCCTCGGGTGGCGCTGGTGGGCGAGTGCCGGGCAGCGGGCCTAGCTCGGCGACTGGGCGACCGTCCACCGTGATCGTGAAGCGCTCGCCCTGCTCAGCGCGCCGTAGCACCGCGCCCGCCTGATTGCGTAGCTCGCGCTGGGGGATCGTCGTCGCCATATGCCCTAGTGTAGCGATGCTGCTACGCCACAGGGCGGGGACCAGGAGCACTCCCGAAGGTCGCGTCCCAGGTTCCGGGGGAATTGGCTGGGTGTAGCCCCCGCTGGGGTGGGATGTTATGCGGCGATCACTTCCTGGGTGCTCTCGGCTGGGGGTTGTGCGGGTTTGGCGCGTAGCTCGCGGCGTAGGCGCTCGATCTCCGCGACGGTCTTGGGGTTCATCTTCACGCCGCGCCAGCCGCGGCTTGTGAGCTCGAGTACCGCCCAGATGAGTGACAGTGCGGAGGTCTCCCCCGGGAATCGTCCGATCACCTTGGTGCGTCGGCGGACCTCCACGAACGTTCTCTCCAGCAGGTTCGTGGTCCTGATCCGCTTGCGGTGCTGGGAGGGAAACCGCAGATGGGTGATCAGCGCAGGCAGGTCGTTCTCGATGACGGCCATCGCGGAGGGGTACGCAGCCCGGTAGTCCTCGATGATGCCCTGCAGCTCGCGGCGGGCCTCGCCCGGGGAGTGGGCCTCATCGAAGGTCTTCCACCAGCGTGCTTTGATCTCTTGGTGGTGGCGCTCGGGCAGCTTGGCGGTGACGTTGCGCAGCGCGTGGACTGTGCAGCGCTGCTCAAGCGCGTCGGGCCAGGCCTCCCGCACGGCCTTCCAGATCCCGGGTGCTCCATCGGCGATCACGAGCGCCGGTGAGCGCAGGCCCCTGGCGATCATGTCCCGCGCGAACGCGAGCCAGGACTCGTAGCTCTCGCGGCTCCCCAGGGCCAGCCCGAGCAGGACCTTGCGGCCCTCAAGTGTCACGCCCCAGCACACCAGGACACCCTCCGCGGGCTGATCCTCAGGGCGCATCTTCAGGTAGATAGCGTCGAGGAACAAGTACACGATGTCGTACTCCTCCAGGCGCCGCTCGCACCAGCGGCGGTAGCGTTCCCTGGTGTCCTCACAGATCCGCGAGACCGTGCTCTTGGACGCGATCGGCTCCTCGAAGACCTCTTCCAACGCCGCCTCCACGTCCCTGGTCGACAGGCCCCGCAAGAAGCTGCTGATCACCAGCGACTCCAGGGCGTGCGTGCGGGTCACGCCCTTGCCGAGAACCCGACTCTCGAACCCTAGCTTGCCTGCGTTGCGGACCCGCGGGCGCTCCAGATCCATCGAGCCGCTCGTCGTCTTGATCGTCCTCGGTTCATGCCCGTTGCGGTGGCTGACCGTCTCCTCGGCGCACTGATAGCGCCGGCGGCCCAGGAACTCCGTTACCTCGTCCTCCAGCGCCTGCTGCAAGATCAACCGGGCTCCCAGCCGACCGACCACCTCCACCGGGTCCTGCTCCTCGCCGACACCGGCCAGGACATCATCCAGCTCTTGGCGAAACCTCTCGCTCGGGGCTACCTTCTCCATGCGGGCGTACCTCCATCTTCGACTTGTTCAGGGTCAAAGCGGAGGCTACGCCCGCAACCTCAATTCCCCCGGCTCACGGGACGCGACCCTCCCGAACTCGGTTCTTCGGGGTAGACCTCGCCACGTGCAATCTGCGCGCTGGCTTCGCGTCTGCCCTTTCCTCTCGGGCGTAGTCGGCTCATCATCGACGGGGGCATCCTCAAGCAGTTCGGCCAGGGCATCACGGTCCCTGCGTCGGCAGACGACGAAGCCAAGCGTGTCCTGGGCTTCGGCCTCGGAAGCTCTCCCACCGTCTGCCGCAGCTTCTCCTTCGCCGTCATGCCCTACAAAGTGGTGCCCGCCGCCGGCAGCGATGTCCAGGAGCGCAACATAGCAACCGTGGAGCGCGCATTCTCCGCGCGCAAGGAGCGTTCTCTGGAGCGCTGCGTCGAGCTCTGCGTGAGCTTGTGCTCGCAGCTCCCGCTGCTCGTGCGCGCCGGGGACCCCGACGGCGCTGGCCGAGTGCTTCAGGTGCTACTGGCCCTCCTCGACGCGCACCTGACCACCGACAAAGGCCAGTGGAGTCCCACCGACGGTGTCATGCCGATGAGCCCCGTACTCGTGCAAACCCTTGATCAGGGTCTCGCCGACATGAGGAACGCCACCTCCGAATCGGAGCGCGAAATGTCAGGCCGCTTGCTCAAGGCGCTCATCGACCGCTCCAAGAACGACGACGGGGTAGTGGCGCTCCTCGCCGTGAAACTGAGGCGCGCCAACACACTCGCCGAGTTCGACGTCCTCTACAGGGCGGGCTGCCGGGCGGCTCTCACCGGCTCAAGGCTCGGGCTCCTCACGACTCAAAAGGCGTTCGACCATCTCCGCCGCCGGGACCGACGACATGGCTCGCTACGCGAACGAGTACGCCGGACGGCTGGTGCTCTACTGCGCATCGGTGGCACCGCGACTCAGCCGCACGGCGTGGTCGAACTGGTGGGCGACCGCTGGCACCACGTACGCGGGCGACCACCGCGACCTGGCGGTCCGTATCGGGGCAGGCAGCCTCCCCTTCGGCAACCTCTCCCTCGCTGTCGAGATCGCGTTGGAGCTCCGCGGCATCGGCGTTGACTTCGACGCCGTGATCGCATCCGCTCACAGCCCGGAGCGGGCCGCGTTCGAGTGGTTTCTCTCGGAGTTCTACGGGCGGCTGCTCGGCAGCGACGCCGAGCAACGGATCGTCGACTTCCTCACATTCGCTCAGACCGTCTGTGCCGCCGTGACCGGCTCATAAGCCTGACCGCCGGAGCCGATTGGGCCGAGATGCGCCCGGCGAAACCGCGGGGAGGGCGGTGGCTACACGGTCTGAGTGGGTAGCCGCGAAGCATGGTCGCGTCCCAGGTTCCGGGGGAATTGGCTGGGTGTAGCCCCCGCTGGGGTGGGATGTTATGCGGCGATCACTTCCTGGGTGCTCTCGGCTGGGGGTTGTGCGGGTTTGGCGCGTAGCTCGCGGCGTAGGCGCTCGATCTCCGCGACGGTCTTGGGGTTCATCTTCACGCCGCGCCAGCCGCGGCTTGTGAGCTCGAGTACCGCCCAGATGAGTGACAGTGCGGAGGTCTCCCCCGGGAATCGTCCGATCACCTTGGTGCGTCGGCGGACCTCCACGAACGTTCTCTCCAGCAGGTTCGTGGTCCTGATCCGCTTGCGGTGCTGGGAGGGAAACCGCAGATGGGTGATCAGCGCAGGCAGGTCGTTCTCGATGACGGCCATCGCGGAGGGGTACGCAGCCCGGTAGTCCTCGATGATGCCCTGCAGCTCGCGGCGGGCCTCGCCCGGGGAGTGGGCCTCATCGAAGGTCTTCCACCAGCGTGCTTTGATCTCTTGGTGGTGGCGCTCGGGCAGCTTGGCGGTGACGTTGCGCAGCGCGTGGACTGTGCAGCGCTGCTCAAGCGCGTCGGGCCAGGCCTCCCGCACGGCCTTCCAGATCCCGGGTGCTCCATCGGCGATCACGAGCGCCGGTGAGCGCAGGCCCCTGGCGATCATGTCCCGCGCGAACGCGAGCCAGGACTCGTAGCTCTCGCGGCTCCCCAGGGCCAGCCCGAGCAGGACCTTGCGGCCCTCAAGTGTCACGCCCCAGCACACCAGGACACCCTCCGCGGGCTGATCCTCAGGGCGCATCTTCAGGTAGATAGCGTCGAGGAACAAGTACACGATGTCGTACTCCTCCAGGCGCCGCTCGCACCAGCGGCGGTAGCGTTCCCTGGTGTCCTCACAGATCCGCGAGACCGTGCTCTTGGACGCGATCGGCTCCTCGAAGACCTCTTCCAACGCCGCCTCCACGTCCCTGGTCGACAGGCCCCGCAAGAAGCTGCTGATCACCAGCGACTCCAGGGCGTGCGTGCGGGTCACGCCCTTGCCGAGAACCCGACTCTCGAACCCTAGCTTGCCTGCGTTGCGGACCCGCGGGCGCTCCAGATCCATCGAGCCGCTCGTCGTCTTGATCGTCCTCGGTTCATGCCCGTTGCGGTGGCTGACCGTCTCCTCGGCGCGCTGATAGCGCCGGCGGCCCAGGAACTCCGTTACCTCGTCCTCCAGCGCCTGCTGCAAGATCAACCGGGCTCCCAGCCGACCGACCACCTCCACCGGGTCCTGCTCCTCGCCGACACCGGCCAGGACATCATCCAGCTCTTGGCGAAACCTCTCGCTCGGGGCTACCTTCTCCATGCGGGCGTACCTCCATCTTCGACTTGTTCAGGGTCAAAGCGGAGGCTACGCCCGCAACCTCAATTCCCCCGGCTCACGGGACGCGACCCGAAGCATGTCTGGGCGCGACACATGCTTTGCGCAAAGGAACAGCACTCTCACGAGGGCGGTGGCAGACGCCTACGCGCCGGCCTTAGCTACATTTGTATATGAGATGCCATAGTGTAGAATGTCCGACAGTGTCTAGGTCAGAACAGTCCACCCCCATGCGCAATAGCGCTTCTGCCCGGCTGCGCCGCAGCCGCGGCGACGAGGCGAGACGTGCCGTTGCTGGTCTACGTGAGCTGCGCCGCTGCTACTACCGCTCCGACGCGGCGCTCAGCCGGGCGCTGGGATGGGCCCCGGACACGATCGCGGCGTGGCTGCCGGGAAGCGTCATGCGCCCACGCGTAGAGCGCCGCGAGCAGGTGCGCCGCCTGCTCGCCCTGTGCAAAGGCGCCGCGGAGTGGGTCAGCGACCCGCTGCTCATCGGCGAGTGGACGCTTGAGCCCCAGCAGCAGCTCGCCGGGCGCTCCCCGGCGGAGGTGCTGCGCGTCCTCGGCGACGAGGGCCTCGACGCGACGCTCGGACACCTCGCGCAGATCGCGCCCCGTACACCCGTCGAGGACCTGCGGCTGCCCAGCGCCGAGCAGCTGCGCGAGTCGCTGCGCCAGACCCTCGGCGAGGACACCCGCGTTCTGGCCGATCGCGCCCGCCGCGCGCCGCGCCGCCGCGCCGACCTCTCCGACTTCGATTAGCTGCGGTCGACGTCGATCCTGCCCAGGAACCCGCCCTGCGCCCATCCAGGGCGATCCTTACGGGCGATCCGCACCGCACCGTGGTTCTCCTGTCCGCGGCGGGCTACTTCCTTCGCTCGGGCACGCCTACGCTGCAGTTCGGGTCCGTGCTCTGCGGCGTCCACGCGCCATAGCACCCTGTCGGCCAGCCGCGGGGTCTTGCGGTCGGCGAACTTTGGGTGCGCCGCGAGCTCTGCCAGCGCCGCGAACAGCACAGCGCAGAGCGCCTCGCCCAGCTCTCGGCCGACGGCCAGCGCCGCGCCCGCGTCGAGCACCGCCAGCGGCCAGCTGCCCTCGTGCACATGCCAGCAGCACGCGGCCAGCGGAGTCGCCGGCCTGCCGGCGACATCGCGCCAGATGACCAGCACCCGACCCTTCGTCTGACCTTGCCTGCTGCCCTGGCGCAGGTCGATGCTCTCGGCGAGATAGGCGGGCCACTGGTCCGCCACCAGCCGCACCGGCCGGTTCGCGCAGGTGCGCAGTGTGAGCCGGCCGAGTGCCGCATCGAGTCCCAGGCCGTGGTCGATACGGACGATCCGACCACCCGCCGGGCCCGTGATTGAGAAGGGCAGCGCCATCTCAACGTGAGC
Organism: uncultured Solirubrobacterales bacterium; assembly: GCA_963719725.1. Lineage (GTDB taxonomy): Bacteria > Actinomycetota > Thermoleophilia > Solirubrobacterales > Solirubrobacteraceae > Palsa-744. The sequence goes on from CAVRCU010000001.1 coordinate 112,751, forward strand.
CACAGGCTGTGGCGCACCCTCGGCCGTCGGCGGGGCAGGCCCCCGTGCTCTCTCAGTAGCCGTCATAGCGACGTCGAACGCTACGCCAGGACGTAGACGGGACGGGCCGCCGCGGTGCCGGCCTGTCCGACCCACCTCGCAGGGCTCATCCAATTGCTACCGGGCTCCCCGGTCGGTACCAGACCCCCTCGAAACCCCTGCAAACAGGCGCTACCGGCGTGAGAGTTCAACCATTTCGCCCGGCGAATTGGTACCTCATTGGTACCCTGACCTGCTATCTATCCCCTGGATCTCTAGTGCTGGTGCGGATTTCCGCTGATACCGCCAACGGGATTCGAACCCGTGTTACCGCCGTGAGAGGGCGGCGTCCTAGTCCCCTAGACGATGGCGGCTCGTACACGCCGTGTCGAGGCTAGCAAACCGGGATCGCCCGACCGCCCGCCAGCCGGACGAGCCGCCGGCCCACGATCGGCCGGTGCGATATCTTCGCCTCTGCATCGGCGGATGTGGCGGAACTGGTAGACGCGCACGGTTCAGGTCCGTGTCGGAGTAATCCGGTGGAGGTTCGAGTCCTCTCATCCGCATAGCGAAGAAAGCCCTGCAAATCAGCGGTTTGGCGGGTACCGCTGCTGTGACGTGATAGACTTGGGAAATGGACGTACCGTTGTCATTCGGCAAATCCGTCCCTTCTTACGTCCCCATCTGTTGCCAACGGACGTACTCGGAGGGCGCCGCGCGATGAGCGTCCGGTTCGATCGGGGCGGTTGGGAGGTTCGCTGGCTCGATGGGTCGGGGCGCAAGCGCGCTAAACGCTTCAAGGACGAGGGCACAGCGCGAGCGTTCGACGAAGCCCTCGCCGAGGTCGGTCCAGCCGAGCGCAGATCGGACACCGCAGTCCACGGATCGCAGGGGAGCGTTTATCCGTACCGCACCGCGCAGGGCACACGCTGGCGATACGTGGCGCGGCGGAGCGACGGCAAGCAGACCAGCAGACGCGGGTTCACGAGTCCTCGCGCGGCGCGAGAGGCTTGCAGGCGATTCGTCGAGCAGATCGACCGCGGCGAGGTGCGGCACACGAAGCAGACCTTCGCGAGCTGGTGGGACGGATGGCTTCGACACAGGAAGCCCTACCTGGAGCCGAACGCCTGGCGGGCCTACGAGGTCGATGGCCGTAAGCGTCTCGTGCCGGCGTTCGGGGATATTCGCCTTGACAAGGTCAGCGTTGAGCAGGTGCGCAGTTGGATGGACGAACAGGCTGAGACTGTTGAAGCTGGCGAGATCGCCGCTAAGACGATCAACAACACGCTCGGCACGTTAGTCGTCTGCCTGAACGCCGCCGTCAAGGATCACGTGATCGCGAGCAATCCCGCACTCGGCATCGAGCGTCTTCCCCCCGCCCACATCGAGCACGACTACCTGCGCCTGCGCGAGATCCCGCTCTACCTCGACGCCTGCATAGACGTCTACCGGCCGCTCGCCGAGGTTTTGATTGGTGCGGGCCTGCGCATCTCCGAGGCGATTGCCCTGCAGACCGCCGACTTGGAGCTCGAGAGGGCCGGCGGATTCATCGTGGTGTACCGCTCCCATAAGAAGGCGCGCACGCGAAAGGCGGCAAACGGCTCCACCAAGGGCGACAAGTTCCGTAGCGTCGAGATCGGGCCTGGGTTGAGCCGCACACTTCAGGACCAGCTCGCGCGCCGGGCGGAGATGGCGAGCGGCAACCAGCGGGACACGCCGGTCTTCGTCATGCCCGTGCGGACCCGCAAAGCCGCCCGCGGGCGGTGGGCCAGCAGCGGCGACCCCGAGCCCTTCGACCGCAGCACCGTTTCGCGCGAGTGGCACAAGATCGCGCTCCAAGACGCCGCGCTGCGAGACATGCCGCTGCACTCGCTCCGCCACACCGCCGCCGCCGCGTGGCTCGCGGGCGGGAACTCGCTGATGTACGTGCAGCGCCAGCTCGGCCACGCCGACATCGGCACCACGGAGCGCTACTACGGCCACCTGGAGCGGCATGTACTCGCCGCAGGTGCTACCGCTACTGAAGAAGCAATTGCTCGTGCGAGTCGCGAGGACAGCGCCTAGCCGCCACCGTGCAGGCGGGTATGCGCTCCCGGTGGTCTGGCGTCTGCTCGATCAAGGGCAGACGCCAGTGTTGGTCGCCTTGACCGGCCGGGAGCCCACTCGGCGCGGGCGTCATCTATCCACCGCTGGAGGTCTTCCGGTACGAACCGCAGCGGCCCCTCCTGACCGCCTATGCGGATCGAGGGGATTCGACCTGCCCTCGCGGCGTCGTAGAGCCATGTTCGCGATACGCCGAGCTGAGCTGCAACCTCCGCGGGCTTGAGCAGCACAGTCGGGCGCGAATGTTGGCTACACATGTGATGCGTATCCGGTTAGCTCCATCCGGGTGGTTTCGTAGTTTTGTTGGGTGTCGCGGCCTACGTATCCTCTGAGCATCTTGGAGTTTCAGGAGCGCTTTGCGACCGAGGAGGCCTGCCGCGAGTATCTGTTCGCTTCGCGCTGGCCGGAGGGGTTTGCTTGTCCAGGGTGTGGCGGCGGGCGGGCCGGTGGCCAGACGCGCCGCCACCTGTGGGTATGTACCGCGTGTGGGCACCAGACGTCGGTGACTGCGGGGACCGTGATGCACAAGACGCACACGCCGCTGCGCACGTGGTTCTGGGCGGCCTATCTGGTCGCCACTCACCACCCGGGCATATCGGCCAAGCAGCTGCAACGCCAGCTCGGGCTCTCGCGCTATGAGACTGCCTGGCTGATCCTGCAGAAGCTGCGCAGGGCGATGGTCGCCCCTGAGCGCGAGCTGCTGAAGGGTGAGGTCGAGATCGACGAGTTCTTCCTCGGTGGGCGCGAGGAGGGCCTCAAAGGCGGCCGCCAGCGCGGAAAGAAGGCGCTGATCGGCATCGCGATCGAGGTCCGCGGACACGGCTCCGGGCGGCTGCGCCTTCGGGTGTTGCCCGACGCTTCAGGGCCGATACTGCTCAGCTTCACCCAGGCGACCACCACCACCGGCGCAATCGTGCATACCGACGGGCTTCAGTCCTACCGCGTCCTGAGCAAGCACGGCTACGAGCACCGCCGACACCCGAAACAAACCGCTGCGCCCGATCAGCTACTCCCTCGAGCACACCGCGCAACCTCCAACCTCAAGGCCTGGATGCACGGCACACACCGTGGCGTCTCTGACGAGCACCTACAGGTCTATCTCGACGAGTACGTCTTCCGTCACAACCGCCGCAGCACACCAATGGCGGCGTTCCAGACCCTCCTCGGACTCGGCGCCCTGCACAACCCCACCACCTATCAGCAAATCACCCGCCGAGCCGCCTAAAACCCCATCTGGAGCTAACCGGATACGCATCACACATGTAGTTAATGACCGTGAGTCGCCCAAACCGGCCATGTAACTTCTTCAGTGCCTGTTGGGGCCCTGTGGAAAGCGGGCTGACGGTCGCGCAGCGGAGCCCGTGGGGCGCAGCGAAGCGGCGGTCATGCAGTGGCGTCCGGTGCCCCGTCGAGGGTGTGGCAGACGGCGGGATGACTCGATTAAAACGGCTGGCCCCAACTGGGTGCCCTACGTTGGATTTGTCTCCCGTCGCCTGCCACGGACGCCGCCATGACTTCATAGAAGCGTGCTGCTTGCTCGACATGGCTTTGTCTGGCGGCCTCCAATCACCAGCGCCAACCAGCAACAAAGGAGACCGGAATTGATGATCGCAGTAGGCGTGGACACCCATAAGCACCAGCATCTCGCTGTCGCCGTAGACGCTCTCGGACAGCTCCTCACGGAGATCACGATCACCGCGACTCTCGCGGGATACCGCGAGCTGCTCGCGTGGCTCGGCGAGCTCGATGGAGAGATCCGGGTCGGGATCGAGGGCGCCGGCAGCTACGGCGCCGGCCTGTGCGAATGCCTCCAGGGCGAGGGCATCACCGTGTTCGAGGTCGAACGGCCCCGCCGTCGCGAGCGACGCACCGGCAAGTCCGACCGGCTCGATGCGCTCTTGGCCGCCAAGAAGGTCCTCGCAAGCGACGGGCTCTCCACGCCGAGAGGACACGGCAAGCGTCTGGCGCTGCAGATGCTGCTCGTCGCTTACCGCTCCGTTATCAGCGAGCGCTCACGCCTCTACAACCAGCTCCAGGCCCTCCACGTCAGCGCACCAGCCACACTCAGGGAAAGGATCGGACCCGCGAAGAACGGCGCGAAGCTCGCACAGCGACTCACCGGGATGCGCACCCGCCCAAACGCCAGCCTGCAAGAGAACACCACCCTGCAGGTCCTCCGCGACATCGCCAACCGTACCCGCGCGCTCGATCACCAAGCCCAGGACTACAACCGTCAGATCGACGCGCTCGCACGCGAACTCGCTCCCGCGCTACTCCAGGAGCCCGGCGTCGGGCCGATCTGCGCGGCCAAGCTGATCGCGTTCAACCCCGCTCGCTTCACCAGCGAGGCCGCGTTCGCGGTCGCGTCCCAGGTTCCGGGGGAATTGGCTGGGTGTAGCCCCCGCTGGGGTGGGATGTTATGCGGCGATCACTTCCTGGGTGCTCTCGGCTGGGGGTTGTGCGGGTTTGGCGCGTAGCTCGCGGCGTAGGCGCTCGATCTCCGCGACGGTCTTGGGGTTCATCTTCACGCCGCGCCAGCCGCGGCTTGTGAGCTCGAGTACCGCCCAGATGAGTGACAGTGCGGAGGTCTCCCCCGGGAATCGTCCGATCACCTTGGTGCGTCGGCGGACCTCCACGAACGTTCTCTCCAGCAGGTTCGTGGTCCTGATCCGCTTGCGGTGCTGGGAGGGAAACCGCAGATGGGTGATCAGCGCAGGCAGGTCGTTCTCGATGACGGCCATCGCGGAGGGGTACGCAGCCCGGTAGTCCTCGATGATGCCCTGCAGCTCGCGGCGGGCCTCGCCCGGGGAGTGGGCCTCATCGAAGGTCTTCCACCAGCGTGCTTTGATCTCTTGGTGGTGGCGCTCGGGCAGCTTGGCGGTGACGTTGCGCAGCGCGTGGACTGTGCAGCGCTGCTCAAGCGCGTCGGGCCAGGCCTCCCGCACGGCCTTCCAGATCCCGGGTGCTCCATCGGCGATCACGAGCGCCGGTGAGCGCAGGCCCCTGGCGATCATGTCCCGCGCGAACGCGAGCCAGGACTCGTAGCTCTCGCGGCTCCCCAGGGCCAGCCCGAGCAGGACCTTGCGGCCCTCAAGTGTCACGCCCCAGCACACCAGGACACCCTCCGCGGGCTGATCCTCAGGGCGCATCTTCAGGTAGATAGCGTCGAGGAACAAGTACACGATGTCGTACTCCTCCAGGCGCCGCTCGCACCAGCGGCGGTAGCGTTCCCTGGTGTCCTCACAGATCCGCGAGACCGTGCTCTTGGACGCGATCGGCTCCTCGAAGACCTCTTCCAACGCCGCCTCCACGTCCCTGGTCGACAGGCCCCGCAAGAAGCTGCTGATCACCAGCGACTCCAGGGCGTGCGTGCGGGTCACGCCCTTGCCGAGAACCCGACTCTCGAACCCTAGCTTGCCTGCGTTGCGGACCCGCGGGCGCTCCAGATCCATCGAGCCGCTCGTCGTCTTGATCGTCCTCGGTTCATGCCCGTTGCGGTGGCTGACCGTCTCCTCGGCGCGCTGATAGCGCCGGCGGCCCAGGAACTCCGTTACCTCGTCCTCCAGCGCCTGCTGCAAGATCAACCGGGCTCCCAGCCGACCGACCACCTCCACCGGGTCCTGCTCCTCGCCGACACCGGCCAGGACATCATCCAGCTCTTGGCGAAACCTCTCGCTCGGGGCTACCTTCTCCATGCGGGCGTACCTCCATCTTCGACTTGTTCAGGGTCAAAGCGGAGGCTACGCCCGCAACCTCAATTCCCCCGGCTCACGGGACGCGACCGCGTTCGCACGCGCCAACGGCACCGCCCCACAACCCGCCTCCTCCGGCAAAACCATCCGCCACCGCCTCAGCCGCGGAGGCGACCGCCAAATCAACACAGCGATCTACACGATCGCGCTCTCACGCTCCGTCCACCACCCCCCAAGCCACGCCTACATACAGCGCAGAATCAACGAAGGAAAGACCAAGCGAGAGGCCATACGCTCCCTCAAGCGATACCTCTCCCGCCACCTCTACAACCAACTCACAAAAACGCCCTTGACAACATAGAAGCATCCAACGAGTTCCGCCAGGGCAGGAGGCCACCAAGCCCAGCGAGATTGACGTTGGGCTTGAGCTCTTACCGTCAGAGGTAGAAGCGGCCGGTGGTCGTGGCGAGCGCAACAACGGTGTGGGCGAGAAACACGGCCGCGAGGATGCCGGTCGCGACGGGCCGCCGGGGTGGCCTCACGGCGGCGATGGCGCACCCGACGACCAGGCCCCAGAGTGACATGAGCGGCAGTGCGTGGCGCGGCATGATGACGTCGACGCCGTTGGCGAGGCTGAACTGGTAGCCGGCCCACACGAGCGCCGCGAGGAACAGGGCTCCGCATCCGAGCGCGACGAGCACGGGTGCCGGGCGCCGGCGTGCGCGGGGCGCCACGTACCAGGCCGCGGCGACGACGAGTGCGACGCCGATGGCCATCAGGACGGGGGTCCAGCCGCTGGCCAGGCCGTAGTCGTTCCACCACCCCAGGCGTGTCGTGCTGCTCTCGACCAGTTCGATGAAGGGGATGCCCGGGCTTCCGACGAGGTTGTGCATCGAGAAGCGTGGTAGGAAGAACTGCCACGCGAACTCCAGCAGGCGGTGCAGGCTGCCGCCGGGTCCGCCGTAGCTGGCGTCCTGGTAGGTCAGGCCGCGGTGCCACGCCACGTCGTTGACCAGCGCGTACACGCCGAAGATCAGCCCAGCCAGCACGCCGCCGGTGGCGAGGCGCCGCGCGCGTAAGCTCCGCTCGCCGCGGGAGCCACAGCCCCACCAGAGTGCTCCGGCGAGCAGCAGGATGCTGGGCAGCAGTGCGAGGAAGTTCGTCTTGCTCAGGACCCCGAGGCCCGTCAGCGCGCCGAGGGTGAGCGCGCGGCGGATCGTCAGGCCTTTGCGCCACGCCCGCGCGCCGACGAGCGCGATGGCGCTCGTGACCGCCACCAGCAGCGCGTCGGGGTTCACGCCGGACTCGTTGAACATGAACACCGGCTGCAGCGCGAGCGAGAGCGCCGCCGCGCGGGCCGGCCACGGCGAGCCTGGGATCAGCTCTGCCACCAGCAGGTATGTCAGCGCGACCGCCACCGCCGCCAGCAGCACCGAGGCCAGCCGCGCGAGCAGCAGCCTCGTCGGCAGCGCCAACCCACCCGCGAGCCTGTAGGCGCCCGCCGCCAGCGCATAGTATGCGGGCGGCTGAAACGCCATGTACATCGCCCCTTCAAAGCGCGGCGACAGCCCCGCACAGCCGTGGTCAAGCGAACGGCGGACCTGTGCAGACCACGGCGGGCGTTCGGCGGTGAAGAACCGGTAGTGGAGGATCTGCAGCCCGTTGTACCAGCAGGTCAGCTGCGGTGAGAGCAGGCCGTTGTCCACGAACTGGCGCGGGGGATGCCCGAGCTGTGCGAACGCCTGCACGTAGGCGAAGTGCGCGGTCTCGTCGGTCTTCTCAAACGCGGGCGTGATGCCCGCCCAGCACGCTCCGATCGCGAGCGTCAACGCGACGGTTAGCAGGACATCGGTCCTATGCCTCATCGTCGCCTCCGGGTGCCCGCAGCAGCAATGCGGTTGCCAGCAGTGTCCCGGCCAGGCCGATCACGACCAGCCACGGCGCAAGCGCAGATCCCGTCGCAGTCGCGATCCGTTCGGGCAGCCTGTCGAGTACGGGCCACAGCGAGCTCGGGCTGGCGCTGGTGAGGTCTTCGACGCGTACGCGACCGACGGTCGCTGTCGTTGGCTTCCCGGCCGCGGCGACCGTCAACTGGTCCGCGGGACCAGTCGCCGCACCCCAGAGCGCCAGGGTGGCTTTGCCGGTGTTCCACACGCACAATGGCGCGACCGTTTCGGTCTCGACCGGGTGGGCGAGCGGCGCGAGGACCGTGCCTTCCGCGGCGACCGCTCCCGTCGTGCCCACGCCTGAATACCGGCCGGCTTGGCGCAGCGCCACCCGCACCCCCACCGGCCCGGGTCCCGCGGGTGTCGCGTGAATCCTCACCGCGCCGGTCCTCGCCGGCAGCGACTCGTGCGGCTGGCATCCGACCGCGCCCGCGGGCAGCAGCCCGATGACGATCTGCACCGGAGTGTCGTCATAGCCAGACCGCTGCCACGACCGGAGGCTGAGCACGACCGCGAGCACCCCCGCGATCACGACCACCCCGGCCATAAACGCCACCAGTGCGTGCTGTCCGCGCAAACGAAGCATCAGGATGGGCGGGAACCCTAACGCACCTGATGTTGGTCGCCTGAGAGCCTCCCGTGACCCTCGTCCGGCGCGAAGCGGGGCGGATGGTGGCGGTCAGCTACAGCGATGGGCTACCTATGGCTCCGAACATGCGATATATGGTTGGGTCGTGATCGGAGGCTGGTCGTAGCTGTGGTGCTGGTGGTTGCGGGGGTGTGTCAGGGGTTGTCGCGGGGCAAGGGGTGGGTGCCGTTGCTGAGCGACGTGTCGTTTGAGGTCGGGCGGGGTGAGGTCGTGGGGATTGTCGGCGGCCGGCGGTCGGGCAAGACGACGCTGCTGAAGATCGCGGCCGGGATCAAGACCCCTGAGAAGGGCAGCGTCCGGCTTGGGGAGCTGGAGCTGACGAGCCTGGCCGATCGCGAGCGTGCGCGTCTGCTGGGGCACGAGCTGGTGTGGATCAACCGGGCGGGCATGTCACTTGGGCTGGAAGTCTCAAAGATCGTGGGCTGGCCGCTGGCGCTGCGCCGCGGGCGCCGCGAGACCGAGCGACGAGCCGCGGAGATGCTTGAGCGGGTCGGGGCGCAGGAGTGCGCCCGTCAGCGGTGGGGCGATCTGTCTCCGTGGCAGCAAGTGCTCGTCGGATTCGCGCAGGGCTTCGCAGCCAGCCCGAGAGTCGTGGTCATAGACGACCTGCTGGACGCTCTGGGATCGCGAGCGACCGAGGAGGCCTCTGACTTGCTGCGGACCCTGATCGAGGAGTCCGAGGCGCGGTGCGGGGTCCTGATGTCCGCTTCAGACCTGGATTCGGCGATCTTCGCCGATCGGGTGTGGTCGCTGGGGCGCGGCGGCAAGCTGACGCCCACGACCGGCCACCGCGACACCCACGCCGACATCATCCCCTTCCCACCACAGCAAGCTCAGGCGGACAATTAGCGGAGTCAGAAACAAAATCCGTCAACTGGAGCGCATTGTTCCAGGCAGCCGTACATGAGATTGGGCTACTATCCCGGCCGTGAACCGCGCGGGCGACATGACGCCGCAGATGATGGTCCTCGGACTCGTGGTCGAGGAATCGGGAACCGTGTCCGACACGCAACGTCGCCTCACGGACTTGTTCCCTTTGGCCGGCTTTGCAAGAAACGCCGCGCACACGAACCTGCCGCGCTTGGCTGAGCGTGGCTATGTGCGTCTGGTCGAGAAAGGCGCCGAGGCTTCTCAGGACTGCTATGCGGCCACCGAAGAGGGGATCGGGCAGCTGCGGGAGTGGATCAGCCACCCTCCCCCACCACCGGCGATCCGCGAGGCCGTCCACGGCAAATTCGAGTTTGGCGGCCTGGAGGACTTGGAGATGCTGCTGCGTATGGTTCGGGTTGAGGAGAGGGCGTGCCGCGCCGAAAGCGACGACGCGCACGGGCGGATGCTGTCCGAGCAGCGGACGCGACTCCGGCTTCCGTCCAGGGATTGGCGGGCAGAACTCGACATGGGCCTGAGCATGATCCATCTGAAGGATGTCGCGCTGACGTTGAACGACCGGGCGAATCGTCGGCGGGAGGTCGGCGATGAACTGGAAGAGCTCATCGGGCGGTTTCGGGGGATGGCGGGCTAGTTGTGGCTGTGTTGGTGGTGGCGGGGGTGTGTCAGGGGTTGTCGCGAGGCAAGGGGTGGGTGCCGTTGTTGAGCGACGTGTCGTTTGAGGTCGGGCGGGGTGAGGTCGTGGGGATTGTCGGCGGCCGGCGGTCGGGCAAGACGACGCTGCTGAAGATCGCGGCGGGGATCAAGATTCCTGAGAAGGGCAGCGTCCGGCTTGATGGGCTGGAGCTGACGGGCCTTGGGGATCGTGAGCGTGCTCGTCTGCTGGGGAGCGAGCTGGTGTGGGTCAACCGGGCGGGCATGTCACTTGGGCTGGAAGTCTCAAAGATCGTGGGCTGGCCGCTGGCGCTGCGCCGCGGGCGCCGCGAGACCGAGCGACGAGCCGCGGAGATGCTTGAGCGGGTCGGGGCACAGGAGTGCGCACGTCAGCGGTGGGGCGATCTGTCTCCGTGGCAGCAAGTGCTCGTCGGATTCGCGCAGGGCTTCGCAGCCAGCCCGAGAGTCGTGGTCATAGACGACCTGCTGGACGCTCTGGGATCACGAGCGACCGAGGAGGCCTCTGACCTGCTGCGGACCCTGATCGAGGAGTCCGAGTCCCGGTGCGGGGTCCTGATGTCCGCTTCAGACCTGGATTCGGCGATCTTCGCCGACCGGGTGTGGTCGCTGGGACGCGGCGGCAAGCTGAAGCCCACGACCGGGCACCGTGACACCCACGCAGACATCATCCCCTTCCCTCCCTTGGCGGAGGCGAGCGGGGCGTAGGCTTCAGTCAGTGCTCGAGCTGCGCAACGTCGTCAAGCACTACCACGTAGGCGGCGGTCAGCCGATCCGTGCCGTTGACGACGTTTCGATGATGGTCGGGGCGGGCGAGGTCGTCGCGCTCTATGGGCCATCCGGGTCGGGGAAGACGACCTTGATCGAGGTGGTCGCGGGGCTGAAGGCCCCTGATAGCGGGAGTGTCCTGGTGGGCGAGCGCGACATCGTGGGGATGTCTCGCAGGGAGGCCGCCGACTATCGCCTGAACGACCTTGGGATGGTGATGCAGCCGAGCACCTTGCAGCCGGGCGCGAGAGCGATCACCAGCGCGTCGCTGAAGCTGCTGATGTCCAGTGTCCGCAGCGCGCACTCACAGATCAAGCCGCTGATGGCGGAGCTGGGGCTCGGCGAGCGGCTGTACCATCGCACGGAGGCGTTGTCGATGGGCGAGCGTCAGCGTGTGTTGATCGCTCTGGCCCTTTCGCGGGAGCCGAAGCTCGTACTGGCCGATGAGCCCACCGCGAGCCTTGACACCGAGAACACGCGGAAGGTCTTGGCGCTGCTGCGGGAGTTGTGTCGCAGCCGTGGTATGGCGCTCCTGCTCGTGACGCACGATCCAGAGGCAGCCGCCTACGCCGACCGGGCTCACGAATTGCGCGACGGACGCTTGGGGGAACGGCAGTCAGCGGAGCCGCTGCCGGTCCTTGGCGAGCCTGTTCGCGGAGCGTGAGGTCGCGATGCGGTTGTCCGGTATCCGCTACATCTATGAGGCGCGTCTGGGCGCGAGGGCGGTGCTCGTCCAGGAAGGCTTTGCGATCCTGGGTATCGCGGTCGGCGTCGCGCTGCTGTTTGCCTCCCAGGTGTCGAGTACCAGTCTGACGCACGGGGTCGCGCAGCTCAACAACCAGCTGGTCGGCAGCGCTCAGGTGCAGCTGAAGGCCAGGGGCGTCGAGGGCGTATCCGAGCGGCTGCTGTACGAAGTTCGCCAGGCACCCGGCGTCAGCGCTGCCCTGCCGATGCTGGAACGACAGATCAATCTGGTCAGTATCCATGGTGAACGGTCGGCGGACCTGCTCGGGGTTGAACCCAAGGCGGTGAAAGCCAGTGGGCCGCTCCTACGCCGGTTCTCCGCGCGGCAGCTCGCGTCTGTGCCGGCGGTCGCGCTTCCGGCCCCGCTGGCCCGCGAAATGGGGGTCAGGCCACTGGAAGTCATCCATGTGCAGGTCGGGGCTAGGTTCGTTGACACCCTTGTCGGCGCGACACTCGAAGAAACGGACATCGGGGGGCTGGACCGCAGTCCGATCGCGATCACGTCGATTGGCTACGCCCAGCGGCTGACAGCGGCACCTGGCCGTCTGACGAGGATCTTCGTCCGCTATCAGCCTGCCCGCGCCAGCGAAGCGCGCGCTGCGTTGGCGCGCCTGGCTCACAGATGGAATGTGAATCTGCAGCCGAGCACCTTTGAATCGCGCGTGTTCGCGGTCGCGGTCTCGCCGGAGGACAAGAGCGAGCAGCTTTTCTCCGGGATCTCCGCGCTGGTCGGGTTCATGTTCGCGCTCAACGCAATGCTCATCACCGTGCCCTCACGGCGCAAGCTGATTGAAGACCTGCGCCCGCACGGCGCCACTCGCATGATGACCGTCGAGGTTCTCCTCGTTGACGCCGCCGTACTGGGCGTCCTGGCATGTGTCATTGGGCTTGCGCTCGGCGACCTGCTGTCGATCGAGGTGTTCCATGCGACTCCCGGCTATCTCAAGTTCGCGTTCCCGATCGGCTCGCAGCGGATCATCACATGGCAGACGGTCGCGCTTGCGGTCGGCGTTGGCATGACGGCCGCGGTCGTCGGCGTCCTATGGCCCGTTCGCGCGATCCTCGCCGGCCCGCTGGAGCGCACCGCGGACCCAGCAGACAATCGCCGCTCGTGGAGTGCTGCCCGACTCCTGGCCGGGCTTGTGTGCCTGGCGATAACGACCTTAACGCTGGTCAGCGACACCAAGGCAGCGGTACTTGGGAACATCACGCTCGTTCTTGCCCTCGCGTGTCTGCTGCCGTTCCTGTTTGACGGAGTGGTGGCCTTGTTTGAGCATCTGTCGAACCTTCTGGATGACGTGGGGTCCGGGCTCGCGGTATCGGAGCTGCGGACTCCACAGACCCGTGTGCGTTCTCTTGCGATCGCCGCGACAGCAGCGCTGGCTGTCTTCGGGACCGTCGAGTTCGGGGGCACTCAGGCCAACCTCACACGGGGGCTGGACGCTTCGATTCGCGGGATTGACGCAAGCACGGACCTGTGGGTCGTGCCGAGTGGCGGCTCCAGCTTGCAGACGACTGTCCCGTTTCAGGCGGTAGATACGGCCTCCCTGGGCTCGTTGCCGGGGGTGCGCCATCTGTCGATCTATCGCGGCAGCTTTCTGGATTGGGGCGACCGGCGGATCTGGGTGATAGCGCCAGGGTCAAGCATCGAACACCCGATCCCGGCCAGCCAGCTGTTGAGCGGAACGCAGACGACGGCGACGGCACGGGTCCGCGATGGCGGCTGGGCGGTCCTCTCGCAGAGCCTCGCCGCCGAACACCACCTCCACATCGGGGAGCGCTTCACGCTCCCCTCACCGCTGCCCGCGACCTTCTCGCTTGCTGGCGTGACGACAAACCTCGGATGGCCGCCCGGCACGATCATCATGAACGCCGATGACTACGCGCGGGCCTGGGCCAGCAGCGACCCAAGCGCCTATCAGATACAGACGACCCCGGGAACGACCCCAACCGCCGAGCGGCTGCTGCTCCACCGTGTGCTGGCCGGAATCGGGCTCTCGGTCCAGACGGCCGCTGAACGTGAGCGGCTGCACTACGCCGCGGCGACTCAGGGCCTCTCGCGCCTTACGCAGATCCGGGTGCTCATCCTGATCGCGGCGATTCTCGCGGTCATCGGGGCAATGGCCGCGATGATCTGGTCGCGGCGGGAACGGATCGCGTCGATGAAGTGTCACGGGTTCAGGGAAGGCGTCCTCTGGCGATCACTGCTTTGGGAGACCACCGTCATGCTCGCGGCCGGATGCTCGATCGGGGCGATCTTCGGACTCTACGCCCAGCTCTTGGGCAGCCACTTCCTTTCTACAGTGACCGGCTTTCCAATAGTCTTTAGCGTCGAAGGCGTCGCGGCAGTGACGAGCTTTGCCCTGGTCAATCTCACAACCGTTGCCGTACTCGCGATCCCGGGCTACCTGGTAGTGCGTGTGCCGCCGAGCACCGTCAGCCCGGCGTACTAGCCGACACACATCATGTTGCTCCTTCAATCGACCTGACCCGGCCCCGGTCTCCGGCCGGCAGATACGCGCACTTCTCGGCGCCGTTGCACGTGAGCTGACCTGGGGCCTACCCGCCGTCAGCCGGGAGGTCCGCCATTGGCGGACCCTGGCGGCGCAGATACCGCGAGGGCCGCTGCGCGAGGACGCGCTTGACGCGCTCCAGCGCAAGCGGGGACAGAGCGACGGCGCCGCACTGTTCTCGATCCTGCCACGGGCACGAAACCCAAGCTATCTGCGGCTGCTCGTTGCCTACCAGATCATCTGGGACTACCTGGACAGCGTCAGCGAGCACGGCGCCACGGCCGGCCTCGCGAATGGGCGCCAGCTGCATCTCGCGCTGGTCGACGCGGTGGACCCCGATAGCCCCATACGCGACTACTACCGCCACAGCCCCTGGCGCGAGGACGGCGGCTATCTACAGGCGCTCGTGGCAACCTGCCGCGAGTGCTGTGCCGGCCTGCCCGGCTACGGGCGTGTCCGCGATCTCATCCTGCGCGACGCCCGGCGAGCCCAGGTACTCGCGATCAACCACGACCTCGACCCTGCGCGACGAGACGCGGCGCTGCGTGCTTGGGCGGACGCGGAGTTTCCCGAGGGCCATGAGGCGCGCTGGTATGAGCTCACCGGTGCGGCGAGCGCGGGAATCGCCGCGTTTGCGCTACTGGCCCTGGCGTGTGAGCCCAGCTGCAGCGACGAGGAGATCGCCCGCACACACGCAGCGTATTTCCCGTGGGCGTCTGCGGTCGCCTGCATGTTGGACAGCTACGCCGATCAGGATGAGGATGCCGCCAATGACGATCACAGCTACATCGCGCACTATCCGACGCCCGCGGTAGCGGTCACAGAGACGTGCCGTCTCGTGCGCCGCTGCCTGCGCGAGCTTCACACATTGAGCAACTGTGAGGCACACATCCTGATCGCCTCAAGCATGGTCGCGCTGTACCTGTCAAAGGACAGCGCCCGCAGCGAGACCATGCGCTGCTACAGCGCCCCGATCGCTGACGCCGGCGGCTCACTCACACACATCCTACTTCCAGTCCTGCGGCTCTGGCGAGCCGCCTATTCCCTGCGCTCATCGTAACCCACCAAAAGGAGACACCGTGTCACCAATAAGTTCATCATCACTAGCGATACGACTCAAGCGGGAGCTTCCGCCCTGCCCACCACACCCAGCGATAGTACAGACGCTAGGGGGCAGATGGTGGCCCTATGCTTACCTGGAACACTGCCAGGCGGTGTGCGGAGACCGCTTCACGCTTTACCCACTGGACATGCCTCCGCTCGTCTTCCTGGCAGACCCAGAGGACATACGGGCGGTCCTCGCCGGTGATACGGGCCAGCTGCACCCCGGCGCCGGCGCGTCCATCATCGCACCCGTGATCGGCGAGCAGTCATTCATGTTACGCGAGGAAGACGAGCACATTCACGGACGCAAGGCGATCAACCCCGCGTTTCACAAGCGAATGGTCACAGAACAGACGGCTACGCTGACCAGCGTCGTCGAGCGAGCCGTCGCGTCATGGCCGCTAGACAAGCCGGTCGCGCTGCATCACCACATTCGCTCCCTTACCCTAACTGTGATTTTGAGGGTTATCTTCAGTGACCAGGACGACGCGCTCGTGCCGCTGCACACGCTGCTCATGAGGATGCTGGGCGTAACCGACAGCTTCCTGCTCCAGGAGCCAAAGCTACGGCACCTCCCGGGCTGGCGTGCAACCTGGAGCGCGTTCATCGGTCAGCGCGCCGAGGTTGACCAGGTGATCCATCGACTCGTGCGGGATAGGCGATCGGGCGGCGCAGCCGGGAGCGATCTGCTCGACCTTCTGCTCGCAGCCAAGAACGTGGACGGCTCACCCATGTCTGAGGAGCAGATACGCGATAACCTCATGTCGATGATTCTCGCGGGCCATGAGACCACGACAGGGGAGCTGGCGTGGGCGTTTCAGCTACTCGCGCACAACCCGGAAGTCCAGCGCCGGCTCGCCGAGGAACTGGACAGCGGGACGGGCGAGGACTATCTCACCGCGACGGCGCACGAGACGCTACGCCACCGGCCAGTATTCTTGTTTACTATCCCACGAAAGGTAATGACACCGACCGATATTGGTGGCTGGACCTACCGTCCGCCGGCTCACCTGGCGGCGTGCACCTACCTGATGCACCACAACCCCGAGCTGTACCCGGACCCCCACATGTTCCGTCCCGAGCGTTTCCTGGGCGCGACAGCTCAGCCGCGGACCTGGCTCCCGTGGGGCGGCGGTCGAAAGCACTGCCTCGGCAGACACTTCGCGCTGCTGGAGGTCAAGACGATCCTGCGCCACGTCCTGTCGGCAAGGACCGTGCGACCGGCGAGCCGTCGGATCGAGGGGCCAAGGTGGCGCAGCGCGATCCTCGTGCCCCGCGCCGGAGGACGAGTCATCCTCGCCTGCCGAGAGACGCGAAGCCGGTAGCACTGGGTGTTGTCGGCGGACCCAGGGCCCGCCGACAACACCCCGTCGACTCCACTCCCGTCGCCGAAACGGCTGCGGAGCTTCGCCATTTCGTTAGTCGGAGAACGTTTCTGTTCGTCGGCTAACGACATTGCGGCAATTCGCCGGAGTAGAAGATTTTGCGTGGAAAGATCACTGGGCGATGGCGCACCGGACATCCTGGCCGATACACGAAACCGAAGCCGGCGATCCATGCAGGCTTCGGCACTCGCTCCTGAAGCACGGGCCGCTCATCCCCACAGGACGAAACGCCCGGCGGATGCCTCCACGCGGAGGCGACCAGGTATGCCCGGCGACGAACAGTACGCTGGCCCCCTGGCGGCCAGCGGCCTTTCCGACGCGTCACCGCTCTGGGGTAGGGCGACACAAACGGCCGGCGGGGCACACTCCACGGCGACCACGCCGGCCGCTACAACCACGGATGCTGCCGGGAGGGGGACGCCCTCCTTCCTACCCTTCCGGCAGCGTCCGTACTACTAGATACCCCTGCGATCGGCCGCTACCCAAGCGGCGCTGAAACCGCGATACGACGCCGGGTGGGGATAGATGCCGGGAGCGCAACGTGCTGAATGTGCGGGCAAGCCCGCCGATGAACCTCGTGCGACCACATGAGTCCGCGTGGCAGAGATCACCCACCCGACGGGGAGCCACCGCGTGTCCCGAACCTCGGTGAGCCGCGCTATTCGCAGTCGTTGGCGCGTGGCCTTGCACTTTTGGGGTGCTATACCCCCGACCGTCCCGTGCGAGGGATCGCGGATATGGCCGACGAGCTTGGGATGAGTCGTAGCACCACCCACAGGTATGCGATCACGCTCGTGGCGCTCGGGTACCTGGAACAAGCCGATCGACGCAAGTACCGTCTCACATTAAATGTCTGTGACCTTGGCATGTCGGCGCTGCACAGCACGAGCCTGCGTGAGCACGCCCATCCTTATCTGGAAGAGCTTGTCAAGCAGGACGGCTTTACGGTCAGTGTCGCGGTCCTCGACGGGCCGGAGATACTGTACGTCGACCATGTCCGCGGCTTTCGTCGCGGACAGAGCCTGATCGATCTTGGCCTGGCATCGGGCTCGGGACTGCCTTTGCACTGCACCGCGACGGGCAAGCTGTTGTTGGCATATCTGCCCAACAAGCTGCAGAGCGAGATGATCCGTGATCTGCGACTCGCACGGCCCACTACGAACAAGGCACCGACCAAGAAAGCGCTGCAAGCCGAGCTGGAGCAGATCGGTGAAGGTGGGCTTGCCGTAGCAGACCAGGAGCTCGCACAGGATCTGTATGTGATCGCGGCTCCGCTGCGCTCTTTCCATGAGGTGGTGGCTGCGGTCAGCATGATCGCGCATAGCTCGATGATCGCCCTTGACGAGTTCGTGAGCAGGCTGGGGCCGCATCTGACTTCTACCGCCGACCGTATCTCTGCACGGCTGGGCTACCGCCGGGAGGACGAGCTGCGCGGCAGGACTGGTGATCCTTCGAGCCCGAGCAGGCAATACGCCGGGAACCGCGGGTAAGATGGGAACCACTCTCACTGTACCTAGTTGTTTTGTGCCGTATTTACGTAGCGGCTTGATCGGCGAGTGGGGCTTCGTCGCGGAGGATGCATCGAGGCGTGCGCTTAGATTTGGCGTCGACGCTAGCGAGGAGCTATACAGGGAGTCGCGTGAAGCGTTTTACGCTAGCTGTGAGCTGCTGGACGTTATCGGCTGGCGCAACACTAGTCCACAGACCGACATTGACATTGATCTCACACTACATCCCACACTCGTCGTCAAAGCGCTGCGAGGGACGCACGGGGTATTAGTCGACCAGCTAGAAGAAATACCGTCAAATGAGAACCGTAACGCTGCTCTGACACGGGTAAAGGCGCTCGGTGATTTCGTCAAGGTCGTAGAAAGGCAAGTCCGGCGAGCGAGTGGCCACCAGGCAGACGACCCTTCGGGGCACCCTGCGAGCCCAGAAACGACACCACGCGCATATCGAACGAGATCGTCACCCGCACCCCACGGTGGCCACCGACCACGGGACTGACCAGGCCGACGCGCTTCGCAGGGACCATATGCCCAGATCAAGCAGATCATCCAGCGACGGCTCTGAACGGGAGGACGTGCAGGAGATTTCACTGGCACTGACACCGGGGCAGGTAGCGCAGGTGCTCGCGGCCGCGGCCCGTGGCGCGGGACAGGCTCCGTCGCTATACGGTGTGGAGCATCCTCGGGATATGACCACATAGAGTAGTTGTTGGACAAGACAGACTCGCTTCAAAGCTACTAGCAACAGGGCTGGAACTCCATACACCTGCACCACCTGTCGGATTGGTAGAGGTCAGGACATTGCCGCTGAAGTCTACCGCCACGCAGAGAGTTGACGTTGGACAGGAAATGCCGGTCAGGTAGCCAGTATTATCGACCAGCGTTGTCGCCCATTCACTCGGAACGCCCAGCGGATCGCTTGACGTGATGATGTCGCCTTCATAATCCACCGCCACACACAATGTCGTTGTCGGACAAGAGACGCCCAGCAGTAAATGACCCACATTCGATGTAGTCCAAGCGCTTTTCCCTCCTGTAGGATCGGTGGAGGTCAGGACGTTGCCGCTGCGGTCTACAGCTACACAGAAGGTTGTTGTCGGGCACGAGACACTAGATAGGCCACTGACATCAATCGATGTGACTGTCCAGGCACTCGCCCCGCCCGTCGGGTTGGTCGAAGTTAGAATGTCGTCGCCGTGTGCGACAACACACAAGGAGGTACTTGGACAGGACACCCCCGATAGGTCGCTCGTGGGGGTGTCCACCTTGGTAGAGGTCCATGACGATGTACCACCTGTCGGCTCGGTGGTCGTCACCACGTCGCCTTCGTTGTCAGCAGTGACGCAGAGGGCCGTGGATGGGCAGGCGATACCCGACAACTGTGGTGGTTCGGCCGCACGGGCTATCTGCGGGCCGATGCTGCCAACCAAGACAGCAGCCACCAAGGCGATAGGGCCGAGGAAGACCCGTGTGAGCTGACTACACCTCGGTTTGAGCGAGAACGTCGGCATGGCTAGTGGTCTCCTTGTCGTTCGTGGGCTTGGGCGGGAGCCAGGTCGGGAACAAATGCCCCCGCATAGAATCCCGTTCTTACGGGCTATATCCTATATCACGGGAACCGGCAAGGAGCCCGGCCATCCGGGTCGTAGGGTCCGGTCATGCCCACCTCCCGCAGCACTACCGAGGCCGACCGCGCCCTGGCGCTCGGTGCCCTGGTGCGCAAGCTGCGCCGCGAGCGCAACCTCAACCTGCGCCAGTTGGCCAAGCGAGTGCCGATGTCCGCCTCCAACCTGTCGCGCATCGAGCTCGGCGAACAGGGCCCGCCAGCCGACGAGATCATCCAGCGCATCGCGGCTGCCCTTGAAGCCGACCCGGCCGAGCTGCTCCGCGCCGCCGGCCGCTACGCCACCGGCAAGACCTTCGAGGAGACCGTCCTGGCTCGCCTGGACGCTCTTGGCCGCGACCTGCGCCAAGTCAAGGGCGATGTGCGCGAGGTGAAAACTTCCCTCGTCGACGATCGCAAAATCCGGTAAAACCCGCCAAAATACGCGCCCCGGAATCGGGGCGTTTTTCCGTCCTGGGGGGCTGGTAGACCCTCCCGGACAAATTGGTGAAAAAGTGACCCCCGGCCGGATGAAAGCCAGCCGGGGGCCGAACACAGGAGGTACTATCTCCCATGCCGGCCCATCATAGCCCACTGCCCACAGCTGCCAACACGCAGCTAGTGGCCTGTCTGGTTGATTCGTTGGCAGTATCGTTTGATGGCGTCGAGGATTTGGTCGGCGGTCTTGGTCCAGACGTAGGGGCGGGGGTTCTCGTTCCAGGTGTCGATCCATTGGCGGATGTCGGCGTTCAGTGCACGGACGGAGCGGTGGGCGCCGCGGCGTAGGAGCTTGGTTGTGAGCTCGCCGAACCAGCGCTCGACGAGGTTGATCCACGAGCTCGAGGTCGGGGTGAAGTGCAGGTGAAACCGGGGGTGCGCAGCGAGCCAGCGCCGGACCTTCGGGGTCTTGTGACTGGAGGCGTTGTCGAGCACGAGGTGCACGGACAGGTGGGCGGGCACGTTCTCATCGATCCTCTGGAGGAACTTCAGGAACTCGATCGCGCGGTGGCGTTGGTGCAGTGAGCCGATCACCTGCCCGCTCCCGAGGTTCAGCGCGGCGTAGAGGCTGGAGGTGCCGTGCCGCTCATAATCGTGGGTCGCTCGCTCGGGCGTGCCGGGAAGCATCGGCAACGTCGGTGCGGTGCGGTCCAGCGCTTGGATCTGGCTCTTCTCATCCACGCACATCACCACAGCGCGCTCCGGCGGGTTCAGGTACAGGCCGCAGATGTCGTGGACCTTCTCGATGAACAGCGGGTCCTTCGACAGCTTCCAGGTTTCCTGGCGGTGCGGCTGCAACCCGAAGGCGTGCCAGATCCGCATCACCGCGTCCGGGGTCATCCCGACCTCCTTGGCCATCGAGCGGGTCGACCAATGCGTCGCGTTCTTCGGCGTGCTCTCCAAGGTCTTGATCACGACCCGCTCGACTTGCTCATCGGTGATCGTCCGCGGTTTCCCCGGCCTGGGCTCGTCCGCGAGTCCTTCAAGCCGGCGCTGGAAGAACCGGTTGCGCCACTTCGTCACCGTCGGCCGCGAAACCCCAAGCGCTTCGGCGATCTCACCGTTAGACCACAACCCCTCCGCGGCCATCAACACGATACGAGCCCGCAGCGCCAGCGCCTGAGCACTCGTCCGGCGCCGCGTCCAGCTCTCCAGCACGGCGCGCTCTTCGTCCGTCAACTCGATTGAAACAGCAGTAGGAATAGGCATAACCACCACCTACCCTAACCGCAAACAAATTAAACCAGCACCACACTAGAGCGCGCCATCATCCTCCAGCTCCTCCGCACCGACCACCGCGAGCGCTGGTCAGACAAACAGATCGAACGCGCCATCCCCGACTTCAAGCCCGAAGCCATCCAAAAAGCCATCATCCGCCTAGAGGCAGGCGGCGTCATCTGCTGCCTTGACGAGTTCATCGGCGCCTCACGCTGCGCGCAGTACCTGGACTCCCTCGAACTCATCTCCATCTGACGCGCGTTTGCCATGCGCGTCGCCGAGTTGGGGCTCAGCCCCGCCACGCTCGCCTGCCTGTACACAGCCGGCATCGTCAACGTCAAGCAACTCCTCGCTCGCTCCTGCAACGAACTGATCGAGCACCCCGCGATCGGCCCGGCCGAACTCTACGAGATCATCCGCCAGCTCAACAAGCGCGGCCTCATGCTGCCGTACAACCAATATGGCAACATCCGCATCCCGAACCCGCGCAACCTCGAGATGTTCCGCCTGCGCTTCGTCGAGGGCCTTACCTTGGACGAGGTCGGACAGCGAACCGGCGTAACAGGCGGTCGTGTCCACCAGCTCCTCCGCTTTCACTTCGGGACGAGCCGCGTATCACTGCCCCTCAAAAGCCCACCAATTCCAGCCCGAAGGCAGGGAAACTAAGAGCGCCTAACAGAAGGTAGGGTTCGTGGTGGGGCTGTCGAAGTCCTGCGTCATGGCGAAACCTTTGCTTCCTGATGGGTTGTGGGCTCGTATCGAGCCGCTTTTGCCGGTGCGTGAGCCGCAGGTCACGGGGCGTCCGCGGGTGCCTGACCGAGCGGCGATGACAGGGATCATCTTTGTTTTGAAAACGGGGATACCGTGGGAGGATCTTCCCCAAGAGATGGGCTGTGGGTCAGGGATGACGTGTTGGCGGCGACTGCATGAATGGAACGAAGCCGGCGTCTGGAGCCGGCTGCACCAAGTGCTGTTGGACGAGCTTCACGACGCCGACCAGCTTGACTGGTCAAGGGCAGTCGTTGATAGCTCGCATGTGCGGGCCAAAGGGGGGGCGAGCAAACCGGCCCCTCGCCAGTCGACCGCGCTCGCCTTGGCAGCAAGCACCATCTGATCGTCGATGGCAAAGGCACGCCGCTCGCGTTCACACTCACTGGTGGGCACCGCCACGACATCACGCAGCTGACCGAGCTGGTTGATCGTGTCCCGCCGACCGGCCGTCACGGCAAGTTCCGGCCACGACGCCTGTATGCCGACCGGGCGTATGACTCCAAACACCACCGCCGAGAGCTGCGCGAGCGCGGAATCACGCCCAAGATCGCCAAACGGAACAGCCAACACGGATCCGGGCTGGGACGCGACCGATGGGTCGTAGAGCGCACCATCTCCTGGCTACACGCCCACCGCTACCTCGCGCGCCGACACGCCCGCCGCGCCGACATCCACGAAGCCATGCTCACCCTCGCCTGCGCACGCATATGCCTCAAACAACTCCAACACTTTTGTTAGGCGCTCTAAAAGGGCTGTGGCTAGGAAGCAGACAGCGACCGAAGCGAGACGACTCAACTCATGGCTCCTTGCGTGGTGTTGTCAGGCAGACTGACGAACTGATAGCGGTTAGAGCACGAGTCATATCACACTTTCTATGCTCGCGTCGCTGCGAGTGGGAGACAGCACTTGCGGCTTGGCGGCTAAACGATTGTAATATAAGCTGGTGACGTTTGGCTTCTACATCCTATGTTGGCTCTCCCTCTAGCAACCGTCGCTGGTCTCGAAACCAGAGGCGGTCCGAGACGGCGCGTCGAGCGTAGTAGTGGTGGCTCCCCGAACGTCAGTCCGGCAAACCGATTGTGCGACACCAGCGACGATGCACCCTAGCCCACGCTCAGCGATTGTCCTGAGCTGAGCGCCTCGTATAGTCGGTACGTGCCGCGCCTCAACGTTGCGATACCATGTGGACGTGTCAGAGGGCGAAGGCCATCCTAGCTCGACATTGTCGAAGATCATCCGGGCGCTAGCCCCGTGGCAGCCGCTTCTCATTTGGCTGCTTGGGCTGCTTGTCGGAGGCACTGTGGGCCACCTGACGAGTTCATCTTCGACACGCACGGTGATGATCCCCTCGCCGCCGCGGACAGTGACGATAACCTCCCAGGCACATACAGTACCGACAGGACCACCCCCCTCGCATCAAGTGAAATATCTGGCGAGCCCCCCAGGTGCGTCAGAAAGTAATCCAACCAGTTCGGAAGATTATGGTACCGGGTTTGGTAAAGTGGGCGGGGCGGTGTTTGAACACAGCGTTCTACAGCTTTACGGGCAAAGTTGCTGCACCGAAAGTCGATCGCAGACATTTACTGTCCCCGAAGGGTATATCAAGTTCTCGGCCTGGATCGGCGTGGCGACTGGCGGTAAGTATGAAGCGAACTTTACACCCGCTATGACGTTCGAAGTAGCCGTCGAAAATCCTAACGATCCGGTCTTGCCACCACGCAAGCTTAGCTACGGAGACGCTCCGCAACAAGTGGTCGTCTCGGTAAAGGCTCCGACATCCATCATTTTGACTACGACGAGTGACACCACCAACTGCGCCGTATGCAACGGCGAGGCTATCTGGGGAGAAGCGAAGCTCTCGTCGTGAGGCAATCCCTCGGGCTGGCTCTCCTACGTTGATAGGGGCTTCCTTCGCCAAACGCCGCTTGTGCGATGCAGTAACGCCTTGACTGTCTTGTGTTGACTGTTGCATTATGGAGTTGTGAATGAACCAAGTATCACGAGGCAACAAGTCGCCAAGATTAAGGCAGTGCTACCAGAGATAGGCCATAGAGATTTCACTGCGAATGAGATGGCTACCAAAATAGGCGCCCGTCGCTATTCTCTCTATCACGCGCTCGCCAGGCTGGAGAAAACAGGCGTGATCGACAGGAAAGAACGAGGCATATGGCGCGAGCGCTATCAACACCTGATCCTACCTTCGGGGTTAGTTATTACCTTTCCCGTGATGGCGTTACCTCTAATTCTCGAATGTAGTGAGGCATTGACGGCGCTTGACGAGATCTACGCTCAGATAGTATCGGAGGTTGACAACTCCCGCCGCGCACCATTGGGCGGGGGAGCGACCTCGTGATCACGCTAGGCAGCACGCGCCGTCGATGACTTTGCCGCTGCTGAGGCCATCGACACAACCACTGCGACCAAGCTCCGCAAAGCAGCGACCGAAGGTGCCGTAGAAGCCTACAAGACGGTGACTCGACTGAGCCTTGGCAGGTCAAAAAACGAAGAGCGTGATCGCTTCGCCGTAGACTTATGTCTGAGGCAGGAGCCGATAGTGCCCACGAGCTACCCGCTCAAAACGAGGCTCCTCCCCACGTGCGCCAGTAGACAGGCACCAACTCACCGAGTCCTTGGACACCGGATGCCCAAGCAAGGCTACGACCGCCGTCCATACCTCCGCCCCACGCATCGGCCGCTGGGACGCCGCCAGCACCTTGACGACGGCTCGCTGCACCACGCCGTTGCCCAGGCGCTTCGCTTCAGGCTCCTCCACGACAAGTCGCGACGAGGGCGGCTCTGGGAAGCCTGGCCTGCCGTCCATGATGTCGAGTACCAGATCCAGGCTTGACGAAGGCCTGGAAAGCTGTCCTACCAAGTGCATTGGCTACCGCTCGCCGTCCCGATCCGGCTCAGGCCACGGCGGCGAACTCCCGCTCGACCTCGCCATCCACAGTGCGCTGAAAGCAGACGAGCAGCTCCTCGTCCAGCACGGCAGCGATCCGCCGCAAGGTAGGCAGCTGCGGGATATGCGTGCCCTTCTCGAGCCGCGACACCGCGCTGTGCGAGGTCCCCGTAGCCTTGGCGACCTCCTCCTGAGTCAGCCCCAGCTCGAACCGCCGTTCACGCAAATGCGCAGCGATCGGGCTGACCTCGCGCAAAGCGCGAATGCGCGCGTACTCAGCACGGGCGTCACGGTACGCCTCGCTGCGATCGGCGCGGCGACCCGCCGCCTCGACAGCGGAACGGCCGACAGGGCTTTGGACGGCGCTGCTCACGAGCTATACCTTATCACGAGTGATAAGTCGATCAGCCTCGCCGCGACTTCGGCGCTTTTCAATGTTGCCGTCGCTTCCGTCGCGGTCCCCGCCTATGTAGCTGCTAGAATAACTTCATGACGCTACCAGCGCAGACGTACGAGGTCGGTGTGCGTGCGCTGCACGATCGACTGAGCGAGCACTTGGAGCACGTTCAGGGTGGCGCGGAGGTGCTTGTGACGCGCCGCGGGCAACCGATCGCCCGCCTGTCCGCGGTCAAGGAGAACGATCATCTGCAGGATCTCGTTCGACGCGGCCTCGTGACACCGCCGAGCCGCCAGCGGACCGCTCGTCGCGCGCAGGTCAAGGCACGCGGCCCGGTTTCCGAGCTAGTAGGACTTCGGTAGGTACTTGCAGGAGTTCGTGCGGGTGCAGGGAACTTGTGTGGTATGGCGAGCTTGCGGACGCGGGAGTATGGGGTCAGGGCGGCTGATCTGGAGGCGCAGCGGGCGGCTTTGGTCGAGTTCGCAGCGGAGATGTACCGGCCGTTGATGCGGTGCGATCAGCGTGCGAAGGGTGAGCAGTATGTGCGTGGGCTGTTGTTGGAGGGGCGGCGCAAGTCGATCCAGCCGATGGCGGCCAGGCTGCCTGATGGTGACGAGGAGGGGTTGCAGCAATTCATCACCGACTCGCCGTGGGAAGATGAGCCCGTCCGGCGGCGGCTGGCGCGGCGGATGGCGGCAGAGATCGAGCCCGAGGGGTGGATCGTGGATGACACGGGGCTGCCGAAGGATGGGCGGTTCTCGCCCGGGGTGGCGCATCAGTACTGCGGAGCGTTGGGCAAGACCGCGAACTGTCAAGTGCTGGTGTCCGTCAACGCCGCTTGCGATCAGGCGTCATGCCCGCTGGGGTGGCGGCTGTTCTTGCCGAAATCGTGGGATGAGGATGCGCAGCGACGTCGCCGGGCGCGGGTCCCTGAGGAGGTGCGGCATGTCCCGAAGTGGCAGCTCGCGTTGGAGATCATCGATCAGCTGTTGGAGTGGGGGCTCAAGCGACGGGTTGTGCAGGCCGACGGCGGCTATGGAGACACCACCGCGTTCCGGGTCGGGCTGGAGGAGCGCGAACTCGAGTACGTGGTGCAGGTCAAGGGCGTGACCTCCGCCCAGCAGGGCGAGAGGATGCCCGGATCGTCGTGGAACTTTGAGTGCGGCCCCCCGCGGATTTGATGGTTAGACAGTAACGGTTTGTGGGACCTCGGTGTGAACGGCGGCGGCGGGGGTTGGAAGGGCGGCTCGTGCTGCGTGGCGTTCGATCGCGACCACGAGCGCGGCGAGGTCGCGGTAGCCGATGATTCGCCGGAACTGCTGCTCGGCGAGGAGCATCCCGGCGGCGGTCCAACGCTTGCGCATGTCGCCGTCCTGCCAGCGCTTTACGTTGCGCTGGGTGCGGCGGACGATCTCGATCATGCTCTCCGCAGGGTTCGTCGAGCACAGCGTCTTGGAGAGCTGTCCGGTGATCCCGAGTCGCATCAGCGTCAGCGTCTCGGTCATCCCCTCCCTGAGCGAGGCGGCGGCGTCAGGCCAGGTGCGATCGAGCTCCGAGGCGAGGAGTTCGAGGCGCTGTTCGGCGAGGTCCGGGTCCTTGAGCGCCCATGCGCCGCGGATCTTCATAAGGACGGCGGGGCGGTCGCGTTCGGGAAGCAGGTCGCAGACATTGCGCTCCTTGTGCCTGTGACACCGATGTTACCAGCGCGCGCTCGCCGAACACGTCCTTGATCGCGCGGCGGATCGCCTTGCCGCCGTCGATCACGAACAGGATCGCCTGCTCGGGGTCAAGCCCGCGGTCCACGAGATCGGCCAGCAGCGTCCGGGCGAGCGTGGCGTTCTCGGTCGAGCCCTCCCACAGCCCGAGGGGGATCTTCACGCCCTCGGTGCTGATCCCGAGCGCGACGATGTGCGTGCGCCCAGCGATCTCCAACCCGTCGAGCATCATCACCGCCAACCGCACGTCCTCCAGCCGCCGGCCCATCAGCTCGCCCAGCGCGGTGCGGGTGCGCTCGATGAACACCTCCGAAACGGTGCTCTTGCCCGTCGATGTGCTGGTCTGCTCGACCTCCTCGCCGACCGGCTCTCCCACGTCCGTGAACCGGCGTGTGGAGACGCCGGCAAGCATCCGGTCCATCACCGCTCTTGTGAGCGGGTCGCGGTCGGCGAAGTGCTCATATGTCGCAAGCGGCAGCTCCCGCTCGTCATCGGCAGTACGCACACGCGGCCGGTCAACCTTCACGCGCCGGCCGCCAAGCGTCATCGACCCACGCTCGTGACCGTGGCGCTTAGCGGCCCGATCCCGGTTCCACTTGCCCTTCGGGCCAACCACCTCCTCGACCTCGGTCGCCATCAGCTCATGCACGACGCCGAGCCCGACACCCACGCTCAGCGCGAGCAGCCCCTCTCTCGCCGCGCCGACGAGCTCACCAAGCGCCTCCTGAATCTGCGGTGGGAGCGGACTCTCCAACGCTTCCGCGGCCGTGACGACCTCCGGGCCAGATACCTTCTTCATGGCGGTTCCTCCTGTCCCTATCGGACTTGGTTTGGTCGCCCCGAACGCTCCCAACCGGAGCGGACGGGACAGGAGGACCGCCACTCAAACTTCTACGAGAACTCGGACAACCTCCAGGGCGACGCGGTTCCCGTTACGCCTGATTATCAGGGTCGCGGTCGTCCGCCGCGCCCACGCTACCCCGAGAAGCCCGTCAGCCTTCGCGACCTGGTACTGGCCGCCGGCCGTGAGCAGATCCGAGGAGTCGGCTGGCGCGAGGGTGACCGTGGCCCGCTCTCAAGCCAGTTCATCGCACTACGCGTTCGCCCTGCCAACGACGCTCAATGCGACGATGACGGGATACTGCCCGAGCGGTGGCTGCTGGCGGAGTGGCCCGCCGAGAAGGACGAGCCGGCCAAGTACTGGCTCTCTAACCTTCCCGCCGACACGCCGATCGTGACGCTGGTCCGCCTGGCGAAGCTGCGCTGGCGCGTCGAGCACGACTACCGCGAGCTCAAGCAATGCCTCGGCCTCGACCACTACGAGGGCCGAACGTTCTGCGGCTTGCACCACCACCTCACCTGCGTCACCGTCGCGCACGCGTTCCTCACCTGCTGCCGGCTCGCCCGCGGCGACCCCGACGCCGTCCGCCCTCAGCTGGCGGCAGCCTGATCAGCCTCTACCAAGCCCAACGCGACCTGCAGACCGCGCTGGCATGCTGGCACGACCACTGCCCGGTCTGCCAGCGCAGACTGCCGCCATAACAACCTACCGAAGTCCTACTAGTGGGTTCCCCGGCAACGTTTGCCGGTTTTCATAACCAGGGGTGATGGGGCTGACGGCGAAGTCCTTGAGTCGAGATCGCTACTCGACCGGGAGGGGCTATGGCCGCCAGGGTGCAGTTGCGGGAGATCACCAGCGAGGAGGGCAACCGGCTGCTTCGGATCGTGCGTCGCACGTCGGGGTCGGTCGTGACGTGGCGCCGCGCGCAGATCGTGCTGCTGTCGGCGCAGGGCATGTCGCCGCCTGCGATCAGCGAGGTCGTCTTCACCGACCCGGACACGGTTCGGGATGTGATCCACAACTTCAACCGGGATGGGTTTGACGCGCTCTATCCGCGCTATCGCGGCGGGCGGCCGCAGACGTTCACGCTGCCAAAGCGCCAGGAGATCAAGCGGATCGCGCTGGCCAACCCGCAGGACCTCGACCAGCCGTTTGCGACCTGGAGTCTGTCGAAGCTCGCGGACTACCTGGTCGCCGAGGGGGTGGTCACGGACATCTCCCACGAGGGTTTGCGTCAGCTTCTTCGCGAGGAGAACGTCCGGTTTCAAGCCGTGAGGACGTGGAAGCGCTCTACCGACCCGGATTTCGTGGCCAAGCGTGACCGGATCGTCGAGCTCTACGAGCTGGCCGAGGCAGGCGAGGCGATCGTGATCTGCCTCGATGAGTTCGGGCCGCTGAATCTGCAACCCCAGCCCGACGGCAAGGGCTGGGCGCCCACAGCGAAGCCCAAGCGGATACGTGCGACCTACAAACGACCGCACGGCGTCAGGCATCTCATCGCCGCCTACGACGTCAGCGCCGACCGGCTCTACGGGCACATCAAGAAGCGCAAGACCCGCGTCGAGTTCTTGGAGTTCTGTCGCTACATCCGCTCGCTGCATCCCGGCGAGACGCGGCTGCACTTCGTCCTCGACAACTTCAGCCCCCACCACGGCAAGCAGATGCGCGACTGGGCGACCGCGAACAACGTCGAGCTGGCCTATACCCCGCACTACGCCTCCTGGCTCAACAGGATCGAGGCGCAGTTCCGAGCACTGCGGTACTTCACGCTCGCCGGCACCGACCACCCCGACCACGCCACCCAGGCCCGCCTCATCCGCCGATACATCCACTGGCGCAACCGCAACACCGACAACCCCCGCCTAAAACGACTCATCAACACGGCAAACGTTGCCTGACACTCCACTAGCCGCCGAGCAACGCCGCTGATCCTCTACTTCGACACCTCGGCGCTCGTCAAGCTCGTGATCGCCGAGGAAGGATCCGAGCTGGCGAGCGAGCTGTGGGCGACCTCACATCCCGGGACCTCGAGCATCCTTGCCTACCCGGAGGGTCGTGCGGCGCTCGCGGCCGCACGACGCGGCGCCCGGCTCACCGCCGCCGCCCACGGGCGGGCGCTTGAGGACTTCGAGTCTCTGCACGGCGAACTGTCGCTCATCGGTATCGACGTACAGCTGGCGCGCGAGGCCGGCGAGCTCGCCGAGAAGTTCGCTCTGCGCGGTTATGACGCAGTTCATCTCGCCAGCGCGCTGTCGGCTGGCGAGGCTCGGCGCGACGGCTTGCGTTGGCCCCGGCGCGACGGCTTGAAGTGGCTCCACCCGCGTCGGTTGTTTGTTGTTGTGGTTGATGTTGCCTGATGTGGTGCGGGAGCGTCGTCGTGGAGCCGGAGCCCGTAGGGCGGAGGCGGAGCGACGACGCTCCCGGCGCGGTCCTCGGTGGAGGGGTCAGTCTCCTTTTTTGGTCGTGCGCTGTTGGAGTCCGTGGCGGAAGCGCCAGCTCTCGGTTCCTGTGTCGATGATGTGTGCTCGATGCGTGAGCCGGTCGACCACGGCCTTGGCGAGCCTGGGGTCGGTGAAGACCTTGGTCCATTCGCCGAACGGGAGGTTGGTTGTGACGATCAGCGCGCCGCGCTCGTGGCGCTCTGAGAGGACCTGGAAGACGAGCTCGGCGGCGCCGTCAGGGAGCGCGAGGTAGCCCAGCTCATCCAGTACGACTAGTTCGGTTCTGGCGTAGCGGCTGACGACGCGGGCGAGCTCGCGGCGACTCTCGGCTTCCTGGAGCTCGTTCGCCAGCGCGGCGAGCGTGGTGAAACGCACGCGGCGTCCCTGCTGGCAAGCGCAGACGGCCAGGGCGATCGCCAGCATCGTCTTGCCGGTCCCCGAGTCGCCGATCAGGATGACGCTCTCGCGGTCGTCGATCCAGGAGCCCTCGGCCAGCGCGGCGATCGTGGCCTGGGAGACCTTCGGGTTGTCGGTGAAGCGGAAGTCCTCCAGGCGCTTGACGTGCGGGAAGCGCGCGTCGATCAGGCGCCGGCGCTCGCGGCGCTCGGCGCGTTCGGCCGTCTCGGCCTCCAGCAACGCGCCGAGGTAGGCGACGGGGGTCTGCTGCTCGCGGGTGGCCTGTGCGGCGAGCGCGCGGAAGCGAGCCCGGACGGTCGGGAGCTTGAGCTCGATCGCGTGCGCCTCGATCAGCGTCTCCAGCGCCGCGGTCTTCGCGTTGTGGGCGGGTGTGGTCATCGTGATCCTCCGATCAGCTGGTCGTAGTCGGTCAGGTCGGGAACGGACCGCTCGTGAGCGACCAGGGCCGGCGCGAGGTCCGTGAGCGGCGCGGGCGCGGGCTGGGTGCTCTGCGCGCGGCGGGCGAGAACGGCAACGGCGCGGCCGTCGTGGGCGCCGGCCGCGAGTGCGCCAGCGACGGCCAGTTCCACGCGCTCGGGCCCGTGCTCGCGCACGAGCATCAGGACGTCGACCATCTGCCGCGCGGCCTCCGAGCGCCCGTAGCGAACCCCCAGCGCCGCCCACAGCTCGTCGAAGGTGCGCGGCCAGGCGCCGCCCTCGCGCTGCTGAGCCAGGGGCAGGGAGCGCTCCAGGCCGCCGGGCTTGCGTGCAAGCAGCTCGAGGTAGTGGTCGAGCTGAGCGCTGGTGCCGAACCGACCGTGCAACCGCTCGTGGCCCGCGACCACCGCGCCGGCGTGGCTGACCGTGATCTCCCGCGCGCCGATCCTCACGGCGACTTTGAGCCCGGCGAGCGAGACGGGGACCGAGTAGCGGTTCTGGCGGACGGTGATGAGCGCCTTGGCGTCCACGCGCGGCGCGGCGGTCTCTGACGCGTCGAACGCTTCGCTCGGCAGCGCGCGCAGCAGTCCCCGCTCCAGCGCCCACGCCTCGCCGACGCTCACCGGCCGCCCGCTGATCCGCCGCGCGAGGTCTGCCTCGCAGCCCGCGCGCAGCAGCGTGTTGAGCTCACCCAGGCTCGCGACCTGCGGGACCGGGACCAGATGGTTGCGCCGGAAGCGCCCGACCTCGCCCTCGACGCCGCCCTTTTCGTGCGCGCCGGCGATGCCTGGCGTGGTGAACTGCGACTCGAACAGATAATGCGAGCGCAGCGCGAGGAACCTATCGCTCTCCACGCGCCGGCGGCCCTTCAGCACACTCTTGACCGCAGAGGTCAGGTTGTCGAAGCGGACCTCCTCGAACACCCCGCCGAACCAGTCAAACGCCTCCACGTGGCACTCCAGGAACGCCTGCTGAGTCGCGACAAACGACGCCTGACAGAACGCCGCGCCCGAGAACGACGCACGCATGAAGAACAAGAACACCCTCGTGCGCACCCCGGCCAAATCGACCTGCGCCTCACCCCAGTCGACCTCTGCGCCGACGCCCGGCGCGTGGACCTGCGGGACGAACACCTCGCCGACCGGCCAGCCCATCGCCCGCCTACGCGCACGCACGTAGTCGCGGACCGTCGTCTCCGCCACATCAGCGCCGTGCTCGTCGATGAGCCGCGCCCAGATCCGCTTCGCAGTGTGACGCTGCTTGCGCGGCGCCTCCCGATCGCCCTCAAGCCAAGCGTCGATCAGCGCCCGGTAGGCACCCAGCTTCGGTGCTGGCCGGCGCGCCGGCGCGCTCTTCGCTGGCGGCACCGGACACGCCAACGCCTGCCGCACGGCGCGACGATGCACACCGTGACGCGCCGCCAGCGCCCGGATCGAGAGGCCCTCCCGGTCGCGGTCTCTCCTGATCTGCTCGAACAGCTCCATCCTGGATCCCATCCCTTCCGCCGCCTTCCGCTCGCGCTCCATGAGCAGCGAACCGTCGGCGTCCGATCGGACGGAGATGGGGCCAGATCAAGCCGTCGCAGTGGGGCCAGTTGAAACCGTCGCGCCCACGAGGCGATCACGCTCGTCAGCTGGGACGAGGATCTCAGACACGCCGCCGTGCGCAACGGATGCGCCCTAGCCCCACCCACGCAGACACCGGCTGCCCGATGACGACGAGAAAAGGCCCTGAGGAAGAGAAGCTCTATCTGGACGTGCCTTTCCACGACAACGAGCAAGTAAAGGCTCTTGGTCGGGGCAGGGACACTCCGTTCGCGGTTCTCGCGCACGCTCGGACACAGCGCATGGTCCAACGGATGCCTCGTCTGCGGTGCCCTCCTGGGAGGCTACCCATTATTCGAGGACTTCGTCCACTCCCAAAGCACTGGGGTCACGCTGCCGATTGTCGCGTCGGCCAGAATCTCCCTCTACATACTCTATGACGAACCCGACCCAGAGGACTAGTGGTTCATTCGTGAAGTTCGTTGGTTATGCTTCGAGGACCTTTCCGGTGTAGGTCCACTTGAAGGGTTTGGCGGTCTGGTTGTAGGTCTCGATGAAGGCGAGCATTTGCTCGGCGAGGTCTTCTTCGCTGAAGAAGCTGCCGTGCTTGAGCAGGCGACGGTAGAGGATCGAGAAGAAGATCTCGATTTGGTTCAGCCAGCTGGCGTGGGTTGGGGTGAACTGGAAACTCCAGCGTGGATGATTCGCCAGCCATTCTGTGACCTCTTGGGTGCCGCGGGTGGAGAGGTTGTCGCTGACCGCGATGATCTGCTGGCCTTTCACGACGGGAATCTCGGTGTCGAGCTGGTCCAGGAAGCGGATCAGGTCGAAGCGGTTGCGTGTCTTTGACGGCATCGCGAGCACATCGCCTTCCGTGACTTTCAGGCAGGCGAACAGGCACTGTGTGCCGTTGCGGACATATTCGTGCTCGCGCCGTGTCGGGCGCCCTGGAGCAGGCAGGACGTCGGGCTTGGTCGGCGCCTTGGCTTGAATGCCGGTCTTTTCGTCGATCGAGACGACCAGCACGTTCTCGGGCGGATTCACGTAGAGACCGCAGACCTCTTTCAGGCGCTCCTCGAACTCGGGCCGGGAGAAGTCGCTCATGACCCAGTAGTCAGTCCGGTGGGGCTTGATCTCCGCACGAGAGAGGATCGCGTGCGCGTGGGAGGCCGACATCCCCACCGCTGCCCCCAATTGCTCATAGGTCCAGCGTTCCTGCTGTGCGCCCTCCGGTGTTTCCGGCGGACGCGTGCACGCCTTCGCGATCAGCCTCGCCCGAACCTCCTGGGAATGGACCAGCGGTTTGCCCGAGCGCGGCAAGTCGGTGAGGGCGGCGATCCCGTCCTGCTCATAGCGCGCCCGCCACTTCTGCGCCGTGTTCGTCGAACACCCCAACAGCCGGCCGATCTCCGCGGCCGAGCGGCCCTCGCCGGCCTCCAACACGATCTGCGCACGCTCGACCATCCGCACCTCCGCAGTGCTGGAGCGCACGATCCGCTCGAGCTCCGCCCGATCCTCAACGCCGATCTCGATCCGCTTCGCCAACGCAGGCATACCGAACCCCCATCATCGCTGAACAGAACAGCGACAACTTCGGCAAACACCACAACACCCCTTCAACAATCCACGAACTTCCCGAATGAACCACTAGAGGCCGTACACTGCCGCTTTGTGGGGCCTGCCCGCCCGGCAGCCGTCAGCGCGGATTCGGCGGCAGCGAAACTCCGAGCTGTTCGCATATGGCTCGCGTCAGACCTGGCCCGATCTGCCCTTATGCCGCGGGAGGGCCGAGACCTCGCCGTTAGGCCCACGCCACTTGGCGTGCTTCGAGCCGCCTACCTCACGGCAGTCGTGCTCGCGCAGGTGACGTTCCAGATCGCGCCGCTTTCACGCCGCGGCAACGAACCGAAGATGCTCCAGGTCGTCGCCCGAGCGTCGCCCTGAGAGCTCATCGTCCGGCGTGAGGACTGTGCGCAGCGCATCGAGCACGTTCTCCCGCGCTTCCTCTCGCGTGCGACCCTGACTGAGAGCTCCCGGGACCTCCAGCACACGTGCGACGACCCAGCCTTCCTCGTCGGGCTCAGGCGCTCGGCACCACGCAGCTCGACGTCTCCCGGGACGCCCGGGCTCGCTTCGCGCCTGCCGAATGGCCGAGATTCTGTGGGGCCACTCACAGACCCGGGGGCCTCGGCGGAGCCTCGACGTATGGTGGCTCCAACAAGACGGGACCCGCGGGGTCGAGGAAGTCCATGATGTGATTCGCGTTGGCGTCTCGTGCGGTCAACGCGGGCAGGTTCCACTTGCGCTCGATCGTCGCCAGGATCGACGTGTGGTCGTAGGTGACGTCGCTGACACCACCGCGCCGCGAGTACGGTGAGACGACGATCGCGGGTACGCGCGGGCCGTACATGTCGTAGCGGCCCGGGGGGTCGCCGCGTTGCAGGCTCGGGGGAATGTCGTCCGGCGGCAGCGCGCCGGGTGGAGCGACGTGGTCGTAGTACCCGCCGTGCTCGTCATAGGTGTAGATCAGCAGGGTGCGGTCCCACTTCGGCGATTGCAGGATCGCCTCCACCACGCTGTGCGCCCAGGCCTCGCCGTAGTACATGTTCTGCGGGTCCTCCTCGGTCTCACCGGGCGCGGCATCGGAGAAGCTCGCCCCGAGGACCTGCAGGATCTCCTTGATCGGAAAGGGCAACGACGAGAGCGCCGAGACGATCGACGAGACCACCCCGACGCCGGGGTCGACGAAGCTGACCGAGGGGAGCGTCCCTGCCTGGCAGTCGTGGAAGAACTTGCTGATCGGCTGGTGGTTGCCCGTGTGCTTGAGGATGATCGACGGGATCACAGCGGTCATCGGAACGTCCGTGAAGTAATCGCACCAGCTGACGTGGTGGTCGGAGAGGCGGTCGAAGATCGTGCCGTACGGGGGCGGCGCGTCGAGCAGCGTCGCGGGACTCGTCTGAGTGCAGCCGAAGGCGGTGGCCGCGAGCAGGAAGCGCCGGTTGGGATATGTCGGACCCGGGACCGAGCAGAACCAGCGGTTTGCCACTGTGAACGTCTCGGCGAGCGAATAGGCGAACGGCAGCACGTCGCGCGTGTAGTAGCCCATCGGCTCGATCGTGCCCGAGGACCTGACGAAGCCCTTCATCGTGCCGCCTTCGATCTGTTCGTGAGTCGCCTTCCAGCTCTGGGAGACGTTCTTCGCCTGTGCCAGGGTCGTGAGCGCAAACGGGTGCACGATCTGCGGCGTGTGGCTGGCGCCTGGATTTTCGTTCGTCGCCCGGCCTTCGCCGTCGAACGTCAGGCCTTTGACGTTGGGGTTCGTCAGCGACAGCGCCCCCAGCAGGTTGTCGAAGGAGTGGTTCTCCATCATCACCACGACGAGGTGATCGAATGGCATGGTGTCGTCGACCTCGCCGGCCGGCCTTTCCGGGAACGGCAGGCTTCCAGGCTGGCGCGCCGGCGCGGGCGGGACCGGGCTCATTGCTTGCGAAGGGTCGCGACGGTCACATGCGGCCAGCGCAGGCCGTTGAAGTCGAGCTGCACGAGCTGGCTGTACTGCAGTTGCAGCCAGTCGGGCTCGCCGGGCTCGCCCTCGATCGTCTCGATCCAGAACGTCGCGTCGACCTCGGCGGCACGGGCGTTGCCGCCCGGCGGGTTGGACGCGCTCTCGAGGAATGCCGTGTTGGCGGTGCCGCCGCCCTTGATCGGGTCGTGCGTGGTCGAGATCTTGATGAAGGTTCGGTTCCTGAAGCGCTGCCCCGCGATCACCTGCTGGAGCACGTGGTTGGGGTTCCTGACCATTTCCTGCGTGACGCTCGGCGACATCTGGCGAAACGCCGTGGGGACCGCCAGGTCGAGCTCCCTGAACTCCTGCATGGCCGTCGCGAATTCCGCGTTGGCGGGGGGCACGCTGCCGATCGGGAACGGGATGATGTTGTTGTCCGGGATCTTCGGCGGGCCGCCCGCGAGGTACTGGGTGATGCCCTGCGCGAGGATCGCGGTGCCGTGCGGGATCGACGCCATCCGCACGACCGTCGCGGGCTCGCTGGGATTGGTCGTGGCGGGGACATGTGCCCAGATCCCCGGCTCGATGTGCAGCCCGGCGCCGCTGGCGGTCTCCGCGATCTGCTGCATGTAGGTGAGCCCGAACATGTCGAGGTCCGCCATCAGCAGCCCGCGGTTGGGGATCGCGCCGTTGATCGTGGTGAAGACCAGCGTCTCGGTCGTGCGGTTCAGCTCGAGGAAGCGGTCCTGGCCCCCGTGATGCGGCCGCCAGATCGTGTTGAAGCCCTGCCCGCTCCAGGTGCCGGGCAGCTGCGCGAGCGGCCCCAGCATCCCGGCCGGGTGGGCCGGCCGCACGCCGGCGGCGACCGCCCCGAACCCGCCCGGATCCCTGAACACAAAATTCGGGTCTGTCTGCGTCACTGCGGTCATGGCGCTCCTTGGGTCGGTGGCCGCGCCGCGGCCGGCCGGCATCGCCCGCGATTGTCAGAGGCTGCTACAGGCATTGCATCTCGAAGCTCGGGGTGATGCCGCCGTACGGGTTCTTCACCTGCAGGTGAACGACCTTGGGAGCGCCTCCGGCGGCGAAAGCCGGCGGCAGCACCGCGGTCAGGGTTTCGTTCTCGGTGCTCACCCCCATCGCGGGAACCCCGTCGATCGTGACCTGTGGCGGAACTTCGGTCGGCGACGTCGCTTCGGCGATCAGGCCTTCGCCGACGATCGTGAACCTGCTGTTCGCCTGGACCGGCTGCGGGAAGACCCCGGTCACCTGCGGCTGGCTGCGGGTGACTGCCTTTTTGCCCACGTACAGGCCCCCGGAGACGCTCGTCAGCCCCAGCAGCGTGTCGGGCATGTTCGGCAGCCCGGTCCCGTCCGGTGTCACGAACTGGACGACGAAGTACACGGCCGCGATCAGGTTGAAGATCATATATTGGAAGTCGCCGATGTCGGTCGTCCCGTCGTCGGCGCTGAAGATCTCGGTCAGCCGCGACATGAGCGCAGGGCCCGCATTGGTGTTCGGCGTCTTGAAGCCCGTCGCCTGCGACTGGGTGATGCCCTTGGCCGCCACCGCCGCGACGGCCGGGACGCCGAGCAGCATCAGATCGCTGCCGGACAGGCCGGCGTGGAGGAAGTGCAGCCAGCCGACCTGCAGGAGCCCGACTTCGTCCTTTTTGCTCTTGCATGCTCGAGCGATTTGGTGAGGTGTTGCGGCGACACGCACGCGTGCGCGTGAGCGAGCTCGCCTGCAATCAGGAGCGCGATCAGCGCCCAGCCGATGAGCAGCGTCCACATGAGCACAAACGTCTTCGAGGTGGAGGTCCGCCCGTCCTCGCCGAGCACGACGGTCGTGACGAAGCCCTTGCGTTCCATCGCTTTGGGCTCGATCGCCCTGTGGCCGAGCCGCGCGATCACTTCGACGACCGCCAGCAGGACGACCACCGCCGCGCCGGCGAGCAGATAGATCCCGGTCTCGCTCACGGTGTCCCTTCCCCGGCGACGGGCCCGCGAGCCCGTCGCGGTCCGCCGCGCCCCCCGGTTGCGGTGGTTGCGCCGGCGGCCGCCCCACCGACCCGGGCGGGCCGGTGGCCCCAAGCTCCTCCCCCTCGGACAGCCATGAGTCGTCTCGCCACAGCTTTCTCCGCGCGTCGGATACAAGAACGCTGGCGGGCACCCTATCAAAGATGCTCAAACGCAGTCCAGACAGCGGATCGCTTCGTATGATCGGCCATCGGGACTGCGGAGGCTCAGACTCCACCAAGGATCTCACATCGCGGCAAAGGGTCACGGGACTCAAGCCCTCGCCCGGCACCGCCGAGATGCTTGGCCGTATATCTAATATGCGACGATGGCTGCGGCGGTGGGAGGATCGGCTGTACGGTCGCGGGTTCGCCTGCCGGGGATCGTCAGGCCGTTCTGGCGCTCGCCGCCGGACCAGCCGCGGTGGGCGCGTCCGGCGCTGCTCGCGATTGCCGCTGTCGCGGCCGCGGGGTACGCGTGGGGCCTGAACGGAGACGCATTGGAGAACTTCTACGGCGCCGCGGCCCGCAGCATGTCCGGGAGCTGGCACGACTTCGTCTTCGGGGCGTTCGACCCGCTGGGCACCGTCACCGTGGACAAGCTGCCGGGCGCGCTGTGGCTGCAGGCGCTGTCGCTGCGGGTCTTTGGGTTTCACGTGTGGGCGGTGGTGATGCCCCAGGTGATCGAGGGGACGCTCACGATCCTCGTGCTGTACCGCGCGGTGCGTCGCCTCGCGGGTCCCGTCGCGGCGATCACGGCCGCTGCGGTGCTGGCGTCGAGCCCGGTGACGGTGGCGCTGAACCGCGGCAACGTCGGCGACTCGCTGCTGATCCTGCTGACCGTGCTCGCGGCCGACGCGACGGTCTCGGCGCTGATCGAGGGACGGTTGGGCTCGCTGATCGGAGCGGGAGTCTGGATCGGTCTCGCGTTCCAAGCCAAGATGCTCCAGGCCTGGCTGGTCCTGCCGGCGCTGGCCGTGGCGTACCTCGTGGCGGCGCCTCCGCGGCTGCGCACCCGTGTGGGGCACGTCGCCATCGCGGGAGCGGTGACGGTGGCGGTCTCGGTGAGCTGGATGACGGCGGTGTCGCTGGTGCCGGCCCATGACCGTCCCTACGTCGACGGCACTCAGGACGACTCGGTGTTCAGCCAGGTCTTCGACTACAACGGCATCGCCCGCCTCGGACACGGGAAGGTCCTGGGCGGCGCGGGCCAGCCCGCTGCGTTTCTGGCGCAGCTGGAGTCGGGGACGAGCCTCGCCCAGAGGGTTCCGCCCAGCTGGCACCGCCTGCTCGACGGGCTGTTCGGCCGGGACGTCGCCTGGCTGGTGCCGGCCGCGCTGATCTCCGCGGCGGCCGTGCTGCTGGCGCGTCGCGGGGCCGGCCGGCGCGACCCGCTGCGAGCGTCGGTGCTGCTGTGGAGCACCTGGCTGGTGGTGCTGTCGGTGTTCTTCAGCGAGGGCGTCTACCTGCGCTCCTACTACGTCGCGGCGCTGTCGCCTGCGATCGCCGGGCTGTGCGGCGCCGGCATGGCGCTCCTGTGGCCGCGCCGAGGGCAGGCGGCGGCGCGCGGCGCGCTCGCCGCGACCCTGGCCGTCTCGGTCGGCTACGGGGTGTACCTGCTCGACGGGGGCATCGGAGTCCCGGGGTGGCTGACTCCGGTGGCGATCTGCCTTGGCGTCGGCGGTGCGCTGGCGGTCCTCGCGGCGCGCCGTGCGCCGGGGCCGAGGGACTGGGCGGGCCCCGCGGTGGCGCTGGCGCTCGGCTGCGCGCTGCTGCTCCCGGCGGCCACCGCGACGCTGACGGTCACGCGGGGCCTCGGTCCCTTCGCGGCCCCGTACGAGCCGGCGTCGGCGACGGTGTCGCGCGCCGAAGCAAAGCACGCGCTCGCACTCGACCGGCAGACCCTCGACCAGGTGTCGTCGAGCTTTCCGGCACCGATCGCGTTCGCCGCGGACTCCTCCAGGCTCGCCGCCCCCTACATCCTGGCGACCGGCCGGGAGGTGCTGCCGATCGGCGGCTTCGAAGGCGGGGTGCCATCCCCCAGCCTGAGCCGGCTGCGGCGCTACATCGCGTCCGGGCGGGTCCGTGCCTTCCTGGTGCCGGTCTCCAGCGACGACCCGCGGATCGTGTGGATCCACACGCACTGCTCGACCGAATCGACCCATGGCCGCGCCGCCGTGATCGAGCTGTACGACTGCGGGCCCCAGAGCGGCTGACGGTTCGCCGAGCGGCCGCCGGCACGCACGGGCGTCGCCGAGGTCCCCGAGGGCGCTCTCACTCCACGACGATGAGCTCCTTGGACAGCCCGCTCAGCACGCGGTGTCCGTCGGGGGTGACGACCACCAGGTCCTCGATCCGGACCCCGAAGCGGCCCGGGAGGTAGATGCCGGGCTCGACGGTGACGACGTCGCCGGCGCGCAGCGCCTGCTCGCCGGCGGTGCGCGACAGGCGCGGGGCCTCGTGGACCTCCAGGCCGACGCCGTGGCCGAGTCCGTGGCCGAAGTGCTCGCCGTGGCCCGCCCGCTCGACGACCTCGCGCGCGATCCCGTCGACCTCGCGGCCCGTCGGCCCGGGCCGCACGGCCGCGAGCCCCTGCAGCTGGGCGCGCAGCACGAGCGCGTAGACCGCGCGGGCCTCGTCGTCGAGCGCGCCGGTGGCGAAGGTGCGGGTGCAGTCCGAGCAGTAGCCGTCGTGGAGCGCGCCCCAGTCGATCGTGAGCAGCGTGTCGCGGGGGATCTCGACGTGGCGGGGCTCGGCGTGGGGCAGCGCCGAGTGCGGGCCGGCGGCGACGATCGAGGGGAAGCTCGGGCCCTCAGCGCCGAGGCGGCGCATCGCGAGCTCCAGGTCGAGTGCGACGTCGCGCTCGGTGCGACCGACCACGCCGCCTTCCAGCACGCCCCGCAGGGCCTCGTCGGCGAGCTCCGCGGCGGCGGCGATGCGAACCAGCTCAGGCGGTTCCTTGAGCTCGCGCAGCTCCTCCACGAGCCCCGCGCACGGCACCAGCTCCCACCGCTGCTCGCCCAGCAGCTCGGCCAGGCGCAGGTGCCTGGCGACGGTGAGATTGGCCTCGTCGAACCCCAGACGCCCGCCTGACGGCGCCACGGGTCTCCCGCCGGATGGCGCTGCAGGTCGCTCACCGGCCGGTGCCCCGGGTCTCCCGCCGGACGGGGCCACCCCATCCGGAGGCGGCTCGGCGAGCTCGCGC
Source organism: uncultured Solirubrobacterales bacterium (assembly GCA_963719725.1). Classification (GTDB taxonomy): domain Bacteria; phylum Actinomycetota; class Thermoleophilia; order Solirubrobacterales; family Solirubrobacteraceae; genus Palsa-744. The sequence goes on from CAVRCU010000001.1 coordinate 154,232, forward strand.
GCGGCGGCCTCCAGCAGATCGACCGCGACGATCCGGCGATCGAACAGCTCGGGAACCTGCTCGGCCGACTGGGTGGCGTAGCGAAAGTCGGTGTAGAACAGGTGGTCGGCACCGATCAGCGCGAGGCCGTTGGAGCCGGTGAAGCCGGTGAGGTAGCGCAGGTTGACGGGGTCCTCGACCAGCAGCAGGTCGACCCCGCGCTCGCCGAGCAGGCCCGCCACGCGCCGGGTGCGCACGGCCTCGGGGGACGCGCTCACCCGCCGGCCCCGGTCGTCCACCGGCCGGCCCGGATCGCCCACCGGCGCGCTCACCCGCCGGCCCCGTCGAGCTGGGCGCGCAGCCGCTCCAGGGCCAGCCGGTACCCGTCGACGCCCCGCCCGGCGATGCTGGTGAGGCAGAGATCCCCGATCACCGACACCCGCCGCCAGGGCTCGCGGGCCCTGACGTCTGAGATGTGCACCTCGACCGCCGGCAGCGCCGCGATCTCCAAGGCGTCGTGGATCGCCCAGGAGTAGTGGGTCCAGGCGCCGGGGTTGAGGATGATTCCGTCGGCCTCCTCGCGCACGCGGTGCAGGCGCTCGACGAACTCGACCTCGGCGTTGGTCTGGAAGAAACGTGGCCGCAGCCCCAGCGCGGCCGCGAACTGCTCGATGCGCTGTTCGAGCTCGGCGAGGGTGAGCGTGCCGTAGTGCGCGGGATCGCGGCGGCCGAGCATGTCGAGGTTGACTCCGTGCATGACGACTATGCGATGCGAGGCGTCGACCATTGACCCCCAGCCTATCTGGCGACCACCGGCCGGCACAGACGCTTGGGTCCCCCTTCGGAACCGACCCGCTCAGACCACAAGTGACCGACCCGGCTTCAGGCGAGCTGGGCGAGCGCGGCGCGCAGCGCCTGCTCGGAGATCTCGCGGCCGACCCGGACCGCGCCGGGGGCGTCCAGCAGCACGAACGGGACACGCGCGCCGAGACGCTTCTTGTCGCGGGCGACGGCTCGTACGACGTCGTCGATGCCGACGCCGCGCAGGCTCACCGGCTGGCGGTGGGCCACCAGCAGCTCGCGGACCTGCGCGCGCAGGTCGGCCCGACCGGAGAGGCTCAGAGCGGCGAGCAGCCCGAGGCCGACGGCTTCGCCGTGACGGTAGCGGCGGTAGCGGGTCACGGTCTCGATCGCGTGGCCGACGGTGTGCCCGAGGTTCAGCGCCTGGCGCTGCCCGGCGTCGCGCTCGTCCTGGGCAACCACCGCGAGCTTGGCCCGCGCGCAGGCGAGAATCGTGCGCTCGTCCACGGGCTCGTCGGCCGCGGTGCGCTGCCATAGCTGTCCGCCGGCGATCAGCGCGGTCTTGAGCGCCTCGACCCAACCGGCGTCGAGCTCGGCCGCGGGCAGGGTCGCGAGCGCGTCGGGGTCGACGATCACGGCCGCGGGCTGGTGGTAGGCGCCGACGTAGTTCTTGGCCTCGGGGAGGTCGATCCCGGTCTTGCCGCCGTAGGCCGAGTCGACCTGGGCGACGAGCGTGGTGGGGACCTGGACGACCGGAACCCCGCGCTGGTAGGTCGCGGCGCAGAAGCCCGCGAGGTCGCCGACGACGCCGCCTCCGAGCGCGACGACGTGGTCGGCGCGGGTCATGCCGGCCGCGGCGAGCTCTCGCCACACCCGCTCGGCGCCGGCGAGCGTCTTGTGCGACTCTCCCGGCGTGATCGCGAGCAGCGCCTGGACTGTCCCCGGCGGCGGGGGGTGCAGGGCGGCGACGGTCTCGTCGGTGACGCAGAAGGCGCGCGAGCGGACCCGGTCCAGCGGCCAGACATCGGCCGACCATCCGGCCGCGCCCAGCAGCCCGCGGCCGATCAGCACGGGGTACTCCGCGGAGGCGGCGGTGGCCCACAGCAGCTTGGTCGGGCCGCCCCGCCCATCCCGCGCCGCGGCCAGCGCACCGAGGGCGTGCAGCGCGCGGACGGCCACTCCGGGGACGTCAGCCGGCAGGATCGCGTCGGCGAGCTCCTCGTACAGTGCCCGGCGCTCGGCGTGCAGCGCGGCGAACGCCTCGCGGTCGCGCGCCAGCGGACGCTCGGCGACGTCGATCGCGCCGCCACCGCGGTCCCCGCGAACGCGGTCCCAGGCGAGGTCGGGGTCGACGTCGAGCAGCACCGTGACGTGCGGCTCCAGCGCCTCGCGGACGCGGGCGGAGAGCACGCTGCCGCCCCCGAGCGCGAGCACCGTCTGGTGTCCGGACGGCCCGCCCCGCTCGAGCAGCTCGCAGACGAGCTCCTCCTCGCTTGCGCGGAACGCGGCCTCGCCGTGGAGCTCGAACTCGCGGGCGATCGGGTGCCCGAGCCGCTCCTCCAACAGGCGGTCGGAGTCCTGCGCATCGACCCCCAGCGCGCGGGCGACTTCGGCGGCGGCGGTCGACTTGCCGGCGCCCATGAAGCCGATGAACACCAGCGCACGCTGCGACGTCATGACCATTGCTATACGCGTCTCAAAAAATCCATATGCAACCCCACGCCCCCCCGACTGCCAACTCGGCGACTGCCGACTCCAACTGTCGATTCACCGCCGCCATCCGATCCGCTCCTCGTAGGCGTGAACGGCGTGGCGGACGTCGTCGATGTGGTCGCCCCCGAACTTGCGGCGGTAGGCGTCGGCGAGCACGAGCGCGACCATCGCCTCCCCGACGACGGCGGCGGCGGGCACGGTGCAGGAGTCGGTTCGCTCGCGCAGCGCCTCGGCGGGCTGGAGCGTGGCGATGTCGACGGAGCGCAGCGGCTTGGTGAGGGTCGGCAGCGGCTTCATCGCGCCGCGCACGATCAGGGGCTGGCCGTTGGTCATCCCGCCCTCCAGGCCTCCGGCGCGGTTGGTCTCGCGGTAGAAGCCGCGCTGCTCGGAATAGAAGATCTCGTCGTGGGCGTGGGAGCCGGGGACCCCGGCGACGTGGAAGGCGTCGCCGATGCAGACGCCCTTGAGCGCCTGGATCGAGAGGATCGCCATCGCGAGGCGCCCGTCGAGGCGCTCCTCCCAGGAGACGTGCGAGCCGAGCCCGGGGGCGAGCCCGAAGGCCTGGACCTCGAAGACGCCCCCGAGCGACTCGTTGGCCTTGCGCAGCGCGTCGATCTCGGCGACCATCGCGCGCGAGGCCTCAACGTCCAGGCAGCGCACCGGGGAGTCGTCGACGGCGGCGAAGTCCTCCAGGGCCAGCGGCTGGTCGGGCTCGCGCGCGGGAGCGCGGACGGAGGCGATCTGGACGACGTGCGAGCGGACCTGCGCGCCGAGCGCGGCGAGGAACGCCTTGGCGAGCGCTCCGCCGGCGACGCGGGCGGCGGTCTCGCGGGCGGAGGCGCGCTCGAGGATGTTGCGGACGTCGCTCTGGTTGTACTTCCAGGTCCCCACGAGGTCGGCGTGGCCGGGACGCGGGAGGTGGACCTCGGAAATGGGATGGGCCCCATCCGACACCGGCCAGGGGCTCATCCGCTCCTCCCAGTTGGCGTAGTCGCGGTTGGCGACCTGCAGCGCGACAGGGCCGCCGAGGGTGCGTCCGTGGCGCACGCCGGCGGTGACGACGGCGGCGTCGTGCTCGATCTTCATGCGCCCCCCGCGCCCGTGGCCGAGCTGACGGCGGTGAAGATCGCGATCGATCGCTTCGCGATCGATCGCGAGACCCGCGGGGAGACCCTCGATAATGCAGGTCAGGCCCGGGCCGTGGGACTCCCCGGCGGTGGTCATGCGCAGAGTCATACGGGGGAATCTATTGCTTGGATGGGTTGGGCCGGCATGGGCCGGCCCCGCGCGGGTCAATGCGCCCTTCACAGGCGCGGCGACCTGGCCCCACGGCGCTTGCGCGACCAGGTGGGATGGGTCAAGGTTGATTCAGAGCCCCGGGGGGCCGGTGAGAGGGTCAGAACCCGCGGTGGACGACGTAGACCAGCACGCCCTCGGCGGAGGAGAAGCGCAGGTGGCGCTGCACCGCCGGGTTCAGACGGCGCAGCAGCGCCTGGCCGGCATGGTTGGGGCGATTGAGGCGGGCCGCTTTGGCTTCGGTGGTTTCGTGCCAGGCGATGCTGACCAGCGACAGCTCGTAGGTGACGCTCTGCCCGTTTTCTTCCAGATACTGCAGTTCCTCGCTCTGGCCGACGGCGAGCTCGATCGCTTCGCACTGCAGCGAGCTCGGCAGACAGGTCGCGTTGCCTTTGACGATCGCTTCGCGGGCCAGCGTGAAGATCGCGCTCTTGCGGTCGGCGCTCGCGCCCTCGAACACGACCAGCGGGTTGCTCGTGGACGGCAGCGGTTCCAGGCGCTTGAGGTCGGCGTAGGGGGTCAGCTGCGAGGTCTGTCCCGGGGTGGTGGGCGCCAGACCGAACAGCACCCCGACGTGGAACACCAGGCGGTGGACGACCTTGGGCTTGTGGGGAGCCGGCTGGGGGGACGGCGTGGGGGTCGTGCCGCCACCGCCCGAGGGGGTGGTCGCGGTCGTCTGTCCCGTCGGCGCGGAGGAGGAGGTCGAGGAGGACGTGGGCGACGCGGCGCTCGCTTTGGCCGGGGCGGTCTCGGTTTTCGCGGTGGTCGAGGGCAGCGCGAGGAACGGGTTGTGCGCCCCTTCGCGGCGCTGGTAGGACTCGCCTTCGGTGGTCTCCGAGACGGCAGCGTGGGGATCGGCAGCCGCCAGCGTCACCGACCGCGAGGTGCCCCCGGGAACGCTGGCGGAGGGCGTCGCGGCGGCCGGGGTCGCGGTGGAGCCCGAGCCGGCGAGCACGGCGTAGGCGACGGCGCCGGCGAGCGCCAGCCCCAGCAGGACGACGATCGGCAACAGCCGCCGATCGAGCAGGTCGGACTTGATCGAGTTCAGCAGCTCGTTCATGGCGTCACCTTGACGACGGCGGGGGTCGTCGGCGAGCTCGCCGAGCCAGCCGACGTCTGCGTGGCCGACCCGGCGGGGCCGGCGGGGGTCGCGCCGCCGGTCAGCCCCTGGCTGCTCGGCAGCGCGTAGGCGGTGGCGGTGATCGTGGCGGTCAGTTCGCTCCCTGTGGAACTGGAGGAGCCGCCTTTCTGTTCGATCGTGATGTCGGCGCCCTGGATCGTCAGCAGCCGACCGCTGACGTGGACGCTGCCGGAGGCCGTGCGCTGCGCAAAGCCATTGACCTGTTCGATCAGATGGTCGAGCTGGTAGTAGCTGCCTTTGAAGACGAACGTGAACGGCAGCGGCGTGAAGGCGCTCGGCGTGGCCGTATCGGCGGCCGCCGTGGCGGCGGCGGAGGCCGAGCCGGAGCCCGAGCCGCTGGCGGTGCCGCTGGTGATCGAGTTGAATTCGACCCGCTTGTCGCCGGTGGCCTGGTCGATCTGGTAGACCAGCGACGGCACTTCCTGCGTCGGCGGGACGGCTTTGCCGAGGCTCACGATCGAGGCGTAGGCGGTCGTGTACTGGGCCTCGGCGGTGCGCGCGCTGGCCGCTTCGGTCTGGGCGCTCTGCAGCTGCTGCTGGGCGCTTGCGACCTGCCCCTGCAGGTCCGCGGCCTTCTGGCGCTCGGGTGAGACCAGCAGCAGCCAGCCGCCGCCGATCGCGACGAGTGCGATCACCACCATCACTACAAGTCGGTCGCGGGTCGTCATCGCAGGCTCCCGCTGGATGCGGTGGACACCGCGGCCCGGCTCGGCGTCGCGGCGGCGCCGGAGGACGCCGGCGTCGACCCGAACGCGCCGGGGTTCAGAGAGGCCGGCGCGGGCAGCGGCTGGAAGGTGACCTGGAGGCTGAACGCCGGGTCCCCGGCCGGGCAGGTGCCGCTGCCGGCGCTGCTGCCGGAGCTGCTGCTGGACTTGGTGGAGCTCTGCAGGACGACGTTGGCGACCCCGTCCATCTCGTGCAGGCGCACGAGCGTCAGCGCCACTTCAGACTGGCTGACGGCGCAGCCGGCGATCGTCATCGTCGGGGTGGCACCGGGCGGGGTCGCCGAGGCGACCGTGCCGGCGGCGGCCTGGGCTGACCCGGACGTCGCGGTCGTCGACGTCGACGCCGCCGAGGCGGTGGTCGGCGTCGACGCCGTGGATGCCGCCGAGGCGGTGCCCGAGCCGGTGCCGGTGGCCGAGCCGATCGTTCCCTGGACCGACGACAGCGAGGTGTTGTAGGGCAGCACGCGGCCGAGTTCGTGCAGCGCGTGGGCCCAGTCGAAGCGGTCGCCGATCAGCTGCGAGACGGCCTGCAGGCGCTGTTCGCGCATCGCGACGAAGCTGGTGTACGGCGCGAGCGCCTGGGCGCGCGCCTGGACCTCCTGGGCCTGCGTGGTCAACGTGGCGACCTGGCTGGTGCGGCTTGCGATCTCGTGGCGTGCGACCGCGTACAGCCCCGCCAGGACGACGAAGCCGGCGAGCACTCCCAGCACGACGAAGGCCGCCCCCTTGGAACGGGTCCCGACGGTGCCGCCGGTGCGCTGCTCGGACGGGATCAGGTTGACGGCCCTCATCCGTGCACCTCCTCGGCGGCCAGCCCCGCGGCGATCGCGAGGCGGTGCGTGGAGACCGTGCCGAAGCCGTCGTGCTCGATCGTGCGGACGCTGGCGCGGCGCACCGGCATCCCGAGGTCGGCCTGGAGCGCCTCGACGAAGCCGGGCATCTCCAGGACGGGGCCGCTGACGACGACGCTCGAGACCTCGCCGCCGCCGTCCTGGGAGCGGTGGAAGTCAAGCGAGTTGCGCAGCTCGCCCACGATTTCGCGGACGCCGTTCTCGAGCACGAGGCGCACGTCTGGGTCCATCGCCGCGACGGCGGGAGCCGCGGGGGCGGGCGTTGCGGGGGGCTGTCCCTGGGCAGGCGCCGCGGGGGCCACGGAGGACTCTGGCGCCTCCGTCGGCGCGGGTGCGGCGGCCTGCTGGGGCGTGGCGCTGGGGTCCTGGGCGAGCGCCCACGTCTCCAGCGGCTCTGCCGCGTCCGCCCCGGCGGGGTCGCCGAAGCCCTCGTGCAGCTCGACCGGCGGCTCGGAGTCGTCACGCTCGGGATCGCGCGCCTCGGCGTCGAGGCCGGCCCGCGCATCCTCAACCGGGGCGAGCGTCGCCGGCGACCGCGGGGCGGGGGCCGGCGGCTGCGCGACGGGCGCCGGCGCGGGCTGCGCGAGCGCGCTCAGATCGGCGGCGGCGAGCATTTCGCGCGCCTGCACCAGCGGGATGCCGCGGCGCTCGGCGATCTCGCTCGCCATCGCCTCCAGGCCGCCGCCGATGACGCGGGTGAAGCGGCAGACGGTGCCCTCGGCGATCGCCATGTTCGTGAGCCCGCCGACGTTCAGATACAGCACCCGCTCGGGATGCTCGGGATCGGGGTGCTCGGCGCCGGCGCTGTACAGCGAGCGGATCAGCGCGAACGCCGAGAGGTCCACGCCCTCCGGGCGCAGGCCGGCGGCGCGGACGGCGTTCAGCAGGCGCTGGACCATCTCGCGCTGCGCGGCCACCACGATCACCCGCTGGCGCGGCCCGGCGGGGGTGTCGATGATGCCGAGCGAGTGGTAGTCCAGGACGGCCGCGGCGAGCGGCATCGGCACCTGGTCCTCGGCCTGGAAGCGCACCGCGGCGGCCAGCTCCTTGCGGTCGGTGACGGGCGGCATCTCCAGCGTGCGCAGCACCGTGCGCTGGTTGGCCAGCCCGATCCGCACGCGCCGCCCGAGCCGCCCGTCGGCGAACAGCTCGCGCAGGGTCTCGCTGAGGGTGTGTTCGTCGAGGACCTCGCCCTCGCGCATCGCGTCGGGCGCGAGCGGCAGGCCGGCCGCGTGCTGGACCGCGATCGAGCCGTTGACCTGCGCCTGCACGGCGGCGACATAGCCGGGCTGGATGTCCAGCCCGACGAGGCTGCCCCCGCCGCGGCGGGGAGGCGAGATCTGGAAGTTGGGTTTGGTCAACGTGGGCATTGGCTGTCGCCGCGATGGCGATTGCGGCCGCGGCGGCCCGCGGGGCGGAGATCGGCGCGGACAGGAGCGGTCATCGACGGCCCCTCCTGATCGCTGAAGGGGCGGACGGCCCGATTGTCCATTCGTCCAGAGCCGCAAGCGCGTGCAAGCGATCGTGCTAGCGGCAGATCGAGACCGTGGGCGCGGGACATATCGGGACTGTCGGCGGGCATCTGCGACGGTCAGTGCAGGAAGTTGGTCGTGTACCAGTAGACGATCGGCTGGCCCGCCAGCACCGCGACGATCCCGCCGAACGCCAGGAAGGGCCCGAACGGGACGGCGGTCTTGCGCCCGGCGCGCGCGCCCTTGCGGGCGACGATCGCCGCGCCGGCGAGCACGCCGGCGAGCAGCGCCACCAGGATCGCGGGCGCGACGGCGACGCCGAGGAACAAACCCATGACGCCGGCGAGCTTGACGTCGCCCATCCCCATCCCGCCCGGATAGGCCAGCGCCGCGAGCAGCAGAAAGCCGCCGGCGGCGACTCCTGCGAGCAGGCGCTGGGGCTCGCCCGACGGGTCCAGCGCGGTGCCGAGCGCCAGCGCCGCGAGCGCGCCGGCGGCGGTCAGCCGGTTGGGGATGATGCGGTGTTCGAGGTCGATCGCGGCCGCCGGGACGAGCACCAGCACGAGCGCCACCGACAGCGCGATCGCGGCGGCGCCGCTGTGGGTGAGCACGGCGCCGACGCACAGCAGCGCGGTGCCGACCTCGACCAGGGGGTAGCGCGGGGAGATCCGCGCCGAGCAGCTGCGGCAGCGCCCCCGCAGCAGCAGCCACGAGAGCACCGGGACGTTGTCATATGGTCGCACCGCAGCCCCGCAGGAGGGACAGTGCGACGCGGGCGACACCAGCGACTCGCGCCGCGGCAGGCGGTAGGCGACGACGTTCAGGAACGAGCCCATGATCGCGCCGAGCACGCCCGCGGTGGCGGCCTCCATGCTCTACTGATCGACCGTCGGGCGACTGGCCTTGAGCGCCCCGGGAAGCCCTTCAAGCGACGCCTTGGCCGTGAGCGGGTGGGTGTGGCCGCGCGCGGCACGCGCGAGCGCGGCCGGGCCGTGAGCTGGTGGGCACAGCGGCGCTGCACGCGCGAGACATCCGTCCCGCGCCTCCCGGCCGACCGGCATAACGAACCGGGGCGGCTGTCGCCGCCCCGGTTGCGCTTTTCTGGACGGTCGCGCGACCCCTACCATTTCCCTGTCTCGCAGCCGCCCTTGCTGCTGGCTCCGGCGGCGAGGACGCACGTGCGGATGACTTCCCCGGCCGCGGTCTTGGTGATCGTGAACGTGTCCCCGCTGGTCGATGTCGCGGTGATCGTGTAGCCCTTGCCGCCTTCCTGTTCGGCGGCTTCGCTGATGTAGGCGCCTTTGCCGGCTTCGGTGACGATCGCCGGCTCGTATTCCTTGAGGATCGCCGTTGTGATCCCTTCGTAGTTGCCGGCGTGGTCGGTCGAATACGTCTCGGCCGCGCCCTCGCCGGTGCGGGCCATTTCCTTCGCCTGCACATCGGTCGCCTTGCTCTTCTGGCTGAGGAACGAGGGGATCGCAATCGCGGCGAGGATGCCGATGATCAAGATCACGACCAACAACTCGATCAATGTGAAGCCCTGCTCGCCCTGAGTATGTCTATGTAGTCGATAGAGCACTGGGACTCCCGTATCGGTAAGAGGGGCGGCCCGTGGGCCGCCCCTCGTGATCGGCCTGTCTCAGGCCGCGGCTCCGAGCGCGAGGCCCGGGAGGCCGCGGTCTACCATTTGCCTCCGACGCAGCCGCCGTGAGTAACTTCTTTGGCGGCAACACACGTACGGGCTATTTCGCCTTTTTCGTTTCGTTCGATCGAGAACGTGTCGCCGCTGGGCGACGTCGCGGTGACCGTGTACGAGTTCGCCGTGCCCGTCGCAGCGCTGATGTAGGCTTCGCTTTTCGTCGCTTTGATGATGATCGACGGCTCGTACGAGTTCAGATTGGCGGTCGTGACTTCGGCGTATTCGCCGTTGTGGTCGGTCGCGATCGTCTCCGCGGTCGTCTCGGCGGTGCGGGCGAGCTCCTTCGCCTGGGCGTCGGTCGCCTTGCTCTTCTGGCTCAGGAACGAGGGGATCGCGATCGCGGCGAGGATGCCGATGATCAGGATTACAACCAACAGCTCGATGAGCGTGAAACCACCCTCATCGTTGGTGCGCTGACGCAGTCGATACAACATTTGAATCCTCCTAGGATCCGTTTACAGGGCGCCAGCCCCTCGATCCCATCGCCCACAGTTGGCGATACGCCCCCCTCGGCTCGACCTCGACGATCGAGCCGCAAGCGGCGCCGGCTTTGCTACGCGTTCTCAGACGCTCTGCCCTGGCACCTTCGGCACTGGCTTGATTGGCCCCTGCATCGACCGGTCCCCAGCGCGCCTGAACGGGTGGGATGGCCGCCTCGACGGATGGTCGAGCGAGACTCGACCTCCCCTGAGCCATCTATACAAGCGGATTCGTCCTCAAGGCCCTCTCCAACCGCTCGCCGTGTCCGCGTTTATGTATTCGAGATTAGGTGTTGGTTTTCCACCTGGGCCACCCTGCTCAGTCGCGAAGAACGGGTACTCGTCGCACTGCTCACCTTCGGGCCTAGCCCCTGAGCAGCCGCCCAGACCTTCGTACCATCCCCGCTCTTCTCCTTTTTCTTTTTTGGCAGCAACGCTTTCGTAGTTGAGCTTCACCCATCCAGGTTCCAAGGCGAGCGCCTTCAGGTCGTGTTCGGTCGCTGACGGGACATCGCTTCCGGATGCAAAGATCGGCTGTTTCTTACATTCGCTCGCCCCATCGTCTCCGGCCTGCGCCGTGTCCTCCAGGCATTGTTCTGCGGTGTCGAGTGTCGCCCCCCACCGACTCCGAACCGCGGGATCGCGCTGCCGATTCCACGCAGAGGTGTTGAACACCAAGCAGGCGCCCGATCCGTATGGCTCAGCGGCGCTCGGCATGCAACCGCGCAGAGACCGAGAAGTCGAAGCGGTCGTCCTCGCCAGTTGCAGATGCATCGCAGCCCGTTCAAAGCCTCCTCGCGCCGACCCTGCTCCGCCCGGATCGCCCCGGCGCCGCGCAACGCCAGATCGCGAACAGCGCGCGACCGTGACTTGCCGCTGCCAAGCTCCGCGACAGCGGACGCGAGCTGGCGGTCGAGAGTGACCCGGATACGGGGCTTCGTGGACGGAACGGGAGAAGCGTACCGCCCGGTGGAACACCGCTACGCGGCGTCCGAAGACGGCGGCGGGCCCTCATCCCCGCCGCCGTCCGAGGGGTCGCTCTCGCGCCACGCCTCCTGGGCATCGACCCCGGCCTGGCGTATGCCGCTGCCCTTGCACCACGGGCACGCCACCGTGCTCGGGGTGCCGCCGAGATTGGAGATCACCCGGCCGGTCCCCCGGCAGGGCATGCACTCCTCGCCGTCGTCTGCGCTTGCCATCGCGCGGCGAGATTAGCTTACGGGCATGAGAAGGTCCGCAAGGGGCGCCGCATGGGCGGCCGCCGCGCTCCGTCACGCTGGCCGCCTGAGCGCTGCGACTGGCCCATCTCGGGCAGGTCGCTCCCGGTGCTACGTTTAGGCCATGACGCGAGCCGATCTGCACCGCCTTGTAGACGAGTTGCCCGACGAGAGCGTGGAAGCCGCCGGGGTCCTGCTCTCCCGTGCCAAGGACCCGGTGCTGGCGGCTCTTGAGGCTGCCTCCTTCGACGACGAGCCCTACACCGGAGATGATCGAGCGGCTTCCGAGGAGGGCTGGGCGGCCTACCAGCGAGGCGAGGCGATCAGCGTCGCCGAGTTGCGCTCGGAGTCTGACACTGACGCCTGAACTGCCCGCGTGGGACGCCGTGACGGCGCCCGCCGCCGCGGAGACCCTGCGTAAGCTGCCCCGCAACGAACGAGAGCGCATCCTCGCGGCCATCGAGCGCCTGCCTGCAGGCGATGTGCGAAGCCTCAAGGGCCGACCGGGCGAGTGGCGACTGCGCGTGGGTGACTGGCGAGCCCTCATCCGCCTCGACTCCGACGCCCGCATGATCGTGGTGACGGCCGTCAAGCCCCGTGGTGGGGCATACGACCGCTGAGCCCTGGAAGCACCTTGGCTGCCGCTCAGGGCATGCACTCCTCGCCGTCGTCTGCGCTTGCCATCGCGCGGCGAGATTAGCTTACGGGCATGAGAAGGTCCGCAAGGGGCGCCGCGTGGGCATCCGCGGCGCTCGTCACGCTGGCGGCGGGAGCGCTGCGACTGGCCCATCTGGGGCAGGTCGTCGGCGACCCGTTCTACGACGCGGCCGTGCGCAGCATGGGGTTGTCGTGGCACGACTTCTTCTTCGGGGCGGCCGAGCCGTCGGGGACGGTCGCGATCGACAAGCCGCCGCTGGACCTGTGGCTACAGGTCGCCAGCGTGCAGGTCCTGGGCTTTCGCTCCGCCGCGCTGAAGCTGCCCGAGGCGCTCGGTGGCACGCTCGCGGTGCTGGCGCTGTTCGAGGCCGTGCGCCGCGTGTTCGGGCTGCGCGCCGCGCTGGCCGCGGGGCTCGCGCTGGCGGTGCTCCCGATCGCCGTGATCACCGCCCGCAGCGACACGATGGACGCAGTCATGATGGCGCTCACGGTGCTCGCGCTGCTGGCGGTGGTCCGGGCCGGCGAGACCGGACGCACCGTCTGGCTGGCGGCCGCCGCGGTGGCGCTCGGGCTGGCCTTCAACGTCAAGCTGCTGGAGTCGCTGGTCGCGCTGCCGGGGCTCGCGCTGATCGCCTGGCTGGGCCTGCCCGGCCCCCGGCGCCGGCGCGCCGCGCAGCTCGCGCTGGCCGGTGCGGTGTACGTCGCGGTCGCGCTCTCCTGGCTGACCGTCACGCTGCTGTATCCCGCCCACGACCGCCCCTACGCCTACGGCTCGACCGACGGCAGCGCGTGGAACTCGGCGTTCGTCTTCAACGGCCTGGACCGCCTGGAGGGCAAGGCCACCGAAGGCCCCCAGGCGGGCTTTCGCCCTGGCTATCCCTACCCCGAGCGCACCCAGTACGAGCGCGACCAGATCCCGATCGTGCCCCCCTCCCCCACCCGCCTGCTGGCGCGCATCGGGCCGCTGTCCGGCGAGCGCCTCGGCCTGGAGGCGCTCGCGGGCCTGCTGCTCGGAGGGGCGCTGCTCGGCGCCCTGCTGCGCGAGCGGTATGCGGCTCGGCGCCGCGACGGACTCCCCGACGGCCAGGACCCCACACTTGTGCCGCAGGCAGGCCACAGCCCACCGTCGGCGTCGCAGGCCGACCCCCCGCCCGCGCCTCTGGCAGGCGACGATCCGCCCGCCGGCGACCCCGACCCGGCAGCCCCCACCGCGCGGGCGCGCCTCCAACTGGCGATGATGGCCGGCCTGATGCTGTGGCTGGTCCTCGGGATCGCGCTGTTCAGCTACATGGGCCGCCTGCACCCCCGCTACACCGAGGGCTTCACCCCCGCCGTCGCCGCCACGCTGGGGATCGGCGTCGCCTGGGCCACCGCCCGCCGCACCCCGGCCGGCTGGCCGCGCTGACGGTCACGCTGGCCGCCGCGGCGATCTACGCCGAGCCGCTGCTGTTCGGGACGACCGCGGTGTGGTGGATCGTGGCAGGGCGCCCTCGGCTCGCTGGTACTGGCCTTCGTCGCCAAACCGCGTCCCGTCACGCCGGCGGGCGCCCCGCCCGCCGACCCCTCGATCGACCCGCCCGCGCAAGACCAGACGCGCGGGACCCAGGGGACGCGCGGAGACCTGCTGTCGGCCGGCGCGCTCGCGCTGGCGCTGGTCTGCCTGCTGGCGATCGGACTGTCGGCCTCGCTGCGGGCGGTGCGCGAAAACGTCTCGGACACCAACCGCCTCGGGGTGCTGCCCCCCGCCGAGCTGGACCCGCTCAGCGCCTACCTGCGCGCCCACCAGGGCTCGGCCTACTACGAGGCCGCGTTTGACTCCGGTACCAAGATGGGCGCGCTGGTCGAACGCGACGCCCGCCCGATCCTCGTGCTGACCACGCTGGAAGGACGCGTCTTCACCCCGGTCGCCCGGCTGCGCCGCGCTGGCAGCCGCCGGGAAGGTCCGCTACGCCTTCCTCGACTCCGCCTGCGGACCCCACAGCCCCCCCACCGACGCCGACTGCTCGGCCCCCGCCCGCTGGGTGCGCGCCCACGGCAGTCGACGTCTCCGCCAGGCCGGCCTGCGCGCGCGGGAGTGCTGTGGCGGCTGCCCTGACCCCCTCGCACATGCGATGCCGGGCGGTCTCGCGCGAGCCGCGCCGGAGCTATAGCGTGAGCAGGGCATGAGCGCGGTCGAGACAGCCGTATCTCTGAAAATCCTGGTGGTCGACGACGAGGCCTCGCTGCGCGACACGCTGACCCGCTCGTTCTCGCGCGAGGGCCACACCGTCGAGGCGATCGCCTCCGGCGCCGAGGCGATCGAGCGCGCCGGCGAGGAGCAGTTCGACGTGATCCTGCTCGACGTCGCGCTCGGCGCCGGGCCCAGCGGGTACGAGGTCTGCCGCGACGCTGCGCGAGCAGCGCAACGTCGTGCCGATCATCATGCTCACCGCCCTGGACACCGAGGCCGACGCCGTCCAGGGGCTGGAGGCCGGGGCCGACGACTACGTCACCAAGCCGTTCGGCCTCGCCGAGCTGCGCAGCCGCGTCCGCGCCGTCCTGCGCCGCTCCGGCCCCCGCGCGCTGAGCCGCGAGATCCTGAGCGTCGGCCCCGTCACGCTCGACCGCAGCCGCCGCGAGGTCACCGTCTACGGCCGGCCGGTGCGCCTGACCTTCTCGGAGTTCGAACTGCTCGCCCAGCTGATGTCCGAGCCCGGCCGGCTGCTCAACCGCCAGGAGCTGCTGCGCGCGATCTGGGGCGACTCCGCCTACCGCGACCCGCGCGCGATCGACGTCCACATCCGCCACCTCCGCGAGAAGCTCGAGGAGCAGCCCGAGGAGCCCCGGCTGATCCTGACCGTGCGCGGCGCCGGCTACCGCTTCGGAGCAGTGACATGGGCCTGCGTCCGCGGCTGCTGGCCGCGCTGCTGCTCACGAGCGCCGTCACGCTCGCAGTCGCCGCGCTCGCGCTGCTGTCCCCGCTGGAGCAGCGGCTGCGCCAGGACGGCGAATCGACGGTCCAAACAGCGCTCGGCGCCTCGCGCCCGGAGCTCACCGAGATCAAGACCGAACCCGCCACCGGACAGCTCAACCCCGGGGAACTCGACAAAGACCGCCGACGCTCTGCGCCGGCGTTCGAACGCGACCGTGACGGTCCTCGACAGTCAGCTGGAAGCACTCAACCCGTCCCCCGGCGCAAGCCAGAACGTGCCCGACTACTTCGGCCAAGCGCGCCGCGCGCTGGCGACCCACAGGCCCGTCCACACCCTGATCGGCGACGAGCTCGTCGTCGCCTAGCCGCTGCTGATCGGCGGGCGCCGCTACGTCGTGGTGCTGACCAAGCGCCTGGACTACGTCTCCTCGGCGGTGCGCGTCGTGCAGAACGCCTTCGTCGAGGCCGCCGCCGCGGGCCTGCTGATCGCGCTGCTGCTCGGCCTCGGGCTCACCACCACGCTGCTGCGCCGCCTGGAGCGGCTGCGCGACGCCACCCGCGAGCTCGAGCGCCGTGGGCCGGATGCGCCCGCTGCCGGCGGACTCCCGCCACGACGAGATCGGCGAGCTCGCGCGGGCGTTCGCCGGCATGCAGGTCGCGCCTGCGCCGCCAGGAGGCCGCGCGGCGCGCGTTCGTCGCGACCGCCTCGCACGAGCTGCGCACCCCGCTGGCCTCCCTCGACGGAACGCTGGAGCTGCTCGAGGACGACCTCAACGCCGAGCGTGTCGACCTCCAGGACGCCCGCCAGCGCACCGCGCACGCCAGCGAGCAGTCGCGCAGGCTCTCCCACCTCGCCTCGGACCTGCTCGACCTCAGCCGCCTCGACGCCGAGGTCGCGCTGCGCAGCGAGCCGCTGGAGCTCGGCGAGCTGTGCCGCGCCGTCGCCGCCGAGTTCGAGCTCGGCGCCGCCCGGCGACAGGTGACCGTGCGGGCCCATCGACCCTCGCAGCCGTCCTGGGCCCAGGGCGACCCGGGGGCCGTCGCGCGGATCGTGCGCATCCTCCTGGACAATGCCCTGCGAGTGGCGCCGCAGGGATCGGACATCGAGATCGACGCCGGCGCGCAGCCGCCGTGGGCGCAGCTCGCCGTACGCGACCGCGGCCCCGGCGTGCCCGACGGCGAGCGCAAGCTGATCTTCGAGCGCTTCCAGCGCGGCAGCGCCACCGGCGGGCGCAGCGGCTTCGGCCTCGGCCTCGCGATCGGGCGCGAGCTCGCCACGCGCATGGGCGGCACGCTCGAGCTGGTCGCGTCGGCCGCCGACCGCCCCAGCCAGCCCGGGGGGCGTGCTTTTCGCTGCGCCTGCCCCTCGCCGAGCATCTCGAAGAAGGCCCGGCGGCGCCGACATGAGCGACCGTCCGGCCTCGCCCGCGGATCGAGCTGCCTCGCCGGACAGTCGATCCCGCTCGGCCGCGAACACGCCTCCCGCGATCGACTCCGGGGCCTCGCTGCCCGCCGTCGCCGCCCAGGCCGGTCGCAGCGGGCAGCTCGCGCTGGACACCGAGTTCATGGGCGAGGGGCGCTACCGCACGCTGCTGTGCCTCGTGCAGCTCGCCGTTCCCGACGACGACACCAGTCTGCGCATCGAGCTGATCGACCCCCTGCAGGAGAGTCTCGACGGGGCGCCGATCGCACAGATGCTGGCCGACCCCGAGATCGAGCTGGTGGTCCACGCCGGCCGCCAGGACGTCGCGCTGCTGCGCCGGCGCTTTCACACCGAGGTGCGCAACATCTTCGACACCCAGGTCGCCGCCGGCTTCGCCGGGATGGCCGCCCAGACCTCATACGGGACCCTGCTCTCCGAGCTGCTCGGCGTGCGGGTCGCCAAGAGCGCCAGCTTCACCCGCTGGGACGCCCGCCCGCTGTCGGTCGAGCAGCTCGCCTACGCCCGCGAGGACGTCGTGCACCTGCTGGAGCTCGCCGGCGAGCTCCAGCGACGGCTGGCCGCGCGCGGGCGCCTGGAGTGGGCGAGGGAGGAGTGCCGCGCGCTGGAGCAGGCCAGCGACGAGCGCGACCTGGACACCGTCTTCGCGCGCCTGCCGCGCATCCACGGCCAGAACGCCGCCGCCCAGGCCGTCGCCCAGGAGCTCGTGCAGTGGCGCGAGCAGACCGCCGCCCGCCAGGACCGCCCGGTGCAGAGCGTCCTCGCCGACGCCGTCCTCGTGGAGATCGCCAAGCGCAGACCCGCGACCGTCGCCGACCTCGAGAAGATCCGCGGAGTCGCCAACAGCGGCCTGCGCCGCCGCGGCGCCGAGGTCCTGGAGGTCGTCCGCGCCGGACGCGAGCGCCCCCACCGGCCGTTGGAGCCGGGCGCGCGCCCCGCCCCGCCAGACCCCGCCGACGCGCCCCTCGTGGCGCTCTGCGAAGCCCTCGTCCGCGCCCGCACCAGCGAGGCCGAGATCGCCTACGAGCTCGTCGCCTCCCGCGCCGACCTCCAGGCGATCGTCACCGCGCGGCGTGCCGAGGGGACCGACAGGGCCGACGGCACCGAGCCCAACGTCCGCACCCTGCGCGGCTGGCGCCGCGAGCTCGTCGGCTCAGAGCTGCTGGAGCTGCTCGACGGGCGCGTCTCGCTGTCGGTTCGCGACCGCAGGCTGCTGGCCGACCCGCGACGATAAGACCGCTCGCCCGTCTCAGCCGTCGACGCCCACCAGGAGCGAGGCGACATCAAGCTCGGCCACTCCCTCGGCGGGAGCAGGGACGGACCCGCCGACCCCGTAGACCTCGCAGCGGCGATACCCGTCCCGACCGGGCTCGCAGCGCACCTCGACAACCTTCGCGGGCACATCCACGAGCCAGTAGGTCGGCACGCCCGCCCGGGCATACAGAGCGGGCTTGACGCTGCGGTCGATTGGCTGGGAGCTCACCGCGACCTCGACCACGAGCAGCGCGGTCTGAGGATGCCGCCCGGGCAAGGGCTTCTCCGCGACCAGCGCGAGGTCGGGCTCGGGCATCGAGTCCGGGGGGACCTCCAGCGGAAGCTGCACACGCAGCCGTGCCCGGGCGCGCGCGAGGTGGCGCGTCAGCTCTTCAACGACCGCGGCGTGGTCGGGGCTCTGGGGGCTCATCTCGACGAGCAGCCCTTCTAGCAGCTCGACCGGCTCCCCATCGAGCGCGCCGGACGCCACCATCTGCCCGTAGGTCTCGGTATCGAGCCTGTGGATCGGAAGCGACGAAGCGACTGAAGCGGCCATCGGCCAATTCTAGACGTGGCCGGGCGAAGGCTCCCCACCGGCCAGCGCGGAGAATTATTCCACGTGGTTGTAGACTTCAAACAGCGGCAGGTACATCGAGATCACGATGAACCCGACGATCGAGCCGATCAGGATGATCATGATCGGCTCGAGGATCGAAGTGAGCGCCTTCACCGACGCTTCGACGCGGTCCTCGTAGAACTCCGCGACCTTGTCGAGCATCGCGTCCAGGGCGCCGGTTTCCTCGCCGACGCCGACCATGTGCGTGACCATCGTCGGGAAGATCGGCGCCTGGGCCAGCGGGGCCGCGATCGTGCCGCCGCGCTTGACCGAGGCGATCACCCCGTCCATCGCGTCCTCGATCGCCACGTTGCCGCCCGTCTTGCCGGTGATCTCCAGCGCCAGCAGCAGCGGCACCCCGGCGGCCGTCAGCGAGGCCAGGGTGCGCGACCAGCGCGCGACCGCCACCTCCTGGACGATCGTGCCGATCTTCATCGGGACGTGCAGACGGACGTGGTCCCACTGCTTGCGCCCCCACGTCGAGGACTTCCACTTGATGAACGCCACGATCACCACCGCGGTCCCGCCGAACATCGCCCACCAGTAGCCGGTCACCATGTGGGAGGCGAACAGCGAGACCTTGGTGATCGCGGGCAGTTCGCCGCCGAATTCCTTGAAGACGCCCACGAATACCGGGATCAAAAAGGCGCACAGCGCCATCATGATCCCGACGGCGAAGACGATCACCATCACCGGGTAGATCATCGCCGAGCGGATCTGGCGCTTCAGCGAGGCGTCCTTCTCGAGCTGGCTGGCGACGCGCTGCAGCGAGCTCTCCAGCACGCCGCCGGCCTCCCCGGCCTGTGTCATCGCAACGAACAGCGGGTTGAACACCTTCGGGTGGCGCGCCATCGAGTCGCTCAGCGAGAGGCCCGCCTCGACGTCCTTGCGCACCTGCACGATCGTTTCCTTGAGGAATTTGCTCTCGGTCTGTTCCTCCAGCACGTACAGCGCGCGCAGGATGCTCATCCCCGAGGAGATCATCGTCGCGAGCTGGCGCGAGAAGACGGCGAGCTCGGACGCTTTCACCGACTTGATGAAGCTCAGCTCGATCTCGCGCGAGGAGTGCTTGTCGGCGATGTCCAGGACGATCAGCCCGCGGGACTTCAGCTGATCGGAGACCGCCTGCTTGGACTCCGCTTCGACCTCTCCGCGCGCCTTGACGCCGGCGAGGTCCATCGTCTTGAAGACGTAGGTGCTCACCTCACGCCGCCAGTGAGACAGCCCCCAGCAAGCGCCGCAGCTCCTCCGGGGTCGATGAGCGCGATTCGGCCATCTTCTGGGAGACCTTGCCCTGGCGCACCAGTGTCACCAGCGAGGCGTCCATCGTCTGCATCCCGTGCGCCGTGCCGGTCTGCAGGACCGAGTAGATCTGGTGGGTCTTGCCCTCGCGGATCAGGTTGCGCACCGCCGGGGTGGGCACCAGCACCTCGCATGCCACCACCCGACCGGCGCCGTCCGCGGTGGGCAGCAGCTGCTGGGTCACGATCCCCTGCAGCGCCACCGACAGCTGCACGCGCACCTGGCCCTGCTGGTGGGAGGGGAACACGTCGATCACGCGGTCGATCGTCTGGGCGGTGTCCTGGGTGTGCAGTGTCGCGAACACCAGGTGGCCGGTCTCCGCCGCGGTCAGCGCCGTGGAGATCGTCTCCAGATCGCGCATCTCCCCCACCAGGATCACGTCGGGGTCCTGGCGCAGCGCTGCCTTCAGAGCGTCGCCAAAGCTGTGCGCGTCGGAGCCCAGCTCGCGCTGGTTGACCAGGCAGCGCTTGTGCGGGTGCAGGAACTCGATCGGGTCCTCGATCGTCATGATGTGCTCTTCGCGCGTTTCGTTGATCTCGTTGATCATCCCCGCCAGCGACGTCGACTTGCCCGAGCCCGTCGGGCCCGTCACGAGGACGAAGCCGCGCGGCTTGCGCGTGAACTCGTGCACCGTCGGGGGCAGCCCGAGCTCGTCGATCGAGGTCAGGCCGAAGGGGATCAGGCGGAACGCCGCCCCGATCGCGCCGCGCTGGTAGTAGGCGTTGACACGGAAGCGCGCGTGGCCCGGGATCGAGTAGGCGAAGTCCAGCTGCCAGTTGGTCTCCAGGCGCTGGCGCTGGTCGCCGTGGAGGATCGAGTAGATGATCTCGCGGGTGTCGGTGCCGGACAGCACCGGGTACTCCTCCAGCGGCGTCAGCCGTCCGCGGACGCGCACCGTCGGGTGGGCCCCCGCGCTCATGTGCAGGTCCGACGCCCGGCGGGATACGACCTCCATCAGGAGATCTGCGAAGTCAATGCCCATCGCCGGGGCCATCGACGCGCTGGGATCGCGCGCCGCGGGGTGGCGTGGTACCGTGGACGAACGTTGTAGTGGCCAAATGACCGGCATCCGGCCTTCCGGGCCGGAGGGCGGGGAAGGGGCGGCCTATCAACTCGTGCCCAACACCCGGGCGACCTCGGCGATCGAGGTGATGCCGTGGCGGACCTTCTCCAGGCCGTCGTCGCGCAGGCGGCGCATACCCTGTTCGATCG
This sequence comes from uncultured Solirubrobacterales bacterium, assembly GCA_963719725.1. Lineage (GTDB taxonomy): Bacteria > Actinomycetota > Thermoleophilia > Solirubrobacterales > Solirubrobacteraceae > Palsa-744. Next base: position 174,998 of record CAVRCU010000001.1, read on the forward strand.
CCACGCCGCGCAGCTCCTCGGCGGGGCGGCGCTCGAGCGCGAGGCGGCGGATCTCGGGGGTGATGCTCATCACCTCGTAGATCCCGGCGCGGCCGCGGTAGCCATTGCCGGCGCAGCGCCGGCAGCCGACCGGCTCATAGGCCTCGAGGTCCACCAGCGCCTTGTAGCCGCTCTGGCGCAGCGCCTCGGCGGTGATGATCGCGCGGCGCTTGCAGTGCGAGCACAGCGTCCGCACCAGCCGCTGGGCCAGCACGCAGTCAAGGGCGGAGGCCACCAGGAACGGCTCGATCCCCATCTCGACCAGGCGCGTGATCGCCGACGGGGCGTCGTTGGTGTGCAGCGTCGAGAGCACCAGGTGCCCGGTGAGCGCCGACTCGACCGCGATCTGGGCGGTCTCGCGGTCGCGGATCTCGCCGACCATGATGATGTCGGGGTCCGCGCGGACCATCGCGCGCAGGCCGGTCGCGAACGTCAGCCCGGCCTTCGGGGAGACCTGGACCTGGGTGATGCCCTCGACCTGGTACTCGACGGGATCCTCGACGGTGATGATGTTCTTCTCCGGCGTGTTCAGCGTCTGCAGCGCCGCATACAGCGTCGTCGACTTGCCCGAGCCCGTCGGCCCGGTGACGAGCACCGCGCCGTGGGCCTGCTGGCAGGCCTCCTCGAAGCGCTCGCGCTCCTCGTCCTCCATGCCGAGCTTGTCGAGCTTCATCACGACCGAGTCCTTGTCGAGGATCCGCATCACGATCGACTCGCCGTGCACGCTCGGCAGCGTCACGACGCGCAGGTCGACGTGGCGGCCGTCCACGGTCAGGCCGACGCGGCCGTCCTGGGGGACGCGCCGCTCGGAGATGTCCAGTTCGGCCATGATCTTCACGCGCGAGACCACCCCGGCGGCCATCTGACGCGGCACGGTGGTCACATCCTGCAGGACCCCGTCGACGCGGAAGCGCACCCTGATCTCTTTGCCGTCGGGCGCGAGGTGCACGTCGGAGGCGTGCAGCTCGACGGCCTGCGCCACGATCTGGTTGACCAGTTTGATGACCGGCGCGTCGTCGGCGGTCTCGCGCAGGTCGACGGTCTCGGTGGTCTGCTGCTCGGCTTCGGTCTGGGCAGCTCCGCCGACTCGGAGACCACGTCTTCCAGGCGGTCCAGGCGCGAGATCAGCGCGACGATGTCATCGGCGGCGGCGACCGCCACGCGCACCTCATAGCCGGTCATGATCGCGATGTCGTCGACCGCCAGCACGTTCGACGGGTCGGTCATCGCGACCAGCAGCGTGCGTTTGTCCACGAACGCCACCGGCACCGCCTGGTAGCGCTTGGCGGCGGCGGTCGTCACGAGGTTGGCGGCGCTCATGTCCACCGAGAACACCCCGAGGTCCAGGTGGTCCAGGCCGTAACGCTCGGCCAGCGCGCGCGCGAGGCCGTCGTGGCTGAGCAGCCTGTCTTCGACGAGCACCTTCTCCGGGGTGGTGCCCGAGCTACGCGACGTCGCCACCGCTTCGTCGACGCGCTCGCGCGTGACGAGGCCCATCTCCACGATCACATCCGTCAGGAAGCGCGAGGAGGAGCCGCGGCGGGTCGGCGAGGTGATCCCGGTGCGCACCGCGCCGGCGGGCGGGGTCCCGGCGGGCGGGCCGGCGGACGGGGTCCCATTCAAATCGCCCGCAGGGGTGGGCAGGGCCCGGGTGGGCGGGACCCATCCCCCGCGTCGTCGGCCGCGGAGTCCGAGGCGGTCAGCACGACCGCCGGGTCGTTGGGGTTCATGCCGAAGATCTCGTGCAGGTCGGGATTGATCTCGACGGGGTCGGTGTCCATGCGCGGGTCGCTCATCGCCCGCACCCCTGCAGCTCGATTCTATCCCTTCGTATCTGCCGGCCCCGACGACTCCGGCGCGCCGGTGATTGGGTGAGTGGGCGCCGCGTCCGGGGGCTCTGGGTGGACAGGAACCGATGGACCGGCCGCCCCGTCCCGCCCGGCGCGGCGCATGACGTCCAGCGGCGCGGGGCGGCCGGTCCACAATTCGAAGCTGAGCGCGCCCTGGGCGACGAGGATCTCCAGCCCGTCGAGCGTCGGCACGCCCCGCGCGCGCGCAGCGGCGAGCAGCGGCGTGATGCCTTCTCGGTAGACCAGGTCGACGACATAGGAGGACTACCGATCAGATCGAGCGTCAGCCCGAGTTGATTGAGCGTGTCCGGCTCAGTGGCCGACCGTTGTACTGCGCCGGCCGATCGCCGCGCGCGGCCGGCGGGCCGCTCGGGGCCGGCGGAGGCAGGTGGCTCCAGCCCGACCGAGGTGCAGTTGACGATCACGTCGGCGGCCTGCGGGCGGGGCACCGCGCGGGCCCCCAGCGCGCCCGCGAACTCCTCGGCGCGGGCGGCGGTGCGGTTGCAGACCAGCACCTCCCGCGCCCCGGCCTCGCGCAGCGCCCACACCGCGGCCCGAGCGCTGCCGCCGGCACCGAGCACCAGTGCGCGCAGGCCGCGCGGGGAGCGCTGCATCGCCGCGATCAGGCCCGGGGCGTCGGTGTTGTCGGCGACGATCGCGCCGTCGGCGGCGAACGTGAGCGTGTTGGCGGCCCCGATCGCGCGCGCGGCCTCGCTGGCGCGATCGGCCAGCGCGAGCGCCGCGTGCTTGTGTGGGATCGTGACGTTCGCCCCCACGAACCCCGCCTCGCCGAGCGCCCGCACGGTCTCGGCGAACAGCGCCGGCGGCACCGGCAGCCGCTGATAGGTCCAGTCGTCCAGTTCCACCGCGGCCAGCGCCGCGGTGTGTATCGCCGGCGAGCGGCTGTGGGCCACCGGCCAGCCGAGTACGCCGAGCGGTTCGGCACACTACCTCCTGTGCAGGCCGGGACGTTGCCGCCGTTGGCGGCCAGCGCCCTGTTGTAGGCGCCGCGGCGTTGCGTTCGAACTGGGCGAAGCTCGTGGAGAACACGAGCTCCCCGCAGCCGTCGGCGCCGTTGACGTAGTACAGATAGGGCACATGCGCGGGGTGCGCGGCGGCTTCGATCGAGGCCATCCCCGGGTTGCTGATCGGCGTCGGCGGCAGCCCATGGTGGGTGCGGGTGTTGTAGGGGGAGTCGCTGTGCAGCTGCGCTTCGGTCAGCGGATGGGTGTAGTTGTTGAACGCGTAGCGGATCGTCGCGTCGATCCCGAGCGCGATCCCCTGGTGCAGGCGGTTGTAGATCACGGCGGCCACCCTGGGGCGGTCGCGCTCCAGCAGCGCCTCGCGTTCGACCATCGAGGCGACGGTCAGCAGTTCATAGGGGGCGATGCCCAGTGCGTGCGCCCGCCGGACCGTCTCGGGCCCGAATTCGCGCTGAAACGCCGTTAGCTGCTCGGCCACGAGGCGGCTGACCGGCGCCCCGGCCTGCAGTTCGTAGGTGGCCGGGAACAGAAAGCCTTCGAGGTTCGGGGTCCCGGTCGGGGCTCCGTAGCTGGCGGGGTTCAGCAGGGGCGAGCGCCGCGAGGCGTTGAGGTAGCTGCCGGTGAGGCTGTCGGCGGCGGCGATCTGCGCGATCTGCAGGCGGGTCTCGCCCTCGGGGATCGTCACCCGCACCACGATCACGGCAGGCGGGGGCTGGCTCAGCGTGGTGATCGCCGCGGCGTAGCTCTCGTCGCGCTGCATCCGGAAACGCCCGGAGTGCAGGTCGCCGCGCTTGCCCTCCAGCAGCGCACGCACCCCGAAGAAGAAGCCCGACGAGATCACCCCGTCGTCGGCGAGGATCGAGCCGATCGAGCCGGCGCTCGAGCCCCTGGGGATGTCGACGATCACGCTCCCGTGCCCGGGGCCCGCGAACGGCTGGAACACCGACGCGAGGAACCAGATCACGAGCACCACCGCCGCCAGCGCGAGCAGCGCCGCCACCCGCGCGCGCGTCATGCCGTGGGCCGGCTGGCCCGGGCCGCCCACCGGCCGGGCGCGCCGGCCCATACCACTCGCCGCCGCGCCCCTCGCACATCCCCGTCGCGCGCTGCGCGGAGCGGGCACGATGCGCTGTGGAGAGGGCGAATTGCGCTGTGGCGAAGGCTGGGACGGCGGCAGCTCGGCCTCGATCTGCTGTGCGACCGGTGGCGGCGATGGCTCCTCAACCGCCGCAGGATTTGCCGGAGGCGGCTCCTGCTCGATCGGCGGCTGCTCCCATGCGATCTGATCGTCCATGGCCGCTGGCTCAGGCTCAAGCTTAGGCTCAGAGACAGGCGCGTCGTCGACCGCCGCCCGGGCCTCTCCAGTCGGCATCTCGACCGTTGGGGGCTCGGCCGTCTGGGACCCGGCCGGCGGCGGGTCGGCCCGGGGCTCAACAGGCTGAGGCTCCTCAACAACCGCGTGGTCAACGGGAGCAGGCAACTCCCCCCCGTCCGGCTCCGCATCCCCTGCCTCCCGGCCACGGCGGCGTTCGCGCTCTTCGCGGGCGCGTTCGCGCTCCTCGGCGGTGCGCTCACGAGACGGTTGCGATCGGTTGCCTGCGAACAAGCCGTCAGCGTAGATGACCTATTCCGGTCATGTTGTTCAGGGGCCGTCCCTTTCGGGGACGGCTGCGTGACGTGCGTTGTTGCAGACCTGCGCTGTGTGGATCAGCCGGCCGGGCCGAAGCGCGAGTTGCGTCCAGGGGCGCGGCCCTCGGCGGTGTCGCCAATCCGCTCGACAGGCAGGCTCGCCGTGGAGGGAGCCAAACAGCGCGGGGTTCGGGCGGCCTGTCGATCGGATCGTCGCCCCCGCCGATGTCCTATCTCCAAACCCGGGTAGGCTCGCCTTTGGACAGTGTCCTGCGAGTTGTCCGCTGCCATAGAGAACATACGTTCGATATCTGGCAGGATGCCGCGTACGGGCGGCGAACGAGCACAGTGATGGCTGACAAGAGCGCGATCGAGTGGACTGAGGCGACCTGGAACCCGGTGACGGGCTGCGACAAGGTCTCGCCTGGCTGTGCGCATTGCTACGCGGAGACGTTCGCCGAGCGCTGGCGCGGCATCCCGGGGCACCCTTACGAGCAGGGCTTCGCGCTCAAGATCTGGCCACAGCGCTTGGAGCAGCCGTTGAGGTGGTCTCGGCCGCGAATGATCTTCGTCAACTCGATGAGCGACCTCTTCCACGAGGATATTCCCGACGCCTACATCGAACAGGTCTTTGAGGTCATGGGACAGGCCCATTGGCACACGTTTCAGATTCTGACCAAGCGCCATGAGCGCCTGGCCGAGCTTGCTCCGTATCTGCCGTGGCATCCAAACGTCTGGATCGGCGTAACGATCGAGAACCGCCGCTTCGTGCACCGCGCCGACTACCTACGGGAGGTCGAAGCCGCCGTGCGGTTCATTTCCGCCGAGCCTTTGCTCGGGCCGCTTGAAGGACTCGACTTGACGGACATCGACTGGCTCATCTCTGGAGGAGAGTCTGGCCACAAACATCGACCGGTGAGGATCGAGTGGTTGCGCGACCTGCGAGACCGTTGTGTGGAAGAGGGCGTTGCATATTTCTTCAAGCAGTGGGGCGGCCATCGCCCAAAGAGCGGCGGTCGGGTGCTTGACGGACGTACCTGGGATGAGATGCCGAGATCGCCAACACCACAACTGGCGTGACCGAGATGTAAAGAGGTCGGCCGTGGGGCTACTGGACCCGCCTCAAGCTCGCGATCCTCGCCGACTATCTCCCAGCCTTCCTGCGCGCATCAGCCGGCAAGACAAGTGAGTTGATGCGTATCCGGTTAGCTCCATCCGGGTGGTTTCGTAGTTTTGTTGGGTGTCGCGGCCTACGTATCCTCTGAGCATCTTGGAGTTTCAGGAGCGCTTTGCGACCGAGGAGGCCTGCCGCGAGTATCTGTTCGCTTCGCGCTGGCCGGAGGGGTTTGCTTGTCCAGGGTGTGGCGGCGGGCGGGCCGGTGGCCAGACGCGCCGCCACCTGTGGGTATGTACCGCGTGTGGGCACCAGACGTCGGTGACTGCGGGGACCGTGATGCACAAGACGCACACGCCGCTGCGCACGTGGTTCTGGGCGGCCTATCTGGTCGCCACTCACCACCCGGGCATATCGGCCAAGCAGCTGCAACGCCAGCTCGGGCTCTCGCGCTATGAGACTGCCTGGCTGATCCTGCAGAAGCTGCGCAGGGCGATGGTCGCCCCTGAGCGCGAGCTGCTGAAGGGTGAGGTCGAGATCGACGAGTTCTTCCTCGGTGGGCGCGAGGAGGGCCTCAAAGGCGGCCGCCAGCGCGGAAAGAAGGCGCTGATCGGCATCGCGATCGAGGTCCGCGGACACGGCTCCGGGCGGCTGCGCCTTCGGGTGTTGCCCGACGCTTCAGGGCCGATACTGCTCAGCTTCACCCAGGCGACCACCACCACCGGCGCAATCGTGCATACCGACGGGCTTCAGTCCTACCGCGTCCTGAGCAAGCACGGCTACGAGCACCGCCGACACCCGAAACAAACCGCTGCGCCCGATCAGCTACTCCCTCGAGCACACCGCGCAACCTCCAACCTCAAGGCCTGGATGCACGGCACACACCGTGGCGTCTCTGACGAGCACCTACAGGTCTATCTCGACGAGTACGTCTTCCGTCACAACCGCCGCAGCACACCAATGGCGGCGTTCCAGACCCTCCTCGGACTCGGCGCCCTGCACAACCCCACCACCTATCAGCAAATCACCCGCCGAGCCGCCTAAAACCCATCTGGAGCTAACCGGATACGCATCAGTGAGTTTGTGTACCTCGATGCGTTCGCTGGCGACGGACTTGGGATCGATCGGCTGACTGGCGAGGAGTTCAACGGCTCGGCCCGCATAGCGCTCGAGACGACCGTCGCAGGTGGCTTTACGCGGTTGCGGTACTTCGAGCGCGCCACCAAGGCGAAGGAGTTGCAAGACAGACTCGTTGCAGATTATCCGGGCCACGACATCAAGGTCTATGGTGGCGACTGCAACGTCGAGATTCCCAAGGCGCTCGCCGAGCTTCGTCATCTCAACTGGGCGCCAACCTTCGCGTTCATCGATCCAGACGGCATGGAGCTCGCGTGGCAGACCCTCGAACACCTCGCCGATCACAAGCGCGGCTACCGGCCGAGCGGCAGCTCCAAGCCAGAGTACAAGGTCGAGCTCTGGCTGCTGTTCCCAACCCAGGGCCTCATTCGCACCCTCGCGCTCGATGAGCGTAAGCTACGGCCCGCCGACGAGGATCGAGCAACCAAGCTGTACGGCACGGATGCTTGGCGCGCGATCTACGACCGACGCATCGCCGGCACACTCAGTGCGCCCGAGGCGCGCGACGAGTACGTCAATCTCATGCGCTGGCGCCTTACCAGCGTCCTCGGATACGCCAAGACTCACCCATTTGAACTCAAGAATACACGCGATGGAACCGTGTATCACATGATCTTCACCACCGACAGCGATGCGGGCGACCGGATCATGACCGACCTCTATGCGAAAACCGCCAAGCTCGTCCCAGCCATGCGACAGCAGGCCAGAGACCGCGCGAAGGGTCAAGGCACCCTTGATTTCGGTGATGTTGAGTTCAACGCGCCCGGGTACGAATACGAACCACCGTGGGAACCACCCATGTCAGGTGAATAGACACCATGTAACAAATCGATGATCGGCGGGAAGGAATGATGGGCGGATGCCGACAATCAGGGGGGCGACTGGGCGCCGAAGACGCGCGCAAGCTCCAGCGTGAAGCCGACGAGCAGCTCGCTGCGCAGTAGATCGCCCTCGCCCAGCACCGCCTCGCCGCCAGCGCCTGCCTGCGCGCGCGTGACCGTGCGGGCGTCAGGGTCGACCAGCCATATCTCGCGCACGCCGGAGTCGACATACAGCTCTCGCTTGACGCCGAGGTCGTTGACGCGGGTGGCCGGTGAGAGGACCTCGACAACCAGGTCGGGGACGCTGTCGAGCGCGCCGTCGGAGAGCGGTGGGCGGCGCTTCGCGCTCCACCAAGCGATGTCGGGAGCCAGATACTGACCGCCGGGGAACTCGACGAACACGTCCTGCAGCAGCAGGCCCTCGTCGGCGGTCTGCTCCTGCCAGCTCCGCAGCGCAAAGAACAGCGTGCCCTGCACCGAGGATGCGGCAGCCCCTGTGGGCGGCGTCACGACGGCCTCGCCGTCGATGAGCTCCACGTCCAGACGCCAGCCTGCGCGCGTCTGCAGCGCAAGGTACTCCGCAGACTCGATCCGGGGATGTGCAACGGTTGTCACCTGGTCCATGCTAGACAAACCTTATGCTTGCCATGCTGCGCAAGTATCGACGGCGACGGTAGCCGACCCTACTGAGATGCGGTCTTAGCTGCTAGCCAGCCCTCGAGCATGTGAGCCGCCGCGCGCGAGTCCTCGTCGGCCGCGGCGCCCTCCATGCGCCGGGCCATGCGCGTGGTGAAGCGCTCGTCGTGCAGCTCGACCGGCACGTCCTCCTCCAGCTTCTTTGAGAGGCGCTTTGCGAACTGTCTGGTCTCGCGCGTCTGGGCGGTGTCCGCCCCGTTCAGCGACAGCGGCAGGCCGACCACCACGCGCGCCACCTCGCGCTCGGCCACCAGCGCCACCAGTGCATCTATCCCACGTCGCGTGGCGGGCTGTGCGATCACGTCGATCGGGGTGACGATCGTCCCGCTGGGGTCGCTCAGCGCGCAGCCGCAGCGGGCGCTGCCGTAGTCAAGGCCCAGCACCCGCATCAGCCCGCGGGCGGGCCGGCGGCGAGCATCGCCTCGATCGCGGTCCGTGCCGCAGCGAGCGCGTCGTCGAGCCTCTCCGGGTCGCGCCCGCCGGCCTGGGCCAGCGTGTCGCGGCCGCCGCCTCCGCCGCCCACGACCTCCGCCGCGGCCTTCACCACGGCGCCCGCCTTCACACCGCGCGCCACCAGCGCCGGGGCGACTCCGACGATCAGGTGCACGCGGCCGTCGCGCGCACCGCCCAGCACGATCGCAGCGTCTCCAAGACGGCCGTGCAGACGATCCACGACCTCGGGCAGCGCCTTCGGATCGGCGACCTCGACGGTCGCGGTCAGCACCCGCGCGCCCGCCGCCTCCGCCGCCTGCCCCGCCAGCGCCTCCACATCCACGCCGCCGTCCGGGCCGTTCCCGCTGGCACCGATCTTCGACAGCTCCTTCTCCAGGCGCCTGCGCTCGGCCTCGCGTTCGCGCACCGCCTCCGGCGCACCCTCCGGGCGCGTGCGCAGCGTCGCCGCGATCTCGCCGAGCCAGCGGTCGTGCGCGCGCAGCAGCTCCACCGCCGCCGGGCCCGTGACGGCCTCGATGCGGCGCACGTTGGCCGCGCTGGAAGTCTCGCCGAGGACGCGAAAGACACCGATCTCGGCGGTCGCACGCACGTGGGTGCCGCCGCACAGCTCGCGCGAGTAGCGCCCGTCGCCGATCTGCACCATCCGCACGACGTCGCCGTACTTCTCCCCGAACAGCGCCATCGCCCCCAGCTCCCGCGCCTGCGCCAGCGTCGTCGTGATCGGGCGCACCGGATCGTCGGCGAGGATCCACTCGTTCACGCGATCCTCAACGTCACGCAGCTCCTGCGCGGTCAGCGCCTGGCTGTGGCTGAAGTCAAAGCGCAGCTTGTCCGGACCCACGTAGGAGCCGGCCTGACGCACGTGCGCGCCGAGGCGCTCGCGCAGCGCCGCGTGCAGCAGGTGGGTCGCGGTGTGGTTGCACTCCGTGGCGTGCCTCGCCGTGTGGTCTACGCGCGCCAGCACCGGCTCCTCGGAGCGCAGCGACCCCTCCTCGACCACCACCGCCAGCGCCTGGTCGTCGCCGACGCGAAACACTCCCTCCACGCGCGCCCGGCAGTCGCCGCGCTCGCATTCGATCGTGCCCACGTCGGATATCTGGCCGCCGCCGGCGGCATAGAAGGGAGACTCCGCGAGCTTGACCAGGTAGCGGCCGTTCTCCTGCGCCAGCGCCGCGACGGTGGTGCGCTGCTCCTCGGTCTCATAGCCCGTGAAGCGCGTCTGCGATCCGGTCTGAGTGGCGAACTCGCGGGCGCGCTCGCGCGGGTCGCTGCGCGCCCCGTCCCCGCCGTCGGCAGCGGCCCCGGCCGCCGCGCGGGCGCGGGCACGCTGGCCCTCCATCAGCCGCTCGAAGCCCTCGTCGTCGACGCCCAGCCCCCGCTCGGCCGCGAGCTCGCGGGTCAGGTCAAACGGGAACCCGTAGGTGTCGTGCAGCGCGAACGCGTCAGCCGCCGCGATCCCCTCCTCGCCGGCGTCAAGCGCGCGGGCGATCAGATCCTCCAGCAGGCGCGTGCCCTGCTCCAGGGTGTGCCCGAAGCTCTCCTCCTCGGACGCCAGCCAACGGTCGACCGCCTCGCGCTGGGCCAACAGCTCGGGGTACGCCGCCCCCATCAGCTCGCGCACGACCTCCGCGTAGCGCACCAGAAAGCCGTCCTCCATCCCCAGGCCGCGCCCCTGCTGGACCGCACGGCGCATGATCCGGCGCAGCACGTAGCCGCGTTCCTCGTTGGACGGCACCACGCCGTCGGCCACCAGAAACGACATCCCGCGCGCGTGGTCGGCGAGGATCCGCAGCGCCCGGTCGGCGGCGGGGTCCTCGCCGTAGCGCTGGCCCGCGAGCTCGCCCCCGAGCGCGATCAGCGGCTGGAACTGGTCGGTCTCGAACACCGAGTCGGTGCCCTGCAGGATCGCCGCCAGCCGGTTGAGCCCCAGGCCGGTGTCGATGTTGCGCGTCGGCAGCTCCACCAGATGATCGTGAGGGTCCTGGTTGTACTGCATGAACACCAGGTTCCAGTACTCCAGGAAGCGCTCGTTCTCGCCCCCCGGCAGGTCGTCGGGGGCGCCGAACCGTGGGCCGCGGTCGATGTACAGCTCCGAGCACGGGCCGCTCGGGCCGACCGGGCCGGCTTCCCAGAAGTTCTCCGAGCGCGGGCACCCCACGATCCGCTCGCGCGGCACGCCCACGGCCTGCCACAGCTCGATCGCCTCCTCGTCCGGGCCCAGGCCCAGCGCGTCGTCGCCCTCGAACACCGTCACCCAAATGTCCTGCTCGGCAAAGCCGAACACCTGCAGCGACAGCTCCCACGCGAGCTCGATCGCGCCCTGCTTGAAGTAGTCACCGATCGAGAAGTTGCCGAGCATCTCAAAGAACGTCAGGTGGCGCAGCGTCGAGCCGACCTTGTCGATGTCCGGCGTGCGAAAGCAGCGCTGGCAGCTCGTCAAGCGCGGCGCCGGCGGCGCCTCGCGGCCGAGGAAGTACGGCTTCAGCGGCTGCATCCCCGCGGTCGTCAGCAGCACCGTCCGGTCGTCGGGCGGCGGCACCAGCGACGCCGACGGCAGGCGCCGGTGCCCGCGCTCCTCGAAGAACGCCAGGAACCGCTCGCGGATCTCGTCCGAGGTCATCGTCGGATGATCTTAAGCCCCATCAGCTCCCTGCATGATGAGAGCCCCACCCACCCCGTCGAGCAGGGCAAGAACGCAGTGAGCGAAGTGTGCTCGGCTCGGCACATGAGCGAGCGAGGACCGCCGCCGTGCGAAGGCCATCGGCGCCGTCAGGCGACAGTGCCGTAGCCGAGAATCACATCCCCGGCATACAGGCACGCGATCTGTCCCGGCGCGGCGCGCACGATCGGCTCGGGCAGCCGCAGATCGACCCGCCCGTGCCGGCCGGGGCCGGGGTCGTGCTCCAGGCGGCAGGGGTGGCGGGGCCCGTGGGAGCGCACCCGCACGCCGTCCACCGCGACGCCCGCGCGGCGCAGGGTGGCGTCGCGCACCCTCACCGTGTCGGTCAGCAGCGCCGCGCGGGGGCCGACCGTCACCGTGTTCGCCCGCGGGTCCGTGCCCAGCACGTACAGCGGCTCGCGCCCGCCGATCCCCAGGCCGCGGCGCTGGCCGACGGTGAACGCCAGCGCGCCGTCGTGGCTGCCGAGCTCGACGCCGTCGCGGTCGACGATGCTCCCGCGGGTATCGGAACCCCGCCCGCCCGCCGCCGCGCCGTGACGGTCCAAGAAGCGCGACAGCCCCGTGCCGGCCAGAAAGCAGAGGTCCTGCGAGTCGGGCTTGCGCGCCACCGCCAGCCCCTCGCGCTCGGCCAGATCGCGCGCCTGCGACTTGCTCATCTCTCCCAGCGGGAAGCGAATGCGGCCCAGCGACGCGGGGTCCAGGGCAGCCAGCGCGTAGCTCTGGTCCTTGCCGTCGTCGACCGCCATCTGCAACAGCGGCCCCCGCCCGTCGTCGTGCACGCGCGCGTAGTGGCCCGTCACCAGCCGCCCGCTGCCGAGGCGCTCGCCGAGCTCGAGCATCGCGTCGAGGCGGACGTTGCCGTTGCAGCGGATGCACGGGTTCGGGGTCAGCCCGTCGCCGTGGTCTGCGAGCCAGTGGTCGACGACCCCCGCGCGAAACTCCGCGCGCAGGTCGATCGACAGGTGCGCCAGCCCGAGGCCGTGCGCCAGCTCGCGCGCCCCGCGCACCGCCTGCGCCGAGCAGCAGCTCCGCTCGCCGTCGTTCTCCGGGTCGGCCCACAGCTCCAGCGTCACCGCTACCGCCTCCTGCCCCTCCTGCGCGGTCAGCAGCGCCGCGACGGCGCTGTCGACCCCGCCGCTCATCGCCACCACGGTCCGCCGCGCAACCGGCGCCAGCCGCGCCTGCGTGCGCGCCGCCGCGCCCAGCGCCCGGTGCAGCGCATCCGCCGCCAGCTCCGCCGCGTGGCGCTTGGCCGGGCTCAGGCCCCCCAGCTCGGCGGCGATCTCCGCCGGCCCGACACGCGCGGCGTCCAGCAGCGCCGCGCCGCGCACCAGGCTCACCGTCGCGCTGCCCGCCGCGACCGCGGCCCCGCAGCCGCTGGCGTCGAAGCCCGCGTCAACCACCCGGCCCAGCGGGTCGTCGGGGTCAAGCGCCAGCGACACCCGCACGAGGTCCCCGCAGGCCGCCCCGCCCGCCGCGCCGGTCAGCGCCCGCGCAGGGGTGTGTCCGCGCCCGACGGGGCGCTCGAGGTGGGTGGCCAGCGCCTCGGCGAGCATCTGCCGTCGAGTTTAGGGGCCCGGATGAGCAAGCCCTGGCGGGCTTGCTGCGTGCATCTGCGCGCGATCCGCCGGCAGCGCAGGGCCGACCGCCGATCGCGCGTCGCTCACTTGCAGTTCGTCAGACCGTAGTCGACCAGCGCGTTGGCGGCCTGATCGATGTCCGCCTGCCCTTCGAAGTACTCGGCGCGGCGTTGCAGCGCGGTGGCCGAGCCCGGCGCGCCCGACACGCCGATGCGATGCACTCCCTTGAGATAGAGCGCGTACTGCCGGTGGACGAAGGCTCGATCCCGAGCCGGCATCCGCAGGCTCTCGACCCGGTGGATCGCCGATTCCGCCACAACCGTGACGGTGTTCAGCAGCGCGCCGAACAGGCCCTGCACCGTCGTGACGCCCGCGAGCGACGATCTCAACGTCGCGGCGATCGTGCTGCGCGGGGCTGGGCACACGTGGTTGGCTTCGTCGATGAACTTCGCCCGAGTCGACGTCGGGGTCCACGAGCTGAACTGCGGCGCCAGCACCCGGCCGGCCCCTTCCCTGGCGTCGCCGATCGCCTGCTGCAGCGCAAAGCTGTCGGTCAGACCCGTCACCGTCGTCGCCTGGTAGTGCGGATTGACGATCAGGATCGTCGGCGTCCCCGTCACCTGGGCCACCCGCGTGAACTGGCCGTAGGAGGTCACTTCGCTGGAGCGCGCCACCTGCACCGCGATCTGCCGGTCGCCGTGGCTCACGTCGTCGAGCTGTTCATGCACGTAGCGGTCTTCGGGGCCTTTGGGGTTCCAGAACAGCACCACCGCGGTCTTGCCCTTCGCCAGCTCGCCCTCCAGCGCCGCGACGTGCGGGTAGGTCTTGGCGTTCGCACCCGCTCCCGTCGCCGAGTGCCCCGACTTCGTCGTGCGGGTACTCGCCGACGCGCCCGTCGCGCTGTTGGTCGTGGCGCTCGCCTTGGCGGCGCTCGACGACGCGCTCGACGTCGCCGCGCTCGAAGACGATGTGGCGCTCGCGCCGCCTTCGCCGGATGCCTGAGCCGACTTGCTTTCCAGCTCCTGCGCGTTGGCCTGGGACTCGCCGACCGCGCGATGGGCCTTGGCGATGTCGCGCGTCAGGCCTTCCACACCCGGCGCCCCACCGTGGTAGACACGGGTCTGCGTCGCTGCCGAGGACGACCCGGCGGGGGCCAGCCCGGTGGTGGAGGATGCGCTCGTCGCCGGCGACGAGCTCGACGATTCCCCGGCCGGATGGCGCAGCGCGACGAACCACACCGCGTACAGCGCCAGGCCCACGAGGGCGGCGCCGAGAGCGATCTGAAATGGGCGCGACAACTGAGCCATCCCCTGCCACTTCGGCATTTTGGCCGCCCGAGTTGAGCCCCGCACCGATCCCTTTGGACCATGGGGCCCCTGGCCGCCCGGCGCACAGGGCCACATTCGGCCGTGCCCGCATTTTGCCAGGGGCCCTTACAGATCGTGCAGGCCGCGCAACACCGCGTGCACCACCGCGTCCGCCGCCAGCGTCGCCTGCGAGCCGCCCTGCGTGTCGCGTAGCACCGTCTCCTCCGTGCCCACCACCGCCACGTAGCGCGCCCCCAGGCGGTGCGCGTGGCCGAGCTGGTTCTTCAACGAGCGCCCCGCCAGCTCCATCTGCGTCGCCACGCCCGCCCGGCGCGCCTGCTGGAGCACCGCGAACGCCGCCCGCTCCGCGCCGCGCACCGCCGCACCGGCGCGCCGGCCGGCGGTTCGGCGGGCGGGCCGTCGGACGGGCGGACGGGCGGGCCGGAAACCATCCCCGGCTCAAAAGCCACATACAGGTCGACAGGTTCCGGGCCGCCGGTTGCGCGCCTGTCCGGCCAGCAGCATCCGCTCGATCCCCGCCGCCCACCCCATCCCCGGGGTGGGCGGCTCTTGCTCGCCGGGGTGGGCGGGCCTTGGTCGCCGCCGGACTGGCGATCATCTCCACCAGCCCGTCGTAGCGGCCCCCGCCGCCGACGCCGCTCTGCGCGCCCAGCGCGTCGGAGGTGAACTCGAACACCGTCCGCGTGTAGTAGTCAAGGCCCCGCACCAGCGTCGCGTCGACCTCGTAGACCACCCCCGCCTCGTCGAGCAGCGCGCGAACCTCCGCGAAGTGCTCGGCGTCCGGCGCCTCCAGGGCGTCCAGCAGCCGCGGCGCCTCGCGCATCGTCGCGCGCGTGCCCTCGTGGTCGGAATCGAACGCCCGCAGCGGGTTCAGCTCGATGCGGCCCCGCACCTCCTCGGCGAGACTGGCTCTCGTTGGCGCGCAGGTAGCGCTGCAGGCGCTCGCGATAGCTCCGCGCGGCCTCGCGGCCGCCCAAGACTCGACAGGCGCAGGCGCACGTCCGCGACCCCCATCTCCTCTCAGCAGCGTCGCCCAGCAGCACGATCGACTCCGCATCCACCGCCGGGTCCCCGAGCCCAACGCCTCCGCTCCCACCTGCCAGAACTGCCGCTGGCGCCCCGCCTGGGCACGCTCGTAGCGGAAGAAGCTCGACAGGTACCACAGCTTCACCGGCTGGCGCAGCTTGTGCATCCCATGCTCCACATACGCCCTGCACACCGGCGCCGTGCCCTCCGGGCGCAGCGTCAGCGAGCGGCCCGAGCCGTCCTCAAACGTATACATCTCCTTCTGCACGATGTCCGTCGAGTCCCCCACCCCGCGCGCAAACAGCTCCGTCGACTCGAACGCCGGCGTCTCGATCCGCTCGTAACCCGCGCCCTGCAGGATCGACCGCGCCCGCTCCTCCAGGTGAGCCCGCGCTCCCGCCTGCTCGCGCAGCACGTCGTGCGTGCCCCGCGGGGCCCTGAGCTTGGGTGCGCTCAACGGTCGGCCGGGTCCGACGACGCCCGCTGGGCGGAACTTCGACGGCCGGGGTCCGCCGGCGCGGACGTCGCCTGCGGTACCCGGGCGCCCGGCGGCTCATCCGGGGCGCGGGTCCAGTTCCCGATGGATCTCCGCCCGCACCCCCGCGAGAAACGGGTTCATCAGCTGCTCCCGTTCCAGCGTCGTCACGCCCATGTGACCCGGGTAGACCGTCGTTTCCCCGGGAAAGCGCTCCAGCAACGTCCCAATCGAGCGTTCCAGCAAGTTCCAATCCCCCCCCGGAAGGTCCGTCCGCCCAACCGAGCCCTGGAAGAGCACGTCGCCCGAGAGCAGCGACGTCACCACATCATCCTCCGGCGCGACCGATGTGACCGAAGCGGATGCCGGGGCAGGAAGTGCCGCAGAAGGCTGTGCCGCGGAGGGTTCTGCCGTGCCGGTCGACTCCGCCGGCAAGATCGCATACGTCACATGCCCCGGGCTGTGACCCGGCGTGAACACCACCTCGATGTCGAGACCCGCGAGGCTCAGGCGCTCCCCGCCCGCGACCGTGTGCTCGGGCTCCCAGCCCTCGAACGGCCCGAACCCCGGCGGCGTCCACGTCATGATGTCTTTCAGCAGCGGCACCTCCATCCGCGGGCAGTACACCGGTGCCCCCGTCGCGCGCGCCACCGGCGCGACCGCCCCGATGTGGTCGAAGTGGCAGTGCGTGATCAGGATCGCCTCGATCTGCACCCCCAGAGCCGCCACTGCATCCAGCAGTCGCTGCGGCTCCTCCCCCGGATCCACCATCAGCGCCCGCTGGCCGATCTTCGACGGTCCTCGCCGCCGACACCCGGGTATTGCCCCCGTGCCTGCTCCACCGCCGACGCGCACGATGTACGCGTTCTCCCGCACCGGGCCCACCGTGAACGCCTGCACGTCAAGCGCGCTCACCCGCCGCCCGCCCCCTGCGCCTGCTTCTTGCGCATCCGCCGCCTGTACACCCACATATCCGTGTAGTAGCTGATCGGCACATACAACGCCAGCACGATCGGGAAGCATCGCGAACGCCTCCGCCGGCTTCTTGGAGCAAGCACACGAGGCTCACCGCCAGCATCAGCACCGCCGCCGCCAGCGCCCTGTAGAACGCCGCCCGCCACGTCGGCGCGCGGTCGTAGCGCTGCTCCCGCCGCTCCCGCTTCGCTGCCTTCTCCCGGCCCGCCGCGCTGCGCTCCGCCGCCGTCGGGCGGCGCCCCGTGCGTCCGCGCGACTCAACCACGCCCGCCGCGTTTCCGCGGTGCTTCGTCTGGCGCTTGCGCTTCGTCCTGGGCCATTTCCTACAAGCCTAGTGCGTTCTCGAGCACATGGCGCGCGGGGTCAAAGCCCGGCATCGCCAGATCCTCCGGGAACCCCTCCAGCGCCGCCCGCGGCGCCAGCCCCACCAGCTCCGCGCACGCCACCTCCGCATGCCCACGCACCGCCGCCACCACCTCCCTCAGCGGAACCTCCGCCGGGCGCTCCACGTTCATCGAAACCTGCCCCGCCGCTCGCCCACCGCCGCCCTCTTCAGGACCTCGATCCGCGCCGCCGCCATCCGCCCGCCCCCTCACGCGCCGCCGCCGCAGCTCAACGCCGATCGCGCGCACTCCCGGCAGGCCCTCCGCGCCGCCCTCCCGGATCAGGCCCGCGATCCGGCGCGCCTCCTCCACGCCCGCCGGCGGCGCGAGCTCGAGGTTGAACGCCACCAGCGGCCCACGCGCCCCCACCAGCGCCGCGCCCGCCGTCGGTGCATCCGCGACGGGCCAAAGTCAGCGCGCAGCTCCCCGTCGCGCAGCCGCCGCTCGAGGCCCTCACGCCGCCCGCGGCGCAGTTCCGCGCGCGTACGCCCGCCCGCGAGCTCCCCGTACAGGAACACCGGGACCCCCAGCTCCGCGCCGATGCAGTCCGCCGCCACCAGCGCCTCCGCGCACGCCGCACCCCGCAACCCGGGCTCCAGGTACACCAGCGGGACCACATCCACCGCACCCACGTGCGGGTGCTGCCCGATCCCCGATCGCTCGCCTCCCGCTCGACCCCGCCGCGCTCCCCGAGGTCGATGCGCCGCACCGCCTCGCCCGCCCCCCGCACCAGCGCCTGCGCCAGCGTTCCCGGGCGGCCCGCCAGAGTGACCACCGCGCGGTGGTGGTCCGCGTCCGCGTGCACGTCCAGCAGCCGCGCCGCGCCAGCCGCCGCGAAGGCACGCGCGATCGCCTCGACGACCGCGCGGGGTCGCGGCCCTCCGAGACGTTGGGGACCGCGAGCAGCACCGGTCTAGTCATCGCAGGGGCCCGCGAACCGACAGGTGCAGGATCGATATCGATTCCCCGGCCCCCAGACCCATCCCGGAAGGGATGTGCGGCTTGGGCGGTCGAGGGTCGAGCGTGTCAAAGCCGCGCCACCACAAGCCCCACCGCGAGCAGCACCATCGCCGCCGCGCACCCCCCCAGCGCCCCCTCCATCGGCGCCGCCAGGCGCGCCGCGTCGAGCTCCACCGTCGAGCCGTCCGCGAGGCGCTGCTCGCCCTCCAGCGACACCGTGCGCCGCCGCAGCTCGCGCACCGGGGTGCTCAGGCGCCGCTGGACGAGCGTCAACATGAAGCACGCCGCCGCCGCCAGCACCGCGGGGGCGCGCAGCTGCTGATCGTTGACCCAGTACCCCGTCAACGCCGGGAACGCCCCCCACGACGCCGCGAGCCAGAACGCCGTGTGAAAGCGCCCCCCGAACCACTCCAGGTTGTAGGCCAGCACGATGAACACCCCCGCCAGCACGAACGGGATCAACGTCAGCGAGATCGTCACCGCCCCCACCACCCCGATCGCGACCGCCCCCGCCAGCGACACCACCGCCAGCGACACCAGCGCACCGTTGGACAGGCGCGTCCCCAGCGGCCTGCCGTTCAGCTCGTCCAGGACGTGCGCGCAGACCCCCACCCCCAGCAGGAACGCGCCCAGGACCGCCGCCAGCCGGTCGCCATACAGGTGCCGCGCCACCGCCGCCCCGATCGCGACGTTGGCGAGATTCCACGCCGTGTACGGAGGGTGCAGCAGCGTCACCAGGTCCCGCCACCCACCGGGGCGCAGCGCATAGAACGCCGGGCGCTGCAGCGACCTCGGAGCCGACGCGCTCACCGCCGTCCTCCGCGGCCGCCGGGACTCACGGGTCGCAGGCTCACCGGCCCCGAGCTCTCGGCCCCGGGGTCGTCGGCGTGTGAGCGCATGGCGGTCGGGCTCACCGGCCTCGCGTCCCCCACATCACCACTCCCCCGCCGAGGCTCATCCGCCGGACCGTCACCGCCTCGATCCCCGCCGCCCGCCACAGCTCCACGATCCGCTCCAGCGGGCAGCGCTCGTAGAACGACGGAATGCTGTCCGCCAGGAAGCGCCCCGTCGCGGCCCACTCGCGCGAGACCGCGCGGCCGAGCGTTGTCAGCCCGATGCCGGTGTACAGGCTCCACAGGGCCCGCCACGGCGCGCTGGGCGGGACGCCGAACTCAAGCGAGGCCACGCGGCCGCCCGGCGCCACGACCCGCGCGAGCTCGCGCAACGTGGCCGACGGGTCCTCGACATAGCGCAGCAGGTAGGTGAACGTCAGGTGGTCGAACGACCCCGTCGCAAACGGCAGGCTCTCGGCCTCGCCCTCGATCAGCGACACCCTCCCCGCCAGCGCCGCGTCGCGCGCCAGGCGCGCGCGGCCCATCCCCAGCATCTCGGGGCTCTGGTCGAGCCCGACGACCGTACACCCGTAGCGGCGCACCAGCTCCTGCGCGACGAGCCCGGTCCCCGTCGCCACGTCGAGCACGCGCTCGTCCGGTCGCGCGTCGATCGCCGCCACCAGCGCCCGCCGCCAGCGCGGATCCTGGCCGAGGCTCAGGGTCGCGGCCACCCGATCGTAGTGGGCCGGCAGCGGCGCGAACAGCTCGCGCGCCTGGCGTTTGCGGCCCATCTGCCGGTACGCCGTGGGCTGGCTCATCGCGCCATCATCCCAGGAGCCCAAAACGTACGGTCGCACGAGGTCCGCAGCGATCACGAGTACATTCAGGCGCGGGCATGAAAAGCGTCCCCCAACCCGACCACGTCGACGGCTTCCAGGAGTGGCAGGTCGAGTTGCACGGCCACCGCGTGATCTACCACACGGCCGGCAGCGGCCCGCCGGTGGTGCTGATCCACGGCATGGTCAACTCGTCGCGCCACTGGCGATCGGTCGCACTGAGCCTGGCCGATCGCTACACCGTGATCGCGCCCGACCTGATCGGCCACGGCGACTCCGCGACGCCGCGCGGGGACTACTCGCTCGGGGCGCACGCCTCCAGCATCCGCGATCTGCTCGCCGTGCTCGGCGTCGATCGCGCGACGATCGTCGGCCACTCGCTCGGGGGCGGCGTGGCGATGCAGTTCTTCTACCAATTCCCCCAGCGCACCGAGCGCCTCGTGCTGATCTCCAGCGGCGGGCTCGGCCGCGAGGTCAGCCCGCTGCTGCGCAGCGCGACCCTGCCGGGCGTCTCGGCGCTGCTGTCGCTCGCGGCCCACCCGCGCCTGCTGTCGGGCCTGCAGCTCGCCGGCGACGGCCTGAGCAGGTCCGGATCGCGCCAGGGCGTCTACCTGCGGGCGATCACGCGTGCCCTGCGTCCGCTGGAGCAGCCCGGCGCGCGCAAGGCGTTTCTGCACACGCTGCGCGCCGTGATCGACGTCCACGGCCAGCGCGTCAGCGCCACCGACCGGCTGTACCTGCTCGCCGGGATGCCGACCCTGATCGTGTGGGGCGAGCGCGACCACACGATCCCGCTCGCCCACGGTCTCGACGCCCACCGCGCGGCGCCGGGCAGCCGCTTCGAGAGCCTGCCGCGAGCGGCGCACTTCCCCCATCTGGAAGACCCCGACGGGCTCGCGGCGGTCCTCGGCGACTTCCTCGCGAGCACCGCGCCTGCGCGGATCGAGGATGGCGACTGGGGTGGCATCGTCGCCCCGCGCGCACCGCGCACGCGCCGCGACACGCCCTCGCTGGTGTGAGCGTGATTGGTAGATCCCCGCGGAAATCCTCCCGGCCCACGATAATCTCCAAAGACCCATCTTTGCAGGCCTTTCGCGATGCCGGAGGAGGGACTCGAACCCCCGACACGCGGATTATGATTCCGCTGCTCTAACCAGCTGAGCTACTCCGGCGGGTGCAGCCGTGAGTCTACAACCGCGAGCACCGTGGGCGCACGCGAGGCCGATGCATCGCCGAGCGGCCGAATGATGACCGCCGTAGACACGCGGCAAAGGCCATGTCGTTCGTACGTTTTTACTCCTTGCAATCAGCGGTCCCACCAAAATATGCTGCCAGACACGCCAGCCGATCGGAGCTGGGGCTCGTGATGACGCTGGTTTGCATGATCCCATGATCCATGCGCCGGGCCCAGTCTAAGAGACCATACAAGGGGGGATGTCGTGAGCGAAGATCACGCCGGATGGTTGATGAGGATGGTGTCGGCAGCGGTGCTGCCGATCGCCCTCTTTGCGGTGGTCGCGTCGGCTTCGGCGAAAGAACCGACGGGGAACTTCGCGGTGTATAAGCAGTGCCCAACAGACAACCCCGCGGTCAACCTCTGTTTCGCCACGAGCACCGAAGGCGGGGAATTTCAGATCGGAAAGATAGCCATACAATTCACAAAAAGACAGGTTCTGCAGTTCGGGGGCATCGAGAACGAAGAAACTGGCGCCGAAACCTTCGTCGACGCCGAAAACGGCGAAACGCTCGTGAAGACCCCCCAGGTGGTGCCCGGAGGCATATTTGGGCTCGTTAAAGGAGGGCGCTATCCGGGCTACCTGCGGACATTCTGCGAAAATTTCCCCAACAACTCAGCGTGCAAGGTGACCTCAACGGCAGAACTCGTCGGCCAATCCACCGTCAGTCGAACCGATCTGCTCTTCCAAGAAGGCATCGCGCTCGGAATGCCGCTGAGGATCCATCTAAAAAACCCGTTTCTCGGCGACCGATGCTTCGTCGGGTCTGCGACCAGTCCACTGCAGATCAACTTCACCACGGCGACGACGAGCCCACCGCCGCCGAACGTGCCGATCAGTGGAGCGGTAGGTGAACTTGAATTCACAAATGAATTCACCAATATCATTCTCAGGCACGACCTGGTCGTCGACAACTCGTTCTCGGCATCCGGCGCCGAAGGATGCGGAGGACCGCAGTCGCTCATCGTCGACCACGAAATCGACCAGAAGAACGAACTCCCCTCACCCGCCGGACACAACGCGGCCAAGCTCTCCGGCATGCTGTTCAATGCGACGGCGGATGCCGTGACGAACAGTGAAGCGTAGGATCGTCAAGAACAGTGAGATATAGGACCGTTCGGCCTGAACCCCTAGGGGTTCAGGCCGAGGGCGTCGAGAATCCGCGACCAGTCGTACACGGCCTGCGCTTCGGCGTCCACAAGCTGGCCTTCGAGCCGCCCGGTACGGTGCACGATCGCGGCCTCCCCCCGGTGCTCGTAGCGCGCGAGCAGATCTGGCGGGACTTCTTCGGTTTCGATTTTGACCGCGACGAACCTCCGATCGAAGACGGCGGTGCTCGGGGAGAGCGTCTGAAAGCCACTGCGCGCCCACATCCCGACGTCGGCGCACAGGTCGGGCATCGCGAGGTCGGCCATCCCCTTGAGCTTGGCGGCGTAGGTCCTGACCATACGTGTCAGCCTGGGATCGCTCCAGCGCAGGGACGCGACGGCTCGGGTGAAACGCAGGATCGCGGGCGCCTCGATGCGAAAGGCCACGACCGACAGCGCCCCGATGACCTCGTCGCTGAGTTGTTCGGCGTCGCCGTTTTGTGGAGACCCCACCGCGATCCCGGGACATTCGCTGCGGACCTGGTGGACAAGACTCACAAGGGACGCCCGCAACGACGGGAGACCCGCCACGGCGGTGTGCGCGAGTGCATAGTTGGCCTTTATGTATGCCTCTGTCGCAGCGGCATCCTGTGCCCGCGCCAATCCGGCGACCAGGTGCGCGGGGGCGGGCGCGGCCGCGGACGCCGCCGGGGACAGGTCCCCGACGGTCAGCACCAGCAGCGCGAGTACCACGAGCAACGCAGCGAACCCTTTGGCCATCGACAAATAGTATGGCCGGAGCGCCGCCGGAGCGCCGCATGCTGCCGCGGCCAGCCGTTTGGCGACGATCCCAACTGCACGACCCCAGGCCGTCGCCGACAACCCAGGCACTGGCCTACGTGGTGGGGCCCTCGTCGGGCCGTCCGCCGACGTGCTTCACCGGCTGGGCCGGCAGCGCGTCGGCCGCGGCCTCGGCGGCGGCGCGGTTCTCCTCCCTGACGGCCAGCCAGATCTCCTCGCGGTAGATCGCCAGCCGCTCCGGCGCGGCTATCCCGAGGCGAACGGTCTGGCCGCTGACCTCCATCACCGTCACCAGCACGTCGTCGCCGATCACGACGCGCTCTCCGGGACGACGCGTCAGGATCAGCATCGGCTCAGACTACCCCGCATCGCCGTCCGCCGAACGCCCCTGCCCGCGGCCCTCGGGCGTGGAGTCGGCGGGGGCGAACAGCGCCACCCGCAGCTCGGCCCCGGGGGCGGTGTTGAGCACCTGATGGCCGCGGCCCTCCCACACGATCAGCGGGGCGCGCAGGTTGACCACGATGTCCGCCGGGTCCGGGGCGGTGCGGACCGTCACATACAGCTGCGCCGCCCCCGTGTCCTCGGCGCCGATCCGCTCGCGATCCTCGGTGCCGAGCTCCAGCGTGAACGGCGCAAAGAAGCGCCGCGGGTCGACCACCGGCAGCGCGAGCGCGGGATCCTCCAGCGAGTGCAGCCACAGAAAGCCGCTGCCGGGGTTGCGCTCCAACAGGGCGTAGCGCAGGCCCCCCAGGCCGATCAGCCCGAGCGGGAACTCGATCACGGCTGCGAGCGGGACCTGCACGGTCCCGAAGCGGGAGCTCTCGAAGGTCGTCGTGGACATCGCTAGTGCAGGAATTCGAGCAGAGACTCCTGCACGATGCTCGCACCTGCGCGCAGCGCCGCCTCGTAAGCGGCCTGCTCGTTTGAGAATTCCATCGATGCCTTCGCGAAGTTGGCGTCCTCGACGTTGGAGAGCTGCGTCTGGCCGGTGGTCTGCAGGCTCTGGATGCGGCTGACGGCGAGGTTCAGCTGGTCGGTCACGGCGCCGGCGCCGGCCTGCAGGTTGGTGAGCCCTTCCAGGTTGGTGTCCAGGGCCTTCAGGTCGGTAGTCCCCAGCGCCGCCACCGCGGCGGGGGTCCCTTCGCGCAGGTTCTGCGCGATCGTGCGCAGCGTGTCCAGCAGCTTGCCGTCGCCCGACCCCTGGCCGTTGCCCAGCGCCGCGACCAGTTCGACGTTCACCGTGACCGACGTCCCGGGGCCGATCGCGCGCGCGATCGTGCCCGCGTTGCCCTGGTAGGCGTCGTTCGCGCCCTGTTCGTAGGGGGGCGTGTTCGTGAGGGTCCCCGAGAAGACGTACTGGCCGGCGTACTGGGTGTTCGCATCCTGCTTGACCCCTTCGGTGAGCTGTTCGACCTCGCCCGCGATGTCCGCGAGGTCCGACGGGCTGTTGATCCCGTTCGATCCCTGCAGCAGCAGTTCGCGCACGCGCTGCACCTGAGTGTCGATGCTCGCCATCGCGCTGGAGGAGGTGTTCAGCCACGACGTCCCGTCCTGGGCGCCGTGTTCGTAGGCGGTGAGCCCATCGAGGGCGCTCTGCAGCGTGATCGCCTCGCTCGCCCCGTAGGGGTTGTCGGAGGGTTCTGAGATCGACTTGCCCGATGACAGTTCCCCCTGGGTGCGGGTCATCGCGACCTGCGCGGCGTTGAGGTCGGCCAGCGTGGAGCCGATCACCATGCTGGGGGTGATGCGGTCGCTCACGGCGCCGTCACTCCCCACGGCCGGGCGAGGGCGGGTTCTGAGCAGATGTGGCGCATGTCGCTCACAGTCCCGCGACCCCGGTGTGGCTGATGAGGGTGTCGAGCATTTCGTCCATCGTCGTCAGCGCCCGCGCGGATGCCTGGTAGCCATGCTGAAAGGAGATCAGGTTGGTCATTTCTTCGTCGAGCGACACCCCCGAGACGCTCTGACGCTGGTTGCCGATCGCGGCGACCACCGCCTTGGCGTTGGTCTGGTCGTTCTGCGCGTTCTGCACGCCGCCGCCGATCTGCGCGATCAGCGCCGCGTAGCGCTGTTCGGCTTCGCCGCCGCGCAGCGCCGCGATTTCCAGCGCCACTTCGTTGCCGCCGGAGGCCCCGGTCGCGGACGTCTGCACTTCGGCCGGCTTGACCGCCACGGCGATCGTCGCCGCGGTGGTTCCGGAGAAGAACGGGGTGGTGGTGTGCAGCGCGTTGACCGAGCTCGCCAGCGTTTCGGCCACGCCGTTGAGCGCGGTCTGATACTGCGCGAGCGCCCCGGCGGGGCTGGACAGTTCCACCAGCGCCCCAAGCTGCCCGCCGGCGGCCGCGGTGAGGGCCTGCGGCCAGTTGACCGTCGCGTCTTCCACCAGCGGCTGGGCGGCGTTGCCGAAGGAGACGGTGTACGTCCCGTTCGCTTCCTTGGCGACCGTCACGTCGCCCAGTTCGGAGAGCTTGTCCACCAGCTCGTCGCGGCGGTCTTCGAGGTCGTTGGGCTGCTGGTGGGCCTGCAGCGAGAGCTTGATCTGGTGGTTGAGCTGCGCGATCTGGCTCGCATCCTGCTGAACCTCGCCGCTGGGGCCGGTGATCGCTGCGTACTGCGCGGCGACCTGGCCTTCGATCGCCTGCAGCTGCGCGCTGACCTGGTGCAGCGTGTTGGTCAGCTGGGTCCCCGCGCTGACGACACTGACCTTCGCGGGTACTTCGGAGGGAGACTGCGCGAGCGAGCTCCACGCCGTCCAGAAGGCCGACAGTTGGCTGGCGATCCCCGCGCTGGACGGTTCGTCGAAGGCGCCCTGTGCCTGCCCGAGCACTTCGACCTGTGTGTTCGCCGCGCCCAGTCCCGCGTTCTGTGTGCGGTACTGGGCATCCAGGTAGGTGTCGCGGATACGGGTGTACGTCGCCACGCTCACCCCCGTCCCGAGCTGTCCGCCCTCGCCGGTGACGGATGACAGCGCGGCGATCCGCAGCGGTTCGTTGGTCTGCAGCACCGCCGTCTGCCGGGAGTAGCCTTCGGTGTTGGCGTTGGTGATGTTCTGGCCCGTCACGTCGATCGCCTGCTGCTCGGCGAGCAGGCCGCTGAGGGCCGTCTGCAATCCCTGCAAGGTCGGTATCGGCATCGCGGCAGCTCCTCAGGCCCGCAGGTCCAGGACGTGCAGCGCGCCGTGATTGCGCGCCCGGCCGTTCGCGGCGGTGGCGCCCCGGGGGTCATAGCCGTGCACCCCTTCGTCCAGCGCCAGCGACGTCATCAGGTGATCCAGAAAAGACAGCTCGATCCGCATCAGGGCACGGTTGCAGGAGTGCTCGCGCCGCAGCTCCTCCAGCAGGCCCCGCAGCCGCGCGCTGCGCTCCACCGCGAGCTCCGCGGCATCGGCGTCCATCAGCGCGCTCAGCCGCGTCAGCGTCACCGCCTGTGCCGGGATCCCGAGCAGTCCGCCGGCGCGTTCCAGCAGCAACGAGCGCTCGTGCTCGATCTGCTGGCGGCGAGTCAGCTCGCCGTGCAGCAGGCCCGCCAGACGCACCACCGTGTGCACGTCGCGCACGCGGATCGCGGCACCCTGTTCGAGCGCGATCTCCAGCAGCCGCTGCACCGAGGCCAGCTGCGCGTCGAGGTGCCTCAGCACGTCCGTCGTGAGCCCCACCTCCAGTTCGAGCACCTCGGGGACCGCCACGGCGGGGGTCGCGGCGGTCATGCCGACACACCCCCAGTCGGGCCGGCCGCGGCGGCCGTCTGCTGAGTGCCGGTGGCCGGGACGACGGGCGAAGCGGTGCTCGGCGCAGATCCGCCGGCGGTCGCTGTCGCTGTCGCCGCCGGGACGGCGGCCGGACCCGGCGCGACGCCGCCGGTCGTCGCGGCAGAGATCGCCGGCGAGCCGCCGGCCGCGGCGGCGGCGGTCGTGGCGGTCGGATCGAGCGCGGCCATCAGCTGCGTGGCGAGACCCAGCCCGCCCCCGCGCGTGATGCCTTCGCTCAGCGCCTGTGGACCCAGCGCCGAGAGCAGGCCACTGCCGGCAGCGCCGGCCTGCCCGGAGGCGCCGGCTTCGCCGGACACTTCGCCGGACACTTCGCCGGCCGCTTCGCCTTCGCCTTCGCCGCCGAGCCCGCTGTCTTCGATCATTCCCTTGGAGAGCTGCTGGACGAGCATCTGTTCGAAGTCCAGTGCCGTCTGATACGCGTTGCGGGCGGCCGGCGAGCCGTCGCGCACCGACGCCGGCACGGACGGCCCGCTGACGATCGCAGCGGCCGTTGACAGCGGGGCGCTCATGAGCGCAGCTCGTTGGCGATCGACAGCATCTGGTTTTCGGTCTGGATCGCGGTGCTCTGCAGCTGATAGCCGCGCTGGGCGCTCATCATCTGCACCATCTCGCTGCCGACGTCCACGTTGGAGCCCTCCAGCGCCCCCTGCTGGATGGTGGTGCCCTTGACCGGCCGCGGGGCGCCGCTGGCGGCGGTGGCGGTGAAGAGGTTCCCGCCGGCGGCGAGCAGGTGGTCGGGGGATGTCACATCGACCAGCGCGAGCCGCCCGACGGTCTTCGTGCCGACGCGCACCGTACCGTCGGTCGCGATTGCGACCGCGCTCGGCGGGGTTCCGCGCGGCAGCGTGATCGGGGGGTGCAGCAGGTCGCCTTCGGCGGTCGTCAGCCTGCCGCGGGAGTCGAGCTGCAGCGCGCCGTCGCGGGTCAGCGCGATCGTGCCGCCGGGGCGCTTGACGGTCAGAAAGCCCGAGCCCTCGATCGCGACGTCCAGAGGCTGGCCGGTGTTCTGGAGGGATCCCTGAGACTGGTCGCGGCCGATCAGTTCGGCGGCGGCGCCGGTGCCGATCGTGGTCGACGTGCCGGCCTGTTCGATCTGGTTGTAGAGCAGGTCGCGGAAGCCCATCCGCTCGGCCTTGTAGCCGGTGGTGGAGACATTCGCGAGGTCGTTGCCGATCGCGTCGAGCTGCTGCTGCTGGGCTTCCATGCCGGCCGCCGCCGCGTACATGCCTTCGAGCATCGAGTGTCCTTTCCTATTCGGACCCGTTGAGGGAACCGACTTTGCCGGCGGCTTCCGCCATCGTCTGGTCGATCGCCTGGATCGCCTGCTGGCCGGATTGGAAGGTGCGCAGGGAGCCCATCATGGCGACCATCGCCCGCGCCGGGTTGACGCCGGATTCCTCCAGGGCGCCCTGACGAACGGTGCCCGAGGCATGTCCGGAGGGCGTGCCGGTGAACAGGTTTTCGCCCTGCTTGACGGCGTGGGGGACGTTGAACACTCCCAGCGCCCCGCTCGGGATGGTGCCGCCGGCGCCGACCCGAATCGGAGTGCCGCGCTGGCTGAGCACCTGATCGCCGGCTCCGTCCACCAGCAGCCCCTGGGCGGAGGCGGTGAACTGGCCGTTGCGGGTGTAGTGGACCCCCTGGGGGGTGCGGACCGCGAAGAAGCCTTCGCCCACGATCCCGAAATCCAGCGGCTGGCCTGTTTCGCGCAGCCCGGCGGGGGTCATGTTGGTGTAGGTCTTGTCGAGCGCCACCCCCATGCTCACCGAGCCGACCCGCTGGCCGGTGACGGTGTTGCTGAGCAGCAGTTCCCCGAAGCTGTGCTGCGTGGATTCGTCGGGCTTGAAGCCCGGCGTCGAGGCGTTGGCGAGATCGTTGGAGAGCTGATCCTGGCGGGTCTGCTCGGCGACCATCCCGGTGGCGGCGATATAGAGGCCGAGGTCCATCTCATCCGCAGTGATCGGCAGGAGCGCCGATTCTTTAGGTCATGCCACGGGATGCGATGCCACGCCACGGGATGCGTCACGGCCATGCCACGCCACGGATGCGTACGGCCATCTCACGCCACAGGTAGGCAGGGCGATGCCCAAGATCCCGGCGTGGACCTGGGCCGTCAGCCGACGGCCGTAAAGAGGGTCGTGTCGGCGGCGAGGCGCTCGCGCAGGCGCCGGCGCAGCTCGGTGTGGATCTGCGAGACGCGGCTCTCGGAGACCCCCAGGCGCGCGCCGATGTCGCGCAGCGTCCAGCCCTCCACATACAGCAGCACCGCGACCTGGCGCTCGCGCGCGGGCAGCTGGGCGAAGGCTTCGCGAAAGCGCTCCCGCGCCTCGTGGCGTTCGGCGCTCAGCGTCGGATCGCACTCCTCGTCGTGGCTCTCCAACGTGTCGATCCGCTCGATCATCGTGCTCTCCTCAGAGCGGATCGTCCTGTTCAGGGAACCCACCTCGGCGAGCGCGAGCTCGTTGGTGCGGTCGGTCAGCTCGGCCGGGCTCATGCCGACCGCCGCGGCCAGCTCGGCGCGGCTGGGCTGGCGGTCGTGCGCTGCCATGAAGTCATCGCGGGCGCCGTTGATCGTGCGCTCGGCCCGGCGCAGCGAGCGCGGTGCCCAGTCGTGGCGGCGCAGCTCGTCGAGCACCGCGCCGTGGATGCGCGTCCACGCGAACTGCTCCAGCGTCGCGCCCTTGTCGGGGTCGTAGCGCTCGATCGAGCGGATCAGCGCCTCCAACCCGCAGGACAGGAAGTCCTCGACGTCGCATTGCGCCGGCACCTCGCGGACCTTGCGGTAGACGATGTAGCGCACCATCGGGGTGAACGTGAAGATCAGGCGGTCGCGCAGCCGCAGGTCCCCGGTGCGCCGGTACTCTCGCCACAGCGACAGCACTTCGAGGGCCGAGATCCTGCTGGCGCGCTGGCCGATCTTGGGTCGGTCGATGGTTTTCATCTGCCTGCTCCGAATCGAGGGAAACGTGGTGATCTCCACGAGCCGACCCGAGGTTCTTCATCCGCAGAACCCCGAGGCCTATTCGCGGTGACGTCGCCCACATCGGAGCCTGCGCGCCCGAGCTTGAGTCCCGAATCGGCGCTCTCAGGGCCGCTCACGGATCGCGGGGTGCGGTCGATGACCGGGGCGCCGGCCCACACACGCCAGCCACGCCCCACACGCCGCCACGCCCCGGTCTCTGCGCACTGCATCGTGCAGCGCGCGGCCGACACCCAGCTAAAGTAATCCACACCACAGGCCGATCAGCATGAGTACACCCAGGAGCGAGGCGGCCCAGGGACGGGACCGCGGAAAGTGTTTTCAGGAGGAAAACGGAATGAGCTCGCCAGTCGCGCCCCCCCAGGGACCCACCCCCACCGAGCCACCGGCCGCCACCACGGCGACCAGGCGCGGCGTCGCGCCCGCCAGCGCCGACGGGTCGGCTGCCGTGCGGTCGTCGGTCGCGCTGGACACGCTCGCCAGCAACCCTCCGCGGGAGGTGCTCGACCAGATGGCCGCAGCCGCGCAGACGCACGAGAGCCTGCGCGCCCAGGGCCGCGAACTGCGCTTCTCCCGCGACGGGCAGAGCGGGCGCACGACGATCGAGGTGCGCGACCGGAGCGGCAGGGTACTGAAGACCGTCTCACCCTCGCAGGCCCTCGAGATCGCGGCCGGGGCGCCGCTGGAATAGGAGGGCACACGTGTCGATCGGCGCAGTCAGCTCCTCCGCGGGCTCTCCAATCAGCTTCAGCGGCCTCTCGTCGGGACTGAACACCAGCGAAATCGTCTCCGCGCTGCTGGCGGTCGAACGTGAGCCAATCACGCGCTTCTCCGACGAGCAGACCACCCTGGAAGGGCAGAGCACGCAGCTCAAATCGATCCAGAGCAGCCTCACGCAGCTCACATTCGCCGCCCAGGAACTGGGCTCCCCGCTGCTGTTCAACACCTCCCAGGCCGTGAGCTCCAGCGATCCCGCACAGATCGCGGCGACCACCTCGACGGGCGCCGCGGTCGGGGGCTATGAGGTGAACGTCACCCAGCTCGCAGACTCGGCGCAGCGGACCTTCACCTTCAAAAGCCCGGCCGCCGCCGAAAAGCTCACGATCGACGGCCAGGAAATCGAAGTCGCGGCGGGCGCGACCATCCAGGAATTCGTCAAGAAGATCAACTCCGACTCCTCAGCGACCGTGTATGCGGCGGCGTTGGGCGGCGAAACGGTGGTTCTCTCCACCCGCACCACCGGCGCGACGGGAGCGGAATTCATCAAAGTCACCGACCCGGGCGGGACGCTCGTCGAACAGGCGGGCCTGGCCAAAGAAGGCAAGGACGCCGAATACACCGTCGACGGGGTCGCCGCGACCTCGGCCTCCAACACCGTCACCACCGCGATCGCCGGGGTCACGCTGAGCCTCAAAGCGCTGACCACCACCAGCGGGCCGGTGACGATCGACGTCGAACCGCCGGCCCCCGACGTGGCCACGATCACCGCCCAGGTGCAGGCGTTCGTCAAGCTCTACAACTCCACGATCGGCGCGGTCCAGACACAGTTGACGACCAAGCCTCCCGCCAATCCGTCGAGCGCCGCCGAAATGCAGACGGGCACCCTGTTCGGCGACACCGACCTGGAGGGCCTGGTCAATGGGATGCGCCAGCAGATCTACCAGCCGCTCACGGGTCTGCCCGCCGAAATGTCGAGCCTCGCGAGCATCGGTGTGAGCACCGGCGCCCCGTCGGGCGGCGGCACTCCCTCGCAGTCGGCCGTGGAAGGGCAGCTCCAGCTCAACACCGCCGAACTGGAAAAGGCGATCGAGGCCAATCCGGCCGGTGTGCAGACGATGCTCCAGCAGTGGTCCAAGGGCTTCCAGGAAGCGGTCAACGTCCAGGCCGCCCCGGGGGGCGTGCTGGAAACCAGGATCACCGGGGACGGCAGCCAGGTGACGGAACTGACCAGCAGGGTCGCCGCGATGAACGAAATGCTCGCGATCCGCCAGAAGACTCTGCAGGAGGAATTCGCGGCGATGGAAAAGGTGGTATCCCAAAACCAGGCGCAGGCCTCATGGCTGAGCTCGCAGCTCGCCACGATGCTCGCCGGCGATGCCTCGAGCTCGTCCTCCTCGAGCTCCAGCTCATCGGGCTGATAGTCGCGGGCGGCCGGTCCCGCGCCACGACGCGCCGCTTCTCAACGGCCCACCGCGCCCAGCCGCAGGCCCCCGCCCACCGCAGGCCACCCAGCCGCAGGCCCCCGCCCACCGCAGGCCACCCAGCCGCAGGCCACCCAGCCGCAGGCCCCCGCCCACCGCAGGCCACCCAGCCGCAGGCCCCCGCCCAGCGCAGGCCCGCGACAGCGATTCATCGGGCGCCCTCAACTTTGGCGCGATCCGGCCGATCACCAGGGCACCAGGCCACGGCCGCAGGAGCATTCCGAGCGCGATGACCAACCTCACAGCCTCACCGCAGGCCTACCGCGAGAACGTGGTGCTGTCGGCAACGCCCACCCAGCTCGTCGTGATGCTCTACGACGGCGCCCGGCGCTTCCTGCGCCAGGCGACCGCCGCGATGCGGGCCGGAGAAGTGGAGCGCGCCCACAACACCCTGCGCCGGGCCGAGCAGATCGTCGTCCATCTCGACGGCGTGCTCGACCACGAGCAGGGAGACCAGATCGCCCAGCAGCTCCACGCGATCTACCAGTTCTGCCTGGCCCACCTCAACCGAGCACGGCTCGGCCAGGACGCGGAGAAGCTGGAGGACGTCGGCAGACTGCTCGGCGAGCTGCGCGAGTCGTGGGTGGAGATCGCCCGCGGGTAAGCGCCATGACCCCCTCACCCGACACCCGCACCGCCGACCCATACGTACCCGAGCCGGTGCTCGACCCTCGCACCATCACCGGCGCCGCCGAGCCGATGTTTGACGACCACGCCGACGTCTGGGGCGCCGAGCCGATGCTCGACCCCTACGCCGCGATCCTCGAGCTGGCCGAGCGCGAGCTCGAGCTCGCGCGGGCCGGCAGGATCGAAGACCTGCGCTCGCTGGCGCCCCAGTGGGACGCGCTGACCGCCGGGCTCCCCGACCGACCCCCGGCCTCGGCGCGCCGGCCGCTCGCGCGGGCGGCGGCCCTGCACGAGCGCACCAACGCCACGCTGCTGTGCCTGCGCGAAGCGATGCTGTGCGACCTGCGCACCACCGCCCGCGCCAGCCGCGCCGCCCACGGGTACGCCCGCCAGGGGCAGCGGCGCATACGCCACGTGGACCACAGCGCATAGCCACGAGCCGATCCGGCTCTCAAGATCTGCGCCGCGCGGTCGATGACTGGTGCGACCCGGGCAGATCCGGGCAGCGGCTCCCACGGACGAGAGCCGATCCGGCCAAGGAGGGCGAATGCGCAGCAATTCACAATCGCCATGTCCCTCGCCGACACCACCCAGGTCACGCTCGAGAGCGCGATGCGCGGCGCGTGGCTGCGCCAGACGCTGCTGACGAACAACGTCGCCAACGCCGACACGCCGGGCTACCAGCGCGAGGACGTCAACTTCGAGCAGACCCTGCGCAGCGCGCTGGCCAACGAAGAATCGCCGGCCCAGATCCAGTTTCAGCCACAGGTCCAGCCGGGGTCGGCGGGACCGGGGGGCAACAGCGTCGACATCGACCAGGAATCGGCGCTGCTGGCCGAGAACGGCCTGGACTACAACGCGATCGTGCAGGTGCTCGGCACCCGCAACGAAATCATGCGCTCCGCGATGGGGGTGAGCTGATGGGGATGTTCGACGCCATCGACATCGCCGGCAGCGGCCTGAGCGCCGAACGCGTCCGCATGGACGTGACGTCGGAGAACCTCGCCAACGCCCAGACCACCCGCACCGCCAACGGCCAGCCCTACCAGCGTCAGGAAGTGGTCCTCCAGCAGGTCGGCTCCAACGACTTCGGCGCCACCCTCGCCGGCGCGATGGGCGCACCGGCATCGGGTGAAGGCGATCAGACCCCCGGCGGCGTCGAGGTCGCGGGGATCGTCGCGGACAAAACGCCCGACGAGCTCGTCTACAACCCCGGCAGCCCCGAAGCCAACTCCAAGGGCTATGTGAAGATGCCCGACGTCAACACCGTCACCGAAATGGTCGACCTGATCTCAGAGTCGCGCTCCTACCAGTCCGACGTGACCGCGATGCAGACCGCCAAGTCGATGTTCACCGCGACGCTGGGGCTGCTCAAGTGACGGTCGTCCCGGTCAGCGCCGTCGGCGGAGAATGGTCGGTGGGTCACATCGCCGGGCTCGGCCACGGCGAACGGCCGGCCGGCGCGAGCGCCGTGACGGGGGCGCCCGAAGCGCAGTCGGCGCAGTCCGCCGAAGGCGTCGGCGGCGCTTCGGGAGTCGAACCCACGAGCCCGACGGGCTTCGGGGAAGCGCTCACCAGCGCCGTCTCCTCGCTCGATCAGACCCAGCAGAGCGCCGACAGCGCCGCGCAGGCACTCGCCACCGGGACCGTCAGCGATCCCGAGAGCGCCGTCGTGACCGTCGAGGAAGCCCAGCTCGCGATGCAGCTCGCCGGGCAGATCCGCAACAAGGCCACCGAAGCCGCCCAGCAGATCTTCCAGACCCAGGTCTGACCCCGACCACCACCCTCGCCCCCACCGCCCCCCTTCCCACACCGCACTCCTACGTCCGCGCGCCCCACCTCGACCGATGCCCCCCGTACGACAGCTCGCCTCCAACCTCACCACCCGCGGCTGGCTGATCGCGGGCGCCAGCGCGATCGGGGCGATCCTGTTCGTGTACCTGTTCGTGCACATGGTCTCCCAGCCCGGCTACTCGACGCTGGCGACCGGCCTGGAACCGGCGCAGACCGGCAAGATGACCAGCGCGCTCGACCAGCACGGCATCAGCTACGAGCTGCAGAACAACGGCACCGCGCTGGCGGTGCAGTCCAACGAGACCGCCCAGGCGCGCGTAGCGCTGTCGGGCGCCGGCCTGCTCGGCGACACCCAGCCGGGCTTTCAGCAGCTCTATGAAAAATCGAGCATCAGCGAAAGCACGTTCGAGCAGCAGGTCACCTACCAGCGCGCGCTGCAGGGCCAGCTCGAGCAGACGATCAGCACTGTCCAGGGCGTCTCGGGGGCGCAGGTCGAGCTGGTGCTGCCCAACCCCCAGAGCCAGCTGTTCGGCGAAAGCCAGGCCCCGTCCTCGGCGGCGGTGCTGCTGACCGGGTCGACCGCGCTGGAACCCAGCGCGGTGCGGGGGATCGCTCAGCTGGTCTCCTCCTCGGTGCCGGGACTGGCGCTCGACAAGGTAACAATCACCTCCGGCTCCGGGCAGCTGCTGTGGCCGACCCAGGGCTCCGAAGGGGCCGGCGCGACCGCCAAGCAGTCCGCCCAGGAACGCTACGACCAGGCGCTGGAGGCCAACATCAACTCAATGCTCGCCCAGACGCTGGGGCCCGGCAAGGCCCAGGTACAGGTCAGCGCGGAACTCAACACCAACCAGACGACTCAGGAAGCGCTCACCTACGCCAAGGCCGGGGTGCCACTCCAGCAGAACAAGACCCTCGAAACGCTCTCCGGCAGCGGCGGCGGGACCGGCGGGGCGGCGGGCACGGCCAACATCCCCGCCTACGCCCAGACCGGTACGAGCGGCAAGTCCAACTACAAGCACGAAACGACCGCCGCCACGCTCGGCGTCAGCAAGACTGTTACCCACTCGACGATCGCTCCGGGCGAAGTCACAGCCAGCACGTGTCGGTGCTGCTCGACAGCTCCGTCCCCGCCGCCGCGGTGCCCGCGATCAAGGAAGCCGTCACCAACGCGGCCGGCATCAAGACCAGCCGCGGGGACACCCTGTCGATCGGCCAGATGGCCTTCGCCAAGCAGACGGCCCCGGCCGCCGCGAGCGCCACGAGCGGGATCCTGGGAGACGCCAA
Source organism: uncultured Solirubrobacterales bacterium (assembly GCA_963719725.1). Taxonomy (GTDB): domain Bacteria; phylum Actinomycetota; class Thermoleophilia; order Solirubrobacterales; family Solirubrobacteraceae; genus Palsa-744. The sequence continues at coordinate 210,575 of CAVRCU010000001.1, forward strand.
GTACGCGCTGCTCGGCCTCGCGTCGCTGGTCTTCCTGTTCTTCACCACCCGCGCCCTGCGTCGCCGCGAGCAGGAGGGCATCGACCACGAGCCCGCGTGGCTGCGCGAGCTGGAGCTGCCGGTGCGCCTCTCCGAGCTGGAACGCGAAACGCCGGCGCGGCCGACCGAGGCGATGGCGTCGATGCCGGCGCCCGGCGCCGGCAACCCGGTGCGCAGGCAGGCCGAGCAGCTCGCCGAGAGCAGCCCCGAGCGGGTCGCCCAGCAGCTGCGCACCTGGATGCAGGAGGACTAGCCGGTGACAATCGTGAGGCGGGCCTGATGGCCATCGAGCTGCCCGCCGCCTCGCAGGACCGGCCCGACGGCGGCCAGCTCGCGACGCTGCCGAGATCCGCCCGCCTGCCGGCCGGCGCAAGGCGGCGGTGCTGCTCGCAGCCCTGGGGCCCGAGCGCGCGGCGGGAATCATTCAACATCTGCGCGAGGAGGAAATCGAGAGCCTCTCGATGGAGATGGCCAAGCTGGGCTCGGTCGAGGAGCAGACCACCGAGTCGATCCTCGCGGAGCTCGCCGACGACGGCCGGCGCCGACGGCGCTCGGCGACGTCGCGGGCGGGCATCGACTTCGCGCGCGAAGTGCTCGAGCGCGCGCTCGGGCGCCGAGCGCGCCGAGGAGCTGCTGGGCCGGCTCTCGACGGTGATCGAGATGCGGCCCTTCGAGTTCCTGCGCCGCACCCCGCCGGAGCAGATCGTCGCGTTCCTGCGCGCCGAGTCGCCGCAGACGATCGCGCTGGTGGTCGCGAACCTGCACACGGTCCTCGCGCGCAGGTGCTCGCGCGCCTGCCCGAGCGCGATGCAGCCCGACATCGCGCTGCGGATCGCGCGCATGGGCGAGACCGGCCCCAGCGTGATCCAGCAGGTCGAGGAGGTCATGCGCCAGAAGCTCACCGCGGTCGTCGAGCAGGAGTACTCCGCCGCGGGCGGCGTGAAGTCGCTGGCCGACATCCTCAACTACGCCGACCGCTCGACCGAGCGCAACGTGCTCGACCACCTCGCCGCCACCGACGAGGACCTCGCCGAGGAGGTCCGGCGGATGCTGTTCGTCTTCGAGGACATCGTCAAGCTCGACGACCGCGCGATCCAGCAGGTGCTGCGCGAGGCCAACCAGAAGGACCTCGTGCTCGCGCTGCGCGGCGTCGCCGGAGGCGGTCAAGGAGAAGGTGCTGACCAACATGTCCGAGCGCGGCGCCGCGATGCTGCAGGAGGAGATGGAGGTCCAGCAGCCCCAGCGCAAGCGCGACATCGACGAGGCCCAGGGCCGGATCGTCGCGGTCGTGCGCCGCCTCGAGGAGGCCGGCACGATCGTGCTCTCCGGCGGCGACGGCGAGGGCGACGAGGAAGCGGTCGTCTGAAAGTGCCCGAGACGACCGCCGGCTACCCGCTGGAGCAGCTGCAGCCCTCGGCCCCGCCGCCGCCGGGAGCGCCGCGCGGATGCTCGCCGACGCCGCCGCCGAGGCGCAGCGGATTCGCGAGCGGGCCCGCGCCGAGGGCCACGCCGAGGGTCGCGCCCTGGGCCGCACGACGGCCTCGCCGAGACGCGCGCCGCCGCGCAGCGCGCTCGCCGAGGCGCTGCACGCAGCTCCAGTCGCTGCGCGCGCGAGCTCGCCGACGGCGATCGAGCGCGACGCGGTGGAGCTCGCGCTGGCGCTCGCCGCGCAAGATCCTCGCGGGCGCGCTTCGAGGTCGCAGCCCGAGCGCGTCCTCGACGTCGTCCGCGGGCGCGCTGCGCCGCGTCGCCGACCGCCGCCGCATGACGGTGCTCGTCGAACCCCGCCGACCTCGAGCTCGTCGAGTCGGCGCGATCGGCGAGCTCGCAGGCCAGGCCGGCGGCATCGAGCTCTGCGAGGTCCAGGCCGACCGCCGGGTCGGCCGCGGCGGGGCGATCGTGCGCACCGTCGAGAGCGAGGTCGACGCGAGCGTGCAGACCCAGCTGGAGCGCGCCCGCGAGGTCGATCCAGGCCGAGCTCGGCTGCGGGGAGGCCGAAGCGGGCCGCGCGAGCCACCACCGCTCGATGCCCAGTCATCGAGGCCACCGTCTCGAGGACTCGGTGCTGTCGACGGGACGCTGCTGCACCGGGCGGCAGCGCCGCGCTGAGCGCCGACCTCGCCCGCTGCCACGGCCGGGTGAGCAATCTGATCGGGCTGGTCATCGAGGCGACCGGCCTACAGGCCGAGGTCGGCGAGGTGTGCCTGGTGAGCACCGCCGAGCGCCGCAGCGTCGGCGAGCGGGCGCCGGTCCCCGCCGAGGTCGTGGGCTTCCGCGCGGGCCGCACGCTGCTGATGCCGCTCGGCGAGCTGCACGGCATCGGACCCGGCACGCGGGTGCTGGGCACCGGGGCGCCGTTCCGCGTGCCTGTCGGCGAGGGACTGCTGGGTCGCGTGATCGACGGCCTCGGCAGCCCGCTCGACGGGCCGGCGACGGCGCGCGCCGCGGAACCGGCGCGTGCGGACGGCTGCGCTCGACGATCGCCGCTCCGCCGGGCGCGCTGCGACGGCCCGCGCATCAGCGAGCGCGTCGGCGCTCGGGGTGCGCGCGCTCGACGGCCTCGTGCCCTGCGGCCGCGGCCAGCGCCTGGGCATCTTCGCCGGCTCGGGCGTCGGCAAGTCCTCGCTGCTGGGCATGATCGCCCGCGCGACGAGCGCGCCTCGTCAACGTGATCGCGCTCGTCGGCGAGCGCGGCCGCGAGGTGCGCGAGTTCGTCGAGCGCGACCTCGGCGACGCGCTGGAGCGCTCGGTCGTGGTCGTCGCGACCTCCGATCAGCCGGCGCTGGTGCGGATCAAGGCGGCCTTCACCGCGACCACGATCGCCGAGCACTTCCGCGACCAGGGCCACGACGTGATGCTGATGATGGACTCGGTCACGCGCTTCGCCATGGCCCAGCGCGAGATCGGCCTGGCGATCGGCGAGCCGCCCGCCACCCGCGGCTACACCCCGAGCGTATTCGCGCTGCTGCCGCGCCTGCTCGAGCGCGCCGGCACCAGCCCGGCGGGCTCGATCACCGGCCTCTACACGGTGCTGGTCGACGGCGACGACATGAACGAGCCGATCGCCGACGCGGTGCGCTCGATCCTCGACGGCCACGTGGTGCTCACGCGCTCGCTCGCCCACGCCGGCCACTATCCGGCGATCGACGTGCTGCAGAGCGTCTCGCGGCTGGTCGGCGAGATCGTCTCGCCCGAGCTCGCCCACGCCGGGCAGGTCCTGCGCGCCGCGCTGGCGGCGCTGCGCGAGAAGGAGGATCTGATCGCGATCGGCGCCTACACAGCCGGCAGCGACCCGCTGCTCGACGCCGCGCTCGCAGCACCGCCGCGCGATCGAGGCGCTTCCTGCGCCAGGCGGTCGACGGAGCCCAGCGACCCGCGCGCGCTCCGACGCGCAGCTGCTCGAGCTCGCGGCCTCGCTGCAGGAGCTCCATCGCCCAGCGCAGCGGCGAGATGCTCGACGGCGTCGAGCGTCGACGAGGCAGTCGCCGCCGCAGCAGCCGGAGCCCGGGCCGTCCGCGATCCCCGCGCTCGGGCATCGGCGCTCTGAGCGCGCCGGCTGAGCCTCAGGCACCTCCCGCGGCGAGTCGAGCGGTGCCCCCGCAGGGCACGGAGAGGCAGGGCGCCGGCGGCGCGGGCTCACCAGTCGACCACGCACTCACATCGCCACCGGGCGGTACTCCCGCGTCGCGGGGTTCTGCTCGAGCAGACCCGACCGCGCGCAGCGTCTTGACGTACCGGTGGGTCGTCGAGGGCGACATGTCGAGCTGCTGGGCGAGGTCGATGATCGCCCGCCACGGCCGCTCCGGGCCCGTAGGAGGCCAGGATCGCCAGGCCCCGCAGCAGCGACTGCGAGAGCTGCGGATCGTTGAGCGCCTCCTCAAGCGCCTCGCCGCGTCGCTTTCTGCAGCTGCGGATGCCGCCTTGCCATCTCCGTGGGCGGCCGGTAGGCGTTGTCGAGCGCAGCCAGCAGCAGGTTGGACACGGTGCCGTTGCGCTGCTGGCCGGCCGCGCGCATCACCTGCTCGACCTGCAGCGGCGAGAGCGCGATCGTGATGTCGTCTGGCTTCTTCTTGCTCATATTGTTCATCCCCAGGGAGAGATTGCTGATTGCATTGATGCTTCTGTCACCGACCCATCGCGCCTGTAAGGCCGACACGGCCCGCCGAGACCCCGGGCCGATACTCTGTTTGCGAATAGTCGGTCCGTTCGGATCACTTTGCCGCAAAAGATCAAATCGCACCAACCCGCATTATTAGGGCGGAGTTTCCGGGAAAATCGCCGCCGCCCAACTCCCGGCGACCTGGGTACGCCGATCGCCGACCCGCGATGGGTCGCCGACAGCTACTGGAACGTCCCCACCCGGACCCCCGCATCTTCAGGAAAGTTCGCGCCATAGATGGTGCCACCAGCTGAGCGCCTGCGGGCCTCAAGATTTCCGCGTCCCGTCCGATTACGCGGCCGTGAGCACCGGATCCTCGTTCCGCTTCCGCCTCGAGCGCGTCCGCGCGCTGCGCGAGCGCAGCGAGGACCTCGCCCGGCAGGAGCTCGCCAGAGCCGTCTCGCGGCTCTCCGGCAGCCGCGACCGGCTGGGCGACGTCGACGCCCGCCTCGAGCGAGTGCGCGCCGCAGCAGCGCCTCGCGACCGGCGCGGCCATCACCGTCAGCGCCGGCGAGCTGCGCGCGCACCAGGCCTTCGCGGAGCACGTCGAGGCGCAGCGCACCGTCGGCGTCGCACGAGCTCGAGCACCACGAGGCCGAGGTCGCCGAACGCGGCGCCGAGCTCGGCCACGCCGCACGCGAGCACCAGATCCTCGAGCGCCTCAAGGAGCGACGCCGCACCGAGCACGAGCGCGAGGCCGGCCGGCGCGAAGGCAGCGCGCTCGACGAGATCGCGCTCGACCGCTTCCGCCGGAGCGCCGCATGAGCGCGCCGCCGGTCGCCGGCCCGCGCCGCCAGCCGACTGCCCGCCGGCGCGCTCGCGGCCGGCGAACGCGTCCAGCAGCTGCAGGCGCTCATCGCCCAGGTCGAATTGGTGTCCCGGCCAGGGCTGTCCCGCCCACCTCAACCACTGCCACTCCGGCGCCCAACCCCGCCTCAGCCGCCAGCTTCGCCGCGACGCTCGGCGCCGCTCAGACGAGCCGCGCGAGCGGCTCCACCCCGGCGGCCATGACCGACCTGCGCTCTGACCGCCGCCGGCGCGAGCCCGACGGCCGCCGACTGACACCTACGCCCAGCCGAGCCAGGCCGTCTACGCCGGCTCTACCCGAGGACGCCGTCCACCCCGCCTCCTGGGCTACGGTCTCCTCTACGGACCTCACCGCTGCGGGCGCCGCCAGCGCGACGGCTCGGGAGCGGCGCCTACGAACCGCTGATCGACACAGGCCGCCGCGCGCTACGGATCGACCCCGCGGTCCTCTACGGCCTGATCCAGCAGGAGTCCGGCTTCGATCCCGCCGCCCGCAGCAGCGCCGGCGCGCTCGGGCTGACCCAGCTGATGCCGGGCACCGCGGCCTCGCTGGGCGTCACCGAACCGCTCGAATCCGGCCCAGTCGATCGAAGGCGGCGCGCGCTACCTCGGCCAGCTGCTGCGGCAGTTCGGCGGCAACACCGCCGATGCGCTCGCCGCCTACAACGCCGGGCCCGGCGCCGTCCAGCAGTACGGCGGCGTGCCCCCGTACCCCGAAACCCAGCAGTACGTCAGCCAAAGTGCTCGGCTACGCCGCCGCTTACCGGCAGGGCGGCCCGCGGGCGGAGCCGACACGGCAGCCGGCGGCCCCGAGCCGGGTACCGCGCGGCGATCGTCCCAAGCCACGGCGCACCGCGGGGGCGATCGCATGACCGGCCCGTCACGCGCAGCCCGTCTGCGAAGCGCTGCCCCAGACTCTCCTCGATCGCGTCCCCGCCGGCCTGCGCTCCGCCGGGCGGGGCGAGGGGCGGGCCCGCCGGAAGGGCCGCTCTTCCAGAGCGCACTCGAAGCTGAATGGGCCCGGACCGCCGCCGCGGAAGGCCCGCCAGCAGAGCTCCCCAGAGCCGACCTCGGCAGGCGAACGTCACCCAGGCGAGGCCGCGGGCTCCACCGACGGCGACGGCCGCGTCGCGCCGCAGGGCCCTGCCCGCCGCGCCGACGTCGAGCTCTACAGCACCCGCCACCGCGGCCGGCGCGAACGCCGCCGCCCAGACGGCGCCCGGCCCGGACGGACCCACCGAGCTGGGAACCCCCGCTGGCAGCGGCAGCGCACGCGCAGAGGCGCCGCCGGATCGGCCGCCACCCAATCCACCGGCGCCACGCCACCGCCGGGGCTCCGGCCGGCGCCATCGGGACTCCGCCCGGGGACGCAGGCGACGGAACTCCAGCCGAGCTCGTCCGACGCCGGCGCCGAGCCCGCCCGAGACGGCCGCCGCTCGCCGAAGCGCTCGCGGCCAGAGCGGACGCCCCTCGCGACCAATGCTCCCGGGGCGCCATCGCCCGGCGCATCGGCATCCGGCGCATCGTCGATCGGCGCATCGGCCCGCACACCCGGCGGCCCATCCTCAGCGGCCGTGGGCGATCACGCCCAGACCACGACCCTCGGTGGCGCCACCGAGATCGCGGCCGCGAGAGCGCCGTGGCGCAGGGTCGGCCTCCGGGCATACCGGGCGCGCCCGGCGCTTCCGGCAAGCCATCCCCGTCTTCCGGGGCGATCTCCTCGCACCGGCCCACGAGCCTGCGCTCGCAGCCTCCTCCGGCGAGACCGGCGCCCCGGCCGCCTCGATCTGGACGTCCCGCACGGGCGCCCACCACGGCGCGGCGACGCGAGCTCCGAGCGGATCTCCGGCGCGCGCCAGCTCGCCGCCGCCGACAGGAGCGCCGGGGGCGCCGGCGCGGCGCGGCGCCGGTGCAGGCGGTGGGAGCGCCGGGGACCAGCGTGCCGGGGGCGGTGAGCGTTGGCCTCGGGCCTCGCCGCAGCGGCGGGCACGCGCAGATGCGTCGACAGCGCAGGACGGCGACCCAGGCCCGGTTGCTCGACTATGGCGTCGGTCTGCAGCAGGCCTCGAGGCCGCTCCACGGACGATCCAGCTCGCCGCCCGCCAGGGCCTCTCCCAGGCCCGCATCGCCCTGCATCCCGAGGAGCTCGGCGAGATCCGCATCCACCTCACGCCAGACAGCCGGGGGTCTTCTCGCGCGCGTCACCGCTGAGACGCCCGCCGCCGCCCAGGCGCTCGCGGCGGGCCACGCCGAGCTGCGCCAGTCGCTGAGCTCGATCGGCGTCTACCTCGCGCGCCTGGACATCGGCCTCACCCGTCCGGCGAAGGCCCGACTCCCGGTGACGGCGGCGCGGGCCGCCGGCAACAGCGCAGCCCCGCCCGGCGCCGCTCCGGCCAGGCCAACGCAATCGCAACACCCATCGACCCCGCAACGGCAAGAACGGACCGCCTGCCCCCGCGCTCGCGCACGGGAGGCGCGTCGACGTGCACGCCAACGCACCCCCAGCGGCAGCAGCAAGTCGACGCTCGACTAACACACAAACACGACACCGCCCATGACCACACGCACATCCACCCACACCGCACCCCACCCACACGCCACACGCACCATCAAAAGCACGACGCATTGAGCCACATGCCAGCCACCGCACCCCCCACCGCCACAGCCGTCCCCACGACCGCGGGGGCGCGTCCGTCGCCGCGCTCCGGCGCAAGCCACCGCTGCCGGAAAACCCCAACGGGGAACTCGGCAAGAACGACTTCCTCAAACTGATGGTCGCCCAGCTGCAGGCCCAGAACCCCCTGGAACCGAGCAACGGCACCGAATACATCAGCGAGCTCGCCCAGTTCTCCCAGCTCGAGCAGACCACCAACCTCGCCCAGACCAGCTCCCAGTCCGCCGCCGCCCAGCAGGTCGCCCAGGCGGTCGCGCTGATCGGGCACACCGTCTCCTACACCGATCCCTCCACCGGCGCCGCCGACCAGGGACAGGTCCAGAGCGTCGAGATCACCTCCTCCGGCGCGACCCTCACCGTCGCCGGCACCGCCGGCATCGAACCGCCGAGCATCACGGAGGTCTCGTGAGCCTCGAGCTCAACCCCGCGCTGCTGCCCGCCCGCGCCGCCGCTGGAGCCGACCGGTCCCCGGCACGGGCAGGCGCGCGCTCGGCCGAGAGCGGCCCGGCACTGGTTCCCGCCGGACCGTCCTTCGCCGACGTCCTCAAGGACGCGACCGGCAGGAGCGCCTCCGAAGCTCCGTACCGGACCGGCGGAAAGAGCGGGACCGAATCCCAAGCGGCCGGGCTCGCATCCCCGCCCGCCGGCAGCCGGCGGCGTAGAGGACGCGAGCGGCAACCGAACCGCTGCACTTCTCCAAGCACGCCCTCGAGCGCGTGCCGAGCGTCGCGGCATCCCACTCGACCCCGCCACCCTCGGTCGGCTGCACGGAGGGCGTGGGACGCGCCGCCGGCAAGGGCTCCCGCGACTCGTCGTACTCGTCGACGGCACCGCCTTCGTGGTGTCCGTCGGCAACCGCACCGTCATCACGGCGGTCGGGCTCCGAACACATGCGCGAGCACGTGTTCACCAACATCGACAGCGCCGTCATCGCATGAGGCGCATCACAGCGGATACGCGCAGCAAGGGCTGCCACCGAACCACACCAAAGACAACCCACGGCCGGACCTCACCGAGGAGGCCGCGAAAGGAAGTGACGCAACCATGATGAACGGAATGTATGCCGCGATCAGCGGTCTCGACGCCAACCAGACGATGCTCAACGTGACCGCCAACAACCTGGCGAACGTCAACACCATCGGCTACAAGTCCGCGCGCGTGACGTTCGCCGACTCGCTGGCCCAGATCGTGCGCGGAGCCTCCGGTTCCACCACCACCAACGGCGGCACCAACCCGCTGCAGGTGGGGCTCGGCGTGCAGGTCGCCTCGACCGACAACGAGATGTCCGAGGGCTCCTTCCAGTCGACCAACAACCCGCTGGACGTCGCCATCCAGGGCGAAGGGTTCCTGCGCGTCGGCAGCGGCACGCCGCCGGCGGAACCCCCCTACACCGCCAAACTGCCGGCCAACTTCCAGTACACCCGCGAGGGCGACCTGACGACCGACACCAAGGGCTTCCTCACAACCCAGGCCGGGACCTACGTGATCGGCAAGCGAAGCCGTGGCGACCGTGAAACGGAAGCCGGCACCACCTACGCACCCGGCGCCAAAGACACCTACATCGTGATCCCCCCCGGCTCGGCCAACGTCGTCGATCGGCCAGGACGGGTCGGTCAGCTACACCGACGAGAACCCCAAATCCCCGACCTACGAACAGCAGGTCACCGCGGGCTACCTGTCGCTGGCGCAGTTCCCCAACCAGGACGGCCTGGAGCGCCTCGGCGGCTCGCTGTGGGGGCAGACCGCCAACTCGGGCGCCCCGATCGTGGGCACCCCCAACACCGGCGGCCTTCGGCCAGACGGTCGGCGGGGAGCTCGAGATGTCAAACGTCGACCTCGCCACCGAGATGACCAACATGATCACCGCCGAGCGCGGCTACCAGGCCAACTCGCGCGTGATCACGACCGCCAACGAAATGCTGCCAGACGGTCGGTGACGATGGTCCAGTAATCGCTCGGGCCCGAAACACGGGGCCGAGGTCGGCAGGCCGCGTGGACGCGCCGGCGACCCGGGACGACACGCGCTGACGGACGGCGCCGCGGCGCCGCGAGCGCACAGGCGGCTCACCCCCGGCCCGGCGACACTCGACCCATACGGAGGAGGCACGCAGATGATCACCCTGCACAGGCTCGGACACACCGACGAGCCATTCCAGCTCAACCCCGATCTGATCGTCACGGTCGAGTCGACCCCCGACACCGTCGTGACGCTCGCGACCACCGCCAAGGTCGTCGTCGCCGAGAGCCCCGAGCGAGGTCGCCGCCGCGGTGCGCGCGCTGGCGCGTGGAGGTGCTCTCGGAGGCGATGCGCAACCGCCGGCCCCCGAGCCACCGGCGGAGCCGGGCATTCGCCAGTGACAAGTGTTTCTGCCCAGGCGAGCGCGCGATCCAGCGCGGACTGAAGGATTGCGCCCCGCGGCCGATGAACGAGGGCGATGAAGGCCGCAACAGCGATCGGAATCGGGGTTGCCTTCTGGCGCCCTGCTGCTCAGCGCCATGATGGACGGAACGAGTCCCGCCTCGTTCATGAACATCGCGGCGCTGATGATCATCCTCGGCGGCACCGGCGGGGTGACGCTGGCGAGCGTGGGGATGCCGTCGATGAAGCGCATCCCGGGCCTCTACAAGCTCGCCTTCTCCGCCGAACCGCCCGACATGCGCGGGCGCCTGGACCTGCTGGTGTCGCTCGCCGACCAGGCCCGCCGCGAGGGCCTGCTGGCGCTCGACGCGCAGCTCGCCGAGGTCCAGGACACGCTTCACCCGCAACGCCCTGCAGCTCGTGGTCGACGGCACCGACCCGGAGATGGTGCACGCGATCATGGAGGCCGAGGTCGACGGCATGGCCGCCCGCCACGCGGCCGGCGGCGGCGCCGTTTGAGAAGGCCGGCGGCTTCGCGCCGACGATGGGGATCATCGGCACCGTGCTCGGGCTGGTGCACGTGCTGCAGAACCTCGCCGCCCCCTCGACGCTCGGACCGTCGATCTCGGCGGCGTTCCTCGCGACGCTGATGGGGGTCGGCTCGGCCAACGTGATCTTCCTGCCGATCGCCAACCGCCTGAAGGCGATCTCCGCCGAAGAGGTCGAGCTGCGCATGATGACGCTCGAGGGGATCCTCTCGATCCAGGCCGGCGACAACCCGCGCCTGGTGGCGGACAAGCTGATGTCCTACCTGCCGCCCGCCGAGCGCGAGGCCGAGGACGAGCCGAGGACCGCTCGCGGACGCAGGCCGCGAGCCTACAGGCCGAGGCGGCCTAGCGATGGCGCGCGGACACGGCCGCAGACGCCGCGGGCACGGCGCCGAGCACGACAACGACGAGCGCTGGCTGCTGACCTACGCCGACATGATCACGCTGCTGATGGCGCTGTTCATGGTGCTGTTCTCGATCTCCTCGGTGAACATCTCCAAGTACCAAACCCTCCAGCAGGCGCTGCAAGGCGGCCTTCTCCGGGGACATCCTGCCGGGCGGCAAGTCGATCGCCCAGCCCGGCGCGAGCGCCAACTCCAGCCGCGCCCCCACCGCGTCGACACGCAGGCGATCGTGCGGCTGACCCCCCAGGTCACCAGTGAACTGGAACACACGCCAGGCGGGCAGGGAAGCGCCCCGGTTCCGCGGCAAAGCAGGCCCAGCCGCCAGCGCACGCGGAATCGGCGGCCAGCGCGCCACCGCCAACGTGTCCGCCGCCCAGCAGGAGCAGAGCGACTTCGAAACGATCAAGCGCGAGCTCGACGCCTACGCCGCCAAGCACGGCTTCGCGCAGGTCCGTCCACACAGCCATCGAACAGCGCGGCCTGGTGATCCGCGTGCTCACCGACAGCCTGCTGTTCCCCTCGGGCAGCGCCACGCTCGACAGCCAGGGCCAGCCGCTGCTGAGCGAGATCGCCGCAGCTGCTGAACGTCGACCAGGTCCACCCGATCGACGTCGAGGGCAACACCGACAACGTGCCGATCACGCGGCACTTCCCGAGCAACTGGGAGCTCTCGACGGCCCGCGCCAGCACGGTCGTGCGCTTCCTGATCGCCAAGGGCGTCGACCCGGCAGCGCCTCAGCGCGACCGGCTACGCCGACAGCGACCGATCGCCAGCAACGCCACCCCGCCGGGCGCGCGCATGAACCGGCGCGTGGAGATCGTCCTGCAGCGCCTCTACTGAGACCCACTCCGACCACCCCAGACCCCCACCAAGATCAGCACATCCAGCCCAAGACCATGTCCAAGAAGAAGCTCCTCATCCCCGCTCGTGCTGCTGCTGGTGCTCGGCGTCGGCTACTCGATGGCCAAGCCCAAGAAGACCGTCAAGCAGAAGATCCCGGGAACGATCTACGTCGATGCCCCAGGCCTTCCTGGTGAACCTCAGCGAAGGCCACTACGCCAAGCTCACGGTCGCGCTCGAGCTGGCGCCCGGGCAGAGCGACGGGGCGTCCGCCGCCGGGGGCTCGTCGAGCTCGGGCGAAGGCGCGGGGACGCTCCCCGAGGAACCCGCGGTCCGCGAAATCGTCACCAACACCGTGACCGGCCAGAGCGGGAGCACGCTCGTCAGCCGCGCAGGGCCGCGAGCGCGATCAAGCACCGGATCCTGACGGCGATCCACCACCAGACCGACGTCAAGGTCGAAGCCGTGCTGTTCCCCGAACTCACCGTCCAATAGAGAGCAAGAGGTCCATGAGCGAAGCAGTCGTCTACGAGCAGTTCGACCAGGCCGCGCCAGGGGGATATCGGACCCGCACGCGCAGGCCGGGCGCGGAGCTCGACACCGACCTGCGACGCCTCAGCGACGTCCCGATGGAGCTGAGCGTCGAGATCGGCCGTACCCGCATGACCGTCGGCGAGACGCTGCAGCTGCGGGCCGGCTCGATCGTCACGCTCGACCGGCTCGCCGGCGAGCCGGTCGACCTGCTCGTCAACGGCACCCCGATCGCCCGCGGCGAGGTGGTGGTCGTCGACGAGCAGTTCGGCCTGCGCGTCACCGAGATCGTCGAGGGCGACCCGTCCGCTCCCCGACCCCACCGGCGGCGTGCCCGCCGAGGGCCGCGTCGTCGATAGCCGCGTCGCCGAGAGCCTGGTCGCCGAGGGCTCGCCCGCGGCCGACCCGTCCGCGCCTGCATCCGACCCGTCCGCGGCTGCATCAGGCCCGCCGATCGCCGACCCGCCGGCACCCGACCTGCCGACATCCGAGCCCCCCGCGCAGGACTGACGGAGCCGGCCGTGAGCGAGATCGATCAGTCCGAGCAGGTCGAGGAGCAGACCCCTCCCCCGGCGGACGCCCCCAACGCCCCCAGCGCCGCCGACACCCCCAGCGCCGCCGACGCCCCCGACACCGCCGAGCGTCCCGAGGACCAGCCGCCCGCCGAGCACGCGGAGCCACCGACGGGCGAGCGCCCGGCCGGCCGGCGCGAGACCCACGTGCGAACCGTGGACTTCTCCCAGCCCACCAAGTTCACCGCCGAGCTGCGCCGGCGCATCGTGCGCGTGCTGGGCCCCTTCTGCGAATCCTTCGCGATCCGCCTCTCGACCGAGCTGCGCGCCCCCGTCGAGCTCGCCGTGGCGGACTCCAGCCAGCTCACCTGGGCGGCCGCCAAGGCTCAGCTGCCGGCGAACGCGATCGCGGTGGCCCTGCAGGTGCAGCCCGATCGAGCGGTCGATGCTGTTGAGCATCGAACCGCCGATGATCCTGCAGGCGCTGGAGCTGTCTGCTCGGGGGCAGTCCGCGGCGCAGGCCCCCTCCGAACGCCACCTCAGCGAGGTCGACTGGGCGCTCACGCGGCGGCTGCTGGAGTCGATGACCGCCCAGCTCGCCCCGGCCTGGCGCGACCTCGGGGGCCTGGAGCTGGCGCTCGGCGAGGTCGACCTGGAGGGTGACGCGGGCGTCGTCGCCCCGCTCGGCGAACCGACCTTCGCGGTGACGCTCGACAGCAGGATCGACGGTCTGCCGTCGACGATGTCGCTGCTGATCCCGTGGTCGGCGATCGAGCCCGTCGCCGAGGATATCCTCGGCGCGGGCACCCGGACCGAGGACGCCGACCCGCACGAGGGCCGCGCCGTGCAGCGCGGGCTCGCCGCCGCTCCGGTGCAGCTGCGCGCCGAGGTCGGCTCGGTGCAGATGCCCGTCGAGCAGGTACTCGCGCTCACGCCCGGCGCGGTGCTGGCACTGGATGCCGCGCCGAGCACGGGATGCGGCTGTTCGCCGTGGGCGTCCCGCTCGGCCGCGCCCTGCCGGGCCTGCGGGGAGCGCGACGCGCCGTCAAGCTGACCTCGACCGCGCAGCCGGGGCCGGTCCACGCAGAGCTGATGGCGCAGACGCCCGTCGGTGTCGCAGGTCACGAGGCGCCCGCCGACCGCGAGCCGGCCGACGACGATCGGGGCGCCAGCGACGGGCTGGCCGCCGGCAGCGAGGCCCCGGCGAGCGGGACGCCCACAACGCGCGCGAGCCTCGCGCGGATGATGGGGGTCCCGGTGCGCGTCTGGGCCGAGCTGGGGCGCGCCACGATGCCACTGGGTCACGCCCTGGAGCTGCCGCCGGGGAGCGTCGTCGAGCTCGACCAGGGCGCTGAGTCCCCGATCGAGCTGTTCGTCAACGGGATGCGCTTCGCCCACGGCACGCTGCAGGTCGGCGGCGAGGGCGAGTGGGCCGTGCAGGTCGACGCGCTGGTCTGAAGGGCTCAGAGCCGAAACCGGCCCTCAGCGCCGCACCTCGAACGCCCGCTCCCGGCGCGGGCCGAAGCGGTAGATCGCAAAGTCATCGTCGAAGCTCACGACGCTCGTGACGCCCAGACGCTCCATCGCCGCAAAGCTCGTGCGATCGACAATCGAGAAATCCTGGTCGGGAAACGCCTCACCGATGCGCCATGCCGTCTCGAGGTCGCCGGGCAGGACGGGCTCGACCGTCGCAAGCCCATCGCGGATCGCAGCCCAGAAGCGGTTGGCCGCGACACGGCTTCCGCGGGCTCTCATCAACAGCCACGACTCGATCAGAACGTGATCGGTCGTCACGAGGCTGTCGCCACTGCGCAGCAGCTCCGTCGCTCGGACGTGGCTCTGGTCGCCCGCATCGGTCGCCGCGTAGAACGCCGACGTGTCTACGAACAGGCTCACGCCGCAGTGGACCCGCGGTGCTGCGCGCTCACCGCCTCGTCCACATAGCGGTCCTTCTGCCTCGCGACATCGGCCGAGCCGGAGTCGAACAGGCCGAAGATCAGGCTTGGGTCGGTGCGCGGTCGAGGCTCTCCGAGATCGCGGTCGAGCACACGGCGGAAGTACTCGGCAAGGGAGATGTCGAGATCCGCGGCGCGACGCTTGGCGCGCCTGTGCACGTCGGCATCAAGCGTGACCTGTGTCCGTACCACCATTGGAGTGCCATCATACCATCAACACCGCGCGAAAGGCGTATGCCACCCGTTCTGCTCGGCCCGGCCCACTATTCAAGCCGATTTGACGGGGGCCGATAACCGGGACGACTCTCCTCGGAGTCGTCCCTCGATGAACAGGTTTATGACGCTTTCGCGCGCGGCCCCCCGGGCCGCCATTCCCGCGATCGGTGTTTCCGTGCCCACCCGCATGGCCGCTCCCGCCTGCGCGGTCGTGTCCGCCTGCCTGGCCGCGCTCGCCGGCGCCGGCCCGGCGCAGGCGTTCACGCCGAGCTCCAAGACCGGCAGCGAAGACACGCCGCTGAGCATCGCCCCGACGACCGACTCGCACTCCAGCTCCACCGGCCCGAGCCTCGTGCGCACGATCGTCGGGCTGCTGATCGTGATCGCCGTGATCTGGGGGCTCAGCTGGATCCTGCGCCAGGTCAAGACCGGCCGCTCGCGCGGCACCGCCGGCTGGGGGCTGGCCAGCATCGCCACCCTGCCGCTGGGATCGGGGCGCTCGCTGCATCTGGTGCGCGCCGGCAGCGACTACCTGCTCGTCGGCAGCGCCGAGCAGGGCGTCGTTCCGATCTACCGCTACACCGAGCAGCAGGCCCGCGACGCCGGCCTGCTCGATCCCCCCGAAGGATCTGAGGACGCCGACTCCGACGACCCGATCGGGTCGTCGAGCCGGGCCAGTCGGGCCATACAGATCCCGGGCCAGGGGGCGCGGGCGCCTGTCCTCGGCGGCGAGCTGCTCGACCGCCTGCGCGGATGGACCGTGCGCCGATGAACGTCGGCTCCTCCTCCAACGCCGTGCAGATCCTGCTGCTCGTCGGCGGCCTCGCGCTGGTCCCGGCGGCGCTGTTCACGATCACCGGCTTCAGCCGCATCCTGATCGTGCTCGGCTTCATCCGCACCGCCGTCGGGACCACCAACGCGCCCCCCAATCAGGTGCTCGTCGGAATCGCGCTGTTCCTGACGATCTTCGTCATGGCCCCCACCGTCGCCGCGATCAAGCGCGACGCCGTCGAGCCGCTCGCCGAGCACCACATCAGCACCACGACCGCCATCACGCGCGCCGAGCAGCCGCTGCGCGAATTCATGTTCCGCCAGACCCGCGTCCAGGACATCGCGCTGTTCATCAGCCTCGCGCACGCCAAGCGCCCCAAGACCCGCGCCGAAGTCCCGACCGAGGTGCTGATCCCCGCCTTCATCGTCTCCGAGCTCAAGAGCGCGTTTGAGATCGGCTTTCTGATCTTCCTGCCGTTCCTGATCATCGACCTGATCGTCTCCTCGACGCTGATGAGCATGGGGATGATCATGCTGCCCCCGACCTTCATCTCGCTGCCCTTCAAGATCCTGCTGTTCGTCCTCGTCGACGGCTGGGACCTCGTCATCAAGTCCCTCGTCCTGAGCTTCCACTAGCCGATGGACCAGGACACCGTCATCAACCTCGCCGCCCAGGCCATGAGCCTCGCCTTCAAGGTCGCCGGCCCGCTGCTGCTCGGCGCGATGGTCGTCGGCCTGCTGGTCAGCATCTTCCAGGCCGTCACCCAGATCCAGGAGCAGAGCCTCACGCTGATCCCCAAGATCATCGCGATCGCCGCGATCACCGTGCTGCTCGGGCCCTGGATGCTCGACCAGCTCGTCGCCTACACCACCAACCTGTTCTCCTCGATCCCGACGATGGTGGGATCGTGAGCCCCAGGTGCATAGGCGCCCGCGCCCGCGCTCCGAGGAGGGCCGGCTCGTGACGCAGATCCTGAGCCAGCTCGCCGGCAACGAGCTCGCCGGCTTCATCCTGGTGCTGGCGCGGGTGACACCGCTGTTTTTGCTCGCCCCCCCGTTCTCCTCGCCGATGATCCCGCCGCGGGCGCGCAGCGTGATCGCGGTCGGGATCTCGATCGGCCTCGCCCCGATGGCGCTACACGGACAGCACATCCCCAGCGATCCGCTGACGCTCGCCGGGCTGGTCCTGGAGGGGCTGCTCGTCGGACTCGGCTTCGCCTTCTCGTTCGCCGTGCTGTTCGCTGCCGTCGAATCCGCCGGCGCGCTCGCCGACCTCGGCGCCGGCTTCTCCTACGGCAGCCTGATCAACCCGATCGATGGTGAACAGGGCTCGGTCTTCTCACATCTGTACTCGCTGGTCGGGATCGCGATCTTCATCGCGATCGGCGGCGAAGCCTGGGTGCTGCGCGGCCTCGCGCGCACCTTCGCGCTGGTCCCGCTGACCTCCGCCCCGCGCCTGGCCTCGCTGGTCGCGGGCGCCGAGCACGTCTTCTCCACCGTCTTCGCCTCCGCCGTCGAGGTCGCCGCCCCGGTGCTGATCGCGCTGCTGATCACCGACGCCGCCTTCGGTGTCGTCTCGCGCGTCGTCCCCCAGCTCAACGTCTTCGCCGTCGGCTTCCCCGCCAAGGTCGCCGTCGCGCTGCTCGTCGTCGGCGCCTGCATGCCGTTCCTGGCGGGCTGGATCTCCAATCAACTGTCGATCACCGTCGGCGACGCCCTCGGCGCGCTGCACCTCGCGTGAGCCATGCCCGCCCAGGACCGCACCGAGAAGGCCACCCCCAAGCACCGCGAGCGCGCCCGCAAGAAGGGCCAGGTCGCCCGCTCCGCCGACGTCGGCGGCTCGCTCGTGCTGGCCGCCGGGCTGTTCGCGATCACCCTGCTCGGGCCCAGCATCGTGACCTCCTGCCAGGCCGCGTTCCGGGACATCTTCGCCGCGATCGCAAACCCCGCCGGCGCCACCACCGCCGCCTCGCTGAAGGGCCTGATGGATACCTCGCTCTCGACGATCGCCCTCACCTTCGGGCCGATCGCCGGGATCTGCCTCGCCACCGGCGTGCTCGCCGGGGTCGCCCAGGTCGGCTTTCACCCCGCCCCCATGACGCTCGACTTCCGTCGCATCAACCCGATCTCCGGGATCCGCAACCTGTTCGGTCCCAACCTGATCTTCGAGGCCCTGAAGGCCGTCGCCAAGATCGCCGTCGTCGCGCTCGTCGCCGCGCTCGCGCTGGTCCCCGGCCTCACCGGCCTCGCCGCCGAACTGGGCATCCCACCCGGCGCGCTCGGCACGATCATGGGCCACCGCGCGCTCGCCATCGCCCAGCGCGCCGCGCTGGCCTACCTGCTGATCGCCGCCGTCGACTACGCCTGGCAGCGCCGCCGCCACGAGCGCAAGCTGCGCATGACCAAGCAGGAGCTCAAAGACGAGCTGCGCCAGTACGGGCTGCCCGCCGAGGTCCGCTCCGCGCTGCGCCGCCGCCAGATGCAGGCCGCCCGCGCCCGCATGATGGCCGCCGTCCCCGACGCCGACGTGGTGGTCGCCAACCCCACCCACTTCGCCGTCGCGCTGCGCTACGACGGCTCGCGCACCGCCCCCGAGGTCGTCGCCAAGGGCCAGGACCTGATCGCCGCCCAGATCCGGCGCGTCGCCGAAGATCACGACGTCCCGATCGTCAGCGACCCCCCGCTCGCGCGCGCCCTGCACGCCGGCACCGAGATCGGACAGACGATCCCCGAGGAGCTATACGCCGCCGTCGCCCGGGTGCTCGCCTTCGTCTACCGCATGGCCCGCCGCCAGAGGTACGCGCTATGAGCCCGCTCCGCCCGGCCACTCGGCGTGCCCCCCACCCATCGACGCGGGGCACGATGCCCCGCGCCCACCGCCCCGGCGCCGAGACCGCCCGCGCGGACGATCCCCAGGCCAACCCCCCGGAGGCATCCCCATGAGCCTCGACGGAGTAAGACGGCTGCTCAAGCACACCGACCTGCTCGCCGCCGTCGCGGTCGTGATGGTCGTGACGATGCTCGTCGTCCCGCTGCCACCCGCGCTGCTGGACCTGCTGATCACGCTCAACATCTCCGCCGCGCTCACGATCGTGGTAGCCACGATGTATCTCGGCAAGGCGCTGGACTTTGCGTCGTTCCCGAGCCTGCTGCTGCTCACCACGATGTTCCGGCTCGCGATCAACGTGTCCGTCACGCGCCTGATCCTCACCACCGGCGACGCCGGCAGCGTCGTCAAGGCCTTCGGCGAATTCGTCGTCGGCGGCAACGTCGTCGTCGGGCTCGTCATCTTCCTGATCCTCGTCGTGATCCAGTTCGTCGTCGTCACCAACGGCGCCGGGCGCGTCGCCGAGGTCGGCGCGCGCTTCACGCTCGACGCCATGCCCGGCAAGCAGATGGCGATCGACGCCGACCTCAACGCCGGGCTCATCACCGACGAGCAGGCCCGCGGCCGACGCTCGGAGATCGCCCGCGAAGCCGACTTCTACGGCGCGATGGACGGCGCCTCGAAGTTCGTCAAAGGCGACGCCATGGCCGCCGTCATCATCACCGCCATCAACCTCATCGGCGGGATCGTCGTCGGGATGCTCCAGCACGGCCTCTCCTTCACCGAAGCCACCCACCAGTTCTCGCTGCTGACCGTCGGCGACGGCCTCGCCGCGCAGATCCCCGCGCTGCTGATCTCGGTCGCCACCGGCATCATCGTCACCCGCGCCGCGTCGGACCGCGACCTCGGCTCAGACATCGCCGGGCAGATCCTGCGCCAGCCCAAAGCCCCCCAGGTCGCCGCCGCCGTGATCTGCCTGTTCGCGCTCGTCCCCGGCCTGCCCAAGCTGCCGTTCCTCGCGATCGGCGGGCTGTTCGCCGCGATCGCCTGGGGCGTCCGCAACGGCCTGCCCGCCGACCAGGACGCCGCCGCAGCAGCCGCCGCCGGGAAGGCGGGCGCCGATCAGGCCGCGCTCCCCGCCGGCGACCGCGGGTCCGGCGAGGCGCTGGAGCGACTCTCCGTCGACGCCCTGGAGCTCGCGATCGGCTTCGGGCTCGTCCCGCTCGTCGACGGCAGCTCCGACGGGTCGCTGCTGCGCCGCGTCTCCATGATCCGCCGCCAGATCGCCGGCGAGCTCGGGATCGTGATCCCCGCCGTCCGCATCCACGACGAGCTCGGCATGGAGTCCCACGAGTACGTCCTCAAGGTCCGCGGCTCGGAGGTCGCCCGCGGGCGCATCATGCCCGGGCACCTGCTCGCCATGGACCCCGGCGACGCCGAGGGCGGCCTCCAGGGGATCCCCACCACCGAGCCCGCCTTCGGCCTCCCCGCCGTCTGGGTCCATACCTCCGACCGCGCCGAGGCCGAGGCCCTCGGCTACACCGTCGTCGACGCCGAGTCGATGATCGTCACCCATCTGACAGAGACGATCCGCTCCCACGCCGCCGAGCTGCTCACCCGCCAGGACGTCAAGGCGCTGCTGGACCAGCTCAAGGAGACCAACGCCGCCGTCGTCGAGGAGGTCGTGCCCGAGACGCTCTCGCTCGGCGAGATCCAGCGCGTCCTGCAGTCGCTGCTCTCCGAAGGCGTCGCCGTCCGCGACCTCGGCACGATCATGGAGGCGATCGGCGACAAGGCGCGAATAACACGGGATACCGGCCTGCTGACCGAGTACGCCCGCCAGGCGCTCGGCCGTGCCATCACGGCCCCGCACCTCGACGAGCAGCTCCGCCTGCGGGCCATCACCCTGGACCCCGCGATCGAGCAGGAGGTCGCGACCTCGATCACCCAGACCACAGACGGCGAGTACCTCGCGATCGACCCGCCCCGCGCGCAGGCGATCGTCGGCGCGCTGCGCGCCCAGGTCGAGCACGCCAGTGCCCGCGGCGGCGGCGACCGCGTGCCGGTCCTGCTCTGTTCCGCCCGCGTCCGCCGCCACCTGCGCCGGCTGATCGCCCAGGCCCAGCCCCACCTGCCCGTCTGCTCCTACAACGAGATCGCCCCGGGCGTCAACGTCGAGACGATTGGAGTAATCCACGCATGACCACACAATCCGCCACCCCCCACGTCTACCAGGGCCGCTCCATCGAGGAGCTGATCCCCAAGATCCAGGCCGACCTCGGCGACGACGCGATCGTCGTCCGCCGCCGCAAGGGCCTCACCGGCGGGATCGGCGGCTTCTTCCAGCGGCCGTTCGTCGAAATCGAGGCCCGCCCCGGCGGTGGGCGCAGTCAATTGATCGACGTCTACGACGAAGACGACGCCGCGATGCCCGAGCCGCTGCCCGCGGCGCCCGTCCCGATGCCCGAGCAGGCGCTGCCCGCCGCCGTCGCCGCGCCCGTCGCCCAATGGCCCGCCGCACCTGCGCAGACGGGGGCCGAGTGGGCCGCCCAGACGCCTCAGACCGCCGCCGAACAGGCCGCACAGGTGCCGTGGACGCCCGCCGATCAGGCGCTTCAGGAGCCGCGAACCATCACCGAGCACACGGCACACCCGCCCCAGGCTCCAATGGACCCGCGCGGCTTCGGCAGCGCATACGTGACCGCCGCCCTCGCCGCGCTCGCGGCGGTGAGCGCGCACGAGGCCAAGCCCGACGCCGCGCACGAGGCGATGACGCGCCAATTCGAGGCCCCGCCCCACGAGGGCGGGGACCGGTTCTCCGCCGCGCTCGCCGCCGCCGAGGCCGCGGTGGCCGAGCAGGCGACCGTCACCGCCACCGGCGACCACGAGTCGCCCGCCGGCCGGACGCCGCAGAGCCCTACAGCGCAATCCACGGACGCCCGGTGGCCGGAGACCACCACGGCGCGGCCCGGAGGCGCTCGGCGCCCGGGGATCGCCCCGGCTCGGCCCACCGACGCCCGACCACCGGAGATCCCGACGGTCGGGCCCGTCGACATGCGCGACCTGGAGCCCACCACGATCGCCGCCGGTCATGCGCGGGCGAGCGTCCAGCGCAGCCTGCTCGACGTCGGCGTCGGACAGGACCTCATCGACGAGCTGATCGGGGCCGCGGGCGCGCACGCGCTCGCGCTGAACCCCCGCCTGAGCCTCGCGCGAGCCGTCCACCGGACGCTGCGCCAGCGCATCCCCGTGTGTCCCCCGCTGCCCGCCGCCGGCGCCACGATCGCCCTCGTCGGGCCCGGCGGCGCCGGCAAGACCGCGTGCTGCGCCGGTCTGCTGGGAGCCTACCGCCGCGGCGGGACCCTGCCGGCGGCGTGCGCCACGATCGTCGCCGGGGCCGCGCCGGGCGCCGCCGGCGCAGACGGATGGGCGGGCGCAGAGCAATTTACGATGCTGCTCAGCCCCCACGTGCTCGAGCCCACCGCGGTGACAGCCCCGCACGCCGCCAGGGTCCTGCGCCGGACCCGCGAGGAGGGGATGCTGCTGCTCGACATGCCGCCGCTGTCGCCCGCCGACGGCCCCGCGATCGACGCGCTGGCCGCGTTGCTCGACGAGCTGGCGCCGGACCGGATCGTGGTGGCGCTGCCGGCCACGCTCGGCGCCCGGCCCGCGGCCCAGCTGCTGGAGGCGCTGCGCCCGCTGAGACCGAGTGCGCTGGCGATCACGCACGCCGACGCGACCGATCAGCTCGGGGTGGCGGTGCACGCCGCCTGCAGGTTCGGTCTCGCGCCCGAATATCTGTTGGATCGCGCCGGCAGCCATGGGGGATTGACCCAGATCGACCCGACCTACCTGGCGGACCGACTGCTGTCGTGACGCCCGCCGCCACCATGAAGCTGATACGACGAAAGACCGACGCCCCCGACGAGCCGACGCTGCCGCAGCGCTCGGACACCGTCACGCTGGTGCGGCCCAGCGGCGAACGCCTGCACGCGCGGATCGCCGCGTGCGAGCAGGGGCAGCTGCTGGTGGCGCTGACGTTCCGCGCCGAGCAGCCGCTCAACGACGGGCGCCTGAACGAGCTCGTGCTCGAGTTCGCCAGCCACCGCGGCCGGGTCCGCCTGCGGGGCGCGGTCACGCTCGAGGACTCCGAGCTGCTGCGCTTCTCAGACCTCCACTCGATCGAGGTGGTCCAGCAGCGCGAGTACGTCCGCGTGCGCTCCGCCCGCCCGGTGCGAATCGACACCGACGGCGAGGGCACCGTCCAGACCTACTCGGTGGACCTCAGCGGCGGCGGCATCCTGCTCGCCGGGCCGGGCACCCTGAAGATCGGCAAGCAGATCTCCTTCCGGCTGACGATCACCCCAGGGGCGGCGCCGATCGTGGGCACCGCCACCGTGGTGCGCACCGACTCCCAGGGACACCGCGCCGTCTGCTTCGACGAGATCGGCGCCGGCGACCACCGCCGGCTGGTGCGCTTCATCTTCGAGTGCCAGCGCGCCGAACGGCGCCGCGGCCTGGAGCTCGGGAGAAACCAGCATGGCCGCTGAGGCCAGCGTGGCCGCTGAGACCGACGCCCCCGAGCTGACGCTCGCCGGACACCCGCGCGCGGTCCGCAGCGTCGCGCGCGCCAAGGCCTGGGGCGGGCTCGCCGGCTTCCTGCTCGGCGGATACCTGTCGCTGCCGACCCACACCGTCGCCGTCACCGGCCTGCGGGCGCTCGCGGCCGGGGCGATCTTCTACGTCGCGACGTGGGCCGCCGCGGTGTTCGCGTGGCGCCGGGTCGTCGTCGCGGAGCTGCGCGGCGCCGAACGGCGCGCGGTCGCCGCCGAACTGTCCAGACTGAGCGGGCCCGAGCGCCCGGGAGCGCCGGCCCCCGCGGCCGAGCGCGGACGGGCGCGAGTCGCCTCCTAGGAGCAGCCCGCGATGGACCGCATCGACCCGATCGAGCCCCAACCCCCCTGGGTCGCCCCGATCGCGCCCGCGCGCCCCGGGCGGATCTCGCGCGAGCGCCGCGAGCAGGCCCTCTCCAAGCGCCGGGAGCCCGGTTCCCGACGTCGCCCGCCGGGCTCCGAGGACGCCGGCCGCGACGATGATGGCCCCGAGGGACGCCACGTCGACGTGCGCGCCTGAAAGCGCATCCCGGCAAGGCCGCGTCCGGCGCCGCCGATCGCGGCGGCCGGTCCTCCGTCTGCCCACGGCAGACGCCACACCCCTGCCCGTCCAACGGCATCGCGGATGCTCAAGTTCCCCGCATAGCTGACGATAAACCGGCGTGAAGCAAGGGCTGACAAGGAGTCGGCCCGGGACTTTCAACAAACCCGTCATCAAGGAGATGAACGTATGTCCCTCAGCATCAACACCAACGTCGAGGCGCTTGACGCGCAGCGCAACCTCCAGAACACGGAGAACATGCTCTCGACCTCGATGGAACGCCTGTCCTCGGGTCTGAGGATCAACTCGGCCGCCGACGACGTCGCCGGCTACGCGATCGATCAACGCTTCCAGGAGCAGGTCAACGGCGTGGCGCAGGCGACGCAGAACAGCCAGGACGCGGTCTCGATGGTGCAGACCGCGCAGGGCGCGCTCAACGACGTGCAGCAGATGCTGCAGCGCTTCCGCGAGCTCGCGGTGCAGTACGCCAACGGCACCAACACCGAATCGGACAAGGAAGCGATCGAAGGCGAGGGCAAACAGCTCGAAGAAGAGATCAAGCGCGTCGGCGAAACGACCAAGTTCAACGGCGTCGAACTCCTGGCGAAGTCCGAAGAAATCAAGTTCCAGGTCGGCGCCAACGAAAAAGAAACGATCTCTGTCAAAACCGTCAAGCTCGAAGAATCGGTCAAAGGCATCGAAGTGAAGAAGATCGAATCTGTCGAAAAAGCGATCAACGAAGTGTCCAAAGCCGCCGCCGAATTCGGCTCGGTTCAGGACCGCCTGCAGTACACCCAGAGCAACCTGGCGATCTACGGGGAGAACCTCTCCGCGGGCCAGAGCTCGCTGGTCGACGCCAACATGGCCGAAGAAATGACCAACTTCACCAAGGACCAGGTACTGGAGCAGGCCGGCGTGGCGATCCTCGCGCAGGCCAACTCGCTGCCCCAGGCAGTCCTGAAGCTGGTCGGCGGCTGATAACAACCGATCTTCCTCAGCGGCGACCCCCCACGGTGTCGCCGCTGCAGCGAAGCCCGCCCGGGGGCGCCTATTAGGCGCCCCCGTACGGGTAACACAACGCTTTTGACGGTCAGGGAAGGCCGGCAGAAGCCACATACCGCCGCTTCATCGAGGGAACGGTGGTCGGGGTGGGCAGTTTCGGCTGCCCATCCCGTCGTTAACCGCCCTCGGCTGCCCACCCCGTTTTGAAACCCACCCGCTCGCGCTGCCCGCTTCGGCTGCTCCCACCCCGTCTCTGAAGGCCACCCATATCGACCTCAACCTGGGCAGCCCGGCCGTTACTGCTCAACCTCGGCCCGCCGCTGCCGATCACCCGGTGCGATGTCGATCGAATCGGTCCTGCAGCGCGTCGCGGCGCTCGACCAGGCCATGTCCAATCCGTCGCTGCTGCTCGGCTCGGCGGCGCTCGCCGGCGGGACCGCCGCCCCGGCGCCCGCCCAATCGGTCGGCGCCGCCATCGAACCCGCGACGGCCGGCGGCGGCCAGTCGTTCGCCGAAGCGCTTCAAAGCGCGGGTGCGGGCTACGAAGGCTCGACGGCGCCCGCCGCGGCGACCCTCGCAGCAGGCGCCCCCTCGACGGGCGCGCTTCCGGCCTCCCCGTATGAGTCTTCAATGGCCCCCTATGAGTCCTCGACGCTGAACGTGGCCGCGCCGGGAGGGCCCTACGCGCTCAGTGGGACCACGGGCGCGGGGACGCTCTCACCGGCGCTGGGAACCGCGGGCCCGACCGAAGGAGTGGGCGCGCGCATCGTGGCGGTCGCCGAAAGCCAGGCCGGTCAGACCGAGCAGCCCCCCGGCTCAAACGAATCGCCGGTGATCGCCCAGTACCGCAGCGCCACCGCGGGGGCGGCCCCGGGAGCCCCGTGGTGCGCGTACTTCGCCTCCTGGGCCGCCCGCGAGGCCGGCGAGCCGCTCGGCGCCCAGGGCGAAGGGCTCGGGTCGGTGTCGCAGATCTGGTCGTGGGCGCAGAGCACCGGCCGCGCGATCCCCAACGGCCCGGGCGTCACACCCCAGCCGGGCGACCTGATCGTGTTCGGCGACGAGCACGTCGGAATCGTCAAAGACGTGCTCCCCAACGGCGACATCCAGACGATCGAGGGCAACTACGAAAACAAGGTCGCCCTCAACGTGCGCACCCCGACCGAAGCCACGGGTTATGTGAATATGAGCTGAACGCCCGCCTCCGCCAGGCGGCTGCATCAGCCGCTCGATCGCCGCGCTGATGTGTGTGAGGCGGCGATGACTATGCAGTTCAGAAGTAGTGTTGTATGATGCCGGATATGGCCTCTACCGCGGTCGAGCGCACCCTCTCCGACTTCCTCCGTAAGTCAGGGGATGTGCTGCGCGAAGTAGACGACCACGATGTACTGCTACGCCGACGGGATGGCGCCGACCTGATGCTGGTCCGTGCCGACCGTGAGGAAGTGGTCCGCGACGCCGTTGGCCTCTCGTCAAGCTTCATGAGCTGGTTTGCTCGCGCGCACGCGCGTGAGCTGGTCGCAGGTCTTCCCGACGTGCTGCCCTGGCTACGCTTCCTGCCCGATGACGACCGCGAAACCTTCAGCCACGAGTTCGTGCAGACGCTTGAGGCCTGCATATCGCTTGACACCTACGATCAGCTCGGTGTGCTGTTGCAGCAGTGGCGCAACACAGCGTACATCTGGTCGCGACCGGAGCTGCTGCTGGCGCTGCAGACCGACCACGCTGACGAAGCGTACGACGGGATGGTCCCCGTACCTGCCCCGTGAGCGCGCGCGCATCGCGTGTACCAGCGCCCGCGACCGGCGATCAGTGGGATCTGCGCTTTGCCCACAAGAAGGCGGCTGGCAGCTGGGATCGGCTATGCAACATGGCCACCGCCAACTGCGCAGCCATGCACGCGCAGTTGACCAATGACCCGCATCAGGCAATCAACCCGAGTCGCCATCACCGGCTGCGTGGCGATCTTGCGGTCGGCAAGCACGGTGGACGCGACCTTGAGCAGTGGCAATACGAGATCACCGGCTCCGGGCGCGTCTGGTTTCTCATCGATGATGCCCAGCACCGGGTGTGGTTGACCGTGGTCGAATCCGGCCATCCGTCCAAGACCGACAAGTAGTCGATCCCTCGCCTGCGGGGCAATCCGATCGGCGGCCGTCCGGTCCC
This sequence comes from uncultured Solirubrobacterales bacterium, assembly GCA_963719725.1. GTDB lineage: Bacteria > Actinomycetota > Thermoleophilia > Solirubrobacterales > Solirubrobacteraceae > Palsa-744. The sequence goes on from CAVRCU010000001.1 coordinate 237,537, forward strand.
ATCGGCTGGACGCTCTGATACACCCAGGGGTGATGGACGCCCAGCGGGAACGGCCACCCCTGCGTAAGCCACGTACGCGCAGACGGGCCGCCATCGTCGTGGCGGCGATCCTGCTCGCCGCGATCCTCGCCTTCGCCCTGTCGCGCCTTGGGCTGCACCGCATCGCCAGCGCGCTCGCCTCGGCCAGTCCCGGCTGGATCCTGGTGGCGCTGGCGCTGATGGCGCTCTCGCTGCTGCTGCGCGCCGCCTCCTGGCACGAGGTCCTGCGCCCCGCCCTGCCCGACATCCAGATCCCGTGGCCGGCGGTGGTGCGGGCCACGATGATCGGCGTGATGGCCTCCGCGGTGTTCCCGGGGCGCATCGGCGAGCCCACCCGAGTCGTCGTGCTCAGCCGCCGGCTCGAGGGTCCCAGGGGGCGCCTGCTGGCGGTGGTGACCGGCACCGTGCTCTCGCAGACCATCATCAACCTGTTCGCGCTCGCGATCCTCGCCACCGTCACCTTCACCAGCGTCCAGCTGTTCCGCGGCCACATCTCCGGGCTGGTGATCGCCCTCCTGATCCCGCTGCTGCTCTGCCTGCTGGTGCTCGCCGGTCCGCGCCTGCTGGCACTCGCCCAGCGCCGGGGCTCGGTCCGTGTCGCCCGTGTCGCCGCGAGTGTCGCGCGGCTGCTGCGCCTCGCCCGGCAGGGGCTCGCCGCGTTCGCCCAGCCCCGCCACGGGATCCCCGCGGTGCTGGCGCAGCTGCTGGCCTGGACACTGCAGTGGCTGGCCTGCTACGCCGTCCTGCGCGCCCTGCACCTGCAGTCCCATGACGGCCTTGCCGCCGCCGCGGCCGTGCTGCTCGTCGTCAACGTCAGCGCCGTCCTGCCTGCGACCCCCTCCAACGTCGGCGTCTTCCAGGCCGCCTGCCTGGTCGTGCTCGCCGCCTACGGCGTCGGCGCCGGCCCCGCCTTGGCCTACGGCCTGATCCTGCAGGCCGTCGAGGTTCTCACGGCGCTGGGGCTCGGCCTGCCCGCACTACTGGGCGAGGGCATGACCTGGCGCGACATCCGCTCCAGCACCACCCTCGAGGAGCAATTGGATCAACCCACCAGCGCCCGCAGCGACTGACGCAGCGAGCGCGTCGTCTGCAGCACCGCCGTCGGCTCGTACCCGCAGTGCGCCATGCAGTTCTCACAGCGCGGGTCCCGGCCGCGGCCGTAGCTTGCTCCAGTCGGTCGTCTCCACCAGCTCCTTGTAGGTCTTGGCGTAGCCGTCGGACATCAGGTAGCACGGGCGCTGCCAGCCGAACAGCGAGTAGCTCGGGATGCCCCACGCCGTGCAGTCGAATTCGGCCTTGCCTTCCAGGAAGTCCAGGAACAGCGGGCTGTGGTTCAGCCGCCAGCGCCTGCGCCGCCCGTCCGCGAACGCCTCGCGGAACAGCTCGCGCGTCTGGCGCACGCCGAGGAAGTGCTCCTGGTCGGGCGCCTTCTCATACGCGTACGCCGGCGAGATCATCATCTCGTCGACGCCCAGCTCGTCGTTGAGGAAGTCCAGCACCTCGCGCACCGTCTTCGGGGAATCGTGCGTGAAGAACGTCGTGTTCGTCGTCACCCGGAAGCCCCGCGCCTGCGCCGCCTTGATCGCCGCCACCGCCTTGTCGAAGACCCCCTCCCGTTCGACCGACGCGTCGTGGCGCTCGCGCAGGCCGTCCATGTGGATCGCCCACGCGAAGTACGGGCTCGGCTTGAAGTCGTCCAGCTTGCGCTCCAGCAGCAGCGCGTTCGTGCACAGGTACACGAAGCGCTTGCGCCGCACCAGCTCCGCCGCGATCGTGTGGATCTCCGGGTGGATCAGCGGCTCGCCGCCCGCGATCGACACCATCGGCGTGCCGCTCTCCTCGATCGCCCCCACCGCCTGCTCGACCGACATCCGCCGGCGCAGCACGTGCTCGGGGTGCTGGATCTTGCCGCAGCCCGCGCACTCCAGGTTGCACTGGAACAGCGGCTCCAGCTCCACGATCAGCGGGAACTTCTCGCGGCCCGCCAGGCGCTGGCGAAACAGATACCAGCCCATCCGCGTGCTCTGCCTCATCCGCACCCCCATCGCGCTCACCCCCCGCCCTCTCTCACCCGCGCCGCCATCACGCCCACCTTAGCCCTCGGGCTCCCACTCTCCAAGCGCCCCCGCCGCGCGGCGCAGCGCCCCCGCCGCGCGCGCCACGCCGGCCACCGTCAGCAGTGGCCGCGTCAGCTCCCGCTCGGGGGTGTCCGAGATCACCCGCACCACCGCGAACGGCCGCCCGTTCGCGGCCGCCGCCAACCACACCGACTCCATGTCCACCGCGATCGCCCCGCTCTCCCGCAGCGCCACCCGCGCCTGGCCGATCGCGATCCGCGTCGCCGACGCCACCACGCCACGGCGCACCGTCAACCCGCGACGCTCCAGCGCCGCCGTCAGCGACTCCCCGCCGGCGCACGCCACGCGCTCGCCATCGGGACCCCGGACCTCGTCGGCCACCACCACGTGCGCCGCGTCGCTGTACTCGTCCAGGCCGCCGCCGAAGCCCATCACCAGCAGCGCCCGCGCCGGATCCTCCCGCAGCGTCGGCACCGCGGCGCGGGAGCGCCCCGGTCCCATGCCCGTTCGACGGACCCTCGCCCACGATGCTCCCGACCGGATCATCAGCCGCCCTCCAGCCGCAGCGGCGCCGCGATCAGCAGGTCGCTCACAGGCTCGCCTCCGGTCCTCCGAGCGGCCCGCCCGCGACACGCCCGCCGGATGGGACCGACGGGCCGAGTCCCAGCGCCGCCCGTGCCGCCGCGTGGCCGCTGCGCACCGCGCCCTCCAGCGTCGCCGGCCAGCCGGTCGCGGTCCAGGCGCCCGCCAGCACCAGGCCCGGGACCGCCGTCTCCGGGCCCGGCCGCAGCGCGCCCGAGCCCGGGGCCGCGCGGAACGTCGCCGCGTGCTCGCGAGTCACCAGAAAGCGCTCCATGCTGGCCGTCCGTGCCCGCGGAAATAGCTCGGCCAGCGCCGGCAGGTAGTGCTCGCGCAGGGCGTCCGCGCTCATCCCCAACTCCCGCCGCGCGCCGGACAGCGAGACCGCCAGATACTGACGGCCCTCCCCCACGCCGCCCGCGTCGGTGCGGTCGAACACGTACTGCACCGGCGTCCCCACGCCCGCCGCGAACGGCAGCTCGCAGACCACCCGGTCATAGACCACGTGCAGGTTGACGATCGGCGAGCTCCGCAGCGCCAGCGCGCCCGCCGCGGCGTCCGGGGCCAGCTCCCCCACCAGCGTCGCCGCGCGCTGGTGGGGCAGTGCCACGATCACCGCCTCCGCGCTCAGCCCCTCGCGCTCGCCCTGAACCTCCATGCCCCCATCGGTCCTGTCCACCCGCTGCGCCCGCCAACCCAGCCGCACCTCCACGCCCGCCGTGCGCAGCGCCCGCTCGGCGGGGTCGCCGACGATCTCGCTCAGCGGACGGCGGTGAAAGCCGATGTCGCCCGCGTCGACCCCATTCAGCAGACCGGTGCGGAATACGAACGCCCCCAGCGCCAGCGACGCCTCGGCGGCCGGCAGGTTCAGGGTCGGCAGCGCGATCAGGTCCCACAGCGCCGCGATCGCCCGCGGACCCTGGCCGTGGGCGACCAACCACTCCCCCAGCGTCCGCTCGTCAAGCCCCGGCGCCCGCGGGTCCAGGCGCCCCAGCGCGAGCGCGGCGCGTCCTGCGCGCAGGCGCTGCGCGACCGTCAGGCGGCGATAGCGCGCCAGCGCCCCCGCCAGGTGCAGCGGAGCCGGAAGCCCAGAGCGGCGCAGGACCGTCACCTCTCCGCCGCGGCTCACCACGGGGATCTCCAGGCGCGGCTGCACGAACACCCCCCGCGCGCCGCCCAGCCGCGCCAGCAGCGCGCGGTAGGCCGTGCAGCAGCGCAGGAACACGTGCTGGCCGTTGTCCACCCGCAGACCGTCGCGCTCGAACGAGTACGCCGCCCCGCCCAGCCTCGGCCGCACCTCGACCAGCGTCACCCGCGCGCCCGCCTGCGCGCAGTCCAGCGCCGCCGCGATCCCCGCCAGACCGCCGCCGATGACCGCCACCCTCATTGATGTTCTTCGAGCAGGCGTTCCGCCGGGTGGCGCTCGGGCACCCCCCTGCCGACCAGCGCCCGCCCAGCCACCCACGCCTTCTCATGGCTCTTCAGCGAGATGCACCCGGCGAGGGCCTGGTCGGGACGGTCCTCGATGTGCCTCAGCAGCCGCAGGTAGATCCCCGCCATCGTCAGCACGCACGCCGCGCTGCGCCGGTCCAGCAGCCCCAGCAGCTCCAGGCCGCGGTGAAACCAGTCGCGGGCCCGCAGGCACTGAAAGCGCATCAGCGCGTACAGCTGGCCAACGTCCTCGCCGCCGAAGCCCGCCACCACCGACGGCTCGGCCACTCTCCCCTCGCGCGCCAGCGCCGCCAGCGCCCGCGCATCCAGTGGGCCGTCGTCGTGCAGGTGGTAGCGCACCAGATCCCGCGCCGGCAGATACACCCGGCCGCCACGCGCGTCCTCGTGCAGGTCGCGCACGATGTTCGTAAGCTGCATCGCCACCCCCAGCGCGTCCGCGAGCTCCCCGGCCGAGGCTTTGGGCTCGGTTGCCCCGGACCCGTCGGCAACCGATCCGCCGACAGCCGAAGCGCGGGCGGGGTCGGCGGGGCGCGTCCCGAAGATCGCCAGGCACAGCCGCCCGATCGAGCCCGCCACCCGTCGACAGTAGATCTCAAGCTCGGCGAAGCTCGCGTAGAAGGTTCCGGTCACGTCCATCCGCACCCCCTCGATCAGATCGCCCAACGCCTCCAGCGGTAGCCCGAAGCGGATGTGCGCGTCGGCCAGCGCCGTCATCACCGGGTCCGGGTCGGACGTCGCGAGTTCGCGCAGCCCCCGCTCCAGCGCCGCCAGCCGGAGCAGCTTCTCCTCCGGCGGCAGCGTCCCGTCGCCGACGTCGTCGACGCGGCGCGCGAACGCGTACACCGCACACATCGCGCGGCGCTTGTCCGCCGGCAGCAGACCGATGCCGTAGTAGAAGTTGATCGCCGCGCCGCGCGTCAGCGACTCGCAATGCCGGTAGGCCAGCCGCGTCCGCCCCGTCGCCGCGCTCACCGGCATCGCTCCCTCACTCGCGTCGCTCCTCACCGGCGTCGCTCCGCCAAGGTCCTCACGAGTGCCGTCACGCGCCTCGCGCGGCCCGCCCGGGGCGGGCCGGGAAGCACGTCGCAGCCGGCCCGCTCGATCGCCCCCAGCGCCGCCGCGCCGCCGCCCACGAAGGCCGCCACCGCCAGCCGCTCGCGCCCGCGCAGCGTGTCGATCAGCGGCGCGCCCCGCCGCAGCAGCGCACGCGTCCGTGCCACCTCGAAGGCCAGCAGCGCCCGCAGCGCCCCACCGGCGTGGGCCCCGCGCAGCTCGTCCTCCCCGCAGCCGAAGCGCTCGAGGTCCTCGGCCGGCAGGTAGACGCGGCCGCGGCGCAAGTCCTCGGCGACGTCCTGCCAGTGCTCGGCGAGCTGCAGCGCCGTGCAGATGTCGTTGGAAAGCGCCACCCGCTCCGGCGTGGCTCGGCCGAGCACGCGCAGCACGAGCTCCCCGACGGGGTTCGCCGACAGCTCGCAGTAGCCGAGCAGCTGCTCCCACGTCCGATAGCGCGTAACGCGCTGGTCCATGCGGTTGGCCTCGATCAGGGCCCGCAGGAACGGCGCCTGCGGCAGGTCGCACTCGCGCAGCGTCCGCTCCAGCGCCACCAGCAGCTCGTGCGCGCGCCCGCCCGGCGAACGCCCGGTCGAGCTCCCCGTCCAGCCAGTCCAGCGCCGCCAGCCGATCTCGGGCCGGCCGAGCGGGCCGTCATCTGCGTCGCCGAGCTCGTCGGCCAGCCGCGCGAAGCCGTAGATCGCCAGCAGGTGCCCCCTGATCCGCCGCGGCAGCACGCGGCTGGCGACCGGGAAGTTCTCCCCGCCCGCACGCCCCATCACCGCACCCGCCCTGGGAAGCGGGCTCGCCGCCGGAGGGCTCCCCGTGGGGGAGCCTGACGTCGCATCGAAGTTGACAGCCCCGGCCCCACCCGCGGGTGCATCCGCGGGGGCCATCATTCGCGCAGGCAGCGGCCGAGCGCCATCAGCGGGAAGCTGAGGCGGTAGAGGTGGTAGTTGATGTAGTAGTCCGACGGGAAGCCCGTGCCCGTGTACTGCGGCTCGTCCCACGTCCCATCGGCGCGCTGCGTCGACACCAGCCAGTCGATCCCGCGCTCCAGCGCCCGCGAGCGCTCGCCCGCGGCGTGCAGCGCCAGCAGCGCCCACGCCGTCTGCGACGCCGTCGACGGGCCCCGCCCGATCCAGGCCGGATCGTCGTAGGAGCGCGGGTCCTCGCCCCAGCCGCCGTCCCTGTTCTGGTGATCCTCCAGCCAGCGCACCGCGCGGCGGATGCACGGCTGCGACGGCGCCACGCCGGCCGCCACCAGCGCCGGCACCGCCGCGCCGGTGCCGTACACGTGGTTGACCCCCCAGCGCCCGAACCACGACCCGTCCGCCTCCTGCCGGTCGAGCAGCCACCGCACCCCCGCCCGCGCGATCGGCGTGTCGGCGCGGCCCAGCGCCGCCAGCATCTCCAGCGCGTGCGCCGTCACGTCCGCGCTGGGCTCGTCGATCACCTCGCCGAAGTCCAGGAACGGCAGCTCGCGCACCAGCGTCCGCGTGTTGTCCGCGTCGAACGCCCCCCAGCCGCCGCCCGCGCTGCGCATCCCCTCGACCCAGCGCGCCGCCCGCTGCAGCGCCGGGCCGGCGCGCGCGGGCTCCGCCGCGAGATCGACCCGCAGCAGCGCCAGCGCCACCTCCGCGGTGTCGTCCACGTCGGGGTAGCTGTCGTTCGCGAACTCGAACGCCCAGCCGCCCGGCGGCAGCTGCGGGCGGCGCACCGCCCAGTCGCCGCGCACCGTCGCCTCCTCGTCCAGCAGCCACCGCCCCGCGCGCACCAGCGCCGGGTGGGTCGCCGGGAGGCCCGCGTCGGCCAGCGCGATCACCGCCAGCGCCGTGTCCCACACCGGCGACTGGCACGCCTCCAGGCGCCGGCTGGGTGGGCGGGGAAGGCGGGAGGACGCGGGTGGGCGCGAACCGGTGGCCGCCCCAGAACGGATTCCCGTCCGGTGGTCATCGCCGTCGCCGCGGTCCTCGACCATGAAGCGCTCCAAGCCCTCCAGGCCACGGCGCATCACCGGGTGCTCCAGCGGATACCCGCAGAGATGCAGCGCCATCAGCGAGTACACCCACGGCGGCTGGATCCCGCCCCACGAGCCGTCCGCCTCCTGGCGGCGCACGATCCAGCGCTGCGCCTGCCCGATCGCCAGGCGCCGCAGCGGCGCCAGCGGGCGGCGCTCATACGCGCGTAGCACGCGGTCCAGGCGCGTCAGCCACGCCCCCGCGCGCGACCGTGGCGCGCGCGGCGTCCACGGCTGCGGACCGTGCAGCTCGTCCAGATCGAACGCCAGCGTCCGCCGCGGGCGGTAGGCGATCACCAGCGACAGCGCCACGATCGTTTGGCGCGCCCAGCACGCGAAGTCGTAGATGCTCAGCGGCACCCGCGCGGGGAGCAGCACGATCTCCGGCGGCAGCGCCGGGATCCGCTCCCACGGCCACAGTCCGAACAGCGCCAGCCACACGTGGGTGAACACCCGCGCCGCCTCCAGCCCGCCCGACGCGCGGATGAACTCGCCGGCCCTCCGCATGTGCGGCGCGTCCGCGCCGTCGCCTGCCAGGCGCAGCGCCCAGTAGGCCTCGATCGTCGTCGAGAGCTCGCCGGGGCCGCCGTGGAAGTTCGACCACGTACCGTCCGCGCGCTGCTGGGAGCGGATCCACGCCGCCGAGCGCTCCGTCTCGTCGGCGCGGCGGATCCCGAGGAACTCGCGCAGCAGCATGTCCTCGGCGTCCATCGTCACGTTCGTCTGCAGCTCCCCCTTCCACCAGCCCGCCTCGTCCTGAAGTGCGAGCAGATGCTCGCAGGCGCGCCGCAGCGCCGCCCGCCGGTCGATCTTTCACGGTCGCTGGGGGTCTCGAGGATCGACGTGGACATATCGGCAAGCTGCAATCTACCTACGGCGCCCCCAGATCCCAACCTACGGCGTCCCCAGATCCGAGCCGTCGCCGCCCGCGACCAGCACCTCGGGGTGCGCCGCCGTGATCGCGTGGGCCCGCAGCGTCGCCTCCGAGACCGCGCGCGGAGTCGGCGCGACGAACCGGTACAGGATCAATCCGTGCACGTCCGCGCGCCCCACCAGACGGAAGCCCGGCGCCGGCGGGCCGCCCGCGCCGGGGCGCAGCGGCTCGTAGCCGGTCTCGTCGATTTCGCCGACCGTCACCGTCGCGCCGCGCGCGAGGTCGTGCAGCGGGGGCAGGTAGTACTCCAGCGGCGCCGCCCCGAGCTCGACGGTCGTGATCGCACTGGCGGGCCTCCCCCGCGAGATCGTGCCCGTCGAGACTCCGCCGGACTTTGTCGAGCCACCGCCCGACCCGGGCGCGCCGACCGGCGCCCCGCCCGGCCCTCGACGCCGCGCCGCGGACAGCGCCTGCGCCAGGCCGCGCCAGTCCCCGCGCTGCAGGCGCGGAGCAGAGGTCGACGTCGACGCGAGATCGCCAGGAACGCCAGCGCGATCACCCCCGCCAGCACCATCCCCGTCCGCCCCGTCCGCCGCGCCGCGACGATCACTGCGATCGTCGCCGTCACCGGGATCATCGCCGCGACCACGTTGCGCGGCGCCAGGTAGTCGGCGCCCGCCGCCGCCATCGCCACCGGGATCAGCACCCCGCACGCCGTGATCGCAAGCGCCAGCAGCGCCCCGTCGCTCTCGCGCGGCGTCAGCGTCCGCCACAGCCCGAAGCCGACGCCCGCGAGGATCGCCAACGCCACCAGCAGCTCGACCCCGTGCCCCAGCGGGGCGCCCGAGTAGCCCGTCAGGTAGTACTGCGGGATCGCCGCCAGCCGTTCGGCCAGCGGCCATTCGCCGATCCACTGCGTGCCGTGGCCGCCCTGCGCCAGCGCCAGCGGCGCCAGCGCCAGGCCCACCGTCCCGACCGCCGCCACCGCGGGCAGCGTCGCGCGCCGGCGCTCGCGCCGGCGCAGCAGCCACAGGCACATCGGCGCCAGCAGGAACACCGCGAAGTAGTGGCTCGTCAGCGCCAGCGCCGCGCTCGCCGCGAACGCCGCCAGCCGCCGTGGCGTCGGCTCGCGGTCGGCGCGCAGGAAGCACAGCATCGCCAGCGCCGCGCAAGAGCACGAACAGCCCGTACGCCCGCGCCTCCTGGGAGTACCACACAAGCAGCGGGTTGACCGCCACCAGCGCCGCCGTCACGATCGCCGCGCGGCGACCCGCCAGCTCTGAGCCGATCCCCCACGCGACCGGCGACCGTCGCGATACCGGCCAGCGCCGACGGCAGCCGCAGCGCGACCTCCCCCGTCCCGAACACCCGCGACCACCCCCAGATCAGCACGTACCACAGCGGCGGCGTGTTTTCGCTGTCCACCACCGACCGCAGCGTCGCCGCGAGGCTCGGGTGCAGGATGTGCACCGGGGTGAACGCCTCGTCGTACCAGAAGCTCTGCAGGTCCAGCGTGCTCAGGCGCAGCGCCGCTGCCAGCACCGCAGCGCCGCCAGCGGCCACCACGGCGGCGGCCCCGTCGACTCAAGGGGCGTGGGAGCCGGGCGGCGTGGCCAGCCACAGAGCTTCGCGCACCGCCGTCCCGAAGCACGCGTAGCGGTGCGCGCGGATGTCCGGGACGTACGGCGGCAGGTAGAAGCCACCGTGCGCGGCCCGCATCCCGTGCACCGATCGGGCCCGGTCATGATCAGGCAGACCTGCGGCAGCGCGCCCGGCGGCCCCGGCGACGTGTTGCCGCAGAGCACGTCGCGCGTCGTGTGGTGCACCAGGTCCTGCTCGGTCGAGATGTTCTTGTAGGTCACGTGGCCCGTCACCGTCCGCCATGTCCGCAGGTCCGCCGTGAGGCGTTCGTTGACGTGGACTTGCGCCACCAGGTCGTTGACGACCGCGACCGCCAGCACCAGGAACGCGAGCACCAGCAGAGTGCTCTCCACCCGCCGCAGGTCGCCGCGGCCGCGGCGCTCGCGACTCGCGCGGGCGCAGGCGCTCGGGCAGGCGCTCCCAGCCGCCGCCCTGCTCGATGCCCGGGGCCGCGCCGCTCATGACGTCAGACACCGGCGAGAACAGCGGCGCGGTCTGGTGGACGATGAACAGGCCCTGCACCGCGAGCGTCGCGATCAGCAGCCGCCGGTCGCGCGCGACCACCGCCAGCGGCAGCGCCCACAGCGTGTACCAGGCGAGCAGCCAGGTGCTGGTCACCGTGATCGCCAGCAGCGTCCAGCCCGACGCCGACGACCCAGTCATAGCCCCGCCACGTTCGCCACAGCAGGTGCGCCACGATCGCCACCAGCGCCAGCTTGAGCAGGTCGTGGTCGACCGGGAAGACCCCCGGCTTGCCCAGCAGGTGCGCGATCTCGGTCGCGAAGCTGTCCTTGGAGACCAGCGCCGCGTCGCGGTTCAGCGCCGCCACGACGTCCAGGCCGTGCAGCCCGAACACCGGGTAGGAGACCACCGCCACCGCCACCAGCGCCGCCGCCGCCCCCCACAGCGCCGAGACGCGGCGGCGCGCGAGCAGCATGAACGGCAGCAGCACCGCGCCCGTCGCCTTCACGAGCCGGCCGACCACCACCGAGGCGCCCGCGGGAGCGTCGCGCCCGGCAAATATAAGCGCCACGGCGGCCATCATGAAGAACGTCATGATCAGGTCGTTGTGGGCGCCGCCGAGGCCGTAGATGACATACAGCGGGTTCGCGCCCACGGCGAGCAGCGCGACGGCCGGGTCATAGCCCCGCGCCCGCGCGCACCGCCACGTCAGCGCCAGCGTCCCGGCGCTCGCGAGCCAGCGCCTCGAGCTTCGCGCCCAGCACCGCACCCATCAGCCCCAGCAGCGCCAGCGGATAGGAGAGCAGCGTGTAGAGCGGCCCGTACGCCGTCGCGATGTGGCTGCCAGTCGCTGCCGACGTACTTGAAGATCCCGATCGCCGCTGATCGCGAGCGGGCCGTGCAGGTAGGGGTTGACGCCGTGCAGCACCCCCATGCGGGCGTAGGCGATGTAGCTGAAGACATCCGTCGAGAGCAGGATCGGGCCGGCGAACACGATCACGTTCAGCGCCGCCACGAGCGCGATCGCCCAGCGCCGCCGAGCGCCGGTCGGCGCGTCAGGCGCCTGGACAGCGCCAGCAGCCGCCGTAGGCCGCCGTGAAGATGACCAGCGCGATCAGGAAGACGCGGTAGCCGAGGCGCTCGCCGATCCCCACCAGCCAGCCCGCGATCTCCGGCGAGCCCGGGATCAGCGGCGAGCGGCCGAGGGCCGCGTCGAGCACGACCTCCAGCGTCGCCGCGAGCAGCACCAGCGCGCACAGGCCCGCGAGCGTCCACGCCAGCGGCCCGCGCCGGCGCTCTCCCCCGTGCCGCCGGCCGCCGCGGAGCGGGGGCCGGGACCGGAGGTCGGCTGCGGCAGCACTGATGACGTGGACAACGTGGGCTCGCTCGTGTCGGACAGGGGCGGTGAGGTCGGTGAGAACCCCGTGAACCCCGAGAACCCTACCTCCGAGGCTCCGCGAACCCGAGAGCCCTGAAAGCGCGGCGCTACTCCGGCGCCTCGAAGCGCAGGGCGTCGAGCGCGCCCGTCACCTCGAAGACCCGCTGCACCGAGGGTCCCCGGGCCGCAGCACCAGCTCGCAGCCCCGTTCGCGCGCGCGCGCGTCGGCCTGCAGCAGCAGCCGCAGGCCGGTGGAGTCGATGAACGCCAGGCGCCTGAGGTCGACCACCAGGCGCTCAGGGCGCTGCAGTTCGGCGGCCTCAGGCGATCCTCAATCTGCCCGGCCCCCGCCAGGTCCAGTTCGCCGGCCAGCGAGATGCAGATCGTGCCGTCGTCCACGGCGCTTGAGATCGTCAGCGTGCCGGGACTCGGAGTCGGCACGCTCACGGGGCGGTCCAGACGCTCTTGGTCTCCAGGTAGGCGTCCGAGGCCCATCGTGGCCGTGCTCGCGTCCGACGCCCGAGGCCTTGAAGCCGCCGAAGGGCGCCGAGGGGTCGACGATGCCCCACGTGTTGACGTAGACCGAGCCCGCCCGCAGCATCGCCGCGAGGCGGTGCGCGCTGCCGACGTCGCGCGTCCAGACGCCCGCCGCGAGGCCGTACTCGTTGTCGTTGGCGCGCGCGCGCGACCTCCTCCAGCGTGTCATACGGCGAGGCGACCAGCACCGGGCCGAAGATCTCCTCGCGGGCGATCCGCAGGTCGTCGTCGGTCGCGCTGAAGAGCGTGGGCGCGACGAAGTAGCCGCCGCTGTCGGCCAGCGCGGCCTCTCCGCCGGCGACCAGCTCGGCGCCCTGCTCGCGGCCGGACTGCGATGTAGCCGAGCACCCGCTCGCGCTGCTCGGCGGAGACCAGCGGCCCGAGCTGCGTCTGCGGATCCAGGCCCGGGCCGAGCCGCGTCGCCGCGGCGCGCTCGGCGAGCGCGCCGATGACCTCGTCGAAGCGCTCCGCCGGCACGAACAGGCGCGAGCCCGCGTTGCAGGCCTGGCCGGAGTTGAAGTAGATCGCCTGGTAGGAGCCCTTGACCGCGGCGTCGATGTCGGCGTCGGGCAGGATGATGTTCGGCGACTTGCCCCCCAGCTCCAGCGTGACGCGCTTCAGCGCGCGGCCGGCCTTCGCGCCGATCTCGCGGCCGACCGCGGTCGAGCCGGTGAACGCGATCTTGTCGACCTCGGGGTGCTCGACCAGCGCCGCGCCGGTGTCGCCGTCGCCGGTGAGCACGTTCAGCACGCCCGGCGGCAGCCCGGCCTCGCAGCGCCAGCTCGCCCAGGCGCAGCGCGCTCAGCGGGGTCTGCTCGGCGGGCTTGAGCACGATCGTGCAGCCCGCGGCCAGCGCCGGCGCGATCTTCCAGGTCGCCATCAGCAGCGGGAAGTTCCAGGGCACGATCTGCGCGCACACCCCGACCGGCTCGCGGCGGGTGTAGCAGTGCATGTTCGGCGCCGTCACCGGCAGCACGGCGCCCTCGATCTTCGTCGGCCAGCCCGCGAAGTAGCGCAGGTGCGCGACGCTCCCGGCGACGTCGACGTACTGCGCGAGGTTGACCGGCTTGCCGTTGTCCAGCGACTCGATCTGCGCGAGCTCCTCGGCGTGGTCCTCGATCGCCTGCGCCAGCGCGAAGATCAGCCGCTCGCGCCCGCTGGCCGGCAGCGTCGGCCAGGGGCCGTCGGCGAACGCCGCGCGCGCGGCGGCGAGCGCGCGCCGCGACGTCCTCGGCGCCGGCGTGCGGGACCTGCGCGATCTCGCGCCCCGTCGCGGGGTCGAGCGTGGCGAACGTGCGCCCGTCGGCGGCCTCGGGGCGCTCGGCGCCGATCAGCAGGCGGTGCGGGCCGGCGATGAACTCGCGCGCCGCCGGCGCCGAGCGCGTCGGGGAGCGCGGCGGCGGCGTCGGTGGCGGCAGTTGCGGCGGTGTCGGTGGCGGCGGTCATGGCGGCTCCCTTTTGGCTCGTTGGCCCCACGGTCGCAGGAGGCCCTACGGTCGCAGCACGATCTTCAACGCCTCGCGCCGGTCATACAGCGCGTAGGCCTCCGGCGCGTCGTCGAGGCTCATGTGGTGCGTGACAAGCGGCCCGGGGTCGAGCAGGCCGGCGGACATCAGCGCGAGCACGCGGTCGATGTGTCCGATCACGTTGGCGTGGCCGGCGCAGAGGCGCAGCGACTTGATCCACAGCAGGCCCATGTGCACCTCGGCGCGCTCGGCGTAGACGCCGACGGCCTGGACGATCCCGCAGCTGGCGCGTCAGGCGCAGCGCGAGGTCGAGCGCGGCGGGGTGCCCGACGGCGTCGATGCAGACGTCGACCCCGCGACCCGCCGTCGCCGCGCGCGCGGCGACGCGCGGGTCGTCGTCGTCCAGGTGCACGGCCTGGGCGCCGAAGGATGCCGCCATCGCCAGCCGCTCGGGCACGGAGTCGACCGCGATCACGTGCGCCGCGCCGGCGGCCCGCGCGGCCTGCACGGCGCACAGGCCGACCGGGCCGAGGCCGAGCACCGCAGCGACGTCGCCGGGGCGCAGGCCGCTGTCGACGACGGCGTGAAAGCCGGTGCCCATGACGTCGCCGGCGAACAGCGCGACGTCGTCGCTCATGCCCTCCGGGACCTTGCGCAGCACGAGGTCGGCGTTGGGCACGAGCGCGCGCTCGGCCTGGGTGCCCTGCAGCGAGCCGAGCGCGGCGCCGTGGCCGAAGGTCCGCGACCGTCGCACTTGTGAAACCAGCCGTGGCGGCAGAACCAGCAGTGCCCGCACGCGGTCTGAAAGCAGCCGAGCACGCGGTCGCCGACGGCGACCTCGCGGACCCCGTCGCCGACGGCGATGACGGTGCCGACGTACTCGTGGCCGAGCGTGAAGCCGGGCTCGATTTGCACGCGGCCGTGGTAGATGTGCAGGTCGGAGCCGCACACCCCGGTCGCCTGGATCTGCACGATCGCGTCGCCTGCATCCAGCAGCTCGGGCTCTGCGACCTCCTGCACCGCCACCTCGCCGGGGGCCTGGAATGTGACCGCGCGCATCGCCGCCGACCCTACCGTGCCGCGCCCTTCGCCGTCGAGCCCAGACCGTACGTGGACATACATGTATTTTTCCGACCGCGTATAGCAATTGCTATACGCGGCTCCGATTTTTATACCCAGCGTCACCCGCCTTTATGAACAGCGCCGCGTAGAGGCCGGGTCGGTGGCTATCGTGCCGCCTCATGGCCGACACCGGCGCTGTCTCTAAGGCCGTCCTGATCACCGGCTGCTCGTCGGGCATCGGCCGCGCGACCGCGCTGCGGCTGGCGCGGGCGGGCTGGACGGTGTACGCGACCGCGCGGCGCCCGGAGTCGATCTCAGACCTCGCCGACGCGGGCTGCCGGACGCTGGCGCTGGACGTCACCGACGAGCACTCGATGCGCGCCGCGGTGCAGGCGGTCGAGCAGGCGCGAGGGCGCGGTGGGGGTACTCGTCAACAACGCCGGCTACAGCCAGGGCGGCCCGATCGAGCAGGTCCCGATGGACGCGGTGCGCCGCCAGTTCGAGACCAACGTCTTCGGCGCGATCCGCATGGTCCAGCTCGTCCTGCCGGGGATGCGCCGCCAGCGCTGGGGCAGGATCGTCAACGTCAGCTCGATGGGCGGGCGGCTGACGTTCCCCGGCGGGGGCCTCTACCACGCCAGCAAGTACGCGCTGGAGGCGCTCAGCGACGCGCTGCGCTTCGAGGTGCGGGGCTTCGGCGTGGACGTCGACCTGATCGAGCCCGGCCTGATCGTGACCGAGTTCGGCAACGCCGCGGTCGCGGCGGCCGCCGCGGCGAGCACCGGCGACGAGCAGACCGACGGGGCCTACCGCGAGTTCAACGCGAAGCTCGCCGAGCTCACGACCGGGGTCTACGAGGGCCCGATGCGCCGGCTCGGCGGCGGCCCGGACGTCGTCGCGAAGGCGATCGAGCGGGCGATCACCCGCCGCCGCGCGCCGACGCGCGTGCTGGTGACGCCCTCGGCGCGCCTCACGATGCTCCAGCGGCGCCTGCTGCCGGACCGCGCGTGGGACGCGGCGATGCGCACGCAGTTCCCCCAGCCCGTCCAGCCCGAATAGAGGGGCCGGCCTGGCGGGCCGGCTCGGCGGTGGGCAGAGCCTGCGGCGCCCCGTCTGCGGGAGGCCATTCCCGAGTGCCAAGTGGCCGCGGGCGGCCGATGTGAAACCCCTGGGCGTAGTCGACGCCGAGCTCGCCCAACAGCTCCAGCGCGAGCCCGTCGCCGACGAACTCGGCGATCGTCTGGCGGCCCATGCCGCGGGCGAAGTCGACGATCGCCCGCACGACGAGCCGGTCGCATCACTGCGACGGTCAGCCGCGCACGAAGTCGCCGTCGATCTTCAGGATAGCCGAAGGGCAGGCGCTTGGCGTAGTAGAACGAGCCGAAGCCCACGCCGAAGTCGTCCAGCGCGATCGCACAGCCGAGCGCGCGGATGCCCTCGCAGAACGCGCGCGCCCGCCGCATGTCGGAGATCGCCGCGGTCTCGGTGATCTCCAGGACCAGCCGCGCGGGATCGACGCCGTGGCGCTCCAGCTCGGCGTTCGATGTGCGCGAGCATCCCGGGGTCGGTGACCGACAGCCCCGAGAGGTTGATCGCGACGCGCACGTCGCGCCCGGCGAGCTCGCATCCGAGCAGGGCGGCGGCCCTGCTGACGACCAGCCGGTCGATCGCCTGCACCAGGCCGTGGCGCTCGGCGGCGGGCAGGAACGCAGCGGGCGCCACCAGCCGGCCACCGGGCTCGTCGGCGAGCCGCACGAGCGCCTCGTAGTGGGAGATCTCCCCGCCGCGCAGCGAGACGATCGGCTGGCAGTGCAGCACGAACAGCTCCCGGCGCAGCGCGGCGCGCAGCCGCTCGGGCCATGGCCGCGCCGGTCCGGCGGCGACGGCGATCGTTTGGGACGCGGCCATCTAGCCGATGATGTTCCACGTCGCCGCCCACTCTCCTCGCCGGGCTGCACGAACCCTTGCGGTCGGGGTGCTCTACCCTGATGGACCTTCATGGCGACCAGGACGATCGTGACCTTCCACCCGGACGTGGCGTGCGACTTGTGCGGACGGCGTCTGCTGCGGGGCGAGCAGCCCGACGTGTTCCTCGGTGGGGGCCAGCGGCGGATGGTGTGCGAGCTGTGCGCTCCGCGCGCCGCGCACGAGGGATGGCGGCGGGAGACAGAGGAGCTCGCGACGGCGCCGGGGTCCACGGACCCCCAGCGCGGGCGCTCGCTGCTTGACCGGCTGCGGCAGTCGCGCCGGCCGAGCCCCGATCGGGCAGCGCGGCCGGTGCGTGCCGCGACGCTCGCCGGCGACGAGGCCTCCGGCGAGGACGAGTGGCCTGTCGTCGGTCTCGACTGGGACGCCGCCGACGGTGCCCCGGGCGACGAAGCCGACCCCGGCGATGCGACCCCCCTCGCCGACGCGACCGTCAACGGCGGGCGCGGCGGGAACGAGCCGGCCGGCGTGGGGCCGATCGACGCCGACACCGGTGTGAAGCTGGCGCTGGAAGTATTCAACGCCGGCGGGGGGCCGCGCCGGATCGCGGGGGTGGCGCGGGCGCTGGGACCCCCCAGTGTGAAGACCGCCGCCGTCGTGGGCCCCGGCGACCTGGTGGCGATCGTCGTGGCGTGGGAGCTGTGCTGGTACCGCTACGAGATCGACCTCCGCGACGAGCCGGCCGGGGCGCGGCTGGCGGCGCAGGGAACGGAGCTGGAGGAGCTCGCCGCGGAGGACCGGGTGGCCAACGCGGCCGCCGACGAGCGGGGGGAGCTGTCGCTGCTGGGGTAGAATCGGGGCCACGATGATCTACTGCGTGGTGCCGAGGGCACTGGAGGCCGAGCTGTATCCCAAGCTGGTGGCGCACTACGCCGACGACGACAACGTCACCGTGATCGTCGAGCGCCGCGAGAGCGACAGGCGGGCCCGGCGCGGGCAGCGGGCGGATGCCGCCGAGAGCCAGCGGCGCACGGTGCGCGACCGCCGCCGGGCGCGGGTGCCCGGCGATCTGCCCCCGCTGGCCAAGCCCTGAGCGGGGCCGAGTCGGCTCAGCCTGACAGCGTGCACGGCGCGCCCCGACCGCGATGCCCGACGCGCCGGCGGACTCGCGCGGCGTGCCGTCTCGGTCAGCCGCGATACTGCGATCGATGAAGGCGATCGTGCACGTCGACGGCGGCGCCCGCGGCAACCCCGGCCCGGCGGCGGCAGCGTGCGTGATCTCAGACCTCGACGGCGAGGTGCTGGAGGAGCGGGCGCGGCTGCTGGGGACGGCGACGAACAACGTCGCCGAGTACCGCGCGCTGCTGCTGGGCCTGGAGCGCGCCCGCGCGCTGGGCGCCACCGAGGTCGAGATCGTCAACGACTCCGAGCTCGTCGCCAAGCAGGTGCAGGGGATCTACAAGGTCAAGCACGAGGCGATGCGCCCGCTGCACCGCGAGGCGCTGGCGGCGCTGCGGGAGTTCGAGCGCTGGTCGATCCGCTCGGTCCCCCGCGCCCAGAACGCCCATGCCGACGCGCTGGTCAACGCGGCGCTGGACCAGGCGCGCGCGGCCGCGGGCTGACCGACACCTTGAGAGGCCGGCGGGACCGCCGAGCGAGCCCGACTCGGCATCTGCGCTGCCCGTGAAGGTGGTCGCAGAGCGGTCGGCTATCGCAGCGGCTGGGTCGAATCGGCAATCGTGAACATCTGCTGGTTTGTGAGTTCCTCCAGCAGCGTGTTGATGACCCAGTAGAGGGCGCGGTGTTCGCGCCACGCGATCATGTGGATGTGTTCGCCGTCGGCGAAGATCATGTACGTGCGAGCGCCGACCTGGCGGGTTTCCTGGGGATGGGCGACGATCGGCGGTTCCAGCCAGTCGGTGCCCTCGACGTCGTAGTAGCCGCCGAGGATGCTCTGCTGGAACACGACGGTGTAGGCGTGGCGCAGATGGCCCTGGGGGTCGCGCAGCGCGTACGGGCGGACATCTTCCTGCGTCGCCGGGCCGGTCTGCAGGCGCGGGTAGAGCACTGGGAAGGGGACCTGCACCGCGGCGCTTACCGCCTGCTCCTCGTCGGCCGCGGGCGTCGGATAGAGGTCCTCGCTCGCCGCGCTGGCGGGGTGGCTGTGGTGGCGATGGTGGCCGTGGGAGCTGCCCGAGCTCGCGCTCGGCAGCCGCAGGCGCTGGTGGCCATACAGGAAGTCGTGCAGCGTCGCTTCAGCCAGATGCGGAGTGGTCGTCACGTAGGAGGCCCCGCCGATCATGTCGTCGACGTTTTCGCTCTGGAACTTGACCTGGCGCAGCGGCTTGCCCTGGGAGAAGCCGATCAGCTTCGCTAGCTCCAGCAGGACGCTCGCCGACGGTGAGAAGTTGGTGCTGATCGCGTGTCCCACCGCTTTCGCGACCTTGTCGATTTCGCCGATTTCCGGGGAGACCTGCTCGCGCAGGTCGCGCAGGAAGTCCTGCTGGCGCGCGACGCGCACGAAGTCCGAGTCGGTGTGGCGGTAGCGCACGTAGTCGAGCGCGTTTTCGTAGCAGAGCTTCTGGTAGCCGGGCTGCAGGTTGATGTTGGTGTAGTCGGTTTCGGGGGTCCCGACGTTTTCGTTGAAGTAGCGGTGGTCGACGTTGACGTACACGCAGCCCAGCGAGTCCACAACGCGGATGAAGCCGGCGAAGGTCACGTCGATGATCCCGTTGAGCCGCAGGCCGGGCAGCACCTGTTTGACGGTCTCCGCCGCGAGGTTCGCGCCCTCGTCGTGCCCGGGCAGGGTCGAGCCGAGGGTGTAGGCGAAGTTGATCTTCTCCGGGTAGTAGACGCGGCCTTCGGGCGTTTTGATCGAGACGAGCAGGTCGCGCGGGACCGACAGCACCGAGGTCTGTTCCTGTTCGGGGTCGAAGCGCACGAGCAGCATCGTGTCGCTGTGCGGCGCCGCTTCGCGTTCTTCGGAGTTCTTGGAGCCGTAGCGTTTGTCGGAGCCGAGGATCAGGAAGGTCTTGGGCCCGCCGGTGTAGATCGAGGAGATCAGGCCCTTCGGGGTGTGGATCTGGTTGAGCTTGGGGAAGACCTCTTCGGCGATGTGGCTCGCGGTGCGCACCGCCACCGCTGCGGTCGCGCCGCCGCAGATCACCACGATCAGCACTCCCGCGCTCAGGAAGCGCATCCACATGCCCCGCCGCAGCGACGGCGGGCGCTCGTCATCCATGGGCTGTCTTTAGATGGCCGCTCATCTGGCTGCGCAGGCGCACGCCGCGCCTCCGGGCGGCCTGCCCACCCAATCCAGGGTACCGGCCGACCCGGCGTGTCCACGCCGGGCGTCAGGGTACGCTCAGGTCAGTGCTCAGCCCCCGCAACCGCGAGCTGCTCGGCCTGCTGCCCGCCGCCCTGTTGGTGACGGCCGGGTTCACCGCGATCTTCATCCAGGAGCAGGGCAGCGCGCCGGGAGCCTCGACGAACCTCACGCTCAACCACGCCTCCAGCGTGTCGCTGACATATGGCGCGGTGTTCCTCGGGCTGTGTCTGGCGGGGCACCTGGTGATCCGCTTCGCGCTGCCCAACGCCGACCCCTACCTGTTCCCGCTGGGGGCGGTGCTGGCGAGCGTGGGGATCGTGATGGTGTACCGCATCGAACCGGTGCTCGCGCGCCAGCAGGCGCAGTGGATGGTGCTCGGGCTGGTGCTGTTCGCCGCCACGATCCTCGTGCTGCGCCGCCCCGGGGTACGGGCGCTGGAGCGCTACCGCTACACGATCGCCGCGGTCGCGATCGGGATGACCGTGCTGCCGCGGCTGCCCGGCATCGGCGAGGAAGTCAACGGCGCCTACCTCAACGTCCACGTCGGCAGCGTCTCCTTCCAGCCCGCCGAGCTCGCGAAGATCGCGATCGTGATCTTCCTCGCCAGCTACCTGCACGACAACCGCCAGGTGCTCGTCACCGCCGGACGGCGCGTGCTCGGTGTGACGATCCCGCCGATGAAGCAGTTCGGCCCGATGCTCGTGGTCTGGGGCGCCGCGATGGCGACCCTGCTGGTGACGCGCGAGCTGGGGACCTCGCTGATGTTCTACGGGGCCTTCCTCGCGCTGCTGTACGTCGCCACCGGGCGGTTCTCGTTCCCGCTGATCGGCCTCGTCCTGTTCGCGCTCGGCGCCTGGTTCGTCGCCGGGCACGTCGCGCACGTCCACGCCCGCGTCCTGGCCTGGGAACACCCCTTCGACCCGGCCCTCTACAACGCGCAGACCGGCAGCAGCTACCAGCTCGCCCAGTCGCTGTTCGCACAGGCCGACGGCGGCCTGCTGGGCACCGGCTTCGACCAGTCGCTGCTGGTGCTCCCCGGCACCCACGCGTCGATCCTGCCGGTGCCCCAAAGCGACATGATCTACGCCGTGATCGTCAACGAGCTCGGGCTCGCGGGCGCCGCGGCGCTGCTGCTCACCTACCTGCTGTTCGTCGCCCGCGGCCTGAAGATCGCGGTGCTGGCCCGCGACTCGTTCTCCAAGCTGCTCGCCACCGGGCTGTCGTTCGTCGTCGCGATGCAGGTGTTCGTGATCGTCGGCGGCGTCACCCGCGTGATCCCGTTGACCGGCGTGACGCTGCCGTTCGTCGCCTACGGCGGGTCCTCGGTCGTGATGAACTTCGTGCTGCTCGCGCTGCTGCTCGTCATCTCAGACAGGGCGCGGCGACCGGCGTGAGCACGTGGGCCCGCGTCGGAGCTCGCTCGTCAGCTCCGGGAATCGGAGCGAGAGAGCCATCCCAAGCGCGCCGTACGCTCGGCCGATGGCAAAGAAGTACAGAGACGTCAAGCGAGCGCTGCGGGATGCCGGCTGGGCGCGGCAGCGAACCGTTGGCTCGCATGAAGTCTGGATTCATCCTGGCGGAAGGTGGGTAGTCGTCCCCGGCGGCGGCCGGGACAACACCGAGGTGCCGGTGGGGACGTTGGCTAGAATTCGTAAGAGCACCAATTTAAGGGATCTTCGATGACTACCTACCACGTGATCTACGAGGCGGCATCCGACGGAAGCTGGAGCGCCAGCGCCGCCGATCTGCCGGTCTACGCGGCCGGTGCCACGCGCGAGGAGGCCGAGCGAGAGATTCGCGATGCGATCTCGGTCTACCTCGAC
This sequence comes from uncultured Solirubrobacterales bacterium, assembly GCA_963719725.1. GTDB lineage: Bacteria > Actinomycetota > Thermoleophilia > Solirubrobacterales > Solirubrobacteraceae > Palsa-744. Next base: position 259,252 of record CAVRCU010000001.1, read on the forward strand.
GAGCTGGACGGCGCGGGCGAGGCCGCGCCCACAGTCCGCAGCGTGGTCGGTACGGTCACTGTCTGAACAGAAGGGCACGGCCGGTGGGAGACGCTCGCCAGCGGCGAGGCCACGCAGGTCGAGCTCTCGTGGACTGCGATAGTAAGATGCCGTCGCACACGTGCTACACTGCCGTCATGCGTGAGATCACTCAGCGCCAGTTGCGCAACGACAGCGGCGAGATCATGCGAGAGCTCGACCGAGGGGAATCTTTCCTCGTCACCCGCAATGGCGCGCCCGTAGGTGAGCTGCGACCGATCCGCCGCCGCCGGTTCGTGCCGAAGGCCGTCGTGCTGGCTGCCTTCGCCGGCACCGGCCACATCGACTTCAAGGAGTTCCGCGCCGACGTCGATCGGTTCGCAGACCAGGACCCCACGCCCTGTGCCTGAGGGTCCCACGGACCCCGGGGCAGTCACTCGGACCCGGGGACTGCTCGACACCTCGGTGGTGGTCGCCATCGACACCATCGACCCCGACCTGCTGCCCGAGGAACCCGCCATCTGCTCCGTCACGCTCGCGGAGCTCGCGGCCGGACCGCAGGCGACCTCCGACTCAGATCAGCGCGCCCTTCGCCAGGAACGCCTCCAGCGAGTCGAGGCGACGTTCGAGCCGCTGCCCTTCGATGCCGACGCGGCCCGTGCCTACGCGCGCATCTATGCGGCCGTCGCTGCGGCCAGTCGCAAGGCCAGGGGCCAGCGGGCGGTCGACCTGTTGATCGCCGCCACCGCGTTGGCGGAAGGGCTCGCGCTCTACACCTGCAACCCTGACGACTTCGCCGCGTTGGAGGGCATCCTCGAGATCGTGCCGATCGCGCCGCCCGCCTGACGCTATGCGTGCGCCGCCGCGCGCTCCTGACCGGCCTGCTCGACGATCTTCTGGGCGAGATGCGCCGGGACCTCCTCGTAGCGCAGGAACTCCAGCGTGTAGTCGCCCTGGCCGCCGGTGATCGAGCGCAGGTCGGGAGCGTAGGCGAGCACCTCCGCCATCGGCACCTCGGCCTTGATCTCGGTCATCGCGCCCGCCGGCTCCATCCCCTGGGGGCGGCCGCGACGGCTGTTGAGGTCGCCGATCACGTCGCCCACGCACTCCTCCGGCACCGACACCGTCGCCAGCATCACCGGCTCCAGCAGCACCGGGTCGGCCTGTCCGAGCGCCTCGCGCATCGCCTGCGCGCCCGCCAGCTTGAACGCGATCTCCGAGGAGTCCACCGTGTGGTAGGCTGCCGTCGAACAGCGTCACCCGCACGCCCTTCACCGGGTAGCCCGCCAGCACCCCTGAGTCCATCGCCTCGCGCACCCCCTTCTCGACGGCCGGGATGAACGAGCTCGGGATCACCCCGCCCTTGATCTTGTCGACGAACTCGAAGTCCGCGGGAGCCGCGTCTGGCGACCCGGCATCGTTCGCCCCCGCGTCGCTCAGCGGCTCGACCTCGATGTGGCAGTCCCCGAACTGCCCGCGCCCGCCCGACTGCTTCTTGTGGCGCCCGTGTGCCCTGGCCGTCCCGCGGATCGTCTCCTGGTAGGGGACCCGCGGCGGCTTCAGCGTCACCTCCACGCCGAAGCGCTGGCGCAGGCGGTCGACGATCACTTCGACGTGCACCTGCGAGAGGCCCGCGACGATCTGCTCGCCCGTCTGCGGGTCGCGGTGCAGGTCGATCGTCGGGTCCTCCTCCTGCAGGCGCCGCAGCGCCGTGAACACCTTGTCCTCCTCGCCCCTGCTCTCGGCCTCGATCGCGAACGCCATCACCGGCGCCGGGAGCTGCAGGCGCGGCATCTCGATCGGCTCGTCGCGCGCCGCCAGCCAGTCCCCCGAGCGGGTCTCCTTGAGCTTGGCCACCGCGCCGATGTCGCCCGGGCCGAACTCCTGCACGTGCACGACCTCCTTGCCCGCGAATTCCAGTAGCTGGCCAATCCGCTCCTTGACGTGCGCGCGGGTGTTGAGCACGTGGCTGTCGTGGCGCATCACGCCCTGGTAGACGCGGAACAGGTTGATCCGCCCCGCGAACGGGTCGGCGCGGGTCTTGAAGACGATACGCGAACAGCTCGCGGTCCTCGACCGCGCTCCAGCTCGACCTCGCCCACCGTGCAGCGCCCCGTGCTTGACCGGCGAGGGCAGGTCCTCCACGATCGCGTCCAGCAGCCGCGAGGTCCCGAGGTTCGCGGTCGCCACCCCGCACACCACCGGGAAGATCCGGCCGTGGTTGGTGCCCTCCTTCAGCGCCCCCACGATCTCCTCGTGGGAGATCTCCTCGCCCTCCAGGTAGCGCTCCATCAGCGCGTCGGAGACCTCCGCCACCTCGTCCATCAGCTTCTCGCGATACTCCTGCGCGAGCTCCGCGTGCTCGTCGGGGATCGCGATCTCCGACCACCCGGGGCGAGTGGGGGCTCCGATCATGGCGTCCTGGCGGTAGGCCCGCATGTCGACCAGGTCGACCACACCCGTCAGCTCGTGCTCGGAGCCCATCGGGATCTCGGTCGCGACCACGTGGCGCCCGAACGCCGCCTTGAGCTGATCGAGCGCGCGGAAGAAGTCCGCGCGCTCGCGGTCGAGCATGTTCACGAACAGCAGCCGCGCGATGTCAAGCTCCGCCGCGCGAGCCCACAGGCGCACCGTCGAGACCTCCACCCCCATCACCCCGTTGACCACGAAGACCGCCGACTCGCACACCCGCAGCGCCCCCAGCGCGTCGGCCACGAAGCTCGGCTCGCCCGGCGTGTCGAGCAGGTTGATCTTGCGCTCCCTCCACTCGAACGAGCTCAGCGTCGTCGAGATCGACATCCCCCGCGCCTGCTCGTCGGGGTCCACGTCCGAGACCGTGTTGCCGTCCGTCACCGACCCCAGCCGGCTCGTCACCCCCGCCTCGAACAGCAGCGCCTCGTGCAGCGACGTCTTGCCCGCGCCGCGATGGCCGACGAGGGCGACGTTGCGAATACGGTCCGCTGCTGGGCGCATTGGCGTTCTCCTTCGCTTGAGTGTGACAGCCACCATACCGCCAGTCGAACACCCGCGCCAGAGCGCCACGCGCCTCGGTCCGGGTCCCCGCCGCCGTCGCCGCACGGCCGGCCTCCAGGCCGGCAATTCGACCGAATCAGTCGAAGGAGTCGCCCTGCATCCGCGAGCGCAGCCGCAGCACCGCCTTCGTGTGCAGCTGGGAGATCCGCGACTCGGTCACCCCCAGCACCTCCCCGATCTCGCGCAGCGTCAGGTTCTCGTAGTAGTACAGCGCGATCACCAGCTTCTCGCGCTCCGGCAGCCGCGCGATCGCCTCCGCGATCCGGTCCTTCATGTCGCCCACGTCCAGCGCCCGCGCCGGGTCCGGCGCGCCGGGGTCCTCCAGCGTGTCCATCAGCGAGACCTGATCGCCGCTGGAGTCCGACACGCTCCACAGCTCGTCCAACGCCGCGATCGACGAGTGCGAGATCGCCAGCAGCGATTCCTGCAGTTCCGCCGGCTCGATCCCCAGCTCCGCCGCCAGCTCCTCGTCGGTCGGCGACCGCTGCAGGCTGTGCTCCAGCTTCGAGTTCGCCCGCTCGATCTCGCGCGCCCGCGCCCGCACACTGCGCGGCACCCAGTCCATCGACCGCAGCTCGTCGATGATCGCCCCCTTGATGCGCGTGATCGCGTACGTTTCAAACTTGATCTCCCGCGACGGGTCAAAGCGCTCGATCGCCGAGATCAGGCCCACCAGGCCGTAGGAGATCAGGTCCGCCTCCTCCACGTGCGGAGGCAGGCCGGCCGCCGTGCGGCCCGCCACATACTTCACCAGCGGCGAGTACGCCACCACCAGGCGCTCGCGCGCGCGGGCGTCCGCGTCGGACTTGTAGCGCCGCCACAGGTCGCGCAGCTCGACCGCTTTGACATTCGTCTCCAGGATCTTCTCCGCTCGGTCAGGCTCGTGGGTGGCTACGCGCGTATGCGCTTTTCAGCCTGGCGGACTCTACCCGAGTGTAAACCTGCGTGGTCGACACGCTCGCGTGGCCCAGCAGCTCCTGGATGCTCCGCAGGTCCGCTCCGCCGTCCAGCAGGTGCGTCGCGAAGCTGTGGCGCAGCGTGTGCGGCGTCAGGGCGGGCGAGGCCACAGGACCCGCTGGACCCCCGGGCACGCCCGCCGCGCCCGCCCGCCGCGCCCATGTCCGCAGGCGCCTGCGCACGTCGCCCGTCCCCAGCGACCTGCCCGACCTGCTCAGAAACAGCGGCTCCTCCCTGTCGGGGTCTGCCGGTCTGTCGGGGTCTGTGGGTGTAGATATGTTTTTTTCGGGGCGCGTATAGCTATGGTTATACGAGCCCGCGATTTTTAGATCATCAGCACGGCCCGCCGCCGCACCGCCCACCGCCGCACGGCCCGCCGCCGCACCGCCCACCGCCGCACCGCCCGCCGCCGCACCGCCCGCCGCCGCAGCCGCCAAGCGCGGGCGTCCGCGGTCCAGATAGTCGCGCAGCGCCCCCAGCGCCAGCTCGCCGACCGGCACGTAGCGCGTCTTGCGACCCTTGCCCTCGACTCGCAGCTGCTCGGAGTCGTGGTCCACGTCGCCGACCCTCAGCGACACCAGCTCCTCGGCGCGCAGCCCGCACGCGTACGCCAGCTCGAACAACGCCCGGTCGCGGATGCCGAGGATCCCGCCGAGGTCGGCGGGGTGGACGGGATCCGATCCCCCACCGGCCGGGATGCTCTCCAACAGCTCGCCCACCTCCCTCGCCTTCAGCACGTGCGGCAGCCGCGACGCCCGCCTCGGGGTCGCCACCAGGTCCGCCGGGCTCTGCGAGATCAACCCGTGCTCGCGCTGGCAGCGAAACAGCGACCGCAGCGCCGCCAGCTTGCGCGCCGTCGTCGCCGGCGCCGCCCCATCCCGAGAGAGATGCGCCACATAGCGTCGCAGCTCCCGTGGACCCACATCGCCCGGCGCCAGGTCCCGTGCCGTCGCCCACCGCGCGAACTGCCCCAGGTCGACCCCATAGGCCCGGCGCGTCCGCTGCGCCGCATCCCGGCGGCGCAGATCGCCGTCGAACAGCTCCAGCGCCTCGCGCCACTGTTCCTCGCGGCTTGAGCAGCTCTCCACGCGGGTAGATTACGTACTGTGGGCGCCGTCTCCTCCCCTTCGGCCCAGGACGCACCCGACGCCTACGGACCCGCCGGACGCTCGCCCTGGCTGGACATCGACTGGCGCGCCCACCAGCGCTGGGTCGTCGTCGACGGCCGCCCCGTCAACGTCGTCGAGCTCGGCCACGGACCGCCGGTGCTGTTCGTCCACGGCCTCTCGGGCTCCTGGACCAACTGGCTGGAGCAGCTTCCCGTGCTCGCCGGCATCCGATCGGCTGACCGAACCGCGACCGCTCGAGCCGCCGGCCGAGCTCCGAGCGGTGGCGGGCACCGCGTCATCGCACTCGACCTCCCCGGCTTCGGCCACTCCCCGATGCCGACCGAGCTCATCTCGATCGCCGGGTACGCCCGCATCCTCGACGCGCTGCTCGACGCCCTCGAGCTCGACGCCGCCGCCGTCGTCGGCCACTCGATGGGCGGCTTCATCGCCGCCGAGCTCGCCATCGCCTTCCCCCAGCGCGTCGAGCGCCTCGTGCTGGTCTCCGCCGCCGGCCTCAGCTCATACCGCGACCCCCGCGGCCTGCGCGAACTGCGCCGGATCCGTCGGGGCGGGCGCCCAATCGCCGCCATCTTCGACTGGGGCGCCGCCCACGCCGACACCCTCGCCCGCCGGCCCGGCCTGCGCGAGGTCGCTCTCAGCCTCATCGCCCGCCACCCCGACCGGCTGCCCGCACCGCTCGTCGCCGAGCAGATCCGCGGCGCCGGCAAGCCCGCCTTCGTCGAGGGACTGCGGGCCAACTCGACTACGACCTCCGCCGCCGCCTCCCCGAGATCGCGTGCCCCACCCTGATCGTGTGGGGCGCCCGCGACCTGATCGTCACCGCCCGCGACGCCCACCGCTATGCCGAGCTGATCCCCAACTCGCGCAGCGTCGTCCTCCCCGACACCGGCCACTTCCTCCAGGTCGAGCGCCCCGCCGCCCTCAACGCCCTGCTCCAAGAGTTCCTCGACGAGTAGCAGCCAGGCTCAGCGCGTGATCGCGCCCTCGGAGGCGCTGCCGACCAGCTTCGCGTACTTCTGGATCGCCACCTCCACCGGTGGGCGGGCTCCAGTCGCGCGGACTCCAGTCGACCGCTCCGGCGGGGCATAGTCGCGCAGGCGCTGTGCGATCTGCTCGTCGGAGAGGCCCACGTCGATGCGGCGGGCGTCCACGTCGATCGTCAGCTCGTCCCCGTCGCGCAGCGCCGCGATCGGGCCGCCCCGCACCGCCTCCGGCGCCGACGTGCGCCGCCATGAAGCCGTGCGTCGCGCCCGAGAAGCGCCCGTCGGTGATCAGCGCCACCGACTCCCCCAGGCCCTCCCCCACGATCGCCGCCGTCACCGACAGCATCTCGCGCATTCCCGGGCCCCCCGCCGGGCCCTCCCCGCGGATCACCACGACGTCGCCCTCGCCGATCTCCTTCGCCAGCACCGCCGCCATCGCCGCCTCCTCGCCGTCGAACACCCGCGCCGGGCCCGTGTGCCGGCGGCGCTCGTGGCCCGCGAGCTTGACGACGCACCCGTCGGGGGCGACGTTGCCGCGCAGGATCGCGAAGCCGCCCGTCGGCTTCAGGGGATCGGACAGCGGACGCACCACCCGCTGACCCGGCGTCTCCCGCGCCGCCGCCGCCTCCTGCCCGATCGTGCGGCCCGTCACCGTCACCGCCTCCTCGCGCAGCACCCCCGCTTCGGCCATCCGCTTGAGCACCAGCGGGACGCCGCCCGCCTCATACAGGTCCGTCGCCACGTAGCGCCCCCCCGGCTGCAGGTCGCACAGCAGCGGCGTCCGCTCGGAGATCCCGTCGAACTCGTCGATCTGCGAGCGGGACACCCATTTCCCGGGCCACCGCCAGCAGGTGCAGCACGCCGTTGGTCGAGCCCCCGCTCGTCGCCACCGCCGCGATCGCGTTCTCCAGCGCCGGCCTCGTGATCACTTCGCTCGGGCGCAGACCGCGGCGCAGCACGTCGATCGCCAGTTCGCCGCACCCCTTCGCCACCTCCAGCTTGCGCCCGTCCTCCGCCGGCACCATCGCCGAGCCCGCGGGCGAGATCCCGAGCACCTCGAAGGCCATCGCCATCGTGTTCGCCGTGAACTGGCCCCCGCACGCCCCCGCGCCCGGGGAGGCCACCTCCTCCAGCTCATGCAGTTCGTCCTCTGTGATCTTCCCCGCCGCGTACTCCCCGACCGCCTCGAACACCTGCTGGATCGTCACATCCTGGCCCTTGTAGCGACCCGGGCGGATCGAGCCGCCGTAGAGCATCAGGCCCGGGACGTCCAGCCGCGCCAACGCCATCACTGTCCCCGGGATCGTCTTGTCGCAGCCCGATACGCACACCAGCGCGTCGAAGCAGTGCGCGCTCGCCACCAGCTCGATCGAGTCCGCGATCACCTCCCGCGAGACCAGCGACGCGCGCATCCCCGCCGTGCCCATCGTGATCCCGTCGGAGATCGCGATCGTGTTCAGCTCCATCGGCGTCCCGCCCGCCGCGCGGATCCCCTCCTTGACCTTCGCCGCCAGCACCCGGTTGTTGAAGTTGCACGGCATCGTCTCGATCCACGAGTGCGCCACCCCCACGATCGGCTTCGCGAGATCCTCCGCCGTGTAGCCGATCCCGTGCAGATACGCCCGCGCCGCCGCCCGCTCCGGACCCTCCGTCAGAGCGCGGCTGCGGTGCTTGAGGTCAAAGTCGCTCACGCCGCGCGAACACTACCCGTGCCGCGCCCCGCCTGCTGGAGGCGCTCGTGTTCCCACCGCGCCAGGCGCGCGAGGTCGTCGCGCACCTGCTCGGGGTCCACCTGGCGGCCGGGGAGGTGCATGTTCGCGTCGGCGATCAGCCGCCGCTCGTCCGCCGTCAGCGCCATCCACTTCGCCAGCACGTCGTCCGCGTCCGGCAGCCGCGCGCTCCCGTAGGGGCGGGTCTCGTCCGGGAACGCCACGCAGTACTCGTTCAGCAGCGTCCCCGTCTGCGGAGGTACGCCACGATCGGGCGATGCGGGTAGATCAGGTACGCGTAGCGCTCCGCCGGAGCCTCCGGCGAGCCATCGCCGCCCCGCACCCGCAGGATAGCCGAGGTCGCGATACATCGCCCACTCCTCCTCGTTCACGCACGAGCGCAGCAGCGCCCGCGCGCGCTGCTCGGCGCGCAGCTCGCGCCCCGGGTCGTAGCTGAACTGCGCGCTTCGGTCGCGCGCACCGTGGCGCTGCGCAGCGCACCGGAGAGCGCGCCCCTCAACGCCGGCAGCGACCCGCGCAGACGCGGCAGGCTCAGCTCCCACAGCAGCGCCGCCACCACGATCGCGCCGGCGCCGAGCCCGAGCAGCATCGCCGTCTAGGAGGCCGCCGCCGGCGGCGCGCGGGAAGAAGATCACGCGCTCCGCGTCCCGCGGCACCTCGTCGAAGCTGCGCACCATCTCCGCCTCGCGGCGCCCGTCGCGGCGCTGCGTCGGCACCGCCGCCCACATGCCCGCGTCCAGCTCGCGGCGAAACGCCTCGATCAGCTCCGCCTCCTGCTCGGGCACCTCGACATCCCCGTCCGCCAGCACAATCTCGCCGTGACCCGGCTTCAGACGCAGGAACTTCATCAGCGGCCCGGCTTCAGACGCAGCAGCTTCATCCCCCGATTATGACATCCCGCCGGCGCCCCAACTCCGCAGCCTCCCCAAACCGAGGACATCCACCGGGCCAGCGCCCTCCCCCACGTCGCGCAGCCCGTGCGCCACCGCCTCCCCGGCCAGGCGCCGCGCGATGCGCGCAGCCTCCAGCGGCGTGTCTCCCAGAGCCAGCCGGGCCGCCAGCACCGAGGAGTGGGTGCAGCCCGAGCCGTGCGCCGCCCCGTCCTGGTGGCGCTCCCCCGGGATCTCGACCGCGCGGCTCGCCCCCGCGCCGCCCTCGCCCCCGCGGCCCGCGCCCAGGGAGTCCACGAACAGGTCGACCGCGCGCGCGCGGTGGCCACCGGTCAGCACCACCGCGCCCGGACCGAGCGCCAGCACCGCACGCGCCAGCTCCTCGACGTCGGCGTCCCCAAGCTCGCCGACATCGGCGTCCGCGTGCTCTGCGCCGGCCTCCATCGGCTCCCTGCCGGCGCCCGTGAACCCACCGACGAGCGCCCGCGCCTCGGGCAGGTTCGGGGTCAGCACCGTCGCCCGCGGCAGCATCTCGGCGACCAGCGCCCGCTGCGCGTCGACGTCCAGCAGCCGCGCGCCCGACTCGGAGACCATCACCGGGTCCACCACCACCGGGATCCCCGCCGGCAGCTCGTCCAGCGCGCGCACCACCGCGCTGATCACCTGCGCCGTACCGAGCATCCCCACCTTGACCGCGTCGACGCCGATGTCCGCCGCCACCGCCCGCACCTGGGCCAGCACGATTTCCGGGGGCACCGCGTGCACCGCCGCCACCCCCACCGTGCTCTGCGCCGTGATCGCCGTGATCGCCGTCATCCCGTGCACCCCGCAGCGCGCGAACGCCTTCAGGTCGGCCTGGATGCCCGCCCCGCCGCCCGAATCCGACCCCGCGATCGACAGCACCCTCGGGGTGTGCGCGTGACCTGTCACAGGGCAGCACAGTATTGGCGGCGACCGCCCAGCGGCGCCGTGGAAGAGATGGGCTCGGCGGCCCGGCGCCCATGTGGCTGCCGCCAGCGGCGACAGACATCTGTCTGGCCGTTGTGGTAGAAGTCCGCCATATCGATAGATACCGATGATTGGAGAACCGGGATGAGGGCGTGGTTTGGGGTGGCGAGGCGGCTGGCATGAGCGCGAGACGTTTGGGTCCCGGGGCGCTGGTGGTTGCGGTCTGTGTTCTGGCCTGGCTTTCGGGCGGCGCCAACGCGGGTGGGACGGCTCCGTCGAATACGGCGTTGCCGGTGCTCAGCGGGAAGGCGGTGGACGGCCAGCTTCTGGAAACGACGACCGGGACGTGGTCGGGCACGACGCCGATCGCGTACACGTATCAGTGGCAGGCGTGTAACCGACAGGGCAAGGAATGTGAAAATTTGCCGTCGGCTACGGAATCGAGCTACCGCGTCGCCTCGGCTGACGTCGAAGGGACCGTGCGGGTGGTGGTGACGGCGACGAACTCTGTGGGCTCTGCCCAGGCGGCGTCTGTGGTGACGGCGGAAGTCGCGTCGGGGCCTCCGGTTGCGCTTGAAGCGCCGGTCGTTTCCGGTGGGGCGTGGGAAGGCGAAACGCTCTCGGCGAGCGGTGAAGGATGGGCCGGGACCAGTGTTGGAGCGAGTTACCAGTGGCGGCGGTGCAACTCGTCTGGCGCGGAATGCTCGGATATCGCGGGTGCCACCGAACGGGAATACAGGCTCTCAAGCGCCGATGTCGGCCACACGTTGCGGGTGCGTGTCGGGGCGGGTGGCGCCGCTGGCTCGCTCGTTGCGCTGTCGGCTCCGACGCTGACGGTCGCCGCGAAATCCTCTCTGAAGAACTCGTGGGCTCCGAGTGTCTCTGGGACGGCGAGAGCCGGGCAGACGCTCACCGCGACCCCTGGGAGCTGGGTTGGATTTGCGGGTCTCTCCTATGCGTATCAATGGCAGCGCTGCAACCGGAGAGGCGGGGAATGCGCGAACATCAGCGGTGCGACGTCGTCCACGTATGTGCCTGCCTCCGAAGACGTAGACAAGGTGGATAGGGTGCTCGTCACGGCCAGCGAAGAAGGAGCCAATGCAGCTACCGCTGCCTCGGCAGGCGAGCTCATAGCGACCATGAAAGGCCCGGTGCTCGAAGCCGCGCCGGGGATCTCTGGGACGGGCCTGCCGGAATACACGCTCACGGCGACGACCGGCAAATGGGCTGGCAGCGGCAACAGCTACGGCTACCAGTGGGAGAAGTGCAACGAAACTGGCGACGGGTGCGCCGCGATCTCGGGAGCGACGAGCAGCGCCTACAAACTGCCGACCAGCGCGGTGGGCTCGACCGTCCGAATGCTCGTGACCGCAACCGCGTCTGGCAGCTCGACTGAAGCCTTCAGCGCGCCGGTCACGGTGAGCGCGACGGCGGTGGCTGACGTGTCGTTGCCGATGGTCTCCGGTACCGCGCAGGTGGCTCATACGCTGGCGGCGACGACTGGGCTGTGGACTGCTGCCGTGGGGCTGGCTTACACGTATCAGTGGGAACGCTGCAACTCCAAAGGGGAAGGTTGCGCGAGCATCGCCGGCGCGACCGAATCGACCTACACGGCGGTGTCGGCCGATGCCGGCGACACCGACCGCGTGACGGTCACGGCGACCGGCGGCTCGGGTAAAGCGAGTGTCGCCTCGGCTGCCAGCGGTGTCGTTGGGGCTGGCTCCGGCCGCCCGCAGGACAGTGTGGCTCCGTCGATCGAAGGCTACCCGAACGCGGGGAGCACGCTCACCGCGCAGCCGGGGCTGTGGTCCGGGGAAGAACCCTTCAGCTACAAATACCAGTGGGAAAAATGCACCGCCGAAGAAAGCTGCACGAACATCAGCGGCGCGACCAAACAGACCTATGTGCTGGGCAGCGGCGAAGTCGGATCGACTGTTCGCGTGACTGTCACCGCTGAAAACGGTGTGGGCAGCGAAACCGCGGTGTCGTCTGCGAGTGAAGCGATCGAAGCGTCTGGGGCGCCGTCTGTCAGCGAACGCCCGGCTGTCAAAGGGACCGCTCAGGAAGGCAACGAACTGTTCGCCGAAAACGGCCAGTGGACGGGCTCGCAGCCGCTTCGCTACTTCTACCGGTGGGAGCGCTGCAACTCCGCGGGGGAAAAATGCGCTGTGATCAGCGGCGCGACCAAACCAGGCTACAAAACGACCGGCAGCGACGTCGGCTCGACGCTGCGTGTGAGCGTGACGGTCACGAATTCGCTCGGCGGCGCCAGTTCGCTCTCCTCCCAGACAGCGGTGGTGGCCGGCAAAGAAGCTAGCCCAACCGAAGCGATGGAAGTCGCCGAGAAAACCGACCCTTCCGTGATCGCCTCATCAGCTACCGCGACGCTCGAAGCACAGAGCATCAGGCCGAACGCCGAAGATGCCGGGGAAGGGCTCGCGGCCACGAGCACCCTGACCGGCTCGTGGCTGTCGAAGGAAACCAGCGGGGGATTCGCGGTCAACACCCCGATCGGCGAAATCAGCCTGAAACCGCTCTCCACCACCGCGAGCGCCACGGTCACGCCGCTGATCGTCAACGGCGCCGCAGCGGTCTATGCCAACACCCAGCCGGCGACCGACACGATCGTGCGGCCCGAGCCGCTCGGCGCGACCACGATGTTGCAGATGCGCACCTCGGAAGCACCGACGTCGTTCAGCGCCCACCTACGGGCTCTCCAGCGAGATGGCCACGCCTTTCGAGGAATCCGAAGAAGAAATCGAAGGCAAATGGCAAAAACCAAAACACATGGACAAAAACCTCACCGAAGGCAAAAACGTCCAGATCAAGTACGCCCGGCTCATCATCCCCTATGACAATGAACCTAAAGGGATAGCAGTGGAAAATTGGTTGAAAAAGGTACAAGAAACGAAACTCCCGGGTGGCGCGCACCTGGTGCCCGAGATCACCTTTGGGAAGTGCACACCGGTCATTGAAGGAGAAGAAAAACACCCAGAAAGCTGTTTGAAGCAAGAAAAGCAGCGCAACTTCCCAGAAATCTACTATCGCCACGTGCTGTCTATAATGAAAGTCTTGACCAAGGGCAACGCCAAAGAACATGTTCCGCCGGTGCGGATCTGGGGTGCGTGGAACGAGCCTGAGCTGAGCAGCCTGAAAGCTGGGCAGGCCGCGGAAGTCTGGGGCGCCGCTGTGCGAGCGCTGCACAAGGCCGGCTGTCACGTGTACTGCAAAGTTATCGCTGGCGAATTCGCCGGTTACCGGAAGTTCCCGGGTCGCAACGAGCTCAGCTACGTCACCGGCTATGAGAAGGCGATCATCGAAGACGCCCGCAAGAAGAAATGGGATGCTGGCAAGCCGGAAGTCTGGGGTCTGCATGACTATAAAGATCTCAAAGAAACGGCTGAAACAGCCACCGAAGTGAGCAAAAAACTTGTGCGCAAGAGCGGTGCGGGGAGCGCCGAAGCCCAGGCGTTCGTGCAGGGAACCCACAGGGCGGGCCTGGGACGTCCACAGGACTGGATCACCGAGAACGGCGTGCAGCTATGGGTACGGAGCGGACACACGTCGCTGTACGGCAACCCCGAAGGCCAACGCATCGCCGCAGAAGACTTCCTGGAACTCGGAAAGCAGTCAACTGGGCACATCGAAACCAACAACTACTACGAATACCAAACCACCGTCACAACCAAGAAGCAGGAAGAAAAAGAAGGGGCTCACGACGACAGCAATCAGTTCGATAGCGCGCTGCTGTCTGACGAAGGCACAATGCCCAACGATGACCGGCCCGCGTACTGCGTGATCGCCCTGGCCGACAAAGGAGTATGTCCGCCTACCTCGACGACACAACCCGCGGTCGCGGCGTCGATCACCTCAACTGGTGCGACAGCCTCGCTGATAGTGAACCCGGAGGGCGGGCTGACGAAATATCGAGTCGAGTACGGAACCACAACGGCCTATGGCCATACGACTACACTGACGGCCGCGGCGAATTCAATCGGTGAACAGAGCGAGGCAGTGGCTCTCAGCGGGCTGGAAGCATGCACCACCTACCACTACCAAGCCGAGGCCGAAAACGAAGCTGACGAAAGCAAGCCGGCAATCGGAGGCGACAGGGCGTTCACTACCTCGTGCGGCGAAGCGGTCGCGGTGTCAGCCGGGTTGGAAAGTACCTGCGCTGTGCTGCGCACAGGCCACGTCGTATGCTGGGGAGATAACAATTATGGCCAGCTCGGCGACGGCACAAGTACCGGCCCCGAAGAATGCTCACCGGAAACCACCTCATACCACATACCGTGTAGCAACCTGCCGGTGCCGGTGAGCGGGATTACCAATGCCGTGCAAGTATTCGCGGGAACGGGCAACGCATGTGCCCTGCTCGCGGAAGGTACGGTGAAGTGCTGGGGAAGCAACGACTGGGGTCAGCTCGGACAGGGAACGACGACGGGGCCGGAAAAATGCGGTGTGCCGTACGGTGGAGAAACATCATGCAGCACGATACCCATCGCAGTCTCAGGTTTGGCGAGCGTCGCGGAAATAGGAGACGCAGGAACCGAAGATTGCGCACGGTTGACCACCGGCACCGGAGAGTGCTGGGGAACCCCGTACGAATATCAGCGTCTCGGAAAAGTAAAACCGCCCGAAGCAGTCGAAGAACTTGGGGTCATCACGGCCATCAATTCTGGGGAGGGCACGTATGCCCCCTGCGCGGTACGTGAAAACCACAGCGTCGGCTGCTGGGATAGCAACCAACTCGGCGGCTTCGGCAACGGCAAAGACGGTGGCGAATACAGCGCGAAGCCGGTGACAGTGGGCGGCGTGAGCAATGCGACAACCATCTCGGCAGGCGGGCTTTCAGCGTGCGCAACCCTGAGCAGCGGCGGCATTGATTGTTGGGGTGAAAACCGAGAGGGAGCAGTTGGTAACGGCCACATCGGTGAAGTGGCGACATCTGCGGCCGTGGTCGGCATCACGAAAGCGACGCAGGTATCCGTCGGCGACGACCACGCCTGCGCTCTGGAAAGCCAGGAAGTCAAGTGCTGGGGCACAGGTGGAGAAGGAGAGCTTGGTAACGGTGAAACGCCGGAAGCCGCCGACGAACCTGTGCGCGTCACTGGCATCTCGTCGGCTGTAGAGATAAGCGCCGGCGACCTACACGCGTGTGCTCTGCTTACGAGCAACCAGGTCGAGTGCTGGGGGTCTAATAGACGAGGAGAACTGGGCGACGGCACGACGACAGAGAGAACCACCCCAGTGTTTGTCGCCGGACTCTGAACCGAGCTGGGGCTCGGTTAGACCCACAAAGCCTCCGTCGACCTATAGCTCAAGAGGCCTTGGCTGACGTGCTTGGCATCTGTTCAGCCACGGAGTACGACGAGGCTGCTAGCGGCCACATGGGCACCTGATCGCAACGTCAGCCGCAGCAGCAGCCGCCTGTGGTGACGCAAGAGCCTACGCGCCACCGGACGCAACGGCACACTCAATACCCCTGGTTCCCGAATCGCTCTCGTGAAAAAGCGCCCGGCGCCGACCACACGGCTGGGTGCGCTCGCAAGCGTAACCGTGGCCTGGTAATCGCAGGCATTCGATACAGCTTCCAGGCTCTCGCACGGGACCCTGGCTCGCAGCGTCCGTGGTTTCGCTTTCGCGCTGCAAATCCGGACCTGGGTTCGTTCACGTTCCAGTTCGCTCGTCAGCTGGGAGAGATCCAGTCGGCCAAAGTCTTTCCCGGTGCGCGCGGCAAACCAGAGGTCGCCTTCCGGGCCGACCGCTATACCTTCCGGGGTTTCGTTGGAGCTGCAGAACACCAGCTCTCCGAACTGGCCCGTGCTCGTTACCCGCTTGAGGACTTCGCCAGCGTCCTGATCAGTCACCCACAGCACATCGTCGCCGGTCGTCGCGAGCGACCCAGTAAAGCTTTCGCCGACGCTTGGGACGCTGACGCGGCTTCGCAGCGCTCCTTCAGGACCCACCTGCGTAAAGGCACGCTGTTCTACCAACCACACCCCACCATCAGGGGTCCCGATCATCGGTTCCCCCGAGGGAACGATACCCTGCCCATATTCCCCGAACCGGAACTGTTTCACGACCCCACCGGCTTCTACAAGGCCAATCATCCCTTCGTTGTTCGCTCCCATCCACAGGTTGCCGTTGGCCGCCTTGGCGAGCACTCGCGGCACTTCATCGGGTTTGGGTTCGGTTTCGCCCCTGCCGTTCCGCCTCAACGGCGGAGAGAACTGGCTGGTGACCCCCGTCGGGGTGATCCGCGCCAGCACGTTCGCTCCCACACCATTCGCGATGAACCAGAGATCGTTTTCCGGTCCCGCAATAATCTGTTCAGGTTGCTCATGCAGCGTATATGGAAGGCTAGGCTGAACGGGGGTCGGGAACTGCGTGAGCTGCCCCGCAGCGGTCAGCCGACCAATCTCAGGCACTTCGCCCTTGGCGGCATCAATGGCCGTACCCTCGGTGAACCACAGGTCGCCTTCCGGGCCGACCGTCAGATCGTTCGGCAATCTGTTGAGGCGTTGGACAAGCTGGGCCTTGGGGTCATCGAGGGGCAGTCGCCCAACCCCGGACAGTTCTTCTTCTTTGCCGGGGCTCACGATGCAGCCACGCAGCAAGAACCACATGCTGTCCTCCGGCCCAAACACGATTTGTTTTGGCACGCAGGCTTCTGAGAACGCAGAGGGAAACAGCGTCAGCGGTAGCCCCGAGGCCGGCAGGGCACGCGCGAGGAGCGCCATGAAAACCACGATGCCAGCCATGACCCCGCGCATCCGTCGCACCAACCCATCATCGGCCTTCCAAAGACCTGACCTTAGCCCAAGACTGCGAACTCGGCGATCGATGCTGCGCACGATATCAGGCGGCCCAGAGCCCAGCCGGTTGTGGATGCCCCGCGGCAGTCGGCCGGATCCTTGCGCGCCTGCTCCAGATCGCGTGCGAGGTAGCGAAATACTATAGTTTCGCCAGCTTCATAGCGAAAAAGCATAGATTTCGGCATGCCTCGGCGAGCTACTGGGCTTGGACGCTCACTCAAACCCGCTTGGCCACGAACGGCTTGGAATGCACGCGCGCCGGGCGGGCCCGCCCGCGCACGTCAATCTCCAGGCGGGTGCCCACCGCGGCGCGCGCGGCGGGGACGTAGGCGAGGCCGATGCCGACGCCCAGGCACGGCGACAGCGTGCCGCTGGTGACCTCGCCGCCGCCGACGATCGGGTTGCCCTGGCGGGCGATGCCGGGGCCGTCGATCGCGAACGCCACCAGCTTCTCGGCCGTACCGGCCGCGCGCACCGCGCGCACGGCGTCTGAGCCGATGAAGCCGGTGTCCTCCTTGCAGCACCATCCGAGGCCCGCCTCGATCGGGCCGCGCTCGAGCATCAGGTCGTTGCCGTAGAGGTGAAAGCAGGCCTCCAGGCGCAGCGTGTCGCGCGCCGCCAGCCCCGCCGGCAGCGCGCCGCGGCGCACGAGCTCGTCCCACAGCGCCGGGGCGTCCGCTGGCGAGAGCAGCAGCTCGACGCCGTCCTCGCCGGTGTAGCCGGTGCCGCACACCAGCACGGCGGCGCCCCCGATCCGGCACTCGGCGGCGGTCATCCGCGGCGGCAGCGGGGAGTCGGAGATGGTCTGCGCGACTTCCCGCGCCCGGGGGCCCTGCACGGCGAGCATCGCGTAGTCGTCGCGGCGATCGTCGACCTGCGACATCGAAGTCCCCGGCGTGCGCGCGCCACCACTCCAGGTCGCGCTCGTGGTTGGCGGCGTTGGTGACCGTCAGGTAGCGGTCGCCTAGCGAGGCGGTAGGTGAACAGGTCGTCGAGCACCCCCCGTCCTCGCGGCACAGCACGCTGTACTGCGCGCCCCCGACGGGGATCGCGGCGACGTCGTTTGAGAGCAGCCGCTGCAGCAGCGCCAACGCCTCCGGCCCGGCGGTCTCGATCTGGCCCATGTGCGAGACGTCGAAGATCCCGCAGCCCTCGCGCACCGCCATATGCTCCTCGCGCACGCCGGCGTACTGGACCGGCATCTCCCAGCCGGCGAACTCCACGAGCTTCGCCCCGGCGGCCACGTGACGGTCGAATAGGGCAGTGCGGCGCGGAGGACTCGGCACGGTCCGCAGGCTATCGGGCGACCGGTGTCGGTCTGCTGTTCGGCGGGCGCATGCGCCCGCCGGGACATGCCGCATGCGGCATGTCGTTCCGAAGGCGCATGCGCCTTCGGGGCAGGGTCGCATGCGACCCTGCCGACCTCGCCGCATGCGGCGAGGTCATCCCATCAGCTTTTAAGCATGCGCCGCTCGAACAACCAGCTACCTCAGCGCAAGAACGGCGGCACGTCGATCTCGTCGTCGGAGATCTCCAGCGACGAGCGCTCGCGGTCGCCGATCCGAGGGCCGCGGTCGGGGCGCTCGCGCGCCCGCCGCGCTCGCGGCGCACTGCCCGGCCCGGCCGGTGGTCGAAGCCGGTGCCGATCACCGTGACCCGCACCTCGTCGCCCATGTTCTCGTCGATCACCGCGCCGAAGATGATGTTGGCGTTGGGGTCGGCCGCGTTCTGGATGATCTCGGCGGCCTCGTTGACCTCGAACAGGCCGAGCTCCTTGCCGCCGGTGATGTTCAGCAGGATGCCGGTCGCGCCGTCCACGGACTCCTCCAGCAGCGGCGAGGAGATCGCGATCTTGGCGGCCTCCGCGCAGCGGCTCTCGCCGGCGGCGGCGCCGATGCCCATCAGCGCCGAGCCGGCGTCGTGCATGATCGTGCGCACGTCGGCGAAGTCGAGGTTGATCAGGCCGGGGATCGTGATCAGGTCGGTGATCCCCTGGATGCCCTGGCGCAGCACGTCGTCGGCCTCCTTGAAGGCGTCGAGCATCGAGGTGCGCCGCTCGACCACCGCGAGCAGCTTCTCGTTGGGGATCACGATCAGCGTGTCGACGACCTCGCGCAGGCGCTCGATGCCCTCGGTGGCCTGGCGCGCGCGCTGGGTGCCCTCGAAGTCGAACGGGCGCGTGACGACGCCGACGGTCAGCGCGCCGATCTCGTTCTTGGCGATCTCCGCGATCACCGGCGCCGCGCCGGTGCCGGTGCCGCCGCCCTCGCCCGCGGTGACGAACACCATGTCGGCGCCCTTCAGCGCCTCCTTGATGTCGTCGCGCGACTCAGCCGCCGCGGCGAAGCCGACCTCGGGGTTGGCGCCGGCGCCGAGGCCGTGGGTGGACTCGTGGCCGATGTTCAGCTTGATGTCGGCGTCGCACATCGCGAGCGCCTGGGCGTCGGTGTTGGCCGCGATGAACTCCACTCCGCGCAGCCCCGCGTCGACCATGCGGCTGATCGCGTTGGTGCCGCCGCCGCCGACGCCCACGACCTTGATGACTGCCAGATAACTGCCACGCCGCTCTCCATGATGCGCGTCCGAAGCCTTCAGTAGTGGTTAAGGGTTCTGGAGCGGATCTCCGGGAACCGCTCGATTTGCCCACGTTATGCAGGGAACTTCGCCATGTCAACGTACGCGACAACTTTTGCAGGATCGCTTGCAGATGCCGGGACTCTCGACCACCGCCCGAGAGATGGCTTCCCGTCTACAGTCAACCTGAAGTAGAGGTTGATGGTTTTTAGCGGGGCGCCCTGCGCTAGAAGCCACGGACGATTCCTGGCTGCCGCCAGCCGTGCTGGCCGCTGGTTCCTGACTCGGCGCCGGCCGTGCTCGCCGCTGGTTCGGAGCTGGCGCTGGCGGGGCTCGCGGACGGTTCCTCGGCCGCCGCCGACCGCCGCGGCCAGCGCCGAGGCGAGCGCGGCGGTCGAGGGATCCGACGCGCTCCCCTGGCCCGGGGTGGTCGCCGCCTGCAGGCCCCCCGGCGCGCTGGTGCCGGCGGCGGGACGTTCGGGCAGGCGCACGTCGACGTAGGTCGCGCCCGCCGATGTCGGGTCGGCGAGCACGCGGGCGGCGGACAGCCACTTGGCGTGCGGACGGGCGGCGTCGCCGAAGTAGATCGACAGGCCGTTGCGCATCGCCACCGTGATCCCTTCGGGGCCGGTGAACACCCGCGCGACCCAGCCCGCGAGTGCGCGCGGGCGCGGCGCCCAGCACGCGCAGCTCGGCGAGCACCGTCGCGCTTCTGATGTGCCCGGAGCGCAGCGGCCCGGAGCTCGCGTCGATCGTCGCCAGCGAGCTCGACAGCAGCCCGGGGCCAAGCACCGCCCCGTCGGCGGCGACCGCGGTGCGAGCTCCTCCGACCACCACCGCCGCCACCGGCAGCTGCTCGATCACGTCGATCCGCAGGGCGTGCGGGAAGCCCGTGGCGACCCGCAGGTCGCGCACGACACGGAACTGCGCGACCGCGGCGCGCAACGCGCCGACGTTGACGTCCAGCGTGTCATGTGCCGCGCCGCACGGTTCAGCGCCCCGTCGATCGCTCCCGCGTCGACCCCGTGGACGCCGCGCGATCCGCACGCGCTCGACGGCGACCAGCGGCGAGTCGCGCAGCCACAGCCAGCCGCCGCAGAGCAGCCCCAGCGCGACCAGCGCAGCGATCAGCCCGCGGCGCAGGCGCCGCCGGCGCCGGGCGAAGCCGACCCCGGCGAGCGTCAGGCTCGCCGCGGCGGTCAGCGGGCGCAGGGCGCCGAGCACGGGCTGCGCCGACCTGCGACCGATGCGCCTGGGGTGGGGCGCGACGAGTGAGCGAGCCATCCGGGAGGTCTTCGACCTCGCTGGGGGAACCCCTACCTCCAGGGAAACCCGCACCGGCCCGAGCGTCTGGACCTCGACGGGCGAACTCCCACGTGGTTGCGCTCAACGACTCAACAGCTGAAGCTCCACCCACTCCTCATAGGCATCGACGATCGTGAGGAAAGGGTCCAAGCCGGCCAGGCCGAGCAGGCCGAAGGCCCACGGCCAGGGATCGCAGAAATAAACGGTCGGGCTCCACGTGTGGCTGCCGAAGCCTTGACGCAGCTCGAGCTGAACGCGTGCCGCTCTGCCGGTGGTGCGCAGGCCGCCGATGACGATCTCGCTGTCGAGCGTCGTGGCGAGCTCGATGCCGGCCAGCTCGGCCACGTGGCTGCCGATCCGGACGTCGCTCGCCCCGGTGTCCAGCAGGCAGGTTTGTGGAGCCAGCTCGAGCCCCTCCACCACGAGGTCCACGACCGGCCGAGCCCTCCCCCTGATCCCCGGCAGCTCCTGGAATCGATACCTCACAGTGGGGCGATCCCACTGGCCTGATACTCCTCCTCCGGCACGCGAAACATGCTCTCCGCCTGCTGGCGATGTTCGGCCAGCCAGCTCACGACCGTGCGTGGATCCCTGGCGGCGACCAGCACCTGCGGACCTCTCGTCGCTACCCACTGTCCGATGAACGGTTCGAGCGCCTCGGCGCTGGGACGCGTCCGCCCAATCGTCTCGTGCGCGGAGGGAGCATCTCGATCGGGCGGCTCGCGCTGCACGAGCTCTTCGCGTGGCTGCCGCCCGGCTGGAAAGCCAAGACCGGTGAGGATTCGCCTGGCCTGATGCGACGTGAAGTCCGCCCGGTCGACCCCGGTCATGGCGCTGATGACCTGCTTCGGCGGGAAGCGACGATTGCCGATCACCACAAAGAGGCGATCGATCGGCTCGGGCTGCCTATCTCGCATCTTGTCCTCGACGTTGTTGTGATCCAACTCGAAATGCCGCTTTGCCACGGTCACGATCCTCGGTGATGTGGTCGCCATATTGGCCCCTCCTCGTATTCTCTGGTTCGTATTTACTGCTGAGACTAGCACTCCGCCGGGCGCGTCACTGCAACAAGGCAGGCGAACAACCCCGCGCTCGCCCATCTACCACGGAAAGCGCACGTCGCCGAGCGTCTGCACCTCGGGCTCCAGCGCCACGCCGAAGCGCTCCCGCACGCGGCGGCGGCCCTCGGCCATCAGCGCGACGACCTCCGCCGTGGTCGCCATGCCGGTGTTCTCGATGAAGTTGGCGTGCTTGGGCGCGAAACGGGCACCGCCGATGGTGAGGCCGTTGCAGCCGGCCTCGGAGAGCAGCAGGCCGGCGGTGCGCCCACCTGCCTTTGGATCATCAGGGTTCTTGAAGGTCGAGCCGAACGTCTTGATGCCCTGCGGCTGGGCCTCGTGGCGGCGGGCGCGCAGCTCGGCGAGCGTCGCCTTGACGACGTCGGGGTCCGCGGGGTGCAGCGTGAACGAGGCACACGCCACGACCTCCCCGGGGCGCAGGTTGGAGCTGCGGTAGGCGAACCCCAGGTCGGGCGGCGGGCGGCGCTCGAGCCCCCCCGCACCGGCGACCTCCACCCACTCCAGCGTGCGGGCAAGCTCGCCGCCGTAGGCGTTGGCGTTCATCCGCACCGCGCCGCCCACGGTGCCGGGGATGTTGACGCCGAACTCGATCCCCGACAGGCCCGCCCGCGCGGCATACGCGGCCACCGCGGGCAGGCGCGCGCCGCCGCCGCACTCCAGGCCCCGCTCCCCCACCCGCTCGATCGCCGCCAGCTCGCCCTCGAGCTTCAGCACCAGGCCGGCGACGCCCTCGTCGGCGATCAGCAGGTTGGAGCCCGACCCGACCACCGCTACCGGCACCTGTGCGGCGTGCGCCCACGCGAGCAGCTCCAGCAGCTGCGGGGCGCCGCCGACGCGCGCGAACAGCTCCGCCGAGCCCCCGGTGCGCACGGTGGAGAGGCGCGCCAGCGGGAAGTCGCGCCGCACCGACGCGGGTGGCGGCGGCACGCTCATGGGCCTGCATCCCTCTCGCCAAACCGCGCTCGGGCGCCTCCACGTCGCCGGCACCCCCCACCAGACGGCGCCCCAGCGCGTCGACGTCGCCGGCGCCCATCACCATGCAGAGGTCGCCCTCGGCGAGCAGGGCGCGCAGGACGGGCAGCGCATCGGCGAACGTCGGCAGCCACATCACCGTGCGCCCGCGCGCGGCGTCCGCGGCGGCCTGCGCGATCGTCAGCCCGCTCACCCCCGGGAAGTCCTCGGCGCGCTCGCGTGCCGGGTAGACGTCGAGCACGACCGCAACGTCGGCGAGCGCCAGCGCCTGACCGAACTCTCGCGCGAGCAGCACGGTGCGCGAGTAGAGGTGGGGCTGGAACACCGCCACCAGCCGCCGGGGCTCGAGCGTGCGCGCCGCGCCGCAGGGTCGCCGCCACCTCGGTCGGGTGGTGGGCGTAGTCCTCATACACCGCCCCACCGCGCGCCGTGGCGCCCACCCGCTGAAAGCGCCGACCCGCGCCCGTGAAGCCGGCGAGCCCCGCGATCGCGCGCTCGGGCTCGGCGCCGGCGAGCGACGCAGCCTCCAGGGCGGCGGCGGCGTTGAGCGCGTTGTGGGCACCGGGCACGGCCAGGTTCACCTCGTGCCCGCGCCAGATGAAGCGCGAGCCTCCGCCTGTGAGCGTCGGCATCGGGCAAGTCATAGGCGACGACCTCGCCGCGTCCGCGCAGCTCCAGCAACTCGGGGCGGTCCCACACCACCGCGACCACGGCTGCTCGAGGAACGCACGGAAGGCCGCGCGCAGCTCCGCCAGCGAGGCGAAGACTGGCGTGGTGGTCGAGCTCCACGTTGGTCAGCACCGCGATCTCCACCGCGAGCGCGAGCATCGAGCGGTCGGACTCGTCGGCCTCCACGACCAGCCACTCGCCCTCACCCCAGTGCGCGTTGGGCAAACCGCCGCCCACCGGGGCGCCCACCAGCCAGCCGGGATCGGCGCCGGCGGCGCGCAGGATGTGCACGAGCATCGAGGCGGTCGTCGTCTTGCCGTGGGTGCCCGCCACGGCGATCGTGCGCCTCAGCGCGCTCAGCTCGCCCAGCAGCTCGCGCGCGCGGGCGCTCGCGCAGGCCCCGCTCGCGCGCCGCGCGCGCGCTCGGGATTCTCGGCGGGGACGGCGCTGGAGTAGACGACCTCCACGTCCTCCCCGCCGGCAGGTTGGCGGCGTCGTGGCCGATGCGCGCCTCCAGCACCCCGTCGGCGCGCAGGCGCTCCAGGTAGGGCGAGCTCGGCGCGGTCGGAGCCGCTGACCTGCGCCCCGAGCGCGTGGGCCGCGCGCGCGTAGCCGCTCATCCCGGCGCCGCCGACGCCGACGAAGTGCAGGCGCCGGCCGCTCCAGGGAGCGCTCATCCCCTGGCCGCCCCCAAGCAGCTCCTCGGCGACCTCATCCGCGGCGCCGCGGGCGCGCGAGCGCCGGGAGGCGGCGGCCATCGCCTGCGAGCCGTGCGCGTCGGCCAGCAGCGCCGCGCGTCTCGCGCGCCAGGCGCGCGGCGCTCAGCTCGCCGTCGGGCGATCACGACCGCGGCGCCCGCCTGCTGCCATCCAGCGGGCGTTGGCGCTCTGGTGGTCGGCGGCGGCGTGCGGGTAGGGGATCAGGATCGCCGGCCGGCCGTGGGCGGCGACCTCGAACAGCGAGCCCCCGGCGCGCGCGACGACCAGATCGCAGGCGGCGAGCGCGTCGGCGAAGCTCCGCGCGGTCGAGGTACTCGCGCAGGTCGATACCCAGGCGAGCGCGGCGCCGGCGTGCGCAGCTCGGGGTGGTCGCGCCGCCCGCAGACGTGCAGCACGTGGAAGGCCGCGCCCGCGAAGGCCTCGACCGCGGCGAGGTTGATCGAGCGCGCCCCCAGCGAGCCGCCGAAGACCAGCACGCAGGTCTCTCCGGCGCGATCCCCAGCCGCGCCCGGGCGCCGGCGCGGTCTCGTGGGGCGGCGGGATCGGGCGGCCGGTGACGCGGTAGCGACGCCCCGTGCGCGGCCCTCGATCGCGAACGCGAGGCAGACCCGCCGGGCGAACGGAGCGAGCACGCGGTTGGCGAGGCCGAGGTGGCTGTCGGCCTCGGTGAGGACCAGCGGGATGCGGCGCGTCAGCGCCGCCAGACCGACCGGCCCGGCGACGTAGCCGCCGCCGCCCATCACCGCGTCGGGCTCGCAGCTCGCCCAGCAGCGCGCGAGCGCGCAGAAACGCCGCGCGCGGCCCGCACCAGGGCGCGCAGCGGCGCGCAGCGGGTTGGCGCGGCTGAGGCCGGCGACGACGATCGTGTGCAGCGCGTAGCCGGCCGCCGGCACCAGCTGCGCCTCGGCGCGCGCGCCGCCGATGAACGTGACCTCGGCGCCCCGCGCGCGCAGCGCGTCAGCCACCGCCAGCGCCGGCACCACGTGCCCGGCGGTCCCGCCCGCGGCGATCACGATCCTCTTGCGGTCGCTGCGCTCACCGGCCAATCCTGCCGGTTTGCGCGCCCGCGTGTCGTCGCCGACCGGCGCGCACGTGGGCACTGGTGCCACCGACGGCGACGTTGAGCAGCAGGCCCATCGCGGCGAGCATCACGATCAGGCTGCTCGACCCGTAGGAGACGAACGGCAGCGGCACGCCGGTGAGCGGCGCGAGGCCGAGCACCGCGAACACGTTGAGCAGCGCCTGGGAGACGATCAGCGAGGTCATGCCGACCGCGATCAGCGCGCTGTAGAGGCTGCGGGCGCGCTTGGCGGCGCGCAGCCCGGCGTAGGCGATCAGCCCGTAGAGGAACAGCAGCGCGTACACCCCGACGACCCCCAGCTCTTCGGCGATCACCGCGAGGATGAAGTCGGTCTGGCGCCTCCGGCAGGTAGAAGGCCTTCTGGACCGACTGCCCCGGCCCGACCCCGAACAGGCCGCCGGAGCCGATCGCGATCTGGCCCTGGACCGCCTGGAAGCCGCTGCCGGAGGCGTGCGCCCAGGGGTCGATGAACGAGGTCAGCCGCGCGCGCGCGTAGGGCTCGGGCGAGCGCGTAGAGCGCCACCAGCCGCCAGCGCGACGCCGGCGAGGATCGCGAGGCTTGCGCATCGGGATCCCCGCGGCGACGCAGCAGCGCGCAGGTCGGTGAAGGCGATCACCAGCGCCGTGCCGATGTCCGGCTGGGTGGCCACCAGCAGGCAGGCGGCGCCGACCACGATCAGCAGCGGCTGGGCGAGCTCGCGCAGGTCGTGCACGCGCTGCGGGCGGCGCGCCAGCAGCGTGGCGGAGTACAGCACCAGCGCGAGCTTCAGCAGCTCGGAGGGCTCGAACTGGAGCGATCCCCGCCCCGATCCAGCGGCGTGCGCCGTTGACGCGCGACGCCGACGTGCGGGACGTGCACGGCCAGCACCAGCACGAAGGAGATCGCCAGCAGCGGCGCCGACGAGGCCCTGCACCCGGGCGACGCCGTCGCGCGCGAGCACGTGCATCAGCGCCAGCCCGACCCCCCCGAAGAGCGACGAACTTCACCAGGTCGCCGCTGCCGTTGCCTTCGCCCTGCAGCAGCGTCGCTGGCCGAAGAGGCGCTGTAGACCATCACCGCGCCGAACGCCAGCAGGCAGAGCGTGGCGGTCAGCAGGATGCGCTGCTCGAGCGGCTGATGCGCGGGCGGCGGCTGGCCCGGGATTCGCGCCGAAGGCGCGCCCACCGGCTGTCGGTTGCGCCGTGGGTCGCGCTGAGCGACGCGCTGCGAGCGTCCTTGACTCTCAGGGCTTGGCCTTGGCGCCGCGACGCGGCTGGTGGCATCCCGCGCTCACTTCGACGCCGGCCGACGGAAGCCTTCTGCAGCGTTCGGCCGAGCGACGAGCTCCGGAACCGCTCGCCGCGCGCCTCGAAGTCCGCGAACTGGTCGAAGCTCGCGCAGGCCGGGCGAGAGCAGCACGACGTCTCCCCGGCGCGCGGCGGCCGCCGCGGCGCCGGCAGCGCGCTTCGAGCTCGCCGCACTCGCGCAGCGGACAGCGCCGCAGCCGCGCAGCGCAGCGGCGATCGTCGGGGCGTCTTCGCCGATCAGGTAGACCGCCGCGCAGCCGCCGCACACCGGGTCGCGCAGGCGCGCGAAGTCCTGGCCCTTGCCCTGGCCGCCGAGGATCAGATGGACGGCGCTGCCCGCGAAGCGCGTCGCAGCGCGACCAGGGTGCTCGCGACGTTGGTGGCCTTGGAGTCGTTGACGTAGAGCACCCCCTCCGCGGTGCGCGACCTCCTCCAGGCGGTGCGAGACGCCCGGCGAAGCTGCGCAGGCCGGCGCGCACCGCCTCGGGATCGACCCCGCGCGCGAGGCAGACCGCGGCGGCGGCCATCGCGTTCTGGCAGGTTGTGGGCGCCGCGCAGGCGCAGCTCGTCGGCGGCCAGCAGCGGCTCGCCCTCCCACCAGCATGCGCCCGTCGCGCGCGCCAGCTCGCGCGTCGGGGCCGTCGCCGAAGCAGCACGCCTCGCGCCCTGCCGGACGCGCCGACGCTCCCGGGCCGCGCCGCGAGCTGCCAGCGGGAGCACCGCGACGTCCCCGTGCGCCCCTGGTCGGCGAAGACCCGCAGCTTGGCCTCGACGGTAGGCGGCCAGCGTGCCGTGGCGGTCGAGGTGGTCGGGGGCGATGTTGAGCAGCACCGCCGCCTCGGGCGCGAACGCGAGCGTGTCCTCCAGCTGGAAGGAGGAGGCCTCGCAGACGACGGTGGCGGCCGCGTCGATGCTGCCCGACCAGGCCGCTGAGCGCGGTGCCGACGTTGCCGGCGACCGCGACCGGCAGGCCGGCCTCGCGGTGGATGTGCGCCGATCAGCTCGACGGTGGTGGTCTTGCCGTTGGTGCCGGTCACCGCGATGAACTCGTTGGGCAGCAGCCGCCAGGCGAGCTCGAGCTCGCCCAGCACCGGCAGGCCGCGCGCGCGCGCGGCGGCGACGACGGGCGCCTGCGCGGGCACCCCGGGGCTCTTGACCACGCGTCGCGCGTCCGCGCGAGGTGGCGCAGGCCGTCGTCGTGCAGGTGCAGCTCGACGCCCGCGCGTCGCGAGCGCCGTCGGTCCCGGCGGCGCGCCGGCGTCGACCCCGATCGCCTCCTCGCCCCGCGCGCCAGCGCCAGCGCGGCGGCGATCCCGGAGCGGGCGAGCCCGACGACCAGGTAGGGGCCCGGCGGGATCGGCGGCCGGGCTCTCATAGGTCCCTAGCCGATGCTCTGGCGGTAGATCGTGAAGCCGATCGCGCAGCAGATCGCGGCGATGATCCAGAAGCGCAGGATGATCTTGGTCTCCGACCAGGCGCGCAGCTCGAAGTGGTGGTGGATCGGCGCCATCAGGAAGACCCGCTTGTGGCGCAGTCTGGAAGTAGAGCACCTGGATCGCGACCGAGAGCGCCTCGATCACGAAGATCCCGCCGAGCAGGATCAGCAGGACCTCGGTCTTGGTCATCACGGCGAGCCCGGCGATCGCCCCGCCGAGCCCCAGCGCGCCGGTGTCGCCCATGAAGATCGTCGCGGGGAAGGCGTTGAACCAGAGGAAGCCGATGCAGCCGCCGCACGAGGCAGCCGGCGAGCATCGCCAGGTCGAGGTCGTTCGGTGATGAACGTGATGCCGATGTAGGCGAGCAGCACGATCGCGGCGCAGCCGGCCGCCAGGCCGTCGAGGCCGTCGGTGAGGTTGACGGCGCTGGTGGTGCCGGCGACGACGAGGTAGATCAGCAGCGGGTAGAAGGGCCCGAGGTCGATCTGGTAGTCGACGAAGCGCAGCCGCAGGGTGCTCTGCAGGTGGGCCTCGTGGGTGGCGATGAACCACAGCGCCAGCGAGATCGCGACCGTCACGACGAGCTTGGTGCGGCGCCCGCAGACCCAGCGAGCGGCGCCGGACGAGCTTGGTGTAGTCGTCGGCGAAGCCCAGCAGCGCGCACGCGATCGCGACCCCGAAGACGCCGATCGAGCGCCATTCGTAGCTGGTGAGGATCAGGAACGGGATCGCGATCGCGAGGAACACGATGATCCCGCCCATCGTCGGCGTGCCGGCCTTCTGGCGGTGCCCCTCGGGGCCCTCCTCGCGGATCTGCTGGCCGAACTCGCGCTTGCGCAGGAACTCGATGAACTTGGGGCTCAGGAAGAGGCAGATCAGCAGCGCGGCGGTGCCCCCGATCAGGATGCGGCCCACGTCAGCGTCCCTGCCGGATTGGGCCGGCCTGGCGGGCCGGCCGTGCGCGGGGGGCTGGGCGACGGCTCTCCGCCACCAGCTCGAGCCCCACCGCGCGCGATCCCTTGACGAGCACGGTGTCACGGGAGCGCAGCAGCCCGCCGAGCAGCTCGGCCGCGGCGGCGGCGTCGGGGACACCGTGGAACTCCCCTGAGAACTCCCCCCGCATCTCGGCGGCGAGCGGGCCGACGGCGACCAGCAGGTCCACCCCGCGGGCCCGAGCGTGCGCGGCGAGCTCGCGGTGCAGGCGCCGCTGCTCGGGGCCGAGCTCGAGCATGTCGCCGAGCACCGCGACGCGGCGCGCGGGGGCGGTGTCGGCGAGGTCGTCGAGCGCCGCGCGCATCGACATCGGGTTGGCGTTGTAGCAGTCGTTGATCAGCACGATCTCATCGTCCAGGGTCACGCGCTCGCCGCGCAGCGCCGAGAACCGGACCTCGAGCCTCCCGCCGGGGGTGACGCCGAGCGCACGCGCCGCCGCGACCGCGGCCAGCAGGTTGAGCAGGTTATGGGATTGCGCGAACGACGGTCGCAGACGAGATCGTCCGCACCGGCGCCGGCGGCGCGCCTGGGGCGCATCGCCAGGCGCGCCGCCGGCCCCGCCGGCAGCATCGTCGGGCGGGGTGCGGTCGGCGATTGTCACCTCGCCGTCGTCGCGCCGAGCCAGCAGCTCGACGTCGCCGCCCTCCCCGAAGGTGATGGTCTGCAGATCGGCGCGCAGGTGGGGCTCGAGCAGCGGCTCGCCGGCGGGGACCACGACGGTGGTCCCTGGCGCCATCCCGGCGATCAGCTCGGCCTTGGCGGCGGCGACGGCCTCCAGCGAGCCCGAGCTGCTCCAGGTGCACGGGGCCGACGTTGACGATCACCCCGACGTCGGGCTCGGCGATCGCGGTGAGCTCGCGCGATCTGCCCGGCGCCGCGCATCGCGAGCTCCAGCACCAGCGCCCGGTGCCGGGGGGCGCGGCGAGCACCGCCAGCGGCAGGCCGATCTCGGTGTTGAGGTTCGCCGGGCTGGCACGATCTGCCGGCCGGTTCGCGACCGCTGGTCCGCGATCCACCAGTCTGCAATCCGCCGGTCCGCGATCCACCGTCCTGCGATTGGTTGCGGCCCCCTCCGAGCAGGGCGGCGAGGATGTCCTTGGTGGAGGTCTTGCCGGTGGAGCCCGTGACCGCGACGACCCGCGCGCCGCGGCTCCGGCGCAGACCGCCAGGCGTGCGCCAGCGACTGCAGGCCGGCAGGGGGTCGGGGTGCGCCAGTACGACGGACCCGGACCCGTCCGCCCCCGCGGGTCCAAATCCGATCTCGGATCCGCCCGCCCCGGCGGGTCCGAATCCGACCCCGGACGCCTCGCCTCGACGAAGGTCGGGGTGCAGCGCGTCGGCGTGCTCGTCGGCCACCAGCACCCCCCACGCGCCGGCCGCGAGCGCCTGCGCCGCGTAGGCGCCGCCATCGACGCGCTCCCCGGGCAGGCCCACGAACAGGTCGCCCGAGGCGACCCGGCGCGAGTCGATCGTCACGCCCCGGGGACCCGGCTGGACGCCGGCAGCTCCCCGACCCTCGGTCGTGGCACCTCCCATCCCGCCGGCCGTGGCCACCTCCGATGCGGCACGCCCCACGGGCGGGCGGGAACCGGTATCCACCAGCCGCGCGCCGGCGGCCGCGGCGACACGCGCCGCGTCCCATTCGATCACGCCGCCGCCCCATCGCTCATGCTGCGGCCCCAGCGGAGCGGGCGCCGAGCGCGCGCAGCGCGTCGCGGGCGACGGTGACGTCGTCGAACGGCACCCTCGCGCCCTTTGCGAATTCCTGGCCCTGCTCGTGGCCCTTGCCGGCGATCACCACGACATCGCCCGGCCGCGCAGCGGCGATCGCCTGTTCGATCGCGGCGCGGCGCTCGACGACGGCCGCCACCGGGGACGCCCCGGCGGGACGGCTCGCGGGCGCGGCGCCCGCGAGGATCTCGGCGACGATCGCGTCGGGGTCCTCCGAGCGGGGGTTGTCGGAGGTCACGACGACGAACTCGGCGAGGCGCGCCGCGATCTCGCCCATCAGCGGGCGCTTGCCGCGGTCGCGGTCGCCGCCGGCGCCGAACACGCAGACCACCCGTCCGCCCGCCCGCGCGGAGGCCCCCCTGGGCCGGAGCGCCATCGGGCGATGCTCCCCCATCTGGATCGGCTCTCCGGCGTCGATCAGCTCGCGGGCGGCGCGCAGCACGTTCTCCAGCGAGTCCGGGGTGTGGGCGTAGTCGACGAGCACCGCGAACCGCTGGCCCTCGTCGACGGGCTCCAGGCGCCCCGGGACCAGGACCCCGCGCTCCAGGGCCGCTACGAGCGTGTCGAGGTCGCCGCCGAGCGCGTGCGCCGCCGCGAGCGCCCCGAGCGCGTTGGCGACGTTGAAGCGGCCGGGCAGCCCCAGCGCCACGGCCCGCGCGCCGGCGGGGGTGTGCAGGGTGAAGCGGCAGCCGCGCGCGTCGCAGTCCAGGCCGGTCGCGCGGTAGGCGGCCCGCTCGGCGATGCCACAGTCCGGTCGCGCGGTCGCCCGCTCCTCGGCCGGTGCCGCAACCTCAGCCGGCGTTCGAACCGCGACCGGCGCCCTGACCTCGACCAGGGCCTGTGCGGGCCGGTCGGTCGGGTCCACCGCAAACGTGACCGCGCCGTCGATCTCGGCGGCCAGCCGCCGGCCGTAGGGGTCGCCGACGTTGACGACGCGGACCCGCGGCGGGCGCGCCCCGACGAACAGCCGGCGCTTGGCCTGGAAGTACTCCTCCATCCCGGGGTGGAAGTCGAGGTGGTCCTGCGTCAAGTTCGTGAAGATCGCCGCCGCGAAGCGGACTCCCTCGACGCGGCCGAGCTCCAGCGCGTGCGAGGAGACCTCCATCGCGCAGGCCCGCTCGCCTCCGTCGAGCATCGCGCGGAAGTCGGCCTGGAGGTCGATCGCCTCGGGGGTCGTGTGCGCCGCCGGGCGCTCCTCGCCGCCGATCACGGACTTGACGGTGCCCAGCAGCCCGCACGGCTGCCCGCCGGCCTGCAGCAGCGCCCGCACGAGGAACGCGGTGGTGGTCTTGCCGTTGGTGCCCGTCACCCCGACGACCCGCAGCGTCGCGGTGGGGTCGCCGTGGAAGCGCGCCGCCACCGGTCCCATCGCCGCGCGCGCCGATCCGACGACGACCTCGGGGATCCCCAGGCCGAGGGGACGCTCGACGACGAGCGCGGCGGCCCCCGCCGCCAGCGCGCGCTTGGCGAAGTCGTGACCGTCGCTGTGCTGGCCCGGTACGCAGAAGAACAGCGCCCCCGGCGCGACCCGCCGACTGTCGTAGGCCAGGTTCGCGATCTCGATCTGCGCCCAGGTCGCGCTGGTGGCACCGCCAGCCCTGTCTGCACCGCTCGTTCCCCCCGCACCGGGCGCGCTGGCAGTGCTGCCCCCGCCGGTCGCCTCGGGCGCACCGACGCCGCCCACACCGAGGTCCGCCGGGATCAGGTCTGCGAGCCTCATCGATGGACGCCCCGTGACGGCATTGGCCCTGAGTCTAGTTCCGCCCTCCTCACCGCAAACGAGGAGGCGTGGATGTTGTTATATAAATTCCAGACTGCGTATAGCAATTGTCATACGCAGTCTGAAAAATATATGCACCTTCACACCCAGGGCCAAGAGATCTGTGCGCGTCTCGCTACTCCGCTGCGCTCGCGGTGACGATCCAGGTTGAGGCCGGCGCACGCAGCTCTCCATCTCCGTCTGCGGCGAACTCGGCGAGGCCCTCGCGCAAGGCGGCCTCGACCCGCCCGTGCAGGTGGGCCGCGCGGTCCCCCGCCAGGCGCAGGATCTCGCCGGCGGGACCCAGCGCCATGACCAGTTCGAGGGCTTCCTCGAGGTCGCTGCCGATCACGATCGGGGTATCGCAGCGACGCAGCGCGATTTCGGTGAAGCCCGCGAGGGTGAGGATCTCGCTGGTGGTGTCGGCGTCGGCCATCGAGAACGGGCCGGGGCCGCAGGTGGGCTCGTCGTACTCCTCGGGCCGCGCGACGATCCCCTCGACGATCGTCTGAGCACGGTAGAGCCAGTCGTTGTCGATGCGCCGCCGCCAGACGACCATCACGAGCTTGCCGCCGGGCACGAGGGCGTTGCGGATGTTGCGCAGGGCGGCGACGGGACTGGCGAAGAACATGGTCCCAAAGCGTGAGAACGCGACGTCAAAGCCGCTCTCTCCAGCGAGTGTCTCCTGAACGTCGGCGACGAGGAAGCGAGCGTTGGCGATCCCCGCCTCGCCGGCCTCGCGGACGGCGTCCTCGATGAAGCGCGCCGCGGCATCGACACCGACGGCCTCGCCTTCGGAGCCGACGAGTCCGGCGATCCGCTGGGTGGTGTCGCCGAAGCCGCAGCCGATGTCAAGAACTCGCTGCCCCGGCCGGGGCGGGTTCAGGCGCAGTGCCTCCTCGCCGTGCGCGCCGAGCCCCGTCGTGACGGTCTCGCGGAAGCGCACGAAGCGGTCGTACAGCGGCCCGTCCCACGCGCGGATCGCCTCGTCGTTGGCGCTCGTAGCGTCGTTGGCGCTCGTGGGGCGCTCGGATGCTGTGATGCTCATTGCTTTCTCCCTGTTCGAAGGCGACGGGAATGCGTCGAACGATACGCCATCCCGAAGTGTGTCCGGCAGGGAGACTCGACATCGGTTCGCGCGCTGCAGCTGCTGGCCGACCGGAGCCGACGACTCCAACGTCTCGGCACCGATGGAGCACTGCTGATCCCACGTCGAATTTCCGGATCGGAGGCTCGGGCGGTATATATCTGCGCTAGATGGTATATACTGGCCCGTGATGGCCAAGCACCTGGTGGACATAGACGAGCAGGCCCTGCGGGATGCACGGGCCAAGCTTGGCGTCGCCACGATCAAGGAGACAGTCAACCACGCGCTCCGTATGGTTGGCGGCGATCACAGCGCAGCGGTGACCGCGCGCCTGGACGCGCTCGCCCGCGCCGACCTCGCGCCGCGCGAGCAGGCATGGCGCTGACGCATCTCCTGGACACAAGCGTTCTCACTCGCCTGCGCGAGCCGACGGTCCGGGAGGCGATCGAGGAGAGGGCCCAGCGGGGAGAGCTCGCCCGCGCGGGGATCAGCGACCTCGAGATCGGCTTCTCGGCCCGCAACGCCGCCGAGTGGGATCGCCTCGCCAACGCCGTCGAGGTCTTCGAGCTGGTGGAGAGCACGGCAGAGCACGTGCGTCGCGCAAAGCAGGCGCAGCGGCTGCTCGCGTTCAGGCACCAGCACGGGCGCAAGGTGCCCGACCTGCTCGTCGCCGCGGCCGCCGAGGCTCGCAGCCTCACCGTCCTGCACTACGACGCGGACTTCGACCTGATCGCGGCCGTCACCGGACAGTCCTGCCAGTGGGTCGTCCCGGCCGGCTCGATCGACTGAGCCCGCGGATCACGGTCATGCGGATCGAAGGGGTCGGCGTCGTCAGGTGACGCCCGTCGCGCCACCCACGCGGGCGGCGGCGAGCGCGTTCGCCCACCATGCAAGGTCCGCCGCTGCGACGTCGAGCCGTCCGTCGAGCGGCGCGAAGAGCTCCACGGTGAACGGGTCGGCCTTCATCGCGGGCACCATCAGCTCCGGCAGGATGTGGATCGCGTGGCGCAGCGGCGCCATCTCGCACTCGATCGCGACGAGGCGCAGCTGCTCGATCGCGCGGGCCCCGCCGACGTTGCCGTAGCCGACGAACGCGATCGGCTTGCGGTTGAGCTCGGGGAAGATGTGGTCGATCGCGTTCTTCAGCGACGCCGGATAGCCGTGGTTGTACTCGGGCGTCACCACGATGAAGCCGTCCGCCTCGTCGACCTTGCGACCCCAGCGCGCGATCACCTCGCTGGGGTAGTCGCGCTGCGTGCGGGCCGGTGGCACCGGCTGATCGAAGATCGGCAGCGGATGGTCGCGGAGATCGACCAGCTCCGCGACCAGATCGGTTCGCGTGGACAGGCGGTCCATCAGCCACGCCGCCGGCTTCTCGCCAAAGCGCCCCGGACGGGTGCTGGCGAGGACCACGTGGATGTGAGGAGGGCCGGGCGGCACGGTCCGACACCGTAGCGATCCCACCAAAGCGACGATGTCAGACGCCGAGCTCCGCGGCGACCTCGCCGGCGGCGACCGCTTCGGCCAGCCGCTGGTGGTCGAGCTCGTTCTGATCGGCGTACGCCGCCGCGAAGCGCGCGACCGCGCGGTCGAAGGTCGGGCCGGCGCCCAGGTACGCCGCGACCGCGAGACGGTCGCCCGAGCGGGCGTGGGCGCGAGCCAGCGACCACCCGCAGGCCCGCGTGTAGGCGTGCAGGCCCGCCTCGCTCAGCGTCGACAGGTCGGCCGACGCCTTCCAGTCCCACAGCTGGCGGACGTAGAAGTCGTGCTCGGCGCCGTCCAGCCCGACGCTGCGCTGCCAGCCGAGGAAGATGTCGCTCGCGGCCTGCGAGATGCGCTGGCCGCGCACGACCCGCTCGCCGTGGTTGGCGAACTCGCTCGCGCCGAGATACGGCTCGAGCACCGAGGGCTGGGCCTCCTTGGCCTGCAGCACCAGCGGATCCCTGCCGTCGCGGCCGACCAGCAGGAACACCCAGGCGCGCGTGCCGACGCTGCCGACGCCGACCACCTTGCGGGCCATGTCGACGAAGCGGTGCGTCCGGAACAGGTACTCCCGGTCGGCGTCGAGGCTCTCCGCGTACCGATCCAGCACTTTCTGCACGAACGCGGACTGCTCGCGCGCATCGACCGGACCGACGAGCTCGCGGATCGGGACCAGCAGCGGCGCGACGTGCCTGAAGCGCAGCTCGCCGTCGACGCGCTCGTGCACCCGCGACGCCGCCTGCGCCGCGAGCACCGCGACGGGGTCGCGCCGGCCCGGCGCCGGCGCCCAGTCGCCGTGAGCCGACCGCGGTGTGGATCGGCGGGCCGCACGGCCGCGCTCCGCGGACTCACCTGACTGCAGCTTCGCGCAGCTCGATCGGCGCTCAGCGGTCACGGCTGCTGGGCTCCCCTGCTATTCAGTTCCTTTGCGACGTCCACAACCGAAGTGCGCTGGTAGAAGTCCACCGCGACGATCGCGCCCTTGAACCCGCGCTTGCGCAGGCAGCGCTCGACGCGTCCGCGCAGGAACGGCGTCCGGCCGATCGTCGCGTTCAGGGTGGGGCTCGGCGGGAACGGCGGGATCCAGTAGTTGATCAGCAGCAGCGGGCTGTCCTGTTCGCCCCGGTAGCGCTCGCAGCTCAGCCGGTCCGGACGCGTCGCGCCGAGCGGGGTGTCCTGGATGAACGAGAACGCCGGCATGTACCAGGCCGGCGACCCGCTCTGCTTCTCGGCAAACACCACCAGACGCTGCCCGCGCGCGATCAGCTCGCCAAGGGTCGGCAGCGGCTGCCCGCGGTCGAGCGTCGCGACGTAGCGCACAAGCCCCGTCTGCTCGAACGCCCGCTCGATCGTCGCGGGGGGCACGTAGTCCTCGACGATCGCGATCACCACCTGGTCGGGATGGCGCTCCAGGAAGCCCCCGATCGCCTCCAGTTCCCGATTCAACGGCTCGGCTCCCAGCTCGCACAGGGTGTGGCACAGGTAGGGCTCGGGTGTCCCCTCCAGCGTCCCCACGCCCACCCGGCCGGCGACGCGGTCGGCGACGCGCAGGGCCTGCGCGGGGACCTGTTCGGCGACCTTGTTGCGATCCGAGCCCTCGGCGCTCAGATCGGTCCGCACCCGGCCCGTCGCGGGGTCATAGACCCCGAAGTGCACATCGAGCAGCAGCGCCCGGATGCCTTCGTCGAGCTGGCGCGAGATCGGGTAGCGCTGATTGGCGAAATGCCAGCCCGGCTCCGTGGAGGCCGCGAACGAGTTGTGCGTCCCCGCGAAGACGACTTCGCCCAGGCGCCGCCCGCACAGCGCCGCGGAGCCGTCGCAGCTGGAGGGCGCCGCCGCCTCGCCACCCCCGTTCGACCCGCACCCATCGACGAAGACGACAACCGCCAGCCCGACGACGGCGAGCGCCACCAGCGCAGCCGCAGCCCAAACCGTGCGCCCGCGCCGCGATCCAGATGTCTCACCGGTGTCCCCCATCGGCCCATGAGGCTACGCAAAGCTACGCAAAGTCTCAGCCGACCCGCTTCGCGCGTCGCTTCCCACGGCCTGGCCGACGTTGGCTGCCCCTCCGTCTGTCAGCATCCTGAGAATGTCTCGACCTCGATGGCTCTGCCTGGTCGCTGGAGCAATCCTGCTGAGCACTGCCGCAACCGGGTTTGGCGCTGAGCGCAGCCGTCCGGCGTTGGCGGCTTCGGCATTCGACATCCACAAGGTCGATTGGGCCAGCGTCACACTTCCTGGCGCAGTTTGCGGCGCCTCACAGCCGATTCGCCTTCACCACGGCAGGGCTTTCGTTACGCCGATCCCGCGACGGTGGTCGCGGGATTTTTCCCCGGCAAGCGAGGCATCACGGTCGACAGCGGCTGGAACGCGGTCGTCTTTGGGGATCTCGAAGGCAGCGGAGACGACGACGCGGGGCTCACCGTCAACTGCAACAACGGCGGTGGCACGGCCGACGGCTCACTGCTCTACTCATGGGTCATCTTCAGCGGTCGCGGCGGCAGGCTGTCCGTGGTTGGCATCGTGACACCCCGGGTGCAGCCCCCCGAAGTGCTGCCGACGCTGATCGAGATCGCGATCACGCCCGGAACGATCACCGCGCACGAAGTCTTTTACGGGCCCGACGACGCGACCTGTTGCGCGTCCGGTAGCGCGACCACGATCTGGACCTATGCGCACGGGACACTGCAGCCCGGCGTGCCCGCGATCACAAGACACCCCACCAAGTCGCCGGCATAGGATCGTCGCGACTCCGGCATAGGATCGTCGCGACTGGGACCACGACCTGACAGGTTCGCACCGGCACTACCGATACGTCGAACGAGCCGCCGCGAAATCGACACGACGCGCGAGGCCGTCGTCCGCCTTTGCCTGCGGACACGGGCCACCAGCTCACCGCGCTGGGGAGCCTCAGGCCAGTGCGCCGGCCGGCAGTACGAAGCGCAGCGGAGTCCGGGGCTCGGTGCCGCCCGAGAGGCCGATGCGCTGCCCGTGCAGGCCTCGTCTGGGAGCTTCGGGAGCCACCGCCTCGGCCACTCCGGCGTGATCGGCGATCCACGCCATCACGGCCGGGAAGTCGCTTCCCGACGCGAGCAGGGCCGCGCGCTCGACGACATCCCCGCCGGACGAGTGGGGACGCGCCAACCGCCTCACGATGGCGCGGATCTCGGCGTCGTTCTCTGCGCTCACGAGAACTCCGTCACCGAGTAGACGGGATGACCGACGCGCGCGGACGCGCTCTCGCCGCGGTCGTCGGTATGCACGCAGAAGTCCTCGAAGCGCCCGTGGTCGAGGATCGCGACCACGACATCGCTGCCCTTGGACAGCGGCCTGCCGACCTCGATCTCCCGGTCCTGTCCATCGAAGCGACAGCTCAACTTGAAGATCCGCCGAGATCGTGCAGGGCAGCCAGCGGCGAGCAGCGAACGCTCGCGGATCTCGCCGTAGACCTTCTCGGCGCGCGCTCCGTCCGACTCGATCCCGGCGACAAAGAAGCTCGTCACCTGCGCTCGGCCGCCCGATCTGCCTGAGTGAGCATCACTCCAGGCTAGCGCAGCCGCGAGCCGTCGCGGGAGAATCGCCGCTCAGCCCGGCGGAATCCCCAGATATGGCAGCGCGAACCCCATGATCTGCCCGAACGCCGGGGCCGCGACGGTGCCGCCGTAGATCGACCCGGTCTGCGGTTCGTCGACGATCACCGCGCACAGCAGCTTCGGGTCCGACGCCGGCGCGAAGCCCATGAACGACGCCACATACGCCGTTTCGGAGTACTTGCCTGTTTCCGGATCGACCTTGCTCGCTGTCCCCGTCTTGCCCGCCAGCTCATAGCCCGGGACCGACACCTCGCTGGCGGTGCCCCCCGGGGCCAGCACCCCGCGCAGCATCTGGCGCAGCTGCGCCGCCGTGGTCGAGGAGATCACGCGGTGGCCCGCCGGCTCGGGGGTCGGGCGCCCGTCGATCGCGCCGACGATGTGCGGCGGGCGCAGGATCCCGCCGTTGGCGATCGCCGCGTACGCCGTCGCCATCTGGATCGGCGTCACCGACTCCCCCTGGCCGATCGGGAGGTTGCCCATCGACGAGCCCGAGTACTGGCTGAGCGGCAGCACCTGCCCGATTTCCTCGCCCGGCAGGCCGATCCCCGTCGGGGCGCCGAAGCCGAACCGGCGGACCCACTCGTTGAAACGTGACGCCCCCTCCAGCAGGCCGATCTTGATCGCCCCGACGTTGCTGGACTGCGCGAGGATCTGCGCCGTGCTCAGCATCTCTTCGGGGTGTTCCTCGGCGTCGTGGATCGTACGATCCGCAACCTGGATCTGGTCGGGCACGTAGAATTCGGTGCTCGGCGTGATCAAGCCTTCCTGCAGGCCCGCCGAGACCGTCACCGCCTTGAACGTCGACCCCGGTTCGTAGTTGAAGCTCACCGCCCGGTTCTCCAGCGCCGCTTCCAGCCCCGCCTTCGTGTAGGACCCGGGGTCGTTCGGGTTCAGCTGCGGCCAGCTCGCCATCGCCAGGATCGCCCCCGTGTCGGGGTTCATCACGATCGCCGTCGCGTCCGTCGGATGGAACACCCCCCCCACCGCGCTCAGCACCGCTTCGGTGCGCTGCTGGATGTCCGCGTCGAGCGTCAGCGAGACCTGCGCGCCCGGCGCCTCGCGGCGGACGTCGGTGATCGACAGCGGCTGGCCCCGCGCATCGCTGACCACCCGCCGCGCGCCCGCCCGCCCCCGCAGGATCCCGTTGAGCGAGTATTCCAGGCCCGCCAGGCCATTGCCTTCGGCGCCCAGCATTCCCAGCACCTGCCCCGCCAGCGGGCCACGCGGGTACACCCGGCGTGTCACCGGGGTCCCGTTCACGCCCGGGATGTTCTGGGCCAGCACCGCCTGCGCCTGCGCCGCCGGCAGCGCCCGCGCCAGATACACGAAGCCGCTGCGCTCGCTCAGGTCGGTCAGGATCTGTGCTTGGGAGCGGCCCACCAGCGGCGCCAGGCGCCGCGCCGCCGCCAGCGGTTCGCTCACCAGATAGGGGTCCGCCGAGATGTCGTCCGCCGGCTCGGAGATCGCGAGAACCGCGCCGTCGCGGTCGGTGATCGTGCCCCGCTGGGCCGGGACCGTTTCGTAGGTCAGCTGCTGCGTCCGCGCCGCCTGACGCAGCGACCCGCTGTGCAGCACCCCCAGGTACAGCGTCCGTCCCGCCGCCACCACCAGCAGCGCGAAGAAGATCGCGAACAGCGCCCCGACGCGGTTGTGCGCCACGCCGCCTAGCCCCCGGGGGCCGCCTGGGTGCCCCCGCCCGTTGCCGGGGTCGAGCCCACCGCTGCGGTTTGAGAGACTCCGCCCGCCGCTCCGTCGGTCGCCGCTTCCTGCACCCCGCCCGCCGCCGGTGTCGGGGCCGCCGCCGGGGTCGGCGCGGGTGTAGCCTGCGTCGCCCCGCTCGCGGACGGCGCCGCCGTCGTCGTCGAAGCTTCGCCCGCGGTCGTGGTCGCTGTGGACTGTGCCGCCGCCGTCCCCGTGCCCGCGGTCTGCGTCGCCGCTTCGCCAGCGCCCGCTTCGGCGCCCGAGGCGGCCGCGCCGGTGGTCTGAGCCGCCGTCGTCGCCGGCGCGCCGGCGCCCGCTTCCGTGCCGGCGCCCGCTTCGGTCGAGCCCGCCGTTTGAGCCTGCGCTGGCTTCGCCAGCGCCGCCGCCGCCAGACGCGCGTCGAGCGGTTCGCGGATCGCGTCGAAGCGCAGCGCCCCCGGCTGTGCGATCACCATCCCCCGAGCCATCGCCAGCCGTTCGACCAGTTCGCCGGAGGACCCCGTCGAGGCTTCGATGCTGAGCGTCGAGTTCTCACGCTGCAGCAGCGCCGTGTGGTCGAGCGCCCGGCCGATCCCGACGCTCAGTTTCACCACCCATAGCTGCATCGCCACGATCCCGATCAGCGCAAACGCCACCAGCGCGATCCACGAGCGGGCCGGCGGGTTCCAGACCAACCGGTCCAGCAGCCCCGAGGCCCGCCGCGGCGCGCCGGATGGACGCGCGCTGCCCCGCTCCAAACGGGCCGAGCCGGCGGATCGAGGATCGGCCGGCCCGGAGATCCGTCGCGGCCGGCGCGGCGGTCGGGCCGCGGGGCGAGCGGGGATCGGCTCCCCGTGGCGTGGCCGCCGGCGGGGTGCGATGCTCGGTGCGGCCGACGCCGGGGGCGGGGTCACGCTCCGCCCCCGGTCAACTTCCGTGCGGCGCGCAGCTTCGCCGACGCCGCGCGCGAGTTGTGTGCCAGCTCGCCCGCCGACGGCACGATCGCTCCGCGCGTCAGCGCCAGCGCTTCGGGCTCGCGTCCGCAGCCGCACACCGGCAGGTCCGGTGGACAGATGCAGCCTCGCGCGCGCTCGGCCAGGAAGCGCTTGACGCGCCGATCCTCCAGCGAGTGGAAGGAGATCCCCGCGAGCACCCCGCCCTCGCGCAGCAGACCCCAGGCCAGCGGCAGCGCCCGGTCGAGCTGGCCGAGCTCGTCGTTGACCGCGATCCGCAGCGCCTGGAACACACGTCTGGCCGGGTGGCCCGCCGCGAAGCGCGCCGGGACCGGGATCGCCTGGTTGATGACCTCGACCAGTTCCTGCGTCGTCTCGATCGAACCGTCGCCCCGTTCGCGCCGGCGCACGATCGCGCGCACGATCGCCGCCGCGTGGCGCTCCTCGCCGAGGTCGCGCAGCATCGCCGTCAGCTGTCGCTGATCCCACGTCGCCAGGATCTCGCGCGCGTCGAACTCCTGCTCGGGGTCCATCCGCATGTCCAGGGGGGCCTGGAATGAGTAGGAGAAGCCGCGCTCGCGGGTGTCCACCTGCATCGAGGACATCCCCAGGTCGAAGTACGCCATGTCCGCCCGCAGTCCCTCCTGCGCGAGCAGCTCCAGCGCCTCGGCGTAGCCGCCGCGGATGAAGCGCACCGCGCACGGGACCTCCTCCGCGAGCTCCGCGAAGCGCTCCTCGGCCAGCGGGTCGCGGTCGATCGCCACCAGCGTCCCCGCCGAGCCCAGCCGCCGGGCCACCAGGCGCGCGTGGCCGCCGCCGCCGAACGTGCAGTCGATCGCGACCTGGCCGGGCTGCGGGTCTAGCAACCCGATCAGCTCCCCCGCGAGCACCGGGATGTGGACGGAGGTCATGTCAAGAGTGCCTAGCACGATGCGCGTCCGGTGGGGGCTCTAAGCGGGATGGTCGACACCCGCCGTGATCTCCGCGACGCCGCCCAGCAGCGTCGGTCGGTGCTCGTTCCAGCGGCCCCTGTCCCACAGCTCCAGGCGGTCGCCCGCGCCGACCACCACCACGTCCCTGATCAGCTCGGCGTGCTCGGCGAGAAAGCCCGGGACCATGATCCGTCCCGCCGCATCCAGCTCGGTGTCCTGGGAGCTGCCGTAGAAGAACCGCTCCAGCTCCGCCAGGCGCGGCGACAGCGGCGGCAGCTCGGCCAGCGCCCGCTCGGTGTAGCGCTCGTACTCCTGCGGGCGCCACACCCCCACGCACGGCTTCAGGTCGACGGGCATCGCCATCACCACCCCCTCGGCCAGGGTCGCGCGGTAGCGGGCCGGAACCGTGAGACGGCTCTTGGCGTCGAGGGTGTGGTCGAAGGTGCCGCGGAAGGCCACTGTGTCGGCTCCTGGGTCTGGCTGAAAACGAGGGCCCGGCTCGCCGGTCTCTCGTAAGAGCCGAGGTGGAGAGGTGGGAGGAGCCTCTCCACCTCGGCTCGTTGTCCGGCAAGTTACCCCACTTTCTCCCACAACGCAACCCCAATTGCACATTTTCTCCCACCATCCCCTCCCAGCACCCTTCCGCCACAGGAAAATCCCTGCTCAGCGCGTCTTTTCTGTAGGCGTTCAGTCGTCCGGGCTCTGGTGGTTCTGGGTCAGAGGAGGGCGGGGAGCGCGCCGCCGGTTTGGTGGGCGGCGAGGAGATCGCGGAGGTAGGCCAGCAGGGAGCGGTGTTGTAGGCGGCAGGTGACCGAGGCTGATAGGGAGCGCTCGGTGAATCGTTCGCCGTCATCGGATTGGTTGCCGTGGGATAGCTTGCGGTGGATGACTGGTCCGCGGAGAGCGCGCTCGGCGGCGTTGTTCGTGGGCGTCACACCGGGGACGGTGATGAATGTCCAGAGCGCGGGCCAGAGCTTGATGAGGTTGTTCGCGAACCGGCCGAACAGTCGGTGGCGCTTGCTTTTGTTGGCGGCGTGCTCGAGTAGCTGGCGCAGCTCGTTCTGGACGGGTGTCATCGTCTCGGCGAGACGGTCGCGGTCCAGGTGCTCCGCGTAGGCATGCCAGACCTCAAACAGCCGGTGAGTGAGCGCCAGGCCGGCCGCTCCGAAGGTCTGCTGGGCGGCCAAGCCTTCGCTGTGGAAGCGGAAGTCG
Organism: uncultured Solirubrobacterales bacterium; assembly: GCA_963719725.1. Taxonomy (GTDB): domain Bacteria; phylum Actinomycetota; class Thermoleophilia; order Solirubrobacterales; family Solirubrobacteraceae; genus Palsa-744. The sequence goes on from CAVRCU010000001.1 coordinate 302,303, forward strand.
CGCTGCAAGTGCGACCAGCATGCTTGTCGTTGCTCGGGGTCCAGCAGGTCATACGCCCACCAGCGATCGGAGGTCACGATCCCCTCAAACCCGGCACCGAGCAGCTCGCAGAGCCGGTCGCGGTGACGATCCTCGACGATCCGGAAGATCGCCGCTTGCCCGGTTGCGGCGGTCCACATCGTGCGGTTCTCCCCGGCAAGGAACCAGCCAGTCTCATCGACGTTGACCGCCCCGGATCCCAGCACCTGACTGCACAGACGCTCGTGCGGGCCAGCGAGCAACCCCGAGGTGCGCTGGCAGATCTGGTCGATCGCGCCGACCGAGACCTGGACCCCGAACAGCTCTAAGAGCAGCTCGCTCATATCTCGCCGTGAGATCCGGTTGCGGGCCGTCAACGCCACCACCGCGGCCTGCAGGCCCGGCCCGAACGCCGACTCGCCGAGGACCCCGAGAACCGCTCGGGTTCGCTTGCGGCATCCCGGACACCGCAACCGGTGAGTGCGATGCTCGACATAGAACACCGCGGTCGGCGGCAGCTCGGCAACTTGATGACGCCCCGGGCCGTGACGCGGGACCTTCTCCACCTCGGTGAACTGGCGAGCGCACCCTGAACACTCATCAGGGTAATGGTCAACGATCGCACTCATCCGATCTTCAGCCAGCAGCTCCCGCCCGGCACCCAGGTGACCGGGCTGACCGCCCGCCTTGCGCTGCCTGACATCCTTGCGGGCCAGTTCCTTGGCCCTCTCCCGTGCCTCCGCGCGACGCTGCTGACGCGTCTTGGAAGCATCCCCCGACGGCGGCTGAGAACTATTACGCGAACTCACGGAAGCCTTCTGCTCCAACGCCCGCAACCGCTCCTCCAACCGCAACTGCCGATCCATCAACCCCATCAAGAACTCAACGCACGCCTCGCGCCCCGAGTCATAGACCGCCTCAGCCTCAGACCGCTCCACGCCAACAAGGTTCGCCACCCACCCGCACACACCTCGCTACGGACAGCCCGGAGGACTGAACGCCTACTCTTTTCAGGGGCTCACCCACCGGTCCCAGCAGCGCCTCTCGGCTGCAAACGCCGCTGCAAAGACCCGATCTGAGACGCGCCTTGCGCCGCGGCCCTCCGCGACGGCGCTGCGTGCTCGGTGGAGCGGCGCGCCCTCGGGTGGCCTACGATCACCGCGCCGGGACATCCGGTATCAATCTCCGACATCAGGGATCGAGACCTCACGCCACGAGCACGCAACACATCGGCCCCGCTCGCCGTGATCGCGCTGCTGGCGGTCGCGCTGGGCGGCTGTGGATCGAGCAGCTCGGGCAAGACCGCCGCGAGCCCCGCCACCGTGGCGCCGGCCTCGGCCCCGCTGTATGTCGAAGCGGTCGTCCAGCCCAGCGGGACCCTGAAGACCGACACCGAATCGGCGGCCCGCACCCTCACCGGGCGCCCGCACCCGTTCGAAGGCCTGCTGAAGCTGCTCGCCGCGCCGACCGCCGGCGGCGGGCAGGCGGGACGGGTGCCGAACTACACGCAGGAAGTCAAGCCGTGGCTCGGCACCCACGCCGGGCTGTTCCTCAACTCGATCGGCTCCTCGGCTCTCCAGGAAGCACTGCGCGAAACCCTCACCCAGGGCCTCTCGGAAGGATTCTCCGGCGCGGAAGCCGCGCTGCTGGGCGCCGGGGGCCTGCTCAACCCGTCGGCGATCGGCCAGCACGCCGTCCAGGGGGCGCTCGTGCTCGACACCACCGACGTCGCCAAGGCCCGCGCCTTCCTGGAAGCCCAGGAGCGCAGCGCCGGCGCCCACACGACCAGCTATCGCGGCGTCTCCTATCAGGTCGCCGGCGACGGCGTCGCCGAGGGGATCGTGCACAGCTTCGCCGTGATCGGCAGCGAAGCCGGCATCAGGAGCGTGATCGACACCGCCCTCGGCGGGCCGGCGCTGGCGCAGGTCGCGGCCTACGCCAAGCTCGCCGCCACCGCCGAACCGAATGCGATCGCCAACCTGTACCTGCAGCAGCAGGCGCTCGCAAGCGCCATCACGACATCCGGCGGCGGCAGCGGCGAATCGGTGCTGCCGCTGCTGCGCGGGCTGCTCGGCACCGGCGGCGACGCCTACCTCTCGCTGATACCCACCGCGAGCACCGTCGCGCTCGACGTCGACACGCTGTCCTCCGAAGCCGAGAGCCAGCCGACCACCGGCGAAGGCCATGGGACGACGTCGAGCACCACCGGTGCCGACATCCTGCGCGGGCTGCCCGGCGGCTCGTGGCTGGCGATCGGAATCGGCGACCTCGGCAAGGAGGTCGGCGACAGCCCGCAGGGCCTGCGCGCGCTGGCCTCGCTGCTGTCGGGACTGCACATCGGCAGCTTCAGCCTGGAAAAGGTGCTCGCTCCGCTGAGCTCGCACGCGCTCGACGTGCGTCGCGACCTGCTCAGCTGGATGGGCCCCACCGGGATCTTCGTGAGCGGCGCCAACCTGATCGAACTGCGGGCCGCCGTCGTCATCGAATCCAAGGACCCCGCCGGGTCGCTCGCCGCGATCGGCAAGTTCGCCGCCGCCTACCGCGAAGCGGGTGGACAGGTCTCCTCCACGTCGATCCCCGGCATGGAAGCCGCCGAGACCGTCAAGCTGCCGAACTTCCCGCTCCCGCTGACGATCGCCGACGGGCAGGGCAAGTTCGTGATCGGGATCAGCTCGGCCTCGGTCGAAGAAGCGCTTCACCCCCAGAGCACGCTCGCCGGCACCTCCGCCTACAACACCGCCGCCAGCGCCCTCGGCCAGGGGATCCAGCCGAGCGCGCTGGTTGAATTCCGAACGCTGCTCGGGCTGATCGAATCGCTTGGTCTCAACCAGGCCCCAGGCTTCTCAGGCGCCGCCTCGGCGCTGCAGCCGCTCGACACCCTCGCCGTCGGCGGCGGCGCGACGGTCGGGTCCAGCGGGGTCAAGCGGGCGCGCCTGGTGCTGGGCCTGCAGCCCGCGGGCTGAGGCTCTCGCGAATTCGCCCCGGGCGGTTCTCGGTCTCGACGATCACCCGGCACGGACGCCTGCCGAGCAGGTAGACCGCGGTCGGTCCGATGTGCCGCTCCCCGGCCGGGGCGTGCAGGGTCGACCAGTAGATCACGTCGGCGTTCACGCGCCTGGCTTCCTCCACGAGCGCCGCCCCCGGGTTGCGCGTGCGAATCAGCCCGGTGTGAATCTTGATTCCAGCACGGCGCGCCTGGATTCGCGCGCTCTCCAGCACCGAGCGCCCCCGCGCCTCCTCCTCCTCCAGGCCCGCCTCCAGCGAGAGCTGGCTGGGCACGGGCAGCACGAACACCGCATACAGCACCCCATCCTCGCCGATCAGCTTCGCGGCGCGGCGCAGCGCCGCGGCGCTGACGTCCTCGCCGAAGATCGGCACCAGCGCGGTCCTGTAGCCGAGCTCCTCGAAGTCCGGTGGGCGCTCGGCGCGCGGGATGCGGTAGGACTTCAGCGGGCTCAGGCCCTGGCGCCTGCGATACAGGAAGTAGCCGCCCATCCCGGCGATCATCCAGGGGATGCCGATCGTGCGGGCCTCGGTGTGCAGCGCGACGACCGCGCACCACGCGGCGAACGTGCCGATCCCGCCGAGCACCGCCGTCAGCGGGATCTCACGGCCGCGGATGCGCACGTTCCACGGCATCCGATAGGGACGCTCGCGATCGGGGTCCTTCATGCGCAGCGCCACCACCGAGACGTGGGCGGTCGTGAACGAGAGCATCGCCCCGAACGAGTAGAGGTTGCCGAGCAGTTTGGTTTCGCCCGGGAGGATCAGCAGGCCCGCGAGGATCGAGAAGAACACGATCGTGAACCACGGCGTGCGGAACGTCGGGTGCAGCCGCGAGAAGATGCTAGGCAGCTGGCGGTGCTCGGCCAGCGACCACGACAGGCGCGAGATCCCAATCAGCCCCGCGTTGGTCGCGATGAACAGGATCGTCGCCGCGAGCACCCCGACGTAGTCTTTGGCGAACGTCAGCACCGTGCCGTGCAGGCCCAGGCGCGAGATGATCCCCAGCACCGGGTCGTTTTCATAGGTGGTGCCGAGCGCGGTGGCGTAGCCGGCGGTCTTGAAGTGTTCGCCCAGGGCCGGGCTGTAGCCGACGCCGTGATGGATCACCGGCAGCGCCGACAGCGCGACGACCGAGATGCCGGCGTAGACGCCGAGCACCGCGATCAGCACAAGGTTGACCGCCTTGGGGATGTCGTGGCCGGGGTCCCTCGCCTCCTCCGCCATGTTCGAGACCGTCTCGATGCCCGTATAGGCCACCATCGCCACCGACAGCGCGAAGATCACGTTGTGCCAGGTCGGCGCCGTCCCGAGGTGCACCTGGTCGACCAGCAGCGACGGGTCCAGGACCAGCACGAAGCCGACCCCGACCAACAGCACCTGGGTGCACAGGTCCGCGACCGCGAGGAACAGGTTCAGTTTGGCCGACTCCCCCAGACCGCGGATGTTCAGGCCGGCCAGCAGCGCGATCGTGATCAGCCCGCCGATGATGTCGCCCGGGTTGTGGGTCAGGCTCGGGAAGAACGCGCCGAGGTAGTGCGGCACGAAGAACGCCGAGATCGCGATCGTGATGATGTAGTCCAGGCTCAGCGCCCAGCCCGCGAAGAACGAGACGACGTCGTTGAACGCGTGCCGCGCGAACGACGACGAGCCGCCGGCCTCGGGGAACATCGAGGCGCCCTCGGCGTAGGTCTTCGCCGTCAGCACGAACAGCCCGCCCGCGAACATGAACACGACCGGCGTGAGCCCCAGCGCGTACCCCGCGACGAGGCCGAGCGCGTAGTAGATCGAGGAGCCCACGTTCCCGTAGGCCGTCGCGAACAGGCCGGGGACGCCGACCGATCGCCGCAGCCCCCGCTCGGTTAGCCGTGCCATCGCGCGCAAGGGTATAGAGGCCCCCACCCACCCCACCCCCAGCGCCTACCGGCATGTCCTGACTGGGGCGGGTTGGTGCAAGTTCCTGTTCATCGCGTGCGCCCAGGCAGGAACCGGGCTTATGATGGCGACGGCCCGGGCCCAAGCGACCTCCCGGCATACGTCATGGATAAGACACGCCGCGGAAACTACGACTCAGGTGAGGACTTCGTCCTCGAATACGGCGAGCTGCGCTTCACCTTCAACGAGCACGACTTCGCCGAGCGTTGCGAGCAGGCGGCGCTGAAGCTCGGCTTCGTCGGCGGGCGCCTCGGCGAGGACGAGCTCGAAGACCTCGTCAACCTCGCCGTCAACGGCGAGATCCTCGACCCCGCGTCGGCGCTCGGGGAACACGTCAACGACTGCTGGCCCGAGCTGGTCGGGCCGGCGGAGCGCTCGCTGGTGCACTGGCTGCGGCGCCTCGTGTTCCGCGGGGCCTGGCTCGACCAGCGCGTCAACGAGGGCGAGCTGGGCGTCGCATTCGTCGAGGACAGCTGCAGCTTCGTCTACGTCCAGCCCCTGGGCGGGCGGGACTCCGATTCATCGGACGGCGGCTCACCCGTCGGCGGCGAGCCGATCGAGCTCGCGCCCGAGCCCTCCTGGAACCGCGTCGCGTATAGGCGCTAGGCCCGTCCGTTCATCGCCGAGGCGCGAGCCTTGGTGATCGCCTGGGCGCCGTCCTCGCCGACCAGCAGCTCGGGCCTGACGGTGCCGCTGTTGACGAGGTCGAGCGCCGGCAGGCGCCCGGTGCTGGTGAGCGCGACGTCGAGCGCGATCACCGTGGTCTCCCCCCCGAGGGGACGGGAGGCGGTGGCGATCACCGTCAGCGAGCCGCCCTCGGCGAGGTTGCGGGCGCCCGCCAGGACCTTGCGCGCCACGTGCGGATGCAGGCCGTCGAGGCTGTCGATCAGCACGACCGCGTCGCCGCCGCGGGCCGCGACGCGCCGAGCGGTGTCCACCGCGTGCTCGACCGCCTGACCCTGCAGGTCGGCCGAGACCGCGAAGTCCAGCGCCGCCGCCGGCGCCACCGGCCCCTCCCGCCACGCCGCCGTCTCCTCGGGGCGGACGCCGCTGAGCACCAGCATCACCTCGAGGTCCTCGCGGCCGGCCAGGGCGCCGAGCAGCCGCCGCAGGGTCTCGGTCTTGCCCGAGCGCGCCGCCCCCACGATCGTCGCGCGCGAGCCGCGTCCGATCGGGGTCAGCCATTCGATCGCCCCCAGCGTCGCGTCCTGGGAGTCCAGCTGCAGGCGCTCCGCCGGATAGGCCACCGGAAGGTCCTCATAGCGGGTGCCCTCCGCCACCGACTCCGCCGGAGCTCCGTTGATCGTGTCCACGCGCGCCAACGACGGATAGCGCTCCGAGCGCCGCGGCGTGCGCACCGGACCGCTCACGCGGTCGCCGGAGACCAGCTCGCAGCGGCGCACCTGCGCCGCGGAGATGTAGACGTCGTCGTCGGAGGGGTCCGGCGGTGAGACCCGCAGGAAGGCCGACCCGTTGCCGAGCAGCTCGACCACGCCCTCGGCCTGGCGCTCCGCGGGGCGATCTCCGATCGGCGGGCGATCCTTCGCCGCCCGCTCGTCGCGCGCCGGGGCCGAGACCTCATGCTCCCGTCCCTCGGCGTCGGCGGATGTCCTGGCCGAGCGCGCGCGCGAGGATCGCCGCCTGCGCGTCCCCGGCTCGCGCTCTCCGCGTGCCGCAGAGGAGGCGGAGGCGCCCGCCGAGCCGCCCTCGCTCGCATCCGATGTGCCGTCAGATACTCCCTCGGGCGCGCTCGCGGCCCCGCCGGAGCCGTTCCCACCGGTGCCGGTGTGATCGAGGATCGCGTCGATCAGCTGCGCCTTGCGCAACCTGCGAAAGCCATCCAGGCCGAGCTGATCGGCGATCGCGTGCAGATCGGCCAGCGGGCTCGCCTCCAACTCAGAGCGCTCCAGTACAGTCATTTCCCACTCCCCTTCGTGTCGATGATGGGCGGTTGGCGCCCGGCCGCGTTGGACAGCGGCCGGCACCCGTGTCGAGGACCACGTCGGCGTGGGCCCCCGCGCCAGTAGCCTAGCGCTCGTGACGGAGTTCCGCGGGGAGCCGCAGATCCCTCCCCGGCGACAGCGTCCCGGCGAGCGCCGCGCGCACCTTCAGGAAATCCGCGGCGCCCGCCACGTCGTGCACGCGGAAGATGTGCGCGCCCGCCTCGACGCCGTGCGCCAGCGCCGCCAGCGTGCCGGCCAGCCGCTCGCGCGGCGCGCGGCCGGTGAGCGCCCCGATGAAATCCTTGCGCGAGATCGCCATCAGCAGCGGCAGCTCCAGCTCGTGCAGGCGCTCCAACCCCCCCAACAGCTCGATCGTCTGCGCCGGCGTCTTGGCGAAGTCGGGCCCCGGGTCGACGATCAGCTGCTCGCGGGCCACGCCCGCCGCCAGCGCGACCTCGATCCGGCCGCGCAGGAAGGCCAGCACCTCCCCGACCACGTCGCCGTAGAGGTCGGGGTCCTGCAGGCGCCGGCGGGGCGCCGCGCGGGTGTGCATCACCACCAGCGCCGCGCCCGTCCGCGCGCACACCCGCGCCAGCTCGGGGTCGCGCAGGCCGCTGACGTCGTTGACGATCCTCGCCCCCGCCGTGATCGCCGCGCGCGCGACCGGCGGCTTGTAGGTGTCCACGGAGACCGCCACCGCCGCCCGAGCACCACAGGAGGCCTCCGGCAAGTCTGGCGGGTGGGTCGGTTCGGACGCGTCGCGCGGGTGCGGTGGACGGGCATCGCAGTCGGCCACGATGCGCTCGATCAGGGGCACGACCCGCTCGATCTCCTCCGCCACCGCGACCGGCGGCCGGCCCGTGGTCGCCGACTCGCCCCCCACGTCGAGGATGTCCGCGCCCGCCGCCACCAGCTCCCGTGCGAGCTCGGCGCGCTCGTCCAGAGTCCGGTAGCGGCCACCGTCGCTGAACGAGTCCGGCGAGGCGTTGACGACGCCCATCAGCCACGGGCGAGTCCCCAGTTCGAGCACCCCGTCGCCGGCGCGCACGCGGTACGTGCGCCTCGGCGCCACGTCTGGCCCGGGCTCGAGCTCGGGCTCGGGCTCGGGCTCGGTGCCCGCCTGCCCGCGGCCCGCCGCGTTCGCGCGTGCCGCGCTCACGCTCCCGTCAACCCCTCCGCGGCGGCCTCGTCGGCGAAGCGCTCGACCTCGACGGCGACGCGCTCGGCGCTCCAGCCGAGCTCGCGCCCCAGCGCGTCGGCGACGCGCTGAATTGGGTCCCCCTCCCCCGCCCCTGCCCCATCGCCCCCCCCAGCCCGATCGGCGCCTGCGACGAGCTCGTGCGCCGCCAGCAGCCCCAGCCGGGTGCGGCGCAGCAGCACGTCGCCCACGCTGCGCGCCTGCTCGCGGCGGGCCGCCTGGACTGTCTCGGCCAGCAGGTCCGGGAGGCCCGCGACGATCGGCTGGGCGAGCTCGGGGTGGGCGGGATTATCTTCCCCCGCCAGCGCCAGCACCTCGTGCGCGGCGTGGCCGTAGCGTGCGGCGAGCGCCGCGTAGGACTCCTCCGGCACGCCCTCCACCCGGGGCAGCTCCTCCACCGCGACGGCCTCGCCGAGCGGGATCTCGTGGGTGCGACAGGGGGCGTCGCGGGCTTCGCGCTCGACCATCCGGTCGACCGCCAGCTTGGCCATCCGCCGCCACGTCGTGAGCTTGCCGCCCGTGATCGTGATCATCCCGCTGGAGGTCTCATACAGCTCGGCCTTGCGCGAGATGTCCACCGACTTCTTGGGGTCCCCCGTCGAGATCAGCGGGCGCACACCGGCGTAGGCGCCCGTCAGGTCGCCCGTTCCCAGGTCGGTCGCGAAGAACTCGTTGACCGCCGCCAGCAGGTACTCGACGTCCTGCGCCGACGGGCGCACGTGCTCCAGATCGCCCTCGTAGTCGTTGTCGGTGGTCCCCACCAGCGTGCGCCCCAGCCACGGCAGCGCGAAGATCGAACGCCCGCCACCGGCCGGCACGATCACGCCGCCGACGAGCGGCAGGTCCTCGTGGCGCAGCGTCACGTGGGTGCCGCGGCTGGGGCGGATGCGCGGCAGCCCGGCCTCGTCGTGCAGCTCTCCGGGGCGCAGCTCGTCGGCCCACACCCCGGTTGCGTTGACGACGTTGGTCGCGCGCACCTCGAGCTCCTCGCCGCTCTCGGAGTCCAGCGCCCGCACCCCCCGCGCGCGGCCGTCGAGCTCGAGCAGGCCGACGACCCCCAACCGGTTGGCGCACACCGCCCCGAACCGCTCGGCCTCGCCGAGCACCGTCAGCACCAGCCGCGCGTCATCGGTCTGGCAGTCGTAGAACAGGTAGCCGCCGGTCGGCTCGCGCGCCGCCAGCGCCGGCGCCAGCTCCAGGACCTCCTCGCCGGAGATCATCCGGTGGCGCTCCGGGCTCCACGACTCGCCTCCCTTTGCTGCTGTCCGCTCCCCGTTGCCCGCGCCGGCGGGGCCGGCGGCACCGGCGGCGCGAGCCGGGTTTTTGACGGACCGCTCGGAGCGCCCGCGGCGAGGGCGGCCGATCCGCGACCGGCCCGCCCGCAGGCGGTCGCGGTCGACGGCCATCACGTCGTACAGGTTCAGCCCCATCCCCATCACCCGGTCCGGGCGCGCGCCGTCGAACGCCGGCACCACCAGCGCCAGCGGGCGCACCAGGTGCGGTGCCAGCTCCACCAGCAGGCGCCGCTCCAGCAGCGCCTCGCGCACCAGCCCGAGGTCGAAGTTCTGCAGGTAGCGCAGCCCGCCGTGGACGAGCTTGCTCGAACGGCTGGAGGTCCCCGCGGCGAAGTCCGCGCGCTCCAGGAGCGCCACGCTGTAGCCGCGCGTCGCCGCGTCCAGCGCCACCCCCGCCCCGGTGATGCCCCCGCCGACGACGACCACGTCGAACTCGTCGCCCGACAGGGCCGCCAGCGCCTGGCCGCGCTCGATCACCTCCGCAGTCTAGAGCTGGGCCAGCTCGGCGGTGATCTCGCTGACGGCGGACTTCGCGTCGCCGAACAGCATCGCGGTCTTCGGGTCGAAGTACAGCTCGTTCTCGATCCCCGCGAAGCCGGGGTTCATCGAGCGCTTGATCACGATCACCGAACGGCTGTCGGCGACCTCAAGGATCGGCATCCCGTAGATCGGCGACGCGGCGTTGTTCTTGGCCGCCGGGTTGGTCACGTCGTTGGCGCCGATCACCAGCGACACGTCGGTGCGCTGGAACTCCGGGTTCGCGTCGTCCATCTCCTTGAGCTGGTCATACGGCACGTCGGCCTCGGCCAGCAGCACGTTCATGTGGCCCGGCATCCGGCCCGCCACCGGGTGGATCGCGTAGCTCACCTCGACCCCGCGGGCCTCCAGCTCCTTGGTCAGCTCGCGCACCGCGTGCTGGGCCTGGGCCACCGCCATCCCATAGCCGGGGACGACCACCACGCGGCTGGCGTAGGCAAGCTGAATCGCCGCGTCCGCGGCGCTGGTCGAGCGCACCGTCCCCGCGTGCTCGCCGGCTCCGCTGGCGCCCGCGACCGCGCCGCCGCCACCGAAGCCGCCGGCGATGATCGACGGGATCGAGCGGTTCATCGCGGTGGCCATCAGGTTCGTCAGGATCGAGCCCGACGCGCCCACAATCATGCCCGCGACGATCAGCGCCGGGTTGTTCAGCGCCATCCCCGTCGCCGCCGCCGACAGGCCGGTGAAGGCGTTCAGCAGCGAGATCACCACCGGCATGTCCGCACCGCCGATCGGCAGCACCACGGCGTTGCCCAGCAGCGCCGCCACCACCAGCATCCCGATGAACAGCGCTTCGGACTGCGCCCCCGCGACCAGGTCGATGCCGGCCGCCAGCACGAGGATCAAGAGGACCAGGTTGACGGCCTGCTGGGCCGAGCCGAACGAGATCGGCCGCCCCGGGATGATTTCCTGGAGCTTGCCGAACGCGATGTTCGAGCCCCAGAAGGAGATCGAGCCGACGATCGCCGCGAACACCGAGAAGACCGCCACGTACGTCGGGACTCCCCCCAATGCGTGGACGGGGACGAGCGTGATGGCTCCCAGGACTTCGCCCGCTGGGCGTGCCACCGTCACCGCGTGGGCGTGAACCGTGTGCGAGCCGTAGGTCGAGCCATAGTGGCGGAACTCCACCCACGAGATCAGCGCCACCGCGCCACCGCCGACGCCGTTGAACAGCGCCACCATCTGCGGCATCGCCGTCATCTTCACGTTGCGGGCCGCCGGCACCCCCACCGCGACGCCCAGCGCGATCCCGAGCGCGATCAGCCCCCAGTTGCCCTCGCCGGGATTCAGCAGCGTCGCGACCACCGCGATCCCCATGCCCACCGCCGCCGTCCGGTTGCCGCGCACCGCCGTCGTCGGCCCCGCCAGCCCGCGCAGGCCCTGGATGAACAGCGCGAACGCCACGATATACAGGACGTAGATGAAGCTTTCGCTCTGCAGGAAGCTGGTGGCGAGCGGCGGCGCGATCACGGGTGTCCCGCCTTTCCGTCGCCGCCGGCTTTGCCGGCGTCATCGCCCTGCGCCCCACCGCTCTCGCCGTTGGCTTTGCCGGCGCTCCCGCCGCCCCCCTCGCCACTCCCGCCGCCGGCTGTGCCGGCGCTCTCCGCCTTTGGCTTGGGCTTGGACTTGAACATCTCCAGCATCCGGTCCGTCACCAGGAAGCCGCCGACGATGTTGATCGTGCCGAACGCCACCGCGATCACCAGCAGCGCCTTGCTGAGCCCATCCAGCCCGGGCAGGCCGAGCAGCAGCAGGCCGCCCAGCAGCACGATCCCGTGGATCGCGTTGGTCCCCGACATCAGCGGGGTGTGCAGGGTGTTGGGGACCTTCGAGATCACCACGAACCCGATGAAGCCCGCCAGCACGAGGATCGCGAGGTTGGTCGTCAAGACGCTCGCCAGGATCATGTGGTCGCCCCCTCGCCGTCAGTCGTCGCGGCCTGCTCGCCGCTCGCGGCGCCGTCGCCCGCCGCCTCCACCGCCGCTCTCGCGCCGGCGTGGACGATCTCGCCCTCGCGCACCACGCACGCGCCCTTGACGATCTCGTCCTCGAAGTCCAGGCGCAGGCTCCCGTCCTCGCCGACGAACAGCTCCAGCAGCGCGAGCACGTTGCGCGCGAACAGCTGCGAGGAGTGCTCGGGCATCGTCGCCGGCAGGTTCAGCGGCGAGACGATCCTGACGTCGTGGCGCACCACCGTCTCACCGGGCTCGGTCAGCTCGCAGTTGCCGCCCGATTCGCCCGCGAGGTCGACGATCACCGAGCCCGGCTTCATCCCCCGCACCGCCTCCTCAGTCACCAGCCGCGGGGCCGGGCGGCCGGGTACCAGCGCCGTCGTGATCACCACGTCAAAGCCCTTGATCGCGTCGGTCAGCGCCTGCTGCTGGCGCGCGCGCTCCTCGTCGGTGAGCTCGCGGGCGTAGCCGCCCTCGCCGCTGGCCTCCAGCCCGAGGTCCAGCCACTGCGCGCCCAGCGACCGCACCTGCTCTGCCACCTCCGGGCGCACGTCGTAGCCCGTCGTGCGCGCCCCCAGGCGCCTGGCCGTCGCGAGCGCCTGCAGGCCCGCCACGCCGGCGCCCAGCACCAGCACCTTCGCCGGCGGGATCGTGCCGGCCGCGGTCATCAGCATCGGGTAGAAGCGGCCCATCTGCTCGGCTCCCAGCAGCGCCGCGCGGTAGCCCGCGACGTTGCTCTGCGACGACAGCGCGTCCATCGACTGCGCCCGCGAGATCCGCGGGATCGCCTCCATCGCGAACGCCGTCGCCTTCGCCCGCGCCAACGCCGCCGTCGTCTGCGGGCTCGTCAGCGGCGCCAGGAAGCCGATCAGGATCGAGCCCGGGCCCAGCAGGCCGATCTCGTCGGCCGTCGGCGGGGAGATCGTCACGACCACGTCCGCGTGCCACACCTCCGCGGGGCCGTCGACGATCTGGGCGCCGGCGTCCGCGAACGCCGCGTCGGGCAGCAGCGCGTCGGCGCCCGCCCCGCTCTGCACGAGCACCTCGAGGCCCTTGGCCTTCAGCTTTGCGACCACCTCGGGGACGAGCGCGACCCGGTGCTCGCCCACGGCGGTCTCCTTCGGTACGCCAACCCGCATATGAGGGCCGGGAACGTATCCGATCGCGCGGACGCGCGCCAGCCGGCCCTCCCCCGCCGGGAGATCGCCCCGGCCGTGTGCGAGACTCGCAGGGCGATGACCGTCAACTTGACGCGCATCTACACCAAGCTCGGGGACGGCGGCAAGACCCACCTCGGGGACATGAGCCGCGTCTCCAAGCTGCACCCCCGCGTCGAGGCCTACGGCACCGTGGACGAGCTCAACGCCGCGCTCGGCGTCGCGCTCGCCCAGCCCGACCTGCCGGAGCGCCCGCGCGAGTGGCTGGCGCGGGTGCAGAACGACCTGCTCGACCTCGGAGCCGACCTGTCCGTGCCGGAGCCCTCCGACGAGCCGTCCGACGGCGACGAGCGGTCCGACGGCGACGGATCGCAGACCGCCGGCCAGCGCGAGCGGCTGCGCATCGCCCCCGGGTACACCGAGTGGCTGGAGCAGGCCTGCGACGAGATCAACGCCAAGCTGCCCCCCCTGCGCTCGTTCGTGATCCCCGGCGGGAGCCCCGCGGCTGCGCACCTGCACGTCTGCCGCACCGTCTGCCGCCGCGCCGAGCGGCGCACGCTGGCCGTCGAGCAGGTCAACCCCGAGGTCGTGCGCTACCTCAACCGTCTGTCGGACCTGCTGTTCATCCTCGCCCGCGCCGTGAATCAAGACCCGCCCATTCCCGAGGCGCTGTGGGACCCCGGGGCACACGGGGGCGCGCCGGCGCCGTCGTAGCGGAACGCGCCCAGGTCTCGCTCGGGAGTTCGCGACGTATTGGTTGAACGGATACGCTCGGGTTCGCTGCGGTCGAGCCGGATCCGTCCCGCCCAGGTGGGAGTATTTTCGGTTCCGGACGGTTCTTCGACCCAGGTCGCCAGGCCGACCCCACTGGACATCACGCCCACCGCGACCGTGGGCTGGGCTTCATTGGGTCCGTGGCAGATCGACAGCCACTGCGAGAAGCGGCTGCCGCCGAGGAAAATGGAGGCGTAGGGCCAGCCTTCGTCGGCGACGACTCCGTGCCCGGCGTCATCGAACGCGACTGCAGGTCCCGACTTGTTCCCGAACCAACCGAAATCGGCTGGCGAGATCGCAGTCACCGCTCCCTCGGGGTCGAGGAGAACGGCCCGGAGAACTTCGGATCCTGGATCGCCAGGGAAGCATGTCCAGGCGACAAGCGCTTCGCCTCGAGCGTTTGTATCTCCGGCGAGTGAGCAGCGCAAGGGGTGTGCGCTCGCCCCGAAGACCAGGGGTGAGACCGGGTGAAACGAGGATCCGGCGTCGTATGGTGTGGCGACTTCCAGCGCGTTTTGTCGCACGTTCGCGATCACGGCCATCGCGAGACCGCCGCCGTCGCTCAGGAAACACCTGAGGGACTACCTGGCGCGGCTCACGCAGCGACCCGCCCGCCAGCGCGCCCTCGAGCGCACGATCTCCGGCTAGTGGAGGCCCCGGCAACGTTTGCCGGCACCGACTCGGCCCCGAACGCTGTCATGCCCGAATCCTCGGCGCCGTCAACCCGGCGAACGTTGCCTGACACCCCACTAGACGGGCGGGAGCCCTTCGGGTGAGCCAGCTCACGCCTGCTTACGCGGCGCGATGCGGAAATGTCTCTGTTGGCGCGCGCCAGTGCTCGTGCTCGTCTGTTGCGCAAGTGTGGTGCCACGGCTGGCTGACGCTCGCATGGTTGGGCGAACAGGCGTGTCGCCGGGGGCATCTGCAGCGAGTGTGGCGTCCTGGGCGCCTACACGAACTCGTGGCAGCGGTGCACGAGGCCCGCGGCATGAAGCTCGACGATCGCGTCCGCGGCGGCGGTCTCGAGCGGGAGCCCGCCGCTCATTGGCGTGTCAAGGAGACACATAGCCGTCAAGCCCGCCGCCAGCGACACCGGTATCCGACTCGTCAGACTGGATCATGACGCCGTAGTTGGTCGGGTCGGGCCAGTTGGTAGCCCAGTTGCCATTGACTACCGTTGGGCTCGACGCGCTTCCGCCGACATAGATCCCGACGTGACCTGGTCCTGGTTCCTCGGTCAAATTACCGTACACGGCAACGTCGCCTGGTTGCGGGGAATAACCGCTGGACAATGGGTGCCAGTTTCCAGTCGCCAAACCCCAGAAGTAGAAGCTCGCCGACCATGCGTTTATGTCCGACCCCGAGAAGCCGTAGACGAAGCTGACCCCCGCCTGTCGCCACACCCAGGCAGCGAAGTCGGCGCACCATTCGTTTTTCCGTAGCCCAGCCGCGCAGCCACCACTCCCATCGCCAAAGTACGCCGTGTATGGGTTGCACCCGGAGTTTGCGGGGCTATCGGCGACACCAGCACCGTACTGGTCCTGCGACTCGGCGGCATTCACGATCGCAGATCCGCCTCCTCCCCCGCCGATGCGTCCGCTCTCCCAGTCCCATAGCGCCGTGCTGCCTTGGTAGATGACGAGGTTGGAGTCGTCCTGTAGCACGAGGTAGGCGCCAGGGTAGCCGGATGTCCCGGAGGACCAGAGTGCAGGCCCGCCGTTGTAGATGACGAAGTTGCCGTCCGCTTGCATCACGGCATAGGCGCCAGGATTGCCCCAAGTGCTGGAGTCCCACAGCGCTTTGCCTTCGTGGTAGAGGACGAGATTTCCTTCGCCCTGCATGATCAGCTCATACTGATGGTCGGGGGAAAGAAGATATGCGCCGGGTTCAAGCGTCCACTGGTTGAGCTCGTTCCCGATGTAGCCAGAGATGCGGTCCCAGACCGGGTGTCCTGACTGATAGATGACAGCGTTTGAGTCGTCCTGGACCTGTAGATAGGCACCGGGGAACCCCTCCGTGTTGGAGTTCCACTCGGCGACGCCTTCCTGATAGACAACTAGGTTGCCGTCGCCCTGCATGACCGCGTAAGCACCGGCGTCGCCGCTAGTTTCGGAGGACCAGAGCGCCGTGCCCGCCTTGTAGAGCACTAGGTTCCCGTCACCCTGCATGATCAGCTCATACTGATGGTCGGGGGAAAGAAGATATGCGCCGGGTTCAAGCGTCCACTGGTTGAGCTCGTTCCCGATGTAGCCAGAGATGCGGTCCCAGACCGGGTGTCCTGACTGATAGATGACAGCGTTTGAGTCGTCCTGGACCTGTAGATAGGCACCGGGGAACCCCTCCGTGTTGGAGTTCCACTCGGCGACGCCTTCCTGATAGACAACTAGGTTGCCGTCGCCCTGCATGACCGCGTAAGCACCGGCGTCGCCGCTAGTTTCGGAGGACCAGAGCGCCGTGCCCGCCTTGTAGAGCACTAGGTTCCCGTCACCCTGCATGATCAGCTCGTATTCATGGCTGGGGGAGAGCAGGAACTGGCCTGGGTTGAGCTGTTCTTCGGGCTTCAGTTCTGATCTCGGGCCTTCAGGAGCGGGGATCGCCGGGGAGAAGACGGGGGAGGTTGGCGTTGCGGCTTTGCCGGGTGACGCGGTTTCCCGGGAGCCCAGGACAGAGGCTGACGGGAGCACGGCGATCAGTCTTGCGCTTCGTGCGAGTGCGTGGCCATCGCGTGTGACGACGGCGCGGATCACGATACTTGTACGCCCCGCATTGACGGGCGTCGAGATCGAGAAGACGCCGTGCCGTGAGATATGGACCGACGGCCTTGCGCGCGCCCACCGGGCATCTGCGCTCCTTATTTCGAGGCTCGCCTGGGCGCCCGCAGGATCTGGATGCACGGTGCCTCTGGCGTGCAGTATCAAGCTCGACGATACAGTCGCCGTGAGATGTACAGTGACGCGAGAGGCCATGCGCGCGTCCGGGACGGGAAGCATCGCGGGCGACGTAGAGGCTGATCCGAGGGAGATGACCGCGACGGCCGCAAGCATGACAAGCCACCGCCGATCTGCGACGCAGCAAAGTCTGCCCGGTCTCGCCATCTCCAGCCTCTCATAGTTGTTTGTCGCCGGCGGGGACTCTAGCCGATCGCGCGCTGCGTTTCGTCTACGCGAGTTCCACACCCCGGATCCATCCTGGCTGACAAGCCTGCCGCTGTTGGAGACGACCTTTCGCCAATACTCCGAACCGTCTCGTCCCTCGCGAGCGTCCGAGGAACTCTGATCGAGACTACAACTTGCGAGGCACCATCTGACGGAGGCGGTGGTGAACAAGCCGATTCCCGACTACCCAGCGCTCGTCACGGGCCGCGGCGTCCGCGTGGAGCTGCTCGTCGGCGACTGCGTTCATGCCCCATCTCCCGCGCTCTCGACGTGGGTGGCGAGCGTGTCCAGCAGCTCGCGCGTGCCGTGCTCGCGCTCGGCGGGCGTGTCGAGTCCGTCGAGGAACACGCCCTGCTCGGTCATCGTCAGCTTCGTTCCCGTGCCCGCTGCCTCGAACTCTACGGTCGCCACCGAGACCGAGATGCGCGCGTCGTCACGATACATCTCATACGTGTGGACGAACCGCTCGCCCTCGACAATGTCCTGGTAGCGAGCCGCGAATGTGTACAGAGCGCCGTCGGGTGCCTGCACGGTCATGCGCTCGATTCCGCCCACGCGGAACTCGAGCTCGTGCTCTGGCTTGGCCAGCACGCGTGGGCCGAACCACCGCAGCTTCTCCTCGGGGTTCGCCCACGCCCTCCACACCCGCGAGGGCGCGGCCTCGTAGCTGCGCTCGATCACGAAGGTGGCGTGGTTGGTCGATCTGTCGCTCATTGCCTGCTCCTTTTCGGTGGTTCGTCGGGGTGCTCGGCGAGGTACTCGCCGAGGCGGTCGAGACTTTCCTCCCAGGCGGTGCGCCGCTCGGCGATCCATCCCTCCGCGGCCCGCAGCGCAACGGGCTCGATGGCACAGGTGCGAACCCGGCCCAGCTTCTTCGAGTGGACGAGACCGCTGGCCTCGAGCACGTGCAGGTGCTGAACGACGGCGGGCAGCGACATGGCCAGCGGGCGGGCAAGCTCGCTGACGGACGCCGGTCCACGGGTCAGGCGGTCGACCATCGCCCGCCGGCTGGGATCGGCGAGTGCTTGGAAGACAAGGTCGACCTCCCGGTCAGCAGGTTCGCTTTGCTTAAGCATCCACTTAAGTGTTGCACATGTGCCGACGGATGGCGAAACCGTTGCGATGTCTTCGCTGTCGGGACGGGTATGGACAATGACGCCGGGGGGCCGACGCAGCCCGCGGCGGCGGCGTGAGACGAGCAGGTGGACGGCGTCGGGGATGTTGTCGCTGATGTCGAGCGGAGCGGCGACACCGACGGCGGCCGCGCCCCAGCCATCGCCCGCGCCAAGGTCGCGGAGCCGTCCGTCGCACCTGGCGAGGGAATCCAACAACGCACGCACGCAGCCGTCCCGGCAGGGACGGCCAACGCCGTACGACAAACGACTCCGAGACACACCCGCCCGAGCCGTAGCAGCCGCTACCCTTGCGTCATGCCGACGCTGGTGCTAGACTCGGCCCCCCATGAGCTGGAGGCGCTTGCAGAGCGCCGCCGGCAGTCAGGCCTGAACCGTCTCGACGAGATCTGGGAGGGTGTCCTGCACATGGTCCCCGCGCCGAGCTTCGAGCACGCGAAGATCGCTCAGCAGCTGGCCGAGATCCTCGGTCCTCCCGCCCGCACCGCGGGCCTGACGCCGGCGATGCACGAGTTCAACCTGGGCAGCTCCGAGCACGACTTTCGCGTACCCGACGGCGGCCTGCATCGCCCGGACGCCGGCGGGGTCTGGCAGCCGACGGCGGCGCTTGTCGTGGAGATCGTCTCCCCCGGCGATGAGACCTGGCAGAAGCTCCCCTTCTACGCCGCCCACCAGGTGGACGAGGTGCTGATCGTCGATCCCGCAGAGCGAGCAGTTCACTGGCTCGCGCTTACCGGCGGTGAGTATCGCCCGATCGAGCACAGCGGCCTGATCGAGCTCGGCCCAAACGATCTGGTGGAGCGCATCGACTGGCCGTAAGGGCCGGCCCCGATTTCGGAGCTCTCGCCGAGCCTGCCGCCGTCTACGCACGTCGCAATGCGACGGTGAGCGTCGAGCAGATCAGCGCCACCAGCGCCGCGATGCCCGTGGCGGCGGCCATCAGCAGCAGGTGGCGTGCGCTCGCGAGAACCTCGACCCAGCCGGCGCTCAACAGCCCCGCCGCGGCCCCCGTCAGCGCCACCGCCAGAAAGACCAGCGCCAGGATCGGCAGCTCCTCGCCATGCCACGGCGTCTCGACGACGCGGGCCACCGAGGCACCGCGCCGCTCCGCGTCGGATGGCCAGCGCCGCTCGGCGGTGCTCAGTGCGGCGACGGCCAGCGAGACGGACAGCGCGGCGAACAGGTAGCCGCCGAGCACGTCGCTGGGCATGTGCCACGCGAGGATCAGCAGCGAGAAGCCGACCGCCACCGCGAACACGCTGCCGAGCGCCGCGATCGCGGGGCGCAGCCGACCGGGGGCGACGAGCACCGCGCACAGCACCAGCGTCATCGCCGCGGTCGCGTGGCCGCTCGGCCAGGACGCCGCGCCGATCCGCGTCCACCTGATCTGGACATGCGGGTGGGCGAGCAGCGGCTTGAGCAGCTCGGCCGCCAGCGGCGTCGCGGCCAGCACGAGCGCGACGGCAAGCGCCACCCGCGGACGACGGCGCAGGAGCGCGACGGCGACGAGCATCACAGCCCAGAGCGTGTAGAGCGGAGGATCGAGCAGGCGCAGCAGATCGTTGGCCAGCACTTCCACACCCGGGCGTCTGAGCGCGATGAAGTCGTGGAGCACCAGCGCGTCGCGCAGGTGGGTCGCCGGCACGAGCTCGGCGAGGACCCAGGTCACGGCCAGCCCGGCGACGCACAGTCCGGCGGCGAGCAGCGCCCGGGTGGCGCTCAACCGGCTGGCGGGGTGTGGATCAGACATCCCAGAAGGGTAGACAGCCTGCGACTTTCAGCGCGCCGGAGCAACCGGGAACGGGGCGCGCGCGAGCGCCGTGAGCGCCTGCGCCGTGACCCACACCGGCGTCTGGCCGGAGGTGCGCGAGTAGCGCACGCTGCCGTTCGGCGCGACCAGGCTCTGCAGGTACCCCAGCGGGGAGCGGCTGCCGTGGCGCGTGACGGCTTCCACGTCGCGCCCCGCCGCCGCCAGGCCCTGGACGGCCCAGGCGGTGGACTGCGCGTTCGATTCGCCGCCCGGCTGCTGGGGCATCCCGCCGTCGGGGTTCTGGGCCCGCACGAGGTACGCGGCGGCACGCGCCACGGGGGCGCCGCCGATGCCGGCGTCGACGAGGCTCTGCAGCGCGGCGGCGGTGTCGTCGACATCGCTGGACCCGCCGCGGCCGGCGAAATCAAAGCCGCCATCGGCGTTCTGCTGGAGCGCGATCCAACGACCCGCAGCACGGACCGCGGGATCGCGGGCGGAGTGCCCGAGCGGCGCGCAGCGCGAAGATCGCGAACGCCGTGAGGTTGACCTGGCCGGCGAACGAGCCGTCGGAGCGGCGGAAGCGCAGCAGCTCGGCGAGCAGGTTGTCGCCACCCAGCGACGCCGCGGGGACGCCGCAGGCGTGCAGCGCGAGGATCGTGCGCTCGTCGTCGCCGGGGCCTTGCAGCGTCGCGACTTCGGCGCGCAGCGCGTCGAGCACGGTGTGGCTGTCGCGGCGTTACGCTCAGCGGCTCGCGACCGGCGGCCGCGAGGCCGATCGCGGCCCAGGCGGAGTACAGCTCGCTGCTGGACTGTCCGCCCGCGGCCCCGAACCCGCCGTTGGCATCCTGCACGGAGGCCAGGTAGGCGACCTCGCGGGAGACGCCCGCCGACGCGGCGCGCGCGGGCGCGCGGACGGGAACGATCGCCGAGGCTCCGGCGCGCGGGGGCGTGATCGCCGGGGCGCCGATGGTCGTCGGGATAGCGGTTGGCGACAGCGCCGCGGCGCGCGCCGAGCCGACGGGCGAGATCGACGCCGTAGCGGCGCCGAGCGCGACAATCGCCAGGACCGTGGCGACGCCGGCGGGGCGGGCGGGCGGGCGGGCGGGCTCCCAGTCAATTTCCATGCGGGCGCGCATCCGCTCCAGCACCCGGGCCAGCTCGGGCGCGAAGGCGAGCCCAAAGAGGAAGCTGGCGCCGGCGTCCACCAAATCGAACGGCAGGGCGGTACCGCCGGCGATCAGCGAGGAACGCGGCGGGGGTGTGGCTGGCGCCGATCGTCCAGGTGTAGACGTCCATGATCTCCTTCGCCGCCATCGCGGTCAGCCCGCAGGCGAGCGCCAGCGCCAGGCGCCCCAGACGCCGGCGGTGAGCCGGCCCAGCGCGGCGCCGGCGAGGCCGACCATCCCCCAGGCGGCCATCTGCCAGGGGGTGTAGGGGCCCTGTCCGAGCATCACGTTGGAGGCGAGCATCCCGACGGCCCCGACGGTGAAGCCGGGCAGCGGCCCGAGCGCGTAGCCGACGACGAGCGTGATCGCGGTGATCGGCTTGACTTCAGGCAGCGCGACGAACGCGTCGCGCCCGAGCGCCGCGACGGCGGCGAGCGTGGCGACGACGGCCATCATCCGGGCGTCGAGGGCGCTTGCGCTCGTAAGCCAGCCAGCCGGCGAGCAGGACGACGCCGACGAGCAGGAACGACGCCAGCGGCCAGCTCATCCGACCGCCCTCAGCACGCCGGCCGCCTTCGATGCGCCCATCGCCTTCGATGCGCCCGTCGCCTTCGACACGCCGGTGGCCGTCGCAGGCGCGCCGGCTCCGGGGAGGGCCGCGCCGGCCTTCGAGGTCGCGCCAACCTCAGCAGCTCGGCGCCCTGCTCGGGCGCGAGCGCGCCGCCGGCGCCGCCGAGGATGCGGGCGGTCTCGGTGGCGAAGTACCACCCGCCGGCGAGCAGCTCGTGCGGCGGGCCCATCGGCGATCACGCGCCCGTCGGCGAGCAGCACGGCGCGCTCGGCACAGGCGCACGCGAACTCGGGGTCGTGGGTGGCGACGATCACGGCCTGGCCGCGCGCGCGCGCGGCGGTGCAGCTCGGCGGCGAGCTCGGCCTTGGCGGCGCGGTCCATGCCGCGCGTGGGCTCGTCGAGCGCGAGCACGGCGGGCTCCTGCGATCCGTCCCCCCCCCTCCCGACCTCCCCCCCTCCCGAGACCCGTCGGTGACGATCGCGAGCGCGAGGCGCTGGCGCTCCCCGCCTGAGAGGTCGCGCGGGTTGCGCGCCGCGAGCTCGCTCAGCCCGACTGCGGCGAGCGCGGCCGCGGGAGGCCTCGCGGTCGACGCGGTCGTGGATGAAGTAGTCGCCGGGGTTCTGCAGCAACAGCGCGACCCTCCCCGCGCTCTGGACCCGTCCGCGCGTGGGCTGCAGCAGGCCGGCGGCGTGGCGCAGCAGCGTGGACTTGCCGGCGCCGTTGCGCCCCATCAGCGCAACGCTCTCGCCGGGCTGCCACGCGGAGGCTCGACGCCGCGCAGGATCGCGGGCCCGCGATGCAGCTCGTGCCAGACCCCGCGTAGCTCCAGGGCCGGCGCGGCCTGCCCGCGCCGGCGCCTCGGGCGAGCCGAGGAGGAGGAGGAGGAGGAGGAGGAGCGCAGCAGCAGCGGCCGCCGTCTCCGCGACGCCGGGCTCGTCGGGCAGCAGGCCGTGGCGGCGCAGCGTGGCGCGCGCCTGCTTGACGCCGGTCGGGGGCGGGCTCAGCCCGGCGAGCGCGAACAGCTTGGCGCCGGGCGTCTGCAGCGCGGGCGCCCGCCGGGCGGCCCATTCCAGGAACGCAGCGGGCTCGCCGTCGTGGGCGACGCGGCCGTCGTGCAGCGCGATCACGCGGTCGGCGTGGGGCAGGCAGCGCTCGAGGCGGTGCTCGGCGAGCAGGATCGTGGTGTCCCACTCCTGGTTGAGGCGGCGCAGCAGCCCGATCAGCTCGTCGCCGGCGACGGGGTCGAGCTGGGAGGTGGGCTCGTCGAGCAGCAGCACCCGCGGGCGCCCGGCGAGCGCGGCGCCGAGCGCGACGCGCTGCTGCTCGCCGCCGGAGAGCTCCTGGGTGGGACGGTCGAGCAGGTGGTCGATGCCGAGCGCGAGCGCGACCTCCTCGACCCCGCGGGCGACGGCGGCGGCAGCCGTGCCCGCGGCTCTCCAGCGCCAGCGCGAGCTCGGCGCGGACCGAGCTCATCACGAGCTGCGTCTCGGGGTCCTGGAAGAGCGACGCCCGCGAGCGTCCCGAGCCGCGCGGGGCCGTGCTCGCGGGTGTCGAGCCCGGCGAGCGCCACCGCGCCCCGCGAAGCGGCCGCCGTGGAAGTGCGGCACGAGGCCGCAGGCGGCGCGCAGCAGCGTGGACTTGCCGTGCCCGGAGAGGCCCGCCGAGCAGGCAGAACTCGCCGGCGGCGACGTCGAGCTGACGTCCGCGAGCGCCGGGCGCTCGGCGCCGGGGTAGTGGTACGTGACGTGCTCGAACGAGAGGAGGCTCATCGGAGATCGTCCGCGCGGGTGCGGTCGGCGACGGGGTGGTGGGCGCGGGACCTCCTGTCCCGCGTCGGTGCGTCGTGTCCTGGACGGAGCGCTCTCACGGCTCGATCCCGCGACGGTCGCAGAATGGCAACAGCACGGCCAGCAGCAGCGCTCCACACAGCGCGAACAGCCCGGCGTCGAGCGGGGCGTGCAGCAGGGGGTAGGCGTCGAACGCAGACGCCCCGGTGAGCCGTCCGGCGAGCGCGAGCGCCAGGACGGCGAGCGCGGAGGCGGCGAACGCGAGGTCGTGGCGCGACCACGGCCGTCGCAGGCGCGGCCCGCGGCGATGGCGGCCGGTCGCGGCCGCGAAGCCGCGGACCTCCAGCGTGGCGGCGACGTCCATCGCGCGGTCCAGCGAGCCGGCGACCACGGCGCCGAGCAGCGCGGCGCGGCCGCGCGCGCCCACTGGGAGCACCGTCGGGGCGGGTGCGCTGCGCCTCGGCGATGCGCTGGGCGTCGGCGGCGAGCACGGGGATCATGCGCATGGCCAGCGACGCGGTCAGCGCCGAGCGGAACGAGAGCCGGCGGAAGATCGCGCAGCAGCGCGTCGGGGTCGATGGCGAGGCTGGCGAGCGTGGTGACGAGCATCAGGATCGTGACCTTCAGCGCGATCACCGCCCCGTACACGAGCGCCTCGACGCGTCAGGTCGCCCTGGCCGAAGGGGCCGAGGTCGCCGAGGCGGGCGAACACGGTGAGCCCCTGGCGGCTGACGAGCACGTTGACGAGCACGATCGGCAGCGCCACGATCAGCGCGATGCGCAGCGCGCGCGCCAGCTCGCGGCCGACCCCCGCGCCGTGGCCCGCGACGAGGAGCGCGAGCGGCAGCGCGGCCAGCGCCAGCGGGTGGTACAGCACCAGCGCGGCGACGGTCGAGCGCGAGCGCCCACAGCGCGGCGACCCCCGCCCGGGTGGCGTGCAGCGGGCTGGCGAGGGGCCGGTAGACCAGCGACATGGCGCGGCCCAGCGGCTTGGGGCTCACGCCATTGGGACCGATCCCGGATGGGCCGCTCATGGGCTCGGCTGGGGGGCCGCCAGCACGGTGGCGCCGGTCGCGGATCGCCCGGCGGTGACGACGACGGCGAAGCGGTCGCGCAGGGCGGCTTCGTCGAGGGCGTGCGCGGCGAGCTGCACGCCGGCGGGGTCGGTGCCGGTGATCACCCACTCGGGGTCGGCGCCTTCATGAGCGGGTGGCCGCGATCAGCCCGGCGCTGCCGGTGAGCGTGCGCACCGTGGCGCCCTGCCCGTCGAGCAGCGCGAGCGACTGCCCGGAGCGGGCGACGCGCGCGTACACGCCGCTGGCGCGGGGGCCACGTTCGAGCTCTGCGACGCCGGGGTCTTCGGCGCGCACCTGCGACCAGGTGCCGACGAGCAGGCGCAGCGTTTCCGGCCCTCCCGCGGCGGGGTCGATCCCGGCGAGCCGCGAAGGTCACGCCGGCGGCGCGCAGGCGCGCGGCGACGGTCCGGCACGGTTCGCCCTGCGGCTGCGCGCATTCGACGTCGCACCGGCAGCCGCAGCCCGCCGATCCCGTTGAGGAAGGGCTCGGGGAACGAGCCGACGACCGCGGAGACTTCGTCGGTCTGGCTCCAGTCGTGCAGGTCCCACCAGACGCGGTCGCCGGGGTGCACGTTGGTCTCCGAGGCCCCCTTGGACGCGAGGACGCCGTTGACGTAGTAGAACCAGTCGATCGGATCGGTCCCCTCGTAGCCACCGGCGTGGCCGTCGATGCTCTGCACGAAGCCGCCGCCGTAGCGCGTCGTGACCTGGCGCGTTGCGCATCAGCAGGCTCATCACGGTCTCTTCGCCGTGCGCCTGTGGGGCGCGCAGGGCGTAGCAGCGTCTGCGCCCCGAAGTCGCGCGTGACGTCGAGCTGCACGCCGGTCGGCGCGGTCCCGGCGCCGAGGCCGCAGCCGGTAAGCGCGACGGCGGTGGCGAGAACCGCCGCCGCGGTCAGTGCCGCGAGCCGGCGGGCGGGCCCGCGTGGCTGCCCGCCTCGACCGGCCCAGCCGCGCCTCAATCGCTTACTTGACACTGAAGACAACTCGGCTCACACCGCCGGTCAGCTTGGTGAGATCGCCGTGATCGTCGACCGCCTGGATCTCGTAGACGTAGCGGCCCGCCGGGAGCCGCGCGGGGAGCAGATAGGTGAACGACGTCGTCGTACCCACAGAGAAGAACGGCGCCCTGCTGCATCTGGCGCGCACGAAGCTCTCGGTGCGCCCGCTGAAGTACGAGCAGCGACCGCGATAGCGGCGCTGCAGGCGCACGCGGACCTCGCGCAGGGTGCCTCCGGCGGGGACTTCGACGCTCCCCTTGAGGATGCGGGGAGCCGAGCGATGGGAGTAGACATGACCATTCACAACG
Organism: uncultured Solirubrobacterales bacterium; assembly: GCA_963719725.1. Classification (GTDB taxonomy): domain Bacteria; phylum Actinomycetota; class Thermoleophilia; order Solirubrobacterales; family Solirubrobacteraceae; genus Palsa-744. The sequence continues at coordinate 328,065 of CAVRCU010000001.1, forward strand.
CCGGTCACACGGGCCACGTCGGGCCGCGGAGGCTGGGGGTAGGGGAGCACATGCACAGGGCCTTCACCGCAGGTGGACGTCGCCGCCGGGCAGGCGATCGGGGTCTCCGTGGTGCCGCAGGTGCCGTCGTTGCCGTTGTGGACGCAGACGGTCAGCCCGTTGGAGCGCACAGATTCGGCCTGGGTCGCCTTGAGGGTCACGGTCCCCGCGTGAGCGAGCGTGATCGTGGCATCGCCGTTCGCGTCGGTCGCGGGGCTGCTCGGGATCGTGGTCGTGACCCCCGCGGTTACTTCGCCGATCGCGGCGCCGGACAGCGGCTGGCCGGTCTGCCCATCGACGACATGGACGGTGAATGGCGTCCCCACATCGACACTGGCGGGCCCGCTCAGGCTCAACAGATGCTTCAGGTTGAAGTAGTTGTAGGCCCACAGCACTTCGCTGCCGGGAGCCAGCTGGAACTGGCAGCCGCCGACACCCGCGGTGGTGTAGTTAACGGCATAGCCCCATGACGGGTATTCCGGTTCGCCGCCATTGACATCGGTCCCCACCTGGGTGACGAGGAAATCGTCGTATTTACTCGACCATTCGGCGCCGAAGGCCAAACCGTTTGCGGTCGCGGCGTCGTAGAGAGCCGCAGTGGGGGTGGCCGACGCAGTGCCAAAGCCCCCGTTGGCGCCGTTGTCCTTGACATCGCAAGGATGGCCTTCGATGCCCGGGGGTGCTTCAATCGCGTCGGTGCTGATGGGCCCTTCGAACAGGGTGGCGGTCGAACCCTCCACCCGCAGATTGACTGTGATCGGCGCCGCCGCTGCGATCGGGCACAGCATCAGCAGCGAGCAGAGACAGACGAGGATTCCGGCGAGCACCGGCCGGACGGGACGAGACGTAATCGGCATGAGCCAACCCCTTTCCACGAGGGCTTGTGGGCTTGCGATCGACGGCTGGTCTCCTGGCTTCCGGGCCCACCCCTCGCGCCTTCCCGATCGCCTCGCGGCAGATCAGTGGCCTGCGCTCAAACGCGCACAGCGGGGGCATCCCCGGTCACAGTGGCGGGTCCGCGCCGGATTCGCACCGGCTTCCCTTGACCACCGACCGTATGAACAGGACAATCCTACCGCGCGCTGCGGCCGGTTGCGAGTTGCGCCGCCGATCGGTCTCCTCCGGTGAGCTTGCGATCCGGCGCTCGACGAGCGGGGCTCGCCGACCCGGCGAATCAGCCGCCGCGGCTCAGCCCAGCTCGCTGTCCAGATCGACCAGCGCGGCGCGCCGGTCGGCGTCGAGCACCGGGCGCTCGGCGAGCAGCCGGCGCGCGTGGTCGAGATCCTCGGGGCGCCCCACGGTGAGCGCCGCGACGACACGGCCGTCGCGCAGATACCAGTTGGTGAAGCTCCCGTCCTCCAGCGAGCCGCGCACGAGCTCCTCGTCCCACTCGCGTGCCGGGCCCACGTACTCCAGCTCGCCCCAGTCGGCGAGCACCGAGAAGAAGTAGGGGACCACCTCGTGGGGGACGTCGCGCCCGAGCATGTTCAGCGCCGCGGTGTTGCCGTGGTTGAAGGCGACGTCCCAGTGCTCGATCCGCACCGGTTCGCCGTGCAGTGACGAGTCGTATTCACAGATGTCCCCCGCCGCGTACACCCCCGGCGCGGAGGTCGCAAGGCGCGAGGAGCAGCGTACCCCGCCGTGCTCGCCGAGCTGGAGGCCCGCGGCGCGGGCGAGCTGGATGTCGGGCGCGACGCCAGCGCCGATCACGACCGCGTCGGCCGCGAGCTGCAGGCCGCTCGCGGTGACGACCTTCGCGATCCGTCCCTCGCCCTCGAAGCGCTCGAGCTCGTCGCCACCGTGGATGGTCACGCCGTGAGATTCGAGCAGGTCCTGGAAGAAGCGCCCGGCCCGGCCGCCGAAGCCGCGTTCCAGCGTGACCTGCTCCTGCATCACGATCGTGCAGCGCTTGCCCAGCGTCGTCAGCGAGGCCGCGACCTCGCAGCCGATGTAGGAGCCGCCGATCAGCACCACGTCCTCAGCGTCGGCGACGCTCGCGCGGATCGCGTCGGCGTTGCCGAGCGTGCGCAGGTAGTTGATTCCCTCCAGCTCGCAGCCCTCGACGCTCAGGCGGCGCACGTTGGCCCCGGTGGCGATCAGCGCCTGGCCGAACCGGATCTCCTCCCTGGTCGACAGCTTGGCGGTGCGCGCGTCGAGGTCGAGCCCCGTCACGCTCGTGCGGGTGAGCAGCTCGACGTCCTGCTCGCCCCACCACTGGTTCGGGCGGAAGAACGCCTCCTCGCGGGTCTCCTCACCCCGGAGGTAGCCCTTCGAGCAGTTCGGCCGGTTGTACGGCGGGTCGGGCTCGCGGCCGACCAGCAGGACCGTGCCGTCGGCGCCCTCCTCGCGCAGCCAGCGCGCGCAGTTGGCGCTCGCCAAGCCGCCGCCGATCAGCAGGTAGTCGACCTTGCGGGCGGTCATCCCCGCAATCTACAGCCCCGGCGGGTGGCGCACCGACCAGTGCGCCCATTCGGGGATGTGGTCGAGGATCCGCCAGCGCGGGCCGTTTTCATACCGGTTGGGGCCGACGTCGGTGCCGTTGTGGCTGGTGTCCAGGCGCAGGCCGGCGATCACGATGAAGACGTGGTCGGTCGGGGCTGTCGGTGGCGTAGATCGTGACCCAGCGGCCGGGACCCGGCAGGCCCCAGTCGACGTAGTCCTGGGCGAGCGGGTTGTCGCGCACGATTTCCGCGAGCGGGCGCACCCCGGCCGGTAGAGCACGTAGTTGACGGTGCTCGAGCAGTCCTCACTCGACGGCCCCCAGCGGGTCGGGGTGCCCGGCCGGCCCGTAGGGGAGGTCCTGCAGCTCGTTGCCGGCGATCACCATCGCCTGCACCGCGGGCGGCACGTCCTCGGGGATCAGCGCGACGTGGCCGTTGTCCGGCTGAGAGCACGGCGCGTTCGCCGAGGATCGAACTGCACCGGAGCGGTGCTCGTCGCTCGGATGCCGGCCAGCTCCCCCCCTTCGGAGTATGCCGGCGAATCGCCGGCGCCTTCACCGGAGGCGCCGGACGAGACCGGCGGGACGGGCGGGCTCCGATACACCGCGGCCCAGTCTGTACCTCTTCGACGTACCACCACGCGTGGTTGTAGGCGTAGATCGCCGCGCGGTAGTCGCCGGGGGCGCCGCGGGCGCGCAGGTAGTTGGCCATTGCGAAAATCGCATCGGCCGGGTTCCAGCGGTCCGGCGGGCCTTCGCCGTCGGCGCTGACCCCGTAGACCCGCCCAGGTCGAGGCGAGGAACTGCGCGGGCCGCCGGCGCCGGCCGAGTTGACCGACGCCCTCGTGCGTGCACGACGGCGCGGGGTCGCGCCCGTGGTCGCACTCGACCTTGCCGATCCCCGCGAGGATCGCCCAGTCCAGGCCGTAGCGGCGGGCGGCCTGCACGTACAGGCGCAGGTATGCGGGCGGGATTTCAGCGCGCCGCCCGCGCCGAGACGGCGTAGCCCCCGGCTTCGGGCGACCGTGGCGATCCCGGCGCCGACCCCGCCGATCGTCGCGGCGAGCGCAGCGAGGCTCAGCACGAGCACCGCCGCCAGCGCGGCCCCGGCGAGCGTGATCGCCGCCGGGGCGGCCGAGCGCCGGGGAGCGCGTGCTCCGGGTGGCGCGGCGTTCACCGCGGCGCTCCGCCTGTCGCCCCCGTCTGAGCTGCGGCAGCGATCACACCGTCGCATCTCCCCCACACCGATCACCGCCCCAGCTGGCGTTTGCGCCGCCGTGCCACCTCATGGGCGTCGCGCATCACCGACGACTCGCGCCACCGCGCCGGCGGTCGAGCGCCGGCCCGCACGGGCGCGCCCATCATGCGGCTCCTGTTCGAGCGGGGCGCGCCTGTCCGTACGCGAGCGCGGCAGCAGTGGCCACCGCCGCGCAGCCGCTGTCCGAGCGCGCGGTCGAAGTCCCGGCCGGCGCGGCGCTGCTCGCGTCGCCTTTGGCGGGCGCTCGGCGCCGGCGACGATGTCGCCCGCGGCCCCGCTCAGCTCCCGGCGCAGCGCCAGCTCGCGGTCGATCTCCAGGCGCGCCTCGCGCTGGCGGCGGGGGTCCAGGCGCTCGTACTGCTCGCGCCCGTAGCCGGCCAGGCCCGCGAGCGCCGCGTAGTCGCGCCGCTCGCCCGGCACGTCGCCGCCGCCCCCGGCGCCGTCCACGCCCGCGCGCGGCGGCAGCGCGGCCTGCGCGTCGAGGAAGCGCCCGCGCTCCTGGACCTGCTCGCGGTGTACATCTCGCCCGGTCCGCCGCCGTGCCGCTGCCGCCTTCGGCGGCGGTGCGCCGCGCCGCGTTGAGCCGCTGCTGCGCCGTGGGCGATCTCGCCCTCGATGCGTCGCCCGCGAACGCCGAGCCGGGTCGCGCGGCGCGTGTCGCCGGCCGCCGCCGCGTCACCCTGGGCGCCTGCACGCGCTGCAGCTGGGCGCGCTTGGCGGAGAGCTCGCGTGCTGATCTGCGCGGCGCTCGCCACGCGGCGCGCTCGCGCCGCCGTGCTCGTGTTCGAGCATCCGCGTCACCTGCTCGTCGGCCGCGGCGCGGGCGCGCTCGCGGCCGATCGCGCTCGAGCGTCCGCCGGCGCTCTGGTTCGGAGCCCGCCCACCCGCCGGGGACCGGCTTTTCGGCGCCGCATCCACTGCGCGGTGCGCAACGCCATCGCTGGGCGGTCTCGAGCGCCTCGTCCATCCGCTGTGCGATCGTGTGGCGCTGGCCGGCAGCGAGCGGTGGCGCTCGCTGCGTGCGGTGCTCGCCGGCGACGAAGCCGAGCGCCTGATGGCGCTGGCGGTAGGCGCCCCACCACAGCGACCGCGACGAGCAGCCAGCGCGTCCACCAGCCGAGCGCTTCGAGGCCGATCAGGGTGCGCGTCAGCAGCAGCACCACGCCGAGCAGGAACGAGAAGATCAGCTTCGAGCACACCGCGCCCACCAGCCGCGTCGCCCACGTGCGGAAGGCCGCGCGGCCGCCGTCGCCGAGCGCCGGGGCGAGCACCGCGGCCGGCGCGAGCAGCAGGTAGAGCAGGCTGAGGATCTCGGCGCCGAGCAGGTGCAGCGCGATGAAGCCGAGCAGCAGGATCATCCCCAGCGCGCCGATCGCGATCAGCAGCAGCCCGGCGATGCGCGGGCGTCGGTCCCGCCCTGCGTGCGGAACTCGGCCTCCGCGCGCGGTGGGCCCGCGGCAGTCGGTGGCGCTTTCGGCGCCCCCGCACAGCACGCGCAGCAGCGAGCCGGGATCGTCGATCGAGTTGCGCGCCGCCTCGTTGGCGGGCAGCGCGAGGAACAGTTCCCCGTTGGTGCGCGCCGCGCGCAGCAGCGTCGCGCGCTGCGCGAGCGCGCCTGCACGAGGCTCGGCGCTTCGAGCGTCTGGCAGCGCTTCGCAGCTGCCAGCCGCCCGCTCGCTGCTTGCGCAGTTCGCGATCCGCGGGCGCGCGAGCGATCGCGAGGCCGGCGGCGCGCAGCCGCGGTTCCAGGCGCGCGGGATCCTCGCACCAGCCGACGTTGCCGAACTCCAGGTAGCACCACGGCGCGCCGACGGCCGCCCGCGAACAGCCCGCCCATGCTCTGCGCGAGCGTCCGCGAGGCGTGCGCGGGGCTGCCCTGCACGACCGCCCCCAGCGTGCCCGCGCTGGCCTCGTCGACCCACCGCCCGAGCGCGCCGACGGTGCCGGCAGGGTCGGCGATCACCCACAGCCCGCCCGCCATCATCGCCAGCATCAGCGCCGCCTGGCCGAGCGTCTCCGCGACGCGGCGGCGCACGAGGCCGTTGTAGGCCGCCGCCATGCGAGGCGAGCGCGAGCGCCAACACCAGCCACGGGCCGGTGAACGAGGCCTGCGTCGCGCGCAGCGCGCGCTCCACGTCGCCCAGCGCGGAGCTGTCGAGCAGGTCGAGCGTGAAGCACCACTCCAGCGCCACGATCAGCGCGTGCACGACCCACACGAGCCCCATCCACACCGGCTCGACGAGGTAGTCCTGCAGCAGCGTCTGGCTGGTTGAGGCCGAGCAGGCCGGTGTCGATGTGCACGTCCAGCCCGTAGTCGCCGGTCGGCGCGCCCGCCGCCTCGAAGCCCGAGGTCTCGCAGTTGCGCCGCCCGGCCGCCGGCAGCTCGCTCGGCCGCGCCCGCACAGCGGGCTGCCGAGCCCGTTTTCCACGAGCGGATCGCCGCCGCTCGGGGGCGCCGAGGCCGAGGCGTCGCCGCCGGTGACCGCGCCTTCGCCGAAGCCGGCGCCCGGCGCCGAGCCCGACCCGCCGACCGAGCAGGGTGACACGTCGCGGCGCTCGGCGATCCCCGATTCGGTCAGCGGCGGCCGCGCTGGGCGCGTGCGGCACGGTGGCGTGCCGCATGGGCCAGCGCGAGCGGCCAGCGCCGGAGTCGGGCGGAGCGCCACTGCGGCGCGCGAGCGAGTCGGCCGTCGCCCGCGCGACGGTGACCCAGCAGAACAGGGCGAAACCGCAGTCGCCGGCAGAGATGACAGCGCGAGACGCTGAGCGCGCCGCTCAACGCGCTCCCGCCCGCCGCGGGCGTCGTCGAGAACGCGCGCAGCAGCGACGGGCACGACCACGTCGACCTGGATCGCCTCGACGCGCCCGTGGTGGTCGCGCAACAGGCAGCGGCCGGCGTCGAGCTCCAGCAGCGTCTGGCGCATCCGCCGGTCGTCGGGGTCGAGGCCCGAGCAGCTGCAGCGCGCGGCGCGCCTCCGCGTCGGAGCGCATCCCGAACACGAACGTCGCCCCGAGCAGGTTCTCGAGCGACTCGCGCTCGCCCGAGCAGCGTGTCGGTGACGAGCTGCGTGCGAGATGATCGGCACCGCCAGCTCGGAGCGGCCCATGCGCTGCAGCGAGACCAGCAGCGTGCGGCCGACCGGGTCGCCGAGCAGCCGCCAGCCCTCGTCAAAGCTGAAAATCTTCAGGCGCTCGCGCTCGGCGCCCATCAGGTGCATCGCGAACATCGCGATCAGCCGCACGATCTGCTCGCCGACGCGCTCGGCCTGCGAGTGCTCGGACGCGCGGCGCCCCGGGCTCGGGGCTCGGGAGGTCGCGGATCGGCAGGTAGGTGACCTGGCGGTGGCCGACCGGCGGCAGCCGCACGTCGGGGTCGGCGAAGCCGAGCTGGGTGAGCCCCGAGCGGGCGTACACCTCGAGCGTCTTGGCGACCTGCGTGTCGGTCTCGTCGCCCTCGCGCAGCGCGCGCACGACCTCCAGGCAGGTGCGGCTGCCGCGCACGGCGCAGCACGCGGTCGACGGCGCCCACCACCGCGGTCTCCCAGGCGGGCTCGGCGCGGCCCGGCAGCAGGTCGCGCAGGAACGACACCGCGGCGTCCTGGCGCAGGTGCTCGGGCGCCACGCGCAGCGGGTCGAGCACCCCGCGCAGCGCCGGGTCGGGGCGCAGCGTGATGCACTCCACGTGCGGCGCGACCTCGCTCCAGCAGGTGGAAGCGGTGGTCGCCCTTGGGGTCGCAGTCGATCACGCGCGCGCCCAGCAGGAAGGCCTCGTACTTGAGCTTCTGGTCGAGCGTCGTCTTGCCCGAGCCGAGCGCGCCGACGCTGAGGATCGTCGCGTTGCGGTCGCTGCTCGGAGCCCTCGCGCAGGTTGAAGCGCACCGGCCGCGCCGAGCCCGAGAGCGTGTGGCCGAGGTAGAAGCCGCCGCACGAGCCCGCCTCGTGGGTCGGCGGTCGGCATCATCGCCGCGACCTGCTCGGCCGTGAGCGTGTCGTCGTAGCCCGCCACGCGCGTGCGCTGCCCGGGGAGGTGCTGGCAGAAGAGCTGCAGCTGGTCGCCCAGCGGACGGTGCAGGCGGATCTCGCCGTACGCGCGCCGGCACATCTCCACGCGCTCCTCCAGCTCCTCCTCCGTCGCGCGCGGCGACCGCGATCGCGAGCGTCGCGCGCAGCAGCGGCGGGCGGCTGGAGGACTGCAGGTGGGCGAGCAGGTCGCGCGCCTCCTGCGTGCGCTGGTAGCCGAGGTCGGTGGCGCCCTGCTCGCCGTCGGACTCGGCGCGCAGGATCTGGTCGGCGTCCTGGATGCGCCGCCGCGCGATCCGCAGCGCCAGCTCGTTGGGCAGGAAGCGCGCGTTCAGCGAGAGGTCGACGCCGAACGGCAGGCTCTCCACGCGGCGCGAACATCAGCTCGGCGCGCGCGCCCGGGAAGTGCGACCCGCTCGGGCAGCGCGCCCACCACGAGCTGCGCCTGCCAGCTCACCCCGAGCTCCGACTCGATCCGCAGCGCGCGCCCGCGGTGCTCGACCCAGCCGTCCATCCAGCGCAGCACGTCGCCCTCCAGCGGCGCCAAGCACGGCCTCGCCGTTGCGCTCGAACACCAGCGCCCGCGGCTCGTGCAGGCCGTCCACCTGCGGCTCGCCGAGCCCGCGGCAGAAGGCGCGGCGCACCAGCCACTGCAGCTCGGCCCCGCTCGCCGGGCGGGCGTCGAGGTAGTCGGCGAGGCGCGCGTGCGCCTGGTCGGCCCGCACCCGCGCGCGCTCCAGCTCGGCGGCGCGCAGCAGGCGCCGGTCGCGCGGGAGCAGCCCGCGCCGCAGCGCCGCCAGCCACTCGCGCGGGTGGCGCTCCGCGGCGCGCGACACGTAGGAGGCGACGTCGCGCTCGGGGTCGCGCAGGCTCACCAGGAAGAACAGCGCCGGCCGCTGCGCCTCCAGTTCCTCCAGGCGCTCGCGCGTGCGCGGCGACGTAGCGCGTGAGGGCGCGCACGTGCGAGTCTCCGGCCTGCCCGGCCGGCCCACGGTCGGGCTCGGCAGTCTCTGCGCCGCTCGCCACGTGACGCGCCGCACCATCTCCCGCTCGTAGCCGAGACGCCCAGCGGCGGCTGACGCGCACGATCTGCATGTCGGCGCCCGACCGCCTCCAGGGCGCCGAGCAGCGCGAGGAAGCGCTCGCGCTTGCCGTCCTCGGAGAGCCACTCGTACGAGCCGGTCGGCACCGCGAACGCGGCCCAGCCGTCGTCGAGGCCGGCGCCGAACACGAGTTGCCGTACACGAGGCTGATCGGCGGACGCACCGCGTCACCCGCCCGCAGCTCGGCGTCACGATCGCGCGCGCGCACCCCGGCTCGGCGTCGCGATCAGTGCGCGCACCCGCAGCTCGGCGCCGCGCTCCAGCACCAGCACCTGTCTGTTGCCCGTCATGCGCACCGCGCCGGGGCCGCTGTAGCGCAGGCGGCGCGGGCGCGCGTCGGAGCCGTCGGGCAGCATCAGCAGCTCCTCCGGGCGCCACACGCCATCGTCGAGGCAGCGGCCCGCGGCGCGGCCGACGGTGACGGCGATCGATGCGATCGCACAGCGCGGGCAGCAGGCCCGCGAGCTGGTGGGGACCGAAAAGGTGGCGCACCAGCGCGGCGGCGGCGAGGTGAAACGGCCGGCCCTCGACGCGGATCATCGCGAGCAGCGCCGCGCCGCCCGCCGGCAGGAGCAGGTCGCGCAGGTACCACGGCAGCGCCCGCACGGCCGCCCCCAGCAGCGGCAGCGCGCCGGCGAGCGCGAGGCAGGCGAGGATCGCCAGGCAGTAGACGACCCCGCGCACCGGCACCCCGCCGGGGTTCAGCCGCAGCCGGTCGACGCGGTAGATGCGCCGCTCTCGAACACGTCGAACGACTCATGCTCGCGCAGTAGGTAGCGGATCTCGATCACCGTCGTCCCAGCTCAGAGCCGAACAGCGAGTTGACGGTGTCCTGCAGCAGGTTGATGCCCGCGGGCGTGGCGAGCAGCACCGCCACGATCCCCACGGCGAACACGCCCGCGGCCTCCTTGAAGTCGCGGCGGAACGCCAGCACGATCCCCGCCACCGCGAACGCCAGCCCGATCAGGCTCATCGCGACCTTGCGCCCCGTGCTCCCCCGCCTTGCTGGCGGCCGCTTCCAGCGAGCTGCCTTCCAGAGGAGCCGCTGCCGCCGGCGCCGCCCGATCCGGACCCGGCTCCGGGCACGGACGAGGAGGCGACCGCGGCGCGCGCGGCGATCGGCGCCAGCCCGAGCAGGGCACAGACGAGCACGACGCCGAGCAGGCGGAGCCACGCAGTCTACGCGGACGGCACGGCTCGGCCAGCGATCGTGGAGACTCGCCGATGGACTCGGCGTGCGGCTCGTTGGCTGGCGAGGCGCTCTTGGTGCTCGGTGTCGGGCAACGCCTGTTGGGGAGGTCGATCGCTTGGTCATCTTGGTGGCATCCTCGGTTGGTCCATGGCTACCGGCGTCGGGGTCCATCTGAATCGCGGAGATCTCCCAGCGGCCCTGGGCGCGGAGGACGTCGAGTTCGTAGGCGAGCGTGTATGCGGCGCCGCGCTGGTCTTGGGCCTGCACCACCGCGAGCACCGCGCCCGGCGCCGGGAGCCCAGTGCAGGGTCTGCAGCGACTGCAGCGCGAGCTCGATGCCGGGCAGCGAGACGCGCGCGCCGGGGGCGAGGTCGGCGGCCAGCTCCGAGGCGGAGCCCGCGAGGTAGTTGCGCAGCGCGCGTTCCACGACGGTGGCGAGCGCCGGTTCGCTCACTTCGCGCAGACGCCCGCCGGCCGCGGTCTGCGCGGGGGCCGAGGCCGGCGGCCCGACGAACGCGGGGTAGCCGCGCCAGCGCGAGCGGCGCCCCGGGCCTGCGGAGGACACTCGACGGTGAGGTAGAGCAGCCCGGCCGTGTCGGTCTCGGCGGCGACGGTGTAGACGTGCTCACCCGGCTGGGGTTCGCGTTCCTGGACGACCTGCGTCCACTGCACCCGCTGCTCCCCGCCGGCGGGTGGCTGCAGCCCGGCGCCGGCGTCCATCCCGGAGCCCACGAACGGCGCGAGCGCCTGTTCGCGGGCTTCCGGGTGCTGGCGCTTCCCAGGTGAGGTAGGCCGCGCGAACAGCGCCGCGAAGCCCTCCGCCGCGAGATCCGCGCTCGCCGGGCGCCGCAGCAGCGCCGCCGGCAGCGCGGCGCGCGGGGGGTCGAGCGCAAAGCGTGCGCTCGCCAGCAGCCCGGCCACCGCGAGCGCGTAGAGCACATAGCGAGGCAGCCCGCGCGCGAGGCGGATCCGCCACAGCGGCCGTGGTGATCGTGACGGTCGGCCGCAGCGGATGTCCGGGCGCGGCGCTCATCGCCGCTCGAACCCGAACTCCGGAGGCGCCGGCCGCGGCGCGGCAGCGGCGGTTGCGGCTGGTGTCGATGCCGTGAGCGCTCGCGAGCCTGCCTGCCATCGGTCTGTACCGGTGATGGCGTGGACGTGGACGTGGGAGCCGGCGGGGGCGGCGTGGGAACCGCAACTCGCCTGCCCGGTGCGACCCGGGACGCAACCACGTGGGCACCCCGCACGCCCACCAAGCGAGCACGCCGGTGTCCGCCACGTGTCGCACCGTAAGGGCCTGGGCGGCGCGCTGTCGGCCGCGACCCGCGGGCTCCGCAGCCCGAGGCCGATCCGCCCGGTTGAGGTCGCCCCCGACCGCAGGTCGTGGACGACGAGGCGCGCTCATCGTCATCGCGACGGCCGCCGGGACCGCGACCCCCGCCAGCCGCCGCAGCCCGCGGCGACCGCGGCGATCCGGTCGCTGCCGGCGAACCGGCCCGTACGCGCCATGATCGGCGTCGATCGGCGAACGACGGCGCCCGCCAGCACCGGATCACCGAGATCGGGGCGAGCCGAGATCGAGCGTTGAGCTCTGCGGCCCTCGGCCTCGTCCTGCCAGTCGTCGATCTCCAGGAATTCGTCCTCGCGGTAGACGCGATACAGCTCGCGGGGACGCCGGCGCAGGAGCGTCATGCGCGCGCGGCCGGTCGCGGAGCCACGCGGGCGGCCGAGGGCCAGGCGGGGAGATACCCGGCCCCCGGCCGCATGCGCGCGGATGGGCATCGCCGTGCGGTCGTGCCTGCGACCGACCGCCGGCGTCCCAGGGGACGCGCCTATGGGGGTAGTGAGGGATATGCATAGGTGGGTCCCTATCTCCCTTCTCCGACATCGCGGGTGGGGTGGGACGCCTCGGACAGCCGCCGCAGCCGCGCGCGGGCGCGCTGGGCGACCTTGCGGTACTTCTCGAACGACCACCCGTGGCGGCGGCAGAACTCGGCGCGGTCCATTCCCAGTGCGACCTGACATGCGAGCACCAGCCGCTGGTCGGGTGTCAGCGCGCACGCGACCTCGGCGACGCGGCGCAGATCCAGGCGCGACGCGACGAGCGGATGGACCTCGGCGCGGTGGTCGTCGACGTCGACTTCGCGCTCCCCCGGGCTGCCCAGCGGCAGCGCGCACTCCAGCGCGGCCTGCAGCGGGCTGCGGCCGCTCAGCGCGCGGCGGCGGTCACAGACGCGCGAGAGGAACCGCTGCTCGAACGTGTTCGCGAGGTGCTGATGGTCTGAGAACCGCTGGCCATCCCGCACGCGGGCGAGCAGCTCCAGCGTGGCCTGGCTGTAGCAGTCCTCGAGATCCTCGCGTCGCAGCCAATTGCGGTGGGCGCGCAGCAGTCCGTCGCGCCTGGCGCGCGCCACCAGCGCGACTGCTCGGCGGGATCGGCGGCTCGGAGGCCGGCGATTGGGCGACCGACCGGCGCGAGCCCCGACCTTGGCTGGATCGGCCGAGGATCGGCCGGCAGGCTGGCTGGTGGGCGGACGGATGCGCGGGCACCTGGGGCTGGCCTTTGCGGCGCGGATCGGGTAGACACGCAGGTATGTCGCACGCGGCCGCCGCCGGACCCCCCCTCCAATGAGCCTCGACGAGCGCCTGCAGGCGGTCGACGGCTACCAGCAGCGCCACCGGCGGCTGAGCTTCGTGGCGGCGGTGGCTAAGAAGTTCGGCGACGACCAGGCGGGGCAGCTTGCGGCGCTGATCTCCTACTACGCGTTCTTCTCGCTGTTCCCGCTGCTGCTGGTGTTCGTGACGATGCTGGGGTTCGTGCTGGAAGGCAACCCGGGTCTGAAGCACGAAATCGAAAAAGGGGCGCTCGGCCAGTTCCCGATCATCGGCGACCAGCTCAAGATCGGCACGCTGTCGGGCAGCGGGGTGGCGCTCGCGGTCGGCCTGGTCGGCTCGCTGCTGGCGGGGATGGGCATGACGAACGCGGCGCAGAACGCGTTCAACCGGATCTGGGACGTGCCGTTCAAGCACCGCCCGAACTTCCTGGTGGCGCGCTGCGCGGCCTGGGGACGCTGGTGGCGCTGGGCGTGCTGACGATCGCGTCGGCAGCGGTCGCGGGCTACGTGGGGACGAGCTCGCACGCGGCGCTGGACGTCGTGGGCGCGGTGGTGGTGGCGCTGCTGTTCAACCTGCTCTGTTCTTGGCGGCGTTCTGGCTGCTCACGGCGGCGGACGTCGCCTCCCGCGAATTGCTGCCGGGGGTCATTGCCGCGGCCGTCCTGTGGCAGATCCTGCAGCACCTCGGCGGCTACTACGTCGAGCCACGTGCTGAGCCACGCGAAGGCGACGTCGGGCCTGTTCGCGTTCGTGCTGGGGCTGCTCGCGTGGCTGTACCTGGGCAGCCAGCTGATGATCTTCGCGGCGGAGATCAACGTCGTGCGCGTGCGGCGGCTGTGGCCGCGCAGCTTCTTCGCGGCGCCGCTGCTGGACGCCGACAGGCGCGCGCTGACGTCCTCGGCGGAGGTCGAGGAGCGGGTGGAGCAGGAGAACGTCGAGGTCAGCTTCGACGACCGGCATCAGGCCGACCCGGGCGATCCCGGTTGATTGCCGGCTGTCGCCGGCCTGGCGTGCGCAGCTCGGCTCCCGGGCTGGTGGCGTGCGCGTCCGGCACGCCTGGCCAGCCCCCGGTCCCTGCCCTATTTCAGGGTACTTGCGCCCGCAACGATCGTGGGCTATACTAACTAAACTTTCGTAAGCTCATATGGAGCGTATACCGATGCCAACAGGCTCAGACAACAGCAAACCCCAGCCCAAACCGGCGCTTCGCTCGGAGCCCAAGCCGGTGCTGCGGCTGATCCCGCTGGACGACACGGTGGTGTTCCCGAACATGGGGATCACGCTCACGGTGGACGTCAGCGACGACGAGCGCGTGGTGCTCGTGCCCCGCCACGAGAACGAGTTCCTGGAGGTCGGCACGATCGCCGAGGTCGAGGACCACCTGCGCCTGCCCGGCGGCGGGCGCGCGGTCGCGCTCTCGGGCCAGCACCGCGCCCTGATCGGCGCGGCCCAGACCGGCCCCGACGGCGAGCTGCGCGTCGAGGTCGACGAGCGCCCCGACGAGGTGCCCGCCGACGGGCGCACGCGCAACCTCGAGCGCGAGTACCGCGCGATCGTCGAGGAGATCCTCGAGCTGCGCGGCGACGACGGGCGGATCGCGGCGTTCCTGCGCGCGATCGTCGAGCCCGGTCCGCTGGCGGACTCCGCGGGCTACTCCCCCAATCTCTCCTACGACCAGAAGGTCGAGCTGCTGCGCACGCTCGACGTCAGCGACCGCCTGGAGCTGGCGGTGAAGCTGCAGCGCGAGAGCCTCGCCGAGCTGCAGGTCCGCAAGCGCATCCGCGAGGACGTGCAGGACGGCGCGGAGAAGCAGCAGCGCGAGTACTTCCTGCGCAAGCAGATGGAGTCGATCCGCAAGGAGCTCGGCGAGGACGAGGGCTCGCTCGCGGAGGAGTACCGCACCAAGATCGAGGCCGCCGAAATGCCCGAGGAAGTGCAGGAGCAGGCCTTGAAGGAGCTGGGCCGCCTGGAGCGGATGGGCGAGCAGACGGGCGAGTCGAGCATGATCCGCACGTACCTGGACTGGCTGATCGCGGTGCCGTGGAGCAAGCGCTCCGACGAGCACCTCGACCCGGTCGGGGCGCGAGCGGTGCTGGACGCCGACCACGCGGGTCTGGAGGACGTCAAGGACCGCGTCACCGAGTACCTGGCGGTGCGCAAGCTGCGCCAGGACCGCGGGATCGAGGCCGACCCCAAGTCGGGCGCGATCCTGACCCTGATCGGCCCCCCGGGGACCGGCAAGACGTCGATCGGCGAGTCGATCGCCCGCGCGACCGGACGCGAGTTCGTGCGGATGTCGCTCGGCGGCGTGCGCGACGAGGCCGAGATCCGCGGCCACCGGCGCACCTACATCGGCGCACTGCCGGGACGTCTGGTGCGGGCGCTGCGCGACGCGGGGACGATGAACCCGGTGATCCTGCTCGACGAGGTCGACAAGGTCGGCGCCGACTGGCGCGGGGACCCCTCGGCCGCGCTGCTGGAGGTGCTGGACCCCGCGCAGAACCACAGCTTCCGCGACCACTACCTGGACGTGGAGCTGGATCTGAGCCAGGTGATGTTCATCGCGACCGCCAACGTCGCCGACACGATCCCCGGCCCGCTGCTGGACCGCATGGAGGTGATCCGCTTCGACGGGTACACCTCCGAGGAGAAGCTCGCGATCGCCAAGGGCTACCTGTGGCCGCGCCAGCGCGACCGCAACGGCCTGCGCGAGGACGAGGTGGAGATCTCCGACGAGATGCTCCGGACGATCATCTCCGAGTACACCCGCGAGGCCGGCGTGCGCAACCTGGAGCGCGAGCTGGGCACGGTGCTGCGCAAGACCGCGACCCGGATCGCCTCCAGCCTCCCCCAGGAAGATGTGCAGGCCGACGCCGACGGGCCGCAGACCGCCGAGGGCGAGAAGCAGCCCACTGTCAAGGAGCAGAAGGCCGCCGAGGGCGACCAGCAGCCAGCCGCGAAGCCGAAGGGCGCCAAGCGCCCGAAGGCCACGGCGATCCAGACGCCGGTGAAGATCGACCTGGAGGTCGTGCGCGACGCGCTCGGGCGCCAGAAGTTCTTTCAGGAGTCGGCGTCGCGCACGGCGACCCCGGGCGTGGCGACGGGCCTGGCGGTGACGGGCACCGGCGGGGACGTGCTGTTCGTCGAGGCCACCGCGATGAAGGCGGGCGGCTCGGGCTCCAACGGGTTGGTCCTGACCGGCCAGCTCGGCGACGTGATGAAGGAGTCGGCGCGGATCGCGCTCTCCTACGTGCGCGGTCACGCCGAGGAGATCGGGATCGAGGAGAGCGCGTTCGAGGGACAGGAGTTCCACGTGCACGTGCCCGCGGGAGCGATCCCCAAGGACGGTCCCAGCGCGGGCGTGACGATGGTCACGGCGCTGGCGTCGCTGCTCAGCGGCCGGCCGGTCAAGCACACCGTCGGGATGACCGGCGAGGTGACGCTGCAGGGCCGGGTGCTGCCGATCGGGGGCCTCAAGCAGAAGGTGCTGGCGGCCCACGCGGCGGGCCTCACCGACGTGATCCTGCCAGAGCGCAACCGCGGCGACCTGGACGACATCCCCGAGGAGGTCCGCGAGCAGATGGCCTTCCACCCGGTGATGACCGTCCAGGAGGTGCTCGACCGCGCGCTGGAGCCGACCCGCGAGGTTGCGCCCCAGCTCTCCTAGGCAGGCCGGCGATGCCTCCCCCCAGCTCCCCCAGGCGCCAGCCGGTGGCGCGCCCCGACGCTCCCAGCAGCCAGCCCGCGGCGCGCCCCGGCTCACGCAGGTGCCAGCCCGTTCCCGTGGAGGTCCGTCAGACGGCGGACCTCCTGGAGCGGCGCTGGCAGCTCTCGATCATCTACGCCGCGCTGACGGGGGCGCTGCGCTTCAGCGAGTTCGCCGAGGCCGTCGCGGGAATCTCCCCGCGGATGCTCTCCGAGCGCCTGCGCGACCTGGAGGCGGCGGGTCTGGTCCAGCGCACCGTGATCCCCTCCAGCCCGCCGACCGTCGAGTATCGCCTCACCCCCAGAGGCCGGCGGCTGGGGCCACTGGTCGAGGCGATGCGCGCCTACGCCGAGGGCCCGGCGAGCTGAGGCTCGCGGGGCAGCGCCTCTGAGCCAGGCTCCGCGCGCTGGCCTGTGCCGATCGCGGCGTCGGGGCTGGCCCCCACGAGCTGGCCGCCGGGACAGCGCTCGGCGCTGACGGCGCGCGCGGGGTTGCGGATGCCGACGACCCCCACGACCCCGCCGCCCGCGACCAGCGCGGCGGCGAACGCGAGGCCGAGGTGAAAACTGTGCACCGAGGCGGCCTGCGCGGCGGCGCTCAGCGCGTGCGCCTGGGGGGCGGGCAGGGCGCTCACGTCGGGGCGCCCCAGCGGCAGACGCCTGGCCTCGCTCAGAGCCGCGCGCGCCGCCCTTCCCAACGGCTGGCCGGCGAGGCGGCGGTCGAGGTTCGCGACGAACGAGGCCGCGACGACCGCGCCGACGGACGCGGTCCCCAACAGCCCGGCGACGCGGGCGACCGCGTTGTTGACGCCCGACGCGATCCCGGCCTGGCGCTCCTGCACCCCGGCGAGCACCGCCGCGGTCAGCGGCGCGACCGTCATCGAGAGCCCCAGCGCGAACACCAGCACCGCGGGCAGCACGTCGGCGACGTAGTCCACGTCGGCCCCCACCCGCTGGAACAGCAGCAGGCCCACGGCGGCGACCAGCGGCCCGCCGCCCATGAACAGGCGCGGCCCGAAGCGATCGGCCAGCGCCCCGAAGCGCCGTGAGAGGACGAACATGACGAGCGTCACCGGCAGCGTCGCGAGACCGCTCTGCAGCGGCGTGTAGCCGCCGACCTGCTGGAGAAAGAGCACCAGGAAGAAGAACAGGATCGAAAGGCCCGCGTACATCGAGAGCGTCTCCAGGTTGCCGGCGGAGAAGTTGCGCCGACGAAACAGACCGAGCGGCAGCATCGGGGACGAGGCGCGCGACTCCCACACCAGAAAGCAGCCCAGCAGCGCGACGCCCGCGCACAGCGGGACGATCACGCCCGCGCTCGACCAGCCCAGGCGGGGCTGCTCGATCAGCGCGAACACCGGGCCCGCGAGGCCCAGCGCGCACAGCAGCCCCCCGAGGACATCGACCCGCCCGGGCCGATCCGATCGCCCGTCGGGATCCGCCGCGTCGCGCGCGTCCCCCCGGCCCCCCGGTCGAGCTGGTGCGCCCCCCTGTCCGGCGTCGGCCGCGTCACGCGCGTCCGCTCGGCTCGGCCCACCGGTTGCGCCCCCCTGCCCGTCGTCGACCGCCACCGCGCGCGGCGCGGCGGCCGGGATCACGGTGAGGATCAGCGCCAGGCAGGCGACGACGAACGGGAGGTTGAGCAGGAAGATCAACCGCCACGACCCGACCGCCAGCAGCTCGCCGCCGGCGAGCGGCCCGATCACCGTCGCAACGGCGCCCCAGGCGGTCCAGCTGCCGATCGCGGGCCCGCGCTCGGCCTGGGGGAAGGTCGCGACGATCACGGCGAGCGCGCTGGGCACGAGCAGCGCCCCGGCGACGCCCTGCAGCGCGCGCGCCGCGATCAGCGCCTCGATCGAGGGCGCCAGCGCGCACAGCAGCGACGTCGCCCCGAATGCCCCGACCCCGAGCGCGAAGACGCGCCGCTCGCCGAATATGTCCCCGAGCGAGCCGCCGATCAGGATCAGCGAGCTGAGCGTCAGCAGGTAGGCGTTGAGCACCCACTGCTGCGCCGCCAGCCCGCCACCGAGGTCGCGCTGGACGGTCGGCAGCGCGACGTTGACGACGGTTCCGTCCAGCAGCACGATCCCCGAGCCCATGATGCAGGCCACCAGCGTCAGGCGCTTGACCGCGGCGGGAGAGCGGGCGGGCATGGCTGGCACAGTAGGGCATCTCCCGAGCCACGCCGCAATCGAGCGCACGTTCGCAGGCGCACCTTCGCGAGTACGGGAAGTGGAGTGTGGGTACAAGAAACCGTGTCATCCGGTCCAGAGGAGGCGAGGGCCGGCCCCAGAGGAGGTGAGGGCATATGTCACGCTCACATTTGCTGCCGGCGTTCTTGACAAGAGCGACACTCGCGATCTCGGCAGGCGCGATCGTCGCGATCTCCGCGCCCACCGCGTGGGCGTCGTTCGGTGTGCAGGAACACGACTTCGAAGCCGGCACCTGCATGACGTCCTCGTGCACGTACGCGAGCGTCGAGACAGACCACGGCGAAGCCTACACCCAGGCCGCCGGGCACCCCCCGGTGGGAATCACCGCCTTTGAATTCAACCACAGGAACGGCGTCCTCGGCAAGGAACCGGAAGGCGACGTCAAGGACATCCGCGTCGATCTCCCACCCGGCCTGGCCGGCGACCCGCAGGCGCTGCCGCAGTGCCCGATCTCGACGTTTGAAAAAGATGAATGCAATCCCGACACACAGGTCGGCACGAACGAACTGACGGTCTTTGACGGTGTCAACGACCTCACGATCTCGGGCACTGTCTACGACCTCCAACAGCCGCCCGGGGTCCCGCTGGACTTCGGCATCCACGTCGCCGTCGAACCGCTTGTGAGCGTCCACATCTACCTCGAAGGCCACGTCAGCTGGAGCAGCGACTATCACGAGTACTTCGAAATCGACAACGTCCCCCGCGAAGGCGAAATCCTTGGAGTGAAAGTCCCGCTGGCGGTGCTGAAGTCCAAGCTGATCTTCGACGGGCGTGCCGGGCAGGGCGACTTCCTGACGCTGCCGAGCGCGTGCTCGAGCACGACCACCTCATACCTGGAAGTGCAGTCCTGGGAAGGGCAGGTCTCCAGGACCCAGACGCACACGCCGGTCGGCGTCGAAGGCTGCGGCGCAGTGCCCTTCGCCCCGACCGCCGAAATCAGGCCCGAAACCGCTCAATCCGACGAACCCGACGGCGTCACCGCCGAAGTAAAGATACCCCAGCACGCCGATCCCGAAGCGATCGACACGGCCGACATCGCCGACGCGCGTGTGACGTTGCCCGAAGGGCTGACGCTCGACCCGTCGGCGGCCCGCGGGCTGCAGGCGTGCACGGCCGCCGAGATCGCGATCGGCGCCACCGCTCCCGTCACCTGCCCGCCGGCCTCCAGGGTCGGCACCGTCGCGATCGAAACCGATCTGCCTCCGGGCTCGCTCGCGGGGAACGTCTACCTCGGCAGCCCCGACGGCGAACCGATCGCCGAACCGCCCTACACGATCTACCTCGACGCCGAGAGCGTCTACGGCGTGTCGGTCAGGCTCAGGGGCCTGGTGGGACCCAACCCCGCCACCGGCAGGCTGGAAGCGACGTTCGCGGAAAACCCCCAGCTGCCCTTCAGCGACCTCGCGCTGACGTTCAACGGCGGCGCGCAGGCGCCGCTCGCCAACCCGCTCACCTGCGGGACGGCGCAGACCGAATCGATCTTCACCGCATTTACGGGCACATCGGCGTTGAGCTCGACGCCGTTCGCCACGACCGGATGTCCCGCGCCGCTGCCGTTCTCGCTCGCGCAGAGCACGCTGAACTCATCGCCCGACGCCGGCGCCTACACGTCCTACACGATCGACCTGAACAGGGAAGACGGACAGCAGTACCTGTCACAGGTCAAGACCGTCCTGCCCGCGGGCCTGCTCGGCGCGATCCCGTCGGTCGCGCTCTGCGGCGAACCGCAGGCCGGCGAGGGGACGTGCGCGACGGCCAGCCAGGTCGGGACCGCGACGGTGAGCGCGGGCGCCGGACCCGAACCGTATTCCTTCTCGGGCCCGGTGTTCCTCACGGGCCCCTACGACGGGGCGCCATACGGACTGTCGATCCCGGTGCCCGCGACGGCGGGGCCGTTCGACCTCGGCAGCGGGCCCTGTGGCTGCGTGCTGACCCGCGCCGCGATCACCGTCGACCCGTACAGCGCCCGCGTGATCGCGACCGGCGCGCTGCCGACGATCGTCAAGGGCGTGCCGCTGCGACTGAGGAGCGTCAGCGTGACGATCGACCGGCCCGACTTCATCTTCAACCCGACCGACTGCGGGTCGCTCGCGACCGAATCGACGCTGACCTCGACGTTCGGCGCAACCGAGAGCCCGTCGAGCCCGTTTCAGGTGGCCGACTGCGGCGCGCTCGCGTTCAAACCGTCGCTCACGGCCTCGACCGATGCGCACACCTCCAAAGCGGACGGCGCGGGCCTGCGGGTGAACCTCGCCCAGGGCGCCCACCAGGCGAACATCCACTCTGTCTCCGCCCAGCTTCCCCCGCAGCTCGTCTCGCGCCTGACGACCCTGCAGAAGGCGTGTCCCGAAGCGACGTTCGCCGCCGACCCCGGCAGCTGCCCGGCCGGCGCGAAAGTCGGCGAAGCCACCGTGGCGACACCGGTTCTGGCGAACGATCTCGCCGGGCCCGCCTACCTGGTGTCACACGGCGGCGCGGCGTTCCCCGACCTCGACCTCGTGCTCGAAGGCGGCGGGGTGCGCGTGATCCTCGTGGGCAACACGAACATCGCAAACGGGATCACGACCTCGACGTTCGCCTCGATCCCCGACGTCCCGGTCTCGACCTTCACCCTGAGTCTGCCGATGGGCTCGAACTCACTGCTCGCGGCCAACGGGAGCCTGTGCAGGCAGACGCTCGCGATGCCCACGACGATCGCCGCCCAGAACGGCGCGCAGATCAAGCAGAGCACAGGGATCTCGGTGTCCGGCTGCCCGGCCAGGGCCAAGCGCCGTCGCATCAGGATCGTCGCGCGCCGGATCATCGGCCACACGCTGATCCTCAAGGTCCAGACCTTCGCTCCAGGACGCCTCAGCGCAGGTGGACGGGACCTGCGCACGGCCGTCCATCGGCTCGACAGAGCATCCACGACGACGCTCAAGGTCACGCTCACGCGCGCCGGGCTGAGCGCGCTGCGCAGGCACCGCCGGCTGAGGCTGCTCGTGCGCGTCCGGTTCGTACCGCAGCGCAGAGGCCGCTCCGGCTCGGTCGCGTCGACCACGGTAACATTCCTTCGGTAGATGGTCGCTACCATCTGGTGCGCGACCCGCGACCCGCGACCCGCGACCCGCGACCCGCGACCCGCGACCACGGCCTCCGGCGCTGACCGCGAGGGCAGCCCGAGAGCAATCAGGGGCGACCGTCCTGGTTCGATCAGCGACGTTCCGTTCTCCAAAAATCGGGGCGACTGGATTCGAACCGACCCGGGGGCTCATGCAAGTCGATATCCCGCATGGATGCTGGGCTCAGGTGCTCTCAGGTGCCCTGAAATTCGCTCATGTTGGTACCTCAGCTGGTACCACGGGCCTGCCGTTGAGTGGCGATACCGCCGATCCAGTCTCACGCCGGAACGCCTGCGCGACGAGCTCGGCGTCGCGTGCCCGCGGCGCGTAGTCGGCGTAGCGCGAGCGTTAGGCGGCCGTCGCGTTTTGCGGCGCTGCATCGTGTTCACCGAGAACGGCCGCGTTGTGGATCGCACCAACTACACGCCCGGCCTCGCTGGGCCCGCGTAAGCCTCCGTCGCGGCGAAAAAACGCCTCCGCTGGTAGGCGTGTCCTGATGTTCGATACCAGCAAACATGAGCCCGTTGTCCGCTCAGATCGCCTCAGCGGAAAGAAGCGGTAGACGTACGTCTGTGCTGGCACTGGCTTCCTATACTCGCGCGGTGCCGCCGCTCGCCATCGGATCGCCGCTCCCCGTCGCGGAGGACGCGATCGTCGCCCGGCGGAAGCTCGAGCGCTACGTGCTCGACCCATCTCATGCAGACGGGCGCCACAAGGCCCGCGTGTTCCGCTCGGCGCTGGGCATCGCGGCGGAGGACTGGCGCTACCTCCGCGATGCGATCCTCGCCGGCGTGCGCGAGGCGCCCGTGTCGAGCACCGTGCCCACACCCTACGGGTTGCGCTGCACCGTCGTGATGCCTATACAGGGGATCAATGGTCAGCGCCACGATGTCCTCACCGCGTGGCTGGTGAAGGAGGGGACCCCGCCGCGTCTGGTCACCGCCTACGTCAATCTTTAGCCCATCGGTTGAGCAACCGAGCTCGGAGTGCGACAATCCATTCATGAGCACCCGTATCGCGACGACTCCCACGGCCGAGAACGTGCTGTCCAGGGTGGAGCTCACCGCCGATGCTGGAGGCTGGCCGGCGGGAACCACCGGCACGCTGGTCCAGACGTTCCCGCGCGAGGGGTTCGTCGAGATCGTCGATGACGACGGGCGCTCCCTGGACATCCTCACCGTGCCCTACACCGCGCTGCGTCTGCACGACGCCGAGCGGTAGTCGGTCAGGCCGCCGCCGACTCCAGAGGTGGCCGAGGCGAGCCGCCGCGCCAAGTCCGACAAGGTCGTGTACAGCTCGACGGACGCGACCCGCGCACCCAGCGCTCTGCTCGGAGCAGACCACAGGCATTTTAGACACACGGCCCGGCAAATTGGTACCTCGGTGGTACCCCAGCCCATCTTCGAAGGGCGGAAATCCCTGCGCTAGCAACGGATCTCCGAGATCGGGGCGACTGGTGCTGCTTGGCCCGGTTGCTGGCGATTCTCGGGGCCGTGGGCAGTTTCGTGGGCTGCCGGCGCCTTAAAGAAACCCGGCCCGCGACGGGGCCGGGTGGGCGCGACAGATTGTAGCGACCTGTCCGCGAGCGTCAGGCCGCTCGATCGACGTATTCCCGCAGCGCGACGCGGGCAATCTCGCTGACGGAGCGATGCTCCTCGCGGGCGCGGGCGCGTAGGGCCTTGGCGAGGTCTGGATCGAGGCGCACCTGGACGCGCGGCGAGACGCCGCCGTCTCCGAGGGCGGGGCGGCCCATGCGGACACGCTTGGCCTTCGTCAAGTCATAGCCGCGCTCCGCCTCCTCTGCGAGCGCGTCGACAACCTTCTTGGTCAGCTTGGTTCCGCTTCGTGTTCTCAGAGTCGCCACTGCTTGGCCTCCTCGTATTGAGCCCTGTACTTCTCGCGTAGCTCCATCGCGTGGATCACGATCAGTTCGCCCTTCGGTCCTTCTACGGCCATCACCTCGAGCTCCTTGCCATCGGCGTCGTCGCCGAGGACGACCAGCCTGTCGTCGACCGCTTCGGACGCCTGTGGCGCTGACTCCTCGAAGGCGAGGCCACAGTGTGAGATGACATGTCGGATGCGTTCCTTGGATATGCGGTGCTTGGTGGCCGAGCGCGCGAATCGCACCCGCCTCTGAGATACGTTAGCACTTCTGTCAGACATAAGTGTCTCCGAACAAACTCTGCTGCGACGGTATGGCCGTTGATGATCCCGACTGCCCGGGACGGTTCTTTCGCGCGGCGCCGTTCGCGGCATCAGCGTAGGCGTTGACGATGCGGTCGAGTGCGCGACCCTTGTCGCGGTGGCCATAGAGGCGCCGGACGAGGTTCCCGCCGTCCTGGTGGCCGAGCGCGATGGCGACGTCCTCGGAGGGCATCTCCAGCTCGTTGACCATGTACCAACCGGCGAAGTGGCGAGTCGCGAGATAGAGGCTGCCTTCCCAGCCAGCGGCGGCCCTGACAGCCTTCCAGTGATAGGCGCGGGAACTCGGGGTCCAGTGCTCGCCGCGCAGCGAGACGAAGCAGAACTTTCCCTCGCGCGGCAGGCCGAGGAGCGCAGAGCGGGCGTGTGCGGTCAGCGGCGCCTCGCGCCGCAGATGGTTCTTCGGAGTGTCGAACCGCCGGGTCGCCGCGCTGAACTGCTCAGCGACGACGATCCGGTCGCGGTCAAACTCGATACGCTCCCAGCGCAGCGCGTCCAGCTCCCCCGGCCGCAGGCCGGTGAACGCGGCGACCTGCAACCAGCCCGCGAACGACGGGGCGGTTAGCCTGTGAGCGTGGGAGATGATCTCCCAGACCTGCTGCTCGCTCGGCGGTTGCTGGTCACGCCGGCCCTTGCCGCGTGAGATGCCGAGCTTCTGGAAGGGATTGCGGTCGATCAACCGCCCAGCCTTCATCGAAGCAGCGTCGTTGAACATCGAGCAGAGCGCCTGCACCGACCCCGAGCGCGCGCCGCCGGCGAGCCAGTCGGCCACGATCTCATCCCCCACGTGCGCGATCGGAACCTCTCCATAGCGCTCCACGAACGCCTTGGTCCCCTCCCGGCGGCGGATATCGCTCGCCTCTACCAGCCCACGCAAATACAAGCCACCATTAGCCATCTGCGCCGGCCGGTTCATCGCCTCGGCCAACACCTCACGCCCGAACTGCTCAAGGCGCTCCTTGACCACCACCACAGAGTCCACCCTCGCCGCCTGAATCACCGCCATCATCCTCCTCGCGTCGACCCGACCAACACGAAAAGGGTTCGCGGCAAACACAAAGAACCCTACAACAAACCTAACAAAGCAGTATTAGAGCGCCTAACAAAAGTGTTGGAGTTGTTTGAGGCATATGCGTGCGCAGGCGAGGGTGAGCATGGCTTCGTGGATGTCGGCGCGGCGGGCGTGTCGGCGCGCGAGGTAGCGGTGGGCGTGTAGCCAGGAGATGGTGCGCTCTACGACCCATCGGTCGCGTCCCAGCCCGGATCCGTGTTGGCTGTTCCGTTTGGCGATCTTGGGCGTGATTCCGCGCTCGCGCAGCTCTCGGCGGTGGTGTTTGGAGTCATACGCCCGGTCGGCATACAGGCGTCGTGGCCGGAACTTGCCGTGACGGCCGGTCGGCGGGACACGATCAACCAGCTCGGTCAGCTGCGTGATGTCGTGGCGGTGCCCACCAGTGAGTGTGAACGCGAGCGGCGTGCCTTTGCCATCGACGATCAGATGGTGCTTGCTGCCAAGGCGAGCGCGGTCGACTGGCGAGGGGCCGGTTTGCTCGCCCCCCCTTTGGCCCGCACATGCGAGCTATCAACGACTGCCCTTGACCAGTCAAGCTGGTCGGCGTCGTGAAGCTCGTCCAACAGCACTTGGTGCAGCCGGCTCCAGACGCCGGCTTCGTTCCATTCATGCAGTCGCCGCCAACACGTCATCCCTGACCCACAGCCCATCTCTTGGGGAAGATCCTCCCACGGTATCCCCGTTTTCAAAACAAAGATGATCCCTGTCATCGCCGCTCGGTCAGGCACCCGCGGACGCCCCGTGACCTGCGGCTCACGCACCGGCAAAAGCGGCTCGATACGAGCCCACAACCCATCAGGAAGCAAAGGTTTCGCCATGACGCAGGACTTCGACAGCCCCACCACGAACCCTACCTTCTGTTAGGCGCTCTAAGACACGACGAGCAAAAGAACCTCGTGATCTGCCCTGTTCCCCACGACGCGAGCTTCATGCAGACGTTTCACGAGGGCTGGCGCATCGTGCAGGCCCTCTGCGAGAGCGATTTCAAGATGCCAAAGGACGTAGACCTCCCGACTCCGCTTCAGCGTGAGGCCGCGCGTGTCCTTGTAGAGAGCGCCGCGAGTTTCCGGTCCTTGAGGTGATCGATGCAACGAAGAAGTTCGCGCAGCCCCACCTGCTTGAGACAACTACCGAGAGCGTCGCGACGACTGCCATGCAGAGCACTGTTGCTCCTGACACGCACACAATCGTCGGCCCATTCCCACTCACAGCGGCAAGCTAGTGGGGTGTCAGGCAACGTTCGCCGGGTTGACGGCGCCGAGGATTCGGGCATGACAGCGTTCGGGGCCGAGTCGGTGCCGGCAAACGTTGCCGGGGAACCCACTAGTAGGACTTCGGTAGGTACTTGCAGGAGTTCGTGCGGGTGCAGGGAACTTGTGTGGTATGGCGAGCTTGCGGACGCGGGAGTATGGGGTCAGGGCGGCTGATCTGGAGGCGCAGCGGGCGGCTTTGGTCGAGTTCGCAGCGGAGATGTACCGGCCGTTGATGCGGTGCGATCAGCGTGCGAAGGGTGAGCAGTATGTGCGTGGGCTGTTGTTGGAGGGGCGGCGCAAGTCGATCCAGCCGATGGCGGCCAGGCTGCCTGATGGTGACGAGGAGGGGTTGCAGCAATTCATCACCGACTCGCCGTGGGAAGATGAGCCCGTCCGGCGGCGGCTGGCGCGGCGGATGGCGGCAGAGATCGAGCCCGAGGGGTGGATCGTGGATGACACGGGGCTGCCGAAGGATGGGCGGTTCTCGCCCGGGGTGGCGCATCAGTACTGCGGAGCGTTGGGCAAGACCGCGAACTGTCAAGTGCTGGTGTCCGTCAACGCCGCTTGCGATCAGGCGTCATGCCCGCTGGGGTGGCGGCTGTTCTTGCCGAAATCGTGGGATGAGGATGCGCAGCGACGTCGCCGGGCGCGGGTCCCTGAGGAGGTGCGGCATGTCCCGAAGTGGCAGCTCGCGTTGGAGATCATCGATCAGCTGTTGGAGTGGGGGCTCAAGCGACGGGTTGTGCAGGCCGACGGCGGCTATGGAGACACCACCGCGTTCCGGGTCGGGCTGGAGGAGCGCGAACTCGAGTACGTGGTGCAGGTCAAGGGCGTGACCTCCGCCCAGCAGGGCGACGCGGTTCCCGTTACGCCTGATTATCAGGGTCGCGGTCGTCCGCCGCGCCCACGCTACCCCGAGAAGCCCGTCAGCCTTCGCGACCTGGTACTGGCCGCCGGCCGTGAGCAGATCCGAGGAGTCGGCTGGCGCGAGGGTGACCGTGGCCCGCTCTCAAGCCAGTTCATCGCACTACGCGTTCGCCCTGCCAACGACGCTCAATGCGACGATGACGGGATACTGCCCGAGCGGTGGCTGCTGGCGGAGTGGCCCGCCGAGAAGGACGAGCCGGCCAAGTACTGGCTCTCTAACCTTCCCGCCGACACGCCGATCGTGACGCTGGTCCGCCTGGCGAAGCTGCGCTGGCGCGTCGAGCACGACTACCGCGAGCTCAAGCAATGCCTCGGCCTCGACCACTACGAGGGCCGAACGTTCTGCGGCTTGCACCACCACCTCACCTGCGTCACCGTCGCGCACGCGTTCCTCACCTGCTGCCGGCTCGCCCGCGGCGACCCCGACGCCGTCCGCCCTCAGCTGGCGGCAGCCTGATCAGCCTCTACCAAGCCCAACGCGACCTGCAGACCGCGCTGGCATGCTGGCACGACCACTGCCCGGTCTGCCAGCGCAGACTGCCGCCATAACAACCTACCGAAGTCCTACTAGAGGGGTGTCAGGCAACGTTCGCCGGGTTGACGGCGCCGAGGATTCGGGCATGACAGCGTTCGGGGCCGAGTCGGTGCCGGCAAACGTTGCCGGGGCCTCCACTAGGATCGAGCGCCACATGGACGCACTGAGCGGCGCCCGCCAGACAGCGTGTGCGGTCAGGTTCCAGCCGCGTGTGCGGTCCGTGTGCGGTGGACTCCCGAAGTCAGCATTCCAGGGTGGCCCGACAACATCAGCCTCAATCCCTCTGAATCTCAATCCCAGAGCCAAGTCCCGGGGCTAGGGCGTCCCCCAGCATCTTCCTGAGTCCAACTACCTACAAATCGGGGCGACTGGATTCGAACCAGCGACCGCTCGGCCCCCAGCCGAGTGCGCTACCAGACTGCGCCACGCCCCGCGGTGTGGCTATGTGCAAGCAAGCGGGCGACGGGAATCGAACCCGCCCTAGAAGCTTGGAAGGCTTCTGTGCAACCACAACACTTCGCCCGCAAGCTCTGACCCATGTTACCGCCGCCGCTCAGTCGGGACCTCGCCGGCGGGGTCCGCGAGGCCGGGCGGGGGCCACGGGCCGAGCCAGTTGTCGCGGGCGCCGTCGAGCGTCACGACCGAGCCGCTGAACGCCCTCCCCAGCGGGGACGCCAGCAGCGCGACCAGCCAGGCGTGCTCGCGCACCGTCCCGAGGCGCTGCAGCGGCACCGTGCGGGCCATCCCGGCGCGCACGGCGTCGGGGTACTTCTCCATCGCCTCGGTGTCGAAGTGCCCGGCCGCTACAGCGCTCACCGCGACGCCCGCCGGCGCCCACCCGCGGGCCAGCTCGCGCGTCAGCGCCTCGACCGCCGCGCGCGCCGCGCCCGAGTGGGCCATGCCCGGCATCCCGTGGTGGGGGGAGAGCGTCACGTTGACGATCGTCCCCCCTCCCGCCGGGCCCAGCGCCCGCTCGAATGCCTCGCGGGCCATGTTCAGCATCCCGTCGACGTTCAGCCGCCACACCGCCCCCCAGCCCTTCGCCGCGATCACCTCCGCCGGCGCGAAGTACTGGCCCCCGGCGTTGTTGACCAGCACGTCCAGTCGCCCCCACCGCGCAAGCGCCCCGCCCACGAGCCGCCGCGCCTGCTCGGGCTCGCGCACGTCCCCCACCAGCCACTGCACTCCCGCGCCGCCGGGGATCGACTGCTCGATCGCGGCCGCCGCCTCACGCAGGGGCTCCTCGCGTCGCCCCGCCACCGTCACCTGCGCCCCACAGCGCGCCAGCTCGATCGCCGTCGCGCGCCCGAGGCCGGTGCCGCCGCCCGTCACCAGCGCCGCCCGGCCACGCAGCAGCCCCGGGGCGAAGATCTCGGAATCCCCGCTGCTCGTGCCCGCCCCGTCGCCTGCGTCCGCGTCCTCCATCGCGGCGCGATGATAAGGCCCCTGGGCGTGCCGGCCGATCTCCGATCGGCGCCGCGGCCGGGCCGAGCGGCGCTCCGTCTCCCATCCCCGCTAGGGTTTGGCTGTGCCTCATCGGCCCCTCCGGCCATTGGTCGTTGTCATGGTGCTCGCCGGCGGCGACTACCTGCTGTGGAACTGGTCGCTGAGCCACAACCACGACATCGTCGCCCTCGTCGCCGGCTTGACCCTCCCGCCGCTGCTGATCGCCTTCGTATGGCTTGCGGTGGTCGGCTCGGGGCGTCTGCTCGCCAACACCGCCCGACAGTGGCGGGCCGGCGCGCCCAGACATGGCGCCGCCCGGCCGGGACACCCCATCGCCGAGGCGACATCCACCGGCGTATCTCGCACGGCGCCCGGTGGCGCAAAAGAGACCTCCCCCACCTCCTCCAAGCTCGCTGCGTGACGCGCCGCCGGCTAGCGCTCCTCGCCCTGCTGGGCGTCGCGGGTCTGGCGTTGGCCGGCTACCTCTACGAGCGCCACCGCACCGGCTCGATCTACCACCCGCACGCCCGCTTCGTGCCCGAGGCCAACCCCGCCCCTGCGGTCCGCCACCCCGAACGCGAACGCGTGAACTGGCCCAACTACGGCTACGACTCCGAACACACCCGCTTCTTTCCGGCCTCCGCCTCGCTGCGCCCGCCGTTTCGGCGGCTGTGGGTCCACGGCGGCAGCGCCCTGCTGGAGTTCCCGCCGGTGCTGGAAGGCGAACGCCTGTTCCAGCTCGGCGACGACGCGGTGCTGGAGGCGATCGACAGCCGCACCGGCCACACGCTCTGGAGCCGGCGCCTGGGGGTGCTGTCGGCCTCCTCGCCCGCGGTCGCCGACGGCACGGTGTACGTGACCGTGCTCTCGCGCGCGACCGGCGTCGAAGCCGGGCTGGTGGCGGCGCTCAGCGCGGCGACCGGCAGGATCCGCTGGGTACGCGACCTCCCGAGCCCCAGCGAGTCCTCCCCGCTGCTGGATCGCGGGAGGCTGTTCTTCGGCTCCCAGGACGGCACCGTCTATGCGCTGGACGCCGCCAGCGGACACCTCGTCTGGACCTACCACGCCGCCGGCGCGGTCAAGGCGAGCCCGACCCTCAAGGACGGGGTGCTGTACTTCGGCGACTACTCCGGCCACGTCCAGGCGATCAGCGAGCAGACCGGCCGCCAGCTGTGGGACAGCGGCTCCGAAGGGGCGCTGTTCGGGAGCGGCACCTTCTACTCGACCGCCGCCGTGGTCTACGGCCGCGTGTTCCTCGGCAACACCGACGGGCGCATCTACGCCTACGACGCCTCCACCGGCGCCCTGGACTGGGCGTATCAAACGGGGGCCTACGTGTACGCGTCGCCGGCCGTCACCAACGCCCCGGGCCTCGGGCCGACGATCTACATCGGCTCCTACGACGGGAACTTCTACGCGATCAACGCCCGCACGGGCCACGTCGACTGGAGCTATGACGCCGGCGGGCGGATCTCGGGCTCGGCGACGATCATCGGGCGGATCGCGTACTTCGCCGACCTCGGCACCCGCCGCACGACGGGCCTCGGGATCTCGACGGGCCGCGTGGTGTTCACGATGGCGCCCGGGTCATTTGACCCGGTGATCAGCGACGGCCGCGACATCTACGTGACCGGCTACACCGGCCTCTACGGGCTCGCACCGGTGGGCTGAGCCCAGCGGCGGTCTGCCTGGTTGCTTCGCGCCGCTTCGCGTTTGCGACAGCTCGTGGCCCCGCGGGGCGTCAGGATCGGCAGGAGCGTCCGTCGAGGCCCAGCGCGCGGCCGAGCGAGAAGCGCGCCGCGACCGTCACCGCACCGGCGCGCCGCGCCGTCACCGCGGTCCACCCGCCCGGGGCGGCGCTGACGCACGCGGCGCCCCGGGTGACGGTCCAGTAGCGGGTGTAGTGCACCCGCACCAGAAAGGTGCCCGGCGAGCGCGCCCGCAGGGCGAACCAGTCGTGGCCCATCGCCGTCAGGGCGCCCGGGCCCTGCGCCAGCGGCGTCGGGTCGCGCACCGCGTAGATCCGCCAGTGGCGCGTCGCGAGCACCTCACGCAGGTACGGCAGCCCCGCCCGGATCAGCCGGCCCTCGGCGGCGCTGGAGGGGTCCAGCGGGGTGTCGGGCAGCGCGACGTAGCTCACGGCCTGCTCGTGCAGCCAGCTCAGATACCGCTGCGCCGTCAGCCCCGGCGCGAGCAGCACACCGTCGTAGCGCTCGTCGAGCTGCTTCTCCCAGCCGCGCGCCAGCGACACCCGCGGCGCGAGCCACGCCGCCTCCCAGTGCCCGCGCGTGAACGGCACCTCGATCCGCACCGGCGGGGCGGGCGGGGCCTCGACATGTGCGACGAAGCGCTCGACCGGGACGTAGTAGGAGGGGCTCGTCGAGGCGTTGCCCACGACCGCCGCCGTCTCGCGCACCGGCCCCCAGACGGTCCACAGCGCGATCCCGCAGAGCACCGCCGCGACCTTCAGGGGGTATTGGGGCCCGCCCACCCCGCCCACCCCGCCCACCCCGGCCCTCCACCAGGGCGAGCGGGACGGACGGCTGGAAGCTGGTCCGCGGGGGTCGACGCCGACGGCGCACACCAGCAGCGGCCCCGCCAGCAGGACCCCGTAGCGCTCGACGTTGTCGCCCAGCGGGCTGTGCACCGCGAGGCTCGCGACGCACGCCGCCAGATACACCACCGCGCCCGTCCGCAGCAGGCGCCGCTGCGGCGGCGCCACCCATAGAAACCCCGCGACGACCGCGACGGTCGCGAGGAACGACAGCAGCGGGTAGGGCTCCCAGCCCCCCTCGCCGAACAGGCCCGCGAGCGCCAGCACGACCGCCGCCGGCGGGACTCCCAGCACCGCAACGCTGCGCCACGAGCGGGCGACCAGCGAGTGGGTCAGGCCCGCCAGCGCGAGCAGCGCCCCCGCGACCGGGCTGGTCGCCGCGGACACCGCCGCGAGCGCCACCGCCGTGGCCGTCCACGCTGCCGCGGCGGGGCCCGCGGCGGCCCGGCCGCGCATCGACGCCAGCACCGCGCCCAGCGCGAAGCTCACCCCCAGCGCGAACGTGACCCGCCCGCTCCACACGTCCCCGAGGGCCGCCACCGCGAACCACACCGCCCCCCAGCGCGCCGCCGGCCCGTACGCGCGGCGCGCGACCCGCTCGAACAGGACCGCCGACGCGAGCACCGCCAGCGCCCCCACCGTGCGCACACCCAGCAGCGCCGCGAGCGGTCCGAAGACGAGGCTGTACCCCGGCAGGGCGTGGCCGGCGTACCAGCGCCCGTCCCACAGCGCGAACCCGATTTCGCCGAAGAGGTTGGCGCGATACACCTGCGCCGCGAGGTCCGGGGTGCGGGGATCGACGATCAGCCACACCGCGACCCCGACGATCGCCGTCGCCAGCCCCCACGGCAGGGCCCCGGACGGCCGGTGGCGATCGACGGCGCCCGCGTGGTCTCCCGTGGACGACGCACCCGGCTCGGGCGCGCGCGTCAGTGGCGTATCTCGGTGCAGACGTGCGGCTGGCGTGCCCACTGACAGCACCCTATGAGAAGATCAGCCGGAGCCCGGTGCGCTACCACACCGGACCCCGGCACACCTGCGGGCTGGACTTCCTGTCCCACAGGGGTTGTACCCGTTGCAACAGTCCGGCCGTCCAAAAGTAGCTGTGCAGCGCGCCACGAGCATCCGACCAGGCTCGCCGCGATCTCGACCCGCCACAATCAGACCCCGCACCGCACCGATCCCGACCCGCACCACCCCGACTCCCACCGCCCCGATCCCGACCGGCCCAAGGACGACCACGACCGGCATCGCACCGATCCCGATGCGTGTCGTCGCGATCCTCCTCGCCGCCGCCTGTCTGCTCGCCGGCGGCTGTGCCACCGTGCGCCCCGGGCCGATCGCCGCGAAGGAGCTCGCCGAAGCCGAGACCTTCCCCTATTACCCGGTCTACTGGGTCGGCCCCCGTTTCGGCTCCTATCCCCTCGCGGCGGCCGACGGCAGGGAGAGCTACAACAGCACCGTCGGCGACAGCGTCTACTACGGCGACTGCCTCGCCGGCAAGAGCCCCCCGCTGGGAGGCGGTGGCTGCCAGCTGCCGCTGCAGGTCACCACCGTGGTCTACACCCGCCACGCCAACGCCCCCCTGGGGCCCCAGCGCAACGTGCTGCTGCGGGGGGTGCCCGCCACGATCTACGACGGCGGCCAGTCGATCGCGCTTTACAGCGGGCAGCTGGCGATCGAAATCCACTCGGACGATCTCGCCGAAGCGCTGCATGCCGTCGGCGAGCTGCGTCCCGTCAACGCCCCCGGCAGCGCCGCCGGCCCGCTGCCGCCGCCGGTGTACTGCCCGGGCCTGACCCCGGCCCGGCCCGCCGACGTGCGGGACGCGCTTGCGCGTCTGCCCGGTCGCGCCTGCCAGCGCGCCGCCGCCGCCCTAGCGGCCGCCAGGGCGCTGTTCGGGAAGCAGTAAAAGGGACCTATCCCCCCGAGACGCCGCCCGGCTGGGGCCGCAGCGGCTTGCCGATCTCGCGGCGCAGGCTGAGGAACGCGACCGAGCCGATCAGGGCGGGAACCCACAGCGAGATCGCGCGGTAGGTCACCACCGCGGCGAGCACCATCGAGGCCGGACGGACCCCGAACAGCACCAGCATCCCGACCAGGCCCCCTTCGACCGCGAAGAAGCCGCCGGGGATCGGCAGCGAGTTGGCGAGCATCCCCACCAGGTAGGCCATCGCCACCGCCCAGAACGTCGGCGGGTGGCCGTACGCCGCGAGACAGACGTACAGGCACACGGTGTCCCACAGCCAGTACCCCACCGCCCCCAGCAGGCGCGGATCGTGCTCGCGGATCAGCCTCACGGCGTCCTGCACCCCGCCTCCGAGCGCCACCAGCGCGACCACCGTGCGGCCGCTCTCGGTGCTCCTGCGCGACGCCGCGCGCCGCGCCCACCCGGCGAGAGCCAGGGTGCCGGCAATCGTCGCGAGCGCCACCGCCGCCGGCAGCAGCGTCAGCAGCGGGTTCTCCGAGCCCGGCAGCAGCCCCAGCCACATCGGCACCCCGATCGCCACCACCGCGACCACGTTCACGGCACTGGTCAGCACGAACAGCAGCACCGAGCGCTTGGCGATCCGCTCGACCGAGATCCCCTTGCTGCGCAGCACCCACGCCCCCAGCGCGATCCCGCCGAGCCCGCTGGCGGAGACCACCGAGTTGACCGCCAGCTCCGCCAGCGACAGGCGCGAGCTGAGGCTCCTCCCGAGCCTCCCGAACACCAGCCCGAACAGCACCACGAAGGAAAGGCACGACAGCACCTCCACGACGACCCCGACGACCACCCATGTCGGGTTCGCGTCGGTGATCCGCTCTCCCGCCGAGCGCAGACCCGGCACCGCGAACAGCAGACCGACGACGATCAGAAAGAAGACCGCCAGGCTGATGATGCTGTTGCGCAGCTTGCGCGACTGCGCCTCCAGGCCCCGCGCGGTCTCCTGCGTGTCGGGGGCCTCACTCGCTCCCGGCGCCGGGTCTTCGCTCCCCCCCGATGCCGGGACTGCGCTCCCCCCCGGTGCCGGTATTGCGCTCCCTCTACGCGTGAGCGCTTCACTCGCTCCCGGTGCCGCTTGATCCCCTGCCATTCACCCATCATGGCCGATCGCGGACCCGCTCGCGGAAGCGTGCCGGCGAGACTCCGTAGCGCCGGCGAAACGCCTGCGCGAAGTGCGAGCGGTGGGTGTAGCCCACCAGGCGGGCGACGTCCTGCACCGGGATCGACTGCCCCGCCAGCAGCTCCGCCGCCGCGGACATTCGCCGCGCGGCGAGATCCTCCTGAAAGCTGCTCCCGAACTGGGCGTAGGCGCGCTGCAGCTGGCGCGGGGAGCTCGACAGCCCTCGCGCCACCGCCGCCAGCGTCAGCGGCAGGCGATAGTGGCGCGACACCACCACCCGCGCCAACAGATACAGACGCCGGCGTTCGCTGAATGTGTTCGCGCGCACATCTCTCTACTCCGACCGCCCTCGACACGAGGGACTCTCGCGACGCTCACTCCTCCCCCAGCTCGAGTACCGCCAGGAACGCCTCCTGGGGGACCTCGACGCGGCCGACCTGCTTCATCCGCCGCTTGCCCTCCTTCTGCTTCTCCAACAGCTTTTTCTTGCGCGTGATGTCGCCGCCGTAGCACTTGGCGATGACGTCCTTGCGGAAGGCCTTGACGGTCTCGCGGGCGATGATGTGCGCGCCGATCGCGGCCTGGATCGGGACGTCGTACTGCTGGCGGGGAATCCGTTTGCGCAGCTTCTCCGCCAGCGCGCGGCCGATCTCATACGCCTTGTCGCGATGGACCACCATCGAGAGCGCGTCCACGGGGTCGCCGGCGAGCAGCACGTCGAGCTTGACGAGGTCCGACGGCCGGTTGCCTTCCAGCTCGTAGTCCAGCGACGCGTACCCGCGGGTGCGGGACTTCAGCTGGTCGAAGAAGTCCAGCACGACCTCGTTGAGCGGCAGGTCGTATGTGAGCTGGACGCGCTCCGGAGACAGGTAGTGCATCCCGGCGTGCTCCCCGCGGCGCTCCTGGCAGAGCTCCATCACGACCCCGACGAACTCGCGGGGGGCGATCACCTGGGCCTTGATGAACGGCTCGCGGATCTCGGCGATCGTGCCGGGGTCGGGCATGTCCGACGGGTTGTGCACCTGCAGCTCCTCGCCGTTGGTCAGCGTCAGCTCGAACTCCACCGAGGGCATCGTCGCGAGCAGCTCCAGGTCGTACTCGCGCTCCAGGCGCTCGCGCACGATGTCCATGTGCAGCAGCCCCAAAAAACCGCAGCGAAAGCCGAAGCCCAGCGCGTCGGAGGTCTCGGGCTCCCACGAGAGCGCGGCGTCGTTGAGCGTCAGCTTCTCCAGCGCGTCGCGCAGGTCGGGGTAGCTGTCGGAGTCGATCGGGAACAGCCCGCAGAACACCATCGGCTTGACCTCGCGGTAGCCCGGCAGCGGCTCGGTCGCCTCGCCGACGCGGGTTCTGCTCCCATCCCCGATCCCAGCCCCAGCCGATCCACCGGGCGGGCGGGCGGCGGAGCCCGCCGAACTGCCGGTCCGCCGACGCGTCGTGAGCGTGTCTCCGACGCGCAGCTGGGTCACGTCCTTGATGCCGGTGATCAGGTAGCCGACCTCGCCGGCGGCGAGCTGGTCGGTGGGCATCATCTGGGGGAGAAGCAGCCGATGTCGTCGATGTCGGCCTGCGTGCCCGCCGCCATCGCGCGGATCGCCTCGCCCTTGCGAAAGACCCCGTCGACGACGCGGATGTAGGCGATCACCCCGCGGTACTGGTCGAACTCCGAGTCGAAGATCAGCGCCCGCGGCGACGCCTGCGGGTCGCCGGCCGGCGGGGGCACGCGGGCGACAAGCTCCTCCAGCACCTCCGCGACGCCCACCCCCGTCTTGCCGCTGATCCGCCGGATCGACTCCGGCGGCTCGCCGATCAGCTCGGCCACTTCGCCCGCCACCCGCTCGGGCTCGGCGCCGGGCAGGTCGATCTTGTTCAGGCACGGGATCAGCTCCAGGCCGGCCTCGACCGCGAGGTAGGTGTTGGCGACGGTCTGCGCCTCGACCCCCTGGGAGGCGTCGACGACCAGCAGCGCCCCCTCGCAGGCGGCGAGCGAACGCGAGACCTCGTAGGTGAAGTCCACATGGCCCGGGGTGTCGATCAGGTGCAGCTGGTAGGTCTCGCCGTCGCGGGCGGTGTAGAAGACGCGCACCGCCTGCGCCTTGATCGTGATCCCGCGCTCGCGCTCGAGGTCCATCGAGTCCAATAGCTGCGCGCGCATCTCGCGCGGGGCCACCGTGTGGGTCAGCTCGAGGATGCGGTCGGCGAGCGTCGACTTGCCGTGGTCGATGTGGGCGATGATGCAGAAGTTGCGGATCTGGGCCTGGTCCATGGGCCGCTACAGGGTAGATGGCCCGGCCGGGCGTACCGGGCTACGACAGAGCCGGGATCGGCGGGACCATCTTGCTCGCTGCGCCCGAGCCGCTAGCCTTCAGGGATCGGCGGATCGCCTACTCGACTGGAGTCGCAAGACTCAACCGGGCAACGTGCCGGCCCTCGGGCCGGCGGCCAGTCCCGGTGGTCGGGAGTGTCACGCCACCCAGGCAAGACACAAAGTCCTGGGACGTAGTAGTTCAGCGGCGATCTATGACCGAGCGGATCCGGGCGGGCTTCGGCCCGCCCGGCCGCATTCGAGGCCAGTGCGGCCCGCCCGACGCGAGCAGCCTGTCGCGACGTCGATCGCACCGAGAACCCACCGCAGGATCCTGCTTTGACAGCCTACGCCCGGCCTAGCTGGGTGCGGATCAGACGGCTGACCTGGTGGGCCTCGGGGATGCGCATGATCAGCACGACGCGCACGTAGACCAGCAGACCGGCCGCCGCGGCGGCCCCCACGCTCACGATCTGGGGGAGCAGCGAGGAGTGGCCGAGCACGGCGTCGAGGCCGTACCACACCGCCCACGACACCGCGCCGAGCAGGACCGAGGCGACCAGGATGCGCGCGGTGATCATCACGGTCTGATGGCCGTCCAGGCGTCCGTTGAAGCCGATCCGCAGGCGGTGGACCTGCAGCGCCGTCATCACGACGTTGGCGGCGACCGTGCCGATGATCAGCCCCGCGATCCCCAGCGGCCTGTAGAGGGAGAGGGAGACGATGATGTCCACGATCATGTTCAGCGCGGCGAGGGCCGTGGGGATCCAGGGGCGCTGGACCGCGAAGAAGGTGCGGGTCAGCAGCAGATTCAGTCCCCCGAACGGAAGGGAGAACGCGAACCAGAACAGCGCGATCGACACGAGTTCGGTCGATTTGGGGTTGAAATGGCCGCGTTCGAAGACCAGGCGCACGATCGGAGTCGTGAGCACGATCATGAAGGCGGCAGCCGGGATCAGCAGGAGGTTGATCTGGCGCATTCCGATCCCCACCGCGCGGCGCATCCCAGCGGAGTCGCGACGGGAGGCCATGCGGCTGAGCGTGGGAAAGAGCACGGTCGCCACGGCGACGCTGAAGATCCCCTGGGGGAGCATGTAGATGCGGAACGCGTTTTCGATCGCACGCGGGGCTTCTTCGGAGACGAGCGTGCCGAAGGCGGCGTTGATGAGCTGGTCGAGGTTGACGATCCCCAGGCCGATCGTGACGGGGAGCATCAGCATGAAGACCTGGCGGATCCGGGGGTCGTGCCAGTCGATGCTGAACTGCAGGCGGAAGTCGATGCGGCTGAGCGCCCCGAGCGCCATCGCGAACTGGACCCCGGTGGCGATCAGCCAGCCGATCGCGAGGGCGTAGATCTCGTCTTCGCCATGAAAGTCGGGGCTCAGGAGGACGAGCACGACGATGATCACGAGGTTCCACACCGCCGGGGCGATCGCGGGGATCGTGAAGTGTTCGTATGACTGCAGGATCCCCACGAGCAGGCCGGTCAGCCCGAGCAGGAGCACGACGGGAAACAGCACCTGGGACAGCCCCACCGTGAGCGAGTCGAGCGCCCCGCTGAACTGGGGACCGGTGAACAGCGGCATGATCAGCCCGGCCGCGAGCTCGAAGAAGGCCGTGATCGCGGCGAGCGCGATCAGCATGATCCAGAAGAGGGTCGACGCGAGCCGGAATGCCTCCCGGCGGCGACCCTGCTGGAGCAGGTCGGTGAAGACCGGTACGAACGCAGCGGAGAGGGCCGCGTTGGCGAAGAGGTTGGCGACGAGGTTGGGGACGAGGTTCGCGATCGTGAACGCGGAGGCGGAGCCGCTGGTGCCGAAGAAGCTCGCGGCCACGACTTCCCGCGCGAGCCCCGCGACCCGCGAGCAGGCGGTGAGGATCGAGAAGATCGCGGTGTTGCGCGCGACGCGCCCTCCCCCGCTGCCGCCGGCAGGCCCCCCGCTGCCGGCCGACCCTCCCCCGCCGCCGGCCTGGCCTCCTCCTTCCCGGCCGGGGTCCGGGGGCTGGTCCGCTCCCGCCGGCTGCCCCTGGCCCGGCGGCTGCTCTGAGGCTGGGGCGCTCGCGGACAAGGCCGCTATAGTACGGCGCTCCCGCGATGGCCAATATCCACTCACAGAAGAAGCGGATCCTGCGCTCCGAGCGCGAGCGTCTTGAGAACCGCCGCTACACCTCCGCGATCAAGACGTACTTCCGCCGCCTGGAGGCCGCGGTGCAGGGCGGCGACGACCAGGCCGCCGAGACCGAGCACCGGGCGCTGACCAGCACGATCGACAAGGCCGTCAAGCGCGGGGCGCTGCACCGCAACACCGGCGCCCGCAAGAAGAGCCGTGCGGCCCACGTCCGCGCCGGCGCCTCGTCCTCCTAGACGGCCGCTGCCACTATCTGGCCGTTATCGCCGTGATCGCGCGCAGCGCTAGGGTGTCCTCCTGCAGCGCCGCAGCCCCGGTGCGGCGCGCGCGCAGCGGCGCCCCCCCGCGCGTGTCGAGCTCGAGGTCTGAGAGCACGCCCAGCGCGGCGCGTAGCCGCTCGGGGTCGCCGCGGGCGACGTCGGCGACGAAGCGCTCGGCGGCCTTCGGCGGCATCCGCAGGCTGCGCCTGACCTCGGCCGCGGACTCCCCCGCCTCCAGGCGCACCGCGACGGCGAGCGCGTCGCGCAGGCGCGCGGCCATCAGGTAGGACAGGCCCGCGAGGCGCTCGCCCTGCAGGCGCAGGCGCAGGTAGGTGAGCGTCGCCGCGCGCGGGTCCGCCGCGACGAGCGCGTCGGCGAGAGCGTAGGCGCGGCGCTCGGCGGAGTGCGCCGCGCGCAGCTCAATCCGCTCGGCGTCGATCCGCACCGGGCCGGAGGATAAGCCGGCGATGGCGCTCTCCCCTGCGGCAGGGCTCTCCCCCGCCGCATCGCCGGCGTCCGCGGCGGGATCGTCCAGCTCCAACGCGAGCTTCTCCAGCTCGCGCAGCAACCGCTGCTGGCGCTCGCCGACCTGCGCCACCAGCACCCTGGCGGCGGCCTGGTCGAGCGCGAGGCCCAGCCGCTCGGCCTGCTCGCGCACCCAGCGCGGCAGCTCCCACGGCTTGACGGTCGCCTGCGCCACGACCTGGCCGCCGGCGGCCGTAACGGCCTTGTGCAGCGCCGCGGGCGCCTTGGCGCGACCCTCCTCGCGCGCGAACAGCGCGACGGTCGTGTCGGGCGCCAGCGCGCGCATCGCCGGGAGCAGGTGCTGCTCGACGTCGGCCTGCTTCCAGCGCTCGACGCCGTCGACCACGATCACGCGCCGACCGATCGCGAGCGTCATCGCCGCCACCGCCTGCGCCACCCCCTCCGGGCTGCCGGCGTCGCCGTCGAGCGTCTCGACGCTGGCCGCGTCGCCCTCCTGCCGGGCGAGCGCCAGCAGCCGCGCGCGGCGCTCGGCCACCGCCCCGTGGTCGTCGCCGTGGACGAGGTAGGCGGGCTTCAGGCGAAGACATCAGCGCACGACCAGGTTTACGAGCTTGCCCGGCACGACGACCTCCTTGACGACCTCCCTGCCTTCGAGGTGCGCCCGCACGTTGGCGGCGGCGCGGCACAGCTCCTTGAGCTGATCGGGAGTCGCGTCGGCGGGCGCCTGGACGCGGTCGCGCAGCTTGCCGTTGACCTGGCAGACCAGCTCGTAGACGTCGCGCTCCAGCAGCGCCGGGTCGGCCTGCGGCCAGGGCTGCTCCCACACGCGCTCGCCGCCGTTGAGGCTGTCGTAGACGTCGGCGCAGACGTGCGGCGCGAACGGGAACAGCAGCGACGCCGCCGTGGAGAGCGCGAAGCGCAGCGTCGCCGCCGACGCCCGGTCGCGCAGGCGCGAGCAGTCGTTGAGCAGCTCCATCACCGCGGCGATCACGGTGTTGAACGCGAACCGCCGCAGGTCGCCGGAGACCTTGTCGATCGCCCAGTGCGCCTTGCGCAGCAGCTCGAGGTCGGGACCCTCGTCCACGTGGGCACCTCCGTTCCCTGCCGCGATTGTGTCGACCCCCGCCGCCCCCCCCTCGCGCTCGGCGACCTCGGCGGCCAGCCGCCAGAGCCGCGCGAGGAAGCGGTGCACGCCCTCCATCCCCTCGTCGGACCAGTCGGCGTCCTGGTCGGGGGGGCCGATGAACAGGATGTAGCAGCGCGCGGCGTCCGCGCCGTAGCGCTCGACGATCGCGGCGGGCGAGACGACGTTGCCGCGGGACTTCGACATCTTCGCTCCATCCTTCGTGACCATCCCCTGCGTGAACAGCGCCCGGAAGGGCTCCTGGAAGTCCAGGTGGCCGAGGTCGGCGAGCGCCTTGGTGAAGAAGCGCGCGTACATCAGATGCAGGATCGCGTGCTCGACCCCGCCGATGTACTGGTCGACCGGCATCCACTGGCGCAGCGCCGCGGGATCCCACGCGGCCTGTTCGTTGGCGGCATCGCAGTAGCGCAGGTAGTACCACGAGGAGTCCACGAAGGTGTCCATCGTGTCGGTCTCGCGGCGCGCCGGCCCGCCGCAGGCGGGGCAGGCGACGGCGACCCAATCCTCGGCGGCAGCCAGCGGCGAGCGGCCGTGCGGGGCGTAGTCCTCGACGTCGGGCAGCTCCACCGGGAGCTGCTCCTCGGGCACCGGGACGGTCCCGCAGCGCTCGCAGTAGACGATCGGGATCGGGCAGCCCCAGTAGCGCTGGCGCGAGATCAGCCAGTCGCGCAGGCGGTAGTTGACCGACGCATGGCCCTTGCCCTCGCGATCGAGCCAGCGGACGATCTCGGTGAGCGCCTCGCGGTTGCCGGTGCCGTCGAAGCGCGGGTCGGAGTCGGTCAGGGGCCCGTCACCGGTGTAGGGGAGGCTCTCGTCGCTGCGCTCCCAGTGCTCCCGCGCCGCGTCGCGCTCGGCGGCGGGCAGCTCGTCGGCGCCGGGCGGCGGCTGCGAGGCCCCGACGATCACGCGGCGGATCGGCAGCCCGTGGGCGCGGGCGAAGGCGTGGTCGCGCTCGTCGTGCGCGGGCACCGCCATGATCGCGCCGGTGCCGTACTCCATCAGCACGTAGTCGGCGACGTACATCGGGATCGCCTCGCCGTTGACGGGGTTGACGACGGTGCGCCCCAGCGGGACCCCGGTCTTGGGCGCGTCGATCGCGCCGCGCTCGCCGCTTGACTCGGTGAGGGCGTGGTTGACGTAGTCGCGGACCGCCTGCTCGTGCGCGGTCCCGGCCGCGAGGCGTGCGACGTCGGGGTGCTCGGGGGCCATCACGAAGAACGTCGCCCCGAACAGCGTGTCGGGGCGGGTCGTGAACACCGGGTAGTCGATTGGGGTCCCGCCCACCCGGGCGGGATCGGAGTCCTCGCAGCGGAACGTCACCTCGGCGCCCTCGGAGCGCCCGATCCAGTTGCGCTGCATCGTCTTGACGTGCTCGGGCCAGTCGATCCCGTCGAGGTCGCCGAGCAGCCGCTCGGCGTAGTCGGTGATGCGGAAGAACCACTGCTCTAGCTGCCTGGACCTCTACCTCCGCGCCGCAGCGCTCGCAGCAGCCGTCGACGACCTGCTCGTTGGCGAGCACGGTCTGGTCGTTGGGGCACCACTTGACCGCGGCCTCCTTGCGGTACGCGAGCCCGGCGTGAAAGAGCTGCAGGAAGATCCACTGCGTCCAGCGGTAGTAGCGCGGTTCGTGCGTGGCGAGCTCGCGCGACCAGTCGATCGAGATCCCCCACGAGCGGAACTGGCGCTGGAAGGACGCGATCGACTCGGCCGTCGAGTCGCGCGGGTGGACGCCGGTCTTGATCGCGTGGTTCTCGGCGGGCAGGCCGAAGGCGTCGTAGCCCATCGGGTGCAGCACGCGGTGGCCGAGGCGCCGGTGGAAGTGCGCGATCGCGTCGCCGACGGAGTAGACCTTCAGGTGCCCGATGTGGGGCTCGCCGCTGGGGTAGGGCAGCATCTCCAGCACGTAGGACTTCGGAGGCTGGCCACCGTTTCCCGGCACCCCCCTCCCCCGCCCGCAGCGGCGCCGCCGTCCCTGCCGTGTCCGGGCGGGTCGTTGGAGACCTCCCAGGTGCGCTCGGCCGCCCACACGGCCTGCCAGCGGGGCTCGATCTCGCGCGGGTCGTAGCGTCGCTCCGTCATTGCCGGAGGTTATCGAGCGCCCCGGGATGGATCGCTCGCGCGTATGCGTCCAGATGGCGTGGCCGTCCGACGGTGTGGCCGGCGGCGTGGCGAGTTGCGGTGCGGGCGGCGAATGGACGCGGGCGCCTCAGCGGCCGCCGAAGATGCGCAGCAGCGCGAGGAAGATGTTGATGATGTTGATGAAGATCCCGGTGGCGAGCCACACGGCGTCGTCGGCGCCGGCCTGACGGCGCAGGTACTGAAAGTCGATCGCGAGGAAGGCCGAGGCGAACACATAGATCGCGAGGCTCAGCACGATGTTGCCGCCGGAGCTGACCAGGACGAGTATCCAGCTGACGAGGATCACCGCGAGAAAGCCCCAGAACAGCGGGCGCGCCCAGCGGACGAGGTCGCGCGAGGTGGCGAATCCGAAGGCCCCCATCCCGGCGACGGTCAGGGCGGTGCCGCCGGCGGCCTGGTAGAGGACGTTGGGGTCGTAGGTGGTGTAGTAGTTGAGCACCGGCCCGAGGCCGATGCCGAGCAGCAGCGCCAGCGCGTACAGCCAGCCGACGGCGAGCGTGCCGACGCGCAGCGGGCGCACGAAGGCCTGCGCGATCAGCATTCCGATCGCGGCGATCTCGCAGATCAGGCCGGTGCCGTATGGGAGGTCGCGGCCGATGTAGCA
Source organism: uncultured Solirubrobacterales bacterium (assembly GCA_963719725.1). GTDB lineage: Bacteria > Actinomycetota > Thermoleophilia > Solirubrobacterales > Solirubrobacteraceae > Palsa-744. Next base: position 371,911 of record CAVRCU010000001.1, read on the forward strand.
ACCGAGCGCAAAGAACGCGAGCGCGACGGCGACGAGGACCATGACCTGCCCGAGCAGCAGCGACACCGTGGTGGAGCGCGCGCCGGCGTTGGGGGTGAAGATGCCGAGTTCGCCTGACGAGGCCATGTCTGTTCTCCCTGATCGAGGGTCGCTGGCCGCTTAAGGTAGCGAAACCGGCGGGATCGGTCAGAGAAAGCGCGCGCGGGCGCGGAGGGCCTCGACGACCTGCGCGGGGGCCTTCTGCGGGGAGCCGGCGTCGAAGGGCGGCTGGGGGTCGTATTCGATGCCGAGCTGGATCGCCTGGGCGACCTGCTCGCCGGCGATCCGCCCCGCGAGCGCAAGCGCCATGTCGATCCCGGCGGAGACGCCGGCGGCGGTGGCGAGCTTGCCGTCGAACACGACCCGCTCGGGGACGACGTCGACGCCGAGCCCGCGCAGCTCCTCCAGCGCGAGCCAGTGGCTGGTGGCGCGCCTTCCGGCGAGCAGGCCGGCGGCGGCGAGGATCAGCGAGCCGGTGCAGACGGAGGTCGTCCAGGTGGAGGTCTCGTGCGCGGCGCGCAGCCACTCGTGGACGGGCCCGTCCTGCATCAGCGCGGCCTGGCCGGGCCCGCCGGGGACGAGCACGACGTCGGGGTGCGGGAGCTCGGCGAGCGCGGCGTCGGCGAGCAGCGCGAGCGCCCCGGTGTCGGTGCGACACGGCCCGGCCTGCTCGGCGACGAACGTGACCTGCGCGTCGGGGAGGCGACTGAGGACCTCGTAAGGCCCGACGGCGTCGAGCGCGGTGAGGCGGTCGTAGATGAGGATGGCGATCTGCATGGTTGGGCTCCTTCGGGTGGGTGTCGGGATGGGGCCGCAGCGACGGCGGGCTGCTCCGGGATTGGCGTGGCTGACCGGGTGCGTTCAGGCCGCGGCGATCGACTCGACCGCGGCCGTTGAGGCGGTGGGGGTTGCGTGGAAGCGGCGGCGGTACTCGGCGGGGCCGACGGCGAGCGCGCGCAGGAAGACGCGGCGCATGGTCTCGGGCGTGCCGAAGCCGCAGGCGGCGGCGATCGCGGCGATCGGCTCGTCGGTGTCCTCCAGCCGGCGCCGCGCGGCCTCCAGGCGCAGACTCTCGACGTGGCGGGCGGGCGTGGTGTGAGTCTGGGCGCGGAAGCTGCGGGCGAAATGGCGGGGGCTCATGTGGGCGCAGGCGGCGAGCGCCTCGACGGAGAGGTCGGCGGCGAGGTTCTCGACGGCGTAGCGCTGGGCCTCGCGCAGCGACTGGCGCTCGGGGGCCTGGGCGGCGAGGGTGGCGCTGAACTGCGACTGGTTGCCGGGGCGGCGCAGGAACAGGACGAGGTGGCGGGCGATGGTCAGCGCGGCGTCGCGGTCGAGGTCGTCCTCGACGAGTGCCAGCGCGAGGTCCATCCCGGCGGTGACGCCGGCGGAGGTCCAGACGGCGCCGTCGCGGACGAAGATCGGCTCGGGGTCGACGTCGACCAGCGGGTGGCGGCGGGCGAGCTCGGTGGCAGCGGCCCAGTGGGTGGTGGCGCGCCGGCCGTCGAGCAGCCCGACGGCGGCGAGCAGAAAGGCGCCGGTGCAGACCGAGGCGACCCGCCGCGCGGTGCGGGCGCGGGCGTCGATCCAATGCAGCAGCGCGGGGTCGGCGCAGGCCCGGTCGGCGCCGGGACCACCGGCGACGAGCAGCGTGTCGATCGCCCGCGGGGCGCGGTCGAGCGAGGCGTGGGGGACGATCTCCAGGCCGCTGGACGTGCGCAGCGGGGCACCGTCGGCGCTGACGACGACGGTGCGGTAGCTGGGATCGGGTTGGCGGCCGCCGTGGGCGGCCGCGGGCGTTGCGTCGGTGAGCTCGCGTCGGCGGTCGGCGTCGAGCAACTGTCGCGCGCCGTCGAAGACCTCGAGCGGGCCGGTTACGTCGAGGCTCTGGACGCCGGGGTAGACGACGATCGCGACGGTGCGCGGGCGGCGGGTGTCGGTGTAAGCCACAGCGCGATCTTGACCGATCGCAGAGCTGTCCGCAAGGACAGGCTTCCAACAAATTCTGCCATCCGCGGCGGGGCGGCGGCGCGCGGCGGACAGGACCCGTCCTCGGCGGCCGGCGCGGGGTGTAGGCTGCCGCTCGGCATATCGACCCGAGATCCACGCACGGCGGGAGGCGAACGTGGAGCGCGAGACATACAGCGAGGCCCCGACACGCGTGGAGAGCATCATCGGCGCGGCGGAGCGCGCCGCGGCGGACCTGCACCGGCGCGCGGAGGAGCGCGCGGGCGAGCGGATCGCGGAGGCCGACCGCGCGGCGGAGCACCGCGTGCGGGCCGCAGAGGAGGAGGCGCAGGAGATCTTGGGGCAGGCCCGCGAGGAGGCCCAGCGGACGCTGGCGGCCGGCGAGGAGGACGCGGCGCGGCTGCAGGTCGAGTCCCAGCGGCGCGCCCAGGAGGTCCGGTCGCACGCACAGGAGCAGGCGCGCGAGATCGTCAGCGAGGCCCACGCGGTGGCGCGCGAGGTCGAGCAGCACGGCACGACGATCTCGCGCAACCTGCGCGAGCTGTCGGCGTCGCTGCGCAACAACGCCGAGCGCCTGCTGCACGACGTGCGCCTGACGCACGGCAGCATGACGGCCCGCCTGGACCAGGTCGCGGGCGGCGGGAGGACGCCACAGCGACCCATCGGGAGCGGGAGGGCACCCGAGCGACGCATCACCGGCACGCGGTCGCGGATGGACGCCTACGCCGAGGACGACGGCGAGGACCTCGACGTGCCGGAGTTCGTGCCGCGGGGTTGATCGGCGAGGGGGGCGGCACTCGGTAGCATTGGAGGCGCCCCGGGGCTATAGCTCAGCTGGGAGAGCGCTTGCATGGCATGCAAGAGGTCGTCGGTTCGAGCCCGACTAGCTCCACTGAACTTGTCTGTGCGCAAACCACGGGCGCGCCGACACGGTAGGTGGGTAGGATTTCGGCGCGGCTGTTGACGCGCAGGTCGGCGATGAGGATGCGCAGCAGGGCCTTGGCTTGGTCGGCGTCGCCCGTGGCGATGACGTGGCCGAGCTGGTCGGCGACGGTGTGGAGCGCTGCGGTGTCGGGCGTTGTGGGCGTGTCTGCGGCGAGTTCGTTGGCGAGTGCTTGGTCTTGGGCTTGGAGGGCGTCCAGGCGCGTGTCGAGCGCGGATAGCCGCTCCTTGAAGCGTGCCGGGTCGAGGGCGCCGCTCTCGAAGGCGTCTTGGTAGCGCTCGATCGCGCGCTCGGCCCGGCCGATCTCCTTGGCGAGCGACGCACGCTGTTCCGTGAGCGCGGCGCGGTCTGTGTCCTTGCTCGCGGCGGCTTGCTTGATCGCGTCGCGGATGAGGCCTCCGTGTCGGTAGAGCCCGGTGAGCTGGCTGAGGATCGCGCCCTCCAGCTTGTCCTTTGACAGCCGCTCTCCGTCGCAGCCTTTGCGGCCGAGCTTCTGTCGGCCTGAGCAGGCGTAGTAGTGGTAGGTGCCGCCGTTGCCTTTCGCGGACATGCCGACGTATGCGCGGCGGCAGCGCCCACAGCGCAACAGGCCGGTGAGCAGGAAGTCCGCGCGGTTTGAGGCGCGCAGCGACCAATCCTCGCCGCGCTCTTTCAACAATGCCTGCGCCCGGTCGAAGGTGTCCTGGTCGGTCAGCGGCTCGTGGATTCCGGGAAATGTCTGCTCGCGCCAGTGGACGCGCCCGATATACGCCTGGTTGGCGAGTACCCACAGCACGACCGCGGGCTGCCACCCGCGCGGCGGCGCGGGCGCGTGTTCGCTATCGAGGCGCCGGGCGATAGCGGCGGCGCCGAGCCTTCCGGCGGCGTACCACTTGAAGATGCGCCGGATGACCGGCGCGGTGCGCTCGTCGGGAACAAGCTCCTTGCGCTCGTTGCGTTCATACCCGAAGGGGATGCGTCCGTTCGGCCAGCGGCCTTCCCTGGCCCTTCGCTCGATGCCGCTGGTTACGCGGTCAACGATCGTGGCGTGCTCAAACTCGGCGAACACGCCGAGCATTTGCAGCATCATCCGTCCCGCTGCGGAGCCGGTGTCGAATGGCTCGGTGGCGGAGCGCAGGATCACGCCGAGGTTGTCCAACTCCTCGGCGATCCCGGCGAGCTGGCGCACCTTGCGCGATAGCCGGTCGATGCGGTAGACGAGTAGCTGGTCGATCCTTCCTTGCCGTGCGAGGTCGAGCGCGGCCTGTAGGCCGGGCCGCTCCAGCTTGGTGCCGGTGGCGCGGTCTTCGTGGTGGGCGATGATCCGCCAGTCCTCCTGCACCTTGCAGAACGCCTCCAGACGTTCGTGCTGGGATGCGAGGGAGGTTGGCTGGTTCTCCTCGTCGGTCGAGATGCGGGTGTACAGACAAGTGCGGGTCATGGCATCAGCTCCAGCTCACGGTCGGGGTCTGGTGGGTGGTCGAGGAGAGCAGAACCGCCGGCTGATCTCAACCCCTCGCCCGCCGGTGCCGGCCGGGCCTGCTGGAGACCGTTCTTGGCGTCGGTCACGACCGCGAGCGTCGAGCCGGTGCTGTCCTGGCTCCACACGGCCACGGCGATCGGCGCCGCGCTCTCGGCGACAGCGGCGCTGACCGAGCGGGCGCGTGCGGCGCTCGGGACGAGCACCAGCACGAACGGGTCGCGCCGTCTCAGGGCGCTGCGGTACAGGTGCAGCTCGTAGTCCTCGGCCTTCTTGCGCAGCCGCCCGGTCGGCTCGCTGGCGCGGTCAAGCTCGACAAGGAAGCACATGGGCGCGCGGCCGGGGAGGTTGAGCACGCCGTAGCCGTCGGCGACGACGATCCCCGCGAACAGGTGGTGGCAGGTCCGCTCGCCGTACCACTCCGAGAGCGCGCCACCGCAGGCGTTCGCCTCGACCGCGAGGCGGGTGAAGAACTCGTTGACCTCGACGTGATGCGCGAGCTTCTGACTCGTGGCGACACCCGCCGCGACGGAGTGCTGCCAGCCGAGCTTCGCGCGCTCGATGTTCAGGTGGTCGGCGACGAGCAGTGCGCCTGCCTCATCGAGAATCCAGTGATACGGAGCGGTGCCCTGCCCCATCGGCAAGGATGGGCGGAAGCGGTCGAGCACACGTAGGCGATACAGCACGTTGAGGCGAGCAGCAGCGGTCCTCGTCCCGGTGAAGTGCAGGCGTGTGATCTGGCTGCTCGTCAGCACGCGGAACTCGAAGCAGTCCTTGGCGATCCAGCGGTCACGCTCGGTCAGATGCGACGCCAGCCGCAACACATCCTCATCACCAAACCTTCTTGGACGGACGATCTCTTTCAACTTCTAACTACCTCCTCTATTGTCGGGGTGGTCTTCAAGCCGCCAATCCGGCTTGCTTGCTGGGGATTCGTACCCTCGCGGGGCCTCCGTTCTTAACTGGAGGCGCGATCGGAGGGCCGACCGGAGGACCGGCCGGAGGGCGGATCGGCACGGCACCATGCCCGGCCTTGCGGCGGGCTACGGCGTCGGCCAGCAGTCCTGCGAGCAGCCTCGTTGCCTCGCGCTCCATCTCAGGAGAGAGTCGTTGCACGCGGGGTGCAGCGAGGCGCACGCCATCATCACGACGTATACGTTCATCCATAGTCTTTTTCAGCCGAGCGAGAAGACCCTGCACACAGACAGGCCAAACGGGGAGCCGCACGTGACAGCCTTCCAGACGGTCGACCATCCGAGGTTCCCATTAATTAAAGGTGCATTTTGCCCCGCTTGCGGTACAGGTCTAAGGGCTTACCCGCGCGGATTGCGAGCGACTTGCGTGTCATTTGCGTGTGCTCTGCGTGTTGCTTTGCCAGTGGTCCGGCACCTGCTCGCCGATCGCGGCGGGGCGCGGGCTTCCGCGCGGTGGAGCGGATGAGCTACCCCTGCGCTGGCTGCCTGGGGTACAGCCCGTCCAGCTCAGCTGCGCCCTTCCAGAAGCCGACGATGCGCCGGCTGATCGGGTGGTCGCCGCGTGTGGGGAGGGTGTCGTGGTCGGGGTGATTGTCGTCGGGCTCGGGCCACTCCCGCAGGCAGTGTGTGACGGACCCCAGCTGTCGGCAGGTCGTGTGCAGACGGGGCGCGAGGGCGTACCAGGCATCGGAGTCGGTGTGCTCGCTGCTGAGCAGCCTGTCGGCTTCATCGAGCGTTTCCCGAAAGAGCTGGCGCATCGCGCCGACTTGCTCCGTGGCCTGCGTGCGCGCGTGCCGCCACGCCCGGTGCTGCGGAGACTCCGGCAGAGCGATCCCGCCACCGCGGCGTGCCCGCGCGAGGCGCCTTCGGCCGTTGGCGCTCAGCTTCAGGAAGTCGATGCCGAAGCGACGGAACGGCACGAGTGCGCCGGCCGCGAGGAAGGCGTCGATCTGTGGGCGCAGGCTGCGGGTGCTCCAGCCGACGCGGGCGAAGCCCAGGTGTTCGATGACCTCGCCGAGCGTCACGCCGTCGGCGGGTCCGCGATGGTGGCGTTCGGCGCGCTCGGTCGCGGCGAGCACCACGGCATCGGAGACAGGCTGAAACCGGCGCAGCTCGCGTCTCGGGCCGCGTGCTCGCGCTGCGGGCGTTCGTATGCTCGCGCGTCGCGTCATATCGCACCCTGCCCTGCACGCTCGCCAGGCGTCATCAGGTGCTCGAAGTGCATGGCGACCTCCGCGGCGATCGACTGGCCGCCGCGGCGTTCGATGAGCCCGGCGGCATCCAGCCGGTCCAGCGCGGCGTTGATCCTTGCCTGCTGCTTGCGCTTCCCGGCGTTGAGCGCGTCGTGAAGCTGCTCCTTGGACAGTGGCCGCGCACCGTCGCTGGCGCTTCGCAGCAGGATCTCGAGGACGGCGCCCTCGCGCCGGCAATCCGCAGTGCCGGCGCCGTCCTCGCCGCTGCTCTGTGTGATTGCGTGCAAGCGGACGGCGGGGTGTGAGGGTGTCGCCAGGTCGTTCCAGCGGTGGATGAGGCCGGCCCTGCGCAGGCGCTTGAGGCTGTCGGGGACGTGGCCGGGTACGTCGATCGCGCGGGCGATCTCGGCTTCCGAGAGCGGCCGGTCTGTGTTGAGGATCAGCCGCAGGACGGCATGGTCGAGGCAGGCGTGCGCTTCGGATTCCAGTGAGCTACGTTGATCGAGCATGGGAGGTCTCTCTCCTGTGTCACGGTCTCGGGCGGGGCTCCAATCCCCGCGCCGAGGCCAAATGGCTGAATGGGATGCTTGGCACCTATACGGGCATCCGGGGGTGTAGGGGCGCAGTGTACGAAGCTGACACCGAGACGCCACGGTCATGCCACGTTGAGGGTCGCCGGCCGTGGACGCCGTGAGTCGGGGGCAAGGCGGTAGCCGACGCCGCGCGTCGCGCGCACCCAGCCCTCAGCGCCCGCACGAGCCAGGGCGCGTCGCAGCCGCGAAGCATGAGAGTCAAGCGTCCGTGTGGTGCCGGGGCAGCGAAAACCCCACACGTCGCGCATCAGCTCGTCCTTGGTGTATACGCGCGCAGGGTCGCGCGCAAGATGCACCAGCAGCGCGTACTCCAAGCGGCGCAGACCGACGGGCGTCGCGCCGATCGTGACCTCGTGCGCCGCGGTGTCGATCCGCAGCTCGCCGTACTCGATCACGCCGGGCGTGCCCGCAACCTCGCGGCGCACAAGCGCACGCACACGCGCCCGAAGCTCCGAGTACGCGAAGGGCGCGCGCAACACGTCGTCGGCTCCGCCCTCAAACGCGCGGAGCACGTCACCCAGGTCGCCATTTGGACTCATCCAAAGCGTGCGCGACCCGGGGGCGAGCTCTGGGGAGAACGCGCCAGCACGCAGCGCCCGCAGCACGTCGAGGCCGGCGCCGCGGCGCGTTGCTCGTCCGAAGATGACGAGTTCGACCTCGTAGGCGTCGCACGCCGCGCGCAGCCTCGCGGGATCGCTGGCGCGGCGTACCTCGTAGCCGTCGAGCGTCAGCTCGTCGGCCAGCGCCGCGTTTGCGCGTTCCTCGCCGTAGATGAGCAGCGCAGCCGGCGGCGGACTCTCGCTTGTGGGGGCGCATCGACCCATGACATCGAGCGAGTGCATCGGCGGGACGGCGAACTGGGTGGACGTGACGTTCATTCGGGCTCCTTTCGGCGCACCGGAGGAACGCGCAGACGAGCACGACGGACTATCCGCAGGAGCTACGGTAGCCGTGGCATCGAAGGAGTCCGCTTCGGTGCTAAACAGGCCGGGCGGGTGGCTTCCAACACCCGTCCGGCCGCATCGGTTTTTGGGCTTGCCGGCGATCAGAGCAGAGCCCGCGGCGGAAAACTCGACCATGCTCGCGGACCGCCCCGGGCATCGAACGCCAAGCCATACGGCCGATACGGGCGACCGACACCCAGTGCCTGCGCGACCGCGCGCCCCGTTATCTCGCTGCTCTTCAGCCACGCACGACGCACAAGCTCGCGTAGGTGCCTTCTGACATGATTCGGCCGGTGCTCAGGCGTGCCGCCTTCCTGCTTGTCTTGGTCGCGTTCGCTGCTGGCGGCGTGACGATCGCGCTTGCCCGCTCCAGCAGCTCGAGCACACCGATCGCGAAGGCGAAGGCGGAGGCGTTCGCTCGGGCGGTCAACCTGCGAGCGAGCGATCTTCCGGGAGCAACAGCCCTTCGGGGCGCCATCTTCGGCCCAGAAGCCGTCCAATACAAAGCGCTGAAGTGTGGTCTGCAGGGCAGACCGGGCATCGCTCCGGTCGGGGGCGGGGAATTGTGGCTGGCAAACAGCCGCGCGCAAGTCGGCTCCATCGTGGTGGTTGCACCCAGCGACTACTTCGCCGAGGCCGAGATTGCCGGGCTTGAATCGCAGGGCGGTCGTACCTGCCTCGTACGCGCTCTCGGCCGCGCCCTGAGCTTCGAACGGCATCATAAAACTGAGTGGTCGCACACCGTGAAGGTCGCCGTGGTCCCCATTGGCGAGCATGTCAGCGGCGTGCACCTCGCGATCCACGTCCTTGCCGAGCTGCCTCCGATCGAAGGCGCGAAGCCGGAGAAGAGATACATCAACGTCGATGCAGCGTTCTTTCGTGTGGGTCCTGCCGACGTTGCCTTTTTTGCGCTCGGAGCTACCCGGTTCCCGGCGGCGACCGAAATTCAGCTGCTTGCGCTGCTGCACAGCCGCGCCGAAGCCAACAAGCTCTAGCGTCATTCTTGTGGCGCGATGACACCGCTGCAAAACTCGCCAGGGGTCCGAACCTGCTGGCCGCGCCCGTCTGACCGGCCCGACCGCAGCGGCCCCCCGACTCAGCCGACCCCTACTGCCCGCGCCGCCACCAGCACATGGTTTGCGGACAGACCCTTGACCTGGCCGGGCCGCTGGTCGAGCCGGTCATATCCCTACACTCCTCGCGCTCATGGTGTCCGATGCTCAGATCGTCGCTCAGCCCGCCCAGGACGAGGTGCTCTACCGCGTCGTGCGCGCCGAGCAGCCGCATGTGGAGGACTTCAGCTCCCACCGCGAACGGCCGCGTAGGCGCCCGGTCCCGGCGGGCACGCCGTGGCTGCTGTTGGTCGGCGTGTCGATGTTCGACACGCGCGATGGGGCGCTGCAGATCGCCCGGCGCCGACCGGCATGGGTCGCCGAGCTGCGCCTGACCGCCGGTCGGGGCATCCACATGGCTGCCACGGGATCGCACGGCCACCGTACTGTCTGGGGAGAGCCGGATGTGCTGGCAGCTTGTGTGGAGACGTGTCATGTGGCACCCTAGAGGGCGATGAGATTCGCGACGCTGTACATAGATGAGGGCAACATCCTGGACTTCCACGACGATCGTGACACCGCGCGCGCAAGCGTGCTGTCGGTGGTCGAGGAGCATCCCGAGGTCGCCGAGGACTTCGGGATGGTCGAGCTGGACGAGCATGGTCGTCGCGTGGGCAACTTTGTCTCGGGCGCCAAGCTCAAGGCGCAGGCCGCGCGTTCGCGGCGATCACGCGCGGCGTGAACCGCTGAGAACGGGATCACTCGCCACGGCCGGGCCTCTTGCGGCGCCGGACCCGCACATCCTCAGTCCATTGCGAGCGCGTCAGTCGATCTCGACCGGCGGCGCCATCAGCGTATGGTTTGCGCACAGAGAAGTTTCGCCCACCAAAACGTTGCTAATCGAACCAACGGCCAAAGACCCCCGTTCCCGCCAGGGCACGGGGGTCTTGGCTTCTTGGGAGCGTGCTGGCGACGATGGTGGCTGGCGCGGGGTTCGGTGTTGTATTGACGATGCCTCGGAGGGTGTTGTGGAAGGTGCGTAGCTCGGCGAATGGCCCGGCCAGGTCGGCCTTGGTGATCGTTTCGTCGCAGACGAAGAGGGCGTTGAAGATGGCCTGGTTGATAAGCCGCCGGATGCCGTCGTCGGCTCGCAGGTAGAGATCGTGGAGGTCTTCGTCGAGGATCTCCAGGGCGAGGTCGAGGGTCTCGTTGATGTCTTCGAAGCTGAGGTTCAGGCGGTCGATGAGCGTTTCGGCGTCTTGGCGGCGGTGGCGTAGGCGGATCTGCTCGTCGTCGAAGAGCTCGTCGGTGATGCGGTCTTCGTAGTGCATGTTCAGGAGCTTTCGTTCTTGCTCCTTGACTTCTTGCAGGACGCCTCGGCAGCGGTCGATCTCCTGCTGGGCGGTTGCGGCTCGCTCGCCGAGGTCGACGGTGATGGCCTGCCGGATTTCCTCGCGTTCGGCGTCGCTGAATGGGACGCCGGCGTAGTGGTCCTCGATGGCTGTTTCTACGAGGTCGATGGGCTGGTAGCCCTGGGGGCATTCGCCGCGCTGGTTGCGTGGGCAGACGAAGTATTCGTAGTGTCCTCCGTTGCCTTTGTGGCGGGAGTAGATCAGTCGGCAGCCGACTGATCGTCTGAGGTTGCCCCGTAGCGCGTAGAAGTTGTAGGTGGCGGTTCTCTCGCCTCGTCCGGTCCTGCTGGGACCGTGGCGAGTGCGAACAAGTCATCGAGACGAGAGGAACCGCCATGAAGACCGTAAAGCAGGAGCAGGACATACGCCCGGAGCACGTGTTGCCGCCGGGGGTGCAGGACGCGCTGGGGGAGCTGGCTGGCGCGGCGAAGGACGGGTTGCTGGCGCTCAGCGTTGGTGTTGGGCTGGGGGTGCTGAGCGAGATGATGGAGGCCGAGCTCGATGAGGTCGTCGGCCCCAAGCACGCCAAGCTCGCGGGGCGCACAGCGGTGCGTCACGGCCATGAGGATGGCGAAGTGACCCTTGGTGGGCGCCGCGTCGCGGTGAGGCGTCCACGCGCCAGGAGCGCTGATGACGAACACGAGGTGCCGTTGGCGACCTACGTGTATTTCTCGGACCGTGACCCGCTGACACGTGTGGTGTTGGAGCAGATGCTCGCCGGTGTCAGCACACGCCGGTTCACGCGTACCCGGGAGCCCGTCGGTGAGCAGGTGATCGCCCGGGAGCGCTCGGCGTCGAAGTCCGCGGTCAGCCATGAGTTCGTCGGGCGTACGCGTGAGCATCTGGACGCCCTGATGAGCCGTGATCTGGCAGACGTGCGCTTGGCGGCGTTGATGATCGACGGGATCGAGCTGAAGGGCCGCTGCTGCGTCGTCGCGCTGGGCGTCAGCACCGACGGAGTGAAGATCCCGCTGGGATTGTGGGATGGCTCCACGGAGAACAAGACCGTCACCGCGCAGCTCCTCGCCGACTTGGTCGACCGGGGCCTTGATGTCGAGCAGGGCGTGCTCGTCGTCCTGGACGGCTCAAAGGCATTGCGGGCGGCCGTCGGAGAGGTCTTCGGGCCCGTCCCTGTGCAGCGCTGTATCCGTCACAAGGAACGCAACGTCCTTGACCATCTCCCCGAACGCGACCGACCCGCCGTGAAGGCACGGCTGCGGCGCGCGTGGGCAAGCGATAAGCACGCGCTCGCCCTGGGCGGCCTGCAGACCCTCGCCTCAGAGCTCCAGCACTCACATCCCGGTGCGGCGGCGTCACTCAGGGAGGGCCTGGAGGAGACGCTTACCCTCACCCGCCTGGGGATCCACGGGCACCTGAAGAAGACGCTCGCCTCGACGAACCCGATCGAGTCGATGATCGAGATCATCCAACGCACATCACGCAACATCAAGCGCTGGCAATCCGGCGACATGTGCCTGCGCTGGACAGCCGCCGGGATGCTCGAGGCCGAGACCCAGTTCCGCAAGGTCGTCGGCTACGCAGACCTCGCCAAGCTCGCCCTCGCCGTCGAGCGTGACCTCCTCGCCCAGCGCACCAACACTCACACGACGATCAAGGAGGACACGCCGATCGCCATCACCATGTAACCATCACCCGACCGCCACCACAAACTTCTACAGCGAACGGGACAACCTCGCCGCAGGTGCCGCAGCGGATTGTGCCCTTGAGGTAGTGCTGGTGCTTGCGGTCGCGCTCTCCGGAAAGACAGTGTGCCTGGAGGACGGCCTGGACCTGATCGAACAGCTCTTGCGTGATGAGGCGTGGGTGGCGTCCCTCGTACTGCTTGCCGCGGTAGGTGACGGTGCCGGCGTAGTAGGGGCTTGAGAGCAGCTCGTGAACCCTGGGGAGGGTCAGCGGCTGTGGGCTGTGGCGGCGATCCCCGCGCGAGCGCAGGCCGCGGGCCTCGAGAAGCAGCACCATGTCGTTGAGGCTGTAGAGGCCGGTGGCGTAGGTCTCAAACGCCCAGGTGATGATCGGGCCGCGCTCGGGGTCGATGATGATGGTGCGGACCTCGCCGCCCTGTGGTAGCTGCTCACGGGTGTTCAGGTAGCCCAGCCGAGCGCGTCCGGGTGTGCCGCCGCGCTTGGCCTTCTCGGTCGCGCCCTTGAGTACCTCGTTGGCGAGGTTGCGGCTGTAGTACTCGGCGAAGCTGGCGAGCATCCCGTGCATTAGCCGGCCGGCGGGGGTCTGGTCGATGTTCTCGGTGGCGCTGATGAGGCGGGCGCCGGCCAGCTCGATCTCGAACAGCATGTTGGCGTCGTCGCGGCGGTTGCGGGCGAAGCGATCGACCTTCCAGACGATCACGTAATCGACGTCACGCTGCTCTTTGATCCGTTTGAGCATGGCGTTGAGGGCCGGGCGGTCATTGGTCTTGGCCGACTCGGCCCGCTCGATGTACTCATCAACGACCGCAGCGTCGTACTCGGTTGCCTTCTGCTTGCCGCGCTCGCGCTACGCGGCGATCGACAGGCCATCGTCGTCGTAGTTACTTGCCCCGGATAAATGCCGGGGACTGAAACGGCCGCGTCCGGTTGGGCGCGGCCGAGTCAGGCTCATTCATGGGTTTGCCTGGTTGGTGGGCTGGTGGGAGTGTTTCAGCGGGCCCGGATGGCGAGGGTGTCGAGGTCGTAGGCGAGGATCGCCCATCCGGTCCAGGTTCTCATTCCGTCATCGCCCTTCAGCCTGGTTCGGCGTAGCCCGTAGCGGCGCTTGAGGTGACTGATCCGGCCCTCGATGCCGGTTCGGTAGCGGGCTCTGCGCTTGCGTGTTCTGCGTGATCCGGGCTCGTGGTGGCCGGAGAGCTGGATCTGCCGGTCGGTGAGGTCGGGGAACGCGCCTTTCGTGGGGCCGGCCTGGAAGCCACCATCGCAGACGATCTCTCTGAGCCGGATATCGGCATGTTCGAGCTCGCGGGCGGTTTGGGGCAACAGTCGGTTCTCGGCGGGGTTGCCCGGCGCGTGCCCGGCGGGCAGGATGAACCCACGAGCGCCCTTTCGGGTGTTCTCGGTCACCTCGCAGATTTGCGCGACATACCCAAACTCGGTCGGCTTGCCGAGCTTGCCCTTGCGGATCGGCCGGGCGTCGGGGTCGGCCAAGGAGACGAGCCTGTCGGTGATCTTCAGCCCGCGAGCGCGACGGTCGATCTGCTCTGTGACCTTCTGGCAGCGCGCGGTGAGCTGCTCGAGCTTCCTCGCTGCTGTGAGCTTGGCCTGGGCACCACGGCCGCGAGCCGATGCCCGCGCCCCAGCGATCAGCCGCTGGGCCTCTCTCACCGAACGGGCGATCACTCGCCCGGCCTGCTCGTTGAGCTTCATCACTTCCGCTTTGGCATCGCCTGTGCGGCGCGCGAGTGTCCGGGTGATCGCACGAACAGCCCGCCCAACCAAACGCGAACGATCCCTGACCCGTGTTGTGTTGCCCTTGATCATCCCGGTCACCTTGCGGCCCTCGCGGGCCAGCGCCCTGACGCCCTGCAAGGCGAGCATCGCGTCGGAGGGATAGCGGATGTCCGCTTCCACGACTGTCGAGTCGATCCTGGCCGCCCGCGCACGAAAACGTGTCTCGCGCTGGGCCTTGGAGATCACCACCCTGGTGATCTCCTGCACGACCTCGGCTCCCAGCCGGCGGGCGAGCTTTCTGACCGTGGACTCCTCCGGCACACGCTGATCGAGCGCGATCAGGCAGAAGCGCCGCAGGTGCAACGAGTCTGAGACCTCCCGCACCAGCGTTTCGTAGCCCCAGCCCGTGCGCTGCTTGATCACCATCAACCGAACGAAGCTCGCCATCGAGATCGAAGGGCGCCCACGATCCCGCGCGTCCTGCTCCCATGCAGCCGCGACCGGCCCGAGCAACAGCGGATCGCACAGCACCACATCCAGACGAGCAAGATCCTCGGGCAGCTCCCGCGCCTTGACCGGCAATACCTCGTCCCACAAGCACTCCACCTGCCCGCCACACAGCGTGAGCATCACACCTCCACCGGGTTGGCAACCAATTCATGAGCAAGCCAATCGTCCTCAACACAGCGGACAGACCGGGGGTTCTGACCGGCCCGGATGGGACCCTCACTACACCCGAGAAGACAGGAGGCGGTGATGCCCGGACCAGGACGCAACGACCCATGCCCATGCGGCTCAAATCGCAAGGTCAAGCGCTGCTGCGGCCAGCAACGCGGACCCTCCGAGGAACAGCTCGCGCGCGCCCACGTCGCACTGCTCGCACGCGACGCCACCGCCGACCTGGAAGGCCTTTCCGAGAGAGCCCTGGACCACCTCTGGGAGCAACTCCTGAACGTGCCCCTCATCGACCTCTCGCTTCTTGTCAGCCTGCCCAAGCTGATCGGCCCCGACCTCAAACGCCTGCAGGAAGCCATCTCCAGGGACGACCCCGACTGGGGCTGGGACGCCCTCACCACCGTCGCAGAACAGATCGACACACCCCAACAGCGAGCCAAGCTCGCCGACGCGCTCGTCCGTCTACGCGACCAACACCGCCTCAACCGCCGACAAGCCGCCGCCGCACTCCTAGACCTCGACAGCCGATCCACACGCTTCATCGCCGCCAGCCTCCTCGACGCCGTCGCAATCTCAGTCGGCGTCGAACGCACCCCCGGCGGCCTCCACCTCGCCGCCTAACCCCGCACTTTTATCCGGGGGAAGTAGACAGTCTCCAGCTGGTCGCGTGAGCTGACTCGCAGATAGAGCAGGGCTCGCTTGGCGGGGTCCGCCGGAGTGGTGTCGGGGTTATGTTTGGTGATTGTGAGTGTCATTGGGGGTTTCTCCGTTCCTTGGTGTTCTTGGTGTGAGGCTGCCACTGGCAGTAGGAGCGGCTGCGGCGCCTGGGCCTTTGCTTCAAGAGTCCGAGGGCGTGCAGGCGATGCGCGACCGCCTCGACCGGCACTTGGTAGCGCTCGGCCAGAGCGCTAACGCTGCGATGGCCCGCCTGCCAGTCGGCGCGCAGCCACGGCGCGGGCATCAGCACGCTCAACGCGAAGTCGGTGCAGAGTCCCTCGCTGCTGCTGTGGCTGCCGGCTTGGCGCGGCCGGGTGGTGTGCCCGCCGTCGATGAGGTGTTTCAGTTCGTGCAAGAGTGTCACGCGCCGCTCGCCCGGCGGCAGGGTGCTGTCGATGAGGATGTCACCGCCGCGGCTGCTCGGTTTGCTGACGCCCATCAGTCCTTTGACGGGCACCTGTGCCAATGGGTAGACCTTCACGCCGTCGAGGTCACTGACGATTCGCCCAGGGACCGGCGGGGCAGTGATGCCTGCCTCACTAAGGGCGTATCTCGGTAGGAGTCGTGTAGCCTGCGTCGAATCTCTTGATCGGCCAAGCGACCAGGAGGTTCCTGATGGGTTTGATCGACTTCGATGATGGTTGGCGTATGCCTGATTGGTTGTGGGAGCGGGTCGAGGCGTTGCTGCCGGAGCGTCCGGCGCACCCGTTGGGGTGTCACAACCCGCGGGTAGCGGATCGCGACGCGATGGACGCGGTTTTGCTGGTACTCAGGACGGGGATGCAGTGGAACGCGCTGAACGCGACCGGGGTCTGTCACTCAAGCTCGGCGCACCGGCGTTTTCAAGAGTGGGAGCGAGCTGGGGTATTCCACGAGATATGGCGTCAGGGGCTGCTGGAGTACGACGAGGTTGTAGGGGTCGACTGGGCGTGGCTGGCGGCCGATGGCGCGATGACCAAGGCCCCTCTCGGTGGCGCGAAGACCGGCCCGAATCCCACTGACCGGGCCAAGGGGGGGCGAAGCGTTCGGTTCTCAGCGAGGGAGCGGGGGTCCCGATCGGGTTGGCGCACGACGGTGCCAACCGCAACGACCAGCCGCTGCTAGAGCCGACCCTCCAGAGCATCCCGATCGAGCGTCCCGAGCCGACGCCAGAGTCTCCACAGGGCCTGTGCCTCGATCGTGGGTATGACTCCCCACCGATGCACGACCTAGCCGTCAAACACGGCTACACGCCGCATATCCGTGCCCGGGGAGAGGAAATCAAACTCAAGGCGCGCACACCCGGCTGGCGTGCAAGGCGCTGGGTCGTCGAGGCCACGCACTCCTGGCTGAACCGCAACCGCGGAATCCTCATCCGCTGGTCCAAGAAGGAGGAGAACCACCTCGCGCTCCTCCAGCTCGCTAGTGGTTCATTCGTGAAGTTCGTTGGTTATGCTTCGAGGACCTTTCCGGTGTAGGTCCACTTGAAGGGTTTGGCGGTCTGGTTGTAGGTCTCGATGAAGGCGAGCATTTGCTCGGCGAGGTCTTCTTCGCTGAAGAAGCTGCCGTGCTTGAGCAGGCGACGGTAGAGGATCGAGAAGAAGATCTCGATTTGGTTCAGCCAGCTGGCGTGGGTTGGGGTGAACTGGAAACTCCAGCGTGGATGATTCGCCAGCCATTCTGTGACCTCTTGGGTGCCGCGGGTGGAGAGGTTGTCGCTGACCGCGATGATCTGCTGGCCTTTCACGACGGGAATCTCGGTGTCGAGCTGGTCCAGGAAGCGGATCAGGTCGAAGCGGTTGCGTGTCTTTGACGGCATCGCGAGCACATCGCCTTCCGTGACTTTCAGGCAGGCGAACAGGCACTGTGTGCCGTTGCGGACATATTCGTGCTCGCGCCGTGTCGGGCGCCCTGGAGCAGGCAGGACGTCGGGCTTGGTCGGCGCCTTGGCTTGAATGCCGGTCTTTTCGTCGATCGAGACGACCAGCACGTTCTCGGGCGGATTCACGTAGAGACCGCAGACCTCTTTCAGGCGCTCCTCGAACTCGGGCCGGGAGAAGTCGCTCATGACCCAGTAGTCAGTCCGGTGGGGCTTGATCTCCGCACGAGAGAGGATCGCGTGCGCGTGGGAGGCCGACATCCCCACCGCTGCCCCCAATTGCTCATAGGTCCAGCGTTCCTGCTGTGCGCCCTCCGGTGTTTCCGGCGGACGCGTGCACGCCTTCGCGATCAGCCTCGCCCGAACCTCCTGGGAATGGACCAGCGGTTTGCCCGAGCGCGGCAAGTCGGTGAGGGCGGCGATCCCGTCCTGCTCATAGCGCGCCCGCCACTTCTGCGCCGTGTTCGTCGAACACCCCAACAGCCGGCCGATCTCCGCGGCCGAGCGGCCCTCGCCGGCCTCCAACACGATCTGCGCACGCTCGACCATCCGCACCTCCGCAGTGCTGGAGCGCACGATCCGCTCGAGCTCCGCCCGATCCTCAACGCCGATCTCGATCCGCTTCGCCAACGCAGGCATACCGAACCCCCATCATCGCTGAACAGAACAGCGACAACTTCGGCAAACACCACAACACCCCTTCAACAATCCACGAACTTCCCGAATGAACCACTAGCGGCCTGATCGCTTTCAAGAAGGCCCACCACGCGACCCCCGAAGCCACCTACTGAGATACGCCCTAAGCAGGAGCTTGGCTTGCTGTTCGGCGACCCAGCGTGCCTCGTGGCGGGATACCGGCCATGCCGGGGTGAGGGCGCGCAAACGCTGCACCAGCCGGGGTGCCTTTGGCCCGGTCGCGCCCACCCGTGCGTGCATCAGTCGTGGAGTTCTCCGCCTTGGTGTTCGCGGCGGTTGCGGCGAATCTGATCGAAGACCTCTTCGATCTGCCTGATCTCCTGCGGGTCGAGTTTGTACTTCGTGCGAAAGTAGGTGCGCATACCCGGCAGGTCGCTGGAGACCTTCCCGCGGGTCATCCGGTCGATCCGCTCCGGCGGGATGCCGAGCACCTCGGCTACTTTGGTGAGCTTGCTCGGTGCTGGCGCGGTCATCTGCCCTTTCTCCAGGCGACTGAGCCAGCCGTAGGACGTGCCGGTCAGCTCGTCCAGTTTGCGCAGCGACAATCCCTGGGCGCGGCGAGTCCGCTTGACTAACCGTCCGAGTTCTCGTGCTTGTACTTCTGTCATGTGTCATTCCCGTTTACTACCTCCATTGTATTACATACTGTGACGAATGTTAACTGTTTATCTTAAAACCACCGTGACGTCAACTAACCATTAGCATTTTCTCCCTAATTATATATTTTGACCCTGGTGAGGTGGTAAGTGTGGGTGGCCCAAATCAATTGGATTTGAGCCCACCCTGGTAGACGCTCACTACCGGTTGTGCGACGCGACCTAGCGAGACTATCTCGTATCGTTGTGGTCCGCCAGTTTTGCCCGGATTCTGGTAGCCTCCCCGCGCTACCAATCAAACGACGGAGGCGTAACCGGTGCAATGAGGGATGACGATGTCGTGCCAGCCGCGGAGCCAGCGGTCCCGGGTTCCTTAGCTCCACGGGCTGAGGAGCCCGAGAAGCCGGTCCCGGGTTCCTTAGCTCCGCAGGCTGAGAAACCTGAAGGCGATGTTAGCGTCGGTCTGAAGGTCATGGAGACCGTCTACGCAGTCGCGATGGTTCTCGGTTTCAAGAAGGCGCTCGAACGGTCGTACGAACTGTTTATCTCGCCGCTCGGCGGAGGTCCTTCGGCAGCGCTACCGCACTACGCCCTGTTGATCGCGCTACTCGCAGTCATGTTGTTGGGAAGCCGGTTCTTTTGGGTCCCGCGCAACCTCCACGCATTTGCTTATGAGACTCCCTGGCGGCCGAAAAGTCGGCCGCGTCGCTTGACCATGTATCACTTTCCGATAACACTGATTCACGCCGTCTTGTTCTACTGCGTATGTCAAGCGTGGGTTGAGCTCGTCGAATCGGGCGCGCACGCAGCGTCGGGTACTGCACATCACCTTGTGGTCACCTTCATCCGGCTGTTCGCCGGCCTGCTTCTGTTGAACGGACTGTGGCTACTCGCGACCTTCCGCTTCGGTCTCGCCAAGCCCGAAACACGATGGGGGATCGCCAACCTCGTGTTTGCAGCAGTGGCCTTCGGCGGCGCCGCGTGCTCCAGCTCCCTCTTTCACAACTCCAACGGCATTCTCTTGCTCGCGGCAGGTATCCTTTTTATAGTGAACGGGCTGGTCGATGTCGCCCTCTCGCCGGAAGCCTACACGGTGTATCCGGCACCACCAAGCACAGGACCGTCCAGCGGTGGCGCCGTGACGTAGCCACTCAAGCCTGGGTCGTCAAGTGCCGCTTGTGCGACTCCCCCCGGCTCCGGTATAATGCCAGCTATGGCAAACACCCAGGAGCTTCCCACGATGGATCACCACCACGAGTACGACGTCATCCTGACCCCCGCCCAAGAGGGAGGCTACGTGGTGTCGGTTCCAGAGCTGCCCGATGTCCACACCGAAGGCGAGACCCGTGAGGAAGCTCTAGCGATGGCCAAAGACGCCATCGAAGGCTACCTTGAGGCCATGCGCGAGCGCGGCTGGTCGCCCAAGCCGGCTGAGCACGAGCGCGTCGTCGTCGCCACGCCGTGAGCACCAAGCTCCCGGCGATCAAACCCAAGCAGCTCATCCGCGCCCTCGAACGTGGTGGCTGGCAGCTTGATCGAGTCCGTGGCAGCCACTACATCATGGCCCACCCGGACAGGGACCAGATGGTTCCCGTGCCGTACCACAACCGCGACATCAAGGCCGGCACCCTCTCCGGCATTCTGAGCAGCACTGGCATCAGCCGCGACGAGCTGCGGAAGCTGCTGTAGGCCGGTCAGGCCCGAAGAAGGCTCAAGCCCTCCTCGGGCCTTCTTCACGTCGTGCCCTCACTGTTACTAAACGTTCGCCACTGCCGCTTGTGCGACGGTCGAGACGACGCGACCTCCTCCACAAAGCAAGTGGCTACGACCGTAATCAGCGTGGGCCGGACGTCTAGCCCGAATCGTGCATGAAGCAGTTGCGGCCCCGGTGGTCGGGGCCGCTTGACTGTCCGCCTGAGCTGGGATTCTGGGGTTGCTGAGACCTTGGAATCGAGCTTGGGAGGATCACCTTGAAGGTGACACGCGATGGGCGCAGTTTCAGAGTAGATGTCGTGTCGGACGGAGAGGGGCTGGTTTCGCACGCGGGGAGCTCGCTGCTGATCCGGGTGGCCGACAAGACGGGGCTGACTGGTGCTCTGTCGTTGGAGCTTGCGGGCTTGAAGCAGCGGCGATCCGGGCACGACCAGGGCCACGTGATCCGCGACCTCGCGGTGATGCTCGCCGACGGTGGTGACTGTCTGGCTGACCTGGGGGCGCTCGGGGACCAGGAGTCGCTGTTTGGGAGTGTCGCTTCGGCCTCGACGGCGTTCCGGCTCGTCGATCGGATCGCCCGGGACCCGGATGGCCTGGAGCGGTTGCGCGGCGCTCACGCGAAGGCGCGGGCAGGGGTGTGGAAGCTGACCGGTGCTCCGGAGCGTCTGACGATCGATCTGGACGCCACGCTTATCGGCTCGCACTCGGAGAAGGAGGGAGCGGCGGGGAACTTCAAGGGAGGCTACGGGTTCCACCCGATGCTCGCCTACGCGGATGAGACCAGCGAAGCGTTGGCCGGCGAGCTGCGGCCGGGGAACGCTGGTGCGAATACCGCCGCTGACCAGATCAAGGTCGCCGAGCAGGCGATTGGGCAGATCCCCGCCGAGTCCATCGAGAGCATCAAGCTGCTGCTGCGCGTGGATACCGCGGGCGCCAGTCACGAGCTGCTGGACTGGGCTCGCGAGGGCCGGATCGAGTTCTCCGTCGGCTACGAACTGAACGAGGCAGTACGCACAGCAATCCTCCAGATCCCTGACAGCGACTGGGTTTCGGCGCTCGACCAGGACGGCAGCCCGCGCAACGGGCAGGTCGCTGAGATCACCAGCCACCTCGACCTGTCGGGCTGGCCGCAGCGCTCAAGGGTGATCGTCAGACGCGAGCGCGCGCACCCCGGCGCGCAGCTCACGTTCACCGACCACGACGGGCACCGCTTCCAAGCGATCCTCACAGACCAGCCTGGCGATATCGCGCACGTCGAGCGCGATCACCGCGGCCGCGCCCGCGTCGAGGATCACATCCGCAACGACAAGGACACCGGCCTGCGCAACCTCCCGTTCCGGGACTTCGAGCACAACCGTGTCTGGCTCGAGCTCGTGCTCGTCGCCCACGACCTCCTCGCCTGGACCAAGCGCCTACTACTCACCGGCGAACTCGCGAAATCAGAGCCCAAGCGCCTGCGCTACCGATTACTGCACGTCGCCGGGCGTCTCTCCTTCCACGCCCGCACTGCCACGCTTCGAATACAAGCAACCTGGCCCTGGGCGAACGACCTCACCACCGCGTTTGCCCGCCTCAGAGCGCTCCCCACGCCCGCAGGCTGACAGCCAACGACCGGCCACACGACAACCAGTGCCACTGCTCGAGCTCGAGCGCCTTGCTTGCGAGGCGAAACTCCAGGTCCGGCGCGCCGTCGAAGTTGGACCCGAGATCCTCCAGATCCTCCTTGAGGTTCCTGAGCGTGAACGGCACGGCCGCGATCCTACTATTCATCTCCGCCCCGCTGGCGGATCGTGGGCATCGTCGGTGGGCCTGGCGTCACTCGAGCAAGACGACGGTGATCTCCGCGGGCTGTCTTGGCGCGACACGCCGGCCTACATTCCTGGACAGGTAGCCGGCTGTGTGCTCGGCGCGATCACCGCCAATGGCATGTTCGCGCTCGCCGCCGTCAGAGTCAACACCTGAATCTGCGCGTCCATACGCAGAACCACCTCGACGATCGCCCCACGGCCAGCGTCGTAGATCGCTTCCGCCTCAGACCCGGTCCACAACCCCACATTCGACGACACTTGGGTCGCGTCCCAGGGACGCGACCGTGTCAGCCCGCGCGCCTCCTGAGCGGACTGCGCACGAGAAGTGCCGGCAACAGGCAGCGAGCAAGTCGAAATCCTCATCTTTCACGTACCAAACCAGCGCACGCGGCGGCTCGAGCCGAACCGCTCCTTCTCTGCCATCTGCGCGGCCGAAGGTGCGTTGAATGTGCCCGTCCTGGTCGGACCGGACAGGAAGTCGATGTCGACGCTGCCGATGCGCCCTTGGCCGAACTCGATGTAGCAGGTGCCCCGTCCGAGGTGGCGTTCCGGGGGCTCGCCGCCCCTGCACTGCGCGACGATCGTCTGCGCGACGACCCGCGCGGCACCCTCGGCGAAGACGCCGGCCTTCGGGACGCCCGCTGTTGCGACGTCGCCGATCGCATAGACGCCGGGATAGCGCGTCGCCAACGTGGCGGAGTCGACGGGTACGTAGCCATCCTCCGTCAGGCCGCTGGAGATCACGACATCCGGCGCGCGATGCTTCGGAACGCCGAGGAAGAGGTCGTAGGGCAACTCGGTGTCGTCGTCGAGCACGGCGAGGCCGCGAGACGGATCGAGCGATGCGACGCGCCGTCCGCCGAGCAGCGTGATGTCACGTGCGGCGAACTCCTGTTCCAGCGCGGCCGACGTCTCTGGCGAAGGCGGGACGGGCGTGCTCAGCGGCATCACTATCGAGATCTCGCAGGCGTCCCGAACGCCGCGCGTGCTCAGCTCGTCATCGAGCATCAGCGCGCACTCGCTGGGAGCGGGCGGGCACTTGAACGGCGCTCCGCATATCCCGATCACGGCGTGGCCGTGCGAGAACGACGGGATGATGTCGGCGAGCCGTTCGGCGCCAGCTACCGAATAGAACTCGTTGCCGGCGTCGGCAAGTCCAGGCGTCGCGTCCATGTCGTAGTCGGCGCCGAGTGCGATCACGAGCACGTCTGCCGTGTGCGTCCCCGCATCGGTGCTCACAAGCCGGGATACCGGGTCGATCGCTGTGATCGTCTCGCGGAGTACCCGCACGCCCGGCTTGACCATGTCCCGGTAGTACATGCGCACCGAATCTGACGGGGCGTGACGGAACATCACGTCGAGCTTGGAGAATCCGAATACGAAGGCATCGGACTTATCGATCAGCGTCACGGCCGCGTCCTCGCCGAGCGCCTCCGACAGCATGGTGCAAAGCTCCAGGCCGCCGAAACCGGCGCCGAGCACAACGATACGCCTGCCCATTCCAGTTCCCTTCCTCGATAGAGCGTGGCAGGCCCGGTGCCGGCCTCGCTCGGGAACCCTACCGTCCGGGGAGCGTTATGTCAGCCCCGGACACAGCCCAAGTCGAAGGCACCGGCGACCTCCGCGAGATCGCGACGCCGGCTGAGGCGGTGCGAGCCGATGATGCCCGCTTGTGCGGGCGCGCACGCACTTGACGCCGCCGGTCGCACCGACGACTATCGTCGGTACATGACAGATACAGGGGTCTTGCTCAGCTTGTGTTCGCCGCATTGCCCTGCAACGCCGAAGCCCCGGCCCCCTTACCGGGGACCGGGGCGTTTCGACCTTCTGCTAGATGGTGGAGAGGACCGTACGTTGCGCAAACCCCGTGGTCGTGCGGGCGGAGCCGCTGAGCTTGGCGTAGAACGCCGGCACGAAGAGCCGCAGCCCCGGGCGCGGACGATACGGTCGCTAGCGACGCACGTGAGGGGCGGCTGACGACGCAAAGAGCCCCAGCCGCGTCATCCCGAGGGAGAGAGAGGCGCACTGGGGCGTTCGCCTGGCAGAGTAGCAGCGCAGTCACCGTCCGAGCCGGTACGCTGAGAGCATGTCACGGCTAGATCGCATCACCACTGTCCCGAACATCTGCCACGGGCAGCCCACGATCCGTGGTCTACGCTACCCGGTCGAGAGCCTTCTGGAGCTCCTGGCTTCGGGCATGACAATCGAGCAGATTATCGCCGATCATCCAGACCTCGAACGCGAGGATCTGCTCGCCGCTCTGGAGTTCGCGGCGCTGGCCGCTGGCGGGCACCGGGTCGTGCCGCTCGGCGCAGCATGAAATTCCTGATCGATGCTCAACTCCCGCTGCGGCTGTCCAACCTGTTGGCCGAAGCCAATCACGACAGTATCCATACCTCCGGCCTGCCAGACGGCAATCGAACCGGCGACCGCCAGCTTGCGGACATCGCCGACAGCGAGAACCGCGTGGTGGTCACAAAGGACCGCGACTTCCGCGATAGCCACCTGCTGCAGAACCTGCCACGCCGGCTCCTCGTGGTCGCCACCGGCAACATTGCCAACGACGACCTGCTCGCCCTGTTCGAGGCCAACCTCAGCTTGATCGCTGACGCCTTCGAGAACGCCTCCCTCGTCGAAATCAGCGAGGCGAGCGTCGTCATACACGACGGCCGATGATCCGCCACGCCAGTGCCCGGTAACAGCCCGCTGCGCCGGCAGTGGCTTAGCCTTCAGTCGTAGTTACTTCCCCCGGATAAAAGTGCGGGGTTAGGCGGCGAGGTGGAGGCCGCCGGGGGTGCGTTCGACGCCGACTGAGATTGCGACGGCGTCGAGGAGGCTGGCGGCGATGAAGCGTGTGGATCGGCTGTCGAGGTCTAGGAGTGCGGCGGCGGCTTGTCGGCGGTTGAGGCGGTGTTGGTCGCGTAGACGGACGAGCGCGTCGGCGAGCTTGGCTCGCTGTTGGGGTGTGTCGATCTGTTCTGCGACGGTGGTGAGGGCGTCCCAGCCCCAGTCGGGGTCGTCCCTGGAGATGGCTTCCTGCAGGCGTTTGAGGTCGGGGCCGATCAGCTTGGGCAGGCTGACAAGAAGCGAGAGGTCGATGAGGGGCACGTTCAGGAGTTGCTCCCAGAGGTGGTCCAGGGCTCTCTCGGAAAGGCCTTCCAGGTCGGCGGTGGCGTCGCGTGCGAGCAGTGCGACGTGGGCGCGCGCGAGCTGTTCCTCGGAGGGTCCGCGTTGCTGGCCGCAGCAGCGCTTGACCTTGCGATTTGAGCCGCATGGGCATGGGTCGTTGCGTCCTGGTCCGGGCATCACCGCCTCCTGTCTTCTCGGGTGTAGTGAGGGTCCCATCCGGGCCGGTCAGAACCCCCGGTCTGTCCGCTGTGTTGAGGACGATTGGCTTGCTCATGAATTGGTTGCCAACCCGGTGGAGGTGTGATGCTCACGCTGTGTGGCGGGCAGGTGGAGTGCTTGTGGGACGAGGTATTGCCGGTCAAGGCGCGGGAGCTGCCCGAGGATCTTGCTCGTCTGGATGTGGTGCTGTGCGATCCGCTGTTGCTCGGGCCGGTCGCGGCTGCATGGGAGCAGGACGCGCGGGATCGTGGGCGCCCTTCGATCTCGATGGCGAGCTTCGTTCGGTTGATGGTGATCAAGCAGCGCACGGGCTGGGGCTACGAAACGCTGGTGCGGGAGGTCTCAGACTCGTTGCACCTGCGGCGCTTCTGCCTGATCGCGCTCGATCAGCGTGTGCCGGAGGAGTCCACGGTCAGAAAGCTCGCCCGCCGGCTGGGAGCCGAGGTCGTGCAGGAGATCACCAGGGTGGTGATCTCCAAGGCCCAGCGCGAGACACGTTTTCGTGCGCGGGCGGCCAGGATCGACTCGACAGTCGTGGAAGCGGACATCCGCTATCCCTCCGACGCGATGCTCGCCTTGCAGGGCGTCAGGGCGCTGGCCCGCGAGGGCCGCAAGGTGACCGGGATGATCAAGGGCAACACAACACGGGTCAGGGATCGTTCGCGTTTGGTTGGGCGGGCTGTTCGTGCGATCACCCGGACACTCGCGCGCCGCACAGGCGATGCCAAAGCGGAAGTGATGAAGCTCAACGAGCAGGCCGGGCGAGTGATCGCCCGTTCGGTGAGAGAGGCCCAGCGGCTGATCGCTGGGGCGCGGGCATCGGCTCGCGGCCGTGGTGCCCAGGCCAAGCTCACAGCAGCGAGGAAGCTCGAGCAGCTCACCGCGCGCTGCCAGAAGGTCACAGAGCAGATCGACCGTCGCGCTCGCGGGCTGAAGATCACCGACAGGCTCGTCTCCTTGGCCGACCCCGACGCCCGGCCGATCCGCAAGGGCAAGCTCGGCAAGCCGACCGAGTTTGGGTATGTCGCGCAAATCTGCGAGGTGACCGAGAACACCCGAAAGGGCGCTCGTGGGTTCATCCTGCCCGCCGGGCACGCGCCGGGCAACCCCGCCGAGAACCGACTGTTGCCCCAAACCGCCCGCGAGCTCGAACATGCCGATATCCGGCTCAGAGAGATCGTCTGCGATGGTGGCTTCCAGGCCGGCCCCACGAAAGGCGCGTTCCCCGACCTCACCGACCGGCAGATCCAGCTCTCCGGCCACCACGAGCCCGGATCACGCAGAACACGCAAGCGCAGAGCCCGCTACCGAACCGGCATCGAGGGCCGGATCAGTCACCTCAAGCGCCGCTACGGGCTACGCCGAACCAGGCTGAAGGGCGATGACGGAATGAGAACCTGGACCGGATGGGCGATCCTCGCCTACGACCTCGACACCCTCGCCATCCGGGCCCGCTGAAACACTCCCACCAGCCCACCAACCAGGCAAACCCATGAATGAGCCTGACTCGGCCGCGCCCAACCGGACGCGGCCGTTTCAGTCCCCGGCATTTATCCGGGGCAAGTAGTTAGCGCCTTCCGCCTCGAGTTCGGCCATCAGCCTCGCGGAGCTTTCGTGAAAGGCGCGCACCCGCGGGTCCTTGCGCGAGCGCTCCAGATCCCGCTCGTCGATCACGATCACCGCCTGGTCGAGCACGTCGTGCAGCTTGTCCTTGTCGAGCGCTGTAGCCACGGGCTCAGCGTACCGAAACACGATCACGATGGTCGACGGATCGCGCTTGGGCGATGAGCGTATTATCGCTGTGTCTTCACAAGCGTGTTCGGCTGCCACTGGTAGCCGAGCGCAGTGAATTTGGGAAGGCTTGCAGCAATGTGGAGCGGACCACCCCGTATGCGCGCCGGCAGGGGAATGACGGCGGTCGAGCTGCGCAGCCTGACCGTGCGCACGATATGAAATCGGTAGAAGTCTTTGACCGCGTCGACGGGGCACGGCCTCGTGGGGAGAACACAGACTTCGTAGCCTCCCGCATCGATTTCGACAACGAGTCGCTGCGCAACGGCGGGTGAGCCCGTGAGGACAAGCTTATGATCGCTCGTCCGAAAAGCCAGTGATCCGTGTGCACAGTCGGTGGCAGGACAGTTCGCGTAGACGTCCCTTTCCCGCTGAGCCTGGGCGTTGGTGATCGTGGTGAAGCGCACCACTTGCGTTTGCATCGCCCCCGAGGGGCTCAGCCAGGTAGCCGTTAGTGTGTACGGCGTGTCCGGGGCTAGTGGTTGCACCGGGATCACAAAGCTTGCGACCCCGGAGTAGAGACCAACCGTTTCGTCGCGTGGCCACCCCGGGGGCGACGGCGGCGCTGGTGTTTCGGGTGTTACTTCCCTCACCGCGAACGCGTGGCCGTCCGCGTCTCGAAGCGTCGCGCCGTCAAGGGTCGCTTTGACGCCCTCCGGCCAAAGCGTTATGTTCGGCCCGCTCCGCTTGCCCTCGGGAATGCCGACCGCCATTCCGGGCGACCACGGCACCTCGCCTTCGACGGTCTCCGACGGCGCAACGTTCGTCGCGCCGTCGCCGGGCAGCGAGTAGTAGACGGGCGTTGGGAACGCGCGTTCGCCGTCGGTTCCCATGCACACGCCCCCGATGAGCCCGCGGCCGTGACTCTCGCCGTACCACGCGGTCGTGACCGCTGGGTTGAACAGCGAGGACTCGTGCAGCGGAAAGTCCGTCCACGGATTAACCGTCGCGTTCCAACCACCGGCGGGGGCGCCGAGGTCGGAGCGCGCCGCGGCTTCGGCGCCAAGCGGCGTGTACCCGGGCGCTCCTTCCAACTCTTTGTGGGGATACCCTTCTTCGAACTCAGACTTGCCTTCGCCGTTGTAAAGGTTCTCGAGCTGTTCGCAGCCAAGGTCGAGTTCCGGGTCGTTGGCGAGTTCACCCAGGATGCCGTTCGCCGCGCGCTGCTCGTTGAGGAACGCTAGGGCCTGTGCAGCGCTGGTCTGCGGTATGGAGTTGAACGTCTCGCTGGCCTCCAATGCGGCTGCCGGTGATGTGGACAGGGGCGCTGACCGTGTTGCCGCGACGGACAGCGTGAGGAAAACAGCGACGCTCACGCCCCGCCCGCTACAGAGCTTGCCAGGCCACGACCACAGGGCCACTCGGCGCATGTAGTCGAACATTACAGCTCGTTGAATCCATGCGCCGCCACGCCCGTTCGATAAAGATTCCCTAAATCTTCGCTGCGAGATGACCCATTTTGGGGGTCAAAATGGCCTTCCTATGTAGAGAGGTTCTTCGGGGCTCCCGTCGCAGGGTCTTCCGCCGGCACCGAACACTCTGAGCCAAGACACTCACCGCCCGCGCAGGCGGGCATCAACATCCGCGCACAACAACGACCACCACGGCGTTCGCGTGAGGGCGCCGCGGTTGGTCGCGCTCTCTCCTGAGCAGGAGCGCGAGGCGACGGCGCTGCTCGCGGGGTTGCTGCATGACGCGGCCCGCAGGGATGGAGGCGGCGTTTCCGGCGGCGCTTTGGGCGGCGTTTGCCCCGGCGCTTTCGACGGCGCGATCCCGCCGGCTGGGAGACCCGGAAAGCCGCACAGGAGCATGGGATCGGGCCAGTGAGCAAGCCCCGACAAATAAGGACGAGTGATCGTTCTTCAAGATCGAGGGCCGCGCAGCGGCGTGGGGTGCGTGTGAGCGCGGATCGCGTGTTCGAGCTTGCGCGGCATTTGACGTGGCGTGACCGTGAGATCGCCAGTGTCCTTTACGACCATCAGGTTCTCAGCACCGGCCAGCTGGAGCTGTTGTTCTTCTCCTCGCGTCGTCGCTGCCAGGACCGGCTGCTGTTCCTCTACCGCGAGCGTGTGATCGACCGCTTCTACCCGCCAGGTCCGTTCGGCTCGGGTAAGCCGCAGGCGCACTGGCTGCTCGATGAGGCCGGCGCGATCCTCGTCGCCTCAAGCCTCGGCGTGGAACCCAAGCGGCTCGGCTGGCAGCGCCGAGAGGACTGGGGCTCCCACGCGCAGCTCGCGCACCGGCTGGGAGCAAACCAGTTCGTGTGCGAGCTGATCGCCGCGACCCTGCCCGACCCGCGCATGGGCGTGACCGCGTGGGACTCGACTCGCCGTGCCGCTGCGCGTCTTGACAGCGGCGGGCCTGTCGAGGTTGTGCGGCCCGACTCGGGCCTCATCATCGAGGCTCCCGCCGGCACGATCGAGTGCTTCCTTGAGTGGGACCGTGCCACCGAGACACAACAGCGCCTTGAGGAAAAGATCGAGCGCTACCAACTCGCGGAGGCTCGCCTGCACGACGAGACGCAGATGTGCAACATCCTGTTCGTCGTACCCGGGCCGGGCCGGATCGCCACGCTACGCCGCGCGTATGTCGCGCTTGAGCCCAAGCGAGAACGCCACCGTCAGGACAGCTCTCTGGTCAACCTCGACAGCCGCTGGCCGATGCTCGCCACAACCACAACCGCGCTGCACGACGCAGGGCCGCTGAGCAAGGTCTGGGAGTCGATCGCCGACCCCACTCAGCCGCCACTCGCGCTCGGCGAACTGCCCGTCAGCCATGCCCTGGGACCGGCCGACCTGGCGTGCGCGCTCGGGCGCCGCTGGCGCCACGAGCAGCCCGGCTTCTGGGATCGGCTCTCCCCGCTGCACCGCCGCCCGGAAGATCCCGGCGGCAGGACGGTTGAGGACTTGAAGCCCGCCGGCGAATCTGATCTGATCGACCAGCCGCACAGCCACGCCGACTACGAGCGGGAGGCCATCCCATGACGCGCATCTGCCTCTACACCCGCATCTCCACCGACGAGGAGAACCAGCCAACCTCGCTCGCCTCCCAGCACGAACGGCTACAGGCGTTCTGCAAGGCGCAGGAAGACTGGCGGATCATCGCCCATCACGACGACCGCGCGACCGGCACGAAGCTTGAGCGTCCCGGCCTGCAGGCCGGGCTCGACCTCGCACGGGAGGGCAAGATCGACCAGCTGCTCGTCTACCGCATCGACCGCCTATCGCGCAAGGTGCGCCAGCTCGCACAACTCGCCGAGGAGCTGGACACGCTCAACGTCGTGCTGCGCTCGGCGACCGAGCCATTCGACACCGGCTCACCCGCCGGGCGGATGATGCTGCAGATGCTCGGCGTGTTCGCCGAGTTCGAGCACGCCACTATCGTCGACCGCATCACCGCCGGCATCGAACGCCGCGCCAAGGAAGGCCGCTGGTACAGCGGACGCCCACCCTTCGGATACACCCTCCACGATGGCCAGCTCGCGCCCGACCCGATCACCGCGCCCGTTGTCCGGCGCATCTACAGGCTCTACACAGAGGACCGGCTCGGCACAATCGCCATCGCCCACCAGCTACGCGCCGAGCACGCACCAGCACCGAGCGCCGGCTGGGGCCACCCGGCCGTACACCGCGTCCTCACCAACCCCACCTACCTTGGACGCATCCGCTGGCGCAACCAGGACTTCGAGTCCACGCACGAGCCACTGATCGATCAGGACACGTTCGACCGAGCCCAGGTGATCCTCGCCGAGCGTGGCGAGGACGCTTCCCCGCCGCCGCGGCAACCGCTCGGACTTCCTGCTCTCCGGCGTGGTTCGCTGTGGGCACTGCGGACGCGCCTACATCGGCATGTCAGCACGCGGCAAAGGCGGCACCTACCACTACTACGCCTGCACGGCCCGCCAGAAGTACGGCCCCAAAGTCTGCCGCGGTGAGCGCGTCTCGCGCGAGAAGCTCGAGACCGCCGTCCTGCGCCAACTCACCGGCATCTACCGCGACGGCCCGCTCATCCACGACGCGCTCGCCACCGCTCACGAGGAAGCGCTGCGTGAGCGCCCCGCGCTCGACGAGCGCCGCCAAGCAATCAACGCCGAGATCGTCCGCATCGAACACTCGACCGAGCGCTACTTCGAGGCCTTCGAGCAAGGCCGGCTCTCCCCCGAGCGCTGCGAACAACGCATAGCGCGCCTAAACGCCCGCCTCGACGACCTCCGCGCTCAACAGGCCGAGCTCGCCGACGACGACACCGACGAGGCCGCACACGCGCCCACAGCAGCCGACCTGGCCGCGACCGCTGACCAACTCGAAGGAGTGATCGCACAAGGCGAGCCCGAGCAAACCAAGGCACTCCTACGCATCCTCATCGCCGAGCTGCGCGTCAACAGCAAGACCGACATCAAGCCCACCTACCGCATCATCACACCCGACCGCACCCACACGGCCGGGGTTTGCGCAACGTCCGAAAAAGTGGAGACGGCGGGAATCGAACCCGCGTCCGCAGTCGCGTGATGAGGCGGCTTCTACGAGCGTAGCCGGCGCTCTGTTCTCGTCCCCCGCTCGCCTCGCCGGCGGGGTTGTGGGGGACCAGCTCCCTGAAGATGTCCCCGGTTCGGCGGGAGCGGGCCTCGCCGGGTGAGCCTGCTATCTGATCCCGGCGATCCCCGCCGCAGGCCAATGGGGGCCGAGACCTCAGGCCTGGTTTCTAATCAGGCCGCGAGGGCGTACTCGTGTGAGTCCGCACTTATGGTTTTCCCGGGTGTTTTACGAGGCCGCCCGGGACCTCGGCTCGCCACCACCCCCACGAACCGACCGCGTCGAAGCCTGTCGTCCCCGGGGATGTCCTACCCCTCAAGTGTAGCTCGAACGGGGCCCCGATCCAATGGGACAGGACCACTGTGGATCGAGGCCTCGAACGAGTTTGCCGACAGGGGGGTCATGGATTGATTTAGGTCACGCGGAGAGCCCGCGTGAGACCAAACAAAGCGACGCGGCCGAGCCACCTCGAGGAACCCGCCACCGTCCGGCCCGCGGGCCTTTACGGCTTTGGGTGGCGCGGCCTCACACCTCGGTGGCCTCGCTCTTGGGCGGCTCGGTGCCGTGTCTGCAGGGCACCGTACGGATCGCACCAGTCGATTTCAAGACCCCCCGCAAGCTGGTCCCCGCATCTTCCGAGAAAAACGCCGCGGCGGCGGCTGTCACAATGAGTTGGTTATGGACGAGACCCCGATCGTCGCCGCCACCTACCCCACACACGGCACCACCCTCAACGGCGTCGCGCTGGACGGGCCCCCAAGCCTCAACGGCGCCGCCGGCACAGCGGGTCGCGCCGCCGTCGACGGCGAGCCGTTCGGCAAGCCGCGCCGGGGGCTGCGCAAGCGCATCGGCAGCGCCCTCGCCGGGGTCGCCGCGCTCGCCGCCAAGTTCGGGGCGGTGCTGAAGGGATTGCTGGTCGCGCTGCCCAACCTCAAGCTGTTCGCGACCGCGGGCACCGCGCTGGTGTCCGTCGCCGCCTACAGCATCTTCTTCGGCTGGGAGTTCGCCGCGGGCTTTGTCGTGCTGCTGTTCGTCCACGAGATGGGCCACGTGATCGCGCTGCGTCGCGAGGGGATCAGGGCGAGCGCGCCGATGTTCATCCCGTTTATGGGCGCCGTGATCGTCTCGAGGTCGCTCGGCGACAACGCCCTCACCGAGGCCCGCGTCGGTCTCGCGGGCCCGATCCTCGGCAGCCTCGGCGCCGCCGCCGTCGCCGTCGTCGGCGAGCTCACCGGCAGCTCGCTGCTGATCGCGCTCGCCTACTTCGGCTTCTTCATCAACCTCTTCAACCTGCTCCCCGTCGTCCCGCTCGACGGCGGCCGTGCCGCGGCCGCGATGAGCCCGTGGATGTGGTTTCTCGGCTTCGGCGTCCTCGTCGCCCTGGCGTTCCTGAACCCCGGCAACCCGATCCTGCTGATCATCGTGGTCTTCGCCGCCTTCCAGACGTGGCACCGCTGGCAGCAGCGCAAAACGCGCTCGCTCCAGCAGGCCGCCTACTACCGCGTCGCACCCCGTCACCGGCTGCTCGTCGGCGCCGTCTACGTCGGCCTGATCGCGCTGCTCGTCTTCGGGATGCACGAAACCCACGTCCTCACCAGCGGCGGCCACAGCTTCGGCAGCATCTGACGCGATCCAGAGCCCGCTCCCCGCGGCGGTCGCAGAGGCCCTCAGCGCCTCGCTTCCCGCAGGCCTCTTTCCATATCCCGCTTTGACTCCCGCTCGCGCAGCGCCTGGCGCTTGTCGTACAGGTCCTTCCCGCGCGCCAGCGCGATCTCGACCTTCGCGCGGCCGTCTCTGAAGTAGATCCGGGTCGGCACCAGCGTCAGGCCGCGCTCCGCCACGCGTCCCGTGAGCCGCTCGATCTCGCCGCGATGCGCCAGCAGCTTGCGGTCGCGCTCGGGGTTGTGGTTCTCGCGAGACGCCGGCGCGTACGGGGGGATGTGCACGCCGTGCAGCCACAGCTCACCCTCGCGGATCGACACGTACCCGTCCTTCAGCTGGGCTCCGCCCGCCCGCAGCGCCTTGACCTCGGTGCCCAGCAGCGCGATCCCGCACTCCACCCGTTCCAGCAGCTCGTAGCGATATGACGCGTAGCGGTTGCTCGCCACATCCCCCGCCCCGATCTTGCGCTTCTTGGTCTTGCTCTTCGCCATCGCCTCACGAGCCTAGCCTCCCGTGGGCCCGCGCCCACGCCGTCCCGTTCCCGACCCGCGCCGCCCCGTCCCGATACCCGCGTTGTCCCGGCGGTCCCACGTCGTCGCGCTCGTCCCGCGCCGGCGCCAGGTCCACGCGCCCGCGCGGCGCGTCCACACCGCGCACCCGCACCTCGATCGGATCGCCCAGCCGCAGCGTCGCCCCGCTGCGCTCGCCGCGCAGGATCGTGCCCTGCTCGTTGAGCTCCCACCACTCGCGACCCTCGCCGCCGCCCCCGTCGCGCGGCCCGTCCGACCCGTCCGACCCGGTCCCCGCTCGCCCGGGTCGGACGGGTCGGCCGCCCTGTCCTCCCCCACCCCGTGCGACTGCCTGCTCGCGGCCCCGTGTCGAGGCCTGCTCGCGGCCCCGCCCCGCGGCCCGCGCCAGGCGCCTCACCGGCAGCATCCCTTCGTAGGGCGGCACCCCCGCGTCGGGCTGCTCCGGCCCGAACGCCACGAACGCCCCCGCCGAGATCAGCCCCACGACCTCCCCAGGCAGCGCCTGCGCCCAGCCGCCCTCGTACAGCGCCTGTTCCAGCGCGAAGCAGCGCGCCACGTCGTCGGCGTCGCGCTCGATCTCCATCGCCGCGCGCTCGCGCTGGGACGTCCACTCTCCCAGCTCCCCCAGCTCTCCCCCGCGCGGGGCGCGCTCGTCGGCGCCGATGCTCGACAGCAGCGCCCGGTGGCACACAAGGTCCGGGTAGCGGCGGATCGGGGAGGTGAAGTGGCAGTAGCACGCCGACCCCAGCCCCGCGTGGCCGATGTTGCGCGGCGAGTAGTACGCCTGGCGCAGCGCCCGCAGCACCAGCGACGTCAGCGCCGGCCGGCCCCCCGTGCGGCGGATGTGCTGCCCGACCAGCCGCGAGATCTCGCCCAGCAGCTCGCCTGCCTCGGTCCCTGACATCCGCTCGGGCACCGGCGGCGTCGGCACACCGAGTGTCGCGAGCTGGTCGACCAGGCGCTCGACGCTCTCGGGCGCGGGGCGCTCGTGGACGCGGTACAGGCACGGCGTCCGCCTTCTGCGCCAGCGCCCGCGCGACGGCTTCGTTGGCGGCGATCATCAGGTGCTCGATCAGGCGGTGGGACTCCGTCTGCACCCGCCGCGCGATCTCGCTGACGTGCCCGTCTTGGTCGAACAGGAACTCCGGCTCCGATGTGTCCAGCGTCAGCGACCCGCCGCGCCGCTCGCGCGCCGCCGCCAGCGCCGCCGCCGCCTCGCGCGCCACCGCCAGCGGCTGCCCCCACGGCTCCGCCGCGGACTCGCGCCCCGCGAAGATCCGGTCCACACGGTCGTAGTCCAGGCGCTCGTCCGAGCGGATCATCGAGCGGTAGAACGCCGTCTGTCGCACCCGCCCGCCGTGCAACTGCAGCTCCACCGTCACCGCCGCGCGGTCGCGGCCCGGGACCAACGAGCACGCGTCGCCCGACAGCGCGTCGGGCAGCATCGGCTCGACCGCCCCCGGGACATATACGCTGGTCCCCCGCGCCCGCGCCTCCAGATCGACCGGCGAGCCCTCCGGGACGTAGGCGCTGACGTCGGCGATATGCACCCACACCCGCAGGTGGGCGGGATCCGATCCCTCGGTCCGCTGCGCCGAGATCGCGTCGTCGAAGTCGCGCGCCGACGGGGGATCGATCGTGAAGGTCGCCAGCCCGCGCAGATCCCGCCTGGCCGGCCCGCCGAGGCCGGCCGGGCGGGCGGGGCCTCCAGGGCGGGCGGGGCCGCCAAATGCGGCCGCCCGCGCCTCGCGCTCCACTGCCGCGTCGAAACCCCGCGCCAGCCCGCGGTCCAGCAGCAGCCCCTCGATCACGTCGCGTGCGACGTCCGGACGCCCGATCACGCGCGCCACCCCCAGTTGCGCCCCGCCCGCGTGGCCTCCCCGGTGCCCGCCCGGGTGGGCGGGGCCGCCAAAACCCCCCCGCTGCGCGTGGCTGGGATGGGTCGCGGCGCTCAGCAGCACCAGGTCCCCCGGTCGCGCCTCCCGACCCGCCTCGCCGCCGAGGCTCGCCCCGAGCGTCATCCGCCGCGGATCGAATCCCCGCCCACCCCGGCGGGGACCGGACGGCGCTCCGTCGGCGCCGTCGCGCGCCGGGAACAGCGGCTCGGCCGTCCAGAAGCGCCCGCGGCGCTCCAGCACCGCCACCACCGTCTGCCCCGCCCGGGCCTTCACCTGACCTTCGCGGCCAGCGTGTCCAGCGCCACGTTCAGGCCGTGCGGGCTGTCGACCCCGACGGGGACCGCTACTTCCGGCGTGATCCCCGCCCCCTCGCGCACCCCACCGCCGCCGAGGTTGCGCCCGTTGGGGGTGAAGTACTCGCCGACCGTGATGTCCAGCGCGCCGCCGTTGGACAGCGGCTGCTCCTCCTGGAAGACGCCCTTGCCGAACGTGTGCGTCCCCACCACCGTCGCCCGCCGGTGGTCCTGCAGCGCCGCCGTCACGATCTCCGCCGCCGACGCCGTGCCGCGGTCGACCAGCACCACCACCGGCACCGACGCCGGGATCGCCCCGCCGGCCGCCGTCAGCACCTGCGTCGGCTGGGTGCGCCCGCGCGTCGTCACGACCACCGCGCCTTCGTGCAGGAAGATGCTCGCCACCAGCCGCGCCTCTTCGACGAGCCCGCCGGGGTTGGACCGCAGGTCGAGCACGATCCCGCGCACGTGTTCTGCGTGCAGCTCGTGTTCGACCGCTTCGTCGACTTCGCCGTGCACCCCCTCGCTGAACATCGCCAGCGCCACCACCCCCAGCCTGATCCCGTGCACCGTCCGCGTCAGCGACGCCACCTCCGGCACCGAGATCGTCGCGCGCGTGATCGTCACCGTGCGCGTGCTCCCGCGCCTCGGCCGGTGGCCCGACGAGCCTGCGGGCGGCGATTCGACGCGCAGCGTCACGCTGGTGTCGGGGGGCCCTTTGATGAGACCCGATGCCGTGTCCTCCGACAGACCCGCGAGGCCGCGGCCGCCGACCGCGACGATCACGTCTTCGGCCTGGAGCCCCGCGCGCGCCGCGGGGGAGCCGTTGAAGACATGCACGATCCGCAGCCCCCGCAGATCCGGGAAGACGTCGACGCCGATCCCGCTGAAGCTCGCCGGCGCGTCGAACGCGCGGTATTCGGCCGGCGTCAGGTAGTGGGAGAAGCGGTCGCCCAGGCTCGCCACCGCGCCCGCGATCGAGGCGTTGGAGAGCTGGCCTTCGCTCAGCGGGCGGTAGTAGTCGTGGACCATCCGGTCCAGCGCTTCGTTGACCACCCGCGTCTGATGATCGGCCACCAGCGCCCGCCGCATGAACCCCGGGAGGTCTTCCGGGTGCCCGCCCCACCATACCCCCGCAACCACGAACGCCACCAACGCCGCGAGCACCGCGAATCCCGCGAGCACGACGATCGGCTGTCTTCTGGGGGCGTCCACGGGGGCTTCAGACTAAGGTAGGCCCCATGACCTCCGTCGCCACCACCACCGTCCCCGCCAACGACCTGCCGGTGCACCGCATCGCGCTGCCCGGCACCCGCGCGCTGACGGTGCTGGTCGCGTTCGACGCCGGCGCCCGCACCGAGCGCCCGGCGGAGAACGGGATGGCGCACTTCCTCGAGCACCTCGTCTTCAAGGGCGGCGAGAAGTATCCGACGTACACCGACGTCAACGAGACCGCCGAGCGCCTCGGGGGCGTGCTCAACGCGTACACCAGCCACGACCTCGTCGCGTTCCACATCACCGTCCGCGCCGAGTCGGCGGCGAAGGCGATCGACCTGCTCAGCGACTTCGTCGGGCGCCCGCGGATCGACGCCGAGGAGCTCGATCGCGAGCGCGGCGTCGTGATCCAGGAGATCAACCGCGCCTACGACCAGCCCTCGACGGTCGCCGAGTACCTGATCGACCGCGCCGCCTTCGGCGAGCATCCGCTGGGGCGCACCGTGCTCGGCCCCGAGGAGCACCTGCGCAGCTTCACCCGCGACGCGATCGTCGCCTTCCGCGAGCGCCGCTGGGCCGGGGCCCGCGGCGGGGCGTTCCTGGTCGGCAACCTCGACCACCTGCCGGACGACTCGCAGCTGCACGAGCTGTTCGCCCGCTTCCCGAGGCTGCCCGAACCTGAGCCCTACGTCCCGGCGCCGGCGTTCGCACCGGAGACGCTGGTGGAGCAGCGCGACACCAACCAGTCGCACCTGCGCATGATCTACCGCCCCGCCGTCGAGGTCTCCGATCGCCGCCAGCCGCGCCGCGCTGGCGATCTACTCGACGCTGCTCGGCGGCTCGATGGGCTCGCGCCTGTTCGACGAGATCCGCGAGAAACGCGGCCTGTGCTACTCGGTCTACGCGATCGACCACGCCTTCGCCGACGTCCCGATCCTGCAGCTCGGCTCGGGCCTCGACGTCGGATAAGTGCATCGAGGCCTACACCCGGATGCGGGAGATCGTGGATGAGCTGCGCGCGGAGGGCCCGACGCGAGGAGGAGGTCGCCCGCGCCCGCGCCTACGCCGCCGGCCGGCTGGTGCTGGCGTTCGAGAACACCAACGCCGTCGCCCGCCACGCCGCCGCCCAGTCGATCGTGTTCGGCGAGGAGATCGACCCCGACGCCGCGATCGCCGCGCTGGACGCCGTCACCTTCGACGAGGTCCGCGACGTCGCCGCCGGGGTCGCCGACGAGCTGGCCATCGCCTGCGTCGGCCCACATGCCGCCGGCGAGTTCTGAAGTTAGCCGCTCAGACGGACTCCGCCCAAGCGCGGGTCAGAACGATCGGCGGCCAGGACGGCTTGGCCAGGACAGTCGTGGCCAGGATGGTAGGCGTGGGGGTATCTATATTTTTTCGACCGGTGTATAGCAATGGCTATCGGTCGCTGGATTTTTTATATCTACCTATGCCGCCTTTACATCCACCGACAGTAAACCTTCGTCAGCCAAGGGCCACCATCCGGTCGATCGGCACTCGGGCGCGAGCCGCGATCTCCGCAGGCACACGCACCTCGTACTGCATCTCGCGCAGGGAGTCGCGCAGCTTGGGGAGCGTGATCATCTTCATGAACTCGCAGCTCGCCTCGGGGTTGGCCGCGATGAAATTCACGTCCGGCGCCGCCATCCGCAGCGGATAGAGCATCCCGACCTCGGTCGCCACCACAACCTCGCGCTCGCCGTCCGGGGGGGTCTTGTCGGGTTCGCCGGCCTGCCGGCCGGCCTGCTCGGGGGACCGTGACGCGGCGTCGTGTGCGCCGCGCTCGGCCTGCTCGGCGTAGGCGAGCATCCCCCCCGTCGAGAGCATGTGGACGCCCTCGGTGGAGATGTCGCCCGCGGCGACGTACTCCATCACGCTGGTCGTGCAGCCGCACTCGGGGTGGATCAGGAAGTCCGCGCCCGGATGCGCGGCGCGGGTCCGTTCGATGTCGCCGGGACGGATCCCGGCGTGCACGTGGCACTCGCCGTCCCACACGTGCATCCGGCGTCCGAGCTCCTTCTCGACGAACGCCCCGAGCCACATGTCGGGACCGAACAGGATCTCGGTGTCCTCGCCGCGGGTCTCGTAGATGTGGCGCACGACCTGCACGGCGTTCGACGACGTGCAGCAGTAGTCGGTCAGCGCCTTGACCTCGGCGGTGGTGTTCACATACATCACGACCACCCCACGCGGGTACTCGGCCTTCCACTCGGCAAGCTGCGCCGCGTCGATCCCCGCGGCCAGCGAGCAGCCGGCGTCGAGGTCGGGGATCAGCACGGTCTTGTCAGGGCACAGGATCGAGGCGGTCTCGGCCATGAAGTGCACCCCGCAGAACACAATCGCCTCTCCCTCCGCCGCTGCCGCCATGCGCGACAGGCCGAGCGAGTCGCCGACGTAGTCGGCGACGTCCTGCACCTCGGGAACCTGGTAGTTGTGTGCCAGGATCACCGCCCCGCGCCGCTCCGCCAGCGCTCGGACCTCGCGCTGCAGCTCGGCGATCTCCGCGGGCGCGAGCCCCGAGGTGGAGGTCTGCGAGGGAGCCATCGGCAAGGAACCCAGGGTGGGCGGGCCTGCGATGGGCGGGCCCGCGATGGACGAGCCTGACGTGAACGAGCCTGACGTGGGCGGGCTTGGGCTGGGCGCCATCGGCAGCTGCGACGTAGCCGGGGACGGGTTCATGGCAGCACCTCCAAGGTCAGCGACAGGTCGAGCGCCGGCGCCGAATGGGTGAGGGCGCCCATCGAGATCCATTCTACCCCCGCCCGCGCGCGCTCTGAGAGCGTCTTCAGGGTCACGCCGCCGCTGGCCTCCAACTGCGCGCGCCCCGCGACCTGCGCGACCGCGGCGCGTAGGTCGTCGTCGTCCATGTTGTCCAGCAGCAGCCGCGGCGCCCCCGCCGCCAGCGCCTGCTCGATCTCCGCGGGGTCGCGCACCTCGACCTCCAGCGTCCCCGCCAGCGCGGGCTCCGCCGCGCGCGCGGCCGCGACCGCCTGAGCGATCCCCCCGGCCGCGGCGATGTGGTTCTCCTTGATCAGGATCGCGTCGTACAGCCCCGCGCGGTGGTTGGTCGCGCCCCCCGCCGCCACCGCCGCCTTCTCCAGCGCCCGCAGCCCGGGGGTCGTCTTGCGCGTGTCCAGCACCCGCGCCCCCGTGCCCTCCACCGCGCGGACCGCGCGGGCCGCCATCGTCGCGACGCCGGAGAGGTGCCCGAGAAAGTTCAGCGCCGTCCGCTCCGCCTTCAGCAGCGCCCGCGCCGAGCCCTCGACAACCAGCACTGGCCCGCCCTTCGGCTCCGGACCACCCTCCAGCCCCGAACCACCCTCCAACCCTGTGCCACCCTCCAGCCCGGGGCCGCCTTCGAGCACCGACCCGCCCAGCTCGCGCCAGACCCCCTCCGACACCAGCCGCTCGTAGCGCGCCCCCGGGTCCAGCAGTGTGAAGGTTGCTTCGGCGGCGTCCAGGCCGTAGACGACCCCCGAGGCCTTCTGGACAATCAGCGCCCGTGCGCGCGTCGTCTCGTCGACGGTGGCGTTCGTCGTCACGTCCCCCGAACCCACGTCCTCCTCCAGCGCGCGGCGCACGAGGTTCAGCAGTTCGGCCTGCGGCAGGACAGCGGTCATCGCGAACCCAGCATATGTGTCCAAGTCGGCGGCGATGGACATCGCGGAGTTGCCCATGAAGCAAAGCTCGGGCGTCCCAGTCTGGGTGTCTCGGCGGACTGAGAAGACAGGAGAAAACGATGACGCCGGAGTGGGCTAAGCTATGCACATGCGAATGCACATTACTTTGGACGACGATCTGGTCGAGGAGCTCGACACTGTCGTCGGCAGCCGCGGTCGCAGCGCGTTCATCCGCCGGGCGATCCTGCACGAGATCGACAGCCACCGCCGCTGGAGAGCCTTCGATCGCGCTGCCGGGGCAGCGCCGGATTTCGCGACACACCTGCCCGAGGACTGGGTGCGCGCGGGGCGCCGCAGCGATCCTCACAGGGTTGGCTGACGCCAGCCGTGGCACTGCTGCTCGACACGACCGTGCTCGTACAGGTGCTGCGTGGCGACCGGCAGACCGTCGTGCGTCTGCAAGCCGTCGAAATCCCACCTTTCGTGTCGGCGATCACGGTCGAGGAGATCGTGCGCGGCATGCGCCCGCACGAGCGCGACGCGACCGAAGCGCTGCTGCAGTGGACGATCGTGGCCGATGTCAGCGACCGGGAGGCCCGGCTTGCGGGAGCGTGGCGCAGCGCCTTCGCCGCCAAGGGCCAGACGCTGTCACAGGCCGATGCGCTGATCGCGGCCTGCGCCCACCGACGTGCAGCGACGCTCGCCACAGCCAACGTCAAGGACTACCCGATGAAGGAGCTGACGGTCGAGCACTGGCCCTAGACTGACACGCAGCCTTTCTACGGTCAGGCCGCTGTCCCGGCGGCACGCAGAAGATATGCCCTGACGAACCCGTCGAGATCGCCGTCGAGCACGCGCTGGACGTCGCCCATCTCATGCCCGGTGCGGTGATCCTTGACGAGCGTGTAGGGGTGCAGCACGTAGGAGCGGATCTGCGAGCCGAAGTTCACGTCCTGGGCCTCGCCCTTCTCGCGGGCGATCTCCTCCTGGCGTTCGCGCTCCTGGCGCTCCAGCAGCTTGGCGCGCAGCATCGCCATCGCGGTCGCGCGGTTGGAGGACTGGGAGCGCTCGTTCTGGCACTGCACCACGATCCCGGACGGGCGGTGCGTGATGCGCACCGCCGAGTCGGTCTTGTTTACGTGCTGGCCGCCCGCGCCCGACGCCCGGTAGGTGTCCACCTGCAGGTCGTCGTCTGCGATCTCGATCGCGCCGGCCTCCTCGACGATCGGCGCGACCTCGACCCCCGCGAAGCTCGTCTGGCGGCGGTGGG
Source organism: uncultured Solirubrobacterales bacterium (assembly GCA_963719725.1). Lineage (GTDB taxonomy): Bacteria > Actinomycetota > Thermoleophilia > Solirubrobacterales > Solirubrobacteraceae > Palsa-744. The sequence goes on from CAVRCU010000001.1 coordinate 414,123, forward strand.
CCGAGTCGAACGGGGAGAGGCGCACCAGCCGGTGCACCCCCTGCTCCGCGCCGAACAGGCCGTAGGCGTTCTCGCCCTGCGCCCTGAAGGTCGCCGACTTGATGCCCGCTTCCTCCCCCGGGCTGACCTCCAGCAGCTCGACGCCGAAGCCGCGGCGCTCGGCCCAGCGCATCTCCATGCGCAGCACCATCTCCGCCCAGTCCTGCGCGTCGGTGCCGCCCGCCCCCGCGTTGACGCTGACCAGTGTGTCGCCGGCGTCGTAGCGCCCGGAGAACAGACGCTGCTCCTCGAGCTTCGCCAGCCGCGCCTCGACGGAGGCGAGGTGCTCCTGGACCTCCTCGCCGACCGACTCGTCCTCCGCGGCCAGCTCGACCAGGCCGTCGAGGTCCTCCGCGTCGCTCTGCAACGCGCGGAACGCCTCCAGCCGCCGCGACGCCCGCGCGTGCTCGGCCGACAGCCGCCCCGCGTGCTCGGAGTCGTCCCAGAACCCCGGGGCTTCCATCTCGGTCTCGAGCGCCCCGACGCGCTTACTCAGGCCAGCCGGGTCAAAGATAGTCCGCGAGCAGTTTCAGCTGCTCGCGGATCGCCGCAAGGCGCTGCGGCGTGGACTCGGTGGAAGCGGTGGGCATCGGCCCACGCTATCAGCGCCCACATTGGAAAGACGATCGTCTTCCCTCGCGCGCCGAAATCCCAACCTGGCAAAGCAAGCCCGGAGTGTGGCCCCCGTGGAGCTGTCGTCTGCTAGAACCTCGCCGGTGGACGACGAGCGAGGCGACCGTCGCGCGGCTGTCAGCGCCGCGGAGTTCGCGGCTCTGTTTCAAGCCGTGAGCACCTGGGGACGCTGGGGCGCCGACGACGAGCGGGGAACGCTGAACCTGCTGACCCCCGATCGCGTCGCGGCCGCCGCACGGCTCGTCCGCAGCGGCGTCACGGTGAGCCTGAGCCTGCCGATGAACACCGAACGGGCGCCGCACAATCCAGCTCCCGCGGACCACCGGATGACGATGCGCAACGACGCCGACGTCGGCCTCGGCTCGCTCGGCTTTGCCAAGGACTACGTGGGGGCCGATTTCCACAACGACGGCCACACCCACATCGACGCGCTGTGCCACGTCGCCTACAAGGGCCGCCTCTACAACGGCGCCCCGGCCGACTCGGTGACCTCCGAGGGAGCCAACCTCGACGCGATCGACGTGATCGCCGACGGCCTCGTCGGCCGCGGCGTGCTGCTCGACATCCCGCGGCTGCGCGGCGTGCCGTGGCTGGAGCCCGGCGAGCACGTCTTCCGGGACGACCTCGAGGCCGCCGCGCGCGCCGAGGGCGTGACGCTCGGCGAAGGCGACATCCTGCTCGTGCGCACCGGGCACGTCCGCCGCCTCGCCGAGCTCGGCACCTGGGACACCGCGAGCCTGAAGGCCGGCCTGCATCCCACCGCCGTGCCGCTGCTCGCCGAGCGCGGCGTCGCCGCGCTGGGCTGCGACACCAACAGCGACACCGTCCCGAGCACCACCGAGGGCGTCGCCTTTCCGGTCCACGTGCTGGCCCTGAACGCGATGGGCCTGCCGCTGCTCGACTACCTCCGGTTCGAGGACCTCCGCGGCGCCTGCGAAACGGCGGGGCGCTGGGAGTTCCTGTGCCTCACGGCGCCCCTACGGGTCGCCGGCGGGACGGGCTCGCCCGTCAACCCGATCGCGATCCTCTGAAGACGGTGCCCCACAGGAGGCCATGCCTCGGGCTATCCCTCGGCGAGCGGGCTCGCCGAAATCGCCTGTACGACACACCTCGTTGAGCTGGGGGACGCGGTGTCTGTAGCTCGAAGGCACTTCACATAATTCTCACAAACTTGCCGCGCGATCACAGTACGGCTCAACCCGTGGACCAAAGTCGCCACGCTCGTGGCATCCGACAACCAGCCCGAGGGGCTCTCGGCGGCGTCGCAGGGCAACGCCCAGACGACCCGCGATGGCGATCTGTTCGTCGGCTGGGGAGCGCTGCCGTACTTCTCGGAGTTCGACCCCGCCGGCAACCTCGTCTTCAACGCCGAGTTCCCGGCCGGGGTGAATACCTACCGCGCCTACCTGCTGCCGTGGAACCCCACAGGCTTCGGGTTCCCGGGGCCACCGTGGACTCCCGGAGGCGCAGGGAACGGTCCCGCTGGCTCCGACGGCACGCCCTGACGCACGCGCGGCACGGTCCGGGAATAGCGCTCTCAGCGCACAACCGGGCCGTGCCGCGGTCGGTCCGGCGCGAACAGAGCGCGAGCCAACACCGACGTGGGCGTATCGTGATGCCCATGGCGGGGACCGAGAGCGGCTCAAAGCGGTTTCTGTTCGTGAGCTGGGACGGAGGTGGCAATTTTGTTCCCGCCCTCGGCATCGCGGCCGTGCTCGCGGCGCGAGGTCACGAGATCGTGTTCACAGGGCAGCGCGCCCTCGCCGAGCGCGTGGAGCGGCGGGGATTCGCGTTTCGTGCCTTCGAGCGTGTGCCCGAGTGGACCGCGGGACGATCCATCGAGGAGGAGGCGCCGACCTTTGTCGATCTGCTCTCGGGCTCGGACACCGCGGAGGACGTCACGGCCGCAATCGCACTCGTGGACCCCGACGCGGTCGTGGTGGACTGCATGCTCGCCGGCGGCCTCGCCGCGGCGGAGCATTCGGGCATAGCCGCCGCGGCCCTCGTCCATATGCTCGATCACGCGTCCGCCGAGGGCATCCTCGAGCGGTCGTACTCCGGAATGATGCCGGCGGTCAACGACACCCGGTCTCGGCTGGGCCTGCCTGCGGTCGCGACCTACGCGGATCTCCTCGAGCCGATGGCGCTCGTTCTCGCCACGACCGTCGAGGCGCTTGACCTCCCGCCATCGAGGCTTCACCGCGACGTCCGCTACATCGGCCCCGTGATCGACGACGAGGTCCCGGCACCGGTCCCGGACCTGCCGGCCGACGACCGACCCCTCGTGCTGGTGAGCTTCAGCACCACCTACCAGCACCAGGAGGAGCCGCTCCAGCGCGTCGCCGAAGCGCTGGCAGGGCTCGACGTCCACGGCCTGATAACGCTCGGCGGGGAGTTGGAGCTCGACGCGCTCAGCAAGCCGCCAAACGTGGACGTTCGCGCGTTCGTTCCCCACGCTGCCGTGTTTCCTCGAGCGTCAATCGTCGTCACGCACGCCGGGCTCGGGACTGTCATGGCCGCCCTGGCGCACGGCATCCCGCTCGTCTGCATGCCGATGGGCAGAGACCAGGACACCAACGCCCGGCGCGTCCAGGGGCTCGGCGCGGGCGCGACGCTCTCGGTCGACGCCGGCCGGAGATCGCGCAGGCAGTCGCGGAGGTGCTGAAGACGCCGTCCTACCGCGAGGCCGCGCGCCGCCTGCAGGTTGCCCTGGCCTCCGCCCCCGGCGCCTCCGGCGCCGCCGACGAGCTCGAGCGCCTCTGTGAGCGATGATCGCCGGCGCAAGCGCGTGGAGTTGCCTTCTGCTTGCTCGCACAAGCTTGGTCCTTGGAGACGCCTCCTCGTCGCAGCCCTGAGAAGTATGGGTTCGGGCTTGACAAACCGGGCCTCGTACTGCCATTGTAAGTACGTGGCGACGATCAAGGGCGAACGACTGCAGATCCGGGTGGAGCCGGGCGAAAAGACTGTCCTGGAGCGGGCCGCCGCGGCGGCCCATCTGAACGTCTCCGCGTTCGTGCTGCAGGCCGCGGCGTTCAGGGCCGAGGAGATTCTCGCCGAGCGCCAGAGCATCCGGCTGACACCGCAGGCGGCCGCGGCGTTCACCGAGGCGCTGGAGAGCCCCGCAAACGTCAACCTGCGGCTCGCCGAGACGCAGCGCCGTCCTCGGAAGTTCGCCTGGCTTGACTGAGCTCCGTCGCCCGACGCTGCTCGACCTTGCGCGGCATGACCGCGCAGCGTTCGAATCGGGGGAGGCGTCACTCGACGAGTGGCTGCGCCGGTATGCCGGGCAGAACCGGCGTCGTGACACCGCTGCGACCTGGGTCATCACCGATGTCGATGACACCGTCGTGGCCTACGCGACCATCGCAGTGACCGCGATCGACCGCTCCGCTGCGCCGCCGAGCATCGCCCGCCAGGCGCCCAACCCAGTTCCAGCGCTGCTGATCGGTCGTCTCGCGGTGGACCGGCGCCACAGCGGTCTTGGCGTCGGCACCGCACTCGTAGCCCACGTACTTGCCACCGCCGTGGAGCTCAACGCGAAGGCCGCATGTCGCACAGTCGTCGTCAACGCCCTGCACCCAGCCGCCCGTGACTGGTGGGAACATCTCGGCTTCCAGCCATTTGAGCCAGCGGATGATCGATCCGTGGACCTCTACCTCCTCACCGCCGACATCCAGGCCACCCTCCGGCGGTTGCGCTGACAATCCGGCGCGTGTGCGATTTGGTTTCACGCGGGCGGCGAGCTGCGCTACCTACGCCCCGTGGCACTTCTTGAACTTCTTACCGCTCCCGCACCAGCACGGATCGTTGCGCCCGACCTGGTGTTCTGAGTCGACCACCCGCTGCACCACCGGCTCGAACTGTTCGTCCTCCTCATCAATGCCGGCGTACCCCTGGCCGTGGCCCGGGCCGGCCGCCGCTGCAGCGGCGATCGCGCCGGCGCCCATTGTGGAGCGGCCGCCCGAGTAGGACACGCGCCCGGGGCGCGTGGTGTTGCCCGCGGCCGCGAACGGCGCCAGCGGCCGCGTCGCGCCGCCGCCGTTCTGGCCGTCGATGACGACCTGGGCGTTGAAGATCATCCGCGCATAGTCTGCCCAGATGCTGTTCATCAGGTCCCCGAACAGCGTGTACGCCTCGTTCTTGTAGGCCACCAGCGGGTCGAGCTGGGCGATCCCGCGCAGGCCGATGCCTTCGCGCAGGTAGTCCATGTCGTAGAGGTGCTCGCGCCAACGTTCGTCGATGATCTGCAGGATCAGATAGCGCTCGAGCTGCCCCATCAGCTCCTCGCCGAGTTCCCGTTCTCGGGTGTCGTAGCGCTCCATCGCCGCCGCCGCCACGCGTTTGCTGAGCGCCGCCCGGTCGACGCCCTCGCCGTTGGTGGTCTGTATCCCGAGGTCCACCGGGAGGAACTGCGCCAGGGCCGTGTACAGGCCGTCGATGTCCCAGTCCTCGAGGTAGTCGCCCTCGGTGTACTCCTCGACCGTGCGGTCGATCACCTGCGCGACCTCCTCCCGCGCCTGCTCGCCCATCGCCTCGCCCTCGAGGACCTGGTCGCGGTAGGCGTAGACCACGCGCCGCTGCTCGTTCATCACGTCGTCGTACTCGAGCACCCGTTTGCGGATCAAAAAGTGCTGCTCCTCGACCTTGCGCTGGGCTTTCTCGATCTGCTTGGAGAGCATTTTGGCCTCGATCGGCTCCTCGTTGCCCTCCTTGTCGATCCCCCCGAGTTTGTCGAGGATCCGGTAGATCCGGTCGCCCGCGAACAGCCGCACCAGGTCGTCCTCGGCGGACAGGAAGAAGCGCGACTCCCCCTTGTCGCCCTGACGCCCCGAGCGCCCGCGCAGCTGGTTGTCGATGCGCCGCGACTCGTGGCGCTCGGTCCCGCAGATGAACAGGCCCCCCGCCGCCGTCACCCGCTCGCGGTCGGCCGCCACGCGCTCCTCGATGCCCGGCAGGATCTCCTGCAAGCGCCGCTCGTACTCCTCCGAGCCGGCCTCCACGCTCTGCCTCGCGAGCTCGTGGCGAGCGAGGTGCTCGGCGTTGCCGCCCAGCTTGATGTCCACGCCGCGGCCCGCCATGTTCGTCGCGATCGTCACCGCCCCCGGCTGGCCCGCCTCGGCGACGGTCTCCGCCTCGCGCGCCGCGTGCTCGGGCTTCGCGTTGAGCACCGAGTGCTTGACCCCCATCTGGGTCAGGCGCTCGGACAGCAGCTCGGAGACCTCGACCGAGATCGTCCCCACCAGCACCGGCTGGCCGTTGGCATGGCGCGCCGCGATCTCCCGCGCCACCGCGCTCCACTTGCCCTCCTTGGTCTTGTAGACCTGATCGTTGCGATCCTCGCGGACCATCGGCACGTTCGTCGGGACCTGCACCACCGGCAGCTCGTAGATCTTCATGAACTCCGTCGCCTCCGTCAGCGCCGTCCCCGTCATGCCCGAGAGCTTGTCGTAGAGGCGGAAGAAGTTCTGGTATGTAACCGTCGCCAGCGTCTGGTTCTCCTCCTGGATCCGCACCCCCTCCTTCGCCTCGACCGCCTGGTGCAGGCCCTCCGACCAGCGCCTCCCGTCGAGGATCCGCCCGGTGAACTCGTCGATGATCTTCACCTCGCCGTCGATCACCGCGTAGTCCACGTCGCGCTTGTACAGCGCCTCCGCCCGCAGCGCCTGGTTGAGATGGTTGACCAGGTGGCCGTTCTCCGCGCGGTACAGGTGGTCGATGCCGAGGAAGCGCTCCGCCTTCGCGACCCCCAGCTCCGTCACCGACACCGTCTTGTGCTTCTCCTCGAACTCGTAGTCGAAGTCCGCCACGAAGTCCTTCTTGGAGCGCGGATCCATCCCTTCGGGGGTCTTGCCCGGCTTCATCGTCGGCGCCAGGCGCGCGAACTTGACGTACAGGTCCGCCGCCTGTTCGGGCGCGCCGGAGATGATCAGCGGCGTCCGGGCCTCGTCGATCAGGATGTTGTCGACCTCGTCCACCACCGCGAACGGATGGCCCCGCTGGACCTTTTCGGAGAGGTCCTTCGCCATGTTGTCGCGCAGGTAGTCAAAGCCGAACTCCGAGTTCGTCCCGTACACCACGTCGCATGAGTACGCCCGGTGCTTCTCCTCGTAGGGCTGCATGTTCTGCAGCACCCCTACCGTGACCCCCAGGGCGTCGTAGATCGGGCTCATCCATTCGGCGTCGCGGCGCGCCAGGTAGTCGTTGACCGTCACCAGGTGCACGCCCTTGCGTTCGGTCTCCAAGCCCTCTCGCCCCGCGCCGTTGCGATCGGAGCCGTTGCGATCGGAGCCATTGCGGTCCGCCGGAATGTGGTTGGGCCTGCGCTCGCGCACCGCCAGCGAGTTGAGTACCACCGCCAACGTCGCCGTCAGCGTCTTGCCCTCGCCGGTCTTCATCTCCGCGATGCAGCCCTCGTGCAGCGCCATCGCCCCGATCAGCTGCACGTCGAAGTGGCGCATCCCCATCGTCCGCTTGCCGGTCTCGCGCACCACCGCGAAGCACTCCGGCAGCAGGTCCTCCAGCGACTCGCCGCCGGCCGCGCGCTCACGCAGCGCGTCCATCCGCTCGCGCAGCTCAGCGTCGCTGTCGTGTTCGAGCTCGGGCTCGAACGCCCCGATCAGCGCGACGCGCTTCTCGTACTGCTTGAACTTCTTGGCCTCGCCGACATTCAGCGCACGATCCAGGAGGGACACCGATCCAGGTTAGCAAGCCCCCACCGGCGCGCGCGAGCCCTGCCGGGGCACGCGAGGACCCGCCGCCCCGGGCCGCAGCGCCACCGTGCCGTCGGCCCCGCGGGGGGCCGGCGGTCCGTCTCAGGCCGTCGCCGAGAGGCCCGGCGGCGGCGCCTCGGGCGGAGGCGCCGCGCGCGCCTCGCGCCGGTGGCGGCGTTTGTCGCGGTGGCGCTTGACCTGGCGGGCGAGCTCGTCGACGACCAGGTTCAGCGAGTGTGTCATGTCGGGAGACGAGTCTTGGGCGCGCAGCGTCACGCCCTTCAGGTACAGCGTCGCCTCCGCCACCTGCGAGTCCGCCACCCGCGGGTTCGGCTCCCGCAGGAGCTCGATCTCCAGGCGCGCCAGCTCGGATACCTGGCGCGAGACCTTCGCCAGCCGGCGCTCCACGTGCCGGCGGATCTGGTCGGTGACCGGGACGTTGCGACCCTTGATGTCGATCTGCATCGTGCCTCCTCTGCGGTCGGTGGAGACTGTGTCTCTGTCTCTGACGATGCTACGCCCCGACCGGGCCGCTGTCCATCGGTTTTTCGCGGATCGCCATCCGTAGAACCGACCCAAGCCGACGTCAGGGTCCCGCGGGCTTCTCTCTGAGAAGCGGTGGCCCTCGTAGCTCAGTGGATAGAGCAGTACATTGACGATGTTACAGGTCCCGGGTTCGAATCCCGGCGGGGGCGTGCATTAGGGTCGCATCCCCAACGTTCGTTATCATCGCAAGCGTCAATGTACCGCTGTCTGAGCTGGACCTGTCTAGCTGGATAGGCACGTCGGAAGGCCCGCCTCGGCGGGCCTTCCGTTCTCATCAGTGTCGTGGGCGCAGGCTGTGCACGATCCCCGCGTGCCCCGCGATTGCGCCGATCAGGATCGCCCCGGCGGCGATCTCGGTGCCGGGGAAGACGATGCTTTCGCGCAGCTGCGCCCCGTCGCCGATGCGCGCGCCGTCGCCGAGCACCACCGGGCCCGTCAGCCGCGCCCCGGCGCCGATCTCAACGTCGCGCCCGATCCACACCGGGCCCTGCACGTCGTCGAGGATCGGATTCCCACCCGCCCCTCCGCCACCGCCGCTGGGGATTGCGATCCCGCTCGCCCCACTGCCGCTGCCTGCGCTCGCGACGACGACCCCCGGCGCGACCTCCTCGCCGTCGACCTGCAGGCGCAGCTCGCCGCGCAGTGCGTCGAACGTGCCCTGGCGCAGCTCCGCCAGCGAGCCCACGTCGTTCCAGTATTCGCGGATCTCGTGGATGTGGAACGGGACGTCGTGCTCAAGCAGCGCCGGGAACACATCCTGCGCCCAGTCCGCGAACGGGCGCCGCGGGAAGTGGTCGAAGATCGCGGGGTCGAACACGTAGATCCCGCAGTTGCCGAGATCCGACAGCGCCTCATCGGGCTCGGGCTTCTCCTGAAAGCCCGTGATCCGCCCCGCGCGGTCGTGCAGGACGACCCCGTACTCGCGCGTGTCCTGGACTTTCCTCACCGCCAGCGTCGCGATCCCCCCGGACGCGCGGTGGCGCGCCGCGAGCGCCGTCAGGTCGATGTCGGTGAGGGCGTCGCCCGAGATCACCAGGAACGGCTCGCCGCCGAAGAACTCCGCGCACGCCCGCACCCCGCCCGCGGTGCCCAGCAGCTCGTCCTCGTAGTTGTAGGAGAGACCCTCCTCCTCCCCGAAGTACGCGCGGATCGGGTCCGGGAACCAGTGCAGGTTCGCGATCACCGACTCGAAGCCGTGGCGGCGCAGGAGGTCGAGGATGTGCGCCATCACCGGCCGGTCGAGCACCGGCACCATCGGCTTCGCGATCTCGTGGGTCAGCGGGCGCAGCCGGGTCCCGAGGCCCGCCGCGAGAACCATCGCCTTCATCAAGCCGGCAAGCTACCGGAGATCGTCGCCCCAGGCCGAGCGGTACACCAGCTGCTGGTCGGTCAGCTCGTCGATCGCCACCCCCAACGAGTCGAGCTTCAGGCGCGCCACCTCGTCGTCGATCTCGCGCGGCACCGCCACCACCCCGGGCGCCAGCTCTCCGGCGTGCGCGACGAGATGCTCGACGCACAGCGCCTGCCCCGCGAACGACATGTCCATCACCGCCGCCGGGTGGCCCTCGCCGGCGGCGAGGTTGACGACGCGGCCCTGCGCCAGCAGGTTCAGGCGCCGCCCGTCCTTCAGCGTGTGCTGCTCGACCAGCGGCCGCACCTCGCGCCGGCCCCCCTCCGCGAGCGCTCGCAGGTCATCGAGCGAGATCTCCACGTCGAAGTGCCCCGCGTTGGCCAGCACCGCGCCGTCCTTCATCAGCTCAAAGTGCTCGGCGCGCAGCACGTCGCGCCCGCCGGTCACAGTCACGAACACGTCGCCGCGCTCGGCGGCCGCCAGCGCCGGCATCACCTCATAGCCCTCCATCCGCGCCTCCAACGCCCGCAGCGGATCGACCTCGCAGACGATCACCGACGCGCCCGACCCGCGGGCGCGCAGCGCCACTCCCCTACCCGTCCACCCATATCCCACCACCACCACCGTGCGCCCCGCCAGCAGCAGGTTCGTCGCCCGCAGGATCCCGTCGATCGTCGACTGGCCGGTCCCGAAGCGGTCGTTGAACGCGCGCTCGGTCCGCGACTCGTTGACCGCCAGCACCGCGCACCTCAGCGCGCCGCGGGCCTCCAGCGCGCGCACCCGCAGCAGCCCCGCCGTCGTCTCCTCGGTCGCGCCCAGCATCCGCGCCGCGTGCTCCGGGCGGGTCTCGTGGATCGCGCCCACCAGGTCCGCGCCGTCGTCGATCGTGATTTGAGGCCCGCCCTCCCCGCGCCCGATCACGGCGCGTACGTGCGCCGCGAGCTGGCGCGCGCTCTCGCCCCGCGCCGCGTACACCGCCGCGCCGTCGCGCTCGCTCAGCGCCACCGCCACGTCGTCCTGGGTCGACAGCGGGTTCGCCGCGCACAGCCCCACCTCCGCGCCCCCCGCCAGCAGCGCCCGCACGAGGTTCGCCGTCTCCGCCGTCACGTGCAGACACGCCCCCACCCGCACCCCCGTCAGCGGGCGCTCGCGCGCGAAGCGCTCGCGGATCTGCGCCAGCACCGGCATCTGCGCGTCGGCCCACTCGATCCGGGCCTCCCCCGTCCGGACCTGCGCGGCTTTCGTCTCGGCGGCGATCACGGTCGGTCCCGTCCGCTCGGGGCTCGTCGGCCTAGGTTGGATCTGGCTCGTGGGTCCGAGTCGGGTCTAGTACCGGTAGTGGTCGGGCTTGTACGGGCCCTCCACCGGGATCCCCAGGTACGCCGCCTGGGCGTCGGTGAGCTTGGTGAGCTTCACTCCCAGGGCGTCGAGGTGCAGGCGCGCGACCTTCTCGTCGAGATGCTTGGGCAGCACGTACACCCTCTTCTCGTACTCGTCGTTCTTGGTGAACAGCTCGATCTGCGCGATCACCTGGTTGGTGAACGAGTTTGACATCACGAAGCTCGGGTGGCCCGTCGCGTTGCCGAGGTTCAGCAGGCGCCCCTCCGACAACAGGAGAATCGCGTGGCCGTCCGCGAACACCCACTCGTCGACCTGCGGCTTGATGTTGATCCGCTCGATCCCCGGCACCCTCGCCAGGCCCGCGATGTCGATCTCGTTGTCGAAGTGCCCGATGTTGCCGACGATCGCCTGGTGCTTCATCTGAGCCATGTGCGCCGCCGTGATGATGTCGCGGTCGCCCGTGCACGTCACAAAGATGTCCGCGCTGCCCACCACTTCGTCGAGCGTCCGCACCTCGTAGCCCTGCATCGCCGCCTGCAACGCGCAGATCGGGTCGATCTCCGTGATCACCACCCGCGCCCCCTGGCCCCGCAGCGATTCCGCGCAACCCTTGCCGACGTCGCCGAAGCCGCACACCACCGCGACCTTGCCGCCGATCATCACGTCCGTCGCGCGGTTGATCCCGTCGATCAGCGAATGCCGGCAGCCATAGAGGTTGTCGAACTTCGACTTCGTCACCGAGTCGTTGACGTTGATTGCCGCAAACAGCAGCTCGCCACGCTCGGTCATCTCATACAGGCGGTGCACACCGGTGGTGGTCTCCTCCGTCACGCCCCTGATTCCCGCGCCGATCTGCGTCCAGCGCTGCGGATCCTCGCCCAACGAGCGCTGCAGCAGCGACAGCACGATCGCGAACTCCTCCGAGTCCGCGCTTGCCGGATCAGGCACGGCGCCGGCACGCTCATACTCGACGCCCCTGTGCACCAGCAGCGTCGCGTCGCCGCCGTCGTCGAGGATCATGTTGGGGCCGGCCCCGCCAGCCGTACCGTCCTCGCCCGGCCACAGCAGGGCGCGCTCGGTGCACCACCAGTACTCATCCAGCGTCTCCCCCTTCCACGCGAACACCGGCACCCCCCGGGGGTCCTCCGGGGTCCCCTCCGGCCCGACGGCGACCGCCGCGGCGGCGTGGTCCTGGGTCGAGAAGATGTTGCACGACGCCCACCGCACCTCGGCGCCCAGCGCCGTCAGCGTCTCGATCAGGACGGCGGTCTGGATCGTCATGTGCAGCGAGCCCGTGATCCGCGCGCCGGTCAGCGGGCGCGCCGCGGCGTGCTCGGCGCGGATCGCCATCAGGCCCGGCATCTCGTGCTCGGCGAGCGTGATCTCCTTGCGCCCGAACTCCGCGAGCGCGAGGTCGGCGACCTTGAAGTCGGCGTCGGTCAGTGTGGCGGTCGGTGTCATGCGGTCTCCAATGTCGCGGTCGATAGCAGCCTTTGATGCTTGTCCTGCTCGAAGCGCAGCCAGTCGGCCGCGGGCACATCCTCCGGGCGCGCCGGCTCAGCCTCCAGCCACGCCTCGATCGCCTCCAGCAGATCGGGCTCGCGGCGCAGGCGCAGCGCAAAGCCCACCTCGCCGAGGCCCAGGTCGAAGCGGTCCAGCAGCTCGCGCAGCGTCCGCAGGCGCTGCAGCTCCGCCGGGCCGTACAGCCGGTAGCCCGACGCCGAGCGCGCCGCCTCCACGAGGCCGATGCGCTCGATGTAGCGCAGCATCCGCGCCGACCACCCGGTCGTCTCGGCGGCCTCGTTGATCGTCAGCGCTTCCAGCGTTGGGGCCTGCATCGCCGGCTACCTTAGCAAAGGCTTGTCAAGGTTTGGGCGTGCCATGCTTTGCATATGAAGGATCAGGTCCGCGAGCGCTATTCAACGCAGGTCGACGGGCTGTGGGCGCTCGGTGCACTCGTCGCCGTCATGTGGGCCGTCGAGCTCGTCAACGCGCTCGACAGCTATCGGCTCGACAGCGACGGGATCGTGCCGCGCAACCTCTCGCACCTCGATGGCGTCGTCTTCGCGCCGTTCCTGCACGCGAGCTTCTCACACCTGCTGGCGAACACGGTCCCGTTTGTCATCCTCGGCGTCGTGATCGCACTCGCCGGGGCCGGACGCCTGCTCGTGGTGACTCTGATCGTGGCGCTCGTCAGTGGGGTGGGGACATGGCTCATCGCACCCGGCGGAACCGTGACGGTCGGCGCGAGCGGCGTCGTCTTCGGCTACGCGACCTACCTCATCAGCCGCGGACTATTCGATCGTCAGGTGGTCGAGATCGCACTGGGTGTTGTCGTCCTGCTCGTCTTCGGCGGTGCGCTCATCTCCGACCTCATCCCGCACACCGGGATCTCCTGGGAGGCGCACCTCTTCGGCGGGATCGGCGGAGTGGTCGCGGCGGCGGTGCTCTCGCGACCGGCGCGCGGCCGGTCGAGTGTGGCGGATGCTCCGAGCCTGCCCGCTTCGCTGCGCTGAGCTAACGCCGCCGCCTACGGTTAAGAGTCCCGGATCGCCGCCGCCGGCGTCGTCCGCGCCGCGCGGCGGCACGCCGGACCACCCCAGCCTCACGCGCGGCGCATACATTCAAATCGAGCAAGATCGCACGATCAGGCATTCTCTTGCAACCCCCGGTTACCGAAGGCAGTCGCAGAGCCGGGCGGCCCGACCGATACGTGCCCCATATTCGGGCCTACACCAATCGGCCGAGCCGCTGCACGAATCTCTTGTCCGTGTCCGGTCGCTCCCCGAGCAGACCGATGCGCTCGCACAGTCGCAGGCCCCGGGTGTTGTCTCTCGCAATGACGGCGCGCACGGCCCCAGGCCGCTCGGGAAGGTCATCGATCAGGGTCTCCATCAGCAACCGCCCCATCGTCACCGGCCGGCCATCGCCGAACGGGGCCATATTCAACTCTCTGCCCTGGATGTCTCGGCGCACCGCAGCGACGATCAGGTAACTGCCCTCGAGGTCTCGGCCATCGTCGGTGACCTGGTCGTCGAGTTCGTGAGCGCCTACAGCCAGGATGTCATCTGGATCGTCCCCCGCGGCGAGCACGATGACGGTGATGTCGATGTGCGCCTTGCGCGACTCGTAATGGCCGCGCAGCCGTCTTTGCACGAAACGCTCGACGTCGTCCTCATACCAGGCTCCGGCCGAGCACGCGAAGGACGTCAGCCGGTGCCAATCGCGGGGACGCACTCGGCGCGCTTGCGGTTCCGCGATTGGATCTGGCACTCAGCCGGCGAGCTTCGTGCGCCGCGACCGGCGCATGGTGGGCGCTCCGTTGAGGACGGCGGTCGGGATGGTCGTGGGCTCCCTTCCGCGGCGCTCGAAGGGATAGATCGGCGCGCCGGCAGGCGGTACGTCGATCGCGGGCTCGGCGGTCATCCACACGCCCCGGCCGAGGTCGGCCCAGCGGATCGCGACGGGTGCGCCCACGCCCTCGTCCGGGGGCGCCGGCAGGTTGGCTTGTGGAAGCGAGATCACGGCGCCGTCGAGCAGCACGATGCTCGCCATCGGCTGCTTCGTCGAAGCGACGTGCCCGAGAGCGACCTGCGATGCATTTGGCGCCGTCTGTCGCGCGCGGGTGATCGCCTCGGCGTGGGTCGCAAGCTGCTTGGCAACCGAGGGCTCGCTCGCGGCGCTTCTGATCATGAGCGCGATCGTTCTCTGCTCGGGTGCAATCGACGCTCCGACCTTCGCCAGCGCGTCCGCGATCATCGTGGCGTCTCGGCGGCGCTCCAAGCGCTGGGCGACCACGACCAGCCGCATCGCCGGAGCGTCGTGACCCACCGCCGCGAACGCCGCAGCGTCACGGAGGAGCGATGAGTAGATACGCAAAGTTCCCCGCGTCTTGCCGCTCTTGTCGCGCAGCGGCCTTGAGATTCCCTCGCTGAGCAGCCCCCGACGACGCAAGGTCTCAAGCGCCGACTTGGTAGTCGCCGTACCACCGGGACGGAACTGCTCCGCTATCTCCTCAGCACCGACGAATGGAAGCTCCGCGAGCATATCGCCAGTCTACCACCGAGCGCCCGAATCCAGCAGTCGGCGCTGGCCACATACCATAGCGGCGCAGAACCACCAGTACGCGGACAATATGACCGACTGAAGGAGAACGACGTTGAACGGCACCCTCGAGCAGACCGACGCAGGCCCGCGCCTGCGCTTTACCCGCCACCTTGCGCACTCACCGGAGAGGGTCTGGCACGCGATCACCGAGCCCAAGCATCTGAAGGCCTGGTTTCCTCAGACCATAGTCGTCGAGCCGGTGGGTGGTCGTGCGCCGCTTCGCTTCGAGCACCCCACCGTGCCACAAGCCACCTTCGACGGCGAGGTCCTCGCGTTCGAGCCGCCGCGACTGCTCGAGTTTCGCTGGGGCACCGACGTCATCCGCCTCGAAGTCGAGGTCGAGGGCGACAGAGACGGCGACGGCGCCAAGCTGACGCTTCTGGACACGATCGACGAGCTCGGCAAGGCCGCCCGTGACGGGGCCGGCTGGCACACCTGCTTGGACTTGCTGGAGCACCACCTCGACGGCACGACCCCGCCGTGGTCCACCAGCGACCGCTGGCGCGGGGTCCACCCCTCCTACGTCGAGGAGCTCGGGCCCGAGGCCGCGTCGATCGGGCCGCCCGCCGGCGCGCTGGACTGACACCCGGCGACGTCCTGAGCTTGACAGCGCTTACACCTGTTCGGTCGCGCGCCGCCGCCCACCCGTGCGCCGCTCGAAGATCGAGGCGAGCAGCACGCTCGCCTCGAACAGGAGATACAGCGGCAGCGTCTCGAGCAGCAGCGTGATCGCGTCACCGGGTATGAAGGCCGCCACCGCGCCGCACGCCAGAATCGCGTAGCGGCGGTTTGCGCGTAGTTGGCGCGGCGTGACGATGCCCGCGCGGGTGGCCGCGAGGATCGCGACGGGCACCTGGAAGACCAGCCCCATCGCGAGCAGGATCGTCGCTGCGAAGTGGTAGTACTGGCTGGCCTGCACGAGCACGTTGAATTGGCCGCTGTTGAAGTTCTCGAAGAAGCGCAGCGCGGCGGGCAGCACCACGAAGTAGCCGAACAGGACCCCGGTCACGAACAGCACCGGGATCGCCAGCATCAGCGGTGAGGCGATGCGCTGGTGCTCCGGGCTGAGAGCCGGAAGCATGAATCCGTAGAGCTCGTAGAGAATGATCGGGAGCGCGAGGATCAGCGCGAACAGCAGCGCGATGCCGAGCGTCGCGGTGAACGGCTCGCCGACCCCGAGCGTCACCGGCTTGTTGCCCTGCGGTGGCGCCGACAGTCGCGAGATCGCTCTGCGCAGCCGTGGTGTCACGCCCTGAAGCGAGGCGCGGGTCGCTGCGCTCGCCCCGCTTCCGGGGCGCTCCAGCGCCCCGACCACGTGTTCCAGCTGAACCGCGACCGAGCGGGCGCCCTGCTGCACCGTGTAGGTCGCGCCCAGCGGGCCATTTCCGGCCCGCACCTGCTTTTGCGTCTGGTGTTCGAGCGGCCGGTTGACGATCCGCAGCAGCGCGTGGTTCTGCCACAAGCAGAAGCCGAAGGCCACCGCGAGCGCGGCCAGCGAGACGATCAGGCGCACGCGCAGCTCGTCGAGGTGATCGACGACGCTGACTCGCTCCTCATGTCCGATTTTTCCGACGGCGATAGCCATGTGCGTGAAACCCCCGGGCGCTTCCCGCACCCGCAACGTGGGCCTACTTGATCAATGGACCAGCCGTCGCGAGTACCTGGGTCTTCGTCAGCGGCAGGTCAAAGCCCTGATTCGGCGTCGGGCTGTTGCCGATCAGCAGGTCGATCGCGGCGGCGTGACGAGCCTCGACCTGCACGATCTCGCCCGCGGACTCCAGTATCTGCTTGTTCTTCAGCGACGGCGCAGCGCCGTTGTAGGCGCCCACGCCGGTGTTCTCCAGCAGCGACGCCAACGACAGGAACGTCTTTTCGTCGGTCGCCGGGAACGCGAACCTGGGTTTCTTCACCGGAGTCCCGCCGAGCTGTCTGATCGTGGCGGTGAGTGCGACGACGTGTTCGGCCTCCTCGTCGCCGAAGGTCAGCGCGTAGGCCTTTGCCTGGCCGCTGAGACCGACCTGCCTGCCCTTGACCCGGTAGAAGTCACTCTCCAGATACTCCAGGGTGAGAGCGAAGTTGAGAATTTCCGCGTCACCCCCATCTGCCTGAGCGAGCGCCTGGGATACGAACGGCCCGACGGCGGACGTGCCGTAAACCGCACCCGCCGCCAGAGCGCCCCGTAGGATGAAGCTCGAGCGGGTCATTCCGTGAATCTCGAAGTCGGCCAGCTCGGGATTTGCCAGCTTGTTATCGGACATTGCCAATTCTCCTTTGCTCGGTGTGCGGATCAGGCCAGGAACGGCTCCACAGCCGCCAGGACCGTGGACATGTCAGCCGGCTTGGCGAAGGCGCCGTCGGGAGTGACGGACTTCTGCACGAGCGTGCCGAACGTTGCGGCATGGCGCGCCTCGACTGTGTGGATCGCCAGAGCCGCCGCCAATACCTCCGGGCTCTGGATGTTCGCGGCCTGCCCGAGGTAGGCAGCCGCGCCCAGGTTCTCGACGGTGTAAGCGAGCTGCGCGACCTGGCTCGCGGAGGCAATCGGAAATTTGCCGTTGGGCTTGGCCACAGGGGTTCCACCCAGCTTTTCCACGGAACCTTTGAGCGCTTCCACGTGCGTCGCCTCCTGGCGGCCGAAGTCCTTGACCATCGCGCCGACGGCGCCGCTGAACAGCCCCGCGGCTACGACCTTGCCGTAGAACTCGGTCTCCAGGTACTCCAGTGTCAAAGCGTAGTTGAGGATTGCCACATCCCCGGTATTGGCGCTTGTCGCGGTCTGTGCCTTGCCGGCGACCGCAGCCGTCGTAGCGGCGTTCGAGCTTTTGCTGGAGCCGCAGGCCGCAAGCACGAACGCCCCGAAGCTCGCGGCGCCCGCGCCGCCGAGAGTCTTGAGGAACCGCTTGCGGTCGACATCGTCGCGCACCAGTCGCTCGACGATCCCAACGGGCTGCGGCACAGGTTCCTGCTGCGTATCGAGCGACATATGCTCGCCTCCTTGTTCGGGGACTACCGGATGACCTACCTATTCGTCTGAGACACCGCGACGGATCAGTCCGGGTGCGCGCGACCGCTCAGCTCCGGGTAAAGGAGGTCGATTGGGTTCGAGTGACAGCGGAGATCGCTCGGACCATTTCCATCACAGTCCGAGGGCGGTGGCCACACCGATTGATCTGTCAAGCCGGCTGGCACGAAGTAACACGGATGCACTCGGCGGCCCGAGTCGACTTTTCGCCGACCGCTGCCGCCGGATCCATCGCTTTTTCCAAAAACACGACAAGGGAGTTGCACGATCATGCCCAGCAAGATCAACCTGCAGGAGATCGATGTCGACGGCGCGGTTGTCGAAGCCCACGCCGAGGTCGTCGATGCGCTCGAGCCCGGAGATACGCGCCTCGGCTTTCTACGCAAGACCGCGCTCGCAGGCGCGGGCGCCATGAGCGCAGGAGCGGTTTTGAGCGCCCTCGCCACACCCGCACTCGCCGCCGGCACCGGCCGGCCTCCCGCGAGCTTCGGGAAGGGCGATGTCGGAATCCTCAACTACGCGCTGACGCTCGAGTACCTGGAGGCCGCGTTCTACAACGGCGCGAGCGCCGCCAACATGTCCCTCAGCTCTCAGGCCAGCGCGTTCCTGAAGGTCGTCACCAAGGACGAGAACGCGCACGTCGAATTCCTCAAGAGCCACCTCGGCGCGCAGGCGGCGAAGGAACCGAGGTTCGACTTCAAAGGCGCCAACACGAGTCCCGCAATGTTCATGGCCACCTCCCAGGTGCTCGAGAACACGGGCGTGCACGCCTACTCCGGGCAGGCCCTCAACATCAAGTCCGCGGCCTACGTGAAGGCCGCGCTGTCGATCCTCACCATCGAGGCTCGCCACGCCAGCGTGATCGGGCTCCTGAACGAACCCGCCGGCAACGCAATCGCCCCCGACGGCCCGTTCGACACGCCGTACACCGCCAGCAAGGTGCTTGCCGCGGTCAAGGGCACCGGGTTCATCGTCTCCTAAAAGCCACGCCGCGCACCGCATCGCAGCGAGAAAAGCCGCCCCCCGGGGCGGCTTTCTCTTTGGCATGTCTCAGCTCAGGTGCGCGACGATAACCGCGGGACCGGTCGGCACCTGGGTGCCACCGGCCGGCTCCTGAGTGACCAGTACCTCGCTTGCTCCGCCGCTGTCAGGCACGGCAACGGTCGCGGTGCCGGAGGACGTGGGAGCGAACAGGCTGTCGGTTGGCTGCGGCGATGCGCGCTCGGGTCGCTTCAGCCACACCTCATACACGTGCCCCGCCGAGGGCTCGGGCATGTCCGCCACGGTGAGCCAGGTATGACCGCCGCTCTCGTGCAGGGCCGCGCTGGCGCCGGCGAGCGTGACGTCGGCGCTCACCACCCGCGCCGAGGAGCCGCCGACACCGGCAGACCCGCCGCCGAAGGGTGTGGACAGCCCGCCGACCGCGACGCCCGCCGCCAGCAGCCCCGCACCGGCGAGCGCCAGCGCCGGGCGGCGCCGGGCAAGTCGCCTGCGGGCCATGCGTGGCCGCAGCGAGGAGCGCGTCTCCTGTCGAGTGGCCTCGCTGCGCACGACCGCCATCACCTGCCGCTTGGCGTGTGCCGGCGCGGCAACCTGTGGGACAGTCGTGGGGAGGCGGTCGACCGCCGGCCCCAGCGCGGCCAGATCGTCGCTGCACAGCGCACACGACTGGGCGTGGTCGAGGAACGCCTCGCTGCGCCGCTCGTCGAGCAGGCCCAGCAGGTGGAGGGCGGCATCGCCGCAGCAGCCCCCGGCGGGGCTCGGCGCGTCGTGCGCGCCGGAGTCGTGCGCTTCGCTCATCGGGACATCCCCTCCTCGGCAGCCATCGTGAGACGCAGCTTGGCAAGCCCCAGGCGCATCCGGCCCTTCACCGTGCCGACGGGCATCTGCAGCATCGAGGCGATCTCGGTATGGGTGAACCCGCCGAAGTACGCCAGCTCGAGCACGCGGCTCTGCTCCTCGGGCAGGACGCCCAGGGCGCCCCGAACCTCGTCGGCCCGCTCCCGGTCGAGGATCTGCTCCTCGGTGTCCTCCGAGCCCGCCACCCGCTCGACGGCTCCCTCTTCGTGGAAGCGGCGCCGATCGCGCACGACCCCGCGCCGCAGCGCGTCGACGGCTCGGTTGTGGACGATCCGCAGGATCCAGTTGCGCACGCTCCCGCGGGTGCGGTCGTACCGCGCGCCGGTCCGCCACAGTGCGAGGAACGTCTCCTGCAGGACGTCCTCGGCGCTCGCGCGCCTGCCGCACATGCGGTACGCGAGCGAGAACGCGGCGTCGCAGTGTCGGTCGTAGACGACCTCGAACGCGTCCGCGTCGCCTGCCTGCACGAGAGCCATCAGCTCCTCGTCGGCGAGCTTGTGCAGACCGGCGGAGCCCTTCGCCGCAGTGAGGAATCCGTGCGCCCTGGACATCGGCGCCTTCACCGGCGCCCCGCAGGCATACAAGCCGGCGATCCGCCGCTCATCCCGGGCTCCGCTCCTGTGCGGCCGGCGTGTGGTCCCGCAGGGCCGGCTCCGCCACCTGTGCCGTGATCGCGGGAGCCGTCGGCTCGCCGTTGAGCGAGCTCTTGAAGCCTCGCAGCCCCTCGCCCAGCGAGCGGCCCATCTCGGGCAGGCGCTTGGCGCCGAACACCAGCAGCAGGAGCAGCAGCAGGAACGCTATGTGCAGTGGATTGTCGAGTCCCATCGTTCGCCTCTCAGTATGTGGAGATCGGATGCCTGTGTCCCACGCCGGCGTTGGTCCGGCTTGGTGAGGTTCCTACGCACCACCCCACCCCACAGATCACCGACCTGGCCGCCGTTCAGGGCCCGAGCTGGTCGCGATCGTCCTCGACGACCGTCGACTCGACGTCAGCCGGACGCCCGCCGCGGCCGCCTGGCGCGAAGCGTCCTGCCGTCGCCACGAAGCTCATCGCGCGACCGGTGTAATGGAGCGAGATCCAGCGGCGCACCAGCCTGCGGGTAGGCGGCAGCAGAAGCAGTGCGCCGAGCGCATCGCTGACGAACCCGGGGATCACGAGCAGCAAGCACCCCAGAGCTCCGAGTGCGCCTTCGATCGCGGCCCGGGCGGGCGCACGACGCTCGGACACCGCCAGCGACACGCGCTCGATCGCCGAGCGCCCCTGGACGCGCAGGAGCCGCGCGCCGAGCACCGAGGTCCCGACCAGCAATACGACCGCCAGCAGCCAGCCGATCGCTCGTCCGACCTCGATGAAGACGAACACCTCGACCACCAGCCATCCGATCGGGACAAGCACGAACATCTCGGCAGTGAGCCTACGCGTCCCAGCGTGACTCCTGCGGCAAGCAACGCGAGCGAAGCGGCTTGTGCCGTATCGCGGCGTGTCGCTCTACTCGAACATCGGCTCGACGCCGAGCGCGCGGGCCTGGTCGACGCTGACGATCTCGCGTCCCAGCGGAAACAGCGAGACCGGGATCAGCTTGAAGTTCGCCAGGCCGAGCGGGATCCCGATGATCGTCACACACAGCAGCACTCCCGACACGAGGTTTGCGAGCGCCAGCCACCAGCCGCAGAGCACGAACCAGAGGATGTTGCCGATGCCCGACGCCACGCCGGCGTCGGCCCGCTTGACGACCGTTTTGCCAAACGGCCAGAGCGCGAAGATCGCGATGCGCAGCGACGCGATCCCGAACGGGATCGTGACGATCAGGATGAAGCAGATCAGCGCCGCCAGGGCGTACCCGATCGCCATCCACAGACCGGCCAGCACGAACCAGATGATGTTGAGCAGTAGTCGCACGCTTGGATTCCCTGGTTGTTGGATGCAGCGTCGTGGCGATCATACGGCCCCCGCAGGAGTGCGTGCCAACCGGCCCGCTCACGGCCCAGTTTGTGATGATCGCTGCGCCGCGTCAGTCGATCTCGACGTCAAAATCCCACGCGACGATCGGGCGCCCTCCCATGGGCGACCATGTCAAACCGCCGTCGCCCGTCGGCAGCACGTCGTAGACGGTCAGCGACACCGGCCGGCCCGGCAGGATCTGCCGGGGTGGCGGCCCGCCGCCCATCGCCGTCACTCGCGGATGGCGAACGCGGCCGCGCTCGTCGATGAACGCGAATGCCTTCGCGCCGATCGGGATCGCGCCGGATACATGTGCGAACGTCACCACGAATGTGCACGGGCTCGTCGGGGGAACCGGAAACCGTCCGGTCTCCGGCACGCTCGGCCCGACCGCCGTCGCGAGCACCCGCCCGCCCGCGAGATCGACCGCGACCGTGTCGCCCTGGATCGCGAGCGCCGGGTGGGCGCGGCTCGCCTGGACGATCCGGTTCACGGGCACCGTCGCCTTCGGCAACCAGCGTGGGAGACCCCCGTACCTCGCCGACGACCGCGCCGCGCTCGTCCCGCGCGGCGCCGCCGACCCGCTGTGCCCGCTCAGGACGCCGACCAGCGCCACGAGCAGCGCCGCCGCCAAGACGGCGCCGGCGACGCGAACGGCGCGGGGGCCGAGCCCAAAGGCCCGACCCCCACTTTGAGACGCCGATGCGGACACAGATGCCGACTTCGAGGCCGTCGCCGCCGGCTCGACGGTGGGCGCCGCCAGCCGCGGGCGCCCACCGTCGATCCCGTCGGTCGGGGACGGTGGGATCAGTGACCTCCCCATCCGTACGGGCCGCCCGGATTGGTGAACACATCCGGGCCGAACGGCGCGAGCCCTGGCTGCGCCGCGTAGCCGATGTGACCCTCGCCGTCGAGCCCCCTGGAGGCGCGGCCCACATCGAACAGATCCTCCATCGTCCTCAGCCAGCTGTAGTGGTTGTAGAACACCGTGCTCACGCTGCCCGGACGGATGTAGGGGCTGATCAGCACGCTGCCCGTGTCTCCCCCGCCGGTCGTCGCGTCGTCGGCGTCATACAGCGGGTCCGTCGCCGGGGTGCGCGCTGCGAGCACGATCCCGCCGACCGCGCCCGTCGTGCTCAGGGGCTCGCCGGCGGCGTTCACGAGCGCGAACGAGCCGGTGTCCACGAAGCCGCCGCTCTGGTTCGGAGCGGTCGCCGTCACCGGGGTATCGGTGACTTCGCCGACGAACGCGCCTTCGGGGATGCCCGCGCCGCTCACCGAGCGGCCCGGCTGTCGGTCGCGACGATCGCGTTGTCCGCGATCGTCGAGCTCCCCGCGGCGGCCGTCGCCGCGGCGTCGGTGCGTGCCCCCGGGACCGCGCTGCCGCCGCCGAGCAGACAGGTGCCCGCCGGCTGCGCCGGGACCGTCTGGGCGACGCAGTCGCTCGGCCGGTCGATGTAGGCGTTGTCGCCCGGTCCGGGGTACAGCTCTTCGCCTTTGCCGTTCTTGGCCAGCGGCGTGTTCGGACCGGTCGGCTCGTAGTGCACGCGGTACCCGAACAGCGTCTCGGCGGCCGAGTCGTCTTCGACCGACGTCGCCGCGTTGGGCGCCACGATCGTCGAGTTGGCGAAGCTGTTGCCGGTGTAGGTGAACGGCGGGAATGCCTCGTCGAAGGTGACGTCGATCAGCCCGCCGTCCTTGAACGCCGGCGATGCCTCGATCTCGGGGATGACGTGCTCGAGGAACAGGTCGGCGGCGTACAGGCCGCCGGTGTAGTTCACCGGTGCGTTGGGGGTGTTCGGGTCCGAGAACCCGCCCGAGAGGTTGTTGCCGTGGCACACCGCGTCGTGGCCGTCGCTGCAGTTGTTCGGTGAGATCCAGCTGAACGCGGGCGTCGTCGAGGCGCTCTGCAGGTCGTGGTAGAGGCCGTTGGTCGGATCGAACAGGTTGGCGATGTGCTGGGCGTTGCAGTCGCCCGGATCGCAGGATCGACTCGAACCACGGGAACGGGAAGTGCTTGGGCACGTACTGGTCGGTCGCGTTGGCGCTGCCGGGGTTCGGCTGCGCCGTGCTGGCCGTCGCACCGGGCGTCGCGTACGGCGCGCCGCAGTACTGCGTCCCGGCGTCGTGGGCCGGCCCGCTCGCATCCGGGTTGCCGAGATCCTGGGCGTAGCCCTTCCAGCTCACGTGCGCCGCGTCGAGCTGGTTGAAGAGCGTCGGCACGCTCGCCGGGTAGACGCAGCCGTTGGAGCCGGCCGCCGCGTTGGGTCCTGCGCCGAGGCCATCTGGCCGTAGTCGGGATTGGTCCACAGCGACCCGGAGGTGTCGATGGTGCCCGAGAACTTGTCGTAGTACGGGCAGTCCGCCTGGGTGTCGGGCTGCGTCGCCTGGCCGCTGACCAGCGAGATGTAGTTGTCGAGGCTGAAGTGCCCGGTGCCGTAGTAGTTCTTCAGCAGCACGCCCTGCGACGGCAGCGTCTGCCACAGGTACGTGTTGTTGTTCAGGCCCGTGAAGCTCGCGTCGTAGGACTTGTTCTCCAGGATGATCAGCCAGACGTGCTTGATCTTGCCCGGCTGGATTCCGAGGCCGTCACGGTCGGGTGCAGACCAGTCGCTGGCGGTCGCCCTCGGCGACGATGAGCTGGCCGATACGATCGGCACCGCGGCCGCCGACGCGGCCGCGACAACGGCGACAGCCGTCAGCGCTCTGCGGCGCCAGCGCGACCGTGTTGAGGTCGGCGCCGACGCGTCGCGACGGACGAGGCGTGCGATACGCCCGGGGGGCTTGGCATTCATGCGGGACTCATCTCCTTTTTTGGGCACATCGTGTCGAGGGACGGTGAGACTCCTCGACTCTCTGCCTCCGCCGGGCGCCGAAAGTTTCCATTTCGTGATCCAGCCGTGAACGAGTCGAGAACATCGGCCCACCGGCGCCGGACTCACGGCTCAGAGCTGAGCGGCCGCATCACCCCGCGCACCTCGCTCGGCTGCTTGATCCAGGAGCGAGCAGCAGCGAGCAGCGATCCTGAGCATCGGTCGCACACGTGGCAGCCACCACCTTGACAAGTGACCATATGGTCACGTATAGTGGGGCGATGGACGAGGTGTTCAGGGCGCTCGCCGACCCGACGCGCCGGAGCCTGCTCGACGAGCTGTTCGAGCAGGACGGGCAGACGCTCAGCGCGCTCGAGCAGCGGTTGCCGATGACGCGCTTCGGCGTGATGAAGCACCTGAAGGTGCTCGAGGAGGCGGGCCTCGTGGTCACCAGCAGGCGCGGCCGCGAGAAGCTGCACTTCCTGAACCCCGTCCCGATCCGGCTCGTCCACGACCGGTGGGTGAGCAAGTACGCCGAGCCCTGGGCCGCGGGCTCAGCGACCTCAAGCACAGACTGGAGGAGAGACGATGGAGAAGGTGTTCGAGATCTACATCAAGACGACGCCCGAGCGCCTCTGGGAGGCGATCACCGACACCGAGCATGCGCAGCAGTACAACTTCGGCGTCGGCGTCAGTCTCCGACTGGACGCCCGGCTCGCGCTACGAGGGCGTCCACCCGGCGCGGCCCCGGCTCGATCGTGGAGGGCGAGAACCTCGAGGTCGATCCGCCGCGCCGGCTCGTCCAGAGCTTCACGCGCTCTGGGGCGACGACGTCAAGAGCCGAGGGCACCTCCCGGGTCACCTGGGAGATCGAGCCGGTCGGCGACTCCTGCCGGCTGACGGTCACCCACGACCAGCTGCGCGAGGGCGCCAACAGCCGAGCTCTACGGCGGCTGGCCGATGATCCTCTCCGGCCTGAAGACGCTGCTGGAGACCGGCGAGCTGCTCACGACGCCCGGCTCGCTGCGCTATTCGCAGGCCCCGGCGCCGGCCGCATAGGCACGTATCTCGGCAGGGACGTGCGACCCTGCCGAGATTACGCCCCCAGCCTGACTATTCGATGTGAACGAGCGTCCCGATCGGCGTGTACGGCCACACTTCGCCGGCGGTGGCCGGCGGCATCTCGACGCAGCCGAGGCTCTGGGGGAAGCCGTACTGCGCGCGCTCGAAGCCGTGCAGCGCGTCGCCGCCGTTGAAGTAGCTGATCCATGGGATCCCCGGGTCTTCGTAGTGGCTGCCGTCGGGGTTGGTGCCGCTCATCGTCCCGGACGGCGATGTGCTCGTAGACCGGGAACGTGCCCAGTTCGGTCGGCGCCGACGCGATGCCGGTGTTGACCGGCGTCGTGAGGCGGATCGATCCGTCGTTCCACAGCGTCGAGCGTCTCCGAGTGCTCGCTGACCATCACGTAGGTGTAGCCCGCGGTCGTCCGCTGATCGGCGATCGCCGCGCCGATCAGCGCGCGCCACACCGCGGGGCCGCGATCCCGTCGGTTTCGAGTTCGTGCGCGTTCTCGAACGCCATCAGCGCGCCGCGCGTGACGACGTTTTCGCTGCCCGGCTGCCACAGCCCGCGCAGCGAGCCCGGGGTGTTGCCGTAGCGCCACGAGAAGCCGCCGGTCGGCGGGATCGATCGCGGCGCGCTCCTGGGCCGCGGCCGTCGCCGCGACCGGTGCGTCGGGGTGCAAGCGCAGCGGCAGGTATCCGAGCTGCGCCAGGATCTGCTGCACGCGCAGGATCGAGCCGCCCGGCACCGTCCACGCTCGCGACGCTCGCGCGATCCGGCGTCCTGCCCGCCGACGAGCCGCACCGTGTGCGGCAGCTCGAGCGTCACGGGGGTATCGAGGCCGAAGCCGTAGCCGCGCGGGCCGGAACACGATCGTGTGGCTGTCGAGCGTGCGCCAGCGCCCCGCGGCGGCCGGATGCAGGCGCGGCTGCGCACCGCCGAGCACCGCGGCGACGGGCTGCGAGAAGGTCACGTAGATCGGCGTCGTCGGCGAGATCCGCGTCCCGGGCTGTGGACTGACGACCGCGCTCGCCCGTGCGCCCGCCGGGAACCAGCTCACCAGCGACGGTGCCGGCAGGCTCTCCCACGTCCTCGGAGCCGCCGCCACTTCGATCGAACCGGCTTCGCCGCTGTGCGCCAGCGTGATCTGGCTGCGCGGCTGCGCCAGCGCACGGCGCCGCAGGTGTTCAGGCTGCCCGTATGCCAGCCTCCGCACCGGCTGGTCGAACGCCAGCCGCAGCGGCGAGCGGGCCGCGAGCGTCACGTAGCGCTCGCTCAGCATCGCGGTCGGGGTGCGCAGCCGCAGCCGCTGCGCTGTCCCGGGAGCCCGCGAGCCACGCCGATCCACCCCGGGCGGCGCACCACAACTTCGATCGAGATCGGCTCGCCGGGGGGAAGCACCACCTGCGGCCACAGCCGCCCGCCCCGCACCGCGACCGGGATCGGTCGCCCGTCCGGCCCACTGGCCTTCACGCTTTCGATCGTGCCCCCCGTCAGGGGCAGATCCACGCGGGCGAGCGCCGCCGCATCGACGACGATCGTCGAGCGCGACCCCACCGACGCCAGCGCCCCGAACACCAGCGCGACGAGCGCGAGCACGCCCACCACCCCCACCAGTACGCCCGGCCGACGACGGTCGCGCCGGCGCTCCAAAGCCGGTGGACCGACATCGCGGGAAGCCGGCTCCGGCCGGCTGTGCTGATGGCTGCGCTGGAATATGTCCGGTCTCACGACAGGCCTCCCTGTTACCGCTCCAAGAGAGGGTAGTCGAACGCTTGATATCTCCCGGCGCACGCAGGTGCCGCCCACGGCGCCCCTGGCCGCCCGCTGGGCAAGCGAGGCCAGGACGCAGTGAGCGAAGTGTGCTCGGCACACGAGCGAGCGAGGACACAGCCTCGCGCTGGCCGAAACGGGGACTCGCACCGAAGGCGCGTGTCTCCCGGCTTCGGTCAGCGGGCGGCCAGTTCGGCCTTCAGTTGCTCCAGGACCCTTACCGGCCCCGGGTCCACCCCGCGCAGCACCGCGAGATACAGCGACACCAGGTCCCCGAGCAGCACCAGTGAGATCACACGCTCGATCGTGGTCTGACCGCGGGTCTCGACGTGAAAGCACGCGGTGGCGCTGTCGGCGATCAGCTTCTCGGTCAGCTCCATGCGCTCCTTGACCCGCGGGTGGGCGTCGGAGTCGTCCAGGAACACCGCGGCGAAGCGGCCCACCTCGGGCGCGCCCTCCCAGCCCACGAGCTCGTTGTGGTCGAGCTCGGGCAGCTCGTGCGCGAAGCAGGGGAGCTTCGCGTTCTCGTTGATCTGGGTCTTCCAGCGGTAGGCGATCGGGGTCGTCAGGCCGGCGCCGGCGACCACTGGCGCGCTGCCCTGCAGGCCGCGCGCGAGCTCCTTGGCCAGTGAGTCCTCTGGGGCGTCGGGGCCCCATTCGGCCACGAGCTGCTCTGCGTGGGCGCCCGCCACGTCGATCTCCGAGGTCAGCCGCGGGCCGGCCCCGCACAGGGCGGCGACCTCGAGCGCGGCGACCGTCATGTAGGCGACCGCGGCGCGCGGCTGGAAGCCCCCGGGGAGCGGGATCACCGGCACCCTGTCGGCGCGCGCCAGCTCGGCGAGGCGCCCTCCGGTGGTGACCACCACGCGTTGGGCCCCGAGGGCGGCGGCGGACTCGTAGCAGGCCAGCGTCTCCTCGGTGTTGCCCGAGTAGCTCGCGCACAGCACCGTGGTCTCCGGGGTCGTCCACGGCGGCAGGCCGTAGGCGCGCGTAACGAAGATCGGGCGCGACGCGTGGTCGCCGAGAGCCGCGGTCGCCAGTGCACCGCCGATCGCCGAGCCGCCCATGCCGGCCACCACCAACCCGCCGGGAGTGTCCCACTCGTTCATGATCGCCGACTCCACCCGCCACAGCGCGTCGCGCAGGTGTTCGGGCAGGGCAAGCACGTCGTTGAGCTGCCCCGACGTGTCGACCTGGGCGATCACCTCGCGCGAGAGGGTCATGACGTCCTCGGTCATGAGAACCGCAGCGCTCCGTCGGGGAGGGTCACGCCCGGGAAGATACGCGCACCGCGGGTCACCGTGTTGTGCGCCCCCACCGTGACCCCCTCTCCGAGCACCGCGCCGCCGGTGATCTGGGTGCCGTCGCCCACGTGGCAGCCGCCGGCGACGATGCAGTCGCGCAGGGTGCAGCCCGCGCCGATCTCGGCACCCGGCAGGATCACGGCGCGTTCGACCCTGGTGTCCGCGCCGATCGACACGCCCTGGCCGAGCACCGCCAGGCTGCCGATATGCGCGCCGGCCGCCACGCGCACGCCGCGCTCGAGCACCGCCGGGGGCACCACCCGGCCGTCGACCTCGGCGTCGGGGTCGACCACCAGATAGCCGTCCCCCAAGCGCTCCTGGACGGCTGTATCGACCTTGCCCTCGATGATGTCGAAGGTGCCCTTCAGATAGCGCTCGGGGGTCCCGATGTCAAGCCAATAGCTATGCGACGGGAACCCGTACAGGCCGTCGCCGATCAGCAGCGGCCACACCTCGCGCTCGATCGACACGTTGCGATCGGGCGCCACCAGCTCGAGCACGTCGCGCTCCAGCACGTAGGCGCCGGCGCTGATCAGGTTCGTGTATGACTGATTAAGGGATCCCGCCCGCCCCGGCTCGCGCCACCCTCTATGTGATCGGAGCTCGGCTTCTCCACGAAGTCGCGCACCGACCGGTCCTCCGCGAGATGCACCAGGCCGTAGGCCGTCGGGTCCTCGACCGGGACCAGCGCGAGCGTCGCCCGCGCCCCGGTGCGCTCGTGCTGGGCGATCTGCGCGGACAGGTCGATGTCGGTGAGCACGTCTCCGTTGAGCATCAGGAAGCGCTCGTCGAGCATCGACTCCGCGAACTTCAGCGCCCCCGCTGTGCCGCGCGGGTCGGGCTCCTCGACGAAACGCAGGCGGATCCCCAGGCCGGAGCCGTCCCCCAGCACGTTGCGCACGCTGGTGGCGAGAAAGCCGCAGGACATGATCACGTCCTCGATCCCGTGTTCGCGCAGCCATTCGAGCATGAACGCGATGAACGGGCGGTCGACCAGCGGCACCACCGGCTTGGGGACCGTCGAGGTCAGTGGCCGCAGACGGGTCCCCTCGCCGCCGACGAGGATCACGGCCTGCATCGTGGGGATCCTTGCGCCGACATCCGGTCGGCGCTCTCGATTGGGATGCTTGCCTTCCGGGCTCGCTCGACCGGGCCTGCGGCTCTTCCGATCCCTTCGTAGATGAGCCCAGCCGCACGCACGGCTTCGCCGTCGAGCGCGTTGCGGCCGTCGATTACGAGCGTACCGCGCATCGCGGCCGCGGCCTCGCGCCAGTCGAGCCCGGTGCACTGCGGCCACTCGGTGACGAGCACCACGGCGTCGGCCTCGCGTACGGCGTCCAGCGCGGAATCGGCGAGCTCCAGCCCGCCGAGCAGCTTGCGGGCCTCGTGCTCGGCGACTGGATCGTACGCGCTGACCGTCGCCCCATCGGCGTTCAGCCGCCCGGCGAGCACCAGCGAGGACGCCTCGCGCATATCGTCGGTGTTCGGCTTGAACGCGAGCCCCAGCAGCGCCACCCGCTTGCCCACCAGGCTGCCGAGGTGCTTGTGCAGCTTGCCGATCACGCGCCGCTTCTGCAGCTCGTTGACCTCGATCACAGCCGTCAATAGCTGGAAGTGGTAGCCGGAGTTGCCGGCGAGCTGCTTCAAACTATCGACATCCTTTGGAAAACAGGAGCCACCGAATCCAATCCCGGCCTGCAGGAACTTCGGCCCGATGCGCTCGTCGAGGCCCATGCCGCGGGCGACCTCGACCACGTCGGCCCCGGTCTCCTCGCAGACGTTGGCGATCTCGTTGATGAACGAGATCTTCGTCGCCAGGAAGGCGTTGGAGGCGAGCTTGACCATCTCGGCGCTGGCGATGTCGGTGCGCACCAGGGCGCCGGAGCCCGCGCCTCCGTGCTCGGCGTCCAGCAGCGGACGGTAAAGCTGGACCACCGCGTCCCCCGCCCAGTCGCCGTCGTCCCCCACGACCACGCGGTCGGGGCTCAGGAAGTCGCCCACCGCCGAGCCCTCCTTGAGGAACTCCGGGCACGACACGTAGCGCAGCCCCTGCTTGCCCTGCTCGCCGAAGACGCGCCGAATCGCCGCCCCGGTCCCGCACGGCACCGTCGACTTCATCACCAGCGCGTGATCGTCGGAGGCGGGGATCGCGTCGACGACGGCGTGCACCGCCGAGAGGTCCGCGTCGCCGGAGTAGGTCGGCGGGGTGCCGACGGCCACGAACAGCAGCCGCGCATGCTCCAGCGCATCGCTCAAATCGGTGGAGAAGCGCAGCCGCTCGGAGTGCTTGGCCAGCAGCTCCTCCAGGCCGGGCTCGTAGATCGGCGTCTCCCCGCGCCGCAGCCGCTCGATCTTGGCGGCGTCGATGTCCACGCACCAGACCTCGCTGCCGAGCTCCGCAAAGCCCGCGGCCGTCACCAGGCCGACGTAGCCGGTGCCAATCACTGCGATCGGTGCTCGCTCGGTGCCCATGAGGCGGGGAAGGCTAGCTGGTGAATGCGCCACCGGGGCGCCCGCGCCGAAGGTGAGTCGTCGCCGGGCTGGTCGTCTGCACCGACCGACGCTACTCCTCGACCGCCAGGAACGCCTCGTAGCGCTTTACGTCGCGCAGCGCCCGCGTCCGCGCCTCGCTATCCGCCGGTGCCTGCTCGGCGGCGGCGCGCGCGTCGGCCAGCTGCGTCTGGATGCTCACGCGATCCAGCTCAGCCGGGGTGATCGCCTGCTCGACGAGCACCAGTGCCCGGTTGTCGGCGAACTGCAGGTAGCCCTCGGCCTGTGCGAAGCGCACGATCTCGGTCTCCGACCGATACAGCCGCAGCTCGGTCGGCTCCAGGCGGGCCAGCAGCGGCTCGTGGTTGGCGAGGATCCCGATCGAGCCCACCGTCGTGAAGGTCGAGAGCATCTCGATCTCCTCCGAGAAGACCTCGCCCTCGGGGGTGAGGACTTCGGCTGGGAACTTCGTATGGCTCATCGCCTGGCCGCCTCGACCACCTCATCGATGGTGCCCTTGAGGAAGAAAGCGCTCTCGGGGACCTCGTCGTGCTTGCCGTCGATGATCTCCTGAAAGCCCCTGATCGTCTCCGCGATCGGCACGTACGCCCCCGGGGTGCCGGTGAACTCTTCGGCCACGAAGAACGGCTGCGAGAGGAAGCGCTCGATCCGGCGCGCCCGCTGGACTGTCAGCTTGTCCTCATCGGAGAGCTCGTCGATGCCGAGGATCGCGATGATGTCCTGCAGCTCCTTGTAGCGCTGCAGGATCTCCTTGACGCGGTTGGCCACGCGGAAGTGGTCCTCGCCCAGCACGTCGGCCTTGAGGATCGTCGAGGTCGAGTCCAGCGGGTCGACCGCCGGGTAGATCCCTTTCTCGGAGATCGCCCTGGAGAGCACGGTGGTGGCGTTGAGGTGCGCGAACACCGACGCCGGCGCCGGGTCGGTGAGGTCGTCGGCGGGGACGTAGATCGCCTGCACCGACGTCACCGAGCCCTCACGGGTGGAGGTGATGCGCTCCTGCAACTGGCCCATCTCGGTCTCCAGCGTCGGCTGGTAGCCGACCTGCGAGGGCATCCGCCCGAGCAGCGCCGAGACCTCCGAGCCGGCCTGCACGAAGCGGAAGATGTTGTCGATGAACAGCAGCACGTCCTGGCCCTGGTCGCGGAAGTATTCGGCCATCGTCAGCCCCGACAGCGCCACCCTCATGCGGGCGCCCGGGGGCTCGTTCATCTGGCCGAAGACGAGCATCGTCTTGTCGAGGACCCCCGACTCCTTCATCTCCAGCCACAGGTCGTTGCCCTCGCGCGAGCGCTCGCCGACGCCGCAGAACGCCGACAGCCCGCCGTGTTCCTTGGCGAGGTTGTGGATCAGCTCCTGGATCAGCACGGTCTTGCCCACGCCCGCGCCCCCGAACAGCCCGACCTTGCCGCCCTTCGCGTAGGGGGCCAGCAGGTCAACTACCTTGATGCCCGTCTCGAACATCTCGGTGGTCGGCGTGAGGTCCTCGGCGCGCGGCGCGTCCTGGTGGATGCCGCGGCGCTCCACGTCGGCGGGCAGCTCGGCGCCGAGGTCGATCGGTTCGCCGAGCAGGTTGAAGATCCGTCCCAGCGTGACCTCGCCCACGGGGACCGTGATCGGCCCGCCGGTGTCGATCACCTCGGCGCCGCGCGCCAGGCCGTCGGTCGTGTCCATCGCGACCGCCCGCACGCGGTCGTCGCCGAGGTGCTGCTGCACCTCGCAGACCAGCACGTCCTCGCGGGCAGCCGAGATGTCCTCGGCCTCCTCGGCCGCCGCCGCGGCGGGCCGAGCGATCGTGATCGCGTGGTTGATCTCGGGCAGGCGCTCGGGGAACACCGCCTCGATCACGACGCCCTGGATCTCCTCGATGCGGCCCACGTTGCGCTGCGCCGCGTCGGCTGGGTCGGGGCGGGCGGGATCACCATTTATACCGGAGCTGGTGGGCTGGGGAACGGTGGCGGGTGGCATGGGGTCTACGGTCTCCTGTCGCTCTCTCGGTCGTTGTCTGAAGATAGTGGGCCGCGCGGGTGGTGGGTGTGGGGGTGCATATGCGAGTGGTGGGCGTGGGGGTGTGTATGTATTTTTTTGACCTGCGTATAGCTATCGTTATACGCGGCTCGATTTTTTATACGCTGCCCCCAGGACATCAGCTGAGACCCTCCGCCCCCGCCACGACCTCCATGATCTCCTGGGTGATCTCGGCCTGGCGGGCGCGGTTCATCTGCAATGTGTAGTCGGTGATGATTTCGCCGGCGTTCTCCGACGCGCTGCGCATCGCCGTCATCTGCGCCCCGAAGAAGCCCGCCGCGGACTCCACCAGCGCCCGGTAGATCGAGATCTCGATGTAGTCCGGCACCAGGCGCCTGAGGATCTTCTCGGGGTCCGGCTCGTAGTCGACCGGCGTCCGCTTCGCAGCCGCAGGCGCGTCCTGCGCAGCGCCGGGAAGGCCGTCCTGCCCGCCGGCGATCACCCGGTGGGTAAGCGGCAGCAGCGTCTGGCGCGTGACGTGCTGTGTCAGCGGCGAGACGTAGGAGTTGTAGACCATCTCCACGCGATCGACGTGCCCATCGACATAGGCCGCGATCAGGTCGTCGCCGATCGCGCGCGCGTCCGCGTAGGCGGGGCGGTCGGCGAAGCCCGTGTAGCCGCCGCTGAGCTCGTGCCCGCGGAAGGTCAGCGAGGAGACGCCGCGGCGCCCGGTCGCATACCAGCTGCTGCGCAGCCCCTCCTCGGCCAGCTCGCTTGAGAGACGTATACCGGCGCGGACGATCTGCGAGTTGAAGCCGCCCGCCAGGCCGCGGTCGCCCGTCACCAGCAGCAGCCCCGCGTTCGTCTGGGACTCGTGCTCGCGCAGCAGCGGCACCCGCGCCGCCTCCGCGCCCGCCGCCTGCGCCGCCTGGCGCGTCATGCGCCCGATCGCGTCCGCGTACGGGCGCAGCGCCGCGATCCGCTGCTCGGCCCGCCGCAGGCGGGCCGCGGCCACCATCTCCATCGCCCTGGTGATCTTCTGGATGTTCTTCACCGAGGCGATCTTGTTCTTGACGTCGCGCTGAGAGGCCATCGCTGCTCATCAGCCGGCTAGGCCGGCTGGGCCTCCCGCTCGCGCGCGCCCTCGCTCTGCCGGGCCCCAGCGCCCTCGTCCTGGCGGGCCCCGGCACCACCCTCGTCGGAGCGCAGCGGCGCGTCCTCGTCCAGCGGCTGGCCCTCCTCGTCGAGGTCGAAGCCGAAGTCCGCCGCGAACGCGGTGACGGTGTCGCGCACCTCCTGCTGGGTCTCCTCCGACCAGTCCCCGCCGTTGATCTTCGCGCGCAGCTCCGGGTGCTGGGAATGTAGGCGTTCGGTGAGGCCGAGCAGGAACTCCTGGACCCGCTCGACGTTCAGCCGATCCAGGAAGCCGTTGGTCGCGGCGAATATCTGCACCGTCTGATCCTCGACCGCCAGCGGCGCGCGCTCGTGCTGGTTGAGCGTCGCCACCAGGCGCTCGCCGCGCGCCAGCGTGCGCTGCGTGTCGGCGTCGAGATCCGAGCCGAACTGCGCAAACGCCTCCAGGTCGCGGTACTGGGAGAGCTCGAGCTTGATCCTCCCGGCGACCTTCTTCATCGGGCCGATCTGCGCGTTGCCGCCGACCCGCGAGACCGAGATCCCGACGTTGATCGCCGGGCGCACCCCCGAGTTGAACAGCTTGGACTCGAGGAAGATCTGCCCGTCGGTGATCGAGATCACGTTCGTCGGGATGTACGCCGAGACGTCACCGGCCTGCGTCTCGATGATCGGCAGCGCCGTCAGCGAGCCGCCGCCGAGGTCGTCGTTGAGCTTGACCGCGCGCTCGAGCAGGCGCGAGTGCAGGTAGAAGACGTCGCCCGGATAGGCCTCGCGGCCCGGCGGGCGGCGCAGCAGCAGCGACATCTGGCGGTACGCGTAGGCGTGCTTGGTCAGGTCGTCGTACACGCACAGCGCGTGCCTGCCGTCGTAGAGGAAGTGCTCGCCCATCGCGCAGCCGGCGTAGGGGGCCATGAACTTGATCGGCGCCGCCTCGTCGGCGGGGGCGGCGACGATGATCGTGTTCTCCAGCGCCCCGTACTCCTCGAGCGTCTGCGCCAGCGCCACGACCGTCGACATGCGCTGGCCGATCGCGACGTACACCGACACCACGCCGGTGTCCTTGTTGTTGATGATCGTGTCGATCGCGATCGCCGTCTTGCCGGTCTGGCGGTCGCCGATGATCAGCTCGCGCTGGCCGCGGCCGATCGGGATCATCGCGTCGATCGCCTTCAGGCCGGTCTGCATCGGCTGCTTGACCGGCTGGCGCTGGACGACGCCCGGGCGCCTTGAACTCGGCCGGGCGCGTCTGGTCGCACGGAGATCGCGCCCTTGCCGTCCAGCGGCGCGGCCGAGCGGGTCGACGATCCGCCCGAGCAGCTCCTCGCCGACGGGGATCTCCAGCAGCGCGCCGGTCCGCTTGACGGTGTCGCCCTCGGAGATGTGCTCCCAGTCGCCGAACAGCACCGCGCCGACGTTGTCGGACTCGAGGTTCAGCGCCAGGCCGGTGACGCCGTGCGGAAGCTCGAGCATCTCAAACGACATGCAGTTCTCCAGGCCGTGCAGGCGCGCGATGCCGTCGGCCACCGACAGCACCGTGCCCACCTCGGTCAGCTCGGCCGCCCCGCTGTCGAGTCCTTCGATGCGGCTCTTCAAAATGCTTGTGATCTCGTCGGGATTGATCTGCATGTTCCTTAAGAGGCTCCTTGGGCAACGTGCCTGCGCAGCTGCTCCAGTCGGTTGCGAATAGAGGCATCGAGGATCGAGTTGCCGACCCTCACGATGATGCCGCCGAGAATGTCCGGGTCCACGCGCGCCGCCAGCGTCGACCTTCCGCCCGGCGCGCTCTCCGATCGTCCTGCCGAGGCTCTCGGTGGTCGCCTCGTCGAGCGCGATCGCGCTCGTGATCTCGACCGGCAGCGTCCTGTTCTCCTCATCCCACAGCCGCTCGTACTCCTGGCGAATGCGGAAGATCACGGGCATGCGATGGTTTTCGATGAGCAGCGCCAGGAAGTTCATCAGGATCTCGTCGGCCCCCTCGAGCAGCGGGCCCAGCGCCTGCTGCTTCTCCTGCTGGAGAAGTAGGGCGAGAAGAAGAACACCGCCAGCTCGCGCTGCGCGTCCAGGGCGTCGCGCGAACTGGCCGAGCTGCTCGCGCAGCACGTCGAGCTTGCCCTGCTCGCGGGCGACCGCAAACAGCGAGCGGGCGTATACCTGTGCGAGCTCCTCCATCAGTCGCGCTCCCGCGTCGGCCCGCGTTCCCCCATCAGTTGCTCTGAGCGCCCGATGAGAGGCCCGAGAAGTCCAGCTCGCTCAGCGCCTCCTCCACCAGGCGCCGCTGGTCGGCGTCGTCGAGCGTCTTGCGCATGACCTTCTCGGTGGCCATGATCGTGAGGTCCGCGACCTCCCGGCGGATGTCGTCGAGCGCCCGCTTGGTCGCGGCCTCGATGTCGCGCTCGGCCTTCCTGGCGGCCTCCGCGACGATCTCCTGCCCGCGGTCGCGGGCCTCGTGCTCGTGCGACTCGGCCGTCTGGCGCGCGCGCTGGACGATCTCCTCGGACTGCGCCCTGGCCTCCTTCAGGCGCTCGCGGTATTCGGCGAGGATCTGCTCGGCCTCCGCGCGCGTCGCCTCGGCGGCGTCGATCGAGTCGTCGATGCTGCGCCGACGCTGGTCGAGCGCCTCGCTGATGCGCGGGAACGCGAGCTTGTTGAGGGTGTACATC
This sequence comes from uncultured Solirubrobacterales bacterium, assembly GCA_963719725.1. GTDB lineage: Bacteria > Actinomycetota > Thermoleophilia > Solirubrobacterales > Solirubrobacteraceae > Palsa-744. The sequence goes on from CAVRCU010000001.1 coordinate 450,897, forward strand.
GCGACCACGAACACCACCAGCGTCCAGATCATCAGGCCGACGTTGGGGGTGATCAGCCACGAGTTCGCTGCTCGATGCGATTGGGATGCCCATGGCGAGCCCTTCCACCGCCTACAGGAAGAAGGCGATCAGGCCGCCGACCAGGCCGTAGAAGAAGGTCGCCTCAGTGAGGGCGAAGCCCGAGCCACTGGATCGAGGTGATCTCGTCGCGCATCTCCGGCTGGCGCGTGACGGCCTCGATCACCTTGCCGAACAGCATCCCGATGCCCGCGCCGGCGCCGGCGGCGCCGCCGGCGGCTCCGACGCCGAGCGCGACCGACCGCAGCCCTTCCTTGGCGACTTCCGCGTTGCCCGTCGCCAGCAGAGGGTTGATCAAGCCTAGAACGTGGGTCAGCATCGCGTGGGTCTCCTTGTCGGGTGCCGCTGGGGCATCGTGTCTCCTTTCGTCTCAGTGGCTACGGATCGCACTGTCTCAATGGCTACGGGTCGCACTGCCGAGGTAGATGGCGGTGAGAATTGCGAAGATGAAGGCCTGCAGGCCCGCGATCAGGACCGCCTCGAACATGTAGATCGCGATCCCGATCGGCAGCGTGAACCAGCCCAGGATCTGCAGGCCGATGACCACCGCGAGCAGGCCGCCCATGAACTCGATCAGCAGGTGGCCCGCGAGCAGGTTCGCCCACAGCCTGACCGTCAGCGAGATCAGGCGCAGGAAGTTCGAGAGGATCTCAAGCGGATACATGATCACGAGCATCACGCCGCCGAGGCCCGCCGGGACCAGGCTTTTGATGTAGCCGAAGAACCCGTGGTGGCGGATGCCTTCGACGTTGTAGGCGATGAACACGCCGAGCGCCAGCAGCAGTGGGATCGCGAGGTTGGTGTCGGCCGCGTAGATCTGGAAGGAGGGGACTTCGACGCCGAACACCTTGAAGGTCTCCGCGGTGTCGACCGGCAGCGGGATGTAGCCGATCAGGTTGGTGACGAGGATGAACACGAACAGCGTGAACACCAGCGGGAACCACCGCTTGGTCATCTCCTCGTCCATGTTGTCGCGGGTCATCCCCAGCGCCAGCTCGTAGATCCACTCCACGATCGTCTGCAGGCGCCCCGGCCGCAGCTCCATGCTTCTGGAGGACCACAGCACGATGCCGACCGTCAGGCTGGCGGCGATCAGCACGTAGAGGACGCCCTTGTCGAAGTTCAGCGGCCCGAAGATGTGAAACCAGCTTTCGAGGTGGAAGGACCCGACCACGTCGAAGCTTTCGTTGCGGTGGGCCTTGACGCCGAACACGAGCCCGAACACGATCAGGCCGATGACGTAGACCGCGAGGATCGCCCACAGGATCTTCGCTTTCTGGCTCATCCCGCCCTTCCCCGGGCTGGCCGGGGCAGGCGGACCTTCATCCAAGCCGGGCCCCGCGACGCCGCCCGTCGGAACGGCCGGGCTTGCGGCCACCGCGCTCACAGCTTCGCCCTCCCCTGCGGCGAGGCGGCCCGGGGGCCGCTGGGCGGACGGGTGGGCGGGCCCGAAAAAACCCTGATCGCGAACGCAACCGAGTACGCGCCGCAGATCACCAGCCCCGCCGTCAGCCCGTCGGCGCGTCCGCCGACCACGCCCGCGACGATGATCGCGCCCGCCAGCAGCCAGATTCGCCCAAACGCCTCGAACAGGTTGAGTCCGAGCTGCGTACGCGGCTCACGCGCCCGTGCGATCCAGCGCCGGTCGGTGTGCGCCAGCACCCGCTGCACCAGCCACCCGCCCATCCCGAGCAGCAGGCCGAGCGCCGGCGCGCCGAGCGCCAGCGCAACGGGGACCGCGAGTACCACGAGCACCACGTCGAGGTGGCGCAGCAGCTCGATCGGGGATCGGCCGGCGACCGGGCTCGCACCGGCACGCAGAGTAGAGGCCATTGGTTCTGGCTCGTAATTTGGCATGGATGACCGGCTGAGACCCTACAGAGGCAAGGACCAGCGCGTCCGCCCGCAGCGAACTCTCGCCCCGATCCTCCTCTGACCTTCTGGTGGCAGCCGCGGCCAGTCTACCTTATCTGGGACTTAGTAACAAGTTTGTGACATGCGACACGGGGATCGTCCCCTTGCCGCCGGACTCACGAGACGGGGTCCAGGGAAGCATCACCCGCTACACCTCCGCCCGGATCACGCGGAGACCGGCGACGCCCCACGCGCGCGCCACGCCGCTTCGACAGCGCGCACCAGCACGACGGCCAGCACCGCCGTGGCGACGCCTGCGAGAACGTCGAGCAGGTAGTGATTGCCGGTCGCCAGCACCGCCACACAGGTCACACACGGGTAGGCGACCGCCGCGATCCGCGCCCACCAATGAGGGTGGCGCAGCCGGCCGGATGCCGGTTGGCCGAAACGGGGACTCGCGCCGGAGGCGCGTGTCTCCCGGCTTCGGTCGGGCCCCTCGCTCACCGAATCCCGCTTGGTCATCGCCCAGATCACCAGCGTGCACCACACCGCCCAGGCCATGTGCAGCGAGGGCATCGCCGCGAACTGGTTGGCGACCACGGCCAGCGAGCCGGTGTGCCAGCCCCCGAAGGCCCCCGTCGAGGCCACAACGTCGGTGAAGCCGCTCCCGCTCAGCAGCCGCGGAGGGGCCGTCGGGTACAGCCAGAAGACGGCGAACCCGATCGCGTTGATCGCGACCAGCACGTTGCGCAGCGGCGCGTAGATGTCCGCCCGCCGATACCACAGCCAGCCGAGCAGCCCAAGGGTCACGACGAAGTGCGCGTTGTCGTAGTAGTCGGAGAGCAGCAGGCCCAGCGTGTGGTGCCCCGCCAGCCAGCGGTTCAGCGCCACTTCGGGGTCCAGGCCCAGCGAGCGCTCCAGGCTCAGCACCGCGCGGCCGTGCACCAGCGCCGCGTGCACTCGCAGCGGCGCGAGGTTGTTGATCGCGTCGTACACCCAGCACAGCCACACCACCACCAGCGCCTCGACCCACCAGCGCGTGCGCGCAGCGGCGCTCACCTCCTCGACAGCCGGCCGTGCCGCCAGCGCCGGCAGAACCAGCTCTCCAGAGGCGGTCTCGATCTGGACTCCCGAGGCCATCGGGCAGCAATGTTAGGGCGCCGTCGGCTGGAGCCCGCGCTCGCCGAGGATCTCGAGCACCCGCGGGAGCGCCGCCGCGGTGCGCCGCCACGAGCTCGGAGCGCCGTAGTCGTCGGCGTCGTGCAGCAGCAGCACCGCGCCGTCGCCGGCGCCGTCGGTCACGCGGGCCGCGATCGACCGCGGCGTCGCGCCGGCCTCCCAGTCGCGGCCCCAGTGGCTCCATAGCAGCGTCCGCCAGCCGCGGCGACGTGCGATGCTCAGCGCGGCCGCGCTGAGCGCGCCGTACGGCGGGCGGTACAGCGTCGGCGTCCGCCCCGTCGCGCGCTCGATCTCGTCCTGCGCCCGCCGCACGTCCTCGCGCACCTGCCACGGCGTCAGCCGCAGCAGGTTGCGGTGGCGGTCGCAGTGCAGGCCGATCCCGTGTCCCGCCGCCGCCAGCTCGCCCGCCAGCGCCGGGTCGCGCCGCACCTGCTCGCCGACCAGGAAGAACGTCGCCGTCACGCCCGCCGCCGCGAGGATCTCCAGCACCGCCGGGGTCCCCTGCGCGTGGGGGCCGTCGTCGAAGGTCAGCGCACACCCCGTGCCGTCCGCCGTGCGGTCCTGCACCCCAAGCGCCCCGCACAGCGCGTGGCACCCATCGGCCAGCGCCGGCAGCCGGCAGCCCGCGCCGGCCAGCGCCGGCAGTGCGTAGCCGGCCGCTGCGATCCCCGCCGCCGTGCCGATCCTCGCCATCATGACCCCGACCCCGCGCCCGCCTGCGGCCACGGCGCCCGTCCCGGCCCTGCGCCGATCCCGTCCACCGCGGCGGTCAGTCGGGTGGCGAGGCTGCGATCATCGGTGGCGAGCATGGTCGAAGTCGTCTTTGGAATCGTGGCCGCGGCGGGTGCCTCGACCCTCTACAGCCTAGGGGTCGCGTTCCAGGCGATCGACGCCAAGCAGGCCCCCGGCCGCGAGCACCTGCGCCTCGCGCTCGCACGCCGCCTGGTGACACGCACCCGCTGGCTGCTGGGCACCGGCTTCTCGATCCTCGGCTGGCCGCTGCAGCTGCTGGCGCTCTCGTTCGCCCCGCTGGTCGTCGTGCAGCCCGCGATGGCCGCCGGGCTGCTGGTGCTGCTGGTCCTCGCCGAGCGGATGCTGCACGAGCCCGCCGGACGGCGCGAGCACCTCGCGGTCGGCGCGATCGTCCTCGGGGTCGCCGGGGCCGCGCTGTGCGCCCCGCCGCGGACCACCGCCCACGCCGCCTGGCCGACCCTCCTGATCGTGCTGTTCTCGCTCGGCCTCGCGAGCCTGCTGCCGTACATCCTGCTGCGCATCGGGCGCTCGTCTGCGACGGTCACGATGCTCGGCGCCGGGCTCGGCTTCGCCTGGAGCGGGCTCGCCACGAAGCTCGCCTCCAACGACATCTCCTACGGGCATTTCGGGTTCGCGGTCGCCTGGGGGCTCGCCACCGCGGGGGCCTCCGCGATCGCGACGCTCAGCGAGATGAGCGCGCTGCAGGACCGCCCCGCGATCCAGGTCGCCCCGGTGGTGTTCGTGATCCAGACCGCCGTCCCGGTCGCGCTCGCCCCGATCCTGCTGGGGGAGCGCTTCACCGAAACCCCGCTCAGCGGCGCGCCGCTGGCGGCCTCGCTGGCGGTGCTGCTCGCCGGCGCCGTCGTCCTCGCGCGGTCGCCGCTGCTGCTCGCATTGATGGCGGGCGGGCGGGCCGACGAGTCGGGGGGGCCGGCCGACGAGACAAACGGACCGTCAGACGAGACCGGCGAGCCGGGTCAGCGCATCAGCGAGCCCAGCGGCTCGGCTGACAGCCGCGCGGCGCCCAGCCACGCGACGAACCGCTCGACGCCCGACACCGATGCCGGTGAGCCGTCGACGGCCACCACCACGACGTCGCCGGCGCGCGTCGGGCGCTGAGGCAGCGCCCCGCGGGCGTTCAGGCGCAGCGCCCCGCTCACCGGGGTCGCCCCGTCGCTGCGCGCGAGCACCAGCTGGCCCAGGACAAGGCCGTTGCGGGGCTGCAGGAAGTAGAAGCGATGGCGCAGCCCCAGCGCCCGCGCCTGGGCGCGCAGGACGCCGCGGGTGCGCACCCAGCGCAGGAAGCTCGACCCGGAGGGCACTTCGGGCAGCAGCTCGTCTCCGAGAGCGCGCAGCGCGACGATCGTGGTGTGCGCGTGCATTCCGTCGTCGGCAAACGACGCGTGGATCCCGCGCGCCGCCAGCGCATCCGCCATCCCCAGCACGTCGCCGGCGGGGGTGCGCACGATCAGGCCGACGTCGGGCTGGCTGGTGTGGACCCGAGCGAGCGGATGCACGTGCAGGATCGCCGCCGCCACGGCGTTGACCTCGTCGGTGGACATCATCCACGTGCTGGCCCCCAGCAGCAGCGCCAGCGACGTCGCGAACGCCGTCAGCCGCAGGCGCCACAGGGGGATCGGGCGCACCCGCCGGGGGGCCTCCAGCACGACGTTCGCCGCCTCGGGATGCTCTGGCGCGTGGGCCTCCGCCGCGTGGGCCTCCGCCGCGGGGAGGGCGGGGCCAAGACCACCGTTCGCCACCGCGATGCCAGCCGCCCCCCGCACGGCCGCAGGTGGACGACGGCCGGCGGCACCGTCATCGCCGGCGTATCGCTCCCCGACCTCGGGGCCGCGCCCGCCGAAGCTCGCCTGTACGTGCTCGCGCAGCTCGTCGGTGTCGTTGGCCAGACGCAGCAGCTCCAGCTCGGCCATCGCGCGGGTGTTCAGGCGCGCGTGGCCCACCGGCAGCCCATAGGACACCACCGGGGTCCCTGTCGCCCGCGCCTCCAGGCACGTGACCCCGCCGGTCGAGTGCACCAGCGCGTCGGCCGCCGCCAGCAGCTGGGGCATCCGGTCGGTGAATCCGTACACGTGCACCCGCGGCTCGTCCGCGAACACGCTCGTCAGCCGCTCTCGCAACGGGTCGTTGCGGCCGGCGAGGCATACGATCGCGCTGACCTCCGGCACCCGGCACAGCTCGCCGACGGCGCCCTCCACGTCGCCGACCCCCCAGCCGCCGCCGGAGACGACCACCATCCGGCCCTCCTCGGGCAGCCCCAGCGCGCGGCGCGCCTCCAACGGGCAGCGCGGCGTCTGAAACTCCGCGGAGATCAGCGGGCGCACCTGCCGCGCGCTGCCCTCCCCGGCGATCCGCCGCACCGACGGCAGCGACTCGCCGTACATCACCATGTGCATGTCGATCCCGCGCTGCGCCCAGAAGAACAGGCCCGTGAGGTCGGTGATCGTCGCCACCGTCGGGCAGCTCACCGCACCGGTGCGGCGCAGCCGCGCCAGCACCACCGTTACGGCGGGGTACGTCGAGACGACGACGTCCGGGTCGTGTTCGGCGATCCGCCGCGCCAGCGGCCGCGAGCCGAACAGGCACAGCTGCCAGCGCGTCAGCCAGCGCACCGGCGGGACCCGCTCCAGCAGCCAGTACACCAGCGTGTAGCTCCACGGAAAGAACCGCAGCTGGACCCGATAGCCGTCCTGGACCACCGGCCGCAGCACCCGCCCCATCGCGGCCAGGCCGTCGATCACCGTCACCTGCGCCGGCTCGGGCGACGCTTCGATCTGCTCGGCCAGCGCCCGCGCCGCCGCGGCGTGGCCCTCGCCGACATCGGCCGACAGGATCAGGACACGGCGCGGCACGGCCTCCGATCGGTCGGAGCCCCCGGATGAATTTGATTTGCGGCGCAACGCAGCTACAGCGTATACCGTCAGCCGGTGGGCCCCCTGGCCGACGCGAGCAGCGCGTCAGCCGCGGGCGTCGCGGGGAGCTGCCCGAGGGCGCTGAGCTCCCGCACGAGCACCCAGAACGCCGGGCGCGGCGTCCCGTGCGACCCGATCAGCGCCGAGTCCCACGGCTCGCGCCGGTCGGTCCCGGCGTACCACTGGTACAGGTACACCCGCGCGACGCGCCCGGAGAGGCGGGCGAGGCGGTCGAACACGAAGCGCGTCACCGCGGCGGCGTGGGCCCGCGATTCGGGGAAGTCGTGGGCGGAGTGGTTGTGGCGGGCAACCACGCCGCCGGTCTCGGTGAACCAGATCTGGCCGCGGGTGGCGCCCAGCAGCGCCCGCGTGGAGGCCGTCGAGAGGCGGTTGGCGCCGAGGTAGTTGTGCAGGCCCCAGATCCCCGGTTCGTAGCCCAGCGCGCGCCGCTGCGCGGCGACCCACGCGACCATCCCCGGCACGTCGAGCAGTTCGGCGGCGAGCACGTCGCACGTGGGGCACGCGCGCCGCAGCTGCGTGTAGTACGCGGCCACCAGCGCCGGCGAATGACAGGTCGGCTGGCCGCAGTAGTTGGCCTCGTTCCACGTCGCGAAGTCGCTGACCCACGGATAGCGCGCGTGCAGCCGCCGAAATTGGAGGCCGAGCTGGGCCGCGCTCGGCAGCCGCCGGTGGCGCCCGGCGATCCAGGAGTGTTCGAAGGCGATCAGCGGCCGCACCCCGTCGGCGCGGGCCGCGCGCAGCCACCGCGCCAGCGCCCTGCTCTGGGCGCGGCTCTCCAGCGTGTCCCACCCGATCGAGAGGCGCGCGTAGCGGATCCCGAGCGCCTGGAAGCGGGGGTCGGCGAACATGTAGGGCTCCTGCTCGCCGATCCCCACCAGCGGCGGGCGCCCCCCCGAGGGCAGCGCCACAGCCGGGTTGGCGGCGGCGGGCGCCACAGCGAAGCCGGCGCCCGCGGGCAGCGCAAGTGCGATCGACAGTGCGAGGAGCACGAGCGGCCGAAGCGGCGGGGTGGGTTGCAGGAGTCGGTGCACGGGGCTGCCGATGCCAAACCGGCGGACGCTCGGAAGTCGCGCCCCGGCGGGAGCACGAGCACGGAGGCGCGTCACGAGGAGACGATCTCGTACTCGCCGGTCTCGAAATCCTGGGCGACGTCGCTCTCGATCTGCGCGGGGGTCGCCTCGGGCCGCAGGCGGCGCAGGCGGATCGCGTCGAGGCGGCGGAACTTGAGGATCTCCAGCACGTACACGAGGTACACGCTGGCCGCCGCGACGAGCAGCGCGATCACGGCGATCACGAGCGTCCAGCCGAGATACAAGTGGCCTTTGTGGTCGGAGTACGGGACGAAGCGCAGCGCCAGCGCGAACCCCGCGAGCAGCAGCGTCCAGGCGTACAGGTACGCGATCGTGCGCCGTCGCGAGAAGCCGATGCGGGCCATGCGGTGGTGGAAGTGCTCATTGTCGGACGCATAGATCGGGCGGCGGTACTTCAAGCGCTTGAGGACCACGAAAGTTGTGTCCAGGAACGGCACGGCGAGCAGGATCAGGGGCAGCACGAACGACAGCACCACCTCGGTCTTGACAGCCCCCTCGACCGTCAGGCAGCCCATCAGCAGGCCGAGCAGGTTCGCGCCGCAATCGCCCATGAAGCTCGACGCGGGCGGGAAGTTGTAGACCAGAAAGCCCAGCGACGCCCCCGCGATGATCGCGGCGAGCACCCCCGGCGCCCACCGCTGCAGGTCGAACGCGATCACCGCGAGCGCGACGGCGACGATCGCGCAGACCCCCGCCGCGAGGCCGTCGACGCCGTCGGAGAAGTTGACGACGTTCATCAGCGCCACCAGGCCCACGACGGTGATCGCGCCGCCGGCGTTGGGGAAGTGCAGGGCCCCGACGAACGGCAGCGTGATCAGTTCGACGACGATCCCGTAGTGCACGACGATCAGCGCCGCCGCGACCTGTCCGGCGAGCTTCGCCGCGGGCGGCAGGTCGAAGCGGTCGTCGAGCGCCCCCACCAGCGTGATCACGGTCGCGGCGATCAGCAGCCCCCGCCACATCCGTTCGTCGGGCAGCCAGATCAGCCCCGCGACGAGCGTCCCCGCGAAGATCGCCAGCCCGCCCAGCAGCGGCGTGTCGCGCTCGGAGAGGCCCCGCTCGCGCGGACGGTCGATCGCGCCGACGGCCCGCGCGAGGCGCATCGTCAGCGGGGTCAGCAGCGCCGTCACCACGGCGGCCGCCAGCAGGGCGTATAGCGCGTCGAGCTCGTGGGAGGTCATAAGCCCGCCGACAGCATCGCAGGCGTACGCGTCGGAGGCGCCTACACGGGGGCGCTGGCTGTGAGCTCCTCGTAAAGGGGGTAGCGCTCGACGATCGCGCGCACCTGCTCGGAGAGCTCGCTGGCGCGCTCCTCGAAGCCGGGGGTCAGCGCGGCGGCGAGGATCTGCCCGACCTCGACGAAGTCCTCGCGCTGCAGCCCGCGGGTCGCCAGGGCGGGGGTGCCGATCCGCAGCCCCGACGCCTCCATCGGCGGGCGCGGGTCGAACGGGACGGCGTTGCGGTTGACGGTGATCCCGATCTCGTGCAGACGGTCCTCGGCCTGGCGGCCGGTGAGCTCGGGGACCACGTCGCGCAGGTCGGTGAGCACGAGGTGCACGTCGGTGCCGCCGGTGAGCACGTTGACGCCGTGACCGGCGGCAAGTAGCTGCTCGGCGAGCGCCCGGGCGCCGTCGAGGGTGCGGCGCTGGCGCTCGCGGAAGAGCTCGCTTTTGGCGATCTTCAAAGCGACGGCCTTCGCGGCGATCACGTGCTCCAGGGGCCCGCCCTGCTGGCCGGGGAAGACCGCGGAGTCGATCTTCTTCGCGAACTCCTCTTTGCAGAGGATCATGCCCGCGCGGGGCCCGCCGATCGTCTTGTGGGTGGTTGTGGTGACCACGTCGGCGCCGAGCTCGACGGGGTTGGGGTGCAGGCCCGCGGCGACGAGCCCCGCGAAGTGGGCCATGTCGACCATCAGCAGCGCCCCGACCTCGCGCGCGATCTCGCGGAAGCGCGGGAAGTCCAGCTGGCGCGGGTACGCCGACCAGCCCGCCAGCAGCAGCTTCGGCCGGCGCTCGCGCGCGATGCGCGCGACGGCGTCCATGTCGATCAGGCCGCTCTCGCGGTCGACCTCGTAGGCCGCGATGTCGTACAGCCGCCCCGACACGTTGATCTTCATACCGTGCGTCAGGTGCCCCCCGTGGGCCAGCGACAGCCCCATGATCGTGTCCCCCGGCGCCAGCAGCGCGTGGTAGACCGCGGTATTGGCCTGCGCGCCCGAGTGCGGCTGGACGTTGGCGTGCTCGGCCCCGAACAGCGCCTTCGCGCGGTCGATCGCGAGCTGCTCGGAGACGTCGACCCACTCGCAGCCCCCGTAGTAGCGCCGCCCGGGGTAGCCCTCGGCGTACTTGTTCGTCAGCACCGACCCCTGACATTCGAGCACCGCCCGCGGCACGAAGTTCTCCGACGCGATCATCTCCAGCGTGCTCTGCTGGCGCTCCAGCTCGCCACGCAGCGCTTCGGCGACCTCCGGGTCCACCTCGGCGAGGGGACGGTTGAAATAATCGGGGCTCAGCTCGGACACGGCGCTCTCCTTGGCAGGTGACGACGATCTCGGTGCCCAGGCGCGCGGCTCTCGCTGCGGCCGCGCTTCCCGATGGTCGATTCCATCTCGCAACGCCAGTCGCGGCGGCCATCTGCGAGGCTAGCACGCGGCGGGGATCCGGTCCACGTCGGGGCCCGTCCCCGTCTCCCTCGGCCCTGTTCCGGTCCACCTCGACCCTGTTCCCGAGTCCGTGCCTGGTGCCGACCAGGGTGATCTTTTGGGGCGCGTCCGCGCGGGTGAGCACGTCACGGGGCTCGTGGGCGCGGCCGGGCGATGTAGGCGGGGCAGCCACGCGACCGGGGCCTTGTCACGGCCGGCCCCCGTCGGTCGCGTCGATCCGCTCCGCCGGGTGGGCCTGCCGTGGCGCGCTGTTCGCGTGGCGTGGTTCGCGGCGGCCGGCCGATCGGATCGCCGCGTCCGCCGCGGTCCTTTTGTCGCGCGGCGGCCTCGGCACCTGTTACCTTCAGCGCATGGAGAACGGCCTGAATCGCTCGAATGGGACACGTGACGTTGCGCAGATCGTATGCGGAGATCGACTCGTGGATGCAACCCCCGAGGCCATCCGCGAGTTGGCCGAAAGCGCGATGTTGCTCTCCCAGGGCGCCCGCCGCGCAATCGAGATGATGAACGAGGCCAACAACGACACCGCCTGGCCCGCACGCCACAGCGACCAGCCAAAGCCTGACGCACGGCCGAGGCCAGCAAGCCACATCAGTCGACGCTGACCGCCGGTGCTACCGCATCCACCCGCTAGCGGTTATCCGAGGCTTCGGACCTGTCCAAAGCCGCTTGGAGCTCTGGGGTTAGAGCCTCCCGGCGCAAGGCCTCCCATCGCGCGGCAAGCGCAAACCGATCGCGTCGTGACTTGGGCTTGGCGCCAGTAACTACTTCCCCCGGATAAAAGTGCGGGGTTAGGCGGCGAGGTGGAGGCCGCCGGGGGTGCGTTCGACGCCGACTGAGATTGCGACGGCGTCGAGGAGGCTGGCGGCGATGAAGCGTGTGGATCGGCTGTCGAGGTCTAGGAGTGCGGCGGCGGCTTGTCGGCGGTTGAGGCGGTGTTGGTCGCGTAGACGGACGAGCGCGTCGGCGAGCTTGGCTCGCTGTTGGGGTGTGTCGATCTGTTCTGCGACGGTGGTGAGGGCGTCCCAGCCCCAGTCGGGGTCGTCCCTGGAGATGGCTTCCTGCAGGCGTTTGAGGTCGGGGCCGATCAGCTTGGGCAGGCTGACAAGAAGCGAGAGGTCGATGAGGGGCACGTTCAGGAGTTGCTCCCAGAGGTGGTCCAGGGCTCTCTCGGAAAGGCCTTCCAGGTCGGCGGTGGCGTCGCGTGCGAGCAGTGCGACGTGGGCGCGCGCGAGCTGTTCCTCGGAGGGTCCGCGTTGCTGGCCGCAGCAGCGCTTGACCTTGCGATTTGAGCCGCATGGGCATGGGTCGTTGCGTCCTGGTCCGGGCATCACCGCCTCCTGTCTTCTCGGGTGTAGTGAGGGTCCCATCCGGGCCGGTCAGAACCCCCGGTCTGTCCGCTGTGTTGAGGACGATTGGCTTGCTCATGAATTGGTTGCCAACCCGGTGGAGGTGTGATGCTCACGCTGTGTGGCGGGCAGGTGGAGTGCTTGTGGGACGAGGTATTGCCGGTCAAGGCGCGGGAGCTGCCCGAGGATCTTGCTCGTCTGGATGTGGTGCTGTGCGATCCGCTGTTGCTCGGGCCGGTCGCGGCTGCATGGGAGCAGGACGCGCGGGATCGTGGGCGCCCTTCGATCTCGATGGCGAGCTTCGTTCGGTTGATGGTGATCAAGCAGCGCACGGGCTGGGGCTACGAAACGCTGGTGCGGGAGGTCTCAGACTCGTTGCACCTGCGGCGCTTCTGCCTGATCGCGCTCGATCAGCGTGTGCCGGAGGAGTCCACGGTCAGAAAGCTCGCCCGCCGGCTGGGAGCCGAGGTCGTGCAGGAGATCACCAGGGTGGTGATCTCCAAGGCCCAGCGCGAGACACGTTTTCGTGCGCGGGCGGCCAGGATCGACTCGACAGTCGTGGAAGCGGACATCCGCTATCCCTCCGACGCGATGCTCGCCTTGCAGGGCGTCAGGGCGCTGGCCCGCGAGGGCCGCAAGGTGACCGGGATGATCAAGGGCAACACAACACGGGTCAGGGATCGTTCGCGTTTGGTTGGGCGGGCTGTTCGTGCGATCACCCGGACACTCGCGCGCCGCACAGGCGATGCCAAAGCGGAAGTGATGAAGCTCAACGAGCAGGCCGGGCGAGTGATCGCCCGTTCGGTGAGAGAGGCCCAGCGGCTGATCGCTGGGGCGCGGGCATCGGCTCGCGGCCGTGGTGCCCAGGCCAAGCTCACAGCAGCGAGGAAGCTCGAGCAGCTCACCGCGCGCTGCCAGAAGGTCACAGAGCAGATCGACCGTCGCGCTCGCGGGCTGAAGATCACCGACAGGCTCGTCTCCTTGGCCGACCCCGACGCCCGGCCGATCCGCAAGGGCAAGCTCGGCAAGCCGACCGAGTTTGGGTATGTCGCGCAAATCTGCGAGGTGACCGAGAACACCCGAAAGGGCGCTCGTGGGTTCATCCTGCCCGCCGGGCACGCGCCGGGCAACCCCGCCGAGAACCGACTGTTGCCCCAAACCGCCCGCGAGCTCGAACATGCCGATATCCGGCTCAGAGAGATCGTCTGCGATGGTGGCTTCCAGGCCGGCCCCACGAAAGGCGCGTTCCCCGACCTCACCGACCGGCAGATCCAGCTCTCCGGCCACCACGAGCCCGGATCACGCAGAACACGCAAGCGCAGAGCCCGCTACCGAACCGGCATCGAGGGCCGGATCAGTCACCTCAAGCGCCGCTACGGGCTACGCCGAACCAGGCTGAAGGGCGATGACGGAATGAGAACCTGGACCGGATGGGCGATCCTCGCCTACGACCTCGACACCCTCGCCATCCGGGCCCGCTGAAACACTCCCACCAGCCCACCAACCAGGCAAACCCATGAATGAGCCCGACTCGGCCGCGCCCAACCGGACGCGGCCGTTTCAGTCCCCGGCATTTATCCGGGGCAAGTAACTAGACCATGCGACTCATCGTGAGCTTGCGGATCGCGCGAAATCACTTGTTCCTCTTCCGCGACAAAGCCGGCCGCCAACGCGACAAGATGATGGCTCGGTCGACCATCAAGCACTGATAGTGGGGGGTGGCCTTTATCTTCCAATACGTCCCCAAGATGGACGGACAACTCGACGTCCTTGAAAACATTTTTGTTGGGCCGTAGGCGTTTCACGTTGTCGTCCCAGACAATCTGGTCGACGTGAACACGCCGATACAACTCGGTCGTGTCTGCGAATGGCGCGTTGGCGGCGATCACGTCGCGTTGAGTCGAGTAGCCACCCTGAGTACCTCGTTGAGGGCATCGCTTAGTGGACGTTCTGCTGCTTCATCGCTTGTGTGATCGACGCAAGAGACACCAGGCTCGTCGTCAGAAAAGGCGACCTCTAGATCAATGCCACAACGATGCCACTCCACCTGAATACCCCCGTCCGACAAGGGCACGATCGACGGCTCGTGCACACCGGGGGAGGCGACGGCGACATCGGCAAGAAACCTAACTGCAGCCATCGCCATATCCGCAGCGACAGACTTTGCACCATAGCTATCCCAACCCGGTGCGAGCGAGGCAAGATCTTCAAGTCGGCCAATGGCATTACTGAACCAGGGGGCAGCGAAACCAACTCTCATCGTGACCACCGGCGCTCCCACCCCCGACGTGAGAGAGCCGCTCGAAGGTGCGTGCGAATCTACGTGCACAACGCGATCTAAGAGGTACTGCGGACGTGCTTCAGCCGTTGTCATCGAGCCCCCACTCTTCGTGCATCTCAGGCGTTGTTATGTCTCTGAAGGTATTTACGATGAGGCGGCGACCCTCGTCAAATACATCCAACGCTCCGGCCAAATCTGGAGACCGCGGCTGACCGATCATCCGGAGGGTCAGGTTGTACCCGAGCGACCGGTCGTTAGTATACGCCGGGTCAGCGGTAAGGTAGAATCGACCGAATGGAGTACCGTCGCGCAGGAGTAGAAACCGGTCGGCTAGTGGGGTGTCAGGCAACGTTCGCCGGGTTGACGGCGCCGAGGATTCGGGCATGACAGCGTTCGGGGCCGAGTCGGTGCCGGCAAACGTTGCCGGGGCCTCCACTAGTGTCCTGTCTGGTTGATTCGTTGGCAGTATCGTTTGATGGCGTCGAGGATTTGGTCGGCGGTCTTGGTCCAGACGTAGGGGCGGGGGTTCTCGTTCCAGGTGTCGATCCATTGGCGGATGTCGGCGTTCAGTGCACGGACGGAGCGGTGGGCGCCGCGGCGTAGGAGCTTGGTTGTGAGCTCGCCGAACCAGCGCTCGACGAGGTTGATCCACGAGCTCGAGGTCGGGGTGAAGTGCAGGTGAAACCGGGGGTGCGCAGCGAGCCAGCGCCGGACCTTCGGGGTCTTGTGACTGGAGGCGTTGTCGAGCACGAGGTGCACGGACAGGTGGGCGGGCACGTTCTCATCGATCCTCTGGAGGAACTTCAGGAACTCGATCGCGCGGTGGCGTTGGTGCAGTGAGCCGATCACCTGCCCGCTCCCGAGGTTCAGCGCGGCGTAGAGGCTGGAGGTGCCGTGCCGCTCATAATCGTGGGTCGCTCGCTCGGGCGTGCCGGGAAGCATCGGCAACGTCGGTGCGGTGCGGTCCAGCGCTTGGATCTGGCTCTTCTCATCCACGCACATCACCACAGCGCGCTCCGGCGGGTTCAGGTACAGGCCGCAGATGTCGTGGACCTTCTCGATGAACAGCGGGTCCTTCGACAGCTTCCAGGTTTCCTGGCGGTGCGGCTGCAACCCGAAGGCGTGCCAGATCCGCATCACCGCGTCCGGGGTCATCCCGACCTCCTTGGCCATCGAGCGGGTCGACCAATGCGTCGCGTTCTTCGGCGTGCTCTCCAAGGTCTTGATCACGACCCGCTCGACTTGCTCATCGGTGATCGTCCGCGGTTTCCCCGGCCTGGGCTCGTCCGCGAGTCCTTCAAGCCGGCGCTGGAAGAACCGGTTGCGCCACTTCGTCACCGTCGGCCGCGAAACCCCAAGCGCTTCGGCGATCTCACCGTTAGACCACAACCCCTCCGCGGCCATCAACACGATACGAGCCCGCAGCGCCAGCGCCTGAGCACTCGTCCGGCGCCGCGTCCAGCTCTCCAGCACGGCGCGCTCTTCGTCCGTCAACTCGATTGAAACAGCAGTAGGAATAGGCATAACCACCACCTACCCTAACCGCAAACAAATTAAACCAGCACCACACTAGGGTTGTGTTGTCAGGCTGAGGTAGCAGCTGGGATTTGTATGGCACAAGACGGCGCAAGACGGTGGACAGATCTGGGCGCGCCTCCCCGGAGTTGCCAAACGCAACGGGATTGATATAAGTCACCTCGCACCAGATTGGGCGAACCTCTTTCCCGAGCTGGTGCAGCGTATCGACAAAAACTGAAAACACAGATTCAAAGCGACCTCGGACATATGGATAGCGCGGATAGGCCGCCACGTCGGTCGGACCTTTCCTCCAGTTGTAGCCGAAACGGTCGGGCTGAATCTGGACAAGCTCGTTGCCTCCCGCGCCGAGGAACCAATAGCGCGAAGCCTGTGGGCCACCTAGTGGAGGCCCCGGCAACGTTTGCCGGCACCGACTCGGCCCCGAACGCTGTCATGCCCGAATCCTCGGCGCCGTCAACCCGGCGAACGTTGCCTGACACCCCACTAGTACCTGGAAGGATATGCTCGGCGGTGCCGGAACTTTAAATGTCTCGGTCAACGGCGGGAGCGGTGGCTGGGACTCCACGTCGGGGAACTCGGCTAGGACAGCCGGCCAGAACTTGCTGAGCGTCGTGGCGTCGTCGGTGACGGGCTCGGCGAACTGGACAGCTAGAGCGACCTCCGCGATCGGAGGTCGCACGAAGTCAACGATATGCTCTTGACGAGATGCCAATGATGGGCTCGGGTGGAACACTACGGGACTGATGCGTATCCGGTTAGCTCCATCCGGGTGGTTTCGTAGTTTTGTTGGGTGTCGCGGCCTACGTATCCTCTGAGCATCTTGGAGTTTCAGGAGCGCTTTGCGACCGAGGAGGCCTGCCGCGAGTATCTGTTCGCTTCGCGCTGGCCGGAGGGGTTTGCTTGTCCAGGGTGTGGCGGCGGGCGGGCCGGTGGCCAGACGCGCCGCCACCTGTGGGTATGTACCGCGTGTGGGCACCAGACGTCGGTGACTGCGGGGACCGTGATGCACAAGACGCACACGCCGCTGCGCACGTGGTTCTGGGCGGCCTATCTGGTCGCCACTCACCACCCGGGCATATCGGCCAAGCAGCTGCAACGCCAGCTCGGGCTCTCGCGCTATGAGACTGCCTGGCTGATCCTGCAGAAGCTGCGCAGGGCGATGGTCGCCCCTGAGCGCGAGCTGCTGAAGGGTGAGGTCGAGATCGACGAGTTCTTCCTCGGTGGGCGCGAGGAGGGCCTCAAAGGCGGCCGCCAGCGCGGAAAGAAGGCGCTGATCGGCATCGCGATCGAGGTCCGCGGACACGGCTCCGGGCGGCTGCGCCTTCGGGTGTTGCCCGACGCTTCAGGGCCGATACTGCTCAGCTTCACCCAGGCGACCACCACCACCGGCGCAATCGTGCATACCGACGGGCTTCAGTCCTACCGCGTCCTGAGCAAGCACGGCTACGAGCACCGCCGACACCCGAAACAAACCGCTGCGCCCGATCAGCTACTCCCTCGAGCACACCGCGCAACCTCCAACCTCAAGGCCTGGATGCACGGCACACACCGTGGCGTCTCTGACGAGCACCTACAGGTCTATCTCGACGAGTACGTCTTCCGTCACAACCGCCGCAGCACACCAATGGCGGCGTTCCAGACCCTCCTCGGACTCGGCGCCCTGCACAACCCCACCACCTATCAGCAAATCACCCGCCGAGCCGCCTAAAACCCCATCTGGAGCTAACCGGATACGCATCACGGGACTAGACTCGTCCTACGATAGTTCTACTCGGCGTTCCTTAGCCGGACCTCAACATCCGCAATGGTGTCCGCTGATCGCGGTGTCCGCCTCGCATCTTAGGCCGCCCGCCTAAAGAACGCAGGTAGCATACGGGGCCGAGCGGGCGGAACCTTCGAGTTCCCCGCGCTGGGATGGCCGAAAGCGCGATGCCGCTCTCCCGGGACGCTATGCGATCGAGATGTGATCGCTGCGCCCGGCCGTAAGGCGGTTTATGCCGTGCTATCGTGGTCGGTCTGTGCCAGGAAACCACCCAGACCCGATCGTCCTGGTGCCGAGCGAGGAACCCGCCGGAGCGCATAGAGTGCGCCAGCGCGCGCCCCGCCGCACCGGGCGCCGTGCACAGCTCACCGTGCCGGAGCAGGTGTGGAGCGAGATCGTGGACATCGCGGATGCCGCGGGCACCACCCCGAATGACGTCCTCGTTCGCCTGGCGGCAGAACGTCTGGGAGACCGTCGCCGCTCGATCGAGCTGAGCAACCGCGCAGAGGAACGCTGGCGGGGATTCATCGATGCCGTCCCTGCCCCCGGTGCGTCGATCGCCCCCTTGGGCGAGCAGGAGCTGATCGAGCTCAGCCGGACACTTCGCGAAGACGCCTGAGCCCATGCCCGTGGCGTGGGACACGACCACCGCTGCCCGCCTGCGACCGGACAGCCCTGTGCTTGACCACGTTCAGGGTCGCCGGCGGACAGGCGATCCGATCGCGTTCACCGCGACCACCCTTAAAGAGATCTCCTACGGCCTCAACAAAGCCGCCTCGTCCGGGCGGCAGGCAGCCGGCGCACAGCTGCGGTGGCTGCGCGACCAGATCGATGCGGGCCTGATCGAGGTGCTGACCTTCGACGATCGTGCCGCCGACATTGCCGGTGCGCTGCGCGCCACTTTGCCGACTCCTCCCTCTAACGCCAGGCGACCGAAAGGACGCTCGAAGCCGGATAACCGGGTGGCATGGATTCTCGACATCCAGATTGCCGCAACCGCCTTCGCCCACGGCTACGACCTCCTCACTGCGGATACCCACCACACGATCATCGCCACCCAACTCGCAGCGCTCGCGCCTACAGCGCCGGCGCTGCACATTTCGCCTCCGCTGCAGTTCTGACACCGAGGGTCTCCTCCTCCCCGGCAAGGAGATCGGCCGTGCCAGCTCGGTGCGATGGACCCCGTGAGCGTTCGCCATTCCACCCGCGACTGGCGGCACGGAGGCTTCCGCGCTCAGCGTCTGCGCACTGAGAGCGCCGATCTACAATGCCAGGAGCATGGCAGCGACGCCGAAAGCCAAGCCACGCAGGCCGTGGACGCCCGAGGAGATCGCGCGCAACGAGCGCGCCAACCGGGCGCGGCTCGCGCGAGACCATGAGAAGACTCCAGAGGAGCGCCTCGAGGAGACGGTGCGCCTCAGTCGATTCATCAGCGAGTTGAGGCAAGGCCTCCGCGACGACGGCGCCTGAGCCTGGGTTTATCCCTCTGAGGAGGCCGCTCCCGGCTCATCCAGCGCCCGCTCCAGATCGATCCTCCCGACTGGCCCCTCGCGCAGGACGCGCCACTCCCCGCCGCGCTCGTACTCGCGCAGGTCGAGCACCGTAGACGCGATCCCCGGCAGTTCGCCGCCGTCTAGCACCAGATCGGTGCCCTCCAGCAGCGCAGGTGGGATGTCCGTGAGACGCCGCGCCTCGCGCTCGCCTGAGAGGTTGGCGCTTGACTGCATCACCGGGCCCCGCACCGTGCGCAGAGCCGACAGACGCTCGGGGAGCAGCGGCACGCGCAGGCCCAGGGTGTCGCGTCCTCCCGCCGCGTCGGGCCGCGGCGCGCTCGCTTCAGACCCGGCGCCTGACCGATCGGAGACCGGCGCGCACGCCAGTGGATAGCGGCCCTCGCGGTTGGGCAGCACCAGCGTCAATGGGCCCGGCAGCAGCGCCTGCATTGCGACGCGCTCCCGTGGGCCCAGCTCGGGCAGGGCATCCAGCGCGCCGGCCACCGTGAAGAACATCACCGCCGCCGGCCGCTCGGGGGGGCGGCCCTTCAGCTCGTACAGCCGCCGCACCGCCCTGGGTTGCAGCGGGTCGCAGGCCAGACCGTAGACCGTGTCGGTCGGGAAGACCGCCACCCCGCCGGCCCCCAGGCACTCCTGCAAGCGCCTCGCGTCGGCCGCCTTCATCACCGCGTCCGCTCCCCCACCACCACCCGCTCGATCCCCGCCAGGTCGCGCTCGCGCCGCACCGCCGCGAAGGCCGCGGCGCCCATCGTCTCCGCCACCGCCCCCGCCTGTCCCGCGCCGACCTCAAGCGCCACCATCCGCACCCGCTCGCGCCCCGCCAGCTGGGCCAGCAGCCGCTGGATCGTCGCCAGGCCGTCCGCTCCGGCGAACAGCGCCTGCGGCGGCTCGTGGCGGACGATCTCCGGCGCCAGCCCCGCCCGCTCGCCCGTGGCCACGTACGGCGGGTTGCAGAGCACCGCGTCGAACTCGTCCGGCACACCGTCCAGCAGGTCCGCCTCCAGCCAGCGCACCGGCAGGCCCAGGCGCTGCCCGTTGGCGCGCGCCAGGTCCAGCGCCGCCGCGCTCACGTCGCTGCCCGTCACCCGCAGGTCCGAGCGCTCGTCCGCCAGCGCCAGCGCCGCCGCGCCGCTGCCGGTGCCCACGTCCAGCACCGCCGCCCCCGCCGGCAGCGCGAGCGCGACCTCGACCAGCAGCTCGGTCTCCGGGCGCGGGATCAGCGCCCGGCGGTCCACCGTCAGCTCCAGGCCGCGAAAGCCGCGGACGCCGGTGATGTACGCCACCGGCTCGCGCTCCACCGCCCGGCGGCGCACCGCGTCCTGGTAGGCCCGCACCGCCGGCCCCTCCACCGTCAGCTCGCGGTCGCTCAGCAGGCGCGCCCGGTCCACCCCCAGCGTGTGCGCCAGCAGCACTTCCGCGTCCAATCGAGGGGTCTCACAGCCCGCCGCCCCGATCGCCGTCATCGCCCCCTCCAGCGCCTCCCGTGCCGCCACGCCCCGTCGCAGCGCCGCGCCTGGAAGCGCCGCGTCGCTCGCGGGTCCCACCGCGCACGCCCGCCCCGCGGCCCCTCCCGGGGCCGCCCATCCCTTCCCCGACGACTCCCCCGTCATCCGCTCACGCCGCCGTCTGCGCCTCCAGGCGCCGGCGCTTCTCGTCGGACTGCAGCGCCGCCGTGAACTCCTCCAGCGCCCCCTCCAGCACCTCGTCGAGGTTGTGCGTCGTCAGCTTCACCCGGTGGTCCGTCACGCGTCGCTCGCCGAAGTTGTACGTGCGGATCTTCTCCGCCCGATCGCCCGTCCCCACCTGCGCGCGACGGTCCGCCGCCAGCTCCGCCTGCCGCTCGGCCAGCGCCCGCTCGTACAGCCGCGCCCGCAGCACCCGCATCGCCCGTTCGCGATTCTGCAGCTGGGACTTCTCGTCCTGCATCGCCACCACCACCCCCGACGGGCGGTGCGTGATCCGCACCGCCGAGTCCGTCGTGTTCACCGACTGCCCCCCGGGCCCGTCGAGCGGTACACGTCGATCTGCAGGTCGTTCGGGTCGACCTCGACCTCCACCTCCTCCGCCTCCGGCAGCACCGCCACCGTCGCCGTCGACGTATGCACCCGCCCCTGGGACTCCGTCGCCGGGATCCGCTGAACCCGGTGCGTCCCGCCCTCGAACTTGAACACCGAGTACGCCCCAGGGCGTGCGGGTCCAGATCCCGGGGAACCCGATCCGGAGGGGCGGGCCTTGATCCCAAACGTGTACTTGCCGTCGCCCACCGCCAGCGGCTCCGTCTGAAAGCCGCGCGCCTCCGCGTACTTCGTCAACATCCGATAGAGATCGCCCGCCCACAGGCCCGCCTCGTCGCCGCCCGCCCCGCCCTGGATCTCGACGATCACGTTCTTCTCGTCGTTCGGGTCGTGCTCGACCATCGCCAGGCGGATCTCCTCCTCGAGCTGCTCGATCCGCTCTCGCGCCCCGCCGAGCAGCTCGCGCACCTCCGCGTCCTCCCCGTCCTCGCTCAACAGCTCCTCCGCGCCCGCCGCGTCGTCCTGCGCCCGACGCCATTGCGCCGCCAGCTTCGCCGCCGGCTCCAACTGGCTGTAGGCGCGGCCCACTTCCGCGTAGCGCTCCCGGTCGCCGATCACCGCCGGGTCCGTCAGCTGCTCCCCGAGCTCCGCGAAGCGCGCCTCGATCTGCTCTACGAGATCTTCGATCACACCGGCAGTCTAGGCGCGGCTCAGGCCACCACCTCGACGCCCACCAGGTCCGCCGCCGACAGCTCGCCGGGGGTCTCGACCGCCAGCACCGCCTCCAGCGCCGCGATCGCCACCGCCAGCTGGTCGAGGTCGGGCTCGCGCGTCGTCAGCAGCTGCAGCTTCAGCCCCGGCCACATCAGCGCCTGCACCCAGCGCTTGTCGCGATTGCGTCCCGCGAACTTGATCAGCTCAAAGGAGATCCCCGCGATCACCGGGACCCCCAGGATGCGGGTCGCCACCAGCCAGTACCACGCCGGCAGCCCGATCGGGGCGAACACGAAGATCGCCACGATCATCACCAGCAGCAGAAAGCTCGTCCCGCAGCGCGGATGCAGCCGCGAGAAGCGCTTCGCGTTGGCCGGCGTCAACGGCAGACCCGCCTCGAAACACGAGATCGTCTTGTGCTCCGCCCCGTGGTACTCGAACACCCGGCGCAGATCCCGCAGGCGCGACAGCAGCAGCATGTAGCCCAGGAAGATCGCCGTCCGCACCAGCCCCTCGATCACCCAGAACAGCACCGACGAGCCGCCCAGCTCGCCCTTGATCAGGCTCACCAGCCCCACCGGGATCAAGAAGAACAGCCCGATCGCGAAGATCATCGCCACCACCACCGTCCCCGCCCACGCCCCACTCGATATCTCCTGCTCGGACTCGGGCATCTGCGCGTTCGCCGAGATCCCCAACGCGCGGAAGCCGATCGCCAGCGACTCCCCCAGCGCGACCACCCCGCGCACGATCGGCAGTCGCAGCAGGCGGTGGCGCCGCAGCAGCGACGTCAGCGGGAGGCTCGTCACCTCGATCTCCCCCAGCGCCGCCTCCTCGGGCTCCAGGCCGCCGTGGTCAAGCTGCTCCGCGCTCGGCTTGCGCACCGCCACCGCCCAGTGGGAGACCCCGCGCATCATCACGCCCTCCAGCACCGCCTGACCACCCAGCGGGGCGTCACGCTGGGCGATCAGCTCGCCGTTGGGCGTCGCGGCTGCGGTATCCCCGTCGATCGCAACCTGGCCCGCGTCCACGCTCGTCGCGGCCCCCCGCTCGTCCGCGACTCGCCCTGGGGCTGGCGTCGTCGGCGGTCCGGCGGCCAGGCGCGGAGGCATTGGCCTACTGCGGGCTCGGCGGCTGTGTCTGACTTGCGGCCCCGCCCCCACCGGCGCCCTGCGCCTGGCGCAGGCGGCCCTTCGCCATCCGCCGCTGGAAGCGCTCCACGCGCCCGCCGGTGTCCACGAGCTTCTGGCGACCCGTGTAGAACGGATGGCAGTTCGAGCACACCTCCACGTGCAGCTCCGCGCGCGTCGCGCGCGTCGTGAACTCGTTGCCGCACGTGCACCGCACGTGCGCCTGCACGTACTCCGGGTGGATCGAGGTCTTCATGCCAGGGATTTTAGTACACCCCGCCGGGTGCCAGCGCGGGCGAGCTCGCCACCGCGACCCCAGGCCGGGGTTTCCGGCGGGAGCAGCGCCCGCCGCCTACCTCAACCGGACTGGCCCGTGGGCGTAGCGACCGCGGGCGGGGTCGCCGCAGGCGGGGTGACAGTCGCCGGCCCGGGCTGCCGGCACTCCGGGGTACGCCGCGTCGCGCGCCTGATGACTTCTCCCGCTTCATTCAGCCAGTGGAAGTGCACGATCGCGCGGAAGCTCGCCGGGCCCGGCAGGTCTGTCACCTGCCTGACGTCCTTGTAGATCTTCAACCCGACTTCCGAGCGCTGCCACGCATCGAGACCGGCCGCGCCGACCGTGTGGAACGCCGCTTCGCCCTGGGCGCGCTCCTGGACGACGATCTGCACCGCCATCCGACGGGCGCCCGGGATCGTTTCCATCTGGCCCGAGAACGTCGTCGAGCGGCCAGCCTGGCCGGCCGCCGTCACGCACTGTTCGAGCGTCGCCGACACGGCCGGGGAGACCGTCGGTGGGACCGGCCCCGCCGGCCGCGAGGCCGCGCCGGCCCCGGAGGTCGAGACCATCAGTGACAGTGCGACCAGCGAAAGGATGCGCAGGGTGGTTGAAAACATCGACATCTCTCCCAAACACGCCTACACCGCCGGTGTTGCGGAACGACCAACACGCTCAGGTAATCTGGTACAAGGGGCCGTCGCCCCCCTCGGGGGTCGTGAGGCGCCCGCCCTTCGCAGTGATCGCGCCGCACTGCACGCAGTTGGTGTAGTTGACGATCACGTCGACCATCCCGGATTCGTCCCCACCCTCCCCGTCCTCGGGTATCTCATACACGCCCGCCGGGCACATCCACCGCCACGTCTCGGCGATCTCGCGCGGCACGTGCTTCTGCATGCGGATGTGGTTGGGGGCGTCGTCGCGGGTCGCGTTGCCGGTGATGAACACCGAGGAGAGCTTGTCGAAGGTGTATTTCCCGTCGGGCTTGGGGTAGGAGTCCTTGGTCTTGCCGATGAACATCGGCTTCGCGTCGTTGCGGTGCAGCGCCCAGCGCCCTCCCGGGAAGCGGCCTTTGGTCGCGATCATCAGGTTGACGATCGGCCCTCCCCTGAGCAGGCCTTTCTGGAAGGGCTGGCGCGTGTTGCGCTGTTCCCACAGGTCTTTGCCGATGATCGAGTCCTCGACCACCTGCTCGTAGCTCTCAAACGACGACTCGCCCCGCCTGAGCGCGGCGTAGATCGACTCGGCCGCGAGCATGCCGGACTTGATCGCGTAGTGGACGCCCTTCAACGACGCGAGGTTCATGATCCCCGCCGGCATCGCCGACGAGCAGCGCGCCGGGCATCGAGAGCTTGGGCATCGCCCAGTAGCCGCCGGCCGGCAGCGCCTTCGCGCCCCACGCGACGCGCTCGCCGCCCTCGAGGAACTCTTTGACGAGCGGGTGCAGCTTGAACTGCTGCAGCAGGTCGTGCGCCGAGGTCGTGGCGTCGGCGTAGTCGAGGTCGACGACGAAGCCGATGCTGACGAGGTCCTCGCCGGTCTTCTCGTCCTTCATCGGGTAGAGCCAGGGCCCGCCGATCTGCCCGTACTTGGCGGAGAGCTTCAGCGGCCAGGGCCCGAGCGTGTGAATCACGCGGTCGAGCGGCTTGGTGACCTTCCAGACCTCCTTGACGCCGAGCTCCCAGACCTGCGGCTCGCGGCCCTCGGCGAGGTCGAACTCCTGGATCGCCGCGCCGGTGATGTGCCCCCAGCAGCCCTCGGCGAGCACCGTCGCCTGCGCCTTGATGTCGGTGCCGGGCTCGAAGTTGCCGAGCGGCTCGCCGTCCTTGCCGCGGCCCTTGTCGCCCGAGCGCACGCCGACGACGCGGCCATCCTCCACGATCAGCTGCGTCGCCGAGGTCTCGGTGAGGATGTAGGCGCCGGCCTCCTCGGCGACGCGCTGCTGGTAGCGCGCCAGCGCGGAGACCGAGACGACCTCGTTGCCGTGGTTGTTGCAGCGGCGGCGGCGGCGGGATGCGAATCCTCGTCTTGGCGTTGGGGAGCACGTAGACCGCCTCCTTGCTGACCTCCCCGAAGGCGAAGCCCTCCTTGCGCCAGTCCTCGCGCGTCATCTCTCGGAAACAGCTCCTGCAGCGGCCCGGGACGCATGACCGCGCCCGACAGGCTGTGCCCGCCGCAGGTCTTGGCCTTCTCGATCACCGCGACCGGGACTTCGCCCAGGCGCTCCATCGTCTCCGGGTCGTCGGCCAGCAGCTGCAGCAGCCGGTTCGCGCACGCCAGGCCGGCGGTGCCGCCGCCGACGATCGCGACGCCGACCTCGATCAGCTCGTCCTCGGGGTCGAGGCCGCGCTTGACGAATTCCTTCTGCGGGTCGACCGGCGGCGGGTAGGCCGCGGGCACGACCCTCCCGTTGTGCGAGCCGTTGTGTGCGGACATCTCAGATGCTCCCTTCGGGGTCGTCGTGGCGCATCCCGCGAGCTCCCCTGCTAACTGGCCTTCTTCGCCTTCACGGCCTCGGTCAGCTTCGGCAGGATCTTGTTGAGGTCGCCTACCACGCCGAGGTCGGAGAACTCGAAGATCGGAGCGTTTGAGTCCTTGTTGATCGCGACGATGTTCTCCGAGGACTGCATCCCGACCTTGTGCTGGATCGCCCCGGAGATGCCCGCGGCGAGGTACAGCTTGGGCGCGACCGTCTTGCCGGTCTGGCCGATCTGGGCGGCGTAGGGGTACCAGCCGGCGTCGACCACCGCGCGCGTCGCGGCGACCGCCGAGTTGCCGCCGAACGCCGCGGCGAGGTCTTCGCAGAGCTCGAAGCCCTCGGCCTTGCCCAGGCCGCGGCCACCGGCGACGAGGATCGAGGCGCCCTCGATGTCGACGTCGGCGCCGCGCTGTTCGCCGCGCGTGACCATCGTCGCCTGCAGCGCGTGGGGGCTCAGCTCGAACTGCAGCTGCTTCACCGGCGCGGCGGGGCGCGTCGCTCTGCTTGATCTCAAACGCGTTCAGCCGGCCGATCACGATGCCGACGTCGGAGCGGTATTTGATCTCGGAGATCGCCGAGTCCCCGAGGATCGGGCGTTCGGCGATCAGCTCGCCGCCCTCGGCGCGCACGCCCGTGACCTCCATCGCGACGCCCGCCCCGAGCCGCGCGGCGAGGCCGGCGCCGATCTCGAAGCCCAGCAGGCCGCCGCCGAACAGCGCGTAGGAGTAGCCGCCGTCGGCGATCGCCTTGGCCATCGCGTCGACGACCGGCTGGGCGAGGCCTTCGGGGCCCTCGGCGACGAGCGCCTTCCTGGCGCCGTAGTCGCCCAGCGTGCCGGCCAGCTCGTGCGAGACGCCCTGGCCGAGCAGGATCGCGTGCGCCTCGCCGCCGAGCTCCGCGGCGAGCTTGGCGCCCTCGCTGACGGCGCCGAGCGAGTTCTTGTTGATCGCGCCCTCGTAGTGCAGCGCGTAGACAAGGATGTTTGCCATGATCAGATCATCGCTTAAAGCAGCTTGCGCTCGTCGAGCCAGGAGACGATCTTCTCGACCGTCTCGTCGGTGTCCTCGTCCTCGATGATCTCCCCCGCGGCCTTCGCCGGCGGCGCCTTCGCGGCGACCCACTGGGCGGCCGAGTGCTCGCCGCCGACTTTCGCCGCGTCGATGCCGACGTCGGCGGCGCTGACGGCGTCGAGCGGCTTCTTCTTGGCGCCCATGATCGCCTTCAGCGACGGGTAGCGCGGCTCGTTGATCGCGTCGCCGACGGAGATCACGGCGGGCAGCCCGACCTGGACGGTGTCGTAGCCGTACTCGGCCTGGCGCTCGCAGCGCAGGGCGTTGCTCTCGACGTCCATCTTGATGACCTGCGTCAGCGACGGCATCCCAAGGTGCTCGGCGACGACGGCGCCGATCGTGTAGCACTCGCCGTCGTCGGACTGCTGGCCGAGCAGCACCAGGTCCGGGCTCTCACGCTCCAGGGTCTTGGCCAGCGCGTAGCCGGTGGCGGCGACGTCGGAGCCCGCGACGGCGGGGTCGGAGAGGTGCACCGAGCGGTCGGCGCCGAGCGAGACCGCCTTGTGCAGGGCGCGCACCGCGCTCTCGGGGCCCATCGTCACGGCGACGATCTCCTCGACGGGGACGGCGCCGCCCTCCTTGATCTGCATGGCGGCCTCGATCGCGTGCGTGTCGTAGGGGTTGAGGTTCTTCTCCCCGCTGCGGTCCATGCGCCCCGTCGCGGGATCGATGCGCTTCTCGACGGCGGCGTCCGGGACCTCCTTCACCAGGACACATATCTTCATTCAGGCAATCTCCTTGGGGTCTGGACGGGCATATCTTACTCAGTCAGGCGGTTGACTGACGAGTCAGTCAATTATCGCTGACGGCGGCTCGGATGAAGTCGACGATCGCCTGGGTCGGCGCGCCCGGCGTGAACACCTCGGCCACCCCGAGCTGCTTGAGCTCGGGGATGTCCTCGGCGGGGATCGTGCCGCCGACGGTGACCAGCACGTCGTCGACCCCCTGCTCGCGCAGCAGCTCGACGACGCGCGGGACGAGCGTCATGTGGGCGCCCGAGAGGATCGACAGGCCGACGGCGTCGGCGTCCTCCTGGATCACGGTCTCGACGATCTGCTCGGGCGTCTGGTGCAGGCCGGTGTAGATCACCTCCATGCCGGCGTCGCGCAGCGCCCGCGCGATGATCTTGGCGCCGCGGTCGTGCCCGTCGAGGCCGGGCTTGGCGACGACGACGCGGATCTTGCTCTGAGTATTGGCGGTGGGGCGGTGGAGGACATCTGCGGGTGGGGCGCGCCCGTCGATCACGCGCCGCGGCGAAGCGTCCCGCGGCGGGGCCGGGCCGGCGCGGGGCCGGATTGTAGGGCGCGAGGCCCGTCTGCGCCGGCACGCGCTCCTGCACGACGCGGCCGAGGCCGCCGAGCGCAGCGGCGGCGCCCAGCGCCGCCAGACCTTCAAGCGGCGCCCGAGACGGTCGAGGCGCAGGATCTCCCAGCCCTCCCGCGCGGCGATCCGGGCGAGGTCGGGGTCGGGGTTGACGACCACGGGATGCCCGACGGCGCGCAGCATCGGCAGGTCGGACTCGGAGTCGGAGTAGGCGTAGGAGGCGTCCAGGTCGATCCGCTCGCGCGCGGCGAGCTCGCGCAGCGAGAGGACCTTGCCCTCGCGGTAGTTGAAGGGCCCGGCGGCGCGGCCGGTGTAGCGCCCTTCGTCGACCTCCAGGCGCGAGCCGACGCCGCCGTCGAAGGCGAGCACGTAGGCGAGCAGGTCGGCCATCTCCTGGGAGGCCGCGGTAACGATGTAGACCGGCCGCCCGGCGTCCTGGTGGCGCGTAGGCGCGCTCGAGCATCTGCGGGTACAGCCGCGGGAGCACGCCGGCGAGCACCCGCGGGGACATCCGCTGCAGGTCGCGTACGGGGACCCCGGCGAGCATCTCGCCGACGCGCGCGCGCACGGCGTCGGCCCAGTCGTCGGTCGAGCCGCGCAGGCGAAAGCGCAGGTTCTGGTAGAGGTCGCCGAGCAGCTGCGCGCGGGTGATCATCCCGGCCTCGAAGGCCGCGCGCGCGAAGAAGATCCCCGAGGAGCCCGCCATCAGGGTGCGGTCGAGGTCGAAGAACGCCGCCCCGCGGCCGCGCGCGCCGTGGTCAGCCGCTCATCGCCCTGGGCTCTCAGACGCGCACGATCAGCGCGTCGCCCTGGCCGCCGCCGGAGCAGATCGCGGCGCAGCCGAGGCCGCCGCCGCGGCGGCGCAGCTCCAGCACAAGGCTGCCGAGGATGCGCGCGCCGGAGGCGCCGATCGGGTGGCCGAGCGCGACGGCGCCGCCGTTGACGTTGACGCGGTCCTCGTCGATCCCGAGCATCCGGATCGAGTTCAGCGTGACCGAGGCGAAGGCCTCGTTGATCTCCCAGACGTCGATGTCCCCGGGCTGCAGTCCGGCCTTCTCGCAGCGCCTTCGTCGCGGCGCGACGCGGGCGTCTTGGCGAGGTAGGCGAAGTCGTCGGCGCTCTGCGCGTGGGCGACGATCTCGGCGAGGGCCTCCTTGCCGTTGGCGGCGGCCCACTCCTCGGAGGAGACCACGAGCGCGCCGGCGGCGTCGTTGACGCCGGGCGAGTTGCCGGCGGTGTGCGAGCCCTCCTTGCCGACCAGGCCGGGCAGCGCGGCGAGCTTCTCCAGCGAGGTGTCGCGGCGCGGGCCCTCGTCGACCTCGACGGTGGTGTCGCCCTTCTTTCCCTTGACGGTGACGGGCACGATCTCCTCGGGCAGGCGGCCCTCGTCGGTCGCCTTCAGCGCGAGCTCGTGCGAGCGCAGCGCCCAGCGGTCGAGGTCGGCGCGCGTGAGCTCGAGCTCGTCGCCGACCGCGGTGGCCTCGACGAACATCTGCTTGCCGGAGAACGGATTGGTGAGGCCGTCGTGGACCATCGCGTCGAGCGCCTTGACGTCGCCCATGCGAAAGCCGAAGCGCGCGCCCGGCAGCAGATAGGGCGCGCTGCGACATCGACTCCATGCCGCCGCCGACGCCGACCTCGACGTCGCCGGCGCGGATCGCCTGGTCGAGCATCACGCAGCGCGCGCAGCCCCGAGGCGCAGACCTTGTTGATCGTCTCCGAGGAGACCTCCTTGGGGATGCCGGCCTTGATCTGCGCCTGGCGCGAGGGGATCTGCCCCTGGCCGGCCTGCAGCACCTGGCCCATCACGACGTGCTGGACCTGCTCGGGCGCGACGCCGGCGCGCTCCAGCGCGGCCTCGATCGCGATCGGCGCCGAGCTCGGTGGCGTCGAGCGTGGACAGCCCGCCGCCCAGCTTGCCGATGGGGGTGCGCGCGGCGCCGAGGATCACGGTCTTGGGCATCGGTTGCAGATCTCCTGAGGTCGGGGGCCGAGACGGCCTTGGGCGATCAACTGCTAGTGGAGCGCCACCGGCCCACGCACCGCCCAGAGCCCACCCGCCCGGGTGGATAAGGTGGCGGATCGTGCAGGTCTCAGCGACCACCAGAACCGGCCGGACGACCGCCGCCGACACCGTCGCGGTCGGCCTGTTCGAGGACGAGCAGGCCGCCCGCGCGCGCTGCCCCGGACCGAGCCCGACGCGGCTGACTCGGCCTCGGGCGAGGCCCGCGGCTCGTTCAGGGCGCTGGCGCTCGCGCACGCCGAGGGCCGGCGCTGGCTGCTGGTGGGCTTGGGCAAGCGCGCCGACTTCACCCCCGAGCGCGCTCGGGTGGCGGCCGCGGCGGCGCACGGGCGCGCGCTCGAGATCTCCACCGGCACGCTCTGCTGGGCAGGCTCCCGGTCGCCCGCGACCCGGCGATGTGCGCGGCGCTGGTGGAGGGCACGGTGCTGGCGGACTACCGCTTCGAGCGCCACAAGTCCGCGGCGCCGGACGCCGCGGACGCTGCGCCCAAGCACCTGCGAGCGCTGATCGTCACGCGCGCCCGAGGCGCCGCCAGCTGCGCCAGGAGACTCGAGCGCGCGGTATCCGAGGCGGCGGTCGTGGCCGAGGCGGTCAACGCCGCGCGCGACCTGCAGAACCGGCCCGCCAACGACCTCACCCCGACCGCGCTGGCGGCGTACGCGCAGGCGCTGGCCGAGCAGATCGAGGGGCTGTCGGTGCGAAGTCGAGGGACGCGAGGGGATCGTCGCGCGCGCCATGGGCGCGTTCGCCGCGGTCGCGCAGGGCTCCGAGCAGGAGCCGGCGCTGATCGTGCTGCGGTATGACGGCCGGCCGGCGGGGCATCAAGCGGTCCCGGCGGGGTCCGACGATCCGGACGGGGCATCAAACACCCCGGGCGGGGGGTATGAAGGCCCGCCGCCCCGGGCGGGGAATCCAATCCAAAGGGCCCGCTGCTCGGCCTGGTCGGCAAGGCGGTGACGTTCGACAGCGGCGGCATCTCGCTGAAGCCGGGGGCGAAGATGGCGGAGATGAAGTTCGACATGTCCGGGGGCGCGGCGGTGATCGAGGCGGTCGGCGGCGATCGCGCGGCTGGGCCTGCCGGTGCAGCGTCGTCGGGCGTCGTCGGGCGCGACCGAGAACCTGCCCAGCGGCCGCGCGGTCAAGCCCGGGGACATCGTGACGGCCGCGCAACGGCAAGACGATCGAGGTCAACAACACCGACGCCGAGGGCCGGCTGGTGCTGGCCGACTGTCTGCACCACGCGGTCTCGCTCGGGGCCGAGCGGATCGTCGACCTGGCGACGCTTACCGGCGCGGTGATCGTCGCGCTCGGCTCGACCTACGCGGGCCTGATGGCCAACGACGACGAGCTCGCCCAGCGGATCGCGGCCGCGCGGGAGCGCAGCGGCGAGATCGTCTGGCGCCTGCCGCTGCACGCCGAGTACGACGAGCTGATCAAGGGCACGCTACGGCGACCTCGACAACGCCCCCGAAGCGCGCAAGGCCGGCACGATCGTCGGCGCGCGCGTTCCTGTCGAACTTCGTCGGCGAGACGCCCTGGGCGCACCTGGACATCGCGGGCTCGGCGTGGGACCTCGGCCGCGCCTACGCCGCGCAAGGGCGCCTCCGGGTACGGCGTGCGACTGCTGGTCGAGCTCGCGCGCTGCATACGCCGATGGACGGCCGCGTGAGCTGCGCCGCCAAGCGCCCTGGATCCTCACGGCGTGTCATGGCTTGCCGGCACGACTGTCGGTGGCTCCCCTGGCCAGTCCGGTTGCATGCCTCGCTTGAGCGGTGAAGTCTGTCCGTACTTCTCGAGCTGAAAAGATGCGCCATGGACTTCGACCTCTCGCCCGACCACGAGCTGATCCGCCGCACGGTGCGCGAGTTCGCCGAGGGCGAGGTGGCGCCGGTGGCGGAGGAGCTCGACCGCACCAAGGCCTTCCCGTACGAGATCGTGCGCAAAGCTGGGCGACGCTGGGCCTGATGGGAATCCCGTTCCCCGAGGAGTACGGCGGCGGCGGCGGGGACACGCTGGCGTACGCGCTCGCGGTCGAGGAGCTCACGCGGGTGGACTCCTCGGTCGCGATCACGCTGTGCGCCCACACCTCGCTGGGCACCCAGCCGATCTACCTGTTCGGCTCCGAGGAGCAGAAGCGCGAGTGGCTGCCGCGGCTGTGCTCGGGCGAACGGCTCGGGGCGTTCGGGCTGACCGAGCCCGAGGCCGGCTCGGACGCGGGCAACACGCGCACGCGCGCGCGCCTGGAGGGCGACGAGTGGGCGATCGACGGCGCCAAGCAGTTCATCACCAACGCCGGCACCGAGATCTCCGGTGTGGTCTGCATCACCGCCGTCACCGGCGACGGCACAGGCGCCGACCGTGGCCACCGGCGCGAACGCCGGCCGCGAGATCTCGAACATCATCGTCCCCAACGGCGCCCCCGGCTACGAGCAGGGGCAGCCGTACCGCAAGATGGGCTGGAACGCGTCGGACACGCGGCCGCTGACCTTCACCGACTGCCGCGTGCCCGCCGAGAACCTGCTCGGCCCGCGCGGCCAGGGCTTCAGGCAGTTCCTGCACATCCTCGACATCGGGCGCATCGGGGTCGCCGCGATGGGCGTCGGGCTCGCCCAGGGCGCGCTCGACCAGGCGCTGGCCTACGCCCGGCAGCGCCGGGCCTTCGGCAAGCCGATCTCGAAGTTCCAGGCGATCCAGGGCAAGCTCGCGGACATGTCGACCGAGATCGAGGCCGCGCGCCTGCTCGTCTACAAGGCCGCCCGCGAGAAGGACGCCGGCGCGCAACTTCACGCTGACGGCCGCCCAGGCCAAGCTCAAGACCGGTCGCCTGGCGGTGCGCTGCGCCGAGGAGGCCGTGCAGATCCACGGGGGCTACGGCTACATCGAGGAGTACCCCGTCTGCCGCTTCTACCGCGACGCCAAGATCCTCACGATCGGCGAGGGCACCGACGAGGTCCAGCAGATGGTGATCGCGCGCGCGCTCGGGGCGTGACGGCAGAAGGTGCTGCCAGCGACCGTTGCCCCGCGGCAAGCTCAGCTTACGAGGGAGGTCTCTGAGGTCTCGCCCGACCCTTCGCTGAGGGCCCGCTCGACCGCCGCTCCATTGCCGGTCAGCGTCCATGCGTTCGGTTGACCCGTGTGGTGCCCCTGGCCCGCGTTCTCGATCAGGCCGAGGCGCTGCAGGCGGGCCAGCAGCTTCGACACCTGCCCCTTGTCGGAGATCCCCGCGCACTCGCCCACCACGCGGTTGCTCGCGCCCGGATGCCTGGCGACGCCTTCGAGCACCCTCGCGGTGCGGTGCGTCAGGCGCGTCGACACACCCCCACCCAATGGCAGGACAGGACCCCGCTGTCGCAACCCGTCGCGCATCTGCAGCACAGACCATCGCTCCGCGCGAGCACCTCCGCAAGAGGAAAGTCCGGTACTTGAAGCTCAAGTGCCCGCTGCTGCCGCGTCGCCCGGGACACCGCCTGCTCAATTCGCCGACGGCGCGCGGAGGACGCGGAGGGACGTGCGAACTGCGGGTCAGCCCAGCGCCGCGGCGATCCGCCCGGCGGTCGCGGCGACCTTGCGGGCCAAACCGCTCGAGAGTTGCTCGTGCGCGCACGCCTCGTCGGGACCGCCAGGTCGACAGCCGCGAGCGGCTCGTCATGCCGTCGGTACACCACGGCGGCGATCGCGACGCTGCCGGGGAGGAGCTCGCTGGTCCTCGACCGCCAACCTCCTGCCCGCCGCGATCCGCTCCAGCTCGCCGCGCAGCGCGGCCTTCGTGATGATCGATGCCGGGGGCGCGCCGCGTCAGACGCAGCTGCGCGAGCAGCTCACGCTGCTCCGCCTCCGGCAGGCGCGCCAGGAGCGCCTTGCCGGCGGCGGTGCAGGGGACCGGCAGGCGGGAGCCCACCCGATCCGAGATCGACGCGTACTGTCCCCTGCGTGAGCCCTGCCAGCGATCGATGTAGGCGACCTCGGTCCCGTCGAGCATCGCCAGGCCGACCGTGCGTCCGGTCCACGCGCGCAACTCCTCAGATGCCTGCGCGCCAGCCTGCGCACCTCCATCGAGTCGAGCAGCGAAAGGCCGAAGTCCGAGACGCGCGAAGAGAGCCGATACTTGCGCGAGGGCCCCTGCTCCAGGTAGCCGAGCGTCACCAGCGTCGTCGCGTAGCGGTGGGTGGTGGAGCGGCCCAATCCAGCTCCTCGGCCATGTCAGCGATTCCACGCACCGGGCGCTCGGCGGTGAAGCAGGTGAGCATCGCCAGGCCCGGCACACAACGACGAGGAGAACCTACCGGGATGCTCAGGATCCAATAGTTTGGCCATGACTCGATTCGATCTGTAGCGACGTAGCGATTCGATCGATGGCAACTTGGTTTTCCACGACCGAGCGCTTTCGATGACGGCGATTTGGCTCTCAGATCTGATCGTTCCCGCGCACGCCGAGCTAACGTCCACTCCCCGCGGACCCTCAAGGCCGTGCGTAACCGACTGCCCTGCCTATCCCCTAGCACTATACTCCCAGCCCCGACGGCAAAGGATCGCCTCCGTCCGGCGTACCGGTGGGGCCCGCCATACGGCTCTCCGGGACGGAGGACCGTGGGGAATGCCCTCCGCCCGGGGAGTCGACAGCTGAGCGCATTAGCGTCTGCCGCCGTGGTGATCCAATAATCGCAATCGCGGACCCCAGCGAAACTCGCAACGCGGATGGTCGCAATGCGAATAGTCCCACTGATCGATCGGCGGAGCTTTCTGCGACCGGGGGACCCGATCTGGATCGGACAGCTGTAAATCATACAGACGCTTTGCATTGTTTCCCATTATGTCCTATACGGAGCGACGTCCAATCGAGATACGCCCCGCGCCTACGCCCTACGCCCTACCGCCTACGCCTACGCCCTACGCCTACGCCCTCGCCATACGCCCTACGCCGCCAGGCGCGCTCGTCGCCTCGTCGCGAGTCCGCCGGGCCGGCTGCGGTCGTGCGTGATGCGATCGGCGGCACGTCGGACGCCCATGACGAACATCGTCGGAATCGCGAGTCCGCCCATCGTCGCGAGCACACTGCGAGCCGCGGGCAGCGCATCCGGCAGCGCTGCGGCGGGCATCGAGAGATAGTGGCTGGTCATGCGCGGCCAGGACCAGCGCGTGCTGCGCGCCCGTGGGAGAGCTCGCGACCAGGCGCAGAGATTCCCCCGCGAGCAGCGCCATGCGGACGGCGGCCTCCTCGGGCGAGGAGTAGTAGTCGAGCAGGCTGCGCTGGCCGGTCGCCGCGTCTTCCGCCTGTCCACGAGGCTGTCCAACAACAGGTGCAGCGACCCGATCCAGGGGAAGTAGGTCGCCGCGATCGCAGTCGCATCCTCGGCGCGCACCGCCCGTCGGCCGCCGCCGCGATCAGCACGAACACACCGAGCGAAGATCCCGCCGAGGCCGCGGTCTCCCACCAGCGCAGATCGCTGCCCGTGGTGTGCGGGCGCGCGCCCAGCGCTCAAGCGCCACCTGGCCTCCCCGGGACTCGGCCAGGTTCAGGCTCTGGTAGGAGACGATCCGTGCCGCGGCGCCAAGCGCGGGTGTCGCGACGGCGGCGTAGGAGGGTAGTTCGCACAGCGCGTGCCGACACCTCTCCACGAGGCTCGCGAGGTAGCCGCCGTCGTCGTGGCGGGGGTGGTGCGCGTAGTAGTCGACTTGTGGCGCCGCCGGGTCGAGTGCCGCCCGCAATGCCCGTGGAGTCGATCGCCGTTGCGAACCGGGTCCTCGCTCGGCTGCTCGGCGAGCGTGTCGACATAGTCATAGGCGGCCTGAAAGGCGACCTGGGCGCGCACCACGGCGCGCGCCGCGCGGCCGGAACGAACGCCGCAAAGGCGGCGGCGCCGTCGAGATTCAGGCGCTCGCCCGCAGGTTCTGGAGCGCCAGGCGTCGCAGCACCGGGTCGGGGATCTCTGCGGCTCGGGCTCGCCAGAGTTCGGCCTCGCGGCAGACTCGCGGAAAGACCCCCAGCCAGTAGCGCCGCGCAGCACTCGTAAACCCTGCCGCCAGCGCTGTACTTCTTTCTGTGCGCGTCAAACATATGGATAGCTTCGCGTCATCAGCGCGGTGCCCATCGGGGCGGCCGTGAATTTTGGCATGTCGACAGATAGACGACAGGCCGTCGGATGCACCCCGCAGGCCCCGCCGGAGCGGTCACTCCTGGAAGCTCGTCCGCGCCGGCACCCGGGCCGCGTTGTAGCCGGGCAGTGCCACGACGACGATCGCGATTCCGCTGACAAGCGCGAAGGAGAGCAGCACCTGCCACCCGCCGAACGAGAACGGCGCCGGAAAGCCCGTCGAGATCGCCAGCCAGCGACTGGCAAGCGCGTGGCCGTAGATGCCCAGCAGGGTCCCGCCGCCAGCACCCGATGCCCAGCAGGATCAGACTCTCCAGCAGCAGCGCCCGCCAGAGCTGCCGGTGGTCGAAGCCCTGGATCTTCAGCGACGCCAGCCGTGCGCGCCGCTGCCAGACGGTCGCGCTCAACGCCGACGCCACCGACAGCGCGGCGGCGATCAGCAGGAGCGTCGATATCTCGCTGAGAGTTCTCAGGCCCTGGCGCGCGCTGGCCTCGCTTTCGGCCGCGCGTTCGCCGCTCGTGCGCACCCGCAGGCCCGGACGAGTCGCGAGCGCGGCGCGGATCGCGCGCCTGACGGTCGCCACGTCGACGCCCGGCGCGACGTCACCTCCAGCGCCGACGCGTCGCTGGTCCGCCAGTAGCGACGGTAGTCGTCGGCGTTGATCGTGATCGCGCCAGGCGGCCATCCGGAGTTGGTCATGATCGCCGCGACCTTCGAAGCGGCGCCGCGCCAGACGGCGTGGGCAGCGAGAGGGTCGGCCGACGCGCAGATGGCGTTCGTCGGCGAAGCCGCTGGAGATCGCGACCCAGCCGCCCTGGCGGATCCGCCTCGTGGCGAGGGCAGAGACCCCGCTCACCACCTGGCCGGCTTCGAGCACCGCGCCGTCCTGCGGCGGCCTGGCGCGTACCCACAGCCGGCGGGCGCCGATGTCGAGCAGGCCTCCCTGGTAGGTGCGCACCGAGGCGACACCGGGGATCCGGGTGATCGCGGCCGCCGTGCCGTCGGCGGGGAAGCCGTTCGTGTTGAAGACGTCATCGCCGTTGACGACCCAGATGTCGGCCGTGGCGAAGTAGTGGACGATCGCCCCGTCGATGCCCCGCAGGAGATCGTCGCGGGCTCCCCCGATCGCGATGCTCCCGTAAACGGCCAACGCCGCGATGCCCGCGAGCGCGATCGACCTCGTGGAGGTCGCGCGCAACTCCGACACGGCGATGAAGAGGGCCCCGCTGCGGACGCCCTCGTACACCCGGGGAAGGCCTCGGACGACTCCCGCGAACACGATCGGGACCAGGCAGAGCGCGGCGACCGCCAGCGCCACGCCCCCCAGGATCGTCAGACCGGGGGCGACGGTGACCAGCACGGCCACCACCCCGACCAGCACCACGCCGGCGATCCCGAGCTTCAGCGAGATCCGCTCGTCGATGACCTCACCGCCACCGCCGGCCTCTCGCAGCACCGCGTCGACGGGGCGACCGGGGCGCAGGTCGAAGACCAGCGGCGACACCGCCAGCATCGTCGCGAGCACCCCGCACGCGACGGCCAGCACGACCATCGTCGGATCGAGCGCCTGCTGAGCGCCGATCGGGAACGCGGTCGCCAGATACGAGGGCGTGCGACTGAAGAAGCTTGGACAGCAGGTCGCCGAGCACGACACCGACCAGCGAGGCGACCATTCCGAGCATCAGCGCCTCGAAGCCCAGCAGCAGCAGGACCTGGCGCCGGTCATAGCCCTGCATGCGCAGGTCCGCGATGAATCGGCGCCGCTCGGGCACCGTCAACAGCATCGCGTTGAGCGCCAGCAGAATCCCGACCATCACGCTGATCGCCGAGAACAGGACCGTGGACTGATCGTTCGGCTTGGTGGCCTGCGCGAGCAGCCGCAGTTCGTTGTCGGCCGCCACCACGTCCATCCGACCGGCGGCAAGCCGCGCCAGCTCTCCGGCCACGAGTCGCTGCGCGCCGGGCCGGGGTTCGACCAGCACCTCCGTCACCCGCCCGGGCCTGCCGGTGAGCCTCTGGGCATACCGCAGCACCGTCAGGCCGACCGCGCTGTCGGCCGCGGGGGCCGTCGCCGTGCCTCCCTGCACGGCGACCACCTTCGAGCTCCGCACGTAGCCTCCGGCGAGCACCGTCAGCGGCCGGTTCGCCACGTCCCCGATCGTGTCGGCCACTTCATTTGAGATTCCGACCCCACCCGCCAACAGCAGCGTCGCGATCCCCATGTTGTGCTGGCCCACACCGCCGAGCCTGATGTCGTTCGGGCTCAGGCCGATCAGCTGAATCGTCCTGCGACCCCGCGGGCCGACGAGCGTCACGTCCTCGCGCAGCAGCTCCGTGGCCACCCGCACACCCGCCAGCCGTCCGGCGCTCTGGGCCAGCCGTTCGTCGATCCCTTCGTCGGAGCGAGCGACGAGCGCGAGGCGCGCACCGCCGTTGAGTTCGCGCACCAGCTTGCTCGCCGAGCTCGTGAGGCTCGCGTTGGCGACCAGCACCCCGAACACCAACGCCACCCCCACCGCGATCCCGCTGCCCGCCAGCAGCTCCTGGGCGGTGTGGCGCCGCAGACGCCACCCGTAGAAGCGAAACAGCATGCTCAGGCGCACGCCCAGGATCGTCGGGTTCATGACAGCAGGCTGGGTGCCAGCTCCGCGTCGACGCCGTCGGTCAGGTTTCCGTCGCGCAGCGTGTGCGCGCGGTCCACGAACGCAGTCGCCTGGGGGTCGTGCGTGACGAGCAGTCCCGGGATCTCGCGTTCGTGACAGAGGTCGCGCAGCAGCGCCAGGATCTCCCGACCGCGCTTGGAGTCCAGGTTGCCGGTTGGCTCGTCGGTGAGCAGCAGCCGCGGTTCGCACGCCAGCGCCCGCGCGATCGCGACCCGCTGACGCTCGCCCATCGACAGCTTGTCGGGTGTGTGCTCGGCGCGCTCGCTCAGACCGACACGCGCCAGCCACGGACGGGTCGCGCGGCGGGCGTCGCGCAGCGTCCAGCCGTCGCCCAGCAGCTTCAGCGCCGCGTTGTCCAGCGCGCAGGCGCCCGGCATCAGGTGGAAGGCCTGGAATACGAAGCCCACGTCCCGGCGGCGGTAGAGAGCTCCCTCCGCGGCCGACAGACGGGTCACGTCGCGGCCGTCGAACAGCACGCTTCCGCTGTCGGGCGTCATCAGCCCGGCGGTCATCAGCAGCAGCGTCGTCTTTCCCGATCCACTCGGCCCGTACAGCGCCACGAGCTCGCCCGGGGCGATCGTCAGGGAGACCCCGTCCACCGCCCGGACGACCTCGGCGCCGCTTGAGTAGTGCTTGACGAGGTCCCGCAGCTGCAGGGCGCTCACGACCGGGGCCGCTCCACCCGGGAGGCCCGCCGCTCTCGAAACGGCAGCACGACCCCGGGCTCGCCGGTGGCGCACAGCTCGCCGTCCCCGATCGTCATCAGCACGCCGGCTCCCCGCAGGGCGTCGCGGTCCTGTGAGGCGACCAGCAGCGCAGCGCGATGACGTCGCGCGCCAGTGCGCAGCAGCTCATACAGCTCGTCGCGCTCGCCGAGGGTCGGCGGCACGGCCGGCTCGTCGACCAGCAGCAGCTGCGGCTCGCGAACCAGCGCCCTGGCCAGCATCACCCGCGTGCGCTCACCCGCCGAGAGCGCCTCGGCGGGCTCGTCGGCGTACTCCGCCGCGCCCGCCCAGTCCAGCATCCGGCGCGCACGGCGCCTGGCCTCGTGCAGGGTGGCCCCGTCGCTCACCAGCGGCAGCGCCGTCAGATCGACCACGCGCTCCACCCTACCCGGTCGCCAGTCGTCGGTCGCGAGCAGGCCGATCCGGGTGCGCAGCAGCCGGCCGCGCTGCAGCGCCGACATCCGCGCCAGATCGCGTCCTTCAAAGACGACGGTTCCGTCGTCCGGCGCTTCGATGCCGGCCGCCAGCCGGATCAGCGTCGACTTGCCCGTCCGCCGCGAGCCCAGGACGCCCACGAAGTCGCCCGCGTGAACCGCGAAGGAGGCCCGCTGCAGCACGACGATCCGCCGCCGTCCATCCGGGTAGCCCTTGGTGACACGCTCGAATGCGAGCAGCGGCGAGGCGCCGGCGCTAGGAGGTATGCGCCGACGCATGCTCCTCGATTCGCTTGCGCGTGCGTCGAGCCCATTCGATCTCGGCCTCCAGCTGGGCGTCGGAGGCGTCGCGCACGATGTCCATCACCAGGCCCAACCACGACTGCACGGGGACCTGATGCGCGGCGTTGTCGCGCAGCAGCTCCAGGCACTCGCGCTCGTACTGGCGCAGCGCCAGCACCAGTCTGGGCGTGTCCTCTTCGCGCGCCGCCGCGACCTTCGCCTGGATCTCCACGCGGGTGGGCTCCCTGGGAGCAAGTGTTTCCAGCCACAGCGCCAGCGCCGTGGGAGCCTGCTCGGTGGCGTGGTAGACCGTGCGCTGCTGGCGCGGGTTGTCGGGATCGCGCTCCACCGTGCCCGCGATCAGCCCAGCCCGCTCGAGCTGGTCGATCATCCGATAGAGGCGCTTCGGGTCGATCCCCCACGTCGGCCCGAGGCGCGCGCCCAGGCGTCCTCCCAGGTCGTAGCCGTGACCCGGCCGCTCCAGCACGAGCCCGAGGATCGCACCCTTCAAAGGGGACGATCCTCGCATCCAGGTCCTGTCAACTGCGGCCGTCGAGTTGTTCGTGGGCATTTTCCGGCCGTCCTTTCAACGACC
This sequence comes from uncultured Solirubrobacterales bacterium, assembly GCA_963719725.1. GTDB lineage: Bacteria > Actinomycetota > Thermoleophilia > Solirubrobacterales > Solirubrobacteraceae > Palsa-744. The sequence goes on from CAVRCU010000001.1 coordinate 491,730, forward strand.
CCACTCCGGTCAGCGAACAAACCGTACACTAAAACGCTTCCAAGTGCAGCTCCACGGGGAACTGTTCAGATAGACTGGTCCCTACCCAGGTGGCCACTCCAACAGCGTGGCGGCGGCGCTCGCCGGGTCCAGGCGGCGCTGGACCACCTCCTCCAGCAGGTTCTGGAACTCGGGGCTCTCGCGCAGGTCGTCCTCCAGGCGGCGGCGCATCCGCGCGGTCGCCAGCGCGAGCACCTCGCTGCGTAGGTTGCGCCTGCGCCGCTGCGCCAGCCGGCCGTCGTCGAGGATGAACGCGCGATGCTCCTCCAGGCGCGCCACCAGCTCGGCGACTCCCCGTCCGCGGGCCGCCTCGGTCTTGACGATCGGCACCCGCCAGCGCCGCACGGGAGGGTCGCCGTCCGCGTCGAGGTTCGCCAGCGACAGCACTCCGCGGATCTCGCGCACCATCGTGTCGGTCAGCGGGTGGTCGGCCTTGTTGATCGCGATCACGTCCGGGATCTCCATCACCCCGGCCTTCAGCGCCTGGATCGAGTCGCCCGAGCCGGGCATCAGCACCAGCACGACGGTGTCGGCGTGGTCGATGATGTCCACCTCCGCCTGACCGACCCCGACGGTCTCCACGAACACGTCGTCGCGGCCGGCCGCGTCGAGCAGCAGCGAGGCCTGCAGCGCCGCCTCCGACAGCCCCCCGAGGGCCCCGCGGTTGGCCATCGAGCGGATGAACACCCCGCGGTCTAAGAAGTGCTCGCTGAGGCGAATTCTGTCCCCCAGCAGCGCGCCCTGGGTGAACGGCGAGGATGGGTCGATCGACAGCACCCCCACCGTGCGGCCCGCCTCGCGGCGCGCGCGCGTGAGCGCGCCGATCAGCGTCGACTTGCCGACCCCCGGGGGGCCGGTGAAGCCGTACACCGCGGCGCGGCCGGTGTGGGGGTAGACCTCCCGCACCACCTCCCACCCCTCCGCGCGATCGTCCTCGACCAGCGAGATCGCCCGCGCCAGCGCCCGGCGATCGCCCGCGAGCAGGCGCCGCGCCAGCGCGTGCGACTCGGCCGGGCGCCGCGCATCGCGTTGCGCCTCTGGCTCAGTTGCCCGCTGCGTCATGGCGGCGCATCATCGCAGGCGCCAACAGGTGTGCGTGTCTATATAAAAAATCCAAGGTGCGTATAACGATCGCTATACGCACCTTGAAAAACAGATGCAACTCGACGCTCCCCAACCACCGGTGTCAATACGATTTGCCAGACGATGAAGCCGTCGGTCGCCGACCCCCGCGTGGAGCCCGTCCCAACCGACCTGCGCGGCGAGCCACCGCCCCGCACGGGCGGCCCGCTGGCGCTTCTGCGGTTCATGCGGGCCAACCACATGCTGACCCGCGACTACGCGCGGATGCTCGCGCGGCTGGCGTGGCTGAAGCTGCGCCACCGCGGGCGCCTGCGGACCGACGGGCCGTGCTTCATCTGTCCCGGAGTCCAGCTCGAGCTGGGCCGTCGCGCGACCCTGCAGATCGGCCGCTGGGCGTGGGTCGGGCACGCCACCAAGATCCGCGTCCACGAGGGCGAGGTGCGGATCGGGGCCAAGACGGTGATCGGCCAGGAGTGCACGATCTCGGCCTTCCAGCACATCTCAATCGGGCGCGAGTGCATCGTCGCCGACCGGGTGATGCTGATCGACTTCGACCACGGCATGGTCGAGGTCGAGCGCCCGATCCGGCTGCAGGGGATCTACAAGCGCGACGTCGACGTCGGCCACAACGTCTGGATCGGCTATGGCGCGTGCATCCTGCGCGGGGTCGCGGTCGGCGACAACAGCGTGGTCGGGACCAGCGCCGTGGTCGCCGGCGACGTCCCCGCCAACGCCGTCGTCGGCGGGGTCCCGGCCCGCGTGATCCGCATGCGCGAGGCGCCGCGCTCGATGCGCTGGGAGTAGCGCCGCCGGGAGTGGAGCCCGCCCCGCCCCGCCGCGGTCGTCGGAGATCGGCGACCGGGCGCCCGCCCCGGTAAGCCCGCGATCGGCGAGACACACGCCTGGCGCCGGAGCGGCGGGAGCGCTCAGGGCGCCAGCAGGGCGGCGCGGTCGGCGTGCACGGCGAGGTCGCGCAGGCCGCTCGCGTCGGCGCCGGCCCCTTCGGCCAGCGCCCGCTCGACGCCGAGCCGGTGGCCCTGCAGGCGCTCGCGCGCGTATGGCACGGCGAGGCCCCGCGACACCATGAAGGCCCAATCGCTGGCCTGCAGCGCCAACAGCTCGCGCACCGCGGCGTCCGGAGCGCGGGCGCCCGCGCGCACGACCGCGAGCTCGGCGGCCCGCGTGGCGAAGGCGATGTCGGCCACCGCGGGGCCCGACCAGCTCGAGAGGTCCCCGCCCTGCCCCCAGGTGCTCACGGCCAGCGCGCCCCAGTCGGTCATCGGCACACCCCCGCGGCCCGGCAGGGGCTCCGCCCTGCCCGCGAGGTCCCCCAGCAGCGCCGGCTCGTGGCGTTCCAGGGCGTCGTCGAGGCCGACCAGCGCGAGACCCTGACGGTCGCACTCTGCGACCACCGCGGTCAGCCACGCAAGGCCCTCATACCACCAGTGGCCGAGCAGCTCGGTGTCCAGGGCGCACACCGCCAGCCCGCCCCCCGGGAGGCCGGCGCCGGCGCGGCGCAGCCGCTCGCGGGTGCGGCTGACGAAGTCGGCGGCGTGCTCGCGCGCGAGCTCCACGGCCCGGCGATGGTCGTAGGGGTCGCCGTCGTTGGCCCACGGGTTGTGGTGGTGGACGGTGTGGCGGTGGTAGTCGCGGTAGCGCCCGTCGGCGGGGTAGCCGCGGTCGTTCCACACCAGATCGATCGTGGCGCGGTCGACCGGCACGAGCACCACCCCGGACTCGCTGAGGAGCGGGCGCAGGTGGCCGGACCCCCCGAGACGCATGTGCTCCGACCCCCAGCGACGCACCTGCTCCGCGGCGCGGGATTGGGTGGGCGGGGGCCGATCGAGGCATCCGGCGCGCGCGACGGGCAGGTCTCGACCGGTGAGCTCGACGCAGACGGCGTGGACCCCGGCGTCGGCCAGCGTCGGCTCCAGCCACGGCGCGTGGGCGCACTCGGGCAGCCAAAAGCCCCCGCGCCAGCGGTCTCCGCAGCGGGCGCGGTGGGCGTCGATGCCGGCGCGCACCTGCAGGCGCAGCGCGGCCTCGGTGGCCAGCAGCGGCAGCACCGCGTGGGTCGCAGACGACGTCCAGGCGGCGTGCCGCGCCAGCGCCCCCAGCAGATCCCCGTCGCGCCGCCGAAAGCTCTCCAGCGCGCGCTCGTAGTCGCCCCACGAGCGCTCCAGCTCGCGCGCCAGGGTCTCGTGGCCGCCGGCCCGCAGCCCGCGGGCGTCCTCGGCGTGGGTGTGGCGCCGGACCTCGTCGACGAACCGCCCGAAGCGCTCGGCGATGCCCGGAGCCTGCAGCTGATCGCACAGCACCGGGGTCAGCGAGATCGTGATCGGGGCCCCCTCCAGAGGACCCCCGTCGTCCAGCAGATCCACCAGCGGCAGGTAGCAGACGGCCATCGCCTCCCACAGCCACTCCTCTCCGAACGGCCACGTCCCGAAGCCCTCGACGTAGGGCATGTGGGTGTGCAGGACGATCGCCAGCTCGCCCTGCGCTCGGCCGCCGGCGCCGCGGCGCGGGGCGGGGCCTGCTCCAGACGCCCGGCCGGTGGTGCTCACCTGGGAGGACGCGGGTCCGGCCGGCGGCTCGTGGCCTTCACCCGCGGCACACCGCCACGAAGTCCAGGGCCCGGTCCAGGTCGGCCTGGCCGCGGGGGCGCAGCGCGAAGTCCGACGCCGAGATCGCCGGGGTGAAGCGCTCGTAGAACGGCTCGGTGAGGCCGAGCCGCCGGTGGGCGGCGTCCCACCCGAGCTTCAGCGCGAGCTCGTGCAGGCGCAGCTTGCGGGCATGGAACAGGCCAAAGAGCCCGACCGACGCGAAGTGCGCGCGGCACAGCCGCTCGAACTCGCCGGCGCGGTACTCGTGGACGTGCCACGGGTTGTCCGAGCGCGGCGCGCCCTTCGGGGCGAGCGTGAGCACGTTGGGGGTCGACAGGTACACCGTCCCGCGCGCCCCCACCAGCGAGCGGAAGTGCTCCAGCGCGGCGCCGGGCTCGGAGAGGTGCTCGACGGTCTGCAGGAACACCACCGCGTCGGCCTCCTCGGAGAAGGTCTCGACGAGGTCGCGCTCGAAGCGCAGGTTGGGCCGCCGGTAGCGCAGGCGCGCGTGCTCGTGGGCTTCGGGGTTGGCGTCCACCCCGACCACCTCCGCGGCGCTGCGCGCGAGGACGTCGGCGCCGTAGCCCTCGCCGCAGGCCATGTCGATCGCGCGCAGGCCCCCGACCCGCGCCGCGATCCACTCATAGACCACGAGGTGGCGGCGAAACCAGTAGTTCTCGGCCGGGACGTCCGGGAGGGTGCGCTCGCCCGTCAGCGCCAGCGGCGGGACCCCGTCGGGCTGGTCGCGCTGCGCATACAGGGACACCGGCACGGCGCGCGAGTATATGGTCTGACCCGTGCCGCCGGCCCTCACACCGCAGGAGATTCGCAACGTCAACACCCGCTACCACGACGTGGCCGCCGGCCACTACGACGCCAAGTGGGGGATCGACTTCGGGGAGCTCGGCCGCGACCAGGTCACGGCGAAGGTCCGCAAGGCGCTGGGGATCCGGTCCCCGCCCACCCCGGTGGGCGGGCTTCCGATCTATGCGCGGTCGCTGGAGATCGGCGCCGGCACGGGGTACTTCACGCTGAACATGATGCGCGCCGGGCTGATCGAGCGGGCGACCTGCACCGACATTTCCCCCGGGATGCTCGCGACCCTGAGCGCCAACGCGCAGCGCCTGGGGCTGGAGGTCCACACGGCGGTCGCCGACGCCGAGCGCCTGCCGTTCGAGGACGCGAGCTTCGACCTGGTGCTGGGCCACGCGGTGCTGCACCACATCCCCGACCTCCCCGCCGCGTTCGCCGAGTTCGCGCGCGTGCTGGCCCCCGGGGGCGTCGTGATGTTCGCGGGGGAGCCCTCCCGCTACGGGGACCGCTTGGCGGGCGTGCCCAAGCGCGTCGCGACCGCAGTGGCCCCGGTGTGGCGGCGCGCGATCGGCGCCCGTCCGGCGGGGTGGGCGGGGACCGGATCCGACGGGGCGCCCGACGCGGCGCTGGAGGGCGTCGTCGACGTGCACGCCTTCGCGCCCGCCGAGCTGCACGAGCTGGCCCGCGCAGCTGGCCTTGCGGATGTACGGGTGACCGGCGAGGAGCTGGTCGCCAACTGGTTCGGCTGGACCAACCGCACGCTGGAGGCGACCGCCGAGCCCGCCGACGTCCCGTGGGCCTGGCGCCAGTACGCCTACCGCGGCTACCTCGCCCTGCAGGAGCTCGACCGGCGGCTGCTGGAGTCGCGGCTGCCGGCAGCGATCTTCTACAACCTGATGCTCTCCGCCCGCAGGCCGTCGTCCTGCTGATGCTCTGCGCCCGCGGGCCTCGGGACAGTTCTCTCTCTTAGACTCCGCGACATGTCCGACCGTCTGCAACGGGACTTCCCGCTGTTCCCGCTGGGCATCGTGGCGCTGCCCACCGAGAGCGTGCCGCTGCACATCTTCGAGGACCGCTACCGCACGATGATCGAGGAGTGCCTGGAGCACGAGCGCGAGTTCGGGATCGTGTGGATGGCCGAGCAGGAGCTCAAGCCGGTCGGATGCGCCTGCGCGATCGACCACGTCCTGGAGCGCCTGGAGGGCGGGCGCATGAACATCCTGGTCCGCGGCACCCGCCCGTTTCGCCTGGTCGAGCGCCAGGACGACCTCCCCTACCCCGCGGGCGTCGTGGAGTTTCTCGACGAGTACCCCGAGGAGGCCGACCTCGAGGTCGTCGACACGACCCGCGAGCTGTACGCCGAGCTGGTCAGCCAGGCCACCGACAGGGAGCTCTCGGCCGAGGAGCTGCAGGCGCTGGACGCCTACCGGATGGCCGCGACCGTCGAGTTCGGGGCCGACGCCAAGCAGGAGCTGCTGGAGCTGCGCTCCGAGAACGCCCGCCTGCGCCTGCTGACGATGCTGTTCCGCGCCGCGATCAAGCGCATGGAGCACGTCGAGCGCGCCCAGATCAGGGCGCGCTCCAACGGCAAGGTGCGGTTCGGGTGAGGGACGCCAGAAACTCCGGCCATCCGGAGTTCGCTCAGGCGGAGTTCGCTGTGACGAACTTATGCTAGGCTCGCACCCGTGCAAGACACCTCCGCAGTGAGAGGACATCTCCCCGGATTCGTCGGTCGCGAGGCCGAGCTCGCACGGCTGCGCGGCTGGCTGGGAGACATCGCCCGGTCGGGACTCGGCAAGATGCTCGCGGTTCGCGGTCGCCGCGGGGTCGGAAAGTCGACGCTGATCGAAGAGCTCCTGATCCGCGAGCACCCTCCCCAGGCCTTCTTCTCGGCATCCAAGGACCAGCCGTCCGGGGAGGCCCTTGCGGGCTTCCTGACCGAGCTCGAACACGGCAGCCTGCCGATCGCGGCCGAGCTCGCGGCCGGCGTGAGGCCGGCGAGCTGGGAAGCGGCGCTGCGCCTGATCGCGACCACCTCCACCGAGCGATCGCCGGGGGGTGCACCCGCCTGCCTGGTGATCGACGAGCTGCCCTGGCTCGCCGAGCAGGAGCCGAGCATCGAAGGGCTGCTGCAGACCATCTGGGACCGGCATCTGAAGCGCACGCCGATCCTGCTGATCCTGATCGGATCCGACCTGCACATGATGGAGGCCCTCGAACGCTACGACCGGCCGCTGCACGGCCGCGTGCAGCCCGTCGTCGTCGAGCCGCTGAATCCCGCCGAGGTGGCGGAGATGACGCACACCGACCCCGCGACCGCATTCGACGCCTACTGCGTCCTCGGCGGCTTCCCGCAGCTGGCCGCGACGTGGCAGCCAGACGACACCGTGCGCAGCCACCTCGAACGTCAGCTCGGCGACCCCACCTCGCCCCTGATCGTGACCGGCGAGCGAGTCATCGGGGCCGAGCTGCCACCCCACTCCTCAGCCCGCGCCGTGGTCAGCGCGATCGGCGCCGGAGAGACCGAGTTCACCAAGATACTCAACCGCTCCGGCATCGGGCGCACGAGCCTCAGCGACGCCCTGAAGACCCTTGCCCAGAAGCGCATCGTCAGCCGCCGCGCTCCCTTTGCCAGCACAGACAGCGTCAAGCTCAACCGCTACACCATCGCCGACCCCTACCTGCGGTTCTGGCTGCGCTTCATCGCTCCGAACCTGCCGGTGATCGAACGCCGCCGCGGCGACCTCGTCTGCGAGCGCGTCATGGAGAGCTGGACCGCCTTCCGCGGCCACGCGATCGAGCCGATCGTGCGCGCGAGCATCGAGCGCATGCTCCCCGACGAGCGGTTCGGCAAGGCCCGCTTCGTCAGCTCCTACTGGACGCGCACCAACCATCCCGAGGTCGATCTCGTCGGCGCCGACCGCGACGACAAACCGACCAGCGCCGAGTTCATCGGCTCGATCAAGTGGCGCGACCGCGCACCCTTCTCCCGCAGCGACACCGGCGAACTGGCGGCGACCCGCACCCACGTCCCCCTCACCAACCCGGGCACCCCGCTGGTCGGCGTCTCCCGCGCCGGGTTCGCAGCGCGCACCGGACTCGATCTCCAGCTCGGCCCCGAGGAACTGCTGGCCGCCACACGGGCGGGCGGGCGGCGAGCGTGAGCAGCACCGGAGCCCGTCAATCGCCGTAGTGGTGACTGCAGGTGAGCAGCAGCTTGTGCCCGTCCGCGAGCCGCTGGAACGTGATGCGCAGCTCCTTTGAGGCTGAGGCCGACCAGACTCCGGCGAGATCGCCGTGCAGCTCGTGCACGCGCAGGGAGGGATGGCGCTCGTTGGCGTCGAGCAGACGCAACGCCTTCAGCAGCAGTCGCCGCTGCGCGCCGTTGAAGCTCTTGCCGGCGAAGGTCTCCAGGAACGTCTCCGTGAAGGAGAGCGTCCGGTAGCCGTCGCTCACCGCTCCTCGGAGCCGGCGAGCTCTCGCAGCTCACCCTCGTCCGCGCGGCGCGTGCGCCCATGCACCGCATCGGCCCGCGCCCTGGCCAGCAGGGCGCGATGCTCGGGCGTGTAGGCCCAGACATCCTCTCGGGGCACGAGCACGGCTGGGCGCAGCAGCAGCTCGCCATCGCGCACCTCCGCCTCGAAGTGCGCCTCGCCACCCAGACCAAGCTCCCTGCGGGCCTCGGCGGGGACGGTGAGACGCCCCTGGGCGTTCATGGCCACCGCTGTCAACTTCATTTCGTCATTCCTTCACATCGACAATTTGGCTAACCGACAGAAGGATATCACGGCCCCTGTGGATCGTCAGACTCGAACGCCTCTGTCCAGCTCACGCACCCGCGCAAACAAGCTGTCGGCGCTCAAGCGATCTGGACTCAAGGCGTAGAATGACCACGACGATGAGCGATACGTTCAACACCACACCTGTTGTCGAGGCCGCCACCGTCCTCACACTCAAGGCGCACCGTCGCGCAACCCGCCCCGCCCTGGAGGAGGCCACCCTTCATGTTGAGCAGATCCTCGGTGAGCACGTGGCGGATATCGCCCCCGGTGCCTCCGCCTGCGCCGACTTCGAGAACGACACCATCGAGATCGACATGATCTTGACGGGCAGCTCGCCCACCGAGCTCCACCAGCAGCTGGCGACCATCATCGGCACACTGGAGCAGCACAGCGCGCTGGACCGCGGCGCCGGATCTTGAAGACGAGCAGCACCGGCCAGGCCAGGCCCCCAGCGCCTGACGGACGCCCCGGACGACCGCCGCCACGCCGAGCAGCGAGGCCTCGGGGGCTGACAGGTGGCAGCCCGCCATCGCCGCCACGATCAGGGCGTGCCTGCGACCGTCGGGCAGCCCCGGGCGCGGCGCAGCGCCTGCGGGACGATCGACCGCATCCGAGTGGCGGCCTCGCGCGGCTACACTTTGGGCATGGATGACCTGTTCTCCGTGCCGCTCGGCTATGTGGACCCCGACCAGGGGCCCGAGGACGGGTGGTCGCCCTCCCCGATCCCGTCTGAGGCCTTCGAGCACCGCGGGAGGTGGGTCGCGCCCTGCACGTGGGCAAAATCCTCGCCGTCAGGGACACTCCCGCCGAACTGTGGGACGAGTTCGGCGACCGAGCCGCCGAAATCTCGTTCTTCCACGTCCCGACGACGAACGTGTACGCCCGTTAGCGAGGCGCTCAGGTGCCGCGGTGGAAGTGGCGCCGACCCCTTGTGGGGACAGGCCGACTTCGTTGCCACGTTCGAGGTCACTTTCTGGCGCAACGCAGCCCCGGCCACGTTCGGGTTGAGCTACTGACACCTGAGCGGAGGAGCGGAGCAGAGAAAACCGTTTCACTCCGGCCGCGCGGATGATTAAGATCGAGTTCGCTCACCGGCCCGGGAAGCGCGTCAATCCAGCGGGATCACAGGTGGCCAGATGCGCACCGCGATCTGGCTGACCAAGCCGCGGCTCAGCGGCGCCGGAGCTTGAAGACGAGCAGCACCGGCCCGACCAGGCTCCCCAGCGCCTGACGGACGCCCTGTGAGGCCGCCGCCACGCCCGGCGTCGAGGCCTCGGGGGCGGACAGGTAGTAGCCCGCCATCGCCGCCACGATCAGGGCGTGCCTGCGACCGTCGGGCAGCCCGCGGGCGCGGCGCAGCGCCTGCGCGGCAATCGACCGCATCCGGGTGGCGGCCTCGTCGGCGTGGGCGTAGCAGCCGAACAGGCTGAGCTGGCCGATCTCGGCGTCTTCGGCCTCGTCGACGAGGCCGTCCAGCAGCGAGTGGAGCGCGCCGATCCAGGGGAAGTAGGCGCTCTGGATCGCGGCGAGCTCGCGCGCGTCCACCGCGGGCTCGGCCGCCGCCGCGATCAGCGCGCAGACGTCCAGCGAGGAGCCTCCGGCGGCCGCGGTCTCCCACCAGCGCAGGCCGCTCCCCGGAGGGGTCTGCTCGCGGGCGTAGCGCTCCAGGGCGGCCCGCTCGGCCGGCTGCCCGCCGAGGCTCAGGCTCTGGAAGGCCGCGATCCGTGCCGCGCCCCGCTGCGCCGACGTCATGACGGCGGGGTAGGACGGCAGCTCGCACAGCGCGCCGCGACAGGTCTCGACGAGCTCCTCCAGATAGCCGCTCCCGTCCCGCCGGGGGTGGTGCTCGTAGTAGTCGGGGTGCGCCGCGCCCGGGTCCAGCGCGACCGCCAGCGCGGTGTGCAGCCGGCGTCCGTTGCCCACCGGATCGCGGCTGGGCTGCTCGGCGAGCATGTCGGCGTAGTCGTAGACCGCCTGGAGGGCCACCAGCGCGCGCACCAGCGCGCCGCGCCGCGCGCGCGGCGCGAACGTCGCGAACGCCGCCGCCCCCTCGACGTTCCCGCGCTTGCCCAGCGCGGCGCAGGCCAGCCGGCGCAGCTCGGGATCGGCGATCTCAGCGGTCGCGCGCCGCCAGCGCGCGAGCTCACGACAGACGCGCGGGAAGATCGTCAGCCAGTAGCGCAGCGCCGCAGCCGCGAACACCCCGGTCGACGCCAAGCGCTCGACCCCGCGCCCGTCAAGCCGAGACGAAGGCAGGACCAGCCGGCGGACGGGCAGCGTCCCCGATGCCGGCGAGCGCAGCGTCCTCGGACCCTGCACCGTCCTCGGCCCCGTGCGCCCGCCGGCATCCAATCCGATCGCCAGCGACGCCGAGCCGCCCTCTCCCTCCCGCCGATCCACGGCGCCATCGTAGGGCACGGCCACCGGAGGAGGCCCGCGCACCCCCGGCGGCCGAGGAGGGCTCAATGCGGTCAAGCCGATCGCCCGCCTCCCGCTATCCCTTTCTTCTTGCGCTTCTTGTGCTTCTTGGCCTTGTGCTTGGCCTTCTTGGCCTTGTGCTTGGCCTTCGGGCAGCCCGTGACGGCGATCTTGGTGCTGGTGTTGATCAGCGCGCCGTTCTGCCCGACGAATTCGGTCGGCATCGCGAGGCTTGGTCTTGCAGAGGTTCCCGTTGGCCGCGAGCGCGGAGTATGGGCCCTCGGGGAGCGTCAGTTCGAAGCTGCCGACGGGGACGTCGGGGACCGTCTTGAACGTGCTGCTCGTGACCCCGGCTTTGCAGATGAACGTCGTGCCGACGAGGTCGACCGTGGTGCCGTAGCCCTGCAGCACGATGATCAGGCTCGGGAACTGCTTCGCCGCCGTGCGACACGAAGTACGCGGGGCCGCTCAGCGGCACCGGCAGCACCGGCGTCGTCGCCGTCGCGTGCCCGATGATCGACGCCGCCGGACAGCCCGCGGGGTTGGCTTCGAACTGCGCCGCCGTGCACGCCTTCTGCAGCGTCGTCAGCCGCGACGGCAGCGCCTCGGGCAGTTCGACTTTGACCTTCGCGATGTTCGCGTCGTACGGCCCGGCCGGGTAGGCGAGCTTCACCGTCAGGCTCGCCCCGTCCTTGCGCGAGGTTTTGCCCGACGTCGAGGCGCGTCAGCTTCGGCTTGAACGCCAGCACCGCGCAGTTGGTGACCTGGAAGGGCACCGACAGCGCGTCCGACGCGCCTTCGCTGCTGGTCAGGCTGCCGGTGATCGCCAGCGGGTTGCAGTTGGTCGGGTTGAACGTGAAGCCCGGCCGGTCGATCGACCACGTTGATGTGCTTGATCTGCAGCGGGATCCCGTCGATGATCGTCGGGATCTTGTAGGGCCCGGTTTCGTCGGTCGTGATCGTCAGCGCCGCCGTCATCGGGTCGACTTCGATCTTCGCGCGCACGACGACTTTGCCGAGGTCGAACGGCCCAGCCTTCGCCGGGTTGACGATCGACAGCCCGAACGGCGCGCCCTCGTACGGGCCGGTGATGAAGACTTCCCCGCCGGTCACGCGTGTAGGGGTTCCCGCCGACGCCGACGCTGACGTCGTGTGCCCGATCAGGCTTTCCGGGCCGCACGTCCCTTCGTCGGCCTGCGGTTCGCCGCACAGCTTCACCTGGAGAGCGTCCCCAGCAGCCCCGGCGGCATCTGCAGCTGGATCGCGTCTGAGGTTCTGGTTGCCGTCTTCGCGGCCCATCGTCATCGTAAACGGGCTGAACCCGCCCGCCTGGATGCTGGTCGTGCCCGCCGTCAGCGACGGGAGCGAACGGCAGCGGGCTCCGGACACGGACCGCCGTTCGGGCCGGAGGTGATCTGGAAGCTCGAGGAGGGCTGCGAGGGAGCGTTCGCCCGACCACGGCGCGAGCGACGCGGCCGTGTAAAAGAGCCGCACTGCGCCGGCGTGGACAGCGGCGCGCGCGACCCGCCGAAGAAGTGCAGCTCGCAGGTCTTCGAACGGCAGCTGCGGCGTGTCTTCGAAGGTCGCGACCAGCTGGCCGCTGTTCGGATCGAGCGAGACCTGGCCCGGGAGCTTCAACGACACACCCGACACCGGGTCACGCGCGACGATGTACATCGCCAGCAGCGACCCGAACGGGTTCATGCCGCTTCGCCCGCGGCGCGGCGCCCCGAGGTAGACCGCACCCTTCAACGCGTTCGGCAGCAGCGGCGTCTTGATTTCGACCGTGCCGATCTTCGACGCGTTCGGGCAGAACGGTTCGGGCGACCCCGGCGTGAACCGCAGGCTGTCGGGGCCGCTTTCGCCCGGCAGATAACCGATCTCGCTCTCAGAGCACGCTTCCAGGCCATCCGCGCCGCCGGGGTTCACCGCGACGCCTTCGGGCAGCGTGACTGTCGTGTCCTTCAAAGTCGACTCGGCAAGCCCCGCCGGGTTCAGCGCCGCGGTCCTGCGGGACGTGCACGCCGACCGTCAACCCCGACGGGGTGCTCGCGTCGCTCACGTCCGGGGCGACGCTGAGTTCCGGGCCAAACGGCAGGTGATTGCAACCGTCCAGTTCAGCCATCGGTTCGTTCAATTGCACCGTCGCGAGGAAGTCACCGGGATCGTTCCACGGGTCGGCGGTGAAGGTCGCTCTGCACCGGCCCCGTGCAGGAGGTGGGCAGCGAGAGAAACGGCGCCGGGTGCGCTTCCGGGGACGGTGCCCCGCCTTCACCGCTCTGTCCGTTGTCGCGCTGTCCGTCGTGGCGCGAATCGCCGGGAACGCCCCAGAAGGTAGTCCTGCTCGCAATGAACCCCGCCCCCTGGCTGTTGCTGTGAATGCTCACCTGCACGCCGTACCCGTCGCCGGTGAGTACCGAGGTATCCAGGTAGACGGGGACAAAAACGACCTTGAAGGCGAAGCGTGCGGGCTCGCCCGCGCTCGGCACGAGATTCCAGATCGGCGAGGGTATCATCTGATACCTTTCCTGACCACTCGAGGTGACTAGCGATATCGTGGTCAGCGCCATCCCGATGATCGTCCCGGGGGAGCATACGGGGCCCCCTTCTCCCCTGCCGATGTTCAGGAAATCCGCGGTGGTGCATTGCGCGAACGGCGTCGGGTTGCCGATCAGACCAGGGGGCAGGTCGAAGAGCAGATCCTTCGCCATCGCCCCGGCCGGCCGTTCTTTGGCGGTCTGGTTGAGGGCGAGCGTCGTGGTCAGCTGGAAGGGGTGCGAACCGGCCTGCGTATCGGGCGCGCCGCCCGGTTCTTCGGCGTCCAGCCGGTAGCTTTCGACGCCGAACGGCGGTTCGCCGTCGCCGATCTGCACCGGCGCCCTCGTCGTCCCGGCAGCCGACGCCCCGCCGCCGGCGGCGCTCGCCTCGTTCTCTTCGTCGGAGACCGCCCCGTGCGAGGTGACGAACAGGCGCTCCTCGATCACCGAGCCCGGCTTCAGGATGCCGAGGTAGCTGCAGCTCAGGCGCTTCAGCGAGCATTCGATCAGCGGGTTTGTTTCTTTGTCTTCTTCGGGGCCCCCGTTGACGTAGGCTTCGAGACCAGTCACTTCCCAGCCCGGGGGCGGGGTGTCCGCGACCACGATCGGGCTGTGTTCGCCGTTCGCGTTCGCGTTGCCTAGATTCTCTGCAGTCACCACCAGCTGGCCGTCGGAGCTGCCGCGCTGGATCTCGGAGACACTCGGTTTCACGCCGAACCCGACCACTTTCATCGCGTCCGGCACGACCTTCTCGCTGGGAAACGTGATCCTGTATTTGGCGCCGCCCGCTTCGGGCCCCCCGCTGACCGACAGCCGCCTCCCCGGAAAGACCTTGGTCTCCAGCGCTTCCTGGAGCTGCGCGGCGGTCAGGTTGGGCTGCAGAAACGCCACCGTGTTGTGATTGACATATCCCAGCCCGGTCGCCGGCACTTCTTCGTACATAGCGTAGTCGCCTTCGGTGCCAATGACGGTGAGTTCCAGGATCTCGTCCCTGCTCGTCCCCGGATGCAGGTATGTGGGCCGCGCACCGGAGGTCACGCCCCACCACGGCGAGGTCGCTTCGGCACGCGCGGCGGCGGCGTCGGCCGCCGCCAGGACGATAATCGCGCAGGCAGCGAGGAGGACCGGCGTGGATCGCTTGAACATGTTACTTGCCCCCCTTGTGAGACTTGGACTTGACTTTCGCACCGTATGCCTTGCGCGCCTGCTTTGCACAGGTCTTCCTCTTGGCGGGACGGTCCTTCTTGCAGGTCTTCAGAGCCTTATTGAGCTTTTGAGCGCGGGTCAACGGCTTGGTCTTCGGCTTGACGACGCTCGTGGACATAGGCACCACGTTGCCGGCGCCGGAGAACGTCGCGCTGGCGGACGCGCCGAAGATCGACGGCTGCTGCAGCGGCGCGGCCCTGCACGCGTCGGTGGTGGTGCATTCGGGCACCGAGCCCTGGGGGCTCGCGCACGGCCAGCCCGACGAGCAGACGTGAGCGTCGTAGACATCGACCGCCGTGTCAACGTCCTGCGGCACGAGTTTTTCTTGCGTCACGAAGAACACGTCGTCGCCCGATTCGCTCGCGTCCAGGAACGTCGATTCCTCAGCCGATACGCCGGAGGAGATCAGCCCCACACAGCCGCCCGAGCCCGGGGTGAACGTCGGGCCGGCCGACGTGCAGCTGCCCGCCCCCGCGGGCTCGAACTCGTACACGTCGGTCGTGCCGTTGATATCCTGCGGCACCAGCGCTTCGGCGGTGTTGAAGAACAGCCGGCCACCGTCAGACAGATAAGCCGGCTGGTGGTGGCGCGTGGTCCACCCCGGCACCCAGCCGCCACCGAGCTGCGGCCGCGCACCCGACGGATTGCATGACGCGCACGCCAGATGTCCGCTCCGCGCGTCGTACACATAGACCTCCGCGTCGGGCTGGCCGGTCGCCAGATCGACGTTGTCATAGCCCGTCGGGCTGGCCTTTGACATGAACGCCACGAACTGGCCGTCCGGCGACATCTCCAGCTGGTCCTGCTCCGGTTCTTCGCCTCCTAAGCCTTCTTCCTTGGGAGCTATGTCTTCGGTGATGAGCTTCGTGACGCCTTCGTGACGGACATACAGCGAGTCATTCGCCGTCGTGAAGTAGACATAGGAGCCGTCGGCGCTGGAGCCCAGCTCGAACAGCGTGGCGCCGGCGCCCGGCATCAGATCCGTGTACTTGCATTTCAACTTGCCGGCTTCTTCTACGATTTCGCATTCCTTGAAATCGCCGCCTTCGGTGAAGAACACCTTTGAGCCATCGGTGGTCGCGTTCTGGTAGCGGCCATTGGGGGAGATCTCAAGCGTTTCGCCCTTCACCATGTCCCGCATGTAGACCCCCAATTCGTGTTTCACTGCGCCGCTCCAAAACACACGCGAGCCATCGCTTGAGATCGCGTTCTTCGAGTACGGTTGAGCATAGAAGCCAGCGCCGGGGCCGCCGAGAAGGGATGCTTCTGGCGTCCCGTTCCCTTTCCCTTCGGGGAGCACGCTGACCAGCTGCAGCCTTTCAGCCGGGGGCTTGTCCGCCGACCACTCGTACAGGCCGCCGCCCGGGGCCGGCGTCGAGGTCAGGGAGGCTTCGTGCAGCCCACCCAAGTATCGAAAGACGACGTGCGTGAGGTCAGGCGTAGCCCCTTCCAAGGACAGATCCTGCGCGAGTTCATGCTGCATGATATAACCGAACTGCGTTCCCTGCGGCACATCGGCGACACCTTCCTTGCCGCTGATCAGCGGCTCATAGCATTCGCCGGCGCTCGCCTGGGATTCGCAGAGCCCGTCCCGGCGCAGATAGGGCGTGCGTTCGCTGGCCAGAGGCGAGAGCAACGGCGGGTTCAGACCCCACTGCTGAACCACCTGCGAGGAGAGGTCTTGCGAGAAGAGCGGGTCTTCCGTTTCCTGGTTTTCACCGACGGGCACTTCGGTGGGCGTCGTAAGATCCCGCGAGGACCAGCCGCCCGCCCCGTGCCTGGAGAGCACCGGGACGACGAACTGAAAACCCGGCGGGTTCAGTTCGGTCGGAGAGTTCGTCATATACGTCACCGCGTCGCCGGACGCCGACGCCTGGGAGAGGAACAACAACTGCTGCACTGCCGGGTGCGGGAGTTCGAAGATTTTCGCACCGTGCATGTCGGCGGGAGAGACCAGTTCCCACGCACGCCCGTCGGGCAGCACCAACGGCCCACCCAAATGCTGCGTCGAGAACGTCTCATCCGGGCCTTCGACCGTGTACGAAACCCCTTCCCGTTCGTCGTGCGCGACCACCCGATAGTGGTAGAGCGTGTCAGGCAAAAGACCATCGACATGCGCGCTCACCGCGACATCGCCGACGACGGGGCTCAACGACCCGTCCGGCGTGCTCTGGCCGTATTCACTGGTCGTGCCGTACTCGATCCGGTAGGTCGCGGACACGCCCAGCGGGTTCAGCTGCGCGCCGAACGTCACGCTCGTCGCAGAGACGCTCGTCGCGAACTCGCTGTCGATCGAGACCGCCTGCAGCGTTTTGAACGTCTCATCCAGCCCGTAGGTGGTGCCGTATTCGTTGCTCGCGACCACCCTGTAGTGGTAGGTCGTGCCGATCTTCAGACCGCTGAGCTCGGCCGCCGGGACCGACACGGGCGACTCGCCGGAGCCGATGTCGCCGGGAGGAACGGGGATGTTCGTTCCGTACGACGTGCTTTCGCCGTACTGGAAGTAATAGGTCGTTTCGTGTCCAGCGGCCGAGTCGGGAGTGATCTGGGCTCCTAGCGCCGCAGTGGTCTGTCCGGCCGGTTCGCTCGGATTGACTTCCGCGGACTCGCTGTCTACCCTCGGCGATCCCAAAGTCGTGAAAGTGCCGTCCGCGCCTTCGTGCTTACCGTTGGCATTCGACGCGGCCAGCCGGTAGTGGTAGGTGGTGTTCTGCTGCAACCCGGCGAGCTGGGCGGAGACCGCCACCGGGCTCGACCCCGACCCCGGGTTCGTCGAGCACGCCACCGTGTGACCGTAGGAGGTATCGGTCCCGTATTCGAATTCGCACGCCGTCACCGCCACTCCGTCCGGGTTGACTGTGCCGCTCAGCGTCGCGCCGGTCGAGACCACGCTCGACGCCCCGCCCGTGACCTCGTCGGGGAGGACGACGTCCGGCCCGAAGATGTCCACCACGCCGCCTTCGGCGACATACAGATCGCCGTTGACGGGATTGGTCGCGACCGCCATCGGAGCCTTGTTGCCTTCGGCGAGAGCTTCATTGCCGAAAGGTCCGGCCGGGGTGCCGCTAATGGAGCCAAGGAGTTCTTGGGTGGGCGACGCGCCGCTGAACTCGTCGACGCTACCCCGTTCGCGAACCGCCACATATACGTGGCCGGTGGTCTGATCCACCGTCACGTAGTCATAGGAGTAACCGAGCCCGTTGCCTTCCCAGATGGCTAGGGATTCCCCCAGCGGATTGAAGACAGACACGGCGATTCTACCGTTAAAGGCATAGACGTCTTCCGTGAAATCGTTGACCCCGACAGTGGCCTTCAATCCAGGCGGAACACCGTTGCCGAATTGCGATACATATTCCCTGCTGGAGTTGAACACGTCCACGACACCGTTACCACCATCGCTGACATACAGATTCCCCGTGGCCTGGTCGACGGCCAACCCGGACGGCGCGGCAAATGCGCCGCTCACCGGTGCGCTGGGCGGCGTGCCCGTCAGCTGCGAGAGATATTCCCCACTCGAAGCGAACACATCCACCACGTTCAAGGCGCTATCGGCAACGTACACATCGCCCGTCGTATCGTCGACCGCGATACCCCTCGGGTCCCCGAACGCCACGACCGCGCCCCCGGCGCCGGTCGGCGTGCCCTTCAGCTTCGCGCCTTCCACATACGGCTCTGACGCCGAGAACGGCAAAGGCGCACCCGAGGAGCCGAACCGGTTCACGAGACCCGTACCTTCGTCCACCACATACACATCCGAACTCGAATCGACCGCGATCGCCACCGGGTTGGTGAACCCCGTCAACTGCGAGAGATAGTCGTGCGTGATAAAGGCCTGCCCGGGGGTGGCCGCGAACGAAAGTCCCCCGGCCAACACGCACAAAGAGACCAGGGCCGTCAGCGTCACCCTGCGAACGCCCGATATGGGTGGACAGATCGCGCCTGGGAGCGAGTCCCTCTGGGCGCCCGTCATGTTCAAACCTCTCATCGATCCACCCTCTCTCCCATACGACCGCTCCTCTTGCGATCTCGGCTCGTAGGCGCGACCCCGCTCCCCCTGCCCAGGGCAGCGCCAAACCGAAGACCCTCATTTCGTGCAACCATAGTCGCCGCACGCGCAGGCGATTGCTAGAGGAAAGTCCTATACTTGACTTTCAAGAACACTGAGGGCCGCGACCCACAGTGCACATGGTCAATCCTGCAGGATCGCGCGCGGCGGGACGCGCGCCGCGACCATCCCCGGTAACGCGAGCGTCGCGAGCGCGATCGCGACGATCAGCGCGAGCGTGAGCCCCACCTGGCCCGGGCCGAATGCGAACGGCGCCGGGAAGCCGGTGCTCACTTCCAGGTAGCGGCTGGCCAGCGCGTGGCCGCAGACGCCCAGCACCGCGCCGACGGCTGCGCCGACCGCGATCGTCACCGCG
This sequence comes from uncultured Solirubrobacterales bacterium, assembly GCA_963719725.1. Taxonomy (GTDB): domain Bacteria; phylum Actinomycetota; class Thermoleophilia; order Solirubrobacterales; family Solirubrobacteraceae; genus Palsa-744. The sequence goes on from CAVRCU010000001.1 coordinate 510,632, forward strand.
CTCTCCAGCAGCACCGCCCGCCACAGCTGCCCCGCGTCATAGCCCTGGAGCTTCAGCGCCGCCAGGCGCGCGCGGCGCTGCCAGATCGTGGCGCTGAGCGCCGAGGCGACCGCCAGCGCGGCGGCGATCAGCAGCAGCGTCGAGATCTCGCCGCAGCGTGCGCAGGCCCTGACGCGCGCTGGAGACGCTCTGCGCCGCGCGTTCGGCGGCGGTGCGCACCTGCAGGCCCGGGTGGCCGTACAGCGCGGCCCGCGCCGCGCGTCGGCCCTGCGCCGGGCTCACGCCGGGCCTCAGGCTCACCTCCAGCGCCGCGGCGTCGGACGTCTGCCACCAGCGGCGGTAGTCGCCGGAGCTGAGCGTGATCGCGCCCGCCGGCCACCCCGAGTTGGTCAGGATCGCCGCGACGCGCAGGCTCGCGGGGCCCGACGGCGTCGGCAGCGACAGCGCGCTCCCAACCCGCAGGTGGCGTTCGGAGGCGTAGTCGCTGGAGACGGCGGCCCAGCCGCCGCCGCGGATCAGCCTCGTCGCGGTCGCGTAGTCGCCCTTGCAGCAACTGGCTGGGTTCGAACATCGCGCTGTCGCCCGGCGGGCGGGCGCGCACCCACATGCGGCGCTCCCCGACGTCGAGCAGGCCCCCCTGGTAGACGCGCACCGAGGCGACTCCCGGGGCGCGCGCGACCGCCGCGGCCGGCGCGGCGGCGGTGAAGTTGTTCGTGTTGAACACGTCGCTGCCCGACGTGACCCAGACGTCGGCCGTGGCGAAGTACTGGTCGGTCGCCCGCGCGATACCACCCAGCAGGTCGTTGCGCGCGCCGCCGATCGCGATGCCGCCATAGACCGCGAGCACCGACGATCCCGGCGAGCGCGACCGACCGCATCGTGGTCGCGCGCAGCTCCGAGAGCGCGACGATCAGCGCGCCGCTGCGGACGCGTTCGCCCGCGCGGGGCAGCCAGCGCGCGACGCCCGCGAACGCGGCCGGGATCAAGCAGATGCACGCCAGCGCCAGCGCCACGCCGCCGACGATCGTCAGACCCGGTGCCAGCAGCGTCAGCGCTACCGCCGCCACGACCAGCGCCGTGCCCGCGAGGGCGAGCGCTCGCGATCGTGCGCTCCTGCACGATCTCGCTGCGCGCCCCGGCCTCGCGGAAGACCGCGTCCGCGGGACGGCCCCGGCGCAGGTCGAGCAGCGGCGCCAGCGAGGCCAGCATGGTCGCCAGCACGCCGCAGCCGACGGCCAGCATGACCGTGCTCGCGTGGATCGCCTCCGCGGTGCCGACCGGGAAGGCGGCCGTCAGGAAGCCCGGGACCCGCTGGAAGAACGCCCGCGCCAGCGCGTCGCCCAGCGCGACGCCGACCAGCGACGCGACCATGCCGAGCACCAGCGCCTGGAAGCCGAGCAGCAGCAGGACCTGGCGCGGATCGTAGCCCTGCATCCGCAGCTCGGCGATGAAGCGCCGCCGCTCGGGCACCGTCAGCAGGATCGCGTTGAGCGCGAGCAGGAAGCCGATCATCACGCGATCGCGGAGAACAGCGACGTGGACTGGCGGTTGGGCCCGGTCGCCTGGTCGAGCAGTCGCAGTTCGTCGTCGGCGGGCCGGACGTCCAGGCGTCCGGCGGCGAGCCGCTGCAGCTCCCGCGATACGGTCGCCGCATCGCCGGGGAGCGGGCGGATCAGGACCTCCGTCACCCGGCCCGGCTGCTCGGCGAGCGCCTGGGCGACCCCGAGCACCGCCACCGCCACGGGGCTGGCCGCGAGCGAGGGGAGCCCGCTGCCGCCGAGCACGACGCGCACGCGCACGCCGTGGACGTCGCCGTCGCTCGCCAGCCGCAGCGGCGTCGCCGGCGCGCGCGCCCAGCGCCCGCGCCACGCCCGAGGGCAGCCCCAGGCCGCCTTTGAGGAGCTGTTCGCCGGCATAGATTTCCTGGGTCGCCGCGCCGCCCAGCGCTTCGAGGCTGGGGGTCACGCCGATCAGCTGGACCGCTTCTGCGGCCCCTGGAAGAGCTGAGCGTGACGTTCTCGCGCAGAACAGGGGCGGCGACCTGGACGCCGGGCAGCCCGCCGGCCCGTTCGGCCAGGCGCTGGTCAAAGCCCTGCGCCGAGCGCGCGACCAGCGCAAAGCGCGCCGACCCCGCCAGCCCGTGGATCAGTTCGCCCGCCGAGCTCGTCAGGCTCGCGTTCGCGAGCAGCACCCCGAAGACCAGCGCGACTCCGATCGCGACGCCGCCGCCCGCCAGCAGCTCGCCGACGGGGTGCGCGCGCAGACGCCGCCGGTAGAGGTGCGCCAACATGCTCAGGCGGATCCCCATGATCCTGGGATCCAGCAGGCCGCTCACGAGGAGACCGCCGCGCGGCTGCGCCGGCGGAGGCGTCGAGGAGGCGCCCGTCGCGCAGCGTGTGCACCCGGTCGGCGAAGTCGATCGCGTCGGCGTCGTGCGTCACCAGCAGGCAGGGGATCGCGCGCTCGCGGCAGAGGTCGCGCAGCAGCGCGAGGATCTCCCGGGTGCGCCTGGAGTCGAGGTTGCCCGTCGGCTCGTCGGCCAGCAGCAGCCCCGGCTCGCCGACCAGCGCCCTGACGATCGCGACCCGCTGGCGCTCGCCCATCGACAGCTGCTCGGGACGGTGCCCGGCGCGCTCGCCGAGGCCGACGCGCTCCAGCCACGGCCGCGTCCGCGCGCGGGCCTCGCGCAGCGAGAGGCCGAGCACAGGCAGCTTGATCAGCGCGTTGTCCAGCGCGCGTCGCGCCGGGCGTCAGGTGGAACTCCTGCAGAGATCAGGCCGACGTCGCGACGGCGGTAGCGCGCGCTCTCGCGCGCCGAGAAGCGGCGACGTCGCGCCCGGCGAAGCGGATGCTCCCGCGGTCCGGCGCGATCAGCGCGGCGGCGAGCATCAGCAGCGTCGTCTTGCCCGAGCCGCTGGGGCCGTACAGCGCCACGAGCTCGCCCGGCTCGATCGTAAGCGTCACGCCGTCGACGGCGCGGACGGTCTCCCCGCCACCGCGATAGTGCTTGACGACGTCGCGCAGCTCCAGCGAGCCCACGATCTCAGTGCCCGTACGCCGCGGGAGCTGCACGACCGTGCCCCGCTGCTCGCTGGAGCAGAGCTCGCCGGCGGCGATCGACATCAGCACGTCGACCCCCTGCAGGGCGGTCATGTCCTCGGAGGCCATCAGCAGCGCGATCTCGCGCTCGCGCGCGACCGCGCGCAGAAGCGCGCAGAAGCGCTCGCGATCGCGCGGGCTCGGCATCGGCGCCGGCTCGTCGACCAGCAGCAGCCGCGGCTCGCGGACCAGCGCGCGCGCCAGCATCGCCCGCGCGCGCTCGCGCAGCGACAGCGACCCGGTCAGCTCCGCCGCGCCGACGACGGCCGGCAGGCCCACCCGATCCAGCGCGCCGTGCGCCCTGCGCCTGGCCTCGCGCAGCGTCAGGCCGGCGCCCCCCGCCGACATCGCCACGTGGTCGAGCACCGTCTCTCCGGGGCCGGGGAGCCAGTCGGCCGCGGTCAGCAGCGCGATCGAGCTGCGCAGCAGCCGCGCGCGCTCGCTCGCGGAGATGCGCGTCACGTCCCGCCCATCGAAGTGCACCGTGCCGGCGTCGGGGGGCTCGATCGCTGCCGCCAGGCGCAGCAGCGTCGACTTGCCCGCGCGGCGCGCGCCGTATACGCCCACGATCGCGCCGGGCTCGACCTGGAGGGACACGTCGTCGAGCACCGCGATCTCCCGCGCGCCGTCTGTATAGCGCTGGCTGACGTTCGCGAACGAGAGCAGCGGCGGCAGCGCGACGGTGGGACTAATGCTGACGGGCCGCATGCTCCTCGATCCGCTGGCGTGTGCAGCTCGCCCAATCGATCTCCGCCTGCAGCATCCGGTAGACGGCATCGCGGGTGCAGGCCATGAACAGCGCCCCCCACGAGCACGCCTCCCCGTCGGCCGGGCACACCAGCTGCGCGAGCCCGAGGCATTCGCGCTGGTACTCGCGCAGCGCGACCAGCAGGCGCGGCGCGTCCTGCCCGCGGGCCACCGCGAGCTTCGCCTGCAGGCCGAGGCGCACGGGCTCTCTGGGCAGCAGCGTCTCCATCCACGTCGTCAGCGCGTCCGAGGTCTGCTCGGTTGGGTGGTAGACGAGGCGCGTGCGCCGCTGGTTGCCCCGCCGGGGCTCCTCGCGGGAACAGGCCAGCCCCTCCGCTTCGAGCTGCTCGAGCAGCCGGTAGACGTCGTTGGCGTCGATCCGCCACGTCTCGCCGAGGCGCGTGACGAGGCGATGCGCCAGCTCGCCGCCGTGGCCGGGGCGTTCGAGCAAGAGGCCCAGCAGCGCCCCCCGCAGGGGGGTGGAGGGCCCCCGCATCCATCGCCTCGTGCCTCTCGCCGCCTCGACCATCCCCATCCTCCGGTTGTCCCCAGGGAACACTACCTTATCAAGAAAGCACCAGGTAGTGTGTCCGTGAGCGTACGATATTCTAAGTTGTCAGATCGAGCCAGATCGACAGAGCAGAATCGACAGCGAGGGCAGAGCGAAGGAGAGGGCGGGAGCGGAGGAGCACCTCATGACAGCAGACCACGTGTCCGCAGGACGATGGCTTGGCGGCGCAGGCGCGGCGCTCGCGCTTGCGGCCTGCGGGGCGATCGCAGTGACGACCTCGCGCGCACCGGCCGCGCCCGCCACCGCCTCGCGCGCACCCGCCACCGCCCGGGCGGCCCGCGCGCTGAGCGTCGACGACACCGGCCATCTGCGTCTGCTGCACGCGTCCGGCTCGATCCTCCAGGAGGAAGGGCCGGCGTCGGGGACGTTTCCCGGCGATGTCAAGGTGCGGCTGGTCGTGCGCGCAACCGTGACCGCTTCGTTCACGATCGAGCCGGGCGCCGGTGGCTCGATCGGCGGTCGCGGCAGCGCGACCCTGCACTCGACGCTGAGATACTCGAGCTTCGGCGGCTCGCTGATCGTCGAACACGGCACCGGCCGCTACGCGCACGCGCACGGCAGCGGCAGGCTGTACGGCGTGATCGACCGCCGCACAGACGCCCTGACCGTGCAGACGACCGGGCAGCTCGACTATTGACATGGGACGTACCTGGACCGCTGGCGTGCAGCGAGCCCTCATCCTCGCCGCCGTCCTGTGCGTCTGCGCCTGTACCTTCGGGCGAGCGGCGACGACATCGGCGGGGGCCGCACAGGCTCCGGCGACAACGGCGCAAGCTGCGGCGGCCACAGCGCCCGCGGTGACGCTGACGGCCGGCTTCTCGCCCGAGCGGCTGGGGGCCGGGACGACGGTCCACCTCGGCTTTCAGATCGCCGCCCCGGCCGGCCAGACGCCGGCGCCGCTGACAGAGGTCGAAGTGCTCTACCCCGAAGAACTGGGCATCGGCACGAGCAGCCTGGGCCTGGAAGCCTGCTCGCCCTCCCAGCTCCAGGAAGACGGGCTCGCGGGCTGCCCCGCCAACTCGCTGATGGGCTACGGCAGCGTGCTCGTGGAGATCCCCTTCGAATCGGGACCCGTACTCGAGCAGGCTCACATCACGCTGCTCTCGACGTCGCTGCAGGACGGGCACCCGGGGCTGCTGTTCTTCGCCAGCGGCGAATCCCCGGTGCTGGCCGAGCTGATCTTCCCCGGCCTGCTGCTGCCCGCCGAGGCCCCGTTCGGGGGCTCCCTGGAGACCGAGCTGCCGCTCGTCCCCAGCGTCCCGGGAGGCCCCGACGCGGCGGTCATCCGGATGGACACGACGATCGGCCCGAGCCACATCGTCTACCACGAACGCGTCCGCGGCCGGATCGTGAGCTTCCACCCCCAGGGCGTCCTGCTGCCGAGCAGCTGTCCGCGCGGAGGCTTCGTGTTTGTCGTCCACCTGACCTTCCAGGCGGGCCCCGACGCCAGCGCGAGCACCGCCGTGCCCTGTCCGCGACACGATCGGGCACGGCGGGCTGGAGCAGCTTGACAGGCTGCGCTTGGCCGCCGCACCCCGGACGTCGCCGACCGCCGCCCAATGCTCAGTTCTCAGTTGCGCCCCGCCCGCTCTCGTACTTTTTTGCTCCTTGCCAAGCCGGCGCTCACCTGGTAAACCGTCACCCTGGCTTTAGTACTTAGTCTCATTATCTAATGTCAACTGGGGGATGTCGCGCACCGTGAACCTGGCTTTGCCAGCGTCCTCGCGATTTCTCTTGCCGATTCCAACAGGGGGGTATCGTGATCAAAGGCAATGTCAAACGGTTTTTGGGGGTGGCACTGGTCGTCCCGATCGTCGCGCTCGCGACGGCCGCTTCGGCCGCGGCGGAAAAAGAACACCACCCAACGGGCGAATTTGCGAGATTCAGCCAGTGTGCGACGGAAAGCCCGCTGGCCGCGGCATGCAGCGTCGCAGAAGCCCACGGCGGTGAATTTCAGATCGGGAATCTGGACGTCCCGATCACCAAGCCGATCATACTGCAGGGCGGACTCCGTATCATCGAAGGAATAGAAGAAAACGAAGTCACCCCCGCAACCGACGGCGAAAGCCTGGTGAGGACCCCCGAGGCGGTGCCCGGAGGCATCTTTGCGCTGGTCAAAGAAGGCCACTATCCGGGGTATCTGCGGACCTTCTGCAAAAACTTCCCCAACAATTCCGAATGTAAGGTCACGGCGACCGCGGAACTGGTCGGCAAACCCTACTTCAGTCTGACCAGTCTCGTCGACGAACAGGGCACCGGTCTCGCACTGCCACTCAGATTTCACCTGAAAAACCCATTTCTGGGCAGCAGATGCTACATCGGCTCTGCATCGAATCCGATAACACCCGCGTACTCCACCGGGACCGTGCCCCCGCTGGGTGTGGAGCCGGCGATGAAGGGACAGTTTGGCCAACTCGCACAGACCAGAGAAGGCGTCCTCGTCGCGACGGGGGACGAAACCGTCGACAATGCTTTCTCGGCGCCGGGCGCCGAAGGATGCGGGGGGCCGCAGTCGCTGATCGTCGATCGGGAAATCGATCAGAAGCAGGCCCTGCCCTCGCCCGCCGGCCACAACAGGTCGCGGCTGTTCAACACGCTGTACCTTGCGGGACACGAAGCCGTGCTGGACTCCGAAGCGTAGGATCGCTCGGCAGCTGGGCTGACGATCGGTGATTCAAGGCATGTGGGAGCCCCGCAAGACGGGCTCCCACATGCCAGCCTCAATCCATGCGAACAGGCTCTTGGGCCGCACCGATCATTTGCAGATAGAGGCCGGCCAGCGCGTGGCCGCAGACGCCAGCGCGATATCACGAGTGGTGCTACGATGAGCCGATGAAGCGCACCACAATCAGCCTGCCTGACGATCTCGCTCAGGACGTGGAACGCGAGGCACAGCGACGGCGAGTGTCGATCTCGGAGGTGACACGCGACGCTCTGCGCGAGCACATCGAGAGACCCGCCGCGAGCCGACTGTCGTTCATCGGCATCGGGCGCAGCGGCCGGCACGACACCGCACGGCAGGCCGAGGAGATCCTCGCCCGCGAGTGGGGCGATGCTCGCGGTCGTTGACACCGGACCGCTCTACGCCGCGCTCGACCTCGACGACGACGATCACGCAGCCTCAGTCACCGCCCTCGGCCGCCCCGAGGCGAGGCTGGTCATCCCGATGCTCGTCGTGGCGGAGGTCAGCTATCTCGCGGCGACGCGCCTGGGAGCACAGGCCGAGGCGAAGTTCATCGCCGGACTCGCAGAGCTCGACGTCGACGGACCCCCGCCACAGGAGTGGACCCGCATCGCCGAGCTCATTCGGCAGTACGAGAACTTCCCGCTCGGCGCCACCGACGCCTCCGTGGTCGCGCTGACGGAGCGACTCGGGACCCCCCACGTGATCACACTCGACCGACGCCACTTCCAGGCGATCAGACCCAGCCACTGCCAGGCTCTGCAACTGCTGCCCGAGTGAGACCGCCCCCAGGGCCGCCCCGGCTCCGGTACCTTTTTGCTCCTTGCCAAGCCGGCACGCGCCTGATACACAGTCAGCGCGTGTCGTCAGTACGGTGTGATCTAGTATCAACAGAGGGTTGTCGCGTACCGTGAGCTACGTTAGCTGAAGTATCTTCGCGATCCGCTCTCGCCGATTCCAAAATACAGAGGGGGTATCGTGATCAAAGGCAATATCAAGCGGTTCGCGTGGGTGGGGCTGGCTGTACCGATCGTCGCGCTTGCGGTCGCGACTTCGGCCTCGGCGACCGAAAAAGAACATCACCCAACGGGAGAATTTGCGAGATTCAGCCAGTGTCCGACGGAAAACCCGCTGACCGAGGCGTGCACTCTCGCGGAAGCCCACGGCGGTGAATTCCAGATCGGGAACCTGGACATCCCGATCACCAAGCCGGTCATACTGCAGGGCGGGCTCTATGGGGTCGAAGAAACAGAAGAAGACGAAGTCCTCCCCGCCACCGACGGCGAAAGCCTGGTGAAGACCCCCGAGGTGCTGCCTGGAGGCATCTTTGCGCTGGTCAAAGGAGGCCATTATCCGGGGTATCTGCGGAACTTCTGCAGGAATTTCCCAAACAACTCAGAGTGCAGGGTGACGACAACGGCGGAACTGGTCGGCAAACCCTACTTCAGTCTGGTCAGGTTCATCGAGGAACAGAACACCGCTCTCACGCTGCCGCTCAGGTTCCACCTGAAAAACCCATTTCTGGGCAGCAAATGCTACATCGGGTCCGCGTCGAATCCAATCACACCCGCATACACGACCGGGAGCAGGCCGTCGATAGGACTGGAGCCGGAACTGAAAGGACAGTTTGGCCAAGTCGAAACGATCGGTGGAGGCGCCATACTCGTCACAACGAATGACGAAGCCGTCGACAACGCGTTCTCGGCGTCCGGCGCCGAAGGATGCGGCGGGCCGCAGTCGCTGATCGTCGATCGGGAAATCGATCAGAAGCAGGCCCTGCCCTCGCCCACCGGCCACAACAGGTCGCGGCTGATCAACACGCTGTACCTTGTGGGACACGAAGCCGTGCTGGAATCCGAAGCGTAGGATCTTCAGCGACCGGCGATCCCGATCCAAGACTTGTGGGAGCCCACCGGATGGGGCTCCCGCAAGTCCGACGATCTCCGATTGGGCTCACCGTCAGCCCGAGCCGATAGGCGCCACAGCGTCCCCATTCGCGGACAGTGAGCTCACCTCACACATTCTGCAGCGCGCGGCGGATGTCGGAGACCTTGCGATAAAGCCGGAGTGGATTCTGCGGCACATCGATGAAGCCACGTTTGCGGTAGAACGCCGCGGATCGCTCGTCGATCGCATCGACCACGACGAGGCGCGCTGCCACCGTGTCGCTGGCAGCGACCGCCCGTCGAAGCGCCTCGGCGAGCAGACGACTGCCGAGCCGTCCGCCCTGATGGCGCCGATCGACGGCGAGGCGGGCGACAAGGATCGTGGAGATTGGATGCCGCGGCATCCCGCGCGCGTAGCGCTTGGGCGCTTCGTCGCGCAGGACAGATCCGGTCGTCAGGCTCACATAGCCAGCGATCGCCTCGCCGTCAAGCGCGAGGTAGGTGCGGGCGAGGTCGGCGCGCTGGCTGGCTTGTGCGTAGCGGACCAGCCAGGTGTCGAGCTGCTCATTGCCGCAGTCGAAGCCAGCGGGATCGTGGTCTGCGCGCAGCACGACGAGCCGCAGACGGCTCACGTCTCGGCGATACGCGGCAGGCGGAACAGCTCGGTCAGCTCCGGCACCGGCTCGCCAGGCGCGTCAAGCGCCTCGACGAAGCGCGCGAACGCACGAGCTAGGCATCGGCGGAGAGATAGCGCACCACGTCCTCCGCGTCGGCTGCCAGCGCCGCGGCGTCATCGTCGGCAAGGGGGGCGAAGGGGTTCAGCACGACCTCTTCGTGGGGAATGCCCCATGTGGCCACAGCACGTCCCGGATCGGCGGCCGGCTGGCCCGCGAGCAGCTGCGCGGTGAGGCGCTCGGCGATCATCGCCCGCGCCAGTATGGCGATCGAGCGAGGCTCCCCCGGCCAGAGACACCCGTCCCAAGCAGCGCGTAATGTCGTCGGCGTGGCCCAGTTCCCGTCCCTGAAGGCGAGGAAGCTCCTCCGTGTCCTGCAAGCCGAACCATTGGGCTATCGAATCGTTCGTCAGAAAGGTTCACACCGCAAGATGGAAGCCCCGAACCGCCCAACCGTCGTTTTTGCCTTCCACGACAACCAGACGATCCGGCCCTCGACCGTCAAGGACATCCTCTGCGACCAGGTGGGCCTTGCCGAGCAAGATGCCCTCGCGCTACTCTGAGAGCACCATGATTGTGCGCGTGCTCTACCGTCAAGACGAAGACACGTGGGTCGCCACCTCGCCTGACGTGCCGCGCTGGACTGTCGTGGCCGACAGCTATCCCGGGGCGCACCGGCTCGCCGAGGATGGCGTGCGCTTTGTGCTGGAGCGCGACGATCTGACGATCGAGCACTATGTACCGGCAGGCGTCGCGGTAGCTGCGTAAATCTGGTGTGGCGCGCCGACGCGATGCTCACGGCTTGAGAGCGACAGCATCCGCTGTGCATGGTCGCCGCGTGGGCGACTTCGTCTCGGGTGCCAAGCTCAAGGCGCAGGCCATGAGTTCGCGGAGCTCCCGCGCTGCGTGAGCGCCAAGAGCACAGCGAGCAGGCGGTCGATACTGACGACTGGCGCCGCCATCACCACATCGTTTGTGCGCCGAAAAGTTACGCCCTACCGCTCACTCGCTCCTGGAACTGAGTAAGGACATCGGCGGTGACGCCGATCCGATCGGCCGGCCTGCCCGAACCATCCCCCATCTCGAACTGCGCACCGCAGGCGCCGCCGGCCGATCGGATCGGCGTCCCCGACGAGGGCCGCGCCCAGGCAGATCCACAGGCAGAGTCGCAAACCACGCACGCACCCAGCCGCCCCGAAGGGCGGCCAACCCCGACCAGCACGCCGTCGGATCGACGATCCGACATGGAGCCCGCTCACGTCGACAGGTGACAGACCGACTGCGAGACTTCCAGCACGAAGTAGGCCAGACGCTGTAGCACCTTCGGCTGCCCGCTGGAGTTGTCGCTGAAGCGCACCGTCCCTTCGGGGTCGCGCACGTAGTAGCTGAACACCGACCCCCGTCGCGGCCCCAGCGAGAGGTGCTTGGAGGCCAGGCTCTGCATTTCTTCCTGCAGCCCCCGCGCCAGCACCAGCTGAGGGTCGCTGAGCTGGTGGGTCGGGTTGGTGGGGACAGCGGGACTCGGATAGCAGTGCACCGCCCCCCCTTCGTTGACCACCATCGTCAGGTCCGCCCCCGGTCCGCTCCCGGTCCGCTGGACCACGAACAGGTCCGCCAGCTCCACTTCGTTGCCACAGCCAGCGAGGGCCAGCACGGCGAGAGCGAGCGCCGCGACCGGGACCGCCAGCGCCGCCGCCGCCCGCAGCCGGGCGCCCGCTGCCCGCACCCCGACCAGCGCGCCCGCCGTCCCCAGGCCCGCCGTCCCCCTCACGCCGACACCGCCACCCCGCCCCGGCGCGAGTCGCCCGCCCCGAGCAGCTCGCCGCCGCGGTCCTGCACCGCCTGCACCCCCCCGAAGAACAGGTTCGGCGCGTGGAAGGCCACCACATCCCGGCCCGCCGCCGCCAGCGTCCGCACGTCGATTCCGGGCTCCGCATACACCACCCCGTCCTCGAAGTGCACCCGCGGCGCCGCCACCGCCTCCGACACGTCGAGGCCGCGGTCGACGACCCCCACGATCGTCTGCAGCAGCGCCGAGCGGATCCGGTTGGAGCCCGCGCTGCCCAGCACCAGCTCAACCGCCCCCGCCCGCATCAGGACCGACGGCGCCATCATGCTCGGCATCCTGCGCCCCGCCGGGTAGCGGTGAAAGCCCAGCGGGTTCAGGTCCTGCTCGCCCATGATGTTGTTCACGTGGATCCCCGTCCCCGGCACCACCACCCCCGAGCCCTCGCCGTTGGTACACGTCACGCTGCACGCCCGCCCCTCCCCGTCGAGCACCGAGATGTGGGTCGTCGCACCCAGCCGACTTGCCAGGAACCGCTCCACGAAGCCCTCCTGCGCCAGCCCCTCCACGAACCGCGCCGTCCGCTCCGCCTGAGCCGCCTCCATCGCCGCCACGATCTCCCCCAGCCCCGGCGGCCCCGGCTGCCGGTCCAGCAGCGCCAACGAGTACGCCAGCAGCGTCCCCCCCGCCGACGGCGGCGGGTTCGTCAGCAGCACCCGGTCGCGGTAGCCCATCCGCACCGGCTCGCGCAGCCGCGCCCCGTAGCCCGCCAGCGCCGCCCGTGTGATCGAGCCACCCCGGTCTTCCAACCAGTCGCTCACCGCCGCCGCCACGTCACCCCGGTAGAACGGCTCCGCCCCCTCTCCGCCGAGGCGCTCCAGCGCCTCCCCCAGCGCCGGATCGCGCAGCACCTCCCCCTCACGCAGCACCCGCCCCGCCGGCGCCCACAGCGCCGCGCACTCCTCGCTCGACATCAGCAGCTGCCCCAGGATCTCCGCCACGTACGCCTGCCCCGCGTTGAGCGCCACTCCCGCCCGCGCCAGGCGCGCCGCCGGCGCCGCCAGCTGCGCCAGCGGCACCGTCCCCCAGCGCCGCATCGCCTCGCACACCCCCGCCGGCGTCCCATACACACCGCACGACGCCGGCCCGATGTGGAACACCTGCACCGCGTCCCCAAACGACACCTCAATCGCCTCCAGCTCCACCGCCGACCCGTCCCGCGCCCGCGGCGGGGCCTCCACGAAGAAGTCCAGCAGCGCCGGCTCCCACCCCGCTCCCGCCACCATCAGATAGCCCCCCGCCCCCAGCCCCGTCAGCAGCGGCTCCGCCACGAACGACGTCAGCATCGCCGCCACCGCCGCGTCTACCGCGTTGCCGCCTTCGCGCAGCACCGCCGCGCCGGCCTGCGCCGTCAGCGGATGGCCGGCCGCCACCACTCCTCGCTCGGACGCACTCGTCATCGACGCAGCGTATGGGGAGCGCCGGGGACATGTACCCACCGCAAAGGCGTCCATCTCATGTTGTGGGCTATAACTCCACTATGACAAAAGTCAGCAGTTCATCCGACAATCGACGAGCGGCCAGTCGTTGGATTGGAGCCACGCCACAGCAACGAGGTGAAGCTCTCCACGATCTCCTGCTACTCGCCGATCGGCTGCCCGCGAGACACAGATCCGCACAGCTGCGCTTCCCGCAGATCCGCTCAGCACCGAAGTGCTGACGCGCCTCAAACTCGCGGCATGAACTCCGGCACCTCAAGCTCTGCAGACGACCCGCGCCGCTCGCCGCGCGAGGACGATGCCGCGCGCTGCACCCGCGGCTCGCCCGCCGGCTCGCGCAGGCGCCCGCGGCCGGCGCGCGACGTGCGGTCGTCGTAGCCCGTCGCCACCACAGTCACCCACACCTGATCCTCGAGCTTCTCGTCGACCATCGCCCCGAAGATGATGTTCGCGTCCGGGTGCGCCGCCTCGGAGACCGCCTTCGCCGCCTCGTTGACCTCCCACAGCGACAGGTCGCGCCCGCCGGTGATCGACAGCAGGATCGAGCGCGCCCCCTCCATCGAGGTTTCCAGCAGCGGTGACGACACCGCCTGCATCGCCGCCTCCGTCGCGCGGTGCTCCGCCCCCGCGCCCATCCCGATCCCCAGCAGCGCGTTGCCCGCCCCGCTCATGATCGTCCGCACGTCCGCGAAGTCCAGGTTGATCAGCCCCGGCAGCGTCACCAGATCCGAGATCCCCTGCACCCCCTGGCGCAGCACGTCGTCGGCCACCCGGAACGCGTCGACCATCGACGTCTGCTTGTCCAGCACGGTCAGCAGCCGGTTGTTCGGGACCACGATCAGCGTGTCCACCTCCTCCGCCAGCGCCGCCACCCCCTGCTCGGCCTGCTCCGCCCGGCGCGACCCCTCGAAGCCGAACGGCTTCGTCACGATCGCCACCGTCAGCGCCCCCACCTCGCGCGCGATCCGCGCCACGATCGGGGCCGCGCCGGTGCCCGTCCCGCCGCCCGCGCCCGCCGTGATGAAGACCATGTCCGAACCCTTCAGCAGCGCCTTCGCGCGGTCGTAGTCGTCCATCGCCGCCTGGCGGCCCAGGCCCGTGTCCGAGCCCGACCCCAGGCCCCGCGTCAGCTCCGCCCCGATGTGCAGCGTCACGTCCGCCGTCGACTGCTGCAGCGACTGCAGGTCCGTGTTCATCGCCAGGAACTCCACGCCCTGAACCTCCGCCTCCACCATCCGGTTGACCGCGTTCACCCCCGCGCCGCCCACGCCCACCACGCGGATCACCGGGTCCCCCGCCCGGTGCTCGCGGGGCTCCTCGCCGATCGCCCGCGGGCGCTCCTCGCGCGCGTACACGTCCACCGCCGCCTCCACCGTCCGCGAAGAGTCGCCCGGGCGCTCCATCACGTTCTCCGGGATCTCCGCCGAGAACACGTTGCGCAGGCGCTCCTTGGGACTCGGCACGCTCGACTCGCGCTCCTCCTGTGCCGGCTTCCCGCGTCCCGCGCCCTTCGACGGCTCATCCGCCTGGGCATCCGGCTTCGACGGACGCCCGGTCTCCTGCGCCTCCGTGTCAGCGCCCTGTCCGGCCTCGTCGCCCGGCTTGGCCTGCTCGTCCTCCTCGGTCTTGCGGAACAGGGCCGTCAGCGGCCCCTCGCGCATACTCGCGCGTTTACCCGACTGCGCCATGGGCCAGCACCTCCTGCGCCAGCTGGCGGTAGGACTGCGCCGCCACCCCGTCGGGCTCGTACTTGAGCACCGACATCCCCTTCACCGGCGCCTCCGCGAAGCGCACCGTCTTGCGGATCCGCGACGCGAACACCCGATCGCCGAAGTTCTCTTCGAGGATCTCGATCGCCTCCTTCGCGTGAATCGTCCGCGAGTCCACCAGAGTCGGAAGGATACCCTCGATGTCGACGTCCGGATTGAGGTTCTCGCGGATCATCGCCAGCGTGTTCTGCAGCTGGATCAGCCCGCGCATCGACAGATACTCGCACTGCACCGGGACGATCACCTTGTCCGCCGCCGTCAGCGCGTTGATCGTCAGCAATCCCAGGCTCGGCGGGGTGTCGATGCAGATGAAGTCGTAGTCCTCCATGATCGGTTCGAACGCCTTCTGCAGCGACCGCTCGCGGCCGATCATCGTCGACATCGCGATCTCCGCCCCCGCCAGGTCGATCGAGGCGCACGCGATGTCCACCTCGCGTTTGCGGATCACCTCCCGCAGCGACACCTTGTGGACCAGCACGTCATACATCGACCTCTCCAGTGTGTCCGGGTCGATGCCCTGCGACATCGTCAGGTTGCCCTGCGGGTCCATGTCCACGCACAGCACCCTGTGGCCCTCCTCCGCGAAGGCCGCCGCGAGGTTCAACGTCGTCGTCGTCTTCGCCACGCCGCCCTTCTGGTTGGCGAACGCTATGACCTTGGCCCTTCCTTGCACGATGGGCTCCGATGCTCGTGGGTTAAGCCGTCGCCGTCGGTATTCGCACGCCGCGTGGGGATTCCTGCACACACACGTACGATCCCCGGGTGCCCAAGGGCCCTCAGCGCCACGCCGGACTCGCCAAACGGCTGCGCACCGCGCACGTCTGCGTCTGCGCCGGCCCCGGCGGGGTCGGCAAGACCACCGTCGCCGCCGCACTCGCCGTCGGGCTCGCCCGCCGCGGGCAGCGAGTCGCCGTCGTCACCATCGACCCCGCCCGGCGCCTCGCCGCGGCGCTGGGATTGAAGGAGCTCGGCAACGAGCCCCAGCGAGTCCCCCACACCCTGCTCGCCGAGGGCGGGCCCGACGGCCCCCGAGCGAAGACCCGCGCGGGGGCCGCACAAGGCGGCGAACTATGGGCGATGATGCTCGACGCCAAGGGCACCTTCGACGAGCTCATCGCCCGCCTCGCTCCCAACGAGAGCGCCCGCCAGGAGGTCCTCTCCAACCGCATCTACCAGGAGATCTCCTCCGCCGTCGCCGGCACCCAGGAGTTCAGCGCCGTCACCAAGCTCTACGAGCTGCACCGCGAGGGGAATTTCGACGTCATCGTGCTCGACACCCCGCCCTCGCGCAACGCCCTCGACTTCCTCGATGCCCCGATGCGCCTCACGCGCTTCCTGGAGGGTCGCGCCCTGCGGATGTTCCTCGCGCCCGGCAACCTCGCCGCGCGCTTTCTCGGGCGCGGGACCGGCCTCGTGCTGTCGGTGTTCTCGCGCTTCACCGGGGTCGACCTGCTCGCCGACGCCACCAGCTTCTTTCGCTCGCTCGCCGGCATGGTCGACGGCTTCCGCGAGCGCGCCCACGCCGTCGACGAGCTGCTGCGCGACCCCGCCACCGCCTTCCTGCTCGTCACCTCGCCCGAGCCCGAGCCCGCGCGCGAGACCGTCTACTTCGCGCGGCACCTCGCCGCCGCCGGCATGACCCGGGCGGGCCTGATCGTCAACCGCGTCCACAGCGACGGCCTGGAGGGACACACCTCGGCTCACGTCCGCGAGCTGCTCGCCGGCGAGCTCGGCCAGCGGCTGGCCGCGCGCGTCGCCGACAACCTCGCCGACTTCGACATCCTCGCCCGCCGCGACCGCGACAGCGTCGAGCGTCTCTGTCAGGCCCTCGAAGACCCCGACCCGATCCTCATCCCCCAGCTCGACGAGGACATCCAGGACCTCGCCGGCCTCGCCGACGTCGAGCGGCACCTGTTCGCCTGATCTCGCTCAACCGCGCCCGACCAGAGCCGGCTCGGGCTCCGTCGCGAGCGCCAGCTCGCCCGGCGCCAGCAACTGGTCTGCAAGAGCCACAGGTCGGGGGCCAGATGGCCGCAGAGGACGTCCCGCAGCAGCGCCCGCAGATTCTCCGCCAGCTCCCGGATCAGCGCGCTCGCGCCGGCACCGGCCTTTGCGGGGCCCTTGGCAGCACTCCCGGCGCCCCCCCTCACGACTCCGCGCGCCGCCCCCTCGACGACAGCGCGCTCGAGCGCGATCGTCCGCGCCACCCGCTCGGTCATCGCCGCCCGCTCGGACGGGATCGCACAGAGCGTCGCCACACGGCCCGCCAGCAGCCCGCTCGACTGTCCCTCGGGCTCCAGCATGGCCCGCAGCGCCAGCAGGTAGTCGCTCAGGGCCTGCAGCTCGGTCGTCCGTTCGCAGCCCATCTCAAAGCGCGCCAGCGCCCAGGCCAGCCGATCGTCGTCGCGGGGCGCCCGGCGGGAGACCAGGTTGAAGAACGCCCGCAGCTCGTCCTCCTGCTCGGGAGTCACCACCAGCATCCCGTGGGGCCTGCCGCCCCAGGGCAGCGCCAGCGGAACCCACGCCCCGGTGCCCGCCCGCGCCCACGCCAGCCGGCCCAGCGCCACGCGGCCGTCGCCGAACAGGCGCAGCGCCCGCAGCAGCACGCCGAGCGCCTCCCGGCCGCGGGCCACCGCGCCGAGCGCGTCGGTGTCCTCGGTGGTGAACGCCGCCAGCAGATGATCGGCGCCCCCGCCGTCTTCGTCGCGCTCGCGCTCCAGCGCGCCGTCGGGCAGCCCGTCCAGCGTCTCGGGTCGCGCGATCTGAGCCCCGGCGCCAACCGCACCTCCGGCGACGTGATCGCCACGCCGTGCAGAGTCGCCACCAGCGTGACCTCCGCCGCGCTCGTCAGCGCCGATCCGTCCAGCCGCTCCAACGCTCCGCGCAGCCGTTCGTCGCGCAGCCGGAAGTCGCTCTGCTCCGCGAACACCTCCACCAGCAGCGCCCGCAGCGCCGCCTCCACGCGTCCGCCACCGCGCCACCCGCTCTCCGCACCGGGTCTCCCCGCCGGCCGCGGCGACCGACGCGCAGATCGTAGGCAAGCAGATGGCGGTCCAGACCCTCGAAGCCCTCCAGCGACCGCGCCGCCCGAGCGTGGCTGTCAAGGCCGCGCAGCTCTGCCCAGCGCTCGCCGATGAACGCCTCGGTCAGCGGCCGGTAGCAGTACAGCGGCGTCTCACGTCCACGCGAAGACTGCGCCGACAGCTCGAACGGCACCTCCGCGCCGGCATCGAGGTCGGCCTGCAGGCGCAGCGCGGCCTCCTCCACAAACTCCGCAAGGGCCGTCTCGAGCTGACGCGGGCGCACACGACCCGCTAATTCGCCAGCACCTCAAGTGCTCCTGCCCAGCGCATCGGGCTCCTGCACCAGCCAGCGTTCCCCGTAAGAGCGCATGTCGTCGACGATCGGCAGCAGCGCCCGACCCTTCTCGGTCAGTGCATACTCCACCCGCGGAGGCACCTCGGGGAAGGTGTGACGCTCCACGATCCCCTCCTCCTCCAGAGCCCGCAGCCGCAGCGACAGCGTGCGCGGGCTGATCCCCTCCAGCGAGCGCTCCAGCTCGCAGAAGCGCGACCGGCGCCGCCAGGTCGCGGATCAGCAGCAGCGTCCACTTGCCGCATACGATCTCGGCGGTGCGACACACCGGACATGTCTCATCCACGGCCATCCTCTTACTTTACCAAATGAAGTATCGGGAGCGCGGTCGTGGACCGCCGCGGATCGCTATGCGACGGTCAGCGGCTGCGGCTGTGAGGGCGGGGACGGGAGCGGGGGCGGGGGCGCCGGAACCCCATCCGCCGAGTCGGCCGCCTCCTGGCGCCGCGCCTCAGCCGAGGCCACATCCTCCATCGTCGTCCCGCGGCGGCCGTCGGCCTGCACCAGCAGCTTGAAGTCGTGGGGGCTCGAGGCCACCCGCATCGCGTCCTCGAACGTGACCCGCCCGGCCTTCAGGTGCCCGAACAGCGCCTGGTCGAAGGTCTGCATGCCGTAGTAGCCGCCCGGCGGCGATCACCTCCATCAGGCCCGCCGTCTGCGAGGGGTCCATGATCATGTCGCGCACCCGGCCGGTCATCCGCAGGATCTCGCAGACCGCCACCCGGCCGCCGTCGGCGCCGGGCACGAGGCGCTGGGAGATGACCCCCTTGAGCGTGCCGGCGATCATCGAGCGCGCCTGGCCGTGCTGGTGCGGAGGGAAGAAGTCGAGCATGCGGTTGATCGACTCCGCCGCGTCGACCGTGTGGATCGTCGAGAGCACCAGGTGGCCGGTCTCGGCCGCCGACAGCGCCGTCTGGACGGTCTCCTCGTCGCGCATCTCGCCGACCAGGATCACGTCCGGGTCCTGGCGCAGCACCCGGCGCAGCGCGCGCTTGAAGGACGCCGTGTCCATCCCGACCTCGCGCTGGTTGATCACCGAGCGCTTGTCGGTGTGCACGAACTCGATCGGGTCCTCGATCGTCACGATGTGCTTGCTCATCGTCTCGTTCATGTGGTCGATCATCGCCGCCAGCGTCGTCGACTTGCCCGAGCCGGTCGTGCCCGTGAGCAGCACGATCCCGCGCTCCTCCTCGGCCAGTTCGCTGACCACCGGGGGCAGCGCGAGCTCCTCGATCGTGCTGATCTTGTGCGGGATCGCGCGGCACGCCAGCGAGATCACCCCGCGCTGGCGGAAGGCGTTGATGCGAAAGCGCGCCACCCCGGCGATCTCAAACGAGAAGTCGACCTCGTGCTCCTCGGAGAACTCCTGCAGCTTGGTCGCGTCGTGCAGCAGGTCGTGCAGCGCCCGCTCGGTGTCCTCCGCCGTCAGCGCCTCGCTGCCCTCGTCGTGCGCGAGGACGCCGTGCACGCGATAGAGCGGCCCCACAGCCGACCTTCAGATGCAGGTCCGAGCCCTGGCGGCTCACCAGCTCGCGCAGCGCTGCCTGCACGTCGAACATGATCCCGCATCGGCACCCATCGGCAGCTGGCGGCAGTCCTGGACGAAGACCGCGCCCTGGACGAGCGACGTCGCTGCCAGCAAGAGCATGGCGCGTCTCGGCCAGCAGCTGCGAGCGAGTGCGTAACGGGGGGGCGAGACACGTCGCGCAGCTTCTGGGCCTCTGCGAGGCTCTGAAGCTTCTTCAGCGACTGGTTCTCGATCTGGCGGATCCGCTCGCGGGTGACGTTGAACGTGCGGCCGACCTCGTCGAGCGTGCGCGGGTGCTCGCCGCCGAGGCCGTAGCGCAGCTCGAGCACGCGCCGTTCGCGGTAGGAGAGGTTCTCCAGCGCCTCGCGCAGCGCCTCCTTGGTGAGGATTTCCGCGGCCCGCTCGTACGGCGACTCGGCGCGCTCGTCGGCGATGAACTGGCCGAACTCCGACTCCTCCTCGTCGCCGACCGGCTTCTCCAGCGAGACCGGCGCCTGGGCGGAGCGCTTGATCGAGTCGACCTCTTCGGGGTCGATCCCCGTGACCTCGGCGATCTCCTCGGCCGTCGGTTCGCGGCCGAGCTCGGTGACCAGCTTGCGCTCGGCGCGGCCGATCTTGTTGAGCTTCTCCACGACGTGCACCGGGATGCGGATCGTGCGCGCCTTGTCGGCCAGCGCCCGGGCGATCGCCTGGCGGATCCACCAGGTCGCGTACGTCGAGAACTTGAAGCCCTTGCGGTAGTCGAACTTCTCCGCCGCGCGCACCAGGCCGAGCGTGCCCTCCTGGATCAGGTCGAGGAAGGGCAGGCCCTGGTTGCGGTAGTTCTTGGCGATCGAGACCACCAGGCGCAGGTTCGACTCGACCATCTTCTGCTTCGCGTCGAGGTCGCCGCGCTCGATGCGCTTGGCCAGATCGACCTCCTCCTGGGCCGTCAGCAGCCGCACCTTGCCGATGTCCTTGAGGAACAGCTGCAGCGAGTCCGTCGTCATGTCCGGCTTGAGGTCCAGCGCGGCTTTGGCTTTGCGCCGACCGCGTTTGTCGGGCGCGCGCTCGACCTCCAGCGCCGCCGCCGTCGCCGGGTCGATGTCCTCGACGAGCTCGATCTCGGATCGCTCGAGGAAGCCGTGCAGCTCCTCGACGTCGGACTCGTCCAGATCGAGCTCGGACGTCGCGCTGGAGATCTCGGCGTAGGTGAGCACGCCCACCTGCTGGCCCTTGGCCATCAGGCCCTTGACCTCTTCGAGCTCCTGCAGTTCGACTACTGACATCTATGTTCCGTTTCTCGTAGATAGGAACCCCGGGCCCCGCACCGGCCCCGCCGGGATGTGACTGCGAACGACTGCGCCACCGCCGGGCGCGACCGCGGCCGGCCCGACAGTACAACGTGAACGCGAACCCTATGCTAACGCCTCCCTGGGTAGTTATTCGGCGCCGCCGGCCGAGGACACGCCTGGGCCCACCCCGGATGGGCCCAGGAGCCCACGATGCGCAATCATGGACGCCATGGATTCCAACGGAGACGACCGGCCGGGATCTGACCGTCTGGCAAAGGGCGAGCCCAGCGTACTCGCCAACCTGCCCAGCACCCGCCCACAGCGCCCCACCACGCGTCGCACCGCGGCCAGGCGCGCGGCGAAAGCCGGTGCCGAGCAGCCGACGGGCAATGGCGCGAAGCCGATCGCCGGCAGCGCTCGCAGCGAGCAGGCCGCAAAAACCGGCGCCGGTCAGGGTGCGAAGATCCGCGCCAAGCCCACCGGCAAGACCCGCCGCGCGCCGACCACGCAGAACCTCCAGTCCGACGGGCCGCCCGCCCCGCCCCAGGGCTTCGACGCCGAGGGAGGCATCGAGCCCGGCGTCTCCGTGCAACCACCCAGTGGCGTCGAGCTGGCCACCTCGATGGTGGAGCTCGTCGGGGATCTCGCCCAGAGCGGGCTCTCCGGCGGAGGGCGCCTGCTGAAGAGCGCCCTCGCGCGGCTGCCCGGCCTCTGAGAGTCCGCCGAGCCCGATCCCACGCATCGAGGCCGCCGGCGGCGCAGGCGCAGACTCGCCGCAGGCACCCGCCCGAGCCGGCTGTATACTGCCCGGCACGCCGAGCCTTCGCGACTCCGATCGCGAAGGGCGGGGGACCCAATGTGGATCGAGTCGATCGGTCCACGGGGGCGAATCGGCCCGATCGAGGGCCGTAGCGCCGCAAGGCGCGAGCCCGTCAGCTCACCCCGCAGGCGTTGCGAAGACCATGCGCACCGTGATCGCCAAGCACACGCCCCTGCTCGCCCTCGGCAACCGGCTGGGAAGGCCCGTCCTCGTGGGGCGACTCGCCCTGCTGAGAAGACCAGCCCTACTGGGAAGGCCAGCTCTACTGAGAAGACTCGCCCTGCTGCTGGCCGCCCTCGCGCTGCTGCCCGCCGCCGCGCTCGCCGCTGCCGGAGGCGCCTCCGCCACCGACGCGACGACAGAAGGAGCCGCAGACGGCGCGAGCGGGACAGCCACCGCCGGCGGGGGCGACAGAAGGCGCGAGCGCGACCGCCATCGCCGGGGGGACCGGATCGGATGCCCCGACCGCGAGCAAGTCGACACTCGCCACGTGGTTCGGCCCCGGCTTCTACGGCCACACCACCGCCTGCGGACAGACCATGAGCCCGACGCTCGTCGGGGTCGCCAGCCGCACGCTCCCCTGCGGGACGCTCGTGCAGATCGGCTACCGCGGTCGCCGGCTGACCGTGCCGGTCCTCGACCGCGGGCCCTACGGCCACAGCGGAGCCGTCTGGGATCTCACCGCCGGCGCCGCCCGCGCGCTGAAGATCTCAGAGACCGTGCGGATCGCCACGCAGATCGTCGGCAGCGTCCCGAACGGGCCGACCCTCGGCCTGCCCGGCGAATCGACCGTCCCATCCGGATCGACCGCCGGCGGGGCGGACGGGTCCTCGCCGGCCGCGGCGCCCGGCGAACCGCCGGCGTCCACCGCCGCGACCGGCGGCTCCACCGCGGGCTGAACCCCGCGGATCGCGCGACGTCGCCGAATCCGGGGCGAGGACACGGCCCGAAGTCATCCGCGTGCCGGGGTGCGGACAGGGCCGGGTGTCGACGACCAGCAACCGCACAGACCTTGCGCATCAGACGCCCGGACAGGCCCGCGGGTAGCCTGATCGCAGCATGGCCAAGGCCAGGATCGTAAACCTGCGGGACCGCACCTCGGTCGACGAGCGCACCGGGGCGGTGAGCTCGGTGCAGGCCGCCGACCTGCTGCTGAGCGAGGCCACGCTGGGCGAGCTGTGGTCCCCCGAGCACCTCGAGCGCCTCGCGCGCACCTATTGGCGCTTTCTCACCCGCGTCACCCTCGGGCTGATCCGCGTCCGCTACACCGACAGCCGGCGCTTCGTCGTGCTGCTCGCGCGGCCGTTGAAGCTGCTCACGTTTCAGGCGCCCGAATACGAGCTGAGCGCCCACCACGGCGTCGTGCGCTGGCGCATCGAGCGCGGCCTGCTCGTCGCCCGCGCCGGGCGCGGCGGCAAGGGGCACCTGCAGATCGACGTCCGCCGACGCCCCGGCGACGGCGGACGGGATGAGGGCGGGCGGGATGAGGGCGGGCGGGGTTCCAATACCTGCCTGCACATCGAGGTCGAGGTCGCCAACTTCTATCCCACGATCGCCTTCCGGCTGGGCCGCTGGTTCTACGGCGCCACCCAGTCACGCATCCACGTGCTCGTCACCCACGGCTTCCTGCGCTCGCTGGCACGGCTCGACCTGGCCGAGTCGCGCGTGGGGCACCTCAGCCGAAGCGCGCGTCGCCGTACAGCTGCCTGAGCTTCGCGCGGTCGTGGCGCGCGTTGATCCGGCGCACCGTGCCCGAGCGGGTGCGCATCACCAGCGATTCCGTCGTCGCGCCGCCGGCGCTGGGGTAGCGCACGCCCTGCAGCATGTCCCCGTCGGTGATCCCGGTCGCCGAGAAGAACACGTCGTCGCCGGACACCAGGTCGTCGCAGCGCAGGATCCGCTCGAGGTCGTAGCCGGCCGCCAGCGCCGCGCTGCGCTCGCTCTCGTCGCGCGGCCACAGCCGCCCCAGCATCTGGCCGCCGAGGCACTTGATCGCCGACGCCGAGATCACCCCCTCGGGGGTTCCCCCGATCCCCCACAGCAGGTCCACCGGCGAGCCCTCGGTCACCGCCAGCAGCGACGCCGAGACGTCGCCGTGGGCGATCAGCCGCACCCGCGCGCCCGCGTCGCGGATCTCTTTGATGCCCTGCTCGTGGCGGGGGCGGTCGAGCACGACCACCATCACGTCGCCGACCTCCGAGCCCTTGCGCTCGGCGACCAGCTTCACGGTCTCCGCCAGCGGGCGGTCGAGGTCGAGCAGATCCGCGACTTCGGGGGAGCCCGCCATCTTCTCCATGTACACGCACGGCCCCGGGTCGAACATCGTGCCGCGACTGGACAGCGCGATCACCGCCAGCGCGCTCGGCATCCCGTGGGCCGCGAGCGTCGTGCCCTCCAGCGGGTCCACCGCGATGTCGACCTCCGGGAGCGAGCCGTCGCCGATGTGCTCGCCGTTGGCGAGCATCGGGGCCTCGTCCTTCTCGCCCTCGCCGATCACCACGATCCCGTCCATCTGCACCGACTGCAGCGCGTGGTGCATCCCGTCGACCGCCGCCTGGTCGGCGCCCTCCTTGTCGCCCTTGCCCACCATCCGCGCCGACGCCAGCGCCGCAGCCTCGGTAACGCGCACGAGCTCCAGCGCGAGATTGCGGTCGGGTCGCTGGCGGGTAGGGTCGGGGCTCACGGTGGGGCTTTCGGTTGCAGCCGCAAATCTATATACGATCACGGCTGTGAGCGGCGACCCCCTATGAGCGACGTGGCGACGGCGCCCGCCGGCGAGTCCGAGAACCCGCTCGTCGAGGGGCTCGAGCGGCTACCGGTCGGCCCCACGGCGCTGGTCATCTTCGGCGCCACCGGCGACCTCGCGCGGCGCAAGCTGCTGCCGGCCCTCTACAACCTCGCCCACGAGGGCGCCCTGCCGGAGCGCTTCTTCCTCGTCGGAGTCTCCCGGCGCGAGAAGGAGAACAAAGACTTCCGCGCCGAGTGCGAGCAGGCGATCCGCGCCTTCTCGCGCCGCCCCCCGGACGAGGATGTGCTCGCAGGGCTGCTCGAGCACGTCAAGTACGTGCCCGGTACCTTCGACGACGAGTCCGTCTACGCCGAGCTCGCGCAGGTGCTCGACGGCTTTGAGGAACACGCCGGGCTGCGGCTCAACCGCGCCTTCTACCTCTCGACGGCCCCCGCGTTCTTCCCGGTGATCGTGCAGGCCCTCGGCCGCCAGGGCCTCGCCGAGCACACCGACGCCGAGGTCAGGGCGATCATCGAGAAGCCCTTCGGCACCTCGCTGGCGGAGGCCGCCGAGCTCAACCGCCAGGTGCTCGCGGTGTTCGCCGAGCCCCAGGTCTTCCGCATCGACCATTACCTCGGCAAGGAGACCGTCCAGAACATGATGGCCTTCCGGTTCGCCAACGGCATGTTCGAGCCGCTGTGGAACCGCAACTACATCGAACACGTCCAGATCACCGCCGCCGAGGACATCGGGATCGGGACCCGCGCCGGCTACTACGACAACGCCGGGGCGCTGCGCGACCTGATCCAGAACCACATGCTGCAGCTGCTCTGCCACGTCGCGATGGAGCCCCCGGTGAACTTCACCGCCGAAGAGGTCCGCAACGAGAAGGTCAAGGTCCTGCAGGCGATCCACTCCCCCACCGAGTCCGAGATCCCCGAGCTCGCGGTGCGCGCCCAGTACGCCGCCGGGCACGCCGGCGGCGAGGACGTCCCGGGCTACCTCCAGGAGGACGGCGTCCGCGAGCACTCCAACACCGAGACCTACGCCGCCCTGCGCCTGGAGGTCGACAACTGGCGCTGGGCCGGGGTGCCCGTTCTACCTGCGCGCCGGCAAGCGCCTCGCGCGCAAGATCACCGAGATCGCGGTGACGCTCAAGCCCGTCCCCCACCTCGCCTTCAGCCAGGAGGGCTCGCTGGGCATCAAGCCCAACCAGCTGATCCTCACGCTGCAGCCCAACGAGGGCGTCTCGCTGCAGCTTGGCGCCAAGATCCCCGGGACCCGCATGATCATCCGCCCGGTCAACATGGAGTTCCTGTACGGGACCTCGTTTTTGTCGCAGTCGCCGGAGGCCTACGAGCGGCTGATCATGGACGCGATGCGCGGCGACCCGACGCTGTTCACCCGCAACGACGAGGTCGAGGCCCAGTGGCAGATCTGCGACCCGATCGTCACCGCGTGGGAGGCCGCGCCGGGCCCACTGCCGCAGTACGAGTCCGGCTCCCAGGGCCCCCCGGAGGCCGCGAGCATCCTGCGCGAAGGCCACAGCTGGCGCGCGATCTGATGGCAGGGCGCGATCCGATGCCGAGCCGCGCAATCTGATGCCGGGGACGATCTGATGCCGAGGGGCGCGATCTGATGCCAGCGGTCAGCGACGCCATGTGGAGCGCCCAGGGCACCACGCCCGACGCGATCGAAGCCGCGCTGCGCGGGCTGCTCGCCGAGCGCCACGCCGAGAACGGCGGCTACGTCCCGGCGCGCGCGCTGAACATGATCGCGTTCGTCGACCGCGAGTGGAGCGGGGAGATCGCCAACCGCCTGCGCGGCGTCGGGCGCTACCACGCCTCGCGCCTGGTCGTGCTCTCCTACGAGCCCCACCGCGAGCGCCTCGACGCCCACGCCAGCGTCGCCTCCGAAGGCGACCCGCGGCCGGGCGAGCTGAGCCTGCTGCGCGAGACCGTGGTCGTCGAGATCGGCGACCGCCACCTCGACGACCTGTACACGATCGCCGACCCGCTCGTCGTCACCGACCTGCCGACACTGCTGTGGTCCCCGCACGGCCACCACGAGATCGTCGACGAGCTGCTCGGGCTCGCGCAGGCCGTGCTGATCGACTCCGTCGACGAGCCCGACCGCCGCGAAGCGATCGACCGCGCCCGCCAGATCGCCAAGCAGGCCTACGTCGTTGACCTCGCGTGGCTGCGCTCGACCCCGTGGCGCGAGCGGATCGCCACCGCGTTCGACCCTCCCGAGCTGCGCGGCGAGCTGCGCAAGCTCGCCGCCGTCACGATCCGCCACCACCCCGACTCCACGATCGCCGCGCTGCTGCTCGTCGGCTGGCTCGCCTCCCGCCTGGACTGGGATGTCAGGCCGCTGACCGCGCACGAGTACAGCTCAGCGGCAAGGCCTCCGGTCGGCGCCAGGACGCCGAGCTGCGCCTGCAGAGCGCCCCCGAGCTGCAGGTCCGCGGCCTCGCCGGGCTGGAGCTGCGGACCGCCGTCGGACCACCGCCTGCGCCTGGACCGCGGCCCCGGCGGACTGCACGCCTACAGCCGCGACACCCGGGGCACCGAGCGGGAATGGACGATCCTCGGGGCCTCCCGCGGGGAGCTCGGCATCCTCGGCGAGGGCATCCGCCAGTCGCTGCTGCGCGACCCCACCTACGCCCCCGCCCTCGCCGCCGCCGCCGAGCTGGCGCCGTGACGGCCAGCGCGCAGACGTCCCCACCGAGGCCCCAACGCCCATGAGCCTCCAATCGCCGAGCCGGCGGGACGGCCGCGTCGTGACCCCATGACACATCGCCAATCGCGAGGCCGCGCCATGACCCGCCTAACGACCGTCGCCGACCCCGAGGCCGCCGCGCAGCGCGCCGCCCAGGAGATCGCGCGCGACCTGCGCGACGCTGTGCAGCGGCGCGGCGTCGCCCACCTGGCGCTCGCCGGCGGCAACACCCCGCGCCGCGCCTACGAGCTGCTGGCCGGCCTGCTGGACGACTGGAGCGCCGTCGAGCTGTGGTACGGGGACGAGCGCTGCGTCGGCCCCGAGGATCCCCAGAGCAACCACCGGCTCGTCGCCGACTCGATGCTGGCGGGGATCGCGGCTCGCGGCCCAGCCGTCGCCGAGCGCCCTCCACCGGCCCGAACGCCGCTCCGATCCCGGACCGGCCCCGGGCGGCGGTCCGCTGGAGCACCGCATCCCGGGGGAGCTCGGGCCCGACGCCGCCGCGCAGGCCTACGCCGAGGAGCTGCGGGCGCGGGTCGCGCCCGCCGAGGACGGCCGCGCGGGCGGGCTTCGGGCGGGTCCGCGGCGGCGCGGCGGGCTCCCGTCGCTCGATCTCGCGCTGCTCGGTCTCGGCGAGGACGGACACACGGCCTCGCTGTTCCCCGGCCACCCCGAGATGCTGGACGGAGCGGGCGCTGTGCCTGCCGGTCCACGACGCCCCCAAGCCGCCGCCCGAGCGCGTCACGCTCAGCCTGCCGGTGCTGCGCGCCGCGCGCCACTGCCTGCTGTTAGCGACCGGTGCCGGCAAGGCCGCCGCGATCGCCGCGGTGCTCGCCGGCCCGGGGCGGGCGGGCGGGGATCGTACCCGCCAGCCTGCTGGCCTCCGGGCGTCTGCAGATCGTGATCGACGATGCCGCGCCGCCGCCGGGCCGGCCGGCGCGGAGCCGGACCCAGACGCCGGCGAGGCTCGATCCCGCCGGCGGGCCCCGAACAGGCATCGGCGGAGCCGCGATCTTCAAAGGAATAGGACACGGAGTGACCCCGATGGGCGCAAACGTCGTACATTGAGTGATTCCCCCGGAGCCCATGGCCCGCACCCTCCCTCACGAGATCGCCGCGCCCTTCAAGCTCCCCGCAGAGGCTCCGGCTGCGCCCGAGCCCGCGGCGGTGCGAGCGCTGGCAGCGCTGCGCGACGCCCGGCGGCAACCTCGCGCTGGTAGCCCACCTCGACGACGCGACGCTCGAGCGCCGCACTCGCCGATCATGAGCCCCCTGGTCTGGGATCTCGCGCATATCGCCGCCTACGAGGATCTGTGGCTCGCCCACCGCCACGCCGGGCTGGAGTTGCTGCGCCCCGACCTCGCCGAGCTCTACGACGCCTTCGAGACGCCCCGTGCGGTGCGCGGCGAGGTCGAGCTGCTGGACGCGCCCGCGGCGCGCGCCTACCTGCGCGAGGTCCGCGAGCGCGTCGAGGACGCGACCGCCGCGCGGAGGGAATCGGCGACGGCGTCCTGCACGAGCTGGTCGTGCGCCACGAGCTGCAGCACTGCGAGACGATGCGCCAGACGATGGCGATCGCCGGAGCCATCCTGCCGCCGCGGCGGCGCCGAGGCCGCTCGACGGCGCCGAGGCGCCGCTCGACTGAGCGGGGGCGATCGACGATGGGGTGGGGTCGATCGGCGACGGGGCGGGCGCGAGCGACGGGGCTGGATCGAGCTCCCCGCGGGCACCTTCGCGATGGGCGCCGGGCCCGAGGGCTTCGCCTACGACAACGAGCGCCCCCGCCACGTCGTGCAGACCGCCGCCTTCGTATCGCCCGCCGCCCCGTGACCAACGCGAGCTGGCTGCGCTTCACCGAGGGCGGCGGCTACGAGCGGCGCGAGTGGTGGTCGCGACGAGGGCTGGGCGTGGAAGGAGCGACCACGACATCACCCACCACCCCGCCGTCGCGGCCGGCGCATCCGCAGGGCCCGGTCTGCCACGTCAGCTGGTTCGAGGCCGACGCCTTCGCCCGGGCCCAGGGCGCGCGGCTGCCCACCGAGGCCGAGTGGGAGCGCGGCCGCGCGAGCCGCAGGGTGACGAGGCTGGCGCTCAGCGGGCATGCGGCCAGGTTTGGGAGTGGACAGCAGCCGCTTCGGCGGCTACCCGGTTCGTCGCCCACCCCTACCGCGAGTACTCCGAAGTGTTCTTCGGCGGCGACTACCTGCGTGCTGCGCGGCGGCTCCTGGGCGACCAGCCGCCGCGTCGCGACGCCGACGTTCCGCAACTGGGACTACCCGCAGCGCCGCCAGATCTTCGCGGGCCTGCGGCTGGCGAGGGACCGTGATGGAGCCCGTCAGGGACCCGACCGCCGAGCCCGATCCAGATCGACTCCCATCTGGACGGCGCCGAGCAGCGCACGCTCGCCGAGGACGTCCTCGACGGGCTCACGCGGCCCTTCAAGGAGCTGCCCCCGAAGCACTTCTACGACGCCCGCGGCGCCGAGCTGTTCGACCGGATCTGCGAGCTGCCCGAGTACTACCCGACGCGCACCGAGCGCGCGATCCTCGACGACGCCGCCGCGCGAGCTCGCCGCGCTGACCGGCGCCGTCGAGCTGGTCGAGCTGGGCTCCGGCACCGCCGCCAAGACGCGCGTGCTGCTCGACGCGCTGGCACTCCGCCGGCACGCTCGAGCGCTACGTGCCGGTGGACGTCACCGAGAGCATGGTGCGCGACTGCGCCGCCGAGCTGATCGCCGAGTACCCCGGCCTGCGTGGTCCACGGCGTGATCGGCGACTTCGAGCGCCACCTCGACCGCGTGCCCGCCCGCCGGCGGGCCCGCGGCTCGTGGTGTTCCTGGGCGGCACCATCGGCAACTTCCCGCCCGGCAGCCGCCGGCGCTTCCTGCGCCAGATCGCGGCCTGCTGGGGCCGGCCGACCACCTGCTGATGGGCACCGACCTCGTCAAGGACCGCCGACGTCCTCGAGGCCGCCTACGACGACCCCGAGGGCGTCACCGCGGAGTTCAACCGCAACGTCCTGCACGTGCTCAACCGCGAGCTCGACGCCGACTTCGACCCCGCCGACTTCGACCACGTCGCGCTCTTCGACGACCGCCACGAGTGGATCGAGATGCGCCTGCGCGCGCGGCGCGACCACACCGTCACCGTCAGCGCGCTCGAGCTCGCCGTGCACTTCGACGCCGGCGAGGAGATGCGCACCGAGATCAGCGCCAAGTTCACCCGCCCGCGTCTCGAGGGCGATCTCGACGCCGCCGGGCTGGAGCTGGTGCGCTGGCTCACCGACCCCGAGCGAGCTGCTTCGCGCTGACGCTCTCGCGACCCCGCGCGGCCGGCTGAACGACGGCCCGGCCGTCGCACCCCCACGCCCCACCCCCGACCGCCATCCCGCCCCGGCACCGGCGCAGCCGCTCGCCTCCGCCGCCGTCCGTCGCGATGCCGGTCGGATAGGCTCCCGGCCGCCATGCGCATTGAGGGCAGCTCAGCGATCGTCGTCGGCGGGGCCTCCGGCCTCGGCGAGGCCACCGTGCGGCGCCTGCACTCACTCGGTGCCGCCGTGACCGTCGCCGACGTCAACGCCGAGAAGGGACAGGCCCTCGCGTCGGAGCTGGGCCTCCAGTTCGCCGCCTGCGACGTCCGCGACGAGGACCAGGTGCAGGCCGCCGTGGAGCGCGCCGCCGTCGGGGGCGGCCTGCGGATCGCCGTCTGCTGCGCCGGCACCGGTTGGGCCCAGAAGGTCGCCGGCTCCAAGGGCCCCCACCCGCTGATGCCGTTCGAGACGATCGTCCAGATCAACCTGATCGGGACCTTCAATGTGCTGCGCCTCGCCGCCACCGCGATGCTCGCCAACGAGCCGCTCTCCGCGGACGGCGAGCGCGGGGTGTGCGTCAACACCGCCTCGATCGCCGCCTACGACGGGCAGGTCGGCCAGATCGCCTACTCGGCCTCCAAGGGCGGCATTGTCGGCATGACGCTCCCGGCCGCCCGCGACCTCGCGCAGTACGGGATCCGCGTCTGCACGATCGCGCCGGGGCTGTTCGACACCCCGCTGCTCGCCGCGCTGCCCGAGGAGGCCCGCCAGAAGCTCGGCGCCGGCGTCCCCTACCCGCAGCGCCTCGGACAGCCGGACGAGTACGCCCACCTCGCCTGCCACATCGTCGAGAACGTCATGCTCAACGGCGAGGTCATCCGGCTGGATGGGGCGCTGCGGATGCCACCGCGGTAGGTGCTCCTCAGACATAGTCTGAGCCGCCGCGCCGGCGGTATCATTGAGGTCGTGGGCAGTCAGGTCAAAACCCTCTGCTCTCGCCCGGCCACGAGGCTGAGTGGGCCGAGCTCAATCGCGAAAAGCGCGAGTACCACCAGCGCACCGCGCGGGCGATGACTCCGTCTGAGCGCATCGCAGTCGGCCAGAAGCTTTCCCAGCAGGCGGTTGCTCTACTAGCCGCTTCGATACATGCCGGCCATGTCCCAAGACGAGCCTTCTGGTCCTGACCTCGATGGTGTCGTCGCCGACGCCAATGCCGTCGGGCTGAAGTACGTAGTGATCGGCGGCTTCAGCGTCATGGCCAACGGATTCCTGCGGGCAACCAAGGACTCCGACCTGCTGGTGCCCGACGGTCAGGAGGCTGACGAGGCGATCCTCCGTTTCCTCGACCGAATCATTCCACGGCGAGCTCCCGATCGAGCCAATCCCGGGTCTCGACACCTGAGCAAACCGTCTCGCACAACGCAACCCCGCCGGGCCGCCCTCCAAGGCGGCCCCCATCCAAACGAATCAGCTCAGGCGCTGCACCAGCATCGCCATCCCCATCCCGCCCGCGACGCACATCGACTCGATCCCGTAGGTGCCGTCGAGCGTCTGCAGGTCGTTGATCAGCGTCGTCATGATCCGCGCGCCCGTCATCCCGAAGGGATGGCCCAGCGCGATCGCCCCGCCGAAGGGGTTCAGCTTCTCATCGTCGATGCCCAGCTCGTCTTTGCAGGGCACGATCTGCGCCGCGAACGCCTCGTTGATCTCGACCACGTCGATGTCGCTCATCGACATCCCCGTGTTCTTCAGCAGCTGCTGGATCGCCGGGATCGGGCCCAGGCCCATCACCTCCGGACGAATCGCCACCACCGTCGACGCCAGGATCTTGACTTTCGGGGTCAGGCCCAGCTCGCTCGCGCGCTCCTCGGAAGTGACCAGCAGCGCCGCCGCCCCGTCGTTGAGCGGGCACGCGTTGCCCGCCGTCACAGTGCCGTCGGGCTTGAACGCCGGCTTCAGCGACGCCAGCTTCTCCAGCGTCGTCCCCGGTCGCGGGCCGTCGTCCTTGGTGACAACCTGCTCGGCGATCTCGATCTCGTTACCCTCGCGGTCGGTGTCCTTGTGCGCCGGGGCCGTCACCGGGACGATTTCCACGTCGTAGTGGCCCGACTCCTGCGCCGCCACCGCCCGCGTCTGGGAGATCACCGCCCACTCGTCCTGCGCCTCGCGGCTGACTTTCCTTTCCTCCGCCACGTTCTCCGCCGTGAGGCCCATCGGGATGTACACGTTGTACAGCGACCCCTCCGACCCGTCGAGCTGCGGGTGGAATTCGAACTCGCCCCCCTGCGTCGCGCGCGACACCGCCTCCACGCCGCAGGCGATGTACGTGTCGCCCTCGCCCGCCCTGATCGCGTGGAACGCCATCCGCGTCGTCTGCAGCGACGACGCGCAGAAGCGGTTCACCGTCGTCCCCGACACGTGGTAGTCGATCCCCGCCAGCAGCGCCGCGTTGCGCCCGACGTTGTAGCCCGACTCGCCCTCCGCGAACCCGCAGCCCATCATCACGTCCACGATCGAGCTCGACTGAAGCTGCGGGTTGCGCTCCAGGATCGCCTTCAGCGGCACCGCCGCCAGATCGTCGGCGCGGACGGATTTGAGCGACCCCTTGACCGCCCGCCCGATGGGCGTGCGCACGGCGTCGACGATTACGGCGTCAGGCATCTGGCGATCTTCTCCTTGGTCGTTTGCGGCCCCGAACGGCGATATACCCCGCTCCCCACCGGACATCCTATGCAATCGGCTGGTTTGGCAGTTCGCGACAAGGCCGTCGCGTGCCGACGAACGGGGCCGATGGGAGGTATGGAGATGTATATCTTTTTTCGGACGGTGTATAGCGATTGCTATACACACCGCCGCGTGTTGACGGACGGTTCGGTGGGATGCGTGGAGGTGTATATCTCTTTCCCGGACGGCGTATAGCGATTGTTATACGCGGCTCAGTTTTTTATACTCGTCATAGATCCTCGACCAACTTGGTCTTTTCAAAGGTCGAGGCGACTCACGCCCAGCTCGTCGAACCCGACGTGGTGCGCGAGCTCGTGGCGCACCGTCCGCACCACTTGGTCGCGCAGCAGCACCGGGTCGTGGCCGAAGTCGCGGCGCAGGGTGTCGCGGAAGATCACGATCCGGTCGTGGGTGTCGTCGCGACGGGTCTGGCCCCCCTGATACAGGCCGTATGCCCCCACGCGCCGGCCCCCGTCTGAGATCACCACCGCCACGTGGCGCAACGCGTTGCGCAGCAGGTCCGGCAGGTCGTCCAGAGCATCGCGCACCAGCTCTTCGAAGTCGTCGTCGTCCAGCGGGTTCAACTCCATGAAATCCGCTTCCTCGGGGTCCACCGCCAGCCCTTCACGCGCCAGCCGCTCCGAGCGGCGCACGATCTTTTCGAACTCCGCCTCGGACTCCGGGTTGTTCCAGCCCGCCATCCGCACCGCCACGAACGCCGCGCCCGCCATCAGCAGCGCGACCCCCGCCACCCCGACGATCAGATCCTCGACCGCCCGCACCGCGCCGACCGTGCTGAAGCCCTGCCCCACCACGATCACCACCAGGCCCACCGACAGCGCCACCAGCGCCGCCACCCCGATCCGTTTGATCTGGCTGGAGGCTCCGGGAGGCTTGGACGCGCGCATCGCCGGTGGGGATCTCTAGCTCAAAGCACCGGCGATCACGAGCCGCTGAGGCTCGTTCGTGCCGTCGGGTCTCGGGGTGATCTTCGCGTCTCGCATCCAGCCATGGATGCTAGTGACCTTCGCCGCAAGGTGGGGTACGGAATGCGAACGGCCGCTACGCTGCTGTCGATGAGCCCCATCGGCGAGTCCTCCGCCAGCCGCGAGCCCCCCATCGGTGCGCCTGCCACCGATGCTGGGCCCGTCGAGATCGCCGTCGATCCCACCCTCGTCGCCGTCGATCCCACCGTCGTCGCCGTCGACCCCACCGTCGTCGCCGTCGACCCCGCCGTCGTCGCCGAGTGGCTCACGCGCGACCCCGACCTGCAGGTCGTCGACGTCCGCCAGCCCTACGAGCGCGCCGCCGGCCACATCGAGGGCAGCCTCCACATCGAGCTCACCGAGCTCGCCGCCCGCGCCGCCGCCATCGCGCGCGACCGCCCCGTTGTTTTCTACTGCCGCGTCGGCGCCCGCTCGGACATGGCCGCCCAGGCCTTCCGGGCCTCCGGCCTGCAGGCCCACTCGATGCGCGGCGGCCTGCTGCGCTGGGCCCGGGAGGGCCACCCGCTGTCGCCCACCGACGGGTATGTTGCCGAGCACTGATCCAAGCAACCGGAGGAGACGACGCACATATGGAGGCTTCCGCGGAGTACCCCAACGTGACCACCGGCGAGGGCTACGCCATCGGGCACCTCGACGACCTCGGCGAGGGTCATGGCTTTCGCAAGGTCCGCAAGGGCCTCGGCGTGACCGCCTTCGGGGTCAACGCCATCGTGATGCCCTCCGGCTATCAGACCGGCCCTCACTACCACGACGCCCAGGAGGAGCTCTACTTCGTGCACCGCGGCGCCATCGAGATGGAGTTCGGCGACGGCTCCACCCACCGCCTCGACGAGGGCGCCTTCGCGCGCGTCGACGCTCCGACCGTGCGCCGCGTCCGCAACGTCGGGGAGGGCGACGCCGTCTACGTCGTCGCCGGCGGCAAGGACGGCTACGTCGGCCGCGACGGACGCATGCCCGACGGCGAGGAGCGCGTCAGCGGCCCGCCCGGGGCCGCCGGGGCCGGACCCGGCGGGGCATAGCCCGGCGGCTGACGAGCCCCCGGCACGGCGACACAGGCCCAGCGACCGCGGCGAGCGACCCGTAGCGGCCGCGCGTCAGGGGTTGAGCAGTTCCCTGATGTAGCGCTGGTGCAGCTGACCCAGCGGGGTCCGGTTTGGGTGCAGCCCGAGCGCGCTGTTCATCGCCGTCGCCAGCGGCACCCACGTGAGGATCAGGTACGCCCCCAGCGCCAGCGTCACCCGGCGCAGAGCCCGCGAGCGAGACAGCGCCGCCAGCGGCAGCACCCACAGCACGTACCACGGCAGCACCCACGCCAGCGTCACCAACAGCGCCACCGTGGCCCAGCCCGACGCCGTCAGGGAGTCCCGGCGGCGCCACGCCAGCACGCTGCAGCCGACCGTCGACGCCACCAGGACCCCGAGCAGAAGCCTGCGCAGCGTGTCCGTCTCGCCCCCCTGGCCCAGCGCCAGACCGAGCAGGTTGGGCAAGCTGAACGGGATCACCAGGTGGCTCTGGGCTCCCAGGTCGGGAAGATGGAAGCCGAAGACCACCACGCTGCACGCGACCAGCGCGACCCCCGCCCCCGCCAGCCCCAGCACGACCCCCGCCAGGCGGCGGGGAGCCCGCAACAGACCCGCCAGCACCACCGGGACCAGGATCCCCGCCGACGCCTTCAGCGCGATCGCCGCCGCAAACGCCGCCCCCGCCCCCACGTCCGGCGCGGACAGCGACGGCGGCCACACACCCAGCGTCTGCGACCACATCCGCACCCTGTGCGCAAGGCCGCTGCGCCACGCCGATCCGTTGGCCACCCGCGCCCCGGGTCCCGACAGCTTGGGCCCCGGCGCCACTGCGTCGACCCCCGGCACCACTCCCTCCAGGCCGCCCCGCAGGAGCAGGTAGAAGCCGAGCACGATCAGCAGCATCGTCAGGAAGTCGTTGTGGGCCCCTCCCAGGCCCCACACCAGCACGATCGGGTTGAGGCCCACCAGCACGATCGCCTGCACCGGATCGCGGTCCAGCAGGCGCGCGCACCGCCATACCAGCAGCACGATCGCCAGGCCGGCCGCCGCCATCAGGCCTTTGAGCGCCCACAGCGACCCCGCGAGCCCGAGCGGGACCACCGCGAAGGTGATCAGCGTGAACAGCGGACCGTACGGGCTCAGCAGGTTGTGCCAGTTGCTCAGCGCGAAGCTCGGATCGCTGTGGGGCTCGAGCACCGGGATCGTGGTGTATGGGTTGAGGTCGTGCACCACCCCCATGCGCCCGTAGTTGATGTAGTTGAACACGTCCGTCAACGCCAGCGGCGGAGACAGCAGCAGGATCGCGTACACCGCCGCCACCGCCGTGATCGCCCAGCGGGGACGCAGCCGCGGCACGTATCTCAGGCCCACCACGTAGGCCACGTACATGATCGCCATCGCGCCCGTGAACAGCGCCTTCAGCAGCGTCGCGCTGCGCGGGAACCACGGCAGCAGGCCGCCCAGCGGCCCGGCCAGCCAACCTGGGAAGAAGCCATAGTGGCTGGGCGCCGACACGAAGCTCGGGCGATTCGCGCCCAGCACCACGATCAGCAGGGTGCCGGCCACGATCAGCGCCAGCGACACCGCCGCGATCGTGGTCTCCCTGGAGACCCCCGCGCCGACATCGAGCCCCTCTGAAGCGGAACCCTCCCGCTCCGAGCCCTCTTGCCCCGAGCCCTCCCGCCCGATCTTCTGGGGGTCGCCAACCAGCGAGTCCCGGAGCGGAAATATGGATCGCGTCGGTCGACATGCCTGAGAGACCCGGCAGGGCGGGTTCTCAGGAGGTTAGTGGTATGTGACCGCGCCCCACCCGCGCGCAGCCTTCTCGCGGGGCCTCGATGAGCGGCTCGACAGCCCTCGACGGGTCCCGGCTGGCGGGACCCGTCGCTCCACTCGCTACAGCGCGGAGACGTTCACGGCCTTGGGGCCCTTGTCGCCCTCTTCGGCCTCGTAGGACACCTTGGCGCCCTCCTGCAGCGAGCGATAGCCCTCGCCGATGATGCCGGTGTGATGGACGAACAGATCCTTGTCGCCCTCATCGGGGGTGATGAAGCCGAACCCCTTGTCGTCGCTGAACCACTTCACGGTGCCGGTAGCCATCTGTCATATCCTCCACGATTCGTGCGTGCTGCTGCGCGGAGGATGCTGCAAAGAGCTTCGACCT
The DNA here is from genome assembly GCA_963719725.1 of uncultured Solirubrobacterales bacterium. GTDB lineage: Bacteria > Actinomycetota > Thermoleophilia > Solirubrobacterales > Solirubrobacteraceae > Palsa-744. Next base: position 548,018 of record CAVRCU010000001.1, read on the forward strand.
GCGAGAGCTTGCACTGCTTTTCGCCGGCCCCTTGGCCGGCCAGACGCCACGACGGTAGCACGTAGCGGCCCCCAAGTTGTTCCCAAGTTGTTGAATGAGCCCAGACCCCTCCGACCTCAGGCAACTGCTGGGCGATCTCCGATCGGCCACCCCGCCAGCGCCCGTCACCGTCGAGGAGGTCGTCGAGGGCCTGCGGCTGTGGGAGCCCCACCCCGCCGACCCGCGGAACGGGGGGGCACAGGATGAGAGCACGACGGGTCGGGAGCAGCGGGGCGGGCGGCGGCGAGACGAAGCGCGGCCCCGCATAATCGTCAACATGGCGTGCACCGCCGACGGCCGCGTCACCGTCGGCGGACGCTCGGGCCCGATCGGCAACCGCGCCGACCGCGAGCTCTTCCACGGGCTGCGCGCCGCCGTCGACGCCGTGCTCGTCGGGGCCGGCACCGTGCGCGCCGAGCGCTACGGCGCACTGGTGCGCCAGGAGTCCCACCGGCGGCTGCGGCGCGCCCGGGGCCTGGCCGAGGAACCGCTCGCCTGCATCGTCTCCGCCGGTCTGGCGCTGCCGGCCGACATCCCCCTGCTGGCCGACCCCGCCGCGCGGGTCGCGATCCTGACGCAGTCCACCGCCGACCTGCCGCCGAGCGGCGCCCACGTCGAGTACATCCGGACGGCACCGCGCGACGACGGCCTGATCGACCTGCCCGCCGCCGTGGCGGAGCTGGGCAAGCGCCTGGGGGTGCGGACCATCCTGTGCGAGGGCGGCCCCCATCTGAACGCCCAGCTGTTCGCCGCCGGCCTGGTGGACGAGCTGTTCCTGTCGCTCGCCCCCAAGCTCGCCGGCGGGGACGGCGCAAATCTGCTGCGGATCCTCTCCGGTCCCGAGCTCGACCCGCCGGTCGAGCTCGAGCTGCTCACGGCTCTGGAGAGCGAGTCACAGCTGCTGCTGCGCTACCGCGTGCGCGGCGCCGGCGGGGCTCGATAGGCGGACGCCGGCTCAACCTCGGCCGCATCCCCGTCGGCCGCGTCCTCCTCCGCGGCCCGCTCATCGGCAGCGGTGGCCGCCCGACGCTTGGCGGGACCGGGGTCCTCCCTGACGGCGACCGCGACGTTCAGCACAACGCTGTTGGGCACCATGATCGAGTCGTCGTCGGCGACGAACGTCGTGTACAGCAGGCCCAGCGAGCCCACCACCCCTTCGATCTGGCCCGCCAGCGGGCCGCCCTGCAGGCGCACGCGGTCGCCCACGCGGAATGGGCGCGCGCTGAGCAGCACGGTCCCCGCGATCAGGTTGCCCAGCGTCTGCTGGGCCGCGAGTCCGAGGATCACCGCGGTGAACGCCCCGCCGACCAGCAGTGTCCGGGCTTCCACGCCCGCCACGTCCAGCGCCACCAGCAACGCCAGCGCCACCGTGGCCAAGCGAATCAGGAAGCCGACCGTGCCGGCCGTCGCCGGATCCAGCCGGCGGAACAGCGGCGGTCCCAGCGCGCGGCCGACGTCGCGGGCGATCGCCCACCCGAGGATCAGCAGCACCACCGCCACGGCAATCTGCGCAAGGGTTTCGGACGCGCCGTGGGCGGTGCCCAGGCCGACGAGGCTGTGGCGGTTTTCATAGACGACCACCACCGCCACGAACAGCGGCGCCAGCAGCAGCGCCTCCAGGCGTGCCCGCCTGGCCGCGCGTCGATCCACCTGGCGCGCCAAGCCCGCGTCCTGCCAGGCCTGGCTGCGGGTTTCGAACATCCTCGACGGTGTCCTCGATATCGGCGGTCTCCTCGGCACGGGTTTCAATGTAGGCTTTCGCCGCGATGAGCAGCGCCACCCTGCGCCGCCTGGTCGTGCCCGCCGCGATCCTCGGGGTCGTGCTGATCGTGGTCGCGATCGTCTACTTCGCCGAGCCCGCCAGGTCGCTGCCGTCGTTCTTCCCCGGCCACGTCTCGTCCTCGAGCTCGGAAGCCGACCACCATCACACCAAGCACGGCCTAGCCGCGCTGGTCGTCGCCCTGGCGTGCTTTGCGTTCGCCTGGTTTCAGACCGGGCCCAAGGCCGGGGCCGCGGCGCAGGGCGATGGGGGCTGACGGGCGCGCTCAACCTTCCAGCGCGAACACCACCGTGCAGATCAACCCGAAGGCGATGCAGTAGATCCCGAACGGGCTCAGCCGGTTGGTCTGAAAGAAGCGCATCAGGAACTTCACCGCCAGGAACGTGGTGGCCGCTGCGCAGAGGCCCGCGACGAGCGCCGGGCCGCGCACCTCGTCGCCCTGGGGGCCAAGCAGTTCGGGCAGCTTCAGGGCAGCAGCGGCGAGGATGATCGGGGTCGCGAGCAAAAAGCCGTAGCGCGCGGCGTCCTCGTTGGAGAGGCCCGTCAGCAGCCCGCCCCCCATCGAGAAGCCCGAGCGCGAGATCCCGGGGATCAGCGCCGCGGCCTGCGAGGTCCCGATCGCGACCGCCTGGCGCCAGCTCCGCTTGGCGATCCGCGCGTCGGCGTCGCCGAGGTAGTCGCCGGGGCTCGGGGCGCGTTGGCGCAGTCGCTCGAACAGCAGCAGCGCGATCCCGTTGACGACCAGGAACGCCGCGGCGATCGAGGCCGAGGCGAACAGTTTGCGCAGCGATTCCTGCAGCAGCAGGCCGAGGATCCCAGCCGGGATCGTGCCCACCACCAGCAGCCACCCCAGGCGCGCGTAGACGTCGTCCTCGCGGACCTCGCGCATCCGCAGCGAGCGCACGATGCCCTGCACGATCTTGATCCAGTCGCGCAGGAAGAACAGCAGCAGCACGATCGCCGTCGCGAGGTGCGTCGCGACCAGGAACGTCAGGAAGTACGGGGCGTTCTGATGGATGTTCCAGCCCAGCAGCCGCGGCAGCACCACGGCGTGCCCGAGGCTCGAGATCGGGAACGGCTCCGCCACCCCCTGGGTCAGGCCGAGGATCACCGCTTGGAAGTAGGAGATCAGGTGGTGCACCGACGCGACAGCTTATGGTCCTGCCCGGCCAAGACGCAATGCCCTTGTCGTTGTTGGCCAAGTTAGCCAAGCACCGCTATCATCAAGGCATGTCGAGCTACGGCATCGGCGAAGCCAAGACCCAGCTCTCGAAGCTCGTGCACCTGGCCGAGGATGGCGAGGACGTCGTGCTGCGTCGCGGACGCCAGCCGGTCGCACGCCTCGTCGCAATCCCTGCCGAGGAGGGTGAGATCAGGCGCAGGCCGGGCCGGATGCGCGGGCGCATCAGGATCTCCGAGGATTTCGACGAGTGGCCGCCGGATATCGCGCGCGAGCTCGGCCTCCTCGACTGATGGCCTGCGCCTGAGCTGATGCGCCTGCTGGTCGACGCTCACACGCTGCTGTGGTGGCTGAGCGCCGACAAGCGCCTTTCCCAGGCGGCCCGGCAGGCGATCGAGACCGCTGACGAGCCCCTGCTCGGCGCCGGCACCCTCGTCGAGATCGCCGTCAAGCGCTCGATCGGCAAGCTCGATATCGACAGCGACTGGCCCGAGCAGGCGCGCAGCGACGGCTTCGGGGTGCTGGCTATTGGGTGGACCCACGTCGCACAGCTCCAGCGCCTCCCATTCCCCAAACTGGCCGGTCGGCCTCATCGCGATCCATTTGACCGATTGCTCGCGGCGCAGGCACTCACCGAGCGCGTGCCGGTCGTCACGCGCGATCCCGCGCTCGCCGCATACGGCGTGCCGGGGATCTGGTGAGTTCACCAACTGTTCACAACCTGGTCCCAGGCTCGTTACAAAAACCGGCCGTTTGCAGCCGAATCTCTTTTATATGAATGGGACGCTCAGATCGACAGGGTCGACGTCCCTCGTTGGGAGAGCGCGGACCGAGGGAGACCGGACGCGCAACGGGCCAGTGGAGCCCGCGGTCGCGAGGGCCGACCTGCACTGCCACTCCTCCGCCTCGGAGGTCTCGCGCCTGGGGGTCCAGCGCGCGCTGGGGCTGCCCGAGTGCGCGACCCCGCCCGAGGAGGTCTACGCGCTGGCCAAGCGGCGCGGGATGGACTTCGTGACAATCACCGACCACGACACCATCGCCGGGGTCCTGCAGATCGCCGACCGGCCCGACGTGTTCGTCTCCGAGGAGCTCACCGCGCACTTCCGCGGCGAGCCCCAGGCCGTGCACGTCCTCTGCTACGGCATCTCCCCCGACGACCACGAATGGCTGCAGGCCAACCGCGGCGACGTCGAGGAGTGCGCCGCCTACATGGCCGACCGCGACATCGTCTGCGCGCTGGCCCACCCCTACTACACCGTCGGCGCCCCGCTCACCGCCCGCCACCGCCGCCGCCTCGCCGCGATGTTCGCGATCTGGGAGGTCCGCAACGGCGCCCGCGCCCGCGAGCTCAACCGCCCCGCCGCGATCTACGCCGCCGCCAACGACGCGACTGGAATCGGCGGCAGCGACGACCACGCCGGCGTCGACGTCGGGCGCACCTTCACCGAGACCCCGCCCGCCGCTACGCCCGCGGAGCTGCTGGACCACCTGCGCGCCGGGCGCGCCGTCGCGCGCGGCGCCCAGGGCAGCGCCGCCAAGTGGGCCCACGCCGCGATCGCGCTCGCCGCGCGCTCGCTCGGCGCCGGCCCGGAGGGCGACAGCGCGGGCGGGCGGGGACCGGATCCGCGAAGCGTCATGCGGATGGCCCAGCGCCTGCTGCGCGAGGGCGACGTCCGCCACGGAGCGGCCGGCAACGACCTCGACTCCGACGACGCCCGCAGCCTGCTGCGCGCCTGGCTCGCCGCGGTCGAGCTCGACGAGCGCGACCTGATCGCCATACATGCAGCACGAGCGCTTCAGCCACGCAGACCTCCACCGCCGCGCCTGCCGCGCGCACGAGCAGCGGCTGGGCGGCGCCGTCGAGGCGGTCGCGCGGGCCGTCGCCGGCGGCGGACCGCTGGACGTCGCGGCGGCCGCCACCGCCGTCTTCGAGGGCTGCATCGCCGCGATCCCCTACGCCCCGGCCGCCGCCTTCCTGGGCGGCGAGAAGGCCAAGCTCGACAGCCGCGACGGCGAGACTCCGCGGGTCGCCGATCATGGCCGACGGGATCGGCTCGACGCACGGCGTCTCGCGCACGATCGAGGAGATCCGCCGGCGCGGTGTTCCGGGCTTCGAGATCGAGGTGATCGGCACCGACCCCGACGTCGACCGCCGGCTGCCCGCGGTCGCCGAGGTCGACGTCCCCCACTACCCCGGACTGCGGATCGGCGTCCCCAGCCTGCCCGCCGCCGTCGAGACGATCGCCGAGGGCGCTTCGACCTGATCCACGTCTGCTCCCCGGGCCCGGTCGGCGTCGCCGGGGCGCTGCTCGCCCGCGCGCTGGGCCTGCCGCTGCTCGGCAGCTACCACACCGAGCTCACCGCCTACGCCGGCCTGCGCTCCGGCGACCCGCGCCTCGCCGGCGCGATGGACGCCGCGGTGCGCGCCTTCTACGGCGCCTGCGACCTCGTCCTCTCGCCCAGCCCCGCCGCCGACGCCGCGCTGGAGCGGCTCGGCGTCGGCCCCGAGCGCGTCGCGCGCTGGGACCGCGGCGTCGACATGCGCCCGCTTCGACCCCGCCCTGCGCGGGGAGCTGCGGCTGCCCGGCGAGCTCAACGTCCTGTACAGCGGGCGCATCACCCGCGAGAAGGGCATCGACCTGCTCGCCGACGCCTTCCTGGAGGCCCGCGCGCCGCGACCCCCGCCTGCACCTCGTGCTCGCCGGCGGCGGCCCCGAGCAGGGCGCCTGCGCGCGCGGCTCGGCGACGCACGCCACCTTCCTCGGATGGCTCGACGGGATCGAGCTGGCGCGCGCCTACGCGAGCGCCGACGTCTTCCTGTTCCCCAGCGCCACCGACACCTTCGGGCAGGTCGTCCTGGAGGCCCAGGCCAGCGGCCTGCCGGTCGTCGCCGTCGCCGCCGGCGGTCCGCTGTCGCTGATCGAGGACCGCGTCAGCGGGCTGCTCGCGCCCGCCCGACCCCGACGCGCTCGCCGAGCGCGTGCTGGAGCTCGCCGGCTCGCCGCTGCTGCGCCGCCGGCTGGCCGCCGCGCGCTCGCCGGAGTCCGCCGGCGCACCTGGGAGCAGCGCTCTGGAGCGCCTCGCCGGAGGCTACCGCCGAGCGCTGGACGCACAGGCGCAAAGCGCCGGGGACACCCCGGGGCCCGCCGTGCCGCCCGGCGCCCGCGCCACCGACGACCCCGGGGTGCGTCGTGCCGCATAGCGCCCGCGCCACCGACACCCCGGGGGCCCGCTGTGCCGCGTAGCGGCCGCCATACGATCGCTGTCGCGCTGCACGACATCGAGCCCGCGACCTTCGAGCGCAGCGCGCTGATCCGCGACTGGCTGCTCGACCACGGCGTCGACCGCGTCACGCTGCTGGTGATCCCCGCCCGCGACCTCCACCCCCTGGCGAGCGCTCCCCGGAGATGGTCGACTGGCTGGTCGAGCGCCGCCGCGCCGGCGACGCGATCGCCCAGCACGGCTTCCAGCACCAGCAGCTGCGACGCCTCCGCTGGACCCAGCGCGTGCGGGCGCCGATGCTGGGCGGGCCGGCAGGCCGTGGCGGGCGCGGCGCGGAGTTCGTGGGCCTCGACGGCGACGAGACCCGCCGCGCCGTCGACGCCGGCTGGCGGGTGCTGAAGCTCGCCGGGATCGAGCCCGACGGCTTCGTCGCGCCCGCCTACGCCTACACCCCCGCCCTGCGCCGTGTCCTGCGCGCCCGCTTCCGCTGGTGGGCCAGCCTGCTCGGCCTCCACGGGGCCCCCGCGCTCGGCGAGCCCGCCGCGGTTGGGCGCGCTGCGGGCGGGCAGGCTGGTGGGTGGGCGGGCGGGCGGGCGGATGGGCGGGCCCTTAATCACCCCTGGCGCCGGCTCGCCCCCGCCTGGAGACTCGGCGGCGACAGGCCGCTGGGACGCGCCCTGTCCCCCGCGCTGATCCGTGCCGGCGCCGCGCTCGCCGGCAGCACTCTGCGCCTGGACCTGCACCCCTCCGACCTGCGCCATCCGCGTCACATGCTGGCGCTGGAGTCGGTTCTCGGCCATGCCGCCGGGCGCCGCGACGCCGTCACCTACGATGAGCTCGCCGCCGCCGAGCTGCGGACCGTCGGGCCACCCAAGACCAGCGCCCTCGTCAAGCCGGCGGCCTGATGCCGATCGAGGCCGGCGGCCTGAACTCTGAACCCCGTGACAGCGCCGGTGTGGGCCCCTACACTGGAACGATCATGTCCAACGAGGCAGCGAACGAAACTGCGACCATCCGTGTCAGTCGCAGGACGCGCGACCTGCTCAACGAGCAGGCGCATGAGCGCGGCGTCTCGCTGGCCGCGCTGCTCGGCGAGATCGCGCGCGAGCTGGAGGCCGAGGCGATCTGGGGCTCGGAGCCCGAGCCCGGCCGCAACGGTGACGGCGACGGGGCCGGCGACGACCTCACGTGGGAGACAATCCTCGCCGCCGGCGCCGACTGATCTCCCGGTCCGCGCAGCCGCAGCGGCGACACCAGCGACCGCCGTGTCTAAGACACGTACGAGGCGTGGACGACATCCACGGACAGACCCGTCAGCCACCGAGGCCCGGGAGTTCCCAGATGCTCTGGTCCTCGCTGCCCAGGTGCCACAGGCCGACGCCGAGGCCCAGCGATTGGGCGAGCGCCACGCGCACCGCGATCGACTGCTGGTCGATGTACCAGACCTCGTGCTGCACGCCGTTGGAGTCGGTGTAGGAGAAGTGCGGATCGGCCGCCGTCGGTTCCCATTCCGGGGTGATCCCGTACTCGCTCGCCAGCGCCATCACGTTGTCGAACTCCAGCGGCGTGCCCGGGTTGCTCGGCCCGCCGCCGTCGGGCCAGTCGATCCCGTACATCGGCATCCCGAGCACGAACTTGCTCCTGTTGGGCAGCGTCGCCGTGTAGTCGGCGACGCGTGTGAACCACGGCAGTTCGTCCATCCCCCCCGGCCCCGAGGTCGTCCAGTGCAGGCCCCAGTCGAGCACGAAGATGTAGTCCGAGGGCCCCGACAGCGCGGCGTCGTCATACATCGCGGCGCGCCCGCTCATGGATGTTGTAGTACTTGGCGGTGACCACCGTCGAGAGCTTGTCGCCCTGGGCGTGCAGCCGTTCGGCGAGCGCGGTGATGAAGGCGGTGAACGGGTTGCGCTCGCTCGGCTGGGCGCCCTCGAAGTCGATCTGGATGCCCTGGTAGCCGTAGGTCGCGGCAGAGCGCGGCGAGCTCTGTCGATCATGCGCTTGCCCGACCGCGGGTTCGTTGAGGATCTCGTCCTCGTAGCGTCGGTTCTGGCAGTTCAGGCGCGGCATCACCGCGATCTGGCGCGCCTCCGCCCAGCCGGTCACCAGCGGATCGTCGCTGCCCGAGCACGGTGCCCGCCGCGCCGCAGTCGAAGTAGGTCGGGTAGACGACGCCGATCTGCTGGTAGTGGGCCTCGAGGTCGAAGAAGCTCTGGTCGGTGGAGGCCAGCAGGAAGGCCTGCACGTTGCCGTGCGTCGGCGGCGGGTTCGGCGGTGTGGATCGCCAGCGGCGCGGTCGGGGCGCTGATCGCGCCGAGCGAGTCCACGGCGGCTGACGGTGATCCTGTAGTCGCTCGACGGCGCGAGGTCTGGCGAGCGTCATCGCCGGGTCGGCGCGTCTGGCCGACGGGAATGTCGTCGCGGAACACCCGGTAGCCGACGATCTGGCCGCTGACGGGCGTGCTCGGCGACCAGCCGAGGCGGCCGAGCTCGCGGTGACTTCGGTGGCGCGAGGCCCGCGGGCGTCGACGGCGGGGTGTGGGTCGTGACCACCGTCAGGTTCGGCGCCGGCGCGCTCAGGTAGCCGTAGGAGTCCAGCGCGCGCACCGTGAAGGTGTAGCGTGCGCTCGGAGGCCAGCGCGACGGTCGCGATCTGGCCGTCGACGACGCGCTCGGGCTGCGCCGTCCTTGAACAGCAGGTAGCCGACGAGCGTGCCGCTGTTGGCCGCGCCGGCCTGCCAGGAGAGCGTGGCGGAGGTGTCGGTGACGCGCAGCGCCGAGATCAGCGCCGGGCCCTCGGGGGCCGTGTGGGTCGTGGTCAGGCGCAGCGCCGCGGTGCGCGGGCCTTCGCGGTGGTTCGGCGTCGACGGCGCGCGACCGTGATCAGGTAGGTCTGCAGCGATGGAGAGGTGCGTCAGGCGCAGCGAGTCGTGCACCGTCTGGGACGACGAGGTGTTCGTCGCGGTAGACGCGGTAGCCGATGATCCGCGCCGAGCCCGGCCGGCTGGGCATCCACCAGAGCGTGGCGCCGGCGTCGCTGACGTCGGAGACGCTGAGCGCGCCGGGCGTCCCCGGGAGCGCGTACCGTGCCGGGCGCGCTGCGCGAGACCGCCGGCGCCGCGGTGGGTGGCGCCGATCAGCAGCGTCCTGCTCGGCGGACCCACGCGCCCGCGGGTGTCGACGGCGGCGACCGCGATGCGGTGCGCGCGCCCCGCGCTCAGCTTCAGCGTGTAGCTCCGCGCGCGCGTCTGCGCGACGACGGCGCCGTCGCGCACGATCCGGTAGCCCGCGACCGGGGCGTCGCCGCGCGCGGGCGCGGCGCCAGCCGATCCGCACGCCGGTGGCGGTGACGGCGAGCACGCGCAGGCCCCGCACCCGGCTCGGGGGCGCCAGCGCCAGGCGCGCTGCGGACGCTCGCGCGCAGGTCACCGGGCGGGCCCGCGTAGCGGGCCTGGACCGTGAACGTCGTGCGCCGGCCGAGCACGACGGCGAGCGACCATCGCGGTCCGTGTCGTCTGCCCGACGGTGCGCCCGGCGCGCAGCACCCGGTAGGCCGTGCGGCGCGCGCGACCGCGCCGGGGTGCTCCAGCTCAGGCGCACGCGCGGCCCGGACAGCCGCGTCAGGCGCACCGCGCGCGGCGCCCGTACCGGCGCAGCTCGGGGCGGGTCCGGCGGAGCCTGGGGCAGACACCGCAGGGGTCTGCGCCAGGCGGACTTCGACCGGCGGGGCCGAACGCAAGCTCGATCGGAGCGCCGAGCGAGGGCGCGGCCGCAGATGAGCGAGATGCCCGCGACGGCCGCGACGGCGCTGCTCTGAGTCCGACGAGCGCTCATCTCGTCCGACCGCTCGCCCGACGCGGGTTCGAGGCCCTTCGACGCTCGCCCGACGGGCGACGGGATTGCGCCTGCCGGGCGGGGTCAGCGCCGAGATGCCAACCTTCGGCATCGAGCGGCCCGGCGAGCGGTTCGAGGGCGTCGACGCTCCAGGCGCGCCGCCCCGATCAGCCAGCGCGGGGGCGGGTCACGGAGGGCGCAGTCGCGGCGTGCACGGGCCCGGGCGGGGCATCCGCCGCCAGAGCGTCGCGGGGGCGCGCACCAGCGACGGGCCGAGCAGCAGCACCGGGAACGAGCGAGAGCGGCAGCAGCAGCAAGCGCGAGCGCGCGCCTGATCGAGCAGCTGCTGGCTCACGGGCGCCCCTCTCCCGGCGCCGCCGCCGAGTCCGGCGGTCGCGGGCCGGGTCCCCCAGGCGGCGGTGCGGCAGGTGGCGATCGCGTAGTAGGTCTGCCACAGCATGATCCCGAGGTAGAAGAAGACGAACAGGATCCCGTAGAGCCACAGCACGTTGTAGCGGTCCTGGAAGAGCAGGAAGTAGAGCGAGTAGACGAGCGCCAGCGCGTAGATCCCGGCGAGGTAGGTGAGCGGCAGCGACGCCGTGGTGGGTGAGCGGCGCCCACACCAGCGAGTGCAGCGCGGCGATCGGCGCGATCAGCGGCAGGACGATGCTCATGTAGGTGAAGAACGCCGCGACCGGGTGCTTGCGCCAGATGAATTTGGCGACCAGCAGCGACTCGCGCGTCCAGGAGCGCTTCCAGCGCGTCTGCTGGATGACGAACGCGCGGAACGTGCGTCGGCACGATCGTGTGCGAGACGGCGCGCTTTTCGTAGATGACGCGCCAGTCGCGCAGCACGCAGTTGGTCAGCGAGCGGTCGTCGCCGAAGGTCGACTCGACGCCGAGGAACGTCTGGTTCTCCCACCACTCCAGGCGCGGCAGGATCGCCTCGCGGCGGTAGGCCGAGAAGCAGCCCGAGCAGCAGGTGACGGCGCCGAACACCGATTCGGCGGCCTTGACGACGCGGAAGGCGACGAAGTAGCGCACGGCCTGCATGCGGGTGATCCAGGTCTCGCGCACGTTGAGCACGTCGGCGTGCCCGCAGACCGCCCCGACGCGCGGGTCGGCGAGCGGCTGCACGAGCGTTTGAGCGCGTCGGGCTCGACGACGGAGTCGGAGTCCACGAACACGATCACCTCGGCCGCGGTCGCGCGGATGCCGGCCGCCATCGCCGCGCGCTTGCCGCGGTTCTCGGGGAAGTCGATCACGCTGCACGCGCCCGTCGGATCCGGCGGCGACGCGCTGCATCTCCTGCGAGGGTGCGCGTCGGTGGAGCCGTCGTTGACGGCGACCAGCTCGAGCTTCTCGGGCGGGTAGTCGAGCGCCAGCAGCGAGCGCAGCGAGTTGGCGATCGCCTCCTGCTCGTTGAAGCCCGGCATCACGATCGCGATCTGCGGCTCGACGGCCGGCGTCGGGCCTGGGGCGGTAGAAAAGGCTGAAGAGGAAGCGCGAGAGGATGTAGCTGGCGACGCAGATGCTGTAGACGCCGAAGAAGACATTCGAGAACATCAGCCCGACGAACGCCGCCTTGTAGGCCATCGACGGCGACGAGCAGCGCGACCAGGTAGATGCCGGCGAGCACCTTCAGCACGCGGTGAGTGGCGTCCTGGCTGAGGGTCATCCAGCGCGTAGCAGCTATCCGGCGCCGGCTCACAGCGCTGAGGCACGGCGGTCTGGCTCACGGCACGAAGCGCTGGCTCCCGGCGGCGTGTGCGGTAGGTGCAGTCGAGCACCGCCGGGCAGCGCTCCAGCCAGCCGTAGTCGTGGTCGGGGTGCAGCGTCGCGAGGATCGCCAGGTCGTAGCCTTCGGGCCCGCGACCGCGGAGCGCCGCCGGCAGGCGTCGCCGGCGTCGACCCCGGGTCGGGGCACACGCCGCTCAGCGCCGCTCGCCGAGCTGCGAGCGTGGGCACGAGCGGGTCGTGGTAGTCGACGTGCGCGCCCTCGGCGCGCAGCCGCGCGATGATCTCCAGCGCCGGCGCCTCGCGGGTGTCGGCGACGCCGGGCTTGTAGGAGGCGCCGACGACCAGCACGCGCGCCTCGCGGCAGCGGGCGGCCGAGCGCGACCAGCGCTTCGTGCGCGCGCCAGGCGACGTGGCGCGGGCGGCCGGCGATCTTGCGCAGCGCCTCCTCGGCGATCGTCGCGGGCCGCCCGCGCTCGCGCAGGGCGTGCAGCAGGTAGTGGGGGTCAACGCCGATGCAGTGGCCGCCGACGCCGGCGGAGGGGTAGTGGGCCAGGAAGCCGTAGGGCTTGCGTGGCGGCGCCCTCGGTCACCTCGATCGGGTCGAGGCCGTGCGTCCGAGCAGGCTTCGGCGATCTCGAAGGCCAGCGCGATGTTGACGGCGCGGAAGGTGTTCTCGTAGAGCTTGACCATCTCGGCGGCCTCGGGCGAGGAGACGTGGTGCAGGCGCTCGCAGGTGTGGCGCAGCACCGCCGCGGCGCGCTCGCGGCAGCACGTCGGTGACGCCGCCGAGGACGCGCGGCGTCTGTAGCTGCTCGTGCTCGCCGACGCCGGGGTCGATGCGCTCGGGGGCGAACGCCACGAACACGTCCTCGCCGACGCGTCAGGCCACGCTCGGCCAGCGGCGCGACGAGCAGCTCGCGGGTGGTGCCGACGTACGTCGTCGAGGTCAGCACGAGCGTCTGGCCGGGGCGGGCGTGGCGCACGACCGCGGCGCAGGCCTCGCGCAGGATCCGCGGGTCCGGGACGCAGCTGCTCGTCGACCGGGGTCGGCACGCAGATCAGCACCAGGTCGGCGGCGTCCAGCGCGTCGACGCGGTTGGTCAGCACGAAGCCGTCGCCCTCCAGGTGGCGGCGCAGGTCGCGCTGCTCGGACTCCAGCAGCTCGGCCTCGCCGTCGCGGATCGCGCTCAGGCGCGGGCCGGAGACGTCGATCCCGACGATCCGGCAGCCGGCGTTGCGCAGCGCGATCGCGGTCGGCAGGCCGACGTAGCCGAGACCGACGACGGCGACGACGGTGTGCCCGGCCTGTGTCGCTGTGCCTCCGGCCGCGGCGGCGCCGCCGTGCACTGCCTGCGCCGCGGCACGCCCGGCCGCGGCGGTCTCGCCCTGCACGGCCTGCGCAGCGGCGCGCCGGGACGCGGCCGTCTCGCCCTTCGTGGAGCGGCGGGTGCGGCGCGAGGGGGCCGCCGGAGCGATCGGCTGTGGCATGAGCTGTTCTCCTGACTCGACGTCGTCGTCCCCGACGCTGTCGTCCTGGCTGGTCAAGGTCAGGTTGCCGGCGCGACCCCACGGTGGAGCTTCGTGCGGATCGTCGGCCCCCTGTGCTGCGGGTGTGGTCGTGCAGGATGGACCGCTGGGAGCGGGCTTGCACACGAGATTGGACGATTGATCGACGGTCCGTCCCCAACCGTCCCCGGGCCTGCCGGCCGGCGCGGACGACGGGCCCGCCCGAAAGGTGCCGCGCCTGTCGGCCCAACAGTTCCGAGCTGTGAATAGCGGTGAACCTTTACATGATCGTGTCAATGTTGGCTCGCCCGTTGCTAGCATCCAGGCGATGCGCGACTACCTGCAGGCGATCGCCACCCGCGTCGTCGTCTACGACGGCGGCATGGGCGCGACGCTGGAGCAGTTCGAGCTGACCACCGAGGACTACGGCGGCCTGCCGGGCAAGTGCCACGAGGCGCTGGTGCTCAACCGCCCGGACGTGATCGAGGGGGTGCACGCCTCGATGCTCGACGCCGGCGCGGAGGTCGTGGAGACCGACACCTTCCAGGCGCTCGCGCATCAAGCTCGGCGAGTGGGGCCTGGCCGACTACACGCGTCGAGATCAACACCAAGGCCGCCGAGATCGCGCGCAGGGCGGCCGGCGAGCAGCGCTTCGTGGCGGGCTCGATCGGCCCGACCGGGCTTCCTGCCCGCGTCCGAGGACCCGACGCTCGGGCAGATCCGCTTCGCGCGAGCTGGTCGAGGTCTTCGCCGAGCAGGCCGCCGGGCCTGATCGACGGCGGCGCGGACCTGCTGATCATCGAGACCGCGCAGGACATCCTCGAGGTCAAGGCCGCCGTGTTCGGCGCGCGCGCGGCGTTCAAGAGCACGCGGCCGGACGCTGCCGATCCACACGTCGGTGTCGCTGCTGCCCAACGGCGGCAAGATGCTGCTCGGGCACCGACATCGCCGCGGTGCTGACGACGCTGGAGGCGCTGAAAGTCGACGTGATCGGGCTGAACTGCTCGACCGGCCCCGAGGACATGCGCGACGCGATCCGCTTCCTCGGCGAATACTGCCCGGTGCCGGTGGCGTGCATCCCCAACGCCGGCCTGCCGCTGCAGGGCCCCGACGGCGAGACGATCTTCCCCGAGCGGCCCGAGCCGCTGGCGGCGGCGCTGGCGGAGTTCGTGGAGCGCTACGGCGTCGCGTCGTCGGTGGCTGCTGCGGCACCACGCCCGAGCACATCCGCGCGATCGTGCGAGCGCGTCGGAGCGGCCGCCGGGCGCCCCGCGACAGCGACCGGCAGTCGACACGCCGCCGCGCCCAGCCCGCCGCGCCGCTGCCCGCACCTGTCCTCGATGATCGCGGCGACGCCGCTCGTGCAGGAGCCGCGCCCGACGATGGTCGGCGAGCGCGTCAACTCGCAGGGCTCGCGCAAGGCCAAGGAGCTGCTGCTGGCCGACGACTACGACGGGCTCGTGCAGATCGCCGAGGACCAGGTGACCGGCGGCGCGCACGTGCTCGACCTGTGCGTGGCGCTGACCGAGCGCTCCGACGAGGACGAGCAGATGCGCCTGGTCGCCAAGAAGGATCTCGCTGACCCAGCCGGCGCCGATCCAGATCGACTCGACCGAGCCCGAGGTGATCGAACGGCGCTGGAGCAGATCCCGGGCCGCGCGATCGTCAACTCGGTCAACCTCGAGGCCGGCCGCGACAAGCTCGACCGCGTGGTGCCCGCTCGCGCTGGCGCACGGCGCGGCGCTGATCGCGCTGACGATCGACGAGGTCGGGATGGCGAAGACGGCGCAGCGCAAGGTCGAGGTCGCCAAGCGCATCCGCGACCTGTGCTGCGAGGAGCACGGCCTGGACCCGGAGCTCTTGATCTTCGACTGCGCTGACGTTCACGCTGACGACCGGCGACGAGGAGTGGCGGCCCTCGGCGGTGGAGACGATCGCGGGGATCGAAGCGGATCAAGGCGGAGATCCCCGACGTGAAGACCTCGCTGGGGGTCTCCAACGTCTCCTTCGGCGTCTCCCCGGGCGCGCGCGCGGTGCTGAACTCGGTGTTCCTGCACCACTGCGTGCAGGCGGGCCTGGACCTGGCGATGGTCAACCCCAACCACATCACGCCCTACTCGGAGATCCCCGACGTGGAGCGCGAGCTGGCCGACGACCTCGTGTTCAACCGCCGCGAGGACGCGCTGGAGCGCTTCATCGAGCACTTCGAGTCCAAGGGCGAGGAGGACAGGCGCAGACGCGCCGCGGACCCGACCGAGGGGATGGAGCCCGAGGAGGCGCTGCACTTCCACATCCTGCGCCGCCGCAAGCGAGGGCGTCGAGGACTGGATCGACCGCTCGCGTGGAGAAGATCGGCGCGGTGCCGACGCTCAACGAGGTGCTGCTGCCGGCGATGAAGGAGGTCGGCGACAAGTTCGGCGCCGGCGAGCTGATCCTGCCGTTCGTGCTGCAGTCCGCCGAGGTGATGAAGCGCGCGGTCGCGCAGCTGGAGAAATACCTCGACAAGATCGAGGGCTACACCAAGGGCACGGTCGTGCTGGCGACGGTGTTCGGCGACGTGCACGACATCGGCAAGTCGCTGGTCAACACGATCCTCACCAACAACGGCTACACCGTCGTGGACCTCGGCAAGCAGGTCCCGATCCAGACGATCCTCGACGCCGCCCAGGAGCACGAGGCGACCGCGATCGGCCTCTCGGCGCTGCTCGTCTCGACCTCCAAGCAGATGCCGGCTTGCATCCAGGAGCTGCACGCCAAGGGCCTGCGCTACCCGGTGCTGATCGGCGGCGCCGCGATCAACCGCGCGTTCAGCTACCGCGCGCTGTACCCCGGCGGCAGGGAGTCCGAGGAGCTCTACGAGCCCGGGGTCTTCTACTGCAAGGACGCCTTCGAGGGCCTCGCGGTGATGGACCAGCTGATCGACGCCGACGCCCACGCGGCGCTGCTCGGAAAGCTGCGCGCCGGCGCGACGGCGTTCCGCGCGAAGGGCGAGGAGCCCGTCGAGGAGCTGAACCTCGCCGACGACTCCGTGCGCTCGGCCGCGCGCACCGACGCGCCGGTCCCGACCCCGCCGTTCTGGGGGGTGCGCGAGATCCCGGTGGACCTCGACGCGGTCTACAGCCACCTCGACACCCACGTGCTGTTCAAGCTGCACTGGGGCGGGCGCGGCGTCAAGGGCGAGGCCTGGCGCGAGCTGCTGGACGAGGACTTCCATCCGCGCCTGGAGCGGATGTGGCGCGAGCAGGACTACCTTCATCCGCGCGCGCTGCTGGGCTTCTTTCCGTGCTACGCGCTGGGCAACGACATCATCGTGCTCGACCCCGACGACCGCACGACGGAGCTGACGCGCTTCGTCTGCCCGCGCCAGCCCAAGGGCGACCGCATCTGCCTGGCCGACTTCTTCCGGCCGGCGGTGGGGCCAGACGGCGAGCCGTCGCCCCGGGGCCCCGTCGGAACTGGACGTGATCGCGGTGCAGGCGGTCACCGTCGGCTCGGAGGTGACCGAGCTGATGGCCAAGCTGGAGGCCGAAGGGGAGTTCTCTGAGCAGCTGTTCGTCCACGGCCTCGGCGTGCAGACCGCCGAGGGGCTCGCGGAGTGGCTGCACGCCGAGGCCCGCGCGATGCTCGGGATCCCCGCCGCGCAGGGCCGGCGCTACTCGTGGGGCTACCCCGCCGTGCCCGAGCAGTCAGAGCACCTGAAGGTCGAGCAGCTGCTGGGGCTGGCCGACATCGGGATGCGGATCACCGAGGGCTACGCCCCCGAGCCCGAGCAGTCGACGCTGGCGCTGATCGCCCACCACCCGCAGGCGATCTACTTCGGCACGCGACAGGGCAGGCTGCTGCCCGACGGCTCTCCCGACGATCTGATCAAGGGGTCCGCTCGCGATCCCTCGCTGTTCGGGGTAACAGATGGCGCCGGCGAGCTGGGCGATGAGGACCCTCCCGATGGGGCCGTCGAATCCGAGGACGACGAGCCGGCGATGGCCTCGGGTTGAGGTTGGCAGTCCCGTCGGGGACGGCTCGGTCGTGCGCGTGGCGCGGCACGGGTTTGTGGGACTACAGAGCGCGGCCCTCGGCGGGGACGCCGATCGTCCTATCCAGCAGCGCGAACAGCTCGGTGAAGTGCCGCTCGGCCGCCGCCTCGTCGTAGGCGGCGGTGTCGCTCATCGTGTAGCCGTGGGCGGCCCCCTCGTAGAGCTCTGAGCGGTATCGCACCCCGGCCTCCTCGAGGGCTCGCTCGAGCGCCGCTACGTGCTCCGGGGTCATGCTCTGGTCGTTGTCGGCGTGGCCGAGGTAGAGCTCGGCGGAGATCGCGCCGGCGCTCAGGTGCGGACTGTCCTCGTCGTCGCTCACGAGCCCCCCGGCGTGGAACGCGGCGAGCGCCGCGACGCGCTCCGGGTAGGCCGCGGCGATCCGCCAGCCGACGCGCCCACCCATGCAATAGCCGGTGATGGCGAACGGCGGGCTCGCGACCTCGCCGAGGTAGTCGAGATAGGCCGCCCCGTCGCCGGCGATCCGCTCGGGCGTCAGCTCGGCCATGGCGGGCCTCAGCCGCGCGAAGAACGGATCCCGCTGCGCGGGGTCCTCCAGATCGGGCATTTCCATGTTCGACGACCGGCCGGCACGATAGAGGACGTTCGGGGCGAGTACGGCGAACCCCCGTGCCGCGATGCGGTCGACCATCTCCTCGATCCGGGGGCGCAAGCCAAAGGCGTCCATGAGGAACAGCACACCCGGGTGGCTCCCGTCCTGCCCGGGGGGCCGCGAGAGGTAGGCGTCCGCCACACCGTCCTTGGTACTGATGTCGACCATCTCGCCTTTCATCGCTGCCCGCTCCCATCGTCGCTCGCCGGAAGGGTGCAGCTTAGC
Organism: uncultured Solirubrobacterales bacterium; assembly: GCA_963719725.1. GTDB lineage: Bacteria > Actinomycetota > Thermoleophilia > Solirubrobacterales > Solirubrobacteraceae > Palsa-744. Next base: position 566,185 of record CAVRCU010000001.1, read on the forward strand.
CATCTCAGATGGACCAGCAGGTCGTGCGGCTGGTCCTTCTTCATGCCCCGCCGCGAAAGCGAAGCGCGACGTCGGCGACCTTCGGGCCGCGCTGTCGAGCGACGCGCTTGCTGGTGGGCCGTCAGGCCCGACGGCGCGGGCGACCGTTTACGCCATCGTCACACAAGGGTAATGCGATGGTTACAAATGGGCCGCCCCGCCATGGGTAGTTTGCCGCACGGCAGGTCAAGACGGCGGCTACCGCCCACCGAAGGACTACCGCCCACTCAAAGGAGATGCGATGACGACGACGCTGCGCGCCCTCACCACGTTTGCCCGCCGCTTGACCGTGATCGGGCTGGTCGCCGGCTCCGGGGCGGTCCTCGCCGCACCCGCCCAGGCCTTCCCGGGTCACTTCCTGTTCCCCGGCAATCTGCTCGTGAGCCGCTCGGTGTTCGAAAACGACCCCAGCCTGAAAGCGGGTGAAACGCTGCTCGCACCCGGCTGCACGCCCCCCAACTGCGGCACCGCCGTCGCCAACGGCGTCTACCCGGAAGTGTTCGACAACGACTCGGTGGACGAACACTTCGGCATCACCTCCAAGATCTACCTCGACCAGCTGACGCCCTGGGGCTTCCCGATCGACTCGCTCGAGGTCCCCAACAGCTCCGAGCCCGGGATCACTTCCAGCTCCAGCCAGATGGTCACCAGCTTCTCCTCGAAGTCCGAACTGGCGCTCAACCTGTCCACCGGCGGCCGCTATGTGACGTTCATGGGCTACGACGCGCCGTCGGACGAGATCGACACATCCAACGGCAGCACGCCCGGCGTGTTCGACCCCACCGACACCGACCCCGTGACCGCGTACCGAACGGTTGCCCAGGTGAACGCGGCAGGAGAATTCAAATTCACCAACACCAACGCCTACAGCGGCGACAACCCGCGGGCGGCGATCCTCAACGAAGAGGAAGGGGCCAACCTGATCTACGCCGCCGGCAACTCCGGCAACGGCTCCAAGCCGATCCCGGCCGGCATCGTCGCCGGCGGCGGCGCGCAGATCCTGACGCCGTCGCTGACGCCCGAGAGCCTGCAGACACCTGCCTTTCCCACCCCGGTCGGCAGCTTCAACATCACCGAGCTCGGCGACGCACACGACAAGCAGAGCAAGGACAACAACTACCGCGGCATCACCGTCTTCGACAACGTCCTCTACTACACCAAGGGCAGCGGTGGCAACGGCGTCAACACCGTCTACTTCGTCGACACCACCGGCAAAGCCTGTCCCAACGGCGTTGGGCTGCCGGCGCCGGGCGCCAAGCTGCCGAGCGCAGCGATCGAACCGCTCGCCGAAGCGCTCGCCAAAGAAGAACTCAAGCCCAACAACATGTGCATCCTCAAGGGCTTCCCGACCGAACTGAAGTCCACGACATCCTTCCCGTTCGGCCTCTGGTTCGCGAACGCCGACACGGTCTACGTCGCCGACGAGGGCAACGGCGAAAACACCTACTCGACGACCGCCAACGAATACACCGAAGCCGCGGCCGACACCAACTCCGGCCTGCAGAAGTGGGTGTTCGATTCGGCCGCGGGCGAATGGAAGCACGTCTACACCCTCCAGGCGGGCCTCAACCTCGGCAAGCCCTACACCGTCCCCGGCTACCCGACCGGCGACAATCCGGCCACCGGCCTGCCGTGGTCTCCGGCCACCGACGGGCTGCGCAACCTCACCGGCCGCGTATTCGGCGGCTTCGCCACGATCTACGCGGTGACCTCAACCGTGAGCGGCAACGGCGATCAGGGCGCCGACCCGGACAAGCTCGTCACGATCACCGATCCGCTGTCGGCGCAAGCCCCTGCGCCGTGGGAGCGCTTCCAGACGCTGAGGACGGCGGGCTTCGGCGAAGTCCTGCGCGGGGTCTCCTTCACACCGGGTACGCCCACCGGGCCGTTCTTCGGAGGGTTCTAGCCTTTCTGGGGCCGCATCGCCCGCCGCCGGTGAGCGGGCGATGCGGCCAATTGGAGTTCGTCGGGGATCGCGTCGGGGGGTCGTCGAAACGGAGGACGACCGGCCGGCGATGGCCTCGGGTTGAGGTTTGCCGTCCCGTCGCCGGTGTGCAAGCCCCAGCCAGGCCCGTGCTCAGGAGCGGAAGCGCCTGAGCCGATAACGAGCGCATGTCCCTCCTGGGAGCCGCGCCCGTGCCCGACGGGCTGCCTGTCACGGTGCTCGCGCTCGCCGGTGCAGCCATCGCCGTACTCTCGATCGCGCTCGCCGCAACGCTCATCCGCGCGCGGCGGCGGCGTGCCGAGAGGCGTCTGCTGGCGCTCGTCGACCCGGTGACCGGGCTGCGCTCGCGCGTCCGGCTGCTGCGCGACCTGAGGGTGCTCTCCAGAGACGGCGACGCCGGGGCGCATCTGCTGGCGACCCTCGAGCTCACGCAGCTCGCCGCGCAGGAGCTGGAGCACGGGATCGCCGCCGCGGACGAGCTGCTGCACAGGCTCGGAAGCAGGCTCGCCAACGCCGTCGGGCGCGCCGGCGGCGTCTATGCCTGGAGCGCGGGCGCTTTGGGGTGCTCGCGCGCATCGGTCGCCTCCCCGACCAGGTGATCGTCCAGGCCGCCACGGCCGCCCTCTCCCACGAGCGCTCCGACGAGGGCATACCGCCCAGGACATCCGCGGTGACGGTCACCGCTGCCACCAATCCGCGCTGCGCGCTCCAGCGGCTCCAGGAGATGAACGACCAGCGCCTCCCCAATAAGAGCCAGATCGATCGAGTCCATCGCCCGGGCGCCGTTTTGGAAGGAGCCGGCTGAGGTGAAGGACGGGCAAGTGCGCGTTGTGAACATGCGGAGCGGCGAGCTGCGGTTTCAGGGCAGCCGCGGGGGGTCGCCGGCTCCGGCGTTGCTGGGAGCGGGGATATCCGGCCCAGAGTGCCGAGACGTCCCTCGCACGATCGCAACGCCTCCGATCACGGGTTGCCGGCCGCGGTGATCCAGCCGCCCCCCCGGACAGCGATAACGTTCGCGGCGGGCATCGCGACATGCCGCACTCAATCCACCACCGCGCTGGATGCCATATCTGCGGGTAACCACGCGCTTCAAGCTCAGCATGCTGTTCGGCATCTTGTGGATGTCGTATGTCGGCGTGGCTGGCGTGGCCATGGATCAACGAGCTCGCGGGCAGCATCTCCCTCCCCGCCGCGCTGGTCTTGATAACGGGCATCGCGCTGATCCCGGGCTATCTCAACATCCAGCTCGTGAGCTCTCTGCTGATGGATCACCCGGCGCCGATCGACTTCGACTTCGACTATCCCGCGCTTACGCTGCTGGTGGCGGCGTACAACGAGGAGTGCGACATCGCGCAGACGATCGCCTACGCGCTCGCGCAGGAGTACCCGGCGGCGCTGCACTGATCGTCGATCGGACGACGGCTCGACGACGAAACCGTGAGCATCGCCACGGCTTCGCCCGCCTGGATGAGCGCGTGCGCGTGATGGAGGTGCCCCATGGCGGCAAGGCCGCCGCGCTGAACGCCGGCCTGCGCGAGGCCGAGACGCCGATCGTGGCGACGATCGACGCGGACACGCTGCTGATGCCCGACGCGCTTGCGCCGGATCGTCGCCCGGATGCTGCTCTCGCCCGCCGACACAGTGGCTGTCGCGGGCAGCGTGATGGTGCGCAACTCCCGAGCGAGCCTGATGACGGCGGCGCAGACCTGGGACTACTTCCTCGGCATCGGCTCGATCAAGCGCCAGCAGGCGCTGCTGCAGGCGACGCTCGTCGCCCAGGGCGCGTTCAGCGTCTACGACGCCGCAGGCGCTGCGGGCCGCCGGCGGGTGGCCGGACTGCATCGGCGAGGACATCGTGATGACGTGGGCGCTGCTGGAGCGCGGCGGGCGCACGAGCTACGAGCCCAGCGCCGTCGCCTTCACGGAGGCTCCCGTCACGCTGCGCAGCCTGGCCCGCCAGCGCCGGCGCTGGGCACAGCGGCATGATCGAGGGGCTGCGCACCTATGGGCGCACGCTGCTGCGCCAGCGCCTTCCCTATGTGCACTCCGTCGCCGTCGGACCTGCTGTTTCCCTACCTCGACTTGACATTCACCCTGGCGTTCATCCCCGGGATCGTGCTCGCGATGTTCGGCGACTACGCGATCGTCGGGCCAATGACACTCGCGGTGCTGCCTTTGAACATGCGTGATTCCAGCATCATGTACCGCCGTCAGCGCAGTCGTTCAGGCAGGCCGGGCTGCGCGTGCGGCAGAACCTGGTCGGCTATGTCGTATACCTGCTCTTCTACCAGCTGCTGATGTCGCCCGTCTCCCTCGCCGGCTACGTCGAGGAGCTGTTCCGCACCGCCCGCCGCTGGTGAGCGCGCCCGCGCCGCCGCGGCCGGCAGGGGGGCGCCGTCACGGCTCGCCGGCAAGCTCGCCGTGAGCCGTTCCAGCCGGATCGACGGGGCTAGGTCACGGTGAACGGCCGGCTGATGTGCACGTTGTTGTCCACGCCCGACACCGTGATCCTGCCGACGCCAAGGGCGGCCGTCGTGGGAATCTCGATCTGGGCCGAGAATTCCCCGGCGTGCACGATTTCCGATTCGATCAGGCCCACCGGGAAGACCGTCTTGACGCCTTCGTGGTCGGTGAACGTCAGATCGAGCGGGCCGAGCTCGGTGTAGCCGCGCTGCGCATAGCCGCTGCCGCTGACTGTCACCAGCGCCCCCGGCGGCCCGCTCGCGGGCGTGCGGCTCTCCGTGACCTGTGTCACTTCCAGCTGCACCCGTTCGGAGCCGTAGGTCGGTTTGAAGTAGAGGCCGGTGTAGTCGACCGGGTCTTCGACCTCGTCCGAGAAATACCTGGCCACACCGGCGTCGGTCTGGATGATGGTGAAAGACTGGCCCACCGAGCCCGCGAAGGGCGCGATCGGACGCACGCTCAGGGTCCCTTCGACCGTGCCCCCATCCGAAGTCGACATATGTCCGAAGTCGGATGTGCCCGCGATGAGCGTCCTGAAGCGGCCCGTGGAAGTCTGCGCGAAGACGCACATGCCCGAGCTGCCGTTGACTTCCAACGTCGACGCCCCCCGCCCTTCGGCTTTCGTCGGCGTCGCACCGAGCTGCAGGAGCCCGGCGTTTGTCACCGCGATGCAGTGCCCGAGACGGAAATAGGCCCCATACGGATTGTTGACGATGAACATCCCGTAGTTTATAAACCTCCCCAGCACAAACTTTCTGCCCAGTTCGAAGGAGATTTTGCGACCGCAGCTGTCGCTGGTTAATTCGAGCGTGCCGCCGTTGGTGAAGTAGAACTCGAACTTGCCCCTTTCTTCCCCTTCGTCGTTGAGTTCCACCGCCTCGGCGCAGGTGCTCTGCACCGTCAGCGACTGGCCAAGACGGACGTTCCCCGAGAGGGTGCTTCTCCCCCGAACCACGATCGGACCGCTGCCGTGTTCGGATTTGGTGCCGGTGTAGTTGAGCGTGCCGTCGTCGACGATCACCGGCATGGTCCCGCTGGTGGTACCGGTGCCCTCCGAGAACGACGCCCCGGAGCCGGCGAGGACCACGCCGTCGCCGGCCGCCGCGATCGAGCCGCCGTGGCCGTTGACGACCGAGTCGCCGGCCGCGACCGTGAGCTCGGTGCCCGCGGCGACGTCGATCGCGCCTTCGTTGGCGAGTGTCGTGCCCGTCCCGTCGTAGGCGGCGTTCGCTTCTATCGCGACCGTGCCGGTGTTCGTGAGATCCCCCTGCAGATGCCGAGAGGAGCCGTCACTGACCGGTTCGACGACGATCGCGCCGGCGTTGACAACCGTGCCGCTGAGCGTGACGCTGCCCGGTGCTCCGCACGCTTCGCCGCTGCCGGGCGGGACGCCGGTCAGCTCGATCGCGCCATTCGCGCCGTTGTCGATCCCGGCGGTCGCGGAGAGCGTCGCTTCGTCTTTGGGCGAACAGACGCCAACCGCCAACGTCTGGGTCCCGGCCAGCCCGCCGACCGTCAGCGAGTGCACGCTCACCGGACCGGTGGTCGCGGTCTGGATCATCGTCACCGTGTAGGCGCCGCTGGCGGTGATGCAGGCGTCTTCTGTGGAGCTCGGGGGCTCGCCGTTGCTCCAGTTGCCGCCAGCGAACCAGCTGCCGCCCGCGGTGTTGGTCCATTCGTCGGTGCACCCCGCGGCGTGCGCGAACGACGGCGCCAGCGCCGACAGCCCGATCGCCGCCACGATTGCCAGCACCGCCGCGTGCCCCCGCCTCATCACCTGGAGGCTACTCCAACGGGATGCTCTGCGCTGCTGGTGCTCGGGCAGCGCCGGAGCCTGACCGTCGTCGCCCCTCGCACACCGTCCCCTCGCCGTCGATGCGTCGGATAGAGGTACATGGCCAAGAGCATTCAAGAGGTGATCTGGACACTCGAAAAACACGGATGGAAGCAGACGCGCCAGCGTGGCAGCCATCGCCAGTTCAGGCACCAAAACAGCCCGCTCGTGGTCACCGTCGCGGGCAAGAGAAGCGCTACGATGACGGCGGGGCAGTTGGCAAGCATCAGGCGGAATTCTGGAATCGAGGAGCTGCGATGAGCGAGTATCTGGTGATATACGAGACCAGTGAGAACGGCGAATGGGGCGCATACTCCCCCGATCTGCCCGGCTGCGTCGCGACCGGCGATACGCGGCCCGAAGTCGAACAACTCATCGGTGAGGCCATTCCGATGCACATCGCAGCCATCCGCGAGATGGGCGAGCCGGTGCCCGCCCCGCGTCACGTCGCCGGATCCGTCTTCGCCTGAACGGCGCCTCGCAAGAGCCCGCTCAGCGCTTCTGCCCTAACGCTTCTGCGCCACCGCCGCGCGCGACTGGCCGAGCTGCGGCTGCTCGGGCAGCGCCGAGAGCCTGACCGGGGTGGCGTGCATGGTGCGCAGGCGGACCTCCTTCCAGGAGAGGCCCTCCTTGAGCAGGGCCGGCATCCCCATCAGCAGCGCGGTCACGACCTCGACGGCCTGCAGGACGATCCCGTAGGCGATCGCGTCGGGCGTTGAGACGTGGTAGGCGCCGGCGAGCACCGCGACGCAGGCGGCCTGGAAGACGCCGACGTTGGCGGGGGTCGCGGGGACGGCGGCGGTGACGTTGACCGCGAACAGGACCCGCCGCGGCGCCGGCGAGGCCGACGCGACCGTCGAGGCCGAGGGCCATCAGCAACAGCCAGCACGACGCGCACTGCAGCGCCCAGCGCGGACAGCTGCGTCGCGGTCGCGATGGCGGCCTGGCGGGGCTGGCGAAAGACGCGCAGGCCCTCGCGGACGCGCAGCAGCGCGCGGCGCAGCGCGAGCACCAGCGAGTGCGCCCGCGCCGAGCGCGAGATCGCCGAGCGCGGCACGAGCACGGGGGCGAGCAGCACCAGCGCCAGCGCCGCCAGCGGGACGATGGCGGCGGCGGCCAGCGCCCCGTCGTGGCCGTGCAGGAGGGGCACCCCGGAGAGCATGATCGTCGCGAGGATCGCGAGCGCGAGCAGGTTCAGCAGCGTCTGGGAGACCATCGTCCCGAGCACCACCGGGAGGGTCTCGCGCGGGCGCCCGAGGCGCCGCGCGACGACCAGCGCCCGCGACGGCTCGCCGAGTCGGGCGGGCAGCGTGGCGGACATCAGCACGCCGATGAACGTGCCCTGCATCGCGTCCGAGCGCCGCGCGGTGCGCCATGTGGGGGCGGCACTGAGGATCGCGTGCCATGCGAGGCCGCGCGCGACCATCGCGGCGCACATCAGGCCCAGGCCGGCCGCGACCAGGCCGGGCTGGAGGCGACGAGGCTGGCGGCGACGCGGCCCACCCCGATCTGCGCGAGCGCCACCAGCGCCAGCGCGATGCCGGCGAGCGAGACGCGGCGAGCACGCCGCGGCGCAGCACCGAGCGCGAGCGCCCACGCGGCGCGCCCACCCGATGTCCGCGCCGGCGCGGCGGCGTCGGGGCGGCTCGGGGCTCGGCAGGTCGCGCTGGCGGGGACCGCGCGGGAGCAGGTCGGCGGACTTGATGCCGCTGCGCACCGCGAGGCGCCCGAGCCGGCTCAGGTCCGCTCGCCCGCGCGGCCGGCGGCGACGCGCCTGCTCGTAGACGTCGAGCGACCTCGGCGGCGACGCGCGGCCAGGCAAAGCGCTCGGCGCGCTCGCGCGCGGCGGCCGCCATCGCGGCGCGACGGCCGGGGTCGAGCGCGAGCGCGCGCAGCGCCTCCGCCAGCGCGCAGGGCGTCGCCGCGCGGGGTCGAGCAGGCCGTCGATGCCGTCGCGCACGACGTCGCGGTAGCCGGCGATGTCCGACGCGACGACCGGGCGTCCCGGCGGCGAACGCCTCGGTGAGCACCATGCCGAAGCTCTCGCCCCCCAGCGACGGGGCGCACAGCACGTCGGCGGTGGCGAGCTCTGCGGCCTTGCGCTCGTCGGAGACCTTGCCCAGGGCGCGGACCCCGCGGTCGTCGAGCAGCAACGGCGCGACCTCCTCGGGCCGCGCCCCGACGAGCGTGAGCGTCGCCGGGACGTGCTCGCGCAGCGCCTCGAAGGCGCCGCAGCAGCACCGGCAGGCCCTTGCGCTCGACGGCCTGGCCGATGAACAGGATGCGTAGCGGCCGGGCGCCCTCTGCATCGACTCCGCGATGTCCTGCGCCGGCCTGCGGGCCTTCCGGGCCGCCGCACGCTCCGGGCCGGCCGACAGGCGCTCTGGGCGGGCCGACAGGCGCTCCGGGCCGACCGACAGGCCTCTGGCCGGCCTGCCCGGACTCGGCGCCGGCCGGACGATCGCCGAGGCGCCGATCGAGTCCGGTCGGCGAGGTGGACGCCGTTGGGGACGATCCGGTAGCGCCCGCCGAAGAAGCGCCGCGCCGTCCAGGCGGCGGCCTCGGAGACGGCGATCCGGGCGTGCAGGCGGTTCATCCGCAGGCGCGCCCCGCAGCGGCACGCCGATCCCGTTGGTGAGGGCGTTCTCGGAGAAGGTGTGGAAGGTGCCGACCAGCGGGACGCCCGCGGCGCAGCGCAGGCGCGTACCAGCTCAGCAGCGGGACGACCGGCTCGTGGACGTGGACGACGTCGTAGCGGCCGCTCGCGCAGCTCGCGGCGGAGGGCGAGCACCGCGGCGGCGTGACACGCGAGAGTTCGAGATCGCGCCGTTCGCGGGAATCCCGACGGTGCGCCCGAGCGGCACGAGCCGCTCGGGCGGCGCGCGCGCTTGCGGGCGGGCGCCCCGGTGCAGGCGCGCGAGAGCGCGTCGTCGGGGTCGAACGGCGCGAGGATGCGCGGCTCGTGGCCCGCGGCGCTCGAGCTCGGCGGCGAGCGCCTCGATATGGCGGGTCACGCCACCGGGATACGTCCACGAGTACGGCGAGACGAGGGCGATCCGCACGCCGGAACCTACCCCTCCGGCCGGTCCGCGGATCCCCGCGAGCCCGAGCGGCAGCAGCGGCCTGCCCGCGACGCTCCTGCGGCCGGGACGGAGCATCGCGCCGCCGGCCTGCGGCCCGCGACGACCGGCTTGAGCCTGCGATAGCCTGTGGGCGATCGAGCGAGCGCCACTTCGTCAAGTACACGTTCCTGAAGCTCGACCCGGCGTGGCGGCGCCTGGAGGCTGAGCGCCGCGCGCAGGACAAGCGCGAGTTCGCTGGCGGCCTGCGAGGACTTCGCCGACGGGCACCTGCTGCAGATCTTCTCGCTGGTAGGCACCCGCGGGGACGCCGAGCTGCTGCTGATCGCAGAGGCCGAGAACCTCGAGCGCATCCACGAGTTCCACGTGGTGCTCGCGCAGAGCGGCCTGATGAAGTGGGCGCAGACGCCGTACTCGTTCCTGGGGATGCGCAAGAGCTCGGAGTACTCCGAAGAGCGAGCGCACCGCCCCGCGCGGCTTTCGCGGGAGGTACGTGTTCGTCTACCCGTTCGTCAAGTCGCGCGAGTGGTACGGCCTGCCCGCCGAGGAGCGCTGGCGGATCATGCAGGGCCACATCCAGGTCGGACGCGAATACCCGGGCGTGGACAACCACACGACCTACTCCTTCGGCCTGGACGACCAGGAGTTCGTGGTGGCGTTCGACACCGACGACGTCGGCACGTTCCTGGATCTCGTGCAGCGCCTGCGCACGACCGAGGCGTCGCGCTACACGGTGCGCGACACGCCGAGCTTCACCTGCATCGCGATGTCGCTGGAGCGCGCGCTGAACGCGCTCGACGGCGAGCCGATCGCGCTCGAGGCGGCACCGGCATAGCACGCGCCTCCTCATCCCCCGCTCCCCGGGCAAAACCCGGCCGGGCCGCTCCGACCGCGACCGCACGGAAGGGATCGACGCGCGGCGCGCTGAACCACCTGCGCAGGGCGGACCCGGTGCTCGCCGGGGTCATCGACGCGGTCGGGCCGAAGGGCTCGGGGACGCCCGAGCGGGGCGACCCGGCCGACCACTACGGCGCGCTGGTGCGCGCGATCGTCGGACAGCAGCTCTCGGTCGAAGGCGGCCCGCAGCGATCTACCTGCGCCTGGCCGAGCGTTTCGACGGGCGCACCCCGACGCCCGAGGAGGTGCTCGCCGACGAGCCCGAAGAGCTGCGCGCCGCCGCGGGGCTGTCGCGCGCGAAGGTCGGCTATCTGCGCTCGCTGGCCGAGCACGTGCTGTCGGGCGAGCTGGAGCTCGAGCGCCTGGACGAGCTCGACGACGAGCGGTGATCGCCGAGCTCGTCGCCGTCAAGGGCCTCGGCGTGTGGACGGCGCACATGTTCCTGATGTTCCACCTGGAGCGCCCCGACGTGCTGCCCGTCGGCGACCTCGGCATCCGCCGCGCGATCGAGCGCGCCTACGGCCTGGACGACCTCCCCGACGCCGCCGACGATCGAACGGATCGCCGCGCCGTGGCGCCCGCACCGCACGCTGGCCTGCCGCTACCTGTGGCGCTCGCTCGACAACGAGCCTTAGCTCTCGTTGAGGACGATCCACTCGGCCAGAAACGGCTCGGCGATACGGTACTCGCCGCGGCCGACGCGATCGACGAGCTCGGCGTCCGAGCGCGCCCAGCGCGGTCTGCACGGTGCCGGCTGATCGGCAGCGCATGGGGCGCTGGTAGTCGCTGCTCAGGGGGCGTCCGGGCTGCTCGGCGGCGAGCGCCGCCAGCACCGCCGCTGGGCTGCGGCGGCGCGCGACCAGAGCAGGCTGAAGTGGGCGTGCTCGGAGCGCAGCGAGGCAGCGAGCGCCCGTTCAAGCGGCCGTCTCCGCCGTCTCGGCCGCCGGCGTGGGCCCTCCCACAGGAAGTACAGCGAGCTCCTGTGTCGCGTAGGGGTGGCCGCCGGTCATCTCCAGGATCCTCGCGCAGACGTCCGCGTCGAGCGATCTTGCCGGTATCGGAGAAGCGCTCGTCGCGTAGCGCTCGAACGGCGCCCGCGGGATCGGCGCCAAGCGTCGATCTTCTTGGCGCTGCGCCAGAATGGCTCGTTCTCGTCGTTGAAGATCCGCTCCATCATGTGACGCTGGCTGCCGAGGTAGACGTGCGCGACCTCGGGCTGCTCCTGAAAGACCGAGCGCATCAGCTTCAGCAGGCCGGGGTCGATCTCGGCGACCTCCTGGAACTCGTCGAGCACGAGCGCGACGCGCCGGTCGCGTTCGGCGGCAAGGCGTCCGGGGAGCGCGAGCAGCCCTTCGAGCGTGGCGTCGATGTCCTGCCTGCTCGCGCGCGCGTCGAAGCTGAAGGAGACCGACGCCGTCCTCGGGGTCGATCGTCACGGTCGGGGCGATACGCAGCCCGGCGAACACGCGTAGGCGCTCGCGCGCGCGAAACAGCGCGCGAGGCGATCTCCTCGTGGATCGCGGCGGCGAGCTTCTCGGCGAGCTTCTCCTTCGTCGGCGTGCGCATCAGGTCGACCTGCGCGACCAGCACGCCCTCGCGTCACGAGCTGCTGCGCGACCCGCCAGATCAGCGATGACTTGCCGTAGCGCCGCGGCGCGAACAGGACGACGTCCTGCCCGTTGCGCATGTCGGCGCTCAGCTCGCGGATCTCGGCTTCGCGGTCGGTGAACGCCGCGTCGAGCGCCAGCGCTCCGAAGCGGAACGGGTTGGATGGGCTCATCGCCACGCCGTCACCCGCACATTATGCCAAACTAGATAATCCTTGTCAACATGATATTAGTTCATCCCTGTAGAGATTATCCCCAATAGACATGAAAGACGAGGACCGGCGCTCCGGGCCCGGCCGCCTGAACCGCCCAACGAGTCGACGCGCCGCGTCAGACCGCCGAGACCTGCTCCTCCTCGGCCACGCGGAACGAGGAGCCGCAGCCGCAGGCGGCGACGACGTTGGGGTTGTCGACCTTGAAGCCGGCGCCCTGCAGGCTCTCCTCGTAGTCGATCACCGAGCCGCGCACGAACGGCAGGCTGTCGCCGTCGACCAGCAGCTTCAGCCCATGGCTCTCGAACACCGCGTCGCTCGTCGCGCTGCTCGTCGAAGGCGAGCTGGTACTGAAAGCCCGAGCAGCCGCCGCCGCGCACGCCGACGCGCAGCCCGGCCAGGCTCACATCGGCCTCCTGGGCGGCGAGGAACTCGCGGACCTTCTCGGCGCCCTTGTCGGTGATCGTGACCATTGCTTTCCAAAGTATAGGCTGGACCGCCGTCCGCCGCTCCGGTCACCAGCTCCGATCAGCTCCCGACCGGCAGCCGCGCTCGTGAGTCATCGCGAGGGCGCTACGTAGCGGCCATGCCAACCGCCGAGGAAATCAAGCAGCGCATCGAGGCCGCGATCCCGGGCGCCCGCGCCGAGGTCGAGGACTGACCGGCGGCGGCGACCACTTCCGGGCGACCGTCACCGCCCCGGCGTTCGCGGGCCGCAGCCGCATCGAGCAGCACCGCCTCGTCTACGAGGTCTTCGGCGCGGAGATCGGCGGGCCGATCCACGCGCTGTCGTTGAAGACCCACGTCGGTTGAACCACCTCCAGCGCCCACCACACCCTTCCCCGAACACAAGGAGCCTCCCATGTCAAGCGTAGACCCAGGCCCTCCCGATGGCCCCCAGCCGACCCCGGCGCCGCCCAGGCGAGCCCGACAGGCGAGCCCAACCCGATCCGCGACGCGATCGAGCAGGCGATCGCCGAGCACCAGGTGATCCTGTTCATGAAGGGCACGCCCGAGCGCCCGCGTGCGGCTTCTCGGCGCGCACGGTCGCCGCGCTGCAGGCGCTCGACGCGCCGTTCGCGGCGGTCGACATCCTGCCCGACCCGCGCATCCGCCAGGAGCTGTCGGCGATCTCGAAGTGGCCGACGATCCCCCAGCTGTTCGTCGACGGCGAGCTGGTCGGCGGCTGCGACATCGTCATCGAGATGTACGAGTCGGGCGAGCTGGCCGAGATCCTGGGATAGGAGCCGGGCCCCGACCGGAGCCGAGGCCGGATCCCCTCGGGGCCGCGCGACCCGTTGCTGTAGGGTCCCCGCGCGCCATGTCCCCCGTCGCGATCGTCACCGACAGCACCCACTACCTGCCGCGCGCGCTCGCGGACGCGCAGGGCATCCACCAGGTCAGCCTGTACGTCGGCTGGGCAGGCGACCGAGCCCGGCGCGAGCGCGAGCTGGACATCGAGAGCTTCGACGCCTTCTACGAGCGGCTGCGCACCGACCCCGAGCTGCCCACCACCTCGCAGCCCTCGATCGGCGACTTCCTCGCGGTCTGGGAGCCGCTGCTGGAGGCCGGGCAGGACGTCGTCTCGATCCACCTCGCCGGCGGCATCTCCGGGACCTGCGAGGCCGCCCGCCAGGCGCACGCGCCTGCTCGCCGAGCGCGGCCTCGGCGAGCGCGTCGAGGTGATCGACGGCGAAACCGCCTGCGGCGGGATCGGGCTGCTGGCGCTCGCGGCCGCCGCCGCGGCGCGCGCGGGCGCCGACAAGGACGCCGTCGTCGCGCGCGTGCGCGAGACGCGCGCGGGCGCTGCGGATCTGGTTCTGCCTCGACACGCTCGAGTACCTGCGCCGCGGCGGGCGCATCGGCAAGGCGCAGGCGTGGCTCGGCGGCACGCTGAGGATCAAGCCGATCCTCTCGCTGGAGTACGAGATCATGCCGGTCGAGCGCGTGCGCACCGCCGGGCGGGCGTTCGAGCGGATGGTGCAGTACGCGCAGGAACTGCACGACGCCGGCTCGGACGGCTGGGTCGTGCAGCACATCCAGGCCGACCGAGCAGGCCGAGCGCCTGATCGAGCGCTGCCGCGAGATCTTCGGCTCCGAGCCGGTGTTCATCTCGGAGGTCGGGCCGGTGATCGGCACCTACACGGGCCCGGGCTGATCGGCGTCGGCGGGGTGCCGCGCGCGCTGCTGAGCTGAACCGCCGCGGCGCGGTCAGACGGGCCCGCGGCGATCAGCGCGCGGCGGCGGCGCAGCATGCGCGAGCCGATCAGAGGCCGACGACGGCCGCCCCGATCATGAGCTCGCGCGCGGTGGCGCGCGAGGTGCGCCGCGCCAGTCGGTCAGCTCGCGCGACCTCGCCGCGCAGGCGCTCGATCGAGACCGCCAGCTCGGTGCGGTTGGCCTCGATCGAGCTGCGGATCTCGGCGGGCGAGCGCTGCGCCATCAGTGGGCCTCCCGCTCGCCCGGGGCGCCGCCGTAGGGGGCGACGGGGACGCGGTGCGCATCAGCGCCCGACGCGCCGGCGGCGGCCGGCGACTCGGACCCGGCGCTGACGGTCTCGCGGATCTTGCGGGCCTCCTCGATCGCCATGTCGGCACCGGCGGCGAGCCTTTTTGACCGCCCTCGCGGCGATCAGGCCGGCGATCACGCCGAGCACCAGCAGGATCAGCGGCCATCGCGAAGAAGCCCCAGAAGTAGGTGAAGTCGTTGCCGATCGGCAGCGCGTAGTAGAGCAGCCAGGCGCAGCCGATCAGCGCGAAGAACAGCGCCGTCACGACGAAGATGCCGGCCGCGCCCGCCGACGACCGCGCCCTTGCGCGAGCTTGGTCGCCTTCTCGGTGACCTCGGCCTTGGCGAGCTCGATCTCCTCGCGGACCAGCAGCGTGGCGCGCTCGGAGACCTCGGTGATCGCGGTGGCGATGTTCTGCGGCCCGGTCGCTGCCGGCCGGGGCGTCGCTCACTCGGGCGGCTCCTCGTCGAACAGGCGCCGCCAGACCCGCGCGGCGGCGCGCTGCCGATGACGCTCGACAGCGCGCCGAGCGCGGCGAGCAGGCCGGACCACATCAGCCGCTTGACCATCTCGTTCTCCATCATCGAGAGTCTATTCTCGTCGACCATCGTGGACGGGAGTCTATTGCCCGCGGTCGGTCGCGCCCGGCGGCTCGCCGTCTCCAGGCCGCCGCAGACCGTCTCGACCACCAGCCACTTGGCCCGCTCGAAGTGCTCCTCCCCCGCGGGCAGCAGGCCGAAGATCCAGCCGGTCAGCATCTGCTCGATCGCGCCGTAGAAGGCCATCGCGGCGAACTCGCGCGTCGATCTCGGGCTTGAACGCGCCCTGCGCCTGGGCCGCGGTGACGATCTCGGCGATCAGCTCGTAGGCCTGGCGGATCTGGCCGAGGTGGGTCTGCCCGAAGGAGTTCGCGGCGCGCGTGACCTCGACGATGATGACCTTCATCAGGTCGGGGTCGTGGCGGTAGCTGTCGACGATGAACGACGCGATCGCCGCGAGCTTCTCGCGCGCCGCGAGCTCGCTGGGCGTCGACCTCGCGGATCGTCTCGCAGCATCACGTCCCAGCGCTCCAGGAACAGCGTGTCGAGCACCTCGTCCTTGGAGGCGAAGTAGTGGTAGACGAGCCCGTAGGCCACGCCGGCCTCGTCGGCGATGTCCGAGACCCGGCAGGCGTGAAAGCCCTGGCGCGCGAACACCCGCACCGCCGCGTCGAGGATCGTGCGGCGCTTGTCCGCGGCGGCCTGCGCGCGGGACGCGGTCATGACGCGACCTCGCTCGGCGGGCGCCCGGGCGCCTTTGCCGACTCTGCAGCCAATCCCGCCCCCGCCTCTGGGATCGAACCTGCGCTCACCGCCGCGGCATCCGGCCAGCGGTAGGCCCGCGGGCGGCGGTGGCAAGCACCGGCAGCTGCGCGCGGATCTCGGCCTGGCGCTCGAGGTCGAGCTCGGCGACGATGTGGCCCTCGCCGTCCGGCGCCTGCGCCAGCACGACCCCCCACGGGTCGACGATCATCGAGCGGCCCCCCGAGCGGTGCCCGCCGGGGTGCGCGCCGACCTGGTTGGCGGCGATCACGAACGACCTGGTTCTCGATCGCGCGCGCCCGCACCAGCGATCTCCCAGTGGTCGCGCGTGGTCGGCAGCGTGAACGCCGCGGGCAGCGCGAACACGCGGGCGCCGCGCACCGCGAGGATCCGGTAGAGCTCGGGAAAGCGCAGGTCGTAGCAGATCGACAGGCCCAGCTCGACGCCGTCGGCGGTGGCGCTGACAGCACGATCTCCTCGCCCGGCTCGGTCGACGGCGGACTCGCGGTAGACGCGCCCGTCGACCTCGACGTCGAACATGTGCAGCTTGCGATAGACCGCCCGCAGCTCGCCCTGCGGGTCGACGTGCACGGAGGTGTTGGCGAGCTTCTCCGGTCCCGCGGCGATCCGCTCCAGCGATCGAGTCCGGCGCTCCGATCGACTCCGTAGTCGATCGCAGCTCGCGCGCCGTCTCGCGCGCCCACGTCGATCGCGGGCCCGTCGAGCGCCTCGGCGCCGGCGCGCAGCTCGTCGTCGGGGCCGAGCGCCGTCCACTTCTCGGGGAGCACGATCAGACGCGCGCCGTCCGCCGCGGCGGCGCGCGTGAGGCGATCGGCGGCGGCCATGTTCGCGGCTTCGTCGGCGGTCGAGTTGAGCTGGACTGCCGCGACCTTCAAAGTTGCATTCCTCTCCCGCAGGCGTCCTTCCCCGCAGAATAGATTGACTAGTCAGTCAATGATCTCAAGGATAGCGTCGGCCGGTCTCAGACCCGCGCCGGTGGAGCTGTGCCTCCCGGCGACGTCTTGACCGCTCCCGGCGAGCGACCTCTGCCACCGCATCCCGATGTGCCGCTGCCGCCGGCTCACATGCCGATGTTCCGCGAACGCCGGCCGCTGAAGCGCTGGCGCTACGTCGCGATCTTCTGCGAGGAGCTGATGGCGTGCGCGGCCTTCGTGCACGTCGGCCCGGCGCGCCAGAGCCTTCTGGGCGGTCCTCACCGCTGCGGACGCCCGCCTGCGCGAGCGCACCCGGCTGCTCCCGCGCCGCGGCGCGCTCGAGCTGGGGCCCGGGCGGCTGCGGGTGCGCGACGGCGGGGTCGCGCTCGACGTCGCGCTCCAGGAAGAAGGCGGCTGGCAGGCTGTCTGTCCGCACGGCCGCGGCTATGTGTGGACGCGCAAGCAGGCCGGGATCGCCGCGCACGGGACCGTGGCGCTCGACGGCGGCCGCCGCGCCCGATCGAGGCGCTCGCGGTCGTCGACGACACCGCCGGCTACCACGCACGCGTCACCGAGTGGCGCTGGGCCGCCGGCGTCGGCGTGGACCCCGCCGGCGACGCCGCTGGCGTTCAACCTCGTGCAGGGCGTCAACGACCCGCCGAGCGGCAGCGAGCGCGCGGTGTGGATCGCAGGTGAGCCCCGCGAGGCCCCGCCGGTCACGTTCGCGCCGGATCTGACGCGGATCGACGCCGCGGACGGCTCGCGGCTGCGCTTCGTCGCCGAGGCCCAGCGCAGCCGCCGCGAGCGCCTGCTGCTGGTCGGCAGCGACTACCGCGCGCCGTTCGGGACCTTCAGCGGAACCCTCCCCGGCGGCGTCGCGCTGGCGCGCGGCGTGGGCGTCATCGAGCACCATCGCGCTCGGTGGTAGCGACTCATCGACGAAGACCGCTGTGACCCGCCTGTGATCGTCTACTCGGAGAAAACCGCCCACTCGGTGCTGTTCCGGGTGCTACACTGGGCGGGTGCCGACTCGTCATGCCCGCCATTCGGTTACCGAGACGCCACCGGTGCGCGAGGCACTGGACGCGCTGCGCGTGCGGGGCGAGCGCGTGCGGATGGGTGACCTGGTGATCCGTGGGGCGCGCGAGCGGCTGCGGGAGCTGGAAGCCGAACGCGACGACGAGGCCCACCGGGCGAAGCTTCGACGCCAGCTGGTCGAGCAACTGCGCACGGGAGAGGGGATCGACGTGGACGCGGCCTACGAGGTCCGCGAGCACGGCTGGATCCATCGTTGAGTGGCTACGGCAAGCAGCTGCTGATCGACCACTCGGTGTGGGCTCGAACGAGCGACGGCCGCCTGGGCGGCCCGCCACGCAAGAGATTCGAGGCGGCGCTCACGGCCGGCGAGCTGTGGACGTGCCCGCCGGCGCTGCTGGAGATGCGCTACAGCGCCCGGGATAGCAAGGAGTTTGCGGCATCAGCAGGCGACTGGACGCGCTCGAGCACGCGCCGCTCACCACGGAGGCCGCGCGGCCGCCGTCGACGGCGCAGGCGCAGCTCGCCAGGGCACCCGGCATCTCGCACCGCGTCAAGCCGGTCGACCTGTTGATCGCCGCGATCGCCGCCACGCGAGGATCGGGGTGCTGCACTACGACCACGACTACGACACGATCGCCACGCACACCTCGCTGCCGTTCGCGAGCGTCTGGGTCGCGCCACGCGGCAGCATCAACTGAGAGCCGGTCCTACGCTTTGGGCGCGGCCACCGCCCAGGTGCCCTCGGCCACCACCGCTTCTTCGCCATCAGTGCGTGTCTTCACGAAGAGCTGCGAGCCCGCCGTCGATGCGCCTTCTTCCATCAAGGTAGTGGGGTTCAGCACCTTGATGTCGGCTTTGGTCAGCGGTTCCCCCCCGGAGCGGCTTCTCACGCCCGCCCCGTGGCACCCTGCGCCTACTGCTTCTTGCCTCTCCTCTTCGCGCCGTACGTCCTGCGTGCCTGGCGTTCGCAGCTGGCGCGCGTGCCGTGCCGCTTGTCTTTGCGGCAGGCCCTCAGCGCTTTGGCGAGCTTCTGGGCGCGGGTGAGCGCCTTGGTCTTTGCGCAGCCGGTGACGCCGATCGGGGTCCTCTGGTCGACCGCGGCGCCGTTCTGCCCGATGAATTCGGTGGGCATCACGAGCTTCTGGGTGCAGAGGTCGCCATTCGCCGCAAGGGCCGAGTAGGGGCCCTCGGGGAGGGTTATTTCGAAGCTGTTGAAGGGCTGGTCGGGGACGGTCTTGAACGTGGTGCTCGTGATCCCTGCTTTGCTGATGAACGTCGTGCCGACGAGGTCGATCCTGACGCCGTAGCCCTGCAGCACGATCTCCAGGCTCGGGAACGCTTCGCCGCCGTGGCTGACGAAGTAGACGGGCCCTTCCAGCGGGACGGGGACCAGCGGCGTGATGACCCTCGCGTGCCCGATCACCGACTGGCCGGGGCACCCCGAGGGGTTGGCTTCGAACTGCGCCGCGGTGCACGCCTTCTGCAGCGTCGTCAGGCGCGAGGGGAGCTGCTTGGGCAGTTCGACTTTGACCTTGGCGATGTTCGCCTGGCTGCCGTGCGGTTCGCTGGGCTCGATCACCGTCGCGGTGAGGCTGGCGCCGTCGGCCTTCGAGGTCTTCCCCGACGTCGAGACCGAGAATTTGGGGGTGAACTTCAGGACCGCGCAGTTGGTGACCTGGAAGGGCACTTCGACCGGCGACGACGCGCCTTCGGCGCTGTCGATCGCGCCCGTGATCTTCATCGGGTCGCAGTTGGTCGGGTTGAACGTGAAGTCTTTGCGGGTGATCGTGACGTTGACGTGCTTGATCTGCAGCGGGAAGCCTTCGATGATCGTCGGGATCGCGTGCGGCGAACCTGGCGGGTCGGTCGTGATCGTCAACGCCGCGGTGGTCGGGTCGACTTCGAGCTTGGCGCGCACCACGACCGGCCTGCCTTCCTGCAGGTCGAACGGCCCGGCCTTCGCCGGGTTGACGATCGACAGGCCAAACGGCGCTCCCTGATAGGGGCCGGTGATGTAGACCTTGCCGCCGGTGACGGTGAACGGGTCGCCGCCGAGGCCGACGCTGACGATCGTTTCGCCGATTTCGCTTTCCGGGCCGCACGTGCCGGCGTTCGCTTCGGCTTCGCCGCACAGCTTCACGCCGGAGAGCAGGCCGGAGATGCCCGGCGGGTAGTGCAGCGTGACCGACTGGATCGACTGCTGGCCGTCTTCGCGGGAGAGCGTCGTGGACAGCGGCGTGAAGGAGCCCGCGTTGATGTTCGTCGTCTCGGAGGAGAGGGAGGGGTCGAACGGGAGCGTCGCGCCGGGGCACGGGCCTCCGTTCGGGCCCGCGATGATGTCGAACACCGAAGTCGCGTGCAGGGCCTCGTGGTCGGTGGCGGTGTTCGTCCACGGTTCGAAGATCGCGTTGGTCGTATAGGACCCGCAGAGCGAGGGTGTGGCGAGGGGAGCGCGTTCGCCGCCGAAGAACTTCAGCTTGGCGTCTTCGAACGGCAGCTGGGGGTTGTTCATGAACGTCGCGGTGATCTGACCGGTGGCGCTGAGGGAGATCTTGCCCGGGAGCTTGATCAGCGTCCCGGAGATCGGGTCTTCGGCGACGAGATACTGCGCGACGAGCGCTTCGAACGGGTTTTCCGGCGGGGCGCTGCGGAAGTTCTGGGGCGAGGCGAGGTAGACGAAGCCCTTGAGCGGGTTCGGCAGCAACGGCGTGTTGATTTCGACGTTAGCGATCTTCGACGCGTTGGGGCAGTTGGCCGGCTCGGGCGTTTCCAGGTTGATACCCGCCAGTTCTCCTTTGCTTTCGCGTGCCTCTTTTTCGGGTTCCCTGCCACTCAGCAGCGGACACGCCGCCAGACCATCGGCAGCCGAAGGATTCAAATCGACCCCTTCGGGAAGCGTCACAGTGATGTTCTGCAACTGCGGCGGCGCGAGACCTTCAGCGCTGAGCGCCTCTTCCTGGGGGACGTGCACGTCAGCCGTCAAACCACTCGGCTTGCTCGCTTCCTGCACGTCCGGAGTCACCTTGATTTCCGAGTAAAACGGCAACAGATCGCAACCATCCATCGTCGGCATCGGCTCGCTCGGGTTGGGATTGGGGGCAACCATCACACCGGGCCGCAGCCCGGCATCCGCTTCGACGCCGCCTTCCAACGGTACGCCTGAGCACGATGTCGGCATCGTCAGAAACGCTGGGGGGTTGCTTTCCGCCGGCGCATCTGGCTGGCAGGGGTTTTCCGATGCGACCGATTCATCAAAACAACCCAAGCCGCGAGCATCGTTGTGGCGCGCGTCCCCCGGCACCCCCCAGAACGTCACGGTGTTGCTGAGGAAACCGACTATCTGGGGAATGTTATCCACGTGCACGGTGACGCCGTAGTCTTCGCCTGTGCGCACGGAGGTGTCGAGATAGATCGGGATGCTGGCCGGAGCGAAGCCGAACTTCGCCGGTTCGCCAGGACCAGGTTCGAGATTGAAGATGGGCTGCGCCCGCGTCTGCAGACCAAGTTTTCCACCGAGCGAGTCTTCAGAGTAGGTGACAGCCGACGCTCCAATGATGGTGTCGGCGGGACAGAGGTTCGCTCCTCCGTGAGGGAAATCAAGGAACCGTCCCAGGCTGCAACGGGGATATGCCGTCGGATCGCCGACAAACCCCGGTGGCAACTTGAAGACCAGATCCTTCACGAGCGCCGCAGGCACCCCCACTTCACGCCCGGCTTCCGGATCGAACGCCAGGCCCGCGCTGAGGTCGAGCGTCGTGGTGTACTGGAACGGGTGCGAGCCCGCCTGCGTATCCGGCGCACCACCGACTTCTTCGAAGTCGGGTTCGTAATCTTCGACGCCGAACGGCGTAGGGGCATTGCTGACGGTGATGGGATGCTTGATTTCGGCGCTCGGCGCACCGCCACCAGAGATACTCGCTTCGTTTGACTCTCCTGTGGACGCTCCCGCTTCTACGCTCACCCCAATCAGCATTTCGATCTGGTGAAACGGCGGCAGGGTGCCCCCGCTGAACGTGCAGACGACCTTCCTCGCTTGACTCACTTCACACTTCGGTGCGGCAAGCTGCGTATTACCACTGTTCTTGGTGCCTTCTTCGATGGACCGCACCCTCAAATGTTCAGGCAGAACGTCTGAGAGCACCACCGGAACCGCCCCCGCGTTCACGCTCGCGTCCCCCACATTGACCGCGGTCACCGCGATCTCACCGCTCCTCCCGGTCAGGTGCCCCGGACGCGAAACCGAGGTCAGATGAAACCACGGAAACAGCGTTTCAGCAGACGCGGACGAGCCCGAGAAAGCCATGACAGCCAGACCGAGGACGACGATGGACAGCGTACGTCGACGCCCTGAACGGCTCAGAGGAGATGCGTGGAAAGTCCTGATGGCGCTCATCGTCCCGCCCTCCGGTCGTTGCTGGCTTTTACGGCCTTTGCCCTCGCGCCGTGTTTTTTGCGTGCTTGCTTTTCGCAGGCTGCGCGCTTCTTCTTGCGCTTGTCTTTTTTGCATGCCCCGTGCGCGGCTGTGCGCTTCTGCGCTCTCGTGGGGGGCTTGACCACCACTGGTTCGGGGATGCTGGAGAGGAGATTGCCCTGGCCAGAGAATGTCGAGCTGCCCGAGGGACCGAAGATCTCGGGCTGAGGGGAGGGCGCGGGTTTGCACGAGGCTTCCGTTTCGCATGCCGGGGGCGCCGCAGCCTCCGGCGGCAGGCACGGCGACTGCGTGGTGCATTCACGCGCATCGTAAACAACGGGACTGGTGTTGATATCTTCGGGCGTCAGTTTCGCGCTGGTGAGGAAGAATACTTCAGAGCCCGTTTCCGAAGCGTCCAGGAACGCTGATTCCTGCGGCGATTCCCCGGAGGAGATCAACCCGACGCAACTCGCGCCTTCGTCGACCAGGCGGCCTTCGACCTCGACGCTGCGGGCCGGCCTGAACACCACGCTGCCGCTCTGTGATGCGCTCGAGCAGGCGTGTTCGCCGGCGGGCACACCTTCGGGCTCATACTCATACACATCGCCGGTTTTGTTGATGTCCTTCGGAACGAGCGCGTCGCTGGAGTCAAAGAACAACCGGCCACTGTTATCCAAATACCGCGACTGGTAAATCGCAGCGCCCAAGCTGGTCGGCGTCCACGGGGGAAGATCCGCCGCCACCCAGCCGGAGTAAACCTGATCGCCCCCAATGATCCCACCATTTGCGGTGCTGATCTGTTCGGATGACATGCCGTGCGGCCGCGACCCCGTGGGGTTACACGACGCGCACACGAGTTCTCCCGCCGCGGCGCCGTACTCATACACCTCGTCGTCGGGTTCGTCGCTCACCGCATCAAAGTTGTCATAGCCGGTCAAGCTGCGCTCCGATACGAACGCCAACCATTCACCATTCGGCGAGACCCTTGCGGTCAAACCAGGATACTCTTCCAGGACGCCGCTCCAATCCGTGCCGTCCGCGTCAGATATCACAGCGACCAGCCTCGGCGCTTCCCATCCCATGCCGTCATGGTGCATCACATAGAGATTGCAGTCCCTGGCTATGCTGCCTGAATTTGAGCAGGTTCCATCAACAGCGCCGCTGGCCAGTGCGCCGTTGGCGACGAAATAGATCCACGAACCATCTTCGCTCGCGCCGATCACTGAACCAATCACCCCCGCGCCCGTGGTCAGAGCCACCAGCTTGCCTTCTTCCACGTTATATTCATAGAGATCGCCGCTGTCGGTGAAGAAGATCCTCGTGTCTTCGCTGTTGGCCGTCTGAAACTTCGGCGTGCCCGAGAGGCCTACGTCGAGCTGGACCGTGCATGCATCGGCGGCGACGAGACATTTGCCGTTCGCACTGAGCCGGCTCTGCGACTGCGTGGCGTTCTCACGCAGATACAGATGGTGCCCGGTTCCCCATACCACCCGCGCACCATCATTTGAGATCGCGTGCCGAATATTGTCTTCATGGAAGCCAAACAACGGTTCTTCTGATGATGGCAGCGCTTCGCCCTGTTCATTCCCGGGCAGCACATTCACAAGCCGCAACTGGTCAGCCGCGGGTTCGCCTTCACTCCACTCATACAGGCTGTTCTGCGTAATGTTGTGCCCCAAGGCGGGTGACGCAGTCAAAGCCACGTACGACCTCAGCACAACATGACTCGCGTCAGGCGTGGCATCCAAGAACTTGGGGCCACAATACTCATTCGGCGGACAGCCTTTACCATACGTGCTGATCTGGCCGAAGACCGTATGCGGCGGCACATTGGCGTAACCTTCGGCGCCCGTGACAAGCGGCGTATAGCACGAGACCGTACACGGTTCACCCAAACCACCACCGCCGCCATTCGCGGCCAAGAACGCCGTCTGTTCGGAAGCCTCCGGCGACAAACACGGCTGCGCGACACCCAACGCCGACTCACACGGCACAAACGCACCGAACGGCTGCACCACCGCACGCGAAAGATCTTCAGAGAAGAACCGATACTCCCATCCCTCACCCACAGATATATCAGTCGCCGCGACGTGAGGAATCGAAAGATCACGCGAGGACCAACCGCCCCCACCGCCACGCGTCGCGAGCACCGACTGATACAAAAGAAAGCCCGCCGGATTCGATTCCGTCGGCGTGCGCGCGACATACGCAAGCGCACCACCATCAGCGGCTGCCTGAATCAACCAATCTTCACCAATCGGTTCGACCAATGCCCCATGCAGGTCGGGCGGAGAGACCATTTCCCACGCACGACCATCCGGCAACACAAACCCACCAGTACCCCAAGTCATAAAGGACTCGACAGGACCATCGACCGCTTCAACGCCTTCGGCGAGCAGGCTCCGCGCGACGACACGAAAGCGGTAGCCGGTATGAGCCAGAAGACCCTGAACATGCTGAGAGGCCACCAGGTCCACCTGACCGGACCCGAGCTTGGCATCGGACAGCGGAACCTGGATCGCGGAATGAAGACCGCTGAAACCTTTACCATCTTCATTGAATTCGGCTTCAGTCAGGTATTCAAAATGATATTCAGTAAAGGCGTTCTGGGGGTCGACCTGAGCCTGAAAAGTAACACTGCTCGACGTGATTTCAGTAATCGAGGAGCTATCCACACGCGGAGGACCAAAAACAACGTCAGAACCCTCGACGGGTTCATGAACATCATTAGCATTGGCAGCGACAAGACGAAAATGATAAGTCTTACCATACTGAACAGAGATACGGGCATGAACCGCAACCGGTTCGGTGCCCGAACCAATTTCCGCGGCGCCCGGCGCTTCACATGAGGCGATATGTTCATACGCCCCGCTGCCTTCACCCCATTCGAAGAAACACTCCGAAACCGTGAGGCCTTCAGGGTTAACCGTGCCGTTAATAGTCGCAGAGGTAGAGGTGAAACCCGACGCCGGCTCAGTCGCCACATCCGGAAGGGTCGCAACGGAAACAGTGGCCACTTCGCCCTTAGCTTGCTCAGCTGCATAAATCGTGTCACCCGGGCTTGAGGGATTTATGGCAAATCCATTCGCTTCTCGCAAATTACTGGAGCTAAAGGATTCAACAGGCACACAACCTTCGAAAGGCCCTTTCTTACAGGCTGGTGCATAACGGAGAATGTGAAAATCACTCACCCCCCCGCCGCCGTATTGAACGCCAACATAGAGTTCGTCGGTTGAGGGATCGACCGCCAAGGCTGTGGGTTGGGCTCCAGATTCATCGATTATATAGCCTATCTCAGTGCCTGAGGAGCTGAACTTAAAAATAGAAACATTTTCAATGTTCAGATAGACATTGTCTTCCGCATCGACCGCGATGCCGTTGCCAGGGTTGTACTCATCAAAGGACCAGTCGGTGATGAAGCTCGAGTCCTGCTTGAACTCGAACACTCGCGGCCGTGTTTCTCCTCCAGCAAGTTTGTGGGTGCCGTAGACCCAGAGGTTTCCGAAGGAGTCGACCGCGACGCCGTGGACCGTTTCGAAGGGACCCGCGCTCGAGCCGTTGAGTCGGCCACTGGCGCCCCAGCTGGAGATGAGAATGCCTTCTTCGTCAAACTTGGAAACTACGCCGCCTTCGGCGACGTAGACGTCGCCAGAGGAGGGGCCGGTGGAGTTATCCACAGCGATATATCCACCGATTCTTTCAGTGCCGTTCTGGCATTCATCGCCTGATACGGCGGTGCAGACGTCGCGTTCGGCTTCGGTCGAGCCGGCTTCTTTGACCTTGGTCTTGTTGACTTCCTTGCCGAACATGAGGATGAACTGACCGGCGGAGTCGAACTTCTCGACGAGAGAGCCCTGGGGGACGTAGACATCGCCCGCCGACGCGCCGGAGGAGCTGACGGCAATTGGTCCGGGGTTGGAGAGCGGGTAGGGGTCGGCGGGGGTGGAGAAGGCGGATCCGAAGGAGCCGGTGAAGACACGCCCCTGCTTGGCGAGGACAGGACTGGCGAACAGGGCCATGACGATGCCGCAGGCCAGGAGCGAAGCCAGGGCGAGAGAGACCCGCTTGGGATTTGGAGCCGGCACAGGACCATGCGAGCGCGCACCACTCCCTGGGACGTGGAGCCGACCACGAAGCGTCGCGAAGAAACCCGCCTCCGGGGACGACGGCTTCTTGGCGAGATGCTTGGCGTGGCTCATCTGTGTGCCTTTCTCAAAAGTGGTTTTCTCGAAATGGTGCATGTCAGCTCGGGGGTGGTTGTGCGCGCTTGTCGGACGCCCGCAGGACTGCTCTGGACTACCCGGACGAGCTGGCCCCGCCCGGACGGCGTTGACACCGTCCGGGCCAGCTCGGGCTGTCAGGCGCGGGGGACTATTCCGCGGTCACCGCCCAGGTGCCGTATGCGAACTCGCCTTCGTGTTCTTCTTTTGACTTGCCATATATGAGGACGCCGTTGGCACTGGTTTCGAGTGCTGTTATGTGTTCCACGAAATTTTCGGAGCTCGTGTACACACAGAGGAAGCCAGGTTCGGCCTTGGCGACCTTGCCATTTTCACGTTCTTCTTGGGTGCTGGGACATGCAAGTTCAGTGCCGTTGTATCCTTCGGGCTCGATCTTGACGTGGTCGACTTCCACGGCGCTGGCGAGCGGGATCGTGAACGAGATCGGCGCGATACCGACCGCTCCACCAGCCGCTACAAGAAACTTGCCGGTTACCATCGACCATGTTCCCGTCTCGGTCTTTTCCTTGGGAAGGGTTTCGGTGAAGCCGGTCGTGCCGTTGGCGCCAGCCGGACCCTGGGGACCCTGAGGCCCCTGGGGGCCAGTCCCTCCCGCAGCGCCCGCAGCCCCGGTTTCGCCCTTCGGTCCAGTGAGGCCCGCGGGGCCCGCGAGACCGGCGGCGCCTGGAGGGCCGGCCGGGCCGGCGGCGCCGGCCGCGCCCCTGGGGCCGGCGGGGCCTCGGGCGGGGGCCCTGGACTTCTTCTTGGCGGCGGTGGCGGTAATCGTCCCCGCCCGCCCGGTCGAGGCGCTCGCTTTGGCGGGCGATGAGCCTCCGCCGCCGCCACCCGTCGCCGCGAAGGCTCCGCCTGTGGCGGCGAAGACCAGGGCGACGACGGCAATCAGAGCGCTGGGGGTTATCTGTCTGCGTACTCGTTGGAACATGGTCATGTCTCCTCCTGGAGAACGGAGGGGACCGACGCCCCTCTGTTGTGGTGTCGCGGGTGCGCCGGGGGGCGTGCAGCGGGCGCCGCGACAGGTTGCGCGGCACTCAGCCGCGACGCCCACTGCGACTGACCCGCCCTGATGCGCAGGCCAGGCCCTTGCGCGCCGCCTGGAGAGGATGGGCAGACAGCACACAAGGCCCGGGGGGAGCGCCCCGCTCGCGCCCCTGCGATGAGCGATGTGACCGCTTCAGTTACTGCGCTGTCCATGTATCTCCCTCTCCTAATGGCTCACCCACAGGCCGCGGCCCACCGGAATCGGTGGATGCGCCGGGTGATCCAACCCCATTTGTGCCGCTCAGGTTAAGCGGGCCGCGGGCAGATGCTCAAGGGAGTGTTTTTGGTTTCGGTGAATACGGCAGCACAGCGCCGGCTCTCGATCCAGGGGCGTCGAGCCGGCCACAGGTGCAGCTGGCCCGGTGGCCCGAGATCGTGGCCCGGTGGCCCGCAATCGGCGCGGCGGCTCCTGCCGGCCGCGCCCAGCGACGAGGCGCGCGCTCAGGCGGCGTCAGCGCCGCTCGCGCTCCGCGCGGCTCGGCGGGCCTCCACCGCGACGCGCGCCGCGCGCCGCGCTCCGAGGAAGGGTGTCAGCGCGATGTAGGTCACCTGCGGCGCCATCAGCGGCAGACGCGTGATCGCCTCGCTCTGGATGCGGTCCTGCAGCAGCTCCCAGATAGCGCCGCCGATCGCGTCGGCCGCGATCCGCGGCACCGGCCGCCGCGCGCCGGCCAGCTCGAAGCCGGGGTCCAGGTAGGCCACGAACGCCCCCACGATCTCGTCGCGCAGCTGCAGCGCCTCGGGGTCGGCCATGAAGATGTCCGCGAACCCCAGCCGTGCGTGGCCGGGCTCGACGGCGAGGAAGCGCAGATAGGCGTCCAGGCCCGCCGCGACCGCCCGCGGCCAGTCCCCGGCGTGCACGGCGTACGCTTCGACGGCCGCCTGGAAGCCCCACTCCCCGCCGGTGCGACCGGTCGCCAGGTAGGCCTCGCGCTTGCCCGGGAAGTGCTCGTAGAAGGTCTTGTGCGAGATGCCCGCGCGGCGCGCGATCTCGGTGACGGTCAGCCCCGGGTAGCCCTTCTCGGCGACGACGTCCGCGACGGCGTCCATGATCCGCTCGCGCTGGCTGTGCTGCACGTACTCGCGCGTCAGCGCGTGGCGCCCGCTGGGCAGCCGCGCGAAGCGCTCGCGCGGTGAATCGGGCCGCCAGGACCCCTCCGCCTCACCCTCCGGCGGCGGCCCCTGCGCCAGCGGCGGCCCGGCGGCGCGCCGGGCGCCAGCGGCGAGGATCGCGGGGGCCGCGGGGGGGTAGGAGAGCACCCACGTCGTCAGCTCGTCGGAGAGCGCCGGCAGGGTCTCGGCCTCGCCGCGCCGTAGACGGATCGCGACGACCTCGCGCAGACCCCCGAGCACCGCCCTGATCGTGAGGTCGTCCACCGCGCCGGTGGACCCGCGGCGCAGCCGCCGGGCGAGCGCGTTCAGCACGCGTTTGTAGCGCGCCCGGCCGCGCTCCCCGCCGCCCAGGCCGCCGTAGATGAAGAACGCGATCACATCGGGCTCGGCGGCGGCGAGCTGCAGGAACGCCGCGATCCCGGCGCGCACCGAGCCCAGCGCGTCGCGGGCATGGCGGTGGGCGTCGACGACGGTGCGGGTGACGCGCCACGAGGTCTCGTCGTAGGCGTCCAGAAAGCAGGCCTCCTTGTCGCGGTACAGCGCGTAGAAGGTCGGCCGGGAGACGTGCGCGAGGCGCAGCAGGTCGCTCACGCGGATCGCGTGGTAGCCGCGCTGGACGACCAGCTCGACCATCGCGGCGCGCAGCCGGGCGCGCTGGTGGCGCGCCACCGTGTCCGCGTCGAGCCCGTGGACCCCCGGCGACAGCGCCCGGTAGCGCTCCCCGCTGGTCTGCCTGCTGCTCATCCGGACACCCGGTCCGATCTTACCGACCCAGCGTTGACACCAGGTGAGGCTGGAGTATCGGGACCTTCGCAGATAGCCATCCATCCCATTGTAAACCCTCGGTTGACATCATAAACCATAATCTGTTACGATGTCAGCTCTCGTGTTGCAATGCAGGGGAATTGGCTGCAGGACAGGCGATCAGGGGTATGGGATCGAGGGTTCGACGCGATGAGAGGGACGATGGAGCGAGGTGGCATATCGTTGCCGGCGGCGGCGCTCAGGACCACCGCTAGTACGGCGCTGTATACAAAGCTCAAGCCGCGGCCGAACGGCCCGGGGCGCGAGCGTGTGGCGCGCCACCAGCGGGCGCGCCTGCACGGCGCGACGATCGAGGCGGTGACGGCGCGGGGCTACCCCGCGATCACGGTCTCCGAGCTGGCGGCCCTGGCCGGAGTCTCGCGGCGCACGTTCTACGAGCACTACGCGGACCGCGAGGCGTGCTTCCTGGCCAGCTACGACGCGATCGTCAGCGGCGCGGCGCGGCGCGCGCGGGAGTCTTGGAGCGGCCCGAACGGCGGGGCGGTCGACGTGGAGCGCGCGTTTGCAACGCTCGCGGGAGAGATCGCGCGGGAACCGAAGGCGGCACGCCTGGCGATCGTGGAGATCCTGGCGGCCGGGCAGGCAGGGCGCGAACGCGCCGAGCGGACCCGCACGGCATTCGAGCGGGCGTTGGCGCGAAGCCTCCGCGGGCAGCCCGACGGCGCGCCCCTGCCCCCCGACGTGGTCCGGGGGATCGCCGGGGGCCTCTGGCTGGTGGTGCGCCGGCGCCTGCTGGAGGGCCGCCCCCAGGCGCTCGCAGAGCAAGCGGGGGAGCTGCTGCGGTGGGCGCGAGCGTGCGCCTCTCCGGTCACCGCGGCGCTGCCGGCGGGTGCCCCGACGGTCGCGAGCATCCCAGGCGCGGGGGCGCGCGGGCGCGAAGACAGAGGGAATGACCCGCACCGGATGATCCTGCGAGTCACCGCAGAGCTCGCGGCGCGGGAGGGCTGCGCGCGGGCGACCACCGGGCGCATCGCCCACGAGGCGGGGGTCCCGGAGTCGCTGCTGATCGAGCGCTACGGGAGCAGCGAGGAGTGCTTCCTGGCGGCGCTGGAGCTGCAGACCGCAGAAGCGCTGGCGGCGGCGCTGCGCGACGCGCAGGACTCGGACTGGCCGGCGGGGGTGGAGCGGGCGATCACGACGCTGATGCGCCACATCGCCCACGATGGGGCGTTCGCGCGGATCGCGTTCGTCGAGGTCTTCGCAGCAGGCCCCGTGGGGGTGCGGCGCGGAGAAGGGCTGCTGCGCGGCCTCTCGGATCTGCTCCTGCGCCACGCCCCGCGCGCCCAGCGGCCCTCCCCGGTGGCGGCCGAGGCGGCGGTGGGGGCGATCTGGGAGATGATCCGCCACCACGTCGCGCAGCGCACGACGCGGCGGCTCCCCGAGCTGGCGGGTTGCGCGACGTACATGGTGCTGGCGCCGGCGATCGGGGCCCAGGAGGCGGTGCGCGTTGTCCGCGCGGGGTCCTGACACGGCGCGCGCCCAGCGCACGCGGACGGCGGTCGCGGCTGACCGCCACCGCCCCAGCCGCCACGCGCAGCGGCCGGTGGTGGAGACCGGGCCGCGACACAACGTGCCCGAGGCCCAGCGCGCGCGCGTGCTGGCCGCCGCGGTGCGGAGCATCGCCGAGGTGGGCTATGCGCGGCTCAGCGTCACCGATGTGGTCGCGCGCGCGAGGGTCTCGCGGGCGACCTTCTATGAGCTCTTCCCCGATCGCGAAAGCGTCCTCCTGGCAGCGTTCGACGAAGCGGTCGCCCAGATCGGAGCGGAGGCCGCGGAGGCGTACGCGACGGGAGCAGCCTGGGAGGAGCGCCTGCGCGCCGGCCTGGAGACGGTGCTGGCCGTGCTCGACGAGGAGCCGGCGCTGGCGCGCCTGTGCGTGGTGGAGGCACAGCGGGCGGGCCGGCGGATGCAGCGGCGCGGCGCGGAGGTCGTCGAGCGGCTCGCGGGGATCGTCGAGGAGGGCGCAGGCGGGCAGCGACGGCGGCGCGAAGCCAATCCCGGAAGCAGTCCGCGGGGCGCGGCCCCGCCGCCGCTGACCGCGCACAGCCTGGTGGCGGGAGCGCTGTGGGTGGTCCACGAGCGCCTGCTCACCGACGCGGGACCGCTGAGCGAGCTGGTGGGACCGCTGATGAGCATGATCGTGTTTCCCTACCGGGGTCCCGCGGCAGCCGCCAGAGAGATCCGGCGCCCGCCGCGGAAGCCCAGGGAGCGCGACGTGGACAGGCCAGAGCGGAGGCTCGGGCTGGAGGACTGGGGGAGCCGTCTGACCTACCGCACGCTGCGAGCGCTCACCTTCGTGGCGGAGCACCCGGGAGCCAGCAACCGGGAGGTCGCCGACGGAGTCGGGATCTCAGACAAAGGCCAGATCTCAAAGCTCCTCGTCCGCCTCGCCTCGTTGGGCCTGATCGAGAACGCCGTGGACTCCCGCCGTCGGGGGGTCGCCAACATCTGGCGGATCACCCCCAAGGGCGAGGAGCTCAGGCGCGCCGCGAAGGCCTGAGGGCCGATCCTATGCTTCGCTTTTCGACACTTCTTCCGCAGTGGCAAGGTAATTCGTGCCGATGAGTCGCGCCCTGTTGTGGCCGGCAGGCGAGGGCAGAGCCTGCTTCTCGTCGATTTCTCGATCGACGACCAGCGACTGCGGTCCTCCGCATCCTTCGACCCCTGGCGCCGAGTAGGCGTTGTCGACGTCTTCGCTACCGTAATCGGCGAGGACTTCTTCGAGGGATTCGAAGTGGCCGACCTGTCCTTCGAGTTCCGGCTCGATCCCCAGCGGTGGCTCGGTCCCGTCGGTGAACGCGAGCGCGATTGGATTCGACGTGGACCCGAGGTAGCATTTGCCGCCCAGGAACGGGTTTTTCAGGTGCAACCGGAGGGGCATTGTGAGAGCGGTGCCCACTCCCCCGATGACAGCGCCGAGGTCGAGGGTGGGCGGACCGACGACTTCTGGTGTCGCGGTCACCATACACTCGGAGTTGTTGGAGAAGTTTTTGCAGAAATTTCGCAAGTACCACGGATAGCGACCTTCTTTGACCAGCGCAAATATGCCCCCGGGCACCACCTGAGGAGCCTTCACCAACGATTCGCCGTTGGAGGCGGGGATGGCTTCGTATTCGTCGCCAACCACTTTCCGGAGCCCACCCTGCAGAACCAGCGGCTTGGTGATCGGGGTGTCGACATTCCCGATCTGGAATTCCCCGCCGTAGGCTTCCGCAAATATGCACAGCGCGACCTGGGAAGCTTCCGTCGGGCACTGTGTGAATCTCGCATATTCTTTCAGCGGATGGTGTTCTTTTTCCGCGGCCGGAGCCGGGGCGGCCATCGCGAGCACGATGATCGGTACAGCCAGCGCCACCCACCTAAACCGTTTGACATTGCCTTCGATCACGACAACTCCCCCCTTTGCATTGACGAGAAGAATCGCGAAGGTGCAGATAGCCAATCCAAGCCCACGGCACGCAGACTCCCCCCGATTGTGCAGTCAGGTTAGGCAGATTGGCAGCGAATGCTCAAGGGAGTGTTTTTGGTTTCGGTGAGGCGCCCATGGCTGTCGGCTCTCGCCAAGACCGCGCAAACCCCGGCGACGGGTCCCACTCGGCCACCGCGAGACCGCCGCTCTCAAGCGCGGAACGTCGCGCCCTCGCCGGCCTGAGACGCCGGCCCGGCGGCCGCGCCGGACGCGATCAGCTCCGCGATCTCCGCCTCCGAGTAGCCGGCCCGAGCGAGCACCTGCTCGGTGTGCTCCCCCAGCGCCGGGCCGGGCAGACGGTCGTGGTCGCCCGGGGTCCGGGTCAGCTTGACCGGGATGCCGAGCTGGCGCACCCCACCCTGCACGCCGGGCTGGTCGAGCGTCACGACCATCTCGCGGGCCCGCACCAGCTCGGAGTCAAGCGCCTCGTCGAGCTCCAGCACCGGCTCCAGGCAGCAGTCGTGCTCGCTCGCGAAACGCTCCCACTCCGCGCGCGGGCGGGCCTTGAAGATGTCGACGACCTGCGCGTGTGCGTCGGAGCCGGGGGGGTCGAACTGGCGCTCGATCAGGTCCTCGCGGCCGACCCCGCGGCACCACGCCTGCCAGAACTTCGGCTCCAGCGCCCCCAGCGTCACCCAGCCGTCGGCGCACTCGTACGGGCGGTAGCAGATCAGCGAGCCCGCCAGCGGCAGCCCGCCGCGGCGAGGGACCGCCCCGTCGGCGAAGTACGCCCCGGCTACCATCGCCAGCCACGAGAGCGCGCCGTGGGCCATCGAGACGTCCACCGCCTGGCCCTCGCCGGACCCCGTACGCGCCGGTCCTCCATCCCGCTCGTGCAGTGCCGCGAGGATCCCGAACGCCGCCATCAGCGCACCGCCGCCGAGGTCCGCGATCTGGCCGGCGGACTGTATGGGATGCCCGCCCGCCCGCCCGCCCAGCCCGTCGCGCTCGCCCGTCAGGCCGAGCAGGCCGACGAGACCCAGGTAGTTCATGTCGTGGCCCGACGCGTCGCGCTTGGGGCCGTCCTGGCCGTACCCTGAGATCGCGCAGTACACGATCCCCGGGTTGACCTCGCGCATCCGCTCGTAGCCCACCCCCAGGCGACCCAGTACCCCCGGGCGAAAGGACTCCAGCACCACGTCGTGGTCTCCCACCAGCCGCAGCAGCGCCTCGCGGCCCCGCTCGTGCTTTAGGTTCAGACGGATCGAGCGCTTGTTGCGGTTCAGCGCCAGGAACAGCGCCGACTTCGCGCTGTCATCCGCGCCGTCGTGGTACGGAGGCGACCAGCGGATGTAGTCGCCCATCCCCGTGTCCTCCACCTTCAGCACCTCCGCCCCGAAGTCCGCCAGCAGCAGCGAGCAGAAGCCGCCCGGCAGCAGCCGCGAGAGGTCCAGTACCCGGATGCCCTCCAGCGGCAGGCTCACCTCAGCCCGCCCGTCCACGCGGGACGGGCGGCCACCGCACCCGCGATCACCGCGCGCACGCCGCACGCGGCCGGCAGGCCGCCAATCCCAGACACCCCCACGCCGCCGCTAGCCATCGCACTGGGGGACGTTCAGCAGCTCGCGGGCCTCCCGCACGGTCGCCGGACGCCGACCGACGTCTTCGGCCATCTGCCGCGCCTTCGCGATCAGCTCGCCGTTGGAGCGCGCCATCTCGCCGTTGGGGAGGTAGAGGTTGTCCTCCAGGCCCACCCGCACCGAGCCGCCGAGCGTCAGCGCCGCGGCCACCAGCAGCCACTGCTCGCGCGAGATCCCGATCACGCCCCAGTGCGAGTCTGCCGGGACGTTGGCCGCCATCGCCGCCAGGTTGCGCGCCCCCGCCGGGATCCCGCCGACGACGCCCATGATGCAGTCCACGTGCAGCGGCGGTTTGAGCACGCCCATGTCGACCAGCGGCTCCAGGCTGCCGACGTGGCCGATGTCAAAGCACTCGTGCTCCGGTTTGATGCCCAGCTCGTTCATCGCCTCCAGCAGCTCGACGATCTCCTCGAACGGGTTCTCGAAGACCATTTTGAACACGAAGTCCTTGCGCGAGCGCGAGTACTTCGCGTAGTTCATCGAGCCCATGTTCAGCGCCGCCACCTCGGGGCGGCACGCGCGCAGGTAGTCCACGCGCTTGGCCACCGGCACCCCGATCGTCCCCGTCGAGAAGTTCACGATCGCCGCGTCCCCCACCTCGGAGCGGATCGCCTCGGAGATCGCTTTGTAGTCCTCCACCTCGAAGCTCGGCGACCCGTCGGGCTTGCGCGCGTGGATGTGGATCATCGTCCCCCCCTCGTCGACGATCCGCCGTGCCTCCGCCGCGTACTCCGCCGGGGTGTACGGGATCGCCGGGCACTGCTCGCGGCTGGCCAGCACGCCCGAGATCGCGCAGGTGAGGACCACGGGGTCCTCAACGCTCATGACTGCCGCCTGGTCATACGGGCACCACCCCGTGCCGCTTCCACGGCCGCTCGACGTGCTTGTTCTCCGCGAGCTCCAGCGCCCGGCAGATCGTCTCGCGCGTCTCGCGCGGGTCGATCACGTCGTCGATCAGGTCGTTGCCGGCCGCGATGTAGACGTCGAACAGCTTGCGGAAGTTCTCGATCAGCTCGGCCTTCTTGGCCTGCGGGTCCGCGGCTTCGTCGACCTGTTTGCGAAACGCGATCTCGACGACGCCCTCGGCGCCCATC
Source organism: uncultured Solirubrobacterales bacterium (assembly GCA_963719725.1). Classification (GTDB taxonomy): domain Bacteria; phylum Actinomycetota; class Thermoleophilia; order Solirubrobacterales; family Solirubrobacteraceae; genus Palsa-744. Next base: position 601,816 of record CAVRCU010000001.1, read on the forward strand.
ACGCTGATCTCGGCGCTCGGCCACGCCACGATCAGGTCCGGCTCGTACGCGCGGCCGTTCATCACGTAGTAGCCCGCGCCGTACGCCTTGCGCGTGATCACGGTGATCTTCGGGACCGTCGCGTTGGCGACCGCGTACAGCATCTTCGCGCCGTGACGGATGATCCCTTCGGCCTCGACCTTCGTCCCGACCATGAAGCCCGGGACGTCCTGGATGAAGACCAGCGGGATCGCGAACGCGTTGCAGAGGTTCACGAAGCGCGCCGCCTTGTCGGCGGAGTCGTTGTCGAGGATCCCCCCGAGCTGCTTGGGCTGGTTGGCCACGATCCCCGCCGGGCGCCCGCCGAAGCGCGCGAAGCACGTGATGATCGTCTTCGCCCACAGGCGCTTGATGTCCAGGTAGTCGCCGTCGTCGACGATCAGCTCGATCACGTCATACATGTCGTAAGGCTTGCGGTTGGATTCCGGCAGCACGTCCAGCAGCGCCTCCTCGCGACGGTCGATCGGGTCGACGGCCGCGCGTACCGGCGGCCTCGCTTCGCAATTCTGGGGCATGTAGGAGAGGTAGCGCTTGATCTGCTCGACGCACTCCTCGTCGCCGTCGACTTCCATGTCGCCGACGCCGGACTTGCGGCAGTGCACGCGCGAGCCCCCCAGTTCCTCCTGGGTGACGTCCTCGCCGACCGCGGCTTTGACCAGGTGCGGGCCGGCGAGCGCCATCGAGCCGCGGCCCTTGACCATCGGCACGAAGTCCGCCAGGCCCGGGATGTACGCCGTGCCCGCCGCGCACGGCCCCATCAGCGCCGCGACCTGCGGGATCACGCCGCTCATCACGACCTCCTCGCGGAACAGGTGCCCCGAGCCCGCGAACATCGCGCCCGCCGCCTCCTGCACGCGCGCCCCGGCGGAGTCCAGCAGCCACACGAACGGAATCCGCTTCGTCAGCGCCAGCTCGCGCAGCCGCGTCACCTTGAACTCGCCCGTCATCCCCATCGAGCCCGCCATCACCGTGAAGTCGTACGCGCACACCGCCGCCAGGCGCCCGTCGATCTTGCCGTAGCCCGTCACCACGCCGTCGGCCGGCGCCTGCACCCCATCCATCGCGCGCTGCGACGAATGTGGGCGGCCGTGGATACCCAGCTCGACGAACGTCCCCGCGTCGATCAGCAGCGCGATCCGCTCGCGCGCCGTCAGCTTGCCGCGCTCGTGCTGCTTTTTGATCTTCTCCTCGCCGCCGCCGAGCTTGATCTGCGCGCGTCGGGCCTCCAGGTCATCGACCAGCGGGCGCAGGAGCGACGTCGGCTTGTCGGACTCCGTGGGCGTCGAGCTTGGGGAGGGCGGGCCGGCGGGCCGGCCCGGCGGCGTCGTCGGCGGAGAGCCTGAGGCCGGCGCTCCCGTCGAGGGGTCGGCGCTCATCAGCGGCCTTTCCACTGCGGGTCGCGCTTCTCAAAGAACGCCGTCACGCCCTCGACGATATCCTCGGTCGAGAGCGCCAGCGTCAGCTGGGCGCGCAGGTAGTCCAGCGCGTCCTCCAGCGGCATGTCGAGCTGGCGGCGCATCGCCTCCTTGCCGAGGCGCATGATCAGCGGCGACTTCGACGCCAGCCTCTGCGCCCACTCGCCGACGGCCGCATCGAATTCCTCCGCGGGCACGACCCTGTTGACGATCCCCGCCGCCAGCGCATCGGACGCGCTGAAGCGCTCGCCCAGCAGCAGCAGCTCGTTGGCCTTCTTGCGACCCACGTTGCGGTAGATCAGCGCCATGATCATGAACGGGAACGCCCCCACGTTGATCTCCGGCGTCCCGAACGTCGCCTGCTCGGAGGCCACGATCAGGTCGCACGCCAGCGCCACCCCCAGCGCCCCCGCGAGCACGTGCCCGCGCGCCGCGCAGATCGTCGGCTTGCCCAGCGACCCGATCAGCTTGAACAGCGCCACGAAGCGCTCGCTGGCGAAGTGCCTGTGCACCAGCGACACGTCGCCCGCGAAGCCCCCCAGGTTGGCCCCCGAGGAGAAGACCTTCTCGTGCGACGACGCCAGCACCACGCAGCGCACCGCCTCGTCGTCGCGCGCCCGCTCCAGCGACGCGATCAGCCCGCCCAGCAGCGGCGCCGACAGCGCGTTGCGCGTGTCGGGGTCGTTCAGCGTGAGCGTCGCCACGCCGTCGGTCACGTCGTAGAGCACCACCTGCTCGGACACGCTCGGCATCGTACCCGCCTGCGACGCCGCGCTCGATCCTTGGCCAGCCGGCCAGCCTTATCCGGGCCTCCTGCTCACCGATGTGGATTTCTTCAGAAAGCCAGCGCCCGGCTCCGGAAGTCCCAGGCCAAGAGGCGCAGGGGGAGGCGGGGGCAGAGGACCCGCGGGCCTCCTGCTCACCGATGTGGATTTCTTCAGAAAGCCAGCGCCCGGCTCCGGAAGTCCCAGGCCAAGAGGCGCAGGGGGAGGCGGGGGCAGAGGACCCGCGGGCCTCCTGCTCACCGATGTGGATTTCTTGCTCGCCGTCGCCATCGCTATGAGATCATAGTTGCGAGGGCGATGGACCAGCAGACGAGCTGCAACATCAGGGCGGCCGCCGCGCCAACGTAATAGCGGTCAAGGATCTTGAGTCTGTCCTGATTGCTCCTCCGGAATCCCTCCAGCCAGTAGACCAGCCGCCGCCGCACCTCCTCGTCATCTTCGACGAGCTCGACGAGGCTCTCGTATATCGTCGATGCGTTCAGACTGAAGACGAAGCCGTCCTTCGGAACGAGGACGTACACGCAGAAGCCGATCGAGCTTGCCAATGCGAGGAGGGCAAGCGCATCGAGCGCCCCCAGTCCATGGGTGCGTTGAATCGTCGGAGCGCCAAGGAGCGAGGCAGTCACCGAGGAGGCCGCGAGCAACAAGCCCGTTCGGGCGCGAAGCTGCTCGACGGCGCGCTCCTGCAGATCCAGAGCGCGCACCGCAGCGTCGTAGCTCAGCTCGGCGAGAACGCTTGAGGGCATATCTCGATTCTCGCCACGGCTTGGGATGGGACGCTCAGCGCGACCGTGGTCGGGGTGTCGCCCGGTCGATCGGGGATACGGCCCTCCGGCTCACAATCGCTGCACCGCTTGGTACAGCGCTTCTGCACCAATCAGCTCGCGGAGCTCGATCGCTGGCGGGCCCCGCGCGAGCTGGCCAGACTACGACCAGGCGATCCGCTCGGCCAACTGCTCGGGACCGAGGTCGATCAGGGAGCTGCGCTCGATCGGCTCGTAGCCGCCGCCTTGCAGCGCAAGCCAGTGGACCTCGCGCTTCTGCGGATCGACGATCAGCACCTCATCCACATAATGGGCAGCGTAGAAGGGGAGCTTGGCCCAGCTCTCGTCGTCGGGGGAGACGATCTCCACGACGAGCGCCGCGGTGGGGTAGTACATCTCATCGGGCCCGGGGCGATGCAGGCCACCGTCCGGCACGCGATAGTCACCTCTAGACCCGACGTTGAAGTTAGCCATGGTGGGGACGAGATCGGCAGCGTGCGCCAACGGTCCGAAGATTTCCGCCAGCTGACTCAGGATGCGGGCATGTCGGCCATACGGGGCGGGATTCACGTGCAGCACCCCCTCCCACATCTCGTCGGCGTGATCGAGCCCGAGCTCCTGTCGGCGCACCAGCAGTTCATCGATCTCCACCGGGAGCGGATCGAGAATCACCGTCGGCATTGCGCGATTCTAGCGCCCTGGAGCAGGTCCTCGCACCCACGCCGCGGTCGTTTGTGCAGCTCATTGTGTTCACGCTACGCGCGCCTTGGGACGGGACGCTCGCCCGCCTTCCTTTTCCTGGCCAAAGCGCTAGTTTCTGCTTACACAAGCGAGACGATCCCCCAGCGACGAGACACGACAAGGAGCCCCACCGATGGCCGCCACCGCCGAGAGCGCCGTCCTGAAGCCCGACTTCGGAGCCAAGCGCAAGCACTTCCTGTTCACCGACGAGCACGAACAGCTGCGCGAGTCGATCCGCAGCTTCGCGCAGAAGGAGCTCGCGCCGCACGCCGACGAGTGGGAGGAGACGACCTTCCCGGACTCCGTCTTCCGGCGCATGGGCGAGCTGGGCTTCCTCGGGCTGGACAAGCCCGAGCAGTACGGCGGGCAGGGCGGAGACTACTACAGCGCGCTGGTGCTCGCCGAGGAGATCGGGCACGCCAACTGCGGGGGCCTCGCGATGGGGATCGCGGTCCAGACCGACATGGCGATGCCGCCGATCCTCGCGTTCGGGACCGAGGAGCAGAAGCAGCAGTGGGCCGCGCCGGCAATCGCCGGGACGAAGATCCTGTGCCTGGGGATCACCGAGCCAGACGCCGGCTCGGACGTCGCGGGCATCAAGACCCGCGCGGTCAGAGACGGCGAGGAATTCGTCATCAACGGCTCCAAGACCTACATCACCAACGGCCACCGCGCCGACGCGATCGTGCTCGTCACCAAGACCGACCCAGACGCCGGCTACGACGGCTTCACGCTGTTCCTCGTCCCGATGGACTCGCCAGGCGTGATCCGCGAGCAGAAGCTCAAGAAGATGGGGATGCACGCCTCCGACACCGCGCTGCTCGCCTTCCAGGACGTCCGCGTCCCCGCCTCGGCGGTGCTCGGCCAGGAGGGGCGCGGCTTCTACCACATCATGTGGGAGCTCCAGGGCGAGCGCCTGATCGGCGCCGCCGGCTCCGTCGCCGGCGCGCAGCGCGTGTTCGATCGCACCCTGGAGTACGCCAAAGAGCGCACCGCCTTCGGCCGCCCGATCGGCAAGTTCCAGGTGATCCGCCACAAGTTCGCCGAGATGGCCACCAAGCTCGAGACCGCCCGCCAGATGGTCTACATGACCGCGTGGCGTCAGTGCAACGGCGACTACCCCGTGCGCGAGATCTCGATGGCCAAGCTTTACGCCTCCCGCATCGCCTGCGAGGTCGCCGACGAGTGCCTGCAGATCCACGGCGGCGCCGGCTACATGAAGGAGTACGGGATCGAGCGCGCCTGGCGCGACCTGCGGCTGAACCGCATCGGCGCCGGGACCGACGAGATCATGCTCGAGGTCATCGGGCGTTCGTACGGGCTTTGATGCGGTCGGACAGACCGTATGCTCGATAGAGAAGGCCGGCCAGGCCGCATGCGGCCTGGCCGACAGAGTCGCATGCGACTCTGTCTCGGGGCCGCACATGTGCGGCCCCGCCGGCCGGCGCATGCGCCGGCCGGAACAGCACAGTGACCCCCGCATGAGCAACCCCGATCCCCCGTTCACCGACGAGCACGAGGAGTTGCGCGCCTCGATCCGCGGCTTCGTCGAGCGCGAGCTCGCGCCGCACGCCCAGCAGTGGGAGGACGAGCGCTGGTTCCCCGACGACGTCTTCGCCAAGCTCGCCGCCCAGGGCCTGCTTGGGCTGAAGTACCCCGAGCGCTACGGCGGGCAGGGAGGCGACTACCTGCACGACGCCGTCTTCATCGAAGAGCTCGCCCGCACCGGCTCCGGCGGGACCGCCGCCGGGATCGGCGCGCACGTCAACATCGCGACCCCCCCGATCTGGAAGTTCGGGACCGAGGACCAGAAGCAGCGCTACCTCGCGCCCGCGATCTGCGGCGAGAAGATCGGCGCGCTCGGCATCACCGAGCCCGACGCCGGCTCGGACGTCGCCGCGCTGCGCACCCGCGCCGCCCCAGTGGACGGCGGCTGGGTCGTCAACGGCGAGAAGACCTACATCACCAACGGCGTCCGCGCCCACTTCATCGTCACCGCCGTCAGGACCAGGGAAACGACCCCGACCGCCCGCCACCACGGGATCTCGTTTTTGATCGTCGACCGCTCAGAGGGCGTGCGCTCGGCCAAGCTGGAGAAGCTCGGCTGGCACGCCTCCGACACCGCCACGATCTCCTTCGAGGACGTCTTCGTGCCGGCCGAGAACCTGCTCGGCCCCGAGCACGAGGGCTTCAAGCTGATCATGGCCAACTTCCAGTGGGAGCGCCTCGCGATGGCCCTCGGCGCCGTCGGCGCGATGCGGCTCGCGTGGGAGCGCACCGCCGCGTTCGCCCGCGAGCGCCACGCCTTCGGCCGTCCGCTCTCAGGCCACCAGGCGATCCGCCACAAGCTCGCCGACCTCGCCACCTCCGTCTACACCTGCCGCTGCGTCACCCACGACGCCCTGCGCCGCTTCGTCGCCGGCGAGGAGCCGCTGCGCGAGGTCACAATGGCAAAGCTGCTCACCCAGCGCGCCTCCTATGAGCTGATGGACGCCTGCCTGCAGATCCACGGCGGCGCCGGCTACATGCGCGAGTACAACATCGAGCGCGCCGCCCGCGACGCCCGCCTCGGACCGATCGGCGGCGGCACCGACGAGATCATGCGCGAGATCCTCGGGCGGATCCTCGAGGCCCCGCCCGCCCTGTAGCCTCGGTGGTCGGGTTTCGAGCTCGCGCAAGGCCCTGCTCGACTATTCTCTTGTCTTTTGTCCGATGAGGCAGAGGGAAGGCCCTGATATTGCAGGGCCTTCCCTCTGATGATGCTGCGTTAACTATCGTGCCGCGGTGCATCTGCCTCAGAAGGCTAAGAGCGCCTAACAGAAGGTAGGGTTCGTGGTGGGGCTGTCGAAGTCCTGCGTCATGGCGAAACCTTTGCTTCCTGATGGGTTGTGGGCTCGTATCGAGCCGCTTTTGCCGGTGCGTGAGCCGCAGGTCACGGGGCGTCCGCGGGTGCCTGACCGAGCGGCGATGACAGGGATCATCTTTGTTTTGAAAACGGGGATACCGTGGGAGGATCTTCCCCAAGAGATGGGCTGTGGGTCAGGGATGACGTGTTGGCGGCGACTGCATGAATGGAACGAAGCCGGCGTCTGGAGCCGGCTGCACCAAGTGCTGTTGGACGAGCTTCACGACGCCGACCAGCTTGACTGGTCAAGGGCAGTCGTTGATAGCTCGCATGTGCGGGCCAAAGGGGGGGCGAGCAAACCGGCCCCTCGCCAGTCGACCGCGCTCGCCTTGGCAGCAAGCACCATCTGATCGTCGATGGCAAAGGCACGCCGCTCGCGTTCACACTCACTGGTGGGCACCGCCACGACATCACGCAGCTGACCGAGCTGGTTGATCGTGTCCCGCCGACCGGCCGTCACGGCAAGTTCCGGCCACGACGCCTGTATGCCGACCGGGCGTATGACTCCAAACACCACCGCCGAGAGCTGCGCGAGCGCGGAATCACGCCCAAGATCGCCAAACGGAACAGCCAACACGGATCCGGGCTGGGACGCGACCGATGGGTCGTAGAGCGCACCATCTCCTGGCTACACGCCCACCGCTACCTCGCGCGCCGACACGCCCGCCGCGCCGACATCCACGAAGCCATGCTCACCCTCGCCTGCGCACGCATATGCCTCAAACAACTCCAACACTTTTGTTAGGCGCTCTAAGTCCGACCATAGTTGAACTACGAACGCGGTCATCCAATTGCATTTGCAACCTCGGCGTCAATGGTTGCGGCCGAGTGTCCGAGTGGGACTTGCAGTCGCGGCGTTTTATAGGTGCCAGCGATCATGTCCGCTTCGTGCCCCGGACCCGCCCCGCTCCCCAAGGTCGGTAGTCCGCCTCCGCGGGTCCGCGATCCACCGCAGACCCCGCCCGCGACTTCTACCCGAATCGCCGCGTCAGGACCCAAAGCTGCGCAAACCTCCGTGCCGAGGCTCAGGTTTCGGCACCCGCGCGTCGATGTAGCAGTGTGGCACCCGCCCCCCTCACCTCGCCGCCCGTGCCGGCGACCTCTCGCCTGCACGCCCACGCGACCCCCGCACGCCGTACGGCCCGCCTCGCCTGGGCGGCCCTCGCCGCCGCCGCGGCCCTCGCCGCCGGGCCGGCCTCGCCGGCCCACGCCGTTCCCTCCGAATCCGCCGCCGCCGAATCCCCCGCCGCGGAATCGCTCGCCACCGGCTCGTGCCCCAACTCCAACCTCACGCCCCAGCCCGGCAACCTCGAACAGGTCCGCGCCGCCGTCCTCTGCCTGATCGACCGCGAACGCGCCCGCCACGGCGAGAGCGCGCTGGCCCCCGACGTCAACCTCGCCCACTCCGCCCAGGGCCACAGCGAAGACATGGCCAGCCAGGACTACTTCTCGCACGTCTCGCCCCAGGGGGCCACCCCGCTGGACCGAATTCGCGCCAGCGGCTACATCTACAGCTCCCAGGTCGGTTACGTCATCGGCGAGAACATCGCCTGGGGCACCCTCTGGCTCGCCACTCCCCGGGCGATCGTCGAAGCCTGGATGGCCTCGCCCGGCCACCGCGCCAACATCCTCGACCCCCGCTTCCGCGACACCGGCATCGGGGTCTCTCCGCACGCGCCCGCCTCGCTCGCCGAAGGGCAGGCCGGAGCGCTGTACACGCAGGACTTCGGCGTCATCATCCCCGCCGACCAGCCAGCGCTGAGCTCCGCCGCGCGGTCGGGACGGATAGTCTCCGGCGCCCGACCAAACGAAAGGAGCAACACACATCATGGGAGTTCTCGACGGCAAGTCCGCGATCGTCACCGGCTCGGCGCGCGGCATCGGGCGCGCCACCGCCGAGCTGCTCGTCGCACACGGCGCCCAGGTCCTCATCAACGATCTCGACGGCGACGTCGCCACGCAGGCCGCCGCTGAGATCTCCGGCGACACCGCGGTGTTCGCCGGCGACCTGACCAAGCCCGGCGTCCCCGATCAGCTCGTCCAGAAGGCCGTCGACGCCTTCGGCAAGATCGACATCGTCGTCAACAACGCCGGCTACACCCTGGACGCCCCGATCCACAAGATGTCCGACGAGCACTTCCAGGCGATGCTCGACATCCACACCGTCGTGCCCTTCCGCGTCCTGCGCGCCGCCGCCCCCCATCTGCGCGAGCCCGCCAAGGCCGAGCGCGACGAGGGCCGCGAGGTGTTCCGCAAGGTCGTCAACGTCTCCTCCACCTCCGGCACCTTCGGCAACCCCGGGCAGGCCAACTACTCCGCCGCCAAGGCCGGCGTCGTCGGGCTCACCAAGACGCTCGCCAAGGAGTGGGGCCAGTTCAAGATCAACGTCAACGCCGTCGCCTTCGGCTTCATCGACACCCGCCTCACCCAGGCCAAGGTCGACGACAACACCATGGAGATCGGCGGCGAGAAGGTCCAGCTCGGGATCCCCGACCAGCTGCGCCAGATGGCCTCCGTCCTGATCCCCCTCGGCCGGGCAGCCACCCCCGAGGAGGCTGCCGGCGGCGTCTTCTTCCTGTGCTCCCCCTGGTCCAACTACGTCCACGGCCAGACCCTCCACATCACCGGCGGGATGTTCGGGGGGATGACCGGGTAGGGGCGCGTGGTTTGGTGGTATGACCGGGTAGGGGCGCGTGGGGTTGTATATGTTTTTTTGACCCGCGTATAGCGATGGTTATACGCGGGTCGGATTTTTATATGTACCTACACCCACCCATCGGGCTCCCGGAGATCGGGCTTGCCCAACCGGCGCGCTCACTCCCAACCCCGCCGATCAGAGCCCGCGCAGATCGAGCCCGCGCAGATCGAGCGCGCGCGGATCACGGCCCACGCAGATCGAGCAGGCAGCCCGAGAAATAGGCCCCCGCGGGTGACGCCAGGTAGGCGGTCAGCGCCGCCACCTCGCCCGCCGTCGTCCCCGCGCCCGGTGCGATCGTCACCGTCGTGATCCCGTGGCGCGCCCACTCGATCGAGAGCGTCCGCGCGAGGTTCTCCAGTCCCGCGCACGCCGCCTCCGCATGTTCGCCCGCTTCCGGCTCAGGCGCCACGTACACGATCCGCCCGCCGAGCCCTCCAGTCGGTCCTCCCTCCCTGTCCCCGCCGGGAGCGGATAGGAAGGCGTGGCTGACTACCGCCCGAGTCACGCTCCACGCAGCGTCCACGCAGGCGCGCAGCGCCGCGTGTCCGTCCCCGCCCCACTCAAATCCGTGGGCGAAGAGGCCCGCGCCGTCCACCGCCAGCAGGTCGATCGTCCCAGTCTCGCGCACGGCGGCCGCGACAGCGGTATCCAGAGCGTCCTCGTCGGCGGCATCGGACCGATCGGAGATCGGCCAACACCTGGAGACCGTCGCCCCGAGCGCCCCGCACACGTCGGACACGGCCGCCCCCAATGCCAGCTCCGACGATGGCTCCGGCGAGACCGCGAGCAGCACCGAGACGCCGTCCAGGATCCCCCGCCGCAGCAGTTCAGATGCGTCGATCGCAGACATGGCGCCAGAGCACCCTAACGGCCCCCACAGCCCGACGCCGGATCGGCGATCAGGGCGCCGCGGGCGGGAACGGGCCGGACTGGAACGGGCCCGACGGGTCGGGCTCGGCGGGGACGCCGCCGCCCGGCCTGACGCCGCGCAGGTCGAAGTACAGCACCGCCGCCGCCAGCGCCGAGATCGGCGCGCTCAGCACGCCGACGATCACCCTCACAATCAGGCCCACCGCGGTGCCCGCCGCCGAGGCGACCACGTCGATCACGCCGCCCACCACCGCCACGCCGATCACGAGGATCAGGATCACCCCGAACACCTGCCAGCCGTTGCCGCGTACCAGCTCCCGACTGCGGCCCAGCGCCCCCAGGCCGCCCGGCCGCTCCAGCACCACCACCGGGGCCGCCACCGACCAGATCGTCACCAGGAACAGCCCCGGGACGATCAGGAACACGAAGCCGATCCCCTCCGCGACACCCGCCACCACCGCAACCAGGATCAGCTGGCCGAGCACCGGCGTCACCGCCCGCAGCAGCTCGCCCGGGCTCGCATCGCGCCTGCCGTCCTGGATGTCGTCGACCAGCTTCACCACCATCCCCGTGAACAGCGTCACCGCGATCAGGCTCACGATCAGGCCGAGGATCGTCAGCGCCGGCGCCGCCGCGATCAGCAGGATCGTCAGCAGCCCGCTGAACACGAACACCACCGCCGCCGCCGGCATCAGCACCGAGGCCTGGTCCACGTAGATCTCAAACGTCCGGCTGATCACCGCACCGATGTCGATCGAACGGCCCACGCTGTCCTCCACTCGCTTGACGGCTGTCCTGGGTCCCGAGCCCGCAAGGGCCCTCAGCCGATCTGCTCAGCTGACCTGGCTAACAGTACGCGACGCCCCCGACGCCTTCGCCGCGCGGCGCTGCGCCCGCACCCGCCTGAGCATCCCCCTGCGCCCGTGCTCCTCCAGGCCCGCGTACAGTCGCTTGATCTCCGCCAGCACCGCGTCCGCCACCGCCTGCTGCTGCTCGTGCGTCGAGCCCGCCACGCGCTCCCAGCGGATCGGCTCGCCGTACTGAATCGTCACCTTCGGGAACTGCAGGCGCCTCCAGTTGCGAATCCGCGACGACCCGTGGATCGCGATCGGCACGACCGGCGCCCCGCTCTCCAGCGCCAGGCGGCCGATGCCGCGCTTGGCCTGCTCGGCCAGTTTGCCGCTGCGCGAACGCCCGCCCTCGCAGTACATCGTGATCGCCCCGCCCCGCGCCAGGATCGCCTCGGCGGTGACGAACATCTCCTCGTCGCGCGCCCCGCGGCGCACCGGGAACACCCCGCCGTGGGTGTAGATGAACTGCATCGGCCGCTTGAACAGCTGCGACTTCGCCATGAAGCGCACCTTGCGCCGGATGTAGCAGCCCATCAGGAAATGGTCCATGAACGAGAAGTGGTTCGGCGCCAGGATCACCGCGCCCGAACCCGGCACGTGCTCGGTGGAGATCGCGCGGGCCCGAAAGAACGTGTACGCGTACAGCGACGTCAGCAGGCGCGTGAGCTCGTACGCCCAGTCCGGTTCGCGCGTCCGCGCGCGCTCGTGGAAGCGGTCGAAGTACTCCTTCGGCCGCGGGTCCGTATAGACCTGCTCGCGCATCGGCGCCAGCTCGCTCATCTTCTCTGCCCCTCCCCGCCGGGTCGAACTCCGATCTCGCTCATCGCTCCATCTGACTGCTCTACCTCGCCGGGGGCGCAAGGTTACGCGCACCCGCCCGCTTTCGCCGCCACCAGAATCCCGCGCCGATGCGGGGCGCGCAACACCCGCCCGGCACCCGCCTCGCCCCTCTCCTCGCGCGCGATATGCGTCCCACCAAAGCGCCACCTGAACGGGAGGTCGAACCCTGGCCGGCGGATGACTATGGTAATGTGTCCATAGTCATGTCCACTCGCACCGTGTCCGCAAGCCAGTTCAAGGCTCAGTGCCTCGCGATGCTCGACGAGGTCGCCGCCACAGGGGAGGAGATCACCGTGACCAAGCGCGGCCGTCCCGTCGCGCGAGTCCTCGCCGTGCGCGAGCCCAAGAGCCTGCGCGGATCGGTCTCGTTCAACGTCCCCGATGACGACCTGGCCAAGCCACTCGACGTCGAGTGGGACGCCAACAGACGGTGATCGTTCTCGACACCCACGCCTGGCTCTGGTGGAAGGCCGAGCCAGAGCGTCTCTCCGAGCCGGCGCGAGCCGCGATCGATCAGGCCTCGCGCATCGGCGTCTCGACGCTCAGCGCCTGGGAGGTCGCGATGCTCGCGGTTCGCGGGCGCATCGCGCTCGACCGCGACATCGGCCTGTGGGTCAGACAGGCGCTTGCCGATTCGCGCGTCGAGCCGCTCCCGCCAAGCGCCGAGACTGCGGTCGCGGCAGGACTGCTCGACGCGAAGAGCTTCCCGGGCGATCCAATCGATCGCCTGATCTACGCAACCGCGCTCGCCACCAGAGCGCGCCTCGTCACACGCGACACCGCCATCAGCGCATTCGACCCCGAGCTGACCATCTGGTGAAGCAGCCGCACCGCGTCAAGGCCTACGTTCCGCACCAGAAGGGTCAGGTGCCCGCTCCGCCCCGTGCACGCACCAACGCGCCGTGCCAGCCCGCGAGCAGGCAGGCTCGCTCGCCCTCGCCCATGCGCGGCTCAAAGCGCGCCCGCTCGCGCCAGCCCGCGCGCACATCGCTGACGGTCCACAGGCCCGCGCCCACACCCGCCAGGTAGGCCGCGCCGAGCGCCGTCGTCTCGGTCACCTCGGGCAGCAGCACCGGCACGCCGAGGACGTCGGCCTGGAACTGCATCAGCCAGCGGTTCGCGGTCGCGCCGCCGTCGGCGCGCAGCTCGCGCAGCGGCTCTCCCGGCGCCCGCCTCCATCGCGCGCACCGCGTCCACCGTCTGGTAGGCGATCGCCTCCAGCGTCGCCCGCGCGAGGTGCGCGCGGGTGCTGCCACGCGTCAGGCCCACGATCGTCCCGCGCGCGTGGGGATCCCAGTGGGGCGAGCCGAGGCCCGTCAGCGCCGGGACGAAGTAGACCTGCTCGTTGGAGTCAAGCGACGCCGCCAGCGCCTCGGTCTCGGCCGCGTGCGCGATGATCTGAAGGCCGTCGCGCAGCCACTGCACCGCCGCGCCGGTCACGAAGATCGACGCCTCCAGCGCGTAGGTCGTGGCCGGGCGAGTCGGGGCGCGACCGGGGTGGGTCGGGGCCGGGCCGGGCGCCGATCCCCCACGCCACCGTGCTCAGCAGGCCCGGCGCCGGCGGCCGGCGCCGTGAAGCCGGCGTTGAGCAGCACGAACGAGCCCGTGCCGTAGGTGTTCTTGCCCATCCCCGGGTCCACGCACGCCTGGCCGAACAGCGCCGCCTGCTGGTCGCCCGCCACGCCCGTGACCGGGGCCGCGTGGCCGTGCAGCGCCTCGGGCCGCGTCACGCCGAGCTCGCCCGCGCTCGCGCGCACCTCGCGGCAGCGCCCGCTCGGGCACCCCGAACAGCTCCAGCAGCTCCGGGTCCCAGCGCCCCGCGGCGATGTCGTAGAGCATCGTCCGCGACGCGTTCGACGGGTCTGTCGCGTGCTCGCCCGTGAGCCTGTAGATCAGCCACGAGTCGATCGTCCCGAACAGCGCGCGGCCCGCCCGCGCGCGCTCGCGCAGGCCCTCCACGTGCTCCAGCAGCCACTCGATCTTCGTCGCCGAGAAGTACGGGTCGAGCACCAGGCCCGTGCGCTCGCGGATCAACGGCTCGTGGCCCGCCTCGCGCAGCTGCGCGCAGCGCGCCGCCGTGCGGCGGTCCTGCCAGACGATCGCCCTGTGCAGCGGCTCCCCCGTCGCGGGGTCCCACACGCACACCGTCTCGCGCTGGTTGGTGATCCCCACCGCCTCAGCTCCCCCGAGCGCACGCCCGCGTCGGCGAGCGCCTCGCCCGCGACCGCCTGGGTCACCTCCCAGATCTCGGCCGCGTCGTGCTCGACCCAGCCCGGCTGCGGGAAAGTGCTGGGCGAACTCCCGGTAGGCGCGACCGACCGGCTCGGCGCGCTCGTCGAAGACCAGGCAGGTGCTGCCGCTCGTGCCCTGGTCGATCGCGAGGATCATCGTCGCCCGAGCCTACCGCGACCAGCCCTTGACCTTTTCGAGTGGGGGCATTAGAACAGCTCGTCGTGCGCCGTTCGCCGCTGCTGCTGATCTCGCTGCTGCTCGCAGCGTTCACGATCAGCCTCGACACCACGATCGTCAATGTGTCGCTGCCGACGCTCGCCCGCGAGCTGCACGCGTCCAATAGCCAGCTGCAGTGGGTCGTCGACGCCTACAACCTCACCTTCGCGGCGCTGCTGCTCGTCGCGGGCAGCCTCAGCGACCGCGTCGGCCGCAAGGGGATGCTGCTGACCGGTCTCGGGCTGTTCGGCCTCGCGAGCCTCGCCGGCGGGCTGACCGCGACCGTCGGACAGCTGATCGTCGCCCGCTGCCTGATGGGCGTCGGTGCGGCGATGATCTTCCCGTCGACCCTCTCGCTGATCTCAAACGTCTTCACCGAGCGCGTCGACCGTGCACGCGCGATCGGACTGTGGGGGGCAGCCGCAGGCATGGCGATCGCCCTCGGCCCGATCGTCGGAGGCTGGCTGCTGCAGCAATTCTCATGGGCGAGCATCTTCTTTGCGATGGCCCCCGTCGCGCTCGTGACCGCCGCGCTCGTCGCCTGGAACGTGCCGACCTCGCGCGATCCGCTCGCGCCCGCGGTGGACCAGCCGGGATTCGTCCTGTCGACAGCCGCGATGGCGCTGCTGATCTACACGATCATCGAGGCTCCCGACCATGGTTGGGGCAGCGCCCGCAGTCTCGCGGGCTTTGTCCTTGCGGCGGGGCTGCTCAGCGTCTTCATCGCGTGGGAGCGACGCACCCGGGCGCCGATGCTCGACCTCAGCCTCTTTCGCAACCTGCGCTTCACCGCCGCCAGCGGATCGGTGACGGTCGCCTTCTTCGGGCTGTTCGGCTTCATCTTCCTGGCCACCCAGTACTTTCAGGACCTCAAGCGATACGGGCCGCTGTCGACCGGCCTGCACGTGCTGCCGCTCGCGCTCTCGGTCGGCATCTGGTCGGTGATCGGCACCAGACTCGCGGTGCGCTTCGGCACCAAGCTGGTCGTCACCACGGGCCTGCTGTGCATGGCCGGCTTCTTCGGGTGGGTCTCGACGATCCGATCAACCACCCCCTACGCCACGATCATCGCTCAGATGGTGCTGTTCGGGATCGGCGTCAGCTTCGCCACCTCGCCCGCGACGGAGGCGATCATCGGCGTCGTGCCCAAGGACAAGGCGGGCGTCGGGTCGGCCGTCAACGACGCCACGCGCCTGCTCGGCGGAACCCTCGGAGTCGCCGTGCTCGGCAGCATCTACGCCACCCTCTACGCCAACCAGCTCGTCAGCGCGGCGTCCGCGCGGTCCTCCGCGCTGCTCGCACACCTCGCCCACCAGCCCATCAGCGTGGCGCTAGCGGCAACCGAACGCCTGGACGCAGCCGGCCGACACGGCTTGGCCAGGGCAGTCGACAGCGTCGCCGCGAACGCGTTTCATCGCGGCCAAGTCGCCGCCTGCCTGGTCGGCGGCGGCGTCGCCATCGCAGGCGCCGTCGCGGCCGCGGCCCTGCTTCCCGCCCAGCCCACCACACCCCACACCGAGCCGCAAGCCGCGCCTCCGGCCAGGCCAGCCGCCACCGGCCCGGGCCCTCAGCCTCACGGAGCCGCCACCGAACTGCCGGCCCCAGCCCTCGCGGACTGAGGATCCTCGTGAACCGGCGACGACGCCGTGGGACCGTCGTCGACCGGCGACGAGGCCGCCGTGGTCCCAGCCACGGTGTCAGAGCGTCGCCTCACGGGCCGGCGAAAGCCGATCGCACGTGCCCGCGCGGCGCCCGCGTCGCGCTCTTTCTTGAGGCGATAGAGGTAGTCGTTGAAATCGACCTGGATCGTGTGGCGCTTGGTGGCGACGTAGCGCTTGCGCGACGCCTTCTGCGTGGCGTCGATGCGCGCCCGCATCGTGACGACTGGAGGGAGCGCGTAGCGGCCCAGCAGGTAGTCGCCGAACCATTCGCCCTGCCTCTCGGCGATCGGCATGATCGCGCCGATCGGCTGCAGCAGGCCGATGAAGAACAGGTTTGGGATGTCCGGATCGAAGGCCCCATGGAACAATTCGATGCGGTTGTCCGGCGCGGAGATGAAGTCCGTGTCGAAGAACGGGAAGGTGATCTTGTAGCCCGTGCAGTACACGACGACGTCGGCCTCCACCGCGCTGCCGTCGATGAAGCGCACCTCCGAGCCGTGCAGCGACGCGATATTGGGCTTGGGAGTGATCATGCCGTGCTGGATGCGGTCGGTCAGCCGTCCGGAGATCGTCGGATGGGCCTCGCCGAACTTGTGGTCGGGCTTGGGCAGGCCGAAGGTCTCCGGGAGGCCCGTATATGTCCTGAGTATGGTGTTGATGATGAGCTGGCGGACCTTGAACGGCACCCACGGGTGGTATGGGAAGGTGTCGATCGGCTTGCCGAACATGTACTTCGGCCAGATCCACGCTCCTCGCCGCGCGGCGATGTAGGTGTGGGAGGCGACGTAGGAGGACTCCACCGCGATGTCCACCGCGGAGTTCCCAAGGCCCAGGATCACCACCCGCTTCCCGGCGAACAGCGAGTTGTCCAGGTAGAAATGGGCGTGGAGCTGCTTGCCCGTGAACGTGTCTGCTCCGGGAAACGCCGGTTCGGGCAGGCGCGGGTTCCAGTGGTGGCCGTTGGCGACGATCAGCGCGTCGTAGCAGCGCGTCTCGCCCGTGTCGAGCTCGACCTCCCAGACCCCGTCCGCGCGCCGCTCGGCGTGCTCCACGCCGGTCTCGAAGGTGATCTTGTCACGGAACCCGAAGTGGTCGACGTAGTTGTCGAAGTACTCCGCGATGTGCGTGTTGTGGGGAAAGTCCGGGTAGGAGTCGGGCATCGGGAAGTCCGAGTACTCCATGCGGGTACGCGATGTGTTGATGAATAGGTCGCGGTAGGCCGACGACATCCCGTTCCTGTTCGCGAACACCCAGTTCCCGCCGACTCGATCGGACTTGTCGAAGCAGTCGAATGGAATGCCGCGCTCGTGCAGGGCCTTGGCCGCGGCGATCCCCGTGGAGCCCGCTCCGATGATGCACGTGCGGGGCAGCTCGCCGGAGGTCGAGCCTCCGTTCTCCAACGCCTGGGTCATGACACTTCCTTCCCGGTGATCCCGATTGCTTGACCACGAATAGAGTTAGGACAGCGAATTTACCGAGCCGCCCTGGCAATTGCCAAATGACCGGCTGCGCCGAAGCGCGCCGGTCGCTTTCAGGGCTCAGTACATCACCGAAGGGATCCAGCAGCCCTCCGGCTCTTGGTACTCGCCTTTGACCAAGTATGTCATCGGCTTGACGATCCGCAACCCCTCGCTCAAACACCAGCGGAACAGGTCGCTTGGGCGCGTCGGCAGCAGGAACGACGCCGTCCTGTTGCCGGCCGCCACGGTGCCGAGGATCAGGGCCCGCATGTCGTCTTCGGTCACCGCGACCGCGTGGGCGGCCTGGTAGAAGCTGAGCGTCGTCGCGTAGGCCACGATCCGCCCATCGCGACGCGCGACGAACGGCGAGCAGATCGGCGCCCGCAGCGCGTCGCGCAGCTCGTTGGTGCGCTCGAAGCCGTGGACCGCCACGCACAGGCGCTCGCACTCCTCGACGTCGTTCTCCTCCAGCGGGCGGACCTCGAGCTCGGGCCGCGGGCCGCTGCGCGGTCTGCCGGTCAGCAGGACCGTCAATTCTCTGACATCGAAGCCCAGCGACACATACAGCCCCAGCGACTGCCTGTTGAAGGAGTCCTGCACGCCGCGCATCCCGCGCGAGCCGGCGCCGCGCTCCATCACCGCCTCGTTCAGACGGCGTCCGATGCCTCGCTCTTTGACCTGCAGGTCGACGCTCAGCGGACCAAGGCTGCGGATCGGTCCGCGCTCGTCGAGAAAATGCGAGCCGACGACCCGCCCATCGGACACGGCAGCGACTCCCCAGATCAGGGGGTGCTCGACGTATCCGCTCGCAATCTGGGCCGCAACCTCGAGCGTCGGATAAGCCCCCGGGAAGCGGTGGTAGTCGTGTATCTCGCGAAACGCCTCATAGAGGATGCGCGAGATCTCGCCGGCATCGGAGGGCTCTATCGGGCGCAGCTCAACCGTCGGCATGGCCTGAATCGGGGGTCGCCTCTGCGAGCTGCTTGAAGTTCAAGAATTGCCTGCGCATCATGATCGCCTCCATCGTTTTGGTGACAAGGCGCCATTTTCCATGGATCCCGGGCTCGCGATGGACCGTCACCTTGCAGAGCAGCCGACAGCTGCCAGAGTCGTCGCCGGGCACGAGCAGATAGGTGCAGGCGATATAGCCCCACAGCCACGGCGGCCGGCGGCCCATGTTCAACGTCAGCTGCCGATCGCGCTCGAACTCGACCAGTTCGAACATCCTCATGAACCGCTGTCCGACATACAGCCGCTGCAGGCCCGGGATCCACTCCTGCGGGCTGCGCCTGCCGTAGTTGTCGATCATGTCGTAGCTGTAGGGCGCGACGCGCAGCTGACACAGCCAGCGGAAGACCACACCAGCCGGCGCCTGGATGTCGATGCCGCGGTAGGCCATGTAGCGCGGCTCCGGCACATACCGGTCGCACGCGAACGACAGCTCGCGATCCCGCTCAGTCGTCCCCCAGTGCCAGATCGCGTCCTTCACCTGCGCAAAGAGTCCAGGGAGCTCGCTCGGGCTATATACCCTAAATCCGCGGGACCCCTCAGATGGTGTGAAAGCGCTGCTCATCGAACCCCCCAGCGTCGCCGATCAGCGGGCATCATATACCGCCGTTCCCATTCGCCAGACCCGGTGCCCACGGCATGAGCCTAACCCCGCTCCAGCAAGGTATCCGACAGGTCCCGCGCGGCCAGCCACGCCTCGGTCGCGCGGGCCGTCGCGTCGGCCGCGTCCTCGATCAGCGCAGCGTGATCGCCCGTTATCTCCGCGATGTCCTCCGGCACCTGCCACGACGGCAGGCGGCCCGCCTCGAATGCGTCGCCGAGCGGTTCGCTTGCCCGAATCAGCAGCGACGGCGCCTCGATCGGGGCCGGCTCCCACTCGTCGAGCAGCCGCACGTAGCTGCCCATCGCCAGCAGGATGTCATCGTCGAGCGCGATCAGCTCGTGATCTCGGTCGAAGAGCAGGCCCATCACCTCGGCCAGGTTTTCAAGTCGCTCCTGCTCAGGCGAGGGCAGATATGTATCGAGCATCACAATTCCCACCGGAGCGACTCCCTGATCCTCGAACCGCTTCGCAAGGGCGTGCGCCAGCGCCCCTCCCGAGGAGTAGCCGACGAGGACGAACGGCTCGCGCTCGGCGATCTCCCGCATCGCCTCGACGAGCGCGTCGAGTGCGACGCTCAACGACCCCGGCGCCGGCTCGGACGGCTGGAAGCCGGGGAGCGAGAACGCCGTCACGCCTCTCGTACCGACAAAGCCGGCCGCGAACCGCGCGAACTGGTGCGGACCCGATCCGGCGATCACCGACGGCACGCAGAGCAGCCCAGGAGCCCGAGCTCCGCTCGACAGCGCCACGGCGCGAGGCAGACGGTCGAGCTCTGAGAGCGACCGGAACACCGGCCGAAAGTTGGCCGCCTCCATCAACAGCGGGAGGGCGTCGATCAGCGCCCCGCGCTCATGGGCGCGTCGCAGTATCGCGCCGAACGTCCCCTCCTGCTCGCCGTGCGCAGGCTCGAGCTCGCCGCCCGCGATCTCCCGCCGCGCCATCTGCGCGCGCAGGAACTCGGCGAGAGCCGCCGGCGTCGGATGGTCGAAGACCAGCGTGGCCGGCAGTCGCAACCCGGTCGCCAGGTTCAGACGGTTGCGCAGCTCGACCGCCGCGAGCGAGTCCATGCCGAGCTCGGGCATGCTGCGCTCGGGCTCCACCGCCTGCGCCGAGGCGTGTCCCAGCACGGCGGCCACGTCCGCGCGGACCTCCTCCAGCACGATCGCGTCGCGCTCACCCTCCGGCACACCAGCCAGCCGCCGCGCCAGCGAACCGCCACCCCCACGCTCGCGCCGCGCCGGAACACGCACCACCCCGCGCAACACCGCCGGCAACGTCCCCGCACGCGCCAACGGCCGCAGCGCACCCGCATCCAAACGCACCGGCACCAACAGCGCCTCACCCGACGCCCGCGCCACATCGAACAACTCAAGACCCTGCTCCACCGCCAACGGCAACATCCCCAAACGCGCCCGGATCTGACGCCCGAGCCGCTCGAGCTCGGGCTCGGCGAGATCGGCCATCCCGCTCGCCTGCCCCCACAGCCCCCACGCCAACGAGCTCCCGGCGAGCCCGCGCGCGCGCCGCTCCTGCGCCAGCGCATCCAGGAACGCGTTCGCCGCCGCATAGTTGCCCTGCCCCGCGCCGCCCAGCAGCGGAGCGGCAGAGGAGAACAGCACGAACTCCGACAGCCCCAGCCCCTCCGTCAACTCGTGCAGATAGAGCGCGCCCGCGACCTTCGGATCCATCACCCGCGCCACCCGCTGCGCGTCGAGCGTCTCGATCGTCGCGTCGTCGAGCACACCCGCCGTGTGGATCACGCCCGTCAACGGATGCGCCGCGGGAATCGCATCGATCAACGCCGCCAGCTCCTCACGGCTGGTGACGTCGCACGCCTTCACCGTCGCCGTACAGCCGAGCTCCGCCAGCTCGGCGACCAGCTCGCCCGCGCCCTGCGCATCCGGCCCGCGACGACTGACCAGCAGCAGATGCCGCACCCCGTGCGCACCCGCCAGATGCCGCGCCACCAGCGCCCCCAGACCACCCGTCCCACCGGTGATCAGCACCGTCCCCTCCGGGTCCAGCGACGACGGCGCATCCTCACCGGGGTGGGCAGGCTCGTCGCCGGGGCGGGCGGGATATCTCGTCAACCGCGGCGCGTATACAACACCCTCGCGCACCGCCATCTGCGGCTCGTCCGCCGCCAACAGCTCGGACCACGGGACCTCGCCACCAACATCTGTCCCACCATCGCCGTCGACAGCGCCAGCCGCATCGCCGATGCCACCATCCCCGTGGCCATCGACATCCACGCCACCATCCCCATCGCCACCGCCCTGACCGTCAAGGTCGACGAGCACGAAGCGGCCCGGATGCTCAGACTGCGCGCTGCGCACCAGACCCAGCACCGACGCCGCGACCGGATCGGGAGCCTCGCCCTCGCCCACAGCGACCGCGCCGCGCGTCACGAACACAAGCCGCGCATCGGCCCAGCGCTCATCCGCCAACCACACCTGCAGCAACTGAAGTGTCCGCCCCACCGCAGCGCGCGCCGCCTCGGCACGATCATCGCCATCCGAGCCCGTCGCGGCGTCGGTGTCCGCCAACGCCGACACCACCACGACGTCCGGCGCCGACACACCGGCATCGACGGCCTCGCCGAGCGCCGCCAGATCCGCATAACGACCCCCGACCCCCTCCGGCCCGAACTCGTCGAGCGCAACGAACCCGTGCGCATGACCGTTGCCGCCGACGACAGCATGACCGTTGCCGCCGACGACAGCATGACCGTCCGCGGAGGTGGTGAGAATCTGTGCCCATTCCAGCCGGAACAGCGAGTCCCGGCCACCGCGCCGCGCACTGCGCAACAGGCCCACGTCGACCGGTCGCGTCACCAGCAGATCGACCGACAGCACCGGTGCGCCGTCCCGGTCGGACGCGGTGAAGCACAGCCCGTCGCCGCCGCCGGCCGGGCCGACGCGGACCCGCAGCGACGACGCGCCTGCTCGGTGCAGACGCACACCGCTCCACGAGAACGGCAGCGGCAGCCCACCCGACCGCAGCTCGTCGCCGGCCCGGTCGATTGCGACGTGAAAGGCCGCGTCGAACAGCGCCGGATGCACACCGAAGCCAACACCCTCGGCCACCCGCTCCCCGTCCAGCGCGACCTCCGCGAACACCTCCCCGCCGCGCCGCCAGGCCGTCTTGACACCCTGAAAAGCCGGCCCATAGCCAAACCCGGCCTCGGCCAGACGGTCATAGAGAAACTCGACCTCGACCAGCTCGGCGCCCTCCGGCGGCCACATCTCGCCCGCGAACCCTTCATGCGCGCCATCGGCGTCTCCCGTGGCCGCGGCGAGCACACCGTCGGCGTGACGCGTCCACGCCGCCATCGCCCCCGCATCCGCCTCGACGTCCGCGGCGAGGGGATCTTGCGCAGATGAGTAGACCGCGACGGCCCGCCGTCCCGCCTCGTCGGGCTCGGCCACCGTGACCTGCAACTGAACCGCATCCTGCTCGCCCAGGACCAGCGGCGCCTCCAGCGTCAGCTCCTGCACCACCTCGCAACCCACCCGCGCGCCCGCCGCGAGCGCCAGCTCGACAAACGCCGTCCCCGGCAGCAGCACCGTGTCGAACACCGCGTGATCGGCCAGCCACGGATGGCTCGCCAGCGACAAACGCCCAGTGAAGGCCCAACCCTGATCCCCTGCCAGCCGCAAAGCGGCGCTCAGCAGCGGATGGTCGGCAGCCCCCAAACCCGCAGCCGCAAGATCCCCACCGCCGGCCCGCGGGCTCACCCAGAACCGCTCACGCTGAAACGCATAAGTCGGCAGCCGCACCCGCCGCACACCACGCCCCTCAAACAACACCGGCCAATCGACCCCCACACCATCCGCATACGCCTCAGCCAAAAAACCAACCAACGCCTCACCCTCACCCCGACGCGCACGCAACACCGGAGCAAGCAACGCACGCTCCTCCAACTCAGGACCCAAACACCCCCGCGCCATCGCGCACAACACCCCATCCGGCCCCAACTCCAAAAACCGCGACACCCCCGCCGCCTCCAACGCCGCCACCCCATCGGCAAACCGCACCGCCTCACGCACATGGGACACCCAGTAATCGGGCGTCGACAGCTCCCCACCCGCAACCGCACCCGACACATTCGACACAACCGGAATCCCCGCCGCACCGAACTCCAAACCCTGTGCCACCCCACGAAACTCCTCCAGCATCGGCTCCATCCGCCGCGAATGAAACGCATGACTCACACGCAAACGCGTCACCTTGCGACCCCGCGCCCTCCAGTCGGCCTCGAGCACCTCGATCGCATCCGCGTCGCCCGACACCACCACCGACACCGGCCCATTCACCGCCGCCAACGACACCCGACCCTCAAACCTCCCGAGGCCCTCGGCGACCTCCTCCTCAGAGCACTCCAATGCCAGCATCGCGCCGCCCTCCGGCAACGCCCCCATCAACCTTCCCCGCGCCGCGACCAACGCGCACGCATCCACCAGCGACAGCACCCCCGCGACATGCGCCGCCACCAGCTCCCCCACCGAATGACCGATCAAAAAGTCCGGTTTCACGCCAAACGACTCGACCAACCGAAACAACGCGACCTCCAACGCGAACAACGACGCCTGCGTGAACTCCGTCCGATCCAACAACGCCGCCTCCACCGAACCCTCACCGGCAAACATCAACTCCCGCAACGACCGCCCCAGATACCCATCCAGCTCCGCACACACCCCATCCAACGCCGCCGCGAACACCGGAAAACCCCCATACAACTCCCTCCCCATCCCCACACGCTGCGCCCCCTGCCCAGTGAACATCAACGCCGTCCCACCCGTGCCCACCGAGCCACGGACCACGCCACCGAGCACCCCACTCACAGGGACGACGAGGTCCCCATCGGCGACGATGTCCAGGCCCGCCAGCAGCGCCTCGCGATCGGAGCCGACGACAACCGCGCGCTCGCCCAGCTGCGCGCGCGCCGTCGCCAGCGAGAACGCCACGTCCACGGGCGAGAGCTCCGGACACGCCCGCAGATGGGAGGCCAGACGCTCCGCCTGACCACGCAACGCACCCCCGGTCTTCCCCGATACAACCAGCGGGACCACCGGCAACTCAGGCGGGGCAGGCCGCTCGCCCGGCTCGACCCCATCGGCCGGCTGGGGTGAGCCCTCCTCGACGACCGGGGCCTCCTCGACGATCACGTGCGCGTTGGTGCCGCTCACGCCGAACGACGACACCCCCGCGCGCCGCGGACGCCCATTCCCCGGCCACGGCTCGGCCTCGGTCAGCAGCCGCACCGCCCCCGCCGACCAGTCCACGTGCGGCGAGGGCTCATCGACGTGCAGCGTCGCCGGCAGCAGCCCGTGGCGCATCGCCATCACCATCTTGATCACACCCGCCACACCCGCCGCCGCCTGCGTGTGGCCGATGTTCGACTTGGCCGACCCCAGCCGCAACGGGCCGTCGACGCGCTTCTGCCCGTAGGTCGCCAGCAGCGCCTGCGCCTCGATCGGATCGCCCAGCGTCGTCCCGGTCCCGTGGCCCTCGACCACGTCGACCTCGGCGGGCGACAGCCCCGCGTTGGCGAGCGCCTGGCGGATCACGCGCTCCTGCGACGGGCCGTTGGGCGCGGTCAGCCCGTTGCTCGCACCGTCCTGGTTGACCGCGCTGCCGCGCACCACCGCGAGCACCGGGTGGCCGTTGCGACGCGCATCGGACAGGCGCTCGACCAGCAGCAGGCCGGCCCCCTCGCCCCAGCCCACCCCGTCCGCGCCCGCCCCGAACGACCTGCAGCGCCCATCCGGCGACAGGCCGCGCTGACGGCTGAAGTCCACGAACACCGTCGGGTACGCCAGGACCGTCACCCCGCCCGCGAGCGCCAGCGAGCATTCGCCGGAGCGCAGCGCCTGACAGGCCATGTGCAACGCCACCAGCGACGACGAGCACGCCGTGTCGACCGTCACCGCCGGGCCCTCGAACCCAAACGTGTACGCCACCCGGCCCGACACCACGCTCCCCGCCGAGCCGATCGTCAGGTAGCCCTCCACCTCGTCGCGCTGGGCGCTCGCGCCGGCGGCCAGGCCGTAGTCCTGGTACATGACGCCTGTGTATACGCCGGTTTGGGTGCCGCGGAGGGTTTCGGGGTCGATCCCGGCGTCCTCCAGCGCCTCCCAGGAGGCCTCCAGCAGCAGCCGCTGCTGGGGATCCATCGCCAACGCCTCACGCGGACCGACCCCGAAGAACGCCGCGTCGAACTGGGCCGCGTCGTGCACGAACCCACCCTCGCGCGTATAGGACGTCCCCGGATGATCGGGGTCCAGATCAAACAGACCCTCCAAATCCCACCCACGATCGGTCGGGAACCCCGAGATCGCGTCCGTACCCGACGCCACCAGCTCCCACAACCCCTCCGCAGAACACACCCCACCCGGGTAACGGCAACTCATCCCCACAATCGCGACCGGCTCATCGACACCGCTACGCCGCCGCGCCACGACAGGCGCCCCCGCCTGCACACCATCGACCCGCGACCGCAAAAACCTCGCGACAGCCTCCGTGTTGGGATGATCGAAAACCAACGTCGCCGGCAACCGCACACCAGTCACCTGACTCAAACGATTACGCAGCTCGACCGCCGCCAACGAATCGAACCCCAGCTCCTTGAACGCCAGCCGCGGATCGACCGCCTCAAACGAACCATGCCCCAACACCGCCGCGACCTGCCCACGCACGACCTCCAACACCACCCCATCCCACTCACCCTCCGCCACCCCCGCCAGCCGCCGCGCCAACGAACCCCCACCAGCCCGCTCACGCCGCGCCGGAACACGCACCACCCCACGCAACACCGCCGGCAGCAACCCCACCCGCGCCAACGGCCGCAACGCACCCACATCCAAACGCACCGGCACCAACAACGCCCGATCGACCCCGCCCGCAGCATCAAAGCACTCAAGACCCTGCTCATCAGAGAACCCAGCCATCCCCATCCGCCCCAGCCGCGCGACCCCCGCATCCCCCAACCCACCCGTCATCGCGCTCGCGCGATCCCACAACCCCCACGCCAACGAACACCCCGCCAAACCCCGCGCACGACGCCCATACGCCAACGCATCCAAAAACGCATTCGCCGCCGCATAGTTGCCCTGCCCCGGACCACCAAACAACCCAGCCGCCGACGAAAACATCACAAACGCCGCCAGACCCAAACCCTCAGTCAACTCATCCAGACACACCGCCGCGTCCACCTTCGGCGCCATCACCCGATCCACCCGCCCACCATCAAGCGTCTCGATCGTCGCGTCCTCCAACACACCCGCCGCATGAACCACCCCCGTCAACCGACGCCCACCGGGAATCGCATCGATCAACACCGCCAGCTCCTCACGGCTGGTGACATCACACGCCACCACCCTCGCCTCACACCCAAGCCCCCCAAGCTCAGCCACCAACTCACCCGCACCCTCAGCCTCCAACCCACGACGACTCACCAACAACAAATGACGCACACCATGCACACCCACCAAATGACGCGCCACCAACGCCCCCAAACCACCCGTCCCGCCGGTGATCAATACCGTGCCACCCGGGTCCAGAGAAGACCACAAACCCTCACCGGGATCGCCGGGACCATCACCAGGACGAACGGGAACCCTTGTCAACCGCGGCGCAAACACCACACCCCCACGCACCGCCACCTGCGGCTCATCGACCCCCAACAACCCCAACCACGAAACCCCCTCACCCACACCACCGCCCAGCACACCCCCAGCCTCACCACCACCCACGCCATCAACCAGAACATCGACAGCGCCGCCATCACCACCAACCCCACCATCAACACCAACCCCACCCTCAAGATCGACCAGCAAAAAACGCCCCGGATGCTCCGACTGCGCACTACGCACCAAACCCCACACCGACGCCGCCACCAGATCAGGCGCCTCCCCCACCCCCACAGCCACCGCACCACGCGTCACCAACACAAGCCGCGCATCACCCAACCGCTCATCCCCCAACCACGCCTGCAACAACCCCAACACACCCCGCACCCCAACACGCGCCGCCACACCCAAACCACCCACCACACCACCAACACCAGCCTCCACACCAACCCCACCAGCCCCAGCCCCACCAGCCCCAGCCCCACCAACCCCCACAAACACCGCATCAGGCACACCCACACCCCCACCCACCGCCTCACCCAACGCCCCCACATCCACAAACCGATCCCCAACCACCCCCGCCCCCAGATCACCAAGCACCGCAACACGACACTCCCCACCGTTGCTGGAAGCACCCGCAACCTCCACCCACTCCAACCCAAACAACAAATCCCCAACCCCACCCCGCACACCCTCCAACAAACCCACATCAACCGGACGCCCCACCAACGAACCCACCGACACCACCGGCTCACCAACCCCATCCAACGCCACCAAACCCAACCCACCCTCACCACCCACAGCCACCAAACGCACCCGCAACAACGACGCACCCGAACGCCACAAACGCACACCACCCCACGAAAACGGCAACCGCACCGCGATCTCCTCGCCCTCGACGAAGATCGTGTGCAGCGCGGCGTCCAACAGCGCGGGGTGGACACCGAAACCGGCGGCGTCCTGCGCCCGCCGGTCGTCGAGCGCGACCTCGACGAACAGCTCCTCGCCGCGCCGCCACGCCGCCGTCACGCCCTGGAAGGCCGGCCCGTAACCGAAGCCGGCCTCAGCCAGACGGTCATACAGATACTCCACGTCGACCGGCTCCGCGCCAACCGGCGGCCACTCCTGCGCCGCGAACGCCTCCAACGCGCCATCGACATCCCCCGCCACCACCGGAGCCAGCACCCCACCCGCGTGCCGCGTCCACAGCTCCCGCTCCCGCCCATCCACCTCCAGGCCCAACACCGAGGAATCCTGCGCACGGGAATAGACAACCACCTCCCGCCTGCCCCCCTCATCGGGCACCGCCACCGCCACCTGCAGCTGCACCGCATCGCCCTCCCCCAAGACCAACGGCGCCTCCAACGTCAGCTCCTCCACCAGCTCGCACCCCACCTCCGCGCCGGCGGCGAGCGCCAGCTCGACAAACGCCGTGCCCGCCAGCAGCACCGTGTCGAACACCGCGTGGTCGGCCAGCCACGGGTGGCTCGCCAACGCCAGCCGGCCGGTGAACAGCCATTCGTCCTCGCCCGCCAGCCGCACCGCCGCGCTCAGCAGCGGATGGTCGGCGTCGTCCAGGCCGGCGGCCGCGAGGTCGCCGGCGCCCGCCGGCAGGTCCAGCCAGAAGCGCTCGCGCTGGAAGGCGTAGGTCGGCAGCTCCGCCGGCCGCGCCCCGCGCCCGGCGAAGAACGCCCTCCAGTCGACCTCCACGCCGGCCGCGTGCGCCCCCGCCAGCATCCCGACCAGCGCCTCGCCCTCCGAACGACTCGCACGCAACGCCGGCAGTAGCACCGCACGCTCCCCCGCCTCGGCGTCCAGGCACCCGCGTGCCATCGCGCACAGCACCCCATCCGGGCCGAGCTCTACGAAGCGCGACACCCTCGCCGCCGCCAGCGCCCCAACCCCGTCGGCGAAGCGCACCGCCTCACGCACGTGCCCCACCCAGTACCCGGGCGTCGAAAGCTCCCCCGGCAATCGCGCCGGACACGTTGGAGACGACTGGGATCCCCGCAGGCCCGAAGCCCAGACCCTCCGCGACCCCCCGAAACTCCTGGAGCATCGGCTCCATCAGGTGCGAGTGAAAGGCATGGCTCACACGCAGGCGCGTCGTCCTGCGCCCGCGCCCCCTCCAGTCGGCCTCGAGCTCCTCGATCGCGTCCGCGTCGCCCGAGATCACCGTCGACGCCGGCCCATTGACCGCCGCGATCCCCACCCGACCCTCGAACCCCCCGAGGGTCGCCGTGACCTCCTCCTCAGACGCCTCCAGCGCGAGCATCGCGCCGCCCTCGGGCAGAGCGCCCATCAACCGCCCTCTGGCCGCGACCAGCGCGCACGCATCCGCCAACGACAGGACCCCCGCGACATGCGCCGCCACCAGCTCCCCCACCGAATGGCCGATCAGAAAGTCCGGCTTGACGCCGAAGGACTCGACCAGCCTGAACAGCGCGACCTCGAGCGCGAACAGCGCCGCCTGCGTGAACTCGGTCCGATCGAGCAGATCGGCCTCGGCGGAGCCCTGCTCGGCGAACATCAACTCCCGCAGCGACCGCCCCAGATGCCGATCGAGCTCGGCACAAACCTCGTCCAGAGCCGCTGCGAACGCCGGGAACGACCGGTACAGCTCGCCGCCCATCCCCGCGCGCTGCGCGCCCTGCCCGGTGAACATGAACGCCGTCCTGCCCTCGCCGATCGAGCCCCGGACCACGGCACCCCCCGGCTCCCCGCCCGCGAGCAGGTCCAGACCGGCCAGCAGCCCCTCGCGGTCTGACCCAACGACCGCCGCGCGCTGCCCGAGCTGCGCGCGACCGACCGCCAGCGAGAATGCCACGTCCACCGGGTCGAGCTCCGGACGCGCCCGCAGATGGGAGGCCAGACGCTGCGCCTGGCCACGCAGCGCCTGCTCGCCCTTGGCCGATACGAGCAGCGGCAGCGCGGGCAGCAGGGCGGGCGGGCCTTCATCAACGGCCTCGTCGACCGGCGGGGCGGGCGGGCCTTCCTCGACCGGGGCCTCCTCGACGATCACGTGCGCGTTCGTGCCGCTCACACCGAACGACGACACCCCCGCGCGCCGCCGCCGGCCATTCGCCGGCCACGGCTCGGCCTCCGTCAGCAGCCGCACCGCCCCCGCCGACCAATCCACATGCGGCGAAGGCTCATCGACGTGGAGCGTCGCCGGCAGCAGCCCATGGCGCAACGCCATCACCATCTTGATCACACCCGCCACACCCGCCGCCGCCGACGTATGGCCGATGTTCGACTTGACCGACCCCAGTCGCAACGGCCCGTCGGTGCGCCCCTGCCCATAGGTCGCCAGCAGCGCCTGCGCCTCGATCGGATCGCCCAACGTCGTCCCCGTCCCATGCGCCTCCACCGCATCCACATCGCCCGCCGACAGGCCCGCGTTGGCCAGCGCCTGACGGATCACGCGCTCCTGCGACGGGCCGTTGGGCGCCGACAGCCCGTTGCTCGCACCGTCCTGGTTGACCGCGCTGCCGCGCACCGTCGCCAGCACCCGGTGGCCGTTGCGACGCGCGTCGGACAGCCGCTCCAGCACCAGCAGACCCGCCCCGTCGGAGAAGCCCACGCCGTCCGCGCCCGCCGCGAAGGACTTGCAGCGCCCGTCCGCCGCCAGGCCGCGCTGACGGCTGAAGTCCACGAACAGGTTCGGGACCGTCATCACCGTCACCCCGCCCGCGAGCGCCAGCGAGCGATCGCCGCCGTGCAGCGCCTGGCAGGCCATGTGCAACGCCACCAGCGACGACGAGCACGCCGTGTCGATCGACACCGCCGGACCCTCGAACCCAAACGTGTACGCCACCCGCCCCGACACCACACTCGTGGTCGTGCCCGTCAGGCGAAAACCCTCCAGCTCCCCGGTCACCCGCAGCCCGTAGTCGGTGGCGCTGACGCCTGTGTATACGCCGGTTTGGGTGCCGCGGAGGGTTTCGGGGTCGATCCCGGCGTCCTCCAGCGCCTCCCAGGAGGCCTCCAGCAGCAGCCGCTGCTGGGGATCCATCGCCAACGCCTCACGCGGACCGACCCCGAAGAACGCCGCGTCGAACTGGGCCGCGTCGTGCACGAACCCACCCTCGCGCGTATAGGACGTCCCCGGATGATCGGGGTCCAGATCAAACAGACCCTCCAAATCCCACCCACGATCGGTCGGGAACCCCGAGATCGCGTCCGTACCCGACGCCACCAGCTCCCACAACCCCTCCGCAGAACACACCCCACCCGGGTAACGGCAACTCATCCCCACAATCGCGACCGGCTCATCGACACCGCTACGCCGCCGCGCCACGACAGGCGCCCCCGCCTGCACACCATCGACCCGCGACCGCAAAAACCTCGCGACAGCCTCCGTGTTGGGATGATCGAAAACCAACGTCGCCGGCAACCGCACACCAGTCACCTGACTCAAACGATTACGCAGCTCGACCGCCGCCAACGAATCGAACCCCAGCTCCTTGAACGCCAGCCGCGGATCGACCGCCTCAAACGAACCATGCCCCAACACCGCCGCGACCTGCCCACGCACGACCTCCAACACCACCCCATCCCACTCACCCTCCGCCACCCCCGCCAGCCGCCGCGCCAACGAACCCCCACCAGCCCGCTCACGCCGCGCCGGAACACGCACCACCCCACGCAACACCGCCGGCAGCAACCCCACCCGCGCCAACGGCCGCAACGCACCCACATCCAAACGCACCGGCACCAACAACGCCCGATCGACCCCGCCCGCAGCATCAAAGCACTCAAGACCCTGCTCATCAGAGAACCCAGCCATCCCCATCCGCCCCAGCCGCGCGACCCCCGCATCCCCCAACCCACCCGTCATCGCGCTCGCGCGATCCCACAACCCCCACGCCAACGAACACCCCGCCAAACCCCGCGCACGACGCCCATACGCCAACGCATCCAAAAACGCATTCGCCGCCGCATAGTTGCCCTGCCCCGGACCACCAAACAACCCAGCCGCCGACGAAAACATCACAAACGCCGCCAGACCCAAACCCTCAGTCAACTCATCCAGACACACCGCCGCGTCCACCTTCGGCGCCATCACCCGATCCACCCGCCCACCATCAAGCGTCTCGATCGTCGCGTCCTCCAACACACCCGCCGCATGAACCACCCCCGTCAACCGACGCCCACCGGGAATCGCATCGATCAACACCGCCAGCTCCTCACGGCTGGTGACATCACACGCCACCACCCTCGCCTCACACCCAAGCCCCCCAAGCTCAGCCACCAACTCACCCGCACCCTCAGCCTCCAACCCACGACGACTCACCAACAACAAATGACGCACACCATGCACACCCACCAAATGACGCGCCACCAACGCCCCCAAACCACCCGTCCCGCCGGTGATCAATACCGTGCCACCCGGGTCCAGAGAAGACCACAAACCCTCACCGGGATCGCCGGGACCATCACCAGGACGAACGGGAACCCTTGTCAACCGCGGCGCAAACACCACACCCCCACGCACCGCCACCTGCGGCTCATCGACCCCCAACAACCCCAACCACGAAACCCCCTCACCCACACCACCGCCCAGCACACCCCCAGCCTCACCACCACCCACGCCATCAACCAGAACATCGACAGCGCCGCCATCACCACCAACCCCACCATCAACACCAACCCCACCCTCAAGATCGACCAGCAAAAAACGCCCCGGATGCTCCGACTGCGCACTACGCACCAAACCCCACACCGACGCCGCCACCAGATCAGGCGCCTCCCCCACCCCCACAGCCACCGCACCACGCGTCACCAACACAAGCCGCGCATCACCCAACCGCTCATCCCCCAACCACGCCTGCAACAACCCCAACACACCCCGCACCCCAACACGCGCCGCCACACCCAAACCACCCACCACACCACCAACACCAGCCTCCACACCAACCCCACCAGCCCCAGCCCCACCAGCCCCAGCCCCACCAACCCCCACAAACACCGCATCAGGCACACCCACACCCCCACCCACCGCCTCACCCAACGCCCCCACATCCACAAACCGATCCCCAACCACCCCCGCCCCCAGATCACCAAGCACCGCAACACGACACTCCCCACCGTTGCTGGAAGCACCCGCAACCTCCACCCACTCCAACCCAAACAACAAATCCCCAACCCCACCCCGCACACCCTCCAACAAACCCACATCAACCGGACGCCCCACCAACGAACCCACCGACACCACCGGCTCACCAACCCCATCCAACGCCACCAAACCCAACCCACCCTCACCACCCACAGCCACCAAACGCACCCGCAACAACGACGCACCCGAACGCCACAAACGCACACCACCCCACGAAAACGGCAACCGCAGCTGGCCGGGCTCCGACCCGTCGCGCCGCTGGAGCAGGTCCAGCCCGTGCAGCGCCGCGTCGAACAGCGCGGGGTGCAAACCGAAGCGGCCGGCCTCCTGCGCCTCGTCGAGCGTGACCTCGACGAACACCTCCTCGCCGCGCCGCCACGCCGCCGTCACGCCCTGGAAGGCAGGCCCATAGCTGAGGCCGGTCTCCGCCAGACGGTCATAGAAAGACTCGACGTCGACCGGCTCTGCGCCATCCGGCGGCCACGCCTCCGCCGCGAACGCCTCCAACGCGCCATCGACATCCCCCGCCGCAACCGGAGCCAGCACCCCACCCGCGTGCCGCGTCCACAGCTCCTGCATCTCCAGGTCCGCAGCGGAGTCCTGCGCACGGGAATAGACAGCCACCTCCCTCCTGCCCCCGTCGTCGGGCGCAGCCACCGTCACCTGCAACTGCACCGCATCGCGCTCGCCCAGCACCAGCGGCGCCACCATCGTCATGTCCTCCACCAGCTCGCACCCCACCTCCGCGCCGGCGGCGAGCGCCAGCTCGACGAGCGCCGTGCCCGGCACCACGACGGTGTCCAGCACCACGTGGTCGCCGAGCCATGGGTGTGTGGATAGCGACAGCCGGCCGGTGAACAGCCATTCGTCCTCGCCCGCCAGCCGCACCGCGGCGCCGAGCATCGGGTGGTCGGCCGACTCCAGGCCCGCGGCCGACAGATCACCCGCGCCCGCGCCCGCGTTCAGCCAAAACCGCTCACGCTGAAACGCATACGTCGGCAGCGCCACCCGCCGCGCGCCCTGCCCCTCGAACAGCACACCCCAATCGACCGCCGCACCATGGACGTGCGCCTCCGCCAGCGACGTCACGAACCGCTCAAGCCCCCCCTCGCCGCGGCGCAGCGACCCCAGCGCCACGACCCCGTCGGCGTCGGCGAGGCCGTCGATCGTCTCTCCCACCGCCAGCGTGAGGACCGGATGCGAGCTGACCTCCACGAACACCCGCGCGCCATCCTCCACCAGCGCACGAGTCGCCTGCTCGAAACACACCCGCTCGCGCAGACTGCGATACCAGTACTCCGCATCCAACTGCGCCGTGTCCAACAGCCCACCCGTCGCCGTCGAGCAGAACGGCACCACACCCGAACGCGGCCTGATCGGCGCCAACTCCTCCAACAGCCGCTCCCTGATCCTCTCCACCTGCGCCGAATGCGACGCGTAATCGACCGCGATCCGCCGCGCCCGCACCTCCTGGGACTCGCATTCGGCCAACAGCTCGTCGAGGGCGTCGGGCTCACCGGACACCACCACCAGACCAGGCGCGTTCACCGCCGCCACCGACAACCGCTCCCCCCAGCGCCCTAGACGCCCCCGCACCTCGTCGACCCCCAACCCGACCGACACCATCCCCCCGCGGCCAGCCAACTCGTCGGCCACCGCCCGGCTGCGCAACGCCACCACCCGCGCCGCATCGTCCAACGACAACCCACCCGCGACGTACGCAGCCGCGATCTCCCCCTGCGAATGACCCACAACCACCCCCGGCGCCACCCCAAACGAACGCCACAGCTCAGCCAGCGACACCATCACCGCCCACAGCGCCGGCTGGACCACATCGACACGCTCAAACGACGGCGCACCCGCCGCCCCGCGCAGCACATCCTCCAACGACCAATCCACATACCGCGACAGCGCCTCGCCACAGGTCCGCATCGACTCCGCGAAGGCCGGCCAGGACTCCACCAGCTCCAGCGCCATCCCCTCCCACTGCGAGCCCTGACCCGGAAACACGAACACCGTCTGGCCCACCCCAGCCGAACCCCGCACCACACCACCCGCCAAGTCGCCGTCAGCGAGGACGTCCAGGCCCGCCAGCAGCGCGTCGCGATCGGAGCCGACCACCGCGGCGCGCTCCCCCAACTGCGCGCGAGTGCTCGCCAGCGAGAACGCCACATCCGGCGGCGCGAGCTCCGGGCGCGCCCGCAGGTGGGCGGCCAGGCGCCCCGCCTGCGCGCGCAACGCCATCGCGCCCTTCCCCGACACAAGCAGCGGGACCACCGGCAGCCCTGGCGGTGCGGGCCGCTCGCTCGGCTCGGCCCCCTCGCCCCGGGCGGGCGGGCTCTCATCAACGCCCGGGGAGGGTGGGGCGGACGGGCTCTCACCAACGCTCGGGGCGGGCGGGCCCCCATCAGCGCCCGAGGCGGGCGGGCCTCCATCAACACCCCCCTCGGCCGGCTGGGCGGGCGGGCTTTCATCAATCGGGGCCTCCTCGACGATCACGTGCGCGTTCGTGCCGCTGGCCCCAAACGACGAGACCCCCGCGCGCCGCGGACGCCCGCTCGCAGACCACGGCTCGGGCTCGGTCAACAGCCGCACCTCCCCCGCCGACCAGTCCACGTGCGGCGAGGGCTCATCGACGTGCAACGTCGCCGGCAGCAGCCCATGGCGCAACGCCAACACCATCTTGATCACACCCGCCACACCCGCCGCCGCCGAGGTATGGCCGATATTCGACTTGATCGACCCCAGCCGCAACGGGCCGTCCGCGCGCCCCTGCCCGTAGGTCGCCAGCAGCGCCTGCGCCTCGATCGGGTCGCCCAACGTCGTGCCCGTCCCATGCGCCTCGACCGCGTCGACCTCCGCGGGCGACAGCCCCGCGTTGGCCAGCGCCTGGCGGATCACGCGCACCTGCGAAGGGCCGTTGGGCGCGGTCAGCCCGTTGCTCGCGCCGTCCTGGTTCACCGCGCTGCCGCGCACCGTCGCCAGCACCCGGTGGCCGTTGCGGCGCGCGTCGGACAGCCGCTCCAGCATCAGCAGTCCGGCGCCGTCGGAGAAGCCCGTGCCGTCGGCGCTCGCCGCGAAGGACTTGCAGCGCCCGTCCGGCGACAGGCCGCGCTGGTAGCTGAACGCGATCAGCATGTTGGGACTGGCCATCACCGTCACCCCGCCCGCCAGGGCGAGCGAGCATTCCCGTTCGCGCAGCGCCTGGCACGCCAGGTGCATCGCCACCAGCGACGACGAGCACGCCGTGTCGACCGACATCGTCGGGCCCTGCAGCCCGAACAGGTATGCCACGCGTCCGGAGACGACGCTGGCGGAGGTGCCCCCATACATCGAAGACACGCTCCCGGTCGGCGTCGAGTCCGAGCTGGCGCTCGGGCCGTACTCGTCGTGGATCACCCCCGTGAACACCCCCGTCGGAGTGCCCTGCAGCGACGCCGGGGGGATCCCCGCGTCCTCGCAGGCCTCCCACGCCAGCTCCAGCATCAGCCGCTGCTGCGGGTCCATCGTCAGCGCTTCCCGCGGGCTGATCCCGAAGAAGTCCGCGTCGAACTCGGCGGCGTCGTACAGGAAGCCGCCGCCGCGCGCATACACCGTGCCCGGATGGCCGGGATCGGGGTCGTAGAGGCGCTGCAGGTCCCAGCCGCGGTCCGTCGGGAACTCGGAGATCGCGTCGGCGCCGGCCGCCAGCAGCTCCCACAGCTCGTCGGGGGACCGAACGCCGCTGGGATGGTCGCCGGCGCGGGCATCGGGATCGGCGCGGGCACCGGGATCGGTGGTGGCGCCGGGATCGGTGGTGGCGCCGGGGTTGGTGGGGATGCGGGCGGGTCCGGGATAGCGGCAGCTCATCCCCACGATCGCGATCGGCTCGCGCGCGGCCTGCTCGAGCTCCTGCACCCGGCGGCTCGCCCTGCGCAGATCGCCTGTGACCTTGCGCAGGTACTCGCGCAGTCGCTGCTCGTCGCTCACGACGCCCCAAACTCCCTGTCGATCAGCTCGAACATCTCGTCGTCGGACACCGACGCCAGGTCGTCGTCGAGCTCGCCGTCCTCGGCGCCCGGACCCCAACCCTCCGCGCCCGCCAGGAAGGAGCCCAGGCGGGCGTTGAAGGATCGCAGCCGCTCCTGCACCTGGTCCCGCGCCTGTGCGTCCGTGCCGATCGCCGCGAGCAGCTGCTCGACCCTGTCGAGCTCCTCCTCAATTGATGAAAGCCCGCCCGCCCCCGCTGTTCCGCGCGCGTCGTCGGCGACCCGCTCGCGCACGTACGCGGCCACCGCCGCCGGCGTGGGGTGGTCGAACATCAGGGTCGCCGGGAGCTGCAGCCTGGTGGACGTCATCAAGCGGTTGCGCAGCTCGACCGCGTCCAGCGAGTCGAAGCCGAGCTCCTTGAACTGCTGCCCCGGGTCGACCGCGTTGCGCGACGCGAGCCCCAGCACCGCCGCGATCTGGTCGCGCACCAGGTCGAGCACGACCGCGTCCCACGTCGCCTCCGGCGTCCCCGACAGGCGCCGCGCCAGCGAGTCCACGTCCTGCGCCCGCGATCCGATTCCCGCTCGCCCCCGCGCCCGTACCAGCCCGCGGAGCATCGCCGGCGCCGTTCCGTCCCCGATCCGAGCTCGCAGGGCGGCGCTCTCCAGGCGCACCGGCACGAGCACCGGCCGATTCGCCGCGAGCGCCGTGTCGAACAGCGCAAGGCCCTGCTCGGCCGACAGCGAGGCGATCCCGACGCGCCGCATCCGCGCCCGGTCGGCGTCGCCGCTGGCGCGGGTCATGCCGGCGCCGTCCCACGGCCCCCACGCCAACGAGCTCGCCGCGAGCCCCTGCGCCCGGCGCCGCTGCGCCAGCGCGTCGAGGAACGCGTTGGCGGCCGCGTAGTTGCCCTGCCCCGGCGACCCGACCGTCGCGGCGAACGACGAGAACAGCACGAACGCCGACAGGCCCAGCTCCGCGGTCAGCTCGTGCAGGTGCAGCGCCCCGTCGACCTTCGGGCGCATCGTCCGCTCCACCTGCTCGGCGGTGAGCGACTCGACCAGTGCGTCGTCGATCGTGCCCGCGGCGTGGACCACGGCCTTCAGCGGACGCTCCGCGGAGATCGAGTCGATCAGCGCCGACAGCTCGTCGCGATCCGTCACGTCGCACGCCGCCACGCGCACCTCGCAGCCGAACTCGGCGAGCTCGCGCTCGAGCTCGTCCACGCCCTCGGCCCGCGGTCCTCCGCGGCTGGCGAGCAGCAGGTGGCGCACGCCGTGCTCCCCCGCCAGATGCAGCGCCAGCAGCGCGCCGAGGCCACCCGTCCCACCGGTTATCAGCACCGTCCCCTCGGGATCGGACAGCGGTCGAGCCGGCTCGTCGGCCGGCACCGACACCGCCGCCAGCCGGGGCGCGCGCACCGTGCCCTCGCGCAGCGCGAGCTGCGGCTCGCCGGCCGAGAGGGCCGCGACGAGCGCCGCCCAGGAGGCGTCGGCGCCGTCGACGTCCGCCAGCACGAAGCGGTCGGGGTGCTCGGACTGGGCGCTGCGCACCAGGCCCCACAGGGGCGCCGCGGCGAGGTTCGGCGCCTCGCCGTCGGAGATCGCCACCGCGCCGCGGGTCACGAGCACCAGCCGCGAGGCGGCCAGGCGCTCGTCCGCGAGCCATCCCTGGAGCAGCTTCAGCGTGGATATGGTCCCCGCCAGCCCCGCCTGCGCCATCTCGCCGGCCCCTGGGGAGGCCCCCGCCTGCACATCCGCGACCGTCGCGGCAAACACGGCGTCCGGCGCGGGCGCGCCGCCGTCGAGCGCCTCGCGCAGCGCGGCCAGATCGCCGTGGCGCTCGGCGTCGACGCCCCCCACGTCGAGCTCGCCGAGCACCGCCAGGCGCGGCGACGTCCCGTTCGCCGACGCCGCCGAGACCTCCGACCACTGCACCTCAAACAGCGAGTCGCGTCCACGCGAGCCGGCGCCCAGGAGCTGGCTCACCTCGACCGGCCGATGCGCCAGCGACTCGACCGACAGCACCGGCAGGCCGGTGTCGTCCAGCGCCGCCACGCTCCACGCGGAGTCGCCGTCGGGCGTCACGCGCACCCGCAGCGACGACACGCCGGCGGCGTAGCGGCGCACCCCGCTCCAGCTGAACAGGATCCTGCCCTGCTCGGCCCCGACGTCCCCGGCGCCGTCCAGCGCGACCGCCGCCCCGGAGTGCAGCGCCGTGTCGAACAGCGCGGGGTGGATGCCGAACCGTCTCGCGTCGTCGGCGTGCTGCCCGTCCAGGGCGACCTCGGTGAACAGCTCGTCGCCGCGCCGCCACGCGGCGCGGATCCCCATGAAGGCCGGGCCGTAGGCGTACCCCACGGCCGCCACCCGCTCGTCGATCTCCTGCACGTCCAGCGGCTCGGCGCCCACGGGCGGCCACGCCTCGGCCGCCAGCCGCTCGATCGACGCCGGGCGGGAGGGTGGGCTCTCATCGCCGCCGGGCACGACGGCGCCGCTCGCGTGGCGCGTCCACTGCGCCTGCTCCGCGTCGCCGTCGCCGGGCTCCCCATCCGGGCGCGAGTAGACCGCGAACGCCCGCCGTCCCGACTCGTCGGGCTCCTTGACCAGCAGCTGGAGCTGGACCGCGCCCTCCTCCTCCAGGACGAGCGGGGCTTCCAGGGTCAGCTCCTGAAGCGTCTCGCACGCCACCTCGGCGCCCGCCGTGAGCGCCAGCTCGACGAACGCCGTGCCCGGCACCACCACGGTGTCAAGCAGCACGTGATCGGCAATCCACGGATGCGTCGAAAGCGACAGGCGGGTCGTGAACAGCCATCCGTCCTCGCCCGCGAGCGGCACCGCCGTGCTCAGCAGCGGATGGTCGGCGGCGTTGAGGCCGGCCGCAGAGAGGTTCCCCGCCCGCACCGGATGTTCCAGCCAGTAGCGCTCGCGCTGGAAGGCGTAGGTCGGGAGTTCCACCCGCCGCGCCCCGCGCCCCGCGAACAGCGCCCCCCAGTCGACCCCGACCCCGTCGGCGTGCGCCGCCGCCAGCAGGCCGACCAACGCCTCGCCATCCGCCCGACGCGCACGCAGAGCCGGAGCGAGCAGCGCGCGCTCGTCGTCGCCCAGGCACCCACGCGCCATCGCGCACAGCACCCCATCCGGCCCAAGCTCCAAAAACCGCGTCGCCCCCGCCGCCCGCAGCGCCCGAACCCCATCGCCGAAACGAACCGCCTCGCGCACATGCCCCACCCAGTACTCCGCAGTCGAAAGCTCCTCGCCCGCGAGCTCACCCGACACATTCGAGACGACCGCGATCCGCGCACGCTCAAAGTCCAAGCCCTGCGCCACCCCACGGAACTCCTCCAACATCGGGTCCATCCGCTGCGAATGAAACGCGTGACTGACCCGCAGACGCGTAGCCTTACGCCCGCGCTCCCGCCAGTCGACCTCGAGCTCCTCAACCGCGTCCGCGTCCCCGGACACCACCACCCCCACCGGCCCGTTGACCGCCGCCAGCACCACCCGACCCGCAAACCCCTCCAAGCTCGCGCAGACCTCCTCCTCAGAGCACTCCAACGCAAGCATCGCGCCACCCGCCGGCAGCGCCCCCATCAACCGGCCACGCGCCGCCACCAGCGCGCACGCGTCCTCCAGCGACAGCACACCCGCGACATGCGCCGCCACCAGCTCGCCGATCGAGTGGCCGATCAGCAGATCCGGCCTGACGCCAAAAGACTCGACCAGCCGGAACAGCGCAACCTCCAACGCAAACAGCGACGCCTGCGTGAACTCCGTCCGATCCAACAGCGCCGCCTCCACCGAGCCCTCGGCAGCGAACATCAGCTCCTGCAACGACCGCCCCAAATGCCGATCCAACTCCGCGCACACCCCATCCAACGCCCGCGCGAACACCGGAAAACACCGATACAGCTCCGCGCCCATCCCCGCGCGCTGCGCACCCTGCCCGGTAAACATGAACACCGTCTTCCCAGGCCCCGCCGAACCCCGGACCACACCACCCACCGACTCCCCACACGCCACCGCGTCCAGCCCCGCCAGCAGCGCCTCGCGATCCCCACCCACCACCGCCGCCCGCTCACCAAGCCGCGCCCGCGCCGTCGCCAACGAGAACGCCACATCCACCAGCGGCTCGGGACTGGACCGCAGAAAGGCGCCGAGGTGCTCGGCCTGCCCGCGCAGCGCCGCATCGCTCTTGGCCGACACCAGCAGCGCCAGCGCCGGCAGCTCGGGGACGGCCGGCCCGGTCCCGTCGCGCTCGTCCGGGGCGGGCGGGCCCTCATCAACACCCTCGGCGGCCAGCGTCTCAGCGGCCACGGCCTCGGCGGCTGGAGGCGCGCCGCCCGCGGCAGCCCGCCCACCCCCGGGCTCCTCGGCGGGCGCCTCCTCGAGGATCACATGCGCGTTGGTGCCGCTCACACCGAACGACGAGACCCCCGCGCGCCGAGGATGCCGACCGCCCGACCACGGCTCGGGCTCCGTCAACAGCCGCACCTCGCCTTCTGACCAGTCCACACGCTGGGAGGGCTCGTCCACGTGCAGCGTCGCGGGCAGCATCCCGTGGCGCATCGCCATCACCATCTTGATCACGCCCGCCGCGCCGGCCGCCGCGGAGGTGTGGCCGATGTTCGACTTGATCGACCCCAGCCGCAGCGGACCGTCCACGCGTCCCTGCCCATAGGTCGCCAGCAGCGCCTGCGCCTCGATCGGATCGCCCAGCGTCGTGCCCGTCCCATGCGCCTCGACGGCGTCCACATCTGCGGTCGACAGGCCCGCGTTGGCGAGCGCCTGCAGGATCACGCGTTCCTGGGAGGGGCCGTTCGGCGCCGACAGCCCGTTGCTCGCGCCGTCCTGGTTGATCGCGCTGCCGCGCACCACCGCCAGCACCTGACGGCCGTTGCGACGCGCGTCCGACAGGCGCTCAACCGCCAGCAGACCGACGCCTTCGGCGAACGCCACGCCGTCGGCCGCCTCGGCGAACGACTTGCAACGCCCATCCGGCGCGAGCCCGCGCTGGCGCGCGAAGTCGACGAACAGGTCGGGGCCGGTGAACACCGTCACCCCGCCCGCCAGCGCCAGCGCGCACTCCCCGCCGCGCAGCGCCTGGCACGCCAGGTGCAGCGCCACCAGCGCCGACGAGCACGCCGTGTCGACCAGCACCGTCGGACCTTCCAGGCCAAAGGTGTATGCCACCCGGCCGGGGATCACGCTGGACAGGGCGCCCGTCAGGCGAAAGCTCTCAAGCTCCCCGGGCACCCGGTAGGCGTACTCGGTGGTGTTGGCGCCCGCGAACACCCCCGTGTCGCTGCCGTGCAGGGACGCCGGGTCGATCCCGGCGTGCTCGAACGCGTCCCACGCGGCTTCCAGCAGCACCCGCTGCTGGGGGTCCATCGCCAGCGCCTCGCGCCGGCTGATCCCGAAGAAGGTCGGATCGAACTCGTCCGCGTCGTGGACGAACCCGCCCTCACGCGCATAGCAGGTGCCCGGGTGATCCGGATCGGGGTCATACAGACGCTCCAGGTCCCAGCCGCGATCGGTCGGGAAGGCAGAGATCGCGTCGGTGCCCGCGGCGACCAGCTCCCATAGCTGCGCCGGCGAACGCACGCCGCCGGGGAAGCGGCAGCTCATCCCCACGATCGCGACCGGCTCCTCGACCAGCGTCGCGCGGGACGGGCGGGGCGATGATGAAGGCCCGCCCACCCGGCCCGGCCCGCGAGCCCCATCCTCACTACCCCCACCGAC
This sequence comes from uncultured Solirubrobacterales bacterium, assembly GCA_963719725.1. Lineage (GTDB taxonomy): Bacteria > Actinomycetota > Thermoleophilia > Solirubrobacterales > Solirubrobacteraceae > Palsa-744. The sequence goes on from CAVRCU010000001.1 coordinate 644,364, forward strand.
CTGCGAGCGCATCAGCTTCGCCACCGCCGCCGTCGTCGGATAGTCGAAGACGAGCGTCGAGGGCAGCCGCAGCCCGGAGATCTGCATCAGGTGGTTGCGCAGCTCGACCGCGCTCAGCGAGTCGATGCCGAGGTCTTTGAAGTTGCGCTCCGGGTCGACCGCATCGGGCGAGTCGTGTCCGAGGACCGCAGCGACCTGGCCGCGCACCAGCTCCAGCACCGCCGTGTCCCACTCGGACTCGGGCACCTCGCCGAGGCGCCGCTCCAGCGAGCCGCCGCCCTGCTCGCGGAGACCCGGAGCCCGCCCGCCCACCCGCACGAGACCCGTCAACAGCGCCGGCAGCGTCCCCGCGCGCGCCTGCGCCCGCAGCGTGGCGGCGTCCAGCTGCACCGCGACCGGCAGCGGCTCGTCCACCGCGAGCGCCTGGTCGAACAGCTCAAGGCCCTGTTGTGGCGAGAGCGGCGCCATCCCCGTGCGCTGCATCCGCGCGCGATCGGCCGCGCCGAGCGCGCTGGCCATCCCATCCTCCCCGGCCCACGGCCCCCAGGCCACCGACGTCCCCGCCAGCCCTTCGGCGCCGCGACGCTGCGCCAGCGCGTCCTGGAAGGCGTTCGCCGCCGCGTAGTTGCCCTGACCCGCAGACCCGAAGGTCGCCGCGACCGACGAGAACAGGACGAAGCCCGCCAGATCCAGGCCGGCGGTCAGCTCGTGCAGGTGCAGCGCGCCGGCGACCTTCGGACGCATCACCCGCGCCACCTGCTCGGGGTCGAGCGTCTCGATCGTCCCGTCCTCCAACACGCCCGCGGCGTGGATCACCGCGGTCAACGGACGCTCGGCCGGGACCGCGGCGATCAGCTCGGCGAGCTGCTCGCGGCTGGCCACGTCGCAGGCCGCGACCGTCGCCTCGCAGCCGAGCTCGGCGAGCTCGGCCGCCAGCTCGCCGGCCCCCTCGGCCTGCGGTCCGCGGCGGCTGGCCAGCAGCAGATGGCGGGCGCCGTGCGCGCTGGCCAGATGGCGCGCCACCAGCGCGCCCAGACCGCCGGTGGCGCCGGTGATCAGCACCGTGCCGTCCGGGTCCAGGCGCCGCCGAGCGTCCTCGCCGGCGCCGGCGGAATCGTCGCCGGGGCGGGCGGGGTACCTTGTCAACCGCGGCGCCGAGGCCGCCCCCTCGCGCAGCGCGACCTGGGGCTCCTCGATCGCGGACACGCCCCCAAGCGCCGCCCACGACGCGTCGCTGCCGTCGACGTCGACAAGCCCGAAGCGGCCCGGGTGCTCCGACTGGGCGCTGCGCACGAGCCCCCACACGGACGCCCCCGCCAGCTCTGGCGTCTCGCCCTCCCCGGCGGCCACCGCGCCGCGGGTCACGAGCACCAGCCGCGAGCCGGCCAGCCGCTCGTCGGCCAGCCACGCCTGCAGCAGACCGAGCGTGCGCTGCACCGCGCCGCGCGCCAGCTCCGCCGGCCCATTCGCATCGGTGTCCACTGCCCCCGCGTCCACCCCGGCGTCCACCCCGGCGTCCACCGCGAGGCGGGCGGGGTCCGAATCCACCGCGGCGGGGCGGGCGGGGTCCGAATCCGGGCGGGCGGGGTCCGAATCCTGCGCGAACACGACGTCCGGCGCCGGCGCGCCGGCCTCGACGGCCTCCCCGAGCGCCCGCAGATCCGCATGGCGATCCTCGATCCCGGCGGCCTGCAGCGAGCCGAGCGCCGCCAGGCGTCGCGGCGGTGGATTCGGATCCCGCCCGCCCCGCGCCGCGACATCCCGCCACTCGACCCGCAGCAGCGAGTCGCGCTCTGAGCGCAGCGTCATTTCAAGCTGCTTGGAGTCGACCGCCCGCGCGACCACCGCCTCGACCGACACCACCGGCTCGCCAGCCTCGTCGAACGCCGCGACCGCGATCGTGCCCTGGCTGAGCATCGTCACGCGCACCCGCAGCGACGACGGCGACCTGCCGGTCGCGTGCAGGCGCGCACCGGCCCACCGGAACAGGACCCTGCCCTGGCCCTCGCCGCCGGGGTCTTCGAGGGCCAGCGCTCCCAGCCCCGCGTGCAGCGTCATGTCGAACAGCGCCGGGTGAATGCCGAAGCGACCCGCCTCGGCCACCTGCTCCTCGCCCAGCACGACCTCCGAGAAGACCTGATTGCCACGCCGCCAGGCGGTCCGCAAACCCAGGAAGGAGGGCCCATAGTCAAATCCCGCGATCCGCGCCACAGCGTCGATGAGCTGCTCGGCGTCCAGCGCCTCCCCGTCCGCGGGCGGCCACGTCTCGCCGAGCCCCTCCAGCGCGGAGCCGGCGCCCGCCGGGGCCTGGGCGAGGACCCCGCTGCCGATCCGGGTCCACTCCCCGTCGCCGCCCAGGCCGTTCGCCGCGGGGGCCGCGGCGCGGGAGTGAGCCGCGAACGCCCGGCGCCCGGACTCGTCCGGCGCCTGCACCGATAGCTGGATCTGGACCTCGCCCTGCTCGGGCGGCAGCAGCGGCGCTTCCAGGGTCAGCTCCTCGAGCACCTCGCAGTCGATCTCGGCGCCCGCCCTGAGCAGCAGCTCGACGAGCGCCGCGCTCGGGAAGATCACCGTGTCGAGCACCACGTGATCGGCGACCCACGGGTGCGTCGGCAGCGAGAAGCGCGCCGTGAAGATCCACCCGTCCTCCCCCGCCAGGGGCACCGCGGCCGTGAGCAGCGCATGGCCGGTGTCGCCGGTGTCCGCAGACGGCTCGGCCCAGAACCGCCTGCGCTGGAAGGCGTACGTCGGCAGCGCCACCCGTGCCCTGCGCCCCGCGAGCAGCGCCGGCCAATCGACCCGCACGCCGTCGGCGTGAGCCGCCGCCAGCAGGCCGACCAGCGCCTCGCCCTCCGACCGACGCCCACGCAACGCGGGAGCGAGCAGCGCGCGCTCGGCCAGCTCCCCGCTCAGACACCCACGCGCCATCGCGCACAGCACCCCATCCGGACCGAGCTCCAAGAACCGCGACACCCCCGCCGCCTCCAACGCCCGGACGCCATCGGCGAAACGCACGGCCTCACGCACGTGCGATATCCAGTACTCGGGCGTCGACAGCTCCGCGCCCGCGACCGCACCCGACACATTCGAAACGACCGGGATCCGCGCCGGACCGAACCGCAGGCCCTGCGCCACACCGCGAAACTCGTCGAGCATCGGCTCCATCCGCCGCGAGTGAAACGCGTGGCTCACACGCAGACGCGTCGCCCTGAGCCCCCGTCCCCTCCAGTCGGCCTCGAGCTCCCCGATCGCGTTCGCGTCGCCGGAGACCACCACCGACCGCGGCCCGTTCACGGCGGCCAGCGACAGATCCGCGGACTCCCTGATGCCCACCAGGACCTCCTCCTCCTCGGAGGCCTCCAGCGCGAGCATCGCGCCGCCCTCGGGCAGCGCCCCCATCAGCCGCCCGCGGGCGGCAACCAGCGCGCACGCGTCCGGCAGCGACAGCACCCCCGCGACGTGCGCCGCCACCAGCTCCCCGATCGAATGCCCGATCAGCAGATCGGGCCCGATCCCAAAGGACTCGACCAGCCTGAACAGCGCGACCTCCAGCGCGAACAGCGACGCCTGCGTGAACTGCGTCTCGTCCAGCAGCGCGGCCTCGGCCGAGCCCTCCGCGGCGAACATCAGCTCCCGCAGCGACCGCCCCAGATGCAGGTCGAGCTCGGCGCACACCCCATCCAACGCCTGAGCGAACACCGGGAAACCCTCATACAGCTCCGCGCCCATCCCCGCGCGCTGCGCGCCCTGCCCGGTGAACATGAACGCCGTCTTGCCAGCACCCACCGAACCCCTGACCACACCACCGCCCAGCTCCCCGCGCGCGAGGACGTCAAGGCCGGACAGCAGCGCCTCGCGATCGGAGCCGACGACCACCGCGCGCTGACCCAACTGCGCGCGAGCAGTCGCCAGCGAGAACGCCACATCCACCGGCGCGAGCTCCGGGCGTGCCCGCAGATGAGACGCCAGACGCTGCGCCTGCGCGCGCAGCGCCTCCTCGCTCCTCGCCGACACGAGCAGGGGCAGCGCCGGCAGCCCCGAGACAGCCAGGGCGGGCGGGCCCTCCTCATCGACAGGCGCATCCTCAACGATCACATGCGCATTGGTGCCGCTCACTCCGAACGACGACACCCCCGCGCGCCGCGGACGCCCGTTCGCCGGCCACGGCTCGGCCTCCGTCAGCAGCCGCACCGCGCCCGCCGACCAGTCCACATGCGGCGAGGGTTCATCGACGTGCAGCGTCGCCGGCAGCAGCCCATGGCGCAGCGCCATCACCATCTTGATCACACCCGCCACACCCGCCGCCGCCGAGGTATGGCCGATGTTCGACTTGATCGACCCCAGCCGCAGCGGGCCGTCCGTGCGCCCCTGCCCGTAGGTCGCCAGCAGCGCCTGCGCCTCGATCGGGTCGCCCAGCGTCGTGCCCGTCCCGTGCGCCTCGACCGCGTCGACCTCGGCGGGCGACAGCCCTGCGTTGGCGAGCGCCTGGCGGATCACGCGCTCCTGCGAGGGACCGTTGGGCGCCGTCAGCCCGTTGCTCGCGCCATCCTGGTTGACCGCGCTGCCGCGCACCACCGCGAGCACCGGGTGGCCGTTGCGGCGCGCGTCGGACAGGCGCTCGACCAGCAGCAGGCCCGCCCCCTCCGACCAGCCGGTGCCGTCGGCGCCGGCCGCGAAGGACTTGCAGCGCCCGTCCGGCGCAAGGCCGCGCTGACGCGCGAACTCGAGGAACAGGCCCGGCATCGCCATCACCGTCACCCCGCCCGCGAGCGCCAGCGAGCACTCGCCGGAGCGCAGCGCCTGGCAGGCCATGTGCAGCGCCACCAGCGACGACGAGCACGCCGTGTCGATCGACACCGCCGGGCCCTCCAGCCCGAACACGTACGACAACCGGCCCGACACGACGCTGCCCGTGGTGCCCATCAGGCGAAAGCCCTCCAGCTCGCCGCCCACCCGCGTCAGGTACTCCGAGGAGCTCGCGCCCGCGAACACGCCGGTGTCCGTTCCGCGCAGCGACTCCGGGTCGATCCCCGCGTCTTCCAGCGCCTCCCACGCCGACTCCAGCAGCAGCCGCTGCTGGGGATCCATCGCCAACGCCTCGCGCGGGCCGATCCCGAAGAAGTCGGCGTCGAACTCGCCGGCGTCGTAGAGGAAGCCGCCCTCACGCGTATAGCAGGTGCCGCGACGGTCGGGGTCCGGGTCATACAGCCGCTCCAGGTCCCAGCCGCGATCGGCGGGGAACGCCGAGATCGCATCGGCGCCCGCCGCGACCAGCTCCCACAGCCCCTCCGGCGAACGCACCCCGCCCGGGAAACGACAGCTCATCCCCACGATCGCGACCGGCTCCTCGACACTCGTGCGCCGGCGCGCCGGCGCCGGCGCGCTGACCTGCGCGCCATCCACCTCGCCGCGCAGGAACCGCGCGACGGCGGCGGGGGTGGGATGGTCGAAGACGAGCGTGGCGGGCAGCCGCACGCCGGTCGCCTGGGCAAGGCGGTTGCGCAGCTCGACCGCCGCCAGCGAGTCGAACCCAAGCTCCTTGAAGACCAGCTCCGAATCGATCGTCTCGGGGGCGTCATGCCCGCGAACCGCCGCCACCTGCGAGCGCACCAGCTCCAGCACGACGGCGTCCCACTCGGCCTCGGGCACCCCCGCGAGCCGACGCGCCAGCGATCCGCCGCCGGCGCGCTCGCGCCGGGCGGGCGCTTGGACTACGCCGCGCAGCGGCGCCGGCAGCATCCCCATCCGCGCCAGCGGCCGCAGCGCGGCGACGTCGAGGCGCACCGGCAGCAGCAGCGGCTCGTCGATCGCGCGAGCGACGTCGAACAGCTCCAGGCCCTGCTCGCTGGACAGCGCAGCGACCCCCTGCCGCGCCAGCCGCGCCAGCTCGGCCTCCCCCAGCCCACCCGTCATGCCGCTCGCCTGACTCCACAATCCCCACGCCAGCGAGCTCCCCGCCAGGCCCTCCGCGCGGCGCTTGGACGCGAGCGCGTCCAGGAACGCGTTCGCCGCCGCATAGTTGCCCTGCCCCGCCCCGCCCAGGCTCCCCGCCACCGACGAGAACAGCACGAACTCCGCCAGCTCGAGCCCCTCCGTCAGCTCGTGCAGATGCAGCGCCGCATCGACCTTCGGACGCATCACCCGCTCCACCTGCTCCGCGTCCAGCGTCTCGATCGTCGCGTCGTCCAGCACACCCGCCGCGTGGATCACCGCCGTCAACGGACGCTCGCCCGGGATCGCATCGATCAACGCCTCGACCGCGCCGCGGTCGGCGACGTCGCACGCCGCGACAGTCGCCTCACAGCCAAGCGCCGCGAGCTCTGCCACCAACTCGTCGACCCCTTCGGCCTGCGGCCCACGCCGGCTGGCAAGCAGCAGATGCCGCGCGCCGTGCACACCCGCCAGGTGCCGCGCCACCAGGACGCCGAGACCGCCGGTGCCACCCGTGATCAGCACCGTGCCCTCGCGATCGGGCGGCCGGGGAACGGTCAGCACGACCTTGCCGACGTTGCGCCCCTCCCGCAGATGGCGAAACGCCTGCGGCCCGCGACGCACGTCCCAGGTACGGATCGGCGGAAGGCGCAACACGCCACGCTCGAACAGCCCCAGTAGCTGCACGAGCATCTCCTGGATGCGCTCCGGCCCCGCCTCGAACAGGTCAAACGCGCGATAGCGCACCCCCGGGTGCTCCGCCGCGACCTGCTCGGGGTCACGAATGTCGGCCTTGCCCATCTCGATGAAGCGCCCGCCGCGCGGCAGCAGCTCCAACGACGCGTCGACGAACTCGCGCGCCAAGGCGTCGAGGACCACATCCATGCCACGGCCGCCCGTCGCCGACAGGAACCTCTCCCTGAAACCCAGATCCCGCGAGGAGCCCAGGCGCCCCTCGTCGACGCCGAGCTCGCGCAGCACCCCCCACTTCTCAGGGCTCGCGGTCGCATACACCTCCGCGCCGAGATGGTGCGCGATCTGCACCGCCGCCATCCCGACCCCACCCGCTCCGGAATGCACCAGCAGCGCCTCGCCCGCCTCCAGACCCGCGAGATCGACAAGCCCATACCAGGCCGTCAGGAACACAACCGGCACCGCGGCCGCCTGCACGAACGACCAGCCCCGCGGCATCGACACCACCAGCCGCCGGTCGCATACCGCGACCGGCCCGAACGCGTCCACCATCAGCCCCAGCACGCGATCACCCACGGCGAGATCCTCGACGCCCGGGCCGACCTCCAGGACCACCCCCGCGCCCTCCGAGCCGATCGGGGCCTCGCCGGGATAGACGCCCAGCGCGATCAGCACGTCGCGGAAGTTCAACCCCGCGGCCCGCACCGCGACGCGCACCTGCCCCATGCCGAGCGGCTGCTCCGCCGACGGGCTGGCGACCAGCGCAAGGTCGTCGAGCGACCCCGCGCGCCCGCCGGCCAGGTGCCAGGCCCCCACGCCCCTCGCGGGCGCCAGCGAAGCGCCACCCGGCGCCGGCGCGAGTCGCGGCGCGTAGAGCCTGCCCCCGCGCACCGCCAGCTGCGGCTCGTCGACCGCCAGCGCCTCAGCCCACGGGACCCCGTCGCCGTCCTCGCCGCCGCTCTCGCGATCGTCGAGATCGACCAGCAGAAAGCGTCCCGGATGCTCAGCCTGCGCGCTGCGCACAAGGCCCAGCACGGACGCCGCCAGAGGATCAGGTGCCCCGCCCTCCCCCCCGCCCTCCCCCTCGCCCTCCGCCACGGCGACCGCGCCGCGCGTCACCAGCACAAGCCGCGCATCGGCCCACCGCTCGTCGGCAAGCCACGCCTGCAGCAACTGGAGCGTCCGCGCCACCGCGGCATGCGCCGCCGCCGGCCCGCCCCCGTCGGCGTCGGTGTCGGCCAACGCGGACACGACCACGACGTCGGGCACCGACGCGCCGGCGTCGACGGCCTCGCCCAGCGCCGCCAGATCCGCATGGCGATCCCCGACCGCCCCGGGCCCGAGCTCGTCGAGCGCCGCGAACCCATGCGCCCGACCGTTCCCGGCAGCGGCGGAGACCTCCACCCACTCCAGCCGAAACAGCGAATCCCCGCCCCCACGCCGCACACCCTGAAGCTGGCCGGCATCGACCGGCCGCATCGCCAGCGAGTCGACCGACAGCACCGCAGCGCCCGTCTCGTCGAGCGCGGTCAGGCGCAGCGCGCCTCCGTCCCCGGACGCCAGACGCACTCGCAGCGACGACCCCCCCGAGCGATGCAGACGCACACCGCCCCACGAGAACGGCAGCGCCACCCCGCCCGAGGCCGACCCGGCGCCATCGCCGAACAGGAACATCCCATGCAGCGCCGCGTCGAACAGCGCCGGGTGCACGCCGAAGCCATCAGGCTCCTCCTCCAGCTCGACCTGGACGAACACCTCCCCGCCCCGCCGCCACGCCGCCCGGACACCCTGGAAGGCGGGCCCATAGCCAAAGCCGGCCTCAGCCAGGCGGTCATAGAGAAACTCGACCTCGACCGGCTCGGCGCCCAGCGGCGGCCAGGCCCCGTCGTCAAACCCCGCAAACGCGCTGTCGACATCGTCCGCCGCGGCCGCCAGCACTCCGCTGGCGTGGCACGTCCACGCCAGCTCCTCCCCCGCCTGCTCCTGCGGATCCCCAGCCGACGGATCCTGCGCACGCGAAAAGATCGCGACCGTCCGCCGCCCCTCCTCGTCGGGCTCGGCCACCGTGACCTGCAACTGAACGGCACCCTGCTCGCCCAGGACCAGCGGCGCCTCCAACGTCAGCTCCTGCACCACCTCGCAACCCACCCGCGCGCCCGCCGCGAGCGCCAGCTCGACAAACGCCGTGCCCGCCAGCAGCACCGTGTCGAGCACCGCGTGATCCGCCAGCCACGGATGGCTCGTCAGCGACAGGCGGCCGGTGAAGGCCCAGCCCCGATCTCCGGCAAGCACAAGCGCACCGCTCAGCAGCGGGTGCTCGGCGGAGCCGAGCCCGGCAGCGGAGAGATCTCCAGCGCCAGCCGGCGAGTCAAGCCAGTAGCGCCTGCGCTGGAAGGCGTACGTCGGCAGCGCCACCCGTGCCCCGCGCCCGGCGAACAGCGCCGGCCAGTCGACCCGCGCGCCGTCGGCGTACGCCCCCGCCAGCAGGCCGACCAGCACCTCGTCCTCAGACCGGTGCGCGCGCAACGCCGGAGCAAGCAGCGCGCGCTCCTCCAGCTCAGCGCTCAGGCACCCCCGCGCCATCGCGCACAGCACCCCATCCGGCCCCAGCTCCAAAAAGCGCGACACCCCCGCCGCCTCCAACGCCGCCACCCCATCGGCGAAGCGCACCGCCTCACGCACGTGCCTCACCCAATACTCCGCAGTCGACAACTCCGCGCCAGCGACCGCACCCGACACATTGGAGACGATCGGGATCCGCGCCGCGCCGAACTCCAGGCCCCGCGCCACCCCACGGAACTCGTCGAGCATCGGCTCCATCCGCTGCGAGTGAAACGCGTGGCTCACACGCAGGCGCGTCGCCTTGCGACCCCGCCCCCTCCAGTCGGCCTCGAGCTCCCCGACCGCGTCCGCGTCGCCCGAGACCACCACCGACACAGGACCGTTCACCGCAGCGAGCGACACTCGACCCGCAAACCCCCCAAGGCCCTCTGCGACCTCCTCCTCCGAGCACTCCAGCGCCAGCATCGCGCCGCCTTCGGGCAGCGCCCCCATCAGCCGCCCACGGGCGGCGACCAGCGCGCACGCGTCCGGCAGCGACAGCACCCCCGCGACGTGCGCCGCCACCAGCTCCCCGACCGAATGGCCGATCAAAAAGTCCGGTTTGACGCCAAGCGACTCGACGAGCCTGAACAGCGCGACCTCCAGCGCGAACAGCGACGCCTGCGTGAACTCCGTCCGATCCAGCAGCGCCGCCTCGGCCGAGCCCTCCGCGGCGAACATCAGCTCCCGCAGCGACCGCCCCAGATGCCGATCCAGCTCCGCGCACACCCCATCCAACGCCGCCGCGAACACAGGGAAGCCCCGATCCAGCTCCGCGCACACCCCATCCAACGCCGCCGCGAACACAGGGAAGCCCCGATCCAGCTCCGCGCCCATCCCCGCGCGCTGCGCGCCCTGCCCGGTGAACATGAACGCCGTCCTGCCGGCGCCCACCGAGCCCCGGACCACACCCGCCGCCAGCTCACCGATCGCCAGCGCGTCCAGACCCCCCAGCAGCGCCTCGCGATCACAGCCGACGATCGCCGCGCGCTCGCTCAGCTGCGCGCGCGCCGTCGCCAGCGAGAACGCCACGTCTACCGGCGCGAGCTCCGGGTGCATCCGCAGATGAGCAGCCAGACGCTGGGCCTGCGCGCGCAGCGCCGCCTCGCTCCTGGCCGACACGAGCAGGGGCAGCGCCGTCGGCCCAGGGACCGACGGTCGCTGCCCACCTTGCTCGAGCCGGGCGGGCGGGTCCTCATCAACGCCCTTCCCGGCCGAGGCGGGCGGGCCCTCATCAACGGCCTGCCCTACGGCGGGCGACTCCTCAACGATCACATGCGCATTGGTGCCGCTCACGCCGAACGACGACACCCCCGCGCGCCGCGGACGCCCATTCCCCGGCCACGGCTCGGCCTCCGTCAGCAGCCGCACCGCGCCCGCCGACCAGTCCACATGCGGCGAGGGCTCATCGACGTGCAGCGTCGCCGGCAGCAACCCGTGACGCAGCGCCATCACCATCTTGATCACACCCGCCACACCCGCCGCCGCCGACGTGTGGCCGATGTTCGACTTGATCGACCCCAGCCGCAGCGGGCCGTCCGCGCGCCCCTGCCCGTAGGTCGCCAACAGCGCCTGCGCCTCGATCGGATCGCCCAGCGTCGTCCCGGTCCCGTGGCCCTCGACCGCGTCGACCTCGGCGGGCGACAGCCCCGCGTTGGCGAGCGCCTGACGGATCACGCGCTCCTGCGACGGGCCGCTCGGCGCCGACAGCCCGTTGCTCGCACCATCCTGGTTGACCGCGCTGCCGCGCACCGTCGCCAGCACCCGGTGGCCGTTGCGACGCGCATCGGACAGCCGCTCCAGCACCAGCAGCCCGACGCCCTCGGAGAAGCCCACGCCGTCCGCACCCGCCGCGAAGGACTTGCAGCGCCCATCCCCCGCCAGGCCGCGCTGACGGCTGAAGTCCACGAACAGGTTCGGGACCGTCATCACCGTCACCCCGCCGGCGAGCGCCAGCGAGCAGTCACCGCAGCGCAGCGCCTGGCAGGCCATGTGCAGCGCCACCAGCGACGACGAGCACGCCGTGTCGATCGACACCGCCGGGCCCTCCAACCCGAGCGTGTATGCCACCCGGCCCGAGATGACGCTCGCGATCGTGCCCGTCAGGCGAAAGCCCTCCAGCTCCCCAGTCACCCGTGAGGAGTAGTCCGACGAGCTGGCCCCCGCGAACACCCCGGTCTCGCTGCCGCGCAGCGACTCCGGGTCGATCCCCGCGTCCTCCAGCGACTCCCACGCCCCTTCCAGCAGCAGCCGCTGCTGGGGATCCATCGCCAGCGCCTCGCGCGGGCCGACCCCGAAGAAGCCCGCGTCGAACTCGCCGGCGTCGTGGACGAACCCGCCCTCGCGGGAGTAGCTGGTCCCCGGACGGTCGGGGTCGGGGTCATACAGCCGCTCCAGGTCCCAGCCGCGATCGGCGGGGAACGCCGAGATCGCGTCGCCGCCCGCCGCGACCAGCTCCCACAGCCCCTCCGGCGAACGCACCCCGCCCGGGAAACGGCAGCTCATCCCCACGATCGCGACCGGCTCCTCGACGCGGGCCGCGCGCCGCGCCGGCGCCGGCGCCCTGCGCTCGACGCCCTCCACCCGCGCCCGCAGCAACGTCGCGACGGCCGCGGCGTTCGGATGGTCGAAGGCGAGCGTCACCGGCAGCTGCAGCCCCGTCACCTGGGTGAGGCGGTTGCGCAGCTCGACCGCCGCCAGCGAGTCGAACCCGAGCTGCTTGAAAGCCATCCCCGGGTCGATCGCCTCGCCCGACGCGTGTCCCAGCACGGCCGCCATGTGCGAGCGGACCTCGTCCAGCACGATCGCGTCCCATTCGGCCTCCGGGGCCCCCGCCAGCCGCCGCGCCAGCGACCCGCCGGGCGGGCGGGAATCAGATCGCGCGCGATATCCGATTCCCGCCCGCGCGTGGATCAAGCCGCGCAGCGGCGCCGGCAGCATCCCCACGCGCGCCAGCTGCCGCAGCGCAGCCGTGTCCAGACGCGCCGCCACCAGCAGCGGCTCGTCGATCGCGCGCGCCCGGTCGAACAGCTCCAGGCCCTGCTCGCTGGACAGCGCAGCAACCCCCATCCGCGCCAGCCGCGCCAGCTCGGCCTCCCCCAGCCCACCCGTCATCCCGCTCGCCTGACTCCACAGACCCCACGCCAGCGAGCTCCCCGCCAGGCCCCGCGCCCGGCGCTGCTGGGCCAGCGCGTCCAGGAACGCGTTCGCCGCCGCATAGTTGCCCTGCCCCGCCCCGCCCAGGCTCCCCGCGACAGACGAGAACAGCACGAACTCCGCCAGCTCCAGGCCCTCCGTCAGCTCGTGCAGATGCAGCGCCGCATCGACCTTCGGGCGCATCACCCGCTCCACCCGCTCCGCGTCCAGCGTCTCGATCGTCGCGTCATCCAACACACCCGCCGCGTGGATCACCGCCGTCAACGGACGGTCGCCCGGGATCGAGGCGACCAGCGCCTCAAGCTGATCCCGACTTGCGACGTCGCACGCCGCGACAGTCGCCTCGCAGCCAAGCGCCGCGAGCTCCGCCACCAGCTCGTCGACCCCCTCGGCCTGCGGCCCGCGCCGGCTGGCAAGCAGCAGATGCCGCGCGCCGTGCACACCCGCCAGGTGCCGCGCCAGCAACCCACCGAGGCCGCCGGTGCCGCCGGTGACGAGCACCGTGCCCCCGCGATCGGGCGGCTGGGGAACGGTCAGCACGACCTTGCCGACATTGCGCCCCTCCCGCAGATGCCGAAACGCCTGCGCCCCACGACGCACGTCCCACGTGCGGACCTGGGAGTGATCGAGCACACCGCGCTCGAACAGCCCCAGCAGCTCGATCAGCATCTCCTGGATGCGCTCGGGCCCCGCTTCGGGCAGGTCAAACGCGCGGTAGCGCACACCCCGGTGCTCGGCCGCGACCTGCTCGGGGTCGCGAATGTCGGTCTTGCCCATCTCCAGAAAGCGCCCGCCGCGCGGCAGCAGCCCCAACGACGCGTCGACGAACTCGCGCGCCAGCGCATTGAGGACCACATCCATGCCGCGGCCGCCCGTCGCCGACAGGAACCTCTCCCTGAAACCCAGATCCCGCGAGGACGCGATCTGCGCCTCGTCGACGCCGAGCTCGCGCAGCACCCCCCACTTCTCAGGGCTCGCGGTCGCATACACCTCCGCGCCGAGATGCCGCGCGACCTGCACCGCCGCCATCCCGACCCCACCCGCGCCGGAATGCACCAGCAGCGCCTCGCCCGCCTCCAACCCCGCGAGATCGACAAGCCCGTACCAGGCCGTCAGGAACACAACCGGCACCGCGGCCGCCTGCACGAACGACCAGCCCCGCGGCATCCCCACCACCAGCCGCCGGTCGGTCATCGCGACCGGCCCGAACGCGTCCGGCATCAGCCCCATCACACGATCGCCGACCGCGAGATCCTCGACGCCCGGGCCGACCTCCAGGACCACCCCCGCGCCCTCGGTGCCGATCGAAGCTTCGTCGGGCGCGCCCACCGTCACCAGACCCAACGCGACCAGCACGTCGCGGAAGTTCAACCCCGCGGCCCGCACCGCGACGCGTACCTGGCCCTCACCGAGCGGCTGCGCCGACGGATTGGCGACCAGCGCGAGGTCCTCGAGCGTCCCCGGACGCTCGATGCCCAGATGCCACGCACCCCCGGGCTTCGCCGACGTCTCGTCGACGCGCACCCGTTTCAGCCGCGGCGCCCAGATCGAGCCTCCGCGCACCGCGAGCTGCGGCTCGTCGGCCGCCAGCAGCTCAGACCACGGAACCTCGCCGCCCACGCCGATGCCACCGTCCCCATCGCCGTCGCTCCTGTCCCGGGGATCCAGGTCGACGAGCACGAAGCGGCCCGGGTGCTCGGCCTGCGCGCTGCGCACCAGCCCCCCCACGGACGCCGCGATGAGATTGGGAGCCCCGCCCTCCCCCCCGCCCTCCCCCTCGTCGTCCCGGGCGGCGACCGCGCCGCGCGTCACGAGCACAAGCCGCGCAGCGGCCAGCCGCTCGTCCGCCAGCCACGCCTGCAGCAACCCAAGCGTCCGCTGCACCACGCCGCGCGCCGCCTCGGCGAGATCCCCACCGTCTGAGCCCGTCGCCGCGTCGGTGTCCGCCAACGCCGACACGACCACGACATCCGGCGCCGGCGCGCCGGCGCCGATCGCCTCGCCGAGCGCCCTCAGATCCAGATGACGATCCTCGACGAAGGGCGGCGGGTCCGGCGAAAAAACCAGCCCGCCCAGCGCCGCAAACCGGTGTGCGTGACCGTTCGTGGAGGCAGCGGGAATCTGCACCCACTCCAGCCGGAACAGCGAGTCCTGTCCGGGTCGCGCGCCCTGCAACCGGCCCGCATCGACCGGCCGCGTCGTCAGCGACTCGACCGACAGCACCGGCGCGCCGTCCCGATCGAACACCGCGAGCTCGACCCCATCCTCGCCCGCGGCGGAGCCGACCCGGACACGCAGCGCCGACGCGCCCGCGCGATGCAGGCGCACACCGCTCCACGCGAACGGCAGCGGCAGCATGCCCGGCTCCAGCTCCTCCATGAGCCGCTCGATCCCGGCGTGGAAGGCCGCGTCGAGCAACGCCGGGTGCACGCCGAAACGGCCCGCCTCCCGCGCCCGCTCCTCCTCCAACTCGACCTCGACGAACATCTCCCCGCCACGCCGCCACGCCGCCTGGACACCCTGAAAGGCCGGCCCGTAGCCAAAACCCAGCTCCGACAGGCGGTCATAGAGAGACTCGACCTCCACCGGCTCGGCGCCATCCGGCGGCCACAGCTCGTCGGCGAGCCCCGCCGGCGCGCCGTCGGCGTCGTCCGCGGTGGCCGCCAGCACACCGCTGGCGTGACACGTCCACGCCGCCCGCGGCGCGCCGCTCCCATCCGAGCCCACCTCGACGCTCCCATCGACGGCGTCGGGGACACGCGAGTACACCTCCACCGCGCGGAGCCCCGCCTCGTCGGGCTCGGCCACCGCCACCTGGATCTGGACGGCGCCCTGCTCGGCGAACACCAGCGGCGCCTGGAGCGTCAGCTCCTGCACCACCCCGCAACCCACATGCGCGCCCGCCGCGAGCGCGAGCTCGACAAACGCCGTACCCGGCAGCAGCACCGTGTCGAACACCGCGTGATCGGCCAGCCACGGGTGGCTCGCCAGCGACAGGGAGCCCGTGCAGGCCCAGCCCCGATCGCCGGCGAGCGCGACCGCCGCACCCAGCAGCGGGTGCTCGGCCGACTCCAGCCCCGCGGCCGACAGGTCGCCCGCGCCGGTCCCCGCGCTCAGCCAGAACCGCTCGCGCTGAAACGCATACGTCGGGAGATCCACCCGGGACGCGCCCCGTCCCTCGAACAGCACCCCCCAATCGACCGGCGCGCCGTGCACGGACGCCTCAGCCAACGACATCGTGAACCGCTCCAGCCCCCCCTCGCCGCGACGCAGAGAGCCCACGACCGCGACCCCACCGCCGACACCCCCATCAGACGCGGTCAAATCGTCAAGCGTCTCGCCCACCGCCAACGTCAGCACCGGATGCGAGCTGACCTCCACGAACACCCGCGCCCCTTCGCCAACCAGCGCACGCGTCGCATCCTCAAACCGCACCCGCTCACGCAGGCTGCGATACCAGTACCCCGCATCCAGGCCCGCCGTATCCAACAACCCACCCGTCGCCGTCGAACAGAACGGCACCGTGCCACTGCGTGGCCGGATCGGGCCCAGCTCATCCAACAACCGCTCGCGAATCCCCTCAACCTGAGAGGAATGCGACGCATAGTCCACCGCGATCCGCCGCGCACGCACGTCCTGGGCCTCACATTCGGCCAGCAGCTCGTCAAGCGCCCCCGGCTCACCCGACACCACCACCAACCCCGGCGCATTCACAGCCGCCACCGACAACCGCTCGCCCCAGGGCGCCAGACGCCGCTGGACCTCCTCCACGCCGAGGCCCACCGAGACCATCCCCCCACGACCCGCCAGCTCATCGGCGACCGCCCTGCTGCGCAACGCCACCACCCGCGCCCCATCCTCCAACGACAAGCCCCCCGCCACACACGCCGCCGCGATCTCACCCTGCGAATGACCCACCACCACATCCGGCTGCACCCCAAACGACCGCCACAACTCAGCCAACGACACCATCACCGCCCACAACGCCGGCTGCACCACATCCACCCGATCGAACCCCGGCGCGTCCTCAGCCCCCCGCAGCACATCCTCGAGCGACCAATCCACAAACCCCGCCAGAGCCTCTCCACACGCCCGCATCGACTCCGCGAACGCCGGCCAGGCCCCCATCAACTCAAGTGCCATTCCCTCCCACTGCGAGCCCTGACCCGGAAACACAAACGCCACCCGGCCCACCCCAGCCGACCCACGGACCACGCCATCCCCCAGCCCACCAGCCGCCAACGCATCCAAACCCGCCAACAGCACCTCACGATCGGGCCCCACCACCACAGCCCGCTCACCAAGCCGCGCACGACCAGCCGCCAACGAGAACGCCACATCCCCCAGATCGAGCTCCGGGCGCGCCCGCAGATGCGACGCCAGACGCCCAGCCTGGCCGCACAACGCACCCTCGCCCTTACCCGACACCAGCAACGGGACCACCGGCAGCGAGCTGCGCTCGGTGCGCTCACCAGCCGCCGCGCCGCCGTCACGCTCGCCCGCGCGCGGGGCCTCATCAATAGCCCCACCACCGCCCCCGGCCGAGGACTCGTCAATCACCGGTTCCTCCAGGATCACATGCGCGTTGGTGCCGCTCACTCCGAACGACGACACCCCCGCGCGCCGTGTACGCCCGTTGGCCACCCACGGCTCGGCCTCGGTCAGCAGCTTCGCCTCGCCGGCCGACCAGTCGATGTGCGGGGAGGGCGCTTCCGCGTGCAGCGTCGCCGGCAGCAGCCCATGGCGCAGCGCCAGCACCATCTTGATCACACCCGCCACACCCGCCGCCGCCTGGGTGTGGCCGATGTTCGACTTGACCGACCCCAGCCGCAGCGGGCCGTCCGCGCGCCCCTGCCCGTAGGTCGCCAGCAGCGCCTGCGCCTCGATCGGGTCGCCCAGCGTCGTGCCCGTCCCGTGCGCCTCGACCGCATCGACGTCGGCGGGCGACAGCCCCGCGTTCGCGAGCGCCTGGCGGATCACACGCTCCTGCGACGGGCCGTTCGGCGCCGTGAATCCGTTGCTCGCGCCGTCCTGGTTGACCGCGCTGCCGCGCACCGTCGCCAGCACCCGGTGGCCGTTGCGACGCGCGTCTGACAGCCGCTCCAGCAGCAGCAGACCCACGCCCTCCGACCAGCCCACCCCATCAGCACGCGCCCCGAACGGCTTGCAGCGCCCGTCCGGCGACAGGCCGCGCTGGCGGCTGAAGTCGACGAACACCGTCGGCTGGGCGAGCACCGTCACACCGCCCGCCAGCGCCAGCGAGCACTCCCCGGAGCGCAGCGCCTGACACGCCAGATGCAGCGCCACCAGCGACGACGAGCACGCCGTGTCGACCGTCACCGCCGGACCCTCGAACCCAAACGTATACGCCACCCGGCCCGACACCACGCTTCCCCCCACGCCACCCGCCAGGTAGCCCTCCACCTCGTCGCTCCTGGAGCTCGAGAGAGCGCCGAGGAGATAGTCCTGATACATGACGCCCGCGAACACCCCCGTCTCGCTGCCGCGCAGCGACTGCGGGTCGATCCCCGCGTCCTCCAGCGCCTCCCACGCCCCTTCCAGCAGCAGCCGCTGCTGGGGATCCATCGCCAGCGCCTCACGCGGACCGACCCCGAAGAAGGCCGCATCGAACTCACCCGCGTCGTGCACGAACCCACCCTCGCGCGTATAGCTCGTACCGCGATGATCGGGATCGGGGTCATACAACCGCTCCAGATCCCAACCACGATCGGACGGGAACCCCGAGATCGCATCCGTGCCCGCAACGACCAGCTCCCACAACTCCTCCGGCGAACGCACCCCACCCGGATAACGACAGCTCATCCCCACGATCGCAACCGGCTCCTCGACGCTCCGGCGCCGACGCGCCACCGCCGGCGCGCCGGCCTGCACACCCTCGACCCGCGAGCGCAGCAGCCCCGCGACGGCAACGGGCGTCGGATGGTCGAAGATCAAAGTCGCCGGCAGCCGCACACCCGTCACCTGCGTCAGGCGGTTGCGCAGCTCCACCGCACTCAGCGAATCGAACCCCAGCTCCTTGAACGTCAGCCCCGGATCGACCGCCTCCGGCGTGGGGTGCCCGAGCACCGCCGCGACCTGCGCGCGCACCAGCTCCAGCACCAGCCCATCCCACTCGGCCTCCGGCACGCCGGCCAGCCGCCGCGCCAGCGAGCCCCCGGCAGCCCGCCCGCGCGGCGATTCGATTCCCGCCCCACCCCGAACAACCCCGCGCAGCGGCGCCGGCAGCATCCCCGCGCGCGCCAGCGGCCGCAGCGCGGCGGTGTCCAGGCGGACCGGCGCCAGCAGCGGCTCATCCAGCGCCCGCGCCGCGTCGAACAGCTCCAGACCCTGCTCGCCCGACAGCGGCGCGAGCCCCAGCCGCGCCAGCCGCGCCACACCGGCCCGGCCGAGAGCGCCGCCCATCCCGAGCCCGGCCTGGAGGCTCCACAGCCCCCATGCCAGCGAGCTGCCCGCCAGCCCCTGCGCGCGACGCCGCTGCGCCAGCGCGTCCAGGAACGCGTTCGCCGCCGCATAGTTGCCCTGCCCCGCGGCGCCGAACGTGGCCGCCACGGAGGAGAACAGCACGAACTCCGCCAGCCCCAGGCCCTCGGTCAGCTCATGCAGATAAAACGCCGCGTCCACCTTCGGCGCCATCACCCGCGCCACCCGCTCGGAGTCCAGCGTCTCGATCGTCGCGTCGTCCAACACACCCGCCGCGTGAATCACCCCCGTCAACGGATGCTCTCCCGGGATCGAGCCGATCAACGCCGCCAGCTCCTCACGGCTGGCCACATCGCACGCCACCACACTCGCCCGGGCACCCAGACCCTCCAGCTCGGCCACCAGCTCGCCCGCACCCTGCGCCTCCGGGCCACGACGACTGACCAGCAGCAGATGCCGCACGCCGTGCGCGCCCGCCAGATGTCGCGCCACCAGCGCCCCCAGGCCACCCGTCCCGCCGGTGATCAGCACCGTCCCCTCCGGGTCAAGACGCCGCCGCGCGTCCCCGCCGCCCTGAGTGGCCTTGTCGGCATCCCCGCCGCCCCGGGCAGGGTACCTGGTCAACCGCGGCGCATACAGCACCCCATCGCGCACCGCCAACTGCGGCTCGTCCGCCGCCAGCAGCTCGGCCCACGGCACCCCGCGATCACCATCGCGCCCGCGATCCCCGCCGCCGTCGAGATCGACCAGCAGGAAGCGCCCCGGGTGCTCGGACTGCGCGCTGCGCACCAGCCCCAGCACCGACGCCGCCACCGGGTCGGTCGCCTCGCCCTCACCCACGCCCACCGCGCCCCGCGTCACCAGCGCCAGCCGCGCGCCGGCGAAGCGCTCGTCGGCCAGCCATTCCTGGAGCAGCTCCAGCGTTCGCTGGACCTCGCTATGCGCCGCCGCCGCAAGCCCGCCGGCGCCGGTGCCGGCCAACGCGGACACCACCACGACGTCGGGCGTCGACACGCCCCCATCGACGGCCTCGCCGAGCGCCACCAGGTCCTCGTAGCGATCCTCCACTCCCGCGACCTGCGGCTCGCCGAGCAGCGCAAGCTGATCCGTCCGGCCGTCGCCGGAAGCTGCCGGGACCTGCGCCCATTCCAACCGGAACAGCGAATCCCGGTCGGCGCGGCGCGCGCGCTGCAGCTGCTGCGCGTCGACCGCCCGCGTGGCCAGCGAATCGACCGACAGCACCGGCGCGCCGTCCCGGTCGAGCGCCATTAATCGGGGCCCGCCCTCCCCACCCCCGCCCAGCCCGTCCCCGCCCTCAGGCGCGACCCGGACCCTCAGCGACGACGCGGCCGTGCCGTGCAGGCGCACGCCGCTCCACGAGAACGGCAGCGGCAGCCCGCCCGAGCGCAGCTCGTCGCCGAGCAGGTCGATCCCGACGTGGAAAGTCGCGTCGAACAGCGCCGGGTGCACACCGAAGCGCGCGTCCTCAGCCGCGCGCTCCTCGTCCAGCGCGATCTCCGCGAACACCTCCCCGCCGCGCCGCCACCCCGCCCGGACGCCCTGAAACGCCGGCCCGTAGTCGAAGCCGGCGTCGGCCAGGCGGTCATAGAGCAGCTCGACGTCCAGCGGCTCGGCGCCCACCGGCGGCCAGGCCTCCCCGGCAAACGCCTCGATCGCGCCGTCGGCATCCTCGGTCGCACCATCGAGGTCCCGCGCCGCGGCGGCCAGCACGCCACTGGCGTGCCGCGTCCACCCCGCCCCATCCTCGGCCGGCTCGACAGCCCCGGCAAGATCGGCCTGCGCGCGCGAGAAGACCGCGACCGGGCGGCGCCCCTCATCGTCGGGCTCGCCCACCGACACCTGCACCTGCACAGCACCCCGCTCGGAGAGCACCAACGGCGCCTCCAGCGTCAGCTCGGCCACCACCTCACAGCCCACACGCACGCCCACCGCGAGCGCCAGCTCCACAAACGCCGTACCCGGCAACAGCACCGTGTCGAACACCGCATGATCGGCCAGCCACGGATGACTCGCCAACGACAGGCAGCCCGTGAACAGCCACTCGTCCTCACGCGCCAACCGCACCGCCGCTCCCAACAGCGGATGCTCGGCCCCACCAAGACCGACAGCCGCGAGATCGCCGGTGCCGGCGCTGGGCCGCGCCCAGAACCGCTCACGCTGAAACGCATAAGTCGGCAACGGCACCCGTCGCGCCGCGCGGTCGGCGAACAGCGGCCCCCAATCGACCTGCAGGCCAACTGTGTGCGCCGCCGCGAGCATCCCCACCAGCGCCTCCCCCTCAGACCGCCGCGCACGCAGCGCCGGGACCAACAGCACCCGCTGCTCGGGACGCCGCTCGGCATCCTCGCCCAGACAGTCGCGCGCCATCGCGCACAGCACCACATCCGGGCCAAGCTCCAAGAAGCGCGTTACACCGGCCTCCTGCAACGCGCCCACACCATCGGCGAAGCGCACCGCCTCGCGCACATGCCCCACCCAGTACTCCGGTGTCGACAGCTCCGCGCCCGCGACCGCACCCGACACATTCGACACGACCGCGATCCGCGCCGGCGCGAACTGCAGGCCCTCCGCCACCCGCCGGAACTCGTCGAGCATCGGCTCCATCCGCCGCGAGTGAAACGCGTGGCTGACACGCAAACGTGTCACCTTGCGACCCCGACCCTTCCAGTCGGCCTCCAACCCCTCGATCGCGCCCGCGTCACCGGAGAGCACCACCGACGTCGGGCCGTTCACCGCCGCCAGCGACACCCGACCCTCGAGGCTGCCGAGGCTCTCGACGGCCTCGAGCTCAGACGCCTGCACCGCCAGCATCGCGCCGCCCGCCGGCAGCGCCCCCATCAAACGCCCCCTGGCCGCGACCAGCGTGCACGCGTCTCCCAACGACAGAACCCCCGCGACGTGCGCCGCCACCAGCTCGCCCACTGAATGACCGATCAACAAATCCGGTTTGACACCAAAAGACTCGACCAACCGGAACAGCGCCACCTCCAGGGCAAACAGCGACGCCTGCGTGAACTGCGTCTGATCCAGCAACCCCGCCTCCACCGAACCCTCCACAGCGAACATCAGCTCCCGCAACGACCGCCCCAGGTGCACATCAAGCTCGGCGCACACCTCGTCCAGCGCCGCCGCGAACACCGGGAACCCCTCGTACAGCTCCCCACCCATCCCCGCACGCTGCGCCCCCTGCCCCGTAAACATGAACGCCGTCCTGCCCGCCCCCACCATCGAACCCCGCACCACACCACCCGCCAACCCACCCTCAGCCAACCCACCCTCGGCCAACGCATCCAACCCCGCCAACAACGCCTCACGATCCCCACCGACAACCACCCCACGCTCGCCCAGCTGCGCCCGAGTGCTCGCCAACGAAAACGCCACGTCCACCAGACCCAACCCAGGATCGGCCCGCAAAAACGCAGCCAAACGCCCCGCCTGACCACGCAACGCCTCCCCGTTCTTCCCCGACACAAGCAGGGGCAGCACCGGTGGCCCCGAGTGTTGATGAGAGCCCGCCCGCCCCGACTGCTCGAGAACCACCGGACGCTGCTCATGGGCGGGCGGGCCTTCATCAACGCCCCGGGCGGGCGGGCCTTCATCGACGACCCCCCCGGCCGGGGTGGGTGGGCCCTCCTCATCGACGGACGCCTTCTCGACGCCCCCAGCCTCATCGGCAGGGGCCTCTTCGAGGATCACATGTGCGTTTGTGCCACTGATCCCGAACGACGAGATCCCCGCGCGCCGCGGACGCCCGCTTGCCACCCACGGCTCGGGCTCGGTCAG
Source organism: uncultured Solirubrobacterales bacterium (assembly GCA_963719725.1). Lineage (GTDB taxonomy): Bacteria > Actinomycetota > Thermoleophilia > Solirubrobacterales > Solirubrobacteraceae > Palsa-744. The sequence continues at coordinate 666,990 of CAVRCU010000001.1, forward strand.
CAGCTTCACCTCGCCCGCCGACCAGTCCACGTGCGGCGAGGGCTCGTCGACGTGCAGCGTCGCCGGCAGCAGCCCATGGCGCAGCGCCTGCACCATCTTGATCACCCCCGCCACCCCCGCCGCCGACAGGGCATGGCCGATGTTCGACTTGATCGACCCAAACCGCAGCGGGCCATCCGTACGGCCCCGCCCATAGGTCGCCAGCAGCGCCTGCGCCTCGATCGGATCCCCCAGCGTCGTCCCGGTCCCGTGCGCCTCGACCGCGTCGACCTCGGCGGGCGACAGCCCCGCGTTGGCCAGCGCCTGGCGGATCACGCGCTCCTGGGAGGGGCCGTTGGGAGCGGTCAGCCCGTTGCTCGCGCCGTCCTGGTTGACCGCAGTGCCGCGCACGACCGCCAGCACCCGGTGGCCGTTGCGACGCGCATCCGACAGGCGCTCCACCGCCAGCAGGCCCAGGCCCTCCGACCAGCCCACCCCGTCGGCGGCCGCCGCGAAGGACTTGCAGCGCCCGTCGGGGGCCAGTCCGCGCTGGCGCGCGAACTCGACGAACAGGTACGGAGTCGCCTGCACGCACACCCCGCCCGCGAGCGCCAGCGAGCAGTCCCGCGCACGCAGCGCCTGGCAGGCCAGGTGCAGCGCCACCATCGACGACGAGCACGCCGTGTCGACCGACACCGCCGGGCCCTCGAACCCATACACATACGCCACCCGGCCCGAGATCACGCTCGGGGTCAGACCCGTCAGACGCAGACCCTCGTGCTCGCCCGTCACCTGCGTGGCGTACTCCGAGGCGCTCGCGCCCACGAACACCCCGGTGTCCGTGCCGCGCAGCGACCCCGGGTCGATCCCCGCGTCCTCCAGCGCCTCCCACGTCGCCTCCAGCAGCAGCCGCTGCTGCGGGTCCATCGCCAGCGCCTCGCGCGGCGCGACCCCGAAGAAGCCCGCGTCGAACTCGCCGGCCCCATCGACGAAGCCGCCCTCGCGCGTGTAGGACGTGCCGCGATGGTCGGGGTCCGGGTCATACAGCCGCTCCAGGTCCCAGCCGCGATCGGCGGGGAACCCCGAGATCGCATCGCCGCCCGCCGCGACCAGCTCCCACAGCTGCTGGGGCGAGCGCACCCCGCCCGGATAACGGCAGCTCATCCCCACGATCGCCAGCGGCTCCTCGACGCGCGCCAGCAGGCGCCGATTCTCCCGCCGGAGGCGTTCGGACTCCTTCAGCGACGCCCGCAGCCCCGCGACGACCTGTGCGCTGTCGGTCGACGTCACGCGCCCTCCGGTCCGGCCGCGGTTGTCTGCAGCGCCCTGCTCACGAGGCTCTCGACGTCCATGCTGTCGATCAGATCGTCCTCGTCGCCGTCAGCCGCGACGGGCGCGTCGTCGGCGCTGCCGTCCCCGCGGGCCGCGAGCTCCAGCAGGGCCTCCAGCAGGCCGGCGCTGCGCAGCTGCGCCAATGGGATCGAGGCGATCACCCGGCCGATCGCGGCCTCGGGCGGGTCGTCGCCGGCATCGCCCTGGACCCGCGCGCGCAGCAGCTCCGCGACCGCCGTCGGCGTCGGGTGATCGAAGACCAGCGTCGCCGGCAGCTGCAACCCCGTGACCTGTGTCAGGCGGTTGCGCAGCTCCACCGCCGCCAGCGAGTCGAACCCCAGCTCCTTGAACGCCAGCCGCGGATCGACCGCCTCACCCGAGGCATGCCCCAACACCGCCGCCACCTGCGAACGGACCTCCGCCAACACCACCGCATCCCACTCCGCCTCCGCCACACCCGCCAGCCGCCGCGCCAACGAGCCCCCGTCCGCCCGCTCCTGCGGGGATCCGATGGGGACCCGAATCACCCCGCGCAGCAACGCCGGCAGCATCCCTCCACGCGCCAACGGCCGCAACGCGCCGACATCCAGACGCACCGGCACCAGCAGCGCCTCGTCGACCGCGCGCGCCGCATCGAACAGCTCCAGGCCCTGCTCCGGGGCCAACGCCAGCATCCCCATCCGCGCCCGGATCTGACGCTCCATCCGATCCCGCTCGACGTCGGTGAGATCGCTCATCCCACTCGCCTGACCCCACAACCCCCACGCCAGCGAGCTGCCGGCCAGGCCGTGCGCGCGACGCCGCTGCGCCAGCGCGTCCAGGAACGCGTTCGCCGCCGCGTAGTTGCCCTGCCCCGCACCCCCCAACAGCGGAGCCGCGGAGGAGAACAGCACGAACTCCGCGAGCCCCAGCCCCTCGGTCAGCTCATGCAGATAAAACGCCGCGTCCACCTTCGGCGCCATCACCCGCGCCACCCGCTCGGAGTCCAGCGTCTCGATCGTCGCGTCGTCCAGCACCCCCGCCGCGTGGATCACCCCCGTCAACCGACGCTCCTCGGTGATCGAGCCGATCAACGCCGCCAGCTCCTCACGGCTGGTGACGTCGCACGCCTTCACCGTCGCCTCGCAGCCGAGCTCCGCGAGCTCGGCGACCAGCTCGTCAGCCCCGTCGGCGCGCGGCCCGCGACGACTGACAAGCAGCAGATGCCGCACGCCGTACGCGCCCGCCAGATGGCGCGCCATCAGCGCCCCCAGGCCGCCCGTGCCGCCGGTGATCAGCACCGTCCCATCCGGGTCCAGCGACGACCGCGCAACCGCACCGGAATCGACAGAACCGTCGCCGGGACGAGCGGGGCGGGCGGGATACCTTGTCAACCGCGGCGCATAGACAACACCCCCGCGTACCGCCATCTGCGGCTCGTCCGCCGCCAACAGCTCAGGCCACGGGACCTCGACACCGTCCCCGCCGCCTGCAACATCCCCGCCGGCATCCCCCACGCCACCATCTCCATCGCCATCGACACCGTCGTCCTGACCGTCGAGGTCGACGAGCACGAAGCGGCCCGGGTGCTCGGCCTGCGCGCTGCGCACCAGACCCAACACCGACGCCGCCACCGGGTCGGGCGCCTCGCCCTCGCCCACCGCCACCGCGCCCCACGTCACCAGCACCAGCCGCGCGCCGGCGAAGCGCTCGTCGGCCAGCCACGCCTGCAACAGCCCCAGCGTCCGCTGCACCGCCGCCCGCGCCGCCTGCGCGAGCCCGCCCCCACCGGCGTCGGCACCAGCGTTCGGGGCAGCGTCCATGTCGGCCAATGCGGAGACCACCACGACGTCGGGCACCGACACGCCCCCGTCGACGGCCTCGCCCAGCGCCGCCAGATCGGCATAGTGATCGCCGACGCCCTCCCCGCCAAGCTCGTCGAGCGCCGCGAACCCATGCGTGCGGGCGTTGTCGATGGCGGCGGGGGCCTTCACCCAGTCGAGCCGGAACAGCGAGTCCTGGCCCGCGCGCTGTGTGCTGCGCAACAGGTCCGCGTCGACCGGCCGCGCGACCAGCTCATCGACTGACAGCACCGGCGCGCCGTCCTCGTCGAGCGCCATTAACCAGGGCCCACCCCCGCCCTGCCCATCCCCGGCCCGCCCGCCCTCGACCGGGCCGACCCGCACGCGCAGCGAGGACACACCCGGGCGGTGCAGGTGCACCCCGCTCCACGAGAACGGCAGCGGCAGCCCATCGTGCAGCTCGTCGCCGAACCGGTCGATCCCGACGTGCAGAGCCGCGTCGAACAGCGCCGGATGGATGCCGAACCGCGCGTCCTCGACCGCCTGCTCACCGTCCAGCGAGACCTCCGCGAACACCTCCCCGCCACGCCGCCACCCCGCCCGGACGCCCTGAAAGGCCGGCCCATAGCCAAACCCGGCCTCGGCCAGGCGGTCATAGAGGAACTCGACGTCCACCGGCTCCGCGCCCTCCGGCGGCCACCGCCCGCCGGCGAGTCCCGCGAACGCGTCGTCGGGCCCCCCGGCCGCCGGCGCGAGCACGCCGCCGGCGTGACGCGTCCAACCCACCCCATCCTCGGCCGCGAGCCCCTCGGCGAACGGATCGTGCGTGCGCGAGTGCACCGCGACCGCCCGGCGACCGGCCTCGTCGGGCTCGCCCACCGACACCTGCAGCTGCACGGCGCCCTGCTCGGGGAGCGTCAGCGGCGCCTCCAGCGTCAGCTCCCCCACCGTCTCACAGCCGACGCGCGCGCCGGCGGCGAGCGCCAGCTCGACGAACGCCGTCCCCGGCAGCAGCACCGTGTCGAACACCTCATGGTCTGCCAGCCACGGGTGGGTCGCCAGCGACAGGCTGCCCGTGAACAGCCACTGGTCCTCGTGCGCCAACCGCACCGTCGCGCTCAACAGCGGATGCTCAGCGGCCCCCAAGCCCACAGCCGCAAGATCCCCGCCACCAACCCGCGGGCGCACCCAGAACCGCTCACGCTGAAACGCATAGGTCGGCAACCGCACACGCCGCGCGCCGCGCCCGGCAAACAGCGCCGGCCAGTCGACCTGCACGCCGTTGGCGTGCGCCTCAGCCAGCAGGCCGATCAGCGCCTCCGCCTCCGAGCGACGCGCACGCAACGCCGGAGCAAGCAGCGCGCGCTCCTCCAGCCCAGCGCTCAGGCACCCCCGCGCCATCGCGCACAGCACCCCATCCGGCCCCAGCTCCAAAAACCGCGACACCCCCGCCGCCTCCAACGCCGCCACCCCATCGGCAAACCGCACCGCCTCACGCACATGCCTCACCCAATACTCCGCAGTCGACAGCTCCGCGCCGGCGACCGCACCCGACACATTGGAGACGATCGGAATCCGCGCCGGGGCGAACTGCAAACCCTCGGCGACCCCACGGAACTCGCTGAGCATCGGCTCCATCCGCTGCGAGTGAAACGCGTGGCTGACCCGCAGCCGCGTCACCCTGCGACCCCGCCCCTTCCAGTCGGCCTCCAACCCCTCGATCGCGTCGGCGTCGCCCGAGACCACCACCGATGTCGGGCCATTGACAGCCGCCAGCGACACGCGCTCCCCCAGCCCTTTGAGGCTCGCGACGGCCTCCTCCTCGGAGACCTCCAGCGCGAGCATCGCGCCACCCCCCGGCAACGCCCCCATCAGCCGCCCCCGCGCCGCGACCAGCGCGCACGCGTCCGGCAGCGACAGCACCCCCGCGACATGCGCCGCCACCAGCTCCCCAACCGAATGCCCGATCAGGAGGTCCGGCCTGACGCCAAGCGACTCGACCAGCGCAAACAACGCGACCTCCAACGCGAACAGCGACGCCTGCGTGAACTCCGTCCGATCCAACAACGCCGCCTCCACCGAGCCCTCCCCCGCGAACATCAACTCCCGCAACGACCGCCCCAGATACCCATCAAGCTCCGCGCACACCTCGTCCAGCGCTCGCGCGAACACCGGGAAGGACTCATACAGCTCGCCGCCCATCCCCGCGCGCTGCGCTCCCTGTCCGGTGAACATCAATGCCGTCTGACCGGCTCCCGCCGAGCCCCTGACCACATCGCCCACGGGAGCAGGGCCGTCGAGGCCACCGCCCGCAAGGACGTCCAGGCCCGCCAGCAGCGTCTCGCGATCGTCCCCGATCGCAGCCGCCCGCGCGCCCAGCTGTGCGCGCGCCGTCGCCAGCGAGAACGCCACGTCCAGCGGATCGAGCTCCGGGTTGGCTCGCAGGTGCGCGGCCAGACGCTCGGCCTGCCCCCGCAGTGCCGCCGGGCTCTTGGCCGACACAAGCAGGGGCAGCACCGGCAGCCCCGAGACGGCCAGGGACCGCTCGGAAACCACCGGACGCTGCTCACCCTGCTCGGCCCCCCCTGCTCGTCCGCCATCCACGGCCGAAACCCCCCCGGCCGCAGACCCCCCTTCAGCGGACGCCGTCTCGACGCCCCCAGCCTCATCGGCAGGGGCATCCTCGACGATCACATGCGCGTTGGTGCCGCTCACGCCAAACGACGACACCCCCGCGCGCCGCGGACGCCCGTTCGCCCGCCACGGCTCGGCCTCGGTCAACAGCCGCACCGCGCCCGCCGACCAGTCCACGTGCGGCGAGGGCTCATCGACGTGCAACGTCGCCGGCAGCAACCCATGGCGCAGCGCCAACACCATCTTGATCACACCCGCCACACCCGCCGCCGCCTGGGTATGGCCGATGTTCGACTTGATCGACCCCAGCCGCAACGGACCATCGGCACGCTCCTGCCCGTAGGTCGCCAGCAGCGCCTGCGCCTCGATCGGGTCGCCCAACGTCGTACCCGTCCCATGGCCCTCGACCACATCGACCTCGCCCGCCGAGACGCCCGCGTTCGCCAGCGCCTGGCGGATCACACGCTCCTGCGACGGGCCGTTCGGCGCCGTCAGCCCGTTGCTCGCGCCATCCTGGTTGACCGCACTGCCACGCACCGTCGCCAGCACCCGGTGGCCGTTGCGACGCGCGTCCGACAGGCGCTCGACCAGCAGCAGACCCGCGCCCTCCGACCAGCCCACCCCATCCGCGCCGGCCCCGAACGACCTGCAGCGCCCGTCCGGCGACAGGCCGCGCTGACGGCTGAAGCCGACGAACACCGTCGGCTGGGCGAGCACCGTCACACCGCCCGCCAGCGCCAGCGAGCACTCCCCGGAGCGCAGCGCCTGACACGCCAGATGCAGCGCCACCAGCGACGACGAGCACGCCGTGTCGACCGTCACCGCCGGACCCTCGAACCCAAACGTATACGCCACCCGGCCCGACACCACGCTCCCCGCCGAGCCCGACAGCGCGTAGCCCTCCGTCTCGCCGCTCTCCGCGCCGGCGAGCACACCGAACAGATAGTCCTGATACATGAGGCCCGCGAACACCCCCGTCTCGCTGCCGCGCAGCGACTGCGGGTCGATCCCCGCGTCCTCCAGCGCCTCCCACGCCCCTTCCAGCAGCAGCCGCTGCTGGGGATCCATCGCCAGCGCCTCACGCGGACCGACCCCGAAGAAGGCCGCATCGAACTCACCCGCGTCGTGCACGAACCCACCCTCGCGCGTATAGCTCGTACCGCGATGATCGGGATCGGGGTCATACAACCGCTCCAGATCCCAACCACGATCGGACGGGAACCCCGAGATCGCATCCGTGCCCGCAACGACCAGCTCCCACAACTCCTCCGGCGAACGCACCCCACCCGGATAACGACAGCTCATCCCCACGATCGCAACCGGCTCCTCGACGTCCCGGCGCCGACGCGCCACCGCCGGCGCGCCGGCCTGCACACCCTCGACCCGCGAGCGCAGCAGCCCCGCGACGGCAACGGGCGTCGGATGGTCGAAGATCAAAGTCGCCGGCAGCCGCACACCCGTCACCTGCGTCAGGCGGTTGCGCAGCTCCACCGCACTCAGCGAATCGAACCCCAGCTCCTTGAACGTCAGCCCCGGATCGACCGCCTCCGGCGTGGGGTGCCCGAGCACCGCCGCGACCTGCGCGCGCACCAGCTCCAGCACCAGCCCATCCCACTCGGCCTCGGGCACGCCGGCCAGCCGCCGCGCCAGCGAGCCCCCGGCAGTCCGCCCGCGCGGGGATTCGATTCCCGCCCCACCCCGAACAACCCCGCGCAGCGGCGCCGGCAGCATCCCCACCCTCGCCAACGACCCCAGCACGGCGGTGTCCAGGCGGACCGGCGCCAGCAGCGGCTCATCCAGCTCCAGCGCGGCGTCGAACAGCTCCAGACCCTGCTCGCCCGACAGCGGCGCGAGCCCCAGCCGCGCCAGCCGCGCCACACCGGCCCCATCCAGGGCGCCGCCGATCCCGACCCCGTCCTGCAGAGCCCACAGCCCCCACGCCAGCGAGCTGCCCGCCAGCCCCTGCGCGCGGCGCCGCTGCGCGAGCGCGTCCAGGAACGCGTTGGCGGCCGCATAGTTGCCCTGCCCCGCGCTGCCCAGCACAGCCGACACGGACGAGAACAGCACGAACTCCGACAGCCCCAGGCCCGCAGTCAGCTCGTCGAGATGCAGCGCCCCAGCGACCTTCGGATCCATCACCCGCTCCACCCGCTCCGCGTCCAGCGTCTCGATCGTCGCGTCATCCAACACACCCGCCGCGTGGATCACTCCCGTCAACGGATGCTCCCCCGGGATTGAGCCGATCAACGCCCCGAGCTCGTCGCGGCTGGTGACGTCGCACGCCGCGACGGTCGCCTCGCAGCCAAGCCCCGCGAGCTCCGCCACCAGCTCGTCGGCCCCCTCGGCCTCCGGCCCGCGGCGGCTGACCAGCAGCAGATGCCGCGCGCCGTGCGCGCCGGCCAAATGACGCGCCAGCAGCCGGCCAAGACCGCCGGTGCCGCCGGTAACGAGCACTGTGCCATCCGGGTCCCGCAGCGACGGAGCGTCCTCGCCGGGATGGGCGGGGCCGTCGCTGGGGCGGGCGGGATACCTTGTCAACCGCGGAGCGTAGACGGCGCCCCCGCGCACCGCGAGCTGCGGCTCGTCGACCGCCAACAGCGCAGACCACGGGACCTCGCCACCGACATCGCCGCCACCGTCCCCGACGCCACCGTCGCCGCTGTCCCGACCGTCGAGGTCGACGAGCACGAAGCGGCCCGGGTGCTCAGACTGCGCGCTGCGCACCAGCCCCCCCACGGACGCCGCGACGAGATCAGGAGCCCCGCCCTCCCCCTCGCCGTCCCGGACGGCGACCGCGCCACGCGTCACAAACACAAGCCGCGCGTCGGCCAGGCGCTCGTCGGCCAGCCACGCCTGCAGCAGCCCAAGCACCCGCTGCACCTCGGCGCGCGCCGCCTGCGCCAGATCCGCGAGATCCTCCTCGTCCCCGCACGTCGCCGCGGCTGCGAGCACCACGTCCGGCGCCGTCGCGCCGTCGCGCACCGCCTCCGCGAGCGCCGCCAGGTTCGCGTAGCGATCCTCGACGAAGGGCGGCGGGTCCGGCGAAAAAACCAGCTCGCCGAGCAGCGCGAGCCGGTGCCCAGCGCCGTTCGCAGAGGCGGCGGGGACCCGCGCCCACTCCTGCCGGAACAGCGAGTCCCGGGCCCCGCGCCGCGCGCCCTCCAGCTGGCCGGTCTGCACCGGCCGCACCACCAGCGACGCCAGCGACAGCACCGGCGCACCATCCTGGTCGAGCGCCGCGACGCCGAACGCGCCCTCCCCCTGCGGGGCGATCCGAACCCGCAGCGACGAGGCACCGGTGCGGTGCAGCCGCACCCCGCCCCACAGGAACGGCAACGGCAGCTCACCCGGCTCCAGCTCGCCGATCAGCCGGTCGATCACCGGGTGAAAGGCCGCGTCGAACAGCGCCGGATGCACCGCGAAGCGGCCCGCCGCCCGCGCGTCGTCGAGCGCGACCTCGACGAACGCCTCCTCGCCGCGCCACCACGCCGCCCCGACGCCCTGAAAGACCGGGCCGTAGCCAAAGCCCGCCGCGGCCAGACGGTCGTGCAGAGACTCGACGTCGACGGGCTCGGCGCCCTCCGGCGGCCACCGGGCACCGGCGAAGGCGTCGAACGCGCCGTCGTCGCCCGTCGCCGCGGCCAGCACACCGCTGGCGTGACGCGTCCACCCTGCCCCCGCCGGCGCCGGCAGACCGCCCCCAACCGCAGCGGAGTCCTGTGCGCGCGAGTGGATCGCGACGGCCCTGCAGCCGGCCTCGTCGGGCTCGGCCACCGTGAGCTGCAACTGCACGGCCCCCTGCTCGGCCAGCACCAGCGGCGCCTCCAGCGTCAGCTCCTGCACCGCCTCGCAGCCGACGCGGGCGCCGGCGGCGAGCGCCAGCTCGACAAACGCCGTCCCCGGCAGCAGCACCGTGTCGAACACCTCATGGTCCGCCAGCCACGGATGGCTCACAAGGGACAGGCTGCCGGTGAACAGCCATTCATCCTCGTGCGCCAACTCCACCGCCGCGCTCAGCAGCGGATGGTCGGCGGCGCCCAGCCCGGCGGCCGAGAGGTCCCCGACGCCGGCCCGCGGCGCCAGCCAGAACCGCTCGCGCTGGAAGGCGTAGGTCGGGAGTTCCACCCGCCGCGCCCCGCGCCCCGCGAACAGCGCCCCCCAATCGACCCCGACCCCGTCGGCGTGCGCCGCCGCCAGCAGGCCGACCAACGCCTCGCCATCCGCCCGACGCGCACGCAGAGCCGGAGCGAGCAGCGCGCGCTCGTCGTCGCCCAGGCACCCACGCGCCATCGCGCACAGCACCCCATCCGGCCCAAGCTCCAAAAACCGCGTCGCCCCCGCCGCCCGCAGCGCCCGAACCCCATCGCCGAAACGAACCGCCTCGCGCACATGCCCCACCCAGTACTCCGCAGTCGAAAGCTCCTCGCCCGCGAGCTCACCCGACACATTCGAGACGACCGCGATCCGCGCACGCTCAAAGTCCAAGCCCTGCGCCACCCCACGGAACTCCTCCAACATCGGGTCCATCCGCTGCGAATGAAACGCGTGACTGACCCGCAGACGCGTAGCCTTACGCCCGCGCTCCCGCCAGTCGACCTCGAGCTCCTCAACCGCGTCCGCGTCCCCGGACACCACCACCCCCACCGGCCCGTTGACCGCCGCCAGCACCACCCGACCCGCAAACCCCTCCAAGCTCGCGCAGACCTCCTCCTCAGAGCACTCCAACGCAAGCATCGCGCCACCCGCCGGCAGCGCCCCCATCAACCGGCCACGCGCCGCCACCAGCGCGCACGCGTCCTCCAGCGACAGCACACCCGCGACATGCGCCGCCACCAGCTCGCCGATCGAGTGGCCGATCAGCAGATCCGGCCTGACGCCAAAAGACTCGACCAGCCGGAACAGCGCAACCTCCAACGCAAACAGCGACGCCTGCGTGAACTCCGTCCGATCCAACAGCGCCGCCTCCACCGAGCCCTCGGCAGCGAACATCAGCTCCTGCAACGACCGCCCCAAATGCCGATCCAACTCCGCGCACACCCCATCCAACGCCCGCGCGAACACCGGAAAACACCGATACAGCTCCGCGCCCATCCCCGCGCGCTGCGCACCCTGCCCGGTAAACATGAACACCGTCTTCCCAGGCCCCGCCGAACCCCGGACCACACCACCCACCGACTCCCCACACGCCACCGCGTCCAGCCCCGCCAGCAGCGCCTCGCGATCCCCACCCACCACCGCCGCCCGCTCACCAAGGTGAGCCCTTGTACTGGCCAGGGAGAACGCCACATCCACCAGATCGAGCTCCGGGTGCGTGCGCAGATGCCAGGCCAGACGCTCAGCCTGTCCGCGCAGCGCCGCGTCGCTCCTGGCCGACACGAGCAGGGGCAGCGCCGGCAGCCCCGAGTGTTGATCAGGGCCCCCCCGCCCCGACTGCTCGGAGACCACCGGACGCTGCCCACTCTGCTCGGCCCCCCCTGCTCGCCCGCCCTCCCCGGCCCAAACCCCCCCGGCCGGAGAGGAGGACGGGCAAGTCTCAAAAACCGGCGCATCCTCGACGATCACATGCGCGTTGGTGCCGCTCACGCCGAACGACGACACCGCCGCGCGCCGCGGACGCCCGTTCGCCGGCCACGGCTCGGCCTCGGTCAACAGCCGCACCGCGCCCGCCGACCAGTCCACGTGCGGCGAGGGCTCGTCGACGTGCAGCGTCGCCGGCAGCAGCCCATGGCGCAGCGCCAATACCATCTTGATCACACCCGCCACACCCGCCGCCGCCTGGGTATGGCCGATGTTCGACTTGACCGACCCCAGCCGCAGCGGGCCATCCACACGCCCCTGCCCATAGGTCGCCAACAGCGCCTGCGCCTCGATCGGATCGCCCAATGTCGTCCCCGTCCCGTGCGCCTCCACCGCATCCACATCGCCCGCCGAGAGGCCCGCGTTCGCGAGCGCCTGACGGATCACACGCTCCTGCGACGGGCCGTTGGGCGCGGTCAGCCCGTTGCTCGCGCCATCCTGATTGACCGCGCTGGAGCGCACCACCGCCAGCACCCGGTGGCCGTTGCGGCGGGCGTCTGACAGCCGCTCGACCAGCAGCAGACCCGCGCCCTCACCCCAGCCGGTCCCGTCGGCGTCGGCCGCGAACGACCGGCACCGCCCATCCGCCGACAGACCGCGCTGACGCGCGAACTCGACGAACACACCCGGCGTCGCCATCACCGTCACCCCGCCCGCCAGCGCCAGCGAGCACTCGCCGGAGCGCAGCGCCTGGCACGCCAGATGCAGCGCCACCAGCGACGACGAGCACGCCGTGTCGACCGACAACGCCGGGCCCTCCAGCCCGAACACGTAGGACAGCCGGCCGGACAGCACGCTGGTGGCCCCTCCGGTCAGCCGCAGGCCCTCGAGCTCCTCGGGCCCCACGCACTGCCACAGCCAGTCCTGGTTGCTGACCCCGGCGAACACCCCGGTCTCGCTGCCGCGCACGGACTCCGGGTCGATCCCGGCGTCCTCGAACGCCTCCCACGCGACCTCCAGCAGCAGCCGCTGCTGGGGGTCCATCGCCAACGCCTCGCGCGGACCGATCCCGAAGAAGCCGGCGTCGAACTCGCCCACGTCGCGGATGAAGCCGCCCTCGCGCGTGTAGCTCGTGCCGCGCCGGTCGGGATCGGGGTCATACAGCCGCCCCAGGTCCCAGCCGCGGTCGGTCGGGAACGGCGAGACCGCATCGGTGCCCGCGGCGACCAGCTCCCACAACTCCTCCGGCGAACGCACCCCACCCGGATAACGACAGCCCATCCCCACGATCGCGACCGGCTCCTCGGCGATCTCACGCCGGCGCCCCCGCGCCGGCGTGTCGCCCCGGGCGCCCTCCACCAGCGCGCGCAGATGCTCGGCGACGGCCGTCGGGGTCGGGTGGTCGAAGGCCAGCGTGGAGGACAGCCGCAGGCCGGTCTCGTGATCGAGGCGGTTTCCGAGCTCGATCGCGCTCACCGAGTCCAGGCCGAGCTCCTGGAACGCCAGCTGCGAGTCGACCTCCGCGGGCGACGCATAGCCGAGCACCGCCGCGACCTGCGTTCGCACCACCTCCAGCACGGCCGCGTCCCACTCGTCCTCGGGCAGCTCGGCCAGGCGCCGCGCCAGCGCCCCGGAATCCTCCTCGGCGGGGCGGGCGGCGCTGTCGGAGCTGTCGGCGAGGAATCGCTGCTCGTCGAGGGCCACGGCGCCGAACAGGTCCAGGACGTCCTCCGCGGGCGCTCGTCCGCCCGCCGCCGGCGGCGACGACGCGACCGTGGTCTCGCGCTCGTCGCGCGCCCGCTCGAAATGCTCCCGGAGCTTGGGGCGGTCGATCTTGCCGTTGAGGTTCTTGGGCAGCGCTTCGAGCGCGAGCCAGTGCGCGGGCAACATGTAGGAGGGCAGCAGCTCCGCCAGGCGGCTTCGCAGGCGTGCGTCGGAGACCTCCTCCCCTTCCAGAGGGGCGTAGGCGCAGCAGATCGCGGTGCCCTCGAACCCGCCCATGTCGACGCCGATCACCGCGCACTCCTTGAGGATCGGCTGGGCGTTCAGCGCGGCCTCGATCTCGCCCAGCTCGATCCGGTAGCCGCGGCTCTTGATCTGCGAGTCGACCCGGCCGAGGATGTAGAGCAGCTCGTCCTTGCCGATGCGTCCCAGATCGCCCGTCCGGTACAGCCGCGCCCCGTCCTGCGACGAGCTCGGGTGCGCCCGGAAGGCGGCGGCGGTCTTCTCCTCGTCGCGCCAGTAGCCCGGGCTGAGCCCGACGCCGCCGATGTAGATCTCGCCGATCTCCCCCCGCGGCAGCGGCCGCATCTCGCCGTCGAGCACCACGAGCTCCTCGCCCGCGCAGGCCTCGCCGATCGGGATCGGGGCGGTCGGGTCGGTCGGGCACTCGGGCACCGTGAAGTAGCTGGAGGCGATCGTCGCCTCGGTCGGGCCGTAGAGGTTGGTGAACCGCACGTGCGCCAGGCGCCCCATCCACTCGATCAAGGTCGGCGTCGGCAGCACCTCGCCGCACCAGATCAGGCGCTTCAGGCGCGGGAAGTCGTCCTGGCGCAGCGCGCCGTACTTCGCCATGAAGGTCAGCGCCGAGGGCACCGAGAACCACTGCGTCAGCTCGCCGTCGCGGATGAAGTCGACGAGCGCATCGGGCTTGAGGTTCGCCGCCGCCGGCACCAGGTGCAGCTCGGCCCCGGCGAGAAACGTCCCGTAGATGTCGAACGTCGACAGGTCGAAGTGCAGCGGCGGATGGCCGGAGATCCGGTCCGAGGGGGCCGTCCCGAAGTGCGACGTCGCCCACTCCACGAATGCGACGACGTTGGCATGGGTGATCATCACCCCCTTCGGCACGCCGGTCGAGCCCGACGTGAACAGCAGGTGCGCCAAGTCCTCGGGGCCGTTCGCCGGGCTCAGCGGGCCCCCATCCGCGACCGTCCAGTCGGCTCGGCCGAACACCGGATCGAACGACTCGCCGCCGCCGGAGTCGTCGAGGAGACCGACGCCCACTCCCAGCTCAGCGCATCCTCGGCCGCGAGCTCGTCCGCGAGCTTCGCGGTCTCGCCGCAGGCGAGCATCAGCCGCGGTTCGCTGGCGCTGACGATCCGCGCGACCCGCGGCGCCGGGGAGGAGACGTCGATCGGCACGTAGGCGGCGTCGGCCTTGAGGATCGCGATCATCGCCGTGATCGCGCTCGGAGACTTTCCCAGCAGCAGGCAGACGCGGTCGCCGCGGTGGCAGCCGTTCTCGGCGAGCAGTCGCGCGAGCCGGTTGCTCTGCAGCTCGAGCTCCCCGTAGGTCAGGCGCTCGTCGCCCATCACCACCGCGACCTTGTCCGGATGGCGTTCGGCGGCGCGCGTCACGTAGTCCTGGAGCAGTCGGCTCACCGTCTCACCAGCCCGCTTGCCCGGAGGTCGTCATGCGTGCAGCTCCAGCGCCCGCACCAGGCGCTCGCGCGTCTGGCAGGGCGCGACGATCTCGTCGACGAAGCCGTTGGCCGCCGCGACGTCGACCCCCAGATTCGCCTCCGCGTACAGCTCGGCGAGCGCGTCGGCGTCGGAGCCCGCGGCGATCGCGCGGCGATCGGCGATCGCGACCGCCTGGTGCGCGCCCATGATCCCGACCTGCGCGCCCGGCCACGCCAAGGTGAGATCGGCTCCGAGGTCGCGCGAGTTCATCACGATGTGCGCGCCTCCGTAGGCCTGGCGCAGCGTCACGGTGAGCCGCGGCGTGGTCGCGCGCCCGAACGCGCGCAGCAGACCGGACCCATGTCGGATCACCCCGGCTCGCTCCTGGCTGGCGCCCGGGAGGAAGCCCGGCGTGTCCACGAGGACGATCAGCGGCAGCGCAAGGCGGTCGCACAGAGCGACGAACCACGACCCCTTCTCGGCCGCCGCCGTGTCGATCGTGCCGCCTCGGTAGCGCGGCTGGTTGGCGATCACACCGACCGAATGACCGCCGAGGCGGGCGAGCGTCGTGACCATGTTGCGCGCCCACCGAGCCGCGAGCTCCAGATGCCGTCCCCCGTCGGCAAGCGCCGCGATCACGTCGCGAATGTCGTACACCCGACGCGTGCCGGCCGGCAGATGGTCCGCCGGGCTCCCCGCCGGCGGATCGACCGCCTCGGCGAGCGGCGCCGGCCCGCCGAGGGTCGCGGGGAGGTAGCCGAGCAGCTCGCGCAACAGCTTCGCCGCCGCGCGATCGTCGGCGGCGACGAGATGCGCGACGCCGTTGGCGGCGTGGACGCGCGGCCCGCCGAGATCCTCGGCGCTGATCCGCTCGCGCGTGACCTGTTCGACGACCCTGGGGCCGGTCAGGAACAGGCGGGCACGCGGGCCGATCATCACCACGAAGTCCCCGAGCGCCGGCGAGTAGGCGGCCCCGCCGGCGCACGCCCCGCCGATCAGGGTGATCTGCGGCACACGCGCCAGCGCCTGCTCGCGAAAGATCGCGCCGTACGCGCTCAGTGCGGCGACGCCCTCCTGCAGGCGCGCCCCTCCCGAGTGCGGGACACCGACGACCGGCACGCCGGCGCGGCTCGCGCGCCGGATCGTGCGTGCGATCGTCTCACCGCCGGCGGCGCCCAGCGAACCGCCACGATGGCCTACGTCCTGGGTCCATACGCACACCGGGCGTCCGTCGACTCGCGCCGAGCCGGCAACCACGCCATCGCCCACCGCCGAGCGCCATGGGTGAAACGAGTCGGCGTCCAGCAGCGCCTGCGGCCACTGGGCCGAGCCGTCGACAGACTTCCTGGCGAGCTCGGCGACACCACCGCCACCGGGCGCGCCATCCACGTCCGGGCCAGCTTCAGATCGACTGTGTGGCAGTTCACCTGTCTTCACTTTTTCTTCTCGTCCTCGTCCCGCAACGATTTTTGCCAGAGATAATCAATCGACATCACCACGATGGTGAAGCCGTCGATGTGAAAAGGTTGATATGTGACTGCGAAAAGAGCGCCGAGTTAATGCTCAGCGGCACTTTCCGAGGATGGCCCCGGCCGAATTTCGTGGCCACACTTCGGACAGACCAGGATCGCGATCTCCCCCAGGGTGGGCGGCCCATCCTCTAAAGCCGAAGCCGCATAGCGCCCCATCCGCGCCGATCTCAACTCGATCCGCAGATCGTCGACCGAGAATTTGTCAGCCGTCGCGCGATCCAGCCAATACCTCTGCTGATCCGCCTCGAAGGCGGCGAGCAGCGCGTGGTGGCTCCAGGTCAAATTGTCCCTACGTAGGGACAGTTCAAACCGTGACGCCACATAGCGCATATTCCTCAAGCTCTTCGCGTCATAGCCGGTGATCTTGACGGCCTCCACGTACCGCTCGCCCCACCTCGCCGTCCCATATAGAAGCCAATCTCCCACCCACCACGGGCTTCCACGCCCCATCGCGCCGATGCGCCTTCCCTCCAGCACCCACCTGCGGTACTCCATGCCTTCACCGGCTCTCCAGGCGACCGCGCTGATGCTCGCGGGCCGCCCGCGCTTGGCCGGGACGTTGGACTCGGTCCTTGGTTGTGGTGTAGAGATAACCGTCATCGCAGCAACTCGCCCCGCCGCCGGCGCCCTCGACCCACCCCCCAGCTCCAGCGGTATAAATGATTTGTATCGGCTATTGGGGCGCGCATGTTGCACCAATGTGGTGCAAGTCCCAACGCCCCATGCCACACTTTGGCTAGTCGCCGGCGTTGGACTGCAGCAGCTCCTCCAAGCGCAGCGCGACTTCGAGCTCGGCTTGGCAGGTGTGCAGCGGGCGCCCGAGCCGTTGCTCGACGATCCGCCGGCGCTTGCGGACCGTCCCCCGGTCGACTCCCAGCGTGGCGGCGGCCGCATTGACGTTGTGGCCGGCGTCGAACAGCGCACGCAGCGTCTGGCGCAGCTCCGCACCGCCCTCGCGTTGGCCGCCGAGCGGCGAGAGCAGGATCCTCTCCAGCGACTTGGCCAGCACATCGTTGCGCAGCGCGGGCGCAAGCAGCAGCACGTCGGAGTACCGCGTGAGCCGCTGTGGACTGCGCAGAGCGACCCACAGGGCTTCCTGGGCCTGCCGGTGCGTGAGCCGGAAGCCGTCGACGCCCGCCGCCGGCTCGCCGACCGTCAGCGACACGTCCGCGGGCGCCCTCGCCAGCAGCGCGCGCTCGAGGTCCCTGACCGCAAGCCTGCGCCGCCCTCCGAGCCACGCCCACACCGACTCGCCGCTGCGCGGCACCAGCAGCAGTTGACGGCCGAGCACTTCCGCCAGATCGCAGACCGCCCGGTCGGCCCTGGCGCCCGTGGCGATCACCCCGAGGTGCCAGGCATCGAGCTCGTAGTCGAGCTCGGCGGCGTCGGCCGACCCGCCGGCGAGCAGCCTCTGCACGCGTTCCTCACGACGCCTCCCCGGCGAGCGTCCGATCCGCTCGACCTCGCGCGCATACTCGCTGGTCACCGCGGCCATCAGACGATCCAGCATCGCGGCCTGCACGCCGAGCATGTCCCGCACCACGACCCCCCGACTCGCCGGGTCGCTGTGTGCGGCGGCCTCCTGCATCACGAAATCCCCGAGCAGCGCCCCGCCCGCCACGCAGCGGCGCAGAACCGTATCGAGGCTCACGCCGGCGCGCACCGCGCGGCGCGTCTGTGCGGCCGCCGCGGGGGGCAGCGCGCCCACCCGCTCCCCTCCCCGTTCGATGACGGTCATGGCCTGGTCCAAGATCGCCGTGATCGCCTCCCTCAGCCCCGCCACATACTCGGCGTCCTCGTCGCCCGCCGCGTCGTACGCGGCATCGCGGAAGTGGGCGAAGGCCACCTCTTCCAGCTCAGCCCGCCGCGCCCGCAGCGCAGCGACCAGTTCGGCTCGAATGCGCCCGAGTAGCTCGGCGTGACTACCGCTCACGTCCATACCGATCGAATCTGTCGCACGACCATGCTGTCGCTTACGCGGTCGCTCCTCCGTCGCTCCGGGATGGTCAAAACGAGACACCTCCTGGTAGCCTAGACCACCCACGCCAATCGATGGCTCGACTGCGAGGATATCTTCGCATCGGCGGCTGGGACTATCGTGCTGGCCGAAATGACGACCAGGAGGCTCCAGCGTGGTTGAGGTAGAGGCCCACATCACGGGCACGGTGTGGAAGGTCGAGTGCGCCGTGGGCGACGAGATCCAGGAGGGCGATACGGTGGCGATCCTAGAGTCGATGAAGATGGAGATGCCGGTCGAAGCCGAGGACGCGGGCACCGTGGCGAAGATCCTCTGCACGGAGGGCCAGGCCGTCAACGAGGGGGACACGCTGGTCGTGCTCGAATAGCCTTGCGGTCGTGCCCCCCCGCACCCCCCCAAGCGCGGGCCGGGCGGGATCCTCAAAAGGAACGCTGCTGGTCGACGAGCCGATCGGCGGCGTGGCCCGCTTGACGATCTCAAACCCGGCCAAGCGCAACGCGCTCGACCAGCCGATCCTCGACGCGCTCGCCGCCGCGTTGGGCGAGCTGGCCGCCGGGGACCGCGCGCGCTGCGTCGTGATCACCGGGGCCCACGGGATGTTCTCGGCCGGCTACGACATCGCCGAGATCCCCGAGGAGGAGTTCGAACAGCGCGCCGAGGCGCTGGTGGCGTACCCGTTCACGGTCGCAATCGACGCGCTTGCGGACTTCCCCTGGCCAACGCTCGCGGCGCTTCCAGGACACACGATCGGCGGCGGCCTGGAGCTGGCGCTGGCGTGCGACCTGCGCGTCGCGCAGGACGGGATCCGCCTGGGGATGCCGCCGGCGAAGCTCGGGCTGGTCTACTCCCACACCGGCCTGCGTCGCTTCATCGACGCGATCGGCGCCGCGCGCACCCGCGAGCTGTTCCTGCTCGGCCGCTACATCGACGCCCCCACGGCGCTGGCGTGGGGCCTGGTCAACCGGGTCGCCCCCGCCGGAGAGCTGGAGGCGCTCGCGCTGGAGCTGGCCGGCGAGCTGGCCGGCAACGCCCCGCTGTCCCAGCGCGGCAACAAGCGCGTGATCGCCGCGCTGCTGCGCGCCGAGGGCGAGCTGCCCGAGGAGGTCGAGCGCGAGCTGATCGAGCTGCGCCGCGCGTCGTTCGCGTCGCGCGACATGCGCGAGGGGATCAGCGCGTTCGCCGAGAAGCGCGCGCCGCGTTGGAGCGGGCAATAGCGCGCTGCCAAGGCGTCCGCGGCGCTCCATAATCTTCTACGTCAACGACATCGGAGGTCGCCGGAATGCCGCCGCTCATCACTCCTGAGGAAGCCCTGCGCCTGGGCGAGATCGAGGATCACGCCGAGATCGAGGCGCTCGTGCAGCGCGCCTGGGAGGCGCGCGTGGAGCGCTTCGGGGACTCGACCGACATGTGCTCGCTGGTAAACGCGAAGTCCGGCGGCTGTGCCGAGGACTGCGGCTTCTGCGCGCAGTCGCGCTTCGCCGAGGCCGACACCCCGATGCACCCGATGATGGACCCCGAGCAGATCCTCGAGCACGCCCGCGCGGCCGAGGCCGCGGGGGCGCACCGCTTCTGCATGGTCACACAGGGCCAGGGGCTGTCCAAGCGCGACTTTCAGAAGATCCTCGACGGCGCGCGCCTGGTCGCCGAGCACACCAACCTCAAGCGCTGCGCCTCGGTCGGGCACATGTCCAGCGAGCGGGCCCGGGCGCTGCGCGAGGCGGGCATCCAGCGCGTGCACCACAACGTCGAGACGGCGTCCAGCTACTACGACGAGGTCTCCACGACGGTCCGCTACGAGGGGCGTCTGCGCACGATCCGCGCGGTGCGCGAGGCCGGCCTGGAGACGTGCGTCGGGGGCATCCTCAACCTCGGCGAGACGCGCGCGCAGCGCGTCGAGATGGCCTTCGAGCTGGCCGCGATCGACCCCGACAGCGTTCCGATCAACCTGCTCAACCCGCGGCCCGGGACGAAGTTCGGCGACCGCGACTACATCGACCCATGGGAGGCCGTGAAGTGGATCGCGATCTTCCGGCTGATCATGCCCGCCGCGCTCTTTAGGCTGTGCGGGGGGCGCGTGGAGAACCTCGGCGAGCTGCAGACGCTCGCGGTCAAGGCCGGTCTGAACGGGGTGATGATGGGCAACTTCCTGACGACGCTCGGCAACGAGCCCGAGCAGGACCGCGCGATGTTCGAGGAGCTCGGCCTGAACGTCGCACGCCAGCCCGACAACGGCGCCAATCCGCGCCCCGACAACCGCTCGGGCTGGCTGGACGGGGAGACCCCCGACGTGGTCGACGAGCACCTCGGCGGCGCCACGACCCCGGCGGAGATCGCGATCGGCGATCCACCCGGGGGGCGGATCGATCTGCAGGTCAGGTTGTGGGACCCCTCCACGCAGCTTCGCCACCAGGCCAAGCGCAGGGTCCCGCCACGGCCCGACGGGGCGCCCAACGCAACGCGACGACGCCGCAGCGCAGCGGAGGCCGCTCCCCATTCCGATGAGCCCGCCGAGATGGTGGCGGCAGGATGAGCGAGATCGAGCAGCGCCTGGCCGAGCTGGAGCGGCTTGGCCTGCACCGCCGGCTGCGGCTGATCTCCGGTCCGCAGGGGCCGCGGGTGCTGCTGGACGGCAGGCCGGTGCTGCTGCTGTGCTCGAATAACTACCTCGGCCTCGCCGACCACCCGCGGGTGCGCGAGGCCGCCGCCGACGCGGCGATGCGCTGGGGCGTCGGGGCCGGGGCGTCGCGGCTGGTATCCGGGACGATGACGATCCACCGGCGCCTCGAGGAGCGCCTGGCGGCGTTCGAGGGCAGCGAGGCGTGCGTGCTGTTCGGGTCGGGCTACCTCGCCAACATCGGCGCGATCGGCGCGCTGGCCGGCGACGGCGACATGGTGTTCTCCGATGAGCTCAACCACGCCTCGATCGTCGACGGCTGCCGGCTGTCGCGGGCGCGCGTGCACGTCTACCGCCACCTCGACACCGAGCACCTCGATTGGAGCCTGCGCCGCCACGGCGGCAGCGGACGGCGGCTGATCGCGACCGACTCGGTGTTCTCGATGGACGGCGACGTCGCCCCCCTGGAGGAGATCGTGGCGCTCGCCCGCGACCACGGCGCGCGGCTGCTGGTCGACGAGGCCCACGCCACCGGCTCGCTCGGCCCCGGCGGGCGCGGCGCCGTCGCGCAGGCCGGCCTGGAGGGCGAGATCGACGTGCTCGTCGGGACGCTCGGCAAGGCGCTGGGCTCCTACGGCGCGTACGTCTGCGCCGACGCGGCGATGGTGCGCTACCTGATCAACACCGCGCGCGCGCTGATCTTCTCCACCGCCCCCGCCCCGCCCGCCGCCGCCGGGGCGCTGGCGGCGCTGGAGCTGCTGCAGGAGCGCCCCCACCGCGTGGAACGCTTGCGCGCCAACGCGCGCGACCTGCGCCGGGCGCTCGCCGCCGAGGGCTTCGCGGTGGGGGAGAGCGAGATGCAGATCGTCCCGCTGGTCGTCGGCGACGAGCGCGCCGCCACAGCCCTCTGCCAGGGCGCGCTGGAGCGGGGAGTGTTCGCCCAGGCGATCCGCCCCCCCTCGGTGCCCGCGGGCACCTCCCGACTGCGCCTCGCCGCGATGGCCTCGCACACCTCCGAGGAGCTGCGCCACGCGGCGCGCGCTCTCGGCGAGGTCGCGCGCGCTCAGGGTTTGGACCCGGCGGCGCTGGGGGCGCCCGCGGTGGAGCGCCCGATGCCGGCGGAGGAGCCCACCGAGGTCGAGGAGGCCCCCACGGAGCGCCTCGCCGCAGCAGACCGGGGCCGTCCGCGAGCGCCGTTCGACGTCGAGCGCGACGGCTCGCTGATCCGCGCCGCGTAGACGCACAAGGTCGACCGACCGGCACCGTGCGGGGTCTCTTTGTCACCGGGACCGACACCGACGTAGGCAAGACGGTCCTGAGCGCGGCGCTGATCGCCGCGATGGTTGCGGCAGGCGAGCGCGTGCAGGCGCACAAGCCGGTGGTGACGGGCCTCGACGATCAATCGGAGACCGGCCCGGTGGCCGGTCCGCCGGTGGAGTGGCCGCCCGACCACGAGCTGCTGGCGCTCGCAGCCGACATGGACCCCGAGGAGGTCGCTCCGCTGCGCTACGGACCCGCCGTGTCGCCGCACCTCGCCGCGGAGCTGGCCGGGAAGCGGATCGAGCCCGAGCGGCTTGTGGCCACCGCCGAGGCCGCGATGGGCGCCGCCCAGGCCGTGGAAGGGACGTTGATCGTCGAGGGAGTCGGCGGGCTGCTTGTCCCGCTTGCCGAGAACTTCACCGCATGCGACCTCGCCGCCAGGCTTGGTCTGCCGCTGCTGATCGCCGCGCGGCCGGGCCTGGGCACGATCAACCACACGCTGCTCACTCTCCACGCCGCCCGCGGCGCGGGGCTATCCGTGGCCGCGGTCGTGCTCACGCCGTGGCCCGCGCAGCCGTCGACGATGGAGCGCTCCAACCGCGCGACCATCGCGCGGCTTGGACAGGTCGAGGTCGAGGGACTGCCCCGCGTGCCCGGTCCCATCGTGGGTGAGCTTGCGCGCGCCGGTGAGCAACTGCCGTGGCAACGCTGGCTTGCTAGGAATCGATCCCCAGCGCAATCACAAGCGCCGCGTTCAGGCGCCGCATCGTGGACGGATCGAGTTCCCCGCGGTGGCGTAGGAAACGATCCTTCGCGACGTTGACCAGCCAGTCGCAGTTCGCCGCACTCGGCTCGCGCACGCCATGTGATCCGGCCAGCTCTACCTCGGCCACATGGCCTCGCACGGTACTCGTCACGACAACACAGTTCAGACGACTCAAAACGGGGATTGCCGTCTCGCGCGTGATGACGACAACGGGACGCACCGCGGCGCCGAGGTCGACATCCCAGACATCGCCTCGCGCGATCACGGCACGGCGTGGCCCACCAGCGCAGCCGCGGCATCGAGTACGCCGTTCTCCTCCTCCGTGAGGGGCGTCGAGCGATAGGCCGCACGGTAGGAAGCGGCTATACGCATCTCCCGCAGTTCGCGCTCCAGCAGTCGGATGCCGGCACGGACAGCCTCAGCTCGCGAGCGAAAATCCCCGCTCGCGACCGCCGAGTCCAGCATCCCAAGCTCGCTCTCAGACAGACGCACAGCAATCTGTGACATACGTGGAGTATACCACTATGGGATGCGTGTATCGGCACCAAGGAATAGATCTGCTCCTATAAATCCCGCTCAGAGCCATGCCCGGCGCGTGCCGCCGCGACCACGGCCGCGGCCACCGTCGCCACGTCGTCCTCCTCCATCGCATACGCCGGCATCGCGTAGATCAGGTCGCGAAACGGGCGCAGCCACACCCCCCGCTGCACCGCCGCCGCCGTCGCTGTCGCCATGTCCACGTCGCGCTCAAGCTGCACCACCCCGATCGCCCCCAGCACCCGCACGTCGGCCACTCCCGGCAGCTCCCACGCCGGCTGAAGGCCCTCACGCAGGCCGCGCTCGATCGCCTGCACCCGCTCCCGCCAGCTTGCGCCAGGTCGGGCGGCGCCGGGAGGCCCGCCCTCGTCGTCGCCGTCCAGCCGCCCGTCGCCGTCCAGCCGGTCAGCGCCGTAGCCATCCAACAGCAGCCCCGTCGAGGCCAGCGCCACCGCGCACGCCAGCGGGTTGGCCATGTACGTCGGGCCGTGCATCAGGCCCCCGCCCTCTCCCGACGAGATCGCGCCGGCCACCTCCGGTGTGCAGAGCGTCGCCGCGAGCGAGATGTAGCCCCCGGTGAGCGCCTTGCCCACGCACATCACGTCCGGCGACACCCCCGCGTGCTCACACGCGAACAGCGCCCCCGTGCGGCCGAAGCCCGTCGCGATCTCGTCCGCCACCAGCAGCATCCCGTGCTCGTCGCACACCTCCCGCAGCAGCGCCACGCACGCCGGGGAGTGAAAGCGCATCCCCCCCGCCCCCTGCACCACCGGCTCCACGATCGCCCCCGCCAGCTCGTCGGAGTGCCGCGCCGCCAGCTCGCGCACCTGCGCCGCCCACCGCTCCCAGCACTCGTCCCTCGGGGCCTCAAAGCCGTCCGGGGGGCGGTCCGCGAAGACATGCTCTGTCAGCGCGCCCGTGAACAGGCTGTGCATCCCCCCGACCGGGTCGCACACCGCCATCGCCCCGAACGTATCCCCGTGGTAGCCCCCCCGCACCGTCAGCAGCCGCCGGCGCCGCGGGCGCCCGACCGCGCGCTGGAACTGCAGGCACATCTTGATCGCCACCTCCACCGCCACCGACCCCGAATCCGCGAAGAACACCCGCTCCAGGCCCGCCGGGGTCATCTCCACCAGGCGCCGCGCCAGCACCACCGCCGGCTCGTGCGTCAGCCCCCCGAACATCACGTGCGCCATCCGCCCCAGCTGCTCGCGCACCGCCGCGTCCAGCGCCGGGTGGCCGTAGCCGTGCACCGCGCACCACCACGACGACATCCCGTCGATCAGCTCCCGTCCGTCCGCCACGCGCAGCCGCACCCCCCGCGCCGATACCACCGGCAGCGGCGCCAGCGCCGCCGGCAGCGCCCCGTAGGGATGCCACACGTGCTCGCCGTCCAGCGCGAGCAGTGCCTCCCAGTCGCTCAGATCCTCAGTCCTCGTAAGGAGTGAAGTCGCGCTTGCGGGCTCCGCACACCGGGCAGAACCACGTCTCCGGGATGTCCTCGAAGGCCGTCCCCGCCGGGATCCCCCCGTCCGGGTCGCCCTCCTCGGGTTCGTAGATGTAGCCGCACGACTCGCAGATCCAGCGCTGCAGGGTCTGGGTGGTCATGGCCCTAAGAGTACCGGCCGCCGCCGCGAATGCGAGCCCATCCCGGCGAGACGTGTGGCTTGCAATCTCATGGGACGGGTGGCCGGGGTAGCGGGACGTATGGCCGAGGTACCGGGATGTGGTGTGGTTGGGGCGATCAGTAAAGTTGGTCGATGGACACGCCGCCCACGAGGACCCCCGCCGACGAGCGCCCCGCGCCCGGCGAGGAGTACATAGGGTGGGCGGGCACCCAAAATCCCACCCCGCCGCGCCAGGCCGCCACCGTGATCCTGTTGCGCGGCGCCGACAGGGATCTGGAGCTGCTGCTCGTCAAGCGCAACCCCCGCGCGCCGCTTCATGGGCGGCGTCTGGGTGTTCCCCGGTGGCGCCGTCGAGCACGCCACCGACCGGCCCGCCGACGGCGACGACGACGACAGCGCCCACCGCGCCGCCGCCGTCCGCGAGCTGCGCGAGGAGGCCGGCGTCACGCTGGGCGGACCCGCGGAACTCGTCAAGTTCTCGCGCTGGATCACCCCCGCCCAGGTCCGCACCCGCTTCGACACCCACTTCTACCTCGCCCCCCACCCGCCGACCAGGAGCCCCAGGTCGACGGCGAGGAGTGCGTCGACCTCGGCTGGTTCGCACCCCACGCCGCCCTGGAGGCCCATCGCCGCGAGGAGATCCAGCTCGTCTTCCCCACCATCAAGCATCTCGAGCAGCTCAGCCCCTTCGCCTCCGCCGCCGAGCTGTTGGAGCACGCCCGCCACCTCACCGTCGAGCCCGTCCAGCCCCGCGTCGTCGTCGACGGCGAGGTCGCCCGCGTGCTGCTCCCCGGCGAGCCCGGGTACTGAGGTCTGGAGAGCCCGCGCGCCGTTTGACGCCACTCGCACCGCGCTCTCCCCAGGTCGGCCGGCCAGGCCGACCCCATCTCGAAGGCCCGCTCCTCCCGGCGCTACTCCCGCTGCTGCGCCGCGATCACGTGCGTCACCGCGTTGATCAGCGCCAGATGCGTGAACGCCTGCGGGAAGTTCCCCAGCAGCCGCCCCGACGACGCCTCCAGCTCCTCCGCGTACAGCTGCAGCGGCGACGCATACGTCAGCAGCCGCTCGCACAGGTGCTCCGCCTCGCGGTCCTCCCCGATCTCCGACAGCGCCGACACCAGCCAGAACGAGCAGATCAGGAACGTCCCCTCCTCGCCGCTCTGGCCGTCGTCGGTCTCCTCCGTCCGGTAGCGCAGCACCAGGCCGTTCTCGGTCAGCTCCTCGCGGATCGCCCGCACCGTCGCGCACACACGTTCGTCGCTCGGCTCCAGGAAGCGCACCAGCCCGATCAGCAGGTTCGACGCGTCCAGCGCGTCGGTCTCGTAGTGCTGGCGGAACACCCCCCGGCCGTCCACCCCCCGCTCCAGGATCTCCGCCTTGATCTCATCCGCAACGCTCTGCCAGTGCGCCGCGTGCTCGTCCTCCCCGCGCCGTTCCGCCAGACGCGCCCCGCGGTCCATCGCCACCCAGCACATCAGCTTCGAGGACACGTAGTGGCGCGGCTCGCCCCGCGCCTCCCAGATGCCCTGGTCGGGCTCGCACCACACCCGCTCCGCGCATCGCACCTGGTCGATCAGCACCGGCCACAGCCGCTCCGGGATGTGGTCGCGCTTCTTGGAATGCAGGTACACCGAGTCCAGCACCGCCCCGTACACGTCGTTCTGGCGCTGGTTGTACGCCCCGTTGCCGATTCGCACCGGACGCGCGTTCTCATAGCCCTTCAGGTGATCCAGCGTCGACTCCGCCAGGTTCATGTCGCCCCTGATCCCGTACATGATCTGCAGCGACCCGTCCTCGTTGCGCTCCAGGTCCGCCACGTACTGCACGAAGTCGTCCGCCTCCCAATCCAGGCCCAGCGCGTGCAGCCCCCACAGCGTGAACGTCGCGTCGCGCATCCAGCAGAAGCGGTAGTCCCAGTTGCGCGACCCCCCCGGCGTCTCCGGCAGCGACGTCGTCGGCGCCGCCACCAGCGCCCCCGTCGGCATGAACGTCAGGCCCTTCAGCACCAGCGCCGACCGCTCCAGGTACAGGCGCCACGGATGGTCCGGATACGTCCCTTCCGCCAGCCACGTCCGCCAGAACTGCATCGTCCGCGACAGGTGCCCCTCCGCCTGCTCCACCGTGCGCGGACCCCCCAGCCCCTCCGTCCACGACATCGCGCAGAAGCGCTTCTCGCCTTCCACCAGCGTGTGCCGCGAATGCACCCGGTTGCCCTCCACGCCCATCCGCATGTCCGAAAACAGCCGGAACGCCGTCCTCCCGTCCAACGCGTCCAGCGCTTCATGCACCCGGTCGGGGTGGGCGGGGTCTCGATCATCCTCCACCGCCCGCCAGCTCGCCATCGTCGCCCCGTAGTCCAGCATCGGCTCGCACACCATCTCGATCTGCACCTGCCCCTGGATGCATTCCACCACCCGCACCAGCAGATGGTCCGCGTCGTAGTCCGTCGGCGGGCGCGTATGGCTCGACCCCTCCTCGTTGTCGTGCCACTCCCCCACCGTCAGCCCGTCCACCACCCGGAGCCACCCCTGCGCCGTCATCCACGTCGTCTCGATCACGTTCGTCCCCGGGATATAGCGTCGGCCCGCCGGCACATACACCCCGTACGGGCCCACCCGGAAGCGCCCCGCCCCGCGGTCCAGCATCGCCGCGAACACGCTCGGCGAGTCGAAATGCGGCACGCACATCCACTCAACCGACCCGTCCAGCGCCACCAGCGCCCCCGTATGACAGTCCGACAGGAAGCCGTACGCGCCGATCGGCGGGAACGGCGAATCCTCCGACGTCACCACTCAGAGGCTTCGCGGGGGGGGTCCTCCCACGACGCCCCCTCCCAGGCGGAGTCATCCCATTGTGGGTACTCCACCCCCGCCGGCAGCGAGCCCTCCTCGTCGAGCTTGTCCAGATGCGCCGCCAGCGTGATCGCCGCCATCGGGCGCAGCTCCAGCGGCACGTCGCCCCACGCCCGGTCCAGCAGCTCCTCGATCGTCCGCCGGCCTTCCGCGAGCGCCACGATCAGACGGTGCTCGCGGTCGAAACGATGGCCGATGCACTCCTCCAGCTTGCTCACCGGCTCCCAGATCGCCGGCCCGTGGCCCGGACACAGGACATCCAGGTCCAGCGTGCACAGGTGCACCAGCGCGTTCAGGTACCCGCTCAGCGACCCCGGGTGCGGGGCGATGAACACGCTGCCCTCCCCGAGCACCGAGTCGCCCGTGAAGCACACCCGCTCCGCCACCAGCGCAAAGTGGTCCGGAGCGTGGCCCGGCGTCGGCACCGCCATCAGCGGGCCGAAGCGCACACCGTCGGAAAGCGCCACGTCGACACCCCTGCCCCGGCGGCGCGCCGCCGCCAGCGGCGCCGGGCGCAGCTCACGCAACGCCGCCACCGCGTCGGTGTGGTCGGGATGGTCGTGGGTCAGCGCGATCCCCCCCAGCCCCCCGCGCGCGTCGATCGCCGCGACCACCCGCCGCAGGTGCTGCTCCAGCCCCGGGCCCGGATCGATCACGTAGGCCGGGTTGCGGTCCACGATCCACGTGTTCGTCCCCGACAGCGTCAGCGGCCCCGGGTTGTTCGCCCGCACCCGCAGCACGTCGTAGGTCGACAGCCGCTCCGCCTCCGTGACCGGGTCCACCGCGAAGCCCAGCTCGTCCCCGAAGGCGATGTCGAACTCCGATACCGGGCCCGCCGCCGCGCCCCGATCGACGCTCCACTCATCGGCGCCCGGCGAGTTCATCTCGAAACCGGACGCCTGATCCCGATCGGGATCGCCCGGGGGGTCTCCATCGGAGCCCGAAGGAGAGCTGGAGCGCATCGCTTGACGTTAGCTCGTTCGGTTGACGGACGTCAGCACCTCTGCCGCCTCGCGGCGCCCACCCAGCGCCCCATACCGGCCGCGTTTGCAGCTCTGCCCGGCTTGTCACGCTTGTACATTCAGTACCGGCGTTGAACACCTGTTGCCAAGGGCGCCGATTGTCTCAAGCCCTAATTCTCGACAGTCGAAAGGACGGGCATATGCGTGAGGAGTCCTCTTCATGGCTGTGTCCCACCGAGCTCGACCGCGCCCGCATCGTCGAGGCCCACGGACGGGTCCGTACGATCCGCCTGGTCGGCTCCGGCGCCGTCGGCGTCGCGCTGCTGATCTCGGCGCCGTGGGTCGGCTGGTGGACGCTGGTCCTGTTCGCGGTCATCGGCGCTCAACTTCTCCAACGTCGACCGGCGCCTGCTCTCCAGCCCCCATCCCGAGCGGGTCAGCGCGATCGGCGATCGTGATCACCCTCGCCGTCCTCGCCGGCGGGGTCGCCATCAGCGGCGGGCCCCGCAGTCCCGCGCTGCCGTGGATGGTGCTGCCCGGGGCGATGGTCGCCGCCCGCTTTCGCCTGCAGGTCGTCGTCGCCGGCGCGGTGCTCACGGTGGATCCTGATCCTGCGTCGTCACCATCGGTGTCGACCCCACCGGCGACGATCGACGACCCGGTGCCCGGTGATCGTCGACCTGGCGCTCCTCGCCGCCGTCATCTCGATCGTCCTCGCCCTGCAGGCCGCCGAGCTGCACCACCGCGACGAGGCGATCCTCGACCCGCTCACCGGCCTGCTCAACCGCCACGCCCTGGTGCCCGCGCTTCATCGAGATCTCCCACCAGGCGCGCCTCACCCACGAGCCGGTGTGCCTCGTGCTGTGCGACGTCGACAACTTCAAGGCCATCAACGACGAGCACGGCCACGACCGCGGCGACGCCGTCCTGCGCGACGTCGCCTACGAGCTGCGCAAGCGGCTGCGCTCCTTCGAGCTCGTCTACCGCCTCGGCGGCGAGGAGTTCCTGATCGTGCTCCCCGGCGTCGCCCAGCAGGAGGGGTGCGAAGTCGCCGAGCGGCTGCGGGCCGCGGTCGAGCAGGCTCGCCCCACCGGCATCCCGTCACGATCTCCCTCGGCCTCAGCGTCGACAGCGGCGACGACGTCGCCTACGACGCCCTCTTCAAGGCCGCCGACCAAGCCCTCTACGGCGCCAAGCGCGCCGGACGCAACCGCGTCGTCGCCGCCTCCCTCGCCGCGATCGAGCCGCCGGCCGAAGCCATCGTCGTCGGCGAGCCGCTCGCACCGTCGCTCGCCTTGTAGGCTGCCGGCCCGCCGTGACCGCACAGCTCGACCCCGAGGCCCAGGCGCTGCTGGACGTGATCCGCGCGGTCGGCGCCCCGCCCGCCCACACCCTGCCCGTCGCGCAGGCTCGCGAGCAGGCGCGCGCCGCATTCGTAACGAAAGGCCAGCCGCTCGCCCTGCACAGCGTCCAGGACACCACGCTCGCGACCCCCCACGGGCCGCTGCGGCTGCGCCTCTACCGGCCCCAACCCGGCACCCTGCCGATCGCCCTCTTCCTGCACGGCGGAGGCTGGACGCTCAACGACATCGACACCCACGACCGCCTCTGCCGCCGCATCGCCGCGCGCTCCGGTTGGCTGCTG
The DNA here is from genome assembly GCA_963719725.1 of uncultured Solirubrobacterales bacterium. Classification (GTDB taxonomy): domain Bacteria; phylum Actinomycetota; class Thermoleophilia; order Solirubrobacterales; family Solirubrobacteraceae; genus Palsa-744. Next base: position 697,408 of record CAVRCU010000001.1, read on the forward strand.
GCCTCGCTCGAATACCGCAAGGCCCCCGAGCACAGGCACCCCGCGCCGCTCCAGGACGCCAGCCTGGCGTACCGCTGGCTGCTCGACCACGCACCGCGCCTCGAGGGGGACCCCACGCGCACGGCCATCGTCGGAGAAAGCTCCGGCGCCACCACCGCCGCCGCCCTCACGCTGCTGCTGCGCGACGCCGGCGCCCCGACGCCGACGTTTCAAGTCCTCGCCTACCCCTGACCGACGTGCCGGGGAACCGGCCGTCCTATCGCGACCGCGGCAGCCGGCTACACCCTCGACCGCACGCTGCTGCACTGGTACCTCGACAACTACCTCCCCCCCGACCACGACCCCGCGACGCCCTATCTGTTCCCGCTCGCCGCGTCGGACCTCAGCGGCCTCCCGCCGGCGCTCGTGATGACCGCCGAGTTCGACCCCCTGCGCGACGACGGCATCGTCTACGCCCAGCGGCTCGCCGCCGCCGGCGTCGCCGTCGAGCATCTGCACGCCTCCGATCAGATGCACGGCTTTTTGATGGTCGACCGCGCGATCACGCGTGCCGGCCAGCTGATCGACCGTCTCGGCGACGCCCTCGCGGCCCACGCCGCAGCCGGATGACCGCCGAGCGCAGGCCGCACCGCGGCAGCCAATCCCATCCCCCGGTGCCCGGGGAGTAGGCTGCAACCGATGGCGCAGCGAGAGCTCACGACGCTGCTGGACGGTGGCGCCTTCTTCGAGGGACCCCGCTGGCACGACGGTCGCTGGTGGGTCTCGGACTTCTACCGCCGGCTCGTGATCACCGTCGCCCCCGACGGCTCGGCCGCCGAGGCGATGACCGTCGAGCACCAGCCCTCCGGACTGGGCTGGATGCCCGACGGCTCACTGCTCGTCGTCTCGATGACCGACCACCGCATCCTGCGTCGCGCTCCCGGCGGAGACGTCACCGTGCACGCCGACCTCTCGGGGCACTGCCGCGGGCACCTCAACGACATGGTCGTCGACTCCCACGGGCGCGCCTACGTCGGCGAGTTCGGCTTCGACCTCATGGCCTTCGCCGACCCCGCCCCGGCGAAGCTGATGCGCGTCGATCCCGACGGCTCGGTCACGGTGCTAGCCGACGACCTCCTGTTCCCCAACGGCTCGGTCATCACCCCCGACGGCGCCACCCTGATCGTCGGCGAGACCGCCGCCGCGCGCTACACCGCCTTCACGCTCGCCGCCGACGGCTCGCTCAGCGACCGGCGCGTCTGGGCGCAGGTCGCCCCCGCACCCGAGCTCGGCCCGCTCGCGCAGACGCTGCCGCAGCTGAAGTTCGGGCCCGACGGCTGCGCGCTCGACGCCGACGGCTGCATCTGGGCCGCCGACGCCGTCGGCGCCCGCTGTGCCCGCGTCGCCCGCGGCGGCGAGATCGTCGATCAGATCCCCGCGCCCGACGGCCTCGGGATCTTCGCCTGCATGCTCGGCGGCGACGACGGTCGCACGCTGCTGCTGTGCGCCGCCCCGGACTTTTTGGAGGCCAACCGCACCCCGGCGCGCGAGGCCGTGCTGCTGACGACCGTCGTCGACGTCCCGCACGCCGGGCTGCCATGAGGGTACCTATCGCGTAAGCCACTCCAGGGCCAGCTCCAGCACCTGCGCGCGGCTGTGCCCGCCGTGATCGGCGGTGACGAAGGGGCCGCCGATGAACAGCGAGAAGGCCAGCAGGCAGCGAGCCTCAACCTCGTCGTCGTCCTCGCAGATGGCTCCGAACAGGGAACGCATGTAGTCCATTCGCCTGTTGTCGACCCGCCGCAACCGCTCGGCAACCGCCTCCTCGCGCCGAGCCCAGTTGCGGATCGCCAGCTCGATCTTCAACAGCTCGCTGCCTGAGGCGGCGGCCAGCGCGAACAGCCGCCTCAATCTCGACCTCGCGTCCTTGTCCTCGGCCTCGACGGCCTCGATCACCTCGTCGACCCAGGTGCGCTCCCATGCGTCCAGCATCTCCTCCAGCAGCGATTGGCGGTCGCTGAAGTGCCAGTAGAACCCGCCCTTGCTGATGCCCAGCGCGCGCGCGAGCGGCTCGATCCGCACGGCCTCCGGCCCGCCGGCGGCAAGGGCGCTCAGCCCCTCTTCGATCCACCTGTTGGGAGGCGTGCGGGTCGGCGGCGCCATCGTCTCTCTATCGCGTGCGGTTCGGTGTTGACATTCCCGGCGATGATGCTAGTCTCCAACTATACGCTGCCGTATGGATGGACGACCGCCGCTCACCGGGGCGGATGCCGCCGCGGGGTTCTCGGCGCGAACCTCGCCGGCTGGGACACCAGGACATGGAGCCCGAGATGAAACTCCCGAACACAGCACACACCTCCCGGCCCTGGCGAATCCACGAGCTCGTCCCCGATTTTCGCCTCGAGGACGTCTGGGCGCTGCCGACGCCCGGTGCAGCCGACGAGTTCCCGATCCTCGTCGAGGGGTTCGCCGCATCCGATCCGGCGAAGACCGCGTCCCGCGCGACGCGGGCGCTGTTGTCGCTGCGGTGGAAGCTCGGCGACCTGTTCGGCCTCGACGACCCGGGCTCGGGACTCGGGTCGCGGGTGACGACGCTTCGCGAGCGGTTGCCCGCCGATCTGCACGCCGTGACCGGGCCGGAATTCGAGGGTCTCCCATTCACCTCGCTCTACATGACCGACGACGAGTTCGCCGCCGAGATCGCCAACCAGACGATGCACGGCGTCCTGCACTTCGGCTGGGTCGCCGAGGGGAGCGGCGGCTATCGAGGCCAGATGGCGATCTATGTGAGGCCGAACGGTTTGTTGGGGAACGCCTACATGGCCGCAATCAAGCCGTTCCGGTACCTGGTCGTCTACCCACAGATGCTCCGGACGATGGAGCGGCGCTGGCAGAAACGACCGGACCGTGAATCGCCCGCCTGACAGCGCGAGCGGCGGGACCGCGGCCTGGGATGCCGGCAGCCGCCGGCGCGCGGCGGTGGAGCAGGTCGACGTGGTGGTCGTGGGAGCGCGCTTGGCCGGCTGCGCCGTGGCGGCTCCGCTGGCGCGGGCGGGGCGCCGGGTGGTGGTGCTCGACAGGATGGGATTCCCGTCCGACCAGCTCTCGACCCACCTGCTGATGCCCGCGGGCACGAGCGAGCTGGCGAAGCTCGGGGCGCTGCCGCGCATCCTCAAGCTGCAGCCCTCACGGGTGCGCTGGGGGCGCATCGCGGTCGAGGGCATCAGCGCGCTGGAGCGACTGCGGCCGGCGGCGGACGGCATCGACTACGGCGTGTGCGTCCCGCGCGACCTGCAGGACGTGCAACTGGTGCGGGCAGCGCGCGAGCAGGGCGCAGAGGTGCGCGAGCGCTGCACGGCGCACTCGCTGCGCTGGCGCGGCGGGCGCGTCGTCGGCGTGCGCTACCGCGACGGCGACGGCGCCGAGCACGAGCTCGCCTGCACGCTGCTCGTCGGCGCCGACGGCCGGCGCTCGACGGTCGCCGCGCTGGTGGGCGCGTGGAAGCCCTACCGGATCTCGCGCAACGGCCGCGGCCTAGTCTTCCGCTACCTCGAGGACCCGCTGGCGGGTGGGATCGAGGCCGAGACCTACTGCCAGTGGCGCGAGGGCGACTCGTTCGCATTCGCCTTTCCGAGCACGCCCGTGGGGCGCCTGCTGGTCCTGCTCATGGGTCACCGCGACGAGGTGCGCGATGCGCGCGCGAATCCCGAGGGCTACTGGCAGCGCAAGCTCTCCGAGCATCCGGGCCTCGCGGCGCGGGTGGCGAGCGCGCCGGCGGGGACGAAGCTGCGCTCGACAGACGAGACGCCGGCGTTCTTCCGCGCGTCCTCCGGTCCCGGCTGGGCGCTGGCCGGAGACGCGGGGCACTTCAAGGACCCGGTCACGGGGCAGGGCATGCGCGACGCGATGTTCGCGGGACGAACGCTCGCAGAGCGGGTGCTGGAAGTGCTCGACGATGCCGACGCGGTCGACCGCGCGACCCGCGCGTGGGAGGCGGCTCGCGATCACGAGTGCCTGCCGGCCTACCACTTCGCGAACTCGGACACGCGCGTCGAGCGCCAGTCGGCGGTGATCTGCGAGGTGATTCGCGACGCGGCGCGCACGACCTACCCGGACATCACCGACGTATTCGGGCGCGCGCGCACGCCGCAGCAGATCATGACCGCGCCGCGAGTGGCGCGTGCGCTCGGGGCCGCCATGTGGCACGGCGAGCAGCCGCGCCTGCAGACGCTGCGCCGCCTGCTCCCGGACATGCGCACCGGGCTGGCGATCCACTTCGAGCAGCGCGCCGGGCGCTTCCGCTCGACGCGCACGATCGCGGGCTCCGAGCACCCCGGAGCCGACTGGCCTGCGCCGCCGAAGCCGGCGCAGGCACCCCCCACGGCCGCGTCCACGACCACAACGGCGAACGAACTCCTCAGCGAGGAGGTGGTCGCGTGACGCGCATCGCGGTCGTCCAGCCGGCCCTCGTGCTGGGTGAGGTCGCGCGCAACCTCGAACGGATCGAGGACCTGATCCGCGACGCCCACGGCGAGCACTCGCCGGAGGTGATCCTTCTCCCGGAGGCGTGCACCACGCCGAACGTCTTCGCGAAGGTGCTCAGGGGCGCGGCGCAGCCGGTGGACGGTCAGCCGTTTCAGCTGCTCACACGGCTCGCGCGCGAGCTGGGCTGCGTGATCGGCGGCGGCTTCGTCGCCGTGCGCGGCAAGCACACCTACGGCACGTTCGTGCTCGCCGAGCCCGACGGCGCTGTGCACCTGCACGACAAGGACATCCCGACGGCGTGGGAGCAGCACTTCTACGTCGGCGGCGACGACGCGGGGGTGACACGCAGCGAGACGCTCGGCTGCGAGGTCGGGCTGATGTCGGGCTGGGAGTGGGCGCGCTTTCGCACCTCCGCCCGCGTGCGCGCGGGCGGTGCGCACGTCGTGCTGGGCGGGATGTGCTGGCCTTCGATGCCGCTCAACTGGCCCGCCCCGCTGCATTTGTGGGCCGAGCGCGAGCACGCGATCTGGCGCGCGCAGGCACGCGCACTCCCCGGCCAGGTCGCGCGGTTGACGGGCGCACCGGTCGCCCACGCCTCCCACGTCGGCGCGATCGAGGGCCAAACACCGCTCGGCCCCGGCATCCCGTGGAAGACGCAGATGCTCGGGGAGTCCCAGATCTGCGACCGCGACGGCACGATCCTCGCCCGACTGACGCTCGAGGACGGCGAGGGCCACATCGCCGCCGACGTCGACCTGGCGCCGGCGCCGACCCCGCTTGACCCGATCGAGGGGCGCTTCTGGATCCCCAGGTTCACGCTGACCACGCAAGCCGCGTGGCACGCGATGAACGCCCACGGCGCGCTCGCCTACAGGCTGCGTCATGCGCGCAGAGGGTTCCCCTGGCAGTCGTGGCCCAGCGGCGATCTGCCCGACGAGATCCCGCCGTCGAGCCCAAGCGACGCCGCCGCGGCGACCAGCGCGTGAGCGGCATACGGCGCCGCGGCCGCCGACTCGCTGCCGCGAGCTCCGATCACCGAGCGCTGGCGCCAAGACAGCGTGCTCGTTCCCGAAGTGGCTATCGACCCAAAACCCGTAGGCGTTCAGTCGTCCGGGCTCTGGTGGTTCTGGGTCAGAGGAGGGCGGGGAGCGCGCCGCCGGTTTGGTGGGCGGCGAGGAGATCGCGGAGGTAGGCCAGCAGGGAGCGGTGTTGTAGGCGGCAGGTGACCGAGGCTGATAGGGAGCGCTCGGTGAATCGTTCGCCGTCATCGGATTGGTTGCCGTGGGATAGCTTGCGGTGGATGACTGGTCCGCGGAGAGCGCGCTCGGCGGCGTTGTTCGTGGGCGTCACACCGGGGACGGTGATGAATGTCCAGAGCGCGGGCCAGAGCTTGATGAGGTTGTTCGCGAACCGGCCGAACAGTCGGTGGCGCTTGCTTTTGTTGGCGGCGTGCTCGAGTAGCTGGCGCAGCTCGTTCTGGACGGGTGTCATCGTCTCGGCGAGACGGTCGCGGTCCAGGTGCTCCGCGTAGGCATGCCAGACCTCAAACAGCCGGTGAGTGAGCGCCAGGCCGGCCGCTCCGAAGGTCTGCTGGGCGGCCAAGCCTTCGCTGTGGAAGCGGAAGTCGCGCTGCAAGTGCGACCAGCATGCTTGTCGTTGCTCGGGGTCCAGCAGGTCATACGCCCACCAGCGATCGGAGGTCACGATCCCCTCAAACCCGGCACCGAGCAGCTCGCAGAGCCGGTCGCGGTGACGATCCTCGACGATCCGGAAGATCGCCGCTTGCCCGGTTGCGGCGGTCCACATCGTGCGGTTCTCCCCGGCAAGGAACCAGCCAGTCTCATCGACGTTGACCGCCCCGGATCCCAGCACCTGACTGCACAGACGCTCGTGCGGGCCAGCGAGCAACCCCGAGGTGCGCTGGCAGATCTGGTCGATCGCGCCGACCGAGACCTGGACCCCGAACAGCTCTAAGAGCAGCTCGCTCATATCTCGCCGTGAGATCCGGTTGCGGGCCGTCAACGCCACCACCGCGGCCTGCAGGCCCGGCCCGAACGCCGACTCGCCGAGGACCCCGAGAACCGCTCGGGTTCGCTTGCGGCATCCCGGACACCGCAACCGGTGAGTGCGATGCTCGACATAGAACACCGCGGTCGGCGGCAGCTCGGCAACTTGATGACGCCCCGGGCCGTGACGCGGGACCTTCTCCACCTCGGTGAACTGGCGAGCGCACCCTGAACACTCATCAGGGTAATGGTCAACGATCGCACTCATCCGATCTTCAGCCAGCAGCTCCCGCCCGGCACCCAGGTGACCGGGCTGACCGCCCGCCTTGCGCTGCCTGACATCCTTGCGGGCCAGTTCCTTGGCCCTCTCCCGTGCCTCCGCGCGACGCTGCTGACGCGTCTTGGAAGCATCCCCCGACGGCGGCTGAGAACTATTACGCGAACTCACGGAAGCCTTCTGCTCCAACGCCCGCAACCGCTCCTCCAACCGCAACTGCCGATCCATCAACCCCATCAAGAACTCAACGCACGCCTCGCGCCCCGAGTCATAGACCGCCTCAGCCTCAGACCGCTCCACGCCAACAAGGTTCGCCACCCACCCGCACACACCTCGCTACGGACAGCCCGGAGGACTGAACGCCTACCAAAACCCGCCATTTTCCAGGCACTTCCTCAGTCGGGGCGATTGGTGGTGCTTGGCCCGGTTGCTGGCGATTCTCGGGGCCGTGGAGCGCCCCCGACCGGCCAACGAATTTCGCGCCCGTCGCCCCCGCCCAGAGCGAACACGGCGCATAACACGCGCTCCACGCGCCGCGCCCGGCCAGGTCACAGCACCCGGCCGGGCCGCGAACATCGCTCCCCAGACGGGGCGCGGGACGACTTCGACTGGCATCCCCGGATGCCGCCTCAAATGGCGATCAGTTCCAGATCGTCCAGGCGCTTCGTGGCCTTGGACGCGGACACGGCCTCGCCCAGGAGATGCAACCTTTCGCAGCAGCCGTTAGAGAGCGCTACAGCAAAGGGCAAGTTCATCGTCGTGTGCGGTCATGCAGCCAGACCGTGTGCGGCCCGTGTGAGGTCGGCCCCCAAACCCGCGCATCCCAGCGACCCGCCGCCGCTGGCCACAACCCTCCAAACCCCCACTCCCAGAGCCAAAACCGCTGCCCCAGGACGCCCCCAGCAGGCCCCCTGAGTCCAACAGCAATTCAATCGGGACGGCCGGATTCGAACCGGCGACCCCCTGCTCCCAAAGCAGGTGCGCTACCAGGCTGCGCCACGTCCCGTCACCTCTAAGAGTAGGGATCGCGGGGGCCTTTGCGTAGGGCTGGGTGTCGAGCCTTGCGTTGGGCCAGACTCGGCGGGGATCCGGGCCGGGGCGGAGCCTGCGGATGGGACGGGTGCGCGGACCCCCGGCGGGCCCGGGCACAAAGCCAGCCTGGCGCGCTGCTAGGGTCCGCGGCCGTCATGGCCGAGATCCTGCCGCTGCGCGCCCTGCACTACGACCTGGCCGTCGTGGGCTCGCTCGCCGACGTGGTGGCGCCGCCGTACGACGTGATCGACGCGGCGCAGCGCGCCGAGCTGGTGGCGCGCTCGCCGTACAACGTCGTCGCGGTGGACCTCCCCGAGGGGGTGCCGGGAGGACAGGACCCGTACGACGCTGCGCGGGAGCTGTTCGAGACGCTGGCAGCTGCAGGGCGCGGTGGTGCGCGACGGCGAGCCGGCGGTGTGGGCGCACACCCAGCGACTACACCGGCCCCGACGGGCAGACGTCGACGCGGCGGGGGTTCTTCTGCCGGGTGCGCGTCGAGGAGTACGGCCCGGGGCGGGTCCGCCCGCACGAGCGGACCCACCCGGGCCCGCAAGGAGGACCGGCTGCGCCTGACGCGGGCGACGCGGGCGAACATCTCGCCGATCTTCTCGCTGTACTCCGATCCCGTCAAACGCGGCGTGGAGCGGCCCTCGCAGCCGGCGACGGCGCGGGCGCCGTGGGGCGAGGTGACCGACGGCGACGGCACGGTGCACCGCCTGTGGCGCGTGGCCGACCCGCGAGGCGATCGCGGCGGTGCAGGCCGCGGCGCGCGACGCGGAGCTGCTGATCGCCGACGGCCACCACCGCTACGAGACGGCGCGGGCGTACGCGGAGGAGATCGGCGGCGAGGGCGAGCACCGCTACGTGCTGATGTGCCTGGTGGCGCTGGAGGACCCGGGGCTGACGGTGTTCCCGACGCACCGCCTCGTGCAGGGGCCTGGACGCGGCGCGGCTGGGAGGCACTGGACGGAGGCGCTGCGCCGCGACTTCGAGGTCGCGGAGGTGCCGCTCGAGCAGCTCGCCCCGCCGCCGGGGGCGGGGCGGCTGCAGCTGGGCTACATCGGACTCCCGTCGATGCGCGGCGCTGCGTCTGACGTTGAAGGACCAGGCGATCGCCGACGCGGCGCTCCCGGGCACGGTCGGCGGCGTACCGGAGCCTCGACACCGGGGTCTGGAGGCGCTGCTGCTGAAGGGCGCGCTGGGACTGAGCGACGAGGACATCTCGCACCTGCACGGGCTTCGGCTACGCCCGCGACGCCGAGCAGGCGCTGGCGCTGGTGCGGGGCGGCGGAGTACGACGCCGCCTTCCTGATGCGCCCGACCCCGTCGCCCAGGTCAGAGACGTGGCGGCGCGCCGGCGAGAACATGCCGCCGAAGTCGACCTACTTCTATCCCAAGCTGCTGACGGGGCTGCTGTTCAACCCGCTCGCATGATACGGCGGCCCTGCGCTCACTGAGGTCCCAGAGCGGCCCGATTTGCGGCGAGCGGCCGGCTCGGACGAGCATGACTCGGGGTAGCATCGGAGAGGGGGCTCACATGACCGATCGGATCGGAGAGGCTCACAGGAGATGAAAGCCACGGCGCGGCGCAGGACGACGGAACGTTCAGGCACACGGTGCAGGTGCGCGACCACCAGCTGACGGTCGACGAGCCGTCGCAGCCGGCGGCGAGCGACGCGGGCCCGGACCCGCAGGAGCTGCTGGCGGCGAGCCTGGCGTCCTGCACGGCGATCACGATGGAGATGTACGCGGCGCGCAAGGGCTGGGACATCGGCCACGTCGAGGTGGACGTGCAGTACACCCCGGCCGAGCGCGGCTGTCCGACCAAGTTCGATCTCGTGCTGCGCCTGCCCGAGGATCTGCCCGAGGAGCAGGTGGAGCGCCTGCGGGTGATCGCCGCCAAGTGCCCGTGCACCGCACCCTCGACGGCGAGGTCATGTTCGAGGAACGCGTCGAGCGCGTGCACATGGCCGCCTGAGGCCGCATCGCACCCCGACGGCCTGAAGCTCGCCCTGGCCGATCGAGGCCCGCCGGACCAGACCCGCGGCGGCGGTGCTCGTGCCGCTGTTCCTGGCGCCGCCGGCGCGGAGCCCACGCGGTCGTTCTGACGCGCCGCCGCGCGGACCTGCGCCGCCACGCCGGGGAGATCTCGTTCCCGGGCGGCCGCCGCGACCCGCACGACGCGGACCTGCGCGAGACGGCCCTGCGCGAGGCCGAGGAGGAGATCGGGCTGGCCCGCGCCGCGGTGACGCTGCTCGGCGAGCTCGCGCCGACGTCGACGTTCGTGACGGGCTATGCGATCCACCCGTTCGTCGGGCTGATCCCGCGGCGGGCCGACCTGGCGGGTCTCGCCGACGGAGGTGGATGCGGTGCTCGAGCTGCCGCTGGGCGCGCTGCGCGCGGGCAGGACGCGGACGCGCCTGGAGCGCCGCGGCGTGTCCTTCCAGACCGACGCCTACATCGTCGAGGAGCACCTCATCTGGGGCGCGACGGCGCGGATCCTGGAGGACCTGCTGGACAGGTCGACGCGCTGCTGGATCGCCGCGGGCAGACGGGCATCCGGACATAGCGGGCGGCGGTGCCAGCCCGTGCCAACGCCACGCGAGCCGATGCGGCCGGTGGGATCGACGCCGGAGCCGACGCCGGTGGGGCCTCGCGGGAGGGCCCCACCGGACTGGCCGGCTTCTACGCCCCGGTCTCGACCGGGACGCCGACGAGGTTGCCCCACTCGGTCCAGGAGCCGTCGTAGTTCTTGACGCGCTCGTGGCCGAGGAGCTCGTGCAGCACGAACCAGGTGTGCGCGGAGCGCTCGCCGATGCGGCAGTAGGCGATGATGTCGCTCGCCGTCGAGCACGCCCTTGCCGCCGTAGAGGTCGCGCAGCTCCTGCGCGGACTTGAAGGTTCCGTCCTCGCTGACGGCCTGCGCCCACGGGATCGAGGCGGCGCCGGGGATGTGCCCGCCGCGCTGGGCGCCCTCCTGCTCGTAGCCCGGCGGGCGAGATGATCTCGCCGGCGAACTCCGCCGGGGAGCGCACGTCGACGAGCTTCGTGGGGGCGTCGATCGCGGCAGGACCTCCTCGCGGCGCGCGCGGATCGCGTCGTCGCCGGGCTTGGCGGTGAAGCTCGCCGGCGGCGTGGCTGGGGACGCTCGGCGGTCGTCGGGCGCCCGTCGGCGATCCACTTTTCGCGGGGGCCGTTCAGCAGCAGGACGTTGTCGTGGCCGTAGTACTTCAGGTACCAGTAGGTGTAGGCGGCGAACCAGTTGTTGCGATCGCCGTAGAGCACGATCGTGTGATCGTCTGAGACGCCGTGGCGAGCCGAACAGCGCGCCGAAGTCCTCGGGGCCGAGGAAGTCGCGCCGGACCTGGTCCTGGAGGTCCCGCTGCCAGTCGAACCCGATCGCCCCGGGGATGTGGGCCTCGGCGTAGAGCTTGGGGTTCTCGTCGACCTCGACGATGCGGATGCCCTCGTCGTTCAAGGTGCTCTCGAGCCAGTCGGCCTCGACGAGCACGTCCTTTGCGTAGTCGGACAAAGGAAGCCCTCCTATCTTGAATCCTGATCGGGTTTTTGGAGAATTGGCGTTGAGGATAGCGCGCCTGTCCGGCGCGCCGGGTCGTGGAGTTGGTGGCGAGACGGAGGCCGGCAACCGGCTGGCCCGCCAGTGCGAGTCGAACCCGGGGTCCGTGCCCAGACCTCCAGCGGGGCTGCCGGCACCCGGCGCGACCCTGCACCCCGGATATGGCGCCGCTGGGCCTCGCCCTCGAACGCTGGGGCCTGGCACTACGCCGATGGCGGCTCCAGTAGCGAGCGACGGCCTCCCGCGCGTCCTGGAGCCAGGCGTCGCGGTCGTGGGGGTCGGCCTCGATCAGCGCAAGCGGGATCGCGTTGGCGCGGGTCGCGTCCCGCGCGATGTCCGCGCCCTGCGCGAGGACGTCGGGCGGCACCGAGGTCCCGGCGGCCTCGTAGACGAGGCCGCGCACGGTCGTGTCGATCGCCTGCCCGACGAACGCGCACAGGCGCGGGCCGTGCAGGGCGCGCAGCTGCTCGGCGGAGCCGGTCGCGGTCCCGAGCAGCCAGCAGGCGAGCGTGACGCCCTCCAGTGCCCCGCGCAGCGTGCCGAGGCGGTCGGGATCGCCGATCCAGCACTCCGCGCCGGCGGCCTCGATCTGCGCGCGGCGGGCCTCGCTGCGGGTGACGATGCGCACGGCGTGGCCCTCGCGCGCGGCGTCGCGCGCGAGCGCGAGGCCGCGGCAACCGCCGCCGACGATCAACAGGCGCGCCATCAGTCGTCGAGGTGGAACGGGAGCGTCGCGATGACGACGTCGGTGCGCGCGCTTCAGCGCCGCCTCGAGCAGCTCGCCGCGCTGGTTGTGGAGGATCTCGTGGCGGCGCTTGCGCGGGACGAGCTCGGGGATCAGGACAGTGACGGTGCGGTCCTGCGCGATCGACCGACTCGACGTAGTCGAGCACGGTCCTGCACCAGCGAGCGGTGGGGGTCGATCAGCACCTCGAGCGGCGACGTTGCAGCGCCAGGCTGCCCAGTCGCCGCGGATCTGGTCGCGCTCGTCCTCGTCGCCGGCGACGGCGACCGCGACGACGGTGTCGCCGAGCGACAGCGCGGCGCTGACGGCGCGCTCGGTGAGCAGGTTACGGTCGTCGTCGGGACGATCACGATGCTCTCGCGGCGGCGCGGCGGCGGCGGCGTGCGGCCCAGCCGCAGCGCGCGCGCGACCTGCGCGTAGTAGCTCTCGGTGCGGGCGAAGAGGAGCATCAGCAGCGGGATCGCGAGCACGACGACCCATGCGCCCGCGAGGAACTTGGTCGCCGAGGAAGACGACGACGGCGACCGCGGTCATCGCCGCGCCGGCGCCGTTGAGCGGCGCGCGCAGCCGCCAGCGCGGCGGGCGCTCGGCGCGCCAGTGGCGGACGAGCCCGACCTGGCTGATCGTGAAGCCGACGAAGACGCCGATCGTGAACAGCGGGATCAGCCGGCTCGGTCTGCGCGCCGACGGCGACCAGCAGCAGCGCCGCGGCGATCGCGAGCGACGACGATCCCGTAGCGGTAGACCGGCCGCTCGGCGCGCAGGTAGAAGAGGTGCGGCAGGCGGTTGTCCTTGCGCGAGCAGGCTCATCAGCACCGGCAGCCCGCCGAAGCTCGTGTTCGCGGCGAGCGCGAGCACGAGCGTGACGGCGAGGTTCGAGACGTAGAACGGCCAGCCGGTGCCGAACGCGCCGGCCGTGAGCTGGGCGAGGATCGTGACGCCGCCGCGCGGGACGACGTGGTGGGCGTGGATCAGGATCGCGAGCCCGACGAGCATCACGCCGAGCAGCGCGCCGAGCGAGATCTCGGTGCGCTGCGCGGTGCGCACGCGCGGCTCGCGGAAGGCGGGCACGCCGTTGGCGATCGCCTCGACGCCGGTGACCGCCGAGCAGCCGGAGGCGAACGCCTTCAGCAGCAGGACCATCCCGAGCGCGGTCGTCGGGTGGATCGGCCCGAGGTTCGAGCCGATGCGCGCGACCGGGTGGGGGTGGAACGCGCCGACGACGATCGTCGCGAGGATGCTGACGATGAAGACCGCGGTCGGCGCCATCAGCAGCTTCGCCGACTCGGCGATGCCGAACATGTTGACCGCGGTCAGCAGCGCGAGGCCCGCGAGCGAGACCAGCAGCAGGTGGTGCGCGAGCGCGGGAAAGACGCTGCCCAGGCTCGCCGCGCCCGCGGCGAGGCTGACCGCGACGGTGAGCACGTAGTCGACGACGAGCGACGCCGCGGCGAGCAGGCCGGCCAGCGCCCGAGGTTGCGCTTGGCGACCGCGTAGGCGCCGCCGCCCTCGGGGTGCGCGGCGATGACCTGCGTGTAGGAGATCACCAGCAGCACGAGCATCGCGGTGATCACGAGCGTCAGCGGCAGCGTCGCAGCGCAGCGCGCCGGCTGCCGGCGGCGATCAGCACGAGGACCATCGCCTCCGGCCCGTAGGCGACGCTCGAGAGCGCGTCGAGGCTCAGCGCCGCGAGGCCGCTGAGAACGCTGAGCTCGTGCCCGCCGTCGGCGTGCTTGCCGAGCGGCCGCCGCCACGGCGCCAGCCGCGGGCCGCCGCGCACGGGGCCCCCCGCACGCGGGGCGGGCGCCGGCTCGGTCGGGGTCGTGGGATCGGAGGTCGAGGGGCTCAACGTGGACTCGCGCGCGGCCAACGGCGGTTGACAGCCTGCCAGCTTCGCCCGCCGACCGCCGCCAGGAGGACGCGAGGCTGGATACGTTCCCTCGCCTATGATCGCCGCGGGCATGAGCGCAAGGATTCCAAGAGCGAACGTCGGGCGATCGGGCCGCGGCTCGAGCGGGCTCGGCGGGACCGCGGAGAGGTCGATCGGGCATGGCTGAGCCCAGGACTGCGCCACAGGGAGACGTCGTGACGCGACAGGGAGACGTCGTGACGATGGACAAGATCGTGGCCCTGTGCAAGCGCCGCGGCTTCATCTTCCCGTCCTCGGAGATCTACGGCGGGGTGGGCTCGACGTACGACTTCGGCCACTACGGGGTGCTGCTGAAGGGCAACGTCAAGGGCGAGTGGTGGCGGGCGATGCTGTCGGCGCGCGACGACGTCGTGGCGCTGGACTCCGCGATCCTGCAGCACCCGCGGGTGTGGGAGGCCTCGGGCCACCTCGCGGGCTTCACCGACCCGCTGGTGGACTGCCGGACATGCAAGCAGCGCTTCCGCGCCGACCACCTGGGGGACCTGGCGTGCGGGCGCAAACCCTCAAAGCATCCCGGCGAGACCGAGGAGTGCGACCTGACGCAGGCGCGCGACTTCAACCTGATGTTCGAGACGACGATCGGCCCGGTGAAGGAGTCGGGCGCCACGGCCTACCTGCGCCCCGAGACCGCGCAGGGGATCTTCATCAACTTCAAGAACGTCCTGCAGTTCTCGCGCAAGAAGCCGCCGTTCGGGATCGCGCAGGTCGGCAAGTCGTTTCGCAACGAGATCACCCCCGGCAACTTCATCTTTCGCACGCGCGAGTTCGAGCAGATGGAGATGGAGTACTTCGTGCCGCCCGCGGAGGCCTCGAAGTGGTTTCACTACTGGCTGGCCGAGCGCGAGCGCTGGTACGTCGAGCTGGGCATCCGCCCCGACCACCTGCGCCTGCGCGCGCACGGCCACGACGAGCTGTCGCACTACTCCTCGCAGACCAGCGACGTCGAGTACCTGTTCCCGATCGGGTGGTCCGAGCTCGAGGGGATCGCCAACCGCGGGGACTTCGATCTCTCCCAGCACGCCGAGCACTCGGGCGAGAAGCTCGAGTACTTCGACCAGGCAACCGGCGAGCGCTACGTCCCGCACGTGATCGAGCCCGCCGCCGGCGCCGACCGCGCGACGCTGGCGTTCCTGGTGGACGCCTATGACGAGGAGATCGTGCCGACCGCGGCCGGCGGGGAGGTCGGCGCGGGCGGCAGCGGCCCAGCCGCCGGCGGTCCCAGAGACAGTGGCACGACAGGGAGCGGCCCGGGAGACAACGGTCCGGGGGGCGGTGGCGCGGGAAAGAACGGCTCGGGGGGCGAACGGCGTACGGTGCTGCGCCTGCACCCCCGCCTGGCGCCGGTCAAGGTCGCGGTGCTGCCGCTCGTCAAGAAGGACGGCCAGCCCGAGCTCGCGCGCGAGATCTACGAAGCGGTGCGCTCAAGGGTGTCGGCCGAGTACGACGAGGGCGGCTCGATCGGCAAGCGCTACCGCCGCCAGGACGAGATCGGCACCCCGTTCGGCGTCACGATCGACCACGACAGCGTGCAGGACGGTACGGTCACGCTGCGCGACCGCGACTCGCTCGCACAGGAGCGTCTGCCGATCGACGGCCTCGCCGACGAGCTCGCACGGCGCGTTCATGCGCCCTGGAAGACACCCAAGATATCCGAGCAGTAGACCCTGATAGCGATGGTTATACGCGGTCTAAAAAAATACACCCACATCCACGCCCCTTTAACTTTGTGAAGACTGGAGAGACATGGACTTCGACCTCACCGACGAGCAGCGCCTGATCCGCGAGACCGCCCGCGAGTTCACCGACAAGGAGATCGTGGAGCGCGCGCGCGAAAACGCGCGGAACCACCACTTCGACCTCGACCTCGTCAAAAAAATCGCCGACCAGGGCTACCTCGGGGCGATCGTCCCGCGCGAGTACGGCGGCGCCGGCCTCGACTACCTCAGCTATGGCCTCGTCGTCGAGGAGATCGGGCGGGGGTGCTCGTCGATCAGGACCGTGATCTCGGTGCAGACCTCGCTGGTGTGCTCGGCGATCCTCAGATGGGGGACCGAGGAGCAGAAGCAGAAGTACCTCCCGAAGCTGTGCTCCGGCGAGTGGCTCGGCTGCTTCGGGTTGACCGAGCCCGACACCGGCTCCGACGCCGCCAACCAGCGCACCCGCGCCGTCAGGACCGACTCCGGCTGGACGATCAACGGCGCGAAGATGTGGATCTCGATGGGCAACTACGCCAAGCTCGCGCTGATCTTCGCCCAGACCGACCCCGAGCTCGGCCACCGCGGCCTGGGGTGCTTCCTCGTCGACACCGACCAGCCCGGCTTTCAGACGCAGACGATCGAGCACAAGATGGGCCTGCACGCATCGGACACCGCCTCGATCTCACTCGACGACGTCCACGTCGACGCCGACGGCGTGCTCGGCGAGATCGGCGACGGCTTCAAAGTCGCGATGTCCGCGCTTGACTCCGGGCGCTACTCGGTCGCCGCCGGCTGCGTCGGCATCTGCCAGGGATGCGTCGAGGAGTCCGTCAAATACGCCAAGGAGCGCCAGCAGTTCGGACGGCCGATCGCGAGCTTCCAGCTCGTCCAGGCGATGATCGCCGACATGGTCCTGAAGACCGACGCCTCGCGGATGCTCGTGTGGCGCGCCGGATTCCTCAAGGACCGCGGACGCCCAAACACGACCGAGACGTCGATCGCCAAGCTGCACGCCACCGAGGCCGCCGTCGAGTGCGCCAACACCGCCATCCAGGTCCACGGCGGCGCGGGCTACGTCGACGACCACCCGGTCGAGCGCTACTTCCGCGACGTGCGCGTGACGACGCTGTACGAGGGGACCTCGCAGATCCAGAAGCTGATCATCGGGCGCGCCATGACCGGCATCAACGCGCTGGTGCCCTCCTGATATGAGCGCCAGCACTCCACCACGCGCCGACGCCACTCGCACTCCACCACGCGCCGACGCGGGACAGGACGTCCCGCGCCCATCCACCCGGCGCGCACAGCCGACCCGCGCGGACGATCCCAAGCGATGACCCCCGAGACGCAGCCCGCCCGCGTCATCGGGGTGCTCGGCGCCGGCACGATGGGGGCCGGCATCGCCCAGCTCGCGTGCCGCGCCGGGGCGCGCACGCTGCTGCACGACCCCATCCCCGAGGCGCTCCAGCGGGGGGCCGAGAAGGTGCGGGCGGGCCTCGAGAAGGAAGCCGCCAAAGGGCGGATCACCGCCGAGGAGGCGCAGGCCGCCGCGGGGCGGCTGGAGGTGGTCGCGGACCTGGAGGCGTTTTCACCATGCGAGCTGGTGATCGAGGCCGCGCCCGAGCTGCCCGGGCTCAAGCGCGAGCTGTATGAGCGCCTGTCGCAGATCGTCGGCGCCGAGTGCGTGCTCGCGACCAACACCTCCTCCCTGCCGGTGACCGGGATCGCCGCCGCCGCCAGCCACCCCGAGCGCGTAGTCGGGATGCACTTCTTCAACCCCGCCCCCCTGATGGCGCTCGTCGAGGTGATCGCCGGTCTGCGCTCAAGCGAGAGCGCGCTCGCGCTGGCCGATGCGACCGGGGGGGCGATGGGCAAGACCGTGATCCGCGCCACCGACGGCCCCGGGTTCCTCGTCAACCGCTGCAACCGCCCCTTTGGCCTCGAGGCTCTGCGGCTGCTCGGCGAGCGGATCGCCGACATCCCCACCATCGACCGCATCGTCCGCCTCGGCGGCGGCTTTCGCATGGGGCCCTTCGAGCTCTCAGACCTCGTCGGCGTCGACACCGGCTTCGACGTCTCGCGTAGCTTCTACGAGCTCTCCTTCGGCGAGCCCCGCTGGCGGCCCTCCCCGATCCAGGCCCAGCGTGTCGCCGCCGGGCTGCACGGGCGCAAGACCGGCCGCGGCTACTACGACTATGGAGGAGGAGATCCCCACCCGCCCCCCCACACCCACCCTCCCCACCGGCCACCCGATCCCGAGCCGCCCCCCGGCGGCGGCGACGCCCGGGTGCAGGGCTCCGGCCCCGTCGCCGACGCGCTGCGCGAGCTCGCGCCTGGGGACTCCGGGCCGGAGATCGTCGTCGAGGGGCTCGGTGGCACAGTCGCGGGCGAGCCCTTCTATGCATTCCCGTCCCCCACCCCACTCCCATCCCCCGCTCGCAAGGCGGCGAAAGACGCCGCGGCAGCAGCGTCCCTCACGCTCGTCGAGATCACCGGCGAGGCCGGCGAGCGAGCATTCCAGGCGCTGGGCCTGCACACCGCACGCGTCGCGCCCTCCGCCGTCGGAGTGCTCCCCCGGATCGTCTGCCAGGTCATCAACGAGTGCGCTTTCGCGCTCGGCGAAGGCGTCGGCTCCGCGCAGGACATCGACGCCGGCATGACGCTCGGCATGAACTACCCCCGCGGGCCGCTCGCCTGGGCCGACGCGCTCGGCCGCGAGCACGTCGTCGCGACGCTTGACGCGCTGTGGGACGCCTATCGCGAGGAGCGCTACCGCCTCGCCCCCACGCTGCGCCGCTCGGCGCTGTAGGGCCGGGACCGCTGAGGACCTACCGGGATCGGCCCTCGGCCCGAGCGGCACCGGCTGAAGGGCCACCGCTGAAGGGCCACCGGTTGAAAGACCTATCCCGGTTAGGCCCACGGGCTATCCTTTGCGCTATGGCCACCGTCGTGCTCGACCCCTACGCCTACGAGATCGATGCGCTCAAGGAGCGCCGGCGGGTCTCCGGTCTTGATCGTCTCGACGAGGTCTGGGAGGGTGTGCTGCACATGGTTCCCGCTCCCAACTACGGGCACGCGCGCTTGGGCCAGCAGCTGGCCGAGATCCTTGGCCCGCTCGCGCGCGACGCTGGCCTGGAGGCGGCGATGGGCGAGTTCAACCTCGGCGACTCCATCAACGACTTCCGCGTCCCCGACGGCGGCCTGCACCGTCTCGGAACCGAGGGCGTCTGGCTGCACACCGCCGCGCTCGTCGTCGAGATCGTCTCCCCCGGCGACGAGACCTGGCAGAAGCTCCCCTTCTTCGCCGCCCACGACGTCGATGAGGTGCTGATCGTCGATCCCCAGGAGCGCGCCGTCCACTGGCTCGGCCTCACCGGCGGCGAATACCGCCCGATCGAGCGCAGCGGCCTGATCGACCTTGGCGTCACCGAGCTGGCCGAGCAGATCGACTGGCCGCGCTGAGCTGTCGAGGCGGGTCTCGGCGGTTGCTCGCCAAGCGGACGGCGAGCCGCGCCGCTTCAGCGGGCGCTCTCGGCCCACTGAGCCTCGGCGGGGTCCCCCAACGGGATCCCCTCCGGGATCGGCACGCCCGGGGTGTCACGGATGTACCACTCCGCGTCCAGCGCCGCCTGGCAGCCCGAGCCCGCCGCGGTGATCGCCTGGCGGTAGGTGTGGTCCACGAGGTCCCCCGCCGCGAACACCCCCGGGCGGTTCGTCCGCGTCGAGCGGCCCTCCACGATCACGTAGCCGTTCTCGTCGACGTCGACCTGGCCGCGCACCAGCCCCGACTGCGGCTCGTGGCCGATCGCGATGAACGCCCCGCTGATCTCAAGCTCGCGCTCCGCGCCATCGTCGGCGTTGACCAGCAGCGCGTGGCCGAGCGCCCCGCCCTCCGCCCCCTTCAGCTCCTTGATCGTGTAGGGGGTCAGCAGCTCGATGTTCTCCCGCTCCCGCGCCCGCTCCAGCATGATCTTCGACGCCCGGAACTCCGGCCGGCGGTGCACCACCGTCACCTTCGACGCGAACTTCGAGAGGAAGATCGCCTCCTCCATCGCCGAGTCCCCGCCGCCCACGATGATCGTCGGGGCGCCCTTGAAGAACGCCGCGTCGCACGTCGCGCAGTAGCTCACCCCGCGCCCCCCCAGCTCCTCCTCGCCCGGCACCCCCAGCCGCTTGTGCTCCGCGCCCATCGCCAGGATCACCGTCCGCGCGCGGTGCTCGACGTCGCCGACCCACACCCGGTGCACCCCGGGGTCCGCCGGATCCGATCCGCTCGCCAGCTCCACCCGCTCCGCCTCCTCGGTCACCAGCCGCGCCCCGAAGCGCTCCGCCTGCGCCCGCAGCTGGCCCATCAGCTCCGGCCCCATGATCCCGTCGGGGAAGCCCGGGTAGTTCTCGACGTCGGTCGTCTGCTGCAGCAGCCCGCCCCACGCGAAGCCCTCGATCACCAGCGGCTTCAGGTTCGCGCGCGCCGTGTACAGCGCCGCCGTGTACCCCGCCGGGCCGCTGCCGACGATGATCGTGTTCTCGACATCCGCCATCTGCCCTCCGATCGTCGCGCTGGACTCACCGCCGATCCGCACCGATCCGCACCGCCGGTCCGCACACTGCTTTACTTTGTGAAGTATAGCGAGGCGGACGCCGTACCGCGAGGCGACGCCGCGACGCGGAGGACCCGTCTGTCCAGCGGCGTCGGGGGCGACATCGAGTCCAAGGTACCGCGCGTGTCGCCGACGACGTCAGGCGGGCGCGTCGGCCGGCAGGCCCACGAGCTCCGCGCTGCGCTCCCACAGGCCCTCGGCGAGCGCGTCGTCCCGGGCCTGCGCGCTGGGGGCCACCACCTTCTCGTCCTCGACGTACTCGCCGGTGAGGGCCGCCGCCTCGTCGGACAGCGACAGCCAGACCAGCGAGCGCGCCCCGCGCGCCGGCGAGCGGAAGAAAGGCCCGGCGACCGTCGTGAGGACCTTCCAGATCCCGTTCTCGTTCTTGCCGAAGCCGGTGCGCACGACGCCGGGGTGAAAGCAGTTCGCGCGCAGCTCCGGCGCCCGCTTGGCCAACTCGCGCGTAAAGAGGATGTTGCACAGCTTCGACGTTCCATAGACGCGCATCGCGGAGTAGGACCGCTCGGACTGCAGGTCATCGATATCCAGGCGCCCCGCCTTGTGGGCGTCGGATGCCGTCGTCACCACTCGGCCCCCGTCCAGGCGATCACGCAGCAGGTTCGTCAGCAGGAACGGCGCGAGATGGTTCAGCGCAAAGGTCCGCTCGAAACCCTCGGAGGTCACCTTCCGCGAGGCGAACAGCGCCCCCGCGTTGTTGGCCAGGACGTCGATCTGCTCGTAGCGCTCCCGCGCCTGCACCGCGAGCGCCCGCACGTCGGCCATCAGCGTCAGGTCGGCGACGTGCTCGTGGACCGGCGCCCCCCCACCGGCCGCCCGAGCCTCCTGCGCTACGGTCCTCACGCGCTCGGTCTCACGACCCACCAGCGCGACCTCGGCACCCTGCCGGGCGAGCTCGACCGCAGCAGCGCGACCGATGCCACGAGTTGCTCCTGTCAGCAGGACGAGCCCCATGGCGTGGACTCTACCCGCACCCCGACGTACCCGCCACCCGCATCCCGACGTCAAAGCCGTCACCGACGAATCCGCACGCCCGACCGTCGGATAGTGTCGGCGTCTGACTATGTCGGCGTCTGGCCGCACCCACTCACGAGCCCGATGACGGACGTAGAGATTCTCACAGGGGCGGTGGTCCGCACGATGGATCCGCGGCGTCCCGTCGCCCAGGCGGTCGGGATTCGCGCGGGACGGATCGCCGCAGTCGGGTCGCTCGCCGAGATGCGTCGCGCGATGGGCGAGGGGGCTCACGTCGACGATCTCGGCGGTGGCGCGCTGCTGCCGGGGTTCATCGACGCTCACCATCATCTGGCGTACGCGGCCCTGGACTACGGAGAGGTGAGCCTGCGGCTGCCGGCGGGCCGCGGGATCGAGGACCTCCTGTGGGCGATCCACGACGCCGTCGCGGCGAAGCCCCCAGGGTGGGTGTACCTCTGCGGCTACGAGGCCGGCGACCTGCGCGAGCGCCGTGCGCCCCACGCCGACGAGCTCGACCGGTGCTGCCCCGGGCGTCCACTGTTCGTGCAGGCCGCCAGCGGCCACGACGGCGCACTCAACCACGCCGGGCTGGACGCGATGGGATGGACCGCCGCCGCGGCCGACCCACCCAATGGCGTGCTGCTGCGCGACCGTCGCGGACGGCTCACCGGTGCGGTATCCGAGGGCGCCGCATTCATGGCCGAGGCCGCGTTCCGCGACCAGCTGCTTGCCGACGGCCCGGAGGTATGGCTCGCGGCGTGCGAGGCGCACGCCCGCGATCTGCTCGCGCTCGGCA
The DNA here is from genome assembly GCA_963719725.1 of uncultured Solirubrobacterales bacterium. Classification (GTDB taxonomy): domain Bacteria; phylum Actinomycetota; class Thermoleophilia; order Solirubrobacterales; family Solirubrobacteraceae; genus Palsa-744. The sequence goes on from CAVRCU010000001.1 coordinate 719,526, forward strand.
TCACCCGTGTCGGCGACGCCGCCGTCGCTCCGACGGTCGAGCGTCTGTACCGGCGGGCCGCCGCAGAGGGTCGCCTACCGCTGACCGTCCACTCGATGCCCGTCGCGTCGACCAGTCTGCTGCTGCCGCGCTTCGACGGTCCCGCGACCGGGGAGGGCCCCTCGCGCGCGCCGATCGGCCCCGCGAAGCTGTACGTCGACGGCGGGCACCGCTGCGCGGTGTGCCTCTCGGCCGGCCAGGCCGCGTGGGTTGCCGGAGCCCTGTTGAGGAATGTCCTCGGCGGAGGGGGACTGGCGGTGTTGCGAGCGGCCTCCCGCAGCGGCCGGCCGCGGCTGGGACGCGACCTGCAGCTGCACGCCGGGATGCGCTTCTGGCACCGGGACGCCCTCGCCGACGCCGTCGGCCGCGGCGCCCAGCGAGGCTTTCAGATCGCGCTGCATGCAATCGGCAACGAGGCGATCGATCTCGCCCTCAACGCCCTGCAGCGCAACGAGCGCCAGCTCGCCACCGCGCCCGGGCGCCCACGACTGGAGCACGTCGTCTTCGTCGAACCCCACCAGGCGCGCCGGATCGCCGACGTCGGCGTGATCGCCGTCGTGCAGCCCGCGTTCATCGCGAGCGCCGGCGACGACATGCTGCTCACACCCCTGCCCCCATCGATCCAGACGATGCCGCTGCGCTCGCTCAGCGAAGCCGGTGTGGAGCTGGCCGGGAGCTCGGACTACCCCGTTGATGCGTATCCGGTTAGCTCCAGATGGGGTTTTAGGCGGCTCGGCGGGTGATTTGCTGATAGGTGGTGGGGTTGTGCAGGGCGCCGAGTCCGAGGAGGGTCTGGAACGCCGCCATTGGTGTGCTGCGGCGGTTGTGACGGAAGACGTACTCGTCGAGATAGACCTGTAGGTGCTCGTCAGAGACGCCACGGTGTGTGCCGTGCATCCAGGCCTTGAGGTTGGAGGTTGCGCGGTGTGCTCGAGGGAGTAGCTGATCGGGCGCAGCGGTTTGTTTCGGGTGTCGGCGGTGCTCGTAGCCGTGCTTGCTCAGGACGCGGTAGGACTGAAGCCCGTCGGTATGCACGATTGCGCCGGTGGTGGTGGTCGCCTGGGTGAAGCTGAGCAGTATCGGCCCTGAAGCGTCGGGCAACACCCGAAGGCGCAGCCGCCCGGAGCCGTGTCCGCGGACCTCGATCGCGATGCCGATCAGCGCCTTCTTTCCGCGCTGGCGGCCGCCTTTGAGGCCCTCCTCGCGCCCACCGAGGAAGAACTCGTCGATCTCGACCTCACCCTTCAGCAGCTCGCGCTCAGGGGCGACCATCGCCCTGCGCAGCTTCTGCAGGATCAGCCAGGCAGTCTCATAGCGCGAGAGCCCGAGCTGGCGTTGCAGCTGCTTGGCCGATATGCCCGGGTGGTGAGTGGCGACCAGATAGGCCGCCCAGAACCACGTGCGCAGCGGCGTGTGCGTCTTGTGCATCACGGTCCCCGCAGTCACCGACGTCTGGTGCCCACACGCGGTACATACCCACAGGTGGCGGCGCGTCTGGCCACCGGCCCGCCCGCCGCCACACCCTGGACAAGCAAACCCCTCCGGCCAGCGCGAAGCGAACAGATACTCGCGGCAGGCCTCCTCGGTCGCAAAGCGCTCCTGAAACTCCAAGATGCTCAGAGGATACGTAGGCCGCGACACCCAACAAAACTACGAAACCACCCGGATGGAGCTAACCGGATACGCATCACCCCGTTACCCAACCGGACGTGCTCGCAGCCGTCAGCGCCGCCGTCACCCGCCGCACCGCCGCCGGCGCGACGCTCGCGGCCGACCAGGCGGTCGAGGTGGAGCCGATGCTCCGCGCATACACGCTCGGCTCGGCCCGCGCGCTCGGCTGCGAGCACGAGGCGGGCTCGATCGCACCCGGCAAGCAGGCCGACCTCGTCCACCTTGCGCAGGACCCCCTCACACACGACCCCGCCCACCTCGCCGACATACAGGTCAACGCGACCTGGGTAGCCGGCAACCGCGCACATCCAAACCGATCGCGCTAGAGGACGAAGGGAATGAGCATCTTCGTGCTGCTTCGGTACGCCGGATACGCCGCAGGGAACGTTGCGATGAGGTTCTTTTCCTCCACCGATGCGCTGTAGTAGAAGTACCCGCCCAGGATCGCGACGACGATCAGGCCAATCAGGCTAGTCACGAGTGCCGTGCCCAGGAGCCCCCGCCAGGAGTCCCGAGTAGATCGGATGGCGGACGAACCGGTAGGGGCCGGAGGTGACGAGCTCTGGCTCAGCCTTCTGGGTCATCGGCATCCCCCAGTTGCGCCCGAGTTGGACGCGAGCCCAGATCGCCAGCGCGATCCCGGACGCAAACACGACGGCCCCGATCGCTCCGAGGACCGGACTGTGGACAACCAGGCTCCCACCGCGGAAGACGCGCAGGAGCAGGATGACCGACAGCGCGCTCAAGCCATTCAGCGGGATCCGACGCCTGCTAGCCCTGCCCTCCTTCACGCCGAACGCAGACGCGAGCCAGTAGACCCAGAAGACGATCCAGGCGATGGCGATAGCGGTCCTCAGCGTATGCATACCGTTTCGACGCCCAGACCGCGCGCTGTCCAGGACCCGCTGGTATCCGTACGCTGGTTGGGGAACAAGCTCGTAGCGCCCCCTACAGCTCGGCCTCCAGCACGGGCCCGGGATGGACCTGAGCGTGGGGATGGGGAAGGGGATGTGGATGGGGCGCGAGCAGCTCACCCGGCGCAGGCGCTCCCTGGATGTCGGGCTTGGCGACAGTTACGTAGGCGACGAGCGCGATGAATACGACGAGCGCCGAGGCGCTGACCGTGCCGTCCCCGAGGCCGAGACCGGTGATCGCGGATGGCTTGCTGAACCAGTCCGCGAACGAGGCCCCGAGCGGGCGTGTCACGACGTAGGCGAACCAGAACGCGACGATCGGGTTCAGGCTGAAGCGCCACCAGCCGACCGCGGGAATCGCGATGATCGCAGCGAACAGCAACACCGACCCGAAGAAGCCGAGGTTCAGCGTCGTCGCCGTCAGATCCCCGGCGGCCGTACCGAGCGCGAACGTCGCCAGGACCGCGGCCCAGTAGAAGCTCTCGCGCCGGCGGGTGGTGATGGTGTGAATCGACAGCGTGCCCTCGCTGCGGTACCAGAGCAAGAACACGGCGGCCACGACGGACGCGAACAGGGGCGTGGTCATCGCATAGGGAATGCTCGCCCCGTCGTGGATCCCGTCGGCGGTCATCGTGCCGAAGATCGCGACCATCATCACCGCGAACCAGTAGATGGGAGCGCGATACTCGCGCTGGCGCAGCTGTAGCCACAGCGCAAACGACAGGCCGAAGATGCCGATCGCCCCCGCGATCGGAACGCTGTGCTGGCCGAGGAAGTCCGACATCGACTCGCCCATGCCCGTCGTCAGGAGCTTCAGGACCCAGAAGATCACGGTGATCTCGGGGACCTTGGCCAGCGTGTGGTGGGCTTGTGGTCGCGACGAAGGTCCGGGCGCGCTCATGTGTCCATCGTGCTCCTTGACAGAACCTGACATGGTCTTAATTTGGAGCCGGCCAGGTTGCCAGCTGTGTCTAAACGAGCGCCGCGTCGGCCGAGGCAATCGCCTGCAGATGGCCCGTTTACGCTGGCGATGTTCAACAGCCGCTGAACCTGCGGCGAGCCGAGAGTGCTCATGCTATCGCAGCGGGCTGGGGCGCATACCGCATACCGAGCAGCGCGAGATCGTCGCGCAGGGAGCCCTCGGCATGCTCCAACGCCACGTGCTCGATGTGCTCGAGCAATTGTGCGAGAGTGAGTCGCGGCGCCTTGCGACACAGCTCGATCAGTCCGCGCTCCCCGAGCGCTTCGCCCGAGTGCCCGGCCTCGGGGATCCCGTCGGTATAGAGCAGAAGCGTCTCGCCGGCCCGCAGCTCGCCGTCGCATTCGGCGACGTCGATCGGGTCGAGCACGCCGAGGAGGGTTCCCGGCTGGCCGATCTGGCGCGCGTCACCGTGCGCGTCGACCAGCAGCGGCGGGGGGTGCCCGGCGAGCGTTACGGTCAACCGCAGACGCCCCGGGGCCGGCGTCACGATCACCAGGCAGGCGGTGCACAGGTCCGCGCCAGGGGGTTGGCGGCGCAGTCCACGGTGCAGCGTCTCGAGCATCTCCGTGGCCGACTGTCCGCCCATCGATGCGGCGCGCAGGGTGTGGCGAGCGAGCGCCGTCACACCGGCGGCGCGCGAGCCCTTGCCGCAGACGTCGCCGATCACGAGCATCCAGCTGTCGGCGCCATGATCGAACACGTCGTAGAAGTCGCCGCCGACCTCGTTCAGCTCGCCCGCCGCGCAATACCTGGCCTCGATCTCGGCGTGGGGCACCGCGGGCAGCGACTCCGGCAGCAGCGCCCGCTGGAGGGTGTGGGCGATGTGAGTGCGCTCGGTGTACAGCCGCGCATTTTCCACCGCAGTGCCGGCGCGGCGCCCAAGCCGCTCGGCGACCCCGAGGTCGGCCGCGGTGAGCCGGCGCATCGACTCCGAGGACACCAGCGTGATCGCGCCGAGCGCCCCGGTGGCGCCGATCATCGGCACGATGATCACCGCGGTCGCGCCGATCGCGCTCAGCAGCTCCAGGTGCTCGGAGTCGTGCGCATAAGCAGCGAGCGCCTCGGGCTGGATGTCGGTGAAGATCCGGGCTTCTCCGGTGCGGATCACCTCGGGAACCCCCACCGGCTCGTCGAGCGACGGGCGGTGGGCACCGTCGATGCACGCCGCCAGCTCGAGCTTGCGCGGATCGGCGTGGTGCACGGCCACCCGCTCGATCTGCCCGCGCCCGTTCAGAAGATCGACCGCGCACCAGTCGGCGATCTGCGGCACGGCCAGCCGTGCTACGCGCTGCAGCGTCTCGGCGTAGTCCATCGAAGACGCCAGTACACGGCTGGCCTCCGCCATGAAGCTCTCTCCGAGCTGCGCGCGCTTGACCTCGGTGATGTTCTCGAAGACGTTGACCACGTGGCCGATGCGTCCGGTCTCCGGGTCGGGGATCGGCGAGGAGCGGACGATCAGCCAGCGCTCCTCCCCGGTCGCGCGGACGATGTTCCTCACCAGCAGCGGCTCGGGCTGCTCCCCCCTGAACAGCCGCCTCGCGGGCATGCTCTCCAGATCGAGCTCGCGGCCCCGCTCATCCTGCACGATGAAGCGGGACATGACCGTTCCCGGGACGGCGCGCGTCAGCGCGCCGGGCGCCGGGAACCCCAGCAGGTCGGCGGCGGCCTGGTTGGCGAACACCATCTGCCCACGGCTGTCGACCACCGTGATCGCCTCCGCGAGATTTGCGAGCACCGCCTCCAGGCGCCGCTCCAGACGCTGTAGATCGGAGTACAGACGGGCATTGTCGATCGCCAGCGCCGCCCGTCGAGCGAGCTCGGCGACCAGGTCGAACTCCTGGCTGCCGTAGCGCTCGCTCTCGCCAAGTCGCAGTGTCGACAGCGCCCCGAGCGTGCGCCCGCGGGCGACGATCGGGGCCACGACCGCCGAGCGGTAGCCGTGCTCGACCATGAACCGCGCGTGCTCGGACCCCTGCGCGAACGAGCGCAGCAGCGCGTCGGTCATGTGCGCCAGCAGCACCGGCTCGCCGCCGCGGATGACCTGCGCCACCGGATGCTCTCCGGCCGGGTCCAGCGGATGGCGCGCGCGCAGCTGCACCAGCTCGCGCGCCAGGCCCTCCTCGGTCGCGACGACCGCCACGTCCACGATCGCGCCGTCTTCGTCGCGCAGGTCGATCACGCAGAGATCCGCCAGCCGCGGGACCATCAGCCGCGCGACCTGTCCCATCGTCGTCGTGGGGTCGAGCGAGCTGGCGATGATCGCCCCGGCCTCGATCAGCAGATCCCTGGCCAGCTCGCTCCGTCGCCGGGCGTCGAGGCCGAACGGCTCCCCCTTGTCTGATCCTCCCGGCATCGCTTGGTCCGGCTTGCGGGCGGTGCTCGACACCGCCGCCCAATACGGACGACAAGTATTGCAACGACGGCGCCGCCGTACGCCGACAAGCGCAGCCGGACCCCGACCGCATGGCTCACCTCAGCCGGCCGCACAACCCAGATCCACTGCCTGCCCGTCGTGACGGCCTGTGTCCGAGAGGCGGTCGGCGAACTGCGGGGTATCGGGTGGCTTCGAAGCCACCCATGCTTGGGACGGGCCGCGAGGCGCTCACCGAAGACGGTTACATGGCCTTGCATCGGACGAAGCGGAACTGCTCGCTACGGGGCCATCTCAGACCCGCTGGTCGTCCTGACCGAGGGCGAGTTGGAGGTCGTGCAGGACGCGGCCCGCGCGATCTGGAGGTTGTCAGCGGATTCGTGTTGCTTCGCCCTTGCCCGTCTCATCTCCAAGGCAGTCTTTGCCCTCAAACCCCCAGGTAAAGATGTTCCCCGTCAACGTGCCTTCCATTTTGAAGGACCCGGGACATGTCGGTGTCGTCTGAGTGGCCGTTAGCGTCACGAGGTTGTTGATGATGCTGCCGGCCATGGTCCCGATGGCGCCGTTCTCGCTCTTGTACGTGCCCACGACAGTCTCCCCTGGGGGAGCGGTTTTGCCCTCTCTGGCATACCGGCTGGCCTCGAACTCCTCTCTCGTCAGTTGCTGGAACATCAGAACGACCCGCTCGGCTCTCGGTAGCTTGTCGGAGGTATAGCTCCCCGACCATTCTCCAGAGATGTGGCCGTGTTTCGAATCTGGCTGCGTCATAGGGCTCTCCTCTGTGTTCGTCGTTGGCGAGGCCGAGAGGTACGAGTCGGCGTCCATCAGCAAAGGTTCCGATGGATCGGACAAAGTATCATCCTCGACGCGACCGTGGGACTCGGCCTTCGACGGTCTTCGCCTGGCAGTGGTGGGTGGGACGACATGAGCACTAGGTCGGATGCTCACGTGCGTGTTAGTCCGGGTAGCCCGACCTGCCTACCGCTCGTTGACGAATCGAGCGTCCCGATGACCTCGCAGCAGACTGCTGAGTTGGACGAGCACGGGCACCGACGCGCGTCAACAGGGACACTTCCGCGTCGCGCCGCGTAAGCAGGCGTGAGCCGCCTCACCCGAAGGGCTCCCGCACGTCTAGCCGGAGATCGTGCGCTCGAGGGCGCGCTGGCGGGCGGGTCGCTGCGTGAGCCGCGCCAGGTAGTCCCTCAGGTTCGCCGGGAGCTCATCCGCGAAGCCGATGCGCTCCGTGAAAGCCAGCGTGCCCCCGACAAGTACGTCAGCCACCGTAAAGCGCTCGCCGACGAGATAGTCGCTGCCATCCAAGGCGCTGGACACCGCCCGCGCGGCCTCGTCAAAGCGCTGTCGCGCAGCGGCGGACCGGTCGGGGTCGCGCTGAGCGTGCACGGCGGACTCGATCAGCGGCGGCTCGAGCTCGGCTGGGGCGAAGATCGTCCACTGGTAAAGCAGCGCCCGCTCGTGGGTCCCCGGTGCCGGCGCGAGGCCAGCGTCGGGATGCAGGTCTGCGAGATGCAGGCAGATCGCCGCCGATTCGAATACGAACCCTTCCTCGTCCTCGAGCACGGGCACGCGGCCCAGGGGATGGCGGGCGCGATGCTCCTCACCCTTGCTCTCCTCGCGCGTCATCACCGTGACTTCATACGGCTCGCCGAGCTCCTCGAGCACCCATGCGACGCGGATCGGCCGGCCCGCGTGCTCTCGGTGATAGAGGCGCATCATGGACGCCACGATAGTGGCTGGCGGGAGAGCTCGCCCGCCTGGCCGCAGGGCTCAGGTTTTAGCGCTGGCCGCGTACTCGCTGGCTAACCACGCCGCCGGTGATCGGTGCGCCGTGCTGGACGACGCTTGGGACGGTCTGCGTCTCGGTCAGCGGGGATGTTGCTCGTGGGCGCAATCCGTATCTGCGGACATGGGAGGGATGGTTGTACCTCGCTGCTGTCCAGGACGCCTATAGCCGCAGGATCGTCGGCTGGTCGATGGCTGACCATATGCGCACAGAGCTCGTCACAGATGCTCTTCAGATGGCGCTCGATCGCCGAGCACCCGACCCAGGGCTGGTGCACCATGCGATCAGGGCAGCCAGTACGTCTCTCTGGCGTTCGGGCAGAAGGCCCGCGCCGCTGGGGTCGCGCAGTCGATGGGCTCCCGGGGTGACTGTTTCGATAACGCCGTCGCAGAGAGCTTCTTCGCGACACTCAAGAAGGAGTTGATTCACCGTCGTGCGTGGCCTACCAAGGCAGAGCTCCGCGGTGAAGTCTTCGAGTACATCGAGGTCTTCTACAATCGCCAGCGGCGCCACACCCGCCTCGGGCAACTCTCTCCGAGCGACTACGAGAGGATCACACACAAACAACATCAAATGAAAGCGATAGCCGCATAGTCAACCGTGTCTACCGAAGCGGGGGAACTCCAAGGCCCTGCATCAGTACGCCGCTCAAGGATGGCCTCGCCACCGTCGATACAAGGTTGGCCGGCTCCCGCCCGTCCCGGCGCTTGGGAGTCATCCCCGAAACGAACCTACTTCCCGTGAGCACCACCGACCAGACGACCGATCGTGCAGTCGAGCAGACCAGTGAATCCGTTGGCGACATCGATCACGAGCCCACGCTCACTCTCGACCTCGCCCTGAGCGAGGCGGAGGCGCTCCGGACGTGGCTGCTGAAGCCCGCCAAGGACGGGACGACCTCGCTCGACGACCCACTCGTCAGCCGCGCGCTGGCCAAACTGGGGATGGCGATCGACACCGTACTGGCCACACAGAACGTCCGTCACGAGCTCCAGCAGGCGGGCCTCGCCATCGACCACCTCACCGACGAGCAGGTGTGCGAGCTGGGACGCCGCGTAGCCCAAGCTGCCACACCCGGCATCCGCCACTGAGCAAGGGCTCGCGGGACCGTCCGCGAACCGTCTGACCCACTTCGTCGCAGGGCGCCGGTCCCAGCGCTCGCGATACTCGGCGATCAGCTGTGCGCCGTGGTCCCACAGGCCGCGTGCGCGGCGTCGCCCGGGTCGAGGACCGAGTAGCTGCTGGGCGCGGGGGTCGGGTGTCACCTCGATGGGCAGCGACGCGACGGGTCCACGTAACGTCGCTGGCGTGCAGGGCGCCGCTCGCGAGCAGCTCGGCGCGGGAGTGCGTCAGCGTCCTTCTCGCGGCCGGCGTCCTCCTTGGCGAGCAGCAGATCCGATGCGCCGCCGACCTGAACATGCAGACCGGGCTCGACCTCGATCATGGTCGTCCTGCGCGTCCAGGCGTCGTAGTCACCGACGCCGTCGGTCCAGCGCATCACCTCCAGCTGGCCTAGGCGCGTCCGGTACGCGACGCCGCGCTCGCCGGTGAGGTAGGGCTGCGCCTGCAGCGCCTGAAGCGCTCCGTCCAGCCGGTGCACGTTGAGCTCATCGACCGCGATCGTTACGTCAACGTCGCGGGTGGCGCCCGAGAAGCCACACAGCTGCAGCGCCACGCCACCCACGAGCACGAACTGCACCTCGGCGCCGGCCAGGGTCCGCAGCAGCTCGCGGTGGCGGCCGTCGATCTCGATCACACCGACGCCAGGTGTTCGGTGCGCGCCCTGCGCGAGGAGTAGCGCCCGGACGCCAGCACAGCGCGCAGCCCGGCGCGGTAGGAGGCGTCCTGCGGCCACGGCGAGCTCGGCCAGGTCGAGCAGATCCTCCACCAACGCGACCCGCACCCAACCGGCGTCCTCCCGAGTGAGCCCAACACGGCAGGCGCGGTCGCGCAGCACGGCGATGTCGTGGATCCCGGTCGCCTGGGAGCAGACCGTGAGCCGGCCTCGTCCGGCTCGCCAGCGCTCGCGGCGCTCACCGCTATGCGGTGCTTGTTCGACACCATCGGGCCAGGCATCGGCGCGCCACAACCACTTGGTCAGCTCCTCCCGCTGCTCCACTGGCACAAGCAGGTCGACTCGTCCCGACCCCGGACGCTCCGGAGCGCCGAGAAGAGCCGCCACGACCGGTCCGACGACGACAGCCAAATCACCTGTCTCGCAGGTTGCGCGCAGCGCGTCACGACAACCAGGCCAACTGCTGCCGAGCAGCGCCTTCAGCCGCTGCGTAGGCGATGCGATATCGAGCTGTTCATGCACCAGCGCAATCAGCTTCGGCTCGGGCAGGACCACCCGGACCTCCAACCTCGCGCCGGCTGCTGTGACCACCTTCTCCAGGTCCTCCAAGCTCGGGCGCTGAGCGCCGGTCTCCCACCGCGACAACGTCTCGCGCGCCATGCCGGCCCGCTGGGCAAGCTCACCGTGGGACAGACCCAAGGCGCGCAACATCGCGATGATCTCCGCTGCACGCACCAGGAGGTTGTCCGAGTTCTCGTAGAAGTTTGAGTGGCGGTCCTCCTGTCCCGTCCGCTCCGGTTGGGAGCGTTCGGGGCGACCAAACCAAGTCCGATAGGGACAGGAGGAACCGCCATGAAGAAGGTATCTGGCCCGGAGGTCGTCACGGCCGCGGAAGCGTTGGAGAGTCCGCTCCCACCGCAGATTCAGGAGGCGCTTGGTGAGCTCGTCGGCGCGGCGAGAGAGGGGCTGCTCGCGCTGAGCGTGGGTGTCGGGCTCGGCGTCGTGCATGAGCTGATGGCGACCGAGGTCGAGGAGGTGGTTGGCCCGAAGGGCAAGTGGAACCGGGATCGGGCCGCTAAGCGCCACGGTCACGAGCGTGGGTCGATGACGCTTGGCGGCCGGCGCGTGAAGGTTGACCGGCCGCGTGTGCGTACTGCCGATGACGAGCGGGAGCTGCCGCTTGCGACATATGAGCACTTCGCCGACCGCGACCCGCTCACAAGAGCGGTGATGGACCGGATGCTTGCCGGCGTCTCCACACGCCGGTTCACGGACGTGGGAGAGCCGGTCGGCGAGGAGGTCGAGCAGACCAGCACATCGACGGGCAAGAGCACCGTTTCGGAGGTGTTCATCGAGCGCACCCGCACCGCGCTGGGCGAGCTGATGGGCCGGCGGCTGGAGGACGTGCGGTTGGCGGTGATGATGCTCGACGGGTTGGAGATCGCTGGGCGCACGCACATCGTCGCGCTCGGGATCAGCACCGAGGGCGTGAAGATCCCCCTCGGGCTGTGGGAGGGCTCGACCGAGAACGCCACGCTCGCCCGGACGCTGCTGGCCGATCTCGTGGACCGCGGGCTTGACCCCGAGCAGGCGATCCTGTTCGTGATCGACGGCGGCAAGGCGATCCGCCGCGCGATCAAGGACGTGTTCGGCGAGCGCGCGCTGGTAACATCGGTGTCACAGGCACAAGGAGCGCAATGTCTGCGACCTGCTTCCCGAACGCGACCGCCCCGCCGTCCTTATGAAGATCCGCGGCGCATGGGCGCTCAAGGACCCGGACCTCGCCGAACAGCGCCTCGAACTCCTCGCCTCGGAGCTCGATCGCACCTGGCCTGACGCCGCCGCCTCGCTCAGGGAGGGGATGACCGAGACGCTGACGCTGATGCGACTCGGGATCACCGGACAGCTCTCCAAGACGCTGTGCTCGACGAACCCTGCGGAGAGCATGATCGAGATCGTCCGCCGCACCCAGCGCAACGTAAAGCGCTGGCAGGACGGCGACATGCGCAAGCGTTGGACCGCCGCCGGGATGCTCCTCGCCGAGCAGCAGTTCCGGCGAATCATCGGCTACCGCGACCTCGCCGCGCTCGTGGTCGCGATCGAACGCCACGCAGCACGAGCCGCCCTTCCAACCCCCGCCGCCGCCGTTCACACCGAGGTCCCACAAACCGTTACTGTCTAACCATCAAATCCGCGGGGGGCCGCACTCAAAGTTCCACGACGATCCGGGCATCCTCCGCACCAGCTCATTATGCCACACAGCCTGTGATGTATCCATCACACACCTATAGACCACCCGTGACCGAGCTGAATCATGCCCGACAGCGCAGTGGGGAAGCCAGCCCTCTCGACGGCAAGGGATCTGCCGGGCGGTAACCTCGGGGATCGTGTAATGCCGCGCCCGGCGACCGGACAGGTCATCCACCCGACCGCAAGCCATCCCAGCTTTGCGTTGCGCTTCCGCGCCTACGGCAAACGCGAGTACCTCACGCTCGGTCGCCCCGAGGACGGCTGGACCCAACCGAAGGCCGAACGCGAACTCGCCGCCGTGCTGCGAGAAGTCGAACGCCGTACCTGGCGGCACCCAGAGCCACGCCCGGCGCCCACACCAGAGCCGCGCCCAACGCCAGCACCAGGGCCGCGCCCAGCGCCAACACCGGGGCCACGCCCAGCGTCAGAGCCGCGCCCGGCGCCTGCCCCGGCGACAGCGCCGGCCGTGGATCCCACGTTCCATGAGTTCGCGTCCGACTGGTTCGCGGCCAAGCGCGTCGAGATCCAGCCGAACACCGCGAGCAGCTACCGCAACGACCTCACCAACCACCTGCTGCCGTTCTTCAAGGACCACCGGCTCTCACAGATCACGATCCCCGAGGTCGACCGCTACCGCCACACGAAGGTCCGCGAAGCAGCCGAGATCGCCACGGCCACCAAAGCCGGCAAGCCGCCGATGGTGGAGATCGTCGATCGCCGCGGCCGACGCTACCACCAAGCCGAGCGGCCGCTCTCACCACGGTCGATCAACATGCACATCTCGCTGCTCGCCCAGATCCTCGAGGTCGCAGTCGACCACAAACACCTCCAGCGCAACCCGGCAACCGGCAGACGCCGACATCTGAAAACCCACAAGCCTCGCCCGGCGCACCTCGACAGCGCAGAACACATCACCGTCCTACTCGACGCCGCAGGCGAGCTCGACAAAAGCACCCGAACCACCGGCAGGCGCGCAGCGATCGCCCTGCTGCTACTGGCCGGCCCGCGCGCGTCGGCCGGCGGCGCGCTGCTCTGGCGCGACGTGGACCTCGCGAACGGCCGCATCAATTTCGGACGCGACAAGACCGACGCGGGGATGCGAGAGGTGGACATGCTCGGGCTGCTGCGCGAGATCCTGGCCGAGCACAAGGCAGCGAGCGAGAAGACCGGGCCCGACGAACCCGTCTTCGTGACGTCGAACGGCAAGGCGAGGGACCGCCACAACCTACGCCAGCTCCTCGCGCCGGTGATCGCCAGGGCAGAACAGATGCTCGCTGAGCGCGGCGGGCAGCCACTCCTGGCGGGGATCACACCGCACAAGCTCCGGCACACATTCGCCTCGATCCTCGTGGCGATAGGCAAGGACCCGACCTACGTCATGAACCAGCTCGGGCACACCGACCCAGCGTTCACGCTGCGCGTCTACGCGCACATGATGCGCCGCAGCAACGGCGAGCGCGAGCGACTGCGAGCACTCGTGGAAAGATGACGTTTGGGCAGCGAATGGGCAGCGATTGGGCAGCGGACGGCGCAACCAAACCCGGCCGCCACCACCGAAGACCTCCTCCAGATACAAAAAATCCCTGCAAATAGCAGGGATTTCGTAGGCGTTCAGTCCTCCGGGCTTTCCATAACAAGGTGCGCTCGGGTGGGCGGCGAACCTTGTGGGTGTGGAGCGGTCTGAGGCTGAGGCGATCTATGACTCGGGGCGCGAGGCGTGCGTTGAGTTCTTGATGGGGTTGGTGGATCGGCAGTTGCGGTTGGAGGAGCGGTTGCGGGCGTTGGAGCAGAAGGCTTCCGCGAGTTCGCGTAATAGTTCTCAGCCGCCGTCGGCGGATGCTTCCGAAGACGCGTCAGCAGCGTCGCGCGGAGGCGCGGGAGAAGGCCAAGGAGCTGGCGCGTAAGGACGGCAGAGCAGCGCAAGGCGGGCGGTCAGCCCGGTCACCTGGGCGCTGGTCGCGAGCTGCTGGCCGAGGATCGGATGAGTGAGATCGTTGACCATTACCCCGATGAGTGCTCGGGGTGCGGGCGGGAGTTCACCGAGGTGGAGAAGGTTCCGCGTCACGGGCCGGGGCGTCATCAGGTTGCCGAGCTGCCACCGACCGCGGTGTTCTATGTCGAGCATCGCACCCATCGGTTGCGGTGCCCGGGATGCGGCAAGCGGACCCGCGCGGTTCTCGGGGTCGTGGGCGAGTCGGCGTTCGGGCCGGGGCTGCAGGCCGCGGTCGTGGCGTTGACGGCCCGCAACCGGATCTCGCGGCGCGACATGAGCGAGCTGCTCTTAGAGCTGTTCGGGGTCCGGGTCTCGGTCGGCGCGATCGACGCGATCTGCCAGCGCACCTCGGGGCTGCTCGCCGGCCCGCACGAGCGTCTGTGCAGCCAGGTGCTGGGCTCCGGGGCGGTCAACGTCGATGAGACCGGCTGGTTCCTTGCCGGGGAGAACCGCACGATGTGGACCGCCGCGACCGCGCAGGCGGCGATCTTCCGGATCGTCGAGGATCGTCACCGCGACCGGCTCTGCGAGCTGCTCGGCGCCGACTTTGACGGGATCGTGACCTCCGACCGCTGGTGGGCGTATGACCTGCTGGACCCCGAGCAGCGACAGGCATGCTGGTCGCATCTGCAGCGCGACTTCCGCTTCCACAGCGAAGGCTGGCCGCCCAGCAGATCTTCGGAGCAGGCCGGCCTGGAGCTCACCGCCGGCTGTTTGAGGTCTGGCACGCCTACGCGCGAGCACCACGACCGCGACCGGCTCGCCGCGAGATGACACCCGTCCAGAACGAGCTGCGCGCGCTGCTCGAGCACGCCGCCAACGAAAGCAAGCGCCACCGACTGCACCGCCGGCTTCGCGAACAACCTCCTCAAGCTCTGGCCCGCGCTCTGGACGTTCATCACCGTCCCCGGCGTCACGCCCACCAACAACGCCGCCGAGCGCGCGCTCCGCGGACCGGTCATCCACCGCAAGCTGTCCCACGGCAACCAATCCGACGACGGCGAACGCTTCACCGAACGCTCCCTCTCCGCCTCGGTCACCTGCCGCCTACAACACCGCTCGCTGCTCGCCTACCTCCGCGAGCTGCTCACCGCCCACCAAACCGGCGGCGCGCTCCCCGCCCTCCTCTGACCCAGAACCACCAGACCCGGAGGACTGAACGCCTACGGGATTTGATGAACTGGGTTTTTATCGGGGCGAACGGTTAGAGTTGGCTTGGGTACAGGGGATTTGGGGTTTCTGCATCCCGTTTGCAGCCCTCCAGACCACGCTCATGCCGAGCTTCGAGCCGTCGAGGCCGGGTGTATGCCATCCTGAACGTGCGTATAGCGATCCACCCCCGCTATCGCTCGTATGCCCTGCCCCGCGGGAGGACGTGCCGGACGAGTACGGTCTGTGTGGCGCGATCGTAGTCGAAGATCACTCGCCAGTCGCCGACCCGCAGCCGGAAGTGCTCGCTGCCGGTGAGCCGCCGGACATCGAGCGAGCGATCGTCGGCGCTGAGACGATCCAGCGCTCCCAAGACCCGCGCGCGGATCGGTGGGTCGAGGCGCCGCAACTCCTTCTCGGCGGCGCGCGTGAAGCGCAGCGCTCGCCCGCCGCTCACTCGGCTCCGAGGCCTTGCTTCACCTGCGCGTAGGAGACGGTACGACCGGCGGCGATATCCGCGTCGCTTGCGGCGAGCGCTGCGTGCTCCTCGGGGCTCAGCGGCTCGTCATCCTCGGGACGCGAGTCCAGCCAGTCTCCGAAGCTCTGGCCGCGCGCAGCGATGAACTCAAGGGTCGCCTCAGCTTCCTGCTCGGTCAGGTCTTCGACTTGTGCGCGTAGCTTCTCCTTCGCCGTCATGCGTCAAATGGTAGCGGGACCACCGCCAAGGGCTGCTCGGCGCTGCGCTTGCTTACCGCGCAGGCACGGAGACTGCCGAGAGAGTCAGTTGGCGAGCACCTTAGCCTTCGCCGTCTCAAACTCATCGGCGCTGAGCGATCCGGCCTGATGCAAGTCACTCAGCCGTTGTAGCTCAGCAGTGACAGAAGTGGGGATACCTTGCGGTGGGGGCGTCGCTTGTGGCGGTGTTGCCGCAACAGCCTGATTTTCCTCGTTGAGCTGCTGTTTGCTCACCTGCT
This sequence comes from uncultured Solirubrobacterales bacterium, assembly GCA_963719725.1. Taxonomy (GTDB): domain Bacteria; phylum Actinomycetota; class Thermoleophilia; order Solirubrobacterales; family Solirubrobacteraceae; genus Palsa-744. The sequence goes on from CAVRCU010000001.1 coordinate 735,465, forward strand.
TGATCTGGCTCATTGTGCCGTCGTCAAACTTGACGTGGAAGTAGCCGGGCCGGTTGCCGACCGGCATCTGGACGACGCCTTTCTTGCCTGATGCCGTCGTGACCTTCGTGCCCTTCTTCCACTTCGGCCCGCGCGCCTGCTCCTCACGTTTCTTGGCGGCTATCTGTTCTTGGATGATCGGCGCAGGCGGGACCAGGCGAAACACGACGATGGCCGCGCCCAGCGCGATGATCGTCCCATACACCTCAAAGCCCAGTTCCTTGAACCCGAGGCCGAGAGCGAAGAACGTCAAGAACGAGGCCCAACCCCGAGCCGACGCTATACCCGTGCCGGTAGCAATCTCTTCTCGTTGGGCCTGTTTCCTCGCCCATTTGTAGTCTTTCTTGTTTTTGTAGTCGCTACGGTTGGGCAACATCAGGCGCAGGCTCCTTGGAAGCCACCTCAACAACCCGGTCAACCAAGCCGTCAAGCGGGACGCGGTAGCGCCATCCGACCGCGCGCTCGGTGACCTCAGCGCCACTCAGCGTGAGTCGTTCAGCGTTCCCGGTTCCAGAGCGCTCGGCGGCGATGTTGGCGACGATCTCCAACCTCCACAGCGGGTCGGTGCGCGCACGTTCTAGCTGCTCCTGATTCACGTCCGCAGGGTACGTAAACGAGCCATCAGACTTGCGCAGCGGCTCTCCCCAACCCTTGACCTCAATGCGGTGTGCTGGCCCGCCGTTCGCGGGCACGCTGAGCACGTCGCAGCCTTCGTCGTGCTGGGCGCGCTGGCTCAGCAAGTCGCTCGGCTGGAAGCCCTGCGCGCGCTCAGCCTCGCACACGATCTCCACGGCCCCAGCCTCAGTGTTCGTGTAGTCGCCCCTCGGCATCGGCCAAATGTACCAAGAGCAACATGCCCAAAGCTAGCGGAGTTGGGGTCGCTTCTGCGCTCGTGGTCACGCCCCGGCTGGCCCGGATCGTAGCGGCGTGGCGTCCGCGGTCGCTGGTATTCGTCTCGATCGTGTCGGAGCTGACGATCCGTAGCGCGGCGCAGCAGGACCTCGAGCAGGTGCTGCTGCTCTGGGAGGCCGCAGGCAGCCCACCGAGCGTCACCGACTCCAAGCCCGGCCTGCAAGCGCTGCTCGCCTTCGACTCTGATGCGCTGCTGGTCGCAGACGCCAGCGGCGCGCTGGTCGGGTCACTGATCGCGGTGTGGGACGGGTGGCGCGCGAGCTTCTACCGGCTCGCGGTCGATCCCGGCCGGCGACGCGAGGGGATCGCCACGACGCTGCTGCACGAGGGCGAGCGCCGGCTACAGGCGTGCGGCGCGATCAGGCTCACCGCGATCGTCGCGGGCAGCGACGCGACTGCGACCAGCTTCTGGCAAGCCGCCGGCTATACGAGACAGCCCGACCAGACGCGGTTCGTGCGGCACACTGAGCACTGACTGCGGCACGCTTGCGCTTTTCTCTACGCTCCTTCTAGTAGGACTTCGGTAGGTACTTGCAGGAGTTCGTGCGGGTGCAGGGAACTTGTGTGGTATGGCGAGCTTGCGGACGCGGGAGTATGGGGTCAGGGCGGCTGATCTGGAGGCGCAGCGGGCGGCTTTGGTCGAGTTCGCAGCGGAGATGTACCGGCCGTTGATGCGGTGCGATCAGCGTGCGAAGGGTGAGCAGTATGTGCGTGGGCTGTTGTTGGAGGGGCGGCGCAAGTCGATCCAGCCGATGGCGGCCAGGCTGCCTGATGGTGACGAGGAGGGGTTGCAGCAATTCATCACCGACTCGCCGTGGGAAGATGAGCCCGTCCGGCGGCGGCTGGCGCGGCGGATGGCGGCAGAGATCGAGCCCGAGGGGTGGATCGTGGATGACACGGGGCTGCCGAAGGATGGGCGGTTCTCGCCCGGGGTGGCGCATCAGTACTGCGGAGCGTTGGGCAAGACCGCGAACTGTCAAGTGCTGGTGTCCGTCAACGCCGCTTGCGATCAGGCGTCATGCCCGCTGGGGTGGCGGCTGTTCTTGCCGAAATCGTGGGATGAGGATGCGCAGCGACGTCGCCGGGCGCGGGTCCCTGAGGAGGTGCGGCATGTCCCGAAGTGGCAGCTCGCGTTGGAGATCATCGATCAGCTGTTGGAGTGGGGGCTCAAGCGACGGGTTGTGCAGGCCGACGGCGGCTATGGAGACACCACCGCGTTCCGGGTCGGGCTGGAGGAGCGCGAACTCGAGTACGTGGTGCAGGTCAAGGGCGTGACCTCCGCCCAGCAGGGCGACGCGGTTCCCGTTACGCCTGATTATCAGGGTCGCGGTCGTCCGCCGCGCCCACGCTACCCCGAGAAGCCCGTCAGCCTTCGCGACCTGGTACTGGCCGCCGGCCGTGAGCAGATCCGAGGAGTCGGCTGGCGCGAGGGTGACCGTGGCCCGCTCTCAAGCCAGTTCATCGCACTACGCGTTCGCCCTGCCAACGACGCTCAATGCGACGATGACGGGATACTGCCCGAGCGGTGGCTGCTGGCGGAGTGGCCCGCCGAGAAGGACGAGCCGGCCAAGTACTGGCTCTCTAACCTTCCCGCCGACACGCCGATCGTGACGCTGGTCCGCCTGGCGAAGCTGCGCTGGCGCGTCGAGCACGACTACCGCGAGCTCAAGCAATGCCTCGGCCTCGACCACTACGAGGGCCGAACGTTCTGCGGCTTGCACCACCACCTCACCTGCGTCACCGTCGCGCACGCGTTCCTCACCTGCTGCCGGCTCGCCCGCGGCGACCCCGACGCCGTCCGCCCTCAGCTGGCGGCAGCCTGATCAGCCTCTACCAAGCCCAACGCGACCTGCAGACCGCGCTGGCATGCTGGCACGACCACTGCCCGGTCTGCCAGCGCAGACTGCCGCCATAACAACCTACCGAAGTCCTACTAGCCACCCGACCCAGCCGCCGGCGATGACAAGCTGGGCAAGAGCTTCGTAGCCGTCTGCGGCGGGGTGTGCCCCGTCACAGGCGGCGACCTCCTGCATCCAGACGCGCGAGGCAAGCAGAGGCTCCACGACGCTCACGAACGCAGTGCCGGATCGTCTGCACACCTCCTCGAAGGCAGTCGAGAGCGCTTGGATACGCTCGTTCTGCGCGGTGTCGTCAACGGGTGCGGGGCCGACCATCAGCACCGGCAGCCCAGCATCCGCGGCATCGGCGAGGATCGCGGCGAGGGCTGCGCAGGAACGCTCGGGCGACACGCGAAGCTGCCCGTCTTCGACGGTCGTGTCGTTGGCGCCGAAGGACAGCACGACTCGTGCGTCGGTATCGGGCAGCAGGCGCGGCTCCGTCTCAGAGCGCCAGCGCACTGCGACCTGCTCGGAGGTCTCCCGTCTGACGCCGAGGTTGTACGCCGTCAGCGGCAGGCCCAGCCCGAATGAGGCTGCCACGACGCGCCCGACCCAGCCCATTCCTGTCGGGTCGCCGACGCCAGCGACGAGCGAATCGCCGATGAACGCCACCCGCCGATTCGTGGGGCTGCTCAGACTGCGCCGACATTGCCGTCCCTGCGGATTAGCTGCTCCGCGTAGCCGAGAGCGACAAGGCGTTCGTCGGTGATCCCAAGCGCGTCGCGTAGCTCGGCGACGAGCCGATACTCGTGGGCGAGGTCGGAGTCTGGCGGTGCGACGGCCTCAAGCTCGATGAACGTCCCAAGCTGCTCGACCTCATCGAGATGGATGCGCACGCTCTGCCACAGCAGCAGACGGCGGCGCTTGACGACGACCCCGCGTATGCCGATCGCGGCGGCGAGCGCCTCACACAGCGCCGTACCATCGCTGACCTCGATGATCCGGTAGCGGCTCTCGCGCTGCTGCGGTTCGCTGGCGCGATCGAACTGGATCAAGTGCGGACGACCGGGCTGCTCCTCGCGGAGCTTGAGCCCGCCGCGTGCAACCTTGAAGTAGGTATCGCGTTGCGCGATCATGCCACGGTCCTCGGCCCCGAGCGCCCGGCACACCTCCAGCGACGCGGACGGGTCCGTGTCCTGCGCCTTCAGCTCGATGTTTCTCTGCGGTGGCCGCACGACGGTCGATCACGGCCTACGCGACTCGGCTCGGCTGTAGGAGGCGCACTCTGAGCCAGAGCACGAGGCCGCACAGCGCGTAGAGGATGGCGATGGTGATGAGCGTGAACTTGATCGCCGAGCAAACGGCGGCGAACGGCGGGGCGAAGCTGCCACCGTTGCCGGCGAGCGTAAGCAGCAGGGCGACGTTTTCGCTCGCGTCGAAGCTCGCCGCAGCGAGCGCGAAGAACGGAACGACGGCGCCGATGACGGCAAGGCGCCGCCAGTCGCGTGCTCGCGCCGTGTCGCGGACTGCGAAGCCGGCGAGCGCAAAGAACAGGCCGTAGGAGAGCATGTAGCAGTAGTCGAGCACAAGCGAAAGATGCGCGGCGTTGCGACCTTTCGGTCCCCATTCGGCCATGATCTGCGCTGCGCGAGCGCGGCTGCCAGCGAACTCGAAGTCGAGGATCGTTGGTCCGTGCGAGACGTGCGATGGGTCGATCACTTCGAGGATCACCGTGAACGCGACGGTGGCAACACCAAGCAGGATCAGGGTGTGCTTGCGATGAGTTTTGCTCACGAGCGGGCGGGATCGGTCGCTCGGCCCTCTCGAAGCCGGGTAACCTGGCGCCGAAGGCGGGGGGTTCTATGCCGCCAGTGGGCGACCACTACGAGCCCAGTGCCTTCGCCTTCGCCGCCTCGAACTCGTCCACCGACAGGACGCCTTGGTCGCGCAGGCCAGCGAGACGTTCAAGCTCGGATGCGACGGACGCAGGCTGCGCTTGCGCAGCCGGGGTACTCGGCGGTAGGCAGCGCGTGAAGCGGTCGATGATGCGCTCGTTCGGGTCGCCTTTGAGCGCAGTCCAGATGTTGTCCTTTGCCGCTGAGGCTCGAAGGTGGAGGCGCGTGTGACCGGGCGCGTCGTCGTCTAGCTCGATCTGCAGCTCGCCCCAGATTGTTCCCTTGTGATAGTTGCCCTTGCACACGGCGGCCTCGGCGTCAGCTTCGATCTTTGTGAAGCCGCCCGATCGAAGCGCCCGCTCGACGACCTGCATAAGGTCGTCCGGCGAACCGGGGAGCACCATCTCTTGTTGCAGGTCCTTTCCTCGCAACGCCACAGTGAGCGCAGCCTACCCGGTCGTAGCTGTCGCCCGAGGCCATACGAGAAGGTGCGGTTCGTGCGGCACGCTGAGCACTGGCGGCGGCCGTGACACCCAACCCCGCCCGTACTCGCCGCCACGCCCGCAGTCATCACGCAGGAACGTGGGTGCTGCCGCGACGCCCGACGCGCTCGATGGTCGCCGCCAGGTCGCTGAACGGCACCGGGTCCGCATGTTTGCGCACCCAGGCGATGCTCACGCTCTTGTACCTGCACTCGCGCACTCGGTCGGCAGCTACGACGTAGAAATCCCACTGCGAGAGGTCGAGCGCGTCGTAGCGCTGTGGGTCCTTGCAGGTCTGGGCCGAGAACACGAAGACATCCGCGCGGACCTCGGGCTCGGCGCCGAACTCGTTGGTGTTCGCATCCCAGGTGCGGGCGATGACGCGCCCGAAGCTCAGCCGTGAGTGCGTGGCCTGTGCCCACGATTGCAGGTAACCGCTCGCCTTGACCTCGATTCGCAGGCCCGAGCTCGTCGTCACGTCGTAGTTGTCCCACGCCTTCCGCCGCGTCTCGGTGCGCCCGAGCGCGAGCGCCACAAGGAACTCCGCCAGCACTCCCCGCTGGGTGTTGTCCCGAAGGTCTGAGAACGCCCAGCGCCAATAGTCCAGCACCGTCGCATCGGCGCCAGCGAAGCGATCTGTGCCCTCAAGCGCCTGCGGCGGTGCTGGACGGAGCCAGCCTTCAGGTGGACGTGACGCAGCCAGGCTTCGACCTTACCGGCCTCGCGCGCTCCGGCGCCGACCGGACCCGCGTTGGTGCCCACCGGCTCCAGTGCGGACGCATCGGCCTCCGCGACCTTCGGGTTTCCGACCCGAGGTCGCGGGCTTCGCCTGCCATCGAAGCACGCGGCTCGGCGTGCGTTACGGCCTCAATCCTCGGGGAGCTTGTGCAGGTGCGTGTAGCGGGCTCGTGGCTCGGGAGCATTTGGATCGCTGTCCACGCTGCTGAGCACGTAGCGGTGCGTCTCCCAGACCGCCTGTGGGAACTCCCCACCCTCGGGAATAGGCTCCCACGGCGGCCCGACATCGACCTCGACGTCAATATGGGGCGGCGGTCGATCGGGGATATCGCGGACCTCTTGGTCGTTCGGACCACCAACGAGTAGAGCCTGCATCCTGACGATTGTATGCCCCGTGGGCCGCCCACGGGCGGAGCCAAGTTTTCCGCCGCAGGCTCTGCTCTGATCGCGCCACAAGCCCAAAAACCGATGCGGCCGGACGGGTGTTAGCGCACCCGCCCGGCCTGTTTAGCACCGAAGACTGCGCCTTCGATGCCACGGCTACCGTAGCTCCTGCGGATAGTCCGTCGTGCTCGTGTGTGCGTTCCTTCGGTGCGCCGAAAGGAGTCCCGCATGAACACGTCAACCCAGATCGCCGTACCACCCATGCACTCGCTCGATGTCGTGGGTCGATGCTTCCCCACAGGCGAGAGTCCGCCGCCAGCTGTGCTGCTTCTCTACGGCGAGGAGCGCGCAAACGCGGTGCTGGCCGACGAGCTCGCGCTCGACGGCTACGAGGTACGCCGGGCCAGCGATCCCGCAAGGCTGCGCGCGGCGTGCGACGCCTGCGAGGTCGAACTCGTCATCTTTGGACGAGCAACGCGCCGCGGCGCAGGCCTCGACGTGCTGCGGGCGCTGCGTGCTGGCGCGTTCTCCCCAGATGTCGCCCCCGGGTCGCGCGCGCTTTGGATGAGTCCAAACGACGACCTGGGCGACGTGCTCCGCGCGTTTGAGGCCGGTGCCGACGACGTACTCCGTCGGCCCTTCGCCTACACCGAGCTGCTCGCCCGAGTACGAGCACTCGTGCGCCGCGACCTCGCGGAGCTTCCCGACGTGATCGAGTACGGAGCGCTTCGGATCGACACCACAGCGCATCGGGTCACGTTCGCAGAGACGCCCGTCAGTCTGCGCCGCCAGGAGTACGCGCTGCTAGTGCATCTTGCACGCAAACCTGCCCGTGTCTACACCAAGGACGAGCTGCTGCAAGAAGTGTGGGGCTTTCACTCAATCGGCACGACGAGGACCGTAGCCTCCCACGCCTCGCGCCTGCGACGCGCGCTCGCGCGGGCCGGTGCCGATGGCTGGGTGAGCCTTACGTGGGGCGTCGGCTACCGCCTCGCCCCCGACGCCCACGGCCCAGCACTCATCCCACAGACAAGCGCGAAAGTAGCCGCATGACGCCCAACCGTCACACGACATTCACGCCTTTGTGTCAGCTTCGTGTACCGCGCCCACAACGCCATAAATGCGCTGTATAGCTGAGATTCAGCTCTAACCATTATGGCCTCGGCGCGGGGTTGCAGCCCCGCCCGAGACCGTGACACAGGAGATACCGCTCCCATGCTCGATAACCGTAGCTCAGCCGAATCCGAAGCGCACGCCCTACTCGACCAAGCCGTCCTCCAGCTCATGCTCGACAGCGAGCGGCAACGGCCGTGGTCCGAAGCCGAGGTCGCGCGCATCATCAGCACCCCCGGCCACGTCCCCGCCAGCTTCAAGCGCCTGCGCGTGGCGGGCCTCATCCACCGATGGAATGACCTAGCGACCGCCTCGCACGCCGCCGTGTACTTCCACGAAATCACCCAGTCCACCGACCCCGCCGCCGAGGACAAGCACTATGACAGCGCCGTCCTCGAAGGTCTGCTCGCGCGGGGCGACGACGGCGAGGGGCCGCTCTCCGAACAGAACCTTTGGGATGCGTTCGGCGCCAAGAAGAACAAGCAGAAGCTCCGCATCACCGACGCGCTGGACCGCCTCGACGGAGCGGGGCTCATCGAACGTCGAGGCGGGCGGTCCATCGCCTCAGAGGTCGCCAGGAATCTCGATCGCATAATGACGCTCTGACGCCAGTCGGATGCGTCCCGGCACGCTCGCGGACCGTCGTCGGCTGTACCTGCTCGCGCGCCTACTGGTCAAGCGTCGCTACCGCGAGCATCTGACAGTCAAGGTCGTCGCCAAGACGCTCGCAAGTTCCCCCCGCCAGCTACAGCGCGCCTATGCGCAATTCGGCTGCGGCACGTTCCGAGACGACCTCCTCGCCAGACGGATGATCGCCGCCACTGGGCTGCTATCCAAGCCCTTGATCCCGATGCGCGACGTGGCGCGCATGGTCGGCTACAGCCAGCCGCCCCACTTCGCACGGGCGTTCCGCCGACACTACGGCGTCTCACCCTCGGTCTTTCGGGCCGCGATAGGCTCGCGTACTGCGGTGGACTGGCGCACTTGGCATGAGGACTACACCGACCCCGACTCAGCGCTGGGCCAGCGCCTGGCGGTCGTGCAGGCGCAAGTGCTCGCCGCGCTCGATCGGAGCGCTCCCAGCTCCGTGCGCGCGATCAGCGTGTGCGCCGGACAGGGACACGACCTGATCGGCGTCCTTGCCGAGCATCCGCGACGCGCGGATGTCACAGCTCGCTTGGTTGAGCTTGACGAGCACAACGCGCTTCTCGCCCGCCGCGCCGCCAAAGAGGCAGGGCTTGGAGAGGTTGAAGTCATCGCCGCCGATGCCGCGATTACGGATGCGTATGAGGGCGCCGTCCCAGCGGACCTGGTTCTCCTCTGCGGCGTGTTCGGCAACATATCGGCGGAGGACATCGCCAACACCGTCAGCCATCTTCCGCGGCTTTGTGCGCCCGAGGCCACGGTGATCTGGACGCGCCATCGTCATCCGCCCGACCTGACGCCGTACATCCGTGAGACCTTCGAGCGCGCCGGCTTCGGCGAGCTTGCTTTCGAGGATTCGCCGCCGTTCGGCGTCGGAGCAAACCGACTGCTCAGGCCACCGCTGCCCTTTACAAGCGGTGTCCGCCTGTTTGATTTCATCGGCTACGACGTGCTCCAACCGGATTTTCACGCAAGCCAGGGTGGAACTTGAACGGGGGCCAAAGCTCTAAACGATGAGGTCACTGAGAGCCGGCCAGCCCTTCATTGACTGGCTCAGGTCTCGCCGTCGAGGTAATCCGCTGGCTCTTGGTCGGGGCGCACGAGCAGATCGACCGCCTCATCTGGCTGCGGTGCGCCCGGCGGCCATGATCGTGCCCACACCTTGCCCGAGTCCGGGTACTCATTGACCTCGGGCGCGATCATCGTGCTAATCACGAGCAAACGCACGGGCTCATCGCTGCGGTTGTCGATCCGGTGCGCACCTTGCCGGCCTACCGGGCACGCCACAAGCTCTCCCTCGATCAGTTCGCGCTCACCGTCGAGCGTGCGCAGGATCGGGCGACCGGCAAGGACAATCAATATCTCCTCGTTGGCGTGATGAACATGCAGCGGGAAGCTCGATGACCCCGGCGGCAACTCGTACAACGAGGCTCCCAGCGCACTGCCGCCGGCCTGGCGTCCCAGCCGCGCCCGCCTCCACGAGAACGGCGGACGGTCCTGCTGCTCATCCCACTGCGGGTCAAATACGTTAGGCATCGCGCTCACGCAAGCCTACGTCGCCGGCAAGCGGAAGCCTGAAACCCGACGAAAACCGAGCCGTTCATAGAACGGGTCCGCGCAGGAGATCACGTCAAGTCGCAGACCACGTGTGCGGGCACGCGCCTCCTCGACCAACCGCCGCGCGACACCCTCGCGGCGGTGCTCGCGGACAACCACAAGGACCGCGAGGAACGCCTGAACCTCACCATCGCTGAGGACCTGCGCGATCCCGATAACCGTCTGCTCGGACGAGAGCGCCACGAGGCTCAACGCTCCCGGCGCAGTGAGCGCCCGCCACGTCCGCTGCTCGTCATTGGCATAGCTCCAGCACTCGCCGGAGAACAGCTCGATGACGCCCGGCAGATGCTCACGCTCCAACGAGACGACCTCTGGACTGGATGCCATCACCGGAATCTACGCGACCGAAGTCAACGCCGCGACCAGAAGGCCGAGCGCGGCTGCTGTCCGAGCGGCCGCCACGACGACGTTCACGCCAGGAGCAAACCCAAGAGCTTCGGGAGGCCGTCCAGGGAGCGGATGATCTCGGCACCAGCGCTGCGAAGGGCACGCTCGTCGCTGTCGGCTGTGTAGCCGACAGCCCGCATCCCGGCGGCGACGGCAGCCGTGACCCCGGAAGGGGTGTCCTCGACGACCACACAAGCTGACGGGTTGGCGTTCATTGTGGCGGCCGCGTGTTGAAAGAGCGCGGGGTCGGGCTTGGGGCGCGGTACGTCGTGGGCCGAGAACAGCGCGTGGGGCGGGAACAGGTCGCGCAGCCCCGTCAGCCCGAGCGTCATCCGTGTCTTCTCCAACGCGCCCTGCGAAGCGACGCAGACCTTCAGCCCGGCGGCCTTGACTCCCCGCACTGCCTCGCCGGCGCCCGCGACCGGCTCCAAGCCGTGCCGGAACGCCTCGGCGCGCTCGTGCTCGTATTCAGCGAGCCAGCCCCGCGGCAACGACCGCCCGAGCTTCGCCTCGGCGCGGCTGCGAATGTCGGCGAGCAGGAGCCCTTGGTAGTCGCGTCGCGCCTCGCTGAGCGTGGTTGGCAAGCCCTCGTGCGTGAGCTACACGCACGAAGATGCGCTACGCCTCGCAGCAAGCCGCAGCCTCGACCATCACGTCGAAGCTAACGAGTTCTTCACTCGCCTCGCCGTCGATGCCAAGCGTGCCGGCGGTGCGCTATCGGAGTGGTACGGCGTCCGCACCCTCGCGCACCTGTTCGACGGAGCGCTGATCCCTGACGGCTGGGGCGTGCTGTGTATGCCCGCCCGCCCGCCGCTTCACATACTGCTTGAGCTTGACCGCGGCACAGAGTCATCACGAGTGCTGCGCGAGAAGGCAAAACGCTACCGCGCCAATCTCCCCGACAGCAGCATAAGCGAGCACAACCCGATCGTAATACTCGCCGCGCCAAGCCCCCGCCGCGCGGAAACCGCCATCGAAGCAATCACAAACATAACCGCGCCAATCGCCGTCACAGTATGGAATAAAGCCACCATACGCAGCGTTCTCGCCACCGTCACCACTTGCGCCGTCGAAGCCCACGCGCACACACTCGCGGAGGGCAGAAATCTTTAGCCAACATTAGAGCAAAACCCCTTGAAATTAACCGTGTGGTCTGGTCTCGTAGTGAGTATGGGAAACGCAAACCCCGACATAACAGTAAGTCACACACTCGACATCACCGACGCACTGTAAGGAGTGACAAGCGAATGACCACGACCACCAAACCCATACGCCGGACATACCGCGAACGCCGGGAAGCACGAGCCGAACGGCTGCGCGAATGGGCAGCCAAACGCGAGACACGCGCCGAGCAAGCCGCCGCATCGGTGGACACGCTCACAAGCCTTATCCCCTTGGGGCAGCCGATCCTGCGCGGCCACCATTCACAGTGGCGTGCTGAACGCGACCGCGACCGCATCGTGAACGGCACGCGCCGCGTTGTCGAGCACTCGACCAAGGCGCACGACTTCATAAGCCGCGCCGCAAACATCGAAGCGGCAGCCAAGCGCGCGATTTACTCCGACGACGCCGACGCGATCACACGGCTAACGGAGAGGATCGCCGGGCTTGAAAGTGAACGAGACACGATCAAGGCATACAACGCGGCGTGCCGCAAAGGAACGGCGGACCCCGCGACGCTGCCAGCCAAGCTCGCACGCGAACTTGCCAGCAGCATCAGTGTTTGGGGCGACGTTCAATGCCCCGGCGGCCGGTTCCCGAGTTACACGCTGCGCAATCTCTCGGGAAACATCAGCCGTCAAAAGCGTCGCCTTGCCACACTCACGGCAGGAGCGTCACAATGACCGCCACCGCCCGCACATCAGACGACGTAAGCGTGAGCGTGACGCCATCCGTTGCCCGCGCCTTGCTCAGCCTCGCCGGGTTCGCGCACGACGAGCGCGGACGCTGGACACACGACGATGGCCGGTGGACGTGGGCGACCGACGAGGCGCTGCGATGGGCGCTCGTCACCCTCGCCGAAGATGACGACGAGCAGTACGCGACGCCGGCACGGAGCAAAGCGCAAGTACGCTGCCTAACGGCTCTGAGCAAGGAGCGCGGCTCGCTTACGGCGTGGAACATGATCGCCAGCGGCGATGCTGTCTGCCGGTTCGAGGACGGCTCGATCGTTCGCATTGGCATCGACGGGCGCTACTTCAAGGCTGACCGTGCGGCGCTCGCGGCGCACACCGAGGCGCAGGAAACGGCCATCGCTGCGCTTGCCGAGCGTAACGGCCCACTGATCGCACATATCCCACGCTTCGACGCGGACACCGTTCTGCAATTCGAGAACGGGCGCGTATTTCGCATGGCCGCCGACGGCCGCTGCATCCCTGCTCCACGCTCGGCAATCACTCAACACAAGGAATCCATCTAATGCACACTCAGCGCACAAATCCAGCGATGCCGCCGCTGCCCGGCGCTCGCTTCGACTCTCCCGCCCCGGGCACTGGTAGCCTGCCACCGTCGCAGCAGTTTCAACCGAGCGGAAGGACCCCATCATGCGCATCCGTGTCGTCAGAATCGCCGCGCTCGCCGCCGCCTTTGGGCTCATAGCACCCGGTGTAGCCAGCGCGATGATCCACACTGGCCGCATGGTGTTCCCCGAACCGCACAACCCTCCGAGCATCGGCGTACCACCGCCTCCAGCGGTCCAGGCGAAAGAGTCCACGCACGAAGTCATCATTCGATACAACGCGAGCGCCGGCACCGTCACCCTCCGTGCGGAAGTCTTCGACCCAACTTTTTGGGGCGAACAGATTGGCGAAAGCTTCAAGCTGGGCCCGAAATGTCTCAGCTACGACGAAAGCGCGTTCCATCCTCCCGATTTCAGCGCGAACATGAGCGCCAGGCCGAAACGCACGGGGCTACTCGGCGAAGAAGTAGGCGGCGTCACCGGCGAAGCGACGCTGCGCGGCTACACGGGCCATATCAGCAGCATTGGCACGTTCAACGGCCACTACTTCGAGATCACGTTCACGAGCAGCGCGTTTCGCAACCAGAACTGGCGTTGCGCCATGCTCACATCGTTCGGGTTCTCTTGGCCGCGCGTTCCCCTCGGTGGCTGGCGCAAGGCGAAGCGGCCGCGCAAGTAGACGCACGGCGCCCGGTGGCGGCCCACGTCGCGGGCTAGCACACTTCGGCCTAAGGCGGTGTACCACTAGCGGCGCTAGGAGACCTTCTCTCATTCGCACAGGGTCTCTCACCGACGCCCTAATGAATGAGTGAAAACCGAAAGACTGCTGACCTTCCGCTCGCTGTGTGGCCGTGCGCGCAACGCACAAGCCAATGGCAGCGATACGGACGTTATCTCGCGGAGTCCAACCGCCATCCCGGCAAGATGCTGCCCGCGCTCGCACGGCGGGCCATCGAAACGTACAGCGAGCCGGGCGCGCTCGTGGTCGATCCGATGTGCGGCATCGGGACGACGCTCGTGGAGGCGATCGACCTCGGGCGACGCGCTATCGGCGTGGAGTTGGAGCCTCGCTGGGCCAAGCTCGCCGCCGCCAACATCGAGCACGCGCACGAGGACGCACCCACTCGCTCGCTGGCACAGGTGACCGAAGGCGACGCGCGGCAACTTGCGCGCGTGCTCACAACCCAGGCGCGGCGGCTCGTAAGCCCCGAGCGAGACGGCGCCGTTCGCCGTATGGCATACGGCGTCGCTGACTTGATCCTCACGTCGCCCCCGTATGCGTGTGAGATCGCCGACCTCAACACCGTCAGCGGACCCGAGCCTCTACGACGAGATGACACGACCAACTACAGCCGCGACCGGCGCAATCTCGGTCATGCGCGCGGGAGCGCGTACCTCGTGGCTATGGACGACATCTACCGGGCGTGCGCGGCAGTGCTCAAGCCCGGCGGGTTTCTCGTATGCGTCACCAAGGACATGCGCTCGGGCGGCGGTGGCGCGCTGCGCAATCTCTCAGGCGAAACGATCGCGCTCTGCGAGGGTGCCGGCCTGATCTACTGGCAGCGCGTCATAAGCCTGCTGGCGACCGTCCGCGACAGCGAACTGGTCATGCGCCCCTCGTTCTGGCAGACGCTCCACGCCCGCCGCCGCCGCGCGAAAGGCGACCGCACGCAAGTCGTCGCGCACGAGGACGTGCTCGTTTTCCGAAAGCCTCACTCTCACCAATCGAACGCTACGGCGCGCAGGAGAGCGGCATGACCGAGGGAATGATCCTCGACCTGTTCGCGGGAGCCGGCGGTTGGGATGAGGCTCTGCGGACCCTCGGTTATGCGGCGCTCGGCATAGAGAACGAGCCATGCGCGTGTCAGACCGGGCCCGCTGCCGGGCACGCACGACTGCGAGCCGACGTTTCACTGCTGGACCCACGCGACTTCGCGCCGCTGTGGGGGCTGATCGGCTCCCCGCCGTGCCAGGCATATTCGAGCGCCGGCAAGTGCCTGGGGCGACTCGATAAGCCACGGGTCATCTCGTGCGCGCACGAGATCGCAGCCGGACACGACAGCCGCGCCCAGCACTTGCGCAGGTGCCGCGACCATCGCTCATTGCTCACTGTGGAGCCATTGCGCTACGCCGTCGCGCTTCGCCCGCGCTGGATCGCACTTGAGCAAGTTCCCGCAGTCCTTGAGTTGTGGAGCCTGTTTGCGCAGCTACTCGGCGCGCATGGCTATCAGACGGCGGCTGGGATTCTCAGCGCCGAGCGCTACGGCGTGCCGCAAACCCGCAAACGGGCGTTCCTGATCGCCTCTCTGGACGGCCCGGTGAGCCTCCCGGCTCCCACGCACCGCTCCTACAACGCGCGCCGCCGCGATATCCCCGAGGACGAGCTTCACCTGCTGCCGTGGGTGAGCATGGCCCACGCGCTCGGCTGGATGCCGACCGATCGGGTTGGCTTCCCCCGCCGAAACGACCGGGACGACAACGAAGCCTTCCGGGCGCGCGACCGGCGCGAGGCAGCGGCACCAGCTTTCACGGTCACAAGTTTGGCGGGCGCGTGGACACGCGAGCAGCGGGCGTGGGTGGAGGTCAGGCGCAGCGGCGAGCGCATCCACGAGGGCTTTGACCCCACGAGCGCACCGTCGCAAACCGTCACCTCCAAGGTCAATCGCTGGCAGCCCCGGGGCGTCGCGCCATCATCTGATCCCCGCCCGGCGCAGGCTGACGCGGACCTCGGGTGGCCGGCTCGTCGTCCAGCTCCGACGCTCACGACAACGCGCCGCTCCAAGGACGGCGCGCTCGTCGGCCGCCAGCTCCCGAGCGGCGAGGGACAAGAGCGCGGAGGCTGGGCGTGGCGCAACGGAACCCGCGCGAGCGCGACCCTGCGCGAGACAGACGAGCCCGCGCCGACAATTCACTTCGGTCACAGCGCGAACAAGGTCGAGTGGGTGCCACCCGACGCCGACGCGCCGCACGATCAAGCGTCAGCGCCTCCGTGGGCGCAGGAGCGCCCGGCTACGACCGTCGCGTGCGACAAGCGAGTGCAACCGCCGGGGCACAAGGAGAACGCGAGCGACCCGCCCGGCCGCTATCAGCAGCGGCGCGGCGCCAACGCCGTGCGCGTCACGGTCACACAAGCCGCGATTCTCCAAGGCTTCCCGCCCGACTATCCCTGGCAGGGCACAAAGACCAGGCAGTTCGAGCAGGTCGGCAACGCCGTCCCTCCACCGCTCGCTCGCCACGTACTCACGGTTGCGCTACGGCCCAGCCAAGGCGACCGTAAGCGTGGAGGCGCCCGGCGATCCGCGCGCAGATCAACGTTGCGGCGATCGAGGGTGCGCGCATGACACGATCCGCCAAGCCGGTCGTCGTCAGCCTTGCGCCCGCGTATGCTGAGGCCGAACGTGTCCGGTGCGACGGTGAGAGACGCAGGCGAGGACGACGCGCCGGCCTGCGCGGCGATCTACGCGCCGTACGTGCGCGGGACGGCGGTCAGCTTCGAGGGCGAGCCGCCGACGCCCGCGCAGATGGCCGAACGCATCGCGGCGGCGACGCGCACGCACGCATGGGTCGTGCTCGAAGACGAGGGCCGAGTCGTCGGCTATGCGTACGGCGGGCCGCACCAGACGCGAGTGGCCTACCGCTTCTCGTGCGAGGTCAGCGTCTACGTCGAGCAGGGTCGGCGACGCGCCGGCTCGGGTCGCGCGCTGTACGAGGCGCTGTTCGACCGGCTCGCGGCGCGCGGCTACCTGATGGCGGTCGCGGGTATGACACTGCCGAACGAGGCGAGCGTGGGCCTGCACCGCGCGATGGGCTTCGAGCCGGTCGGCGTGTATCGGCGGATCGGCTGGAAGCTCGGCGCGTGGCACGATGTCGCCTGGGTGCAGCGGGCGCTCGGCGTCGAGCAGGACCCTCCCGCCGAGCCGCGCTGACGCGACCGGGCGCGTCTTCGAGCGCAGGGGACGGCTGCTCCTTTCCCGAGGCTCGACCCGCTGCCGCTCGATGAGCGCGTTCTCCGCACCAGCACGTCGGAGACGGGCGGCGGGCCTGTCCGCACGATGCGCGAGACCTTATCTCTGTCAGGACCTTGAGATCACGGCTCGGGTCTGCTCTGATCGCAGGCAGCGATGCACCACGCTCGCGGGACACGGCAAGCAGCGCCAACGCCGGCCCCTCTTTGGCCGGCGCCTCGCGCAGGCCACTGGCACCGACCGAACGAGTATCGACACGGCAGGCACATGACAGCCGCGATCGAGTCGCGCGAGCACTGGGTCACGAAGCAGCAGCTCGCCGATCACCTGCAAGTCACCCGCCGCTGGATCGAGTTGCAGCAGCATCTCGGCCTCCCGTATCTGCGGATGGGCGGCATGAACCGCTACATCGTCTCCGAGGTCGAGGCATGGCTACGCGAGCACTACGCATCCACCGTGGCAAAGGAGGGCGTGCCCGATGCCGGTTAACCGAGGCTCACGTCACAATCCGAAGTGGTCCGGGTTCGCCAAGTACAAGGGCCGCAGGAAGTGGATCGGCACGCACGACAACATGGAGGAGTTCCGCAAAGCCAAGGAACGATGCCTAGTGGAACTGCGCGAGGAAGTCGCCAACCCTTCCCGGCGCGTCGCTCCCACCGTGCTTGAGTTCGCAGGCGCGACGATTCACGAGAACGGCCGGATCACGATGACGTGGCCGGATGGCGAGGCGACGCAGAAGGAGACGGGGCGACGCGATTCGTCCGTGCGACGTTTGCGCGATGGGCTGCGACCGTTCCTACGCGAGTTTCACGACCGGCCGATCGACAGCTTCACTCGTGACGAGGCGGTGACGTGGACGCGGCCGAAGGGCGCCAACATTCAGCAAGCAGTCCGGCAGTTCTTCAACCACGCGCTCGACCGCGACTTGATCGAGCGCAACCAGTTCACCCGCCTTGGAGCGAGCAAGCGCAAGCGCCGAGTAGATCGACCCGACTTCGAGATCATCACCGACGAGCAGTACGAGCGGCTGCGCCGCGCCGCCCGCGAAAGCCGGGCCGACGATTACGGGCTCGTCCTTGAGGGCGCGACCCTCGGCGTGGGCGACGCAGCGATGCGTCCCGGCGAGGTATTCGCGTTGCATCGACCCGATATTCACTTCCCGGAGAACCTGATCCATGTGCGCTGGCAACTCGACCTCGACACCGGCAAGATCACATGGCCCAAGGATGACGACGGCCGATGGGTCGTAATGAGCCCCCGCTTTCGCGCGCACCTAGAAACGATGCCGCGTCGAGGAAAGACGATCGACCGTACCAAGGGCGAGATTGTGTTCCCGGCGACCCGCGGCGGCTACATGCTGCGCAGCACTTGGTGCAACCTCTGGCACTCAGTACGCGCATCGGCAGGGATGCCAGGCCAGGAGTTCTACGAGTTGAAGCACCGCGCGATTCAATGGATGGTCGATCCCGTGGAGGACGGCGGCCTCGGCCTCGACCCAGCGACGGTCGCAGAAATAGTCGGCCACGACGACGGCGGCTACCTCATCGCCACCGTCTACACCAAGCTCGGCCGGCGCCGCGCGCTCGCGCGTGCGCAGCGCGCGATGGACGACTACCAGCAGCGGCGAACAGTTGCCGACAGACCCCGCCACCTGCACGTCGTTGGCGCGGAGTAAATCCGTCGCCCAAAAGGATCAAAGGGCGGGTTCGAGCGGCCTGGTTGCTCGCATAGCGGCGAGCAGGTACAGCACGATTCCAATGCCGGCAAACGGAGCGCCGCAGGAGAGGCCCCCGCGTATGGTCGCATCCGCCAGCCCTGTTCCTGTCAGGTGATGGACGGCTGTCGGCCCAAAGCTGGCAACCGACACCGCATATGCAGCAGCGAGCATGACGGCCATCAGGAATGACGCGATGACGCGCGTGAGGCTGAGCGCAGCGAGCCTTGGTTCTCTGCCGGTTTCCAGTTGGGCGACACGGGCGTCGAGCAGCTCGTGACCACCGAGAGAGACGGCCATGTGCAGCTCGTTCCACTCGGGGCCGCGCACGACCTTCAGCAGTGCCCCGGCGAGAGGGCGGCGCCCACAGGTCAGGACGGCGCGTCGATCGGCTGCCAGCTCGCAGCCTGTTACATAGCGAGCACGCAGCGAACTCAACACGGGCAGAAAGAACAGCGTCGCGGAGAGTGCCCGCAAGACGAGCATCTTCAACGGGTCCAGATTGCATACGTGGTAGCGCTCGTGCTCAAGCACCGCGCGAAGCTCACCAGGTGATGCGCTGTCGCACAGGCCGCGGCTCACCGCAACTCGCGGGGTAAAGACGCCGTAGACGAATGAGAAAGCCTCAGTGGCATCAACGAGCACGATGCGTCCCGCCAATCCCGCACGAGTGGCAGTGCGCTTCAGATCGTCAGGTGTTGCCACGGCCAACCGCCGGACGCGGCGAGCAAGCCTGTGAGACGCGAGCACTTGCCGTCCGAGCGAGCGGCTTCCGAGTCCCAGGCCAGCCGCTATTGGGGCTATAAACATGATCGCCGGCACGAATGAGACGCCCCACCGAGAATGCGGCGCCAGGATCAACGGCAGGAGAACGGCCCCGACCGCACCGCAGAGCACAATCGCACCAGACAGCAGCGCGATCCCAATAAACGCCAGGAAGCTGCGGTTGGCTCGGTCCAGCTTCATCCGTCCTCCGCAAGCAGAGCCCGTAGCCGCCTCAGCACTCCAGGGTCGGCACGCGCCTCGTCCACGAAGCGCGCTACGGCTGCATCTCCATAGGTGCGAATCACGTCCGCCACCGCAAGCCCGGCGGGATCGGGAGCGGTCGCCTCATACACGTAGCTTCGCCGCTCACCGTGCCGAGCAAGGACGTTCTTTGCGACCAGCCGGTTCATCACAGTCATCACTGTCGTGTAGGCCAGCGGCTCCGACCGTCGCGTGTTGAGCCTGTCGAGGACCTGCCGAACAGACACCGCGGCGCCCGCCTGCCAGACGGCGGCCATGATCTCCGACTCAAGCGGAGCGAGCCCGCCGTTCGCCTTTTTCGGGCGTCCAGACACAAGCGCACACTACTACATTTTTGTCGTGTATGCTAGGCACATGACCACCACCGAGCACGACTACACAACGCGAGCAAGGCAGGCCATCGAGATCGTCTGCGCGGGCGACCTCTCCCGCATGGAGGAGTTCTACCGCCCCGACTTCGTAGACCACATCAACGAGATGACCTTCCAGGGTTACGAGGGAGGACGCGAATCGGTCGCCTTCTACATGACCATCTTCAAGAACCTGAGCATGGGCACCGAGGAGCAGATCACCGAGGGCAACCGCGTCGCCTCCAGATGGGTCCTGCACGGCACCTACCATCGACGGTCGGTGACGCTACGCGGCATCACGATCAGCCGCTTCGCCGAGGACGGCAGAATCCTCGAAGACCGTGGTCACTCGGACTCGATCAGTCTCGTCCGCCAGCTCGGCGTGATCCACACCCTGATCCTCGGCCTTGAAATCCTCACCCGCCGCGTCAAGCTGCCCAAAGGCGCACTCGGCGCGAACAGCACGACGGGATAGGCCGCTCTGCGCAGCCAGGCTCGGCTACAGTGTCCGCTTGAGCGAGCAGAAATACACCGTTCGCGCCGCCCAGCCCGCCGAGGCGCCGGCGATTCTCGACCTGTGGCAGGGGGCGCGCAGTACGCACGCAACGACTCCCGACCGGATCGAAGACGTCCACAGGCTGCTCGCCGAGACACCCGGGAGCCTGCTCGTCGCCGATGCCGACGGCGCGCTCGTGGGCGCGCTGATCGCGGCGTGGGATGGATGGCGGGGGAACATTTACCGGCTCGTTGTGCTCGGGGAGCACCGTCGTCGCGGCGTCGGCCTGGCGCTCGTGCGTGCTGGCGAGGAGCACCTGCGCCGGCAGGGCGCCTACCGCATCACAGCCTTGGTCGCACACGAGGACGAGATCGCGTCGGCGTTCTGGGGGTCTGCGGGCTACCCGCGGGACCGCCAGATCGGTCGCCGCGTGCGCAACCTGTAGTGAGTGGTGGTGAAACGACGACGGTCTTGCATCCCGTTTGCATCCCGTTTCCGCAGCCTTGCATCCCGTTTGCGGCCCTCCAGACCACCGAACAGCCGCGAACACGGGCAAACCACCTACCGCTAGGGCCAGTGTTTCCGGGGGTTTTCGCCCGTGTTCGCTGGCCTTCGCGGTTCTCTAACCAATCGGGGCGCCGAGATTCGAACTCGGGACCTCACCGACCCGAACGGTGCGCGCTACCAGGCTGCGCCACGCCCCGACGCAGGCTCAGTATCCCACATGCGGCCGGTTTGCAGGCGGCGGCCGGTCTGCGCTCATACCGGCCACGCGTCGACACCGCCCCGAGATACCGCGGCTCGGCTATCGTCGCCCCCGTGCCGACCCCGGTCGCCGACATCGTCCACGAGCTCGACGGCCTGCTGGAACCGGGGCGCTTCCAGGACTACTGCCCCAACGGCCTGCAGGTCCCCGGGTCCGGCGACGTCACGACCGTCGCCACCGGGGTCAGCGCCCATCTGGAGCTCTTCCGGCGGGCCCGCGCGGAGGGCGCCGAGCTGGTGCTCGCCCACCATGGGATCTTCTGGGGCTCGGGGCCCGGACCGATCGATGCCGCGCTCGCGCGCCGACTGCGGGCGTTGTTCGACGGCGACATCGGCCTGCTGGCCTATCACCTGCCGCTCGACGCCCACCCCGAAGTCGGGAACAACGCGCTGCTGGCCGACGCCCTCGGCGCCGAGTGCCACGAGCCCTTCGCCGAGCACCGCGGCGAGCCGATCGGGCGCTTGGCGCGGTTCTCCGGCGACGGGATCCCGGCCGACGAGCTGTTCGAGCGCGTCCGCCGCGCGACCGCCCGCGAGCCCCTGGTGTTCGACAGCGGCCCCCCGCTGGTGCGGCGCCTGGGGATCGTCTCAGGTGCCGCCGCAGAGCACCTCACCGACGCCGTGGCCGCCGGGGCCGACGCCTTCCTCACCGGGGAGCCCGCCGAGCGCGCGATGGCGCAGGCGCGCGAGGCCGGCCTGCACTTCATCGCCGCCGGGCACCACGCCACCGAGACCCTCGGGGTCAGGCGCCTCGGCGAGCGCCTCGCCGAGCGCTTCGGCCTGCGCCATGTCTTCCTGGACGTCCCCAACCCCGTGTGACCGACTCGCCGCCCGGCTGGGTGTCGAGACAGCCGGCGGCTCGCCGCCGGGGCCCGTTATCCCGAGGATGCGCGAATCTCTATTGCCATCGTCCGCCGACGGCGGTATATGTAATGCGGCTGTGACGCAGCCGACCGTTACATCGACACGAGGAGATTCCCGATGGCCAATCATCTGACGCCCACCGAGCTTGCCCGCGAGTCCGGACTGGGGCGCAGAGAGGTCCTTTCGAAGTGCACGGAGCTGGGGGTCCCGATCTTCAAGGGGCGCATCGACAAGAGCCTGTTCCTGGCCAGCCTGCGCCAGGGACGAGCTCCGCGGCAGCACGCCATGACCGCCAAGACCGCCTGACCGATCCTTCTGCCGGCCCGCGCCCGACGCCCTCCCTCGGGCGGCTTCCGGGCGCGAGCCCGTCGCCCTGCCTTCGACGGCCCAAAACGCCCCCAAAAGGGCATATCCTTCGCGGTGCAAGGTCAATCAGAGCTTCCCGTCCGCAAGCCTTCGAGGGAGGGCCGGATGGGCTCGGCTTCACCGCAGGAGAGGGAGAGCGCCATGGAGGCAACCACCGCAGAGCAGGCCACGCGATCGAACCCCCAGCGGGCCGCGTCGCGGACGATCGCCGATCTGGTGCCGCACGCCGTCGCCGAGTACCCCGACCGGGCGGCGGTGCGATACAAGCGCGACGGCGACTGGCACGACGTCACCTACACGCAGCTCGGCGAGATCGTCGCGGAGATCGCCCTCGGCCTGATCGACCTCGGTATCGAGGCCGGGGAGCGCGTGTGCATCCTCGCGAACACCCGGCCGGAGTGGTCCTACGCCGACCTCGCCGCCACCTCGGCGGGGGCCGTGGTGGTGCCGATCTACCAGACCAACTCCCCCGAGGAGTGCCACTGGGTGATCTCTGACTCCGGGGCCTGCGCGATCGTGTGCGAGGACGCCGAGCAGCTCGCGAAGGTCGCGGCGGTGATCGACAGGCTGCCGCAGCTGCGGACCGTGATCGTGATCGACGGGGTGGACGGGTCTTCGGCACAGGCGCAGGACGGATCGCCGGAGCTGGACGGGTCTTGGGAGGCCGGCGGATCTTCGATCGAGCCCGTCACGCTGGCCGAGGTTCGCGAGCGCGGGCGCTTGCGGGACGCCGCCGAGCTCGACGAGCGCCGCGCGGCGGTGCGCGCGGAGGACCCCTACACCTTCATCTACACCTCCGGCACGACCGGGCCGCCGAAGGGCTGCGTGCTCAGCCACGGCAACTACGGCGCGATGATGGCGATGATCCGCGAGGTCGGCCAGATCGCGGCAGACGACGTGACCTACCTGTACCTGCCGCTCGCCCACGCCTACGCCCTGCTGATCCAGCTCGCGATCTTCGACCTCGGGGGGACCCTCGCGTACTTCGGGGGCGACACCAAGCAGATCGTGGCCGAGCTGATGGAGGTCAAGCCGACCTACCTGCCGTCGGTCCCACGGGTCTTCGAAAAGGTCTATACCCTCGCCCAGGCGGCGATCCAGGGCCAGAGCCCCGAGGAGCAGCGCCACGCGGAGGAGGCGGTCGCGCTGGGGATCGAGGTGCGCGACCTGATGGCCCGCGGCGAGCCCGTTCCGGAGGAGCTGCGAGGCCCGTTCGAGGAGGCCGACGAGCGGCTGTTCAAAAACGTCCGCGCGATCTTCGGCGGGCGCGTGCGGCGCGCGACCAGCGGGGCGGCGCCGATCTCGCGCGAGATCCTCGAGTTCTTCTGGGCCTGCGGGGTGCCGGTGCTGGAGGGCTACGGGATGACCGAGACCGCGACCGCGGCGACGGTGTCGACGATCGAGGACCACCGCTTCGGCACCGTCGGCCGCGCCCTGCCGGGGGTGCAGCTGAAGATCGCGCCCGACGGGGAGATCCTGATCAAGGGCCCGAACATCTTCGACGGGTACCACAACAACGCCGACGCCAGCTTCGGGGCGGTCGAGGGCGGGTGGCTGCACACCGGCGACCTCGGCGGCATCGACGACGACGGCTACCTCTCGATCACGGGCCGCAAGAAGGACATCATCATCACCGCCGGGGGCAAGAACCTGACGCCGGCGAACATCGAGAACGACCTCAAGCGCTGCCGCTGGATCTCCCACGCGGTGATGCACGGCGATCAGCGTCCGTATCCGGTGGTGTTGATCACGCTCGACGAGGAGGAGATCGCGACCTACGCGCGCGAGCACAGCCTCCCCGAGCAGCCCGCGGCACTCGCGCGCGAGCCCGCGATCCGGGAGCTGATCGAGCAGGAGGTCCAGCGCGTCAACGCCGGCTACGCCCCGGTCGAGCAGGTCAAGCGCTTTGCGATCCTCGAGCACGACCTATCTCAGGCCGGCGGCGAGCTGACCCCGACGCTGAAGGTCAAGCGCAACGTGGTCAACGAGAAGTACGCGAAGTTGCTGGACTCGCTGTATAACCGCTAGCGTGTGTAGGCAACTCGACCGGAAGATATAGATGCGCAGCGATCCAAGCGACAACGGTGGGCTGTTCGTAGGGCGGCGTCCGGGGACGGCGCCGGTTCGCTTCCGCGCCCTGCCGGAGCGCGGCAGCCCCGCGCGCCGGCGGATCGACCGCCAGATGGCGCGGGGGCTGTTCGTCACGATCACCGTGCTGTGCCTGCTCTGCTGGGGGCCGATCCCGCTGGCCTGCCTGTGGATCGGGTCGCGCGCCAACTACCTCAGCGGCAGCGTCAGCCTCGGCATCCTGCTCGCGTTCGTCACCCTGTTCGTGCTGCTCTTCGGGAACCTGAGGATCATGCGCGAGCTCGACCACGCCTGGATCCTCGTGCGCCGCGCCGCCGGCTACGACCAGCGCACAGGGGTGCTGGCGCGCATCTTCGCCACCACCGCCGCGGTCTGCGCGACGGCCTTCATGTTCTGGTTCGTCCTCATCCACGGACCCGGCTCGAGCGTGATGCCGGGCAACAGCGGGGTGAAGTGAGCCCCGCCGTGTGCCGCCGGCCCGAGCTTCGCCCCCCGGCCGGCACCGCCGATCGGGGCGTCATAGGGGAGAATGGTCCCAGACATGGGCCTGCTCGACTACTACCGCCAGTTTGAAGGGCTCTCCGAGGAGGAGGTCAACAGCGCACTGCGCGAGCAGGCCGCCGAGCGTCGGCGCAAGGCGCTCACGCGGGTCGCGACGCTGGACCTCTCGCAGACCACCTGGCCGGAGCTGCCACACCCGAACATCGCGAACTCGATCACGTTCATCGCGCGGCGCGGGATGCAGCTCTATCCGCACCTGCGCGGCACCGCGCTGCGCGACGCGCTGGCCGACCGCCACGGCGTCGACCACCGCCGCCTGATCCTCGGCAACGGCGCGGCGGAGCTGCTGAGCGCCGCGACACGCGCCCTGATCGAGCCCGGTCAGGAGCTGATCGCGTCGTGGCCCTCCTACCCGCTGTTCCCGATCATGGCCCGCCGCGCCCACGGCCAGGCGGTGCCGGTCAGCGGCGGCGTCGACGCCCTGCTGGAGGCCGTTCCCAAGCACGACACCAGAGTGGTGGCGCTGGCCAGCCCCAACGACCCCACCGGCGAGCTGCTGGCGGTCGCCGAGCTGCAGCGGCTGCTCGCCGGGCTGCCCGACGGCGTGGCGGTGCTGCTCGACGAGGCGCTGATCGAGTTCGCCGACGCCCAGCCGCGCGACGCGTCGCTGGCGCTGCTGGAGGACCATCCGCGCCTGCTGGTCTTTCGCAGCTTCTCCAAGGCCTGGGGCCTGGCGGGCCTGCGCCTCGGCTACGCGATCGGCGGCCCCGGCTCGGAGGAGCTGCTGGCCGAGCTGGAACCCGACCTGGGCGTCAACGAGCTCTCCCAGGCCGGCGCCCTGGAGGCGCTGCACACGGCGGGAGCGCTGCTGGAGCGCCACGTGCGCGCGGTCGCCGTCGAGCGCGCGCGCCTGACCGCGGCGCTGCGCAGGCGCAAGCTCGAGGTCGCCGACAGCCAGGCCAACTTCCTGTGGATCGCCCACCCGACGCTCGACGGCGGCGAGCTCGCCACGCGGCTGGCGCGAACCGGGGTGCTGGTCGCCGCCGGAGCCCCGCTGGGCGAGCCGCGGCACGTACGGATCAGCCTCCGCGACGCCGCCGCCTCGAACCGCTTGCTGGAGGCGATCGACGGGACGCTGGCGCAGGCTGTCGCCGCTCCACAGACCGACGACGCCTTGCAGGCCGACGACGCGCGACAGGCCGGTCCGGCAGCGACACCGGCCGAGCCCGCGAAGGTCGCCGGTCAGGCCCCGGCGGACCCGGACTGACGCAGCAGCGTCCCGGTGGTGCTCTCGAGGATCTTGCGCCACGCGCTGACGTGCGCGGGCTCGGCGTCGAAGTGCTCGACGACCCGGCGCAGCCGGTCGGGGGAGATCTCGATCCCGTGGCGATCACAGATCTCGTGGTAGCGCTCGTATTCGCCGGCGATGTGCTGGGTGACAGACTCGAAGCCGTGCCGGCCGATGTCGATGCGCGAGGTGAAGTTCATCATCGACGTCCGGAACATCAGCTCGTCGCCGGGGTCGGGCTCGATCAGCACGATGTCGACGCCGGGGTAGCGCTCCTCCCAGCCCTCGGCGACCTCGTGCAGGCGCTTGTGGGCGAGCAGCTTGAACGCCTGGTAGCCGATCTGGGGGAAGCCCATGTCCGAGACCCGTCGCGGGCGGCGCCCGCGGATCGTGCGGACCTCGGTGGTGAAGTCGTTGACGAACGGGACCACCGGGTTGAGCACGACCACGAGCTTCGCGCCGGCCCTGACGGCGATGTCGAGGTTGGTGGTCGACCCGAGCCCCCCGTCGACCAGTTCGCGGTCGCCGACGCGCACCGGGGCGTAGACCATCGGCAGCGCCCCCGAGGCGCGGACGGCGGTCGAGATCGGGACCTCGTCGAGGTCCTCCTCGCCGAACACGATCCGCTCGCAGGTGTCGAGGTCGGTGGCGGTGATGTACAGCTCGTGGCGCAGCTCGCGGAAGTCGTCGGTGCGGCCGGACTCGCCGAGGACCCCGTGCAGGTAGCGCTCGATGCCGGTGCCGGTGTAGAGCCCCGACGGCAGCGCCTCGGCGAGCCCCAGCGCGAAGTCCATCAGCGACATCTCGCTCGGCCGGGCGACGAGCCGGCGCATCAGCGAGGCGATCCGCAGCGGCAGCAGCGCGCCCTTGCGCGCCCACTCCCAGACGTTGAGGTTCAGCAGGTCGTCGAGGCTGAGCTCCGCGAACGGCTGGGGGCCCTGCTTGGTGACGACGCGCATCATCTCCTCGGGGGTCACGCCGTTGGCGCACAGCGCCGCGATGAACGACCCCGCGGAGGTCCCGACGTAGACGTCGAACTGGTTGACCGTGCTGTTGACCGCGAGCAGGTCCAGCGCTCGCAGCGCCCCGATCTCGTAGACCCCCCCGGTGAAGCCCCCGCCACCGAGCACCAGCGCCGTCTTGCTCGGGCGGCGCCGGCGCGGTTTACCTTCGAGCTTGACAACTCTACCCATCCTACGGTTGATTGTAAGGCAGCATGACGTCGGATCGGCCGGCAAGGCTCTCGCTCTGCGCGCTCGCGCTTGTCGGCGCCCTGGCGCTGGCCCACGCCAACCCTGCCGCGGCTGACCTGGCGGGCCTGCAGGCGCACATGGCGCACGAGCTGGCGCTCGCGGGGACGCAATCGGGGGCCTACGTCTATGACCTCAGCACCAACGAGGCGCTGTTCTCCGAGCGCGCGAGCCAGCTGCACCCGCCGGCGTCGGTGGAGAAGCTCTACACCGCGACGACCGCCCTGGAGCGCCTGGGGCCGGAAGCGCGCCTGGAAACGACGGTGCTGGGCGTCGGGCACCTGGCCGCGGGCGGGGTGTGGGAAGGCAGCCTCTATCTGCACGGCGGCGGCGACCCGACGTTCGGGACGGCATCGTTCATCGACAGCCACTACGGCGGCGTCGGGACCCCGCTGTCGACGCTCGTCGACCAGCTCGTGAAGTTCGACGGCATCCACAGCGTCACGGGCGCGGTGGAGGGCGACGAGTCCTACTTCGACTCGCTGCGCGGCGAGCCGTCCAGCGGCTATGCGTTCGATCCGTTCCTGGAAGGGGATCTCAGCGCGCTGGCCTTCAACCGCGGCGAAACGGGCAGGGAATCGAACCCTCACGCCCCGGCGGCGTACGCGGCGCGTCGGCTGTGGGCGGCGCTGAGGGCCGCGGGCGTGGACGTGCACGGGGGCATCGGCGCCGCGGTGGCACCACCGGGGGCGACGCGGCTGGCGGTGGCGCCATCGCCGACGGTAGCCCAGTTGCTGGGACTGACGCTGCCGCCGTCGGACAACTTCTTCGCGGAGACCCTGCTGAAGGACCTCGGCGCGCGCCTCGGCGGCGCGGGGACGACGGCGGCGGGGGCGCAGGTGGTGCGCGAGACGCTCGCCGGCCTGGGCATCCACCCGCAGGTCGTCGACGGCTCGGGGCTCTCGCGCGCCGACCGGACCTCCCCGCTGGAGGTCGTGACGCTGCTGTCAGAGCTCGCCCACAGCCCGCTGGGGACGATCCTGCGCGGCGACATGGCGGTCGCGGGCCACACCGGGACGCTCTCCGAACGGATGCGCGGGACCGCGGCGGCGGGCCGCTGCCAGGGCAAGACCGGGACCCTCACGGGCGTCTCGAACCTCGCCGGCTACTGCCAGGCCGCCGACGGCGACGTCGTCGCGTTCGCGTTCTTCAACGACGGCATCTCGATCGAAGCCGCGCATACGCTCCAGGACAACATGGCGATCACGCTGGCCGACTATTGAGAGCCGGCCCGGAGGGCCGCCGCCGAGGGCGGGGCGGCGAGCGGGGACGGCGGGCGCGGCCTTTCCAGACCGGATGCGTCACCCGGCCGTCATCGGCGGGTCTTTGGCCGTCACGCGGGCTCCCCCAGCAGCGCGCGCAGGGCGGCTTCGTCGAGCACCGCGACGCCCAGCCGCTCGGCCTTGCCCAGCTTCGAGCCCGCGCTCTCGCCGGCGACGAGATAGTCGGTCTTCTTGGACACCGAGCTCGTGACCCTGCCGCCGGCGGCGAGGATCAGCTCGGTGGCCTGCTCGCGCGTCCACTCGGGCAGCGTCCCGGTCAGCACCAGCGTCCTGCCCGCGAGCGGCCCCTCCGAGGGGGTAGGCCCCGCTTCGGCGAAGCACAGGCCAAGGGCTTTCAGATCGGCGATCAGCGCGCGCATCCGCTCGTCGTGCAGCTGCGCGCGGATCGAGCGCGCCATCTTCTCGCCGACGCCGGGGGTTTCGGCGATCTGCTCCTCTGAGGCCCCCTGCTCCTCCGAGGCCCCCTGCCCCTCTGAAGTCCCCTGCCCCTCTGAGACCCCCTGCTCCTCGGAGGTCCCTCGCTCCTCCGAGGTCCCCAGCAGCGCATCGATGTCGCGGAAGCGCTGGGCGAGATTGCGCCCCGTGACCTCCCCGACCTCCTCGATCCCCAGCGCGAACAGCACCCGCGCGAACGGCCGCTGCTTGGAGGCCTCGATCGCCGCGAGCAGGTTGTGCGCGGACAGCTCGGCAAAGCCCTCCAGCTCGATCAGCTGCTCCTCGGTGAGCCGGTAGAAGTCGCCGGCGGTGCGCACGAGCCCGCGCTCCTGCAGCAGCGCCACCTGCTTCTCGCCAAGGCCGTCGATGTCCATCGCGCCGCGCGAGACGAAGTGCTTGAGCAACTGCCACGCACGCGCGGGGCAGTCGCGGTTGGGGCATACCGTGAACACCGAGTCCTCCGGCTTGACGGTCTGGGTTTTGCAAAACGGGCAGTGCTTCGGTGGGCGCGGAGGCAGCGGGCGGTCGTCGCGCTCGGCGACGTGGGGAGCCGGGGAGATCACCTGGGGGATCACGTCGCCGGCGCGCAGCACGATCACGTCCTCGCCCTCACGCAGGTCCTTGCGCGCGAGGTCCTCCTCGTTGTGGAGCGTCGCGAGCTTGATCGTCACCCCGCCGACCACGACCGGCTCAAGCATCGCGTAGGGGCGCAGGTCGCCGAACTTGCCGACGTTCCACATCACCGCGTTCAGCCGCGTCACGGCGGTGGTCGGCGGGAACTTCCACGCGACCGCCCAGCGCGGGTCGCGCCCCACCGAGCCGAGGCGCCGCTGGAGCGCGAGGTCTGAGACCTTGACGACGGCGCCGTCGATCTCGAAGTCGAGCTCTCCACGCCGGCGCTCCCACGCAAGGCACTGCGCGATCACGGCGTCCTCGTCGTCGAGCAGCACGATGTCGCCGTTGACGCGAAAGCCGTGCTCGCGCAGCCACGCAAGCGCCTCCCAGTGGGTCGTAAACGACAGGCCGTCGGCGACGCCGACCTGGTAGGCCCACATCGACAGCGGCCGCTGCGCCGCGAGCGCGGGGTCGAGCTGGCGCACCGTGCCGGCGGCGGAGTTGCGGGGGTTCATGAACGTCGACAGGCCCTCCTGCGCGCGGCGCTCGTTGAGCGCGGTGAAGTCCCTCAGCGACATGTACACCTCCCCGCGCACCTCCAGCAGCGGGGGCGCGTCCGGCACGTGCAGTGGGATCGAGCCGATCGTGCGCAGGTTATGGGTGATGTCCTCCCCGATCTCCCCGTTGCCGCGCGTCGCCCCGCGCTCCAGGACCCCGTCGCGGTAGAGGAGGCTGACGGCGAACCCGTCGACCTTCGGCTCGACCACGAACTGAAAGGTCGGGCTCTCGATCCCCTCGCGCGCGAGGTGGTTGCACATTCGCTCGACCCACGCCCGCAGCTCCTCCTCCGAGCGCGCGTTGTCCAACGACAGCATCGGCTCCAGGTGGCGGACCTTCTCCAGGCGGCTCACCGGCTCGGCCCCCACCCGCTGGGTCGGGGAGTCCGGGGTCACGAGCTCGGGGTGCGCGGCCTCCAAGCGGCGCAGCTCCCCGAACAGCGCGTCGTATTGGTCGTCGCCGATCTCGGGGTCGTCGAGCGCGTAGTAGCGGTGCGCGTGGTGCTCGATCGTGCGCCGCAGGTCCGCGACGCGATCCGCCGGGGCCCGTGGCTCGCCCGGGAGTCCTGGCGGCCGCCCCTCGCCGTCCCCGACTCGCCCGGCCGTGCCACGGTCGCCCGCGGATCTCCGCGCGGCGCCCCCTTTCGCGCCGCGCTCGCCGCGCCCCCGGGGCCGCTTCGCGGCCCCGCTCATCCCTTCCCGTCCACCGCCGCAGCCGCAAGCAGCGCCTGCAGGTCATAGCCGCGCAGCGCCTCCATGCCCGGACGGTGGGTGAGGTCGAAGTGGATCGGCGTCACCGCGATCCGGCCGGCCGCCACCGCAGCGAGGTCGCTGCCGGGGACGTCATGAAAGCCGGGGTCGTCGCCGTAGATCCAGTAGCGCCGCCGCGCCGGGGGACCGGGCTCCTCGCGCTCGAGCTTGAGCTCGTCGCGGTAGATCCGCTTGCCGAGGCTCGCGACCTCAACTCCGTTGGGCCGGCCCGCCGGGACGTTGACGTTGAGCAGCGTGCGATCGGGCAGCGGCACGTCCTCCAAGCGCTCGACCAGGCCCGCGACGAAGCGCGCCGCGACCTCGAACTGAAAGCCCCCGTCGAAGCGGTAGTCGAGCGCCCGCGCCCCGGACTGCTGGGAGACCGCGATGCTCGGCAGCCCCAGCACCACGCCCTCCAGCGCCGCCGCGACGGTCCCCGAGTAGGTGATGTCGTCGCCCAGGTTGGCCCCGTGGTTGATGCCCGACACGACCATGTCCGCCTGGAACCCCGCGACGGCCCCGAGGCTCGCCAGGCGCACGCAGTCCACCGGCGTCCCGTCGGTCGCGTACCCGAGGCTTCCATCCGGGAACGGCACCTCTTCGACCCACAGCGGCCGCCGCGTCGTGATCGAGCGCGCCATCGCCGAGCGGTTGCCGTCGGGCGCGATCACCGCGAGACGGACCTCCGGCAGGGCCGCCAGCGCCACGCGCATCGCCCCCAGCCCGTCGGCCTCGATCCCGTCGTCGTTGGTCAGCAGCACGTTGAGCATCGCCCCAAGAATAGGACCCCACCCACCCCACCACCCGCCCCGGGGGGCCGCCCCGGCTCGCGCGACGCGCTAGAAGAGCTGCTGCGGCATGCTGGACTCGTGGTCGCCGGGGATTGCCTCAGAATCGCTCTTCTGGCTCTGGAACTGCCGAAGCTGGTCATCGGTGATCAGGCCGTCGGACAGTCCGCTGAGAACGACGTAAGGCTGAAAGATCGGATCGGAGAACCGGTAGAAGTATCGCCTGGAGGAGCCCTCGCGTTGCAGCACGGCTCCTCGCTCAGCCTCCAAGAACTGGCTCAGGTGGTTGGAGAACGCGGGGATCTCGATCCGCCGACCGGCGATCATCTCAAGCGGATCGCGGATCGCACCGGATGTGAAGAACCCCAATCGGTTCTTCGGAGCCAGTGCACAGGCCAACAGAACCTGAGAGAACAGCGCATCCTTGCGGGCGCTCCGGGTGGCACGCTGATAATCGCTGAGGATCGTATGTCTGTTCACGGCCTTCGGGATCGCCTTCTGGACGTCATTCGCCGTAAGCTCCGTCCGGTCGTCCTGCACCGCGCGCAGCCCAGCGTGCAGGCCGAGGAGATGCGTGTAGTGGGGAAGGCCCTCCGATAGAGCCGCGATGTCTTGCATCGCATCCTGCTTCGGGGCGAGTCCTGCGCGCCTGCAGCCGTTGGCGAGAATCTCTCCAAGCTCTTCCATCGTCATGCGGGGCATCTCGATCTGGACAAGCGCGCGCACGATGGAGGCGTGCTCGCCGATGAGCTCGCCGATGGAGCGAGCGACACCCACGAGAACGAGCGTCGATGCAACCGCATGGTCGGAGAGCGTCTTGATCGTGTCCGCGAGAGCCGTCAGGGCATCATCGTCATCAAGCCGGTCCAGCTCATCGATCACGATGAGAGTGGGGGACGAATGCGCTTGCAGGCATCGGCGTACAAGCTCGGGCGAGGCATCTTCGTCGTGGCTGTCGATGTGCAGCTCTGCAAAGACGTTGTGCCACAGCGTGGCGTAGGTGTCCTCGGTGCTGCAATTCACGACCACCGACTGGATCTCTTCCTGGAGCCCACCGAAATACTCGGCCAGGACGGTGGCCAGCGATGTCTTGCCAACGCCCCGCTCGCCGTACAGCCCGACGTGCTGCCCGCGCATCGATACGGCGCTCACGACATCGCTGAGCTGATCCATTCGCCCGGCAAGCATCTCCAGCCGACCTACCGGTGCACCCGGCGTGAACGCACTGGACACTGCCGCAATCCGCTCGATCTTCGCCACTTGGTTCATATAACTACCGCCACAGATCACATAATAGCGCATCATTATCATGCAAAGACCTAGCGTCCGCCGTCTTTCCGCCCGACACCTCATGCAGGCGACCGCGGCCCACCGAGTACCTCCAGGGACCGCGCTACGAGTACGCCACCGACGCCAGCGCCAGCCCGTGCGCCGGCGCCGTCGGGCCGGCCTCGTCACGCGGGCGGCCGGTGAGGAGACGTTCGAAGTCCTCGACCGCGCATCGCCCGCTCGCGACCTCGAGCATCGTCCCGACGAGCACCCGGTTCATGTGGCGCATGAACGTGTCCGCCTCGATCCACAGCTCCAGCAGCTCGCCGGCACCACCCCAAGCGCCCGACCCCGGGCCGCCGACAGCTCCCGCCGGCCTGGCGCGCCACTCCCGATCCTGCCCCGAGCCGGCGCCGACTCCCGTCTCGATGTCGCGCCACTCCGCCCTCAACACCTTCCGCTCGACGCGTACGTGGTCGGTCTCGGTGGGCGTGAACGCCGTGAAGTCGTGGATGCCCACCAGCGTCCTCGCGCACTGCGCCAGCGCCTCGCGGTCCAGCCGGTGCGGCCACCACAGGGCGACGCCCCGCGTGAACACCCCGCGGGCGCGGCGCGTGAGGATGCGGTAGCAGTAGGTCCGGCTGCGCGCATCGCGGCGCGCGTCGAAGCCCTCCGGAGCAGGTTCCGCGGCGAGCACCGCCACATCCGCTGGCAACAGGGTGTTCAGCCGCGCCGGGTCCACTGCCTCGT
The DNA here is from genome assembly GCA_963719725.1 of uncultured Solirubrobacterales bacterium. Lineage (GTDB taxonomy): Bacteria > Actinomycetota > Thermoleophilia > Solirubrobacterales > Solirubrobacteraceae > Palsa-744. The sequence continues at coordinate 769,093 of CAVRCU010000001.1, forward strand.
GGGCGTAGCCGGCGACCTGCCCCCACGCGTGCACCCCCCGGTCGGTCCGGCCCGCCACCGTCAGCGCCAGCGGCTCCCCATCCAGACCGCGCTCGCCGAGAACCGTCCGCAGCGCGCCCTCGACCTCCTCCTGCACGGTGCGCAGCCCCGGCTGGCGTGCCCACCCCGCGAACTCACCGCCGTCGTACTCGAGGGTGAGCTTGGTGACCATCGCCGGGCATCCTACGCACCGCCGCTGGGCAGGAGGCCCAGCGCCCGGGCGCGCGGTGTCTCATTGCGCCGCGCGGACGATCCCCTGCCATCCCAACCGGTCCACCGCCGGCGCGGAGCTGGCTACACCAGCTCGAGGAACACCATCTCGGTCGAATCCGAGCGGCGCGGGCCGAGCTTGAGGATCCGCGTGTAGCCCCCCGGCCGGTCGGCGTAGCGCGGCGCGACCTCCGCGAACAGCCGGTGCACCGCGAACTTGTCCTGCGCCAGCTTCGAAAGCGCCTGGCGGCGCGCGTGCAGGTCGCCGCGCTTGGCCAGCGTGATCAGTTTCTCGATCTCGGGCTTGACCGCCTTCGCCTTGGCCTCGGTCGTCTTGATCCGCTCGTGCTCGAGCACCTCCTTGGTGAGGTTCATGAGCAGCGCCTTGCGGTGCGCCGAGTCGCGGCTGAGCTTGTTGCGGGTCTTCTGGTGTCTCATGGCGTTCTGGCGAGGCCCACCCCGGTGGAGATCCGGCGCCTGGAGCAGTGTAGATGACCAGCCGCCGCGAGCGCGTCGAGCGCGTGCTCCACGTCCGCGCGGCTGTGACGGGCCGTGAGCAGGAAGCACACCCGTCCACGCGAGCGGCCCAGCCGCTGCGCGACGGCGCGCACGTCGTGGCGCAGCAGCTCGGCCTGCACCGCCCGCACGAGCGCCGACGGCATCGGCGCGAGCGCCTGCACCGGGAACTCTCCCCCGCTGCAGCCCAACCCCAGCCGCTGCGCACCGGCGCGAAACAGCCGCACGAGCCGCAGCAGACGCGCGCGCAGCTGCTCCCCGCGCATCCGGTTGACCGCGAGCGCCCGCTCCGCCGCGCGCAGCACGGCCGTCGACGGCGGGCTGCAGTGAACCCGGGTCTCGCTCGCCGCCGCAAAGCGCTGGACTTCGCCGCGCGTGCCCGCGAGCAGCGCCAGCGGCACCCCGAACCCCTTCGCCAGCGACGCGATCACAAGCACGTGCGGGGCGTCCAGGCCGTGGAAGCGCAGCGAGCCGCCGCCGCCGCGACCGTAGGGCATGCCCGCGTCCGGCCGCGCCCCGAGGATCCCGAGCGCCTGCGTATCGTCGATCAGCAGGCGCCCGCCGCAGCCGGCCGCCTGCTCGGCGTAGGCTCCCAGCGGCCCCGGCCCGTCCGCCGGCGTCAGACCGTCGGCGATCACGACCGGCCGACGCCCCGGTGGGCAGCGCGCCAGCGCGCGTCGCAGAGACCCGGGGTCGTGGTGCGCGAACGTCCGCACCGGCGTGCCCCCGCTCGCGGCGCGCTCCGCGCCCCAGCGTCCGATCGCGTAGGAGCCCGACTCCACGAGCACCGTCGCGCCCGGCCCGAGCAGCGCCGGCAGGTCCCAGAACAGGTGCAGCGTCGAGGGCGCCAGCAGCGCCGTCTCGCGACCGCAGAGGGCCGCGAGACGGCTGGCGAGGCGGCGCGCCTCCGGCGGCTCCGCCAGCGCGCTGGGGACGCCAGTGGTCAGCTGGGCCCACGGCCGCAGCGTGCTCGCCGCGTGCCGCAGGCCCAGATACAGCGCGCAGCTGAAGTCAGGCATGCCCCGCCGGTCAGTCCCGCGGCGCGCCCGCCGGCAGCTGGCGGGTGCGCGCCGCCTCCTGCTGGCGCAGGTAGTCCGACGGCTGGCGGATCCGCGCCTGCGCTCCCTGCGCGTCGACCGGCTCGGCCGTGAGGTCCACCCCAGTCACCGTGCGGTAGGCGTGGATGTAGATCTGGATGTCCTCGCGCCATATTCGCGCCCAGTTCGCGGCCTGCGCACTTGTCGAGCTCGTCATCCAGTTGCCGTAGCGGATCGACAGCAGGACCCGCTCGCCGTAGACGCCGAGGTCGCGGAACTGGCTGACGCTCGTGTCCCCCCAGCCCTCGAGCTGGCGCATCGAGTCCACGCGGTCCATCCAGTCCTCCGCGTAGGGCACCATCGGGCGCCCGCCGAGGAATTCGCGGAACTCCGGGCGCGCGAGGATCCACTCGAGCATCATCATCTCCACCCGCGAGGTCCAGGGCAGGTCGCCGAACTGGTTGTGGGCGCCCTCCGCGAGGACCATGTGGACCTCCTTGAGGGCGTTCAGCACCGGGAACGGGTCGGCCATCACCGTCGTGTCGTCGTCGGCCTCGTAGAACTTCACGCACAGCCCGAGCAGCTCGTGAAAGCAGCGCAGGAACTTCGAGCGGCTGTCGGCCCCGTCGATCTGCGGCACCGCGCGGCCGAACAGCGACAGGCCGTACTCGTGGTCGTACTCGTACGCCCGCCTGCGCACCGTCAGGCGGTCGCCCTCTTCCTGGATCCATCCCCACAGCAGGTTGTTGGCACCCCGCAGCGGATCGAGGTTGAGGCTGGCGAGCGGGTCCGGAGACCCCATCCGGCGGTTCTGGAAGCGCGCCGCGATCGCCGCCATCGACTGGACCAGCATCCCCTGCTCGTGCCAGTAGGACCAGATCAGCTCGATCATCGGCGGACTCACCGCGGCGTCGTGCAGGATCCCGTAGTCGTAGGACGCGTGCGCCACCAGCCCCGGCTTGGGGGGCAGATCCTCCAGGCGCTGGATGATCAGGGCGTAGTACGGCAGCACCTTCGACTGCGGCGAGCTGCTGAGCCGCTCCAGGTAGTGCCGCCTGAGTTCGCGCGTATCGCGGTCATACCGTCCGTGTCCCCCAGGCGGGTGCTCGATCTGGGCGAGGAGCGTCTGTCCGCTGGGCACTTCGAGTTTTTTGAACAGTTTTTCGAGCTCCTCGGTATCCCGGTTGGGAACCAGGCCGCACTCGACCATCAGGAACAGCTCGGTCGCGACCTTCAGCACGTCGTAGGCGTTGACCCTGTCGACGAGCCGCTCCAGCGCGCCCCACTGACCTTCGTCGCCCTGTTTTTTCTCTCTGTTGCCCAGCGCCCTGAGCAGCACACGGTCGATGAAGTCCTTGTACACGTTGAACTGGACCGCTTTGGAGCGATCTTTGATGACCCTCCACAGCAGCTCATCCGACGTCCATTCCACATGGGTTCGCGTGAGCTGGACGGCCAGCGGTCTCGAGCTGTCCGCGATCTGCGCGACCGGCAGATCGATGTCGTCGGGAACCGGATCGGGTTCGGGCTGCCCTTTGCCGGCCGGCGGCTGTTTGGGATCTGGCCCGGGGGATCCTTTGCTGGCCGGCTGTTTCGGTGACTGTGGCATTTCGTCTCCTTTGCGTTACGCGATTGCGAGTTGGTGGCAGTTCATGCGGAGATCGCGGCACGCCGTCGCCGCTTCGCCGTGTGCGCGGCACAGAGCGCCGAGATGTCGAGCGTGCTACTCAGCGCCCAATGCGTGAGCAGGTCCTCCAGCAGCCGGCTCTCGGCGTCGGGGCTCAGCGCGCCGCTCAGGTGCGCGCGACCGAGCACCGCGAACACCAGCGACGGCGGCGCGAGGAAGATCTCGGCCGGCGCGCGCCGCCACCGCCGCCAGGTGGCGATCAGCTCCTGCGGATGGCGCTCGGGCGAGGACAGCACCTCGCCGAGGGCGCGTCCGCGCAGCGACCGCGGGCGGTGCGCGCAGATCGCCCGCGCCGCCGGCCCCACCGTCGCCAGCAGCCCCTCGAAGGCGGACGTGCGCTCGGCGTCGAGGCCCTCCAACGGATAGCACTGCTCCCACAGCCGCGCCAGCCGCCCCCACTGCGGGTGGGGATAGAGCACGTCCCCGATCGCGCAGCTGAGGATCACGCGGATCCACGGCACCGGGTGGGGGTCGTGCAGGTCGAGGCGAAAGACGAAGAAGCGCGGCAGTCCGACGACCGAGATCAGCCCCAGCGTCGAGGTGATCCCGACGCGCGCGATCGACCACAGGTCCGCGACGATCTCTGAGATCCACCGCTCCCACGCCTGCCAGCTCGGCCGCTCGGCGGCCGGGGCGCGCGCGCCGATCGCCGCCAGCTCGGCCCGCAGCGACGCCACGAGGCCGAGCAGCGCCGCTCCCTGGTGACCGACCTCGTGCACCAGCGACGACGCGATCCCATTGCCGACCATCCGCTCGCGCGGCATCCGCACGACCGCGATCGGGCTGCGCCTCCCGCCGGGAAGCCGCGTCCGCGCGCGGCGGATCGCGGCGCCGGGCCCGCGGTCCAGATAGCAGATCACCGGCGGCGGATCGAGGTAGCCCGGCAGCGCGAGCGCATCTGCCGCGAGCGCATCCAGGCCCGACAGCCACACCCCGTTGGCGCGCTCGCTGCGCTGCGTGATCGCGTCCGAGAAGACCTCGAACTGCGCCACGATCGCGTGGAAGCGCAGTTTGGTGATCGCAAACCGGCGCTGCATCTCCGGCGGACCGGCCGCGCGGCCGGGGCCGCGCAGCCAGCGCCGGAACTGCTGGATCTCGCCGTAGAGCTCCCGCCTGCCCGCGATCAGGAACTGCTCGATCGCGGTCAGGGCCTCGGGCAGGAGCGCGGCCGCAGGGACCATCGTCTCCTGCAACGAGAACGGCTCGATCAGCGCCAGGCGCGTGAGCAGCGCATGCGCCTCCTGCTCGAGCATCCAGGCGACAGCTCTACGGGAGTCCACGACTCAGGCTCCGAGCAGGATGATCTTGCGCCCGCGCCGGACCCAGCGCCCGCTGCGACGTCCACCGCCGGCGCCGTAGGGTGCCCCACCGGCCAGGCCGTAGGGCGCCCGCTCGCCGTAGTACCCCGCGTCGATCCCCAGCGGCTCCTCGACGCCCCCGTTCCATTCGTCGGGTCGGTACCCCGACCCGCCGTAGCGGGCGCGGCGCCGATGGGGCGCACCGTGGTGCGGCGGCGCACCCGGACCGACGGCGGGTCCGGCGAGCCGTGGCCGTCCCTGGGCGTAGCCGGCGGCCAACCGCGCCGACGGTGCCAGCGTCGCCAGGCGGCGCCCGTCGACCGGCTGAGTGGTCCCGGGCCCGCCGGCGAAGTCGGCGCTCGGCGTCGCCCCGATCCGAACGGCACCGGGCCGGGGCGCCAGCGCGCCCGGCAGGATCTGGCGCGCGGCCTGCGCGACCGCCGCGCTCGCGACCTGGCGCGGCGGCAGGTTCGGCGGTGCGGTCGCGGCTTTCTGCGCCGCCGCGGCGCTCAATCGCACGACCTGACGCGCCGCCTCGAACTCCGCCTGCTCGGGACTCGCAGCCTCGCCCTCCAGCTCGAAGAGGTTGCCCGCCATCGAACCGAGCTGGGAGCCGATCGTGGTGCCAAAGCCGGGAGCGATGGCTGTGCCGATCGCGCCGCCGACGGCCGGCAGGGCCGCCTTCGCGACGTTCTTCAAGACGCCTCCGAGCGCCTGTCCGATCGGCGATTTGATCGCGCCGCCGACCGCGTTGGCGACACCCCGGAAGATGTTGCCGAGGAACTGCTCGAGCTCCTGGTCGCTGCCGACCCCCAGCAGCTCGCTCGCGAGTTCCAGCTCCTGGGCTTCGCTGAGCGGGCTGCGGACCCCGCCACCGCCGCCGCCGAGGAACTGCTCCTGCTCGCCGGTCTCGCCCAGCTCGCCGAGCTCCAGCTCGCCGGTCTCGCCGAGCTCCAGCTCGCCGAACTCCAGCTCGCCGGTCTCACCCAGCTCGCCCGTTTCGTACTCGTATGTGCTCATTTCACTGTCTCCTGTTCTGGATCTTTGTGTGCAGTGCCATGCTGGTCAGGTGAAGGTGCTGGTCAGAGGTGAACGACGACGTAACGACCGCGGCGAACCCAGCGGCCGGTCAGAGGAGAATGCGCCCGTGCCTCCGCGACGGCGACGGCGGGTCCGTGGCTCGCCGGGTCGATCACGCTGAGCAGACCCGGCGCATACAGTCGCGCCGCCTGCGCCGCAGCCGAGCGCGCGATCGTCTGAGGGGGCGCCTGGACGCGGCCGGCCGCACGCGCTGCCGTGTCCGCCGCGCTGCGCGCCCACTGCACGTAGCGGCGCGCCAGTTCGAATTCCTTGTCCTCGTCGCTGAGCCCCTCCAGCTCCAGCTCGAACAGTTTGCCCGCCGCGACGCCGGCGCGCCGGCCGAGATCGCCCCCACCGTCCGGGTAGACGTAGTCGCCGATCGCCTGTCCGATGACCGGCAGCGCCTGGCGTCCGGCGTCCCTGAGGATCCCGCCCAGGGCGCGCCCGGTCGGAGAGGCGGCGAAGCGCCCGACGGCGCTCGTCGCACCGGAGATGAGGTTGCCCAGGAACTGCTCGAGCTCCTGCTCGCTGCCCACCTCCAGGAGCTCTGACGCGAGTTCGAGCTCGCGGTTGTCCGGGCCGAGCGCCGTCTGCTGCTCGCCCTCCTGCTCGCCCTCGTACTCGCCCGCAAGTTCGCCATACTCGCGCTCGCCGGCCTCGAGCTGAATTCGATCAAGATCGTGCATTGCTTCCTTCCGCGGTTGTGGGAAATCGAGTCTCTGCCAGCACTTCGCAAGAGCCGTGCCAGCGAGGGGACGGGCGTCACGGGCTTTGAGAAGTGCGAAGCTCGCTTCAGCCGGCGCCGCTTTGTGCGAAGTCGGCTTCGCGCGCTTTCGACCGCGCTCACCGCAGTGTGTGCCGGGCCTCGCCGAGCTGCGCGCGATACTTGGCGACCGTGCGCCTCGCAAGGATGTGTCCGCGGACGGCCAGCGCCTCGACGAGCTCGGCGTCGGTCAGCGCTCGCTGCTCGGAGGCGAGCAGCAGGCGCAGCGCCTCTCGCCGTTCGTCGCCCGAGGCGAACAGCTCCGAGATCGCGACGACGCGTCCGGCGGGCAGCTGCATGGTGCGCTCGCGCACCGCGCGGCTCACGGTCGACTCGTGCAGCGAGAGCTCGCGCGCGAGCCGTGCCCGCGTGAGCGGGCGGCGCGGGCCGCCCCCGCGCCTGACCCACTCGGACTGGTACTCGACCGCGAGCTGCACGACGCGCCGCATCGTGTCCCAGCGCTGTTCGAGGCGGGTCGCAAACTCGCGCGCGCTCCTGGCGTGCTGGGAGGCGTGACGACGCTCGTCCGCCGTCCCGTGGTCGCAGAGCCGGGCGTAGAGCGGAGATAGACGCAGGGGGAAGCGCTCGGGCTCGGTCAGCCGCACCAGCAGCCACTCCTCCCGATCTTCGACGATCGCATCCGGAGGCGCACGCTGCGCCTCGACGCTCTGCGTGCCCGAGAGACCGGGTGTCGGACGGAGCGTCTGGCGGATGAAGTCGCGCACCTGCACGATCTCCTCCCGCTCGGCGCCGACGGCACGGGCCACAGCGCCATAACGGCCGGCGGCAAGATCCTCCAGATGATCGGATACGACGGCGCGCACCAGCTCGTGCCCGCTCGCCAGCCGATCGAGCTGGAGCAGGAGGCACTCGCGCAGGTCGCGCGCGCCGATGCCGGCCGGGCCGATCGACCGGAGCTCCGCGAGCACGCGTTCGACGCGCCCGAGATCGACACCCAGCCAGCCGGCGACGGCGGCCGGGGCGGCCGTCAGATAGCCGCGGTCGTCGAGGCTCGCGACGACCGCCTCCGCGATCGAATGCTCGCTCGCCGGCAGCGCGAGTCGCAACTCCGCGAGCAGGACACCGGTGTCCGAGACCGGAGCCGGGAGGCTTGCTGTGAGCTCGACAGCGACTGCTGGCCCCTCACCGAGGACCGGCCCGCCACCAGCGCATCGCGGGCATTCTCGGAGGTCGCCCGGCGGGGAGCCGCACGCAGGGCAGGGCGGGTGCTCGACGAGTTCCAGGGCTGGGTTGTCATCGAGCTCGCGCCGGACGGCTTCGGCAAGCTCGACGCCTCCCAGCGCGAGCACCTGTGTGGAGGCGATCAGCATCGGAGAGACCCCGAGCGACTGCTGCAGGCGCAGGTTTGGGGTGAGCGTCAGCTCCATCTGCCCCTCCCCCGCAAGTTGCGTGCCAGGCACTTCGCCATCCACCATCCAAGCCCGATCCCGCCACCGATCGATTCGCGGGCCCCTATGTCGGCGTCCCTCCGTCCAGATCCGATTTCACGGCGGCCCGCTTGGCCGCGCGCTGCAGATGGATGGCGCGATCTGTGATTCCCAGCCGTCGCGAGGCGCGGCGCACGTTGCCGGCCTCGGCCTCAAGTGCCAGCCGGACCGCCGTCTCGCGAGTCCTCCCGACCAGGTCGTTTAGTTGTGCGCCCCGTGCGAGCGCGTCCTTGATCGCAGCATCGAAGTCGATCGGACCGATCGTTTTCTCCCCGGCGGGCGGAGCTGCCAGGGCCGAGATCGCCCGCGGGCGCTCGTCGAGTGGGAGCGCCCCGACGGTGATCGACCCCTCCCCGACATGGTGATGGCTGAGGCGTATGACGAGCTGGCGGAGATCTCGGATGTTGCCGGGATAGTCGCGCTCGAGCAGGTAGTCGCACAGCGCAGCGTCGAGCTGCGGGGTGGCGCCGGGGATTTGCTCGGCGAGGAAATGCGCCGCGAGGATGGGCACATCCCCACGGCGTTCGCACAGACTCGGCAGGCCGCATGCCCAGGCCGCGATCCGGTAGTAGAAGTCCCGCCGGAAGGTGCCCCGCTCCTCCTCGGCGCGCAGGTCGCGGTTGGTGGCGCACACCAGACGGAAGGTCGTCTCGCGCCAGCGATTGGACCCGACCGGCTTGTAGACGCCCTCCTGCACAACCCGCAGCAGCTCCGCCTGAAGCGCGAGTGGCAGCTCGCCCACCTCGTCGAGGAACAGCGTCCCCCCGTCGGCCAACGCGAACGCCCCCTCGCGAGCGGTGATCGCCCCGGTGAAGGCGCCGCGCTCGTGGCCGAAGAACTCGCTGCCCGAGAGGGTCGGCACGATCGTGGTGCAGTCGACCACAACCAGCTCGCCCTTCTGCGGGCGTGGGTCGAGTGCGTGGATCAACCGTGCGACCAGCTCCTTGCCGGTGCCGCTCTCCCCAGTGATGAGCACCGACGCGCCGCTGAAACGAGCAACCTCCACGATCCCGCGCAACGTCGTCAGCCACGCGGGGTCCTCGCCGAGGAGGTTCCCGCGCACGAGCGGCGATGCCACGAGCTCGTCGACCTCCCGCCAGCGGGCGAAGCGGGCCTGCAGCTCGGATGCCGTCGCCGGGCCTTGCCACGAGAGCACATCCGTTGCACCGGCAGCGAGCAGATCCCACGGAGCACGTCCGGCGAGCGCACGGTCCGCGAGCCCCACCGCGACGACACGACAGGCGCCGGCACTGAGGGTCTGCACCCGCTCCAGCACGGCGGCGTCGGCGCGTTCGAAGAACAGGACGCCACCGTGCCGGGGATCGTCCTGCTCACAGACACTCAGCCCCGCAGCGAGCAGGTCGGCTTCGACTCGACGGCGTCTGCGCCGCGCCTTCTCACCGACGGCGGCAATCAGCAGCGTCGGCGCGCTCTGTGACGCTGTAACCTTCGACTTCGGGGCCCGTGCCATCCAGCCGCGCAGTCTTGCGCACAGCCAATGTTCTGACTAGTCGGTCCAGCCTCAATCTTTGCGCGTACAGTAGCCTCCGTCGGTGAGGCCGGGAAGCGTGTTTTCGACCGCCGCCCCATGGACCGTTCGGATCGCCCAGCCGCGGAGATGGGTGCCGCTCGACGGATCAACGAGCGCGTTCTTCCCAACGGTCGCTGGGCTTGCGCTCGCCCAGTTCGGACAGGTAGGGCACATCGTCCTCCCCCAGCTTCCAGTCCGGCAGGTCGCTGCGTACGCGGCGACGCTCGAGGATCCTCGTGCCGAATTGGCTGGCCTTGACGACGTACTGGTAGCCGAACGCATCGGTGTATCGCAGCCCGTGGTCGGCAGACTCGTCCTCCCATGCGACCCGTCGCTTGGCGCCCGGCCCGATCGGCTCGAGATGGATGGGGTTGAACCACGGCTCGTTGATGCCCTCGCCCAGCACGATCGGGCGGCGACCCTGGGCATAGACGACGTTCAACGCGGGACCGGCGCCTACGTTCGCGACGATCACCCCCGAGCCCGCCCGACTGATCACGAGCGCCGGCATGCGGGCCCTGCGCTCGGCCGAGACGCTGATGTGGAAGGTCATGAACGCCGCGCCGACGGACAGCAGGGAGATGAACACGGCGGCGACTGCGATCACTTCGGATGAGGACATCCAGCAACTCCTCCAGGATTCGGCTGTTCGCGATGGGACTGACCATTATCGCCAAACATGGGGGCTCCGTGTCGCGAGAATCGAGAACCTCCACGCACCGCCGCAAGAGCGGCCGCGAGCACTGCTGCTACGACGACGTCCTCCCAAATCAGTTGTAGTACATGGCGACCGGTACGACCTCAACCACGTGATCGAGGTAGGTCAGCGATTCGGAGACGCCTTGGAAAAGCGCCTTCTTGGAGTGGGCGGCCCACGAGCGCACGCCGAGCTCGCGCAGGAACGTCGGCGAGGCGGCGAGGAGCGCGGGCAGGTAGGCATCCTCCGAGGCTCCATCGCCAAAGCCCTTTTCTTCGTCCTGTCTTGGATCGGGGCCCTTTTCGACGTTGAACGCGACCTTGCCCACGATCGTCATGCGCGCTGAGAGTAGGCTTGGGTCTCCCGTGAGGTCCGCAAAGCGCGCTGGGATGACGATCGTCAGTCCGCCGCCGGCTTCGATCGAGAAGGGCAGGCGTGGATCGGGGCCGACCCTCTTGATGAACGTGAGCCTTTCTCGTTCGGCCGCGGTGCCGGCCGTGTAGCGGGAGAGGCTGTAGTCCGAGAGCAGTGGCTTTTCGAAGGCCGGCGAGCTCGTTTCGAACCTGGCGTAACGCAGCAGTGGGTAGGGCGACAGGTAGGGTGGAAGTCGTGGGAAGGCGTCTTCGATGCGGACCATAGTTCCGATCGGCACCGCACGCTGGGAGAGCTGAGCGGACAGCCGCGGGGAAGCCATGCTCATGGTCTTCAACGGGCCGCCTTCGAGTTGTTCCAGCAGGCTGTAGAAGTTGTCAGCCTCGGTCTTGGTCACCACCGCGCTGACGGTTAGCTGCCTCCCCTCCGTCGCGGTCGCGCTGCCGACGGTGTCGAGCTGGAACCCGAGGCTGGCGTTGCTCGATTCGGTTTCCTGTCGGTTGAGGGAGCGGACGCTGCCGTCGTCCAGCTCGCCGAGGAACGAGTCGACGCGCTCGGAGTCGAGGTACAGGTATTCGTACGGCTGGCGGTGCAAAGCAGCGTGGCCCACCGCCGGTGCGAGGTGACGCCACGGCGCCGTCCAGAGGAGGACGCCGAGCGCGATGCCTGCAATCAGAACCACCACGCGATTCTGCGCCAGCGACCTCAGTTTTCCGAACAAGGAGTCTCCGCTCGCGCCAACCGTCGGGGCGCCGACGGCGGCCGCGAAGGTCCTGTCGTCGTCCCGGGTGTTTGCGGCCGGGCGCTACCACGATGCCGGCTGATGCTGCGCACGGGGCCCCCTGAGTTCGTATCAGGCAAAGCGTACCAGGACATGTGCTAAAGAGCGCTTTTGTCCCGCGTTTTCGTCAATCCAGAGCGAGCGGCGTCCCGAAGCGCCTGCGGGGGCGACGATCCGATCGGCAGCCCCGCCCCCGACGCAGCACGCGCCCACGTCAAAAACCGTCAGTCGCCCAAGGCGAGCTATCCAACGACGCACGCCCGAGCCGTCCCCAGGACGGCCAACCCAAACGCCGAACCCTCGATCCCCGCCCGCGGGGGCCCCGTCAATCCTGCCGGAGCCCCAGCCCGCGAGCCTGCAACGTTTCGATCACCTCGTCGATCGACTTTTTGCCGAAGTTCGGGATCGCGTTCAGCTCGCCCTCGGACTTGGAGATCAGGTCGCCCACGGTCTGGATCCCCGCGCGCTTGAGGCAGTTGTACGAGCGCACCCCCAGCTCCAGCTCCTCGATCAGGATCCCCCACTCCTCGCCCTGCAACGCCTGGGCCCCGCCCGCGCCCCCGCCGACCGCGAGGCCGTGGCCGTCGAGCTGCCCGCCCGGCGCCGCCCGCAGCTCCTGGATGCGGTCGGCGTCTGTGAAGATCGCTAGCTGCGAGATCAACAGCTCCGCCGCCTCGCGCAGCGCCGCCTGCGGCTCGATCGAGCCATCGGTCTCGATGTCCAGCGTCAGCTTGTCGAAGTCCGTCTTCTGGCCCACCCGCGCCTGGTCCACCGCGTACGCCACCCGGCGCACCGGGGAGAAGATCGAGTCGATCGGGATCACCCCGATCGGCTGGTCCGGCGACTTGTTCTCCTCCGCCGGCCGATACCCCCGGCCGCGGCCGATCGTCATGTACAGCTCCAGCTTCGTCTTCTTCTCAAGCGTCGCCACGTGCACGTCAGGGTTGAGGATCTCCACGCCCGCCGGCAGGTCGATGTCCTTCGCCGTGATATCCCCCGGGCCCGTCACCACCAGCGGGGCCTCCACCTCGGTCGCGTCGGAGTGCATCCGGCACACGATCCCCTTGAGGTTCAGCACGATGTCCGTCACATCCTCCTTCACGCCCGGGATCGTCGAGAACTCGTGCGCCACCCCCTCGATCCGCACGCTCGTCACCGCCGCGCCCGCCAGGGACGACAGCAGCACGCGCCGCAGCGAGTTCCCGAAGGTGTATCCGAAGCCGCGGTCCAGCGGTTCGATCGTGAACGTACCGCGGTTGCGCTCCACCGACTCGCTTGTTATCCGGGGGATTTGAAAGTCGAGCATCAGGATCCTCACGTCGTGGTCTCGTGCCGGCCGTCCATCGGACACCGGCTCCATGGCATCGCCGCCCGCGGCAACGACGCCGGTAAACTCTTACTTCGAGTACAGCTCGACGATGAGCTGCTCCTGCACCGGCGCCGCAACCTCCCGCCGCTCCGGCCTGCGCAGCACCTTCGCCGTCAGCGACTCGTGGTCGGCCTGCAGCCACGCCGGGATCTGTCCCGTCAACTCCGTCGCGTCCCGCACCACCTGCGTCGCCGGCGTCCCCGCCTTGATCGCGATCACCTCGCCCGGACGCACCTGGTAGCTGGGGATGTTCACCCGCCGCCCGTTCACCGTCCAGTGGCCATGACGGATCAGCTGACGCGCCTGGCGCCGCGACGCCGCGAAACCCAGGCGCACCAGCACGTTGTCCAGCCGGCACTCCAGCAGCGCCAGCAGGTTCTCGCCGGTGATCCCCGGCTGGCGCGACGCCTTCTCGTAGTAGCCGTGGAACTGGCGCTCCAGCACGCCGTAGTAGCGGCGCGCCTTCTGCTTCTCGCGTAGCTGCAGCCGGTACTCGCTCTGCTTCTGGCGTCCCCGCCCGTGCTCGCCCGGCGGGTAGGAGCGGCGCTCCACTCCGCACTTGTCCGTCAGGCACCGCTCGCCCTTGAGGAACAGCTTCTGCCCCTCGCGCCGGCACTGCTTGCACTGCGGGCTTGTATCTCTTGCCACTAGCTAACCCCTCTGAGATGGTCGTGAGTCGAGCCAGACAAGGACGCAGCGAGCGTGGCGTGCATCGGCACGCGAGCGAGCGAGGACGCAGTATGGCGAAGTGCTCACGGCCATCTCAGACTCTCCTGCGCTTGCGCGGACGGCACCCGTTGTGAGCCTGCGGCGTCACGTCCTTCACGCCCGTCACGTCCAGGCCCGCCGCCGACAGCGAGCGGATCGCCGTCTCGCGGCCCGAGCCCGGGCCCTTGACGTAGACCTCCACCTTCTGCAGCCCCTGTTCGATCCCCTTGCGCGCCGCCGCGTCAGCCGTCACCTGCGCCGCGAACGGGGTCGACTTGCGCGACCCCTTGAAGCCCGCGCTGCCCGCCGACTCCCACGCGATCACGTTGCCCTGGGTGTCCGTCAGCGACACGATCGTGTTGTTGAAAGACGTCTTGATGTGCGCCTGCCCCACCGGGATGTTCTTCTTCGGCTTGCGCCGCCCGCGGGTCCGTTTGGGAGCCGCCATCAGCGCGCCTCCCGCGTCGAGCAGTCCACGAACGACATCGCGATTGCGCCCGACAACCGGGCTCCGACGTCGGCCATCACTTCTTGCCGGCCTTCTTCTTGCCGGCCACCTGCATCCGCTTCGGTCCCTTGCGGGTCCGCGCGTTGGTCTTCGTCTTCTGCCCCCGCACCGGCAGGCCGCGACGATGGCGCAGGCCGCGGTAGCACGCGATCTCCTGCAGGCGCTTGATGTCCTGCGAACGCTCCCGCCGCAGGTCCCCCTCGACCGTCAGGTCGCGGTCGATCGCGTCGCGCAGACGCGACACCTCGTCCTCGGTGAGGTCGCGTACGTAGGTGTCCGGATCGACCTTCACCTCCGCCAGCACCCTGTTCGCCGTCGAGCGCCCGATCCCGAAGATGTACGTCAGGCCGATCTCCGAGCGCTTGTTCAGCGGCAGGTTGACCCCCGCGATCCGTGCCACTAGCTACGCCTCCAGCGGGTCTCGGGGGTCGTCAGGCAAGGACGCAGGGAGGGGACAGTGGCAACCCACGGACCCGACTGAGGACGCAGCATGGCGATCATCCGAGACACGCTGGTCAGCCCTGCCTCTGCTTGTGGCGCTTGTTCTGGCAGATCACCAGCACCGCTCCGTGGCGGCGGATGACCTTGCATTTTTCGCACATCGGTTTGACCGACGGTCTGACCTTCATGATCCCTTTCTTTGACTGACGACGAGGGGCGCGGCTCGCAGGCCTTCGGCCGCCCCGCGCCACCCTCTAGGTCCGGCGACCCGGCTCTGGCTGCCGTGGCGGCCGCCGCTACCTGGTCGAGGATAAGCTCGCAGCGCGAATCTCCTTCGCGTGCGAGCCAACATCCGATGCTATCAACTTGTCCCACGGCGTGAGGACCCGCGGTCCCTCGGCGGTCACCGCGACCGTGAACTCGAAGTGCGCCGCCGGCGAATCGTCCTGGGAGAAGATCGCCCAGCCATCGCCCGCCACCCGCACCGCCGGGCGTCCCGCGGTCGTCATCGGCTCGATCGCCAGCACCATCCCCTCCTCCAGCAGCGGGCCCTTGCCGGGCTTGCCGTAGTTGGGGACCTGGGGATCCTCGTGCATGCTGCGGCCCACCCCGTGGCCCACCAGCGAGCGCACCACCGACAGGCCCGCGGCCTCCACGACCCGTTCGATCGCGTGCGACACATCGCCCACGCGGTTGCCCACCCGGCATTGCGCGACGCCGACGAACAGCGACTCGCGCGTCGCCGCCAGCAGGTTCTCGATCCGCGCATCGACCTCCCCGACCGCGAACGTGCACGCAGCGTCCGCCACCCAGCCATCGAGGGTGACGCCCACGTCAACCGAGACGATGTCACCCGCGACCAGTCGGTAGCGCCCGGGGATCCCGTGCACCACCATCGCATTCGGGGACGCGCAGATCGAGCCCGGGAAGCCGCGGTAGCCCTTGAAGGTCGGGGTCGCCCCGCGCGAGCGGATGAAGCGCTCGGCCGCCGCGTCCAGCTCCTGCGTGCGCACCCCCGGGCGAATCATCCCCTCCAGCAGCGCCAGCGTCTGCGCCTGGATCGCGCCCGCGGCCGCCATCTTCTCGATCTCTTCGGGGTTCTTCTTGACGATCACCGCCGTTTGAGCTTAGCGTCAGAGAGTGTCCTCTAGGCGCAGCGTCGCGAGCGTCGCGCGGACATGGTCGTGAACCTCGTCGGGACTGCGACGCCCGTCGAAGCGCCGCAGCAGACCCGCGCGGTCGTAATGGTCGATCAGCGGGGCCGTCTGCGAGTGGTAGACCTCCAGGCGGTGGCGGATCGTCGCCTCCCGATCGTCCTCGCGCTGGATCAGCCGCGAGCCGTCCTGGTCGCAGATGCCCTCGTGCTTCGGAGGGTCGAGCTCCACGTGGTAGATGTGGCCGGGGTTCTTCACGCACACCCGGCGGCCCGCCAGGCGGTGCACGACCTCGTCGTCGGGAACCTCGATCAGCAGCGCCGCCGTCAGCCCGCGGTCGAGTCCGCCAAGCGCCTCGGCGAGGGCCTCGGCCTGGGTGTCGTTGCGGGGAAACCCATCCAGCAGAAACCCGTCGCGGGCATCCTCGTCGCGTAGGCGCTGCACGATCATGCCCACGATCACCTTGTCTGGGACCAGATCGCCGGACTGGATGTAGCGCTGCGCCTCGCGCCCCAGCTCCGTCCCCGCCGCCACCTGGGCGCGCAGCATGTCCCCGGTCGAGATGTGCGCCACGCCGAAGTCCGCCTGCAGGCGCTCGGCCTGCGTGCCCTTGCCCGCGCCCGGGGGGCCGAGCAGAATGAGGTTCAGCTCCGACACCGACCCGCAGACTATCCGCTTGGGCCGCCGAGAGCTACTTCAGGAACCCCTCGTAGGAGCGCATCATCAGCTGCGCCTCGAGCTGCTTCATCGTTTCCAGCGCCACCCCGATGACGATCAGCAGCGAGGTGCCGCCGAGCTGGATGTTCTGGTGGGTGCGGTCCAGGAGGATCGTCGGCAGCGCCGCCACCGCCGCCAGGAACAGGGCACCAGGGAACGTCAGCCGGGCCAGGATCCGGTCCAGGAATTCCGCCGTCGGGCGCCCCGGGCGCACGCCGGGGATGAACCCGCCGTACTTCTTCAGGTTGTCCGCCTGGTCCACCGGGTTGAAGGTGACGGCGGTGTAGAAGTACGTGAAGACCACGATGAAGATCGACTCCCCGACGATGTAGTGCCAGCTCGTCGGCGAGAAGAAGTCCGAGATCTGCTGACCCCAGCTGGTGTGCACCAGCTGCCCGATCGTCGGCGGGAACGCCATGATGCTGGCCGCAAAGATCACCGGGATCACGCCCGCCATGTTCACGCGCAACGGCAGGTAGGTCTGGCCGCCTTCGGTCATCCGCCGCCCGATGACGCGCTTGGCGTACTGCACCGGGATCCGCCGCTGGCCCTCCTGGACGAACACGATCGCCGCCACCACCACGAGCACCAGGAACGGCATCATCACCTTGAACACCTGATCCTGGCTGGTCCACCACGTCTGGATGCCCGACGGCATCCGCGACACGATCGACGCGAAGATCAGCAGCGAGATCCCGTTGCTGATGCCACGCTGGGTGATCAGCTCGCCGATCCACATCAGCAGCACGCAGCCCGCCGTCAGGCAGATCACGATCAGGAAGATGTGCGGGGCGTCGAACTTCGTCACCACCGATTCCCCCGCCTGCGCCTGCAGCGAGTGGAACAGGAACACGTAGCCCACCGACTGCGCGAAGGCCAGGCCGACCGTCAGGTAGCGCGTGTACTGGGTGATCCGCGCCTGGCCCACCTCGCCTTCCTTGGAGAGCTTCTCCAGCGACGGCACCACCACCTGCAGCAGCTGCAGGATGATCGACGACGTGATGTACGGCATGATCCCCAGCGCGAAGATCGCGATTCGCGCCAGGCTGCCGCCCGAGAAGAGGTTCAGCAGGCCAAGGATGTTCGACCCGCCGAGCTGCTTCTGGAGGTTGTCGACCGCGTGCAGGTTGACCCCCGGCACCGGGATGTGGGACCCCAGCCGGTAGATCAACAGCATCGCCGCCGTGAAGCCGATCTTCTTCCGGATGTCCGGAACCTGGAAGGCGTGAAGGATGGTGGAGATCATGAGAGTTCGCCAGCGGGCCCCGGCCGGTCGCCGCGATCCGCGACGGGGACGCCGGTGTCCCCTCGCCTGTCCGGGGGACCGATTCTAGAGACTTGGGACCGCTTCGTGGTCCCTTGAACCCGAAGCAAGCGCCACCGGCGACTCTCAGGACGGGCCGCCGGCCTCGCCGAGCACCACGCAGCGGCCCCCGGCCGCCTCGATGCGCTCGCGGGCCGTCGCGCTGAAGGCGTGGGCGTGCACCGTCAGCGCCCGGCTCAGCTCGCCCTTGGCGAGCACCTTGACCGGGATCTCCTTGCGGGTCAGCCCCTTGGCGCGCAGCAGCTCCAGCGTCACCTCGGCGCCGGCCTCGAAGCGGCTCTCCAGGTCGCCCACGTTCACCGGCTGGGTCCGCGTCCGAAACGGCTCGAACGGCATCGACTTCTTCATGTGCGGACCCCGCAGCTTGCGCATCCGCATGTGGATCGGCATCTGCCCGCCCTCGAACCGCGCCCTGCGCTTGGCGCCCGAGCGCGATCCGTAGCCCTTCTGCCCGCGGCCCGCCGTCTTGCCGGTACCCGAGCCTTCCCCGCGCCCCAGCCGCTTGCGCGGTCGGCGGCTGCCGGGGGCGGGAGCGAGGTTGTGCAGCCCGATCTGCCGCTGCTCGGCGTCGGGTTCGCGGTCGCCGTGAGCCGGAGCGCTCATCCGGACTCCCTGACCTCGACCAGGTGGCGCACCGCGTGCAGCATCCCGCGCGCCTGGGGACAATCCTGCACCTGCACCGCGTGGCCGATCCGGCGCAGGCCGAGCGAGCGCAGGGTGTCGAGCTGGCGCTGGTTGCAGCCGTTGGCCGAGCGGCGCTGGACCACGGTCAGCGAGCTCATCAGGCCGAAGCCTCCGCCGCGGCGGCGTCGACCGGCGGTGTCTCCGTCTCGCTCTGCGCCGCCGGTCCTGCGGGCTCGGCTGTCGCCTCGGTGGCGCCGTCGGTAGTCGCGCCCACCACCTCGGCCGCGCCGTCCACCGGCTGCTCGGCGATACCGAGCACCTGGTTGATCGACAGCCCCCGCAGCTTCGCCACCTCCGCGGGTGTGCGCAGCCCGCGCAGCCCCGCGAGGGTCGCCTTCACCAGGTTGATCGGGTTCTGCGTGCCGAGGCTCTTGGAGAGGATGTCGTGGATCCCCGCCAGCTCGAGCACCGCGCGCACGCCGCCGCCCGCGATCACCCCGGTCCCGGGCGCCGCCGGCTTGAGCAGCACCCTCCCCGCACCGAACACGCCGGTCGTCTGGTGGGTGATGGTGCTGCCGTGGCGCGGAACGCGGAAGAGGTCCTTCTTGGCCCGCTCCACGCCCTTCTGGATCGCCAGCGGCACCTCGTTGGCCTTGCCGTAGCCGACGCCCACGACGTCCCGTTCGTCGCCCACCACCACCAGCGCAGTGAACGAGAAGCGCCGGCCGCCCTTGACGACCTTGGCCACGCGGTTGATCTCGACCACGCGCTCCTGGAGGTCCAGGCCGGCGGAGCTGACCGAGCGATCTGTCGACATCGTGGACATGACGCGGAAGACTAGACGAGGACCCCAGCCTCGCGCAGCACCTCGGCGAAGGCGCGCACATGACCGTGGTAACGGTAGCCCCCGCGGTCGAACACCGCTTCTGAGACACCCGCCGCCACCGCCCGCTCAGCCAGCAGTGCGCCGGCGCGGCGGGTGCGCTCGTCCTTGGCCAGCGAGCGCAGCTCGGGCTCGAACCAGTTGACCGCCGCCAGCGTCTTGCCCGCGGCGTCGTCGATCAGCTGGGCCGAAAGGCCTCTGTTGGAGCGGAACACCGAGATCCGCGGCCGCGCCGCGGTGCCCGACACCTTCGCCCGCACCCGCCGGCGCCGTTTGAGCCGCCGCTCGCCCTTGGTGAGAACGGTCATGCTCGCGCCTCCATCCAGCCGGCCCCGGCGATGTCGATGGGCGCCATCCGGGCGCCCTTGACCGTCGCTTCGCTCCTCATGCGCGCTTGCCGACCTTTCTGACGACGTACTCGCCCTCGTAGCGGATCCCCTTGCCCTTGTAGGGCTCCGGCGGGCGCTGCTTGCGGATGATCGCCGCCGTCTCGCCCACGAGCTGCTTGGAGATCCCCTTCACCACGATCCTCGTCGGCTGGGGCACTTCGAACTCGATCCCCTCCGGCGCCTGGATCGGAACGGGGTGCGAGTAGCCCACCGCGAGCTCCAGGTTCCTGCCCTTCAGCTGCGCCCTGTAGCCCACCCCCTGGATCTCCAGGCGCTTTTCGTAGCCCGCCGTCACCCCCTGGACCATGTTGGCCACCAGCGACCGGGTGAGGCCGTGCAGAGCGCGGTGTTCCCCGCGGTTGGTCGGGCGCGACACCACCAGCCGTTCTCCGTCCTGCACCACGTCGATGTCGCGCGGCACGCGCTCGGAGAGCTCGCCTTTGGGCCCGTTCACACGCACCGCCTCGGGCTCGATCGCCACCGTCACGCCGGGCGGCAGGGGGATGGGCTGTCTACCGATTCTCGACATCACCACACCTGCGCCAGGACCTCGCCGCCCACGCCCGCCGCGCGGGCGGCATGGCCGGTCATCACACCCTGGGAGGTCGACACGATCGCGGTGCCCATCCCGCCCTGCACCCTGGGCACGCCGCGAGCCTGCACGTAGGTCCGCCGCCCCGGCCGCGAGACGCGCCTCAGACCCGAGATCGCCGAGCGGCGGTCGTCGGTGTACTTGAGGCGGATCGCGATCACCTCCCCAGGGCCGTCGGCGCGTGCGGGGCCGACCGACCACGACTCGATGTAGCCCTGCTCCGCCAGGATCCGCGCCAGCTCCGCCTTCAGACCGGAGGCCGGGATCTCGACGGTCTCGTGGGCCGCGTGGATCGCGTTGCGGATCCGCGTCAGGAAGTCGGCTATGGGATCGGTCATCGACATGGCGTAGGTTCGTCGTCGTTCTCGTGGTTGGCTTGGTTTGTCGTCGTTCTCTTGGAATTGCGCACTACGATGGTATAGGGGTGTCTATCGGGGTACATGTTCTTTTTGGGCGGTGTATAGCAATGGTCAGACGCGGTCCGGAAAAAACACCTACCACGACGACTTCGTCATTCCGGGGATCTGGCCGTTGTGCGCGAGCTCGCGCAGGCAGATGCGGCACAGCCCGAACTTGCGATACACCGCCTTGGGACGCCCACAGCGATTGCAGCGAGTATAGGCGCGAGTCTTGTACTTAGGCGGGCGTGCCTGCTTGACTCGCAGCGAAGTCTTGGCCATCAGTCGCTCCCCTCACGCTCGGAGTTGGTGGTGTCGGTGTCGGCGCCGTTGATGTCGGCGGTGGTGGTGTCGGCGGTGGCCTCGTCGAACTCCGCAGGCCGGCCATAGGTCGAGAACGGCATCCCCAGCGCCGACAGCAGCGCGAACGCCTCCACGTCGCGGGCGGCGGTCGTGGTGATGGTGATGTCCAGGCCGCGCACCTGGTCGATCGCGTCGTAGTCGATCTCGGGGAAGATGATCTGTTCGCGCACCCCCATCGAATAGTTGCCCCGGCCGTCGAACGAGCGCGAGCTCAGGCCGCGGAAGTCGCGGATCCGAGGGATCGCGATCGAGGTCAGGCGATCGAGGAACTCGTAGCTGCGTTCTCCCCGCAGCGTCACCGCCACGCCCACCGGCATCCCCTCGCGCAGTTTGAAGGCCGCGATCGACTTCCGCGCGCGGCGCACGCTCGGCTGCTGGCCGGCGATCACGGCGAGCTGGTCCTGGGCGGCCTTCAGGGCCTTGGAGTCCTGCTTGGCGTCGCCCACCCCCATGTTGAGAGTGATCTTCTGCAGCCGCGGTGCCTGCATCATCGACGAGTAGCCGAAGCGGTCGATCAGCCGCGGGCGGATCTCCTGCAGATAGCGGGCCTTCAGGCGGGCCGGTTCGGTGGGGAGCGTCTCGGGGCTCATCGCATCAGTCGATCCTCGTGCCCGAGCGCCTGGCGACGCGGAAGGGCTTGCCGTTCTCGCGCTCCACGCCCACGCGCGTGGGCTTGCTGTCCCTGGGGTCCAGCAGCGCGACGTTGGAGATGTGGATCGGGCCCTCAAGCTCCATCACGCCGCCGCCCACCGTGTTGCTGGCGCCCCCGAACGAGCTCGCATTGGGCACCTGCTGGGGGCGGGTGTGCTTCTTGACCATGTTCAGGCCCTCCACGTATACCTTCCCCTTCCGGGGCTCCACGCGCAGCACCCGCCCGCTCTTGCCGCGGTCCTTGCCGGCCAGCACCTGGACGCGGTCGCCCGAGCGAACCTTCAGCAGGCGCCGTGTCGAGCCCTTCGCGGCGCCGGATGATTTCCGATCGCCCATGCTCAGATCACCTCCGGCGCCAGCGACACGATCTTCATGAAGTTGCGCTCCCGCAGTTCCCGCGCCACCGGCCCGAACACCCGGGTGCCGCGCGGGTTGTTCTGATCGTCGATGATCACCGCGGCGTTCTCGTCAAAGGAGATGTAGGTCCCGTCGTCGCGGCCGAACGGCTTCTTGGTGCGCACCACCACCGCCGTCACCACGTCGCCCTTTTTGACGGTCCCGTGGGGAGTCGCCTGCTTGACGGTCGCCGTGATCACGTCGCCCACGTGCGCGTAGCGACGTCGCGAGCCGCCCTTGACGCGAATGCACAGGATCTCGCGCGCCCCCGTGTTGTCGGCCACGCGCAGCCTCGTCTCGTTCTGGATCACGCGCCCACCGTCCTCATCAGCGCGCCCTCTGCAGCACGTCGACAAGCCGCCAGCGCTTGGTGCGCGACAGCGGTCGGCTCTCGATCACGCGCACCACGTCGCCCTCGTGCGCCTCGTTGTTCTCGTCGTGCGCGTGCAGCGTGCTCGAGCTGCGCACGATCTTCTCGTACCGCCGGTGCCGGCGGGCGACGTCGATGCGCACGGTGATCGTCTTGTCGGCCCGGTTGGACACCACGACCCCCTGGCGCACCCTGCGGGTACCCTCGCTCGGGGGATGCACCGGTGCCGGCTCGGCCTGCGCCGGGGCCGCGGCCCGCCGCTTGGCCGCTTTGGCCCGTTCCTGCAAACGCCGCGCGCGGCGGCGCAGCGCCTTGGCGCGTCGGAGGGATTCGCGCTCGGCCTGGCGCTCCTCCGCGGAGCGCGGCTCGCGGGTCTGACCGGAGTGGGTCGAGCGAGCCCTGCGCCGGCGCTCCTTGGACGAGAGCTGCTCGGCGGGCTCGGAGGCCGCGGCCGCGGCCTGTCGAGCGGTCTCCGAGCGATCCCGCGCCTCGGCGGCATCCTTCTCGGAAGGGCTGCCCTCGGACGTCGCCTCCGGCGCCTGGACCTCAGACGCCTGCGACACCTCCTCAGTCTGGGTCTCGGCCTGCGACGTCTCCGCGGCCTCGGGCTCCGCGGTCTGGGCCTCCTCGGCCTGTGGGGTCTCCGCGGCCTCGGGCTCCGTGGCGCTGGCCTCCTCGGCCTGTGGGGTCTCGTTGTCCTGGGCGTCTGCCATGTCGTCCGTCTCGGTCATGCGAGCTCCCGCTCGCGCTCCACCGTGAGTGACCGCGCGAGGTCTCGCCTGGCGCGTCCCACCCCGGCGGTGTCCTCCAGCTCGCCGGTGGCGTTCGCGAAGCGCAGCCCGAACAGATCCTTGCGCAGTGTCGCGATGTGCTCCCCGAGCTCGTCGGCGGGCATGTCTCGCATCTCCTTGGCCTTCATCTCTCGGTCGCTCTCCCTCAATCCTCGCGCAACACGAACTTGGACTTGACCGGCAGCTTGTGCGCCGCCAGGCGAATCGCGTCGCGTGCGAGCGGCTCGGGCACCCCGGCCAGCTCGAACATGACACGCCCGGGCTTGACCACCGCGACCCAGCCTTCCGGGTTGCCCTTGCCCGAGCCCATCCGGGTCTCGGCTGGCTTCTTGGTGACGGGCTTGTCGGGGAAGACGTTGATCCAGACCTTGCCCCCGCGCTTGATCTTGCGGGTCATCGCGATCCTGGCGGCCTCGATCTGGCGGTTGGTCAGCCAACCCTGTTCCAGCGCCTTCAGGCCGTACTCCCCGAACTGGACCTTGACCTGACCGCGCGCCACTCCGCCGCGCCGGCCCCGGTGCTGCTTGCGGTGCTTGACGCGCTTTGGAGAGAGCATCAGCGCCCGCCTCCCGCGCCACCGGCCGGCGGGCCTCCGCCGGAATTACCGGGCCCCCGCCCGCCTCCGGAGCCGCCCGCCCCACGACCTGATCCGGAGCCGCCCGCCCCGCCCGGCCCACGTCCGGGACCGCCCGCCCCACGTCCACCGCCCGGGCCTCCGGACCCGCCCGGACCGCGACCGCCGCCCGGACCGCGACCGCCGCCGCCCGGCCCACGTCCACCACCCGGCCCACGTCCTGATCCGGACCCGCCCGCCCCACCCGGTCCACGTCCTGATCCGGACCCGCCCGGACCGCGACCGCGACCGCCCCCTCCTCCGCCTGGGCCACCACGACCCCGACCGCGACCATCGCGACCATCGCGACCGCCGCGGCCGTCGCGACCGTCGCTTGGGGGAGGGGGAGCGCTCATATCTGTGAGATCGGCCCCGGAATAGCCCTCCGGCATGATCTCGCCCTTGTTGACCCAGCACTTGACGCCGATCCGCCCGAAGGTCGTCGCGGCCTCGTGGAAGCCATAGTCGATGTCGGCACGCATCGTGTGCAGCGGCACGCGCCCGTCGGAGTAGCTCTCGGTGCGCGCCATCTCGGCTCCACCAAGGCGACCGGCGACCTGGACCTTGACGCCCTTCGCTCCCGAGCGCATCGCGCTGGTCAGAGCGCGCTTCATCGCACGCCGGAACGCCACGCGATTCTGCAGCTGCTCGGCGATCGACTGGGCCACCAGCTTGGCGTCCAGCTCGGGGCGCTTGATCTCGAGGATGTTGACCTTGATCTGCTTGTGGGTCATGCGGTGCAGGTCACGCCGCAGGGCGTCCACTTCGGTGCCCGACTTGCCGATCACGATCCCCGGCCGAGCGGTGTGGATGTTGACCTCCAGTTCGCCGGCGTCCTTGCGGATCGTGATGTCCGACAGGCCCGCATGGGCGAGCCGGTCCTCGATGTGCCTGCGGACCCTGATGTCCTCGGCGAGGTACTCCGCGAAGTGGCGCTCGTTGAACCAGTTCGACTTCCAGTCGTGGATGTAGCCCACGCGCATCGCCTCTGGATGAACCTTCTGTCCCATCTCTATTCCCTGTATTCCTGTCTGGAAGCTCTGTGTCGGTTGGTCTCGGTGTGTCCCGCTCCCGCGGCTACGGCCTCGGGGTGAGGGTGATCGTCAGATGACTCGTGCGCTTGCGGATCGGCGTCGCCCTGCCCATCGCGCGGGGCTGGAAGCGCTTGATCGTCGGCCCCTCGTCGGCGAACGCATCGCGGACGATCAGATCGTCCTCGAGCAGTTCGTGGTTGTTCTCGGCGTTGGCCACCGCGGACTCGAGCAGCTTGCTCCAGCTGCGGGCCGCCTCGCGGGGCGTGAACGCGAGGATAGCGCGTGCCTCCGGCACGGACTTCCCGCGCAGGTGTCCGCACACCATGCGCGCCTTGCGCGCCGACGTCCGCACGTAGCGCGCCCGTGCCCGCACAACCTGCCGGCGAGGCGCCGGCGAGGCGCCGCCGGCTCGACGCGCCGGGGTCTTCGGCTGCTCTTTCTCCGCCGCATCGTCGTCGCGCTCGGCGGCTTTCGTCTTTGTCGCTTTCGCCGCCGGTTTTTTGGCCTTCGGCTTCTCGGCGCCAGGCTCCTCGGCGCCAGGCTCCTCGGAGGCGGGCTCCTGCGCCGTGGGCTCCTCCGCCTTGGGCTCCGCCACCGTAGACTCCTCGGCCGCGGGCTCCTTGGCTGTGGCAGCAGCTTTGCGCGCGCGCGTCGGCTTCTCGGCGGCCTCCGCGGTTGGCTCGGGGGCCTCGGCGGGCACCTGCTCCTCCTCGCGCTCGGCCTCCTGCTCGTCCTCTGTATTCATCGGACCTTCCCCGACCCCGCGTGGCCGCGGAAGTGGCGCGTGGGGGCGAACTCGCCGAGCTTGTGGCCGACCATCGACTCGCTGACGAACACCGGGATGTGCTTCTTGCCGTCGTGCACCGCGATCGTGTGGCCCACCATCTCCGGGAAGATCGTCGAGGCGCGCGACCACGTCTTGATCATCTGTTTGCGGTTCTCGGCATTGAGCGCCTCGATGCGCGTCATCAGGCGCTCTTCGACCCACGGCCCCTTCTTGCTGGAACGACTCATCGGCTCTTGCCCTTTCCACGCCTACGCCCGCGCACGATGTAGCGGTCCGAGGACTTGTTCTTCTTGCGAGTGCGGTACCCCAGGGTAGGGACCCCCCAGGGCGTCACCGGATGGCGCCCCGCGGTGGTCGAGCCCTCGCCGCCGCCGTGGGGGTGGTCGACGGGGTTCATCGCGGTGCCGCGGGTCTGCGGGCGCACTCCCATATGGCGCTTGCGCCCCGCCTTGCCGACCTTGACGTTCTGGTGATCGCTGTTGCCGATCGTCCCCACCGTCGCGCGGCACTCGGCCCGCACGAGGCGCATCTCGCCGGAGGGCAGCCGCAGGGTGGCCATGTCGCCGTCCTTGGCCATCAGCTGCACCGCCGCCCCGGCCGAGCGCGCGAGCTGGCCGCCGCGACCGGGCTGGAGCTCGACGTTGTGGACCACCGTCCCCACCGGCATCCGGGCCAGCGGCAGGCTGTTGCCCACCGCGATGTCGGCCTCCTCCCCGGAGCTCACCGACATGCCGACCGTCAGCCGCTGGGGGGCCAGGATGTAGCGCTTCTCGCCGTCGCGGTAGTGCAGCAGCGCGATGTACGCGGAGCGGTTGGGGTCATACTCGATCGCCGCGACCTTCGCGGGGACCCCGTCCTTGCGGCGCTTGAAGTCGATCCGCCGGTACAGGCGCTTGGCCCCGCCGCCGCGGTGGCGGGCGGTCTTGCGGCCGCGGGCGTTGCGGCCACCGCTCTTCTTCAGTCCCTCGACGAGCGTCTTCTCGGGCTCGGACTTGGTGACCTCGGCGAAGTCCGGATAGGACGAGAAGCGTCGGCCGGGGCTCGTGGGCTTTGGTTTGCGGATTGGCATGGTGGATGGTCAGGTGGGGTTGGGCAGGTCAGCGGGATTGGCGGGGTGGGCGGGGCCTTTAAACTCCCTCGAGGCCCTGGAAGATCGCGATGCTCTCGCCGGAGCGCACCTGCACGATCGCCTTCTTCCAGGCGCGGGTGCGCCCGCTGGTGACGCCGCGGCGCTTGGGCTTGGACTTGACGCTCATCGTGCGCACGTCGACGACGTGCACATTGAACAGCGATTCCACCGCCTGGCGGATTTCGGTCTTGTGGGCGTTGGGGTGGACCCGGAAGGTGTACTTGCCAGCGGCCGACAGCACGTAGCTCTTCTCGGAGACCACCGGGCGCATGATGACCTGAGAATGCTCCATCAGAGGCCTCCAGCCCCCGTCGACCTCCGCGCGGTGGCCCGGGCGGCGAGGGCGTCCAGCGCGGCCTGCGAGATCACCAGCGACGCGGCCCCGACGAGGTCGGCGACGCCGACGTCCTCGTGCGCCAGAACCGATACCCGCCTGATGTTGCGGAACGACAGCGCCGCCGCGGACTCCTCGGTGGCGAGCACTACAAGCGTGGGCTGCGGCTGGTCGGCGGGTCGACGGGTGGGTGGAGTCCAATCGTCGAGCAGATCCTGCGCCCGGCTGGTCTTGGGCTGCTCGAAGGCCGCGGCATCGAGCACCGCAAGCGAGCCGCGCTGGGCGTGCAGCGATAGCGCGCCGCGCAGCGCCGCACGCTGCTCCTTGCGGTTGACCTTGAAGGTGTAGGAGCGCGGCTGGGGCCCGAACGTGGTCCCGCCTCCGGTCCACAGCGGAGAGCGGCTGGAGCCCGCGCGGGCGCGCCCGGTGCCCTTCTGGCGCCACGGCTTGGCGGAGCCTCCCGAAACCATCCCGCGCGTCTTGGTCGCCGCGGTCCCGCGCCGGCGCGCGGCCTGCTCGGCGCGCACGCTCTGGTGCACCAGCGGTCCCGGGAAGCTCGCCTCGAAGGCGTCGCCCTGGAGCTTGACCTTCTTGGCCGCGCCGGTCGGGCTGAGCACGGGGGCGTCAGGCATCGCCGCGCACCTCCACCACCCCGCCGGTCGGGCCCGGGACCGAGCCGCGCACCAGCAGCAGGTTCTCCTCGGCGTCCACCGCGATCACCCGCAGGCCGCGCTGGGTAACACGCCGGTTGCCCATCTGGCCCGGGCCGCGGATCCCCTTCATCACACGCGCCGGCGTCGCGGACGCGCCGATCGATCCCGGCGCGCGCACGTTGTGCGAGCCGTGGGACTTCGGGCCGCTGCGGAAGCCGTGGCGGCGGATCGTCCCCTGAAAGCCCTTGCCCTTGGAGACCCCAGCGATCTTCACGTGGGCCCCGACCTCGAAGGATTCCACCGTCACGGTCTCGCCGACCTTCAGTGGGGTCGATGGCGGCTGGGTGGGCGGGTTCGAATCCAGACGGAACTCCACCAGATGGCGCATCGGGGGGGCGTCGGCCTTCTTGAGATGGCCCAGTTCGGCTTTGGTGAGGTGCTTCTCGCGGGCCTGGCCGAAGGCGAGCTGAACGGCGTCGTAGCCGTCGCGCTCGGCTGTCCGAATCGCAGTCACAGGGCACGGCCCCGCCTGCAGCACCGTGACCCGCGCCACGCTGCCGTCCTCCTGAAAGACCTGGGTCATTCCGAGCTTCTTGGCGAGGATCGCTGGCATCGTCGAGTCGCCCTCGGCCTCACGTCGCGAGGCGGATCTCGATGTCCACGCCGGCCGGCAGATGGTCCAGGCGCTGCAGCGAGTCCACCGTCTTGGGGGTGGGCTGATGGATATCGATCAGGCGCTTATGCGTACGGATCTCGAAGTGCTCGCGCGAGTCCTTGTCCTTGAACGGCGAGCGGATCACGCAGTACACGTTCTTTTCGGTCGGCAGCGGCACCGGGCCGGAGACCGTTGCGCCGGTGCGGGTGGCGGTGTCCACGATCTCCTTGGCCGCCGACTCGATCGCCGAGGTGTCGTACGCCTTCAGGCGGATGCGGATCTTGTTCTGGTTGGCCGGTGCCATGGTCAGGTGTCTGCGGTGGGTGGTGTCGCTTTGGGCTGGATGTTCTTAATTTCTGCGGGCCTCGCGGCCCGCCGGTGTCGTCGGGCGGAGCGAGAGAGGGGGCGGATTCGTGCTCTTTAGAGAATCCGCCCCCCGACCGCGCCTTGCCGGCGAGGCCAAATTCGTCGTATCGGACTGCCAATGAAAGGGGCGCCTCGCCAGACGCCCCGGTGCTACTCGATGATCTCTGCGACCACGCCCGAACCGACCGTGCGCCCACCCTCTCGGATCGCGAAGCGCAGGCCCTGGTCCATCGCGATCGGCTGGATCAGCTCGATCTCCATCTGGACGTTGTCGCCCGGCATCACCATCTCGACGCCCTCGGGCAGCTTGGCCACGCCGGTGACGTCGGTGGTGCGGAAGTAAAACTGAGGCCGGTAGCCCGTGAAGAACGGGGTGTGGCGACCGCCCTCCTCCTTCTTGAGCACGTAGACCTCTGACTTGAACTTGGTGTGCGGCGTGATCGAGCCCGGCTTGCACAGCACCTGGCCGCGCTCGATCTCCTCGCGCTTGGTGCCGCGCAGCAGGCAGCCGACGTTGTCGCCGGCGCGGCCCTCGTCGAGGATCTTGCGGAACATCTCCACCCCCGTGACCACCGTGGAGGTGGAGTCGTGAACGCCGACGATTTCCACGGTGTCGCCGGTTTTGACGATCCCCTGCTCGATACGCCCCGTCGCGACGGTGCCGCGACCGGTGATCGAGAAGACGTCCTCGACCGGCATCAGGAACGGCTTGTCCAGCTCGCGCACCGGCTCGGGGATGTAGTCGTCCAGCGCGGTCGCCAGCTCAATGATCTTGGCCTTGTACTGCTCGTCGCCTTCCAGCGCCTTCAGCGCCGAGCCGATCACGAACGGGATGTCGTCGCCGGGGAAGTCGTATTCGCTCAGCAGCTCGCGGACCTCGACCTCGACCAGTTCCAGCAGCTCCTCGTCGTCGACCATGTCGGCCTTGTTGAGGAACACCACGATGTAGGGGACCCCGACCTGGCGGGCCAGCAGGATGTGCTCGCGCGTCTGCGGCATCGGGCCGTCGGCCGCCGACACCACCAGGATCGCGCCGTCCATCTGGGCGGCCCCGGTGATCATGTTCTTGACGTAGTCCGCGTGGCCCGGGCAGTCGACGTGCGCGTAGTGGCGCTTGTCGGTCGTGTACTCCACGTGCGAGGTGGCGATCGTGATGCCGCGTTCCTTCTCCTCGGGCGCGTTGTCGATCTCCTCGAAGGTGCGGGCTTCCGCGCCCCCCTTCTCCGCCAGCACCGTCGTGATGGCAGCGGTCAGCGTGGTCTTGCCATGGTCGATGTGACCGATGGTGCCGACGTTGATGTGCGGCTTGTCGCGCTCGAACTTCTCCTTCGCCACTTTCTGTTCGCTCCTATATCGACTGGTTTAGTTCGCCGCTTGGGGACGAACCGGGGAAATCTATCTGAACTGAAACTTTCGTGCCGTCTACGCTGGGACCGGCTCCCCCGTGCGCTGCTCGATGATCTTCTCGGCGATGTTCGGGGGCACCTCCTCGTAACCCTCGAACTGCATCGTGTAGGTCGCGCGCCCCTGCGTGTTTGAGCGCAGATCCGTCGCGTAGCCGAACATCTCGCTGAGCGGCACGAGCGCGTGGATCGCCTGCGCGTTGCCCCGCTGCTCTGAGCCGTTGAGGTGCCCGCGCCGGCGCGAGAGGTCGCCCATCACATCGCCCATGAACTCCTCGGGTGTCACCACCTCGACCGAGAACACCGGCTCCAGCAGCACCGGCTTGGCACGCCTGGCGGCCTCTTTGAAGGCCAGCGAGCCCGCCACCTTGAAGGCGATCTCCGAGGAGTCCACGTCGTGGTACTTGCCGTCGATCAGCGTGACCCGCACGTCCACCATCGGATAGCCCGCCTTGACGCCGTTCTCCAGCGCCTCCTCCACGCCCTTCTCGACAGCCGGGATGAACTCCGAGGGGATCGCCCCGCCCTTGATCTTGTTGACGAAGTCAAAGCCCTCGCCGGGAGCCGGCTCGAGGTCGATGTAGACCACGCCGTACTGGCCCGAGCCGCCGGTCTGGCGCACGAACTTGCCCTCGATCTTGTGCGCGGTTCCGCGCACGGTCTCGCGGTAGGAGACCTGCGGGCGCCCCACGTTGGCCTCCACCCCGAACTCGCGCTTCATGCGGTCGACGAGCACTTCGAGGTGCAGCTCGCCCATGCCCGAGATCTCGGTCTGGCCGGTCTCTTCGTTGGTGCGCACCTGGAACGTCGGGTCCTCCTCGGCCAGGCGGCCCAGCGCGATCGACATCTTCTCCTGGTCGGCCTTCGTCTTGGGCTCCACCGCCACCTTGATCACCGGATCGGGGAATACGATCGTCTCCAGGCGCACCGGCGCGTCGGGCGCGGCGAGCGTGTCGCCGGTGATCACCTGCTTGATCCCCACCGCCGCCGCGATGTCGCCGGCGTAGACCTCGGGGACCTCCTCGCGATCGTTGGCATGCATCATCAGGATCCGCCCGATCCGCTCGGTGCGCCCGCTGTTGACGTTGAGCACCTTCGAGCCCGCCTCCAGGTGGCCGGAGTAGACGCGGAAGTAGGTGAGCTTGCCGACGTACGGGTCGGCCATGATCTTGAAGGCCAGCGCCGTGAACGGCTCGGCGTCGTCGGGCCGGCGCTGGACCTCGCGCTCGCCCTCCTCGCCCCTGACCAGTTCGGTGCCGATCACCGGGGGCACGTCCAGCGGCGAGGGCAGGTAGTCGATGACCGCGTCCAGCAGCGGCTGCACGCCCTTGTTCTTAAACGACGAGCCGCACAGCACCGGCGTCATCTTGAGCTCCAGGCTGGCTTTGCGGATCGCCTGCTTGAGGCGCTCCGCGGGAATCTCGGCCTCCTCGAGGATCAGCTCCACCAGCCCGTCGTCGTAGTGGGAGACCTCCTCCAGCAGGTGCTCGCGCGCCGCGCTCGCCTCCGCGGCCAGGCGCTCGGGGATTGCGACGACCTCCTGTTCCTTGCCCAGCTCGTCGCGATAGACGATCGCGGTCATCGACACCAGGTCAATGACCCCCTCGAAATCACCCTCTGCCCCGATCGGGAGCTGGATCGGGACCGGATGGGCCCCGAGCCGGTCGATCATCGTCTGCACACCGCTCTGAAAGTCGGCCCCGGTGCGGTCCATCTTGTTGATGTAGGCGATCCGCGGCACGTGGTACTTGTCGGCCTGGCGCCAAACCGTCTCGGACTGGGGCTCGACGCCGGCGACCGAGTCGAACAGCGCGATCGCGCCGTCGAGCACCCGCAGCGAGCGCTCGACCTCGACCGTGAAGTCGACGTGGCCGGGGGTGTCGATGATGTTGATCCGGTGGCCCGCCCACTCCGCCGTGGTCGCCGCCGACGTGATCGTGATGCCGCGCTCCTGCTCCTGTTCCATCCAGTCCATCGTCGCCGCGCCCTCGTGGACCTCGCCGAGCTTGTAGGTGCGCCCGGTGTAGTAGAGGATCCGCTCGGTCGTCGTCGTCTTGCCGGCGTCGATGTGCGCCATGATCCCGATGTTGCGGGTCTTCTGAAGTGTGAACTTGCGTGGCATCGATCGGTGGAGGTGGGAGTGGGTTCGGACGGTGAGTTTTGGGCTGTGGCTCGTCTTGGGCTGCGGGCGCTGCGGGCAAAAAAAGAGGCCCCTCGGGCCCACGCGCGCGCTGCTGGTATCAGGCCGGTCGCGTCGCTATCTGCTCGAGAGCTCCATACTGGTATATCGCCTCACGGAGGGCCACGCTCGCACGACTGCGCCCAGCGTCCAGCGGAGGCCGACTATAGCAGAGGCTCGATCCTCAGCGGCCGGGTCCGTCGGAGCCGATGTCCACGTCCTCGAAGACAGCCCGCAGACGGGTGAGCACCCGGGTGGCGGCGCGCAGCTCCGCTGCGTCCACGTCCGCGAGCGCCTGCTCCCAGCGGCCCTGCCACTTGCGGCGCTTGGCCTCGATCTCCTGCCGGCCCCGGGGAGTCAGGCGCGAGACCACCACGCGCCTGTCGGTCTCCAGGCGCGCCCGCTCGACATGGCCGCCGTCGGCGAGATGCTCGAGCATCTGCGTCACCGTCGCCGGGGTCAGGTGGGCCGCGGCGGCGAGCTGACCTGCGGACAGCTCGCCCTGCTCGTCCAGCTCGAACAGCAGCTCGCACTGGGCGTGGCTCAGGTCGCCGCCGGCGAGGTGGGTGTCGCGCCCGCGCAGGCGGCTGAGGCCGCGGAACACCCGGCGAAACGCTTTGCCCAGCTCGACCAGCTCAGCGGCCCACTGCTCCTGCAGAGCCCCGGTGGCGGCATCGGACGAGCGCTGCTCAGCGCGGGTTGGCAGTTCGGTGGGCATCGGTGCGGGTGTTGTGGACATATTTTTTCAGACGGCGTATAGCGATTGTCATACGCTGGCCGGCTTTTCACACTCACTCAGACCCGACCGCTGCAACCCGACCGCTCAGACCCCCACCGGCTCCACGACCCTCTCCGCCGCGCTCCCGGCCTCCTCGGCTCCACTGTCCCCCGGGTCGGCCGGCCGCCGATCCGCGGCCCCGCGGCCGCCGGCCGCGACCGGGCGCTCGGCGCGCAGCAGCATCGTGCACGGGATCAGCGACAGCGCCGCGATCCCCAGCGCCCACCAGTAGGCGGTGTCGAACGCCGCCGCGTGCTCTGCGGGAGTCACGGCGTGAGCGCTGGCGCGCTGCAGAACCACCGCGAGCACCGCGGTGCCGATCGCGCCGCCGGTGCGCTGCAGCGCGTTGATCTGCGGAGTCGCGTCGGAGATCTGCTCGGGGCGCATCGCCCCGAAGGCGGCCGTCATCGCCGGCATGAAGCACAGCCCGATGCTCAGGCCGCGCACCACGAGCACCAGCGAGATCGCGACGATCGAGGTGTCCGCGCCGATGAACGTGAGCGGGATCGTGCTGAGGCACAGCACGCTCACCCCCACGATCGCCACGCGCCCGCCGCCGAAGCGCTGGGTCAGACGGCTGGCGAGCGGCATCGCGATCAGCGCCCCGATCCCCTGCGGACCGGTGAGCAGGCCGGTGGCGATGACGCTCGCCCCGCGCACTTCCTGGTAGTAGAGCGGCACCATGATCATCGCCCCGAACAGCGCCGCCCCGAGGCCGAAGTTGGTGAACGCGGCGCCCGCGAACACGCGGTTGGCGTACATCCGGATGTCCAGCAGCGGGCGCTCCACGCGCAGCGCGTGCACGCAGAACAGCGCCGTCAGCGCGAGTCCGGCGAAGAATGGGATCAGCACGTGCCCCGAGCCCAGCGCCTCGCCCGCGCCGAGCTCTGAGACGCCGTAGACGATCGCCGCCGCGCCTGCGGGCAGCAGCGCGAGGCCCAGCAGATCCAAGCGGCCGGCCTCGCCGGAGTCCGTCTGGGGCACCAGGCGCCAGGCGAGAGCGAACGCGATCACACCGATCGGGATGTTCACGAAGAAGATCCACGACCAGTGCAGGTTCTGCAGGATCAGGCCGCCGACGACGGGGCCGAGGATCGGGGCGAGCATCGCGGGCATCGTCACCACCCCCATCACCCGCCCCATCCGCAAGGGCCCTGCCACCTGGGCCATGAGCATCATCGCGACCGGCATGATCATCCCGCCTCCCACTCCCTGCAGCACGCGGAACAGCACCAGCGTCGCGGTCGTGTTCGCCAGGCCGCACAGCGCGGAGCCCACGGTGAACAGAACCAGCGACGTCAGGTAGACCCGTCGCGCCCCGAAGCGCCGCGCCGCCCAGCCCGTCACCGGGATCACGGCGGCGAGCGCGAGCAGGTAGCCGGTGATCACCCACTGGACCTGCGACAGCGGGCTGTGCAGATCCCCAGAGAGCGTGTGCAGCGCGACGTTGACGATCGTCGTGTCGAGGATCGACATCATCATCCCGAGGATCACCACGCCCGAGATCACCCACACGTGTCGCTCGATGTGGGCGCCGGCGGGCTGGTTGGGCTGGTCGGAGCTGTACGCAGACGAAGACATTCGGTACCGAAATGTTAGGTACCAAACGATTCCCTGTCAAGTCAAGGGATGAGCGCCAAATTCCCGAACCGCGCGCTCCGCGACCCGTCGCGGTGGAGTCCGTCGCGCGGACCCTCAGATGACGGACTCGACCGCCTGCGGGCGCAGCGCGTCGAGCTCCTCCAAGCGCAGCGCGACTTCGAGCTCGGCTTGATGGGTGTGCAGCATCCGCCCCAGCTTCTGCTCGATCGCGCGCAGACGGTTTTCGACCGTGTGACGGGCGACACCCAGCACGCTGGCCGTCGAGGACGCGTTGCGCTCCGCGGCGAAATATGCACGCAGCGTCTGACGCAGCACCGCTCCTCTGGTCCCCTTGCCCAGCGGCGAGAGGTAGATCTCCACCAGCGACCGGGCCAACGCGTCGTCGCGCAGCACAGATGCCAGGAGCGCGACATCGACATAGCGCGTGAGTCGCTGCGGTTTTTGCAGGGCGATCAACAGCGCCGCCTGGGCCTGCCGGTGTGTCAGGCGCCATCCCTCGATCCCCCACCCGGGCTCCCCGATAGCCAGCGAAGCCTCATCGAGCTCGTCGCCGTCCAGCAGGACCGCGACCTCGCCGACCGCGAGCCTCTGTCGCCCGCCGAACCACGCCCACACGGTTTCCTCGCCACGCGACACGCACAGCAGATCCCGACCGAGGCCGACCGCCAGGCACTCCAGCATCCCGTCCGCCCCCGCGCCCGTCGCGATCACGCCCAGATGCCAAGCATCGAACTCGTATCCCAGCTCGGTGCTGTCGAGGGTCCCACCGTCGAGCAACCTCTGCACATGCTCGGTGCGGCGGCGCTCGGGCGAGCGCCCGGCCCGTTCGACCTCGCGCGTGTACTCGCTGGTGATCGCGGCCATCAGTCGGTCCACCAGCGCAGCCTGCGTATTCACCACATCGCGCAGCACCGCCCCCCCGTGGTCACGGAAGTCGCCGCGATCGGCCTCCTGCATCAGATAGTCCCTCACCAGCGTGCCGCCGATCGCGTAGCGGCGCAGGACCGTGTCCAAGCTCACACGGGCCCGCGCCGCGCGCCGCGCCTGCGCCAACGCCGCCGGCGGGATCGCGCTCGCCCACTCCTCCCCCCACTCGACCCCCGTCAGGGCGTAGTCCACGGCTGCCGCGACCGCTGCCCGCAGCCCCACGATGTACTCGGCGTCCTCGCCTTCGCCCGAGTCGTGGGTGACGTCACGAACCCGCGCAAAGATCGCGTCCTCCAATTCGGCGCGCCGCGCTCGCACTCGATCGGCAAGCGCGACTCGAATGCGCTCACGCGACCCGCCACCACGATCACCCGTCATCTGCACGCGGAGCTCCCCCTTCCGATCAGGCTCCCCGGCCGCCAATAAACACTGACGGTGATCCTAGACGGGTGCGACAATACTTGTCAAGAGTTCTTTGTCGGAGATACGGGGAGTATTGCGTAAACATAAGCGTAGTAATATAATCCAGCCTGATTATACAACCTCTTTCCAGAGGCTCCAACAGACATGCGCCAAGGCTACGCCTGATGGCTGAAACATCTCTCCCTTGAATCGCTTCACGAGATCGAACCGATGGCGCCTCAGCGGGCGAGCACGGGCCCGATAATAAACACCGTGTCCAAAAATGGTCGCAAAGACACCCAGCGCGCGCGACTGGTGGACGGCATGGTCCAGGCGGCCGTGCGCGAGGGGTATGCCGGTGCGACAGTCCGTCGGGTGATCGCCTATGCGGGCGTCTCGCGACCCACCTTCTACGACTACTTCCAGGACAGAGACGACTGCTTTCTGGCCGTCCACCGCGAGATCGCCGAGCGACTGCTCGAGCGGGTCCGCCGGGCCGTCGCGCTGGGACCGCCCGAGTGCGCTGTCGAGGCCGGCGCCCGCGCGCTGCTCGAGCTGGCCAAAACGGAGCCCGACGCCACCCAGCTGCTCACCAACGAGACGATGGCCGCAGGCCCGGCCGCGCTCGACCGGCGCGACAGCACGATCGCGCAGATCGCGCAGATCATCGAGCGTGCCCGCAGCCGGGCGCCGCTGGACGCGGCGACCCCGGACATCCCCACGAGCGCGATGCTCGG
Source organism: uncultured Solirubrobacterales bacterium (assembly GCA_963719725.1). GTDB lineage: Bacteria > Actinomycetota > Thermoleophilia > Solirubrobacterales > Solirubrobacteraceae > Palsa-744. The sequence goes on from CAVRCU010000001.1 coordinate 805,829, forward strand.
TGCGATTCACTGGCTGCTCGCACCGCCGCTGCGCCGTGGCGAACGCGACCTCACGGAGCTCACCGCGGATCTGATCGGCTGGATCGAGAGCTATCGGCGACCCACTCGAGAGCACCGCTGGAGCTCGCTGGAGCCCGGCCCGCCGATTGCGCCCTCGCCGGCATGCATCCGAGCTCTCGCTGCAGCCGCCGCCTCCCCTCCCCCCCGGACGACCGCGCCTGTCCACCGCCGAGATCGCCCGCAATCATCGCGAGCGAATCCTGTTCGCCACCGCAGAGGTCGCCGCGCGCAAGGGCTATGCCGCCGCCACGGTCACTGACATCACGAGCGCCGCGGGTGTCGACAGGCGCGTCTTCTACCGTCACTTCCGCGACAAGCAGCAGGCATTTCTCGCCGTCCACGAGCTCGCCTTCAGGGAAACCATGGTCCTTGCGGCCAGCGCCTTCTTCAGCGCCGTGACCTGGCCCGAACGCATCTGGGAGGGCCTGCGCGCGATCAGCCAGTTCCCGGCCACCTACCCGACACTGGCCCATATCGGCTTCGTCGAGTCCCACGCCGTCGGCACACCGGCGGTACAGCGCATCGACGACACCCGCGCAGCCTTCATGCTCTTTCTTCAGCAAGGCCTGCAGCATGCGGCCCACCCCCCGTCCCCGAACGCCCAGGAGGCGATCACCGCGACGGTCTTCGAGATCGGCTACCGCCACGCCCGCGCCGGCAACACCCGCGACATGTCGGGCCTGGCCTACCAGGCCACCTACCTTGCGCTCGCCCCGTTTCTCGGCCCCGAAGCCGCGGACGAGTTCGTCGGCGGCAAGCTCGCCGAGATCTACCAGCGGTAGTGCGCGAAGGCCTTGTTGGCCTGGGCCATACGGTAGATGTCGTCCTTGCGCTTATACGCCCCGCCCTGCTGAGACTGGGCGTCCAGCAGCTCGTGGGCCAAGCGCTGGGCCATCGTCTTCTCGCGACGCTGGCGGGCGAACTCCACCAGCCAGCGCACCGCCAGGGTGCGAGCGCGGCGGGCCGGAACCTCGACCGGCACCTGATAGGTGGCTCCGCCCACCCGTCTGGAACGGACCTCCAGCGTCGGCGTCAGCGCCTTCACGGAGGCCTCCAACGACTCGATCGGGTCCTTGTCGCTGCGCTCGCCCAGCAGCGCCAGCGCGTCGTAGACGATCCGCTCGGCCACGGACTTCTTGCCGTCGAGCATCACCTTGTTGACGACCTGCTGGACCAGCTTGGAGCGGTGGATCGGGTCCGCCTCCAACGGGCGGATCTGAGCGGCTGCGCGACGGGGCATCGGTGCTGGACCGCCGCTACTTCCGCTTCACGCCGTACTGCGAGCGGGCCTTCTTGCGGTCGCTCACCCCGGCCGCGTCGAGCGTCCCGCGCACCACCTTGTAGCGCACGCCCGGCAGATCCTTGACACGGCCCCCGCGCACCAGCACCACCGAGTGCTCCTGCAGATTGTGTCCCTCTCCCGGGATGTACGCCGTCACTTCGATCGAGCCCGAGATCCGCACCCGCGCCACCTTGCGCAGCGCGGAGTTCGGCTTCTTCGGGGTCGTCGTGTATACGCGGGTGCACACACCTCGCCGCTGCGGAGCAGCGACCTTCTTCTTGCGGCCTTTGCCCGACTTCAATCCCGGGGTGGCCAGCTTTTTCTTGGGAGCCACGCGGCCCTTGCGCACAAGCTGAGAGGTCGTCGGCATTCGGCACGGGATGGTAGCAGCGCGGCGGCGTGCGCCACGATCGGGTGAGCCGATGAAACGACCCGCGTTGCGGCGACCCTCGTCTTGCCGTCGCCGCGACCTGCGTCAGGGCCCTTATGCCATCGCCGGCAGGCCCGCCGCACGCGGGGCGGGCATCAGCGCGGCGGCCGTCACCACCAACACGAACGCCAGCGCCTGCAGAATGACCCCCGCCGGGCTCGCGGCCATCGGATCGCCGAACACCACGATCCCTCCGGCGATCCCCGCGATGTTCGCGGCGGTTCCCGTCACCGCGATCACCGGCACCGCCTCGGAGCCCTGCAGGCCCCGCGCCGAGGCGTAGAAGGCCACGATCGAAGCCAGCAGCGCGACCGCCAGCCACGGGCTCAGTATCAGCCCCGGCAGGCCGTGCACGTGGACGATGCCGGTCAGCGCCTTGATCGCGGTGTCCGACACCCCGAATAGGACGCCGGCGGCCGCCCCCAGCATCATGCCGTGATGCTGGGCCGGTCCGCCGATCCTGGGGCCCACGATCAGCAGGCCCCCGAGCCCGAACAGCCCCGCCTCGAAGGAGATCATGGCCGCCGGGGAGAAGTGCGCGTCGGCCCCGTGCATCGCCGGCAGCGTGAGTCCCAGCAGCACCAGGCCCGCGGCCATCAGCCACAGTCCCACCCACTGACGACGACCCACCCGGAAGCCGAACAGACGATCGGCCATCACCGCGATCAGCACCACGCCACCGGCCAGCGCGACCTGCACGACCGACATCGGGGCCAGCGTCAGCGCCGCCACGTGCAGGCCCCAGGAGAGCACCGCGATGATCATGCCCAGCGTGAACCACCTCGATGCGTACAGCGCCCGCGCCGAGCGCAGCGGATGGCGCACCGTCACCGTCGGCGCCTCGTTGGCCCCCCGGTGCTTGTAGAAGAAGCCCAGGTTGGTCACGAATGCGCAAGCCAGCGCCAGCAGGATGCCCAGATCAAGGTTCACGATTCAGCGGGAAGGGGGTGGTGGGCTCCATCGGCAACGCCTGCATCGGCAGCACCCACCGGGTGCTTTACTGCTCTGGAGCGATCCCGGCAGATTAGCCCCCCCAACCTGTGCCCCAGCTAAAGGACGGACGACCCGGACGGACGACTCCGACGGTGCGCACGGGGAAGCGACGGTGCGCACAGGAAGGACCGGTGGGGCCGGCGGGATCCAAATCCCTTGCAATGCTCGCACGATAGCTCTGCCGCCGGTGCCCACACCCAAGCCTCTGCTGATGGTCGACATCGACGGCGTCGTCTCGCTGTTCGGCTTCCCCCCGAACGCGCCCCCCGAGGGCACGCTGCACTGGATCGACGGCATACCCCACTTCCTTTCGGCCGCCGCCGCCCGGCACCTGCTCGGGCTCGCCGGCGCCTTCGAGCTGGTGTGGTGCAGCGGCTGGGAGGAGCGCGCCAACGAACATCTCCCCCACCTGCTCGGCCTGCCCGGGGAGCTGCCCTTCCTGAGCTTCGAGCGCGGGGTCGGTGACGCAGAGGCGGGGGCCAGTGCGAAGGCGGACGCAGAGGTGGGGGCGGGGGCCGGGGCGACCAAGTCCATGCATGGTCACTGGAAGCTCCACGCGATCGGGGCCTTCGCGGGAGCGCGCCCGCTTGCCTGGATCGACGACTGCATCGACGCCGCCTGCCACGCCTGGGCCGCCGCGCGGGCCGCGCCGACACTGCTCGTGCAGACCTCCTCCGAGCACGGGCTCACCGACACCGAGGCCGCGCAGCTGACTCGCTGGGCGCAGGAGCAGGCGACCTCAGGAGCCTGACAGATCCTTGGCGAGCTGGCGCTCGGGCGCGATGCGCACAACGTCCCAGACCAGGCCGATGCGCTCCAGACCGGCGATGAACCAGCCGGAGGGGTCGAGCTGCCACCAGCGCAGCCCGTGGCGCGCGGAGGTCGGGAAGGCGTGGTGGTTGTTGTGCCACGCCTCCCCGAGGGTGGGGAGCGCCAGCCACAGCAGGTTGCGCGACTCGTCGTGCGTGACGAACTCGCGCCGGCCGAAGAAGTGGCACAGCGAGTTGATCGAGAACGTGGCGTGGTGCAGGAAGAAGATCCGCACCGCCCCGCCCCACAGCAGGCCCGTCAGTCCGCCGACGATCGTCCCGGTCAGCGCAACGCCCAAGCCGAACGGCAGGGCGAGCCCTGCCAGCACCCACAGCACGAAGGTGCGGTCGACGAACCGCACCACAGGGTCCTCGAGCAGGTCCTTGGCGTAGCGTTCCTCGTTCGCGAGGTCGTTGGCGCTGAAGATCCAGCCCATGTGAGCGTGGTACAGGCCGCTCAGCGCGCCGCGCCAGCCGCTGCCGTGGTCGACGTGAGGGCTGTGCGGATCTCCGGGCTGGTCGGAGAAGCGGTGGTGCTTGCGGTGGTTGGAGACCCACTCGATCACCGGCCCCTCGATCGCCGCCGAGCCCAGCACTGCCAGCAGCGCCCGCAGCGGCTGGCTGGTCTTGAAGCTGCGGTGAGTGAATAGGCGGTGAAAGCCCACAGTCACGCCCAGACCGGTCAGCAGATAGGTGATCGCCAGCACGACCAGGTCCGGCCAGCGCAGCGCCCCACCCCACGCCAGCCACGCCGCGAAGCCCAGGAGCACCAGCGGCACGACCGTCACCACGACGTTCGCGACCTGGTCGACGTCGATGGCTTTGCGCTCGGTCACCACCGGGGCCGCGGCGGGGCTGGGCTCAGTCTCAGCGGTGGCACTGGGGCTGGGGCTGGGCTCAGCCTCTCGAGGACGCACTACCGGCATCCCGCGATCGTACACCTCGCCCACGCGGCAGCTAGTTGCGCTACTCCGTCACCTCGGCGGGGTCCTCGGGGACTTCCAGCTCGGCCAGCTCCTCCACGAAGCCCGGATCGGAGTCGCCGGCGCCAATCTTCTCCAGCGAGGCAAGGTCCGCGTCGAACTCCTGCCCGTAGCCGGCGTTGAAGCCTTCGCCGCCGGCCAGCCCCAGCTCGGCCGCGATCTCCTCCTGGTCGAGCAGGCCGACCTCGTCGATCGCGCGGGGCAGCGGTTCGGCGGGCTCGATCTCGATCCGCCGGTAGCGCTTCAGGCCGGTGGCGGCCGGGATCAGCTTGCCGATGATCACGTTCTCCTTGAGCCCGTTGAGGCGATCGACCTTGCCCTCCAGGGCGGCGTCGGTGAGGACCTTGGTGGTCTCCTGGAAGGACGCGGCCGACAGGAAGGAGTCGGTGTTCAGCGACGCCTTGGTGATGCCGAGGATGATGTCCTCGAACTGCGCCGTCTCCCCGTCGGAGGCGCCGACCTCGCCGTTGACGCGGGCGAACTCGAAGCGGTCGACGAACTGGCCCGGCAGGTAGTCGGTGTCGCCCTTCTGGTCGACCCGCACCTTCTTGAGCATCTGGCGCACGATCAGCTCGATGTGCTTGTCGTTGATATCCACGCCCTGGGACTTGTAGACCTCCTGCACCTCGTTGACCAGGTAGCGCTCGGTCTCGGTGCGCCCCCGCAGTTTGAGCAGGTCGTGGGGGTATAGCGAGCCCTCGTTGAGCTGCTTGCCGGCGGTGATCTTCTCGCCGGCTCCCACGAACAGCCGCGTGCGGCGCGGGAAGGCGTGGCGGTGCTCCTCGCCGGCCTCGTCCGTGATCACGACCGTGAGCGCCTTGTCGGACTCCTCGATCGTCACCACCCCGTCCTGCTCGGCGATCTGCGCCAGGCCCTTGGGCTTGCGCGCCTCGAACAGCTCCACCACGCGCGGCAGGCCGTGCGTGATGTCCGCGCCCGCGACGCCGCCGGTGTGGAAGGTCCGCATCGTCAGCTGGGTGCCCGGCTCGCCGATCGACTGCGCCGCGACGATCCCGACGGCGTCGCCGATCTGCGCGAGCTGGCCAGTCGCCATCGCCCGGCCGTAGCACGCCTGGCAGACGCCGCTGGTCGCCTCACACTTGAGCACCGAGCGCACCGGCACCGTGACGTGGGTGCCCTTGTCGTGGTCCTCCTGGAAGACCTGCACGATCTCGGCGAACTCCGGACGGCCCACCTCCGAGCCCTGCTCGACCAGCACGCGACCGCGCTTGGTGGTGATCGGCCGGGAGGCGATGCGGCCCACGAGCACGTCGTTGGGGTCCCCGCCGTCCTTGAACACCGCCATCTCGATGTCCTGCTCGGTGCCGCAGTCCACGTCGCGGATGATCACGTCCTGGGCCACGTCCACCAGACGGCGCGTCAGGTAGCCCGAGTCGGCGGTGCGCAGGGCCGTGTCGGCCAGTCCCTTGCGCGCCCCGTGGGTCGAGATGAAGTACTCCAACACCGACAGCCCCTCCATGAAGTTGGACTTGATCGGCCGCTCGATGATCTCGCCCTTCGGGTTGGCCATCAGGCCGCGCATCCCCGCGAGCTGACGAATCTGCTTGAACGAGCCGCGCGCCCCGGAGTTGGCCATCATGAAGATCGGGTTCAGGGTGTCGAGGTTGGCGATCATCGCGTCCGCGACCTCGTCGGTGGCGGCATTCCACTTCTCGACCACCGCCTCGTGGCGCTCCTCCTGGGTGATCAGGCCCATGTCGTACTGGTCGGAGATCTCCCCCACGAGATGCTCGTACTTGTTCAAGATCGCCCCCTTCTCCGGCGGGATCACGACGTCGTTCTTGGAGATCGTGATGCCGGCCTGGGTGGAGTACTTGAAGCCGAGGTCCTTGAAGGCGTCGAGCACCAGCGAGATCGTCGTCGCACCGAAGGTCTGCACGAGCACGTCGATCAGGCGGGTCGTGTCGCGCTTCTTCATCGACTGGTTGACGAACGCGTACTTGGACGCGTCGAACTCGTCGCCGAGCGCCTCCGCCAGGGCTCGCTCGATGCGGTCGTTGTAGATGATCCGCCCGATCGTCGTCAGCACGTGACCGCCCTCGCGCCCGTAGGGACGGAACTCGGCGATGTCGTGCAGCTTGACGACGTTGCCCTCGTAGGAGAGCTCGGCCTCCTGCGCCGTGCGGAACACGTGGGGGCGGGGCTCGCTCTTGGGCCACGCGGCGGCGACCAGCAGCTCCTGTTTGGCCGCCAGCTCCTCCGCCTCAGGGCCGTATGTCAGGTAGTAGGCCCCCAGGATCATGTCCTGCGTGGGGGTCGCCAGCGGCGCCCCGTGGGCAGGGCTGAGGATGTTGTTGGAGGACAGCATCAGGATCCGCGCCTCCGCCTGCGCCTCGGCGGACAGCGGCAGGTGCACCGCCATCTGGTCGCCGTCGAAGTCGGCGTTGAAGGCGTGGCAGACCAGCGGGTGCACCTGGATCGCCTTGCCCTCGACCAGCAGCGGCTCGAACGCCTGGATGCCCAGGCGGTGCAGGGTGGGAGCGCGGTTGAGCAGCACGGGGTGCTCGTGGATGACCTCCTCCAGGACGTCCCAGACCTCGGCGATCATCGAGTCGACCATCTTCTTGGCGGCCTTGATGTTCTGCGCGGACTTGCGCTCGACCAGACGGGCCATGATGAACGGCTTGAACAGCTCCAGCGCCATGATCTTCGGCAGCCCGCACTGGTGCAGCTTCAGGTAGGGGCCGGCCACGATCACCGAGCGCCCGGAGTAGTCCACGCGCTTGCCCAGCAGGTTCTGGCGGAAGCGGCCCTGCTTGCCCTTGAGCATGTCGCTCAGCGACTTCAGCGGGCGGTTGCCCGGTCCCGTCACCGGACGGCCGCGGCGGCCGTTGTCGAACAGCGCGTCGACCGCCTCCTGGAGCATCCGCTTCTCGTTGTTGACGATGATCTCCGGGGCGCCCAGGTCGAGCAGGCGCTTGAGGCGGTTGTTGCGGTTGATCACCCGCCGGTAGAGGTCGTTGAGGTCCGAGGTCGCGAAGCGCCCGCCGTCGAGCTGCACCATCGGGCGCAGCTCCGGCGGGATCACCGGGACGGCGTCGAGCACCATCTGTTCGGGCTTGTTGCCGGACTGGATGAACGCGCTGACCACCTTCAGGCGCTTGACCGCGCGCGCCTGCTTCTGGCCCTTGGCCGTCTTGACCTGATCCTCGAGCTCGACCCGTTCGGCTTCGAGGTCGACCTGCTGGAGCAGGTCGCGAATGGCCTCGGCGCCCATCCCGCCGCGGAAGTACTCGCCGAAGCCATACGGCGAGCCGAAGCGCTCCTTGAGCTCGCGGAAGGTCGTCTCGTCGTGCTCGATCTGCTTGGGCTCCATCGTCTTGAACAGCTCCCACACGCCGCGCATCCGCTCGGCGGCGTCCTCGATGTAGGCCTCGGTGTCGGCGATGTCGGCCTCGAAGGCCTTGCGCAGCTCCTTGAGCAGCTTCTCGCGCTCCTCGTCGGAGAGCTTTGCGAGGTTGATGTCCAGCGAGTCCGCCCACAGGTGGTCTTCGTCTGAGAAGCCCGTCTGCTTGCCGGTCTGCAGGTACTTCTCACGGCGGGCCAGGGACTCGCGCAGCTCCAGCACGCGCTCCTCGCGCTCGGCCGCGTAGGCGTCGAGCAGCTTGTTGACCTCTACCTCCAACGTGTCCAGATCCCTCGTCCGGGCCTCGTCGTCGACCCACGTGACGATCGAGGCGGCGAAGTACAGCACCTTCTCCAGCTCCTTGGGGGCCATGTCGAGCAGGTAGCCGATGCGGCTCGGCACGCCCTTGAAGAACCAGATGTGGCTGACCGGAGCAGCCAGGTCGACGTGGCCCATGCGCTCGCGGCGGACCTTCGAGCGCGTGACCTCCACGCCGCAGCGCTCGCACACGATGCCCTTGTAGCGCACGCGCTTGTACTTGCCGCAGTAGCACTCCCAGTCCTTGGTGGGACCGAAGATGCGCTCACAGAACAGCCCGTCCTTCTCGGGCTTGAGCGTGCGGTAGTTGATCGTCTCGGGCTTGGTCACCTCGCCCGAGCTCCAGCCGCGGATCTGCTTGGAGGAGGCGAGTGAGATCTCGATGGCGTCAAAGTTATTTATGTCGATCATCTGCAGTGCGCTTTCGCTCGAAGGAAAACAGTGGGTTGATCCGGGTTTCCAGCAGAGGCTCGCGGCGCTGCCACCCGGCGGCGGCGCCTACTGCGGGGCTACGTCTCGGTCCCCTCAACCAGGGGCTCCTCGGCCAGGGGCTCCTCGGCCAGCTCGCCCTCGACGGCCAGCTCGCCCTCGACGGCCAGCTCGCCCTCGACAGCCAGCTCGCCCTCGAGCGCCCCGTCGTCCAGGACATCGAGGTCGAGATCGTCGACCGCGGCGGCCAGCAGGTCGCCGACGCCGAGGACCCCCTCGACGTCGCCCTCCTGAACCTCGTCCTCGTCGACCTCCTCCTCGGTCTCCTCGGAGGCCTGGACCTCGCCCGTCTCGCCCACGGCCTCCCCGTCCTCCCCGGCATCCTCGTCGACGGCGTCCGGTGCCGGGGCACGCACCCCCGACAGGTCGATGCCGAGCTCCTCGGCGGCGCGCAGCAGGTCGTCGTCTTCGTCGCGCATCTCCGCGCGCTGGCCTTCTTCGGAGACCACGTTGACGTCCAGCGCCAGCGACTGCATCTCCTTGAGCAGCACCTTGAAGGACTCCGGGATCGAGGGCTCGGCGATGTTCTCGCCCTTGACGATCGCCTCGTAGGCCTTCACCCGCCCGACGGTGTCGTCGGACTTGATCGTGAGCATCTCCTGCAGCGTGTAGGCGGCGCCGAAGGCCTCCAGCGCCCAGACCTCCATCTCGCCGAAGCGCTGGCCGCCGAACTGCGCCTTGCCGCCCAGCGGCTGCTGGGTGACGAGCGAGTAGGGGCCGGTGGAGCGGGCGTGGATCTTGTCGTCGACGAGATGCAGGAGCTTGAGGATGTACATGTACCCCACCGTCACCTGCTCGGCGAACGGCTCGCCGCTGCGACCGTTGAACAGCGTCATCTTGCCCGAGGCCTGCTCGCCGGAGCGCCGGCTCTTGTCGATGTCCATGCGGATCCGCCCGGTGTGCTCGTCCTGCCACTTGACCAGCGCCTGGTCGACGTCTTCGACAGTGGCCCCGTCGAAGACCGGCGTCGACACGTACACACGGGCCGGCCCGCCGTTGGCGCCATTCTTGCCGACGCCGTGGGCTTCCCCATGGGCTTCTTTGTAGGCCTCCGAGCCGTCGTCGTACCACCCCTGCGCGGCGACCCAGCCGAGGTGGGTCTCGAGGATCTGCCCGACGTTCATGCGGCTGGGGACGCCGAGCGGGTTGAGGATCACGTCGACCGGGGTGCCGTCCTCCAGAAACGGCATGTCCTGGACGTCGACGATCTTGGAGATCACACCCTTGTTGCCGTGGCGGCCCGCGAGCTTGTCGCCCTCGGAGATCTTGCGCTTCTTGGCGACGAACACCCGCACCAGGTCGTTGACCCCGGGCGGCAGGTCGTCGCCGGCGTCGCGCCCGAAGGTCTTGACGTCGATCACCACGCCGCCCTCGCCGTGGGGGACCTTCAGCGAGGTGTCGCGCACCTCGCGGGCCTTCTCCTTGAAGATCGCGCGGATCAGCTTCTCCTCGGCGGTCAGCTCGGTCTCGCCCTTGGGCGTCACCTTGCCGACGAGCAGGTCCCCGGAGGCGACCTCGGCGCCGACGCGCACGATCCCGCGGTCGTCGAGGTTGCGCAGCGACTCCTCCGAGCGGTTGGGGATGTCGCGCGTGATCTCCTCCTCGCCGAGCTTGGTCGTGCGGGCGTCGATCTCGTACTCCTCGATGTGGATCGAGGTCAGCTCGTCGTCCTGCACGAGGCGCTTGGAGAGGATGATCGCGTCCTCGAAGTTGTAGCCCTCCCAGGACATGAACGCGACCATCAGGTTCTTGCCGAGCGCCATCTCGCCGCGGTCGGTGGAGGAGCCGTCGGCGAGCACCTCGCCGGCCTTGACCTTCTGGTCGGCCCGCACGCGCGGCTTGTGGTGGATCAGGGTGCCCTGGTTGGAGCGCATGAACTTCTGCAGCTCGTACTCGTCCTTGCCGTCGCTCGTCTGCACGACGATCTGGTTGGCGTCGACGAACTCGACGGTCCCGGCGTCGCGGGCCAGCAGCACGTCGCCGGTGTCCAGCGCGGCGCGGCGCTCCATGCCGGTGCCGATCAGCGGCGCGTCGGCCTTCAGCAGCGGCACGGCCTGGCGCTGCATGTTGGAGCCCATCAGCGCGCGGTTCGCGTCGTCGTGCTCCAGGAACGGGATCATCGCGGTGGCCACCGACCAGATCTGCTCGGGCGAGACGTCGACCAGGTCGACGTCTTTCGGCCCGACCGTCACGTACTGGCCGGCCTGGGTGCGGCACAGGATCTCCGCGCCCTTGAGCTTGCCGGTCTTGGCGTCGACGGGGGTGTTGGCCTGGGCGATGACCTGCTCCTCCTCCTGGGTCGCGTCGAGGTGCACGATCTTGTCGGTGACGACGCCGTCCTCAACCACCCGGTAGGGGGTGGTGACGAAGCCGTGCTCGGAGACCTCGGCGAACGAGGACAGCGAGCCGATCAGGCCGATGTTGGGCCCCTCGGGGGTCTCGATCGGGCACATCCGCCCGTAGTGGGTGGGGTGCACGTCGCGGACCTCGATCGGGGCGCGCTCGCGCGTCAGACCCCCGGCGCCCAGCGCCGAGAGGCGGCGGCGGTGGGTGAGGCCGGCCAACGAGTTCGTCTGGTCCATGAACTGGCTGAGCTGCGAGGAGCCGAAGAACTCCTTCAGCGCAGCGACCACGGGGCGGATGTTGATGATCGTCTGGGGAGTGATCGTGTCGGCGTCCTCGGTGGTGAGGCGCTCGCGCACGACGCGCTCCATGCGGTACAGGCCGATCCGGAACGCCTCCTGGATCAGCTCGCCGACGGTGCGCAGGCGGCGGTTGCCGAAATGCTCGTACTCGTCGAGGTGCTCGGCGACGGGCTCGCGCGGCATGCTCATCGCCTCGGCGGCGTAGTCCTTGATCTCGACCTCCGGCTCCTCGGGCAGGCCGAGGATCTTGGGCAGCGACACCAGCTCGTTGACAAGCGCGACGATGTCGTCCTTGGTGAGCGTGCGGACGTCGAGGTCGGTGCCCTGCTTCAGACGTGCGTTGAGCTTGTAGCGGCCCACCCGCGTGAGGTCGTAGCGCTTGGGGTCGAAGAACAGCTGGTTGAGCAGCGCCCTGGCGTTCTCCACGCTGGGCGGCTCGCCGGGGCGCTGCTTCTTGAACAGCTCCACCAGCGCGCCCTCTTCGGTGCGCGTGACCTCGGTGTCGGAGTCCAGGGTGTTGCGGATGTACAGCGAGTTGCCGAACAGCCGCAGGATCTCCTCGTCGGCGGCGTAGCCCATCGCGCGCAGCAGCACCGTGACGGGCAGCTTGCGCTTGCGGTCGATGCGGACGTAGACCTTGCCCTTCTTGTCGATCTCCAGCTCCAGCCAGGAGCCGCGGGCGGGCATCAGGTTGGCGATGAAGACCTGCTTCTCGCGGTCCTTGGGCTCCATCAGGTAGGCCCCGGGGGAGCGCACGAGCTGGGTGACGACGACGCGCTCGGTGCCGTTGATGACGAACGTCCCGCGCTCGGTCATCCAGGGGAAGTCGCCCATGAAGACCGACTGCTCGCGGATCTCCCCCGTCTCGCGGTTGATGAAGGCGACGGTGACGGTCAGCGGCCGGGCGAACGTGAGGTCCTTCTCGCGGCACTGCTCCAGCGAGGCCACAGGCTCGTCGAAGGAGATCTCGCCGAACTGGACGGCGAGGTTGCCGGTGTAGTCCTCGATCGGCGAGATGTCGTCGATCGTCTCGCGCAGCCCGCCGCCCGTGGGGTCGGTGAGCCATGCAAACGAGCGGCGCTGGATATCGATCAGGTTGGGTACGTCGACAGGCTTGGACAGACGCGCGAAGGTCCGGCGCGTCCGGAGAGCATCAACAGCGGCCAAGGAAGACTCCTTCGAGGGCGAGAGACGTGCAGAGAGGTGCGACAGGCGCGACCCGTCAAGATAGCACAGACCATCGCCGCCCTCAAGTGGGCAGCCGGCGCTCACGGACCCCGCCCCTCCAGCGACCGCGTATGTGGCGCGGTCCCGATGTCATTCGGGCGGCTGCGGCTATCGGCCGGCGGGCCGATTCTACCGGAAAATGGGCGCAGATGTTAGGGGCAGGTAAAGACCGCTCCGCGCTACCGGCGGTCAGCACGGCGGGCCGTCCGGGGGGGGGCGGGGGGGATCCCTACTTCAGCTCGACCGAGGCCCCGGCCTCCTCGAGTTCCTGCTTGAGCTTGTCGGCCTCGTCCTTTTCGACGCCCTCCTTGACGGGCTTGGGGGCCTCGTCGACGAGCGCCTTGGCCTCCTTGAGGCCGAGGCCGGTGGCGCTGCGAACGACCTTGATCACCTGGATCTTCTTGTCGCCGGCGCCGGTCAGCATCACGTCGAAGGTGCTCGGGCCTTCCTCCTCGGCGGCCACCTCGCCGCCACCGGCGCCCGCCGCGGCGACCGGCGCGGCGACGGCCGCGGCCGACACGCCGAACTCCTCCTCCAGCGCCTTGATCCGCTCGGCGAGCTCCAGCACCGAGATGCCCTTCAGCTCGTCGATCCACTCCTGTGTGCTCGTTGCCATCTGTCAGTCCTCCTGGTTTGAAGTTGAAGTTGCGGTTTGCATCTGGTCGCGCACCTGGCCCAGCGCGACGGCGAGGCCGCCGACGAGGGCGCCGAGGGTGCGGACGAGTCCGGTGACGGGCGACGCGACGACGCCGACGAGCTGCCCGTACAGCGCTTCGCGGGAGGGCAGCCGCGAGATCGCGCGGATCTGGTCGGCGTCCAACGCGTCCCCGTCCAGCAGCCCGCCCTTGAACGGCAGCAGCTGGGTGAGGCGGGCGTAGTCGGCAACCGCCTTGGCCGCCTGGGCGGCGTCGCCGCGGACGAAGGTCAGCGCCGTGGGCCCCTGCAGCAGCTCCTTCAGGGCGGCAGCGCCGGCCTGGTCGGCGGCGCGTTCGGTGAGCGAGTTCTTGACGACCCGGAAGCTGGCGTCGGACTCGCTGAGCCGGGCGCGCAGCTCGGCGATCTGGGCGACGGTGATGCCGCGGTAGTCCACCGCGAACACGGCCTGGGATTCCTCGATGTTGGCGGCGATCTGGGCGATCACCGCGGCCTTCTGGTCTCGGTTCATAGGGCTCCTGTCCCGGGCTTAGGCGCCGATCGGAGATCGGTGCGGCCGGGGGTCTTCGGTTGGCCTGAGGTGGGCGGTCTACGGTTTGGGCGCGGCTACGCCGCGGCCTTCGCGGACGGCGCCTCCTCAACGATATCGCGGGTGCGGCTCGGATCGACCTTGACGCCCGGCCCCATCGTGGAGGTGAGGGCGATGGAGTGCAGGTAGCGGCCCTTTGCGGCCGAGGGCTTGGCGCGGATCAGCTCTTCGATGACCGCGGCGTAGTTCTCAAGCAGCTTGCGGCCCTCGAAGCTGGTCTTGCCGATCACGAGGTGCACGATCGCGGTGCGGTCGGTGCGGTACTCGACCTTCCCGGCCTTGGACTCCTTGACGGCCTTGGCGACGTCCATCGTGACGGTGCCCACTTTCGGGTTGGGCATCTTGCCGGAGGGGCCGAGGATGCGCCCGAGGCGCCCCACGACCGACATCAGGTCTGGGGTCGCGATCACGACGTCGAACTCGTCGAAGCCCTCCTGGATGCGTTTGGCGAGATCCTCGGCGCCGACGACGTCGGCGCCGGCCTCCTGCGCCTCGCGGGCCTTGTCGCCCTGGGCGAACACCGCGACCTTGACGTCGCGGCCGAGGCCGTTGGGCAGGGCGATCGTGCCGCGCAGCTGCTCGTCGGCGTGGCGGACGTTCAGCCCGGTGCGCACATGGACCTCGACGGACTCGTCGAACTTGGCGCTGGCGAGGCTCTTGACCAGCTCGACGGCCTCGGCGGGCTGGTACTCGCGCTCGCGGTCGATCTGCTCGCGCGCCTGGAGGTGGCGCCGCCCGTGGTGGGTGGTCATGGGACCTCCGTAGGCCATCCGGGCCCACGGTCTGATTCGATGGGGCTGCCTCCGGCCGCCCTTGACCGATGAAGCCTCACGGCTTCATCTCCACATCTACGCCCATCGAGCGAGCGGTCCCGGCGATGATCCGCGAGGCGTGCTCGACGTCGTGGGCGTTGAGGTCGGGAAGCTTGCGCTCGGCGATCTGGAGGAGCTGGGCCTGGGTGAGCTTGCCGACCTTGGTGCGGTGCGGCTCGCCGGAGCCCTTCTCGATGCGCAGCGCCTCGCGGATCAGGACCGCGGCGGGCGGTGTCTTGGTGACGAACGTGAACGAGCGGTCCTCGTAGACGGTGATCACGACCGGGACGATCGTCCCGGTTTCGCTCTGGGTCTGGGCGTTGAAGGACTTGCAGAACTCCATGATGTTGATCCCGTGCTGGCCCAGCGCAGGACCGACCGGCGGGGCCGGGCTCGCCTGACCCGCGCGGGCCTGGAGCTTGATCGTTGTCAGAACCTTCTTCGCCATTAGATCTTTTTCACCTGATCAAAACCCACCTCTACGGGGGTCTCGCGGCCGAAGATTGATACCAGCACCTTGAGCTTGGCGGCGTCGTCGTTGATCTCGGAGATCTCCCCGGAGAAGTCCGACAGCGGGCCGGAGACGACCTTGACGGTCTCGCCGATCGCGAACTGCGCGCGGGTGCGCGGGGCGGTGGCGACCTCCTTGTGCATGAGACGATCGACCTCGCCCTGGGTCAGCGGCACCGGCTCCTGGGAGGCCCCGACGAAGCCTGTCACCCCGGGGGTGCCCTTGACGACGCCCCAGGAGTCCTCGTTGAGGTCCATGTTGACGAGCACGTAGCCCGGCATGGTGCGCTTCTCGACGGTGATCTTCTGGTTGTCCTTCATCTCGGAGACGGCTTCGGTGGGCACGACGACCTGGCGCACGGCGCGCTGCTGGCCCAGCGAGACGACGCGGTGCTCGAGGTTGTGCTTGACCTTGTTCTCGTGACCGGAGTATGTGTTGACGACGTACCAGCGAAACATTCGGTTCCTAAAGCCTCGATTGTCAGAGGATGAGATTCACTATCTTCTGGGCGACCCAGTCGGCGGCGCCGAGGTAGAGGCCGGCGACGGCGACGAAGCCCAACACGACCGCGGTGGCCTGGGTGACCTGGGGGCGGTCGGGCCACTGTACCCGCTGGAGCTCGGCCCAGCTGGCACGCAGGAAGGCGACGGCCCGGAGGGGCAGCCGCTGGCGAGGCTCGGCAACGGCGAGCTCGCCCCCGGCGGCACCGTCGTCGGCCGGCTGGAGAGCGACGCCCTTGCGCGAGCCGCGACGGGTGGGTGGGCGGGCGGGCGGGCTCTCAACTTCGTCGCCGTCGACGGGCTCCAGCTCGGAGGCGGCGCCGTTGGGGGCTGGCTCCTCGACGGCCTCAGCGGGGGGCGACTCGAGCGCGTCGGGCGGCATCGGGACGCCCTGGGCACCGGCGACGAGGGCGGCGTCGAACTCGTCGACCTCGCCGGAGGCGTGCTCCAGCGCCCCAGGCACGTCGGCGCGGTGGATCTCCGAGCGCGCGCCGGCGTGCAGCCCGCGCTGGGTCCGTCGCTGCTGGCGCTGCTTTGCGCGTTTGCGGTCACGGGCCACGACAGCGCTCCTAGGCGCTAGCGAGTCTCCCGATGGCCGGTGTGCCTGCGGCACCAGCGGCAGTACTTGCGCAGGGCGATCCGGTCGGGGTTGTTGCGCTTGCTCTTATTGGTCTGGTAGTTGCGATGCTTGCACTCCTCGCAAGCGAGGGTGATTGCGATTCGGACGTCTCCGCGGGCCATGAGGTCTCGGTTCCCTGCGTCGTCGTGGGCGTGTGGACTGGCAGCCCCAGGCGAAGAAAAACCCCGCCTGGCGCGAGGTCCCGTCAAGTCTAGCGCGGTTTTTCTCGTATGGCTCCCTGCCCGTCCGACCGGCCCGCCGCCGGGCCTGGCGGGCCGGCCCGCCAGTCGGTGCGCAACCGCAGCGACTCCCCGAGCCCGGCCGTCTCGGGAGTCGGGCGCCGCTGTCTCCGACAGAGACGGCGGGTCCCGTCGGGGGCCTGCGTCATCCTGTACGCGGCGTCGGCGCGGCCGCGCGCCGGCGTGCTCGAAGCCCACCGCGAACCGCACGAGGAGGCCCATCACCATGCAGCTGCCCGAGCCGATCCCGACCGCCGTCCACGACGAGAGCTTCGCGGGGGCGACGTACCACGTCCGCGGGGAGCTGGTGCCCGAGCTGCAGATCGAGGTGGGGGCGGTGAGCGTGATGTTCGAGCACCACGTGCTGCTGTGGAAGGAGACCCAGGTCAATGTCGAGCTCAAGAAGCTCCCGGGCGGGGTCAAACGTAAGATCGCGGGCCTGGACTACTTCGTGACGCGGACGTCGGGCGCGGGGCACATCGCGTTCTCGCGCGACTCCCCGGGCCAGTGCGTGCCGATGCACCTGCGCGAGGGCGAGGGGCTGGACGTGCGCGAGCACCAGTTCCTGGCGGCGACCGACAACCTCGACTACAGCTATGAGCGGATCAAGGGCGTGCAGAACATGCTGCTGGGGGGCTCGGGCTTCTTCATGGACAAGTTCCGCGCGACGCAGGGCGACGCGCTGGTGTGGCTGCACGGCCACGGCAACGTCTTTCTGGTGGACCTCGCGGCGGGCGAGCAGCTCGACGTGGAGGCGGGGGCATGGCTGTACAAGGACCCGTCGGTGAGCCTGGAGGCGATCACGATGGGCCTCAAGAGCGGGCTCATGGGCGGCGGGGGCAAGCTGACCTGGAACCGCTTCAGCGGCCCGGGGCACCTGGCGATCCAGACGATGTTCATCGCGCCGGCGGAGGGCGAGGAGACCTCCAACGCGCAGGCGGCGACCGCGGGCGGCATCGCGGGGGCGCTGATCGGCGGGCTGACACGCGGGTAGCGTAGCCCCGGTGCGGCGTGCCGGCTTTCTGTGGCGGCGCATTGCCTCCTCGTGCGCTGAGCGGCGAGCTCACGTGCGGGTAGCGTGCAGTTTGGTGGAGGTAGGTTTGGGATCGTCCGCGCGGGCGCGTGCGGCCAGGCGCGTGTGGGCGCGGGGCCTCCATGCCCCGCGGACCGTGGACCTGCTCGGACCCGGCGGGTCTACTCGTACAGGCTGAGGGCCGCGAGGATCACATACAGCGCGACGAGCGCCCAGCCCTCGAACGCGGCGGCCTCGCCGTCGCCTGTCACCTGCCAGACGGCGAGCGCGGTGAGGGCGAGCGCCCCGATGTAGACGGGGGCGAGCGCGAAGGTCAGCGTGGTGGCGAGCGCGAAGGAGACGAGGACGAGCAGCGGGAACAGGAAGGCCGCGATCTGGGCGACGGAGTTCTTGACGACCGAGATCGCGAGGTCGGAGCGGCCCTTCGCGGCGAGCACGATCCCGGCGGTGTTCTCGACGGCGTTGCCGGCGATCGCGACGATCACGAGGCCGGCGAAGGCCTGGGAGATGTTCAGCTCGACGATCGCCGGGGAGAGCCCGTTGACGAACCAGTCCGACACGAACGCCGAGGCGGTCCCGGCGACGAACAGCAGTACGAGGGTGATCCGCAGGGACAGGCGCGGGCCGACGCGGTCGCGGGCCGACTGGTCGCGGGCCGACTGCTCCTGGGTCGATTCGTCCTGGGCCGACTGCGCTGACGCGGCTCGCGTCGCGGAGCCCCCGGCGCCAACCTTGATGCCCTCGACCTCGGCGCCGACCTCGACACCGTCGGCGCCCGGCAGGGAGTCCGAGCGCAGGTAGGGGACGACCCAGGTCAGGTAGACCACCAGCAGGCAGACCGCCCCGATCGCGGAGATCGCCTTGACGTGATGGCTCGCGGGGTCGTGGGAGGCGAGCGAGAGGCCGAGCAGGACGATGATGAACACCGTGACCAGCAGCAGCGTCGCGGTGTCGCGGGGGAGGCGCTTGGAGAAGCGCATGATGCCGTCCGGGGCGCGGCTGGCGCCGACGACGATCACAAGCCCGAGGACGAGCAGGGCGTTGGCGAGCACCGAGCCGACGATCGCGGTCTGGGCGACGACGGTCTCGCCCTTCTGCAGGGCGAAGATCACGACGAACAGCTCGGGGAGGTTCCCAAGCGTCGACTGGAGCATCCCGGTGACGCCGGGGCCGAAGCGCTCGCCGAGCTGCTCGGTCGCGAACGACACCACCCACGCCAACCCCGCCAGCGCGAGGGTGGCCAGCGCGAAGCGCGGAACGGCGGCCCACTCGCCGTAGTTCGCGGCGCCCGCCAGCGCGGTCAGCGCGGCGACCACCGCCAGCAGCGAACGCTCGGTCTTCGTCAGGCCCGTCATGAGGCTGTCGGGCCCGTGATGAAGGCGGGGCGAGCATCGGAGCGCCGGCCCTCGGAGCCCGCGCGGTCGCCGCCGTTGTCCTCGACGTCGGGGAGGACCTCCAGGCTGTCCGCCAGGACGATCGGGCGGTCGCCGAGCATCTCAGCAATCTAGGAGACGCGTCGGCGATACGCTGCGGCGGTGCGCCTGGCGACCTTCCTACCCCCCGGCTCCTCGGCTCCCCGCGCCGGGGAGGTTCGCGACGAGCAGGTGGCGGCGTTCGCCGACGAGGGCCTCACGGTGCTCGACCTGCTGCGCGGAGACGACCCCGTCGCCGCATCCACCGGCGCCGCCGCGGCCGACGGACCGTCGTGGGCGCTTGCGGACGTGACCCTGCTCGCCCCGATCCCGGCGCCCAGGGCGATCTTCGGGATCGGCCTCAACTACGCCGACCACGTCGCGGAGACCGGGATGCAGCGCCCGGAGAATCCGCTGGTGTTCCTGAAGCTCCCGTCCTCCGCGGCTCCGCCGAACGGGCCGGTGCGCTGCCCGGCGGTGGTGAGCCGTCTGGACTACGAGGGCGAGCTGGCCGTGGTGATGGGAGCGGGCGGCACGGTGGCGGGCTATGCGGTCGCCGACGACGTCAGCGCCCGCGACCTGCAGGAGCGCGAGCCGCAGTGGACGCGCGCGAAGGGCGCCGACGGGTTCTGCCCGTACGGTCCCTGGATCACGACCGCCGACGAGGTCGGCGACCCGCACGCCCTCGCGCTGCGCACGTGGGTCAACGGCGAGCTGCGCCAGGACTCCAATACGTCCAACCTGATCATCAGGGTCCCCGAGCTGATCGCGTTCATCGCGCAGACCTGCACGCTTCAGGCGGGCGACCTGATCCTCACCGGGACCCCGGGTGGCGTGGGCATGGGGCTTGACCCGCCGCGCTTCCTGTCGTCGGGCGACTTGGTCCGCATCGAGATCGAGCGCCTCGGCGCGATCGAGCACGCGGTCGCCTGAGAGCCCCCGCAACCCCGACGATCCCGCTCGGGATTGTTGGGCGAACGCATGGGCCAACATTCGTCCGGGCGAACGGTCGGCCAACATTCGTCCCGGCGAACGACAACCGGCGTTGCGACAACTGAGCAGCGGCGAGCCCCGCGATTGCTCCAACAGTCGAAGGTGAGAGCGCGTCGCAGGACGGAGAATCCCGCGGTGAGCTCTCCGACGATGACGCCCGCGATCGACGGGTATCGACCCCGTGCGCCGTTCCTGGACGAGCTGTTCGAGCCCGGGGGGCGCCGCGACCGGCGGCGCGGGCGCTGATGGAGGAGCTGAGCCGCCTCGGCCCCGAGGGGCTGGTCGAGGCGGGGCGGCGACGCGACGCGATCTTCATGCAGCAGGGGATCACGTTCGAGACGAGCGGCGAGAGCGGGGCGTCGCACGAACGGCCGTTCCCGCTGGACCTGGTGCCGCGGGTGCTGAGCGGCGAGGAGTGGCTGGACATCAAGCGCGGCCTGGCGCAGCGGATTCGGGCGCTGAACCACTTCGTCGACGACGTCTACCACGCGCGCGAGATCGTGCGCGAGGGGATCGTGCCGTGGCGACTGGTGGCGGCCTGCTCGCACTTCGCGCGCGCGGTTCACGGGATCCGCCCCCCGGGCGGCGTCTACACCCACGTGGCGGGCTGCGACCTGGTGCGCGACAGCGATGGGAGCTGGCGGGTGATCGAGGACAACGTCCGGATCCCGTCGGGGATCTCCTATGTGCTGGAGAACCGCGCGGCGATGGCGCGGCTGGTGCCGGAGCTGTTCGCGTCCTACCGGGTGCGCCCGGTGGACCACTACCCGCAGCTGCTGCTGGGGGCGCTGCGCTCGGTGGCGCCGTCGGCGGAGAGCGAGGCGACGGTGGTGGTGTGGACGCCGGGGCCGGCGAACCCGGCGTATTTCGAGCACGCGTTCCTGGCGCGGCAGATGGGGGTCGAGCTGGTCGAGGCGTCGGACCTGGTGGTGCGCGACGACGTGCTGTACATGCGCACGACCCGCGGCCTGGAGCGGGTCCACGCGGTGTACCGGCGGCTGGACGACGACTTCGTGGACCCGCTGGAGTTCCGGCCGGACTCGCTGCTGGGGGTCCCGGGCCTGGTGCGGGCGTACCGCGCGGGGAGCGTGGCGATCGCGAACGCGTTCGGGACGGGGGTGGCGGACGACAAGGCGATCTACTGCTTCGTGCCGGAGATGATCCGCTTCTACCTGGCGGAGGAGCCGATCCTGGAGAACGTCCGGACGTACCTGCTGTCGGACCCGGAGGTGCTGGAGCACGTGCTCGATCGCCTCGACGAGCTGGTCGTAAAGCCGACGGGCGAGTCGGGCGGCAGGGGCGTGACGATCGGCCCGCACGCCAGCGACCGCGAGCTCGTGCGGATGCGCGATACGATCCTCGCGCACCCCGAACGGTGGATCGCGCAGGACGTGGTGCAGCTGTCGACGGTGCCGACGGTCGGACCGGAGGGGAACCTGCACCCGCGCCATGTGGACCTGCGGCCGTTCGCGGTGTTCGGCGAGCGGATCGACATCGTCCCGGGGGGCCTGACGCGGGTGGCCCTGGAGGATGGCTCGATGATCGTCAACTCGTCGCGGGGCGGGGGCTCGAAGGACACGTGGGTGCTCCAGGACAGCGCCGACGGCACCGACGACGGTGACGGAGCGGCGGGGGGCGGGTTTTCGGTCTCCGACCCGCTGGCGCCGACGCTGCCGGACCTGCGCTACGGGGCGTGGAGCGGGCAGCAGCAGCAGCAGCAGCAGCAGTGGAGGTCTCCTGGCTGATGGCGGCACCCGGCTCGCCGCGGTGGCGGCGCCCTCAGCGACAGCGCTGTCGGCGGCAACGCCCTTGGCGGCGTCGCGCTCGGTGGCGGACGCGGCTGGGTGCCGCGGGCTGAGCGATGCTGGCGCGGATCGCGCACGAGCTCTACTGGCTGGGGCGCAACCTGGCGCGCGCCGAGTTCACGGCGCGCGCGGTTGAGGCGGTGTTCCAGTCCGAGCTGCAGGGGGCGCCCGACGCGATGCGCAGCGTGAGCTTCGGCTCGGGGGGGCTGCTGAGGATGCTGGGCGTGGCGGGGGACGAGGGCGCGAGGCGCAGCGAGTCGCTCGGGCACCTGACACTCGACGCGGGGCGCCCGGGCTCGATGCTGGCGAGCGTCGAGCGCGCGCGGGAGGGCGCGCGGACGGTGCGCGACGTGATCAGCGCGGAGATGTGGGAGGCGATCAATACGACGGCGCTGGGGCTGCGCGGCGGAAATAATGGCCCCCCCCCCCCCCCCACCCCCCCCCCCCCCCCCCCCCCCCCCCCCCCCCCCCCCCCCCCCACCCCCCCCCCCCCCCCCCCCACCCGCGCGAACGGGATTCCACTCGACGGCGCCGGCGGGCCCGTACATGGCGTCGCAGTACGTCAAGCAGCGGACGGCCCTGATCTGGGGAGTGGCGAACCGCTCGATGCTGCGCGACGAGGCGAAGTGCTTTCTGGACGCGGGCGGCCTGATCGAGATCTCGGACATGGTGCTGCGGATGTTGCGGATCGCGCTGCCGCCGGGGCAGGACAGCGCGCCGGCGGACGACCACGCGTTGATCCTGCTGCAGGCGGTGGGGGGCTTTCACGCGTACCTGCGGGCCGTGACGGCCCCTCCCAACGCGCACCCGGTGGCGCGCTTTCTGTTGTTCGAGCGGGCCTACCCGGATAGTGTGGCGGCGTGTGTGGACTCGCTGCACGAGGTGTTCAGCACGGCGGACGCGGGCCCGCGCAACTCCAAGCCGGTGCTGCGGGTGAGCCGCCTGGCGGCCGACCTGGACTTCCAGCGCCGCGCGCTGCCGGACGGGGCGGAGCTGACGGGGATCTGCGAGCGCACCCAGCAGGAGCTGGCGCGGATCGACCACGACGTGGCGGAGCGCTACTTCGCGGGGGCGTCTCCGGCGGGAGAGAGGCGGTGAGGGCGCGGTGCACTTCGCGATCCGCTACCTGACGGAGTACCGCTACGAGGCCGCGGTGACGGACAACCTCAACGCGCTGCGGGTGCGCCCGGCGACGACGTCGTCGCAGCGCTGCGACGAGTTCCACACCCGAATCGAGCCGGAGGCGCGGGTGAGCCGCCACCTCGACTACTTCGGGACGGAGGTGCTGGAGTTCGGGATCCCGACGGCGCACGACCACCTGACGATCGACGTGCGGGCGCGGGTGGTGACGTCCGAGCCGCCGGAGCCGCCGGAGGGGTCGTGGGAGGACCTGCGCGGCGGCTCCTACCTCGACGCGGCCGGCGAGTTCGCGCTGCCGTGGCAGGACCAGCCGGCGATCCGCGGGCTGGACGACCTGGCCGACGCGCCGGACGCCGACAGCCCGTTGGAGGCCCTGGAATCGCTCTGCGAGCTGGTGCCGGACCGCTTCGAGTACCGCCCGGGGGTGACGTACGTGGGCTCGACAATCGAGGACCTGCTGACGATGGGGGCGGGGGTGTGCCAGGACTTCGTGCACCTCTCGCTGGTGCTGCTGCGCCGCCGCGGGATCGCGGCGCGCTACGTGTCGGGCTACCTGTGGGCGGCCCCGGAGGACGACGGGGACGACTCGGTGGAGGTCGACACCCACGCCTGGCTGGAGGCGCTGCTCCCCGGTGACTCAAGCCCGCGCGGCGAGCCGGTGTGGGTGGGCGCGGACCCGACCAACCGCCGGCTCGCGGGAGAGACCCACGTGAAGATCGGCCACGGCCGCTTCTACGCCGACGTCCCCCCGGTGAAGGGCCTCTTCCGAGGCCCACCCGGCTCGGCGGCCTCCGAGCTGACGGCGGCGGTGACGATGTCGCGCCTGGACCCCCAGGCCAGCGCACGGGCGTAGCGGCATCAAGGCGATGGCGTCGACCCCCAGCTCTCGCGTACCGTCCCCGGCGTATGCCATCATGAGCAGGTCACACCGATGAAGTTTTGGTCGGCTCTCGTACGGCGAAAGAGCCCTCGGGCTCTGCCCCATTCGCGAGCTAGCTTTGCGGGGGCCGACCGCAGTTCTCAGTAGTAGGCGATCGTCCCTCGGAGCCAAACGTCAAACTCGCTCCGGATCTTTGGTGCGATGAGGGTGTGCGAGCGGCTGTCCGCCCTCTCCCACTTCCGTTGAATCGCCCACGTGCAGTAGTCGGCAACTTGAAGACACGGGTCGCTGTCCGTAGGCCAGAACGCAACACGATGGGAGCGGCAGGGCGATAGTTGAAGGACGACTTCATCAACGGCCGCGTGAAGTGCGTGGCGTGCCTTTTTCGTCCCGAGACTTGAGGCAGCTACGAACAGTCGATCTGCTGAGGCCATGTGCCGGGCGAGATATTTGAAGTGCAGGTACCAGGCCATCTTGTATAGCTGCGCTTCTGCCCTGATGTGAGGCTGCGCCTTGCACTTCTCAAGGATCGTGGCGTCAACTTGACAGTCCATGCTGGCCAGCAGCGCAAACACCTCATCCCGAACGGCTTGGGGGTCTTCGGTGGCGTGGAACACGCGGTCGAGATGCAAGCCTCTCCAGCCGAGCTCTCGGCGCAGCGCGAGCAGGGCATCCCCCGCTTCACAATGAGTGGACAGTGCAGAGGATGAAGTAGCGCGACGCACCCTGTCGTCTGGAAAAGTCGAAGTTGCCCGCCTCATCAGCGAATACATAGCGATCCGGCATCCGGCGAGCATCCCACAACGGTTAGGCGGGATCGATGCCCTCAGTGGCTCTCAAGCACGCGGTCGATCAGCCCGTACTCAAGCGCCTGCTCGGCGTTGAAGAACCGATCGCGCTCCATGTCGGCGCGGACCTGCTCCTGGGGCCGCCCGGTGTGCTCGGCGTAGATCTCGTCGATGCGCTCGCGGACCTTGAGGATCTCGCGGGCGTGTATCTCGATCTCGGTGGACTGCCCTTCAAAGCCGGCGGAGGGCTGGTGGATCAGGATCCGGCTATTGGGCAGGCACGCCCGCTTGCCCTTCGCGCCGCCGGCCAGCAGCAGCGAGCCCATCGACATCGCGACCCCCACGCACATCGTCTGGATGTCGGGCTTGACGAACTGCATGGTGTCGTAGATCGCGAGGCCCGAGTAGATCGAGCCGCCGGGGGAGTTGATGTAGATCGAGATGTCCTTCTCGGGATCCTCGGCCTCGAGGTGCAGCAGCTGAGCGACGACGAGGTTCGCGACCTGGTCTTCGATCGGGACCCCGAGGAAGATGATCCGCTCGTTGAGCAGCCGCGAGTAGATGTCGAATTCACGGTCCCCGCGGGCGGTGCGCTCGATGACCATCGGGACCAGCTGCGACTGCGGTGCCATGCCCGCACCCTAGCGGGCGGCCCGCGCCGACGCGGTCGCCGGTGCGATCCTGCGGCCCCTCGGCGACCCGGTGGCGCTGTGGCGTGACCCCAGCGGGCTTCGTGGCCCCTACAGGTTGACGGTGCGCATCCCGTGCTCGTCGTAGCGCTCGCCGGCCGGGGTGGGGATCGCAGCGGCGATCTGCTCGGAGTCCTCGGGGCTGAGCGCGATCTCGCCGGCCGCGACGTTCTCTTCGAGGTAGGAGCGGCGCTTGGTCCCGGGGATCGGGACGACGTGCTCCCCACGGCTGAGCACCCACGCCAGCGCGAGCTGCCCGGGGTCACGCCCTTCTCGGCCGCCAGCTCCTTGACGCGCTCGGCGAGCGTGCGATTGTGCTGCATGTTCTCCCCGGTGAAGCGCGGGCCGTAGCGGCGGAAGTCGCCCTCGTCGAGCTCCTCCGAGGAGCTGAAGCGGCCCGCGAGGAAGCCGCGCCCGAGCGGCGAGTAGGCGACGAGCGCGATCCCGAGCTCGTCGAGGGTCGGCAGGATCTCGTCCTCGACGTCGCGGGTCCAGAGCGAGTACTCGCTCTGGACCGCCGCGATCGGGTGCACCGCGTGGGCGCGGCGGATCGTCGCGGGCGCGGCCTCCGAGAGGCCGAGGTAGCGGACCTTGCCCTCGCCGACCAGCTCACCCATCGCCCCGACGGTCTCCTCGATCGGGATCTTGGGGTCGACGCGGTGCTGGTAGTAGAGGTCGATGTGGTCGACCGCCAGGCGCCGCAGCGAGCCCTCGCAGGCCTCGCGGACGTACTCCGGGCTCCCGTCGACCGAGCGCCGCGGCGGGGGGCCCATGTCGAGCTTGATCCCGAACTTCGTCGCGAGGAACACCTCGTCGCGCCGGCCCTCGATCGCGCGGCCGACGAGCTGCTCGTTGGTGTGCGGCCCGTACATGTCCGACGTGTCCAGGAAGTCGCACCCGAGCTCCAGCGCGCGGTGGATCGTCGCGATCGCCTCGCCTTCGTCGGTGGCGCCGTAGAACGCCGACATCCCCATGCAGCCCAGCCCGATCTCCGAGACCTGCGGGCCGTCGGGCCCGAGTGTGCGCCTGTTCATGTCTGCCCGCTCCTGACCGTCGTGGGTGTGGACGTCGATATTGAAAAATGCGAGTCGCGTATAACGATCGCTATACGCAGCCCAAAAAGAACATATACACCTCCACGCCCTCCGCCGACATAATGCCGCAAGACCGTGTTTCCGCTGAACCTCCCCAACGTCCTCACGGTGCTGCGCATCATGCTGGTGCCGGTGCTGGTCGTCGCGCTGCTCGGCAACACCCCCGAGGGGGACGTCCTGGCGGCGGTGGTCTTCGCGCTGGCGTCGCTCACGGACTTCGTCGACGGCTACCTCGCGCGCTCGCGCGGCTCGGTCACGACGTTCGGCAAGCTGATGGACCCGCTCGCGGACAAGCTGCTGATCGTCGCCGCCCTCCTGGCGCTGGTCTCGCTGAACCGGCTCGCCGCGTGGGTCGCGATGGTGATCATCACCCGCGAGCTCGCCGTCACGGTGCTGCGCATGGGCGCCACCCAGGCCGGCGTCGTAATCGGGGCCAGCGCCTTCGGCAAGCTCAAGACCTGCCTGCAGATCGCCGCGATCATGGCCGTGATCGCGGTGCCCGGGCAGCCGCTGTGGGTCTCGCTGCTGATCTACCTCACCGTGATCGTCACCGTGCTCTCGGGCCTGGACTACTTCTTCGGCCTGCGCCGACGCCTCGCGCAGGCGCAGGCGCGGGTCGATGGAGGCCCGGGCACGGGTTGAAGGCCGATTGCGGCCCGGCCGGAGGGCCGGCCGGCGGCGGCGACCGGGGTCAGCGTGCGTCCGGTGCGTCCGGCGCCTCGGGGGCACCGTCGTTGAGCCACTGCTCAAGCGTGGTCTGACGCGCGGCGGGGCGGCCGGTGTCGAGCTCGCCGCGGAGCTCCGCCAGCAGCCCGTGGCGTTCGGCGACGACGTTGTGCCGGTGGATCGTCTCGAGGTTCTCCTGGCGCGCCGACACGAAGCTGCGCCCGTCCAGCGCCGGGAAGCGCCCGCACGACCCCGGCGACCATCTCGCGCACGCAGTCCTCGACGAAGCGCGGGCGGCGGTGGGCCTTTTCGACGACCTCGACCTCGTCGGAGCGCTTCATCAGCTCGTAGATCTCCGAGGACATCGAGCCCTCGACGATCCCCAGCAGCGTCTTGGCGTCGATCTCGGCGTCGCAGTCCTCCAGGCAGCCGATGTGCAGCGTCCCGAGCCCGCGCTGGTTGTGGGTCGCGACCGGCACCTGCGCGAGGATCCTTTCGATCTGCGCCGCCGAGAACCCCTCCTGCTCGGCCAGCCGCTCGCGGGCACGCCCCGCGACCAGCTCCTGGGCGCACGGGCAGGCCGTCATCCCCGTCGCCGCGACCCCCACCACGTGGCGCGTCCCCCCTCCAGCGCCACCGCGCGCCCGTACAGCGTGTAGATCTCCTGCGTCGATGTCCCCGACACCGGGCGCCGGCTTGTGCTCGGGGTAGCGCGCCGCCACCGTCACCTCCGCCCGCGCCGCCCCCTGGCGGGCGCGAACCAGCTCGGCGATGTCGCGCGCGAGGGTCTCGGCGCGGAACGGGGACTCCGTCAGTACGACCTCCCCGATCGCCTCGTTGACGACCTCCTCGAAGCGCGACATGTGCGCCCCCTTCTGGTCGCGACCGAGGTCCACGAAGCACTCCAGGCGCGCGAAGAACAGCTCGTCGCGGATCCGCACCACCTTCTCGACCCCCGTGACTCCGACCCGCGAGAGGCCGACCGCGACCGCCGGCGCGCGCGCCTGGACGTCGTCGGCGGGCGGCGGGATGGCGCGCATGGCGGTCTGCACCTCGCCGCCAAGCCTAGCGACGAATAGGATCTCATCCGCCACCCCACCGACCCCGACCCACCGTCGACAGCATCCAATGCAACCGGCGCCTCCCACCTTGATATCTGGTATCACTTCGTACATTCCTCCTCAGCCCGGTGGACCGGCCGACAGGAGGATCGGGACGCACGATGCGCAGACCGCTGATGCCAGGACGACGGAATCGCAGAGGAGGGGATTGATCAGGGACGGGGAGGTCGGAGCGGAGTCCGCTCCGACGGGGAGTCGGATGGATCCTGGGGGTCCAAGGTGAGCGAGAACGTTGAGGTTGTGCCAGACGTCATCGGCCTGGTCGCCGCCCCGGCCGCCACGGCCACGCAGATCGCCGTGGCCGATGTGGACGAGCTCGGCGTCCTGATCGCGGACGGCCACGAACAGGGGTTCGTGTCCCACGATCTGCTGGTGGCCGCGATCGACGACGCCGCCATCGACCCCGAGCAGATCCACGACCTGCTCGGCTACCTGGAGGAGCACGGCATCGAGCTCGCCAGCCACGAGTCGGAGACGCCCCCGCCGGCGCGCCCCACGGCCCAACGCCACGTCGCCGACGGCGACGAGTGCCTGCCGGGGGATTCGGGCCCGGCAGCGGACCGCCCCGAAACCGACCCCGACGACGTCCTGCGCGTCCGCCTGGAGGAGCTCAGGCGGGCCGAGGTCGACCTGGAGCGTCGAACCGGGCCTGGACTCGCTGCGCCTGTACCTGCGCTCGATCGGCCGCGTCCCGCTGCTCACCGCCGAGCGAGGAGGTCTGTCTGGCCAAGCGCATCGAGCGCGGAGACATGACCGCCAAGCAGCACATGGTCGAGGCCAACCTGCGCCTGGTGGTGTCGATCGCCAAGGGCTACATGGGGCGCGGGCCTGACCTTCCTGGACCTGATCCAGGAGGGCTCCCTCGGGCTGATCAGGGCGGTCGAGAAGTTCGACTACCGCCGCGGCTACAAGTTCTCGACCTACGCCACCTGGTGGATCCGCCAGTCCGTGACCCGCGCCGATCGCCGACAAGGGGCGCACGATCCGGATTCCGGTGCACATGGCCGAAAGGCTCAACAAGGTCGTCCACGCCGAGCGCCAGCTGATCCAGCAGCTCGGGCGCGAACCCACCCCCGCCGAGATCGCCGCCGAGCTCGACTGCTCGCCCGGCGAAGTGCGCGAGGTGCTGCGCATGGCCCAGCAGCCGATCTCGCTGGAGAAGCCGGTCGGCGACGAGGACGACTCGGCACTGGCCGACTTCGTCGAGGACATCGCCGCGGAGTCGCCCTTCGAGACCGCCTCGGAGTCGCTGCGCCGGGAGAGCGTCGGGCGCGTCCTCGCGATCCTGCCCGCGTCGCGAGCGCGAGGTGATCGAGATGCGCTACGGCATCACCGGCGGGCGCTCCCGCACGCTCGAGGAGGTCGGGCGCGCCTTCAACATCACCCGCGAGCGCGTCCGCCAGATCGAGAACCGCACGCTGAAGAAGCTCCAGACGCTGCCCGAGGCGCAGCTGCTGCGCGAGGCCTCATGAGGCCTGACCCAGCCCGGCGCCGAACGCCCCGGCTGACCATCGCCGGGCGCCCCGCAGGACCAGGGCACTAGAATCGAGCGGCCGCCCACGGCTCGCCGCCGGGGATGCCCGGTGGGGTGTCCGAGTGGTTAAAGGAGACGGGCTGTAAACCCGTTGGCTCTGCCTACGCAGGTTCGAATCCTGCCCCCACCATCCCCTACAACGTCCACGGGTGACTGCGAGGGTCGCGATTCGGGTATAGCTGCTCCATGGAGGCATCCACCCCGACGCGTGTACTGGTGGTGGCCCACAAGACAGCCGCCACCCCGGCGCTGCTAGACGCCGTGCGGGCGCGAGCCACGCGGGGGTCCTGCTCGTTCACCTTGCTCGTCCCCAACGCCGCCCACGGTCTGCACCGGGTGGTCGATCCCGAGGACCAGGGGGCGGGGTCGGCTCAGGCTGTGCTCGACCGTGCCCTGCCACTGCTCGGCGAGGCCGCGGGAATGCAGGTGCAGGGAATCGTCGGCGACTCCGACCCGATGGCGGCGGTACAGGACGCCATCAACCTGATCGGATTCGACGAGATCATCGTCTCGACCCTCAGCCCCCGCCTGTCGCGCTGGCTGAGACTCGACCTCCCCAGCAAGGTCGCCGGGATGGGCCTGCCGGTGACCACCGTGACCCCCAGGGACACCGCCGCCGCACACGCCGCCTGAACCAGCCACCGCACACGCCTGAGCCACGCCGCCGTCTACGCCGCCTGAACCGCGACGCGTCGAAGGGTCGGTCCACGCCGAGACGCCTACCGCGCCGCGGTCAGCCGCCGCGCGAGGACCGCGGCTTCGGGGGTGCTTACGACGACACGCCTCAGCGCCCCCTTGTTGCGCACCGAGAAGGACAGCGCGGGGACGCCGCGGCGCACCAGCCACGCCTGGTCGAGGCGGATCGTGCGGGCCACGTAGTAGAGCCACGGTAGTCGCAGCCCCGCCTTCAGACCGGTCGTCATCACCTCCCGGATAGGGTCCTGGACCACTTGGACGTCGCTGACGTCCGCGCGCGGCACCGTGATGTTCCCGAGCAGGCCCAGAGCCTTCTCCCACGGCGCCAGCAGCACCTCGACGGTGTCCTCGGACAGGTGCACCCGCATCGCCACAGCGTAGTCCCGGCGGCCGACCGCCATCCGGCCGAGACGCTCGTCGGCCGGCCCGAGTGGACCTCAGCCCGCCTACCCCTCGCGGGCGCAGCGCGGGCACGAGCAACGCGCGCACGAGGAACCCCTCACGCGGGCGCAAGGGCGGAGGGCTCGAGTTTGCTTGTGCGTAGAGTTAGATAGTGTTTATAATCTCGGGCCGGCGGAGAGAGGAGACCCAGTGATATCGCGATGTAGACAAACGTCTGTAGACCTCTCGTCTGCGGCACGCGAGGGTTAGCGAATGTCAATCGAGATTATTCGCAAACAATTCGCAGAGAACCTGCGCACCCATCGCGAAAGGGTCGGCCTTTCCCAGGAGGCCCTCGCGGAAGCCTGCGACCTGCACCGCACCGAGATCAGCCTCCTGGAGCGGTGCAAGCGCTCCCCGCGCCTGGAGACGCTCGTGATCCTCGCCAGAGGCCTGGAGCTCTCCTCGCCCGGCGAGCTGCTGGAGGGCATCCGTTGAGGGCCGGCGCCACCGCGCTCTGAGAGCCGGCGCCACAGACGCCGCGGAGCCGGCGCCACAGACGCCGCGGAGCCGGCACCACAGATGGCGGGTAGCCGGACGGGGGGGCCCCGGGCGAGCGCGTCGTCCACTCAAGGCGCAAGATCGCGCAAAGGCCAAGCCGACGCGGGGACTCGAACTGAGCCGCCCTGGGTTCGGCGGAGACCGTTTTGGTAGGTTTCCTACTTGTTCTTGTGGGTGTGGTTGCCCTGTCTTTCGCAGCGTAGAGTTCCTCGATCTCTCGGGGTGGCCGGTCGCCGAGGGATTCGTGTAGGCGCTCGTTGTTGAACCAGGCGACGTACTCGACGATCGCGAGCTCGAGCTGGGCTGCGCGTGCGCCAGATGCGGTCTGCGATGAGCTCGGTCTTGAAGCTGTCGACGAAGCTCTCGGCGACCGCGTTGTCGTAGGCGTCGCCGACGGTTCCGATCGAGGCGAGGACGTCGTGGTCGTCGAGGAGTCTGGGTGTAGTCGAATGATGTGTATTGGCTGCCGGCGTCGGAATGATGCAACGAGCGCGACGTCGGCTCCGGGCGCTCGCTGGTGCAGCGCCATCCTGAGCGCGTCGAGGACGAGGTCGGTGCGCATGTGGCTGGCGAACTGCCAGCCGACGATCATCGCGGCTGTAGGCGTCGATCACGAAGCTGAAGAACACCAGCCCCTCCCAGCAGCGCAGATACGTGAAGTCCGCGAACCACATCTCGTCCGGCCGCGACGCGGTGAAGTCGCGCTTGACGAGGTCCGGGCTGCGCAGCGCCGCCGGGTCGGGCGTGGTGGTCCGCCACGGCTTGCCGCGGCGCTTGGCGCCCTGGATGCCGTTCTGGCGCATCAGGCGCTCCACCCGGCTGCGGCCGACCTGCTCGCCCGCGCGCAGGAGCGCCTTCCACATCCGCCGGGACCCGTAGGCGCAGTAGTTCGCGGCGTGCAGCTCTTCGATCACGCCGAGCAGCCGCTCATCCTCGACGGCCCGCGCTGAGCGCTGGCCGGTCGCCCGCTGGTAGTAGGCGGACGCCGACACGCCCAGGGTCTCGCAGATCGGCTCGACCCCGAAGCGCTCGCGATGCTCGTCGATGAACGCGCTCACTTCGGACGGTCTGGATCGAGCTCGCCCGCGAAAAACACGCTGGCGGCCTTCAGGATCTCGTTCGCTCGGCGCAGCTCGCAACCTCACGGCGCAAGCGATTTGATCTCCTCGCGCTCCTGGCTGCTCAGGACGTCTTTGCGCCGGCCCTCATCAGCTTCGGTCTGCCGGACATGTTTGCGCAGCGTCTCGCGCTCGATCCCGAGGTCCCTCGCGACATGCGCGATCGGACGCCCGGACTCGAACACCAGACGCGCCCCGCGGTCCAGCAACTCCTTTGGATACTTCCTCGCATGTGCCATGAGCCGAGACTTCTCCCTCCGCCAGGCAAACCCTGGCCTCGAAGTCTCCGTCAAACACAGGATGGCTCAAACCCCGGACCCCCTCCTTACCATGATGCGCAAGGTAGGTCTCCTGGGCTCGTGAGGCCCCGTCCGGTCTGGGTTCTCGGTGCCTGGAGGGGACTACAAAGGACTGTTTGGCGGGAGCAAAACACCCCCTGGGAAGCCCCCAAAAACACCCCCAGGAAGACGGGGAGTCTCGGGTGGTCATCGAGAGCCCGATCCTACCCGGTCGGCCCCCGGAACGCTAGGATTGATTGTCCGCGCCGACGTAGCTCAGTTGGTAGAGCACTTGCATGGTAAGGAAGGGGGCGCAGGAAGCAGTCACCGCCTACGCCCCCGAAAGATCCCAAGTACACGCGCCACTCTCTGGGACAGGCGGGCCCTTCGGAGAGGGACGCTGGAGGATGTCGCGGGGGCGCTTTGGGGGCGTCAGGCGCTTGGATGCGGCCTGGGCAAGCCGAGGTCACCGCATCGTGGCCCGGCGCAAGCGAACCCTCGGCCCTAGCCTTCTATAGACATAGACGTGCGCCCGAAGCCAATCCATGGAGTTGAGATTCGCAAGCGTCGCCGCCGCGGTGGCCAGGTCTATTACGTCTACCGAGTCCGGTTCCAGAACGCGAGAGGCGAGCGTGCCCAGCGAACATTCGACACCGCGCAAGACGCCCTGGACTTCCGTGCTCGCCTACGACTGCTCAAGCGCACCGGAGACCTCGCCGTGCTCGAAGCCGGAAACGAGACGCTCGAGCAGTTCATGGGCGACTTCTGGCGTCTGTATGCCGAGACCCACCTGGAGAGGAGCACCCGCAGGAAGTACCGCTGCCTGTGGAACACGCACATCGAGAGGCGGCTCGGCGCGATGGAGCTGCGCCAGATCACTCCACTGGTGCTCAGCGAGTTCATCCTCGAGCTCCAACAGACCGGGGCGGGCGCCGCCACGATCCGAAGCTGCCTGGGCCTGCTGCAGAGCATGTTCGCGCGGGCCGTGGAATGGGACAGGGCGAGCGTCAACGTCGTCAAGCTGATCGCCAAGCCGCGTGCTCCGCGCGTGCGGGCGATCAAGCCGCTCGCCCCGCCGTGGTCGAGGCGCTGCGGCGGCAGATGCTGCGCAATCGCGACCACGGGCTGCGAGACGCCACACTCGTGAGCGTCCTCGCGTACGCGGGCCTGCGCCCCGAGGAGGCCCTCGCCCTGGAATACCAGCATGTGCGCAAGGCGACGATCCTGGTCGAGCAGAAGTGGATCGACGGAGAGATCGTGCCCGGCCAGAAGACCACCCGCCCTCCGCGGTGCCCACCACTGCTCGATGCGCTGCGCGGCGATCTGCGCGAGTTCCGGCTGGCGTGCGGCGATCCGGACGGTCTGATCTTCGCGCGCCCGGGCGGCAAACCCTGACGCGATCACGACTGGCGCGACTGGCGATCACGCGTCTGGCAGCCGGCGTGCGTGGCGATCGGCATCGCCACCATCACCGAAACCACCGCCGTGTACACCGGCAAACGCAGGATCAGCCGGACCTACGACGGTCCGGTGCCATACGACCTGCGCCACAGCTTCGCGAGCCTGCTGATCCACGAGGGCAAGCATTCGATCATGCAAATCTCCGAGTGGATGGGCCACAGCGCCGCGACCCTGCTCACCCACTACGCGCACCTCATCGCCGACCTGCCGGGCGTGCCGGGCGTGCCGGGCCTGCCAGACGAGAACGCGATCAAGACGGCGCGCAGTAACGCGAAGCTCAGGACGCAAAGGAGCCAGATAGTACCCAGAGGTAATAACTTCATTACTCATTGGTACTATTCATAGCGTGACGATGGATGACCGCATAGGACGCCTGTTCCCCGCCGGTGGCCCAGTGCCCGCCGATCTCGTGATCGGACGCACGGGTGACATCGAGGAGATCGTGCGCCGATCGCGCGAGGCGATCCACACGATGCTCACCGGGCCGCGCCGGATCGGCAAGACGACAGTCTGCGCGGCGGTGTGCGAGCGGCTTCGCCAGGACGGCACGGTGGTCGTCGACATCGAGGTCCCCGAGCGCACGGACGCGAAGGACCTGCTGCAGCTCGTCGTGGACCGCTGCAACCGGATCTCGCGCTCGGCGGCGACTCGCGGGCTCCTACGGGTGGCGCTGCCACTGATCGAGCAGACGCTCGCCGATCAGGGGATACCCCTCGACCTCGGCCAGCTCGCCGATCGACCGGGCTCGCTGCCGACGCGGAAGATCCTCGCGCTGCCGCTGGCGCTGGCCGAGGAGAGGGACAGGCCGGTCGTCCTCTTCCTCGACGAGCTGCAACGCGCCGCCGACTACGCCGACGGTGAGCAGCTGCTCGGAGACCTTGTCGACCTCTACAGCGGCAACACCAAGGTCGTCGTGCTCGTCGACGGCAGCGACGAGCGAGCGCTCGACGGGATGCTCGATGCTCCGGCGCAGTTCGGCAAGCTCGTCGATCGGCTGACCCTCGATCCAAGAATCTCCGCTGACATCTGGCGCGCGGGCCTCGCGGAGCGCTTCGGCCAAGCGGGCCTTGAGCTGCAGCTCGAGGCGCTTGAGAAGCTGATCGAGTTCGGGGAAGGGCGCCCGTACCCGACGATGACGGCAGCCCGATACGCAGCCCTGGGCGCCCGCAAGCTCGGGAGCGCCACGGTCGAAGCATTCGACGTCCAGATGGCCATCGACGAGGCGCGACGGCATCTCGCGGAGGATGACCATGCCTGAGACCGCGCAGAAGGCCGGGAACGCCGAAGTGCTGACCGGCCGCATCGCCGAGTACCAGGAGCTGCTCGACGTGCTCGACCAGAGGCCCGGCCTCACGGTCATCTCCGGCGACCCCTGGAGCGGGACGAGCGCCCTGCTGGCCGCCGCGATCGACGAGCTCCACGGCACGCGCGTGCTGGTGGACGCGCGCAGCTGCGCGGACAGCCGCGACCTCGCCACGGCGATCGCCGACACGGCCATCGCCCAGCTCGCCCCCGACGCGGCCGCATGGTGGGCGCAGACAGCGCCACCCACGAGCGCCGCCGGCCTGCGACTCGCACGCACCCTGCATCAGCGCGGCATCGATCTCGAGGATCTTCGCTCCGAAGCCGGCACGGAGATAGGAGGGCACCACCTTTCTGACGTCATCGAGCTGCTGCTCGCACTCGCAGACGGCGACGCGCTGCTCGCGATCGACCACCTCGGACTGATGCTCTCATCCCTATCCGACCAAGAGACCCGCGAACTCCTTGGAGACCTCCGCGCTGCCCGCCAGCGACACCCGCATCTGGATCTCGTTCTGGTCGAACATCCCGACGGCCCCAGCAGCAAGGCCCTGGAGGACAGCGGCCACCCCCTCTACCACGCCGGACAGCTCATGAGCATCCGCCGCGCAAAGCCCTCGCGCTTCATCGACGACCTCGTCATCACACGCCCCTGGACCAAGGCACGCGCCGAGTTGATCGGCGCCGCAGCCGAACTCGCGGCCGGCGTGCCGGCTCTCACCTGGCGCATCATCGACCTCGCGCCCTCCCGTGGGGAGGACACCAGACCCGCGCGCTTGCCGGCTGGCGACGTCTGCGAGAGACGACCGCCAGCTTGACGGCCCGCGAGTGGGACCTGCTCAGGCGTGTCCATCCAAGTGCGCAGCCGGTCGTAGCCGCGATCAGCGTAGGATTCAGACCACACGCCGTCGCGGCCAACCCCAAGAGCGTCAACGACGCCCTCGCGCGCCTGCGCGAGCTTGGGTTGGCCTGGCAGCCCCAGCCACGCACGTGGGCACTGGCGGATCCACTGCTCGCCGCGTGGGCACGCGACCACGCGCCTCCTTGGGTGCGGCGCCGGGGAGGGTAGGGAAGACACGAATGCGCGTCGTCTGTCGCCGGAGCGGATGGCGGAACCGGGAGCGCTGCCATTCCCGGGCGAAGCGAGAGCCCGTCGACCGTCATCGGGTACGCCTACTCATCGTCCGTTGCGGGCCTCTCGCGAGGCTCTACGGAGACGTCTCCCTTAACGCGCAAGCACAAGCGTCTAGTGGTTCATTCGGGAAGTTCGTGGATTGTTGAAGGGGTGTCGTGGTGTTTGCCGAACCTGTTGCTGTGGTGTCCAGCGATGATGGGGGTTCGGTATGCCTGCTTTGGCGAAGCGCATCGAGATCGGCGGGGACGATCGAGCGGAGCTCGAGCGGATCGCGCGGTCGGGCACCGAGCAGGCGCGGATGGTCGAGCGTGCTCAGATCGTGCTTGCATGCCGCTGAGGGCCGGTCGGCTGCGCAGATCGGGCGTTTGTTGGGGTGCTCGGAGAACACGGTGCAGAAGTGGCGTGCGCGCTATGAGCGGGATGGGATCGCTGGGCTTGGGGACTTGCCGCGCTCCGGTAAACCGCTCGTGTACTCCCAGGCGGACAGGGCGAGGCTGATCGCGAAGGCGTGCACGCGCCCACCCGAGACGCCGGAGGGCGCACAGCAGGAACGCTGGACCTATGAGCAGCTTGGGTGAGGCGGTCGGGATGTCGGGCTCCCAGGCGCACGTGATCCTCTCGCGCGCGGATATCAAGCCGCACCTGACTGAATACTGGATCATGAGTGACTTCTCCCAGCCCGAGTTCGAGGAGCGCCTGGGCGAGATCTGCGGTCTTTACGTGAACCCGCCGGAGAACGTGCTGGTCGTCTCCTTGGACGAAAAGACCGGCATCCAGGCCAAGGCGCCGACCAAGCCAGACATCCTGCCCGCTCCCGGGCGCCCGACCAGACGCGAGCACGAATACACCCGCAACGGCACACAGTGCCTGTTCGCCTGCCTGAAAGTTCACGACGGCGATGTGCTCGCGATGGCGTCAAAGACCCGCAACCGCTTCGACCTGATCCGCTTCCTCGACCAGCTCGACTCCGAAATCCCCGTCGCTCGAGGGCCAGAAGATCATCGCGGTCAGTGACAACCTCTCCACCCGCGGCACCCAAGAGGTCACCGACTGGCTGGCAGAAGCACCCGCGCTGGAGCTTCCAGTTCACCCCGACCCACGCCTGGTGGCTGAACCAAATCGAGATCTTCTTCTCGATCCTCTACCGTCGGCTACTCAAGCACGGCATGCTTCTTCAGCGAGGAAGACCTCGCCGAGCAGATGCTCGCATTCATCGAGACCTACAACCAGACCGCCAAACCATTCAAGTGGACCTACACCGGCAAGGTCCTCCAAGCATAAACCAACGAACTTAACGGATGAACCACTAGGTGTGGACGTCAGACAATGAGATAGGGCTGCGGATGCCAAGGATGACGGGTGCAGTCGCAGCAACTCGCAGACTTCTGCTTGTGAGCCCGAGCGAGCGCGCCAACGGACACCGCTCACGCTTCTGCTTTGACGGCGAGGGACCGCTCGCCTCGCCGCTCCGCTGACTTCTGCTCCTGGGCGAAACCAGGCATGCCAGGCGTTGAGATTGTTGCCCGGTGTGGGCAGGCGGGGGCGTGTCAGGCGCGGACAAGCACACAGGCGGATCGCAACTCGCGAGATGGTAGATCCCACCCGGCCCACAGTGCGGCTGCGGCAACGAGCGAGAACGGGCGCTCCGTCTCATCAGCGTTCGCGTCCCCGGGCGTCGGTAGCTGCGCGCAGAACGCCTCCATTCCGATCCGCGCGTCCTCCTCGTGAGTCGGACCCTTCGCTGCGCCGCTGACGAACGCCTCCCACAACAACAGGCCGCTGCGCTGAGCGGCAAACGGCGTCCACTGCAAGTGCAGTCCCGCGTCGGGAACTTGCTCGCGGATGTAGCGCATGAGCCAGGGGACTTGCGCGAGACCCGTCGCCAACACCGCTCCGCCGGGGCCGGATGACCACGACGGGGCATTGACGTCGCACGGACGCGCCTTTCCCAGACGTGACGACTCAACGGGCACCGGCACGAACAAGGGCATCTCGAAACCAAGTGCGACCGGGTGCTCCTGCTTGAGCTGGTAGACGACTGCCCGCGCGAGCGATTCGATGTTCCCCGGCGTATGGACCCCCTCATCGTCTGAACCAGGGATCCGACGCGCCCACGCGAAGTGTTCCTGCGCGATCGATCCGATGTCCGCACAGAACACCTGAAGGGAGTCGGTCCAGTCCGCCATTGGCCGACGGTACACGGCTGTCGTGCTCCCAGATAGCGTGCCTGCCCATGTCGAGCAGGCGGGCACGACGAACTCGGGTGACGCTTCGCTGTCTGCGCGAGGATCTGAAGATCGAGCTGCCACCCGTCGAGGTCGATCTTGGCGGGCTCGATCACGCGCTCGTCGGTGAGGCGAGGCGTGTCGCGCCTGCGGCGCCGCGTGGACAGAAGCGCATCCTCTCGATCGAGCGTCCGCTCGTGTACCGGCTGCGCCACGGACGGTGGCGTGGCGCGACTTGGTTGGAGGCCGATGCTGGACGGTTCTGGCTGTGCGCCGGCGCACAGCGCGAGGAGGGCTCCGGCGAGGACGCCTACGAGCTCTTCGCTGCGCTGCATCGAGCGGGACGGCTCCTGCCCGATGACGATGACCGGCTCCGTGACGCGCTTGAGCGCAACGCCCGCATCATCGACGACGCCGCCGACTCGATCGCCTCCGTCCTCGCCGATGCCTTCGATCATCGGGGCCGCGATGTCGCGGTCTCGTTCGGCGGGTTGATCGACGCTCGTCTGCACGTCACCGCGCCCGGCGAGGAGGTGTGGGTTGCGATTGGGACTCAGGCGGCCGACGGGCGCTTCGTCGAGGAGCGCCTGCGGGACGTGCTCTTCGGCTTGGTCTTGGCGGCCGCGGAGGCTGAGCTGTGGGAGCCTCGTGCGGACTGGCCTTCGGGTGAGCTTGCCTGGTTCGAGGTCGCTCGCCTTGGGTTGCGTGAGCCGCCGAGCTGATCGGAGGAGACCCCGCCGACTCGCTGCACGTCGGCCTCCTCGAC
Source organism: uncultured Solirubrobacterales bacterium (assembly GCA_963719725.1). Lineage (GTDB taxonomy): Bacteria > Actinomycetota > Thermoleophilia > Solirubrobacterales > Solirubrobacteraceae > Palsa-744. The sequence continues at coordinate 845,434 of CAVRCU010000001.1, forward strand.
GCCGAGCGAATACGCGAGCGTCGCGCTCTTGCCGCCCAGCAGCGCGTGCTGCGCCTGTTCCATGCGCTGCGCGAAGTCCTCGCGGTGACGCTCGACGTACTCGTCTACGGCGCGCTCGACAAGCTCGGCCTGCTTGAGGCCCGCCATCAGCGCGGCGTAGCGGACCTTCTCCTTGGTGGCCTCATGAACCTTGATCGGGGACTGTGCGCGCAGCATGGGATCGCTCGGTACTTCGGTACCACAGATGGTAGCATGTGGTGCTGGCGCCCGGTGCGACCCGGCCCTGCCACAGTACGATGGAAGCCATCAATGCCGACGTAGCTCAGCTGGTAGAGCACCGCCATGGTAAGGCGGGGGTCAAGGGTTCGAGTCCCTTCGTCGGCTCTCCATTTTTTACCGCAGCGTCACCGCAGTTCGGTATAGGTTTTTTTCCGTATTTGTCCGCGTTTGTCCGCTCAGCGGCAGCCGCGAAACCCTCGTGAAGGAGCAGAATATGGCGTCCTGCCTACAGATTGGGCGCCTTGCGGGGGCCTCCTTACCATAGTAGGGGCCTTCTACGGCGTTTTCCCAGCAAAAGCAGTACTTCCCTCACCGCCCCCCGCGTTCGTTACCGCAGGGGTACCGCAAAACCGTTCGCTCGGACGCACGAACCCGAGGATTGTGGCCCCCCTGCCAGACGCCCGTCTCGAGCGCACGAGCCGCGCGCACCGCGGCCCGCAAAGAATCTAGGGGGTATCGGCCCGTCGCGCTCGACGTCAGGCCATGGGCGCAAGCCAGGTCAAATCGAAGCGACGCCACGGACTCCTGAGCTCAGCCGAAGCGGCGGTCGCGCTCGGGATCTGCGAGCGCACGCTGCGTCGCTATATCCAGTCCGATCGCATCCGCTACCGCCGCCTTCCGGGCGGGCACTACCGGATACCCGCGGAGGCGATTCCCGAGTTCTGGGCAGAGAGCGATCGCCGCAAGCAAGCGCGGCCTACGAGCAGGCGCCCGCGAGCGGCTGCACGCTCCACGAGCAGGCGCGGTCCCGTGCCCGAGCTCGAGCGCGACGAGGAATACGACCTCTCGCCCGAGCACCTGGCCGAGGTCCGCGCGCAACTCGCCGGCACCCAAACCCTTTGAGACTGAACGGAGCTTTTCGATGACTAGACCCTGGAAGAAGCAATGGCCGCGCATCGGTGCGAGCGGCAAGAAGTCCTACGTCCTCGGCTACTACGACCATGAGCGCGTCGAGCGCTCAAAGACGTTTGGCTCGGTCGGCGGCGTGGGCGGTGCCCGCGAGTGGATGAGCGACTACGCGGCCGCGGAGCGCCGCGGCCCGGACAGTCTGCGCCGCTTCCTGGAAGACCTGGACGCGCAGGAGGCAAATGTCGTGCAGGACGGGCGCACTCTCGGACAGGTGGTGTTGCTGTACTTCGCGCTGGACGCCGACCCCGAGCTCGACGGTGGCCTTGCGCCTCAGACATTCGCTGGCTATCAGACGGTTGCGAACTGCCACATCCTCGGTGGTGTGATGCACAACCACAAACACGAGCCCATCGGCCGGGCGAAATACGCGACCAGACTCGCGGCGCTACCGGCCGTCGGCTTCAACGAGCCGCACGCGCCCCGGCAGTGGCGCGCGGAAATGCTCGCGGCCGGGAAGACCCAGCCGACCTGCAAGGAGGCTTGGAAGGTGCTCTCCGCGGCCCTCAGCTGGGCCGCGGCCTCCCACCACGTTCCGGAGATCGCGACGAATGGGTGTCTGCTGGCAAACGAGCGCACGACCAACCGTCGTCGCTCGGTAAGGGCGGCCGGCAGCGGCCGGGGCGCGCGCGGCCGCAGGCGCAGCGCAAAGACGCCGAGCTGGGCGCTCTCCCCGCAGGCTGTGGAGGCTATCCGTGCGCAGATGCTTGCTCGGACGAGCGGGCGCGATGCGATCCTCGCCAAGCGCGACGCGTTCATCGTCAGCCTGCAGTACGGCCTCGGCGCTCGCAACCAGGAGGTCTGGGGAGTGCGGTGGAGTGCGCTCGCTGAGATGTTCGCGGAGATCCTCGAGGTCATCTCCTGGGGTGAACTGAACGAGTATGGCAAGACCGCGCACTCAACCGAACGGCGCTGCGCCGTGCCGGGCATCTTGTGGGAGGACGCCACCGAATGGCGCGCGGCACTACGTGCTTGGGGGCACCCGGCGCGCGACGTCGACTTCGTGATCCCCGGTGACCTTGGCGGCAAACGCTGGGGAGTCAAGGACCCTGCCACTGGGGCGTGCCACCTGACCCTGAACCAGTGCAAGAAGTGGGGCAAAAAGTTCTTCAACCCCGCCGTCGTCGCGGTCGCCAAGCGCCCGGAGTTCGCCACGATTGCGGGCGCCACGCCCTACTCGCTGCGGCGCGGTGGAATCTCGGTGCGGCTGCGTGCCGAGGACGCACAGACCGTCGCCCAGGAGTGCGGCACGAGCCTTCAGATGCTCGACAAGCACTACCGCTTCGCAATCGACGACCTGCGCCGATTCGGCCCAAGACCATTCGATGAGGTCTGGCGCGCGGCACGGGACGCGCACGAAGCACCGGAGGAGCCGCCTGCGCTACGCCTCGCGGCCTAGATCGACCGCTTCCTCTGGCGTGGCACACCCTCCGAGTTTTGTTCGCGTCCGATCAAGCGCACACCTCTCCTGTCGAGTGTCGTGGCGAGGGCCGGTTTCCCCCCAACCAATTTTCGCGGTAGGTCGATGGGGGTCGGCGGAGCCCCTGGAAAGCTCCTATCTTGTTCGTTATGTTCGGCATCGTTGAACGCATGATCCTCGTTGTCCTCGGCGCAGCCCTGCTCGCCTGCATGGTGTTCTCCGGGCAGGCGTCCGGCGAGGTCGGCGTGCCGGCGGGCACCACGGAGCAGGCGGCGGCCGACGCGCTGTTTCTGGACTACGCGCCCGCGCCGGCGACCCCTGGGATCGTCTGTCTCGTCGACTCAGGCGTCGATCCCAATCCCGACACAACCCCGATCTTCGCCGGCAGCTACGCGCTGTCGCCGAACACGAACACCGAAGACGAACTCGCGGCGCTGAATCCGCCGCTGCCCGGAGGGCACCCCGACGGGCACGGCACCTACATGGCGATGCTCGCGGCGGCGCCGGCCAACGGTTGGGGGATGGTCGGCATCGCCCCGACCAGCGTGCGCGTCTACAACCTCAAGGCGCTCGCCGCCGGGCAGACCACCTTCGTGTTCTCCACCTATGCAGCCGCGATCTACCGCTGTCAGGCGCTGAGCAGCTCGCTGCCGATCACGGTCGTGAACCTCAGCCTCGGATCGAGCACCCAGCCGAGCGCCAGCGAAGTGGAAACGCTCGAAAACTATGTCAAGTCAGCGAACACGCATGGCCTCAGCGTCGTCGCGGCGGTCGGTAATGAAGCCGGCCAGGTTCAGGCGCCCGCCGATGTGCAGGGAGTCTTCGGCGTCGGCGCCTCAGATGCCAACCCCGTGAACCTCGGCGGCCTGTGCCCGTTCACGAACCGCGGGCTCGGCTTGGCCGTGCTCGCGCCCGGCTGCGCGAGCCAAGCCGGCGGGGCCGGAAGGCATCGAAATCGCATTCTCAGACGACGGCTCCCCGGCGTGGGCGTATGGCACCAGCGAGTCCGGCGACATCGTCTCGACCGTCGAGGCGAGCATGCGCGCCTACTCACCGACGATTACCTACTCACAAGCACAGGGATGCATAACCTCAACCGCGAGCAACGACGGCAACCTCGATGTCGCCGCGGCGTTCAACGCGTGCGGCCTGGGCCAAATCGTCAGCGAGGGCACCGCCGCCTACAAGCAGGCCAACAGCTCGCCGGTCAAGCCAAGCGGACCGCCCGCCGCGACCCTCACGCCCCCACCCCGGCCCCCACGCCCAAAGATCACGAAGGTCACGTTCCGCCATCACCGCCTCACGATCACGGTCGCGGATATCCCCAAGGGCCTCGACCTCCAGCTCGTCGTCCAGGCCCGCAACCCACGTGGACAAATGATCACGCTCGGACACATCACCACCACCCGCACGAAGGCCTCCATACGGGTGCCCAGATGGGACCGGATCGTGGCCCGATTCCTCGCCGGGAAAACACAGCTCCCAGTGGTGATCGCCAACCGCGTCGCGCGTCGCAAGCACGCGCCCGCTCACGGGCACAGCGTACGATGAGGCGTCTGCTGGCCGTCGCCGTGTTCCTCGCGCTAAGCGCGACGACCCTCGGCACGGCCGACGCCGGGACCTATCCGGTGAGCGCGTGCGCCACCCCCGCGCCGACGGTCAACAACGCTTGGCAGCGGTTCAACAACGACCCGGCTTACTTGGAAACCAGCGCCAACTGCGGCGCTCCCGAAATCACCGGGCTCAGCCCGTCCACGTCTGGTATGGCCGCCGCCGATATCCGTGGCCTATCGACGAATGTGCCCGCAGGCGCAGCCGCGGGCTGGGAGATCACCGCGCCTACCGGTGATGAGATCAGCGCGATCAACATGGATCGCGATCTCTACGAGCAAGGCGAAGGGTGGGTGCCCCAGATCATCGACGCGGAAGGCAGCCAGCTCCCCGGGGAGACCTGCGCGTTCTCTACCAGCGGTAGCCTCCCTGGCTGTGAGGTTTCCGGGTTCTCCGAACACACCGGCCTCGCCACCACGCGTCTGGAGATCGAGCTGCTCTGCGAGCCCGAACCGTTCCAGCTCACCGTGTGCGGCAACGGTTCCTCCCTACATGATGCGCGCGTCGAGCTGAACAGCGCCACCGTCACAATCACCGACAACCAACCGCCCCAGCTCTCCTCCACGAGCGGTGCGCTGTTCGCCGGTGGCCTCGCGCGCGGGACGCTCTCGGGGACGGTCGACGGCGCGGATAACAGCGGCGTTCAGTTCGCGCGCCTGTACGTCGATGGCGCCCCGGTCTCCCAGCAGTCGTTGGCTTGCAACTTCACGCTGCCGGCGCCCTGCCCGGCGAGCTCGAGCAACCAATTCACCCTCAACACGAGCACGCTATCCAACGGTCCGCACCAGATTCAGGCGGCGATCATCGACGCTGCCGGCAACCAGACGCTCGGCAACCCCGTCGCGCTCACGGTCGAGAACTCGTCCCCGAGCGCTCCGAGCAGCCTGCAGGTCAACGGGCGCGGAAGCGGCGCGTGGATCAATCAGCCTGCGACGGTCACCTGGACGAATCCCACCCAGCCGCAAGTCGATCCGATCGGCCAGGTCAACTGGATCGCGTGCGCCGGCATCGTGACGAGCATCCCTCAGAGCGGCTGCGATGCGCTGCACACCCAGACGAGCCCGCTGGCCGCTCTCATGTTCGACCCTGCCCAGGACGCCACATTCGCCGGTCAGCCGCAGGCGCTCTACACCGTGTTCGTGTGGCTTTCAGACGCGATCGGGAACGCCATGCAAACTAACGCGGCGGCGATCAGCTTCGGCTATCAGACGACCCCGCCGCCCGCGCCGCGCTCGATTGCCGCCAGCGGCCACGGCCCTTACACGATCACGCTCGGCGCGCCCGCGCACCTCGCACCGATCGTCGCGAGCGACTGGATCGCCTGCAACAGCGCCCGGACGTGTACGTCGGCACAGTCGAGTCCCGGCCTGTCGTTCCGGTTCGACGCCGCCCACATCCCGCAGTTTCAGCACGACCCTCACAGCTCCTACACGATTCGGGCGTGGCTCACCGATGCCGCGGGGAACGCCGATCCCGCGAACAGCGCGACGCTCGCCCTCACCTACGGTAAGTCGGCAAGAGAAGCCCGCGGACTCCGGATCCTCCGCTTGACGCGCAGCGGGCGCGCGCTGCAAGCGCGTGGCGCTGCCGCCCGCTCCCTCCTCGGGCACCTCACGGTCCTCGTCCACTACACGCTCCACACGCGCGCGGGCACAGTCCAGAAGACGATCCGTGTCGCCCGCGGAAAATGGTCCGCCAGCATCGTTCTCCCCGCCGGCGCGCTGACCGTCCGCGTAACCGTCGTCCACCACAGCAGCGTCCACTTCTCGGCCCAGATGGTGACCCGCCAGGTGCGCCACGCCCACGCCCTGGGCCAGCGCTAACGAGCCAGAGCGGCGCGAAGAGTTCCACATACCGTAGCAATCCGCTACATTAAGCATCATCTGAAGTACAGGGTACGCACGGAGGATCGGACCCATTTCCCCACTCGGACAGGCACTACGGATGCCGTGCATAGGCCACGGAATTTGTTGGGGGGGAAAGCGTCCTCGCCAGCGACGGCGGACCATGAGCAGAAGGTCACCGGCGCGAAGCTAGGAGGCAGAGCGGATGAGCACTCCCAAGGATGGGCACCACTGCGCGCGAGTCGCGGTCGCCATGCTGGCCAGTGCCGCAGTCCTGCTCGCGCCAGCGCCCCCGTCGGCGTCCGCGAACAGTTACCACGACTTCCTCTGCCGCATCCCCTACGGGCCGAGTGCCGGCCGTGCGGCGCCGGTCGATGACGTCACCTACTCCACGAGCGGCACCTTCGTCTTCGCGGGCGATGGTTGCGCCGAGCGGTGGCGCGCTGTATGCGTCGATGGACGGCGAAGTCCCCCACGCCTACGGCTCGGCGGCTGGGACACGTTCACCGCGCCGGCTGGCCTTACGATCAGCGGCTTCACGCTCTGGCGCTATGAGGCCGACGGTCCCTGTCAGCCGTACGGCTCGCCGGCGTCGAACCTCGACTACAGCCCTGGTCCGCCGTCGGTGCAGGGTCTCTGCGCGCAATCGCTGGGATGCAGCGCGCGAGGAACCCTGGCAACCCATTCGACCCGTCAAACGCCGTCAGCGTCGCAAGCCTCAGCGGTGTCACGCAGATCCAGTGGAGCGGGGCGTGCGGCGGCGGACCGGGCGGCGAATGCCCGGCCTCAGGGCCCGGGACGCTCTCCTCGCAATACGACGTCTACGCGGCGGACATCGACCTCGTCGATAACACGCCGCCGACCGTGAGCAACGTAAGCGGCCCGCTGCTCGCAGGCGGGACACTGTCCGGAACCGCAGGCGGTGTCCTTCAACGCCAGTGACGCTCAGTCGGGCGTCTACGGCGGTTCGCTGATCGTCGACGGACACACGGTCGTATCGCAGATCCTTGACTCCAATGGCGGCGCGTGCCAGTCCCTGAACGTCACAACCGATGGGCAGCGTTCCTTTGAACACGCCCAGCCGTGCGAAGCGCGCTGAGCGCTAGCCTGACGCTCAACACCAACCAACTGGCGGCGGGCCACACTCGCTCGAGCTGGTCGTCGAAGACGCCGCCGGAAACAAGGCGAACGCCTATGACGGCACGATCACGACGGCTGGCCCGCCGCTGGTCGGCGTCAACGGCGGCCGTGCGCGGGCCGGAACATCGCCAACGGTGAACCATGCGCCGGGGAGGAACTGACCTGAGGTCAACGATCGCGAGCCCGCCGATGATCCCCTACGGCAAGCCCGTGACGGTACAGGGGCGTGCTGCACTGCGGCACCGTGCCGATCCGTGACGCGCGGGTCGCGATAAGCACCCCGGCGGCCCGCCGGCGCCGCGATCGACACATCTGTGGAGACCGGGCTCTGGACGGCTCGTTCTCCTACAAGGTCCCGCCCGGGCCGGATCGCGCGCTCGACTCTCAGCTACACCGCCTACAGCGACGACCCCGGCCCCTCCGCGACCGCGACGGCGACGATCACGATCCGCCCGAGGATCAAGCTGCGGATCGGCCCTCGCATCGCAGCAACGGGCACACGATCCACTGGAGCGGGACGGTCGCCGGCGGGCCCTACCCACCCGGGGCGTGACGCTCGACGTCGAGGTCCGCGAGGGCAGGCAGTGGCGGATCTTCGACCAGGTCGTGGCGAACCCCAAGGGCGCTTTCACTACAGCTACCGCTTCCACGCCACCACCGAACCGACGACCTACAGTTCCGCGTCACGCTGCCCGACAGCGGCTCCCAGGGCTACCCTTACACGCCCGGCGCCAGCAACCCAGTCAACGTTCACGTGGCGCCATGACCGAGCAGCGTCGTCGTCGCCACCGACACATGCTCCACCGGAGCTCGCGCGCAGCGAAGCCGCTCACGATGGGGATCCTCACCGTGCTGCTGGCGCTTGCGCTGGCCGCGGTCGCGCACGCGGGAACCTACGTGATCGACAACTGCCCCTCGGCGCCGGGAGCCAACGAAAATGCGGGGCCGTGGACCGTGTTCGGCGCCCCCCAAAACGTGAAAGGCACCTGCACCGGAGGCCCGGGAAACTGGATCGGCCCCCTGGGCGGCAGTATGTCTCCCGCGACTGTCGATGGGGTCCAGGTGGCCGTGCCCGCTGGGAGCGATGACACGATCCGTGGAGCAAAGGTCTGGTGGTACGTGCCCCAGCAGACCTCGGGGGCGACCACGTTTGCGATCGCGGGAGTCAACACCGGCGGCGTCGAGGAAGCCGGCACGCCAAAAGACAGCAGGATCACCCCCGACGAATGGGCGCTCCCGTCCGACACAACCGAGTTGACGCTCGCCGACTACTGCTCAAATGACGATGCGGGCGCAGGCTGCTCGTTCGGGACGGGAGAGAATCCCGATCTCGAGCTGCTCGGCGCCCAGCTCACGCTCGAAGACAACAGCTCGCCCAGCGCCACGGTCACGGGCGGCGCGCTCGCAGGGTCAGGCACGCTGTCGGGCACGGACGCCCTCACCTACACCGCCCAGGACGGCGACTCGGGCGTTCGTGTCGTGCAGTTGCTGCTCGACGGCAAGGCGGTGGCCGAACACGACTATCTCGCCGAATGCGCCTACCAGAACTTCGCGGCGTGCCCAACGAGCCTGTCCGGCGAACTGCGTTGGAGCACGACCAGCGCGGCTAACGGCACCCATGAAGTGAGCCTGCGCGTCGTGAGCACCGCCGGAGAGGCCGCGGTCGTCGATGACCACACGATCACACTCAACAACCCGCCGATCGGCGTCAACGGCGGACTGCGCGGTCCGCGCGTCGCCAACGGCGAACCTTGCGCCGGGGAGGAACTGAACGTGCAGGTCAACGGCAGGGCAAAGCCGCCGGTGATCCCCTACGGCAAGCCCGTGACGATCAGAGGCGTGCTGCACTGCGGCACCGTGCCGATCCGAAACGCGCGGGTCGTGATCGCCAGCCTCGGCGGCCCGCGCGGCGCGGCGATCGACACCTCAGTTCAGACGGCGCTGGACGGCTCGTTCTCCTACAAGGTCCCCACCGGGCCGGATCGCAGGCTCGCACTCTCCTACACCGCCTACAGCAACGATCCCGGACCGTCCGCGACGGCGACCGTGAACGTCGCGATCGCCGCGAGAATCAGGCTGAAGATCACTCCGCACCGCAGCAGTAACCAGCACACGATGCACTGGAGCGGCGCGCTCGGCGGCGGGCCGTATCCGGACGCGGGGGTCACGCTGGACGCGGAGGTGCGCAGCGGAGATCACTGGCGGTTCTTCGCCCAGGTCATCGCCAATCGCAAGGGCACCTTTCACTACAGCTATCGGTTCCACGCCACCACCGAACCGACGACCTACACGTTCCGCCTCGTGCTGCCTTACACCGGCGCGCGCGGCTACCCCTACGCCGCCGGCGTGAGTAACCGCGTCGATGTGCACGTGACCCTATGAGCGCCTGTGCGTGCCATCGTCCACATCGGCTCGCGGGGAGGGCCCTCGCCGTGCTGCCCGGCGTCGTATGCCTGCTCGTCGTGGTTTCGGCTGCTCGGGCGGGCACGTTCACGGCTCTCACCTGCCACGACTCGGGCGGGAACGCGATCGGGACGCCGGGATGGAGCGTCGGAGCAGCCGACGGCCAGTACATCACGTTCCAGTCGAGCTGCGCTAGCGGCGGCCAAGGGTGGTTTGGGCTTACGATGGGGCCAAATCCGACCGGCGAATATTACAACGGCAACGGCAACACGATGACCTACTCCGTGCCGGCGGGCCTTGAGATCCTCGACTACAGCCTCGGGCTCTCTGCCTTCGGTGGCCCGTGCGGGATTCAGGACGGGCAGTGCGCCGACGGGTTCGGCCAGGTGTTCGTCAACCACACAGGCCAGAGCGACCCCAACTACGACTATCGCAACCTCGGATACGGCGCCGCCACGACGACCGTGGCCGCGAGCGGGCTGAGCGGCGTCAGCGGCGTGACCGTCGGCGTGAGCTGTGACCCGGGACAGGACCTCAGCTACCCGTGCCCGGGCTCAGCGGACCCCGAGGCGCAGGCCCTCGTGAGCAGCGGAGCCTTCACGCTGCTGGACTCGACCGTCCCGTCGGTCTCGAACGTCTCTGGGTCGCTGCTCGCGGGCAGCACGCTCACCGGGACGGACACGGTCAACTTCACGGCCTCAGACAGCGGCGGCGGGATCTACAGCGCCACCGTGCTCGTCGACGGCCGCACCGTCGTCCATGAGGTCCCCGACGACAACGGCGGACTGTGCGTGAACCTCGCGCCCGCATCGAGCGCGACGATGGATTTCGCCTCCCCCCAGCCATGCGTGAGCAGCGAGAACATCAGCATCCCCCTCGACACGACGCAGTTCGCCGCCGGCCAGCACCACCTGCAGGTGCTGGCCACCGACGCCGCCGGCGATCAGGCGATCGCCTACGACGGCACGATCACGACCAGCGGCCCGCCGCTCGTCGGCGCCAACGGCGGCCTGCGCGGCCCGCACATCGCCAACGGCGAACCCTGCGCCGGGGAGGAACTGAACGTTCAGGTCAACCGCAAGGCAAAGCCGCCGGTGATCCCCTACGGCGAGCCCGTGACGATCAGGGGAGTGCTGCACTGCGGCACGGTGCCGATCCGAAACGCTCGCGTCGCGATCCTGACGATCGGCGGCCCGCGCGGCGCGGCGATCAACACTTCCGTTCAGACGGCGCTCGACGGCTCGTTCTCCTACCGCGTGCCGGAGGGTCCGGATCGCACATTGCAGTTCTCCTACACCGCCTACAGCGACGATCCTGGCCCGTCGGCGACGGCTACCGCCGCGATCATGATTCGCCCCCGAATCAGGCTCAGGATCGTGCCCCGCCGGGCCAGCGACGGAAGCACGATCCATTGGAAGGGAACGATCTCCGGCGGACCGTATCCCCGCCACGGCGTCGGGCTCGTCGTGGAGGTCAAATATGGCAAGGGCTGGAGGAGCTTTGACCAGATCGTCGCCAACCGCAAGGGCACCTTTCACTACAGCTACCGCTTCCACGCCACCACCGAACCGACGAGCTACACGTTCCGCGTGAGCCTCCCGGACGTGGGCTCCGCAGGCTATCCTTACACGCCGGGCGCGAGTAACCAGGTCAACGTCCGCGTCACACCATGACCAGCGGACCTCGTGACACGGCGCTCATCCCCCGTCGTGCTGGGGCTGATCGGCGTGCTGCTGTTGACGGCGGCTATCTGTGGCATTACGCGGCCCCGAACGGCTCGACGATCGCAGGGGAACGCTGTCGCTGAACCTCTACAGCCGCCGAGGAGCAGGCGTACATAGCGACGCCGGCCAACTCCTACCCGAGCGATGTCGTGATGAACTGCCAGTTCAACCTGCCGCGCTCGGAAAACGGACTCGACGGTGGGCCCTTTCGGCGGCACTGTGGCGATCGACCATACCGGCGGCACGAACATCTACGCCGAGGCGTAGTGCCTGGACAACCACGGACCCCGACCGAATCCTGCTCTGCGGGCGGCGGCGGCCAACGCCGTCAACGCCCAAGCGACCATCTACGCCGCTGACATCGAGCTCGCGAACGAATCGACCCCCAGCGCGAGCGGCTTCTCAGGACCTTTGCTTGCGGGAGCCGCAAGCGGGACGGCGGGCCTGAGCTTTGACGCCCAGGACCCCGGCGGACCGGACGCCGAGTCCCTTTGCCAGCGCGACGATCACGTCGAAGCGTATTTGGGGATCGCCTCACGGCCGCTGCCGATCTGAATCGAGCACAGGTCGAGGACCGTTTGGTCGATGCCGGCGGTGCTCGGCCAGCGCCTGTGGCCGAGAGTGCGAGATCGCTCGGATTGCTAGCGAAGCGGAGGCCGCGTGTCGAGGCTGAAGCTCGTGACGTCTGAGCGTAGGGCGAGAGCCGCTGGCCCGCTTGCCAATCGCCTACTGCGCTGCCTCGTGTTCTTCGATGCGTTGGGCGAGCTCCGCGAGTGACCAGCCGAGCGCCGCAGCGATGCGCCTGGCGAGCCCAAAGCTCGGATTATCCCCGTCCTCGACCCTCGAGACACGAGCCTGGTCGGTGTCAGCGGCGAGTGCTACGACCTCTTGGGTCTGGCCGAGCTCGATGCGTCGCTTGCGGATCACTTCCCCGAGGGCAGGCTGAGGGTCGAGGCGTTGCGCCATCGCCGGAACCCTGAGACCTACGCCTATCCATTACCATGCGTTTATGCATATTGGATGCGCGGACTTCTGTTCGAGGCGAAGGGCGACCGATCAATGGTGTCAGCGCAGCGGCTCGTTGGTGGGCCGTCGGTCGACGGTCTCCAGCTCCTCGGCCTTGCGGGCGAGTTCGTGCAGCGCGAGGCCGAGGGCTCGTGAGACGCGGTCAGCGACATCCCAGGTCGGATTGGCGACACCCCGCTCGAGACCTCGTATGGAGGTGGCATCGAGGTCGGTAGCATCGGCGAGGGCCTCCTGGGTCAGCCCGATCTCTTCGCGGCGCAGCCGAATCGCGCGGCCGAGGGCTACCTGGGGAGTTTGGCTGATCCGCACGCCTGAACCCTGCGTGGCGAAGCCCACCATGACCAGGGAACAAGTTCCCGGTAGAGTCTCCGCGACCATGTTCCTCGGTCGTGTCAGCCATCTCGCGTTCTCGGTCAGCGATCTTGGCTCGCGGGATCTGGCGGGCAGCACGAATCGCCTCCAATGGCGATCGACGTGCCGCCTATGTCGTCATGTTCGGCCATCCAGTAACGTACCCGACCGCAATGGCCGAACTTCCGCGCTATATCCGGTGCCACCAGGCAATGTCTGCCGCATCCGCACCAGTCGTCTGGTCCTGCGCAAGTACGGGATCTCCTCGGTGACTGCTCTCACACTAACCCCACGCGCGAATCACCTGCTTACCATCCTGATTGCAGGGCTTACGGTAGCCCTGAGCGCGGCTCCGGGCGCAAGAGCCTTCGCGGTCGCCAGAGACCGTCCACAACACAGCACCCCAAGAGCGGTAGCAGCGGGAGCGACTGTCAACGAGACAGCAAGCATGCACCTAGTAAGTCATCGTGGAACCAAGATACTGCAGGAGGAAGGCCAAGCCTCGGGCACACTGCATGGCCGGATAACGGCGACGATCAAGATCGGATACGCCGAGGCGACGGTCACCTTTACCGCCCGGTCGTCCTCTGGCACTCTTACTGGGACAGGCGTCGAGTCTTACTACGTGTCTGGGAAAATCGGACACTTCAGCGGGCACATGACCGTTACCGGAGGGACCGGTAGCTACGCACACGCGCCCGGTTCAAGCCTGCAGACCACTGGGCTAATCCATCGCACCCACTATGAAGCCCAGATGACCGTCGCCGGCACACTCAGGTCATAACATGATTAGGCGCGCAATCACAACGGCGACGCTCGTCCTCGCGCTCGTCGGCATTCTCGCCGCTCACGCAGCCGCAGTAGAGAAAGTGAAGCTGAATGCGAGCTTCTCTCCCGATCGGCTAGGCGCAAGCACCACCGTGCGCTTTGGGTTCACCATCAACTCAAGCACAAGCAAGGTCCCGGCGGCCGTTACCGACGTACAGCTCTTTCTGCCAGCCGGCATGGGCCTTGGGACAACCGATTTGGGGGAAGCGACCTGCAATCCTCGACTGCTGCTCGAACTCGGCCCAGCCGAAGGGTGCTCCCCGAACTCTCGCATGGGGCTGGGAACCGCGACAGTGGAAATACCCACGGGCGACCCAGTCCAAGTCTCGGCAAATGTGACGGTATACATGACAGTTCCGCACGAAGAACACACGACACTGCTCCTCTACGCGGAAACTGCCACTCCCGTCGAGGCGGCATTCGTGTTTCCAACCCAGCTACTTCCAACCAATGGAGCCTACGGTGCGGAGATGCACACCGAAATGCCGCTCATCACATCATGGCCCGAAGGCCCTCCCGTCTCCATTATTCACATGGAAACCTCGCTTGGACCGAGCGAAATCACGTACTACACCCGCAGGCACGGCAAGCTGGTCGGATACAAGCCAGAAGGAATGGCCGTGCCAGAACATTGCCCGCGCGGTGGCTTCCCGTTCCATGCCGCCTACCGCTTTAGCGACGGCAGCGCCGCCGAAGCAACAACAAGGATTCCTTGCCCTCCGAGCCGTGCCACGCGCCATCACAAACACTAGTGCCTGTCCGGCCCGCACCCTGGCCCAACCCCGCGTAACGCGGCCGGAGGGGGCTTCGCGTGGGGCTGCGTAGGTCTCGTCTCGTTCTTGGCCTCTGGGCAATAGTCGTTCTCGTCTCTCTGCCTTTCGCTGCAAGGCAGTCCGACCACCTCACACTCGGTGGGTACGAAGTGCCCGGCTCACAATCGGCCCGGGTGAACGCTACCCTTGGCCGTGACTTCCCACGCATCAGCCGTACCAATCTCGCGGTGCTCCTTTGGCCGAGGCGCGGCGCTACGGTCGACGCGATCAACAAGGACATCCATCGGGTCGAAGTCGCACTCCACGCCCTGTCCGGCGTTGAACTAACAAACCAGGCACGTGAACAGGCCCGCTTCGCGTCCGGGCTGGTCGGCCCGATCATCATCCCGTTGCAGGTCACAGCCACCGAATATCGCGCCCCCGACATCGTCCAGCGGCTCCGAACACGGTTGAGAGTCGGCGAGGGCTCCCCAGGCCACGTCGAAGTCCACCTTCTGGGTGAGAGCGCCCTCGCAGCAGCTGTTGCCCAGACGTCAAGGCAACAGCTCGCAAAGGCGGAGCGCATCGGGTTGCCCGTACTCCTCATCGTCCTGTTCTTGATCTTCGGTTCGGTCGCTGCTGCGGTTCTGCCTCTTGCACTTGCCGCTGTCGCACTCGTCGTTTCAGGAGCGTTGATCTATTTTCTCTCGCTCGCCACCGAACTCTCGGTGTTCAGCGTCACCACCGCGTCGATGTTCGGCATTGGTGTAGCCGTGGATTACTCCCTTATTGTTCTGGCGCGCGTGAGGCAGGAGTTGCGTGCGGGTCGCGACTTGGTCCACGCACGAGATATCGCACGCGCGACTGCGGGGAGGGCCGTAATCTTCTCCGGGCTTACGGTCGTCGCGTCGCTCACCGCCGTTTGGGTGGTTCCCGTTGACGCACTTCGTTCGATGGCGGTGGGCGCCATGATCGTTGTGGCGGTCTCCGTGGTCGCGTCTACAACGCTCCTGCCGTCGCTAATGTCGACCATCGGCGCTCGGAGGCTGAGCCGACGCTTCCTCGCAGAGCGAGAACGGCCACGCGTGTTGGCTCATTTCAGTTGGCAGCGATGGACGAAAGCGGTGGTCGGGCATCCCCTGGCCGCGATCGTCCTGATCGGAGGCGCTCTATTGGTATTCGCCGTGCCGGCGCTTCGGATGCGGACCAATACAGGCACGCTGCTGCAGCTCAGCAGCGAGAACGAGACACGGCTTGGCTTCACCGAGGCGGAGAAGGAAGAGGGGCCAGGCACCCTCGGGCCAGTAGTCGTGACCCTGCACGCGGCGGATGACCTCAGCCGTCAGTCACGCCTGCATCACTCGACGGTCGTGCTTCGACACCTAGCCAGTGAACTGCACGGGGTCGAAGAAGTCGGTCAGATACGTATCTCGAGCGATCATGCCTACTCGACCTTCATAGTCGTACCCACCGACAATCCGGAATCGCCGGACGCAGAACACATAGTCAAGACGCTGCGCAAAGCTGCTCCGAAGCTCCTAACCGGCGAGTCCGTGACCGCGGCAATCGGTGGAGCCCCAGCAAGCATCTTGGACCAAGCGCAAACCGTCGCATCGAGCATGTGGAAGATACTCGCTGTGCTGTTGGCAACCGCGTTCGTGATTCTGATGTTCGTCTTCCGATCGCTGCTGATCCCGCTCAAGGCGATCATGATGAACCTAATCTCGGTTGGGGTTGCCTACGGGATGCTGGTAGTTGTATTTCAATGGGGATGGTTTGACTCGCTGTTTCACTATCACGCCCCAGGGGCGATCTACGTGCTCGTCCCGCCTCTCGTTCTCGCCATCGTGTTCGGTCTCTCGATGGACTACGAGGTCTTCCTGCTCGCTCGCATCCGCGAGCACTGGCTACGTTCCGGCGACTCAACGCAGGCTGTTGCCGAGGGTCTATCCGCGAGCGCCGGGACGATAAGCAGCGCGGCGCTGATCCTGGTGTGCGTGTTCGCGGTGTTTGTCGGCACGGGCCTCCCAATCATCAAGGAGCTAGGACTTGGGGCCGCGGTTGCGATCGGCGTTGATGCCACTCTGGTCCGCCTCATTTTGGTCCCAGCGACGATGGAGCTCTTGGGCCGCTGGAACTGGTGGCTGCCCCGACCACTTGAACGCCTGTTCTCGCTGTCCAACACAACGCCGATACCGACGATGAAGGCCGAAAAGACAACAGCTTGACCGCACTATGCGCGCGCCCGCTCGACGGCCGCGCGTGCTGCTTTGACGAAATCAAACAACCAACGAGGAGAGTTATGAAGCACCTAACTGACGTACAACACGCCGCGCACCGCCGACCGACGCACAGGCTGCTCGTCTCTCTAGTTGCGGCCGTCGTCCTCGTGGGAATCCTCATCGCCGGCGCAACTCAGGCCGGCGCGAAGAGTCGCGGCCCGATCGCTACCGCTGCGACACACGAAGTCAATCTGAGCGAGAAGGGCCAGCTGCATCTGGTCAGCCACCACAACGAGGTGCTCCAGGAGCAAGGCGGCGGGACCGGCACGCTCAACGGCCACATCACCGTCCAACTCACCCTCGCCTACACGCAAGCTTCGGTGAAGTTCACCGCTTACACGTCGGGCGGTACGATCGTGGGAAGCGGGGAAGGATCCACTTACGCCGCGGGGCCAGTCGCCCACTTCAAGGGCACGGCAAACATCACCGGGGGCACTGGCAAGTACGCCCACGCGACAGCCCACGGAATCAAACTCAAAGGCACACTCGTCAAAAAAACGTACTCCTTCACCGTCGAAGTCGAAGGGAAGATGCGCTACTAGGCGAGACGACCCTCGCGAGGCGCGATGGTGCTAACGGATGCAAGCCCTCCTATTTCGAATCGATCGGACTGTGCGCCGCCACAATGTGGCGGTCACGCTCGCATGGGTTGTGGTCGTGGTGGCCGCCGTGCCATTCGCGCTGCATCAGTCCAAGCACCTGACAGCCAGCGGGTTCAGCGTTCCTGGCTCGCAGTCGGCAAGAGTCAATGCCACGCTAGATCGGGAGTTCCCTGAAGCGAGCCGCTCCGTTGTTGCCGTGCTGCTATGGCCCGGAAAAGGAGCCACACCAGCAGCACTCATGGCAGGCATCGGACGAGTGCAGCGCGCGTCCCGGCATCTCCGGGGCGCTGAACTACCGCGCCAGGTAGTCGAACTGGCGCCGTACGCGGCAGAACTAGGTGAACCAGTCGTGCTGCCGCTCAAGGTTACGGTGAGCGAAGACGAAGCACGGAACATCGTTCGGGTTCTTCGAGCTCGCCTTGGCGTGGGCAAGGGGCCGGTGAAAGGTGTCGAAACGCACCTTCTCGGCGAGGCAGCACTCTGGGCGGGCCTGGAGGAAACCGCCAAGGATCAGCTGACACGCGCCGAGGCGATCGGCTTCCCGATCCTTTTTGTGGTTCTGCTCGCGATTTTTGGGTCGATCTCAGCGGCACTCCTGCCTCTAGCGATCGGCGTTGTCGCCCTCGTTGTCACGGGCGCGATCGTGTATCTCCTTTCCCTCGCACTGGGCCTATCTCTGTTTACGATGGACGCCGCATCAATGCTCGGGATTGGCGTCGCGGTGGACTACTCGCTGATCGTGCTTGCCCGTGTCCGGCAGGAGATAGGCGACGGGTCCTTTGATGACGCTCGCCGCACGGCGCTCGCCACATCTGGAGTTGCGGTGACAGTTTCGGGCCTGACCTGTGTTGCGGCGCTCTCAGGGGTCCTGTTCATTCCCGTCGGCGTTCTTCGATCGATGGCCTTGGGGGCAGCAATCATCATTGCGGTCTCGGTACTTGCCGCTATCACACTCCTGCCGGCGCTCATCACGCTGCTGGGTAGTAAGCGGGTGAGCGCCAACTTTTTCGACCGGGCTTCGCGTCGAGCACGGCCGCGCAATTGGAGTTGGGATCGGTGGGTAGCGACCGTGATGAAGCGTCCGGTGGTCGCGATCGTGATCGTTGGGGGGCTCCTGCTTGCTATCTGCGTTCCGGCGCTCCAGCTAAAAACGAACACTGGTGTGCTGCAGCAACTCGGCCCGAAGAACGAGACGCGGATAGGATTCACAGAGGCGGCACAGATCGCGGGGCCAGGGATACTTGGACCAGCTGACGTCGTCCTCCACGCACGTCGAGGCGCCCCGTCCAACGCGCTAGAACGCGCCGTCGCAGCTGCCCGCACACGAACGCAACGGCTGCCGAACGTCCGAAAGCTCGGACCTGTCGAAACCACCCGAGACCGCGATTACGCGACATTCACCGTTGTGCCTTCGGTTGATCCGGAGTCAGCGGCAGCCGAGAAGCTGATCGAACGGCTCAGGAGCTCGCTGCCGACGGCCGTGGTCGGCTCAGGTGTTCACGTGAGCGTGGGCGGCGCCCCGGCAACCCAGCTCGACGAGGTGCGAAGCGTCGCGTCAAGCATGTGGAAGGTGCTAATCGCCGTTCTCATCATTTCGCTCGTGCCGCTCACTCTGCTGCTTCGCTCGGCGGTTCTTCCCCTCAAGGCGATCGCCATGAATCTGCTCTCGGTGGGTGCGGCCTATGGCGTCCTCGTGATCGTATTCCAGTGGGGCTGGTTTGACTCGCTGTTCAATTACCACGCTCCTGGGCACGTGGACACGCTGGTTCCTCCGCTTCTGCTCGCGATCGTGTTCGGTCTGTCGACCGACTATGAGGTCTTTCTGCTCAGCCGCATTCGTGAGCGCTGGCTCGAGTCAGGCGATTCGCGACGCTCGATAGTCGAGGGACTTACAGCGAGCGCAGGAACCATCACGGGCGCCGCAGCCATCATCGTTTGCGTTTTCGCTGTCTTCGTAGGCACAGGCATCCCCATCATCAAGGAGATCGGACTCGGAGCATCCGTCGCCATCGCGATCGATTCGACGCTTATCCGCCTAGTTCTCGTGCCGGCGATCATGGCCCTTCTCGGCGAGCGCAGCTGGTGGCTGCCCACACCGCTCAGGAGCCTCGCCACTGTGCGAGCACCCGCCGACGTCAGCCAGCCAGTCCCCGAGTGAATGAGCGCAGAAGAGAGCAGCCGATGATCGGCCTAGATCCCAACGCGCGGGCGATCCTGGACGTCATCGATGCAGCGGGGCTGCCGCCTCTGCAGATGCTCTCTGTGAACGAGGCTCGCGAGCGAACGCGCTCGGCGCTCGTTATGCGGAGGCCAGCCGTCACCCTTCAGGAGATCGCAGACCATACGGTTACGACATCCAGTGGACCCTTGCGGCTTCGCACCTATCGGCCCGCAGCCGGACCGCTTTCGGTAGCGCTATTCCTGCACGGCGGCGGATGGACGTTGAACGACCTTGACACCCACGACCACCTCTGCCGCAAGCTCGCAGCGAGGTCGGGCTGGCTTATTGCTTCTTTGGACTTCCGCCGCGCCCCTGAGCATCCTCATCCCGCGGCACTCGAGGACGCCTACTGCGGTTATCGGTGGCTTCTCGATAACGCTTCGGACCTCGGCGGGGACTCGACTCGACGGGCGCTGATTGGTGAGAGCTCAGGAGCGACCACAGCAGCATCGCTCTCGCTGCTGCTGCGGCAGGGCGACGAACCGATGCCGTCTTACCAGGTGCTCGCGTATCCAGTTACTGACCAGTTCGACAGGTGGCCGTCGTACGAAAAGTATGGCCGTGGCTACCTCCTCGACCGCGAACTGATCCGGTGGTATTTCGACCAGTACCTGCCTGAGTCGTGGACCGCCGACGATCCGATGATCTTCCCGATGGTAGAGCGAGATCTTGGTGGACTTCCAGCCACGCTGATGGTGACCGCTGAGTTCGACCCTCTCAGGGATGAGGGCGTCGCTTACGCCGATCGGCTCGAGGAGGCAGGCGTCGCGGTCGACCGACTCCATGCGCACGACCAGATGCATGGTTTCCTGCTGCTGGACTCCGTCATACCTCGCTGCGCAGAGCTTTTGGATCACGTAGGCGGCTTGCTCGCTCGTGCCAATGAGCGGGACATACAGACATGAGTGATCTGGCGGGACAGAGACCGTCATGTGCATGGGTCCTTTCGGCTAAGAGTCGCCCGGCTCTGCACAAGCAGGCCCAGCGCATGCTGAAGTATGTCCAGGGCTCGCCAGATATAGATGTTAAAGATGTCGCGCATTCGCTCGCGATGTTGGGTGTACCTCGCGCACATCGGGCCGTCGTGATCGGTGACGAGCGAGCACTTCTGATGCAGGGCTTGGACGCACTGGCGGACGAGGAGTACGCCGCAAATCTGATTCACGGTCACGCTTCTAACGAGCGAAAGGTCGTCTTCGTCTTTCCAGGACAGGGCTCCCAGTGGCCACGCATGGCGCTTGAGCTGCTTGAATCATCGCCCGCGTTTGCCGAGCATCTACATGCCTGCGCGGACGCACTAGCGCCGTTCGTTGACTGGTCGCTGGACGATGTAATACACGGCCGCCCGACAGCGCCGTCGTTGGATAGGGCGGACGTAGTGCAACCTGCTCTGTTCGCGGTGATGGCATCCCTTGCTGAGGTTTGGAAATCCGCTGGTGTCGAGCCAGCCGCTGTGGTCGGACACAGCATGGGCGAGATCGTGGCCGCGTGTGCCGCCGGCGGCTTGTCGCCGGATGACGGAGCCAGAGTGGTGGCTCTCTGGAGCAAGGCGCAAGCGCAACTGAGCGGCAAAGGCGATATGGCGTCGATCCCGCTGCCATCTGCGGAGTTGGCTCCGCGCCTCACTCAATGGGCTGATCGTGTTGCGGTCGCAGCGATAAATGGCCCTGCTTGGACGACGGTTTCAGGCGAGTCCCAGGCCGTGCGACAGCTTGTGGATGAACTTACAGCCGAAGGCGTTCGGGCCCGCCTGATCGCGGTGGGCCTCGCTGCCCACTCGCCTCAGATCGACTCTCTCCGAGAGCAACTGGCCGCCGATCTATCCCCTGTCACACCACGGGCCGGGACGATCCCGTTCTACTCGACGCTGACCGGAGAGTTGTTGGACACCAGCGCGCTTGATAGCGCCTATTGGAGTCGGAGTCTGCGTCAGACGGTGCAGTTCGAGAAGGCGATGCGCTCGCTTCTCGATCAAGGCCACGACGTGTTCATCGAGATTAGTCCGCATCCGGTGTTGGCCGTGGCGATGCAAGAAGTCATCGACACGAGTGGCACTCGCGCAGCAATTCTTAGTTCGCTGCGCCGCGACCAGGGCGGGATGAATCGTCTACTCACCTCGTTTGCCGAAGCTCACGTCTGCGGCGTGAACGTGTCTTGGCAGGCCCTATCCCCAAAGCGCGAAGGCCCACTTGTGGACTTGCCGCCTGACTTCGCCGTGGACTCAGATTATCATCACGAGCCGCCGAGCGAAGCTGCAAATGAGAGTGATCCTCCCCTACGGCAACGTCTGGACCGCCTTGACGAGCCCGCCCGCGAGCGTTACGTGTTGGAGCTCGTTCGTACCCAGATGGCCGCCATCCTCGGGTACGCCACGCCCAGCCTGGTCGATGCCACGCGGAGCTTCCGCGAGTCGGGCTTTGACTCGCTCGCAGGCGTCGAGCTATCCCGAAGGTTGAGTGAGATTACCGGGGTGCGGCTGCCAGCCACGGCCGCGTTCGACTATCCCACTCCGCTTGCAATCGCCGAGTATCTGCGAGACGCAACCCTCGGCGCGAGTGATGAAAGCGCGATCTCAGCGCCTGCGGCGGCGCTGTCCCGAGAGCCCATCGCGATCGTGGGGATGAGTTGCCGGTATCCGGGCGGCGTGTCCTCGCCGGAGCAACTGTGGCAACTGGTGTCCTCTGGCACCGAGGCGATCTGCGGGTTCCCGTCTGATCGCGGCTGGACCCTCGTGTACGACGAAGGCACCGAGCGGCCCGGCACGCGCTTCACACGTGAGGGCGGATTCGTTGACTCCGCTGGCGATTTCGATGCTGCCTTTTTTGGGATTGGACCGCGTGAGGCGTTGACGATGGACCCGCAGCAGCGTCTGTTGCTGGAAGGTGCCTGGGAGGCGATCGAAGACGCAGGCATCGACCCACTCTCGCTGCGCGGCAGCAAAGCCGGGGTGTACGCGGGGATCAGCTCCACCGATTATGGGCCGCGTCTGCACGAAGCATCGGAGCGCGCCGCGGGATACACCTTGACCGGCACCTTCACAAGCCTGGTGTCTGGCCGTGTCGCCTACTCGTTTGGGTTCGAGGGTCCAGCCCTTACCGTGGATACAGCGTGCTCATCATCGTTGGTGGCGGTGCATCTGGCGTGCCAGTCACTGCGATCAGGTGAATGTTCGCTGGCGCTGGCGGGCGGTGTGACGATTCTCGCCACGCCCGGAGTCTTCATCGAGTTCTCACATCAACGCGGCCTTGCATCAGACGGCCGCTGCAAGCCATTCGCAGATGCCGCTGATGGGACTGGTTTTTCTGAGGGTGTGGGTTTGTTGGTGTTGGAGCGCTTGTCCGATGCGCAGCGCAATGGGCATGAGGTGCTGGCGGTCGTGCGTGGCAGCGCGATCAACCAAGACGGCGCGAGCAACGGACTGACCTCCCCGAACGGCCCCTCCCAACAGCGAGTAATCACACAGGCGCTCGCCAACGCCAACCTATCCCCAGCCCAGGTCGACGCGGTCGAGGCGCACGGCACCGGCACCATTCTTGGTGATCCGATCGAGGCACAAGCGCTGCTCGCGACCTACGGCCAGAACCGCAGCAACGGGCCGCTGTGGCTGGGGTCGATCAAGTCGAACATCGGGCACACCCAAGCCGCAGCAGGCGTCGCCGGGGTCATCAAGATGGTGATGGCGATGCGCCACGGGCTGCTGCCCAGAACGCTGCATATCGACGCGCCCACATCGCACGTCGATTGGTCCGCAGGCGAAGTCGCGCTCTTGACTGAGCGGCGGCCGTGGGAGCGCAACGGCGAACCGCGCCGTGCTGGTGTCTCGTCGTTTGGGATCAGCGGCACCAACGCCCACCTCATCCTCGAAGAAGCACTAGCAACCCCACAGATCGCCGAGCAGCCCACCACCGAGCCCGAGGCTCTCGCCCCGCTGGATGTCGCTGCCGCGGGTGTGGTTCCGTGGGTGCTGTCGGGTAAGAGCGAGGCGGCGCTCCGTGCGCAGGCGGAGCGGCTGCGAGCGCACCTGCAGGACGCCCCCGAGCTAGACACTGCTGATGTCGCCCTGTCGTTGGCGGGCCGCTCCGCGTTCGCGCACCGCGCCGTCGTGATCGGCGAGGATCGCGAGGCGAAGATCCAAGCGCTCTATGCGTTGGCAGCAGGTGAGCCAGCGGCGGGCGTTGTGCAGGGCGCGGCTTCGGTGGCTGGTGGTTTGTCGGTGTTGTTGTTTCCGGGTCAGGGTTCGCAGTGGGAGGGTATGGCGGTCGAGTTGCTCGACAGCTCGCTTGTGTTCGCCGAGCAGATCCGGGCCTGCGGTGAAGCGCTGGGCGAGCACGTCGACTGGGATCTGGAGGCGGTGCTGCGTGGCGCACCGGGCCTTGACCGGGTAGACGTGGTGCAGCCCGCCCTGTTCGCCGTGATGGTGTCCCTCGCAGCGCTCTGGGATGCGTGCGGCGTGCGCCCAGGGGTCGTGGTCGGGCACTCCCAGGGCGAGATCGCAGCAGCATGTGTCGCCGGCGGCCTCTCGTTGAATGATGCTGCGCGGCTGGTGGCGTTGCGCAGCCGCGCGCTGGTGAAGATCGCTGGCAAGGGCGGAATGGTCTCCGTCGTGCAGGGCGTCGGCGAGCTCGAGCAACGCCTCGCGCGCTGGCAGGGCCGGATCGGGATCGCTGCGGTGAACGGCCCCTCGTCGGTGGTGGTGTCTGGGGATCTGGAGGCGCTTGAGGAGCTGCTCGCCGACTGCGAGGCCAGTGGTGTGAGGGCACGCAAGATCCCTGTCGACTATGCCGCGCACTCACAGCACGTCGAGGAGATCCGCCAGGAGCTGCTCGACGCGTGCTCGGCGATCACACCCCGCCACGGCGAGGTCCCGTTCTTCTCGACCGTCACCGGCGGGCTGATCGACACCGCCGACCTCGATGGCGACTACTGGTACCGCAACCTGCGCCAAACCGTGCAATTCGACCACGTCACCCGCCAGCTCTTGAACGATGGCCGGCGGACCTTCATCGAGATCAGCCCACACCCCGTCCTCACGATCGCCGTCGAAGAAACCATCGAGGCGAGCATCACTGACCGTGACGTAGTGGTGGTCGGCTCGTTGCGGCGCGGTGAGGGAGGACCTGAGCATTTCACCGTCTCGCTCGCGGAGTTGTGGGTGCACGGTGTTGACGTTCGCTGGGAAGCGTTGTTCGAGGGCTCGAGGGCAAAGCACGTCGCGCTTCCGACCTACGCGTTCCAGAGGGAGCGCTACTGGCTAACCAGCACAACTGGAGCGGGTGACGCTATCTGGCTCGGCCAGGACTCCACCGACCATCCCCTCCTCGGCGCAGCCCTCTCGCTCGCTGGAGGGCGAGGGGACATCGTGTTCACGGCCCGCGTATCCCTCGACTCGTATCCGTGGTTGGGTGATCATGCGGTGCTTGGGACGGTGTTGCTGCCGGGCACGGCGTTCTTGGAGCTTGCGCTGCACGCTGGCGAGCAGGCCGGCTGCCCAACCGTGCGGGAGCTTGTCTTGGAGGCCCCGCTGCTGCTGTCGGCCGAGGGCGCGGTCCAGTTGCAGATCTCCGTCAGCGACCCCGACGAGCGCGGCCAGCGCTCGCTGAGTGTCCATTCGCGGCCGGAGCCAGTCGCTGGCGACCGCCACGACGGCCCGTGGACGCTGCACGCGAGTGGCGCGCTTGGCCGCGAGGGCGGGGCGACGGTGAGCGACTCCGAGCAGTTCGTTCACTGGCCGCCGGCAGGTGTTGAGATGGTGGACATTGATGGTCTTTATGACCGGCTGGTCGAGCGGGGCATCGAGTACGGCCCGGCGTTCCAAGGACTCCAAGCGGCGTGGCGGCGCGGGCACGAGATGTTCGCCGAGGTAGCTCTATCGCCCGAGCAGCAGAGCGAAGCGTCCTCGTTCGGTGTGCACCCCGCGCTACTCGACGCAGCGCTGCACGCCGCATTCGCCGTCGTCGACGACGATGGCGGTGTGCGGTTGCCGTTCTCGCTAACCGGCGTGCAGCTCCACACCCCAGGCGCCCACAGCCTGCGAGTCGCGCTCACACCAACAGCAGAGAACGCGATTCGGCTGCTCGTCGCCGACGACACCGGCCAACCCGTCGCCACCATCGATTCACTCACAACACGCGAGATACCTGCCGGACAGCTACAGCCGGCCGCCGCCCCCAGCGACTCGCTGTTCACGCTCGACTGGACCACGATCCCGGCGTCATCACATGACCCGCCCGCTGGGCTGGCAATCCTTGGCAGCTCGTCGATGGCGGAGTCGCTTGCCAGCGCCGGATGCACCGTGCAGACCTACCGTGATCTGCGAGCGCTCTGCCAGGCGCTCGAGGACGGGGCGTCGCTGCCGCCGTTCGTGCTCGCTGACTGCACCCCCGATAAGGCTGGGGCCGACGAGTTGGCGGCGATGCACAACAGCACACACCGCGCGCTCGCGCTAATCCAAGACTGGCTCGCGGATCAGCGGTTCTCGGGCTCTCGCCTGGCGCTGCTTACTAGCGGCGCTGTCGCTGTCGTCGCCGGCGAGGATCTCCCTGGCCTTGCCCAGTCACCCATTTGGGGGCTTGCCCGCAGCGCGCAAACAGAGAACCCACATCGACTTCTTCTGATCGATGTTGATCGTGACGAGGCGTCGTGGGCTGCTCTACCCGATGCGCTCTCGCGCGAGGAGACCCAGCTCGCGATCAGAAACGGCACGGTGCTGGCCGCTCGGCTCACACGCGCCAGACCAGGAGTCTTGGCGACCCCGGACGGTGCATCCGAGTGGCGCCTGCAGACCGGGGCCAGCGGCACGTTTGAGGGCATTTCGCTCGTCGCCGATCTTGACGATGCGAAACCGCTTGATTGGGGGCAGGTTCGTGTCGGGGTCCGCGTCGGAGGGGTGAACTTTCGCGATGTGATCGTGACTTTGGGTCTGGTGTCTGTTGATCGCGGACGCGCGGCCACGATTGGTGGTGAGGGTGCCGGGGTCGTGCTTGACGTTGGTCCTGGGGTTGAGGGTCTGGCTGTGGGTGATCGCGTGATGGGGCTGTTGACGTCGATGGGCACCGTCTCGGTCGCTGATCACCAGTGGCTGACTCGGATACCCGAGGCGTGGTCGTTCGCGCAGGCAGCATCGGTTCCCGTTGCTTTCCTGACGGCCTATTACGCACTGATCGACCTGGCCGCGTTGCAGCCGGGCGAGAAGGTGTTGGTGCATGCTGGCACTGGCGGGGTCGGGATGGCTGCGATCCAGCTCGCCAAGCACCTTGGCGCCGAGGTATTCGCCACCGCAAGTTCGTCAAAGTGGGGGACGCTGCGCGCTTTGGGCCTTGACGACGCCCACATCGCCTCCTCCCGGACACTTGATTTCAGAGAGCGCTTTCTCGAAGCGACCGGCGGGCAGGGCGTCGATGTCGTCCTCGATTCCCTCGCCGGCGAGTTCGTGGATGCGTCGCTCGAACTGCTGCCCAAGGGCGGCCGGTTCATTGAGATGGGAAAGACCGACGTCCGCGATCCGAGCGAGATCGCCGAGCGCCACCCCGGCGTCACCTACAGGGCGTTCGACCTGATCGAGGCTGGCCCCGAGCACATCCAACAGATGCTCAGCGACCTGATGACGCTCTTTGGCGCGAGTGTGCTCGAGCCGCTGCCCGTCAAAGCGTGGGACATCCGTCACGCGCCGGAGGCGTTCAGGTTTATGAGCCAGGCACGCCACATCGGCAAGCTCGTGCTGACCATGCCGCCGGCGATCGATCCGCACGGCACGCTGTTGATCACGGGAGGCACGGGCACACTCGGCGGGCTCCTGGCACGGCACCTAGCCAGCGAGCACGGCGCCGAGCACCTGCTGTTGGCCAGTAGGACAGGCGAGGACGTCGAGGGCGCGAAGGACCTGAAGGCTGACCTCGAATCGCAGGGCGCTACGGTGACGATCGCCGCGTGCGACGTCTCCCAGCGCGAGCCGCTCAAGGCGCTGCTCGAAACCATCCCCGCCGAGCATCCGCTGCGGGGCGTTGTGCACGCAGCCGGTGTGCTGGACGACGGCGTGATCGGCTCGTTGACGGCAGAGCGTCTTGATCGAGCGTTCGGGCCGAAGGCGGACGCCGCCTGGCATCTCCACGAGCTCACCAAGCACACAGACCTATCGGCTTTTGTGTTGTTCTCCTCCGCCGCGGGCGTCTTCGGCAGTCCTGGCCAAGGCAACTACTCGTCGGCCAACACGTTCCTCGATGCGCTCGCCGCCCAGCGCCGCGCAGAAGGTCTTCCCGCTGTCTCGATCGCCTGGGGTCTCTGGGAACAAGCCAGCGAGATGACCAGCGAACTCACCGACACCGACCGGCAACGGCTGCGTCGCTCAGGCATCGGCGTACTGGCTACCACGCACGCCTTGGAGCTATTTGATGACGCTTTCGGGGCGAGCGAGGCGCTGATGCTCCCCGTTCCTTTGGATTCAGCGGCGTTGCGAACGCAGGCTACGCGGGGCGCGGTGCCTACGCTGCTCGCGGGTTTGGTACGCATCCCTCGGCGGCGTTCGGAGCAGGCCGCTTCGCTGGCTCGCCAGCTGGCTGAGATCGCTGAATCCAAGCACGAGGGCGTCGTGCTCGACCTCGTCCGTACTCATGTGGCTGGTGTGTTGGGGCACGTCGCGCCCGACGCCGTAGACGAGGAGCGGGCGCTCAAGGATCTTGGCTTTGACTCGCTGGCCGCTGTAGAGCTACGCAACCGTCTCGGCGCGGCGACTGGACTCAATCTCCCTGCGACATTGGCATTCGACTACCCCACTACTTCCGCTGTGGCCCAGTACCTCTTGAACGAGGTATCGAACGATACGGTGCCCCGCGCCCCGGTCGATAGGGATCTCGAAAGGCTTGAGCGGTCGCTTCCTGCAATCGCGCACGACACCGCCGAACGCGCGAGAGTTGCCGCACGGCTCCATGCCGTACTTGCCGGGTTGGAAGATCGCGGCGACGATGAGCTCCTGAGCAGTGCTTCCGACGAGCAGGTGTTTGCCCTCATCGACCGGGAGCTAGGTCCAAGATGAGTGCTTCTACTGAGGCTCTGGCAGATAACGAGAAGCTCCGTGAGTACCTAAGACGAGTAACCGCCGACTTGCGCAAGACTCGTCGTCGGCTGCGGGAGGTCGAAGGAAGAGACCACGAGCCGGTGGCGATCGTGGGTATGAGTTGCCGGTATCCAGGCGGCGTTGCCTCACCGGAGCAGCTCTGGCAACTAGTGGTCTCCGAGACCGACGCGAGTGGTGAGTTCCCCTCAGATCGTGGCTGGAACCTCGTGTATGACGAGAACCGAGAGCGTCCCGGAACTTGCTACACACAGCGGGGCAGCTTCCTTGGTGATGCGGGTGAGTTCGACGCCAATTTCTTTGGGATTAATCCGCGTGAGGCGTTGACGATGGACCCTCAGCAGCGGCTGCTGCTGGAAGGTGCTTGGGAGGCGATCGAAGACGCAGGCATCGACCCGGCGGCTCTGAGGGGCAGCGAGACAGGAGTCTTCGCCGGGGTCAGCGCGTCGGGCTATGGGCCGGATGCGTTCACACCCGTCGCGGGGCTTGAGGGCTATCAGCTCACGGGCACCGCGGACAGCGTCGTATCGGGCCGAGTGGCGTATTCCTTTGGGTTCGAGGGGCCAGCGGTGTCGGTCGATACGGCGTGCTCGTCGTCGCTGGTGGCGATGCACCTCGCCTGCCTGGCTCTACGGAATGGTGAATGCTCGATGGCGCTGGCGGGTGGCGTCACCGTCCTCGCCGCATCGGGTCTGTTCATCAGCTTCAGTCGCCAGGGCGGTCTTTCTCCTGATGGGCGGTGCAAGTCATACGGTAATGCGGCCGATGGCGTCGGCTGGTCGGAGGGCATGGGGCTGTTGGTGTTGGAGCGCCTGTCGGACGCGCAGCGCAACGGGCATGAGGTGCTGGCGGTGGTGCGTGGCAGCGCGATTAATCAGGATGGCGCGAGCAACGGTCTGACTGCGCCGAACGGCCCCTCCCAGCAGCGGGTGATTACACAGGCGCTCGCGAACGCGCTGCTCTCACCAGGCCAGGTGGATGTGGTCGAGGGGCACGGCACCGGCACCATCCTCGGCGATCCGATCGAGGCGCAAGCGCTGCTCGCCACCTACGGTCAGCAGCGCCCCGAGGGCCGACCGCTGTGGTTGGGGTCGATCAAGTCGAACATCGGGCACTCCGTTGCGGCGGCGGGTGTGGCGGGTGTGATCAAGATGGTGATGGCGATCCGCCACGAACGGATGCCCCGGTCGCTGCACATCGACAAGCCCTCTTCGCAGGTGAACTGGTCCGCGGGCGATCTTTCACTGTTGACTGAGCAGCAGCGCTGGGAGCGCAATGGTGAGCCCCGCCGTGCTGGCGTGTCCTCGTTTGGGATCAGCGGCACCAACGCACACCTCATCCTCGAAGAACCGCCGGCCGAGGCGCCCGCCGCGACTATCACCACCGAAGTAGAGCAAGACGCACCAGAGCTACTCCTAGACCCCGACCACACTCCCACCACCGCCGAGCGGCCCACCGCCGACGCCGCTGCTCCTGTCGTGAATATCGAAGACGCGGGTGTGGTGCCGTGGGTGCTGTCGGGTAAGAGCGAGGCGGCGCTCCGCGCCCAAGCAGAACGGCTGCGAGCGTTCGTCGGCGAATCGCCAGAGGTCGGCACTGCTGATGTCGCCCTGTCGTTGGCGGGCCGGTCAGTGTTCGATCATCGTGCAGTGATCCTCGGCGAGGACCGCGACGCGAAGCTCCAAGGGCTGGATGCGTTGGCTGCTGGTGAGCTGGCGGCGGGCGTGGTCGAGGGTTCTCGCTCTGGTGGCGGGCTGGCGTTCTTGTTCACTGGGCAGGGCTCGCAGCGTGCGGGCATGGGCCGCGAGCTATACGACGCCTCCAGTGTTTTCAGAGACGCACTCGATGGGATCTTCGCCGAGTTCGACAAGCACCTAGATCGGCCATTGCGCGAGGTCCTGTTCGCCGCCCAGGACACACCCGAGGCAAAGCTGATCGATCACACCGAGTTCACCCAGGCAAGCCTGTTCGCGCTCGAGGTCGCGCTGTTCAGGCTGATCGAGAGCCTGGGAGTGCGCCCCAGCTTCCTGCTCGGTCACTCGATCGGGGAGCTCGCCGCCGCGCACGTCGCCGGCGTCTTCTCACTCCAGGACGCCTGCAGGCTAGTCGCCGCGCGGGGACGACTGATGGGCGCACTACCAGCGGGCGGAGCGATGCTCTCGATCCAGGCGACCGAGCAAGAGGTAGCCGAGACGCTCACAGGCTACGAGGACCGCGTTTCGCTGGCAGCGGTGAACAGCCCGGCCTCGGTCGTGATCTCTGGTGACGAGGATGCCGTGCTTGAGCTGCAGGGCGTCTGGGAGCAGCGGGACCGCAAGACGAAACGCCTGCGGGTCAGCCACGCATTTCACTCGCCACGAATGGACGCGATGCTCAACGAGTTCTCCGAGGTCGCCAACACCATCGCGTTCTTCCCGCCGCGGATACCCGTCGTGTCGAACCTCACCGGTCAGCCCGCATCCGACGAGGAAATCTGCACCGCCGACTACTGGACACGACACGTCCGCCAAACCGTGCGCTTCAAGGACGGCACCCAATGGCTCCACACCCAAAACACCAAAACCTTCCTAGAGCTCGGCCCCGACACCACACTCACCACAACAACTTCAATTTGCCTTGATACGGGTGGCGGAGAGTCCGTTGTATCGGTGCCGCTTCTGCGTAGGGAGCGTCCAGAGGTCGAGGGTGTTCTCGATGCCTTGGCAGAAGTGTGGGCGCATGGGGTTGATGTTGATTGGCGAGCGTTGTTTGCGGGCTCCGGCGCCCACAGCGTTACGCTGCCCACGTATGCGTTCCAACGGGAGCGCTTCTGGCTTCTCCCGAGTTCGGGACCTGGGGATATCAGCGCGAGTGGTTTGTCATCGGCCGAGCATCCGCTGCTGGGCGCGATGGTCGATATGGCCGACGGCGAGCAGTTGTTGCTCGCCGGGCGTATCTCGGTCGAGACTCACCCGTGGCTTGCTGACCATGCCGTGCTGGGCACGGTGCTGTTGCCAGGTACCGCGTTCCTCGAGTTGGCGCTGCACGCTGGCGAGCAGGTCGGGAGCGCCGTAGTGAACGAGCTCACATTGGAGGCGCCACTGGTTCTGTCCGAGCACGGCGCCGTTCTGCTGCAGGTGTTGGTCGGCGACACCGACGAGGCGGGCGGGCGCCCTTTCAGTATCCATGCCCGCCGAGAGCACGGGCCTGACGAGATCGGCGAGGATTCATGGACGCGCCACGTTTCCGGCGTGCTCACTTCAAGCGACGAGAGCCATGAGGCAGCGCTCACGATCCAAGAGCGCGAGAGTGCACTGGCGGGATCGTGGCCGCCGGCGGGCGCCGAAGCGCTGAGCGTCAATGGACTCTACGACCAGCTGGCAGAGCGGGGCATCGAATACGGCCCAGCGTTCCAGGGGCTACGGGCGGCGTGGCGACGCGGCGACGAGCTGTTCGCCGAGGTCACGCTATCGGCGGACTTGCAGGATGGCGCCTCGTCCTTCGGTGTGCACCCCGCGCTACTCGACGCAGCCCTGCACGCCATCTTCGCTGGTTCTCACATCGCGGCAGAGAGCCAAGATGACAGCACCGTGCGGCTGCCGTTCTCGCTGAGCGGGATCGAGGTCTACGCCCGAGGCGCGGCTTCCCTACGAGTAGCGCTCTCACCGGCCGCAGATCGCGCGATCTCGTTGGTTGTCGCTGACGACACCGGTCAACTGGTCGCGACGATCGATTCGCTGGTGACGCGCGAGGTCTCGGCAAAGCAGCTAGAGCGCGCTGGTGCTCAGCACGACTCAATGTTCAACGTGCGGTGGAACCCGATCGCTTCTCCTGGCGAGCAGGGTTCCCAGCAGCTCGTGGTGTTGGCCGGGGAGGACTCGGTGCTGGCCGAGTCACTGCAAGGCGCCGGCCGCTCGGTCGAGGTGTTTCGTGATCTTGGAGCGCTGCGGGAGCTGGATCGTGGAGTGCTCATGCCTGAGACGGTGCTTTTCGATTGCGACCCTGTCGAGCGCGGAGGATCTGGGGAGCTGGAGATGGAGTTGGAGTTGATGCACAGCAGCGCCCGTCGGGCGCTTGCGGCAGTTCAGTCCTGGCTGGCGGACGAGCGCTTCTCGGCTTCGCGGTTGGTGCTCATCACCAGAGGGGCTGTAGCTGTGGCTGCTGGAGAGGTTCTTCCCGGCCTGGCTCTGTCACCCGTGTGGGGGTTGGTACGCAGCGCGCAGTCAGAGAACCCCGGCCGATTCGTGCTCATCGACACCGATGATGACGAGGCTTCACCGGGTGCTCTGGACGCTGCGCTCTTGCACGACGAGCCGCAGTTGGCGATCAGGGCCGGTGGCGTGCTTATCCCCCGCCTCGCACGTGCTGGGTCAACGAGCGCCTTGGCAATTCCCAATGACGCATCTGAATGGCAACTGCAAACCGGAGCCGAGGGAACCTTCGAGGGCCTATCGCTCCAGCCGACACGGGAGACGCTCGGCGCGGGAGAAGCCAGTGTCGCCGTTCGGGCAGGCGGCATTAATTTCCGTGATGTGATGATCGCGCTCGGGATGTATCCGGGCGAGGCCACCGTCGGCGGTGAGGGGGCGGGCGTGGTGCTGGAGGTCGGTCCCGGGGTTGAGGACCTGTCCGTAGGAGACCGGGTGATGGGACTGTTGAACTCGTTTGGCTCGGTCTCGACCGCTAATCACCACTGGCTTACCCCGATACCTGATGGGTGGTCATACGCGCAGGCCGCGTCGGTCCCCGTCGCCTTCCTGACGGCCTACTACGGGCTCATCGACCTCGCGAACCTCAAGAAAGGCGAGAAGGTGCTCGTCCACGCAGCCGCAGGCGGAGTCGGCATGGCCGCCGTGCAGCTCGCCAAGCATCTAGGCGCGAAGGTGTTCGCCACCGCGAGCCCGTCCAAGTGGGGAACGCTGCGCGCGATGGGCCTCGACGACGCGCACATCTCCTCCTCCCGCACCCTCGACTTCAAGCAGCGTTTCCTCACGGAGACGGACGGCGAAGGCATGGATGTCGTCCTCGACTCGCTCGCCGGCGACTTCGTTGACGCCTCGCTCGAACTGCTCCCCAACGGCGGCCGGTTCATGGAGATGGGCAAGACCGACATCCGCGACGCGGAGGAGGTCGGCCAGAGCCACCCAGGCGTCGCCTACCGAGCGTTCGACTTGAACGACGTCAGCCCGGAGCGCATCCAGGCGATGCTGGTCGCGTTGATTGAGCTCTTCGACGCGGAAGTGCTCAAGCCGCTGCCGCTGACGGCGTGGGATGCGCGACTCGCAGCGGACGCGTACCGCTTTATGAGCCAGGCCCGCCACACCGGCAAGAATATCCTGACGGTGCCCACACCGATCGATCCCAAGGGCACGATCCTCATCATCGGAGGCACCGGCACCCTCGGTTCTCTACTTGCGCGTCATCTTGTATCGGAGCACGGCGTCGACCATTTGCTCTTGGCAAGCAGACGGGGCCTTGAGGCCGCGGGTGCAAAGGATCTGAAGGCGGAGCTCGAATCTCACGGCACGAAGGTCACGATCGCTGCCTGCGACGTCTCGCAGCACGAGCCGCTAAAGGATTTGCTCGACGCGATCCCGGCAGAGCATCCTCTACGAGGCGTCGTGCACGCCGCCGGCGTGCTTGACGACGGCCTGATCGACTCACTAACTCCGGAGCGGATCGAGGGGGTGCTGGCTGCCAAGGCAGACGCGGCGTGGCACCTGCACAAGCTCACAAAGCACATGGACCTGTCGATCTTCGTGTTGTTCTCGTCTGCCGCAGCGACGTTTGGCAGCCCAGGCCAAAGCAACTACGCGGCGGCAAACGCATTCTTGGATGCCCTTGCCGCCCAACGCCGCGCAGAAGGGCTGCCCGCCGTCTCGATCGCCTGGGGACTCTGGGAACAAGCCAGCGAGATGACCGGCGGCTTGAGCGACACCGATCGCTCACGCCTGACGCGCACAGGGTTGCGCTCGGTTGCATCTGATGAGGCCCTTGAGCTTTTCGGTCGCGCTCTAGGTGCCGAAGACGCGGTGATGCTCCCAGTTCCCCTGGATCTTGCGGCTTTGCGTGCGCAGCACACGGCTGGGATACTGCCCACGCTGCTCAGTGACCTCGCGCTAGTGACCGGCCGCCGCGAAAGCAAGGCGAGCAGGTCGCTGGCGCGACGTTTGGCCGGTGCTGCCGAGTCCGACCGCGAGAGCATCGTGCTCGACTTGGTCAGGGCTGAGGTTGCCGCCGTGCTGGGCCACACGTCCCCGGACGCGATCGACCCTCGTAGGACCTTCAAGGATCTCGGGTTCGAGTCGCTGACCGCCCTAGAGATACGAAACCGCCTGAGCGCTCAGACGGGGTTGCAGCTCGCGGCCACGCTCGTGTTCGACTACCCCACCAGTGAGGCGGTCGCCGAGCACCTGCTGAGCAAGGTCGCAGCCCCGGACGGTGACGCGGCAGCCCTCTTGGATAGCGAGCTCGACAAACTGGAACGCGCTCTGGCGTCGGTCGACGCTGCTCAGCGACCGAGAATCCACGGACGTCTTCGCGCGCTTCTCGCTGGATTCGGAGCCGAGCCGCCCGCGACGGGCGACGTTAGCGTCGCCGAGAAGCTCGAGCGGGCATCGAACGATGAGGTCTTCGACTTCATCGACAGCCTGGATCGAGCGATGCCGTCTCAACGCGGGGCCGTCAATGGCTGACGAGGAGAAGCTTCGCGAGTACCTGAATCGCGTCACGATCGATCTGCACGATGCTCTCGAGCGACTGCGCGAGATGGAAGAACAGCAGCATGAGCCGCTGGCTATCGTCGGGATGAGCTGCCGGTATCCGGGCCGGGTGCAGTCGCCGGAGCAGTTGTGGCAGCTCGTGGCCTCCGGGACTGACGCGATCAGCCGGTTTCCCTCCGATCGCGGCTGGGATCTCGACCGTTTGGCTGATCCCAATCCAGACCGCCTCGGCACCTCCACGACTCAGGCGGGTGGCTTCGTCTATGACGCCGCCGACTTCGACGCGGACTTCTTCGGCATCAACCCGCGTGAGGCGTTGACGATGGACCCGCAGCAGCGGCTGCTGCTCGAAGGATCGTGGGAAGCGCTCGAAGACGCCGGCATCGACCCCACGACTCTGAGAGGCAGCCAGACCGGCGTGTTCGCGGGAGTCAGTGCGTCGGGCTATGGCCCAGGGCCATACACACCCGTCGCGGGGCTCGAGGGCTATCAGCTCACCGGCACAACGGACAGCGTCGTTTCAGGCCGTGTCGCTTTTACCTTTGGTTTTGAGGGGCCGGCGGTCTCGGTGGATACCGCGTGCTCGTCGTCGCTTGTGGCGTTGCATTTGGCCTGTAACGCGCTGCGGTCAGAGGAATGCTCGCTGGCGCTCGCGGGTGGTGTGACAGTGCTCGCCGCGTCGGGCGTGTTCGTGAGTTTTAGTCGGCAGCGTGGCTTGTCTCCTGATGGGCGGTGCAAGTCCTACAGTGACGCGGCCGATGGCGTCGGCTGGTCCGAGGGCGTGGGCGTGCTCGTGTTGGAGCGGCTGTCCGATGCGCAGCGCAATGGCCATGAGGTGTTGGCGGTCGTGCGTGGCAGTGCGATTAATCAGGATGGTGCGAGCAACGGTCTGACCGCGCCGAACGGCCCGTCGCAGCAGCGGGTGATTGCGCAGGCGCTCGCGAACGCGCAACTCTCCCCAGGACAGGTAGACGTAGTCGAGGGGCATGGCACCGGGACAATCCTCGGCGACCCGATCGAGGCGCAAGCCCTTATAGCTACCTACGGGCAAAACCGTTCGCCGGAGCGCCCGTTGTGGCTGGGGTCGATCAAGTCAAACATCGGCCACTCTGTCGCGGCGGCAGGCGTCGCTGGGGTGATCAAGATGGTGCAAGCGATGCGCTACGGCGTTCTGCCCAGAACGTTGCACATCGATACCCCTTCGTCACAAGTTGACTGGTCCGCAGGCGACGTTTCGCTTTTGACCGCAGAGCGGCCGTGGGAGCGCAACGGTGAGCCGCGGCGGGCCGGGGTCTCGTCGTTTGGGATCAGTGGCACCAACGCCCACACGATCCTCGAAGAGGCTCCGCCGGCAAGTCCCACGACATCCGATGCAAGTCCCGACGAGAAGGACGACACTGCCGATCTCGCACCGGAGGCCCGTCCAGGTCCTGAACTGCCTGGTGCGTTTGCCGCGGGTGCGGTTCCGTGGGTGCTGTCGGGCAAGAGCGAGGCAGCTCTCCGCGGGCAGGCGGAGCGGCTGCGAGCGTTCGTCGGCGAATCGCCAGAGGTCAGCACCGCGGATGTCGCCCTGTCGCTTGCGGGCCGCTCAGCGTTCGCGCACCGGGCGGTCGTGGTCGGCGCTGATCGCGACCAGATGCTCGCCAGCCTCGATGCGTTGACTGCTGGTGAGCCGGGGGCGGGCGTTGTGCAGGGCGCGGCTTCGGTGGCTGGTGGTGTGTCGGGTTTTTTGTTTCCTGGGCAGGGGTCGCAGTGGGAGGGCATGGCGGTTGAGCTGCTGGACAGCTCGACCGTGTTCGCCGAGCAGATCAAGGCTTGCGAGCAAGCGCTCGCCGAGCACGTCGACTGGAATCTGGAGGCGGTGCTGCGCGGCGCACCCGGCGCACCTACCCTCGACCGGGTAGACGTGGTGCAGCCGGCGCTGTTCGCCATGATGGTCTCGCTCGCAGCGCTGTGGGAGGCGTGCGGGGTACGCCCGGGCGTTGTCGTCGGTCACTCCCAAGGCGAGATCGCGGCAGCATGTGTCGCCGGCGGCCTCTCGTTGAATGATGCTGCGCGGCTGGTGGCGTTGCGCAGCCGCGCGCTGGTGAAGATCGCCGGCAAGGGCGGCATGGTCTCGATCGCGCAGGGCGTCGGCGAGCTCGAGCAACGCTTGGCACGCTGGGACGGACGGATCGGGATCGCCGCCGTCAACGGCCCCTCCTCGGTCGTAGTCTCGGGCGATATCCAGGCGCTCGAGGAGCTGCTCGCCGACTGCGAGGCCAACGGTGTCAGGGCACGCAAAATCCCCGTCGACTACGCGGCTCACTCAACCCACGTCGAGGAGATCCGCCAAGAGCTGCTCGACGCCTGCAAGACGATCACACCCCGCCCCAGCGAGGTCCCGTTCTTCTCGACCGTCACCGGCGGGCTGATCGACACCGCCGACCTCGATGGCGACTACTGGTACAGCAACCTGCGCCAAACCGTGCAATTCGACCACGTCACCCGCCAGCTCTTGAACGATGGCCGGCGGACCTTCATCGAGATCAGCCCACACCCGGTCCTCACGATCGCCGTCGAAGAAACCATCGAGCACACGCTCAACGAGCCAGGCGACGTGCTCGTCGCGAGCTCGCTACGCCGCGACGAAGGTGGCCCCGAGCGCTTCGCCACCTCCCTCGCCCAAACATGGGTCCATGGCATCGACATCAACTGGCAAGCACTCTTCGACCCAGACGCAAAACGCACGAAACTCCCCACCTACCCCTTCCAACGCCAACGATTCTGGCTTCTTCCGCCGGCTGGTGCTGGGGATGCCGCTTCGATCGGACTATCGTCCGCCGGTCACCCGCTGTTGGGGGCGACGGTCGAGGTCGCCGACGGCGAGGAGTGGCTGTTCACCTCGCGTCTCTCCCTGGAGTCGCACCCGTGGCTCGCCGACCACGCCGTCCTTGGCACGGTATTGCTGCCAGGCACCGCCTTTTTGGAGTTGGCTCTGGCGGTGGGCGAGCTAGTGGGCACGCACGTGGTCGAGGAGTTGGTCCTCCAGACACCGCTGATCTTCACGGACCAACGCGCTGTTCACCTGCAAGTCGCGGTGGGCGAACCCGACGAGGCTGGACAGCGGACGGTGAAGATTCACTCTCGCCCGGAGCCGATCGAGGACATCGGCGAAGACCAGTGGACCTGTCACGCCACCGGCACGCTGGTCGCAGTTGCCGTCGATGATCGCGCTGAGGCGCTGCAGGAGCGGGCGAGCGTCCTTGCGGATGCGTCGTGGCCGCCAGCGGGCGCTGAGGTTGTCGATGTCGATGGTCTGTATGACCGGCTGGCCGAGCGCGGGATCGATTATGGGCCGCTGTTTCAGGGTCTGCAGGCGGCGTGGCGACGCGGCGAGGAGGTCTTCGCGGAGGTGAGTTTGTCGCCCGAGCAGCGGAGCGAAGCCTCATCGTTCGGCGTACACCCCGCGCTCCTTGACTCGGCGCTTCACGCCGCGTTCGCCGGCGCATCGAGCGAGGATGCGACTGGAGAGGACGTGCGTCTGCCGTTCTCTTGGATAGGCGTCGAGCTTTACTCCGCGGGCGCTTCGTCGCTGCGGGTGGCGCTCTCTTCACCGACCGACGGCGCGATCTCGCTGCTCGTCGCGGACGATGCTGGCAGTCTCGTCGCATCAGTCGATTCGTTGGTGACGCGAGAGGTCTCGACGGCACAACTCTCGGCACGCCACGCGCAGAATTCGCTGTTCAGCCTGCGCTGGACCCCAGTACCCCTAGCGTCGGAGGTGCACGAGAGCAGCATCGCGGTATTGGGCGACCAAGCCTCACCGCTCGCGACATCTCTGGTGGCGGCAGGCAACGTGGTTGACGTTCACCCAGACCTAGCCTCCCTTGGCGACGCGCTCGACGGAGCCGAGGCGGTTCCGAGTTTCGTGCTTGTTGACTGTTCGCTCGTTGAGTCGGAGTCGCCCGCCGAGACTCCCACCGCCCTCCTGCATAGAACGACCCACTACGCGCTTGGTTTGCTGCAGCTGTGGTTTGCGGATGAGCGTTTTTCCGGTTCGCGGTTGGTGTTGGTGACGAAACGGGCGGTAGCTGTCCAGGCTGGGGAAGATGTGCCCGGTTTGGCTCAGTCACCTCTGTGGGGACTTGCGCGGAGCGCTCAGTGGGAGCACCTAGAACGGCTGCTTTTGGTGGATGTTGATGGCGACGAGGCGTCGTGGGCTGCTCTATCCGATGCGCTCTCGCGCGAGGAGCCTCAAGTCGCGATCAGGAACGGCAACGTGCTGGGTGCTCGGCTCACACGCGCGGGGTCAGGGGCCTTGGCGATCCCGGAGGGTGCGTCGGCGTGGCGTCTGCAGGCCGGCACCGGCGGCACATTTGACGACCTCTCACTGGTCGCTGCTCCCGAGATGGCGCAGCCGCTGGAGCCAGGGCAAGTCCGCGTTGGTGTTCGTGCTGCGGGCCTGAACTTCCGCGATGTGTTGATCGCGCTCGGGATGTATCCGGGCGAGGCCATCGTCGGCGGCGAGGGCGCTGGAGTCGTGCTGGAGACCGGCCCCGAGGTCGAGGGCTTGGCTGTCGGCGATCGGGTGATGGGGCTGATGCCTGGTGGGTTTGGTCCGGTCGCCGTCACCGACCGCCAGCTTCTCGCCAGGGTGCCCGAGGGATGGTCGTTCGCTCAGGCCGCGTCGGTGCCGACCGTGTTCTTGACGGCCTGTTACGGGTTGATTGATCTCGCCGTGTTGAAGCCTGGTGAGCGGGTGTTGGTGCACGCTGGCACTGGCGGGGTCGGGATGGCTGCGATCCAGCTCGCCAAGCACCTTGGCGCCGAGGTGTTCGCCACGGCAAGTCCGTCCAAGTGGGGGACGCTGCGCGCGTTGGGCCTCGACGACGCGCACATCTCCTCCTCCCGCACCGTTGACTTCAAACAGCGCTTTCTTGGCGCGACCGGCGGGCAGGGCGTCGATGTCGTCCTCGATTCCCTCACCGGCGAGTTCGTGGACGCCTCACTCGAACTGCTACCGAAGGGCGGCCGGTTCATTGAGATGGGAAAGACCGACATCCGCGATCCGAGCGAGATCGCCGAGCGCCACCCCGGTGTCGCCTACAGGGCGTTCGACCTGATCGAGGCCGGCCCGGAGCGGATCCAACAAATGCTCAGCGACCTGATCACGCTCTTTGACACGGGTGTGCTCGAGCCGCTGCCCGTTAAAGCGTGGGACATCCGCCACGCGCCGGACGCGTTCAGGTTTATGAGCCAAGCCCGCCACACCGGCAAGCTCGTGCTCAGCCTGCCGGCGTCACGAGCACTGGACGGGACTGTCCTGGTGACGGGCGGCACTGGCACGCTCGGAGGGCTGCTAGCGCGTCACCTCGCCAGCGAGCACGGCGTCGAGCACCTGCTGTTGGTCAGCAGAAGGGGCGAGGATGCCGAGGGCGCCAGCCAACTGAAGGCCGACCTGGAATCACTCGGCGCTACGGTGACGATCGCCACGTGCGACGTGAGTCACCGCGGGGGCCTGGCGCGGCTGCTCGACGCCATCCCTGCCGAGCATCCGCTCCGAGGCGTTGTCCACGCAGCCGGGACGCTGGACGACGGTGTGATCGACTCGCTAACCCCAGAGCGACTCGATGAGGTGCTCACGCCGAAGGCAGACGCCGCCTGGCATCTGCACGACCTCACCAAGCACACAGACCTATCGATGTTCGTCGTCTTTTCCTCCGCGGCCGGGACGTTCGGTAGCCCCGGTCAAGGCAACTACGCGGCAGCAAACACGTTCCTCGACGCGCTCGCCGCGCAGCGCCGCGCAGAAGGACTCCCTGCCACCTCGATCGCCTGGGGCCTCTGGGAACAGGCCAGCGAAATGACTGGCAAACTCACCGAGACTGACCGACTGCGGATAGCCCGCACGGGCATCGGCGCACTCTCGACCGAGCATGGCCACGAGCTGTTCGACCTGGCCACGGCATCCAGCGAGTCGCTCGCGGTCGCTACGCCGATCGACGTGCAAGCGCTCCGCACCCTCGCGAGCAGCGGACTGCTTCCCCCACTCCTGAGCGACGTCGTGCTGACGCCCGCCCATCGCACGAGCAAAGAGGCCAGGTCGCTGGCGCGACGGCTCGCCGTGATTCCCGAGTGCGAGCGCGCAAGCGTCGTGCTCGATCTCGTCAAGAGCCAGGTCGCCACGGTGCTGGGGCACGCCTCTTCAGACGCGATCGACTCGAAGCGAGCCTTCAAGGATCTTGGCTTTGACTCACTTACCGCTGTCGAGCTGCGCAACCGCCTGAACGCCCAGACAGGTCTGCGACTTCCTGTCACGCTCGTGTTCGACTACCCCACCACCGCAGCCGTCACCGACCATCTGCTCAACGAGCTTTCGGGGACCACCGCTACTGTGAAGCTGGCGGTCTCGACGGTGTCACTAGATGAGCCGTTGGCGATCGTGGGGATGAGTTGCCGGTATCCGGGCGGAGTGTCCTCGCCGGAGCAGCTGTGGCAACTCGTGGCCTCTGGTACTGACGCGATCGCCGAGTTCCCCACTGATCGTGACTGGGATGTGGACGGGTTGTATGACCCCGACTCGGAGCGCCCTGGGACGTGTTACGCGCGCGAGGGCGGGTTCGTTGACGCTATTGGCGATTTCGATGCTGCCTTTTTTGGGATTGGGCCGCGTGAGGCGTTGACGATGGACCCGCAGCAGCGGCTGCTGCTGGAAGGTGCCTGGGAGGC
This sequence comes from uncultured Solirubrobacterales bacterium, assembly GCA_963719725.1. Taxonomy (GTDB): domain Bacteria; phylum Actinomycetota; class Thermoleophilia; order Solirubrobacterales; family Solirubrobacteraceae; genus Palsa-744. The sequence goes on from CAVRCU010000001.1 coordinate 887,302, forward strand.
GATCGAAGACGCCGGCATCGACCCGACCAGCCTTGACGGTAGCCAGACCGGCGTGTTCACCGGAGTTATTTCCTCCTATTACGGTCTGACGTTGGGCGGCGCCACGGCCGATGCAACTGAGGGCTATGGGATGACCGGCACCACCAGCAGCGTCGCTTCCGGGCGGATCGCCTACACCTTGGGGTTGGAGGGGCCAGCGGTTTCGCTTGACACAGCCTGCTCGTCTTCGCTGGTTGCCGTACACCTTGCCTGTCAGGCGTTGCGAAGTGGTGAGTGTTCGCTGGCTTTGGCGGGCGGTGTGACGGTCCTTGCCACTCCTGGGGTCTTCATCGAATTCTCTCGCCAGAAAGGGTTGTCTCGCGGCGCCCGTTGCAACGCGTTTGCGGAGTCTGCTGATGGCACAGGATTCAGTGAGGGTGTGGGTTTGTTGGTGTTGGAGCGCTTGTCCGATGCGCAGCGCAATGGGCATGAGGTGCTGGGGGTGGTGCGTGGCAGCGCGATTAATCAGGATGGCGCGAGCAACGGACTGACCTCCCCGAACGGCCCCTCCCAACAGCGAGTAATCACACAGGCGCTCGCCAACGCCAACCTATCCCCAGCCCAGGTCGACGCGGTCGAGGCACACGGTACAGGCACCATCCTCGGTGATCCGATCGAGGCACAAGCGCTGCTCGCCACCTACGGCCAGAACCGCACCAACGGTCCGCTGCAACTCGGGTCGATCAAGTCGAACATCGGGCACACCCAAGCCGCAGCAGGCGTCGCCGGGGTCATCAAGATGGTGCAAGCCCTGCGCCACGGCGTACTGCCCAGAACGCTGCACATCGACGCGCCCACATCACACGTCGATTGGTCAACAGGCGAAGTTGAACTCCTGACCGAGCAGCGGCCGTGGGAGCGCAACGGCGAACCGCGTCGCGCCGGGGTCTCCTCGTTCGGGATCAGCGGCACCAACGCCCACCTCATCCTCGAGGAAGCACCAGCAACAGAAACCACCGCCGACGCTGCTGCTCCTGTCGTGAATATCGAAGACGCGGGAGTGGTGCCGTGGGTTGTGTCGGGTAAGAGTGAGGCAGCGCTGCGCGCTCAAGCGGAGCGGCTGCGAGCGTTCGTCGGCGAATCGCCAGAGGTCGGCACCGCGGATGTCACTCGGTCGCTTGTGGCGCGTTCTGCTTTCGATCATCGGGCTGTGGTGCTCGGCGAGAGCCGTGATCAGTTGCTCGCTGGGCTGGATGCGTTGGCGGCTGGTGAGTCGGCGGCGGGCGTGGTCGAGGGTTCTCGCTCTGGTGGCGGGCTGGCGTTCTTGTTCACTGGGCAGGGCTCGCAGCGTGCGGGCATGGGCCGCGAGCTATACGACGCCTCCAGTGTTTTCAGAGACGCACTCGATGGGATCTTCGCCGAGTTCGACAAGCACCTAGATCGGCCATTGCGCGAGATCCTGTTCGCCGCCCAGGACACACCCGAGGCAAAGCTGATCGATCACACCGAGTTCACCCAGGCAAGCCTGTTCGCGCTCGAGGTCGCGCTGTTCAGGCTGATCGAGAGCCTGGGAGTGCGCCCCAGCTTCCTGCTCGGTCACTCGATCGGGGAGCTCGCCGCCGCGCACGTCGCCGGCGTCTTCTCACTCCAGGACGCCTGCAGGCTAGTCGCCGCGCGGGGACGACTGATGGGCGCACTACCAGCGGGCGGAGCGATGCTCTCGATCCAAGCATCCGAGCAAGAGGTAGCCGAGACGCTCACAGGCTACGAGGACCGCGTTTCGCTGGCGGCAGTGAACAGCCCGGCCTCGGTCGTGATCTCTGGTGACGAGGATGCCGTGCTTGAGCTGCAGGGCGTCTGGGAGCAGCGGGACCGCAAGACGAAACGCCTGCGGGTCAGCCACGCATTTCACTCGCCACGAATGGACGCGATGCTCAACGAGTTCTCCGAGGTCGCCAACACCATCGCGTTCTTCCCGCCGCGGATACCCGTCGTGTCGAACCTCACCGGTCAGCCCGCATCCGACGAGGAAATCTGCACCGCCGACTACTGGACACGACACGTCCGCCAAACCGTGCGCTTCAAGGACGGCACCCAATGGCTCCACACCCAAAACACCAAAACCTTCCTAGAGCTCGGCCCCGACACCACACTCACCACAACAACACAAGCCTCGATTGATGATCAAGGCGTTGTCGCAGTCTCGCTGCTGCGTGGCGATCGTCCTCAGCTTTCCTCTGTGCTCAGAGGTCTCGCTGAGATTTGGGTGCGGGCCGCTGGCGTTGATTGGAGGAAGATGCTGGGCGGAGCCGGCACGCGGCGCGTCGACTTGCCGACTTATGCTTTCCAGAGGGAACGGTTTTGGCTCGGGCTCAGAGCCGGCTCTGGCGACGTCGGCGCGAGCGGTTTGTCGTCTGCTGATCATCCGCTGCTGGGTGCGATGGTCGACATGGCCGACGGCGAGCAGTTGTTGCTCGCCGGGCGTATCTCGGTCGAGACTCACCCGTGGCTCGCGGACCATGCTGTGCTGGGCACTGTGCTGCTGCCAGGGACCGCATTCTTGGAGCTGGCCCTGCACGCTGGCGAGCAGACCAACTGCCCAACGGTTCAAGAGCTGGTCTTGGCGACTCCGCTCCTGCTCTCAGGCGAGACGGCGGTTCAACTGCAGCTAACAGTCCACGGCCCTGACGAGAGCGGTCGGCGCTCGCTGAGCATTCACTCTCGCCCTGAGCCCGCCGCCGCGAGCGATCTGCAGGAGAGGAACTGGACGCTGCACGCGACCGGCGTGTTGGCTTCTGGTGAGGGTGCTGTCTCAGAGCGCGCGAGCCTGTTGGCCGGGGTGTGGCCACCGGAGGGCTCCGAGGTAGTGGACGTCGACGGCCTCTACGACCAGCTGGCCGAGCGGGGCATCGAGTACGGCCCAGCGTTCCAAGGACTCCAAGCGGCGTGGCGGCGCGGAGAGGAGCTGTTCGCCGAGGTCACGCTCGCACCCGACCAACACGACGAAGCCTCAGCGTTCGGCGTGCACCCAGCGCTGCTCGACTCGGCGCTGCACGCAGCGTTCGCCGCCACCGACACAGACGATGGTGGTGGTGTGCGGTTGCCGTTCGTGCTGAACGGAGTGCAGCTCCACGATGCAGGCGCTAGTTCGCTTCGCGTCTCGCTCTCACCACCAGCCGACGACACGCTCTCGCTGATCGTCGCGGACGACACCGGCCAACCCGTCGCGACCATCGACTCGCTCACCACGCGCGAAGTCCCCGCCGGGCAGCTGCAACCAGCCGCCGCCCCCAGCGACTCCCTGTTCAGGCTGGACTGGACCACCGTGCCGGTCTCGCCACCCGAGTCGCCCACCACGCTCGCAATCCTCGGCAACTCGCCAGCGGCGCAATCTCTCGCTGGCGCCGGCTGCACGGTCGAGACACACGCCGACCTGGGAGCGCTGGGCCAAGTCCTCGATCAGGGCGTCCCGCTGCCCCAGTTCGTGCTCGCCGACTGCGACGCGGACGCCGAGGCCGACGAGTTGGCGGCCATGCACACCAGCACCCACCGGGCGCTCGCGCTGATCCAAGAATGGATCGCCGATCCTCGCTTCACCGAGGCACGCCTGGTGCTGCTCACCAAACACGCCGTCTCGATCGCCGCCGGCGAACACCTCCCCGGCCTGACCCAATCACCAATCTGGGGACTCGCGCGCACCGCACAAACAGAGAACCCACAACGACTGGTGCTCATAGATGTCGATGGTGACGAGGCGTCATGGGGTGCTCTGCCTGGCGCGCTCGGTCTCGATGAGCCGCAGTTCGCGCTCCGGTGCGGCAACGTGTTTGCTCCCCGGCTCGCACGCACCAGCTCGGGCGTTCTGGCGACCCCCGAAGACACATCCGAGTGGCGGCTGCAGGCCGGGGCCGGCGGCACGTTTGAGGATCTTTCACTCGTGGCCGCTCCCGATGTGGCAGAGCCGTTGGCCGTTGGGCAGGTGCGGGTCGCTGTCCGGGCAGCGGGACTGAACTTCCGCGACGTCCTGATCGCGCTCGGCATGTATCCGGGCGACGCCATGATCGGCGGCGAGGGCGCCGGGGTCGTGCTGGAGGCAGGCCCCGAGGTCGAGGGCTTGGCTGTCGGCGATCGAGTCATGGGGCTGATGGCCGGGGGGTTCGGCCCGGTCGCTGTCACCGATCAACGACTCCTCGCACACGTACCCGATCGGTGGTCGTTCGCACAGGCCGCCTCGGTGCCGACCGTGTTCTTGACCGCGTACTACGGCCTGCTGGACCTCGCGAACCTCAAAGAGGGTGAGAAGCTGCTCGTGCACGCCGGCACCGGCGGCGTCGGCATGGCCGCTATCCAGCTCGCCCAACACCTCGGTGCCGAGGTCTTCGCCACCGCCAGCCCAACAAAGTGGGACGCCCTACGCGCGCTCGGCCTCGACGACGCGCACATCGCCAACTCCCGCACACTCGAGTTCAGCGAACGCTTCCAGGCGTCAGGTATTGACGTGGTGTTGAACTCTCTTGCCGGCGACTTTGTCGATGGCTCGCTGAGGTTGCTCAGCGGTGGTGGCCGGTTCGTAGAGATGGGTAAGACGGATATCCGTAACGCCGAGGAGGTCTATGAGAAGCATCTAGGCGTCGTCTACCGGGCGTTTGATCTCGTGGAGGCTGACCCGGAGCGCATCCAGGCGATGCTCGGTGAGTTGATCGCGCTCTTTGAGGCTGGGGCGCTGACGCCGATGCCGCTACGCGCCTGGGATATTCGTCACGCGCCGGATGCGTTCAGGTTCATGAGCCAGGCCCGCCACGTCGGGAAGAACACCTTTACCCTGCCAGCGACGATCGGCTCCGAGGGAACGGTGCTGGTTACGGGCGGCATTGGGGGCCTGGGCAGCTTGCTGGCGCGTCACCTAGCGTCACGGCACGGCGTCGGTCATCTGCTGTTGGCGAGCAGGCGCGGCGAGGACGCCGAGGGCGCCCGCGTGCTGAAGGCAGACCTCGAAGCGCTCGGCACCAGGGTGACGATCTCGGCGTGCGACGTCTCCCAACGCGAGCACCTCAAAGCGCTGCTCGACACGATCCCCGCCGAGCACCCCCTCCGAGGCGTCGTCCACGCCGCTGGTGTGCTGGACGACGGCGTGATCGGCTCGCTCACCCCGGAGCGCCTCGATGGGGTGCTCGCGTCGAAGGCGGATGCCGCGTGGCATCTGCACGACCTCACCAAGCACACCGACCTGTCGATGTTCGTCGTCTTTTCTTCGGTGGCGGGCACATTCGGCAGCCCAGGTCAGGGCAACTATGCAGCGGCAAACACGTTCCTGGACGCTCTCGCGGCGCAGCGCCGGGCAGAAGGACTCCCCGCCGTCTCAATGGCCTGGGGGCTGTGGGAGCAAGCCAGCGAGATGACCGGCGAACTCACGGACGCCGACCGGCAACGGATGACGCGTTCGGGCATAGCGAAGCTCTCCGCGGAACAGGGCCTCGACCTTTTCGATCTCGGCGCAGACTTGAGCGAGCCGCTCGCTGTCGCCACTCCGATCGACGTGCGAGCGCTGCGCAGCCTGGCCGGTGGCGGAATACTTCCACCGCTCTTTGCCGATCTCGTTCGGTCGCCAAGTCGCCGTTCCAGGGACCGGGGCGAGTCACTGGCGCAACGCTTGGCTGCAATTTCGGAGACGGATCGCGAGAGCTTCGTCCTTGAGCTTGTGAGAGCGCAGGCTGCGGTCGTGCTCGGGCATTCGTCGTCTGACGCGATCGATCCGCGCGCGGTCTTCAAGGATCTCGGTTTCGACTCGCTTGGTGCGGTGGAGATGCGCAACCGCTTGAGCGCGGCGACGGGGATGAATTTGCCCGCAACGTTGGTGTTTGACTATCCGACGACTGCGGCAGTCACTGAGTATCTGCTGAGCGAAGTGTCGAAGGATTCGGTGCCGCGCGCCCCCGTCGATAGGGACCTCGAAAGCCTTGAGCGATCGCTTCCGTCGCTCGCCGACGACCCAGCCGAGCGGAGCAGGATAGCCGCGCGGCTACGCGTCCTCCTTGGCGGGCTCGAAAGCATCGACGCTGGTGGTGCTGATGAGGATTTGGACTCTGCTTCCGACGAGGAGATGTTCGCGCTCATCGACACGGAGTTGGCCGAATCCTGAGACACGAGTGCGAGTCACTGGGGCAATCTTGAATGGCTGATAACAAATCGACAGAGAGCGAGAGGCTTCGCGAATACCTGAAGCGCGTCACGGTTGATCTCCGTAAGGCGCGGCGTCGTCTGCGGGAGGTCGAAGACCAGCAGTACGAGCCGTTGGCGATTGTGGGAATGAGTTGCCGGTATCCGGGCGGCGTGTCCTCGCCGGAGCAGCTGTGGCAGCTGGTGGCCTCTGGTACTGACGCGATCGGCCGGTTCCCCGCCGATCGTGGCTGGGATCTGGACGCGTTGTACGACCCCAACCCAGAGCACCCTGGCACGTGTTACACGCGCGAGGGCGGGTTCATCGACACAGCCGGCGATTTTGACGCCGCCTTTTTCGGGATCGGACCGCGTGAGGCGTTGACGATGGACCCGCAGCAGCGGCTGCTGCTCGAAGGCTCCTGGGAGGCGATCGAAGACGCCGGCATCGACCCCACCACTCTGAAGGGCAGCCAGACCGGCGTGTTCGCCGGGGTGAGCTCGTCGGGCTACGGCGTCGGACTTCTCGGAGCCGTCTCCGAGGACATCGAAAGCTACGGGTTGGCGGGCAACATGGACTGTGTTGTCTCGGGCCGCGTGTCTTACTCCTTTGGGTTCGAGGGTCCAGCGGTATCGGTGGACACGGCGTGCTCGTCATCATTGGTGGCACTGCATCTGGCGTGTCAGGCCCTACGCTCGGAAGAATGCTCGCTCGCGCTGGCGGGCGGCGTGACCGTCATGGCCATGCCGGGGCTGTTCCTGAGCTTCAGCCGTCAGCGCGGCCTTTCTCCTGATGGGCGGTGCAAGTCATACGGTGACTCGGCGGATGGCGTCGGCTGGTCCGAGGGCATCGGCGTGCTACTGCTAGAGCGACTGTCCGACGCGCAACGGAATGGCCACGAGGTGCTGGCGATCGTCCGTGGCAGCGCGGTGAACCAGGACGGCGCGACTAACGGATTGGCGGCGCCGAACGGACCCTCGCAGCAGCGCGTGATCACACAGGCGCTCGCGAACGCGCTGCTCTCACCAGGCCAAGTCGATGTAGTCGAGGGGCACGGCACCGGCACGATCCTCGGCGATCCGATTGAGGCGCAGGCACTGCTCGCCACCTACGGGCAGAACCGCTCCGAGGACCGACCACTGTGGCTGGGGTCGATCAAGTCGAACATAGGGCACTCCGCATCGGCTGCTGGTGCCGCTGGTCTGATCAAGATGGTTATGGCTCTGCGTCACGGCGTGCTGCCAAGAACCTTGCACGTCGATGCGCCGTCTTCGCACGTTGATTGGTCAGCGGGCGATATCGAGATCTTGACCGAGCAAAGGCCGTGGGAGCGTGACGGTGAACCTCGCCGTGCCGGTATTTCGTCGTTCGGGATGAGCGGCACCAATGCACACGTGATCCTCGAGGAAGTGCCCGCTGCCCAGGAGGATGATGCTGAGGACGATATCTCCGAGAGCGGCGGCTACGCCCGTGCTGGTGGCGATGTTCTCGGATCGGGGATCGTTCCGTGGCTCGTGTCCGCTAAGAGCGAGCGGGCGCTGCGCGCCCAGGCCGAGCGTTTGTGTGAGTCCGTCGGGGAGTCGCCGCAGGTTGACGTTAGAGAGGTTGGCTTTTCGCTGGCTGGCCGGGCGGCTTTCGAGCACCGGGCTGTGGTTCTCGGGAGCGACCTGAACATACTCTCGGCGCGGCTGTCGACGCTCGCGCGGGGCGAGTCATCACCGGGCGCAACCGATGGTGTCGCGCGGTTCCTCGGCGCTGGTGGGTTGCCGGTGTTTGTGTTTCCTGGTCAGGGTTCGCAGTGGGAGGGCATGGCGGTCGAGTTGCTGGACTCCTCGCCCGTGTTCGCCGAGCGGATGCGTGCTTGTGGGCAGGCGCTCGGCGAGCACGTCGACTGGGATCTAGAGGCGGTGCTGCGCGGCGCGCCGGGCCTTGACCGGGTAGATGTGGTGCAGCCCGCGCTGTTCGCGGTGATGGTGTCGCTTGCAGCGCTCTGGGACGCCTGCGGTGTGCGTCCAGGCGTCGTTGTCGGGCACTCTCAAGGCGAGATCGCCGCCGCGTATGTCGCGGGCGGCCTTTCGCTTCAGGACGCCGCCCGGCTGGTCGCGCTGCGCAGTCGCGCGCTGGTGAAGATCGCTGGCAAGGGCGGCATGGTCTCGATCGCCCAAGGCGCCCGTGCGCTGGAGCAGCGCCTCGCGCGCTGGGAGGGCCGCATCGGGATCGCCGCTGTCAACGGGCCTTCGTCGGTCGTCGTCTCTGGTGATGTGGCGGCGCTCGATGAGCTTCTCGCTGACTGTGAGGCCAGTGGTGTGAGAGCCCGCAAAATCCCCGTCGACTACGCCGCGCACTCACAGCACGTCGAGGAGATCCGCCAAGAGCTGCTTGACGGGTGCTCGGCGATCACACACCGCCACGGCGAGATCCCGTTTTTCTCGACCGTCACCGGCACGCTGCTCGACACCGCCGAGCTGGACAGCGACTACTGGTATCGCAACCTCCGCCAAACCGTCCAGCTCGAGCAAACCACCAGCGCGCTACTCGGCGACGGCCGGCGAACCTTCATCGAGATCAGCCCCCACCCAGTGCTGACGATCGCGCTGGAAGAAACCGTCGAGGACACGCTCAACGATCCAGGCGACGCGCTCGTCACCGGCACGCTACGCCGTGACGAAGGCGGCCCCGAACGCTTCACCGTCTCCCTCGCACAAGCATGGGTCCACGGCATCAACATCGACTGGCAAGCCCTCTTCGACCCCAACACAAAACGCATCAAACTCCCCACCTACGCCTTCCAACGCCAACGCTACTGGCTGTCAGCGCCCGGCGGCGCCGCTTACGCAGGATCACTCGGACTTGCCACCACGAATCACCCGTTGCTTGGCGGGATGCTGTCACTGGCAGGAGGCCGCGACGAGACAGTGTTCACGGCCCGCATTTCCAGCGACACTCACTCCTGGATGAAAGACCACGCCGTACTCGGCACCGTCCTCCTACCCGGCACAGCGTTCCTAGAGTTCGCCCTCGCTGCTGGCGACCGAGTCGGCGCCCCGGTCATCGAGGAGCTTGTCCTGCAGGCGCCGTTGGTATTCGATGCCCAACGCGCCGTTCAGCTACAGCTCGTGCTCGACGAGGCCGATGAGGGCGGGCGCAGGACGCTGTCCGTTTACTCTCGCCCGGAAGGGGAGCCTGACGATCTGGGCGAGGGAGCGTGGACACTTCACGCTTCGGGTGCGGTTGGCCGCGAGGACGGGCAGAGCGTGGACGAGGACGGGCTGCCGGCCGAGTGGCCGCCCACGGGCGCGGAGCCCCTAGATGCTAAATCCCTCTATGACGCTCTCGCCGAGGCAGGCTACGAGTACGGACCTGCATTTCACGGTTTGCGCGCCGCTTGGCGTTACGGCGATGAGATCTTCAGCGAGGTCGTGCTTGGTGACGAGCAGGCTCGCGAAGCCGACCGCTTCTGTGTTCACCCGGCACTCATGGATGCGGTGCTTCACACGTTGGCGCTACGGGCACCAGCACAGGCGCGCTCTGGTGAGGTCGATGTGCCGTTCTCATTCTCGGGCGTGCGTGTCCATGCCTACGGCGCAAGCGTGCTGCGTGTCCGCCTTCGCAGGGACGAGCAGCTGCGCCTGCGTGCATTTGACGAGGCGGGCCGCCCCCTGTTGGGGATCGACGCGATCGACGTCCGCCCACTCGACCCAAGCCGGCTTCACGCCGCGAGGTCGCGAACGTACGACACGCTCTTTGAGCTCGACTGGACGGAACTTCCCGCCACGTCGGACGACGAGTCGGAGCCCGCCGTGGCGCTTCTGGGAGGCACGGCTGAGCCGCCCGGCGTGCAAGCGGAGCGCTACGCGAGCCTCACAGTGCTGAGCGAGGAAATCGAGGGCGGCCGACCTGCTCCACGACTCGTGGTTGTCGAGGCCGGCACGCTGTCTGACGCGAGCGGGGTAACACCGGCTGGTGACGAGTTGATTCAGGCCGTGCATCGGGTGACGGAGTGCGTGGTCGCGCTGCTCAACGAGTTCCTTGCGTCGGCGCCGCTATCGGACTCGAGGCTCGTGCTGTTGACGGATGGCGCTCTCGCCGCAACAGCAGATGACTCGCCGAACCTCATGCAAGCGGCATTGCCCGGTCTCGTGCGAACCGCCAACTCCGAGCACCCCGATCGCTTCGCGCTCATAGACCGAGACACGAGCGAATCCTCGCTCAGCAGCCTTCAAGCAGCGCTCACGAGCAATGAGCCAGAGCTTGCGATACGAGGCGGGACGCTCTACGCGCCACGACTGGTGCGGCTCGGAGCGGGCGCTTCACGTTCTCTGCTGCCGCCGGGGGATGCAGTGGCATGGAGTCTCGGCAGCGAGTCGCGTGACACCCTCGAGGCCCTCGAACTGCGCGCCAATCCGCGGATGGTGGAGCCGCTCGGCGACGGCCAGGTGCGGCTCGGGATGCAAGCTGCAGGCCTGAACTTCCGGGACGTGCTGATCGCGCTCGGGGTGTACCCCAGTGAGGCGCCGATCGGCAGCGAGGGTGCAGGTGTGGTGATGGAGGTCGGCCCAGGCGTGACCGATCTAGCGGTCGGGGACCGCGTGATGGGACTCGTGCCGGAGGCGTTCGGACCCGTCGCGATCGCCGAGCGAGACCTGCTCGTGAAGATGCCTGCAGACTGGTCCTTCGCGCAGGCAGCGTCCATCCCGGTCGCGTTCCTGACCGCCTATTACGCTCTCGTTGATCTCGCCGCCGTGCGGGAGGGGGAGAAGCTGCTTCTGCACGGAGCCGCCGGCGGCGTGGGGATGGCGACGCTTCAGCTTGCGTCTCACCTCGGCGTCGAGGTTTTTGCAACGGCTCACCCTGACAAGTGGAAGGTGCTCCAAGCGCTCGGCATCGACCAGGCGCGTATCTCCTCGTCACGCACAGTCGAGTTCAGGGAGAAGTTCATGGCCTCGACCGGCGGTAGCGGTGTTGACGTGGTGCTCAACTCCCTGGCCGGTGAGTTTGTCGACGCCTCGCTGGAGCTGCTGCCGCGCGGCGGGCGCTTCTTGGAAATGGGCAAGGCTGACGTCCGCTCGGCCGACCAGCTGGCAAGCGGCGTCAGCTATCGCCCCTTCGACACAGGCGAAGCTGGACCCGCCCGGATACAGGAGATGCTGGTCGAGATCGTCGCTCTGTTCGAGCGCGGCGTGTTCAAGCATCTCCCGGTCTCGACCACCGACGTGAGACGTGGCCAAGGCGCGTTTCGACAGCTGCGGGAGTCCAAGCACGTCGGCAAGATCGTGCTAACGATCCCGCACCGGCCTGATCCGCTCGGGACGGTGCTGATAACCGGCGGCACAGGCGGGCTGGGCGTAGCTGTAGCGCGTCACGTCGCCAACCAGGGCGCCCGTCGGCTGGTTCTCGTCAGCCGCCGCGGGCTCGACAGCCCAGGCGCAGACGCCCTCCGGGGAGAGCTTGAAGACCTCGGCTGCGTTGTGCGAATCGTCGGATGTGATGTGTCAGACCGCGAGCAGTTGCGAGCACTGCTTGTCTCGATCCCCGACGAGCATCCCGTTGTAACTGTGGTGCACGCGGCAGGCGTCCTTGACGACGCGATGCTCGACTCGCTCGACGGCGAGCGTCTGCAGCGAGTGCTGGCGCCGAAGGTCGATGCCGCGGTGCATTTGCACGAGATGGTGCCCGACGCTGAGCTCATCCTGTTCTCGTCGGCCGCCGCCTCGCTCGGGAGTCCCGGCCAGGGCGGCTACGCTGCCGCTAACGCGTTTCTCGACGCGCTGGCCGCTCATCGCGACGCGACCGGCCTGCCCGGCGGCTCGCTGGCGTGGAGTGCGTGGGAACAAGCCGCCGGGATGACGTCGCGGCTCAGCGACAGCGATGTTGCCCGGATACGGCGGGCGGGCATAGTCCCACTGTCCGAGGCGCAGGGTCTTGAACTGTTCGACGCAGCTCGGATGATCGGTCGGCCGTTCCTCCTCCCAGCATCGCTTGACTTCTCGGTGTTGCGGGCCTACGGGCAGGCGGGCGTACTGCCTCCGATTCTGCAACGGCTCGTGCGTATACCCGCTCGAAGGGCGTCCGAGGGCGGCTTGCTGGCGATGCGCTTGGCGCAGGTGCCTGAGCACGAGTGGCCCGAGGTCATTCTGGACATCGTGAGGGGCCACGTGGCCTCGGTCTCTGGGCACTCGTCGGCGGCGGCGATAGACCCACAACGCAACTTCAAGGATCTGGGGTTCGACTCGCTCGCGGCGGTGGAGTTGCGCAACCACCTGAATACAACGACCGGCCTGCGCCTGCCCGCGACGCTCGTGTTCGACCATCCGACTCCTGCGGCGATCGTGGAGCTCTTGCTACAGCGGATGAAGGGCCAGGCGAGAGGTGCGAAAGCTGTCTCGCGCAGACCTGCCCAGTTGGATGAGCCGGTTGCAGTGGTGGGGATGAGTTGTCGTTTTCCGGGTGGTGTGTATTCGCCGGAGGACCTGTGGCAGTTGGTCGCCGATGGCAAGGATGCGGTTTCGAGCTTTCCTGCCGATCGCGGCTGGGACCTCGACCGGCTGTTTGACCCCAGCCGCGAGCGCCCTGGTACGAGCTACACCCGTCACGGAGCATTCTTGGATGACGCGGCCGGGTTTGACGCCGCGTTCTTCGGCATATCGCCGCGCGAGGCGCTCGCGATGGACCCACAGCAGCGATTGTTGCTCGAAGGCGCATGGGAAGCACTCGAGCACGCTGGGATCGATCCAACGCACCTACGCGGCTCGCTGACCGGAGTCTTTGCAGGAGTTGGGTTTTCCGGCTACGGCCTCGGAGAGCTGCGCAGCGATCTTGAGGGGTTGCGGCTGACCGGCTCCGCGACGAGCGTTGTGTCTGGCCGCGTGGCCTACGCCCTTGGGCTGGAGGGTCCGGCCGTGTCGGTCGACACAGCCTGCTCCTCGTCGTTGGTAGCGATCCACATGGCCTGTCAGGCATTGCGTCACGGCGACTGCCAGCTCGCCTTCGCTGGCGGGGTGACAGTGTTCTTTACCCCCGGCGTCTTTATCGAGTTCTCTCGCCAGCAGGGACTCTCGCAGGACGGTCGGTGCCGATCGTTTGCAGACAGCGCCAATGGCACCGGCTTTTCCGAGGGCGCAGGGCTCGTGCTGCTTGAGCGCCTCGCCGACGCGCAGCGCAACGGCCACCCGGTCCTCGCCGTCGTGCGTGGGTCGGCAGTGAATCAGGACGGCGCGTCGAACGGCCTCACTGCACCGAATGGCCCATCCCAGGAAAGAGTAATAAGCCAGGCTCTCGCCAACGCGGGCCTCGCTGCCAGCGATGTAGACGTGGTCGAGGCTCACGGCACCGGCACAATCCTCGGAGACCCAATCGAGGCGCAGGCACTGATCGCGACCTACGGGCAAGATCGCGCGACGCCGCTCCTGCTGGGGTCGATCAAGTCCAACATCGGTCATGCGCAGGCGGCCGCGGGAATCGCGGGCGTGATTAAGATGATCCAGGCCGTCCGCCACGAAGTGCTGCCGAAGACGCTGCACGTCGACGCGCCCTCCAGTCATGTCGACTGGAACGCCGGCCAGGTGAAGCTGCTGGTCGATCCGCAGGAGTGGCCGCGTGATGACCGCCCCCGCCGAGCCGCCGTCTCCTCGTTCGGCGTCTCAGGCACAAACGCACACATCATCCTTGAGGAAGCACCACAGCAGACCGGCGAGCAGCGCGACGACACACGGCCTCACATGCCAGGGGCCAAGCCGTTTCTGCTCTCAGCTAGGTCGGAGCAAGCCCTTCAAGGGCAGGCTGCGCGTCTTCGCGAATATCTCGCAACCGAGCCCCAGGCCGAGGACTGCGACATCGCGGCAACGCTGGCGCTACATCGAGCACATCTGCCCTACCGAGCCGTCGCCGTCAGCAACGATCGCGACGAGCTGACTCTCCTACTCGACGCCGCCGCGGAAGGCGAATATCACGACCGGATGATCCACGGAAACGCTGGCGCGACCCGCAAGACCGTGTTCGTGTTTTCCGGCCAGGGCTGTCACTGGGACGGGATGGCGCTCGGCCTGTGGGATCGCTCTCCTGTCTTCGCGGAGCAGATGCAGGCTTGCGCTGACGCGCTCGGCGACTACTGCAACTGGTCATTGGAGGACGTTCTCCGCCGCACAGAAGGCGCGCCGCCGCTGGATCGCGTGGACGTGCTGCAGCCAACGGTCTTTGCGGTGATGGTCTCGCTCGCTGCTCTCTGGCGCTCATTCGGTGTGAAGCCCTTGGCAGTGGTCGGCCACTCTCAGGGCGAGATCGCGGCGGCGCACGTCGCAGGCGCCCTCTCCCTGGAGGACGCCGCGCGTGTCGTCGCGCTGCGCGGCAAGGCTCTGGCCGATGAGCTTGCCGGCCGTGGCGGCATGGTCTCGATCGCGCTACCTGCAGAGCGGGCCGAGCGCCTAATCGCACCGTTCGGTGAGCAGCTCTCACTCGCCGCTGTCAACGGGCCATCGTCCGTCGTTGTATCCGGCCCGCCCCACGCACTGAGCGACCTGATTGCACGCTGCGAGGCACAGCAGATCCGCGCGAAGGAGATACAGGTCGACTATGCGTCGCACTCGTCGCAAATCGAGCCGATTCAACAGCGGCTCGAAAGCGACCTGTCTCAGATAACCCCACGCTCGTCCGAGATCCCGTTTTACTCGACCGCCACCGGCGCGCTGCTTGACACCCGCGAACTCGATGGCAGTTACTGGTATCGCAATCTGCGGCAGCCGGTCCTGTTCGAGCAGGCTACCCGCGCACTCCTCGGCGACTCTTTCAACACGTTCGTCGAGGTGAGCCCACACCCGGTGCTCACCATGCCGCTGGAAGAAACGATCCACGCCAGCGACGATCCGGCGGTAGCGACAGTGGTCGTCGGATCGCTCAGGCGCGACCAAGGCGACATGGATCGCTTTCTGCTCTCGCTGGCGCAGGCTCATGTTCACGGTGTTGCTGTGGATTGGGGCGTGTTCTTCGACGGGTCGAGAAGGGTCGAGCTTCCGACCTACGCGTTTGAGCGGGAGCGGTTCTGGCTGGCATCGCAGGGCGGCATGGGCGACGCAGTGTCACTTGGGCTCGGGGATGCCGATCATCCGCTGCTGGGGGCGACCCTCTCATTGGCGGGAGAGCGAGAAAGTGCGGTGTTCACCGCGCGGGTATCAGTCGATTCTCACCCGTGGCTGGTTGACCACTCAGTGCTAGGCGCAGCGGTGTTGCCGGGCACAGTGTTCTTGGAGCTGGCGTTGGCGGTCGGCGAGCGCGTAGGCGCCTCGGTAGTCGAGGAGCTCGGTTTGGAGACCCCGCTCGTGTTCGACGGTCTACGCGCAGTACAGCTGCAGATCGCGCTCTCCGGGGCTGACGAGGCCGGTCGTAGAGCACTCTCGATCTACGCTCGCCCGGAGGGCGAGAGTAATGAGCCCGCGGGGGGCGGTCAGTGGACGCTGCACGCCTCGGGCACGCTCGCCGCGAGCGAGGACACAGGCATCGTTGACGCACCGATCAGTCAGTGGCCGCCCCAAGACGCGGAGCCTGTCGATACCGAGTCGCTCTACGACGAGCTCGCCGACAAGGGCTACGAGTACGGGCCGGCGTTCCAAGGCTTGCGCGCAGCTTGGCGACGTGGTGATGAGTTCTTCGGCGAGATCGCGCTCGCCGATGAGCAGGCCCGCGAAGCCGCACGATTCTGCGTCCACCCCGCACTCATGGACTCGGCATTCCACCTCACGTCGTTGCAGGCATCCGGGCGTGCCAGCGACGTGGACGTCCCATTTGTCTTCTCAGGCGTGCGTATCAATGCCCCTGGTGCAAGCACGCTGCGAGTCTCGTTGACGGCGGCTAAAGAGAGTCCGATGCTGGTCGCGATCGACGAGGCCGGGCAGCCGCTGCTCAGTGTCGACTCGATCAAGGCACGTCCGTTCGACCCAGGCCAGCTAAAGGCGCGACCCAAGCACTACGACACGCTGTTCGAACTCGACTGGAAGCAGCTGCCACCGTCGTCCGACGCGTCTGGGCCGGATGTGGCGCTCCTCGGCGAGGGGGTCGAGTTCCCGAGCGTGCAGCTAGAGCGCTACTCCGATCTCACGGCGCTCGTGGAGAAGATTGAGACCGGCGAGCCAGCTCCCGAAGTTGTGCTTGTCCAAGCCGACGCGCTGTCTGAGGAGACGGGCACAGGATCGTTTGGCGGAAGTGACCTGATCAGCGCTGTCCACGGGGTAACGCAGCGGACGCTTGCAGTCCTAAACGAGTTCCTCGCGTGCGAGCAAATGGCGGCTTCCAAGCTCATGCTCCTGACGAACGGCGCGGTAGGCGCGCTACCGGATGACATACCCAACCTCGTCCAGGCGGCGCTACCTGGCCTCTTGCGAACAGCGCAGTCCGAGCACCCCGGCCGCTTCGCTCTCATGGACCGAGATTCAAGCGAGGCTTCGCTTGCTCAGCTTCATTGCGCGCTGTCGAGCGACGAACCTGAGATCGCTATCAGGGAGGGGGTGCTCCTCGCGCGAAGGATCGTGAGAGTGGAGGCGCACGAGCATCACCCCTTCGCGATTGCCGGCGCGGGCACCGTGCTCATAACGGGCGGCACTGGCGGTCTCGGGTCGCTAGTCGCTAGGCATCTGGCGCAAGCGCACGGCGTCGAGAACTTGCTGCTTGTGAGTCGCCGTGGCCCGGACGCCGATGGCGCGAGCGCGCTGAAAGCCTCGCTAGAGGCACTCGGCGCAAACGCGGACATCACGGCTTGTGATGCGGCCAACCGGCCTCAGCTTGAACGGCTTATCGCTTCTATTCCGCCGTCGCGTCCGCTGACAGCCGTAATTCATGCTGCCGGCGTAATCGATGACGGCATCATCGAATCACTCAACAGTGAGCGGCTGCTCAACGTGATGTCGCCCAAGGTCGACGCAGCGATCAACCTGCATGAGCTCACAAAGGAGCTGGGGCTCGCGAGATTCGTTGTGTTCTCTTCAGCTGCGGCAGCGTTTGGCGCCCCCGGCCAAGGAAACTACGCTGCCGCGAACGCTGCACTCGATGCGCTGGCTTACTGCCGTCGCGCGCAGGGTCTACCGGGGGTGTCGGTGGCGTGGGGGCCGTGGGCCGTCGCGACCGGCATGACCGCGCATCTCACTCAATCTGACGTAGCCCGCATTGAGCGCTCGGGTGTCTCGGCGCTCTCAACTGAGCACGGCCTCGAACTCTTTGACGCGGCGCTGGCGACAGATCGTCCGTTGGTATTGCCCGTGGCGCTGGACTTCTCTGTGCTGCGCGCCTTCGGCCGAGCTGGCGTGCTGCCTCCTCTGTTGCAGTCGCTCGTTCGTGTGCCGGCCCGACGCGTGTCGGGCGGCGGCTTCCTCGCGGCACGCTTGGCACAGGCACCGGAGTCCGAGCGCGACGAGATAGCGCTGGACTTCCTCAGAGGTCACGTAGCCGCGGTCCTTGGTCACGCTTCGCCAGACGCGATCGACATCCAGCGTAACTTCAAGGACCTCGGCTTCGACTCGCTGAGAGCCCTTGAGCTGCGCAACCGGGTGAACGCCGCGACGGGCCTGCGCTTGCCCGCCACGCTCATCTTCGACCACCCGACGCCTCACGCGGTCGCGCAGCTTCTGCTGACGAAGTTGTCGCCCAGCTCGGTCGAGCAGGATGATCCGCGCGACGCCCAGATTCGCAAGGCGATCGCGTCAATCCCGGTGGCGCGGCTCCGCAGCAGCGGACTGCTCGACATGCTCCTAGAGGTCGCCAGTTCTGAGGCTGAGCACCTCAACACCGAGTCGATGGCGACCACAGACGTGGACAGCATTCGGGAGATGGATTTGGAGAGCCTTGTGGACGCTGCCCTCAGTGGGAGCGGCAGCCCAGAGGAGCTCGGCGTATGAGCGCCCAAGAGACACGAACCGCCAAGGCGCTACGGGCGGCAATGACCGAAGCGGCCAAGCTGCGGAAGATCAATCGGCGGTTGGTTATGCGCTTCGAGGAGCCGATTGCGGTCGTGGGTATGAGCTGCCGTTTTCCAGGTGGGATCTACTCGCCCGATGACCTCTGGGAGCTCGTCGCGGCAGGGAAGGACGCCGTCGGCGAGTTTCCTACCGACCGTGGCTGGGACTTGGAGCGTCTTTTTCACCCCGACCCTGAACATCTCGGCACGACCTATACGCGTCATGGGGGATTCCTCGACGACGCCGGCGATTTCGATGCTTCGTTCTTCGGGATCTCACGGCGTGAGGCGTTGGCGATGGACCCTCAGCAGCGGCTGTTGCTGGAAGGCGCCTGGGAGGCGTTCGAGAACGCCGGGATCAGCCCAGAAGGGCTGCGCGGCTCCCTGACCGGAGTGTTCGCTGGAGTCGGTTTCGCCGGCTACGGCTTGGGCGACCAGCGGGAGGACCTCGAAGGGCTGCGCCTGACCGGCTCCACGACGAGCGTTGTATCGGGCCGCATCTCCTATGCGCTTGGCCTTGAGGGACCTGCCGTGTCCATCGACACTGCCTGCTCGTCCTCGCTGGTCGCGATCCACATGGCGTGCCAGGCGCTGCGGCAGGACGAATGCGACCTAGCGCTTGCCGGCGGCACCGCCGTCATCTCTACGCCGGCAGCTTTCATCGAGTTCTCACGTCAGCATGGACTATCACCAGACGGACGCTGCCGCTCGTTCGCCGACAGCGCAGACGGCACCGGCTGGTCTGAGGGCGCTGGACTCCTAGTTCTCGAGCGTCTTTCAGAGGCACAGAAGAACAACCATCCCGTACTTGCCTTGGTGCGGGGATCGGCTGTCAATCAGGATGGAGCATCGAACGGCCTAACGGCGCCCAACGGCCCCTCGCAGGAACGGGTGATCGGTCAGGCACTCGCGAATGCGGGTCTCACGGCGAGCGATGTGGATGTAGTTGAGGCTCATGGCACCGGGACAATTCTCGGGGACCCGATCGAGGCGCAGTCGCTGATCGCGACCTATGGCCAGGACCGCAGCATTGGGCCGTTGTGGCTGGGCTCGATCAAGTCAAACATCGGGCATGCCCAGGCTGCCGCCGGAATCGCCGGCGTGATCAAGATGGTGCAGGCGATCCGCCACGAGGTGCTGCCGAAGACACTGCACGTCGACGCACCCACTCGTCACGTCGATTGGGACGCGGGCAACGTGAAGCTGTTGGTCGAGCCACAACAGTGGCCACGGGGAGACCGTCCCCGGCGCGCCGCGATCTCCTCGTTCGGCGTCTCAGGCACAAACGCACACATCATCCTCGAAGACGCGCCGCAGGCACAGGAGTCGAGTTCGGCACAGGAGGCTCCGACTCTGCCGACCTCTGTTGTGCCCTTCATGCTCTCGGCCAAGAGCGACGAGGCCCTTATCGCACAAGCAGACCGCCTCGGCTCCTTTGTGCAAGCACATGCCGAGCTCGGGTCTGCGGACATCGCCGCTACGCTCGCTCTCGGACGCCAGCAGCTCGAACACCGCACGGCGATCATCGGCCCTGACCGTGACGCATTGCTCGCGGGGCTCGATGCGATCTGTTCCGGCAACGCTTCAAACACGCTGATAGGCACCGCTCGGCGTTCGGCGAAGACCGCATTCATCTTCTCCGGCCAGGGCTCGCAGCGGCAAGGGATGGGTGAGCACCTCGCCCAGACCTTCCCGATCTTCGCCGAAGCTCTCGAGGAGATCTGCACGGAGTTTGCCCCGCATCTCGCCAGGCCATTGAAGGAGGTCTTGTTCTCAGGCGAGGAAAGCGCCGCGGCATCGCTGCTTCACCGGACTGAGTTCACCCAGCCCGCGCTCTTCGCGCTAGAGGTGGCGCTCTACAGGCTCGTTCACCACTTTGGCGTGGTCCCCGACTACCTAATTGGTCACTCAATCGGAGAGCTGTCAGCAGCACACGTTTCGGGCATCCTTTCCCTTCCGGACGCCTGCGCACTCGTTGCCGCTCGAGGCCGACTCATGGAAGCGCTGCCGGGAACGGGCGCGATGCTCGCGATCCAGGGCACGGAGACAGAAGTCCAAGAGGCCCTCACTGATTTCAAACGCCTATCGGTCGCCGCTATCAACAGCCCACAAGCGATCGTCGTCTCAGGCGATCACGACACGATCGCGCAATTCGAGTCCACCTGGCAGGAGCGTGGGCAAAAGGTCAAGCGGCTGCAGGTCTCCCACGCGTTCCACTCCGAGCTAATGGAGCCGATGCTCTCAGAGTTCCGCCAGATCGCTGGAGAACTCAGCTTCGGCGAGCCGCGTATCCCAGTCATCTCTAACACCAGCGGCCGGCTACTGACGGCGAATGATGCCGCTTCGCCTGACTACTGGGCACGCCACGTCCGGGAGACCGTGCGGTTCGCGGACGGCATCAGCTTCTCGGAGGAGCTGGGCGTCAGTCGTTTTCTGGAGATAGGCCCCGACGGCGGCCTTGTCGCGATGGCAACACAGTCGCTAGCTGAGCACGGGGAAGGCGTCTTGGTCACCAGCAGCCTGCGGCAAGGCGCAGCCGAGCCCGAGACCTTCCTAAGTTCGCTGGCCCAGTTGTGGGCGGATGGCATCGATGTCGACTGGGGTGCGCTGTTCGACGGGTCAGGCGCCAAACGCGTCGCGCTTCCCACCTACCCCTTCCAACGGGAGCGATATTGGCTCACCAGCGGGCTGGGAGCCGCTGATGCCGTCTCGCTCGGCCAGGACGCCACCGACCACCCGCTACTCGGCGCTGCTCTATCGCTCGCTGGAGACCGAGGCGAGGCAGTGTTCACAGCCCGCATCTCGCTCGAGTCGCACCCTTGGCTCGCCGACCATGCTGTGCTCGGCACAGTGCTGCTCCCAGGCACAGCGTTCCTAGAGCTCGCACTGACGGTGGGGGAGCGTGTCGGCGCTACGGTCGTTGACGAGCTGGTCCTGCACACGCCGCTGATCTTCGACGGGCAGAGCCCGATGCAGCTGCAACTCGTGCTCGCCGGTACCGACGAAGAGGGCCGCCGCTCGCTCTCGATTCACTCGCGGCCGGAGCCCACGGTCGGCGATCTACACGAGGGCGACTGGACGCTGCACGCGGCCGGCGTCCTCTCACTCGAGGACGACGATCCGGCGAGCAACAACGAACAGCTCACTGAGTGGCCACCGCCTGGGGCACAAGCAATCGATATTGAGTCGCTGTACGACAGTCTGGCCGATGTTGGCTATGAGTACGGCCCGGCATTCCAAGGACTGCTGGCCGCGTGGCGCCGCGGCGAGGAGTTCTTCGGAGATGTCGTCTTGGATGACGAGGAGACCCGCGAGGCTGGCCGCTTTTGCCTTCACCCAGCGCTGAGCGACGCCGCGCTGCATCTGCTGCCAAAGGCATTGGCCGGCGATCGTATTGACGAGGATGGGTTGCACTTCCCATCCGTCTACCGCGGGGTCCGGCTCAAACAGTCGAGTAGTACGCGGTTGCGCGTTTCGGTTACTTCTACCGGCGAGAACACGGTTGCTCTCAGTGCCGTCGATCAAGACGGGAAAGCTGCGTTCTCGATAGACACGCTGTCGGCGCGGCCTGCTGACCCACACGAGCTTGTAGGCCGCTCGAAGCTGCGCGACATGCTGTTCGAGCTGCAGTGGGCTGAAACCGCCGCGAGCCCTCGCAGCCCACATCACATCGCGGTTGTCGGCGATATCGACCTTCCCGGCATCGACTGCGCCCGCTTCCCCGATTTTTCGGAGCTGGCGGAGTTCGTGGGCGAAGACGCCGAGCCTCCCACGATCGTCCTTGCCGGCTGTGACCCGCAGGCGGCAGGCGTTGGCGATGACCTCCTCGCGAGCACCCACGCGGCTACGCAATGGGCTCTCCAGCTCGCAAAGTCATTCCTCGCAGATGAACGTTTCGCAAAGACCCGCCTTACTTTCGTCACCGAACGAGCGCTCGTCGCAGACGTAGAAGAGACGCCAACCCTTGCTCTCGCATCTGTTGTGGGCCTCGTGCGCAGCGCTCACTCAGAGCATCCTCGACGGTTCGCGCTAATCGACGTGGATGGAAGCGAGACCTCGTACGCGTCTCTCCCCAGCGCGTTGATGAGCGATGAGCGAGAGATCGCGATCAGGCAAGGCAAGCTGCTCGCACCGAGGCTTATGCTTTTGCCTCAAGAAGACCGTGGCTCGGTGCCACCGCTTGACCGCGACGGCACAATCCTCATCACAGGCGGAACGAACGGTCTTGGCGCTTTGGTCGCCAGCCATCTGGCCAAGGAGCACGGTGCAGGCCACCTGCTCCTGACAAGCCGACGCGGACCCCAGGCCGACGGCGCGAGCGAACTGGCGGCGTCGCTAGAGAAGCTCGGCGCGACGGTGCAGATCGCAGCCTGCGATGTCAGCAACCGAGGCCAGCTGGAGTCACTCATCTTCTCCATCCCTGCCGAGCATCCCCTCACGGCGGTGATTCACGCTGCCGGCGTGCTTGACGACGGTGTGATCTCCTCGCTGAACGCAGAGCGGCTAGCTCGCGTAATGGCCCCCAAGGTTGACGGTGCGATCCATCTGCACGAGCTGACCAAGGACCTTCAGCTCTCCGACTTCGTCCTGTTTTCCGCGGCTGCAGCGTTGGGCGGTCCAGGGCAGGCCAACTACGCGGCGGCAAACGCGTTTCTCGATGTGCTGGCCTGCCGTCGTCGTGCAGAAGGACTACCCGGCATCGCTCTCGCCTGGGGTCAGTGGGCCGAGGCGGGTGGCATGACGGCTCATCTCAGCGGCACCGACTTGGCACGCCTCGAGCAATCTGGCGTATCCGCGCTTTCGTCAACGCAAGGTCTAGAACTCCTCGACGCAGCCCGCGCGGAAGGTCGCCCTCTGCTGTTCCCGCTGCGACTTGACTTCTCGCTCCTGCGGACGGCCAGCCGGGCTGGGATGCTGCCCCCGATCCTGCAAGAGCTGATACGCGCGCCCAGACGTCGAGGGCCTCGCGATCGGGAGCTGCCGACGCGCTTCGCCGAGGCAGCACCCTCTGAGAGGGAGGGCATGGTCCTCGACCTAATCAGAAGCGAGCTGGCGTCTGAGTTCGGTCACGACACAGCCGACAAAATCGATCTCTCCCAAGAGGTCTCAGCCGTTGCCGTAGGCATCGACTCGCTCACCGCCACACGATTGGCAAACACGCTGACAGACCGATGTGGGCTTGAGATATCCGCCCGAGAGATCATCGAAGCGAACTCCCTGCGAGCGGTCGCGGTTGCCGTGGCAGCGCGAATGGGCGAACAGGACACTGGCAGCACGCATATGGTGGCGCCGCTCCTCCCGGCGACGCGACCCAATGTCCTGCCGTTGTCCTTCGCACAGCAGCGACTGTGGTTCCTAGCTCAGCTACAGCCGCAAGACTCCTCATACAACATCTCTGGCGCCATGCGGATACGCGGCCGGCTCGACGCCCAGGCGCTCCAGCAGGCGCTTGCTTCGATCGTTGCGCGCCACGAGGCACTCCGTACGCGCTTCATCAACGTCGATGGCACTCCACGACAGGTGATCGCAGACTCGCTCGATGTGCCACTCCCGGTGGTTGACCTAGCCGGAGCCGGGCACCCAGACGGAACGCCCGAGGACACCGAGGGCAGAGCGCGGAGTTTCTTCGGCGAGGAGACAGCTCGCCCCTTTGACCTCGACGCCGGGCCACTCCTACGGGCTGGCCTGTTGCGCCTTGGCCCAGAGGACCACGTCTTTTGGCTTGTCGTGCATCACATCGTCTTCGACGCTTGGTCGGTGAAGGTGCTGTTCGCCGAGCTCTCGGCGCTCTATCGCTCCCATGAGACAGGTCTATCTTCACCACTTGAGCCCCTGCCGCTGCAATACGCCGATTTCGCCATATGGCAACAGGAGTGGCTATCGGAGGGAAGGCTCGTGCCTCAGCTTGCCTACTGGCGAGAACAGCTTCGAGGCGCGCCAGCCGCGCTACACCTCCCGACCGATCATCCACGTCCAGCGATAGCCACTCATCGCGGTGGCCTGGTCGATTTCACCATCGATGCGGAGTCGGCGGACCGCCTCACGGACCTCGCCCGCCGCGAGGGCGTAACGATCTTCATGGCGCTATCGGCGATCTTCGCAGCACTGCTGTCTCGCCACGGAGCGGGAGAGGATGTCGTCGTCGGATCCCCCGTCGCGAATCGCTTCCGCAAGGAGTTCGAGGGCTTGATCGGCTTCTTCGTCAACATGATCCCGATCCGCACGGACCTGTCCGGCGACCCAAGCTTCAAGGAGATCCTCAGACGAACGCGCGAAGTTGCGCTCGACGCTTACGCCAACCAAGACCTGCCGTTCGAGCGGCTCGTTGACGATCTCGAGCCCGTGCGAGACCTCAGTCGAAATCCGCTGGTGCAGACGACGTTCCAGCTGTATGAGACCGGCCAAGCGGGCGAGGCCGTAGATGGTCAAGCACTCAACGAGACGACGCCCGAGTTCCCGTCAGTGGCGCTAGAGCTGTTTTATGGAGGCGAGCCGACTGTACGCTTCGACCTCGAGTGGAGCTTGCGCGAACAGGACGGCGCGCTGCATGGACAGGTTCTTTATGCGCGAGACCTGTTCGAGCACGAGACGATGACTCAGATGGCCGAGCACTACGTTCGGCTCCTCAAGGCCGTGATCGCCGATCCGCACAGACCTTTGAGCGAGACGCCGCTGCTAGCCGACGAGGAAAGCCAGCAGCTGCTCGTGGAATACAACGACACCGCCAGCGACCTGCCAGAGCAATGCGTGCATGATCGCTTCGCGGAGCATGCCGCCGCGCGCCCGAACGCACCCGCTATCCAATGCGACGCAGCGACACTCAGCTACGGCGAACTCGAGTCGAAGGCCAATCGTCTAGCGCGGCATCTGCGCTCACTAGGAGTCGAATACGAGTCCCGCGTCGCGATATGCGTGGAGCGCGGCTTGGAGATGGTTGTCGGGGTGCTCGCAATCCTCAAGGCGGGCGCCGCGTATGTGCCGATCGACCCGTCCTATCCGAGCGAGCGGATCGCGTTCATGCTCGAAGACTCCGCGACCGCCGTGCTCCTGACGCAAAGCACACTCCTAGACCAACTCCCAGCCAAGCTGGCACGTCCCCTCTGCATCGACAGCGACTGGCCTGAGATCGCAACAGTCTCCGACGAGCCGATCGGCCAGATCGCGCATCCATCCGATCTCGCGTACGTGATCTACACCTCGGGTTCAACAGGCAAGCCCAAGGGGGTGATGGTCGAGCATCGAAGCCTGAGCAACTACATCTCGCATGCAGTACCTCTTACGTCGAAGACTGGCGGGGGCGCGCTGCTCGCCTCCTCGCTCGCGTTCGACCTCACGATCACGTCCCTCTGGTACCCGCTGACCGCGGGCGAGCGAATCGTGATGCTCAGCGGGGAGATAGACGCACGAGCCTTGGGTGAGCTGATCAAGGACGCGGGGCAGATGGCACTGTTTAAGACCACGCCGTCGCTCTTTGAGGCGCTCGGCAGGGAGTTCGATGCAGCGGAGCTGGCGCCCTCCATCGGAGTGCTCATCCTCGGCGGTGAGGCACTGTCCTACTCGAGCTACCTGCAGGCATGGCGGCGCGGCGCGCCCGAGTGCATCATCCTCAACGAGTACGGACCCACCGAGACGACTGTTGGGACGTGCGTCTTCTCCGTCGAAGACGAAGGCCAGCTGGGCGGGCGTGTACCAATCGGACGCCCAATGGCAAACACGGAGGCGTACGTTCTCGATCACGCGCTCCGTCCCGTGCCGACGGGAGTCGTGGGAGAACTATGTATCGGAGGGGCCGGCGTCGCTCGTGGCTATCTGAACCGGCCCGAGCTCACAGCCGAGCAGTTTGTCGAAAATCCGTTCAGCGCAATACACGGCTCCCGCATTTATCGCACGGGAGATTTGGCGCGATGGCGACGCGACGGGTCTCTCGATTTCCTCGGGCGAATCGACGATCAAGTCAAGCTGCGAGGGTTTCGGATCGAGCTCGGTGAGATCGAGTCGGCGCTCGATAGCTACAACAGCGTCTCACGGTCTGTGGCGATCCTGCGCAAGGACCGTAGCGGCACGCAGTCGCTGGTCGCCTATGTGGAGCCATCTGCAGCGGACCACGGCAACGGGAACCTTGGGCGGCCACAAGCCGACGTGCTCCGCTCCTTCCTTCGAGAGCGACTGCCGACGTACATGGTGCCGGCTCAGGTGATCATTCTCGATGAGCTGCCGACCACGACCAATGGCAAGATCGACCGCGCCGCACTGCCCGACCCCAGCACGATCGGCCGGGCCGATCACACCGTCGACGCCGACCGGCAAACCTCACTTCCCGGCTACGTCGCGCCTCGCACCGATACCGAGAAGCTACTCGCCTCGATCTGGGGGGATCTGCTTGATCTGCCGCGAGTCGGGGTCGACGATGGATTCTTCGAGCTCGGTGGCCACTCGCTCCTCGCGACCAAGCTGGTGTTCCGCATCCGTGAGGCAGTCGGCTTCGATTTGCCGCTCCAGGTGTTGTTCCAGGGCGAGCCCACCGTCGCGCGCCTAGCGGCCGTAATCGATGGCGATCCTGCCGCGATCGCCGAGCTTGGAAGCCAGCGACTTGATCTCGTTGCCGAGGCCCATCTGGCAGACGACATACGCGGTGATAAGAAGTCCCCCGCAACAGGGAGCGCATCGCAGCTGCTTGTAACAGGGGCGACCGGCTTCATCGGCAGTTTCCTTCTCGCCGAGCTACTCCAAACCACCAACTCCAAAGCTCTCTGTCTCGTGCGCGCACCGTCAGAGGAGCAGGGCTACGAGCGCATCCGTAGTGCGATGGTCAAGTACGGGAACTGGCAAGAGTCTTTCGCCGAGCGCATAATTCCCGTTCCCGGCCGTCTCGACCAGCCGTTGCTGGGACTAGCTACGACCGATTGGGATCGCCTGGCCGCAACGGTCGACACGATCTACCACTGCGGCGCCGAAGTTAACTACCTACGCACGTACGACGTGCTCAAGCCGAGCAACGTGCTCGGAACCCAGGAAGTGCTGCGACTCGCTTGTGCCGGCGCCACCAAGCCCGTTCACTACGTCTCGACCGTAGGAGTCTTCCCACGCTTCTCCTACCCGCCAGACACGGTCTTCACGGAGGACATGCTGCCGATCCCCGACCTGGAGTACACCCTCGGTTACACCCAAAGCAAGTGGGTCAGCGAGCGGATGGTCCTCGAGGCAGGACGTCGCGGCGTGCCAGTCAACGCCTATAGGCTCGGCCGCGTAACGGGACACAGCGTCACGGGTGTGTGCCAGACCCACGACTTCGGCTGGCAGATGATCAAGCTCTCGATCGAGATGGGAGCCGCTCCGCACATCGACCTGGACATCGATATGACACCAGTCGACTTCGCTACGAAGGCCCTCGTCGGCCTCTCACATCGCCCCGACCTTCTCGGCCAGACCTTCCACATCGTGTCCGATACGCAGTTTGACCAAACCGACCTAATCCCGTGGATGGAGCAGTACGGCTACAACGGCGAGCGGATCAGCTTCCACGAATGGCGTGAGCGTGCGATCGCACACGCGGTCGAGTTCCCCGATGGAACCGCAGCTGCAGTTGTGCCCGTGATCGTCGGCGCCCTTCCTCTCGACCGAGTGCCGCGATCGACCTTCGACCATCAGAACGCCGATCGAGCGCTCGCCGGCACTGGCATTGAGTGCCCCGCTGTCGATGACCGGCTGCTGCGTGTGTACTTCGACTACTTTGTGGCCACGGGATACCTGCCGGCCCCGAGTGAGCAGGCACTCTCGAGCGGCGCGTGAGGCGCACTTCCTGCGAGATTGGAGCTCTGGTGCGGATGATTCGCGGCGTAGCGCGCTCAGATGGCGAGTCGATAACGCGGCTCTATGCGTTCCCGCTCCCCCATCGACTGAGCCTGTAGAGTCACGGCGACATGACGTTGGAGATCCGGCCGGTAACGTCCAAGCGCGAGTTGGACACCTTCATCAAGCTCCCGTGGCGGCTCTATCGAAGCGAGCCCAACTGGGTGGCCCCGCTGCTGATGGACCTAAGAAAGCGGCTGGACCAGAAGAAGAACCCGTTCTTCAAGCACGCCGAGGCCCAGTACTTCCTCGCCTGGCGCGACGGACGCCCGGTCGGACGCATCAGCGCCCACGTGGATCGGAACTTCAACGAGTTTCAGGACAACGCGTGGGGGCTCTTCGGTTGGTTCGAGTGCGAGGACGACCCCGAGGCCGCCCGTGCGCTGCTCGACGCCGCCGAGACATGGCTGCGAGAGAGGGGCCGCGACCGGATGGTCGGCCCGATGGACTTCACGACCAACGACGAGATCGGCCTGCTGGTCGAGGGGCACCAGTATCCGCCGATCATCCTCTGCCCCTGGCACCATCCTTACTACCAGCGCATCTTCGAGCAGGACATCGGCATGCCCAAGGCGATGGACCTGTACATGTGGAGCCTGTATGTGGACAAGCGAGAGAAGGTCCACCCTGCGATCTGGAAAGCCGCCGACAACCTCGAGTCCGAGCACGGAATCGTCTGCCGCAACTTTCGCAAGAAGGATCTGCAGGCGGAGGTGACGAGGTTCCTCGAGGTCTACAACGCTGCTTGGGAGAATAACTGGGCCTCCGTTCCTCTCAACGAGGAGGAGGTCCGTCACTACGCCAAGGACCTGAAGCCTGTCCTGGACGAGAACTGGGCGATGGTCGCCGAAAAGAAGGACACCGGCGAGGTCGTGGGGGCCGCCCTGACGCTGCCGGACTTCAACCAGGTGCTGGCGAAGCTCAACGGGCGGTTGCTGCCCTTCGGCTGGCTGACCGCGCTGCGCGCGAAAAGCAAGATCGACGCGGTGCGGGTGTTCGCACTGGGCGTCAAGCCGGAGTATCAGCACACCGGGGTGGCGGCGCGGTTCTATCAGATGCACTTCGATGCCGCTGAACGCACCCCACAGAAGGGTGGCGAGATGGGTTGGATACTCGAGGTCAACACGGCTATGAACCGCGCGATGGAAGGAATGGGCGGCGAGATCAAGCGCCGCTACCGGGTATACGAGCGCGTGTTCTAAGAGCCGCTGAAGCCGCCACCGCGAAGATAATCTGCTGTAGTGCGTCATCTGCTGGTCGCATCGTGTTAACCTGTCCGTCACCCCGGGGGGCTCTGTTTGCCGCCAGTGATTTGCATGTCACTCACCCCGAGAACCGCCGCGTTGTGGAAGACCTCCGGCCAAATTCGCCGGCCGATTGGCTGCTGGTGTGCGGGGATGTAAGTGACACGACCGACGATGTGGAGTGGGTACTGCGCTTGCTGGCCGAGCGTTTTGCCACAGTCGTGTGGGTACCTGGCAATCACGAGCTATGGACCTTTCCGGCCGACCCAACCGGCCTGCGCGGTGAGCAGCGATATTTACACCTAGTGGAGATGTGTCGCAGTCTCGGAGTCATCACGCCGGAGGACCCGTATCCGGTTTGGGAGGACCCAGAGGACCGATAACAATCGCGCCTCTGTTCCTACTCTACGACTACACGTTCGGACGTAACATCGCCCGAACGAAGGCGGAGTCGCTCGCGCTTGCTCACGAAGCCGGCGTAGTGTGCAGTGATGAGTTTTTGCTGCATCCGGACCCATATTCGAGTAGGGAGGAATGGTGTCATGCACGAGTGCAAGCGACAGAACTTCGTCTCGCGGCCTGTGACGGAGACATCCCAACCGTGCTGGTCACTCATTTTCCTTTGATCGACGATGTGACCCGTACCTTGCGGCATCCCGAGTTTGCTCAATGGTGCGGAACCAAGCGCACCGCTAACTGGCATCAACGGTTCCGTGCAGCCGTTGTCGTATACGGGCATCTGCATATCCCGCGCACCAGTTGGCATGACGGAGTGAGATTTGAGGAGGTCTCACTCGGATATCCACGTGAGTGGCAACACCGGAAGGCGCCCGCAAGGTCCTACGGCGAATATTGCCTCCAGATGACTGCATGATCGAGGCCATCTTGCCCGATGCGGTGATTGCGGTCGAGGCTCGCAAGGACCCATGCTGACATCGTGCTGTTCCCCGAAGAGGAGGCTATAGTCGAGCGGGCAGTCGACAAGCGGCGCCGCGAGTTCACCACCGCCCGCGCCTGCGCACGCGAAGCACTCGTCAAAACTCGGCCTACCTCCCACGGCCATCACAAGCGGCGCGCGTGGCGAGCCACGCTGGCCCACAGGGGTGGTTGGAAGCATCACGCATTGCGACGGCTACCGCGCGTGCGCAATCGCGCGGTCAACCGACATAGCCACCGTAGGGATCGACGCTGAGCCTCACGCTGCGCTGCCAGAGGGCGTGCTATCCGACATCGCCGGGGGGGAGGAGCTGCGCTGGTTGAGCGATCGAAGGCACGACGTACCAGGCCTGCACTGGGATCGCTTGCTCTTCAGCGCGAAGGAGTCCGTCTATAAGGCCTGGTTTCCCGTCGCGAAACGGTGGCTCGGCTTCAAGGATGCGGTCGTTACGGTTGATGCATCCGCAGAGACGTTTGCCGCCCGACTGCTGGTCCCAGGGCCGCTTCTGGGAGGCCGGCAGTGTGGCGGGATTTTCGGGTCGGTGGCTCGTGAGTAACGGACTGGTGCTAACAGCGATCGCACTTGCTGCTCCGGCAGATCAGAGTGAGCGGGCAGGTTGAGGGCACCAAATAGGCGCCCGCGGGTTCCGGATGAGGTAGTGGTGGGCTGAGGTCCGACGGCTGGGTAAGCTCACCATCAGACCATCAGAATACGCTGGCCTTGTGTGATTGGTCTCATGCTCGGTGCGGGTGTACGGTCGTCGATCACGATGAGCGATCAGGTGTCCGTGGCGGAGCGATCTGTCGAGTCGGTCTCGGTTGAGAGGCTGCCGCGGCGCGTCCCGTTGCCGGCGATCGTACAGACGCTGTGGTCGTTGTTCGGGTTGGACTCGTTCGGTCGGTTTTGCCTCACGTGCTTTCCGGACGAGAAGATGCTCACATTCCGTATCGTCGGTTTCGGCGAGATGGTTACTGTGCGCGATCCGCAGCTCATCCGCGAGGTCTTCACCGGCGACGGCGATGTGTTGCGGGGTGGTGAGGCCAACGCGCAGGCGCTTCTTGGGGTGCTCGGCCCCAACAGCTTGCTCCTCCTCGATGGTGAGCCCCATCTGCGCACGCGGCGTTTGCTGCTGCCGCCGTTTCACGGCGAGGCGATCGCTGATCACGCGCGGCTGATCGAAGAGATAACGGTCATGGAGGTCGAGCGCTGGCCATTGGGGGAGCAGTTCGCGCTGTGGCCACGGATGCGCGCGATCACGATGGAGGTGATTCTGCGGGCGGTGATCGGCGTGCGCGACAACTCACGACGTCGCCGGCTTGGCGAGTTGCTCCCCGCGTTCGTGCGTGGCGGCGTATTCGGGGTGCTCACTGAGACCAGGCTTCCTCGGCTCACGCAGGGGGCGATGGGACAGCGACTGCCCTGGATTCGAGCCCGCGCGGAGGGCGAGCGGCTGCTGTATGAAGAGATCGCTGATCACCGCGCCTTTCCCGAGGGTCGTGACGACATCTTGGCGCTGCTCCTCGCCGCACGCGATGAGGATGGATGTGCGCCGAGCGACGAGGAGTTGCGCGACCATCTGCTCACGCTGTTGGGCGCTGGGCACGACACGACCGCGGCGGCGCTCGCATGGTGCTTTGAGCGGGTGCTGCGCCACCCCGATGTCCTCGCGCGCTGTCGCGAGGCGGGCGCGGATGATGACGACTACCTGACAGCCGTCGTGAATGAGACCCTCAGGGTTCGTCCCGTGGTCGACTCGGCTCCGCGCAAGCTGGGCGCGCCGTTTGATCTGGGTGGATACCGGCTGCCGGCTGGCACGATTGTGGCGGCGGCGATCGCCGGGATACAGCGCTCGCCGGAGCTTTATCCGGATCCGCTGCGGTTCTGGCCCGAGCGGTTCCTTGAGCGGCCGGCGCCGTACACGTTTATTCCCTTCGGGGGTGGTGAGCGCCGCTGCATAGGCGCGAGCTTCGCCATGATGGAGATAAGACCGTCCTGCGGACCGTCCTCGAGCGCGTCAATCTGCGTGCCGCCAGTACCCGTGGCGAGCGCCCGAGTCGAACACGCAGCATAGGGATCGTCCCCGCGCGCGGCGCACGAGTAATCGCCACCACGCGACGCACCAGCGACACCAAAGCTCCAGCAAGGGACTCGCTACGGCCTAAGCAGTAGGCACTGCTCCCCCCGCTTCGAGCGTCAGCGACCAGCCAGCTTTGACTCAGGGAGCGCCACATGGCGCTCCCATTCGGGGTCGATGTCGGTCAGGATCTCGACCACTTGGACCCGCCGGTCGTCCCGGCTGAGCGGAAATCGCACCCCGCCTGTGATGGGCTCTGCGGTCAGTCCGGTGCGCACGCCAAAGGCGTCGCAGATTGCCTGGGCGCGATGAGCATCTCCGCGATGGAGCAAGATTAGTTGATCGTCCACGATCGTGGGAAGATACTCGGAGTCGGGCGCACCCTACGGACTCGCGAAGCCTCTCTCAGTGAAGCTGGAGCGTGATCGCCTTGCGGTTGTCGAGTGGTTCGTTCGTCCATAGGGGAACCTCGAGGCACTTGGGGCGCCGGTTACCGCGCCGAACAGGTGAGTGAATGCGCTCCGCCCGCAAAGAGCCGCATCCCGTTGAATGCCGTCGCAAGCGAGGCGTATCGTCGGCCTCGTGTCTCCCCGGCCGATGACCACTGACCTCAAAGAGCGCCAGACGGACGACGCGCTCGAGTTTCTTTCGGGCGCGACTGTCGTCGGGCGGCTCGTTTGGGCCGATGGCTCGAGTACGGACCGCGCGGACGCGGGCTGGTGGCTCGAGGTTCCCGGCGCGACGGGCACCCTGCTCTACCGGGCGCCGGTCGGTCAGGCCGAGGATCTCGAGCGGGCTCGGCGGGAGGCCGAATCGGCGTCTGTGTTCTTCGCGAAGACGATAATCGCCGATCGCGTCGCGGGGCTTCTGAGCCCTTCTCGGCGATAGCCGAGCCTTCGCGAGCAGCGCCGCCCCCGGGCGCCAGGCTATGCAGGCGCTCCTCGGGGGTCTGCCGGTTTCCGCTACACCCCGGCGTATGGTCGAGGCAAATGGCTGCGGCGGGAAGGAAGCTTTACGGGCATAGCGCGAGATCCAAGGCGTGTAGCCCTGCGGCTTCGGTGGGCGATGGCGGGTACGGCCGCCCGCCGGTGCGGATTCGTGCGGGGCAGAAGTTCTGGCCGCGGCTAGGCAGTTGAACCCGTCGATTCTCGCGTACTGCGCTGATCCCCAGAGCGATCGGTGCCGGCGGTCGACCTGGCGGCCAGCGGCATGAGCGTCTCCGACGGCAACCCGACGGAGGCCGGGCGCGCCCGGGGTCTCAGCGACACGACATTGCGCGGGCTGGCAGTGCATTTCTGCTGGCGGCGGCGCACGCGGAAGGTCAACGACGTCTCGCCGTGCGCCTCGCCGAGCTGGACGGCGAGCGGTGGCATTTCGAGCGGGATCTGCCCGTCGTGGGTTACTTTCTGCCGATCCCGTTCGTGTTGTTCGGCCCGACCGGCGTGTTCCTGTTGGAGGGCAGCGCCGGCTTCTGGACCAACGAGGACATCGCGTCGATGAGCTCCTCGGCGAGGACGATCGAGTCGGCCCTGCCTGGCTACCCGTGTCCCGTGCGTGCGGCGATCGTGCTGATCGGCCACGAGCAGGAACCTCGCGAGCACTTCACTGCTGCCGGCGAAGGGCCCGTGCTGGGAGCTCGGCGAGGGGTGGCTCGGAGCGTGGCTTCACCGTTTCTCAGATCGTGGTCTCACGCCGAGCGATGTCGCGGCTCTGCGCGGGATGGCCGACTGCAGCGGCCTACAGGAGCGCCGGCGCTTGTTTGTGCCGGAGGGAGAGGGGTAGATCGAGCTGGTTGACTTTGGGTCTATTCTGAGGATCATCCGGAGCCGTGCAGCGTAAGCGGACCAGGAAGGATCCGGTGTGGACTCCGCGCATGACGACATCACCCAGCTTGGCTCGTGGGACGGGCTAGTCTCGGCCGAGGATCTGCGATGCCTGTTGAGCAGCATCTCCCCTGATCGGCTACGCGATCTGCGCGGCGTGCTCGACGGGTGCCCGGCTGAGCTTCGCGGTCGTGTCGTCGCGGAGGTCCGCGAGGCGTCGGGCTTCGGTGACCGCGCGATCCTGCTCGCGCTCGCACGAGTTGCACACGACGCCGACACTGCGCGAGCGCCGTCGTGAGCGTCCGCGTGGGGCGCTCCCAGACGCTGGCCGAGCGGGCCGAGGTGACCGCGAACGAGAACTACGCAGCCCTCGAAGACGAGGTGATCGGTGTGTGCGTCGCAAGCTCTCGGCGCGCAACATGCACCTGGATAACTCAGAGCTCGAAGAGGGCTACTGTCAGGCGTGGCACGGCGTCTGCGTGGAAATCAAGCGTGGCGGTGAGGTCCAGAACCTCACAGGGATGCTGGTGGACATCACCTGGAAGCGGGCTGTCGATGCCTATCGCGGAGAGCGGCCCGGACAGTACGCCGACGTCGACGTCGAGGAGCAGGTCGTCGAAGTCGATATCGACGAGACCTGGACGATCAGGCGAGGCTCAGGCGGTTCATCGATCGTCTGAAGGGGCGGTTGAATCAGCGCGAGTGCGAAGCGGTCAGCCTGTGCCTGATCCACGGGTACAGCCGCCCTGAAGCCCGTGAGCTGCTTGGCATCGAGGACGAAGCCCGGATGCAGAAGATCATGGACGGCGCGACCAAGAAGATCGGTCCTGTCGTCGCGAGCATCACGGCACGTGGCTGCGGTGGCGAAGAGTGGACACGGCTGCTGCGCGCCTACGCCCTCGGCGCGCTGTCGCCCGAGGACCGGGACTACGCGCGCCGAGGCGCACATCGCGGACTGTCTGCCCCTGCAAGCGCTACGTCATGGGTCTGCGCGGACTCGCGGCGATCGTGCCGCCGGCCGGGCTGCCGTTCATGCCTGCAAGCGGTCACGAGGGGAGCATCCTCGCGCACCTGAAGCACCTGTTCGCTGGGCACGGGACCGCGAGCGCCGTTGGGGCCGGCACAGGCACGGGGGCTGCCGGTGGTGGCGGGGCCGGCCTGCTCGGCTCTGTTGGTGCGGGTACCGCCGCCAAGGGAGTGGCCGTCCTTGCGATCGTCGCCGTGACCGCGGTGGTCACGGTCAAACCGGGACATGCGGTGGCAAAGCATCATCCGCCTCCCCACGTGGCGCACATCGCGGCGCAGACCGCGAGCGCACCAAGCGAAACCCCTGTGAGTCCAGCTCGCCAGTCGCTCTCCTCCGCGACCGGTACGCGCGAGGACTCGAGCGCGAGTCGTCGCTCTCATGCGGCTGTGAGCCACCGCCGTCGCGGCGGTCCTCGTCACGGTGCCGCGGTGGCGCTGCGGCCGGCGCCCACGTCTGCGCCTGCGCCCGCACTTGGGGCCTCCGGGGCTTCGACGCCCGCGCCCAGCGCGGCCGTCGCAACCAATATCCCCGCGGTCGAAAGGGAGTTTGGGCCCGAGCGCTGAGCGGGTCATCGAACGAACGAGAAAAAAGGTTGGGGGTAAAGCGGTGATGCCTCCGACGAGGCAGCGGTCCTTCCCAAAGGCCACTGCCAATGCTCGACCGTTCCACACCAAACCTATTCGACTGTAACCCGCCGTCCGCGAGCGCCGAGGCTGAGCGCCCGACGGTAGAGCTCGAGCGGCCAGTCGAGCCGGACCGCGTCGCGCGAGCGGCGCCGTCAACAGCGTCTCGGCCCCGCCGCAGCGCCCGCGCGTTCTCACAGGTGCGCGAAGGGCTCTTTCACCGCTTGCCCTCGCGGCTGCCGCGGGCCACGCGCTACGTGCCGGTGGGCGTCGCCTTGCTGCTGCTGGCATCGCACGTTTTCTCCGCCGGCCACGCAAAGCTCGCGCCGGCTGCGCTCGCGGCGACACAACACACCACGATCGCCGATGCGGCCGTGCCCGCCGCGAGACCTCGCGCAACGCGCGCGCCATCCCCACAGACGGCGCAGCGGCCTGCGCATGTTCACAAGAGCCGGACGGCTCGCGCCCCGGTGGCGCTCACGCCCGACCCGAACCGCGCGCGGCGGCGTCTCGTGTCATCGCGTGCGCAGTCCGTCTCGGCTTCACCCCCGCCCGCGCCAACGACACCCGCAAGCGCGCCGCCCGCACCACCGCCGACACCGGTGCCGCCCCCGGCTACGGCACCCGCTCCCGCAGCCCCCGCGCCACGCCCTTCAGGTGAGCACACCTCGGAGTTCGGCTTCGAGCAATAGACGCCCGATTTCAGCAAACCCCAAACACGGAAGGCGAAGTAATGACCCGTAGAGCCCGAGCAACACATCGCATTAAGCTCGCACAGAGAGTCACACTGATCGAGGCCGCCGCGATCCTCGTGGTGAAGACCGGCACGATCCCGTTCCTGTTCAAGGGCGACTTGGGGATTCCCGAAACCTCCAAGGTCGAAGGCATCGACAAGTTCGCGGCGTTCATGGCGTCACTGTCCACGCCGCTTCTGATCGCGCTCGCGGCCGTCGCGCCGCTGGCGCTGATCTTCGGTGCGGGCGCGCTGATGATCGGCAACCGCCGGGCGTTGACGATCATCGCGTCGACGATCGGCGCGCTCGCGCTCGCGGCCAGCGCTACGGGCCTCGTCAACTAGCGCCGTCGTGGATCCTCGCTCGACATCGACGGCCATCGCCCTGTAGCGCCCGCCGCGCCCGGCGGCGCTCACGGGCCGCTCAGCGGCGGCCCGTGTCGCCGTGGCGGGCGGGCGTGGCGAGCATCGTCTTCGCCGTGGTGCTCGCCGCGTCGCTTGCGCACCCGGCGGCGGCGCACGCGGAAATCCCGGTTATCGGGCGGATCGATCGGAGGAATCGAAGGGATCGGTCAAGCGGTCCTTAACCCCGCGGAAGCGGTCGTAGAAGCGTTCGTAAAGGTTCTGCAAGCGATCTTCGGCGGCATCGAGGCGAAGCTGATCGCGGCTGTGATCAGCGCTCTGCTGGCGATCCCCAACTTCGACACCGGGCACGTCGCGCGAGCTCGAGCAGACGACCGTCGCGATCGCCGCCGGGATGCTCACAGCGGTCCTCACTCTTTCGATCTTGCGTTACTACATCGCGGGACTGACCGATCAGCGGCATCGGGCGGCTTCGAGGCGATGCAGGGCCTCGTGCGGGTCGTCGGCGCGGTCGGGTTCATCGTCCTCTGGCCGGGTATCTTCAACGAGGTCGTGCAGATCCCGCGGATGTTCAACCAGGCGCTGCTGGGCAGCGGCAGCGTGCAGCACAACGTCGCGTTGCTGTTCGACGCGGCGCTCGTCGTCGGGTCGGCGGCGCGTTTGCGCTCGACACCGGCATCGGCCTGATTTTCGTGATCCTGATCGGCTTCATCAGCGGCGCTCGTTTTCATCGCGCTGCTGTGGATGAAGGTGCTGCTGTCGGTGATGATGATGTTCCTGTATGTCTCGATGCCGCTGGTCGTCGTGCTGTGGCCGGTGCCGGAGCTCGTCCTGGCTCGCGGCCGTCGGCGATGAAGGCGCTCGGCGTCGCGTTGATCGTGCCGTGCGTGTGGGCGATCCTGTTCGCCTCTCAGCCGCGGTGAACGCGGACGTTCTGACGTGGGCGCCGACTCACAGCGTCGATCGACACGGTGATGATCCGGCCGCTGGCCGGGATCACGCTGATGATCCTGTGCATCACGATCCCGCGGTTTCTGATGCGGACCGCGATGATCGGCCCGCACGGCCAGGCCGGGCGGTTGGCGGGTGTGGCGGACGGTCACGTTCGGGATGTTCGCGGCGCGGCGCGGTCAGCGGCGCGGCGCGCGGCCGTCGCCGCCGCCGCGGCCGAGGGCCACCCCAGCGCGCAGCGCATGATCGACGCGCTGCCTTCGCCGATCAGCCCGCCCAGCGAAGCCGGGCAGAGGGAGCGCTCGCCGGCCGCATGGTGTTCGGCCGCAGCGGCTTCACCGAGGACAACCGGGCAGGTCGTAGGGCCGGGATCCGGCGGCGGCAAGGGCCCGAGCGCACGCGGGCGGAGCCAGGCGAGGGCGCAGGCCAGGCGCCGGGAGCAGGGCGCCGCGGCGGCGCTTCGGCCGCCAGCAAGCCGGCGTTCAGCGTGCCCGGGCATCGAGCGCCCCGCGTTTGACCGGGAGGCGGTCGACCAGGCGTGGCAGGCGATGCACGCCGCGAGCCGCCATGTCGCCGCCGACCGCGAAGGCGGTCGCCGCGGCGATGGCGCGAGTTCCCGCCGGAGACACAGCGCGGGCTCGCCGCGTTCAGCAGCGCGAACCCGCGCGAAGATGCGGCAGTTCGCCGCTCAGCACCTGCCTCCGCGAGCCTGAGCGCACGGCAGCGGACGCGCTCGTGACGATCGGCAGCGCCCGCAGGAGCGCCGTCGGGGTCGGAATGCCAGGCGATCCATGCCCTGGACGCTCACGCCACGAGCAGCGCCTCGACTGCCGGCGCCGCGCTCGATCACGGCGCGACCCCGAGCACCGCGCCGGCAGGCCCTTCACCGGCGCGCTCGAGCAGCCACCCCATCCGCCGCCGCCGGCGCCTCGCAGCCGGCGCGGCCGCAGGGCAACCGACGCCGCCCGCCAAGATCGGCGCGACGCCCGCGCCGCATCCGCGCGCGGCACGGGCGTCACGCGGCCGCAGCCTCCCGCGAGCTGCCCGTCGAGCAGCCGACCGCGCCCGGCGGCGCCGGCAGCGGCCCCGCGAGCCGGCACCGAGCCGCGAGCTACCCGGACGCTCGAGCCATTCATCGACTGAGCAGGAGCTGCCGCGATGAACCCTGCCTACAAGCATCTCTCGGACCGGCTGCGGATCGGCGAGCTTGACGGTCCCGCAGATCGATCGTCGCTGTTCTGCGGGTTGATGGGCGGCCTGGTGTTCGCGCTGTACCTCTCGCCGTTTCGGCCCGTATCTGACGCTTTTCGTGGCGATCTACATCGCGTGCGATCCCGCCGGGCGCGGTGCTGCTGGCCAGCAGCACCGAGTTCGACCTGTGGCTGTATCTGCGCGCGCGATTCAGCGACACGTCAGCGACGGGCGCTACATCGCCGGGCCGGGAGACGTGCCACGGGGTATGAGATCGAGCCCGACGAGGACGCCCCGCGGTTCAGCGGCCGACGACGAGCAGGAGCCCGTCGAACTGGGGGCGATATGGGACTTCTGAGGAGCAGGCGGACCCGCGCCGCCGAGCGGATGAAGGAAGCCGGGCGAGCTCCTGGCGGTCGAGGCGATCGACCGCACCGGCCTGGCGGTCACGAGCGAGGGCGCGTTCGTGCGGGTGCTGCACGTCACGCCGCCGAACCCGCTGATCCTCTCCGAGGAGGAGCGCGTGCGGATCGCGCACGGCTACTGCCATCTGCTCGTCGCGGCTGCGCGCGGACCAGAGCCTGCAGTTCTATGTCGCAGTCGCGGCCGATCAACCTCGAGGAGATCCTCGCCGGACGCGCGCAAGCGAAGTCAGCTACGCCGCCGGTGAGCCGCCAGCCTCGCTGGACGGCGACGGTGTCGACCCGCTCGCGATGTCGCGGTGGCGGCTGTATGCGGCGATGGAGGAGTCGCTGCGCTTGCACGCCGACGAACAGGCGGCGGTCCAGACCTCTTTCTATGTCGTCTGCCCCTACCTGCCGCTGCGCGGCAGCCGGCAGGAACTGCTTGCGCGAACTGTGCCCGCCGCGGGCGCCTGGCGATCGGGCCGCTCGACGCGCCCTTTGAAGGCGCACCGGCGCGCCGCGCGGGAGAGCCTCGCGTTCACCGAAGGGATCCGCTCAGAGCTCGACGCGCTGGCGATCCCGAGCCGGCTGCATCAACGGCGAGGAGTTCGTCTCGCTGCTGTGGTCGAGGTTCAACCCGACCCAGGCCGACCGCGGGCAGCAGACGCCCGCCACGCGCCACCGAGATATTCGGGGAGCTCGACCGGGAGGTGGACACGCGAGGAGGCGCGCGAGGTTGCGCGCCGGCTGCGTGGCGCCGATCGCGCAGTCCCCGATGGACTTCGACCGCTCTCACCATCACGTCGAGATCGACCGCGACGTCGAGCAGACGATGTGGGTCGCCACGACCGCGGACACACCCAGATGGGCTGGCTGATGGGCGCGATGATGACCCGCGAGCCGTTCACCCTCTCGGTGCACGTGCGGGCGCTCGACCGTCGCCGTGAGCGCAGCAAGCTGAAGATGCGCTACCGGCGGGTATTCACGCGTCAACCGCGGCGCGGAGGCACGCGGGCCGGGTGCCCGGACTTCGACCGCTACGCCCAGGAGGAGGAGTCCGCGCATCTGCTGCGCGGAGATGGCCGGGCACGAGCGCGCGAGCCTGTTTGAGACGAGCATCTATCTCACACCACGGGCGCGCGGCCCGGAGCCTGATCTCGCAGGCGCTCGGCGAGGCGGTCGACTTCTGCGCCGAGGCAGCTCAGCTCAACCTCGGACGTGGCGGTCAACCGCGGCGCGCACCACCAGCAGCGACTGTGGCCCTCGACGCTGCCGCTCGGCCGCGACGCCGCCGGATACACCTGCACCTACGCGACGCGCAACGTCGGGGACTGCGTGCCGCTGGCCGGCACGGGCTGCGGCAGCCCGCGCGGCATCCCGTTCGCGTTCTCCTCGCCCGGGCGCACGCTGGAGCGGCTGAACCCGACCGACCGTGCTGCACGACAACCACTCGCTGGTGATCGCCGGCAAGTCCGGGGCCGGCAAGACGATGATGACGCACACGATCATGGCGCAGGTGCCTGGCGCTCGGGATCGGGCCGGGTGTTCGTGATCGACCGCGCGCGGTCACTACCTGACGCTCACCGCAGCTCGTCCACGGCGCCCGCCAGCTCGACATCGGCTCAGACGATTCGCCGTGGGCGATCAACGCGTGGGACACCCCCGACCAGGCGGCGGTCCCCCGGGAGAAGGTCGCGTTTTTGGTCGCGCTGCACGCGACGATGATGGGCGCGGAGGGCCTGGCGCGTGCTGGAGCGCTCGCAGCTCGGCACCGCGATCCGCGAGGTGTACGCCCGCGCGCACGAGCAGGGCGTCGACGCCCGCGAGTCGATGCTCCGCGACGTCCTGCTTGACCGCGCCGGCAAGGAAGCGGACGCCGGGGCGGTCGAGATCGCGGCTGCCTTGCGCAACCTCGCCGAGCGCCTCGGCGAGTTCTGCGGCGCAGGGCGCCTACTCCTATCTGCTCGACCGCGAGACGAACATCCCGGAGGATAGCCCGCTGGTCGTGTTTGACACGCGCGAATGCCCGGAGGCGATGCTCGGCCCGGTGATGTTCGCGATCATCGAGTACGTCACCCGCGCGGTCAAGCGCCACCGCGAGGAACACGCCCACCTCGCCGGCCAGCCCGGCGTGCCGATGCTGTTCCTGCTGTGCATGCTCGTGATCGACGAGGCGTGGCACAAGGTCGCAAGCCCCGAGGCCGGCGTTCACGTCGCGGACCTCGCCAGGCGAGCCAGGCAGGTCGGCCTGTTGCTCGTCGTCCTCAGCCAGCAGCTCTCAGACCTGGGCACCGAGCACGGACTGCCGCTGCTGCGCAACTGCGCGATGGCGATCCTGCTTGAAGCAGAAGAACGCCGACGAGCTCGAGTTCGCCAGGCGCGCGCTCGGGCTGTCTGACGAGAAGACCGCGATCGTCGGGAACCTCGAGACCGTCAAGGGCCGCTACGCCGAGTTCTTCTGGATCAACGGCACCCGCGGCATGGGCCGCGAGCGGCTGCCGCTCGGCCCGACCGAGTACTGGTGCTTCACCTCCGAGCCGCATGACCGACGTGCCGATGCGCAGACAGCGATGATCGCCGCGCACGACGGCGAGGTGTGGCCCGCGATCCGCGAGCTCGCCAGAGGCGGCGTCCCACAGGGAACCGACGACTAGGCAACGCCATGACCGGGACCGATGAGAACACCTCGGGGCACCTTCTCGTGGCCGGCCTGCTCGCCGCCGCGCTTGCGGTGATCGGCTTCGTCAGCCTGATCGTGCTCGTCGTGGCGATCATCTCCCCGGCGACGAGCGCCTCCTGCCTACCCGGCGGCGGCGGGATCGCGGTCTCAACCGTGAGCGTACCCCCGGGTCTCAGCGCCACGGCGCGGCAGTCCTGGGACACGCCGCTCCAGATGCAACCCGGCCACTGGTACCAGGTCGGAGCCACCGAGTACTACGACGGCGACGGGACCGGGAGCGGCCACTTCGGGTCGATCCCCGACCCCGCCCAATCAAACCTCGATCAGCACCCCGACACATTCGCGGAGCTCTCCCTGCTCCCGAGCAACCCCGCGAACGGCGGTACGCTCACGTTCGCGGACGCCAACGCGCTCGGCAACTTGCCCTACATGACGGGCTTGCGGGTCGCCCGCAACGACAAGAGCATCGTCGTCTACAAGCGAGACACTGGCTACGGGCAGGGACCCTCAGAACACACCCCGGAAGGGTTCGAGTACCGCATCGACCTGTGGGGGCCGGCCGCGCAAGCGCTGGGTGTCAGCAAGGACCAGGTCGATATCGAGCTGGCGCCGAAGACGGGCGCGGGCGCTGTCCTCGAAGTGACACCGGGCGCGACCATCGCGGGCGGCGCTGAAGAAACAGGTGAAAGCGCGCAATGCGAAGTGGGCGGCGCGGCCGAAGGTCCACTGCCGCTGACACCTGGGCAGACCGCGAAGGTGCTCCCAGACGGGCTGGCCGCCGCGCCGGCTGAAGCCCCCGCCGCGGTGAAGGACATGATCGCCGCCGGAAACCGCCTGTACGGCACGCCCTACGTCTAGGGCGGCGCGCACGGCACCCCGCTCGCTGCACGTGCAACCGGCGTATGACTGCTCCTCAGCAGTGTCGTTTGTGCTTCATGCAGGCGGCGTATTCGGCGAACAGGCCGAGGACTCGACCGAACTGGAGTCCTACGGCGAACCTGGACCCGGCAAGTGGGTGACTGTGTACGCCAACAGCGAACACGCCTTCATGTACGTCGCCGGCATCAGGTTCGACACGTCTTACAACGGCACC
This sequence comes from uncultured Solirubrobacterales bacterium, assembly GCA_963719725.1. GTDB lineage: Bacteria > Actinomycetota > Thermoleophilia > Solirubrobacterales > Solirubrobacteraceae > Palsa-744. The sequence continues at coordinate 930,365 of CAVRCU010000001.1, forward strand.
GACACCGGCCCGAACGCGGGGCAGAGCGGCCCGCGGTGGCGGGTCTTTGCCGAAGTCCCGAAATGGGCGCAGTGGGTGGTGCGCCACCCGCCCGGACTGTGAAAGGAAGGAACATGCGAACCCGATCTCGCAAGTACCTGTTGCTGGTCGCACTGGTCGCACTTACGCCGTTCCTATCGGCGTGCGGGCTGCTGCGTGGAAGCCACGACCGCGGCGGCAGCGCGGCACCCGACCCCGTACAGGCAAACCCTGGAGAACGCGAGGGCACGATCCCCGCCGCGGCACCGAAGGAAGCGCCGCCCGCCGAACCCGGCTCGCTCGCCGCAGCAGGCGGTGGAACGGTTCGCCGACAGCTTACATCAACTGGACCTACGCAGACGCTGCCCTCAGATGAGGCGCGGCTGGCGGCTGGCGCGGTCGGCGAAGCCCGCACCGTCGAGCGAGCAGGCGCAGCCGCAGGCCAGCCGCGACACGCACTCTCGCCGCGTGCGCACATCTACAACAGCGGAACCGTCGTCGGCGTCAGCCAGGCGATCGGCGGCGCCCCGGGTGAATGGGTGGTCGTAACCAGGGAGCAGACCGGCGGCGATCAGGAATACGCCGGCCTGCAGGCGGCGTTTCACGTGACCCTCGCGACCGTGCAGGCGGTCCCGGGAGGCTGGGCGGTGGCCGCGTGGCGACCGCAGTCGTAGACCGAGTCGCCAGGCCCAGCGGCCAGCAATCATGCGCGCCTTCACCTACACAGACCGCTTCCGCGCAGGGTTTCGGACGAGCTCTCGCGCCGCGAGGCAAGGCGCGCTGTCCGCGCCCGGCCTGTCCTTCGCGAAGATGCCCGGGCCGCTGTTGCTGGTCGTCGGGCTATGCGGTGGCGCCGGCGTAAGCACCCTCGCGTATCTCACAGCCGCTACCGCCGCCGCACAGTCCGAGCGCGCCCGTGCTCGTCTGTGACACAGGCGGCCCGACCGGCGGCCTCGCCGTCTACACGGGCGTCAAGAGCGCCCGCACGCTTGCCGACGCCGCCGAGCGGCGTCGCGGCATCGGAGCCCCTCAGCGGCGGCCTGTTCGCCCTGGGTGAGCACGGCCTGCGGGTGATCGCCGGCGACCCGCAGTTCACGGTCGCCGGTGAGAAGCAGGCCGTGCGGCGTGTCCTTCACGACGCGCGTCGCGCGCACGGCCTGACGGTCGTGGACGGTGGCACCCTCGCGCGCGCGTGCTGACCAGGCGGCGATGGGCATGGCGACGCACGTCGCGTGGGTGCTGCCCGCGAGCGAGAGCGCGGTCACGCGCGCGCGGCGGGTGCTCTCGCGCGTCGCGCCGCTGTCCAGCCCCGAGCTAATCGTCGCCCGCTGGCACTCGCCGGGCGCACCGATGCGGCGCGCTGCGCGACCTCGCCGAGGAGCGCAGCGCACCGCTCGTGCTGATGCCCCGAGTGCGCGACCTCGCAGACAGCCCGGCGCTCGACGCGTCGCCGCAGAAGCCGCGTTCACCCTCCAGGCAATCGGGGGGCTGCTGCGCGCGATGAGAAGCGCTCACACCCACCAGCCGATGACCCGGACGGCGGCCGCCGTGATGGCGTATCTACTTGCGGTCGCGGTCGCGTGCGCGGCGATCACGCCGGGTCACCTTCGCCGTGCCAGCCGAGACGCCTGCTTCGTGTCCATTTCACCAGCGTCTCCCACGACGCGGCCGCGGCCGCCGGCATCTGGATTCACAACGCGCGGATCTTCTTGGGCTTCGCCGTCTTCCTTGCCTGCGCGTATTTCATCCAGCGCGACGAGCCCTCGGCACGCATCGAGCGAGCGATCCTATGGGCATGTGACGGCGCGCTGTTCTGGTGGGCGACCGGGATCGGCCGCGCTCGCGGGAGTGCTCACCGGCGCCTACGGGCTCGCGCAGATCCGCGCGTTCTTGCCCCAGGGGCCGGTCGAGCTCACGGCCTGGGCACTGCTGATCGCGCTGTACGTGCAGGTGCGAAGGCAACGTGTTGGGGCCTGGCGCGCCGTGTGCCAACTCGCTCTGATCCTGCTCATACTCGCAGCGGCAGCGGTCCTCGAGCTTTGGCTGGGGGCCTGAGGATGCGCGCCGGCCACCTGTTCCTGATGCTCGTCGGGCTGATCGCGAGTGTGGTGATGCTCGCGATCCTGGTCCCCAAAGTCGGCCATCTCTCAAGCGCGAAAGCACCAGCGACGGAAACGACGAGCACCCCGGCGCCACCCGCGACGGAAACCTCACCGGGGGCACCGGGCATGCCGCGGAGGACCGGAGCGCCGTCGGGCACGCCCCTCCCGAGCACCGCCGCGGCGAGCGCACCGCCACCGAGCGCGACGCACAGGCCCAAGGCTCACCACGGCTGGCTGACGCTTCGGCCACGTCCTCTTGATCATCGCGGTCAGCTTCGTCTTGAGCTTGATCTCGCTCGCTGGGTGGCTGACGTTCATCGTCCGCCGGCGCCTGGCCGAACCGGCTGACCCGCGAGTACGGGTGCTACGAGGTCAAGCTCTCGATGCACGACGAGGCCCGCGACCAGGACCTGACCGACATGGTCGAGGCGCTGCTGAACGCGGTGCGCGAGTTCCCCGAGCAGCGCAGCCGCGACGGCCAGCCGTTCGTCGCGCTGGAGGCGCACTACGCGCCCGGGCTCGAGCGGCGAAATGGAGTGGGTGCTGTGCATCCGCTGCGAGACGAGCGCTCGTCGCCACAATCGACGGGATCATCAGCGCCGCCTACCCCGACGTGCGCTCGGCTACGAGTTCATCGGGCCGCCCAAGGAGATCGGCGGCGTCATTCCTCTGCCCGGGTCACGTTTTGCGGTTCCGCAAGGAGCGCAGCTTCGTCTACCCGATCGTCGACGAGGTCAGAGCGGCGCGGTCCTCGAGCCCGCTGGAAGCGATCGCGCAGGCGCAGGTCGCGGTCGGCGTGCCCAGCACCGTTCGCTTCCAGTTGACGCCCTGCGCGCTGCCGGTCGAGCGGTACGCCCGCGAGCGCCTGCGCCGCCACGAGAACGAGCTCGCGCGCCGCGAGCGCGCCTGGTGATGCGCGACGGCGGCCTGATGAGCACGCTGAACAGGGCGGAGATGACCGCCGCGTCCGACAGCCCAAGGCCACGCGTGGTGCTGGCTGGAGGTGCAGGTCGCGGCCGACACGCAGGGAGAACGCGAACCGGATCGCCGCGGCCGTTCAGGCCCGCCGCGGGGAGAACCGGCTGCAGCGCCGCTGGATGATTCTGCGCGAGGACCTCTACCGGGAGCGCTTCCCCACGGCCTATCCGCCGCTGCTGCCGAGCGTCGACGCTGCGGACGCTCGTGTCCTGCAGCGAGGTCGCGCATCTGATCGCGCTGCCCGGCGCGCGGATGAAGAAGTCCCGGTCCGCCGCCTCGCGCTGCCGCGCATACCCGCGCCGCCGGAGATCGGGATGGCCGCCGAGGACCCCGCGCCGGCGCTGCCCCCAGACGCTGGAAGTGCACAGTGAGCACCGCACTTCGACCCCTGCCGTACGAGATGCTGCCGCGTGCTGCGGGCATCGAACGGCCCGGTGTTCATCCACCCCGACGACCGCAAGTACGGGGTGCTGCTCGTCGGCGGCCAGGGATCGGGAAGACCGCGCGATGCTGCGCATGTACCTCTCAGACATCAGGGACCCGAACGCCGCCCCGATCGTCGATGGACCCCAAGAGCGAGCTCGCGCGGCTGTGCCTTGAGATGACACGCCACCGGACTGCGGCAAGCGCGTTTGGTATCTCGATCTGGGGCAGCCCGATGTTCGGCATGTCGCCCGCTGCGCCTGGACCCCGCAAGGACGCTGCCCGAGCAGGCCTCGGCGGTCGCGGACAACATCGTCCAGGCGATCAGCGACACCGCCGAGGGGCAGGTCTTCCAAAGCTCGCCGGCGCTACCTCTACCACGCGGTGATCGGGGCGCTGGCGCTCGCCGCACCAGCACGGCGGCCTGGCGATGTTCGAGGACGTATTCGCGCTGCTGCTGCCCGGCCGTGAGGATCTGCGCGAGCAGGCGGTCAACGCCTGCCAAGGATACGCCGACCTCGACCACACCACCGAGTTCTTCGCCCGCGTGCTGCCCGAGGAGCTGGAAAACAACCGCAGCAACACCTACCAGCGGCTTGGATCCGCCGAGGAACAAGATCGAGACGATCCTCGCGTGCCCGGCGCTGCGCAGGTTCTTCAACCACCCGGTCGACATCCGCCTCAACGACATCGTCCTGGCCAGGGACATTCTGATCGTCGACGCGAACATGGCCGCGATCGGCGAGGAGAACGCCCAGGTCGTCATGCACTTCCTCTTCCAGGGCCTGCACGCGCTGATGCAGCAGCAGGTTCATCTCCCCGCAGAGCGAGCGTCCGCGCGTCCCGACGCACTGGGAGGAGGGTGGCTACATCGCGACGATGAACACCGTCAAGCAGGCCGCCACGCACCGCGAGGCGGGCCTGGAGGTCGACGATGGGCATCCAGTACCTCAGCCAGCTCGGCGCGAACGCGGAGTCCCCGGCGGTCACCGAGGCGATCCGCAAGGGCGTCACCAACCTGCTGCAGTCGCGCTGCCTGTTCCGCGTCGGCGACCCCGAAGACGCCGAGTCCGCGACCAGGATCGCGATGTCGGTCTACCAGACGATGATCCGCGCGGACCTCGAATCGCGCGAGCTGATGGGCGTCACCCCGGAGCAGTCGCTGTACCTGCCGGTGTGGTACTGCCTGGCGTCGTGGATCGCGGGCGGTGCTCGCGCGCCCGCGGTTCTTCGGTCAGACATACGAGTTCGTGAAGCTCCGCGACGGTGCCTGGGCGCGACCACCACCTGCGGCGTGCTCGAGGAGAAGGTCGGCCCGTACCCGGAGGTGATGCCGAAGACCTACCGCCGTGACGGAAGCAGCTCGCGGAGGTCCAGAACGGCGACGGTCCGCGAGAGCCTGCCCTCCAGCCCGGGCCTGCTCCACGTGGGAAAACACGTCAGAAGCAGCGCGCGGCCGCCGCCGCGCGCCAAAGCGACGAGCGGCGCGAGACGCGCGACCGAGGCGCGCCAGCCGCCGCCGCCCCCGAATCGCGTCGGCAAGCGACGCTGCCAGGCGCGGCTCGCGCGGCTCAGGCGCCCAGCGCCAGCAACGGAGCGCGCAACTGAGCTGGGAGGACGTCAAGCCGCTGATCCGGGAGGCCGGCGAGGTGCCCGAGGTCGAGCGCAGCCCGGTGCGAAACGTGCTCGGCGCCACGGCGAGCCCCGACACTCAGCACCGGTCGCGACGATCAGGCGAGCGGAGACTCGGAGAGCCTGCGCGAACTCGCTGCCTACGTCGACCCGCTGCTCGGCGTCCGCGCACCCGAGCAGAAACCGCCCTCGACAAAGCTGCCGCGACTGTACGACGAGGACTACGCGATCCTCGCGCTGCTCGACCGCGTCGGCCTCGCGCTGCCCGGAATGCTCCGCCGCGCCGTGATGCCCGGCGTCGCCGAGCGGACGATGCGCGGCAGGATCAACGACAAGCTGCACCGCCACGGCCTGATCGCGCGCTGCCCGATCATCCTGCGCGACACGCCCCGCGGCGTCGCTGCCCTACCTGTACTCGCTGCACGAAGTTCGGGATGCAGGTCGCGCAGCGCCGCCAGCCCGCCGCGGTTCCGCCGACCCGCGAGTTCCGAGAGATGGAGGTCGAGAAGGACGGCCGCATCCGCCACGACCTGCACCTGCTCTCGTGGGTGATCGAGCTGCACGAGCAGCTCGGCCGCTACGCCACCGACAAGTGGCGCACGCCCCGCTGGCCCGCGGGGGCGTTCCCGGTTCCGCAGACCGGCAACGGCCGCAACCGCCACCCAGTGACGCTGCAGGACATTCCGCCATCCGAAGCACATCGGGATCTTCGACGTCGACAAGCGACGACTTCGCCGAGATCAAGCCGGACGCGATCTGCGAGATCCAGATGCCCGAGCGAGCGCCTGACGTTCGACGTGCTGATCGAGATGGACCTGACGGACCGCGTCTCCTACAACCTCGAGAAGTTCCGCCGGTACGACGCGTTCCTGACCGCCTGGTGGACCGAGCACCGCCGCTACCGCCAGCTCGGGACACGGCCCGGGGTCGTGTTCGTCTGCACGAACCGCGGAGATGGCGCTGGCCTACGCCCGCGCCGCGGACCAGACACTGAAGGGCAGCGTCGGCGTCACCGGCAGCCGCCGGGCAGGACCGCTACTACCCGGCCCGCGACCACTTGTTCTTCGCCGTCGAGGCAGACATCCACGCCGGTCGTCTCACCGCGCTCGCGCTGCCCCAGCTCCCCCCGGACCTCCGCGAGGCACTGGACGGCTCTGACGGCCTGTCACTCAGCCGGGTGCTGCTGTTCAGCGAGGAGATCACCCGCGCGGGACAGAGCGCTCACGCAATCGTGTGAGCGACGCAATGTTGCAACGCCACGCTGCAACATTTCCGCCTCTGGGTTCAGCTCTCCTGGGGGTTGGCGGCGTCGATGATCTCGGGCGCTCGCCGTGCCACGCGATCGATCAGCCGGGTGCGAACATCCTCGAGCTGGGCGAGCTCCGCAAGGTCCGCAGGGACGTCATCGGTGACCTGCACTGGCGGAAGCTCCGGAGCGGGGGTCCCCTTCTGCCACGTCGATACCGCGATCGGGGCGTACACCCGGTGCAGTGCCAGCTTGGCGACTGTCTCGTCGCGCTCGGCGCAGAGGATGATGCCGACGCTCTCGCGGTCATCTTCGACACGCAATTGCTCATCGACGGCGTTTAGATAGAAGTTCATCTTGCTCACGTGCTCCGGTTGGAGTGCGCCGATCTTCAGCTCGATCACCACAAAGCGACGCAACGTGTGGTGGTAGAAGAGCAAATCCGGAAAAAACTCCTGTTCGCCTACGAGCAGCGCCCGTTGGCGGCCGTAAAACGCGAAGCCGGTCCCGAGCTCCAGCAGAAACTTCTGAATATCGTCGAGCAGCGCCTGTTCGAGATGGCGCTCCTGGGCCTCCTCGGAGAGCTCGAGGAACGCGAAGACGTAGGGGTCCTTCGTCGCTTCGAGCGCGCGCTCCGCGTCGGATGGCTCGAGCGTCATCTCGAAGTTCGTCAAGGCGGCGCCTTGACGCTCGTGCAAACTCAGGTGGATCTGACCCGTCAGCTGACGCCGCGACCACCGGTTCTCCACAACCTTTCCCGCATACCATTCATAGAGGTCCGGGCGAGCGCTGAAGTGGTCGAGCAGTACCTGATGATGGGTCCAGCCAATTTGTGCAGCCAGTGGCTGCACTTTCTCCCGCTCGGGCCACATCGCCGCGAAACGGCGCATATAGAACAGGTTCCGGCGGGAGAAGCCACGGGCGGAGCCGGTGTCCGCCGCGAGGTCTTGCGCGAGGCGCCCGACGATGTCATCGCCCCAGCCGCTTGCCTGCTGCTGCTCGAGGATGTCGTGGCCGAGGGACCAGTAGAGCATGACCAGCTCGGTGTTGACGGTGCGTGCCGTGCGGGCCTGGGCCTCTCGGATGCGCTGTGTCAAGCGGGCGACCAGCTCGCGGTAGGCGACCGACGCGACCGAGTCAGCGGGGCGACGAGCCGGAGGTTCTGCCATGCGCAGACGATACCCCGCCAAGTGGGGGCGACCGACGCGCGGCCGCCTCCTTGCGCTCACCGCTGGGAGCCGCTGTCCTGGATCGACACCGAAACCAGAGAAGCCATCTTCTTGTTCGTGTCGTTGATGGTGATCGACGCTCTGGCCGTGTGGGGCGGGCTCTGGCTTGCCAATCAGCCCTTCATGGGCGGCCCGTTTTCTTAAGACGCCCGCCGACGATGAACTTCGGGCAGGGACGACGACGGTGACGATGCCTTGTCGGACGTCGAGAGCCTCGCGCCTACGACGGCCCCACATGCACTACCAAGCGGGTTGGATCGACAACGCGGGCGCCCGCCGCGGCGGCTGCATACTCCGCCGCAGACACGCGCTGCTCGGCCGCCAACGCCGCTGCAGAACCGGGCGCAGGCCGCTCGAGCGCTGAGGAGCGGCTGTCAGCGGCGGGTAAAGAGAACGGCGGCGGCGGACCGCCGCAAAGCCCGGAGGGCCCGGGAGGACCGCGGGCCGGGGATCGCCGACTACGATGACAGCGTGACCAGGAAGGCGGCGCCATTCAGCCTGCGCCTCTCGGAGGAGATGGACCGTTTGGTCACGGCCGAGGCAACGCGCACGCGGCGCAGCAAGGGCAGCCTCGTCGAGGCACTGGTGGAAGAGGCCTTGAGGACGCGGCTGGTCCCCGGGGTTGCGTTTCGCGATGACGACCACAACCGGCGCGCCTGGTTGATGGGCACGAGCCTCGACGTGTGGCAGGTCATCGACGCGTACAAGGACCTTGACGAAAGCGACGAGCGAGTGATTGCGCAGACTGACCTGACCGAGTCAGAGTTGCGGACTGCCTGCGAGCCCAGTACCCGCACGCCGAGGTCGTCGTGGTCGAGCCCGAGGAATGAGCACGCCGGGCTGGGCGCACGAGCTGCGCGGAGTGCCGGTCGGCGAAGGGTGGCGCTGGAGCGACCCCGACCGGCCAACTGAGGGAGAGACCCGGTGGGGCGTGGTGTGGAACCGCAACTTGGGAGAGATCGTCGCGGTGCAGATCACAAACGGTGGCACCGGGCGAGTGCTGTTGCTCGGCACGATCCGCGAGGAGGAGCGTGAGGCGATTCTGGCGTGGCTCGAGCAACTGGCACGCGCTCACATGCCGGAGGCCGATGGGTTGATGGCTCTCGCCTGGGCCATCGACGGCCGGCCGGCCAACAAACGGTGAGGCGAAGCAGGGCTGCGACCTGGGCCGCTCCGCTGCGCGGGTGGAGGAAGCGCGCCTATCTGTGGAGGAAGCGCGCGAGGCGCCAGGCAAGTGAGGTCTTGCGAGCGGCGAGAATCGCGTGCAGACGGGCGCGTTCCTTGCTGGGTCGCCCTTCCAGTAGCACGCCAAAGTCGCGGGCGAGCCGACACGACGGGATTACGCGGCGGGTTGACTCCCATCGCGTAACAGCGTCAGGCGGCGCAGGAGCCGGCGCGGCGGGTGGGAGCTACCAACCACGTTGGATCGACAAGGGGGGGCGGGCGCCGAAGGCGGCGCTTACTCCGCCGCTGACGCCTGCACCGCCGCCGCGAACACAGCCGCGGATACGGCGCAAGGCCGCTTCTCGGCTGGAGATTGGCCGTCAGCGGCGGAGTAACAGGACGCGGAGCCGCGCGCCGCCGCCAAGACAGGGGCGCGAGACAAGCGCCGTGGCGGGAAACGCGAGCAACGACGGGCAGAAACGCCGATGAGCGGCGGCGCGGCGCACGGTGACTAGATGTAGGTCTGTTGGTTTGGTTGTGCTGGTCCGGTCGTGCTTCTGTCCTTCTCCGGGTGTTGTCCTGCCTGCCTGGTTGGCTTCGTGCTTCTCGGTATGCCTGCTCTCCCTCTCCTCGGCCTGTCCTGCCTTCCCTGTCCCTGCCCTCCCTCTTCCCGGCCTGGTCCTCTCCCTGGGGTTCGCTGCTTTCCGCTACAGCCGTCTGTACGTTCCCTCTCTCTTTATTGCCCATGACCTTGTGTCTGGCACCCCTCGCTTGTCGAGGCTCGTAGCACCCGGTAGTCATAGCTCTCTCCTCTGGCCCTCCCTTCCCGGGATCGATCCACCTGCCACAGGTTCCCGCGGCTGTCCCTCTCGCCCGTCCTGACCCGACGCCGCCCAAGCCTCGCGTGGCCCTCACACCTCTGACGCTCGCCGCACCGCTTCTCTCTCATCCATAACGGCCACGGCACGGCACCCGCCGCTGCCCACCGGCCCCGAAAGGAGCTCCCATGCCCAGCCACCAAGCAGAGGAGCCTGATGCAGTTATCTCCCATCACGGACTGGTGACGGTCACAGTAACCACCGTCCGCTACGAGGAGCCCGGCGGCGAGGTCGCCTGGCAACGCGAAAGCACCGCCGAGGGCGAGTTCGCCACAGCGCTCCAGCAGGCCCTCGCACAGCGCCTTGCGGGTTGGGCGCTTCACCAGGTTCTCGGACGCATCCTGGCCCGCCGGCCCGCGCGAGGGCAAGCCATCGAATACGAGGGCATGTTCTCCGCGCTTCGCCACCTGCTGATCCTCGTGCAGCCGATCCTCGGCGAAGACTCCGAGCCAGCCGCGTACCCGAAGCACGTAGCGATCCCCGGCCTGTGCCTTCCCGCGCAGCCCGAGGCTCTGCCCGCCGCGGCCTGACAGCGCCCGACGAAGCGAACAGCACGGCCTTCGCCTGAGCGCGACGACCGCGAGCACCCCTGTCCACCTATAGGAGGCCCACATGCCAAGACTCCAACCCAGAGCAGCTGACTACGGGCACATCAACGAAGACCAGGACCCTGACACGATCGCCCGTCAAGTCGAGGACGCTCAACGCCAACGGTTCCTGGCGGACATCATCATCGGCGCCGTCGAGGGCGCCACCGGCTACTGGGCGCAGGTAAGCGTCTACCGCCATGACTGCCCGCCCGCCGAGACCATCGCCACGCTTCACGAGATCGAACCGGAGGACCCCGGCGAGCCCGGCAAGCAGCTCAGCACCGGGACGATCGCCTCGGGCATCCAAACCATCGCCCGCCCCGGTTTCAGAGTCCGGGCGGACCTCCTGGCCGTGATCCAGGAGGCGGACCTGATCAATGACGCCGGCCTGCTCGACGCCGAGGCGGCGGACGTGATCGTGCAGGCCGGCCTGTTCGGCGAGATCGTCTACGGCTAGCCGCCGCGCTCCATTCCAGAGGGCAGCTGCACCGCCGAGCCGGCGCCCTCGGCCAACACCCATCGAACCTTCGGCCGTCGCTGATGCGGCGGTCGCGAGCACCCCTGCCCGAACCGGGCGGGACCACAACAACAACACGAAAGGCAGGACCAGCAGTGACCACATCACCGACCACCACCGTAGATATCTCGAGGATCGACGCCACCGGCGCCATCAGGCACGTTCACCACGCCGCGACGAGAAGCACCCAGGACGCGTGGAGCATCATCGCAAGCCACGCCCCCGCCCCGGTGAACCGCGCGGTCCGCGCGAGGATCGAAAGCGCGGGAGGCGGCCTGGTCCAGATCGGACAGGTCAGCGCTCAAGTCCTCGTCCTGCCCTGAGCGAATCCCAGCCCGCGAGCGGGCGCAGAAGCAACCCAACGGAGCCCCTGCACGGGGCTTCTCTCATTTAACGACCGAAAGGACGACGATGCGAAAGCGCATCACATTCCCCCGCGTCATCATTGCGTTGGCGCTGCTGACCGCGATCAGCCGCAAGGACACCGCGCCACTCGTGGACCTGATCGCCTTTCCCCTCGCGATGTCGCTGTTCGTCATCGCGCCGCTGAGCATCCTCGGAGCGCTGATCGCTCCGTTCGCCGCCGGGGCCGTCGTGTGGCTCTACGTGCGCCACCGTCGAGGGCACCCGCTGCCCGCATCCGTGAAGGCCGCGCTCGCGTGGTGCTCGACGACGGCGCTGCGTCGACCCTGGCTGGCACGTCTCGCCGCATCGGTGAAAGCCGCCCGCGCTGGCGCGAGGAGCGCCTGGCGAGAGCCGCCAGCAGCGACCGCCCCGCCGGAAGCTGAGCCGGACACCATCGAGCAGGACACCGTCGAGCGTCCCGACCCGCCGGCGGTCGAGGCCTCGCGTCCCGCTCACGCCTAGCCCGAGCAGGCACGCCCAGCAGCGAGCACGCGACCCGCCGCCCAGCAACCAGGAGCGGCGGGTCCCGTCCCCCAGGCGAATCGGCATGGGGGAGAGAGAGCACTCGTCAAGACAAGCGAAGGAGGAACACATGCCCAGCGCAACTCACCCAGCTACGCCCGCCGCACCCACCCAGAGCCCGGCGGAGTGCGCGCGCGACGAGGCCCGCCTGCAACTGCTGGAGAGCCTGCCGGCGCGCCTGGAGCCCGAGACGCTCACCGCGATCCTCGAGCTCCACGAACTCGGCAAGAGCTCAAAGACGATCGCGCGCAGCCTGCAGCTCGAGCCCATCGTCGTCGAGCTCGAACTACGGCGAGAGCACGAACGTCGCGCCAGCCTCCCCGGAGCGCCAGTCACCGCGCAAGCCTCACCACGCTCGCACTCTGACCCCGTCTCGCTACTGAGCGCACGCGAGATGAACCGTCTCGCCCGTGGCACCCATATACCCAACTGTCAGCTGCGAACGCTCGTCGAGGGCGCACTTGCAGTGAACCCTGATCTCACCCTGAACGCCGTTCTTCGCGCAGCTGGCTTCACCGATAACAGCCACGGCCGCCGACTACTCGGCTATGCCCCGCACCACGGCTGCCCGCGGCCACCGGCGACGATCCGTCCCGGTTACGCCGCGCGGCTCGCCAGGGCGATTCGGCGAGATCCGGTGGAGGTCGAGGGCCTATGAGTCTTCGAGGAGGTGCCACCGGACATGCGGCGACCGCCGCCGAAAAGCCTGCGGCGACCGACGCCGCCGGCGCTCCGGTGAAGCTCACCCTTCACTACCGGCGCGCCAGGGGCCAGCGGCGCGCCGTGCTCGTCGCCGTCGATGAGACCGACGTGTGGTTCGTCTACGACGTTCCCGCCGAGCCCAAGCGCCGCGCGAGGACCGGGCTCATCGTCGAGCGCCTCGGCGGCTACGACGAAAAGTGCAGCCAGGCCCTCGCGCTGGCAGCGGACTACCACGCGGCCCAGTCCGCGTTTCACGCCAGCGAGCGCGAGCACTTCACCTGCCCAGACCCGCTGCCCCGGGCCAGGAGAGCGCCGCTGGCCGTGATCGGAAGGGACGCCGCCAGGGCGCGCCGCGTCGTGCTCAAGCAGCAAACAAATCCAACAGCGGCGAAAGCCGCCTGAGACCGGGACTACACAGCAATGACACAGACCGTAACGCTCGAGAGCCCACGCGTGCAGACGCCGCCACCCAGCGAGGAGGCGGAGCTCGCGATCACGGTGCGCCACCGCGACGGGCGGATTGAGCAGACGACGATGAGCCCGCGGGCCCATCAGGAACTGCACCTGCGGGTGCTTCACGGCCGCACCCGCGGGTTCGTGGAGATCGCCGCCGGCCGCCGTGAGAAGGACGGCGATCTCGACATCTACACACGCAAGCGCAGCGACCACTTCCTACCCGGCGGCGGAGTAGGAGACCAGCGCTGGCTGGCGCGGCTGATGAAGCTCGTCGCCGAGCACCACGAGAGCGGCGAAGAGGTGTTCGTCTCGCCCGCCGTTCACATCCGGGCGTCCGCGAACAAGGAGGCGATCCAGTACAGCGAATGGGCTTGGCTTGACATCGACGGCGCCGAGCATCTCGGCCGTCTCGACGCGCTGCTCCAGCGAAAGCCCGCGCGGGCACGGATCTTCTCCGGCGGCTCCGGCGGCGAACACGCCTACTGGCCGCTGTGTGAAGCGATACCCGCGCGGACTCTCACGATCGCGAAGGGTCACACGATCGTCAACCCCGAGGAGGTGACCGAGCACACCGAGAAGGGCGGGGTGCGGATCGTCGGCTACCGCGACCCGTCCACGGGCCAGGTGATCACCGGTCTGCACGCCGAGCATTGGATCGAGAAGGCCAACCTTCGGCTCATCCACGGGCTCGGCAGGCGGACCCGTGACGGCCTGGAGGTGTACGTCGCGGACATCAAGTGCCGCAATCGCAGCCGGCTGATGCGCCTCGCGGGGACCGTGCACGGTGAGAGCGGGCAGTACGCCCGCATCTCATACCTGGACCTGGGGCTCCCCGCATACAACCCGAGGGTGCTCCTCGGCGATCTCGCCGACCCCGCGCAGGCTCGTCCGCGCCGCCGGGCGGGGCTTCGCCGCTTCGCCCCGGACCCGCTGATGCAGATCCCCGCCGACGTCTACTTCTGGCGTCTGGCGGGGATCGAGCTCCCGGCGCGAGGCAACATCTCCTGCCCGAACCCCGCACACCCGGACGTGCATCCGTCGTGCAGTGTCAGCGACTTCGTCTTCTACTGCCACGCCGACCATTGTCAGGTCCAGGGAAGCGTCGTCGACCTCTGGTCGCTTCTCAACGGCGGCCCGACCGGCGATGAGCTAGCCGCCTCCCCCGAGGAGTTCAAGCGCGCCAAGCGCGGCGCCCAGGAGGCGATGGGTGTCCTCTGACACCTCCCCGCAGCGCGCGTTCTCCACAACTCAGCACCCGTTTCCTGGCCTCGAGCCCGGGGACTCCTCTCCGCGGCCGCCCCGGCGGTCCGCTCCATCACACACCAACACGAAAGGCAGAGAACCATGACTCACCACGTCACAAGGCACCACCACGACACCGACGGCGAGAACCGCCAGTCCAACGGTGGCGTCGGCGTCACCGAGGAGTACCAGTGCACAGACGAGGAGCTCGCGGGCGCCGGCTTTCAGCTGCGCGAGATCGAAGAGATGCCCGAACACGAGTCGGAGTTCTGCTCGAACCGTTGGGGAGGCGAGCCGGCTCTGATCCGGCCCGGCGCCGGGCTGGGCGAGCTCGTGGAGCTAATGGACATCGACCCGCGCCCGCGTGCGCTGAGGCGATGACACTCACCATGAGCACCTCGAGCGCAGCGCCGCCGGCTGAGGAGCGGATGCTGGTCCGCTTCGATGGCCGGCGGATCCTCGACTGCGACGGTGTCACGCTCGCCGAGCTCTCACCGGACGGCTGCTGGTACACGAGCCGCGGCGAAGAGTGCGAGGGCCTGATCGTTCCCTCGCCCCGGGCGCAGCCCAAGGTGGCACCGGCCGAGCGCGACGCCGCACGACAGGCAATCGACGGCGAGTGGATGGTGCTCGCGGTCGAGGCGATCAGGCGACTCGCGGCCACCACGCAGACGATCACCGGCGATGACGTGTGGGCGGCGATCGAGATGCCGCCGCGCGAGTCACGCATGATCGGCAACGCGCTGCAGCGAGCGCGAGGCCTCGGCCTGATCGAGCCCACCGAAGAGCACCGCCGATCGCAACGCAAGGACCACAACCACGCGCGCCCTGTGCGCATGTGGCGTTGCCTTCGCACCGCTCAGCAGCAGCTCCGCTGAACCCCGCAGGCCACACCGAGAAATCACTCCGTCCGGCGTCCCGCCGGACCTTACGAGAAGAGAGGATCACACATGGCGATCACCACTCGCGTGCTCCAGCACGTCCACAATGGCGCCGGCCCCGGGACCGGCGCGCTGCTGCTCCCCGCCGATCCGCGGCAACCGATACGACGACTGGCGGTCGAAGGCCTCGATGATGTCCGAGCCGCGGTCGGCGGCCAGATCGAGGGCTTTTCATGCCCGAGCGACCCCAGTGTTTGGGGGTACGCAAGCGCGATCGGCAAATGCGTGGCCGGCGGCGAACCCAACGCCAGAGCCACGTCGCTGCTGGACCCCGACGGCCCGTGGATCAGCGGAGACGTCGTGCTCGTCGCCTTTGACGATCACCGTCAGCAGCGCGACCTGCCAGCGCGGTTTGCCGCGTTGATCGACGAGCCCGAGGTGTTGGGAGAGCCGACGCTCAGCGCCCGCGGCAGCGCCGCCGCGTTTCACGCCTGGGAAATCTCCAGGGACGAGCGCGGAGGTAGGGTGATGGCGGTTCTCACGATCACCCTCTGCCCCGCACTCGAGGAGCCGATCGGGCTCGCCGAGGAATACACCGCGATGCTCGCCACCAGGCGTGAACGCAGCGACCTGTTCGGCAGCCGGCTGTGCTGCGACGGCCCCAGCACGGCCTTCTGCGTGCGCCGCGAACGAGGCGTCGCCGTTTGCAGAAACAACACGTGCCGCTTCGCGGCGCTCGCGCTCGCCACAGTCAACGCCCTCTACGCCGTGGGCGACGAGCGGGTACGGGCGAACTTCACGCGGCCGGCGTAAGCCACCGGCATTCACCCCCCTACCCGGATTCAACGAGAAAGGCAAGCACATGAGCACGACTCAAACACTCGG
This sequence comes from uncultured Solirubrobacterales bacterium, assembly GCA_963719725.1. Taxonomy (GTDB): domain Bacteria; phylum Actinomycetota; class Thermoleophilia; order Solirubrobacterales; family Solirubrobacteraceae; genus Palsa-744. Next base: position 946,235 of record CAVRCU010000001.1, read on the forward strand.
CGCTGCCGCCACCGGCGAGCAGCCCGCCGCGCCCGCAGGAGGAGGAGAGCTCCGCGACCCCGATCGCGAGGTGCGTCGGGGACGAAGCATCAACTACGAATGGGAGATCAGCAACGACGGAGAGGCCGGGGTCCGCCTCGCCGTGCTGAGCATCATTCACGTAACCGCCGGCAGGAACCTGCTCGGGGTCGCACAGACCAACCACTTCGCCGCGACCCTGCGCAACCAGTGGGAGCAGAAGCGGCCAGGTCGCGTCGTTACCCGTGGGTTCCCGCTGTTCTCCGGTGAGGTGATCGCCTCCGAAGAAGTCAGCCGCTTCTCGCAGAAGCGCCACGACACATTCGCCAGCGCGGCGCTGGCGACGCTCCGCGCACGCTTTGAGCAACAGCACCAGGACGTCGTCTCGTATTTCAGCGCGCAAGCCTGACCCTCGCTGTAGCGGCGACGGACCCCGGAAAGCAGCCGCGAGTCCGAACTCGCCGCAGTCCTCGGCGATGACGCCGCCCGATTCACCTCACCCACCCGTGCCGCGCACAGCCGTCCGCATCGTCGGGCTGTGCGTGCGCGCGGACACACTCGCACGCCGATTGCGTGCAGAAAGGAACTCACTCACATGAGCGAGCACTCGACCGCATCCACCTCTGAGCTTGCCGTGGACATCGTGGCAGCCGTGGGCAGCCAGCCAGGAATCACCGTCCCCGAGATAGCCGTGAAGCTCGGCGTATCCGCATCCGCTGTGTACGGCGAAATGCCGGGCATCGCCCAGGCGATCGTGAAGGTAGACCGCCGCTTTTATTCACCAGGAAGCGAGCCCCAGCCGCCCGTTCGTCCTGCGCCTTCACCGACTGCACCGGCGGGCCAGCCGCCTGCGGCACCCGCGGAGCAGGCCGCGACGGTCTCCGCGGAGCTGACTCTCAGTCACACAAACGCGGAGGGGACACTCGTCCACGGAACCTCGAAGGGGGATGGTTCCAACACCGCGTTGAAAGCCGCCCGGTTCAGGTGGTCCCGCAACCTCAAAGCATGGTTCATGCCGCAAAGCCGAGGCAGAGCTGCGAGGCGAGGGCGGATCGCTGCTCTCGCGTCGTCGTTGGAGACCGCGGGCTTCACAGTCACAGTCGATATCGAGAGCTACGACGCCGATGAGGCGTTCGGCGCGCTCCAGTCCGCCGGGGAGGAGCGTGCCGACGCGCTCGCTGAGAAAGCCGACCGCGAGCGAGCACTATCCGAGGGCAGTTACGCAGCGTCGCACAGAGCGACAGAGGGCATCCCCTTCGGCCAACCAATCCTCGTTGGCCACCATTCCGAGGGGTGCCACCGCCGCGACCTTGCCCGCAGCGACTCACACATGCGCCAGTCAATTCAGCACGGCGCGAAGGCCGCCCGCGCGTCCGAACGCTCAGACGCCGCGATCCGACGGGCCGACCGCAGAGAGAACCCCGTGGTCATGGGTCGCAGGGTAGAGCGCCTGGAAGCACGTCAGCGTGAGCTTTCGCGTTGGCTGCAGGGAGCGGGTGAGGCACCGCTCATGCGCGGGGAACTCTCCGACGTGGAGCAGGAGATCGCGTTTCTGCGCCGGTCGATCGAAGAGAGCGGCGCACAGCAATTCACCAAGGCCGACTTTCAGAAGGGAGACCTTGCCCTCATCCGTGGCAGATGGGGCATCGTCGCAAAAGCCAACACCAAGACCATCGCGATCGAGACCGGCTACTCGTGGACCGACAAGTACCCCTACCACGAGGTGACTGGCCACCAACGGCCGGGCGAGGACACCGCGCAGGCACCGGACGCGTCGAGCACGGCGAGCCCGCCAGCCGCCGAGACCGACGGACGCCCGACGGCGAGCGATGCACAACAGCACCTCCCAGGCGTGACTTGCACCTCAGCGAACTGAAAGAAAGGAGGCGCACACAGTGCCCTCAGCAAAGCCGGTCTACACGCTCACCCCGCGCGGCCTGCTCGACCAGACAGAACGTCGTATCACTAGGCACGCGGGAGCCGACGTTCAGAAGGTCCAGCCGCACGGCACCCCTCCAAATGGGCTGATGGGGATGTGCTTCGTCCAGATCGCCGACAGCGGCGAGTTCATCGGCCAAGTCAGCGAGCAATCGCTCACCCCAACAGACCGCCGGCAAGTACCGCGCGACCTCGCACGCGACGCCCGCGACCGGCGCAGCACCCGCCGGGCGGCAACGAGCCGACCCTAGACACGACGCCGGGACACACGCTCGGCGGCCAGCCCGAGGACTCCTTCGCGGGCGAACCGGGCGAGACAGTCCTCGAGATCACCGTTGCGCCGCACGCCAGCTCGAGCAAGTAGCCGCAGCCGCCGGGCTTCAGCCGTGCACCCACTCACCACAAACCAATTCAAGGAGCAGCAATGACCACGACCACCGCCGAGCAAGAGCACACCAGCGACGCAGCCGCGGCGCGACCCACGAAAGCAAGGGAGCCGCAGCTGCGGCTCCTGGTGTCGTTTAAACCGTTGCAGGGCCGCAACGACACGATCGAACTGGCGGCTGAACCCGTGATGGTCAGCACCGACGCGGACGGCCGCGAGCAGGTACGAAATCTTCTCCCGGACGGCTTCGACGGACACCCCCTCGCTGACCTGCAGATCCGGTCTCTCGCCGACCACGGCCCGTCCGCCGGTCTCACATACCCCAACCGCGCTGAGCACCGCGAATGCTACGCCGTGGACCTCAAGCGCGCCGAAGAGATCCACAAGACCCTCAAGCGACTCGACCGGGCGCTGACACGCGTCGAAAGTGAACTCGGGCCACCCGAGAGCTTCACCGCTTATCTCGCGCGATGCGCGGTAGCGCTGCGGATTGGCACGTTCGGATTCCGGGTCGGCGAAAGCAGCGGGTGGCACGACCGCAACGCCTACCAGTGGACAGACGCCGCCGGCATGGTCTTTCGCATCCACGACCACCTCTCACAGTGGCGCTCCCAACCCCCCCGATGACGCGCACGCGCATCACCCGCACCGGGTCCCCGACCACGAAAGGAGCCCCATGTCAGTCACAGCCGAAAAGACCACCTTGCCGCAACAGGCACGCGTCGCCGAACTGCAAGACGAGAACGGGTGGCCGCGCATCTACACATACAACGTTCAGGGAAAGACGATCATCGGCCAGTTCCGCCGGTACGTGACCCGCGAAGACGCCTCCTGCATCGAGCGGGCGCTGTACGACTTTCTGATGGGCGTGTGCGGCTTCATCGCCGATTACGGTCTCGTGCCGCCAGACGGCGGGTTTCGCATCAAATGGGCCGAGCCCGCCGATTTGATTGAGGAACTACGACACGGCACGCTGAATAAATGGCGTCGTAGCGAAGCGCACTGTGTCTACGCGGACGGCATGACCGATGTCGAGCTGCTCGACGCGATCGCGGCGCTCGCCAACGAGCATCATCCGGCGTGCGCGGTTAGCCGCGCCGATCGCCGATTCAACAAGGAGATCAGCATCATCATCAAGCTCGCCGAGGCGCACCACTTCACCGTAGTGCCGCCTGGCTGGCAGCTCGCGCCGGCCGACCACGCCCCGGCCGCCGGCGACGCTGGCGAGCGGCCCGGCAGTCTCGCCGACGCGCTGCACCGCCTCGCGGCCGCCAATGGCCTGACGCTGACCGCGCCGCCCGCAGTTGAGGCCGACGGCCAAGTCCGCCTGCTGTAACCGGCCGACCTCACACCACCAGCACGGCAAGAGGCCCGCTCCCGCAGTGCACGGGGGCGGGCCTCTTTGTCGTGCCACGCCCAACAACCACCTGACGCGCGTGGCGGCCGCTACGCGTGACGCATTCCCACCACCTAATAGCGAAGGGACCACACCGTGCTCAATGCACTCATTGAGGCGCTTGTCGCCTCAATCTCACCCGAGGAACTCGCGAACGACCTCGCGGTTGCGATGCCCGACCTCGATATCGAGGACAAGACCAACTGTGAATGGGTCGCCTGCGCACTGAGGCGGCACATCGACCTGCTGATTGACACACCGCCGACCGGCAACAGCGCGTCGCTCGCCGGGCTCCTCGACGAGATCAAGGCCGGGCTCGAGGGCGACAGCAACGACGCCGAGCACGACGCGCTCGTGAGCGTCGCCCAGCAGCTCGGGATCGCCTGGACACCACCCGACGCGTAGCCCGCGCCGGCCCAACGACTTGCCCGACGCGCGGCTCGCTCGGTCGCGCACCACAAGACAAGCCCATGCCAAAGGAGGCACGAATGACGACACATTCCGACCATAATCCGGCCGACACCGCACGCCCTGGTGCGGCCGACAGCAACGCTCGCGAGTCCACTGGCCTCGCGGACACTCCGATCACCAACCCGCTCGACGCGGCTACCCGAACGCTGGTCGCCGAGTGGTTTGAGCAGCACGCGACGCTACTGCACGCAGACATGGCAGCCGGCCCGCCACCCGACGAGCTCGCGGACGTCGGTGGCGATGTCGAGGTGTGGCGGCGCAACCTCGAGGAAGCGGTCGCACGACTGCGCAGCGATGGCGCGCACATCAGCAAGGACACGCTCGTATTCGAGACGGCCGCTGACATACGCAACCTCCTTGAGCACGCCGAGGACCATCGCCTGACCGGCGCCGGGGCTGCGCTCGACGCGGCGCTCGAGGCGATGCTCCCGCAGCGCCGCAAGCTCCTCGACGGGTTGGTCGAGGAACGCAAGCAGGACCGCGGGTTTCACATCATCGCGGTCGCCGGTCGCGGCGAGCCGCTCGCATTGCCGACGTTCGCCTACACCGAGGGCCTCTCCGAACACGCGAAGCATCCCGAGCTCGTGACCGTCGGCGTCGCGCCCGAGGTCGCCAGTTGGTTGCTCGGCGGCCTAGCCGAAGAAGTCACCGCCGGGAATCGCACGCTCACCGCGGGTGAAACCGTCGGCGGCGTACTGCACGGCGGCTATGACCTGCGAGTCACGGACGCGCCCGATGCGCTCGTCGCGCAGCTCCCGAAGGCGCCGGCGAACGGTGTGCTTCAGATCCTGCTCCCGGACGTTGGCGGCCGGTTCCCCGGCGACCCGGACGTGGACGCAGACTTCGCAAGTGGTCAGCAGTACCCCGACCACGGCACCTGAGAAGAACTAACACCTCACCTCGCGCTGCCAGACGTCTCGCGGCCGGCAATGGCGTGAACTCTGATCGCACCGCCGCCGGTCGACGCACACGGCCACGTCCGCCTGCTGTAACCGGCTGTTTCACACAACTAGCACGGCAAGAGGCCCGCTCCCGGACTGCACCGGGGGCGGGCTCTTCGTCGTTTTACCCCCAACAAAGCACCGCGGCGACCGCACACAACTCGTGCATACCGCGACAGATCCTGACCACCACAGCAGATGGAGGCACTATGAGCCCGAACGTCGCGATCGACAATCCCACACTCAGTCTTTTTGACCTAGACGACGACACCTTTGGTGGATCGGATGGCCCTGACCCAGTCATCCCGACAAGTGTCGTTGTAGTCCACGAGACGGTGCTTCCCCCGGCTACGGCCGCTGAGCGCATCGCGCACAATCTCACCGTTATTCGCCTTCTGCGGAGGTTGCGCGAGCGTGGCGAGACCCCTACCGACGCTGAGCGCGGGCTGCTGATGGGCTGGGCGGGATGGGGCGCCGTGCCAGAGGTCTTTGACGAGGACGTGGCCCGGTACGCCGCTCAACGTGGCGAGCTCACCACGCTGCTCGGTGCTGGCGCGTATTCGGCGGCACGACGCTCAACGATTAACGCTCACTACACGCATCCGCTGATCGCGGACGCGATGTGGCGGCTGGCTGAAAGGCTGTCGTTCCCTGGTGTCCGGGTGCTCGAGCCGGGTTGCGGCGCCGGAGTGTTCCTTGGGCGAGCCCCCGATCGCCTGAGCATCACGGGGGTCGAGATTGACCCGACGACGGCCGCGGTTGCAGAAGCGGTTTACCCGCACGCGACCATTTACACGGCGTCCTTTGGCGAGGTGCGCCTTGCGGAGGGCAGCTTCGATTTGGTGATCGGCAACGTGCCGTTTGGCGACGTAGCGCTGTATGACCCTGTGCATAACAAGGGCAAACACTCGATTCACAATCACTTCCTGATTAAGAGCCTCGGGCTATTGAAGCCGGAGGGCCTGCTCGTGGCGCTCACCAGTCGCTTCACTCTCGACTCTCAAAGCGACAGCGCCCGCGTTGAGATGCACGAGATGGCCGACCTCCTGGCGGCGGTGCGACTCCCCGCCGGTGCACATCGCCGCGTCGCGGGCACCGATGCGCTCACCGACTTGGTGGTGCTCCGCCGATGCGACGGTGCCGAGCGCTCCGCGTCGGCGTCGTGGATCAAGAGTGTCCCGGTCGAGATCGACGGCGAGGAGGTGTTTCTCAACGGCCACATGGTCGAGCACCCCGATCATGTTGCCGGCGCGCTCGCAGTCCGCAGCGGCCCGTATGGGCCCGAGCTAACGGTCGAGGGTGAGACCGCAGCCGAGACGCTCAGCGAAGCGATCCTCGCTGTCGCCGACACGCTCGCTTCTCCCGCTGGCGGCACGGTGCCCCTGCCAGCTGGAGACGATGACACAGCCCCGACTGGCGAGCAGGCCGTGGTGGACGCGGGGGAGCAGTGGGACGGGCACATCACCGCGCTGCCCTCGGGCGGCTTTGCCGAGATATGCGACGGCAGGACCGAGCGCCTGCCGGTTCCCAAGAACGCGACCGGGGAGATGCGGCTGCTGCTGAGGCTACGCGACCACGCCGGCGCTCTGCTGGCTGAGGAGGCCACGGACGTTGCTGATCCCGCGCACCTGGAGCAGCTGCGCCACGAATTGCGTGCCAGCTACCAGCGTTACCGCCGCACCTACGGTGCGATCAATCGCTACAGGACGCAGAACACCGGCCGTACCGACCCCGAGACAGGCGAGTCGGTCGTTCGCCGTTCATATCCGCGGGCAGTGCGACTGCTCATGGGTGATCCGCTGGGTCCCCTGGTCATCAGCCTGGAGGTCTTCGACGACGAGACACAGACCGCGACCGAGGCCGATCTGCTCCGCCATCGCGTCCTGAGCAGCCGTGAGACGGTCACTGAGGCCAGCACCCCGGAGGACGCCCTGGCGCTCTGCGCGGACCGGCTGGGCCGGGTCGATGTGCAGATGATCGCGGACCTCCTCGGGCTCTCGCCTGAGAATGCACGTATCGCGCTTGGCGAGCTTGTCTATGACGACCCAGACAGCCACGCTCTGCTCCCCGCCACTGAGTATCTGTCGGGCAATGTTCGCGTCAAGCTCGATCGTGCCCGCGAGGCGGCTGTGGCTGATCCCGCGTTCGAGGTCAACGCTGCGGCGCTCGCTGCAGTCCTCCCCCTGCCGCTCGGGGCTGAGGAGATCACAGCGAAGATGGGCGCCGTCTGGATTTCTGAGACGGTGCACCAGCAGTTTCTCGCTGAGATCCTCGAGGATTCCTCCGTTGTCGTGGAGTACGGCGGCGGCAACGTCTGGGCTGTCAGAGGCGTGCGTGCGGGCACGCTCGCGGAATCAGAGTGGGGCACCCCAAGAATGCCGGCAACGGAGCTCGCAGCGGCGCTGCTCGCTCAGAAGCCGATCGTCGTGCGCGATCGCGTGCCCGGGACCGATCGCTACGTCGTCAACCCGGAGCAGACGACTGTCGCCCAGGAGAAGGCGGCCGCGGTGCAGCAACGGTTCGCTGAGTGGTGCTGGGAGAACCCAGACCGCGCGAGCGAACTTCTGCGCGAGTACAACACACGTTTCAACAGCCTCGTACTGCGCGACTACACCGCGCTCGGCAACGCGCTGACGCTGCCCGGCCTGGCCGACGCGTTCACCACCCACACACACCAGCGAGCTGCGGTGGCGCGAATCATCAGCGAGCCATCCGTCGGCCTGTTTCACCAAGTCGGCGCGGGCAAGACCGCCTCAATGGTGATGGCCGCGCACGAGTTGCGCCGGCTGGGCATGGCGGAGAAGCCAGCGGTGATTGTGCCCAACCACATGCTCGGGCAGTTTGCCCGCGAGTGGCTACAGCTCTATCCGATGGCGAAGATCCTCGCAGCCGGCAGTGAGGATCTCGCCAAGGACAGGCGGCGCAGGCTCGTCGCGCGGGCCGCCTCCAACTCCTGGGACGGGATCATAATGACCCGCAGCGCCTTCGAGCGGTTGGGCGTCAGCCGCGATGTCGAGACCGCCTATATGGAACGAGAGCTCGCGGAGTTCCGCGACGCCCTCGAAGCGCAGCGCGCGCGAGGCGCCCGTCTGACGATCAAGAAGCTGGAGAAGCAGCTGATCCGTGCTGAAGCCGCTATGCAAAAGCGGCTGGATTCTGCCGTCGATATTGGAGTGACCTTCGAGCAGACCGGCATCGACTACCTGCTTATCGACGAGGCTCACGGTTACAAGAACCTGGCAACCACGAGCAACATCCCGGGCGCGGCGATCCTCGGGTCCAAGCGAGCCGCGGACCTGCATATGAAGCTCGAATATCTACGCGCGACAGGTCAGGAGCGTGTCGCGACTTTCGCTACCGCGACCCCGATCGCCAACAGCGTCACTGAGGCGCACGTCATGTGCCGCTACCTTCGCCCGGACCTGCTCGAGAATGCTGGGGTTAAGCACTTCGACGCGTGGGCGGCGACGTTCGGCGAAACCGTCACCCAGATGGAGATGGCCGTCACGGGCGGGGGTAACTACCGCCTGAACACACGGTTCGCGCGGTTTCAGAACGTGCCGGAGATGTTGCGCATTCTGCATCTGCTCGCCGATATCAAGACCGCCGAGGATCTCAAACTACCCACGCCGCCGCTCAAGGCACGACCCGATGGCCAGTGCCAGCCGGAGAACATCGTCATACCAACACCCCCGGAGGTGACGGATTACCTGCAGCAGCTCGCGGAGCGCGCCGAAATGGTCAAGAGCAGCCGGGTTCCACCAGAGGAGGACAACATGCTCAAGATATCCACCGACGGTCGCAAGGCCGCGCTGGACATGCGCCTCGTCGGCGACGGGACGCCGATCGCCGGACGGTGCAAGCTCGACGTGGTCGCAGACAACCTGGCGCGGATTTATCGCATCACTCGCAATGTCGCCTACCGGATACCCGGCACCGAACAGCGTCATCCGACGCTCGGGTCGTTGCAGATCGTCTTCTGCGACCTCTCCACCCCGCACCCGTCGCGGTGGAACGCCTACGCCGAGCTGCGACGCCTGCTGAGCGAACGCGGCGTCGTCGGAGGTGCGATTCGTACACGAAGCCAAGAGCGATGCCGAGAAGGCGCGGCTGTTCGAGGCGTGCCGGTCGCGGCCAAGTGGCGGTACTCATCGGCTCGACCGAGAAGATGGGTGTCGGGACGAACATCCAGGCGCGAGCGATCGCCCTTCACCACATCGACTGCCCGTGGCGTCCAGCGGACATCGAGCAGCGCGAGGGCCGCATACTCCGGCAAGGCAACCAGCACTCGGCGGCGTGCGGATCTACCGCTACGTCGTGGAGGGCAGCTTCGACGCGTACTCCTGGCAGACCGTGGAGAGAAAGGCACGGTTCATAGGTCAAGTCATGCGCGGCCGCCTTCGATGTACGCGCGATCGAGGAGATCGCAGACAACGCGTTGTCCTTCGCTGAGGTCAAGGCGCTGGCGGCCGGTGACACACTCATCCTCGACCAGGCCAACCTCAGCGCCGAGGTGACACGCCTACAGCGTCTGCGGCGCGCGTATCACGCCAACCAGGCGGCTCTCCAGAGAACAGTCGAGAACGAGACCGCGTGGCTTGGCAAGCTCGAGAAGGCCGTCGCGGCGCTGGACGCCGCGATCGAGCGTCGCATCGACACGCATGGCGAGAAGTTCGCGATCACGATCGACGACGCCCGCTACACGAAGCGAACTAACGCTGGGGCCGAGCTCGCGCGTCTCCTCGATCAGCTGGGCGATGAGACCCAGTCGATCGGGATACTCGGCGGCCTTGAGATTTCGGCGAGTGTCCACTACAGCGTCATCGACGATGTGCGCGAAGCTCGAGTCGGGTTCGACGGACTGCCAGGCAACACGGCGCACTCGACTCTCCAAGAGGCGCAGACGGACCCGCTAAAGCTCATCCGGCAACTAGAGGCACGCCTCAACGGCCTTGATGCCTCACGAGCCAAGACCATCGCGGAGCGAGCCAACGCACAGACTGAGATCGAGCGCGCCCGGTCGGCGCTCGGGGCGCCGTTCAAGCACGCAGACGCTTTGGCCGAGGCTTCCGCGAAGCTCGACTCTGTCAACGCCGAGCTCGCCGCCAAGGCACAGGCTCAGGAAGGGGCCGCCACGGTGGATAGCGAGGACGCGCCGCCTGCCGAGGAAGTCGCAGCACCCGTCGGCGCTACCGCGTCAGACGACATTCACATCTAACGGCTCGCTCAGCACGCGCCGCAAAAGCCGCGCCGCACGGGGTCGAGCGCTTCCTCGTCGCACCCTCACATCTGGCGTATCGCGGGCTGCTTCGTGGCCCCGACCCTGTCTCTTATCGCGGCGGCATCCACCGGGTTGCCGCCGCGATTTCACCCCCAAAGGAGGTATCAACTTGTCCCCCACCAAGGCCCACCGCGGCACGCTTAGTCTCTGGGACGACGACTGCTGCGCCGGAGAAGACGGCTCCACGACAGCCGAGGATCTCAGCACCGTCGATGGTCGCGACGACGAGCACCCAGAACGCCACCAAAACCCCCTGGACTCGGACCCCGGCGCGCTTGCCGACGAGCATCAAGAACAGATCCACGCGGACAAATCGGCGGAGACGCTTGAGCCGCCAGTCGACGCATCGAAGTTTGAGCAAACCAACGAGGGGCCAGCCACGATGGTTGACCTCACGGATCGCACCGACGCAGGCGCCGAGGACGTGGTGGACGCCTCCACGGACATCGACTTCTGAGGGCACCTCGCGAAACAGGTGCCGCACGTCCCGATGCGGATGTCCACCGCGTACAGGCCGTCAACGTAGCTGGACGACGCCGATCGCCTCCCGTCGTGCACCTGACGACCAGTGCGTCGCACAGGCCACCAACTAGCCGCCCTCCAGGGCGAGCCCTACCCGCAGTTCACCTAAACCCGTACCGCGCCCCCGTCAGCAATGACTTGTCGGCGCTGTGCGCGACCCGCGACACGAAAGGACCACGGGCATGTGTCACACAAACCCAACCACCGCAAGCGAGGCGCCGCAGGCACGGGCGCTCAACTACGCGCGGCTGCTCGCCTACTACCGCGTCCCAGCACCGCAGGAGCAAGAGCCGACCACGGGGCCGCTTCAGTTCGCGCTCGTGATGATCGAAAGCCAGGAGCCCACGAGTGAAAACAGCATCGCGACGCTCGCGACGTTCGAGGAAGCGTGCGCGCTCGCCGGGGAAGAGATCCTCGACAGCGGCCGGCTGCCGGACGCCGTATATGACCTCGACGGCGGCGAGCGGATCGAACTTCACACCACCACGCCCGTCGTGACGCGCAGCGAGGACCAGGGAGTGATAGTCAACGCGCTCGACAGCGAGAACCGCAACGACGGCGGCGATCAGGAGACCGGCACGGGAGGTGGCACGCGATGAGCGCCGCCAACTACGCCGAGCTCGCCGCGCACCACGGCCACGACATCGCGGTCGTCATCTACGGCGGTGACGCGAACGCCGCCGTCGAGTGCGAAACGTGCCACATAGTGCTGCTCGACTTCGACCGGGCCGCCGACGCCGCGCGCCGCGCGGACCACACCGCGCTTGTCGCTCTCGCAGAACGGCACCGCCTCCCTGACCGCGACTTCGAGGAGGCGGTCCTCGAAGCGGCGTGCGAGGGCGGCGCGGCCATCAACCACCTCGGTCTCTCAAACCAGCTCGCGTACCTCCTCACCCACGACGGGGCCGAGAGGACACGCCAGACGATCGAGGAGCTCGCCCGCAACAGGAGGCGCCGATGACCAGCAACTACCAGGAAAGGACGCTCCTCCTCGGTGATGACTGGCAGCGCGGGCCGGGCGGCCTGTACCTGCCCGCCAGCCAGCAACCGGGCCTACGACCGATCACCGACATGGTCGCCATCGACTTGTTCTGCGGCGCCGGCGGGTTCTCGCTCGGCTTTCACCAGTCGGGGTGGCACGTCGCCGCCGCGGTCGAGTGGGAGCCGGCAGCCGCCATGACGTACCTGTGCAACCTCGGCGGGCCGGACACCGTCCTGCACTTCAGCGGCCCAGACGTGAAGCGACGCTGGGAAAGGGCGCTCGCGAACGAGGCGAAGCGCACACGCCAGGCGAAGCTGCCCGGTTATGCGCCCGGCAGCGGCTGGATTCAAGGACAGCCCGGCCAGAAGCCGGTCGAGCACTTCTACCTCGGCGATATCCGCCAGTTCAGTGCCGCTCAGGTCATGGACGACCTCGGCCTTCGGCCCGGTGAGGCCGGCTGCGTCTTCGGAGGGCCGCCCTGCCAGGGGTTCTCGAGTGCTGGGCTAAGGGACACGATGGACCCGCGCAACAGTCTCGTGTTCGAGTTCATGCAGTTCGTTGTAGCGGTGAAGCCCAAGACGTTCGTGATGGAGAACGTGCCCGGGATGCTGTCGATGCGAACGCCGGAGGGCGTGCCAGTAATCGACATGCTTGCCCGCATCGCCCAAGACGGCGGCTTTATGACCGCCGACGCGTTCAAGCGCACGATGGCTGCGCAGAGCGACAGCGTCGGATTCCTGCGCAGCGACACCGGCCCCGACACGGGCGCCCGCCGAAGCGGCCGCGGTAAGCCGCGCACCGCCGAGCACGCCAGCGAGCAGCTGAACCTACTCGCCACCTGACCGGACCCCTCGCGCCCACCCGCAGCACACGGTCACGACGCCCACACCACGAATAGGAGGTAAACGCACTATGAGCGACACGTTCACAGTGAACGCCGGCTACCGCTACGCCGGAGAGACGATCGAGATCACCCAGGCGATCACCGAGGAGCAGTTCCGCCGCATCGAGGACATCGTCTGCCACCAACCCGCCAGGTTCAAGGACTGGGCCGAGCACTTCGTGTTCGAGCCCGCGACAGGCAGGCTCGCCGAGCAGCTGCGCAGCTACCTACGCGAGCAGCAGATCGCGCACACCACCGAGCGGCTTGAAACCTACGCGCTCGACGACGCCGGGAGACGCCCATGAGCGCCCCCCTCCCGTACACGTGGAGGATCGGTGCGCGCGGGTGATGGAGATTCACCAGCGACTCATCCCGAACGGCGACGGCACCTACCGGCACTTGCCGTACACGCTCAGCGGCAGCAAGCGCGACCGCGTGCGCCTCGCCGGGAACAGCCTCACGCCGGGTGTCGAGGCGGAACTCCTCGACCGGGCGCTCGTCGCGCAGGGGATGTGACGCGGATCATCGAGCAGGCCGGTAGGACAACCTCGGCCGTCCAAGCGGCTGGCGCCTGGGCCGGGTAGTCGGCCCAGGCGCCGCGGAAAGCGCGGCGTGAACTTGCCCGCGGTCACGGAGAAGTGACCGCGGTTAGAGCGCTCGGCACACCTACGCCGGGCAAGGGGCCGCCGCGAAGAGGCGGGGGGTCCCCAGCAGTCGGCCGCGCGCAGCAGCACCACGCGCGCGGCCGTCAGACGCTCCCCGTCAGCGAGTCCGGCGGAGAGCGCACCCATCCATCCGGTAGCCGGCCACCCGGCCGGCGCCGTTATCGAAAGGAGGGCCGTATGGCCCTGCGAAGCATGTGGAGCGGCGCGCTCCGAATCAACTCACTACTACAGGCCCAGGTGGCGATCTGCAAGGGCTCAGAGCAGTACCGCGGCAAGGAGGAGCTGCGCGAGCTCTGCGAGTGCTGTCAGATGCCGTTCACCCGGCAGACGGTCTGCGAGGCTGGCCGCCAGCGCCTGACGGAGGCGATGACCAAGGCGGGTGAAACGGACAACACGACCCAGGCTGTCAAGGGCGTGGAAACCGACGGAGACGAGTACGTCGTACTCGATCAGCTCGCGCTCGATGCGATCGCCAAGGCGGGAACCTCGGACACGATCGAGCTCGCCGCGGTGATCGACGCAGCCGACGCGCCGATGCAGCGCACCTCGGCTCTGTACTACGTCCGCCCGGACAAGAAGGTCAAGGGCGCTGCCGGGGTCCTCGCCGTGTTCTTCGCCTCGCTAGAGCGCACGGGGAAGATCGCGATCGGCAAGTGGGCTCCACGGGGCCGCGAGCAGCTTGTCGCGATCTACCCCTCAGACGGGGCGCTCGTGCTCAACGTCTTGATGTACGAGTCGGAGCTCCGTGAGCCCGACGAGACGTGTCTGATCAGCATCGACGCCGTGTCTGACCCCGAAGTCGAAGTCGCTACTCAGCTCCTGGACGGGCTGCCCGGCGAGTTCGATTTCAGCTCGGCTGAGGACAGCGCCGTGGTCGTGCGAGCGGAGGCGATCGAGGCGGCGCGCGCTGGGGAGCCGATTCCCACGAAGGAGCCCTCGAGCCAGCCGGAGGTCGTTCCCGACCTGATGGCCGCGCTGCAGGCTGCGACCAAGGGAACGCCTGTCGCGAAGGCCAAGAAGGCGGCCGCGAAGAACGGCAAGGTCCCGGCCGCTTCAGCGGCCTGACCGCAGAGGAGACGGGCAAGGGTGGTGGCGCGCAGGCGTCGCCACCCCCGCCCGAGCGCCCGCGCTCGCTGAGGCGCACCGGTCCGTCACGGACCCCCACCTACCCAGGAAATCGAACGCCCCGATCGACGGGGCCAAAGGAGAACACCGTGCTACGTGAACCCATGTTCGCAGCGAAGATGCACGCCATCCCAGCCGGACGGCAATGGCTGATGGAGCCGAAGTTCGACGGCTGGCGAGCAATCGCCTCAACCATCTCAGGGGTGCGGCTCGAGACTCGCACCGGCAACCTGATCACACAGGTTCCCTACATCGCCAAAGCCGTGCTGGACGGCGTGCCGCCCGACACGATCATCGACGGAGAGATAGTGAATCTCAACGGCGAAGCTAGGCAGTGGAATCGCACGCAGACGATCCTCTCGACCACCCGCGGCGGCTACCAGCACAAGCCAACCCCGGACGATCCGCCGCTGACCTATGTGATCTTCGACGTGCTGCAGATCGCCGGAGAGGACATCCGCCAGCAACCGCTGTCTGAGCGCAAGCGCCGGCTCTTGACAATGCTCGACGCGGTCACGACCGACGGTGTGTTGATGCACAGCCCGATCCACGAAGCCAGCGAGGAGGGCCTGGACGCGCTCGTCGCCGAAGGCTTCGAGGGCGTCGTCGTCAAGGACGTAAACAGCCTCTACGTCTGCGGAGGGCGCCGCCACGGGTGGGGCAAGATCAAGCCGGAAGCAGAGATCGAGGCCATCTGTACGGGCACCTACCCCGCTGAGCCGGGCAGCAAGTACGCTCCGGTCGTTGGCGGCTCGCCCAAGCCCTGGGCCGCCGGCGGGCTGTGCTTCCGCGTAGAGCACGCCGACGGTCGCGTGTATGAGGGACGCGCCGCGGGCATGGACGACCAGCTGCGCCGCGAACTGCACGAGCACTCAGAGCAGTTCGTCGGATTGGTGGTCGAGCTCGTGCACTGGGGAATCCAGGAGACCGGGGCACTGCGCCACCCCAACTTCAAGCGGTTCCGCTCTGCGGCGGATAAGCCTTGCCCTACGCCAGAGCGCTCTCCAGCCGCGCGGCGCCGCACCCGGGCGCCGGTCTCGACAGTTGGCGGAACGAGCGGCCAGCGCCGTATGCGCAACTACGCCGCGATGGGCCCGCCGAAGCTGATCGCGTCGATCGAGAGCCTGCGCGAGCGCGAGGGCGAGGCGTATGAGAAGTGCATGAGCATCGGGTCCGGCGACCCCACCGCAGACCTCGCGGTCGCCGAACGCAGCGCCCGCGAGAAGAACCTGATCTAGCCAGGCCGAGAGGCGGCCGCTGCCCGGCCTGACAGTCACCACGCCGTCACGGCCCTGTGCCGGCGTCCATCCAGGCGAGGACGCCACGACAGCGGGCTCAGCCGCCGCAAACCACAACCAGGAGGCCCGTGATGCTCTACCGCGCCGGCCGAAAATCCGTCGTGGAGAAGAAGTGCACAAACCCGTCCTGCTGCGAACACGACTTCGTGCAAGAGCTACCCGCCTTCGCGGAGTTCGGCAGGCTGTTTCTCTACGACGACGATGACGTGTTCTGCCGTGAATGCGGCCAGGAAATGAGCGATCCGTTCCTGTCCGACCGCCATCTACGCAGCGGCAGTTCCTAACCCACTCCGCTGCCCTGGCGGGCAGCAATGCAACCAGAAGGCCCGTCCCGGTGACCCCCGGGCGGGCTTTTGCGTACCAGCGCCAATTCCCGCAACACAACGAAAGGACAAACATGGCAACCGCCGCAATCCAGCACTCACCGACCCTGCGACGGATCACGACAGACCTCGGCGCGACGAGCGTCGAAAGCAGCCTGATGCCCGGTGGCGACACGCTGGCGGAGTTCCAGGCGGTAGGACACACGTTCCGCCTGCGGATCAACCCGGCCGGCGAAGTCGTCAAGCGCTCGTGTCACTCGGACACGGCCACGATCCTCTCGCGCGAGGAGATGGCGGCGGTCCGCGACCTCTGCGAGCGCGAGCTCGCCTACCAGGGCCGCAGTCACCTCAATCCTCTCGACGGGCGCGAGCGCCTGCAGGTTCTCGGACGCGCCGAGATCAAGCTGTCGCTTCTGCTCGCAGCCGACGAGCAGCTCACCACCCATGAGCGCCGCGTGCTCGCCTCAGTGCTCGCCGCATTCGAGAACGACCTCGCGAAGGACTGCGACGACCCCGATCTGAAGCGCTTCATGACCGCGAGCCTGCAGCAGATTCACCAAAAGCTCGGAATGTGAAGCCGACGAGCCAAGAAAGGAACACGATGACAGCACCGCTTCTCACCTACCCGCACGCCGGGATGTACGTGGACATCCGCTACGACCCTGACGCTGGAGACCCTCGCGCCGACCTTGACAATCTCGGCACGATCGTCGGCTGGAAACAGCCGGACCTCACGATCGGCGACCGCCAGGTCAGCATCGAGTTCACCACCACGGCGGAGATCGTCGCGGCGCTCAGAAAGGAGGGCGCGCGATTGATCCTGCCCGTCTTCTACACGTCCCACGGGCCACGCTGCAACCTGCACCTGGGCGATGCCGCCGACGAGGACAGCCTCGGCTATTGCAGCGGCGTGGTCTACGTGACCGGGCAGAAGCTGAAGTCAGAACTCGCCGTCAAGCGAGTCACGGCCACCGCGATCAAGAAGGCGACGAGACTCCTGCGCGCCGAGGTCGCCGAGTACAGCGCCTACCTCACCGGCGACGTACTCGGGTTCGTCATCCGTGACCACGCCGGAACGGAGTGGGAGTCCGGGTGGGGGTTCTACGGCCGCCAGGACTGCGAACACGACGCCAACTACGCAGCCGAGCGCAGCGCCGAGCGCAAGCAAGCTGAGGCCGACGAGGCCCACCAGATGGCCTGCCGCGACATTCCAACCGTCGCGGCCTAGCCAACCCCGGCGGCCCACGGCCGCCTAACGCGCGTCCTGACCGCGCGTCCATCCACGCGGGCGCACCGCCCCGCCGCCCCTGCGGCGCCGGCGCGCGACCCGTCACATCGACAGGAAGGAATACCAGTGAACACCACTGACCTTGCCCCCGGCTTCGTCGTGGGCGATTGGCAAGACCAGTTCGATGGGCCCGTCACGCCATACCCGGCACGCCTGGGCGAGTTGTGGAACGGGTTCGCAAACCCATTCTTTGACCGGGAGACGGCCAGCCGCGTCATCACCGACCAGAAGGCTCTCCTCGACTCGCTGCCCTCCGAGGATCTTCCCGGCCTCTACAGCCTCGCGTGGGACGGCGAGGTGATCGTGGTCACGACGCTTCCAGGTCGCGGCCGGCCCGACGACGAGCCACACGAGCCCTGGCGACTGGAGCCGGTGGACTTCGACGGGAAGCCTCGTTGGAACCTCGGCTTCGGGTGGACCTGGCAGCAAGTCACCCAGGACGGCAAGCCAGTAACGAACGCCGCCACCACGGCACAGCGCAATGCGTACAACAACGTCGGCGATCTGTTGGCGTGTGCACGGATGAGCTTGCGGCTCGAGCCCGGGATGCGGACCCGCACGGCAGGCGGGTCCGATGTCATCTCGATCGTCGCGCACCTCGGCGGATTCGAGGATCAGGAGCACAAGCCGATCCCGGTGTACGTGCAGATCGGGACGGTCACGATCGCGCCAGACGGGGCGGCCGTCGTAAGGCTCGAGTACGAGCACCCGGCGATGGCTTAGCACCTCTGCCGAGCCAGCCGTGAGCAGGCGTCGGTAAGCGCTGCGTGACGCCGGCTCCGGTCGCGCTCGCGGCCCTCTCACCAATTGTGCGCCGCCGCGTCGTTCTCGGCGGCGGCGCACTAGCCGACGCCCCACCTGTGGGGCAGAAAGGAGCACCCCGAGTGCTGTCATTCACCTTCGGCTCGCCAGGACAAGCCGATCAACCAGTAGGCCGGTGTGCCCGCCGCCGTGGGGCCGCACCGTGAAGTTCTATCTCGGCACTCACGAAACGGCGTGGCTCGGGAGGTTCCAGGTGCCGCTGTTTGTCAGCCATCGCCGGCTGCGTGTGCGCAAGCGGCTACCTGTCGCGGCCGGCGAGTGGGCGCTTGACTCCGGCGGGTTCAGTGAGCTTGGCCTTCACGGCTGCTGGCGGACCACCGAGCCCGAGTACATCGAGGCGGTCGCCCGCTACCGCGAAGAGATTGGGCATCTCGCGTGGGCGGCGCCGATGGACTGGATGTGCGAGCCGTCGATGCTCGCGAAGACGGGGCTCACCGTCCGCGAGCACCAGGAGCGCACCGTCAGCAACTACCTCCGCTTGCGCGGGCACGGCCCGTTCATCCCCGTGCTGCAGGGCTGGACGATCAGCGACTACGAACGCTGCGTCGAGTTGTACGTGACCGCGGGGGTAGACCTCACGGCTCAGGCGCTCGTGGGCGTCGGGTCGGTCTGCCGGCGCCAAAGCACCGTCGAGATCGGGCTCATCATGCGGACGCTCGCCGCGACCGGGATCGCGCTGCACGGCTTCGGGGTCAAGAAGAAGGGCCTCGCCCGCTACGGCACCGTGCTCGCCTCGGCGGACTCGATGGCGTGGAGCTCGGCCGCCAGGCACGACCCGCCGCTCCCCGGCTGCAACCACGAGTCCTGCCAGAACTGCGCCCGGTACGCGATGCGCTGGCGCCACGGCCTGCTCGCGAGCACCGAGCGCCGCCAGCTCGAACTCGCGCTCTGAAACAACGAAAGGAGGCCCAGGATGGCCCGCTCTCATCACCCGCGTGAGGACCAGCTCACGCTTTTCGCCGCAGACCCGCACGACATCATCCGGGAAGCCTGGGAGCAGAACCCCAACCGGATCATCCGCCGGACAGCGATGCTCTCGGGCGGCAACGACTCATCGACACTCGCGCACTGGCTCGCATGGCACGGCTACGTCGACGAGCTGCTGTTCCTGAACACCGGGATCGGCATCAAAGAGACCGCGCGGTTCGTCCGGCGGTTCGCCGATCACCTCGGGCTGCCCTTGCAGGAGTGGCACGCGCCACCTGGCGCCTACGAGCAGATGGTCACGACGATCAGCGGAGGGTTCCCCGGCCCCGCCGCGCACAGCATCGCCTACCAGCGACTGAAGGAAAGGCCGTTGGGCGAGTACATCGCCTACCGCAAGCAAGGCCACCCGTTCACGAGCAAGGTGCTGCTGTTCTCCGGCATCCGTCGCATCGAGTCGGCGAAACGAATGAAAATCGTGACGCGGGCAGTCAACGCGGACGGCGCGAAGCTGTGGGTCGCGCCGTTCATCGAATGGACGATGGCGGACCTCGCGGTCTGGCGAGAGAAGCACGACATTCCGCGCAACCCCGTCGCTGACCTCCTGCACTACTCGGGCGAGTGCCTTTGTGGCGCGAACGCAAGCGACGGCGAGCTCGAGTTGATCGCGCGCTTCTACCCGCAGGACGCCCAGGAAATCTTCCGCCTGCAACGCCTCGCGGACCGCCTCGGGATCGCACGCTCACGGTGGGGCGAGCACTGGAGAGAGCCCGCCTCGAAGACAGGCCCGGCGTGTGGCGAGTGTCAGATGCGTCTCGCGGCGCTCGCCGACTGCCCCGTCCAGCAGATCGCACGACGGACGCAGGTCACGGTGCACGAGTACGGGACAGCCGAGCCGGTAACGATCACCGTGCGCGTTCATTCACCCGGCCGCCATCCGGGACCGGAAGCGTTCGAGGTGAACAGCGTCCCGTTCCTAGAGATCGACGAGTACGGAGTCCACCTCGCGCAGACCACGATCGGCAAGTTCGCCGAGGGTGACGGCGGCAACCTCACCCTCACCGACCCCAGCGGGCCGCTCTCACCAGCAACAGCGATGCTCGCCGCACACCACGGCAGCGAACAGACCGCCATCGACGTCACCTGCTGGTGTGACTGCGAGCGTGTACGCGGCCGACTGCCGCAGGACTGCCCGCACCAGCCGGGCCTCGCGGTATGGATGCTCACCGAGCCAGACGAGCACCGGCCGTTCCTGACGCTGGGGCCGATCAGAGTCACGAACGGCAACGGCCGGCGCGTCTTCGACCGCATCCGTGTCATCGACCGCATCCTGCTCCTGCAAGATCACCCATCCGGGCGTCTGAACCTGCGCGGCGACCCAGCAGAGCGCCTGTTCGGCGAGCACGGCTTCTGGCAAATCCCTGGCATGGGCGCGTTCCGAGGAGTGCTGATCGCACGCGACCGGGACGCCGAGGCGATCGAGCAGATGTGGCGGGACCGCGACATCGAGCCCGGCTACCGACTGCCATCAGTTGACCCCAGCCGCTACGAGGCAGTCACCGTCGCCCCACGCTACCCCGGCGACCCCCAAGAGCGCCGGTTGCTGAACGCGCTACCGGCGGACCTTTGGACGCCCGAAGACCCAACGCCTGAAGTCAAGGCGACGCGTGTCGAACGGCCGCTCATGCGGACCGCCTCGCCGCTTGCGCAGCGCTCAGCGCTGCGCCGCGCCGCCTGAGCAATCCGGCGCCACCCCCGCCGCGCGCCGCCGACCGGCGAGCGGCCGCTGACCACGAGAGGAGAACACAGTGAACCTGACAGCAACCAGGGCGATCGTACTGCTGCGCGGCGCGAGCCTCCTGCACGCCGACACCCTCGAAGAGATAGCCACGCTCGGCACCGACGGAACGTGGAGGGCCCCCGACGGGGCGATCACCGACGCGATCGGCGTGCCAGCGCAGACGGCGCGCGCGATCGTCACCGCGAGCGAGCAGCGCGCCGCTAACCAAGCACAGGACGCCGCATGGCTCACACAGGCCCTCGCCGTGCTTCGCACCCTCGCCGCCTCCCAGAGAGAGTTGACGGTCGACGACTGCTGGGCCGCGGTGTCGATGCCGCCACGCACGCCGTTCCTGATGAGCCGGCTCATGGTGATCGCCGCCAAGGACGGTCTGATCGAGAAGACCGCGGGCCACCGCCGCTCGGTCCGGCCGATCAACGGCGGGCGCACCGTCCGGGTGTGGCGCTCCCTGCTCCACACCGCCCCGGCCTGATCGCACAGCGCGTCCACTCGGCCCCTCGGGGCCAGCCTCACCAGAACCCCAGCGCCGAGAGGCGCGCAAACACACACCTGTCAAACCCACACCAACGGAAGGAATGCCCGATGAGCACACCCAAGTTCACCATTGACCACGCCGCGACCGTTCGCGTCGTCAGCCCCTACGTCTCCGAAAACCGTGGAGACGATGCCACACCGATCGCCGACCTCGTGGACCTCACCCGACTCCACGACGCAATGACTGGACCGGAGGGAGTCACGTTCTACTGCGAGCAGTCACGCATACGGGGAGTTCAGCGGCTGCGACTCATCCTCAGCAACGTTCAGGACCAGGAACCAGTGGCCGTGACACGCAGCTTTCACTTGCGGGAGATCGTCAGCGGCCCCGAGAGCGCCGAGTCGCTCGCATTGGCGATCGCGCGGATCATCACGCACGCCAACGGCCTGCTGCGCTCGCTGAACGCACTCAAGGTCGGGACCGACCGCATCGAATATGAAATCGACTACCGGGAGCCCAAGCACCTCATCAGTCTGCTCGAGAATCGCGGCTGCACGATCCTCGACAGACAGGCCGTCATCCGGCTGGTGGCAGAGGAACCGGGGCCGCTGTACTACGGCGACATCGACCTCTGCGAGGACGGCGGCAGCTGGGACATGAGCGGCGGCCCTTGGGCGAGCCGACTCGAAGAGAAGCTCATCGAACTCGAAGCGTTGCGCCGCGAGGACGAACAGCCCGCCTAGCACCCACGTAGCTCAGGCGGCCAGCAGGCCAGGCCGCCTCCCACCTTCGTCGCCCGACCAGAGCGGACGACGCCATACCCATCGAAAGGAGGCCAGCCGTGGCCGACGGCCCCACGCTTCAAGTCACTACAACCAATCAGCCGCTCGTGCTGCTGCGCAGCGCGAGCGTCCGCCGCGCCGACACGCTCGAGGAGCTCGCGACGCTCGGCGCCGACGGCAACTGGCGCACGCCCGAGGGCGCGATCACCGACGCGATCGGGCTGCCGCAGCAGACACCCCAAGCAGTCATCACCCCGAAGCAGGCCCGCGCCGTACACGAAGCCAGCGACGCAGCATGGCAAGCCCTAGCGCTGCGCGCGCTCCGGGAGCTCGCCGTCCGCCAGGAGGACATCACCGTCGATGACCTCTGGGATGCGATCACGGAGAAGCCCCGCCGCCCGCGGCAGGTGACGAACGTCATCCTCGCCGCGCGCGCCGAGGGCCTGATCCAAAGAACCAGCCGCCATCGCCCGTCCGCGCGGTCAGCCCGCCACGGGCGTCCCGTCCGAGTGTGGCGGTCGCTGGTGCTCGCCCCGTCAGGTCAACGATCGGAGGCACGATGAGCCAACGTCTAGCTACCGAGCGGGACGTTATCCGCACGCTCGAACACGGCACCTACACACTCACGCAGCTTTACGAGCTGGTCGCCGCCGAGGCGGACATCGGCCGCGACCGTGGGCTCGAGCCGCCGGACGAGCAGCACCCGACGGACCGTGTGTGGCGCCGGCGGGTCAGGGGGATGCTGCAGACGTTGCGCGTCACCGGGAACGCTGAGCGGGTCGCGGCGAGCGTGTGGGCGATCCGAGGCAGCCGCCTGCGGCCTAAACAGCTCATCCTGCTCGCTCGTGGTGGCAGCCTCGCGCACGTCGAGTTGCTGCTCAAGGACGCGATCGCGCTGTTCTCTGAATTGGAGGAGCCGGCGGACCTCGTGCTGTGCGACCCGCCGTACGGGCTGCGCCGCGGAACCGTCCAGAGCAGCGCCATCCGCACCTACATGCGCGACGGCCAGCAGGTCGTGCCGGGGTACGTGGACGTCCCCGCCGAGGAGTACGCCGAGTTCACGCATGGATGGGTCGCGGCGGCCAGCAGGGCGCTTCGCCCCGGCGGTCAGCTTGCCGCGATCACCGGGCCGCAGCAGGCCGCCGTTGTCCAATGCGCCGCGGAATCCAGCGGCTTGACGTGGGTGTCGAGCATCGCGGCGTTCAGGCACTTCGCGCTGCGGACCACAAGGCGGCCGGCGTGTTCGCACTGGACGGTCACGGTCATGTGCCGCAGCCGGCTGGCGGACCGTCGCCGCGTGTTCAACACGCCCGTCGATCTTCCGCGCGCGCACTCCGGTGTGGAGTACCCGCTGGACTGGTGGCCGGAAAGCGGGCGTGCCGACCGGCCCGGCCTCGTCCGCTACGACAACAGCCTGCCTGGGCGTCTCGTCGGCCGCGTCATCGAAGCGTTCAGCAGTCGCGGCGAACTTGTCGTTGACCCCACGGTGGGGTCGGGCACGACGGCGATCGAGGCTCGACGACTCGGCCGTCGCTTCATCGGCGGGGACATCAATCCGCACGCGTTGACGTTCGCCGCCGCGCGGCTGTTGGCCGAGCACGCCCGCCCAGAAGAACAACAACCAACGCTGTTCGCGAACGACATCGCGGCGTAGCCGCGGATCGCCGAGAACCGAAAGGAGGCAACTTGGAGAACGACGACGAACCCGACCCGTGGGACACACTCGTGGAGAGCGCGGAGGAGAAGGAGCGCGTCGTTGTCGAATACGCGCTCGGATACATGGTCGCCCGCGGCTGGCTTGAAGACGAGCCGGACCGGGAGCTGCTCGAGGCGCTTCGCCGACTGTACGCGGCGAATCCGCTGTGCCAGGTGACGATCGACCTCAACGGCGAAGTGCTGCACGACCTCGCCGCCGCACGACCCGGCGAACACCTCGCTCTGCTCTACGAGGAGGAGTGCCGCGAGCGCTGGGAGCGCGAGGAAGCCGAGCGTTGGAGCTGCCCGTGTGGTGTCACGTTCGGCATGTACCCGTGGGCGGGCGTCCAGCAGAGCTTCTACACGCTAGCTGAGGACGGCCTGTTCGACCGTCAGGTCAAACGGTGCCCCCGGTGCACCCGCGACCTCGCGAAGGTCCGTGCCGACCACGCCGAGGGGCAGCTCGGCTTCGCGTTCTAGGTACACCCAGCTCGCCGCCGACCCGGCGACCGAGCTGACTCATCGCGACCCGAGCAGGGGTCGCTGCCATTTCACACCATCAACCGAAGGAGAAACGGTTATGCGCAAATACCTCACGCGCGCACGGCGCGCGGCAGCATCCGAGATGGAAGTTCCCCGGCTCATCCTCGACCTCTTCGTGCGACCCGGCCACGTGTCGCGTACGGCAGACCGCGACGACCTGCGGGGGCTCCTGTCACTCACGAGCACGACCGCCGCGTTCATGTACCTGTTCGCCGTCGCACCGACGTTCCCGACCATCCTGTTCGGGCTCGTGCTCGCGCGAGCGGCGATCGTGTTCGGCTGGACTTTGACAGGCGAGCGAGTCCTCGAAATCGTTTACCGCGGCGAGCCTGTCACCGTGGATGACACCAAGATCACGCCGAGGATGTGCGTCCCGTCGCGCGGCGGCGAAAGGAGCCTCGCAGACATCGACGCAGGCGCGATCGCGGCGACGCTTTTCAATGACGCGCTGAGAGCGAAAGCGATCGTGCTACCGCGAGATGTCAGTGTCGAGTGCTACGCCGACGACGACGAGAGCGGCGGCGGCTTCGTACTCGTCGCGTTCGCTCAAGCAAAGCGCCGTGGCGCTGGGATCACCTCCGGCTGGCGGGACGCGCTGAACATCGCCGCCGCCGGCGAGCAAGACCCCTTCGACCCAACGCTCGTCGCCGACGCATTGCAGTTCATGGCCGCAGAGGTCAACAGCGTGCTGTGCTCATCCAGAAGTAACTGACCCTCTGCACCACCCGCAGGCCACCGCCGCCTTTCCGCCACAGCGCACGCGGCCGTGCCCGCCACCTCGCAGCAACCACCTCGACGGCGCCCCCCGTCCCGCGCGATTCGCGCCGTCAGCGGCCGTCGTCACCAACCCCGACATGGAGGAATCAGTCATGTGCCAGAACCCAACACCACACCCACTGTCAGTCACCACCGCCGAGGAGTGCGTGGACGCGATCCTGCAACAGGCCGCCGTCGCACCCGATGTGGAGGTTCCCGGTCTCACGTCGGCGCTCGAGTGCCTGCTGTCGATCGACGACCGCGACGCCGGCCAGCTCGTCGCACAGGTGCGCCGCCGCTTCCACCGCGCGGACGCTCGCGCCTCGACACGCGCGGGCGTTTAGCGCCCTGAGCCAGATGGCACGCCGGGAGTGCTGAACGCAGGGCCGCCACGCCAGGCACACCCAGACGGCGGGCAGCGAAGCCCGCCGCCCCACCACCAAAGGAGGTTTCACATGCAGCAGATAATCGTCTACATACCCCGAGAGGGCGAGCGTGCGACACAACACATCGCGCGGGGCTCAGGGATCGTCGGGGCACCCACCCCGCCCAGCGGCATGGTGCTCATCTACTTCGAGGGTGCCATCTACCGGCAGGCGAACATCGTCACGTTCGCCGACCGCGTCCGTCACGCCCACTACCGGATGAGAGAGGACGCGCCGACGATCGCGAAGTCGGTTGCCCCCGCCGGGTCGCTGATCGCGCTCGGCACGTTCGACGCGCAGCGGGGGATCGTCGAGCTCACCGGCCCAGAGTCACAGCGCGACCTCGCGGCATGGCTCGCCACCGAGACGCTCGACCCGGCTGAGCTTCACGTCTCCCGCTACTGAGCGGCCCCCTGTAACCCACGTGCAGCGGTAGTGGGTGCGGCGCCCTCGCGGCTGCGCCCGACACGTAAAGGAGGCGCCTATGCCCTCCGTTGCAGCACCTATCGCCTGGTATGGCGGCAAGGCGCGGCTCGCGCCTCGGATAGTCGAGCTGCCGCCCCACCACGCCACCTATGTGGAGGCGTTCGGTGGGGCAGCGGCCGTGCTGTTCGCAAAGACCCGGGCGACGCTCGAGGTCTACAACGACATCGACTCGGGGCTCGTGACGTTCTTCCGTGCGTTGCGCGATCACCCCGAGCAGCTCGCGCGTTCCCTGCGGCTTACGCCGTACTCGCGGGAGGAGTTCACCCATTGCCGGGACACCTGGGAGAACACGCCCGGGGACATCGAGCGGGCGCGACGCTGGTACGTGCGGATGCGCCAGGCGTTCGGATGCTCCGCCTCAGTCGGCTGGGGATACGAACGCGACGGGTCGCTCTCAGGCGGCACTCGCGCCCGGTCGTTCGCCTCGACCGTGGACGAGCTCGAGCGGTTCGCGCAGCGGCTGCGCGGAGTGCAATCGAGCACTCCGACTGGCGGAAGATCCTCACGCTTTATGACTCGCCAACCGCCTGCTTTTACCTCGACCCGCCGTATCACCCCGACACGCGGGCGCGGATCACCCGAAACCACGGGTATCGCCACGAGTTGACCGCAGACGATCACGAGGAGCTGCTCGCGACGCTGCCGATGATGGCCGCGTCGATCGTCCTCTCAGGGTTCGCGCACCCCTCCTACGGGGTGCTCGAGGAGCAAGGCTTCGAGCGGTTTCGCTTCTCCCACCACGTCACCGCGTCGCTCGCACCATCGGGGCGACGCCCGGTGCAAGAGGTGATCTGGCGGCGCGTCGCCGCCGGGCAGGAGCGCACACCGACGCTCTGGGACCAGGCCGCCTGAGCGTACGGCCAGCCGACCGTGCGGCGCGTCCGCACACACAAAACGCATCACAAGGAAAGGAGCCCGGTGATCGCATCGACCAGCAGCATCTCCGCGATTCGCGGCCGCCCGCGCCGGCCCTCGGCCCGCCGGGCCTTTCACCCACGACACGGCCGGAGGACCGCATTGCCACACGCCCCTACTCAAGCCACGACTCACAGGAAGGAGGGTGAGCGGTGTCAGAACCACAGAGCCCCGATCAAGCGCCGCCACCCGAGCGGCATCTCAACGCCGTCGACGCCAAGCAGCCGGCAGGCGACCCGCGAAGCCGAGTCGCGCTGCGCGGCCTGAACCCCCAACAAGAGGAAGCAGTCACCCATCCCGCGCGGCCGGCTGCTCGTGCTCGCCGGCGCCGGCACCGGCAAGACACGAGTGCTCGCACGAAAGGCCGCCTATCCTGATCGACGACTCTCGGCGAGCCGCCCGAGGAGATCCTCGCGATCACGCTGACGAACAAGGCAGCCCGCGAGATGAAGGGCCGCATCAGCGGATCTGCGGCCCGGCCGCCGACCGGATGCAAGCCAGCACCTTCCACGCGATGTGCGCGCGGGTACTGCGCGCGCACGCCGAGGTGATCGGTCGCAGCCCCCAATTCACCGTCTACGACGAAGACAACCAAAAGCGGACGATCGCACGGCTCCTGAGCGAAGCCGAGGAGTGCGTGCATCGACCACAAAGAAGGTGCTGCACGAGATATCGACCAGCAAGAACCAGGCCGTGCAAGTCGACAGGTACGCGAGCTTCGCCGTCGACGAACGCAGCCAGATCGTCGCTCGAGTCTGGGCGCGAATACGAGCAGGAGCTTCGCCGCGGCGACGCGCTCGACTTCGACGACTTGCTGCTGCGGACAGTGCTGCTGCTGCAGGCCCGTCCGGACCTGCTCGCCGCGTATCGCAAACGGTGGCGGGCGGTACTCGTCGACGAGTACCAGGACACCAACCCGATCCAGGCCCGGTTGCTGCGGCTGCTCGTCCGGTGCGCGGAGAACCGGCACTTCATGGCGGTCGGCGATGACCGTCAGGTGATCTACGGGTTCCGTTTGGCCGACGTCAGGTTGATCCTCGGCTTCACCGAGGAATACCCGGGCGCCTCAGTAGTGAAGCTGGTCCGTAACTACCGCAACCCGCAGCTCATCCTCGACGCGGCGAACTCGGTGATCGCGCACAACAAGCGCCAGTTCCCGTTGGAGCTGTTCGCCGATGAGAAAAACCAGGCCGGGAAGCCGATCACGGTCGCACGGGTCGCCGAGGGACACCGACGAGGCGCACTGGATCGCCTCGGAAATCCTGCTCGCGCTCGAGCATGGCGAGACGCGAGGGAGACATCGCGGTACTCGGCCGGCGCAAGGACGTGATCGACAAGGTCGAGCACGCGCTCGCCGCCGCCGGGATCAGCCTACCAGCGGGTAGGAGGCGCCGCGTTCTTCTCGAGCAAGGAGGTCAGCACTGCGCTCGCGCACCTGCGGCTCATCGTCAACCCGCGCGACGAGGCCGCGTTCGCGACGGCCCTTTCGATCCGGCCGAAGGTCGGCGCGAGCACCGTCGCGAAGATCGTCGGATACGCCATCCGGCACCGTCTCACGCTGCTCGAGGCGTCGATGGCGGCGGACCTTATGCCCGGGCAGATCACGAGCATCGCGCGGGAGAACATCCGCCGCTTCGCGCTGGACATGCTCGCGTTCACCGGGCGAGCCGCTAGCCCGTCGGTCAGCGAACTGACGCACGACGTCATCCACATGCCGAACGGTGTCGCCGAAGCATTCGCGAACAGCCACGACAGCGAGCGCAGGGTCGCGCGGCTGGAGGCGCTCGTCGAAGCCGCGCAAACGTACGAGCGCCAAGCGGAGGAGCCGACCCTCGCGGGATGGCTCGCGGACGTGATGCTCGCCGGCCGCGATGACCTGTCCGCCGCCTCAAGCGACGGCGGCCGAGTCACCATCGGCACGTTCCACGCGATCAAGGGGCTGGAGTGGGAGATCGTGTTCGGTGCCGGTATCGAGGGGAGAGTCCTCCCGTCGTATTGGGCGCACACAGACGAGGAGATCGAAGAGGAGCGCAGGATGTTCTACGTCCTCATCACGCGCACCAAGCGTGAACTCATCCTCTCCTACTCGCTGCGGCGCAACGGCCGACAGTCCGGCCCGAGCCGATTCATCGGGCAGGCCCTCGCCAAAAAGAGCGCCGACCCCGACGCCACAGCAGCGAAGACCGCCGCCTAACCCGCGGCGTCATTCACCAAAACAGGCCGCTTGAGCGGCCCTCAATCCGCCCGTGTCTCACGTCCCGGTAGGGGGAGACACGGGCTTTCTGCATCCCCAGAAAGGAAGCCCAGATGACGGACATCATCCTGCCCGCGCAGTCCTACGAGGAAGCACTCCCGTACCTGCGCAGGCCATACATGGCAAACCAGATCCGGGCGTTGATCCTCAACGCGCCGGACAACCCGAAGGCCCCGTGCAGCATCGCGCTGTACGCGATCGGGGAGACCCCGATGGACCGCTTCAACCTCGCGTGCGCCGGCAACTGGTCGCGGACGTTCGAGACGGTCGTGGAGAGCGAGCGGATCGCCAACGGAAAGACCTACTACTACTGCCAGGTTAAGGCGGTCGTATTCGTCTTCGGCGTCCCACAGGACGACCTCGGCGAGGGCGAAGCCGAGACACGCGGCGGCGCACTGATGAACGCCAGGGCGCAGGGATGGAAGCGCGCCGGGCGCTGGCACGGCCCCGGACAGTGCCTGTACGCCGCGGAACAGATCCTCATGTGGCGCAACGATAAAGACGACGAACTGTTCGTCCCGAAGTCGGGCGATGACGCCCACAAACGACCGTTCCTGAAGGAGGGCGGCCAGAAGAACATCCGCCGCAAGTACGAAGAATGGTTGAAGGCCGACGGCGAAGACGTTTTCGGCGAGCCGCTCAACCACCTCGCGATCTACAAGGAGATCGTCCGCCGCGCGAGCACCGCGACGGGCGCAGGGCAGCCGCGCGCGCTGCCACCTGCGCCTGTGCAGGAGCAGCGCGCGATCGCGTCCGCCGCACAACCCGATAGGGAAGACGGGGCGCCTGCCGCGACGCCGCTCACCGGAGTGACCGACGCCGGTGAGGCAGCACCCGAGCCGACAGCAGCCGCAACGCCGCCCACGGCCGCGCGGCAGGAAGTCAAGCGGCTGCCGATGCCCGATGTCCCCGCCGGCGAGGAGACGGTCGCGCTCGCGCAGTCAGCCGGCTTCAACGCGCAGGTCGCCCACGCGCTATCGAACCTCGCGCGTATCGACGGGCAATCCGGCGCGTTGACCGACCGGCAGAGCAAGACGATCGTGAACTGGCTGCTGGTACTCAGCGAGGTCCAGACGAACAGTGAGGAGATCGTCAAGGCCGTCGAGCACCTCGCCGGCAACGGGTCCAACCAGGAGAACCGGCAGGCGACGTTCTCCAGATGGCTCGCGGCGAAGGCAGCCGGCGACCAGGCGGCCACGGCCCGCCCTGCCGCGCCCCCAGCGGCGCCAGACCCGGACACGCCAGCACCAGCGGCAACCCAGCCGCAGGCACCCGACGCCGAGGGCGCAGGCGCGGGCGCGGAGATCGTGGTGGATGCGGCGGCCGAGCAGGCGCTCGACGTGGAGCGCGCGTTCGCTCGCATACACCGCACGATGGACACCCACGGCTATTCAGACAGGACCGTCACGCAGCTCGCGGCGCTCGCGGTCGCCGTCGGCCCGAAGGGCAAAGTCGATTGGGCGAAAGTCCCGGCGCAGACGGTAGGCGTCCTCGCGGAGGTGCTCGAGAACGCGGGAACGATGCAGTGGAGCGCCGACACGCTCGCCAAGGAGGTGATGGCGGCGCACAACTCCAGCCAGCAGACGACGCCCGCCGGGCGGTTCTCCGCGTTCGCGGGACGGCTCGCCGATCTGGCGGAAGCGCGCGCCGCGGCCGAGGCGGCGTGAACGCCGCCAGCGGCGAGACGCACCGAGAATCCACCGTCTCGCCCTCCCGTTACGCGCGCGCGCCGGCCGGGTGTCCACTCAGGACGAGTAGGGGCAGAGCGCCCGTCATCTCGATAACGAGGTGTGCGCCCCGCTATCGAGGCGATCCGCCTGGATCGCCATTCCGGCTCGCCGCGCGCGTCCTGCGTCCTCGCGGGCGCGGCCCGCCAAGGGCCGGAATCCGTGGGGCTCAAACAGCCCCAGCACATCCCGATTCGGCGGGGGCACTCCCTGCCGAAAACAAGCAATACGAAAGGAGCCTGAATGGCTGCCACCAACATCAACAGGGTCATCTTGACCGGAAACCTCACAAAAGACCCCGAGCTGAAGTCGTTGCCGAGCGGCACGTCGCTGTGCGAGATGCGGATCGCGTGCAACACGCGCCGCAAGAACAATGCGACGGGCGAGTGGGACGACAAGCCCAACTTCTTCAACGTGAAGGTCTGGGGCGCGCAGGGCGAGAATGCGGCCCGCTACCTCGCCAAAGGGCGGCCCGTCGCGATTGACGGGCGCCTGGAATGGCGCGAGTGGGAAACCCAAGACGGCACCAAGCGCCAGGCAATCGACATCATCGCCGACTCGGTGCAGTTCCTGGGTTCGCGCGACGCAGGCCAGGGCGATCCCGGAGACCCCTCCGCCGACGAGCCGGACTTCCAGCCCGTCCCGGTGGAGCTGGCGCGTCGACGACCCACGCCGACGAAGACATCCCGTTCTGATCGACCGCAACCCAGCGCCGACCTGCGAGCTTGCCGTGGCAGATACCTGTCACAGCGGGCTCACGGCCGGCCGCTGAACCACCGAAGGGAACCGGCGCTCAGGCTCACACGAGCCTGAGCGCCATCCCCGCGACCGGCCCTAGAAAAAGCCACGAAACGGCACCCTTTTTTTGCCCTTTTCCGGGCGTCGGGCGCATCACGCCGGATTTCGCGCCGAATGTAGCTGCTATGATCGCCCTATGACGCTACAGCCGCAGACCTATGAGGTTGGAGTGCGTGAGCTTCACGATCGTTTGAGCGAGCATCTGGAGCAAGTTCACGGTGGCGCGGAGGTTGTGGTGACGCGCCGTGGCCAGCCGATCGCCCGGCTGTCTAGCGTCGGTGCTGTCGATCCGCTCGATGATTTGGTCGGACGCGGCCTAGTTACGCCTCCGACCGGCCCGCGCACCCGGCCGGCGAAGGTCCAAGCCACCGGGTCGGTGTCAGAGCTAGTCGCAGAGCAGCGCCGCTGATCCTCTACTTCGATACCTCGGCGCTCGTCAAGCTCATCGTCGCCGAGGAAGGCTCGAGCGTCGCCGACGAACTGTGGACGAGCTCGAACCCAGCCGCTTCGAGCATCCTCTCCTACCCCGAGGGCCGCGCGGCTCTCGGCGCGGCGCGGCGTGCAGGACGCCTCACCCCGACAGCGCACAAGCGCGCCCTCGCGGAGTTCGAGTCGATCCACGGCAGACTCTCCCGAATAGCCGTGGACGCACAACTCGCGCGCGACGCCGGGGAACTCGCCGAGCGGTTCGCTCTGCGCGGCTACGACGCTGTTCATCTGGCGAGCGCCCTGTCGGTCGGCGGGCCGGTCACGCTCGTCACTTGGGACGCCGACCTCAGAAACGCGGCCGCCCAAAACGGCTGCGCGCTCGCTCCCGCAGACGGGCGGTGAAGACGTTCGTGTCGAGAAGGATGGTCCCGGTCACTGCTCGAGCGCCGCCGCGAGCGCCGCCCATTCGTGATCGCCGGGGTCGGGGAGGTCGACGTCCTCGTCGGGGTCAAGCGGCGCCACGTCGGGCCATCGGTTCGCTTCGACTACGGTCGCGCGTCCTTCGCCAATGCGTCCGCCCCACCTTCTCTTACTCGGCTAGAAGACACGTAACTACCAGTCGGGGCCAGCCCTCTCCGCGACCTCGACGATCTGGACTGGCAGCGAGGATCTACGAAGTGCGTCCGCTTGTCGGGCGTTGACCCTCAGTGACCCTTCGGGCAGAGCAACCGCGAGCTTGAAGCCCGGCATTTGACAGGTTTCTGTCTCCAATACATCAGCCGCTTGTTCCATGCTTGCCCAGATGTCAGCGGCGCGTAGCCCTGAACGTGCCATAACGTTTACTAGCAGAGTCTCGCCATCCTTCCTCGCCATGAAGTCCCCGACCTGTCCGTACGCGGCGATGGGCGGCTCGATCTGCCACCCATCGCTCTGAAACCACTCCGTCACCTGCGACCCAAAGGCCAGACCGCGCTGTGAGAGACCTCCTTGGCGCGACCAAGTGACGCGTTGCTCAACGGCTGTGTCTCTATCGACGATGCGGGACGTCTCTCTGGCAACGATGCGAACAAGCGCATCGCCCTTTTCCTCCAAGGTCAGATCCTCGCGTTCCGCGACAGCAAGGAGCTTTCCCTTCAAGCCGGTGGCGCTGAGCTCGAAGTCTCCTTCAAAGCGTGCCGCCAAGACTCCCAGCACAACAGACGCAACGCCAGTAAATGCGAAGATCGGGGCGATCGTCGCCTGGCCTTGGAATACACACGCTAGAGCCACCAGGATCACGCCCCAGACCACCAGGATCGAGCCGCCGCGTCGCGCGAGGAAATCTGGTCCGGCCCCTCCTTGCTGGGCCCTCATGTCGCACTGCTATCAGCTATGCGAGACACAGACGAAGTGTATCCCCGTACGGCATCACGCCGGCGAGTTGGCCCTTCCAGATGAGGCTTGAATCAGGGCCCTCCGACACGCTCGCAACGGACGACAGCCGCCCACAGCCGTCAAACTGCGGTCTGGCCTGGGCGGCCGCGGGCCGCGGCGATCGTGTTCAGCGCTCTGTGACCTTGACGATGTTGGACTTGCCTTCGGTGAACGGGAAGTCGGCTTCGCGTGTGCACAGGACACGAAATTCGTAGCGTGCCGGCCCTGGGTACTTGAAGCGGTGCGTGCCCGTGAACTTGCCCGCGGCGTTCGTCTTGGGATAGCCGAATTCGACCCACGAGCCGCCGACTTCCCGCGCCTGCAGCACGACTCGCTTGCCGCCCGGAGGTATCGGACCGGCGAGCTGCCCGGTGAACACGATGGTCTGCCCGACGCGGACGTGGTGCGGGGAGACACGCACGCTGACCTTCGCCGCCACCGACACGCTGAGCACCTTCGTCGCGGCGGGCAGCGGGTCTCCCAGGTGGCTGCGGTAGGCGACGGTCACGCTCCCCGCGGTGAGGGTGCCCGGCAGCGTCGCGGTAAACGCGCCGCTGGAGTTGGTGTGCGCGACGGCGAGAGCCACGGGTGTCGCACCGACGTCCGCCGCTGTCTCGGTGACTTCGACGGCCGCGTCCGCGATTGCTGCGCCCGCAGCGTCGGTGAGCCGGCCGGTCAACTTCTGGCCCTCGCCGTAGCTGCTTGCGAGATGCGCGCTTCGCGATGGCTTGCCCCTGCTCGTCAACCATTCGGCGCTCAAGGTCGCCTGTTCGGAGGCGGGTGTGCCGTTCGCCGGGCCACGCGAGGAGGCTCCGACTGCGGGGCCTGCTGACGGGGCTGGGGTGGTGATCGGCGTCGTCACGGGTAGCGTCGACTGGTTCGCGATGGTGATCGCGTGTTCGTAGACGACGCTGCTGTTGCCCGCCGCGTCTTCGACCGTGACGGCGAGCTGGTGCTGCCCGTTCGACAGGCCGCCGGTCGGTATTTCGGCTGAGACTCCCGTGGTCTGCGGGCAGGGCTGAGCCGATTCAAACACGAGCGCCTGTTCGTAGGTGCCGAGTGGCACGCAGCGGCTTTCGTTTTCGTTCGGTGTGAAGGCGGAAACGACTTTTTTGTCGATCTGCAACACGACCCGGTACACGCCGGGGCCTTTGCTGTCGTAGGCCGTGAACGAGAGGTTGGCGGTCCCGCTCGCGGGTTCGGCGAGGAGCGTCCCGGCGATCCCGCTCGCGGCGGGTTTGGATTCGTTGTGCAGCAGGATCGTGGCGCTCTGCAAGACCGCTTCGGCGTTGACGCCTTCCGCGGAGCACACGCTTTTGGCGGGCGCTGCCGTGCATGTCGCGGCGAGGTACAGGTTCGTGGCTTCGGGCCGGTCGAGCTCGACCGTCTGTTTCTGCAACACGCAGCCGCTACAGCTGGAGATCATGTTTCCGGGTTCTTTGTTGTTCAGCGGCGTCGCCACATAAACGACGCCTTCTGGGCTCCTGACGTTCATCGTCATCACGCCGCCCGCGATCAGGCTCCCTTCGGGTGCCCGGTAGGTGTAATAGGGGCCGGTGCCCGGTTCGTCGTTGACGCGGCCTTCGTCGCGGACCGTGAACCCGCCGCCGACGATGAGGCAGGTGTCGAGGTTGCCCTCCCCGCCGCTGTTGTAGATACCGTCCGAGCCGGCCGACCAGCCTTCGTTGTAGAACAGCATTTCTTCTTTGTATGAGCAGACACCCTCTGCCCAATGCCCAGGCGACCCGCTTGCTTTCGGGGATGCTTCGGCTTTCCTGAGCCCCGCTGGCGTCACGGCGGCTTGCGCGCTCGTGGCCGCTGCGGCGTTCGCCGCGGCGATCGGCGCGAACACGCAGCACGCGAGCAGGGCGAGCAGCGCCGCTACCGGGAGTGCTCTGCGGATGTTGTGTGGGGTGGGGGCCGCCTTGCTGCTCATGGGTGGATTCCTTTCCGTTGGGAGTGCGACCGTCGGGGTCGCCATGTCCCAATGTCGGTTCTCGGGGGCGTTTGCCCCCCTACCGACTTGCCCTGTCCGCCCATGATCGTCTCGGTCAAGTTCCGGGTTTATGAACGCAAGCTGGCCGGCGAACGTTCGTCCAGTGACTTAAACAACACACCCCGTACATCCCCCAGCCCCCCTTTTTTCGCTGGGGGCTACCAACCGCCTCGGATCGAGCCCGCCGCGCGAGCCGGCCGCGGCGCGGCGGACCGGGACCGCGACCGCCACCGACAACCCACGGCGATTCCACGGTCGCCGCCCTCACTTTCCCGATTTGCCGCATCTAAGTTCCCGATCTGCCACCTCGCTGTGTACGATGATCGACGTGATCGCCCGCCAAATCCGCCCGCAGGTTCTCGACGCGCTGAACGACACGCGGGTGGTCATGGTGATGGGCGCACGCCAGGTCGGCAAGAGCACGCTCTGCGAGTCGATCTCCGAACGCGAGCACCCAGCCACGATCGTCAGCCTCGACGACGATGGCCCTCGCGCGGGCGCGCAGGCGGACCCGGCGGGGTTCCTCGCCGGGTTGCAGCGCCCGACGTTCATCGACGAGGTGCAGCGTGCCCCGGGGCTCGTCCTCGCGATCAAGCGCGTCGTCGATCGAGACACGAGCCCCGGACAGTTCCTGCTCAGCGGCTCAGCGAACCTGCTGCGCTCGCGCAAGGTGCAGGAGGCGCTGACCGGGCGGATCGAGCTGACGCATCTGTGGCCGTTCGCGCAATCCGAGCTCGCGGGCGCCACCGGCAACATTGTTGACGCGCTGTTCGCCGCCTCCCCACCGCGGATCACCGGGGCGAGCGTCGGCCGGGACGCGTTCGTGGGCCGGGTAGCCGCCGGCGGCTACCCCGAGGCACGCTTGCGGGAGGGCCAGCGGCGCAACCGCTGGTTTGCGAGCTACCTGCGAACCACGCTTGAGCGCGACCTGCGCGCGATCGCCGATCTGCAGAAGGAGCACGAAATGCGCAGGCTGCTGGCGCTGCTCGCGACACGCTCGGGGAACCTCCTGAACTACGCGAACGTCGCGGACTCCCTCGATCTCGACGCGAAGACCGTCAAGAGCTACATCGGCGCGCTGGAGGCGATCTTTCTCGTGCGGACCCTGCCGTCGTGGCGGCCCAGCTTCCTGCAACGGGTTCTGCACGCCCCAAAGGTCTACATCACCGACAGCGGCCTGCTTTGCCACCTCCTCGGCGCCGACGAGCAGAGGCTCACCGCGGATGACCGTCTCACCGGCATAGCGCTCGAGACGTTCGTTGCGATGGAGGTCATCAAGCACGCCGCGTTCAGCCGATGTCGAACCCCGCGTGTACCACTACCGCGACCGCCGCTCAGGAGAGGTGGACCTGGTGCTCGAGGACCGTGCCGGTCGAGTCGTCGCGATCGAGGTCAAGGCGAAGGTGTCGCTCTCTGGGCAGGACAGCAAGGGCCTGGCCAAGCTCAGAGACTCCCTCGCCACGCAGTTCGTGGCGGGCGCGGTCATCCACAGCGGCGAGCAGACCGTGCCGCTCGGCGATCGCATCTGGGGGCTACCAGTCAGCGGGCTTTGGACATGAGCACCCCCGCCAAAGGCATCAACGACACCGCCCCCAACCGGCTGCCAGACACGAATCGGCTGGGGGGAAAGCCCCCACCGCAAACGACACTAGACAGGGCCGGCGCGGCGAGCGGCCGCGCGGGCAAGGAGCGAAGGTGAGTCGGAGCGAGACGTGGACCCAGACGGACGGCTGCAAGCGCTGCCAGGAACACCCCGAACGCGTGTGTGTCGCCTGCACACAGCGCCGCCGCCGAGCCGCGCAGCTGCGCGAGCAGGACGGGCTGACGGTGGAGCAGATCGCGACACGGATGCGCCTGGCGGTCCCGCGGGTGCAGCGGCTGCTCGAGGAAGAGGACCAATACCGTGACCTGCAGCAGTACCGCGGCGACCGCATCGCCGTGGACACCGTTCAGGCGCTCCTCAAACAGCGCCAGGCCGAAGACCCGGCGCTCACCCAGCAGCAGATCGCGACGGCCGCCGGGTACGGCAGCCGCATCGCGTTGCTGCGCGCGATCGGCCTGGAGCCGACCGCCAAGACCGTCCGCCGCGGCAAGGAATACCCGCCCGAGCTTCGATCGAGCATCGACGTGGACGGCGCCGGGCGGATCGTGCGGGCGCTCGGGTTCGCGCCGCACGAAATCCCCTGGCTGTAGCGCAGCGCCCACCGATCGCGGGCGCCGGCGCCCACACCGCCAGTGATGTCCCGGACCGGCGGGGAGCGGGAGCGTGCCGCCGCGCTCGCGCGCCACTACCGCGACGTCGAGCACCTGACGATCGCCGCGATCGCCGCTCGCCTGCACCGCCGCCCCTCGACGATCAGCGGCTACCTGTATGACCCCGACGGGTCAAAGACCAAGCACGTCAAGGCCCGCTACCGGGGTGTCTGCTCGGAGTGCGGCGCGTCCACCTGGGGGTCCGGGCCCGGCGCCCACGCCACGCTGTGCGCCAGCTGCAACGGCCGCGCAACCGCCAAGTGGGAGAAGACGGTGATCGAGGACGCGCTGCGCGCATGGGCGGCGATGTTCGGTTCGCCCGCCAGCAGCGCCGACCTCTCGACCGCGCACGCCAAGCGGGCCGCGCCCCGTGACGGCGGTGTCCGCCTTGCCCGCCTACACGCCGGTTGGGCCGGCGGACGGTGGCCGGCGGCGAGTGTCGTGCAATACCACTACGGCACCGTCGCCGCCGCCAACCACGCCGCGCTGCACGCCGGGGACCGCCGCCCCAGCGAAGGCTCCTGAGCGCGGCACGCGCCGCCTTTTGGTGGGCGGGCGCACTCTCCCCCTATCGGGCTATCGAGCCAGGACACCCCCTCCCCCCCTACTAATTCTCTGGCAGGGGGGAGGGGTGCTCGCGTCTCACGCGGCGAGCTGCATGTCTACCGTGCCCCGGTGGACCTTCGCGCGCGCCCGCGTGATCGCGGTCTCCGCGGGCAGGCGGGGCTTGCCCTGCATCTCGGCGATGATGTGCGAGTAGACGCGCAGCAGCGTCTCGGTGGAGTGCCCGAGCTGGTTTGCGATTTCCACGATCGACAGCTTGCCTTCGTGGATCAGCAGGCTCGCGAAGCTGTGCCGCAGGTCATACGGGATCGCCCCGGTGTAGCGGCGCCCGTACTTGCCGTCCTCGCGCTTGTAGGTCTCGATGCGCCCGACGCCGGCGATCACGCACGCCGGCTGCCACACCCGCTTGCGCCAGTTGGCGTAGGCGGTCGCGGTCCACGGCTCCCCGTCGATCGCGAACAGCAGCCCGTCCTCGATCCCGAACAGCTCACAGTAGCCGTCGATATCGCCGCGGACCTGCTTGAACAGCCGCGGGGAGCGCGGCGGGCGGCTCGTCTTCTGCCCCGGATACAGCACCCCGAGGGACACCTTCTGCTCGACGAGGACCGTGCGCTCCCGGGGGTGCTGGCGTTCCAGGGCAAGCACCTCCTCGGGGCGCATCCCCGTGTAGCCCATGATGCTCGTCAACGTCGCGTCCCTGACCCCGCGTCGCGGGTTCAGGGCCAGCATCGCGGCGCGGATCTTCTCGACCTGCTCAGGGCTCATCGGCACGATCGCCCGCTGGCGGGGCGCCGCGGGCTTCTTGATCTGCTTGACGACGTTGACCGTCGCCTTGCCCCATTCCACCGCGCGCTGGAACATGCTCTGCAGCATCCCGAGCACGCCACGGATGACGGCCGGGCCGACCCCGTCGTCTTCGAGCTCCGCGGCGTATTCGTAGAGCACAAGCGGCGTGATCTGGCGCATCGGCATCCCGCTGATCCGCCTGGGGAGGATGTGCGTGTTCCACGCGCTTCGGTACTTGCGGCGCGTGACCTCCGCCAGGGAGCGCTTGGCGTACAGCTTCCAGAACTCGGGCATGAACTGCCTGAGCGTCTGCTCGCCGGTGTCCAGTTCGTGCAGGTTGCCGCGGCGTGCCATCAACCTCAACTTCGCCTTGAAGTCAAGGGCATCCTGCGGGGTGTCCAACGTTTCTTCGTCACGCTCACCGGAGGCGTTCATGAACCTCACCCGGAAGCGGTAATAGGCACCGTGGGTGTCCTTGTACTCGCGGATCTCCACGCCCTGGATCGGCTTGGGCTTGACGCGTATCCGCTGCTCGGGCTCGGGCGCCGGCGGCGCTTTGCGGACCTTCGCGGTTTTCCTCTCGGGTTGCTTTCTCATATGTCGCTCAGCTCCAGTCGGCCCGAGTGGCGCCGTGGAAGTGCGGCAACAGGCGGCGGTGCGGGCACCACGGCATGTGCTTGAAACCAGCCGTCCAGCGCCTCGCTGCGGATGCGCAGCCCGCCGCGGAACGGCAGGTCGAGCGCCGCGAGTTCCCCGGACTCGATCGCCCGCCGGACAGTGCGCGGATGCACCTGCAGCCGTGCGGCGACCTGCTCGATCGTCAACAGGTCCGGGCGGCCGTCGGGGGCCGGCATCAACAGCAGCTCCCGCAGCAGCGCGAGGACGTGCTCGGCGCGGTAGGAGCCCGCGAGCGCCAACAGATCGGCGAGCTCCTGCGCGGGCTGCACGCCCGCCGTCGTGGGTTCTGTCAGGGGTCTTGCAGCGCGTCGCATCTCGCTCCCGCTCGCTCGAGTGTCAGAAACCGGCTCGCGCGCGTCCGTCTCGCGCTGCGGCCCGGCACCTTGAAATCGAGCGGCGGGGCCGTTTGCCCCGGTCCGAAGATGGCGGCGTATCCGCCCCGGCGAGCAGCCAAAACGCCCACCAGGCCGCTCAGTGACTGGAAGTGACTCGGCCGATTTGCCCAAAAACGCCCCAACGTGACCGACAGGCGCCTGCGCCTCCGAGGGTGTTTTTGGCTCTGCTGCTGCTGATTGAGACTTTTTGACGGGCTCGCCAACAAGGCGTGACCCGTTCCTTACCATGGAGGTGCTCTACCAGCTGAGCTACGTCGGCACGGCCTGCAATCGTAGCCGCTCCCTCGTCCGATTCGAGTCTGCGCCGGGCCGTGCGCGTCAGGCTAGGCTCTGGGCTGTGAACGCCCCCGCCACCGTCCGCCGGGCCACGCCGGCCGATGTCCCCGCGCTCGCGCGCATGCTCGCGCGAGCGTTTTGGGACGATCCGCTCGCCATGTGGTCGTGCGGGCCCGACGCGCTGCGCCAGGCGACGCTCGAACGCTTCCACGCCGCCCGCCTGCGTCAACTGCTGGGGGGCCAGGAGGTCTGGACGACGTCCGAGCTCTCGAGCGCCGCGCTGTGGGCGCCGCCTGGAGGCTGGAAGACCACCGTCAAACAGGAGCTCGCGCTCGCCCGCTGCATGATGCATCCCCGCCTGCTCGCACGCCTGCCCCTGATCGCGAGCGGCCTGCTCGGCGTTCAGCGCCGGCACCCCGGCGAGCCGCCCCACTGGTATCTGGCGGTGCTCGGCACCGATCCGACGGACCAGGGGCGAGGACACGGCTCGGCGGTGCTCGGGCCCGCCCTGAAGCGATGCGACGCCGACGGCGTCGGTGCCTATCTGGAGTCCTCCAAGGAGCGCAACATCGACTTCTACGCCCGCCACGGCTTCCGCGTCACCGCCGAGCTGCGCCTGCCGCGCGGCCCGATGCTGTGGGCCATGTGGCGCGACCCGTGAGCCACCATCCCGCGATCACAGGTCGGCCGCCACATCCCTCGCCTCCCGCAGGCGCCCCTGACCACGGGCACCATCACGGCCAGCGCAACCGCGTTGGGGTGGCGTCGCTCGGCTCATTGTTGGCCAGCCGGCCAGTCGGCGGGCCGACTCGATAACATCGCCCTGTACGGTCACTGCAGCGAATGCCCGTACCAGTGTCCGCGGTAACCACGGAGGTCCACATGGCGTCGGTTGGCAGCGATCCACAGACAGCGGGCTCAAAGCAGGCAGACCTGCAGAGCGCGCTCGTAACAGAGCCCGAGCTGTGGCGGGACGGCCCACCGCTCGAGCTGTTCGGGCGTCTGCGCCGGGGATGCCCGGTCCACTGGACCGCACGGATCTCCGAATTCCCGCAGGAGGCGGGGTACTGGTCGGTGACGACGCAGGACGACATCCACACCGTCAGCCGCGACTGGCGCGGCTTCTCCTCCGAACGCGGGGGAATCACGATCACCTCGAACGTCTTTCCGATCGAGCTCTCCCGGGCGATGTTCATCGGGATGGACCCCCCCAAGCACGATCGCGTCAAGGCGCTGTTCCAGGCGGGCTTCACGCCGAAGCGGATCGCCGCCCACGAGGGCGCGATCCGGACGATCGTGAGAGACGTCCTGGACCGCGTCGCCCGGCAGGAGACGTGCGATCTCGTCAACGACGTCGCCCAGCCGGCGGTTTCGCGCGTGATCGGCAGCTTCATGGGTATCCCCGAGGAGGACGACGCGGTCTGGGCGCGGCTGATGAACTCGACGCTGGGGGCCAACGACCCGGATCTGAACCCCGACGGCATCAGGGGAGCCCTCGAGCGGGACATCCCCGAGATCTTCGAGCGCTGCCGGCAGATGATCGCCGCCCGTCGCGAGCACCCGACGGACGACCTGACCACGGTCCTGGTCAACGCCGAGGTCGACGGGCAGCGCCTGGAGGAGCACGAGATCGTGATGGGCTTCTTCCTGCTGGTCGCCGCCGGCAACGACAGCACCAAGGCGACCTACTGCAGCGGGATGCGGGCGCTGATGGAGAACCCAGACCAGCGCCGGCTGCTGCTCGACGACCCGGCGTTGATCCCGGGAGCCGTCGAGGAGTCGCTGCGGATGTTCCCGGCGTTCGCGCACTTCCGCCGCACCGCCACCTGCGACACCGAGCTCGGCGGTCAGCGGATCCGCGAGGGCGAGAAGGTCGTCATGTGGTACGTCTCCTCCGGGCGCGACGAGTCGCACTACGAGGACCCCGACCGCTTCGACGTGCGGCGCAACCCCGAGCACCAGGCCTTCGGCGCGGGCGGGCGCCACTTCTGCCTCGGAACCGCCCTCGCCCGGCTGGAGCTGCGGATCCTGTTCGAGGAGACCCTCGCCCGCTTCCCGGCGATCGAGCTGGCGGGCACGCCGGCGCCGGCGCTCTCGGCGTTTCTCAACCAGCTCAAGACGCTCCCGGTGAGGTTGGCGCCGTAGAGAGGCACACCCCCGCACGGCTTCTGGTCGGTCGGCTGCTCGGCTGGCTGGCACCCGGCGAATACCCCGCGGGGGCGGTATACGGGACGATCACGATCGGCACCCTGCTCGCGGCCGAGAGCGGGTTGCGCGACACCTACCCCGAGACCGTGGGGTCGACGGCGCTGGCGCTCTTGCTCTACTGGCTGGCGCACTCCTACGCCGAACTCCTCGGCCATCGCCTGGAAGCCGGGGAGCGTCTGACGGTGTCCGCGCTGGTGCGGGCCCTCGTGCGCGATTGGGCCATCGTCAGGGGCGCGGGCGCGCCGCTGATCGCGCTGCTGATCGGATGGGCCGTCGGGGCGCGGCAGACCGACGCGGTGACGGCCGCGTTGTGGACGTGCGTCGCCAACCTGGTGGCGTTGGAGCTGCTCGCCGGGGTGCGCGCGCGAGCGCGGCCGGGCGAGCTAGTGCTCGAGGGGTGCGTCGGGGCTGCCATGGGACTTGGGGTGATCGCTATGAGGGCAATCATCCACTGAGCCTCCGCAGGCACCGGCACTCCATGAGAGGCCGCCCTTCTTCCACGAGAAGCCATCGGGTCCTCGACGAAGCCGCCGGGCGCATGACCAAGGCCACCGGAGAGCCGCCGGCGACCCGAGCGGGTACCCTGAGCGGCCGTGGCCGACGACGCCCCGATCCTGATCGCCTACGACGGATCGCCTCCGGCGCGGGCCGCGGTGGACGCGGCCGGCGCGCTGTTCGCCCCCCGCCGCGCGATCGTGCTGACGGTGTGGGAGCCGGGCATGGCCGAGTACATGTTCGTACCGGACCCCGCCGGGATGGGCTCCACGATGCTGCCATACGATCCCGCGGTCGCGCGAAACATCGAGCGGGCCAACGAGGATCGCGCCCGAGACATCGCCGAGGACGGCGCGACCCTGGCCGACACGGCCGGCCTGGACTCCGAAGCGCTCGCCGTGGAGGACGTCACCGAGGCCGCCGACGCGATCGTGGCCCAGGCCGAGGAGCACCGGGCCGCCGCGATCGTGATCGGCTCCCGCGGTCTGAGCGGTCTGAAGTCGAAGCTGCTCGGCAGCACCTCCAGGGATGTCCTGCACAGCGCGACTCGCCCCGTGGTCGTGGTGCGCCACCCGCACGAGCCCTGATCGGGCTGAACCGGTCGGGAAGCGAGCTGGGCCACCGCGCTCAGGGGCCCTGGACCCGATCCACCGGGCGGCAGATATCCGGTGGTTTACATTGCGAGCCGGTTCAGATCAAGCCGGCAACCGCCTGCCGGATCGCCCCGGCACCCATGAGAACGCGGTTCGGCGATCTCGAGAAATGGTAGGCGTTCAGTCCTCCGGGCTGTCCGTAGCGAGGTGTGTGCGGGTGGGTGGCGAACCTTGTTGGCGTGGAGCGGTCTGAGGCTGAGGCGGTCTATGACTCGGGGCGCGAGGCGTGCGTTGAGTTCTTGATGGGGTTGATGGATCGGCAGTTGCGGTTGGAGGAGCGGTTGCGGGCGTTGGAGCAGAAGGCTTCCGTGAGTTCGCGTAATAGTTCTCAGCCGCCGTCGGGGGATGCTTCCAAGACGCGTCAGCAGCGTCGCGCGGAGGCACGGGAGAGGGCCAAGGAACTGGCCCGCAAGGATGTCAGGCAGCGCAAGGCGGGCGGTCAGCCCGGTCACCTGGGTGCCGGGCGGGAGCTGCTGGCTGAAGATCGGATGAGTGCGATCGTTGACCATTACCCTGATGAGTGTTCAGGGTGCGCTCGCCAGTTCACCGAGGTGGAGAAGGTCCCGCGTCACGGCCCGGGGCGTCATCAAGTTGCCGAGCTGCCGCCGACCGCGGTGTTCTATGTCGAGCATCGCACTCACCGGTTGCGGTGTCCGGGATGCCGCAAGCGAACCCGAGCGGTTCTCGGGGTCCTCGGCGAGTCGGCGTTCGGGCCGGGCCTGCAGGCCGCGGTGGTGGCGTTGACGGCCCGCAACCGGATCTCACGGCGAGATATGAGCGAGCTGCTCTTAGAGCT
Organism: uncultured Solirubrobacterales bacterium; assembly: GCA_963719725.1. GTDB lineage: Bacteria > Actinomycetota > Thermoleophilia > Solirubrobacterales > Solirubrobacteraceae > Palsa-744. The sequence continues at coordinate 991,096 of CAVRCU010000001.1, forward strand.
GTTCGGGGTCCAGGTCTCGGTCGGCGCGATCGACCAGATCTGCCAGCGCACCTCGGGGTTGCTCGCTGGCCCGCACGAGCGTCTGTGCAGTCAGGTGCTGGGATCCGGGGCGGTCAACGTCGATGAGACTGGCTGGTTCCTTGCCGGGGAGAACCGCACGATGTGGACCGCCGCAACCGGGCAAGCGGCGATCTTCCGGATCGTCGAGGATCGTCACCGCGACCGGCTCTGCGAGCTGCTCGGTGCCGGGTTTGAGGGGATCGTGACCTCCGATCGCTGGTGGGCGTATGACCTGCTGGACCCCGAGCAACGACAAGCATGCTGGTCGCACTTGCAGCGCGACTTCCGCTTCCACAGCGAAGGCTTGGCCGCCCAGCAGACCTTCGGAGCGGCCGGCCTGGCGCTCACTCACCGGCTGTTTGAGGTCTGGCATGCCTACGCGGAGCACCTGGACCGCGACCGTCTCGCCGAGACGATGACACCCGTCCAGAACGAGCTGCGCCAGCTACTCGAGCACGCCGCCAACAAAAGCAAGCGCCACCGACTGTTCGGCCGGTTCGCGAACAACCTCATCAAGCTCTGGCCCGCGCTCTGGACATTCATCACCGTCCCCGGTGTGACGCCCACGAACAACGCCGCCGAGCGCGCTCTCCGCGGACCAGTCATCCACCGCAAGCTATCCCACGGCAACCAATCCGATGACGGCGAACGATTCACCGAGCGCTCCCTATCAGCCTCGGTCACCTGCCGCCTACAACACCGCTCCCTGCTGGCCTACCTCCGCGATCTCCTCGCCGCCCACCAAACCGGCGGCGCGCTCCCCGCCCTCCTCTGACCCAGAACCACCAGAGCCCGGACGACTGAACGCCTACGAGAAATGGCGCTTTTGCAGGGGAAAACCGCGTCCACGAGGAGCTGCGACGCGTCGCCGCTCAGATGCATACACTTATCTGTAGACAAAAAATCGCTGACATGGAATAGTATTGTTTACTGATGCGTATCCGGTTAGCTCCATCCGGGTGGTTTCGTAGTTTTGTTGGGTGTCGCGGCCTACGTATCCTCTGAGCATCTTGGAGTTTCAGGAGCGCTTTGCGACCGAGGAGGCCTGCCGCGAGTATCTGTTCGCTTCGCGCTGGCCGGAGGGGTTTGCTTGTCCAGGGTGTGGCGGCGGGCGGGCCGGTGGCCAGACGCGCCGCCACCTGTGGGTATGTACCGCGTGTGGGCACCAGACGTCGGTGACTGCGGGGACCGTGATGCACAAGACGCACACGCCGCTGCGCACGTGGTTCTGGGCGGCCTATCTGGTCGCCACTCACCACCCGGGCATATCGGCCAAGCAGCTGCAACGCCAGCTCGGGCTCTCGCGCTATGAGACTGCCTGGCTGATCCTGCAGAAGCTGCGCAGGGCGATGGTCGCCCCTGAGCGCGAGCTGCTGAAGGGTGAGGTCGAGATCGACGAGTTCTTCCTCGGTGGGCGCGAGGAGGGCCTCAAAGGCGGCCGCCAGCGCGGAAAGAAGGCGCTGATCGGCATCGCGATCGAGGTCCGCGGACACGGCTCCGGGCGGCTGCGCCTTCGGGTGTTGCCCGACGCTTCAGGGCCGATACTGCTCAGCTTCACCCAGGCGACCACCACCACCGGCGCAATCGTGCATACCGACGGGCTTCAGTCCTACCGCGTCCTGAGCAAGCACGGCTACGAGCACCGCCGACACCCGAAACAAACCGCTGCGCCCGATCAGCTACTCCCTCGAGCACACCGCGCAACCTCCAACCTCAAGGCCTGGATGCACGGCACACACCGTGGCGTCTCTGACGAGCACCTACAGGTCTATCTCGACGAGTACGTCTTCCGTCACAACCGCCGCAGCACACCAATGGCGGCGTTCCAGACCCTCCTCGGACTCGGCGCCCTGCACAACCCCACCACCTATCAGCAAATCACCCGCCGAGCCGCCTAAAACCCCATCTGGAGCTAACCGGATACGCATCTGTTTACTAGACTCCTTGAGAGTCCGACGGTCGAAAGCATGTAGGGAGGAGAAGATCGGTGCACGAGCGGGAGAACCGGGAATCGGAGGGGACCCGGGGGTCGAGGGGGCGCACGATCGCGCCGATCTACAAGCGGCTGCCCAAGGGTCCCCACAGCATCACCGCCACCGAAGTCGCCCGTCACCAGCGGATTCGCATGCACGGCGCGATGATCGAGGCGGTCGCGACTCGCGGCTATCAGAACACCAGCGTCAGGCACGTAATCGGCCTTGCCGGCGTCTCGCGGCGGGCTTTCTACGAGCAGTTCGCCAACAAGGAAGACTGCTTCATGGCGACCTTCGACCTGATCGTCAATCGCGGGATCGCCAGGATCAACCGGGCCTACAGATCCGCGAACGGCGGCCTGGAGCAGCGCATGCGCAGCGCATTCGTCGCATTCGTCGACGAAGTCGAAACGAACTCCAAGGCGCTGGGACTCGTGATGATCGACGCCCAGGCCGTGAGCCCCGAGGGTCTTCGGCGGCTGGGCAGGACGATGAGGATGTTCGAAGGACTGCTGTCCAACAGTTTCTCCGATCCACGTCACCCCGATGCGCTCCCGCTGCCTGTGGTGAGGGCGATCGTGGGAGGCCTGCGCCGCGCCGCGTTCCTGCGCCTGCGGGATGGACCCACCGAGCACCTCGCCGCGCTGAGCGAGGAGATGCTGAGATGGTCGCTGCTATTCAGATCGCCGGCCGTCGGAGCCCTGCGACCGCGACCGTGCTCCAACACTCCATTTCCCCCCATGGTGGAGCTCGAGCCCGCTGCTCCCGTCAACGCGGACAACCGCACCCGCCTGCTGTACAGCGTCATCAACCTCGCGCTGTGGGAGGGCTATGGCGAGCTCGGCTCGCTGCGGATCGCCGACGAGGCGGGTGTCCAGATCGAGGCCTTCCTCGAACTGTTCCCCACTCCGGAGGCCTGCTACCTGGCGGCTCTGGACATGCTCGGCGACGAACTCCTGCAGCTGGTGGCCGACCCGATCCTGGTCTCCGACGAGTGGCCCGCGGCGGTTTGCCGGACCGTCGATTCGCTGACGGCCCACCTGGCGGCCAATCCCGCCAGGGTCGTGACCTTGGCGATGAAGGTATTCGACGCGGGGCCGCCGGCGATCGAAAGGGCCGTGGATCTTGCGCACCAGGTCGCGACCCTGCTGACCGAGGGGGCCCCGCGCCGCCCACGCGGCAAGCTGGTGGTGGAGGGAATCGCGGGGGCGCTGTGGCACACGCTGCACAGCGAGGTGGCCGCCGGTCGAGCCCACAGGCTCCCGGCGCTCTCGGAGTATCTGTCATATGTGGTCCTCACTCCTTTCATCGGACCCGACAGGGCAGCTCAGACGGTTGCCAGGTCAAGACCCGAGACCGCCGGTCAGGTTGCCGGCATCGACAGGGTCTCGGCGACCGACGCGGCAGTCAACGGAATGGCCGGCCGGGCCGCGGCCGGCAACGACACAGCCAGCGCGGCGGTGGCGCTCAACGGGAGCGCGCCCCACGGTTAGGCCTCTTGGGAAAGCCACGAGCTCGGCCCGCACCCCGGGCTGGTCGAGCGCCCGACCAGCCGAGCGCCCGAATAAGCTGAGGCCGATGAGAACGAGACGCGCGCTGCTGACGGTCGCCGTGCTGGCCTTGGGAACGGTGTGCGGGGCGCCGCTGGGGGGCTGCGGCGGTGCGACCAAGACCGTTACGGCAACCGAAACCCCGCCCGCCCCGACGGGCGCGACCGGCGGAGGGGCGACCGCGACCGCTCACGCGACCTCAACCGCGACCGCCGCCGCGACCACCCCGACGGCCGCGGGAGGCCAGAGCACTGGACAGGGCGCGAACACCACCCGCACCGCCCCCGAGCCGGCCTTCACCGGGCAGGGCACGGGGCCCGGTCAAGCCACCGGCGAGGCCGCGGCCGCGGCCGCGGTGGTGAAGGCGCACGGATACACCCCGAACGACATCTCCGAATACCACGCCAACCAGACGCTGAGAGTGCTGGTGGGCACGCGCACCGGGTCCGGCGACGGGTACGACCAGCAGGCGTTCTTCTTCGTCGACGGCAGCTATATCGGCACCGACGCAAGCCAGCCCAGCGCGACCCTGCGGGTGGTGGGCCAGAGCGACACCGAAGTGACCCTGGCCTACCCGCTGTACCGCCCACACGATCCCCTGTGCTGCCCGGGCGGGGGCCAGGCCACGGTGCGCTTCGCGCTCAACGACGGCCGGCTGGTCGCGCTGGACCCGATCCCGCCCGTCACCTCCCAGACCGGCACCAGCCGCCAATAGAGCCAATCGAGGCGGGGCATCCCGGAGGGCCCGAGCTTCTCAGGGCGTGGCGATCCGCCGGCCGGCACGAGTCCCTATCTTGGTGTGTACCGGACAACGAGAGAAGGAGGGATCATGGCTTTGAAGGTCGAGGGTCGCGCGGAGGAGTTGTTGCGGGGCAAGAACTTCTGCCACGTCGCCACGCTGCGCAGCGACGGCAGCGTGCAGGCGGCGCCTGTGTGGGTGGACGTGGAGGATGGTCGGCCCGTGCTGAACACCGCCGAGGGTCGGGCGTGGCCGCGCAACCTCCAGCGCGACCCGCGGGTGACGCTGACGGTGCAGAACATGGAGAACCCCTACGAGTACGTCACGATCCGCGGGCGCGTGGCCGAGCGCACCCATGAGGGCGCCGACGAGCACATCGACGCGCTGGCCAAGAAGTACCTCGGCCAGGACAGCTACCCCTACCGCCAGCCCGGCGAACAGCGGGTCATCATCCGCGTCGAGCCCGAGCAGGTGTACGCATACGGTGCCTGAGAGGCCCGCGGATGCCCGCCGCCTTGGGCTCTGAGGGCCCACGCGGGCAGGCTGGCCGGGGCGGGCCGGCGCCGGGCCGATCGGCTACGGGCCGTTGGGCTTTGAGCGAGTCAAGATCCGCCGCCACCACGACGGCGGGCGCGGCTGGGCGCGCAGCCACTCGTCGCGCTGCACGAGCTCGCCGCGCCGGCGCGCCGCGATCACGCACTTGGTGTGGGCGTGGCGCCGCCGGCGGGTATCGCCTTCGGGAGCGATCAGCATGTGCTCGCTGAGCGCCGGCAGGTGATGGCCGCAGATCGGGCAGCGATACGTCGCGGGCTTGCGATTGGCCGCGCGGCGCACCGTCCACCATGGGGCAGGCGGAAGCCTCGGCATCGCTCCATTGTGCCGCCGACGTCGCCCCTGCGAGTCGGGTCGCTGGCGGCCGCCCTCGTGGCGGTGGGCGTGGGGGTCGGCCTGGCGCTGGTCAAGACCGAGCGCGACCGCCGCGCGGCGGCGCGCGGGCGGCGCGCGCGCAGGGCCTCGCTGCTCGCGGACGAGTCCGCCGCGGCCGGGCTGCGGCGTGTGATCTTGGGACAGCTCGACCTGGCGATCGAACTGCTCGACGACTATCCGGTGGGGCCGGGCCGGCGGATCGCGGGCCGGCGGATCGACGGCGCCGACGAGTGGACGGTGCACGAGATCCGCAAGGTTCTCAAGCGGCTGCGGGCGCTGATGCGACTGTTGCGCCACAAGCTCGGGCGCAGGCGCTTTGCTCGTGAGAACGCCGCTCTGCGCGACTGCGGGCGGCATCTGGCGGGAGCGCGCGACGCCGAGGTGATGCTGAGCACACTGGACGTCCTCTGCAAGCGCCATCCGGCGAAGCTCGCCGGCAGCCGCGGTGTCCGGCGGCTGCGCGCGCAGCTGTTCGCCGAGCGCGATCGGGCCGCCACCGCGGCGATCCTGGACCCGCGGCTGCGCGGAGCCGTGGCGGGCGAGCTGCGCGCGGTGCGCGAGCGGGTGGCCGGCTGGGAGCTGACGGCACGGGACGCCAAGCTGGTGGAGCCCGGCCTGGAGCGCCTCTACCGTGAGGGACGCCGAGATCTGCGCAGCGCGCGGCGGCGGCAGGACAGCGAGGCGCTGCACCAGTGGCGCAAGCGCGTGAAGGACCTCCGCTACGTCGCCGAGACGCTCGACCGGGGCGACAAGCGCATACACCGCGTGGCGCGCCGCGCCGACCGGCTGGGCGAAACGCTCGGCGAGGAGCACGATCTGGCGCTGCTGGCCCGCGCGGTGCGCGAGCGCCGCAAGCGCTTCGCCGGCGATCGGGCGGCCCGCAAGGCCCTGCTGAAGCTGATCGCCCGCCGCCGCGCCAAGCTGCGCCGCCGGGCGCTGCGCGACGGGGAGCGCCTTTACCGGCGCAGGCCGCGGGCGTTCGTGCGCCGCCTGCGCCACTTCTAGGATCGCCCAGGGGCAGCAGCCCGACTACAGCACGAGCCGGTGGCGGCCGATGCAGGAGGTAGAGAGCAACAGCGGCCGGCAACGCTTAGGTGAAAGGGCACGGCGACAGGGATGACGCGCGCGCGATCGACACTCCCGACACTGATTTTGGCCCTCCTGGCCGGGGGCCTCGGAGTGCTGGCGCTGCACGCGATCGTCGGCTTCGGCGGGCCCCGCGGCGACGGCCTGTTCGACCACGGCATCTACGAGCTGCTGATGGTCGGCGCGACCCTGACGGTGCTCGCCCGCAGCATCGCCGTCCCGGCACAGCGGACGGCGTGGCTGGCGATGGGGGCGGGGATGCTGTGCTGGAGCCTGGGCGACCTCTACTGGATCCTGTTGCTCGAAGGCCCCCACGAGCCCGCCGGGGTGTCGCCGGCGGACGGCCTGTATCTGGCGTTCTACCCGTGCGTCTACGTCGCGCTGGTGCTGCTCGTGGGGGCGCATCTGCGAGAGCTGCGCATCGGCCTGTGGCTGGACGGGCTGATCGGCGGCCTGGCGGTCGCGGCGGTGGGGTCGGCGATCGTGCTGCCCCCGATCCTGCACAGCGTCGGCGGCGACGCCGGGACGGTGGCGGTCGAGCTCAGCTATCCGATCGGCGACCTGCTGCTGCTGGTCTTCGCGTTTGGCGCGCTGGGCATGACCGGCTGGCGCCCGGGACGGGTGTGGCTGCTGGTCGCGGCGAGCCTGCTGGTGACGGCGGTGGCGGACTCGATCTACCTGTACCAGGCGGCGACCGGCAGCTACCGGGTGGGCACGCCGCTGGATTGCCTGTGGCCGGCGGCGGCGATCCTGCTGGCGCTCGCGGCCTGGACGCCGTGGCCGCAGCCGGCGCGCCAGCGCCGGGTGAAGGAGTGGCGGCTGGTGCTGGTGCCCGCCGTGTCGCTGCTGGCCGCGCTGGGGGTTCTGATGTTCGGCACGTTCCGCGAGAACCCGGTGGCACTCGTGCTGGCGACGGCGACGGTGCTGGCGGTGTGTGCCCACCTGATGCTGACGATGCGCGAGAACCTGACGATGCTGGCGGGCTCGCAGCGCCTGGCGCTGACGGACCCGCTGACCGGGCTGGGCAACCGCCGCAAGCTGCTGGAAGATCTGCAGATCGCCTGCCGCCGGGCCGCGACGGGCGAGCGGTGGGAGCTGGTGCTGTACGACCTGAACGGGTTCAAGCGCTACAACGACACCTTCGGCCACCCGGCGGGCGACGCGCTGCTGGCCCATCTGAGCGCGAAGCTCAGGGCGGCGGTGGCCCCGCAGGGCACGGCCTACCGGATGGGCGGCGACGAGTTCTGCGTGCTGCTGCGCCACGCGGCGGGGAGCCGCGAGACGGTGATCGCGACCAGCGTGGCGGCCCTCTCCGAGGACGGGCCGGGCTTCTCGATCGGGGCGGCCCACGGCGAAGTCGCGATCTCCCGCGAGGCGGCCGAGCCGGCGGCGATCATGCAGCTCGCCGACCAGCGCCTGTACCGGCGCAAGGACAGGGTCCGCGAGACGGGCGCTGCGCAGCAGCTGCGCGACGTGCTGCTGAAGTCCCCGGACGAGGCCCTCGCCGAGCTGCGCGCATGCGTGGGCAACCAGTTCGACCCGCGGGCCGTCGAGGCGTTCGTGGCGACGCTGCACGAGGCGCTGCTGGACCTGCGCGGCGAGACCAGCCGGGTCGGCTGAACGCTTTGCGACCGGCCGCAATCAGCTAACGCTGAGCACCGTCAGCACGCTCTCCCCGCGGGGCAGCGTCACCGTGGCGCGCTCGCCCGGACGGCGCCCGATCAGGGCGCGGGCGACGGGGGAATCGGCGGAGAGGCGGCCGTCGGCGGGGGCGGCGTCGTGGGAGCTGACGATCTTCCAGGTTCGCTGCGCCCCGTCCTGATCGGATACGACGACGGTGCAGCCGAAGCCGACGGCGCCGTCGGTGGCTTTCTCCTGGACGACGACCGCCGTGGCGATCCGTTCGCGCAGCCGCGCGATCTTGGTCTCCAGATGGGCCTGGTCGTTCTTGGCGTCGTGGTACTCGCTGTTCTCCTTGAGGTCGCCCCACTCGCGCGCGACTTTGATGCGCTCGGCGATCTCGCGGCGCCCCTCGCCCTCGAGGACGGCGAGCTCGGCCCGCAGCTCCTCGAGACCGGCGTCGGTGATCAGGGTGGCGGCATCGGTCATCGCAGACAAGGCTACTGCCCTCGAAGGGCCGATGCCGATTGCCACTGTCAGAGCCGATTGCCGGCCCTGTCAGAGCCGACGACGGCCACCTGGCGGAGTCGATCGGCTCCGTCAGAAGTAGGTGCGCGGTGGGATCGAGAGCAGGGCGTACATCTGCACGATCGCGGCCTGCGACAGCAGCTGGGCTTCGGGGGGGAGCCGTATACGAACAGGTTGTTCGCCAGGCGGTGGCGCAGCCAGGCGTAGTACAGGTATTCGCGCAGCGGCGCGCTCCCGGGGGGGTCGTGGGTGACGGAGTCCAGGTAGAGGAGGTTGCGGAAGTAGACCGTTACGAAGAACGGGTTTTCGGTGGAGAGCCTGCTGTAGGTGAAGTAGGCGAGCGCGGCCTTGGCGGTCTGGCGGGCCTGGTAGAGGTAGGCGCCGTCGCCGGTGACCTGGTAGAGCAGCGTGCCGGCGCCGATCATCGAGCCCTGGTTGTAGCTCCACAGCGCCCGGTTGACGCCGCCATAGACGTTGACGTGGTCGGCGTACAGGCCATTCGGTTCGATCAGGCACTGGCGCACCCATTCGTAGGCCATCTCGGCGAACTGGAGGTAGCGGACTTCGTGGGTGATCCGGTAGAGCTGGATCCCCAGCTCGGCGCCGGGGCCGTCGGTGACGGTGTTGCGGTCGGCGTTGGTGGAGCTGTTGGAGAACGGCACCCCCCCAGGGCAGGGAAGCGGCTGGCCGTCGGGGGCGGTGGTCTGCCAGCCGGCCATCACGAACGCCATGATCTGCTGGGCTTGGGCGAGCACGGCGGGTTCGTGGTCGAGCTCGTAGAGGCGCATCAGCTCGATCCCGACCCACTCGTTGTCGTCGTAGTAGCTGTCCCCACCGGGGCCGACCGGGGGGGCGAGGGTGCCGTCGTAGGAGGGCAGCGTCGAGGTGGTGGCGCCCGACGCGACCGATTCCCCGGCGAGCCCGGGGGGCGGCTGATAGTGGCGCAGGCCGAAGCGCAGCGCCTGCAGCCCGCGCTGGAGCCGTTCGTGCTGCCAGGGGATGTCGGCGATCACGGGGATGTTGGCGAGGCTGACCATCGCGGCGAACGCCTGCGAGAAGGGCCACAGGTAGGAGTACGTCGGTTCGCCGCGGTAGAGGCCGGTGCCGGCGACGTAGTAGTTGGCCTGCATCGCTTCGTAGGCCAGCATCGCGCGGGCGGCATACCCGGTGAGCGCGGGCTTGGGCTTGGGTGCGTGGGAGCTCGTGGGCTTGTGCGCGGTCGAGCCCGCGGACGAGCCTCCAGACACAGACGTGGAGGTGGACGTGGACGACACCGAGGCGGAAGACACCGACGTGGCAGTCGACGAGCGCGGGGGCGCGGCTGCAGCCGCGGAGGCCGACCCCGACCAGCAGGCGCCCACGGGGGCGACCGCCAGGAGACATGCCGCTGCAAGCCGTCGCGGAGGAGCCACAGTGCAAACCAAAACAGACCGCGACGGCATTTGATGCGGTGAACGAGATCTTGCGGCGGCCGCGCTGGTACTGTCGGGCGACTTCTCGCCGGATGGAGAGTGGATCTACGAGCACCGGGGGTTGACCTTGAGCACGGAGAGCGGACCTTTGAGCAAGGAGAGGCGATGAGATCGGTCAGAGAGGCGACGTTCGACCTGCTGCGCGAGCGGGGGATGACGACGATCTTCGGCAACCCCGGGTCGACGGAGCTGCCGATGCTGACGCAGTTCCCGGCCGACTTCCGCTACGTGCTGGCGCTGCAGGAGGCCGTGGCGGTGGGGATCGCCGACGGCTACGCCCAGGCGCTGGGGCGCGCGGCGCTGGTCAACCTCCACACGGCCCCCGGCCTGGGCAACGCGATGGGGGCGATCTGCAATGCGCAGGCCAACAAGTCCCCGCTGGTGATCACCGCGGGCCAGCAGCACCGCTCGCTGATCACGCTGCAGGCCAACCTCACCAACCGCGACGCGACGCGGATGCCCCACCCGCTGGTGAAGTGGAGCTACGAGCCGCCGTGCGCCCAGGACGTCCCCCACGCGCTGGCGCGCGCCGCGCACCTGGCGGGGCTGGCGCCGCGGGGCCCGGTGTTCGTGTCGATCCCGATGGACGACTGGGGCGCGGAGGTGCGCTCCGAGGAGGAGGTCGACCACCAGATCCAGCGCGCCGTGACCGGGGCGGGCCTCCCCGACGGGGCCACGATCGCAGGCCTCGCGCGGCGCCTGGCGACGGCGGCGAGCCCGGCGTTCGTGGCGGGCCCGGAGATCGACGCTACGGGCGGCTGGGACGCGGCGGTGAGGCTCGCCGAGCGCGCGCGCCTGCCGGTGTACGCGACGCCGGCCACCGGCGGGGGGCGGCTGGGCTTCCCCGAGAACCACCCCCTGTTCCAGGGGATCCTCCCCCCCGCGGTCCAGCCGCTGGGCGAAGCGCTGGCGCCCCACGACTTCGTGCTGGCGGCGGGGACCTCGATCTTCCCCTACTACCCCAACCTCCCCGGCCCGCTGCTGGCCCCGGGGACGAGCCTGACGGCGATCACCGGCGACCCCGACGAGGCCGCGCGGGCGCCGATGGGAGACGCGATCGTGGCGGACGTGGCGCTTACGCTGGCCGCGCTGGCGGACGCTCTTGCAGCGGCGATGGCCGAGTCGGAGGGATCCGAGGGCGGGGGGGGATCTCAGTCCACGCGCGAGCCCCCGCCGGTGCGCGCGGCGCCCGAGGAGGTCGCGCTGACGGACCCGATGAGCCCGTCGACCGCGGTGCGCGCGCTCGCGGGGGTCTTCCCGGAGGACGGGATCGTGGTGCTGGAGTCGCCGTCGGCGACGCCGGCGCTGCGCAACCAGCTGCGCGTGGGACGCCCTGGGAGCTACTATTTCTCGGCCGGCGGGGGCCTGGGCTTCGGGATGCCGGCGGCGATCGGCGTGCAGCTCGCCTGCCCGGACCGTCCGGTGGTGTGCGTGATCGGGGAGGGCTCGGCGCAGTACGCGGTGCAGAGTTTCTGGACTGCCGCGGCCTACAAAGTGCCGGTGACGTTCCTGGTGCTGCGCAACGAGGAGTACGCGATCCTCAAGTTCTTCTCGCTGCTCGAGGAGATCCCGGGCGCCCCCGGCCTGGACCTACCGGCGCTGGACACCGCGGCGGTGGCCGCGGGGTACGGAGTCGACGCGCGGCGGGTCGACGACGCCGAGCAGCTGGGAGTGGAGCTGACACGCGCGCTGGCCTCCGATCGCCCGGAGCTGGTCGAGGTGCGGGTCGCCCCGGGGATGGCGCTGGTATGAATCGAGGCCCGACTCCAACGGCGACCCCGACGCGATCGTCGTCGGAGGCGGCCTGGCGGGCCTGGTGAGCACCCTGGAGCTGCTGCGCTCCGGCCATACGGTGCTGCTGCTCGACCGCTGCCGCCCCCACGAGCTCGGCGGCCTGGCACGGGAGGCGTTCGGGGGGATGTTCATGGTGGACTCCCCCGAGCAGCGCCGCTCGCGGATCCCCGACAGCGAGACGCTGGCGCTGGAGGACTGGCTGCGAATCGCGGAGTTCTACCCCGAGGACGAGTGGCCGCGGCGCTGGGCCGAGCAGTATGTGACGCGCGCCCGCGACGACGTCGGCGGCTGGCTGCGCACGATCGGGGTGCGCTTCTTCCCGGTGGTCAACTGGGCCGAGCGCGGCAACTTCTCCGACGGCAACTCGGTCCCGCGCTTTCACCTGGTGTGGGGAACCGGGAAGGCGCTGGTGGGAGCGGTGTGGGGGGCGATCGAGAGCGACCCGCGGCGCGCGGCCCTGGAGGTACGCTTCGGGGCCCGCGTGACCGGGCTGCTCACCGAGGACGGCCGCGTGGTCGGCTGCCGGGTGGACGATGAGGAGCTGCGGGCCGGCAAGGCGGTGGTGATCGCGGCCGGCGGGATCGGCGGCAACCTCGAGCTGGTGCGCCGAGAGTGGCCCACCGCCGAGCTCGGGAGTCCCCCGCGACAGCTGCTGATGGGCTCACACCCCTACGCCGACGGGGCGCTGCACGAGGAGGTCGGGCGCGTGGGCGGCGCGGTGACGCACCTGTCGCGGATGTGGAACTACGCCGACGCCGTGCGCCACCCGGCGCCCCAGCGCGAGCACCACGGCGTCAAGCTGATCCCGCCGCGCTCGGGGGTGATGCTGGACCCCGACGGGCGCCGCTACGGGCCGGTGCCGGTGATGCCGACGTTTGACGCCTACGCGGCGCTGGAGCGGATCTGCGAGGACGAGCGCAAGTACTCATGGCTGGTCTGCAACATGAAGATCGCCCGGCGCGAACTGGACGTGTCGGGCTCCCAGCACAACCCCCATCTGCGCGAGCGCCGCCGCGTGCGCTTCCTGCTCGGCGTGCTGCTGGGCAAGCCGCGCGTGGTCAGGCATTTCCTGGAGGGCTCCCCGGACTTCGTCGCCGCGGACTCGCTGTCAGAGCTCGCGCAGAAGATGAACGCCGTGACCGGCGACGACGCCATCGACCCCGAGCTGCTGTCCGCTGAGATCGCGCGCTACGACGCGGGGATCGGCCGGGGCCGATCCCTCTTCAACGACGACCAGCTACGGCGCATCGCCCAGCTGCGGGCCTGGCGCGGGGACCGGTTGCGGACCTGCAAGTTCCAGCGCATCGTCGACCCCAGGGCGCTGCCGCTGATCGCGATCCGCCTGCAGGTGATGGCGCGCAAGAGCCTGGGCGGCATCCAGACCGACCTCGCCTGTCGGGTCCTGCGGGCCGAGGACGGCCAGCCGATCGCGGGGCTCTACGCCGTCGGGGAGGCCGCGGGCTTCGGCGGGGGTGGGATGCACGGCAAGCGCTCCCTGGAGGGGACGTTCCTCGGCGGCTGCGTCTTCACCGGCCGGCTCGCCGCCGCCGCGATCGCGGGCGCCGAGCTGCCGCTGCGCACCCCGCCGCGGGTCGGCGCCGCACTGCGTGCCGGCGCCTCGGCGCGCGCCGGCGCCGCACGGCATGTGGGAGCTGTGGCGGACGTGGACACCTCGCCGAGCGTCGGCGCGGCGCCGAGCTGAGCGCGTCCGGGCGACTGGAGACGTCCGCTGCCGGCATCGAGGACCACGGCCTTCGACTACGTCACCGTCGGCCACGTCACCGCCGACGTGATCGCACCCCGCGGCCCGCGCCAGCCCGGTGGCGGCGCCTTCTACAGCGCCCTGCAGGCCGCCCGCCTGGGGCTGCGCGCGCTGATCGTCACCCGCGGCGCCCCGCGCGAGCTGGAGGAGCTGCTGGAGCCATACCGCCACGAGCTGCAGGTCGAGATCCTGCCCGCCGCGCGCACCACCACCCTGCGCACCTGGCACGACGGCGGTTCGCGCCGGCAGCGCCTGCTCGCCTGGGCCGGCCCGATCGACGGCCCGATCGAGGTCGACACCGCGATCCTGCACCTGGCCCCCGTCGCCCGCGAGACCCCCCGCGCCTGGCTGGGCCGGGCCGACTTCGTCGGCCTCACTCCCCAGGGCCTGGTGCGCGAGTGGGACGCGCGCGGGGACATCTCGCCCGGCCCGCTGCTGCGCGAGCGCCTGCCCGAGCGCCGCGACGCCGTGGTGCTGAGCGCCGCCGAGCGCGCCGGCTGCGATGAGCTGCTCACGGGCCCCGCCGGGCGCGGCCGCGGGGACCGCGCCGGGAGCCCGGCCGGCACGGTGGTCGCTGTCACCGCCGGCGCACGGCCAATCGCGCTGCACCTCCCCGGCGGCGCGCTCGACCACGCCCCAGTGCCTCCCGTCGCGAATCCCCGCGACGACCTCGGCGCGGGCGACGTGTTCGCCGCGGCTTTCTTCGTCGCGCTGCGCCACGGCCTGGCGCCCGCCGCGGCCGCGGCCTGGGGCAGCGCCGCGGCCGCCGTGCGCATCGCCGGCGCCGGACCGGGCGCCGTCGGCGACCGCGGCGCCATCGAGGCGCGGCTGGGAGCGACTATGGCCTGGCTTCGAGGACCAGGTTGAATGGCGTCTCAGTGGCGCGCCGGACCTGGCTGAAGCCGCCCTGCTTGATCACCTCGCCCAGGCGCGCCTCGCCGGCCTGGGCGCCGAGCGCAAGGCCGACCTCCTGGTCCAGCGACGCCGGCGTGCAGATCATCGTCGAGGCGCCGTAGAAGATGCGCCCGACCGGGTTGAGGTTCTCCTCCACGCGATCGTTGGCGAACGGCTCGACGATCATCCACGTGCCGTCGGGAGCCAGCGTCTCGCGTACGTGAGCCGAGGCCCCCACCGGGTCGCCCATGTCGTGCAGGCAGTCGAACACCGACACCAGGTCATAGTCGCCGCCCGGATAGTCCTTGGCCTTGGCGACGTCGAAAGCGATCCGGTCGTCCGCCACGCCCGCCTCCCGCGCCGCCTCGCGCGCGCGGTCGATCGAGGCGGGGTGATAGTCGAAGCCCTGGAACTGGGAGTTCGGGAAGGCCTCGCGCCATGATGATCGTGGACGCCCCGTGCCCGCAACCGACGTCGGCGACCTTCGCGCCCCGCTGGAGCTTCTCCTGCACGCCCTCCAGCGCCGGGATCCACTCGCCCACCAGATGTGCCCGATAGCCGGGCCTGAAGAAGCGCTCGGTGCCGTGGAACAGGCGCGGGTCGTGCTCGTGCCAGCCCATCCCGCCGCCGCTGCGAAACGCGTCGAGGATCCGCTCTTCGTCGGCGTACAGCGACGCGATCAGGTCATAGGCGCCCAGGATGTAGAACGGACTGTCCTCGTCGGCGAGGGCCAGAGCGTGCTCGTCGGGCAGCGTGTAGCGGTCGCTGGCCGCGTCGTAGACGACGTATCCCCCGGCGGCCTGGTTCGCAGCCACTCGCGCACGTAGCGCTCGGCCGCCCCGGCGCGCTCGGCCACGTCGTCGAGCTCAGCGGCCCGGCGCCCGCCATCGCCTTGTAGAGCCCGAGCTTCTCGCCGATCAAAAACAGCGGGCCGCTGATGACCGCGCTCATGTCGGTGACTGCCTGGCCCATGAACGCTTCGAGCTTCGTCTCGTCGATCGTTGGGCTGCTCATCTCATCTCCTCCTAATCCACACTTTGGAAAAGAGCAATCGTAGCCCAATAGAGGGCCTGCGACAAAGCTCTTTCAGGCAGGCCGATCAGCTGCCGCGCGCAGCGAGCGCCCCGTCGATGAGCGCCGTCAGATCGACACCCGCGAGCGCCCGCTCGGCGCCGCAGGCGCGCGCCGCCAGCAGCAGCGAGCCGCCCACCGGATTCATCTCCACCACCGTCATCCGCGCCTCGGGGGCCAGCGCGTGGACGGCATCGGCGAGGGGGTCCACGAACACCGCGCCCGCCTTGTACGCGCTGCCGATCAGGCCCACCGGAAAGGAGCCCTTCAGGCCGGTCTGGCGAATCACCGCGACGATCTGCCCCGCCAGCTCCGCGGCGCCGCGCTCGTAGAGATCGCGCGCCACCGCGTCGCCGCGTTCGGCGATCCGCGCCGTCTCGATCGCGAACGCCGCGATCTCGCTCTTGGTCAGCGGCTTGGCGTACACCATCACCGCCAGCGCCTCCACGCTGGTGGCCTCGAAGAACCGCACCGCCGCCTCGCTCAGCGCCGTCGGCGGGCCCGACGACTCGCGGTCGCGCAGCGCCGCCTTGATCGACTGCACCCCCAGCCAGTAGCCCGAGCCCTCGTCGCCCAGCAGGTGGCCCCAGCCGCCGGCCCGCCACGCCCGTGTTTCGATGCCCACCCCCCCCCAGCCCACCCCGAACACGTTGCTGCCGGTGCCCGAGATCGCACCCACCCCGGGCCGCGCCCCGGTCGCCGTCGCCCACGCCCCGACGACGTCGTTGACCACGATCCACGTCTGCGAGCGCCGCTCGCGGACGTGGCCCACCACCGCATCGGTGTCGGTCCCCGCCACCGCCAGCACCGCCGCGTCGAGCCGGTCGTCGGCGACCCCCGCCCCCGCGAGCGCCTCGTCGGCCGCGTCGAACAGCGCCCGGCCCGCGGCCTGCACCCCGACCGCGTCCTGGTTGCTCGGCCCGCCTAACCCCAGGTGCAGCTCGCCGCGCTCGACGTCGAGCACCGCCGCCAGCGTCTTGGTCGCCCCGCCGTCGATCCCCAGCAAAAAACGCCTGCCCGCGCCCTGCTCATCCCCCCCGCCGGCCCGGGCGGGCGGGGTCGAATCAAAGCGGGCGGGCGGAGTCGCATCAAAGTGCGCCAGCTCCGGGGGCAGGCTGACGAGCGAGCTGCGGTCCATCCCGGGCGAGTCGCGATCGGTTCCTGGCGAGCTGCGGTCCATGCCGGGATACTTACAGCCGTGTCGCTTCCCGGCGTTCACGCGGTCTTTCCCGGCGTCCCGCGGAGCGCCGGGATGTACGAGTCGTTCTATCTGCGCGCCGTCTCCCCGCGCGAGCCGGTCGGGGTGTGGATCCGCTACACCGTCCACCAGCCCCCCGGACAGCCGCCGCGGGGATCGCTGTGGTGCACCGTCTTCGACGCCGCCCGCGGGCGGCCGTTCATGCACAAGCTCACCACCGACGCCCTCGCCGTCCCTCCCGGCGGGTGGATCGCCGTCGGCGACGCCCACCTCGGACCGACACGCGCCGAGGGCGCCTGCGGGACGGCCCGCTGGTCGCTGCGCATCGCCTCCCCCGAGCCCGAGCTGCGCCACCTGCCGCATCGCTGGATGTATCGCGCCCCGCTGCCGCGCACCAAGCTCACCAGCCCCTCGCCCGCCGCCCGGTTCGAGGGGACGGTCGTCCTGTCGAGCCCACCCGCTGCCGACCGATCGAACCCGCCCGCTCCCGACCGCACCATCGAGCTCGATGGCTGGCACGGGATGGTTGGGCACAACTGGGGCGCCGAGCACGCCGAGCGCTGGATCTGGCTGCACGGCATCGACTTCTGCGAGACCGCCGAAGGCTCGCACGGAGCCCGACGAGACATCGGCGAGGCATCCCACGGCACAGACGCGCAGAGCCTTGGCGATCTCCTCGCATGGGTCGACGTCGCGATCGGGCGGCTGCGCGTCGCCGGGCGCACCACCCGGTGGGTCGCCAACGGCGCGCTGTCGCTCGACGGGAAGCGCCACCGGCTGGGCGGGCTCGGCGCCCGGGGGCTGCTCGTCGCCGAGACCCCCGAGCGCTGCCAGCTCTCGCTGCCGGGCGCGAAGGGGCTGACGGTGGACGGGTACGTGCGCACGCCCCCCGAGACGCACGCCGGCTGGCGCTACGCCGACCCCGACGGCGCAGGCCATGACGTCAGCAACTGCTCGATCGCCGCGCTGACCCTCGTCGTGCGCCGCCCCGGGCTCCCCGCCCGGACCCTGCGCACCGCGCACGGGGCCGCCTACGAGCTGGGCATGCGCGAGCGCGACCACGGCATCCCGATCGCGCCCTTTCCCGACGGCTGACGACCAGGCGCTACGCTCGCGTCAATGAGCTCCCCGATCGCAACCTCGCCGACACCCGCGACCCAGCCGGCGACCGCCACGAATGCCTCCACGTCGCCGCCCACCCCAACGGCCCCGCGCCGCGCGCTCGTCACCGGCGCCACCGGCCTGCTCGGAGGGGCGATCGTGCGCGAGCTGCTCGCAGATGGCTGCGAGGAGGTCCTCGCGCTGGTCCGTGATCGCGACCGCGCCGCGCCGCTGCTCCCGGGCGACGAGCGCGTCCGGATCGTCCAGGGCGACGTCACCGACGTCGCGGGCTTCCGCGACGCGCTGGCCGGGCTCGACGCCGTCCTGCACACCGCCGCGTACTTCCGCGAGTACTACGAGCCCGGCAACGACCCCGGGCTGCTGCGGCGCACCAACGTCGACGCCGTCGGAGACCTCCTCCAGGCCGCTGCGCGGGCCGAGGTTCCGGTCGTCGTGCATACCAGCTCCAGCGGGACCCTCGGCGCGACCGCCGACGGCTCGCCGGCCGAGGAGGGAACCCCTCCGCCCGCGTTCGGGGCGAAGGGCAACCGCTACTTCGAGAGCAAGGTCCACTCCGAGGAGGTCGTCCGCGCGTTCTGCGCACAGCACGAGCTGAGGGTCCCGATCGTCCTGCCCGGCTGGATGTGGGGCCCCGGCGACGCCGGCCCGACCGGGGCTGGGCGGCTGTTCCTCGCGGTCGCCCGCGGGGAGCTCAGCGCGATCCCACGCGCCGGCAACCACATCGTCGACGCCCGCGACGTCGCGCGTGCCTGCGTGCGCGCCGCCGTGGACGGCGTCGGCGAGCGCCGCTACATCGTCGCCGGCGAGTGGCACAGCCTCGCGGAGGTCTGCGGCGAGATCGCCCGCCTGCGTGCCCTGCGCGCCCCACGCGAGGTGCCGGCCGGTCTCGCGCTGTTGATGGCCGGGCTGTTCGAGCTGCAGGGCGCGCTGCGCCGCCGCCCCCCGCTGGCCACCCGCACCGGTGTGCGCACGATCGTCGGGGACACCAACATGCGGATCTCCTCGGCCCGCTCCCAGCGCGAGCTCGGGGCGACGTTCCGCCCGCTGCGCCAGACCCTCGCCGACGAGGCCGCCTGGTACCGCGAGCACGGCTATCTGTAAGGCCGATGTCGCCGAATAGCGGCACCCGCGGGGCCGAGGACCCGAGGACCCACCGGCCGACTACGTGGACCTCGCTGCCGACGTCAGACTTCGTGGCCGAAACAGAGACACTTCAGCGACATTTCGGCGCAGGGCCAACCGACCCGACAAGGCCCCGCAAATATCGACCATAAAGCCAGAAACCTGGATCCAGCTCTTATATTCTATCGCAAATTGCAGGGAAAATGGCCTATACTGCAGCGAGCACCAAATCGATCGGCGGCAGGGACAGGCAAGGATAGCCACGGCAGGTACAGGCCCATGATCGCAGCGCTGTTCTCTCAGCGACGCGAACAAGTCAAGATCATCGGGTCGGTCTGAGAATCGGGGCGATTGATGCCTACAGGCCGCTAAACAACGCAAGGAGCGAGATTGATAACCGCAGGCACGAATCGGGGACGAGTTCATGCCGCGTCGGCCGCGATCGAGCCCGCAGCTCTGGGGCCCGGACCGACGGTGATCGTGCCTGCCCCGAAGTCCTGGCTCGTCCGCCTCTTGAGTCTCCCGCGCAGTCTGCTCGCGGCGCTCCGGAGGATCGACGTCGAAGCCGCTGTGCCGCTGATCCTGCTGGCCCTCGCCGCTACGGCATTCATACCCGGGGTGTTCTTCGAGCAGGACACCGCGGCAGACCAGGTGGCGCTCGACACCGCGGCCAAGCTGCTCTCCACGCTGGCCGCCGTCCTGTTCTTCGACCGCTTCTGGCGGCATCTGCGGCTCCGCGACCTGCTCGTCGCCGCCGCGCTCGGCG
Source organism: uncultured Solirubrobacterales bacterium (assembly GCA_963719725.1). Taxonomy (GTDB): domain Bacteria; phylum Actinomycetota; class Thermoleophilia; order Solirubrobacterales; family Solirubrobacteraceae; genus Palsa-744. The sequence continues at coordinate 1,010,780 of CAVRCU010000001.1, forward strand.
TGATCGCGGCCTCCGACGTGGTCGCCGGCGTGCTGCTTGCCAACCAGGTCGATCTGGCGGGGCACTCCGCCGCGTGGCTCGTGATCGGCGGTCGCCTCGCCGGCTGGCTGCTGATCGCGGCAGCCGCACTGACGCCCAACCGGGTGCTGCGACGCCCCGGGCCGACCGCAATCGACGCACTGGGCAGACGCGCCGGATGGATCGCCGGCCTGGCGGCGCTGGTCGTGATGCTGATCGCCCACCACGAAGCGGCCTACCGGCTGCCGCTCGGAAACCCCACCGCGATGCTGGTGGCCCAGATCGCGCTGGCGCTGCTCGCGGTCGTATGCGCGCTTGCGTTTCACCGCGAGGCGCGACGCGACGACGACCCCGCGGTGCGCCTGATGGCGCTCGCTGCCGCGTTCGCCGCGGCCTCCGCGCTGGCGTACTGCGCGGCGCCCGCGCTCTACACCATGCGCGTCGGCATCGGTGACATCCTGCGTCTGGGCTCACTCGCCGCGCTGCTCGTCTGTGTGTGCCTGGAGTGGTCGCAGGACGAGCGCCACGCGACGATCCACGCCCTCGCGCGAGAGCGCCGCCGGATGGCGGCCGACGTCCACGACCTGATCATGCAGGATCTCTCGCTCGCCCTCGCCAATGCCCGCACACTCGTGGGCGACCCGGCCGACCCGCTGCAGGCGCAGCAGGCAAACACCGTCGTGACGGCCGGCGAACGCGCCCTCGCGGGCGCCCGCGACGTCGTCAGCGGCCTGACCGAGCGAGACTCGCTGCCGATCGCCCAAGCCGTCGAGGCGAGCGTACTGGCGGCCGCCCGGCGCACGCGACTGACGTTCGACGCCGAACGGGCGCAGCCCTCCGAACAGCCCGACCAGCCGACCCGGGACGCGCTCCTGCACATCGCCCGCGAGGCGGTCGCCAACGCCGTCAAGCACGCCCGCCCCGAAACGATCGATGTGGCCCTCGAGCACACCGACCGCTGGCGGCTGACGGTGCGCGACGACGGCCGCGGCTTCGACGCCGAAGCCCGCGCCGATGCCGGCTTCGGCCTCGCCAGCATGCATCAGCACGCGCACACGCTCGGCGGCGCGCTGCACGTGCACAGCATCGACGGCGGGGGCACCACGGTGGAGGCTCTCCTACCATGACCGGCGGCAACGCCCCCACCGCGGTCCTCGCCGACGACCACCCCGTGATCCGCCTGGGCGTGCGCATGGCGCTCATGCGCGGAGGCTTCGAGGTGCTCGCCGAGGCCGCCGACGCCGACGGCGCCGTCGAGGCGACGCTGCGCGAGCGTCCCGACGTCTGCCTGCTGGACATCCACATGCCGGGCGGCGGCGTCGAGGCCACGGCCAGGCTGGCTGAGGCGGCGCCCGGAACCGCCGTGGTGATGCTGACCGTCTCCAACCACCCCGACGATCTGCTCGCAGCCCTTCGCGCCGGCGCGAAGGGCTACCTGCTCAAGGACACCCGCCCCGACCGCCTCCCTGCGGCGCTGTGCGGAGTGCTCAAGGGCGAGGCAGCCCTGCCGCGCACGCTCGTCGGACGGGTCCTGCACGAGTTCCGCGACCTCCCCATCCCCGAGCTGACCCCCGTGCGCGTCGGCGGCGTCGAGCTCACCGCCAGAGAGTCGGAGATCATGCGGATGCTGCGCGGCGGCCTCTCCACGCTGGAGATCAGCGAGCGCCTCTCGCTCTCCCCGATCACCGTCCGCCGCCACATCTCCGCCGGCGTCGCCAAGCTCGGCGTCGCCGACCGCGGCGCGGCGCTGCGGGCCATCGCCTGAGAGCCATGTAGCAATCGGCAATGTATCCGCCTGTACTTTACGGTGATACATTGAATACATGGCGACCAGGTCTCGGCCCTTCAGCCTCCGGCTCGACGCGTCGCTCGACGCGCTGATCGCGGGTGAGGCCCAGCGAACGCGACGCAGCAAGGGCGCGGTGCTGGAATCGCTCGCCGACGAGGCGCTACGCGCGCGGCGCTTCCCCGGGATCGCCTTCCGCGGCAGCGACTGGAACCGGCGGCCGTGGGTGATTGGGACCGCACTCGACGTCTGGGAGATCGTCGATGCGCTGCGCAGTTTCGGCACGCCCGAGCGTCTGCTCCAAGAGAGCGACCTCAGCGAGTCTCAGCTACGCGTCGCGTTGGCTTACAACGACGAGTTCGGCGAGGAGATCAACACAGCGATCACTGAGAACCGCCGGTCGCTCGACCGGCTTCACCGAGAGTATCCGACGATCGACGTGCTCGGCGAGCGCTGAGCACGCGATGCGGCTGTTTCTGGACGCGCACGTCTCGGCGCGGCGGATCGCCACCGGACTGCGCGACGACGGCCACGACGTGCGGGCGGCCGACGAAGAGCGCTCACTGGACGGCTGGGAGGACGATCGCCTGCTCGAACTGGCGGCAGCAGAGGAGCGAATCATGATCACCTTCAACGCCCGCGATTTCGCGCGTATCGCACGGGAATGGGCCGGCGAACGACGCCATCACGCCGGCTGCGCAATCTTTGTCGGGATCGACCACGGAGAGTTCGGCGTCATCCTCGCGCGGCTCGCCGAGGAGCTCGCCGCTCGCCCGGACCCGCAGGCGTGGCGCGAGTACACAGCGTTCATCGGACGCCACTCGCCGCGGCCCTGAGCGAGCCGGCAGCCGTCCTCAGACCAGGCCGGACCGCACCGCGTAGACGGCCGCCTGCACGCGGCTGCGCACTCCGAGCTTCTCGAAGATGTTGGTCACGTACTGCTTGACCGTGTGGGGGCTGATCGACAACGCCTGGCCGATTGCCACGTTGTCGGCGCCCTCCGCGATCAGCCGCAGAACCTCGGCCTCCCTGGGGGTAAGAGCGGGTCGATCCTCAACGACCTCCTCATCGTCCTCGGCCTCGGCTTCCGCCGCGCCGGCGTCGTCGCGCACATGCGCCATCAATGCCCGCGCGACGCTGCCGGAGAGCACCATGTGCCCGTCCGCCGCCTGCCTGATGCCACGGGCCAGTTGGTCGGCCCGCGTGTCCTTGAGCAGATAGCCGCAGGCCCCCGCCGCCAACGCTGCCAACACGTCGGCGTCATCGTCGGAGACGGTCAGCACGACCGCCTGCACATTCGGGCTCGCCAGGGCAATCCGCCGCAACGCCTCGAGGCCTGAGACGCTCGGCATGTTCAGATCGATCACCGCAACGTCCGGCTCAAGGTCGGACACGAGCGCGACGGCCTCGCCGCCGTCGACCGCCTCTCCGACAACTGTCATGCCATCGGATTCCAGCATCTCGCGCAGACCATCGCGAAAAAGGTGATGGTCGTCCGCGATCACCACGCGCAGCGCCTCGCCAGCGTCACTCACGCAGGTCAAGGTAGTCAAAACGAGCCTCCCACGCCCCCCAACGCTCGATCTTCCGGCCCTGGACGCTTGATCTAAACACGCTCGCTCTCAACGACCGAGCGTCCACGCGTCCGCCGGAACCTCATGCAGGGACATGGGCCGACCGAATGAGGGCGGATAGGCACGTTCCCCCTCGGAGGCCCCCATGCTCAAGCTGCTGGTTCGACGCTGTTGCCAACTGATCGCCGTCGTTGCTCTCTTCGCCGCCTCATCGACGCCCGCAACAGCCGCCTTGCGTCGTGACAGAACTCATGCAGCCCACCACCACGCGACCCGCCGTCGCCAGGCTCGCCACGCGTCCATCGCCCTCCCCAACACCACGTCCAGCGGCACGGCCTCGGCGCTGCTCGGCGACGAAGCCGTGGAGTCCCAGCACGACTACCTGACCGCGGGACAGGCCGAAGTCTTCTCCCTCCAGGCTACGGCCTCCGCCACCGCTGGCGCCATACACCTCTACATCGGCTCTCACAACCGCGCCCGCACGGTCGTCCTGGGCATCTACGGCAACGCCGGCGGCCATCCCGGCTCGCTGCTGACCACCGGCTCGGGCCCGGCCACCGCCGCGGGCACCTGGACCACCGTGCCCGTCACACCCAGCCAGCTGACCTCCGGCACCACCTACTGGCTGGCCATCCTCGGCGAGGGCGGCACCCTGCGCTACCGCGACCGCAACGAAGGGCCGTGCCCGAGCCAGACGAGCGCCCAGACCAACCTCGGCGGGCTGCCCGCCTCGTGGCGTACAGGCGGCCACTACACCGACTGTCCCGTCTCCGCCTTTGTGACCCCAGCCGTCTCAGTGGAACCGCCGCCCGTGGAACCGCCCCCGCCGCCGGCCGCACCGGTTGACCACGCCCCGCCCGCGATCAGCGGGACGGCCATGGAAGGCCAGACGCTCAGCGCGAGCAAGGGCACATGGAGTGGCAGTCCCACCTCCTACGCCTACCAATGGCAGGACTGCAACGCACTCGGCGAAGGCTGCCTGAACAGCAGCGGCGCCACTGCGCCCAGCCACACCCTCCAGGCAATCGAAGTCGGCGACACAGTCCGCGTCGTCGTCACCGCCGGCAACGAAGGCGGCTCGACACCGGCAAGCTCAACCACGACGGAACCGGTCGCCTCGGTGCCCCCACCACCGCCACCGCCAGCCCCGACCAACACCACGCTGCCCACCATCACCGGCACCACAGCCGAAGGCCAGACCCTGACCGCAAGCGAGGGCGCCTGGGAGGGCAGCCCAACCAGCTACACCTACCAATGGCAGGACTGCAACACCTCCGGCGAAAGCTGCTCAAACGCCGGCGGCGCGACCAAAGCCAGCTACACGCTCAGCGCAGGCGACGTCGGCCACACGATCCGCGTCAGCGTCACCGCCACCAACGAAGGCGGCTCGACGTCGGCAACCTCGGCTGCGACCGCGACCATCGCAGCGGTCCCACCCCCCCCACCGCCCCCGCCATCGACGCCGACCAACACCGCGCCGCCCGCCATCAGCGGAACGACGACTGAAGGCCAGACCCTGACCGCAAGCGAGGGCGCCTGGGAAGGCAGCCCAACCAGCTCCACCTACCAATGGCAGGACTGCAACACCTCCGGCGAAAGCTGCTCGAACGCCGGCGGCGCGACCAAAGCCAGCTACACGCTCAGCGCAGGCGACGTCGGCCACACGATCCGCGTCAGCGTCACCGCCACCAACGAAGGCGGCTCGACGTCGGCAACCTCGGCTGCGACCGCGACCGTCACAGCCGATCCGCCCCCGCCACCCCCGGGCGGCCTGTTCATCTCGCCGACAGGCAAAGACTCCAATCCCTGCACCGAAGCCGAGCCCTGCCTCACGATGAGCCACGCCTATGAAAAGGCGACCGCCGGGCAGACCGTGTGGCTGCTCGCCGGCAGCTACTCGGGGCAGACGATTCCCGGTGTAAGCAAATCCGAGACGGCGCACGTCGTCTTTGCCCCGGCTTCCGGCGCAAGCGTCACGATCGCCAGCACGATCTACGTGTTCGGCTCGCACGTCACGATCGAAGGCATGACCGTCCAGGACGTCACGATCGGCAACTACGACCAGGAACCCGGTCGCCCCAACCCCACCGACGTGACGCTGCTGAACCTCACCGGCCGCAACTTCGAGATCGACTCCGCCACGCACGTCACCGTCGAAGGCGGCTCGTGGGGTCCGGCGAGCGCCTGCGGCGGGCCCTACGGCGGCGGAAACAACAGCATCCGCCAGCCGATCGCGGGCGTGGCGCCGGAAGACATCGTGATCAACGACACCGTCATCCACGACGTGCAGTCCTACAACCTCGTGGAATGCCACATCGAGGGCCTCGCGATCTTCGCGGGCAACCACGTGACGGTCGGCAACACGAAGTTCTACGGCAACTCGGTGTATGACGTCTTCATGCAGGCCAACAGCGGCGGCAGCCCTGACAACATCACCCTCAAGGGCAACTGGTTCGCCGCCGCCATGGACAACTCTGGCGCCAACGGCCAGCCGGTCGGCTCCAACAATGGTGTCGCTGTCGGCAACGAGCTGTCTGAAAACGTCACGCTGGAAGGCAACCACTTCAACGATGTGCTGAACATGGACGATGCGGAAGACATCTCCCAGTTCAGCAACGTCCACGTGCTCGATAACGTCGGTATCCAACCGTACAGCGGCTATGACTGCGGTGGGCTGAGCGGCATCGAATGGAGCAAGAACATCTGGCAGAACGACAAATGCGGCGCCAGCGACGTCGACCTCGACGGCGCGGCGCTGCCATACATCAACACCGCCAACAACTCCACCCTCAACTACACCCTCACCGGCAAGTACGCCAACTGGCCCGAAGAAGCCACGGAAGAAAAGAAAGAAGAAAGCAAAAAAGAAGAAGGGACAAAAGAAGAAGGCGGCTCGACGGGAACGCTGTATCTCTCCCCGAGCGGCTCGAACTCGGCCGCGTGCACGCAGAGCGCGCCGTGCAAGACGCTCGCGCACGCCTACGAAGTGGCGTCCGCGGGCGCCACCGTGCAGCTCGCGGCGGGAACCTATACCGATACGTCGCTGCCGCTGACGAGCGGGAAAACATCCACAGAGCCCGTCGTCTTCCAACCAGCGGCCGGCGCGACCGTCAAGTTCTCCAAGATGCTGACCGTCGAAGCGCACGGCGTCGAACTGAAGGGCTTCACCTTCGCCAAGGAACTGTACTTCGGAGACAACGCCGAAGGCGACACCGCCCGCGACAACGCCCTGCACAACTTCGAGATCATCTCCAGCGGCACCAAAGCCCCGAAGGACATCTCGATCGTCGGCGGCACCGCCGGACCCGTCGCAGACGGGTCGGACAACGAAAACAACCTGATCGCGACCAACGGCCCCGAAACGACCGCCGTCCCGACCAAAATCACCATCGAAGGCGTCCTCATCCACGAATACACCAAAGTCGGCGAAGCCCACGTCGACTGCCTGCAGATCTGGGGCGGAGACGAACTGCTGATCCAGGACAACACCTTCAAGCGCTGCTCGGTGTTCGACATCTTCCTACAGGCCCTCCCCAACGGCGACGCCGGCACCCCCAAAAACGTCACGATCCAGAACAACGACCTCGAAAAAACGATCGAAGGATACTTCTCGATCTTCCTCCCCCACCACAACGAAGGCAACCCCGAGCACTACGAAAACATCGACATCCGCAACAACTCCGCCACCCAGACGATCGCAGCCGACCCCCGCGCCACCTACACCAACGTCCAAATCGACGGCAACATCGCCCCCTCCATGCTGTTCTGGAACGAAGCCACCGAAGTCGACCAAGGCCTACCGACCGGCGCCGAAACCGAATACAACGTCTGGTACGCCAAGGGCGCCAAAAAATACGGCACCCACGACCAGCTCGCCCCCCAGGGTTCGCCGACGAAGCCACCCTCAACCTCAACCTCACCGCAGGCGCCACCGCCATCAAACACGGCGACCCCAACAACTACCCCACCACCGACATCAACGGCACCACCCGCCCCAACCCCCCCGACGCCGGCGCCACCCAATACACCGGAGCATAGGAGCACCCACCATGCCGGCGCTCGGCTCCGAGCGCCGGCGTTTGGGATCCCGAACGGGGGGGTCGCAGTTCGCGCGAGATGTCTCGCCGCCTGGTTATGTATCGTAGCCGCCGGTGGCAGCCAAACGCTCGCGACGGGGAGGCCTCGTGCGCAGGTCCCTGATTTGGTCCCTGCTTGCGCTGGGAACAGCGCTCGTGCTCGTCGCCGCCTCGACGGCATTCGACGCCCACGGCGGAGCCGAGGCCTTTCACTTCCGGGCGCGGGCCTCCGGTCTCACCGCGAAGGTGCTCCTCTACATCGACCGCCGCAGCACCGCGCGCACCGTCGTCGTGGGCCTCAACCGCGATGCCGACGGTCAGCCCGGACCGTTGCTCAGCACGGGCTCGCTCTCCGTTCCGCACCGAGGGTCGTGGAACACCGTGGCGCTGGCGCCGGTCCGCGTCGTGGCCGGCAGGACCTATTGGCTGACCATCCTCGGCAGGGGCGGGACACTGCGCCGTCGCAACCATCGCCGGGGGCGCTGCGCCGGCGCCGCAAGCGTCCAGACCAACCTGACCGAGCTGCCGTTCTCAGGCAACACCGGCAGAGTCCGCGCCCACGCCGGCTGCCCGGTCTCCGCGTACGTGATCCTCGAGACCAAGCTCGCTCCCGCGAGCACGACCTCGCCCTTGAGCTCGACCTTCCCCACCAATCCAGCGACCGCATTGACCCAAACGTCCCCTGTCAGCCCCGTACCCCCCGAGGCACCCGGCCCTCTGGAGGAAACGTCCTCCCCGAAGGAAACGCCGCCTCCGAAGGAAACGAAAGAAGAATCAAAAGAACCAAAAGAAGAACCCATCGAAGAACCGACGGAAGAACCCACAGAACCACCCCCGCCGCCCGCCGCACCGGTGAACACCACCCTGCCAGCGATCGGCGGCACGACCACCGAAGGCCAGACCCTCACCACCACAAACGGGACCTGGGAAGGCAACCCCACCAGCTACACCTACCAGTGGCAGAACTGCAACGCCTCCGGCGAAAGCTGCGCCGACATCTCGGGCGCCACAACCTCAAGCCACAAGCTCGGCGCAGGCGATGTCGGACACACACTGCGCGTCGTCGTGAGCGCGACCAACGCCGGCGGCTCCACGGCCGCGACCTCAGTCGCCACGACGAAGGTCGAAAAAACCAAAGAAGAACCGCCTCCGCCACCACCCGAGCCGGTGAACAAGACGCTGCCCACGATCAGCGGCACCACCACCGAAGGCGATACGCTCACCGCCACCAACGGTACGTGGGAACACAGCCCCACCAAATACGCCCACCAGTGGCAGGACTGCAACGCGCTCGGCGAAGGCTGCCTGGACATCGGCGGCGCGACAGCGGCCAAATACACGCTGACGGCATTCGATGTCGGCGACACCCTGCGCGCCACGGTGATCGCGACCAACGCGGCGGCTCGACCCCGGCGACCTCTGCAAAGACCGCCGTCGTCACCGCTGGCTCGGTTCCGGAAGAAGCCCTGTTCGTCTCACCGACGGGCAGCGACTCCAACCCCTGTACCGAAGCCAAACCCTGCCTGACGATGGGCCACGCCTATCAAAAGGCGGCCAGCGGACAGACCGTTCGCCTGCTGGCGGGCAGCTACCCGGAACAGCACATCGCGGGAGACAGCTCTAAGACCTCCGGCGCGCACGTGGTCTTCGCCCCGGCCTCCGGCGCGAGCGTCAGGATCACCGGCACGATCTATGTGCTCGGCTCGCATTTGACGATTGAGGACATGGCCGTCCAGGACGTCACGATCGGCAACTACGAAGCCAGGAACCCGGGGCGCCCAACCCCAGCGACATGAAGCTGCTGAACCTCACCGGGCGCAACTTCGAGATCGACTCCGCCACCCACATCACCGTGGAAGGCGGCTCGTGGGGGCCGGCCACCGCCTGTGCCGAACCGTACGAAGGCGACAACAACGCGATCCGCCAGCCGACCAAGCCAGGCCCCCGAAGACATCGTGATCGACAAAACCGTCATCCACAACGTCCAGTCCGACAACTTCAACGAATGCCACATCGAGGGCCTCGCGATCTTCGCCGGCGACCACGTCACGGTCAGCAACTCCAAGTTCTATGAAAATTCGGTCTACGACATCTTTATGCAGGCAAATAGCGGCGGCAACCCCGACAACATCGCGCTCAAGGACAATTGGTTCGCGACCGCCGTCGACACCACCGGCAAGAATGGCGAACCCGTCGGCAACAGCGACGGCATCGCTGTCGGCAACGAGCTGTCTGAAAACGTCACGCTGGAAGGCAACCACTTCAACGACGTGCTGGACATGGACGATGCGGAAGACATCTCCCAGTTCAGCAACGTCCACGTGCTCGATAACGTCGGTATCCAACCGTACAGCGGCTATAACTGCGGTGGGCTGAGCGGCATCGAATGGAGCAAGAACATCTGGCAGAACGACAAATGCGGCGCCAGCGACGTCGACCTCGACGGCGCGGCGCTGCCATACATCAACACCGCCAACAACTCCACCCTCAACTACACCCTCACCGGCAAGTACGCCAACTGGCCCGAAGAAGCCACGGAAGAAAAGAAAGAAGAAGAAAAAGCAAAAAAGAAGAAGGGAAAAAAGAAGAAGGCGGCTCGACGGGAACGCTGTATCTCTCCCCGAGCGGCTCGAACTCGGCCGCGTGCACGCAGAGCGCGCCGTGCAAGACGCTCGCGCACGCCTACGAAGTGGCGTCCGCGGGCGCCAACGTGCAGCTCGCGGCGGGAACCTATACCGATACGTCGCTGCCGCTGACGAGCGGGAAAACATCCACAGAGCCCGTCGTCTTCCAACCAGCGAGCCGGCGCGGCCGTCAAGTTCTCCAAGATGCTGACCGTCGAAGCGCACGGCGTCGAACTGAAGGGCTTCACGTTCGACAAGGAACTGTACTTCGGGGAAAACGCCGAAGGCGACACCGCCCGCGACAACGCCCTGCACAACTTCGAGATCATCTCCAGCGGCACCAAAGCCCCGAAGGACATCTCGATCGTCGGCGGCACCGCCGGGCCCGTCGCAGACGGGTCGGACAACGAAAACAACCTGATCGCGACCAACGGCCCCGAAACGACCGCCGTCCCGACCAAAATCACCATCGAAGGCGTCCTCATCCACGAATACACCAAAGTCGGCGAAGCCCACGTCGACTGCCTGCAGATCTGGGGCGGCAGACGAACTGCTGATCCAGGACAACACCTTCAAGCGCTGCTCGGTGTTCGACATCTTCCTACAGGCCCTCCCCAACGGCGACGCCGGCACCCCCAAAAACGTCACGATCCAGAACAACGACCTCGAAAAAACGATCGAAGGATACTTCTCGATCTTCCTCCCCCACCACAACGAAGGCAACCCCGAGCACTACGAAAACATCGACATCCGCAACAACTCCGCCACCCAGACGATCGCAGCCGACCCCCGCGCCACCTACACCAACGTCCAAATCGACGGCAACATCGCCCCCTCCATGCTGTTCTGGAACGAAGCCACCGAAGTCGACCAAGGCCTACCGACCGGCGCCGAAACCGAATACAACGTCTGGTACGCCAAGGGCGCCAAAAAATACGGCACCCACGACCAGCTCGCCCCCCCCGGGTTCGCCGACGAAGCCACCCTCAACCTCGACCTCACCGCAGGCGCCACCGCCATCAAACACGGCGACCCCAACAACTACCCCACCACCGACATCAACGGCACCACCCGCCCCAACCCCCCCGACGCCGGCGCCACCCAATACACCGGGTAAGGCGAGGGGGCGCGTTGTCCGGTCGACAACGGTAAGCCCCCGAGCCCGTGACGGTGGGGCATCGCTTGCTTGGGCTTTCGGCGACGAAAGTCGCCCTCTACCCCGGTGATGCGTATCCGGTTAGCTCCAGATGGGGTTTTAGGCGGCTCGGCGGGTGATTTGCTGATAGGTGGTGGGGTTGTGCAGGGCGCCGAGTCCGAGGAGGGTCTGGAACGCCGCCATTGGTGTGCTGCGGCGGTTGTGACGGAAGACGTACTCGTCGAGATAGACCTGTAGGTGCTCGTCAGAGACGCCACGGTGTGTGCCGTGCATCCAGGCCTTGAGGTTGGAGGTTGCGCGGTGTGCTCGAGGGAGTAGCTGATCGGGCGCAGCGGTTTGTTTCGGGTGTCGGCGGTGCTCGTAGCCGTGCTTGCTCAGGACGCGGTAGGACTGAAGCCCGTCGGTATGCACGATTGCGCCGGTGGTGGTGGTCGCCTGGGTGAAGCTGAGCAGTATCGGCCCTGAAGCGTCGGGCAACACCCGAAGGCGCAGCCGCCCGGAGCCGTGTCCGCGGACCTCGATCGCGATGCCGATCAGCGCCTTCTTTCCGCGCTGGCGGCCGCCTTTGAGGCCCTCCTCGCGCCCACCGAGGAAGAACTCGTCGATCTCGACCTCACCCTTCAGCAGCTCGCGCTCAGGGGCGACCATCGCCCTGCGCAGCTTCTGCAGGATCAGCCAGGCAGTCTCATAGCGCGAGAGCCCGAGCTGGCGTTGCAGCTGCTTGGCCGATATGCCCGGGTGGTGAGTGGCGACCAGATAGGCCGCCCAGAACCACGTGCGCAGCGGCGTGTGCGTCTTGTGCATCACGGTCCCCGCAGTCACCGACGTCTGGTGCCCACACGCGGTACATACCCACAGGTGGCGGCGCGTCTGGCCACCGGCCCGCCCGCCGCCACACCCTGGACAAGCAAACCCCTCCGGCCAGCGCGAAGCGAACAGATACTCGCGGCAGGCCTCCTCGGTCGCAAAGCGCTCCTGAAACTCCAAGATGCTCAGAGGATACGTAGGCCGCGACACCCAACAAAACTACGAAACCACCCGGATGGAGCTAACCGGATACGCATCACCCCGGTAGGCGGTAGACCGTAAAGCCCTTCGACGGATTTGTGCCCCCGACCGGGGCGGCGAGCGTGCCGACCGTCGTGGTGCTCGAGGCCGCGCCGCGCAGATAGGCGCCGAGCAGCGGGTCGTAGCTCACGCCGAAGGTCGGGGTGCCCCAGCTCGCGAATTCGCGGGCGCCGACGACCGCCAGCGCGACGTGCTCGCCGCGCAGACGCGTGATCGCGGCCCGTTCTTCGGCGGGGGTCGCGATCAGGCCCGGCAGCAGCGAGAGCTCGCGCAGCGCCGGGCCGCGATCGGCCATGAAGTACAGGCCGCCGTCGACGGGCGCCGCCAGCACCCGCTGGCCCGGGCCGGTGAGCGCGTCGATCTGGCGCACCGCCGCCTGCAGCGCGGGGGCGGCAGCGGCGCTTGTCACGAACGTGCCGCGCGGGGTGTGCACCGCGGTGGTGTAGTGGGAGTACTGGCCCGCCCAGCGCATACGCGGCCAGGCCGGCCGCGACCAGGCCCGAGCGCGCCCAGCGCCGCCAGGCGCGCCTGCGGGCGGCGCTCGGCGACGCGCGTGTGCAGGATGCCGAGCAGCAGCACCAGCGGCGCCGCGAAGTACGGGGCGTAGGAGCCGTAGGTGGTGAAGGCGTTGTAGGCGCGCAGCCCCAGCCCCGCCGCCACCACGATCAGCGCGAGGTCGGCCGGCCAGCCGCGGCCCAGCGGCGAACTGCCGCGGCGCACCAGGCGCACCGCCGCGACCGCCGCCAGCGCGAAGCCCAGCGCCGGCAGCCAGCTCATGCCGAGCATCAGATGGCGCAGCTCTCCGTTCGATCGCGTCGCGCTCGCCCGGCCAGCAGCCCGCTCGCGCGCAGCGGCCGTCGACCAGCGCGATCGCCGCCAACGTCGCGGCCAGCGGCCAGCAGGCCAACAGGCGCGCCGTGCCGCGCCGGCGCGCGCCACAGCTCGACGCTCGCCACCAGCGCCCCCAGCAGGCCGAGATAGATCGCCGCGCGCGCGATCAGCCCCACGATGCTGCCGGCCGTGAACGGCATCCAGCTCTGCTCGGTCTTCGCCCCGACCTGCACGAACTTCGCCGGCCACAGGTTTTCGCCGATCAGGTCGTGCAGCCCGACGCGCATCGCAAACCAGCCGAACACCACCGCCGGGATCGCGATCGCCGGGAGCGCCATCCGCCAGGCGGCGCCAAGCGCCGCGGCGCGGCCCTCGAAGCGCCAGCGCGCGATCGCGAACGCCACCACCGCGCCCGCCGCGACAGCGGCGAATTCCGGTCGCGTGAGGCACACCAGCCCGGCGGCGACCCCCGCCAGCACGAGCCGCTCGCGGGCCAGCGCGAGCAGCATCGCCAGCAGGCAGCAGCAGCCCGATCGTCGCCGGAGTTGGTGTGGGGCAGCACGAAGTTGAACGCCGTACCCGAGAAGCCGATCGCCAGCAGCACCGCGCTCGCCAGCCCGGCACTCAGCGGCGCCAGCCACTGCCGCGCGAGCGCGTAGAAGACGGCGACGATCGCCGCGGCCTGCACCAGGCCGAACGCGAACGCTGTCGTGAAGCTGGTGCCGAACAGCTTGAAGCTCAGCGCCAGCGAATACAGACCCAGCGGGCCGTAGTAGTAGCGCACGTCGCGGTACAGCACCGCGCCGTGCTTGACGAGGTCGGCCGTCGTCAGCTCCGCGCCGGCGTCGATCTCCGGCACCCCCCACTTGCGCCACGTCAACGCCGTGAGCGCCGCGAAGCACACGCCCAGCGCCGCGACCACGGGCGGTCGCGGGGCCCGCCGTGGCGTGCCGGCTCGGGCAGCGGGGCGGCGGGGAAGGCCGTGGCTGCGGGCATCCCTGCGGCCGGCGCGGCGCGGGGAATGGCGGCCGGCGCGGTGGCTGGCGGCACCCCGACGGACGACGTGGCGTGGGGAATGGCGGCCGGCGATGCATCGGCGGAGGGCGCCGCGGCGGCCGTGTCGGGCAGCAGCGTGGTGCTCACGCCGTCGCGGGACGCGGGATGACGACGTCGCAGCAGCACCTGCAGCTGCGGGCGGGCCACGATGCCCAGCCCCGCGACGTACACGATGCAGCCGACCACCCCGGCCAGCGCGGCCTGGGCGAGCAGGGCGACCGGGCAGCGCCGCGCCGAGCGCCCAGCCGGCGCCGAACGCGACCGCCGCGAGCCCCAGGAAGCGGGTCGCGTCGCGCGCCCAGCTCGCGGGCCAGATCGCCGGCGTAGGCGCGGCCGACGCCGGCCACCAGCAGCGCCGCCGCCAGGCAGGAGGGCGCGACCCAGAAGGCGCCGACGGCGCCGTCCACGCCGAACAGCGCGCTGCCGATCGCGGTCGCGGCGAGGTGCACCAGCACCAGCGGCAGCGCCAGCGCGCCCAGCAGCCGCGCCCGGCCCGAGGCGAGCAGCACCGGCAGCAGGAAGTTGACCACCAGCGCGGCGACCGTCCACGGGATCAGCAGCGCGGTGAAGGTTCGCAGCGTGTGAGACCTCCGCCGTGGACAGGCTGCGCGGGCAGCACCGCGTGGATCAGCGGCGCCCCCGAGGCGATCAGCCCGGCCAGCGCCGGCGCGGCGATCAGCATCGCGTAGCGAAAGCCGCGCGGCACCGTGGCGGCCACGACGGCCCGCCGCTGCGCCCGGGCCTCGCGGGTCATGTCGGGGATGCTCGACATGCCCAGCGCCATGCCGGTGCCCGCCACCAGATAGCTGGCGAACAGGTAGGCGTAGGAGAGCACCGTCGTCCCGCCGGCCGCGGAGCGGCTGGCAAAGGCCAGGGTGATCACGAACAGCACATTGAACGCCAGGTAGATCGCGGTGCGGCCCAGCACGATGCCGCAGTCGCGCACGATCTCGGCCACCGCACGACGGATCCAATCGGCGGCAGAGGACGGCGAATCGTCGGCTGCCGCGCGCCGCGCGCCGTCCGCCGCAGCGCCCAGCGGGGCGATCTGGGCCGCGAGGCTCCCGCCGGGATGCCGCCGCGACGAGCCCCCCAGTCCGCCGGAGCGGCGCAGTCCCACCAGCATCCAGGTGCTCGTCACCGCGGACATCGTCAGCATCGACCAGCCGAGCGTCTGTACCCCCGTCCGTGTCCATCAGCGCCACGAACGCCACCAGCCCGCAGAGCGCCCCCGCCATGTACGCCCCGGCGATCGTCGTGAAGCGGTCGCGGATCGCGAGCACCGTGGCGCCCCCGGCGGCCCACAGCTGCAGGACCATCGCAGCGCCCAGCACCGGCAGCGCAGCGGCCGTGATGTCGCGTCCGGTCGCCTTCAGTCCCGGAGCGATCAGCTGCGACAGCGGCCCGGCCAGCGGGCCGGTGAGCACCAGCACCGGCAGTGCGAGGCAGCCGAGCACCACCGCGAAGCGGCGCACGCTCAGGCGCGCCCCGGGCTCCACCAGCAGCGGCACCGAGGTGACCCGCAGGCTCTGGCTGAACACCCCAAAGGTCGAGTACAGCGCGAATGCGACGAAGAAGCCGTCGGTGCGGGCGTTGGTGCCGAAGCGCCCGAGGTACAGCACCGCCTGGATCCCCGAGGCGGCGGCCATCGCAAACGTCGCCAGCGACATCGCCATCCCGGCTCGCGCCTTGCGCTCACCGCCGCCGATGGCCGTGGCGGTGGCGGCCCTCGGGAGCGACCGGGCGTCGGAGCCGAGCGTCAGCGTCTGCGTGCTCATACCCCAAAAACGCGCCAGCCTGCGCGTTTCTCGCAACCTGACGGTCTCAGAAGAGCTTGATGCTCGCGCTCGCGAACGGGCTGGTGCTCGCGGTGTTGCCGAACACGTCTTTGATCGACGAGCTCAGCGTGCCCGTCACCGGACCGGGGCCGCCGGCGGTGAGGTTGCCGCTGGGGTCGGTGATCTTGGTGACGGTGAGCTTGACCGTCGTGCCGCTCACGAGCGTGCTGGCGGTCACCACCGCCGAGGTGCCGCCGATCTTGCGTGTAGTGCGAGCTGCCGGTGTCACCGGCAGCCCAGCTGCCCGGAGCCGAGGCCGCTGACGGCGATCCCCGTGGCCCCGGTGCGCGAAGCGCGCATAGGTGAGCGTGACGCTGCTCGGGATGCTGGAGGCCGCGATCGTGTCGCTGAAGGTGAGCGTGATCACGTCGCCGACCTGCGGCAGGCCGGCGGTGCTGCCGGGGGTGGTGTCGGCGATCGCAGGTCAGCGTCGGTTTGGCCGTGTTGACCTTGACCAGGCCGACCGCCGATGTCGCGGAGTTGCCGGCCAGGTCCGAGACGGTGTACTCGTACTCGTAGCAGTGACCGGTGCTGACGGTGCTGTCGGTGTAGGGCGAGGTCGGCCCGGCCGGGCCGAGGTTCGCGAAGGCCGCGAAGGTGCCGCAGGTGTCGGTCGCGGGGGTGTAGGTCGCGGTGGCGCGCTTGAGCTGGCCCGTGGCCGCGTTCACGCCCGAGCCGGCGTCGGTGGCGCTGAAGGTCACCGCCACCGCGCCGTTGGCGTCGGCCGGGACGCTCACGGTCGGCGCCGGCGGCGGTTTTGTCGACCTCGACGGTGGTCGAGACGCTCGCGGCGTTGCCGACGCGGTCGGTGCCGGTCAGCGTGTAGCAGGTAGCAGCCTTCCGCCAGCCCGCTCTGGCTCGGGGTTGCCGGTGATCGTCGTCGGCGTGCCGTAGGTCGCTGCAGGTGCCGTTCGCGAGCGTCGCCGACGCGCGCGTGAGCACCGAGGAGGCCAGGCCCGAGGGGCCGACTGGGTCGGCGGTGTAGTTCGGTGCGCGTGCCGATCGTGAAGCTGCCCGTCGTGCTGTAGCTCGATCGAGCCCGCCGCGGTGGCGGCCGTGGCGTTGACGCTCAGCGCCCCGCCCGTCGGCGCGGTGGTGTCGGCGACGAGGTTGTAGGTCGCGTTGGCCGAGCTGGCGCCCGCGTTGTTGGTCGCCGCACACTGTCGGGGCGCTCGGCGGCTGCGTGGCGGAGGCCCCGAACGCGTAGGCCATCCTGCCCGCCCGTCTGTGTTCCGGTGAAGCCGTAGGCCGCCAGCGAGCTGAACGTGTAGCCGCGCGATGCCCGTGTCGGGGTCGGTGGAGCTCGCGGTCACGGTGAACGCGCCGCCGGCGGACGGGCGGAAGTACAGCGCGTTAGTGGCGGCGCTTGTAGTAGGTGTTGCCCGACAGGCCGCTGAAGGCGAGCGACGGCGTGCGTCGGCGGCGTCGTGTCGACCATCACCGTCGTCGTGACGCTCGCGCTGTTGCCGACGTTGTCGACGCCGGTCAGCGTGTAGCGGTAGCAGCCGGTCGGCTCGCTCTGCGCCGGGCTGCCGGCGATCGTGGTCGGGGCCCGAACGTCCCGCAGAGTCGTTGGCGAGCGGGGCGCTGGCGACCGTCAGCGTGCTCGACGCCAGGCCCGACTGCGTCTTGGTCTTTTCCTCGGTGTAGTCGGTGCGTGCGATCGTGAAGCTGCCGGTGGTGTTGTAGCTGGAGCTGCCGCCTTCGCTGGCCGCCGTGCCGTTGACGCTCAGCGCGCCGCCGGTCGGCGGTGTCGTGTCCGGTGGAGGTGGCGGCGGGCTTTGCTTCGTGGGTGCCGTGGGAGTGGTAGTGCTGGAAGATCGTCGCCGCACTCAGCGGCTGGTTGTAGATCGCCAGGTACTGCAGCTCGCCGGCGCCGAACAGCGAGCTGCCGTCGCGCGACATCAGGTACAGCGTCGAGTTCGCGAACGGCCCCTGGTTGGTTTCGGCGCCTTCCTGCTGGTAGCTCACCGGGACGCCGTCGACGTAGGGGGTGATCTCGCTGCTCGCCGCCGCCGCGCTGTTGAGCACGAACGCGTAGTGGTGCCACACGCCGGCGCTCGGGCGCGGGAAGTAGATCGCTGTTGCGGCTGCGCGCTGGTGCCGATCGCCACGCCGAACGTGCCGCCGAACTGCGAAGCGTTGGGGTCGACCAGGAAGCCGCCGCTGTTTTCGTTGAAGTTCGGGGTGAACTCCATCGCCAGCGAGTCGTTGTTGGCGTACGGGTTCCACTTCATCCAGAACTCCACCGTCACCTGGCTGGTGCCCGACAGGTTCAGCGGGATCGCGCCCGAGTCGCTGGAGCCGTTGAAGCCGATCGCGGTGTTCGGGTCTTCCCGCACGGCGCCCGGCAGCCCGAAAGTGCCGCCGTCGATCGTGCCGTTGCTGGAGCCCACGCTGTCGAGGATCGCCGGCCCGGCGGGTTCGCCGAGCTTGTAGAAGTCGATCAGGCCGGGGGTGTTTTCGACCGCCTAGGGGTAGCTGGCCGGCGGCCTGTTCGAGCACCGGGACGGCGATCGTCGTGCGCGTGCTGAGGCCGTGGTCGTCGGTCACTTCGACGCCCACCGTGTGATCGCCGACGGTCGCCGAAAGAGGTGGTGATGCGTCGGCGTCGTGCCGGTGCTGGTTTCGTAGGTGCCCTTGCCTTCGAGGTCCC
Organism: uncultured Solirubrobacterales bacterium; assembly: GCA_963719725.1. GTDB lineage: Bacteria > Actinomycetota > Thermoleophilia > Solirubrobacterales > Solirubrobacteraceae > Palsa-744. Next base: position 1,029,463 of record CAVRCU010000001.1, read on the forward strand.
ACTTGTAGCCGGTGATCGTGCCCTGGTCGGTCGAGCCGGCGGCGCTGAGCGTCACCGTCTGGCCGGCCAGCGCCGGGCTGGGGTTCGCCGTCAGCTTCGCCACCGGCGGGAAGTTGCCGACTTCGATCTTGTGGGTGACGCTTTCGCGACGCGCCGTTTGCGTCGGTCACGCGCAGCGACACTTCGTAGGTGCCCGGCGTGGCGAAGCTGGTCGTGATCGTCGGGTTCGAGCCGGAGTCGGTTTCGTAGTGGCCGTTGCCGTTCAGCGCCCACTGGTAGTCGACGATCTTCGCGTCGGGGTCGGTCGAGCCGCCGGCGTTGAGCGTCACGCTTTCGCCCGCGCGCACCGGGTTGGGCGAGACCGTGAAGGCGGGATGCGGCGGTGCGGCGGTGCCTTCGGAGCTGAAGTGCTGGAAGGCCGTGCCGGCGCTCAGCGGCTGGTTGTAGATCGCGAGGTCCTGCAGCGCGCCGGCGCCGAACAGCGAGCTGCCGTCGCGCGACATCAGGTACAGCGTCGAGTTCGCGAACGCGCCCGCGCCGCTGCCGTCGCTGCCGATCTGGTAGCTCGACCGGCTGGCCGTCGACGTAGGGCGTGATCTCGCTGCCGGCCGCTGCCGCGCCGTTCAAGACCAGCACGTAGTGGTGCCACACGCCCGCGCTCGGGCGTTCGAAGAAGACGCTGTAGCGGTTTTCGCTGGAGCCGATCGCGACGCCGAAGGTGCCGCCGAACTGCGGCGCGTCGGGGTCGACGAGGAAGCCGCCTTCGTGTTCGTTGAAGTTCGGGGTGAACTCCATCGCCAGCGAGTCGTTGTTGGCGTACCCGTTCCACTTCAGCCAGAACTCGACCGTCAGCTGGCTGGTGCCCGACAGGTTCAGCGGGATCGCGCCGTAGTCGCTGGTGCCGTTGAAGCCGATCGCGGTGCTCGGGTCGTCCCGCACGGCGCCCGGCAGCCCGAACGTGCCGCCGCCGATCGTGCCGTTGCTCGAGCCCGCGCTGTCGAAGATCGTCGGCCCGGCCGCTTCGGCGAGCTTGTAGTAGTGGATCAGGCCCGGCGTGTTCAATACCGTCGGCGTGTAGCCGCTCGGCCCCTGTTCGAGCACCTTCACGGGGACCGTGGTCTTCGAGGTGAGCCCTTCGTTGTCGGTCAGCTCCAGGCCCACATCGTGGACTCCGGCGGTGTCGAAGTAGGTCGAGACCGTCGGCGTGGCGCCGGTGTCGGTTTCGTAGGTGCCCTTGCCTTCGAGGTCCCACTTGTAGTCGGTGATCGTGCCCTGGTCGGTCGAGCCGGCGGCGTTGAGCGTCACCTTCTGGCCGGTCAGCGGGACGCTCGGCGAGACCGAGACGTGCGCCACGGGTGGGAAGTTGCCGACCTCGACTGCTTGGCTGGTGTCACCCCAGCCGCCGTTGCTGTCGGTCACGCGCAGGCCGACGTCGACGGTCTGCGCGGTGGCGTAGGAGGTCGTCACGGTCGGCGTGGTGGTCGTCGTTTCGTAGTTGCCGTTGCCCTTCAGGTCCCATTCGTACTTCTTGATCGAGCCCTCGCTGTAGCTCGACCCGGAGGCGTTGAACGTGACCGTCTGCCCCGGCCGCACGGGGTTGGGGGTGGCCGTGAACGCGGCCTTCGGGCGCGGATCGGTGCCGTTGGCGTCGTGGTGTTCTTCGATCGTGGCGGCGCTGAGGTCGCCGCCGTAGATCGCGAGGTCCTGGAGGTAGCCGCTGCCGAACAGCGAGCTCGCGTCGCGCGACATCAGGTACAGCGTGGAGTTCGCGAACGGCCCGCCGCCGGTGCCTTTGCCTTCCTGCTGGAAGCTCACCTGCTGGCCGTCGACGTAGGGCGTGATCTCATGTTCGGCCGCCGCGGTCGTGTCGAGCACGAACGCATAGTGGTGCCACACGCCGACGCTCGGACGCTGGATGTAGATGCTGTTGCGCGTTTCGCCCTCGCTGATCCCGATCGCGAAGGTCCCGCCGAACTGCTCCGCGTTCGGGTCCACGATGAAGCCGCCGGCGTTGTTGTTGTAATTGGGCGTCAGCTCCATCGCCAGCGAGTCGTTGTTGGCGTACGCGTTCCACTTCATCCAGAATTCGACCGTGATCGCCCTCTGACTGGAGAGGTTGAGCGGGATTTCGCCGGAGCTGCCCGCGGGTGCCCTCCTGGGGGTCGTCCGCGCCGCCGAAGTTCACGGAGGTGCGCGGGGTCGCCGTTGATCGCGCCCGGCGCGCCGTAGGTGACGTCGCTGAGCACGCCGGGGGGACCGCCCTCCAGATCGGTGATCGTCGGGCCGGCCGCTTCGCCCATCGGGTAGAAGTGCAGCAGGCCGGGCGTGCCGAGCACCGCTTCCTCGTAGTTGCTCACGCCGATCGTGACGACCTTCTCGGTGAGCCTGGTGGTGGCGATGTTGCCGGCCGCGTCGGTCTCCTGCACGCCGACGGCGTGTTCGCCCGCGGTCGCGAAGCTGGTCGTGACGGTGGGCGTCGAGCCGGTGTCGGTTTCGTATTTGCCGCTGCCGTTGAGGTCCCACTTGTAGTCGGTGATCGGGCCCTTGACGTCGGTCGAGCCGGCGGCGTCGAGCGTGACTTTCTGCCCGATCGCTGCCGGGTTGGGCGAGGCGACGAGCGTCGGGGTGATCGAGCTCACGACGGTCACCGTGCGCTTGGTCGTTTCTTCCTGGCCGTCGCTGTCGATCACCTTGAGGATCACGTTGTAGACGCCCGGTTCGGTGAACGTGTGCGTGGCTTCCGGCGTCGTGCCGGTTTCGACCGTGAAGCCGTTGCCTTCGAAGTCCCAGTAGTAGTGGGTGATGGTCGCGTCCGGATCGGTCGTCGCGGAGGCGTTGAATTCGACCGGTTCGCCGACCAGCGCCTTTTTCGGCGTCGCCGTGAACTGCGGCCACGGCGGCTTGGGCGCGCCCGGCGCTTCGAGCACGAGGCTCGACTCGGGCGTGCCCGGCTGCACGCCCATTTCGGCGAGGATGTTGTACGTGGCCTGGTTGATCGAGGAGTCGACGTCGAGGCCGTAGGACCACTGCATCGTGCCGGAGGCGAACACGTACGCGCCGCTCTTGGCGCGGTACTCGGAGGCGCTCACTTCGTCGGGCTGTCCCGGCGGCGGCGTGGCCGCGCGTTCGCGCCCGGCGTCCTGCAACCACGTCGAGTTGGGGCTGAGCGTCTTCGTCAGCGAAACCCGCTTGACGCCTTCGGGCTCGACTTCGGCGGCGTGCGCGTACAGCGGGCTCGAGGCGCTCGGGATCGCGTCCCACTCCCAGCCCACGATGTCTTTGTCGACGATCACCTCGGAGTTGGAGGGGATCCCGGCGTTGCGCCAGATGCGGGCGCCCTCGTATTCGCCGTTGGTGTTGCCGGCGGGGACCGCCAGGCCCCAATCTTCGTCCTCGTTGTCGCCGACGTACAGCTCGCCGAACAGCTCGTTCTCAGGTTCGTCGGGGCCCACGCGGCCTTCCGGCGGGGCGCCGGGTGTGCCGGCCGGGGCGCCCGGGTCGCGCCTGGTGGTGGTCGCGTTCTGGGGCAGGAATTCCCCTTTCGGGCCGATCGAGGCCGGGTCGTTCGGTGTGGCGAACCCATCTTCGGAGCCCTGAATCGTCTTGTAGCAGACGAGCGTGCGGTAGTTGTTTTCAAAGCGCGTCTGCCAGTAGGCGGTGTTGGAGCTGAACGAGGCGATGCTGACGCCGTGTTCGCGCGCGGCGATCATGTTGTGGAAGGCCGCGTAGGTCCAGTACTCGCTGTGGCCGGAGATCAGGTCGACCTTGTGGTCGAGCAGCGATTCGGGGTTGGAGGCCAGCTGGACGTCGTCGGTGTAGGTGACGTTGTAGCCCTGCTCCTCCAACCACTGCACCATGTGGTAATCGGGGCCGAAGAACTTGTTGCGTTCGTCTTCCTGTTCGGCGAGCGGCCGTTCGAAGGAGACCTTGACCGCGCGTTCTTCGCCGGAGATCGTGTTGCCCAGCCCGCAGGCGTCGAAGTACAGCGACTTGCAGCCCCACGTGTTGTACGCCTCGTAGGTGGAGATCGGCAGGACGAAGAGGATGTCCGAGGCGCGTTCTTCGCGCACCGTGAAGATCACCATGTTCTGGATGCCGCCGTCGGCGAGGTCGGTGATCGTCGCCTCGTAGATCCCCGACATCGGCAGCGAGCTGCCCGGGATCGTGTACGTGACGTTCCAGTTGGAGCAGCTCAGTTCCCCGGTTTCTTTGTTCATCGGGTTGCATGTGAGGCTGTTGTTGACTTTGACTTTGGTGGCGCCCGCCGCCGGGATCAGGCGCGCGCCCTTGCCGCCGTACCAGCCGATCCGGTAGACCGCGATGTTGACGCTCGTGGCCGGGAACGAGGGGGCGCTCGTGCCGATCTTCAGCTGCACGTTTTCGCCGTGGTTGTAGCTGGTCTGCGTCGTGAAGCCGCCGAGCTCTTCGCTGTAGTTGCTGAGCCTGTTGGCTTCGCGTGCCTTCGCCCATGCAGTTGTTCTCGTTGACGATCGGGTTGGCGTTCGGACACGACACTTCGGCCGCCGCCGCATGTGCGGGTCCCCCGAGCGCCAGCAGGCCGCAGCTCACGATCAGCGCGACGAGCAGGCCGCGGGCCGCTCGCCAGCTCGACGGCGCGCCGTCCACGGCGTCGGGAAGACCCCCCGCCGCATTCAGAGGCGTGGTCCAGGGGGCTCGTCCTTGATACGCCCTCAGCGTGAGCATCTACGAGAAGTACGCGCGAGTCGATGCCAACTTGCGCGTGCTTCCCCTGGTTTCGTGGTGGATATTCCGATGCTCGCAACAGAGCTCGTGGCCGTGCGAACTACCCCCGCGGGCCCCGAGCGAGCGCGAGGTCCAGCAGCGCTTCGTGGCGCGAACGCCAGGAGTGCTCGGCCACGAACGCCGCTCGCCGGGGCTCGCTGGCGCGCCCGCGCGCCAGCGCGTCGCGAACCGCCGCGGCGTAGTCGCCGCCAGGGCCGACCAGCGCGACGCCCGGGTCCACGCCGCGCACCGGCGCCAGATCCGCCGCGACGACCGGCAGACCGGCGGCGAGGTACTCGTAGAGCTTCAGCGGGCTCATCGCCCGCGTCAGCGGCAGCTCGCGATGCGGGAGGATGCCGACGTCGGCGCAGCGCATCAGCGCGACGACCTGCGGGCGCTGCAGCGGCGGATGGATCGCGACGTTGGTCGCCGCGCCCAGCGGCGCGAGGTGGTCGGGCTCCAGCAGTGGGCCGACGAGCGCGATCTCGGCGTCGGGCAGCCCCTGCGCGAGCGCCAGCAGCGCCGCGACGTCCAGCCGCGAGTCGAGCGTCCCCGCATAGACCAGCAGCGGCCGGCGCGCCTGCGCCGCCCAGCTCGGCGGCGCCCCCGGAGCGCCGCTCCACTCGGCTGGGTCGACGCCGTTGGGAACCACCGCGCTCGGCCCCGTCGGGGCGATCCGCTCGAGCGCCGCGGTGGACACGGCGCAGACGCGCCGCGCCCGGGCGCGCAGGCGCGCGAAGCTCTCCTCGTAGGCCGGCCACCAGCGGCGGTGGGGCTCGTACGCCAGCCAGTCGTCGGTCGCGAAGAACGTGACCGGCCCCGCCCAGGCGAACTCGGCGAAGCCCGCCATCAGCGGGTTCGCGGTGACGACGGCCGGCTCGCGCAGGCCCATCCGCCGAGCCCCCCGCGCGAGCGCCCGGTCCAGCGCCGCGCAGGCGCGCTGCACGCCGCCGATCGAGGTCGGGTAGTCGCGCCGCAGGCGCACCGGGCGCAGCAGCCGCGCCGACGCGCCGACGGGAAACGCCGCCCCGTCGCCGCGGCCGCGCCCCTGGAGGTCGCGCAGCAGCCGCGCCGGCAGGCTGCGCATCTGATCGCACACCAGCAGGCGCCCCACGCGCTCGTTGCTCAGCAGCCCCTGGGCCAGTCGATCCTCGGTGCCGAACCAGCCGCGACGCGCCGCGGCCTCCCAGGTCAGGTAGGAGAAGTTGAAGACGAGTTCGCCGCCGGCCGACCCGGCGCGACGCGGGACGGGATCGGGCATACGCTGAAAACGCCCAGCGCGCGATCGAACTTCCAGCCGGTCGCGCCTTCCAGCCGTGCCGCTTCGCGCTGGACGCGAGCATGAGTCGGGAGCCCGAGGATCGCTGCGACTCGCGCCCGGTTTCCACGGACCGGCCGCGCCACCTTCGGCGCGGCCGGTCTCAGTTGACGCGAATCCCTGGTTCAGTCGCCGAGGAACGCGGCCGGGCAGGTTCCTGCCGGGCACTTCGTCGGGCAGGTAGATCTTCGGGTCGCCCGGGTACGCCAGCTTCCAATCGTGCGCGGAGTACCAGTCGAACCTGTTGAGCAGCACCGGCTTGGCCGAGTCCGGTATGCCGTTCCGCCCGAGGAAGGGCTGATGCTGCTTCCAGCTCATCCAGGCCTTGTAGACCCCCTGCATCGAGGCCGGCACCGCGCCCTGGTCGGGCCCGCCCGTCTTCGCCGCCGCCGTCGCGGCGAAGCCTGCGACGCCGAGCGTCAGCGGGATTTCGTTGGGCACGGCGGTGTACGGTTCGAAGTTCGGGGTTTCCGTGAACGCCCCGTACATCGGTTCGGCGGCGTAGTCCTCCTGGTTCATCGGCTGGATCCCCAGGATCTGCTCGACCGTGCGCACCATGTTGAGCTGCGACGAGTATTCGTCGTCGACGCCGCCCTTGGCGTACGGGCTGATCACCCACGCCGGCGCCGCGGTGCCCGTCGACGTGGTCGACGCCGTTCTGCGTGTCGTCCTCGACGCCGAAGATCGCCGAGTCCTTCCATACCTTGCTGTGCGAGATCGTTTCCACGATCCGGCCGAACGCGAGGTCGTTGTCGGCCGCCTGGGCCACCGGGTCCGGCGCGCCGCCGGTGTGGTCGTCGGGCAGCCAGATCAGCGTCAGGTTCGGGAACGCGCGCCCGAGCTCTCCTCGTGTTCGAATTCGGCCTTCCAGATGTCGAACCGGTACTGGTCGGGAATTTCGAGGTCGAACCGCGGGTAGTAGGGGTCGCTGATTTCGTTCAGCGACGGGATGTCGGAGGTGGTCTTGTACTCGGTGGTCGGGATCGGCAGCGGACCGCTGGCCTTCCCTTCCAGGATCTGCGAGTCTTCGTACCATTCTTTCCAGTCGCCGCCGTTGCCGGGCCCGGTGAGGTACCTGTTGTACTCACCGAAGTCTTTGACGCTCAGCCCCGCCTGCTCGGCCGCGTTCCAGAGGAACCCGTCGCGCTGGTAGGCGAGAGCGTCGCCGCCTTCGGCGGGGTAGGAGCGGTAGAACGCTCCGAACTCCTTTTCGTCGTAATCGTTGGCCTCGGCCTGCACGATCCAGTTGTGCCCGTCCGCCGACAGCGTCCCCTCGTCGTAGAAGTCGTCGATGTCGCCGAAGCGCTTGGCGAGCGCGTGCTCGTTGGGGGTGATCTTCTGGCCGAACTGCGCCAGTTCGGGGTCGCCGTTGCCCTCGCCGAGGTCGCCGAGCACCTGGTCGTAGGTGCGGTTCTCTTTGACGACTACGAACACGTGTTTGATCGGCGAATAGCCGCCGAGTCTCCTCGGGATCACCCCCGGCACGGTGTCGCCCGCACCGTTGTTGATCGCCGGGACGTTGCTCCAGTCGTTGTCGGTGAAGACCGTGCTCGTGTATTTCGCCAGTTCACCTTCGGCCGGCATCTTGAACGTCGTCACCGTGCCGGTATCGTCGTAGGTGTTGTAGCCCTTGGCGCACTCCGGAGCCGGCGAGGTTTCCGGGCCCTTGCAGATCGTCGCCTGCGGGCCGCGGTCGCCGATGCCCCTGTCGTTGGTGACGACGATGTCCCCGGTCCCGAGCGCCGGGTCGGGCTGCACTCCGACCGGGTACCAGTCGGTCGGCAGCAGACCCTCGAACTCGAGCGGCTGCGCCGGGGGCCTGTGCCACCATCTTGGGAAGCCCCCGTGCCTCCCGCTCGTGAGGCCCCTGTACCTGTAGACGGCGATCGCGTTGTCGCGGCCGATGCTGACAAGCACGTGTTCGGGGTCGGCCATCGTGATCGCGTTGGCGTAGCTGCCCACCTGGGCGCCCGGCAAGCGGGTTGGTGCTCGTCGTCTGCACGACCGTGTTGGTTGCTGTGTCGATCACCGAGATGCTGTCGTCGTTGGAGTTGGCGACGAACAGCGCCGATCCGCTCCGGTAGAGCGCGGTCGGCTCGCAGCCCCACGGGGATTTCCTGTTCCTGCTTGCCCGTCGTCAGGTTGACGACCGACACCGTGCCGGTCGTGGCAGCGCCCGTGACGGGGCTGGAGACGATCGGGGTCCCGTCGGAGAGGTTGGTGGTGTCGCCCGGCCGCGCGGGACGGCCGCCCTCGTTTGAGACATAGGCGGTGTTGCCGTCGAGAACCACCTGACGCGGCGCGTTGCCGACGGGGATTTCTTTTTCAACTTCGTTTGTCGAGGTGTCGATCACGCCGAGCGTGTTCGATCCGTTGAAGGCGACGTAGAGCTTGCTGCCGTCGGACGAGAGCGCCATGCCCGAGGCCAGGGCCTCGCCGGGATGGGTCGCTTCGGTGCTGTATTCCGGTGCGGGGCCGTTGGCGGCCGGCGGCAGATTGATGATCGTCTTTTCCGACACCATGCCCGTTTCCGGGTCGACCGTGAACTTGGCGATGTCGCCCGTCTGCGGGACCCACATCGTTTTTCCGTCCGGCGAGTAGAGCGGCCCGTCGGCCCCGACCTCTTCGCCTGGTTCGCCGGCCGCGGGGTCGAGGGTGTTGGGATAGCCGCCTTCTTCCTGCACGATCTTCCCCGTCTTCAGGTCGAAGATCGTGAGGTAGCCCGTGAAGTCGTTCCAGGTCAGCGCCGCCATGTACTGCCCGTCCGGGCTGAGCGTGCTCGAGACGATCCGCCCGTACGGGTCCTCGATCCGGTTGCCGATCGGCGAGATCCACTGATTCGTCGGCAGCAGCAGGGCGCCGTTGTAGGTCTGGCCGACTTCCTCGCTGCCGAACGGGTTGACGCCGCCGAAGTCAGCGGAGGCCACGCCCACAACGGCCACGAAGGCCACCAGGGCAGCGACAGCGCCCAGACGCCTGCGCCGGAGGCTCCGGCGAGCACGACCAGTGCGGATCGGAACCGGAACCGAGCTAGTGGAGGCCCCGGCAACGTTTGCCGGCACCGACTCGGCCCCGAACGCTGTCATGCCCGAATCCTCGGCGCCGTCAACCCGGCGAACGTTGCCTGACACCCCACTAGCCACAGTCAACACCTCCGAATAGACGTTAGTCGCAACGTGCGACAATCCGGTAACAAACTCGTACGACGGGCTTACGGAGCAGAATTTAGCTGTGCGTTAGGCTGCTGTTGTTACCGGGCGGTGTAGCGATGTGAACTCTGTGTTACCCGCCGTGGCCGACTCGCGTTCACAGGCGGTTCACATGTTCACAGGTGGTTCACCAACGTCACGACCGCTGCTGCGTAGACTCCGCGCCGTGGACGCGGTCCGAGCAACCGGATTGGTCAAGCGCTTCGGGGCGACCACCGCGGTCGACGGCGTCGACCTGGCGGTCGCGCCGGGGCAGGTGCGGGGCCTGCTGGGTCCCAACGGCGCGGGCAAGACGACGCTGCTGCGAATGCTGTTCGGACTGATCCACCCGGACGCCGGTTCGGTGGAGCTGCTCGGGCGCCCGTTCGACGGGCTCGGCGGCGAGCGCCCTGGAGGAGGTGGGAGGGTTCGTGGAGGAGCCGGCCTTCTACCCGTACCTGTCCGGGCGCGCGAACCTCAGTCTGCTGGCAAGGCTCGACGCCGGCCCGAGCGCGGCCGCGGTCGACGGACGCGCTCGCACGCGTGGGCCTGGAGCGGCGGGGCGAGGACCGCGTGGCGGGCTACTCGACCGGGATGCGCCAGCGCCTGGGGCTCGCGGCCGCGCTGCTGCGCTCGCCGCGACTGCTGCTGCTGGACGAGCCGACGAGCGGGCTCGACCCGGGCGGGACACGGGCCGTCGCGGCGCTCGTGCGCGAGCTGGCCGCCGAGGGCGTCGCGGTGCTGCTCTCGAGCCACCAGATCGGCGAGCTCGAGCGGGTCTGCGACGCTTACACCGTCTTGCGCGAGGGGCGAGTCGTCTGGGACGGCTCGGCGGCAGAGCTCGTCGCCCAGGCGCCGGCGTCCGCGTACGCCCTGGCGACCAGCGATGACGAGCAGGCGCTGAGGATCGCCGCAGATCAGGTCGGTGTGCGGGCCGGGCGCTCGACGCCGCGGAGAGCTCGCGCTGGCCGTGCACGAGGGCTGCCTGGACGCGTTCGTGTTCGCGCTCGGGGACGCACGCGTGGCGATCCGCCGCCTCGACCTGCTCGTGAGCCCGCTGGAGACGATGTTCTTCGCCCTGACCTCCGACGGCGCCCCGCTCGACGAGCTGGAGCCCGTCGAACTGGCCGAGACGGTGCTGGCGAGGCGATGAGCTGAGATGAGCACGATCGCTCCCGGCGCCGCCGCCGACCGGTCCTCGCTGCCACTCGGCGGCGAGGACCCGATCTGGAACGCCTTCCGGACCGAGCTGCAGAAGCTGGGCGCCCAGCTCACCAGCCGGCTGCTGGCGGTGATCTGCATCGCCGGCCCGTTCGCCTTCGCCGCCGTGCTGAAGGTGCAGAGCGGGACTCCCTCGGACGCGCTGTTCGGGGCCTGGGTCCACTCCTCCGGGTTCGCGATCTCGCTCGTGATCCTCGGGTTCGCCGGGACGTGGGGGTTCCCGCTGATCGCCGGGCTGCTCGGGGGGGACCTGTTCGCCTCCGAGGACCGGCACGGGACCTGGAAGACGATCCTGACCCGTTCCTGTACCCGCACCGATCTCTACGCGGGCAAGCTCCTCGCCGCCGGCGCCCTCGCCGTCGCGCTCACGCTGCTGCTGGCGTCTCGAGCGTGCTCGCCGGCGTCCTGCTCGTGGGCGCGCACTCGCTCGTCGATCTCAGCGGCGTCCTGACCCCGCCGGGCCGGCTGCTCGGCCTGACGTTGCTCAGCTGGCTTTTGTGCCTGCTGCCGGTGCTGGCGTACACGAGCGTCGCGATCCTGTTCTCGGTCGCGACGCGCAACGGGATCATCGGCGTGCTCGGCCCGCTGCTCGTCGCGCTGCTCACCCAGCTGCTGGATCTGATCGGCAAGGGCGTGGGCGTCCACCTGCTCCTGATCGGCTCGGCCTTCGACGGCTGGCACGGCCTTTTCACCACCCACCCCTTCTATGGCCCGCTGGTGATCTCGAGCCTCGTGAGCGTCGCCTGGATCGCCGCCTGCGTCACGGCCAGCTGGAGGATCCTCAGACGCCGCGACTTCCTCGCGAGCACGGTGAACCGCGCCCCGGACTGGCGCACTCCCGTCCGGATCGTGGCGATCGCCACCGCCCTCGTCGCCGTGCTCGCCCTGCTCGCCAACGTCGGGCCCACCGGTGACACCGCCCACCGCCTCAGCGCGGCGATCGGGGAAGAGTTCAACAACGTGACACTGCTGCAGCAGCAGCTGATCGGGCGGCGGGTGCCCGCCGGGGCAAAGCTCGACATCCTGCCCAACTGCAACCGCCGGGCGGCCAAGGCCGTAGGGCCGGGGGACTGGAACTGCACCCTCTACGTGTACCTGCCCCAGGCGCACTCGGTCCCGTTCCAGCAGACCTCGGTCGAGTATGACGTGAGCGTGGAGTACAACGGCTGCTACAAGGCCCAGTCCCCGCCCGCGTTCATCGGCGGCCCGACGATGCTCGACGCCCACGGGCGCAGCGTCACGAACCCGCTGTACATCGTGTACGGATGCTTCAACACCCTCTGAGGCCCAATGGGCCGGGCGTTCGCAGAGGCCAGAGACGTCCCTACCTTTGGTTCAGGCCCCCTGGATCAGCTCTACCGTATCCCAGCTTGACGGCAAAGCGGTATTGAGTCATCATGGAGACATGGCGAAGCGCAAGACGACCCTCTACATCGATGACGACGTGATGACTGCGACCAAGGCGACCGCGATGGCGATGCACAGCACCGACAGCGCGTTCGTCGAGGACGCACTCCGTGCGTACCTCAAGACGAGCCGTGCTGAGGCTGCCCGTGTCGATCTTCGGACGATCCTGGATCGACTCGCGGCGCAGAACCCCGATGACCTCACCGACGAGGAGGCTATGGAGCTGGCCGTCGAGGAGGTCCGTGCCGTTCGTGCTGAGCGGCGGGGCCGCAAGTGAGCGAGCCGCCGCGCGCAGTCGTAGATACCAACGTCCTTATCGCCGCCGCCATCAAGCCAACGGGGACCTGCCGAGAACTGCTTGACGCAGCGGCTGAGCTCCGGTGGCAACCCGTCATCTCACCGCAGCTACTCGGCGAGCTGGAGACCGTGATGCGACGAGCGAAGTTCAGATCGAAGCTCGCCGAGGACGCGATCGAGGACTTCATCGCTGGCCTGACTGGCCTCTCCGAGATCGTGGCCGACCCGCCGTCCACGGCCACCCATACACCCGATCCCGACGATGACTACCTTGTAGCCTTGGCGCTCGCAGCACGCGTCGAGGTGCTCGTCTCGGGAGACCGACACCTGACCGACCTTGCCGGCTCCGGCGTTCTGGTGCTGACGCCTCGAGACTTCTTGGCTCGCGTCAGCGAGGTCTAGAGCGCCCGCCGCGGGGCACGGAGGCCCCGCGCCCACCACCGTCGTCGGAGCCGTCGCCCGCGCGGACGATCCCCGATCATCCCGATCGGCCGACCGTGCGCGGCGTCGCCGACCCGCGTACAAGGACCGCCACCGGGAGGGCGTTTGTTGTTCGGACACCGGCATGTCGCGCGATTCCTTCAAAGAGGCCACGATCAGCGGCGTCCGCTGGGTGATGCTCACGCGCGGGGTCAGCGAACTGCTGGCCTTCGCCTGCATCATCCTGCTCGCCCGGCTGATCTCGCCCGCCGAATTCGGCCACGCCGCGGTCGCGCTGATCTTCGTCCCGCTCGCCGGCATCCTGACCTTCGAGGGGTTCGCCTCCGCGCTCGTCCAGCGCGAGACGATCGAGGAGAGCCACCGCCGCGTCGCGATGCTGATGAGCCTCGTCGGCGGGGTCGTGCTGAGCGTCCTCGTGCTCGCGCTCACGCCGGTCCTGTGGCGTCCCGTGTTCGGCGCACAGACCGCGAGCCTGATCGCGCTGGTCTCGCCCGTCTTCCTGCTCGCCTCGCTCGGGACCGTCTCGCGCGCCACGCTGTGGCGGGCGCTGGACTTCCGGCGCATGAGCCTGATCGACGTCACCGCCACCAGCATCGGCAACCTGATCCCCGTCGGGCTCGCCATCGCCGGGCTCGGCGCCACCGCGATCATCGCCGGGGCGCTCGCCCAGGTCCTGCTCACCTCGCTGCTGCTGCTCGCGCTCGCGCCCTCGCCGCTGCCCCGCTGGCACGGACGCTCCCAGCGCGAAATCGGCGGCTTCGGGATCGCCGCCGCCGGCGCCGGGCTCGTCGACGTGCTGTTTCGCAACGTCGACTACGCGATCCTCGCCGTCCAGCTTCCCGCCGCCCAGGTCGGGATCTACTGGCGCGCCTTCAACCTCGGCGTCGTCTACCAGGACAAGCTCAGCAGCGTCATGATGCAGCTCGCCTTCCCCGTCTACTCCCGCACCGAGAGCCGCGCCGAGCTGCGCCGGATGCACGAGCGCGCCACCCGCGTCCACGCCGCCGTCATCTTCCCGCTGCTCGCCTCGCTGATCGTCCTCGGCCCCGTCCTGATCCCGCTGGTCCTCGGCGCCGCCTGGGAGCCCGCCGTCCGGCCCGCCCAGATCCTCGCCGTCGCCGGGATGGTCGCCGCGGTCCTCACCGGCTACCCCCAGGTGATGCTCGCCGTCGGGCGCCCCCGCGCGCTGCTGAACTTCAACCTCGCGATGCTCGCCGTCTACGCCGCCGCCGTCGCGCTCGCCGCCCACCACGGCCTGATCGCCGTCTCCGTCACCGTCGCCACCGTCTACATCGCGATCCTCGCCGGCGTCTACCGCTTCCTGCTGCAGCGCCACATCGGGCTGCCGCTGCGCGGGCTGGTCGGAGAGCTCGGCCCCGCCGTCGCCGGCTGCCTCGCGCTCGCCGCCGTCGGCGAGCCGCTGCGCCACCTGCTCGAACCGTCGATCGCCCGGGTCCTCACCGTCACGATCACAGGCGCCGCCGGCGTCCTCGCCTACTGCGTCGCGCTGCGCCTCGTCTCGCCGCCCACCTGGAGGGACCTCCACCGGCTCGCCCTCCGCGTGTTCGCGCCCGCCCGCGCATCCGTGCCCGGACCGGCAGGCGCACCCGCGCCAGATGAACCGGCGGGAGGCCAGGGGGCCGACGGACCGGTGTCCGCCGCCGGGTGGGTCTCCTCACAGATGTCTGACGACCCGGGCGGGGGCGCCGACCGCGACGCACCGCGCCGGGACGTCGTCGCGGACGACCGCGTTGGCGCCGACCACCGCGCCGCGCCCAACGGTCACGCCCGGGAGGATCACGACGTTCTGGCCCAGCCACGCCCCGTCCTCGATCGCGACCGCCCGCAGGTCGTCCAGCGGCTGGTCGAGCACCGGTAGGTCGGCCCGCTCGAAGCCGTGGCGGTGGTCGGCGATGTAGACGTTGCGCGCGAACAGCACGCTGCGCCCCACCCGCACCTCGACCGCCGCCGAGAGCACGCAGTGGCCCGCGATCGACGTCCCGTCGCCGACCTGGAGGCGCCCCGCCGGCCGCCCCTGCAGCTCGTGGGTCAGCAGCCAGCAGCCCGGCCCCAGGTACACCCGGCCGCCGATCGCGATCCGCTCGGCGCCGACAAGCTGGATCGGCAGCGACAGCCGGCTGCGCGGCCCGAGGCGCGCAAACGACGAGCGCATCGCCAGCGAGAACGCGTGATCGCGCGTCTCGCGCAGCACGTTGTAGGCGCTCGCCGCGTTCATCCGCCCGGCCGCATCCGACGATCGCTCAGGCACAACCGGGGGTCGCTCGGGCGCATACGAGGATCACTCTGGCCCATCCGTGGGTCCCTCACCGGAACGGCGGCCGCGCGACGCCGGTGACGACCGCGAGCGCCCGGCGATCCGCCGCCACGCGCGCCCGCAGCAGATGGCGCACCGCCAGCGCCGCGTGGATCGCGCCGGCGCGCGCGCGCCGGTAGTGCTTGCGCGCGAACAGCAGCTTCGCGTAGCTCAGCTGGGCCGCCAGCTCCGGCCTGTAGGTCGCCGCGGTGTGGTGGGTCACGACCATCTGCGGCAGGTGGCGCACGTCCCAGCCCGCCGCCCGCGCGCGATAGCACCAGTCGGTCTCCTCCGAGTACAGGAAGAACCGCTCGTCCAGGCCGCCGATCTCGCGCACCGCCTCCGCCCGCGCGATCAGGAACGCCCCCACCAGCCAGTCCACCGAGCGCTCCTCGCGGTAGCACGACGGCGCCTGCTCCTCCTCGCGCCAACCGCCCCACGGCAGCGCCAGCGCCTCGCCAAACGCGCGCCGCGGGGAGGGGTAGCGGCGGATCGAATGCTGCAGCTCCGCGTCCGCGCCCTGCTGGATCACGCTCGCGATCCCCACCTCCGGGCGCGCGTCCAGCGCCGCCACCAGGTCCGCGAACGTCCCCGACACGATCTCCACGTCCGGGTTGAGCAGCAGCACGTAGCGGCCGCCCGCGAATGCCAGCCCCCTGTTGTTCGCGGCCGCGAAGCCGATGTTCGCGCAGCGCAGCACGCTCACCTCCGGCAGCTCGCGCTCGATCACATTCGGGGTGTCGCCAGTTGAGCCGCTGTCCACCACCAGCCACTGCACCTCCAGCGCGCCCGCCGCCGCGCGCGCGCTGCGCAGCGTCGCCAGCGCCAGCTCGGTGCGATCGTGCGTCACCACGATCACGCTGAGGTCCGGGCGCAGCTCGCCCATCGCGCCCGCCCACGGCCGATCGCGCGCGCTCATCGCGCCTGCCCGAGGCGCGCCGGCCGCAGCGCGCGGCGCACCCGCGCCCGCAGCTCGCCCCGCACGAAGCGCCGCAGCGCCGGGTCGTCCACGCGCGCCGTGCCGCTCGCCGCGGCGTGCACGTACCCGTACAGGAACGCCGCGCCGCCGACGCCCACCGGCTGCGTGCTGCCGACCTTCACCGCGCGCGCCGCCACCCACGGGAGGCTCTGATGGGCGATGTACGCGCAGGCCCCATGGCGCGCCCGGCCCCGCAGCACGCCGTCGCGGCTGGCCAGCGGGCGGTGGTGGATGGCGATGGGGTCGGGGAACGAGCGCGTCTTCCAGCCGCGCATCCGCGCGTACGCTTCGTCGATCGTGTCCCACCCCAGGCGCGCCTGGACCCCGCCGATCTGCTCCAGGCACTCCCGCGCATAGAGCTTCAGCGCGCCGTGGACGTGGTGCTCGGGGATCGGGATCGTGCGGCTCGCGCCGCCGACGACCTCCGCAAGCTGACCGCAGGCGATCCCCAGTGCCGGGTCCGCCGCGAAGCGCCCCAGCAGCGTCTCATACCAGTCCGGCGTCAGCTCCACGTCTCCGTCGAGCTTGGCCACGTGCGTGAACGAGCGCCAGTCCAGACTCTCCAGACCGTGGTTGAAGGCGCGGATCTCAGCCGCCTGCGCCAGCCCGTCGCGGCTGGCGACGACCTCGGGGGCGGACAGGACCGTCAGGAAGTCGAAGTCGCTCTCCTGCTCCAGCGCCCGCAGGCGCGCCAGCGTGTCGTCGGTCGAGGCGTCGTCGACCACGACCCACGCGTCCGGGCGGCGCCGCTGCGCCGCCACCGCGCGCGCCACGCGTTCGATATGCCGGGCCTCGTTGTGGACCGGCGAGACAACCAGCAGGCTCTGCGGCATACAACTGCAAAAAACGCCGCGCCCGCCGGGGAACTTCCGCATCGGGCCGCGCGCGACCGTCGAGTCCCGGCTCGCGAACGTCTGCGCCCCGCCGTCGCGGCCCGTGGCCGCAAGCGCGCCGCAGGCGGCGGCGTTGATTGTGAGACATGTGCGGCATCTGTGGCATCGCCGCGCGGCATGGCGCTGCGCCGGCGCTCGACGAGGCGCGGCTGCACGCGATGACCGAGGCGATCGTCCACCGCGGGCCCGACGAGCGCGGCGCGCGGATCGAGCCGGGCGTCGCGCTGGGGATGCGGCGGCTGAGCATCATCGACGTCGCCGGCAGCCACCAGCCGATCGCCAACGAGGACGGCAGCGTGCTCGCGGTGTTCAACGGCGAGATCTACAACTACCGCGAGCTGCGCGAGGGGTTGCGCCGCCGCGGCCACCGGCTGCGCACCGAGGGCGACGGCGAGACGCTCGTCCATCTCTACGAGGAGCACGGGGTCGATTTCGCCAGCCGGCTCGATGGGATCTTCGCGATCGCCCTGTGGGACGCCCCGCGCCGGCGGCTCGTGCTGGTCCGCGACCAGCTCGGCGTCAAGCCGCTCTATTACTCGCTCGGGCCGGACGGCCTCGCGTTCGCCTCCGAGGTCAAGTCGCTGATCGCCGGGGGCCTGGTCGACCCCGCGCTGGACCCGCTGGCCGCCGAGCTGTTCCTCGCGTTCGGCTTCGTCCCCGGCCCGCGGTCGCTGTTCGCCGGCGTGCAGAAGCTGATGCCGGCGTCGCTGGTCGTGTGGGAGGGAGACGGGCCGGTGACGCAGCAGTCCTACTGGTCGGCCGATGGCGAGGCCACCTCGAACGAGGGCACCTCCGCCGAGACGGCCCTCGGCGAGGCCGCCGGCGGCCCCCCCTCGCGATCCCCGGCGGCAAGCTGGGGCGAGGACCAGGAGCGGCTGCTGGAGCTGCTGCGCCGCGCGACGCGCGCGCAGATGGTCAGCGACGTCCCGCTCGGCTCGATGCTCAGCGGCGGCCTTGACTCCTCGCTGATCACCGCGCTGATGGCCGAGCACAGCCCACGGCCGGTGAAGACCTTCTCGATCGGCTTCGTCGAGGACGCCGACGCCAACGAGCTCGGCGATGCGCGCAGGGTGGCACAGCGTCTCGGAACCGATCACCACGAACTGCTCACCAGCGCGACCGAGCACCCCGAGCTGCTCGACGAGGCGCTGTGGCATCTGGAGGAGCCGATCGCCGACGTGTCCTTCCTCGGCTTCCTGCTGCTGAGCCGGCTGGCGCGCGAGTCGGTGACGGTGGCGCTCTCCGGCCAGGGGGCCGACGAGCTGCTGGGCGGCTACCGCAAGCACCAGATCGCCGCGCTCGCCGCCGTGATCGGACGCGGCCCCGGCATCCTGCGCACGGCGCTGGCCGCCGCTGGTGCCCGCGCAACGCCTGGCGGCACGTTCGCCCGCGGGCTCGAGGCGCTAAGCACCGATGACCCCGCCACGCGACTGCTGGCGATGAGCCGCGTGATGGAGCCCGCCGACCGGTTGGCGCTCCTGGGGGACGACTTCCGCGCGCCCTCGATCGAGCAGGAGCTGGCGCGCGCGATCCACGCGCAGCTGCCCACCGGCGCGCGCGGACCGCTGGCGCAGACGCTGGCGCTCGACACGCGCATGGCGCTGGTCGACAACATGCTGCTGTACTTCGACAAGATGTCGATGGCCGCCTCGCTGGAGGTGCGTGTCCCCTTCCTCGACCCCGCGTTGGTGCGGTTCTGCACGGAGCTGCCCGACAGCCGCAAGGTGTGGCTGGGCCGGCGCAAGGAGCTGCTCAAACGCGCCTCCCACGGTCTGGTCGACGCGGAGATCATCAACAAGCGCAAGCGCGGCTTCTTTCACTCCGCGCTGGGCGCATGGCTGCGCGTGCACAGCGACGCGCTGCTGAGCGACACGCTGCTCGACCCGCGCGCGCTGGCACGCGGCCAGTACGACGCCACCGCCGTGCGCGCCCTGCTCGCGGATGCCGGCGCAGCCGGCAAGAAGAGCGACCAGCGCCTTTTCTGCCTGATGCTGCTGGAGCGCTGGCAGCAGCTATTCGTCGATGGTGCGCGGTCGGTCGAGTCCGCACCAGCGGTCGCTGCCGCGGCGTAGCAGACGCTCCGCCCGTCCGCGCTCAGATCGTCACTGTCTTCGTCGAGGTCATCGTCGCCCCGGTCGCATTCTTCGAGGTCAGCGTGATCGCGATCGAGAACCTCCTGAGGCGCTTGAGACCGCGCTTGGCCCTGGTGGTCAGGTTGATCTTGAGCTTGACGCCGCCGCCCGCGAGCAGAGTCGCGTGCCCACCGCCCACCACCACGCTCTTGGCGCCGGCGATGTGAGCTTTCTTCGCGGTCGACGCACTGACGCTCGCCTGGGCGGAGAGAGCGCACGCCGCCGGACATGACGTGGACAGCGTGAGACCGCTCTTGAGCAGCGCCTTGGCATTGCGCGGAGGCTTGAGCACCGAGAAGGTGATGCTCCCCGGCCCGCCAGGGTTGCCGCCGTTGCCCGGTTTGCCGCCACCGCTGCTGCCGGTGCCGCTGCCGCCGCTGCTCCCCGTACCCCCGCTGCCACCCACGGTTTCACGGTGGACGTTCGTACAGCCGTCAATCGCGCCGCTTGCGACGACGTCCAGCTGGTCGGCGTAGACGACGTCCGCTCCCGCGTCACAGCTGATCTGATCCTCGACCCCGTCGGCCGCGTAGATCGTGTCATTGCCTCCGGGGCATTCGTCCAGAGCGCAGCCGGGGACACCGGCGAAGATCTGATCCGGGCCGTCCCCGGCCGGCCCATCCGTATAGATCGTGTCGTTGCCTTCGCCGCCAATCAGCGTGTCGCCCCCAGGGCCACCGTAGATCGTGTCGTTGCCGCCCTCGCCGTCGAGCGTCACCGGAGGAACGCCAGCGATCAACGTGTCGTCGTATTCGCTGCCGCGGACTTCGGCGATGCTCGGCTCGACGTTGTCGCCCTGGCCCGCTTCGCCATCGTTGGCGACGCCGTCGAGCGAGACGGTGACCGGCCCTTTGGCGTATTGGAAGTCGACGACGGTGTCCCCGCCGGTGCCTTCGAAGGTGTTCGAGCCGGTGTCGGGTTCGCCGGCTTCAGGCGCTCCATAGGCCGCCCACCCGAGTATGTCGTGACCCGAGCCGCCGACCTCGAGGTCGTTGCCGGGGCCGCCGAAGATGTAGGAGTTGCCCGTGCCGCCGTAGAGCTTGTCGTTGCCGGCGCCACCGTTGATCGTGTCGTTGCCCGAGTCCGCGTGGATCGTGTCGTTGCCGGGGCCGCCGATCAGCGTGTCGTTGCCGCCGTTGCCGTTGATGATGTCTTCGTCCTTGTACGGGCCTACGGGTGAGTCCGGTGAGACGGCGATGTGCGCGTTGCCGGAGCCGCCGTTGACGGTCGCATTTTCATATTCGAGATGCCCGAAAAGAAAGTATTCATTGATGTCAGGGCCGTTCCCGAGATTCGCGACGAAATAGTCGGCGTCGGGGCAGTACACATCGCCGAAAACGCGTTTGATGCACGGCAGATGGACTGTGAACGGTTCTCCATCGAGGATCTGGTAGTAGTCGCAGAGAGGGCCCGTGGGACTGCATTTGAGTCCTTCTTGTTCAAATGTGGTGTTTTCGTTCAGGCCGACCGTGACGTTCTCGTTGGGGTTTGCGCCTTTGCCTTCGTAGATGCTCGTGCCGCCGGTTTCCGTCGGCGGATATCCGCTCGGAGCGACGTAGCTGATCGAGATTTCAGCGCTCGCCACGCTCGCCATCGACAGGCACGCAGCCGCGAGGGCGACCACGAGCAGACCGGCGAGTCGCGCTGCCAACTCCCGGCGGCGCGAGCGACGACCGCAAATCCCCATCAGATCAGGTCCTCGCAAGACGTTTCTCCTCACCGTGGGCATCCATACGTTGTCTCCGGCTGGATCATGTCATACCGATGCGCTCTCGCAGATGGCGCACGACCGATCTATGACGCCGCTACCCGGTGAGCAGCTAGACGAGAACCGGCTCGCGCGGGGCGGGCTGAGGCGGGGCCTCCGGGCCGGGACCCGGCTCCGGTATTGGCTCGTCGGGCCCCGCGCGCGGCCCGGCGTGCCCGACGGGCCGCACCGGGATCACGCGGGCGGGCTCGGGCGCCGGCGAGGGCTCGCGCAGCGCGAGGATCATCGCGGCGACGAAGAACAGCAGGTAGGGAACGTGCGGGAACGACAGCACGTCGAACAGGGCGCTCGCGATCACGATCGCGGTGATCGCGGCGAAGGACGCCAGCGCGAGCGAGGCCCGCCTGGGGTCGGGGCCGCGGATCGTGCGTTGCGCGGCGGCCATCATCGCGGCGAAGATCGCGAGATAGCAGAGCGTCCCGATCAGCCCGACGGTGATCAGCAGGTCGAGGTACTGGTTGTCGAGGATGCGGTACTTCTGCGGGTCATAGCTCTCATAGCCGCGGCCGATCAGCGGATGGCGCAGGACGTCCGGCGTGACCGCGTCGTAGCGCGCCGTGCGATCGGTGGTGGTCAGCGCGGTGTTGACGTGACCGGGTTCGAGCTGGCTGATGACCGAGCCGAGCGCCGCCGGCGCGGCGAAGTGCACGAGCACCACCAGCACCACGCTGAGCTTGCCCATCGTGCGCAGCACCGCACGGGGGCGATAGGCAGCCAGGATCAGGATCACGGCGGCCGGCACCACGAGGCTCGTCTTGCGCGCGGTCGCGACGCCACCGGCGAGCAGCAGGCCGACCGCGATCACGTACAGCAGCCGCCGCCGCGGGGTCGGCGAGTCGATCGCGCCGAGGATCGCGAACGGCAGCACCATCGCGAGCATCGCGGCGAGCTCCAGCGGCTGGAGCGTCGGCCCGTACACCGTCAGGCGGCCGATCGAGTCGATCGTGTCGAAGCCCGTGGGCTTGGTGACGGGCAGGACCTTGCCCCACAGTTCGTAGAACGGGTTGTAGTGGAAGCGGTACTCGATGATCGTCCCGATCGCGACGACCACGCCGAGCACGACCATCAGCGCCGCGAAGCGCGGGACCTCGCGCGGGCGCAGGACGGAGGCGACGATGAAGAAGAAGACGATGTAGGAGATCAGCAGCGCGAGCTTCTTGACGGTCAGCGTGATCTCGTCCATGTTCGCCAGCGCGTGCCCGTTGAGCGCGACGCTGAGCAGGCAGACCGCGAGGAACAGCAGCGCCGTGAAGTGCACGCGGCCGAATTTCAGGCGGGGGCGCGCCGCGCCGCTGGCGACGGCGAGGCTCGCGAACCACAGCATCGCCAGCGCGATCACGACCGGACGGTCGAGCGTGCCGTTGACCGGCAGGTGGACGGGCAGGTCGATCGCATCGAACGGGACGAGGAACAGCATCGCCATGAATGCGGCGAGCGCCCACGGCAGCGCGCGTTTGGTGTGCGGCCATTCGTCGCTGCCCGGGAGCTCGTCGTCGAGCCGGTCGAGCCTGGCGGTGGCGAGGCGGTCCGCGTATGCGCGCGCCGGCCGCCGGCCCCGCGCCCACAGCAGGCTGGCGCCGACGATCAGGATCGCGAAGAACACGAATACCATCAGCTGCCAGCGGACGCCGGGGTCCACGACGCCGCCGATCGTCGGGCCGAGCGGGCGCAGCACGACGGCCGAGTTGCCCGGCAGGGGGTTCGACGCCTCCTGGTCGGCGACGTGGCTTTGCAGCAACGTGCGCGCGTCGTCGACGATTGCGACCGCCGCCCGCGCGGTCGGCGCCTGTGCGTACAGCGTCAGGACCGGGTGCGCGCCGTCGACGTCGAGCAGCAGCCGGTAGGCGTGGTCGACCTGGCGCGGTTCGGGCGGCGCGGGCCGCTGGGGCGCGTAGTTGGTGCGATCGAGCAGCAGCGTGAACGGCCCCGACGCGGCGATGCTCCGCTGGCCGAGCCCGATCTCCCGCCCGAGCGTCGCGGTCGCGGCGTCGCTCTGCAGGTAGAGCACGTAGTTGAGCGCGAGCTGCGCGGCGAGTTCGGACTGGTACTGGGTCAGCGTGCGGATGTCGGCGATCTCGGAGTCCGAGTTGTCGACGAGCACCTGGGCCCGCGCGGCGCCGAGCTGCAGGCCGCGCGGATGCAGGCCGGGCGGCGCGAGCGACGGCCGGTAGCCGACGAGCAGGGCCGCGAGCGCGGCCGCCGCCACCAGCGCGATCGGCGCTCGCAGCCGCCGGACGGTCAGCGCAGACCGGAGCACTTAGCGGTGCTCATCGGCGACGCTCTCCCGCTGATGCCAGCGGCAGTCGCGGCCGGGGGTCGTGCGGGAGAGCTTCGAACTCGGCTGCCAGGTCGAGCTCGAGCTTGTCGAGCTCGCGGCCGCGTCGGCGAACGCCCTCGACGCCGAGGATCGCCAGCAGCCCGAGGATCAGCACCCCCAGGAACGCCGCGGCCATCAGCGTGCTGCGCGAGGAGCTGTTGACGGTCGCGGCCTGCGCCGGTCCGAGCTCGCGCAACGTCACCCTGTCCTGGGCGGGAGTGTGGCCCTGGTGCTGGATCGACGCCACATAATTCTGGACGCCGCGATACACGGCGTTGGCGACGTTCGCGGCCGCCGGCGGGGTTGGCGCCTGCACCGATGCGGTGATCACCGGCTCGTTCTGCTGGGCGAGGAAGGTGAGGCGGTAGGGGGCGTCTTCGGCCACCAGCTGGCTGCTGCGCGCCTCGGCGGGGGTGACGACGTCGAGCGCTTCGCCCGAGCCGCTGTAGGGCCCCTGGGCGGTGACCTGGCTGGCGGGGACGCCTGCGGCTGCGGAGATGTCCTGGATGACCGCCTGGCTGGTCATCACCTGGGCGAACACCGCCGCACGCGAGATCAGCGGCGTCGGGTTCTGGGTCAGGTTGGCGAGCTCCGAGCTGGGCGAGTCGACGAGGATCTGGACCGTCGCGGCGCCGGTCGGCACGTTGTGTGAGGTCAGCTTAACCGCGGCGGCCGCGGCAACCGCCAGCAGCACGACGGCCGTCGTGCCGATCCAGTGGGCCCGGAGGGCCCTCATGATCTCTTTCAATTCCAGCGTGATCGCCTCGCTCTCGTCATCGTCACCTGGAAAAAACGCGGGATGTGCAGCCCAACTTTTGACGCGAATCTGAAGCGAATCTCGGCCTGCTCGAAAGCGGGCGCGCGAGGAGCGGCGTACCCAACTCGTTAACAAGGCATGATCCTCAAGGGGGTGGTCATGCCCACATCGAGCACCGCCGCAGCAGACAGGCCAGCCGGCGCGGCGTTGCAGCGCGTCGCCAACCGACCGATCGTCTGTCACGTGCTGGATGAGCTGCGGCGGGCCGGGGTGGAGGAGGTCGTGCTGGTGGCGCCGACCTGCGAAAGCGACGAGCTGCGGGCCTGCGTCCTTGCCGAGGGACCCGCCGAGATCGACGTCTCCCATGTGCGCTACGAGCACACCCGCGAGCAGGCGCTCGGCGAAGCGGGCGAGCTCGTCGGGGAGTCGCCGTGCGTGGTGCACGCGGCCGACGGACTGCTCGCGCAGCCGCTGGACGAGCTGGTGAAGCTCGTCGTGCCGCGGCACGACGAGGGCGTCCCGGACCTGGTGGCGCTCGTGCACGGGCCGGCCGGCGGCGGCTCGACGACGCTTGCGACCCGCCGGCTGCTGCGCCTCGTGGAGTCGCCTCCCAACGGCGTCCCGCTCGACCTGGCCGGCGTCTGCCTGTTCGGCCCCGGCGCGCTGCGCCGCTTCGGCACGACGGGCTCCTGGCACGGCGGTGAGCTGGACCTGGCGACGATCGCCGAGCAGCTCGTGGAGGCGGGCGGGCGGCTGCAGATCGAGCGCGTCCGCGGCTGGTGGCGCTACACCGGGGGTCCCTCAGAGCTGCTGGAGATGAACCGCTTCCTGCTCGACGCCCTGTCGTGCGAGCCGCCGAGCGTCAGCGGGACGGGCAACAGGATCGAGGGATCCGTGGCGATCCACCCGACGGCGTGCGTGCAATCCAGCGTGATCGTGGGCCCGGTGATCGTCGGCCCGGGCGCGCTGGTGCTGGAGGCCTACATCGGCCCCTACACCTCGATCGGGTCCGACGTCCGCATCGAGGGCGCCGAGATCGAGCGCTCGATCATCCTGCCCGGCGCGAGCATCACCCACATCGGGGGGCGCCTGGTCGGCAGCGTCGTCGGCCGCCACGCGCGGGTCTTCCGCGACTTCTCGCTGCCGCGCGCGATGCGCCTGAACGTCGGCGACGGCGGCGAGGTGGCGCTGTGCTGAGGGAGGGTGCGGCGCCGGACGGGGCCGCTGAGCCGCACGGACACACCGCGTCCAATGGCCCCCGTGCCGTGGGGAACGGACACCGCGGGCGAGACGGGCGCCTGCGGGTCGCGATGGTGCACCTGTCTGACTTCCGGCTGGACTCGCGCATCCAGCGCGAGGCGCGGGCGCTGGCGCAGCGCGGCGACGAGGTCGACCTCGTGTGCGTCGGCGAGCGCGAGGAGTTGCGCGTCGGCGACGGGGATGATTCGCGTTCACCCCGTCGCGGGCGACGAAGGTCGCCGGGGGAGCCGGCTCCTATCTGCGGGGCTACGGCAGCTTTCTGGCGCGCGCGCTGTGGCGCCTTACGGCGCTGGACGCGCAGCGGCGCTTCGACCTCGTGGAGGTCCACAACATGCCGGACCTGCTGACCGCCGCCGCGGTCGTGCCGCGCCTGCGCGGGACGCCGGTGATCCTCAACGTCCACGACACCTTCCCGGAGCTGTTCGCGACGAAGTACGGCCGCCGCCCCGGCGGTCCGCTGGAACGGCTGCTGGTGGGCGAGGAGCGGCTGAGCGCCGCGCTGGCGACGCGCGTGGTGACAGTCACCGACCAGTCGCGGCGGCGCCTGGAAAGCCGCGGCGTGGGGGTGGGGCGCACGACGGTCGTGATGAACTCGCCCGACGAGAACGTCTTCGGGCCGCCGCGCCCTCCGGTGCGTTGGCCGGCGGACGGTCCGCTGCGCGTCCTCTACCACGGCGGCCTCGCGCCGCGCTTCGGCGTGGAGACCCTGATCCGGGCGGTCGCGCGGCTGCGCGACAGCGTGCCGCGCTTGCAGGTGCGGATCTGCGGCTCCGGCGAGGACCGCGACCGCCTCGCGGCGCTTGCGGCGAAGATCGACCCGGCGCGGATCGACGTCGCGCCCGAGCCGGTCCCGTTCGCGGAGATCCCGCTGGAGCTGGCGGCGGCGCACATCGGGGTGGTGCCGACGCTGCACGACCGCTTCACCGAGCTGCTGCTCCCGGTGAAGCTGCTGGAGTACGTGCACATGGGCCTGCCGGTCGTCGCCTCGCGGCTGCCCGGCATCGCCGGCTACTTCTCCGAGCGCGACCTGTCTGTGTTCGCGCCGGGCGACCCCGGGGACCTGGCCCGCGCGATCGAGTCGGTGTGCGCCGACCCCGCCGCCGCGAGCGAGCGCGCGCAGCGCGCGACCGAGCGCCTCGCGGAGATCGCCTGGGAGCGCCAGCGCGCGCGCTACCTGGCTCTGGTGGACGAGCTCACCGGTCGGTTATCCACCAGCGCGTACCCCCATCACCGCCTTCAGGTCACTGCGGCGTAGCGACATCACATCTGTTCGCCATGCGCGGGGCCTGGGACCGGAGCGATACGCTACCGAGCGTGGCCGAGGAGACCTACGATACAACGCACCGACGCGAGGTCGTGCGGCTATACGAGGCGCTCACCTCTCGCGGCATTCCTAGCCTGATTGAAAGCGTCGATTTCGATGACTGCGACATCTACGGGCCTGCCATCATGGGCGCTATTGACGGGCTCATGCTCGACAGCTGCAGCTTCGACGCTCCGCCGGAGGCCCTGTTCATTGAGGCTCGGGAAGACCGACACTATGTAGGCATCATCGGACTAAAACACGTCCGGTTCTTCGGATGTCGCTTCCACAATGTCGGAATCCTTGGGCCGAAGGAGATGATTGATGAGTTCACGAACGCGTCCGCCGAGCCAACAGACAGCGGAGCAGAGCCGTCCTCAAGCGGTAGCTGAACATACCCGCCCGAGAGGTGGACGGCCGTCGTGGGGCCGATCTCAAAGGAAGAACCGGCCGGCCAAGGATAAGCCGGGACCCTGGAGTCCGATCGGACCAGGTAGTCGCGCGCTATCGCGGTCAGATAGGCCGAGGTCGGATCGCCGTCGATCCAAGTAGACCAGTCCGGTCTCAAGTAGACCAACCCTCGATCATCATCCAGCTCGTCAACTGACATCACCAGCTGATTGTCGTCGCCGTCATAGGCCTGGACCAGCTCATTCATATGCAGCGGTGAATCCACCCGCGACGTACGCGCAAAGAAGCGACCATCAGAGGTCTCGGCGTTGAAGTCGATCAAGAGGCGCATTACGATCGCTTCCTATTGTACGGGTTCACGATTGGTCCATCGAATAGGGACTGCACCAGGCTCCAGCCAGCCTCATCGAGTGGCTTCGGTACCAAAAGGGTGCCGTGTGGTGCGCGTCCAGTGGGGAGCACATCGAGCCCTGCCGCACGAATTCGAGCAGCATCGCTGTACCGAACCTCTTTGTTCGGGCGGCGCGATGCGCGGAGCGCATCGTCTAGCGTGGCCACCACAAAGCACTCGGTCGACAGACCGTAAATATTGAGAGCCGCCTCCGCGTCTTCGGCTGCGATCTCGGTCTCTTGGCGGTCGCGCATTGTGCCTCCGCGCAAGACCAGCGCCTCGTCAGGGATCGGTAATCGCGGCGCCGACGGCACGCCGCGAGGCTACAGACAACGATGGCTGCAAATGTGAGACGTCAGGCCGCGGCAGCGTGAGCGACGTCGCGCTCTGACGCTAGGCCGCGGGGTCGCACCCGCTCCAACGCCTCGGCGGCGACGCGCTCGGCCATCTCGACGACGGACTCGCCGTTGAGCAGGCGCGGGTAGATCTGGCTGGCCGAGGCGAGTCCCAGGCCGTCGACGCCGGGCCAGACGGGGGCGGTGCGGGGCTCGTGACCGAGGGCGTGGACGGGCTCGACGAGGGGGGCGCGCTGGACGGTCCAGTCGACGACGTCCTCGTGGCTGAAGTCGGGGGCGAGGCGCGCGAGCATCTCGGTGAAGCGGCGGTAGATCGACTCGTCGTCCTCGCTGAACTCGGGGGCGCCGGGGTCGCAGTACTTGGGCAGGTAGGCGAGGCGCAGGCCGTCGGTGTGCTCGGTGCCGACGACGTGGGAGGTCTCGACGACGGTGGTGATCGGGGTGGGGTCGCAGATGTTGACCGAGTAGTAGGGCAGCAGCGAGCGGCGCAGCTTGAGCATCGAGGCAGACGACCCCGAGGTAGCGGCCGGGGTAGGCGGCGAGCAGCGGGTGCAGCTCGACCGGCAGCAGGCGGCGCAGGGCGGGGGGCTGCAGCGTGGCGATCGTCAGGTCGAAGCGCTCGGAGTGCCCGTCGACGAGCACCCCAGCGACCCCGCCGGCGTCGTCGCGCACGAGCCCTTCGACGCCGGCCCCGAGGCGGATGTCGACGCCGGCTTCGCGGGCGCGGTCGGCGACGGCGAGGACGAGCCGCTCGTGGCCGCCCTTCATGCAGCCCATCGTCTCGCCGGAGCCGCGGCCGTCGCGGGCGGAGCGCATGCGGTTGGTGCGCGCCCACAGGTAGGTGGCGGGCAGCTCGGAGTGCTGCCCGTCGAAGCGCGAGTCAAGCAGCGGGCGCCAGATGCGCCGCACGACCTTGGCGCCGCAGTGGCGGGTGAGCCAGCGTTCCAGCGGCTCGCGCTCCAGCGAGCGGTAGTCGCGGCGCAGCTGGCAGTGCGCAACGAACCAGGCGAGCCGCGCGCGGCCGAGCCGGGACAGCGGGGGAAAGCGCAGGAAGTCGCCGATGCCGTTGAACGGGTGCATCTGGCCGTCGACGAAGAAGCCGACGCCGACGGGGGTGAAGCTGAGCTGATCGGCGAGCCCGAGCTCGTCGGCGAGCGCGATCATGCGCTGGTCGGAGGGGACGATCACGTGGTAGAAGCGGTCGACGCGGTGCCCGGAGAAGTCCATCGCGCCGGCGAGCCCGCCGGGGGTGGGGGCGCGCTCGAGCAGCGTCACCCGCGCGCCGCCCTGGGCGAGGCGCAGGGCGAGGACGGTGCCGAGGATCCCGGCGCCGACGACGCCGATCGTAGGCCCGCCCGCGCCCTGGTCGCCGGTCGCCGGTCCGTCGGAGCCGTTGAACACGCCTCCGGACGCCGAGGGGCTGCTCATCAGCGCCCGCCGGCGATGGCGCGCAGCTGAGTGACGGGCTCCCCTTCGATGCGTGCGGCGGGCTCGTCGGTCCCGAGCGGGGAGATCGGGGGCGGCTGGATGCGCCCGACGAGGTGGGCTGCCATCAGCCGGCCGTAGGCGAGGACGGTGGGGCGCAGGCTCATCTTCGACGAGCCGAGGCGCCGCGACCAGTCGTTGACGGTGGGGACCTCGGCGACGCGGGCGCCGGCGTTGTAGAGCTTGAGCAGCAGCTCGACGTTGGCGGCGAAGCCGGGCTCGCGGACGAGCAGGTAGCCGTAGGTCTCCGCGGCGCGGCGCAGGGTGCCGGCGCGGTAGACGCGGTACAGCGAGGAGAGCGTGTGGATCTGCTGCAGCCCGCCGGTGTAGCGGAACACGTCGGAGACCGCCCTGGACGCGGCGAGTCGCCAGGGGGCGACGCCGAGGATGCGCCCGCCGGGGGCGTAGACGGAGGCGAGCACGACGTCGTTGCCGGCCGCGAACAGCTCGAGCATCCGCGGCAGGTCGGCCAGATCGGAGGTGTTGTCGGCCTCCAGGGTGACGATCGCGTCGTCGTCGGAGGACTCCCCGAGTGCGGCGCGCAGACCGGAGTTGATCGCGGTGCCGAGGCCGCGGTTGACGACGTGGCGCACGACGGCGAGGTGCAGGTCGTCGCCGTGCTCGGCGATCGCCTCGGCGGTCCCATCGGTGGAGCCGTCGTCGACGAAGATCACGCGCGCCCCGAGCTCGCGGGCGACGGGGGCGAGGTCGGCCAGCAGGCGGGGGATGTTCTCGTGCTCGTTGTAGGCGGGGATGACGAAGCGGATCATGTGCGGTCTCCTTTAGGCGACAGCCCGCATCGGGCGAGCGGTCGGCATGTCGAGCAGGGTCACGGGGCGGGAATGAGCGGCGGAGTCGCGCACGGCCAGCGCGGCGGCGAGCGCGCGGCACCCGTCCTGGGCGCTGACGGGCTCCTGTGTGTCCTCCAGGACACAGCGCGCGAACGCCTCCAACTCGGCCTGCAGCGGCTCGACGCGCGGCAGCGCGAAGCGCACCGCGGCCCCCTCGGCGTCGCCGCGGACGCGGGCGAGCTCGTTCCAGGAGGTGGGCGCGCCGGTGGACTCGACGAACCAGACGTCCTGGGTGAGGTAGGAGGCGCTGAGCATCCCGCCCTCCCCGATCACGGTCATCTCGCGGCGCTTCTCGGGGGTCAGCCAGTTGACGTCGAGCAGCCCCTGCGGCCCGTCCTCGCCGAAGCGCAGCAGGCAGGCGATCATGTCCTCCTGGGTGGGGTGCACGCAGCGGCTGCCTTCGGCGTAGATGCTGGTGATGTCGCGGCCGAGCACGAACTGCATCAGGTCGAGGTCGTGGGTCGCGAGGTCGATCGCGACGCCGGTGTCCTGGATGCGCGCGGGCAGCGGCCCGACGCGGGTGGCGTGGGCGCGGAACACGCGCCCGATGCGCCCCTCGTCGATCAGCTCGGCGAGCTTGCCGACGGCGGGGTTGAAGCGCTCGACGTGGCCGACCATCAGCTTCAGGCCGGCGACGCGCGCGGCGGCGGCCATCCGCAGCCCGTCCTCCAGGGCGGTGGCGATCGGCTTCTCGACGAACACGTGCTTGCCGGCGTCGATCGCGTCCAGCGCGATCCGGGCGTGCTGCTCGGAGGGGGTGCAGATGCAGACGGCGTCGACGTCGGCGCGCTCCAGCAGCCAGCGGTGGTCGGCGACCCACTCGATCGGCCGCCGGCCGATGCGCGCGCGGGCGACGCTCTCGTCGGGCTCGGCGAGCGCCGTCAGGCGGCCCTGCGCGACCCGCTCCCAGGTCTCGACGTGGTAGGCACCCATCCGCCCGGCGCCGATCAGCCCGATGTTCAGCTCGTCCATGCGCTCGTTCCTTTGAGATCGTCCGCGTGTGTGGGTTCGGTGAGAAGGTCGTGGGCGCAGGGCCTCCTGCCCTGCGTCCGGGGGCAGGCGTATCCCCGCCGGGATCGGCCGTCGGCGGCTGCGAGCCTCATGCCGCCACCTCGATGCCCGCCCCGACGGCGACCGAAGCCGCCTCGCCGTCGGGATCAACGGCATTCCCTCCCCCTGGAGGAAGTCGACGACGACCTGGGCGATCCGCCGCGCGGCGTGGCCGTCGCCGAAGATCGGCGGGCGCTCGCGCCGGCAGCGGGCGCGCGCAGCGCCGCCGCGAACGCGTCCGGGTCGACCCCGACGAGCGTGTTCCAGCCGGTCTCGACGGTGTCGATCCACTCGGTCTCCTCGCGCAGGGTGATGCAGCGCACGCCCCACAGGTACGCCTCGCGCTGGACCCCGCCGGAGTCCGTGGCGATCGCGCGGGCGCCGCGCTCGAGCTCGAGCATCCGCGTGTAGGGGACCGGATCGAGCAGCTTGCACGGTGTCGGGCGCCTCCAGGCCCCACGCCGTCGATGCGCGCGCGGGTGCGGGGGTGCAGCGGCATCATCACCGGCAGCGGCGAGCGCGCCAGGCAGGCCAGCACCGCGGCGAGCCGCTCGGGGCGGTCGGTGTTGTAGTTGCGGTGCACCGTCGCCAGCACGTAGTCGCCGGCGCCGGCCGGGCGGACGCGCGCGCGCCAGCTTTCCAGCGTGTCGCACAGCGGGTCGCCGGTGACGTGGATCTCGCCGCGCGACGCCCTCGGCCTGCGAGGTTGCGCGCGCGCCCCGGGCGTCGGGGCGCAGAGGATCTGGGCGAGCCGGTCGGTCTCGATCCGGTTGTGCTCCTCGGGCATGTCGGCGCGGTAGGAGCGCAGGCCGGCCTCGACGTGCACCAGCGGCACACCGCGCGGCGGCCGCGGCGCGGGCGCCGGAGAGCGTGGCGTTGGTGTCGCCGCGCACGATCACCGCGTCGGGGCGCTCGGCCGCGATCAGCTCTTCCAGGCGCTCGCTGGGCGAGGTCGAGCTGCTCTTCGCGCGCCCGCGAGCCGACCCCGAGGTTGTGGTGCGGGCGCGGCAGGCGGGTCGCGAGGATCTGGCTCTCGGACATCGCGTCGTCGTAGTGCTGGCCGGTGTGCACGAGGATCTCCTCGGCGACGGCGCGAGCGCCTCGCAGACGGGCGCGGCCTGGATGATCTCCGGGCGGGCCCCGATCACCGAGAGGACGAGTGGACGCGCGCGCACCGACATGCTCCTTCAGGCGGCCGCCCGGTCGGCGAGCGTGAGTGGGGCAGCGCCAGCGGCTGGCCGCCGCGCGCGCAGCGACGCCTCGGCGAGCTCGACGGCGGCGACGATCTCGAGCCCGAGCGCGAGACTGGAGCGCGGTTCCTCGCCGGTGCGGATCGCGTGGGCGAAGTCTTCGAGCTCCAGGCGCAGCGGCTCGGCGGGCTCGACGCGCGGGATCACGACGTCGCCGGTGCGGTAGATCAGCTGGTGCTCGCCGAAGTTGGCGGGCGTCGGCGGCAGGATGTCCATGCCGCGGTCGTAGATCCGCACCGGTTCGTCGGACGGCGGTGTCGTCGTACTGGACCATCCGCTGGCTGCCGACGACGATCATCTGGCGCAGCTTGCGCGGCGCCAGCCACGAGATCTGCACGTTGGCGGTCTGCCCGCTCGGCGAAGGTCGAGCGTCATGAAGGCCGTCTCGGAGACCCCCTGGCGCAGCACGCTGCTGCCGGAGGCCGCGACCTCGACGACGCGGCTGCTCCAGCCAGTACAGCAGGATCGAGAGGTCGTGCGGCGCGAGGTCGCAGACGACGCCGTCGCCGTTGTACTTGCCGAGGTTCATGCGCGAGGAGGTGACGAAGTGCACGTCCCCGACGACGCCGCTGTGGATCAGCTCGCGCACCGTGTTGACGGCGGGGCTGTAGATGAAGGTGTGGCCCGGCATCAGCACGCGGTCGCCGGCGGCGGCGAGGTCGGCGAGCTCGTAGGCGTCCGCCAGCCGCGTGGCGAGCGGCTTCTCGACGAGCACGTGCTTGCCGGCCTCCAGCGCGCGCTTGGCGAGCGCGTGGTGGGTCTGCGGGGGCGTGGCGATCACGACGGCCTCGATCGACGGGTCGACGAGCACGCGCGTCGAGCTCGCTGACCGCGCGGGCGTCGGGGTGGCGGCGGCGGAACAGGCGCAGCTGGGCGGGGTCGCGGTCGCACAGCGCCTCCAGCCGCAGCTGCGGCATTCGGCGACGTTGCGGGCGAGGTTGGGGCCCCAGTAGCCGTAGCCGACGATGGCGGTGCCGAGCGGCGGGTCGCGGTCGCAGGATCGCGGCCTGGCGCGCCGGCGTCGCCTGCGTCGAGCCCCTTCGAGTGTCGGGC
This sequence comes from uncultured Solirubrobacterales bacterium, assembly GCA_963719725.1. Taxonomy (GTDB): domain Bacteria; phylum Actinomycetota; class Thermoleophilia; order Solirubrobacterales; family Solirubrobacteraceae; genus Palsa-744. The sequence continues at coordinate 1,062,648 of CAVRCU010000001.1, forward strand.
CCCTCGCTCGGCCGTTGCTCGCACATGCCGGGCATCGCCTTCAGGCCACCCCCTGCCGGCCGAGCACGACCGGCACGGTCTTGGCGAGGATCCGCAGGTCGAGCAGCAGCGAGGCGTGCTCGGCGTACTCGATGTCGAAGCGCACCATCTCCTCGTAGGTGCGCTCGTTGCGGCCGCTGACCTGCCACAGGCCGGTGAGCCCCGGCTTGACGGCGAAGCGCCGCAGGTAGGTCTCGGGGTACATCTCGACCTCGTAGGCGATCACCGGGCGGGGGCCGACGAGCGCCATGTCGCCGCGCAGCACGTTGATCAGCTGCGGCAGCTCATCCAGGCTCCAGGAGCGCAGGAAGCGCCCGACCGGGTGACGCGGTCGTCGACGGAGAGCTTGTAGAGCTGGCCGTGCTCGGAGGCCCGGCGCCGTCGATCAGCGACTGCACGTAGTCGCGATGCGGCGTCGCGTCGGCGTCGCGCGCATCGTGCGGAACTTGAGCATCGTGAACTGGCGCCGCTCGCGTCCGACGCGGCGCTGGCGGAACAGCGCCGGCCCGCTGGAGTCGAGCCGGATCGCCAGCGCGATCAGCGCCAGCAGCGGGCGAGCGCCAGCAGCAGCACGCCCGCCACGAGGATGTCGACGCAGCCGCCGCACGGCTTCGCCGGCCAGCGAAGCGTGGCGGCGTGCGGAGCGAGCGCTCGCCCTGCACGTCGCCCGGTGCGCAGCTGTCACGGCCCGCCAGCGCTCGAAGGCGCCACGACTCGACGGCTTCGTCGAGCGTCTGCGCAACGCCCATATGCCTCGCTCGATTGCGGCCCGCTCAGCCCGTCTGTCTGATCAAGCGGACCCGACGGTTCCGCCTGGCGAAGGCTTTGCGACGGCCTCCACGACCTGCTCGAGCTCGGCCGCGGTCATGCCCGGGAAGATCGGCAGCGAGCAGATCCGCTGGCCAGCGCCTCGCTCACGGGCAGGCTGCCGGGCCGCAGCCCGAGCTCGGCGTAGGCGTCGGTGCGGTGGATCGGCACGGGGTAGTGGATGGCGCGTGGCGACCCCCCGCGCGACGAGGTGCTCGCGCAGCGCGTCGCGCTCGGCGCAGCGCACCACGAACAGGTGATAGACGTGGTCGGCCTCCGCAAACGGCAGCCGCACCGGGTCGACGACCGCCGCGCCCCCGGCGCCCGTCAAGCGCTCGCGCAGCGCGGCGCCGAGCCGCCGGCGCTCCTCGTTCCAGCCGTCCAGGCGCGTGAGCTTGCGCCGCAGCACCGCCGCCTGCAGGGCGTCCAGGCGCGCGGTGGCACCGACCACGCGGTGGTGGTAGCGCGGGCGCTCGCCGTGCGAGCGCAGCAGCCGCACGCGGTCGGCGAGCTCGGGCACGGCGGTGACGACGGCTCCGCCGTCGCCCCAGCGCGCCGAGGTTCTTGGCCGGGTAGAAGCTGAAGCAGCCGAGCGCCCCGAGCGTGCCGACGCGCCGGCCGCGGTAGCGCGCGCCGTGCGCCTGGCAGGCGTCCTCGACCACGTGGATGCCGGCTTCGCGGGCGAGCCGCGAGGATCGGGTCGAGGTCGACCGTGGCGCCGAACAGGTGCACCGGGATCACGCAGCGCACGCGCGGGGTCGAGCGCGGCGCGCGACGAGCTCGGCGGTGATCAGGTGCGAGTCGGGATCGACGTCGACGAGCAGCGGGGTCGCGCCGACCGGCGCTGACCGCCTCGGCGGTGGCGATGAACGAGTTGGCGGGCACGATCACCTCGTCGCCCGGGCCGATCTCCAGCGCGCGCAGGGCGAGCGCCAGCGCGTCGGTGCCCGAGGAGACGCCGACCGCGAAGTCGGTCTCGCAGTAGGCGGCGAACTCGCGCTCGAACTCCTCGACGTGGTGGCCGAGCGTGAACGCGCCGCGCTCGCGCGACTTCGCGCACCACCCCGAGCAGCTCCTCGAGCAGCGCGGGGTCGGCGAAGTCCATGCGCGTGAACGGCAGGGCGGGCGGGATCCCGATATCCCCGGCGGCGATCGGGGGGGCGACCTCGGTCGTCGTCCGCATCATTCGGCGACGGCCGTCGCGGGCGCGGCGCCGAGACGGCGCAGCTCCTGCTGCAGCGCCCGGCGGCCGCGGTGGTGCAGGCCGTGGATCGAGCTCTCCGAGCGACCCATCTGCGCGGCGATCTCCGGCGGGGTGAGCCCGATCACGTGGCGCATCACCACCACGTTGCGCTGCTCCTCGGGCAGCGCGTCAAGCGCGTGCGCAGGTGCGAGCGCTGTCCAGCGCGTCCTCGTCGACGTGGCTGTCGGCGCCGTACACCTCTTCGGCGGGGATCGCGCGGCGGCGGCGCAGGTGGTCGAGCGCGGCGTTGCGCGCCAGCCGCAGCAGCCAGCCCGAGAACGGGACGCCGCGGTCGTCGTACTTGACGATCACGGTCATCAGCTTCATGAAGACGTGCTGCGTGAGGTCTTCGGCCTCCTTGTCGTCGCGCACGATGCTGCGGACGTAGCCGTAGACGTTGTCGGAGTAGCGTACGTACAGCAGCCGCAGCGCCTCGCGGTCGCCTTCCTTGGCGCGCGGCGATCGCCAGGCGAACCTGGCGCGCCGCCTCGGGCGACTCGTCCAGGGCCGTCCTGGCGTGCAGTCCGACCTGACTCTCCTGAAGATTGGCGTTGGTTCGCACAGGACGAATCTCTCCTTGGGTTGACATTTCCTGGTGCAAGGATCCATCCTTGAACCGAGGGCGCCGGGAGAATCTCGGGCCAGAGGATGGTGGGCCACCCCAGCCGATCCCACAATCGCCCGTTGGTCGCGACTTTCGTTCACGCAGGTGAACGCCGCAGTCAGTCATGCTTCGGGGGCGAGGTCTGGCGTCGTGGCCGGGGCGCGTGCCGAAGTCCCGGGGCGCGGCCCTCGGCGGACACGCCGTCCGCCCGTCAGCAGAGCCCGCCGTGCGGGCGTCGACAGGGTGGGGGGTTCGGGCGACGCGGCCGTTCGGGACGCCGTGTCCGCCGAGGTCCTATCTCTGTCCTACGCTACGGCCGAGCTGGCGGTGCGACCTCGACGACGTCCAAGCCCAGCACCCGCTGGAAGCCCTGGTCGCGGGTGGCGAGCGCGAAGCCGTGCTGCTTGCAGAGGGCAGCGATCCAGATATCGTTCTGCTGGATCGCGATGCCGGCCTGTCGCAGCAGCGTGGCGATCTCTCCGAACATGCGCGTGGTCTGCTCGCCGAGCTCGAGGATCCGCACTCGCGGCGTCGCGAGGAAGCGTTCGAGCGTCTCGGTGTTCTGGCGCAGCCTCGATCCGTTCATGAATCCGAACCACAGCTCACCCAAGACGACGATCGGCAGTCCGACCGCCTCCGCGCGACGCACGTCCCCGGCGAGCTGTGGGTCGCCTTCGCCGAGCGCCCTGTAAGCGTTGGTGTCCAGCGCAAGCCTCACGCCGGCTCGGCCGGCAGAGCATCGAGCCACGCCTGCGCCGCGTCAGCGCCGTCCCCGCCCGGCGCTGCGCCGACGAACCAATCCAGGTCGTCGTAGATGGCGCCCTGGGACGGCAGCTTCGCGTGCTCAAGCGTCTCGACGACCAGCGCGTTGAGTGTCTTTCCGGTCGTCCGCGCCTCCCTGCGGAGCTCTGCATCGAGATCTGGCGGCACGCCACGCACCGTGTACTGGATGCTGGACATGCCTGCATTATAGGCATAAAAAGCAGGCTATGGTCCAGTGCGCGACATCGACCTCGCGACCATCATCGTCGCGGTGGTTCGCTCGCTTGCCACGACTTGGTGTAGCGGGTGTAGCGCGATACAAACTACAATTGACCAATGGCCTCCGCTCCTCCTCCACTCTCGCTGCGCCTCGGCCGCGAAGGACAGAGTGCGCTCGAGGAGATCGCCCGCCGGCGAGGCGTGAGCCGCGCAGAGGCAGCGCGTCAGGCGATCACCGAGACGGCCGAGCGGGAGCGCAGACGCTCGGGGCTCGCGGCCGAGGCGAGAAGCCTGATGGAAGACCAGCGCTACGTGCGCGAAGCGCGCGAGGTCGCGAGCCTGATGGAGCAGTTGCGTGATCCGCGGTGACGTCCACGCGATCACCCTGCCACGCGGACGCGGCCACGTTCAACAGGGACGCCGCTATGCGGTGATCGTCCAAGCCGACGATCTCCTGGCTCTCTCGACCGTCGTCATCTGCCCAACCTCGCGCTCGGCGTTCCCGGCGAGCTTTCACCCGCAGATCACGCTGCTCGCCGAGCCCACCCAGGTCCTCTGCGAGATGGTCGGCGCGGTCGACGCCCGCGCCCTCGGCGAGCGGATCGGCCACCTTGCCCTCGACGAGCTGCGCGCGATCGATGACGCACTGGGGCTCGTGCTCGACCTGCGCTGAGCATGATGCCCTCCGTGACCTACGAACCGCTCGCAGGCCACCTGCACCGTCACGGGGCGCTGCGTCACGCCCACCCACACGCCGGGCCACACGAGCACCCCGCTCGCCACAGCCGGGCCCCACGCGACGATCATGGCAAGCACGCGCACGGCCACTCTCACACTCACGGTCTCGTGGACGAGAGCGTCAAGCGCTCCCGCGAGGGCATCCGCGCAGTCGCGCTCGCGCTCGGCATCCTCGCCGCCACCGCGGCAATTCAGGCGCTCGTGTTTGTGCTCAGCGGCAGCTTGGCGCTGCTGGCCGACCTGATCCACAACGGCGGGGATGCGCTGACCGCGATCCCCCTTGGCGTAGCGTTCGCGCTGCGCTCACAGCTCGCCGAGCGTCGGGCCGGCCTCGCGGTCGTCGCAGCGATCTTCGTCTCGGCGTGCGTCGCGGCGTATGAGGCGATCATGCGTCTCCTGCACCCATCCACCCCCGGCCATCTGCTCGCCCTCGCGCTCGCCGGCGCGGTCGGGTTCGCCGGCAACCGGCTCGCCGCGCTGGTGCGCAGCCGCGCGGGGCGCCGGCTGAACAGCCCCGCGCTGATCGCCGACGGCGATCATGCCCGCGTCGACGCGTGGGTCTCGCTCGCCGTGATCGCCAGCGCCATCGTGATCGCAGCAGGCGCCCCGATCCTCGATCCCGTCATCGGCCTCGCGATGACCGCCGTGATCCTGCGCATCACCCGCGAGAGCTGGCGCACGGTACGCGGGCACCCGCACCGTCATTAACCGCCGGTCCGGGTTCGCAGGTCAACCCGGTCCCCGGACCTGGAGGCTGAGGACGTTCGCGAGGCGATGCGCTACGCCGCAGAGGCCGTCCGCGAGCGTGAGCTGCCGCTCGCTGCCTCTGCATGAGGTTCCTGATCGACAATGCACTCACGCCGTCCAGTACCACGGTCTGTTGTCGAACCCCGTCGCAAAGGTCGCGCGACTGCGCGAGTCCTATGACTCGGCGCGCTTCGACTTACGTGTTCACGGGTCGCCGTGGGGTGTGACTGGTTGGGGCTGGGGTCGAGCTCAGGATAGTTGGATCCAGGCGCGGTCGTCTAGTGGTTCATTCGGGAAGTTCGTGGATTGTTGAAGGGGTGTTGTGGTGTTTGCCGAAGTTGTCGCTGTTCTGTTCAGCGATGATGGGGGTTCGGTATGCCTGCGTTGGCGAAGCGGATCGAGATCGGCGTTGAGGATCGGGCGGAGCTCGAGCGGATCGTGCGCTCCAGCACTGCGGAGGTGCGGATGGTCGAGCGTGCGCAGATCGTGTTGGAGGCCGGCGAGGGCCGCTCGGCCGCGGAGATCGGCCGGCTGTTGGGGTGTTCGACGAACACGGCGCAGAAGTGGCGGGCGCGCTATGAGCAGGACGGGATCGCCGCCCTCACCGACTTGCCGCGCTCGGGCAAACCGCTGGTCCATTCCCAGGAGGTTCGGGCGAGGCTGATCGCGAAGGCGTGCACGCGTCCGCCGGAAACACCGGAGGGCGCACAGCAGGAACGCTGGACCTATGAGCAATTGGGGGCAGCGGTGGGGATGTCGGCCTCCCACGCGCACGCGATCCTCTCTCGTGCGGAGATCAAGCCCCACCGGACTGACTACTGGGTCATGAGCGACTTCTCCCGGCCCGAGTTCGAGGAGCGCCTGAAAGAGGTCTGCGGTCTCTACGTGAATCCGCCCGAGAACGTGCTGGTCGTCTCGATCGACGAAAAGACCGGCATTCAAGCCAAGGCGCCGACCAAGCCCGACGTCCTGCCTGCTCCAGGGCGCCCGACACGGCGCGAGCACGAATATGTCCGCAACGGCACACAGTGCCTGTTCGCCTGCCTGAAAGTCACGGAAGGCGATGTGCTCGCGATGCCGTCAAAGACACGCAACCGCTTCGACCTGATCCGCTTCCTGGACCAGCTCGACACCGAGATTCCCGTCGTGAAAGGCCAGCAGATCATCGCGGTCAGCGACAACCTCTCCACCCGCGGCACCCAAGAGGTCACAGAATGGCTGGCGAATCATCCACGCTGGAGTTTCCAGTTCACCCCAACCCACGCCAGCTGGCTGAACCAAATCGAGATCTTCTTCTCGATCCTCTACCGTCGCCTGCTCAAGCACGGCAGCTTCTTCAGCGAAGAAGACCTCGCCGAGCAAATGCTCGCCTTCATCGAGACCTACAACCAGACCGCCAAACCCTTCAAGTGGACCTACACCGGAAAGGTCCTCGAAGCATAACCAACGAACTTCACGAATGAACCACTAGCGGCCTCCACATCACCCAGATCAACACAGAGATGAGGAGGAAGTTGATGATCGCAGCAGGCGTGGACACGCACAAGGACGAGCACGTCGCCGTAGCGCTGGATGGCCTCGGGCAGCCCCTCGGGGAGCTCGTGGTACCTGCCAACCGGGCTGGCTATGGAAAGCTCACCAGATGGCTTCTGAGGCTCGGCGAGGACCCCCAGGTCGGGATCGAGGGTGCCAGCAGCTACGGCGCCGGGCTCGCTGAGTACCTGCAGAGCACAGGCATACAGATCTTCGAGGTCGAGCGCCCCCGCCGGCGTGATCGCCGCCACGGCAAGTCTGACTCGATCGACGCGATGCTCGCAGCCAGAAGGGTCCTCGCGGGCGATGGCCTGTCTACCCCCAGAGGATCAGGTGAGCGCAAGATCCTGCAAACGCTCTTGGGTGCCTACCAGTCGTGTGTGGGTGAGCGCACCCGGCTCTACAACCAGCTGCAAGCGCTGAATGTGACTGCGCCGGCCGTACTACGCGAGCGTGTCGGGCCGGGCAACGGGCCCAAGCTCGCCCGGCGCCTCACCCGAATGCGCGTCCGCCCAGCAGCCAGCGCACAAGAGACAACGATGCTCCAGGTGCTGCGTGATCTCGCGCGCCGTGCCCACGCAGTCGACGAGCGCGCCGATCACTATGCACACCAGATCACGGCACTCATCCGCTCGCTCGACCCGACGCTGCTAGACGAGCCCGGAGTCGGCCCAATCACCGCAGCCAAGCTCCTGGCATGCAACCCCAGGCGCTTCAGGAACGAGGCCGCGTTCGCTCGCTGCAACGGCACCGCCCCACAACCAGCGTCCTCGGGCAAGACAACACGCCACCGGCTCAGCCGCGGCGACGACCGCCAAATCAACAACGCGATCTACACGATCGCCCTCTCCCGCTCAATCCACCACCCCGAAACCCGCGCACACCTCCAGCGCAGAACCAGCGAAGGAAAGACCAAACGCGAAGCGATGCACTCCCTCAAGCGACACCTCTCCCGCCGCCTCTACAAACGACTCACCCAGGTGCCCTTGACTTCATAGAAGCATCCAACCCATCAACAGCACGCACCCGATCCGCCAGGCGCGAAGGCCCGATGGCCCCTACGAGGCCTCCTGCGCGAACGGCTGGGGAATCTCGCCGCTCCAGTTGCTGAAGAACGCCTCCGCCGTCGGCACATCCAGCGGCCGCGCGAACAAAAAGCCCTGCCCGCTGTCGCACTGCTCGTCCTTCAGCAGCGACAGCTCGTGGTCGCGCTCGATGCCCTCCGCCAGCGTCTCGATCGACAGCGCCTTGCCCAGCTGCACCAGCGTCCGGATCAGCGTCTCGCCTTCGGGGCTCTCGGTCAACCGCGAGATGAACGACCGGTCGATCTTCAGCGCGTCCACCGGGAAGTTCTGCAGGTGCGACAGCGACGAGTAGCCCGTCCCAAAGTCGTCGATCGCGATCCGCACCCCCAGCGCCTTCACCGCCGTCAGCCGCCGCGCGGTCTCCTGAGCGTTGCGCATGATCGTCGTCTCGGTGATCTCCAGCGTCAGCGCCCCCGGCTCCAGCCCGCTGTCCTCCAACGCGTCGCGGATGTGCTCGACGAACTCGTCGGTATCCAGCTGGCGCGCCGACACGTTCACCGACATCCCGATCGGGTAGCCCGCCGCGCGCCACTGCGCCCCCTGGCGGCACGCCTCGCACAGGATCCAGCGCCCGATCTCCACGATCAGCCCCGTCTCCTCCAGCAGCGGCACGAAGTCGTCGGGCGCCACCACCCCGTGCCCCGGGCGCTCCCAGCGCACCAACGCCTCGACGCCGGTCGGGCTCATGTCCTTCAGATCGAACGTCGGCTGATACACCAGGAAGAACTCCTCCCGCGCCGCCGCGTCGCGCAGGTCCATCTCCAGCTCCATCCGGCTCTGCACCGCGTCCTGCATCCCCCGCTCGAACACCACCGAGCGGTTCTTGCCGTCCCACTTCGCGCGGTACATCGCGATGTCCGCGTCGCGCAGCAGCTCCTCCGCCGAGCGCCGGTCGCCCATCGCGATCCCCACGCTCGCCGTCACCGTCAGCCGCGCCGACTCCGCGTCGGCCAGCTTGAACGGCTGCGCCAGCGCTTCGAGGATCCGCTCCGCGATCAGCTCCGGGCCCGCCGCCAGCGAGATCCCTTCGGCGATCACCACGAACTCGTCGCCCCCCAGCCGCCCGAGCGCGTCGGTCTCGCGGATCGCGCCCTCCAGGCGCGCCGCCACCGCCTTCAGCAGCCGGTCGCCCGCCCCGTGGCCGAGGGTGTCGTTGATGCTCTTGAAGTTGTCGAGGTCCACGAACAGCGCCGCCACCGGCGCCTTGCTGCGCCGCGCCCGCACCAGCATCTGCTCGACGCGGTCCAGGATCAGCGTCCGGTTCGGCAGGCCCGTCAGCGGGTCGTGGGTCGCCAGGAACGCCAGCTCCTCCTGGCGGCGCGACAGCTCCGTGTGAGCCCGGCGGCGCTCCTCCTCGAAGGACTCCCCCATCCGCACCAGCGTCACGTCGAGGCTGCGCTGCAACATCCGCAGCGCCCGTTCGCGCACCGCCGGCCCCAGCTTCAACTCGGCCGCGCGCTCGCACACCACCTCTTCGGCCGCGTCGCGCCAGCGCAGGCAGCGCTTCGTCACCTCGTTCAGCGGCGCCGCCCGCTGCGCCGCGAGCTGGCCGAAGATCCGCCACGACTCCCGGCCCACCTCGCGCGCCACTTCCTCGCCGTCGCCCGCCATCCACCGCGCCACCGCGATCGTCGACACCGAGCCCACCCGCGCAAAGCTGTCTTCCACCAGCGCGTCCAGCACGTCGCCCGATCGCGCCGACCGCCGCTGCATCCGCCCCACCACATCCGCCGTCCCCGCTTTCAGGGCGTCCCCCAGCCGGCGCAGGTCGCCGGCCATGTCGGTGGGCGACCCCGTCGTCTGACCGACCGCCGCCTGCCCCGCCACCGGCGATCCCGTCGTCTGACCGGTCTCCGCCTGGCTCACCACGGGCGACCCCGTCGCCTCGGTAGCCACCGCGTGCCCCACCACGGGCGACCCCTCCGCCTCGGTGGCCGCCCCGAGCTCAACCACGGGCGGCGCTAGTCGCTCTTGGGCCGACATGCACCGTCCATCGGCCGGAATCCGGATTTCTTGAGACCCCCGAGCCGTCAGCTGGCCGCCGGGTAGTCCGGCGGCGCCAGCGGCGGCCCGAAGGATACCCGCAGCAGCGCCCCGCCCCCGGCGGCGTTCTCGGCCTCCGCCCAGCCGCCGTGGGCCTCGGCCGCCTGGCGCACGATCGCCAGCCCCAGCCCCGACCCCGGCAGCCCGCGGGCCGCGTCGGCGCGGTAGAAGCGATCGAACACGAACGGCAGATCCCCCGCCTGGAAGCCCGGCCCGTGGTCGCGGACCGTGAGCAACCCGTCGCGCAGCCCCACCTCGACGACCCCGTCCGGGGGGCTCCACTTGCGGGCGTTGTCGAGCACGTTGGACACCGCCCGGTCGATCCGCGCCGCGTCGCCGCTGACCAGCGTCGGCGCCAGACGCTCCTCGAAGCGCACCGCCCCGCGCCGCCGCGCGCGCTGCAGGCCGGCGCGCACGATCTCGTCGAGGCGCACGTCGTCGCTCCGCGCCTCATCCGTCGCGCCGTCGGCGCCGGCGCCGCGCGCCAGCTCCACCACGTCGCCGATCAGCGCCGTCAGCTCGTCGAGCTCCTGCACCACGTCCCGGCGCAGGCTCTCACGCTCGTGCGGCGGCAGGCGCCCCGCCTCCTGGAGCACCTCGATGTTCGCCCGCAGGCTCGCAATCGGTGTGCGCAGCTCGTGGCTGGCGTCCGCGATCAGGCTCCGCTGGGCCCCCACCGAGCGCTCCAGCGCGTCCAGCGCCGCGTTGAAGCTCGCCGCGAGGCGCCCCAGCTCGTCGCGGCCGCCGCCCTCCAGCCGTTGCGAGAGGTCCACGCTGCCCGTCAGCCGCTCGGTGCGCCGCGTGAAGCGCGCGATCGGCGCCAGCGCCGTCCGCGCCACCAGCGCGCCGAGCGCCGCCGCCAGCAGGATCCCGCCGAGGCCGATCGCCGCGAGGCGAATCAGCAGCCGGCTCAGCTCGCGGTTCACTTCGGTCAGCGGCAGCGCCACCAGCACCGCCCCGCGGCCCCCCGCGCCGAGCGTCAGCACCCGCAGGTCCATCCCCCGCACCGTCCTGTCCGTCAGCGAGCTACCGTGGCCGCCGCGGGCGATCTGCAGGTCCCGCGCGCTCGGTGCGATCCGCGGCGAGGAGCCCTGTCCGGTCGGCACCGTCACCGCGCCCCGCGCGGAGATGAACTGCACGTATCCCGACGGCCCCCCGTAGGGCGCCGGCGAGAGGCTGCCGGGAAATCCGTCGTCGTCGTCCTCTCCATCCGAGCCGCCGTGTCCGGACCCGCCGGCGGGACCCGATCCAGGCATCCCGCCAAATCCCGATCCACCCGCGCCATGAGCCCCCGCCGGCGCAGTCGGCAACTTGGGCGGAGGGGGCGCCCCCGGCGGCGGCGGCGGGGGTGCCCCTGGCGGCGGCGCCCCGCCGGGGGCCGGGCTCGAACCGGGGGGGCCGGGCCTGTGAACCCAAGTGCCCGCTGGCGCAGCGAGCTGTCGACCTGCCCGCGCAGGTCCGCGCGCACCTCGACGTACGCCCCGACGGCCGCCGCGAGCACCGCCAACGCCACCGAGAGGCTCGCCGCCGCGGCGATCCGGGCGCGCAGCGTCACCGCCCGCCGCCCCGGCCCATCGTCACGGCTCGCGCAGGACGTAGCCGACGCCCCGCACCGTGTGGATCAGGGTGCGCGCCCCCGCCTCCTCGAGCTTGCGGCGCAGGTATCCGATGTACACGCGCAGCGCGTTTGACGACGGCCCGAAGTCATAGCCCCAGACGCGCTGGTAGATCACGCTGCGCTCCAGCACCCGCTGCGGGTTGCGCAGCAGCAGTTCCAGCAGCTGGTACTCGGTGCGGGTCAGCTCGACGAAGCGCTCCTCCACCACGACGCCGTGGCGGGTCGCGTCGAGCCGCAGCTCTGCGAATGAGGGCTCCTCCGCGGCATCCTCGCCGGTGGCGTGCGAACGGCGCAGCAGTGCCCGCAGGCGCGCCTTGAGCTCCCCGAGGTCGAACGGCTTGACCATGTAGTCGTCGGCCCCCACGTCGAGGCCGTCGATGCGATCGGCCACCGCGTCGCGCGCCGTCACGATCAGGATCGGCACGCGGTTGCCGAGCTTGCGCAGGCGGCGGCAGACCTCCAGGCCGTCGATGTCGGGCATCCCGACGTCCAGCACCACCGCGTCGGGGACCGCCTGGGCGACGAGCGTCAGCGCCTGGGCGCCCCCCTCCGCCGTCTGGACCCCGTACCCCTCCAGCGTCAACGCCCGGCGCAGCGCGTCGCGCACCGCACGGTCGTCGTCGACCACCAGGATCCTCACGTCGCTATCAGTAGCGCAACTTGCCGTTCGACTCGGGGTTTGGGCAAGCAGACGCATAGTTATAGACAATGTCTTGACGGAAAGCCCAGCTAGCCGATAAGGTCTTGCGGTGGGGGTCTTGCTAAGCTCAATTGGGGTCGCACCCATGGAGGAGAGAGGAATCGTGGTCATGAGAAGTCGTACTAACCGCAGTCACGCTGGCCGAGGACGGGAATTCGCCGCGCGCAGCCGGCACCTGACGCATCTGACAACCGCCGGTCTGCTCGGCATCGCGGGGGCACTTGTGCTCGCCGTCGGCGCCGCCGGCTCGACCGCAGGGGCCGCACGGACGATCACGCTGAACGACAGCGGCAGCCTGCACAAGACAAGCAGCCACGGGTTCTACATAAACGAGACCGGTCGTGCGACCGGGACGATCGGCGGGACGCTCTACCTGCACCTGCACATCGTCTCCACCAACCGCGTGACCGCCGAATTCGATCTCTACCCCTCGGGCAGCTCGATCACGGGGCAGGCATCCGGCGCCTACCACGTCAACGGCGGCACCGCCAGCTTCTCGGGCACCATGTCGGTGACGCACGGGACCGGCAGCTACAACCACGCAAGCGGGTCGGGACTGAGCTTCAGCGGCACGATCGAGCGCCAGACTGACGCCGTCACGGTGCATGTCAACGGCCATATGTCGGTCTGATATCGACTCGGCGAAGGGGGACCCAATGCTCAAACTCAGAGGCCTCGTAGCAGCGGTCGCGCTACTGCTTTGCGCCTGCCTATCAGCCAGCGCAGCGGCAGTTACCGAGACGGCGGCGCTGCACGCGTCGTTTGCACCAAACCGGCTCGGGGCGAGTACCACGATCGGCTTCAGCTTTGACCTGGGCACCACCGAAGGGGTGGCTCCGCCCCCGCTGACCGCGGTCGACCTGCACATGCCGGCGGGCATGAACTACACCACGACCACCCTGGGGCTGGCGACCTGCCAGACCCAGCAGCTGGTCGAACACGGGCTCGCCGGCTGCCCGACCAACGCGCGCCTGGGGTCCGGGAGCGCGGTGGTGGAAGTGCCCTTCGGCACCGGTTCCGGGCACGAGCTCCCCGAAATCCAGGCGGTGATGGGACCGCCGAACAACGGCAACATGGTGGTGCTGTTCTACGCCAACGGGCAGACCCCCGTCTTCGCCCAGCTGGTGTTCAAGGGCGAAGTGCTGCCCGCCTCGGGGATCTTCGGCTCGGAACTGGCCACCACGGTGCCCCCGATCCCCAGCGTCCCCAACGGTCCGAACGTGTCGGTCCTCAACGTCACAGCCACGATCGGCCCCGGCCACCTGATCTACTACAAGTACGTCCACGGCAGACGCGTCCCGTTCCACCCACTCGGCATCGCCGTGCCCGAACACTGCCCCCACGGAGGCTTCCCGTTCTCGGCCAGCTTCTCCTTCCAGGACGGCTCGAGCGCCACGGCAGCGACCACCGTGCCGTGCCCGCCGCCCAGCCGGCGCCACCGCAAGTAAAGGTCGGGGCCGTCCCTTTCCGGGACGGCTCGTGTCGTGCGTCGTTGCCGACCATCGCTTGTGGGATGGTCATCGGGCCGTGGACTTGAGTGCGTACTGAAGTCCGGGGCGCGGCCCCCGACGGTGTCGCCGTCTGAGCGCCGCGCGTCACGGGCGTTCGATGGAGGCCGAGGTGCGGAGCATCCTCGAAGAGGCGCTGCCCCCCAGCAGGCAGCGGGCGGTCTCGGCAGCCGCATCCACGCCCGCTTCGCGGACGCCGGCGGCGTGGAGCTCGATCTGCCCCGCCGGCATGAGATGCCGCGGGCGGCGACCCTGTAGGCGTGATCCTCCTCGACACGAACGTCCTCTCCGAGCTCATCCGGCGCGAGCCCGATGAAGGGGTGACACGGTGGCTGGACTCGCTGGACGCCGCTAAGGTCGCGATCACCGTGATCACCGCCGCCGAGCTGCTGTACGGGGTCGCCCGTCTGCCGACTGGGCAGCGCAGGGAGCGATTGAGCAGGGCCATCCGTGGGCTGATCGAGGAGGACCTCGGCGGTCGCGTCGAGCCGTTCGACGCCACGGCCGCCACCCACTACGCAGATCTTGTCAGTGATCGCGAGACCGCCGGTCGTCCCATCAGCATCGCCGACGCACAGATAGCGGCGATCCGCCGGAAGCTGGGAGCGACACTCGCCACGCGCAACACCAGCGACTTCAACAACACCGGGATCGAGCTTCTCGACCCCTGGCGGCCGGGCTAATCCTGCAAAGCCACCGCGGGCGAGACCCCGGCGGCCATATAGCCGGGGATCGCGACGATCGCGACCGCCGCAGCCGTCACCAAGGCGAGGCTGTCGAGCGCCACCAGCAGATTGAAGGAGTAGACGACCGGGAAGTTGATCACGTTGGCCAGCGCGCGGTCCAGTAGCTGCTGACCGTAGAGCCCGAACGCCGCCCCGCTGACGCAGCCGACGCCGAGCAGCAGGAGGCTCTCCAGCAGGATCGTGCGCCACAGTTCGCCGCGCGGGAAGCCCTCCAGCTTCAGCTTCGCCAGCCGCGGGCGGCGCTGCCAGACCATGTTGCCCATCGCCGCCGCCATCGCCAGTACCGCCGCGAACAGGATCAGGGTCGCGATCTGGGTCAGGCGTTCAAGGCCCTGGCGGCTGAGCGCGCGCTGTTCGTTGGCGTGGTGGTTGGCGGTTTCGACTGCCAGGCCAGAGTTGGGGCCAAGCGCCTTTTCGATCTCTCCGCGCGCCTGGGCCTGCGAGACGCCGGGGTTCAGCAGCACGTTGTAGGCGCTCGCGTCGGTGCTGCCCCACGCGGCGGCGTACTGCGGGGCGCTCATCACGATCGCCCCGGGGGCCCAGCCGATGTTGGTCGACAGCGCCGCCACCCGCAACGTCGTCGGATCGGGGGTCGGCGGCGTGAACGTGTCGCCGACGTGGAGGTGGTGTTCGTCGGCGATCGCCTGCGACATCACCGCCCAGCCGCCGCCGCGCACCAGCCTTTCGGCCTGCGCCACGTTGCCCGCGACGATCTGCGTCGCCGGCAGCAGCGGCGTCGCTTCCTGCGGCGGGGCGATCACCCAGATTCGCCGTTCGCCCCAGTCCAGCAGGCCGCCGCGGTAGACCCGCACCGCCCGCACCCCCGGCAGGCGCGCCAATGTCGCGACCTGCTTCGGTTCGAACGGGGTGGTCCGCAGCAGGTTGTAGGAGCCCGCCGGGGCGACCCACACCTGGGTGTACGCATTCATGTCGTGCGCCGCGTTTTCCAGGCCCTGCAGCAGATCGCCGTGGGCCGCCTCGATCGCGACGCTGCCGAACACCGCCACCGCGCCGGTCGCCGCGATCGCCACCGCGCGGGCGCGGCCCGCGCGCAGCTCCATCACCGCCACGTGCGGCACCGCGCTGACGATCGCCGGGGCGATCCGCCGCACCAGCGCGAGCACCGCGTCCAACGGGATCGGCAGCAGCAACAGCAGCGCCCCCACCAGGAACACCATCCCGAGGATCGCGAGCTTGGGAGTGGCCAACAGGATCGCGGTCGCCGCCGCCAGGCAGACCAGCCCCCCGACGGCCAGCAGGCCGGTGCGCCCACCGGGGCCGCCTTCCTTCGGGGAGATCGCCGCCAGCGGCTCGCGCGAGACGATGTCGCGGAACGGGCTCAGCACCGCGACCGATGCCGCGAGCATCCCGCCGCCGACCGCCACCACGATGCTCTGGGCGCTGATCACCCGCTGCGAGCCCACCGCGAAGGCCGACGAGAGATAGCCGGGGTTGGCGTGGAACAGGTGGATCGACAGCTCGTCGCCGAGCGCCAGCCCCAGCGCGCACGCGAGCACGCCGAGCACCACCGCGTCGAACATCAGCACCGCGATCACCGTCCCCGGCGGGTACCCGTCACGGCGCAGGTCCGCGATCAGTCGGCGGCGCTGCGGGATCGTCAGCAGCATCGCGTTGAACGCGAACAGGAAGCCCACCAGCGCGCTGATCACCGCGAACAGCGCCGTCGACTGGTTGGTCGCCGCGGACGCCTTCGCAAACAGCTTTTCGTCGTAGCTCGCCGGCTCGACGTTCAGGCGACCGGCCGCGAGCCGCTGTAGCGCGGCCTGGACCTCCGCTTCGCGACCCGCCGCCGGCTGCACCAGGATGCGGCCGACACGCGCGCCGACGCCCGTTATTTCCTGGACGTAGGACAGCGGAGCCACCACGATCGGGGTTTCGATCAGCGGCCCGATTTCCTTGACGCCGAGCTGTTTGAACAGCGGCGCCTGGGCGACCCGCCCGTAGAGCTGCAGATTGACGTTCTGTTCGTACTTCGTCACCCCGATGTGGCGGGCCAGCGGCGCCGGCAGCACGACCCCGCCGACGCCCGCGAAGCCCGCGAACTGGGTGATGGTGCTGTGGCGCACGAGCGCCCCGCCGAGCGCCGTGAGGCTGCTGTCGGCGCCGACCAGCTCGACCGACTCGCTGCCCTTCGGTCCGCCCGCGTTGGCGCTGACTTCCAGCAGCGGCGCCGCCGCGTGCACCCCGGAGATGCCGCGCACCTGCTTCACGAGGGCTTCGGGAAAGCCCTGCGGGTCGCGCGCGACCAGCTGCAGCGTCGCCTTGCCGACGATCCCGCGCGACAGCTGGGCCACCGAGCTCGACAGGCTCGAGCTCGCGACCTGCGACGCGAACAGCAGCGCCACCCCGGCCGCGATCCCCACGACCGCGAAG
Organism: uncultured Solirubrobacterales bacterium; assembly: GCA_963719725.1. Taxonomy (GTDB): domain Bacteria; phylum Actinomycetota; class Thermoleophilia; order Solirubrobacterales; family Solirubrobacteraceae; genus Palsa-744. The sequence continues at coordinate 1,079,434 of CAVRCU010000001.1, forward strand.
CACTCCTGCAGCGCGCGCGCGCGCAGGCGCACGCGGTAGAGGTGCAGGACGTTGAGCGCCTTCACTGCGCGACGACCCGCGGCGCGGCTCGCTGGTCGGGCTCGTAGTCCCCGAGCTTGCCGTCGCGCAGCGCGTACACCCGGTCGGCGTAAGCCGCCGCCTGGGGGTCGTGGCTGACGAGCACAATCGCCACCTGGTGCTCGCGGCACAGCTCGGTCAGCAGCTCCAGCACTTCGCGCCCGCGCTGGGTGTCCAGGCTGCCGGTCGGCTCGTCGGCCAGCAGTAGGCGCGGCTGCGTCGACAGCGCTCTGGCGATCATCACCCGCTGGCGCTCGCCCATCGACAGCGTCTCCGCCCGATGATCGAGGCGCTCGCCCAGCCCCAGTCGCCCCAGCAGCGGCGCGATCGTGCGATGCGCGTCGCGCCAGCGCATCGACTTCAGCAGCTTGAGCACCGCGTTGTCGATCGCCGTAACCCCTGGCAGCAGGTCGAAGTTCTGGCGGATGAAGCCGAGTTCGGAGAGTCTGAAGTGCGACGCCTCGCGCTCGGACAGCGACGACACGTCGCGCCCGCCGATCAGGACCGCACCGCTGGTCGGGGCCAGCAGTGTCGCCACCATCAGCAGCAGCGTCGTCTTACCGGACCCGCTGGGGCCGTAGAGCGCCACCATCTCACCGGGATCCACCTTCAGCGACACCCCGTCCACCGCACGCACCGGCTCCCCGCCGACCTGCGGGTAGTGCTTGACCAGATCGCATAGCTCCAACATCTAAGGACAGCCTCCTCCCTGGCCCGCCCGCGAACGCTCCCCCGTCCCCGACGGCACCCTCTCATGACCCCATCAGATACGGGGAGTCTACTTCATGTCAGATGTTCCCGTCTGTTCCCATCTGTTCCCGTCAGTTCCCGTCACTCATATGCCCAGCCCACGGCGTAGACCACGTGACCGAGCAACGCCGTGACGTCGCCTACTCTTGTCAAGTGGTCCTACCCTCCTGACCCAGTTGCGCCGGCGGGAGCACCGCCACGTCCACCGCGTGCCCCATCACCACCTCCGCCCCCCGGGCACGGCGAGCCGGGGCGCCGGGCCGCCGCGGCGCCAGGCGTCGCGCCGCCAACCGCAGGCGGAAGACCAGCATCGCCAGATCCGCCGGGTCGCCGAGCGACTCCAAAACGGCGCAGGTGACCGGCAATGCCTCCGGAGTACGAGCCTCCTGAGTCGAAAGGTAGAAGCTCGCCATCGCCGCCACCACCAACGCGTGCGAGCGCCCGCCGGGGAGCGCCGCCGCGGCATCCATCGAGCGGCGCGCCAGCAGTCCCATACGGGTCGCCGCGTCGCGCTGAGAGGCGTAGCGACCGATCAGGCTGTGCTGGCCGGTCGCGCGATCCTCGGCCGTGTCGACCAGGTTGTCCAGCAGCGAATGCAGCGCACCCACCCACGGAAAGTACGCCGCCTCGATCGCCGCGATCTGTCGCTGCCCCACAGCCGGCTCGGCGGACGCCGCGATCAGCGCATAGATGCACAGCGACGAGCCCCCCGCCGCCGCCGTCTCCCACCAACGCAGTCCCGTCTCCGGCGGTGTCTCAGCCCGCGCCCACCGTTCGAGCGCCACGAAGTCGCCCCGTGGGTCCCCGGTGTTACAGCTCTGAAAGGCCACGATCCGCTGCGCCGCCCGGTACGCCGCCGGAGCGGCGGCGGCATACGACGGCAGCTGCGCGAGCGCCGTTCGGCAACCGTCGATCAGCTCCGCCAGATAGCCGCCGTCGTCGCGCAGATGATGGCGATCGTAGTAGTCCACTCCGGGCGCCGCGGGATCCAGCGCCACCAGCAGCGCCTGGTGCAGCCGGTGGGCACTGCCCGCCGGATCGGCGCTGGGCAGCTCGGTGAGCATGTCCAGATAGTTGTACGCACCCTGCAAGCACACCATCGCCCGCACCGCGGCCTCGCGGTGCCGGCGCGGCACGAACGCCGCGAACGCGGCCGCCCCCTCGATGTTGCCCCACTTGTGCAGCGCTCCTTCCGCCACCTGCCGCAGCAGCGGATCGGGTATCTCCGCCGCCCGCCCCGACCAGCGCCGGTGTTCGCGACAGAGCCGCGGGAAGACCCCGAACCAGTAACGCCGCGCGGCGCCCGCAAAGGCGTCGGCGAGCGTCAGGCGGTTACCGGCTGGCCAAGTCACAACAGCTCTCCCAACTCCCAGCGTACCGACAGCGCCGATACCGCCCGTCATGACGGGTCCTTACACAACCCCTACGAACACCTATGGCTTCGTTGAGGGCGACCTCCCAAGATGGCCCGAGTCCCAATCCCACCCAGGAGGTCACATGAAAAAAGCCAACACCCTCAGAACAGCCATCGTGGTAGGCGTGCTCGCCGTCGGCGGCGCGGTCGCCGGGATCGCCGGAGCCGCCGCCGCGCCGAGCGGTTCCGCGACACAGGGGACCACCACAAGCACCCCAACCACGACCACGACCCCATCCACAACCCCGGCGCCGCAGACCACTCCACCCCAGTCCAAATCCCCAGGCCACCCATGCCCCAACATGGGATCCGGTTCGAGCTCGGGATCGAGCTCGAGCTCCGGTGCCGGTCCGGGGAACGCCGGCGCCGGCTACTCCGGCCCACCCGCCGGAGCGACTTACCAGTAGCAGACCCTCCCTCCGAAGCGAGCTACCGGTAGCGGACCGATCCACCCCCCCCACCCCACATGCGGCAGACCGCCCCCAGCGGGCGGCCTGCCGCTCCGGGGACAGGAGCGTGGCACCCCCACGCTCTCTGGGGCTCACGCCATTGCGATTCTCAGTGTTGGGCGCGCGCACGAACGGCCTGCTCGAGTTCCTCGCCCTTGTGGGTCAGCGTCCATGCGTTCGGTTCACCCTTGCCCGAGCCCTCGCCGGCATTGCGGATCAGCCCCAGATGCTCCAGGCGCTGTAGAAGCTTTGAGATTTGCCCCTGGTCGGTGACACCGGCCTCGCGGGCCACCCCGCGGTTTGACAGGCCCGGATTGGTGGCAACTGCGGAGAGCACCCGCATGGTGCGGTAGGTCAGACGCATGTCCAGGCCCTTCAGCGGATCCCGGCGGGCGTGCCTGGCTCTGCGCGCCGCGGGAGTCGGCCGGGTCAGCTCGACAGCGGCCGCCCGGGGGCCGAGGTAGGGGAGCACGATCATGCTCATCAGCTGACCCCGCAGGGGGCTCAGCGGCTTACGGCTGCGTCCCTGCAGCCGGGCATGGAGGACCCCGAGTACCGCCCCCACGACACCTTCGGCGGTGAGCTCGTTCAGTGCCTGGAGCTCTTGTGGCAGAGCCTCCTTACGGCCCTGCTCGACGGCGGCGACCACGGATGCCAGGATCCGCGAGCGAAGCTCCAGCGCCCGCGGGCCGGCACCGAGGGCGTCGACGACACACAGCGCCGCCGTGCCCGGCTCTTCGTCGAAGAATTCGAGCAGCGCCGTCAATCCCGCCCTGATCCGGTCGCTCCAGCCGGACTCGCTTTCATAGGCCGGGAGCACCACGGCCGCGAGCTGTCCCAGACCCTGGTCCAGCGCCGTCAGGAAGCAATCTTCGCGATCTTCGAACAGCTCGTAGAAGGTGCGTCGCGACACCCCCGCGCGGGCCACCACGTGAGCCACCGTCACACCGTCGACCCCGTGCTGGCGGGCGAGCTCTGTCATCGCGGACAGCATCCGGGCACGTTGGATGTCGGCCACCTGCCTGCGCTCCACCTCCCTGCTCGGTCGCAGCACCGCCGACTTCGCCTGCGGCCCTACGGGCCGCGACCCGGCGTGTTGCTGTGCCCCGCGTCTGCGCTCCATCCCCAGACCCCCGCTCATCCCAACATGACATGGCTACTATAGGCGTGGCGCGCTGAATTTGTCAAGCGAGGCGGACTCCGGGCCGCTCGCTCGCGACCCTAGGGGCGATAGGCTGTCGCCTTGTCCGACGACCGTCTCGACCTCGGGGAGACCACCGAGGAGGCCGCCACCGCAGCCCCTGTCGAGGCCCCCATCCTCGGACAGCTCGGTCCACGTACGCGGCACCTGTTCGCGCTCGAGTTCGGCTCCCGGGCCCAGTTCGACGATCCGCGCCAGGAGTGGCGGCGACTGTTCTCCGAGCTGCTCGGGACCTTCTTCCTCGTGCTCGTCGCCGCCGGCGGCGGGATCCTCCACGGTGAGGGGCAGATCAGCCTCGCCGCGGCCGTCGTCGCGCCGGGGCTGATGGTGATGGCGATCATCCTCTTCATGGGCGCCGTCTCCGGCGCTCATCTCAACCCCGGCGTCTCGCTCGCGTTCGCCCTGCGCGGGGACTTCGCGTGGAAGCGCCTCCCCGGCTACGTCATCATCCAGCTCGTCGGCGCCACCCTCGCGTGCCTGTTCCTCGACGCCGTCTTCGGCGACGTCCAGCACCTCGGCGCCACCCTCCCCGGCTCGGGCTACGCCGACTGGCAGGCGCTGCTGATGGAGATCGTACTCACCGCCGGGCTCGTCAGCGTCATCCTCGGAACCGCATCCGCCGCCCAGAACGTCGGCGCGATCGCCGCGCTCGGCGTCGGCGGATACATCGCACTCGCCGGCCTCTGGTCCGCGCCGGTCAGCGGCACCTCGATGAACCCCGCCCGCTCCTTCGGCCCCGCACTGGTCGGGGGCGACTTCGCCGGCTTCTGGGTCTATGTCGTCGGCCCACTCGCCGGTGCCCTGATCGCCGTCGGCTGCGCCTACATCCTACGCGGACGCGGCGGAGATCCGATCTCCTACGCCGCCGGGTCCGGCGTCCTGGAGGCCGGCAGGCTGCGCGAGCGCCAGCGGCTCGCCCGGGCGATCGAGCGCGGCGAAGCGATCCCGCCCGGGATCCAGTCCAAGCCGGCAGACGATTGAGGGGGAAAACTACGCTACGCGGCCGGTTCGCCATGCGGATCGACCGTCGCGCCGCCACCTCCAGCGGGAGTCCGCACCCGCCCGCCCGGCCGCGCCCATCGCGGCCGCCACCAGTTCGCCTCGCCGAGCAGCGCCACCGTCGCGGGCACCAGCAGAGCGCGCACAACGGTCACATCGAGCACGATCGCCAGGCCCATGCCGACGCCCAGCTCCTGAAACGGCACGAGCGGCGAGACCGCGAAGGAGAAGAACACCACGCCCATCGTGAGCCCGGCGAGCGTGATCGAGCGAGAGCTTCCGATCAGCGCCCGCTTGAGGCTGTCGGTGTTGCTGGCGCCTTCCCGGTGGTGCTCGCGCACACGCGACAGCAGGAACACCTCGTAGTCGGTCGACAGCCCGAAGATCGTCGCGAACAGGAACAGCGGCACGAAGTAGCCGATGTCGCCGGTCGAGCGGAAGAAGAACGTCATGACGCCGAGCGCCGCGGACACCGACAGGAGCGTTGTCAGCGCGGCCTTCAGCGCGATCAGCGGCGCCGCGAAGATCAGAGTCAGGACGAGGATCTCGGCGAGCAGCACGACCAGCACCACCAGCGGCGTGCGGGCGTCGATGCGTTCGATCAGATCGAGCCCCACCGCGGTCGCGCCCCCGATCAGGGCGCGCGAGCCGAACGCCTGGTGCAGCGACGAGCGCAGACTCCGGACGATCGCGTCCGCATGCGAGCTGTCGGAGTAGGCGTCGAGCGTAGCTGAGACGCGCACCCATCCTTGCGCTCCGTGTTCGGTCGGACCGACCTGCACGACACCCGGCTGCCCTTCGATGATCTGTCTGAGCCTCGCCGGCGAGGCGTGGGCGACGACGACTGCGGGGGTCCCGGCGCCCGGTCCGAAGTGCTCGGCGACACGCGTGGAGGCCACGCGCACCGGGTCTGAGCTGGGCAGCACGCTGATCGACTTCAGCGTGATGTGCATCCCGCCGAGCGGGAGCGACAGCACGACCAGAACCGGCACGACGATCGCGACGACCGCGACGCGGCGGCGCACCACGAAGTCGGCGAGCCCGCGCCAGAACCTGCCGCTCTGCGCGGCGTTCACCGCCACCGGGATCGAGAGGCGATCGAGGTGATTGCCGAGCAGCACGAGCGCGGCGGGGGTCAGCGTCAGCGCGGCCGCCGCGGCGATCAGCGCCGCCCCGATCGCGCCCGTGGCCAGCGAGGCGAAGATCCCAAGTCCCGTGGCATACAGACCGCCGAGCGCCGCGGCGACCGTCAGGCCGGAGACGGCGATCGCACGGCCGCTCGTCTGCAGCGCCTCGGTGATCGCCTGCTCGATCGTCGCACCCTCGCGCGCCAACGCCTCGCGGACGCGCGTGACCATGAACAGCGAGAAGTCGATGCTCAGGCCGAGGCCGAGCACGAGGACGGTGTCCTCGACGAACACGCTCAACTGCACCACCTGGGATAGGAGATAGAGAAAGCCGAAGGTCACGCCCACGCACACGGCCGCGAGACCCAGTGGCAGCAGCGCCGCGACGACCGATAGAAACGCGACGAGCAGGATTGCGAGCGTCACCGGAAAGGAGATCAGCGATGAGGTCTGCAGGCTTTTCTTGGACTGCACCATGTAGCGCTGGTAGATGCCGGTCTGACCGACCAGCCGCGCCGTCGCGGAATCCAGCCGGGCGTGGGCGAGCGCCGCTTCGACGTCCGGCACGCGGGTCTGGGCGTATCCGATGGTCCCGGCGAACGCGACCGGGAGCAGCGCCGCGCGCCCGTCGGCCGACAGCACGGGCGAGCCGACCTCCCTGACGCCCGCGACGCCACGCAGCGCCTGGGCAGCCCGCAGGACGTCTTGCGGGGGGACCTTTGGCGATCCGGAGGCGGCGATCACCGACAGATAGGCCTGCGGTTCCGAGGAGGCCCCGAACAGACGTTCCGAGAGCGCTATCTCGCGCTGGGATTGCGAGCCCGACGCGAGATAGCCCCCGTTCTGCACGTGGCTGCTCAGGCGCGACGCGCCCACGCCGCTGAGCAGCAGCACGACGACCCAGAACCCGACGATCTTGCGTGGGTGGCGCAGGACGAAGCGGGCGAGCGAGGTCATTGGCGAAGGGACGCGTAGGAGCCGAACTCTACGGAGGCGCAGCGGATCCCTGTGGCGCCGCCGTCCTCCCATGAGGGTGCATATTCCATCGAAATACAATATGTATCTGAAATTCCCCGGCTTGTCAAGGCATTTGACACGGAGATTCGCAGCGCACTAGAATGTGACGGATGCAACGATCACTGACGGTCCCCCGACGACGAATGTCCCGCGAGGAGAGCCGCGCCCGCACACGCGAGCTGGTGCTGGACTCGGCTGCGGTGATCTTCCGCCGCGACGGCTTCCACCAGGCCTCGATCGACGAGATCGCCGAGGAGGCCGGCTTCTCACGCGGCGCGGTCTACTCGAGCTTCGCCAACAAGGAGGAGTTCTTCCTCGCGCTGCACGACCGCGAGGCACAAAAGAGCGTGCAGCTGATCGCCGAGCGCCTCCTGGAGGACGGCACGCTCGAGGATGCCGCCCAAACCGCGGCCCGCACCTTCTACGAGCGCCACCTCGCCGACCCCGAGTGGAGCCTGCTGATGGCGGAATTCTCCGTTCACGCCGCACGCAACCCCGACGTCGCCCGGCGCTTTCGCGAACAGGATCGGCTGTGGCGCGAGGCGAGCACACGACTGATCGCAGAGATCTGCACGAGAGAATGCGTCCAGTGCGACGAGCGCGAGGCAAACGAAGTCGTCACGGCGATGATGGCGATCGGCTGCGGCGTCACGCTCGAGCAGCAGGTCGCCCCCGACACCATCAACCAGAAGATGATGGAGGACCTCTTCGTGGCGATCGCACAGCGAGTCCGCTCCAGACAAGACGGCTGATGCGTATCCGGTTAGCTCCATCCGGGTGGTTTCGTAGTTTTGTTGGGTGTCGCGGCCTACGTATCCTCTGAGCATCTTGGAGTTTCAGGAGCGCTTTGCGACCGAGGAGGCCTGCCGCGAGTATCTGTTCGCTTCGCGCTGGCCGGAGGGGTTTGCTTGTCCAGGGTGTGGCGGCGGGCGGGCCGGTGGCCAGACGCGCCGCCACCTGTGGGTATGTACCGCGTGTGGGCACCAGACGTCGGTGACTGCGGGGACCGTGATGCACAAGACGCACACGCCGCTGCGCACGTGGTTCTGGGCGGCCTATCTGGTCGCCACTCACCACCCGGGCATATCGGCCAAGCAGCTGCAACGCCAGCTCGGGCTCTCGCGCTATGAGACTGCCTGGCTGATCCTGCAGAAGCTGCGCAGGGCGATGGTCGCCCCTGAGCGCGAGCTGCTGAAGGGTGAGGTCGAGATCGACGAGTTCTTCCTCGGTGGGCGCGAGGAGGGCCTCAAAGGCGGCCGCCAGCGCGGAAAGAAGGCGCTGATCGGCATCGCGATCGAGGTCCGCGGACACGGCTCCGGGCGGCTGCGCCTTCGGGTGTTGCCCGACGCTTCAGGGCCGATACTGCTCAGCTTCACCCAGGCGACCACCACCACCGGCGCAATCGTGCATACCGACGGGCTTCAGTCCTACCGCGTCCTGAGCAAGCACGGCTACGAGCACCGCCGACACCCGAAACAAACCGCTGCGCCCGATCAGCTACTCCCTCGAGCACACCGCGCAACCTCCAACCTCAAGGCCTGGATGCACGGCACACACCGTGGCGTCTCTGACGAGCACCTACAGGTCTATCTCGACGAGTACGTCTTCCGTCACAACCGCCGCAGCACACCAATGGCGGCGTTCCAGACCCTCCTCGGACTCGGCGCCCTGCACAACCCCACCACCTATCAGCAAATCACCCGCCGAGCCGCCTAAAACCCCATCTGGAGCTAACCGGATACGCATCAGACGGCTTGTGACACCCCGCTGTCCTCGGCGAGGTTCGCGATCCCATAGCTGCACTGCCCGGCCGACCGGCGCATGCGCCGGTCGGAGCAGCGCCACGTGTGGCGCTCCCCTCCGGGAATGGCCTGACAATCTCGAGATAGCTGTCTGCTCAGCGGAACGTCATCGGGAGATGCGACCCTCAGGCGGCCAGACCGGGCAGCGCGTCCAGTGCAGCTTTGAGGTCGTCCACCGACTGGTAGTCGAGCCCCAGCCGATGGTCGTGGCGGTGGCGCACGACGCCCTGCTCGTCGATCACGATCACCGCGCGCTTCACCGAGCCCACGCCCGGCGTCACAGCGCTATAGGCCCGGGCCACTGACTTGTCCACGTCCGCCAGCAGCGGGACCGTCAGGCCATTCTTCTCGATGAAGCCTTTGTGGGAGTCGAGATTCTGCGAGGAGATGCCGACCACCGTCGCGTCCAGCGCCGCGAAGTCGTCGCTTCGGTCGCGGTAGGAGCAGAACTGCTTGGTGCACACCATCGTGTTGTCCCCCGGATAGAACAACAGCACCACCCGCTCCCCGCGGTGCTCGGACAGCTTGAACGGACCCTCCGTCCCGGGGAGCTCGAAGTCCGGCGCCTGCTCCCCGACCTGCGGCGTCTTGGCCATCGCCGCAGAATAGCCCAGCGACGCTGCGCCGGCGACCCGGGTGCAGACGGGCCGCCGACGCTCAGCCGGCGTCGAGGTTCGAGGGGCCTCGGCCGGCGCGAGATCCGACGGGGCAGTCAGCGGAGAGAGTAGTTGTTGACCGGCCGCTCGGAATCACGTCGCTCCATGTCCCCCCTGGGGACGCCGATCATGGTCGCACCCCGATCCGTCCCAGTTGTGACGTTGCCGTGACCGCGCTACAACACTCCCGCATGACCTCCCGCCGCCCTGCGCCGCTCGCGACCAGGGCGCCCCTCCCAGCCAGGCGCCTTCCCCGTCTCGCCGCCGCCCTGAACATCGACGGCCCCGACATCCTCGCCGCCACCGGCGGCTACATCGGCGACATCCCGATCGTCGCCGGCGGGCTGCTGTACGTCTATGACCCCGAAGCCGGCGGGATCGGCGTCTACAATGCAGGCGCCGGCACCCCCCACCCGCTGGCCAAGATCCCCGGTATCCCCGGGCATTGGAACAGCCCGATCGTCGTCGACGGCCACGTCGTCGAGCCCGAGGGCGACGCCAACGCCCACTCGCTCACCGGGACCCTCGATCTGTTCTCGGCCGGCGCCGGTTGAGCGGTAGCCTTCGCTCATGCAGGAATCGCTCAGCGGCCAGCTGCTCCTCGCGTCGCCGTCGCTGCTGGACCCAAACTTCAGGCGCGCCGTCGTATTGATCGGGGCCCACAGCGAGGAGGGGGCCATGGGTGTCGTGCTCAACCGCCCCTCCCAGGTCACCGTCGGGCGAGGCCGTCCCGCAGCTCGAGCCCGCCGTCGAGGAGCAGGAGACCGTGTACGTCGGCGGCCCCGTCCAGCCCACCTCGATCGTGTTCCTCGCCGAGTTCCTCGACCCCTCCCCGGCGGGGCTGCTGGTGCTGGGCCGCATCGGCTTTCCCGCCCCCGAAGCCGACATCGACGAGCTTGCCGAGGCCACCGCGCGCCGGCGCGTCTACGCCGGCTACGCCGGCTGGGGCGAGGGCCAGCTCGACGAGGAGCTGCACCACGGCGACTGGATCGCCCACCCCGCGCGGCCCGAGGACGTCTTCACCGAGGACCCCGAGGAGCTCTGGAGTGTCGTCCTGACCCGCAAGGGCGGGGCCTACGCGCTGATCGCGCGGATGCCGATCGACCCCAGCCTCAACTGACCGCCTCTCCACTGACCGCCCCCCGCCCCTTAAGCTGCGCGGGCCGAACCCGCACGGTCGTCGCCAGCCGCCGCGGCAAAACTTTCTACCCTCTATGGACGCTCCGCCCCCGCCGGGGGCGCGAGCCCAGCCTTCCGCCCCAGGCTTTCCCTATCGTTCGAGGTCGCCCATGCTCAAGCTCGCCCGCTGGTCCACCACCCACCGCCTCTACGTCGTCATCGGCTGGATCGTCCTGATCGCCGTCGTCAACGTCCTCGCCCAGTCGGCCGGCACGGAATACTCCAACAACTTCACGCTGCCCAACTCCGACTCCCAGCGCGCCGCCGATCTGCTGCAGCACAGCTTCCCCGCCCAGGCCGGTGACCGCGACCAGCTCGTCTTCCGCATCGCCTCCGGCACGCGTCCTCGACCCCGCCGTGCGCGCGCGCATGAGCGCGACCTTCGAGCGAGTCGCACGGCTGCCCCACGTCTCCGCCGTGATCAGCCCCTACGACGGGCCCGTCCGCCGGCAAGGCGATCTCCGCCGACGGCAAGATCGCGTTCGCGACGGTGGTGTTCGACGAAAAAGCCAACCTGCTGCCCAAGAGCGCCCCCGAACGCGTCGTCGACGGTCGCCGAGGCCGCGCGGCGAGGCCGGGCCTGCAGGTCGAGCTCGGCGGCCAGGCGATCGAGGCCACCGAGCAGGAAGGCTTCGGCCTGTCGACCGCCGTCGGCCTGACTGGCCGCGATCGTCGTGCTGCTGCTCACCTTCGGCTCGCTGCTCGCGATGGGGCTGCCGATCGTCACCGCCCTGTTCGGCCTCGGCACCGGCCTCGGCGCTGATCGCGCTGTTCACCCACGTCGTCGACACCCCCGACTTCTCCTCCGAGCTCGCCGCCATGATCGGGCTGGGCGTCGGGATCGACTACTCGCTGTTCATCCTCACCCGCTTCCGCGAGGCCTACCGCCGCCCCGGCCCCACCCACGGGCAGGTCGCGCGAGTCGGTCGTCCAGGCGATGGACACCGCCGGGCGCGCCGTGCTGTTCGCCGGCTGACCGTCGTGATCGCGCTGCTCGGGATGATGCTGCTGGGCGTCGACTTCCTCTACGGCGTGGCGCTCTCGGCCTCGATCGGGGTGCTGCTGGTGATGCTCGCCTCGCTGACCCTGCTGCCCGCGCTGCTCGCCGCTCGCCGGCGCGCGCCTCGCGCGGCCGAGCCGGCGGGCGCGACGGGCGCCGCCGGCGCACGACAGGGACGCCGCGGCGGCGTTGGGAAGGCACCACGGCCGGCGGCGCAGGGACGGCGCAGCCGCGCGCGAGGCCAGCGGCGGGCGCTGCCAGCCGCGACCGGCGGCGCAGGGAATGGTGCAGCCGCACGAGCAGCCACGCTGGCGCGGCGCCCCACGCCGCGGCCGGCGGAGCGACGAGCGGCGCGGCCAGCCGAGGCAACGGGGCGGCCGGCGGCACGGCGCGGCCGGCGGACGGCAATGGCGCGCTCGCGACCAGGCGGCGGGGCGTGGCTGCGCTGGAGCGCCTTCGTGCAGCGCCGACCCTCGCGCGATCGCGCTCGCCTCGACGCTGCGTCATGCTGCTGATCGCCGCCCCCGCCATCGCCCTGCGCCTCGGCTCCAGCGACGCCGGCAACGACCCCACGAGCCACCACCACCCACCGCGCCTACGAGCTGCTCGCCGAGGGCTTCGGCGAAGGCTTCAACGGCCCGCTGCAGGTCGTCGTCCGGCTGCCCCCACCGCGGGGACCTCGGCGCGCTGCACCAACTGCAGCAGCGCCATCGCCGCCGCGCCCGGGGTCGTCTCCGTCACCCCGCCGCGCGTGAACCCGACCGGCGAAGTCGCCACGATCTCGGTCTACCCCAGCTCCTCGCCGCAGGCCTACGCCACCAGCCAGCTCGTTCGTCACCTGCGCGAAGACGTCATCCCGCCGGTCGCCGCGCGCACCGGCATCGTGGCCTACGTCGGCGGCGTCACCGCCGGCGGCGTCGACTTCGCCACCACGCTCGGCGCACAAGCTGCCGCTGTTCATCGGCGTCGTCGTGCTGCTCTCGGCGCTGCTGCTGATGGTGGTCTTCCGCTCGCTGGTGATCCCGCTGCAGGCGGCCGTCATGAACCTGCTCAGCATCAGCGCCTCGCTCGGCGTGATCGTCGTGGTCTTCCAGTGGGGCTGGCTGCACGGGCTGATGGGAGTCAGCCCGGGCCCGATCGAGTCGTTCATCCCGGTGATGCTGTTCGCGATCGTCTTCGGACTCTCGATGGACTACGAGGTCTTCCTGATCTCGCGCATCCACGAGCGTGGACGCACACGCGCGACCATGGTCGCGCCGTCGGCGAAGGTCTCGCGCTGACCGGCCGCGTCGTCACCGCGGCCGCCGCGATCATGGTCTGCGTGTTCCTCTCCTTCATGCTCGGCGAAAGCCGCGTCATCAAGGAGTTCGGCCTCAGCCTCGCCAGCGCCGTCTTCCTCGATGCGCTCGTCGTCCGCTGCATGCTGCTGCCCGCCGTGCTGCACATCGTCGGCGAGCGCACCTGGCGAATCCCGCGCGTGGCTGGACCGAGTCCTGCCGCGCCTGAACATCGAGGGCAGCGCCGTGCGCGCGCTGCCCGATGTCGAGGGTGAGCTAAGCAGCGCAGGCGCGGCAGGAGCCGTGCAGCACGATCTCGTGCTCTGAGACCGCCAGCGGCACCCGCTCGCTGAGCGTCTCGATCGCGCACTCCAGGGCGTCGTCGGAGAACGGCATCACCAGCCCGCACTCGTCGCACACAAGATGGTGGTGGTGCTCCTCCGCGTCCCGCGCGCGCTCGTAGCGGACCATCGCCTGGCCGGTCTCCACGCGCTCCACGAGCCCCAGCGTGCTCGAGCTCGTCGAGGATCCGGTAGACGCTCGCGCGGCTCACCGCTGCGCCGGCGTCGCGCCCAGCGCGTCCTCGATCTCAAGCGCCGTCAGCGCGCAGGTCTGGCGTTCGAGCAGCTCCAGCAGCGCCCGCCGCGCGCCGCCGCGCTTGCGTCCCGCCGCCGCCAGCGCCGCCTCGGCGCGCTCGGCCCAGGTGTCGACGTCGAGCAGCGCCCTGGTCATAGGACGATGCGTAGGGGCCGCTGGAGCGCCGCGATCCTGGCTCCGACGCCAGGCCGCCCAGCCACGCCCGACCGCGTACGAGGCGGCGCTGATGCGTGCCCGACGAAGAAGCCGACCGGCTAGTTGGTCTCGTAGGAGACCGCGATCGCCGCCCACACGTCACGAGCGCGATCGCCACCGACAGGCCCATCGCGACGAGCGGCCTGTCGGTGAACGAGCGGGCGGCGGCCGGCGGCGCCGATCATCAGGCTGAACATCAGCAGCGTCCCGACGACGGGCACGGTCATCGTGCGTCGCCAGCGCGACGACCGCCAGGAAGCACAGCTCCATGCGGAAGCTGCTGACCCCGCGCGCCTCGGCGACCTCCGCGAGCACCGAGGAGAGCATCAGCGGCCGGTAGAGGCAGAGCGACGCGAGCACGCACGACCGCGGCCAGCGCCGCGGTCGGCGCCAGCTCGTTGCGTGCTGATGCCGAGCACCTCGCCGAAGAGCAGCGAGTAGATCTCCGGGCGCGTACTCGACGCTGAAGCTGAGGAACAGCGCGCCGAGCCCGAGCATCAGCACGAGCGCGAGCGCGGTCACGACGTCGTGGCGCCCGCGCCGGCCGAGCAGGCCGATGCCGAGCGCGCCCAGCAGCGAGAAGACGCCGAGCCCGAGGAGCGTGCTGACCCCGATGCAGGCACGCGCCGGCGGCGCCGGCGAACGCGCCGTTGGGGATCGCGTGGGCGACGAACGCGGAGCCGCGCAGCACGGCGAAGAACCCGACCAGGCCGGCGACCACGGCGACGATGCTCGCCGACCGTCCAGGCGTTGACCATGAAGCCCGGAGAACATCGCTCCCGCAGTCGCCTCGGCGCCAGGAGCGTCGGCGCGTCCGCGCTCGGCGATCGCCTGGCGTCGCTCGCGGCTGAGCAGCCCGGCGAGGAGGTAGAAGACGAAGACCAGCGCGACGACGAAGAAGCTCACCGGCCAGCCGTGCTGCAGCGGCGGCCAGTAGTAGCTGTCGTAGGCGAGCAGGATGCCGAGCCAGGTCGCGGCGACGCCGATCAGGCCGGCGGCGAGCGATCGCGAGGCCGGGCCGCCTGGTCAGCCGCAGCGCGGTCGCGGCGGGACCGATCAGCAGCGCGGTGCTGAGGATCGCGCCGATCGTCAGCGCCGCGAGCGCGACCGCGAGCGCCAGCGCGAGGAGGTAGACGCGCACCGACGAGCCGGACCGGGACGCCGCGGGCGGCGGCGAGCTCGGGGCTGAGCGAGCTGAGCAGCAGCGGCCGGTACAGCAGCGACGACGATGCCGAGCGCGACCACGCTGAGCACGACGACGAGCCGGGATCGTCGAGCGTGGCGATCGCGAACAGCGAGCCGAACAGGATCGTGATCGACGGCGCCGGTCGTGTTGTGGCTAGGTCGTGTCGAGGTAGAGGAACAGCGCCGCGAGCCCGAGCGCCGGCGCCGAGCACGATGCCGGTCGCGAGGTCCCGCCCGCGCGGGCGCGGATGCCGAGCAGCTCGATCACGCCGGCGCGCCGCGAGCGCCGACCGCGACGAAGCCCCACAGCGGGTTGACCCCGACCAGGAACGCCCCCGATCCCCCCGTCGTGCCGACGTCGCCGAGCGCCTCGCCGGCGAACGACTGGCCGCGCATGACCGTGAACACGCCGACCGTGCCCGCAGACGAGCGCGACGACCGCGCCGACGACGCAGCCACGCGCCGACTTCGCTGGCGAAGAACCGGGCTCGACGCTCGGACCGAAGCAACGCCGGCGAGCGCCGATGCGCTGCACGAGACCGCGCCGGCGATCGCAGCATGGTCGCCGCGCCAGGCCGATGAGCGCGAGCCGCTCACGGGACGACCTCGTCGCGCGGACGAGCGCCGTGCCCCGGGTCGGCCTCGTCGCCGCGCCCGGCCACGACGAGCACGCGGCCGTGGACGTGGAGCACGTCGACGTGGTGGCCGTAGAGCGCGCTGAGCACGTCGGCGCGGACGACCTCCTCGGTCGTGCCGCTCGCGGCGCGGCCGGCGGCGAGGTAGACGATGCGGTCCATCACCGGCGAGCAGCGGGTTCATGTCGTGCGCGGAGATCAGCACCGCGATCTGCTGCTCGCTGGCGATCCGCGCCAGCAGCGCGACGACCTCCTGCTCGCTGCGCGATGTCGAGGTTGGCGAGCGGCTCGTCGAGCAGCAGCAGCTGCGGGCGGCTGATCAGGGCGTGGGCGATCAGCACCCGCTGCTGCTCGCCGCCGGAGAGGTTCGCCGACGCGCGCGTCGGCGAAGCCGTCGGCGTCGACCGCCGTCGAGCATCTCCTCGACCAGCGCCCGACGCGCGCGCGAGGGCAGCGGGATGCCGAGGCGGTGCCCGTCGAGGCCGAGGCCGACGAGGTCGCGGGCGCGCAGCGGCATGTCGGGGTCGAGCAGGAACTTCTGCGGGACGTAGCCGATCAGCGGGTTGCGCGCGCGACGCGCGGCGCGCCGGCCGACCAGCACCGTGCCGGCGCTCGGCGGCCTGCAGGCCGAGGATGACCCGGAAGAGCGTCGTCTTGCCGGCGCCGTTGGAGCCGATCAGCCCGGTGAACTCGCCCGGGCGGATCGTCGAAGCGGACGTCGCGGAGGATCTCGCGTCCGGACAAGCCGCACGCCGATCCCCTGCACCGAGAGGATCAGCGCGCGCCGATCGCGATCCGGTCGGCGGATGCTCGCGGGCTGACGGGCTCGCGGTCACAGCTTCTGCGTCGAGTCTTGTCGGACCACGGCCCTGCGCAGCGCTTCACCTCGGCGAGCATCCAGGACTGGTAGTCGTAGCCGGGGGTCGGCATCGTCTCGTAGACGCCGACGACCGGGATGCCCGCTCTCTTGGCCGCCGCTCGAGGAACGATTCGGTGAGCGAGTCGGTGACCTGCTGGTTGTAGACGAACACCTTCACCTTGTGCTGGCTGAACAGGCCGTCCTGGCAGGAGACGCTCTGCGGCGCGGGGTCGACGCCGTTCATGATGTCGGCCTGCAGCGTCAACGGCGTCAGGTTGTCCGTTCCCGCCGCCTGCAGCATGTAGTCGCCGACCGGCTCGGTGGTCGCGACCGGGCGTGTTCGGGTATTCGGCTCGAACGCGCGATCGCCGCGAGCCACGGCTTCAGCGAGCGTATCGAAGCTGCGCGCGTTGGCCTGGAAGTAGGCGGCGTGCGCCGGCTGGAGCGCCGAGAGGTCGCTCGCCAGCGCCTTCGCGACCGCCGGCATCGTCTTCGGGTTGTACCAGAGGTGCGGGTTCGGCGTGGAGTCCGGCAGGCCGAGCAGCTGTCTGCACGTCGATCACCTTGCGCTGCGAGCTCGGCGAGGCGGCCTCGATCTTGTTCATGAAGGTGTCGTAGCCGACACCGTTCTGGACGACGAGCTGCGCGGCGCTGACGACCTCGGCGACGCTCGGGCTCGCCTCGAAGGTGTGCGGGTCGGTGTTCGGGTTGCTCTCGATCGCGGTGACCGAGACGTACCTCCCGCCGATCTGGGCGATCACGTTCGCGTACTCGTTCTCGGCCCCGACGGCGACGATCGCGCCGCTGGACCCGCCGCCGGCCGTCGCCGAGGAGCCATCCCCGCAGCCAGCGACGAGCGCGGCCACCAGCGCGAGCGTCACCGCGAGACCAACACGTGGGCGCGTGGTGCGTGCATACATCATCGAGCGAGAGCTTCTTCCAGGTTGGTTGCCTCGGTTGGTCGCTGCATCATGGCCGGCAGCCTAACACAGAATAAGACTGAGTCTTGTTCTTAGATAAGGGGTGTGGAGGTGTATATGCTTTTCCGGACGGTGTATAGCCATTGCTATACGGCCTCCAGATTTTATATATAGATGCCCGCGCTCCCTTAACTTGCAGTAGCAACTATCGCTATACACGCTGGGCTCAAGTCGACCCGCTGTCCCAGAGCAAACCACCCATGCGCGGAGGGACACTCCCGGGAGGGCACCCTCCCGGGAGGGCACCCGTTACCCCGGGGGCAGCTGTATCTCCAACAACCCCCTGCCATCCTCGTGGTCGACCTGCAGCGTCGTGTGCTCCAACTGGAAGCGCTCGCGCAACAGCGCCTCCAGAGCGCGCCGCGCCGCATGGCAGTCGGCCCCGGGTTTGACGAGCACGTGAGCCGACAGCGCCGGGAAGCCGGCCGACAGCTCCCACACGTGCAGGTCGTGCACCTCCGCCACGCCGTCCGCAGCCGCCAGCGCGAGACCGATCTCCTGCGGATCGAGCCCCGGCGGGGCGGCCTCCAGGAAGACCCGTCCCGACGCCCGCAGCAGCTCGACGGCGGCGCGCAGCATCAGCGCCGCCACCACCAGCGACGCGATCGGGTCAGCACGCTGAAAGCCCGTCAGCAGAATCGCCGCGCCGGCGACGGCCGTGGCGATGAACGCGAACAGGTCAGTCACGATGTGCTGGTAGGAGCCCTCCACGCTCATGCTCTCCCGCCCAGCTCCCGCCAGCGTCGCCGTCGCGGCCCCGTTGATCGCGATCCCCGCGAGCGCCACCAGCACCACCGGCCACGCCGACACCGTCGGTGGCGAGACCAGCCGGCCGATCGCCGAGTACACGATCGCGCACGCCAACGCCAGCAGCGTCATCCCGTTGACCTGCGCCGACAGCACCTCCACGCGGCGAAACCCGTACGTCATCCCCCCCCGCGCTGGCCTCGCCGCGAGGCGCAACGCCACGATCGACAGCCCCAGCGCCGCCGCGTCGGTCAACATGTGGCCGGCGTCCGAGATCAGCGCCAGCGAGTGCGCCAGCACCCCCACCGCTACCTCGACCGCCATGAACCCCAGGATCAGTGCCAGCGCCACCGCCAGCCTGCGCGGCGACCCCTGCGGGCCGTGGGCGTGTCCGACGTGGGCCGTGCAACCCGTCGTCGGCTCGTCCGCCTCCACCAGCTCGCGGCGGCGGCCGACCAGCAGCACGACCAACACCACCAGGATCACCACGATCAGGACCGCGCCGGCGATATAGCGCAATTTGTGGTGGACCGGCGCCGCTTTGTGGGTGCTGGTGGCTACCGTGAACGACGCCCCGCCGGCGCGCGCCGCTTCCGCGAGCCGCGGCTCTTCCGCAGGGATATAGGTGACGGTCATATGCCCCCCGTCGTCGAGCGAGACGTGGGCCTTGTATCCCTTCGGATGGAGCACCACCGCGTGGACTTCCCGATTGCGCAGTTGGGTCAGGAGCTGCTGATAGCTCTCGTGCTGGAAGTGGATCACAGTCACGGTCGCCGCCGACGCCGACCCGGCAGCCGCACTGCCGAGCAGCGCCAGGGCAAGCGCCGCCCACACCACCCGCGGGGCCAGTGCCATACACGCCGTCCGCAGCGCCGGCCGTCCAGCCGTGCACGC
This sequence comes from uncultured Solirubrobacterales bacterium, assembly GCA_963719725.1. GTDB lineage: Bacteria > Actinomycetota > Thermoleophilia > Solirubrobacterales > Solirubrobacteraceae > Palsa-744. Next base: position 1,098,475 of record CAVRCU010000001.1, read on the forward strand.
CGTCCGCGGCGCCGGCCGTCCAATCGGATTCTTCATCAGCAGAACCCTAGCGCCGAGAGCCATCCCAAGCCGCGCCTATGCTCGCCGACGGCTTTCCGGCGTGGTCAAACGGCAGCACGCGCGCCTGTCTCCCGCTGAGGCGTCGGTTGGAATCCGGCCGCCCCGAGCCAGCAGACCGCTACACGCGCCCGGTGTCGTGGCGGTACGCGCGGCGGGCGAGCGCGGCGAACACGACCGTCCAGCCGGCGATCACGACCCAGGCCTCGGTGCCCCACGGCGTGGCCTCCCAACGCGACGTGGCTGGCCTGGACGAGCCAGTAGGAGGGGAGCGAACTGCCCGACGTCGTGCAGGAAGCCGTGCGCTGGTGATCGGGAACCAGGTGCCGCCGAGGAACGCCAGCAGCGCGACCCCGCCGCCCATCGCGGGGCCGATCGAGTCGGGGGTCAGCAGGTGGCCGATCAGCGATCCCGAGCGCCGCGAACGGGATCAGGCCGATCAGGATCAGCAGCCGGTCATCTCCAGCCACTCCTCCGCCGGCAGGCTGACCCCGAGCGCGACGCCGGCAGGCGTACAGCACGAGGATGCTCAGCAGCGCCATCATGTACGCCGTGAGCACCTTGGCGCGGAAGTAGGCGCGCGTCGAGAGCGGGCTGATGCGCAGCTGGCGGTTCCAGCCGACCGCGCGCTCGGCCGCGATCCGCGCGCCGCTCGAGAGCATCGCGCTCATCGTCCCGAACGACGACCATCCCGACCATGTAGTACAGCGGCGACCGGGATACCCGTCCGCCGAAGTTCTGGTCGTTGCGCTGGGGCCCGGCGATCAGGAAGTACAGGACCAGCGGGAAGCCCAGCGAGAGGAAGAAGAAGCGCCGGTTGCGGAGCGTCCGCAGCAGCTCGTAGCGGGTGTAGGGCAGCGCGTTCACGGCCCCGTGCCGGCCCCGGCTCGGTGCGGTCAGCTCCAGGAACGCCTGCTCGAGCCCGGCGGCCGCGATCTCGATGTCGCGCGCCTCGGGCTGAGCGCGGCCAGCAGCGCGCGGATCGCGGCGTCGGAGTCCGCGCAGCTCAGCACCACCGCCTCGCCGCGGCGCTCGGCGCCGTTGACGCCGGGCAGGCGCCGCGAGCGCCGCGAGGTCGGCGCCGGGGAGCGTCGCGCGGATCGTGCGCGTGCCGACCATCGCCCTGATCTCGGTCGGCGGGCCGTCGGCGACGATCCGGCCGTGGGCCATCAGCACGGCGCGGTCGGCGTAGGCGTCGGCCTCCTCGAGGTAGTGGGTCGCGAACAGGACCGTCTTGCCGCGCGCCGCGAGCTCGCGCATCGTCGTCCAGAACGAGCGGCGGCCCTCGACGTCCATCGCGACGGTCGGCTCGTCGAGCACCAGCAGCTCGGGGTTGCTGACGAGCGCGACCGCGAAGCGCACCCGCTGGGTCTGCCCGCCGGAGAGCTTCTGGGTGCGCTGCGTCGGCGATCTCGCTGAGCCCGGTCAGCTCGAGCGCCTCCTCGACGTCCAGCGGCTCAGGGTACAGCGAGGCGACCATCGCGACCAGCTCGCCGCACCGAGAGGTCGCGGATCAGCGCGCCGGTCTGCAGCATCGCGCCGACCGGCCCCGCGATCGACCGCGGCCGCGGCGACCCGCCGAACACCGAGACCGCGCCGCCGTCGGGCTCGGCGAGGCCCGAGGATCATGTCGATCGTCGTCGACTTGCCCGCCCCGTTGGGGCCCAGCAGCGCGACCGTTTCGCCCGGCGTCGATCGCGACGTCGATGCCGCGCACGGCCTGGACCGACCCGTAGCTCTTGCGCAGCCCCGCGATCTCGATCGCCTGCGCCGGCGGCGTCATGTGCGCCCCGTCGCGTGGAAATGCACGCGGGCCGTCGCGTGCCGCGCCCGATCCGTCCGGGCGGGGAAGCTCACTTGCCGCGCCTGGTGCGAGCGGCCTTCATGCGGTCGGTCTTGCTCGAGCTGGACCTTGCGCAGCCGCACGCTCTGGGGCGTAACCTCCACGCACTCGTCGGCGCGCACGAACTCCAGCGCCTGGTCGAGCGACAACTGGCGGTGGGGGACGAGCCGCACGAGCACGTCCGACGGTCGAGGAGCGCATGTTCGTGAGGTGCTTCTCCTTGACGGGGTTCACGTCGATGTCGTCCGACGCGGGAGTTCTCGCCGACGATCATCCCCTCGTAGACCTCCTCGCCGGGCCCGACGAACAGCGTGCCGCGCTCCTGGAGGCTCATCAGCGCGTACTGCGCGGTGCTGCCGCGGCGGTCGGCGACGAGCGCGCCGGTGGCGCGGGTCCGCAGCTCGCCGGCCCAGCGCTCCCAGCGGTCGAAGACGTGGTGCAGGATGCCGGTGCCCGCGGGTCTCGGTGAGGAACTCGGTGCGAAAGCCGATCAGGCCGCGGGCCGGCACGAGGTACTCCATCCGCACCCAGCCGGTGCCGTGGTTGGCCATGTGCTCCATGCGCCCCTTGCGCAGCGCGAGCAGCTGGGTGACGACGCCGACGTAGTCCTCGGGGACGTCGATCGAGAGGCGCTCGACGGGCTCGTGGCGCTTGCCGTCGATCTCGCGCTCCAGCACGCGCGGCTGGCCGACGGTCAGCTCGAAGCCCTCGCGGCGCATCATCTCGACGAGCACCGCGAGCTGCAGCTCGCCGCGGCCCTGGACCTCCCAGGCTCCGGGCCGCGCTCGGTGTCGGCGACGCGCAGCGAGACGTTGCCGACGAGCTCCTGGTCGAGGCGCTCGACGGAGCTGGCGGGCGGTCAGCTTGCTCGCGCCGTCGCGGCCGGCGAGCGGCGAGGTGTTGATGCCGATCGTGATCGACAGCGAGGGCTCGTCGACGACGATCACCGGCAGCGGCCGCGGGTCGTCGGGGTCGGCGAGCGTCTCGCCGATCGTGACCTCGGCGATCCCGGCGACCGCGATGATCTCGCCCGGCCCGGCCTCCGTCGGCCTCGACGCGGTCGAGCGCCTCGGTGACGTAGAGCTCGGAGACCTGCGCGCGCTCGATCGAGCCGTCGGCGCGGCACCACGCGATCTGCTGGCCGCGGCGGATCGTGCCGTTGCGGACCCGGCAGAGCGCCAGCCGCCCGACGTAGGGGGAGGCGTCGAGGTTGGTGACGAGCGCCTGCAGCGGGTGCTCGGGGTCGTGCACGGGCGCCGGGATGCGCTCGAGCAGCAGGTCCAGCAGCGGCCCGAGGTCGCGCCGCCGATCCGCGTCCGCGCCGCGGTTCGGCGGACTCGTCGTAGTCCAGCGACGCCCGGCCGGCCTTGGCGTTGCAGTAGACGATCGGGAACTCGATCTGCTCCTCGTCGGCGTCGAGGTCGAGGAACAGCTCGTAGACCTCGTCGATGACCTCGCCGACGCGTGCGTCGGGGCGGTCGACCTTGTTGACGACGAGGATCACCGGCAGCCGCGCCTCGAGCGCCTTGCGCAGCACGAAGCGCGTCTGCGGCAGCGGCCCCTCGCAGGCGTCGACGAGCAGCAGCACGCCGTCGACCATCGTCAGGCCGCGCTCGACCTCGCCGCCGAAGTCGGCGTGGCCGGGGGTGTCGACGATGTTGAGCTTCACCCCCCCGTAGTGCAGCGCGGTGTTCTTCGCGAGGATCGTGATGCCCTTCTCGCGCTCGAGGTCCATCGAGTCGATGACCCGCTCGGCGACGTCCTGGTCGCCGCGGAACGCGCCGGACTGCCACAGCATCGCGTCGACGAGCGTCGTCTTGCCGTGGTCGACGTGCGCGACGATCGCGACGTTGCGGATGTCGTAGCGGGGTTCCAGCACGGCCCGACAGGCTAGCGGTACGTCGCCCGCGGCTCATGGATTTCTGTGTGCTCGTCCTTGGGGATCGTCCGCGCGGGCCGTGGCGCGCTCCAAGCTGGCGGGCGCGAGGCCTCCCTGCCTCGCGTCGGCGGCACGTGCGCTGACGGACACAGAGGTGCCGGACTCCTCGGTCTGCGGGTGGTTACGCCACTCGGGAATGCCCACGCGCCCGCGTTGCCTGGCGCGCCATACGCACACCGAAGCGCGCCAGCGCGGAAGGCATTCGTTCGGCTGCGGCCACCACCGTCTCCAGTGCCGCCGCGAAGCGCCGGATCTCGACCTCCTCGATCATCAGCGCCGGCAGCGCCTTGATGACGTTCATGCGGTGGCCCGCGACCTGGCAGAAGATGTGGTGGTCGTGGAACAGCGGGACCGTCACGAGCTGGGAGAACAGCCCCGGCTGGGCGCGCTCCAGCGCGTTCCACGCCGCGCGCGCCGAGCGGCCCTCGGGGGGGCCGAGCTCGATCGCCCACATCAGACCGAGGCCGCGGACGTCGGCGACGACGGCGTAGCGCTCGACCAGCGGGCGCGTCAGCTCCAGCAGCAGCTCGCCCATCCGCTGCGCGCGCTCGACCAGGCCCTCGCTGTTCGAGCACCCGCAGCGTCGCGAGCCCCGCGGCGGCCGCGAGGTCGTTGCCGCCGAAGGTCGAGCCGTGGCGCACCGCGCGCTCCATCCCGTCGAACACGCGGTCGAAGGCCGCCCGCGACACCAGCAGCGCGCCGATCGGCACGAGTCCGCCCGACAGCGCCTTCGCGACGCAGACCATGTCCGGTTCGAGGCCCCAATGCTCCAGCGCCAGGAAGCGCCCGGTGCGCCCAATGCCGGTCTGGACCTCGTCGCAGACGAACAGCGCGCCGGCCGCGCGGCACAGCCGCTGGGCGCTCGCGAGGTAGTCGTCGGGCGGCAGGTTGACGCCCTTGCCCTGCACCGGCTCGACCACGAACGCCGCGACGTCCTCGCGCGCCAGCTCGCGCTCCAGCGCGTCGAGGTCGCCGAACGGGACCGGGTCGCAGCCCGCCAGCAGCGGGCCGAAGCCCTCGCGGAAGATCGCGTCGCCGTTGAGCGACAGCGACCCAGCGTCAGCCCGTGGAACGCGTGCTCGGCGTACAGCACCCGCGGCCTGCCGGTCGCGGCGCGCGCGACCTTGATCGCGGCCTCGACCGCCTCGGTGCCGGTGTTCGCCGGCACCATCGCCCCGACGCTCCCCGGCGCCCGCGCGAGCAGCTGCTCGGCCAGCACCCCGCTGAGCAGCGTCACCCCGAGCTGCGGCAGGTTGCCCGTGCGCGCCGCCATCACCTCCTCGATCGCCGCGACCGCCTCGGGGTGGTTGCGCCCGATCGCGAACACCCCGTAGCCGCCGAACAGGTCCAGGTAGCGGTTGCCCTGCGAGTCGATCAGGTGCGCCCCCTCGCCGCCGACCCACACCCGGTCGAACCCGAGCGTCCGCACGATCCGCCCCATCTGCGGGTTCAGGTGGCGGTCGTTGAGCGCCAGCTCCTCCCCCGTGCGCCGCGCCACGATCTCGGCGACCGTGGGGATCGGCGACGGGTCACGCGGCAGCTTCACGGCCGACCAATCCCGAACACCGCGGCCGCGAGCTTGTAATGGACGCCGTTGTAGGCCTCGCCGAGGCTCACCGTGACGATCCAACGCCGGATCGGCGGGAGGTCGAGCTCGCTGAGCGCATACCTCCCGAAGGGCTTTCGCTTCAACCGCGGACCGATCACGAAGTCGGTGAGAGGCAGCGAGTGCGATGCGCCCGCGAGCTCGAAGTGAACCCATTGGCGACTCCCGTCGCCCCACGTCACCCGCTCGTTCTCCAGTGAGAGCCCCTGCGACTCGACGATCGCCAGCGACGATCGCAGCGGCGCGTCGACGCACGCCTGTTCGTCGATCGCGCGACCGGTGAAACCCAGCAGCGTCGGTCCGCGCTCGAGATGGCTCTGGAGAAGCCTTTCGGCTCCGGGCCGGTCGATGCGGGACTCCAGCGTCCAGGGCCGCCTCGGTATGAGGACGTTCTCCGGCTGGTGGGGCCGGGGACATGCCCTCAGCGTCTCGAACGTCACGATCTCCAACGGACGCGGATAGCGCCCTTGGACACCACAGTCCGCGATGCTCAGCGCTCCGCCGTTCACCGAGCTGACAGGGCGCACCCATTGCCCTGTCTGCAGCGAGATGCCCGCCACGCAGCGGGCCGCGAGCTTCTTGGAGGACGCGAGAACGACAAGGCGCTCGACGGGCATCTCGGAGACGCTACCGGTGCCAACGCAGAGTTGGAGCGGATCGGAGAATGGGTGACGCGGATCGGAGGTCGACCGAAACCCAAGACCAGAGGTGGACCAGGCCCTGAGATCGGAGGTCGACCGAAACTCAAGATCAGAGGTGGACCGCGCGCACCTCCGGCCAGTGCTGTGCCAGATAGTCGATCACCAGGCGTCTGTGGCAGTGCTCGGGTGTCGCCTCGCTGCACAGCAGCGCCGTCGGAGCGCGAAAGGACTCGCGGTCAAGCTGCTGCTCGATCCGGCGGTCGCGCATGAGCCCGAGGAAGCGCTCTTCGTACTCGCCCCAGGGGATGTCGGCGCGCTTCTTGTAAGCGTCGAGGATGCTCTGGTCGGGCGCCAGGAGCAGCTCGTGCTCGTACTCGGCGTCGCAGAGCTCGCGCAGGAAGAACGGGAGGTCGGCGCGCTTGGCGAACCCGGCGAGCTGCGAGCGGTTGTTCAGCCGCACGTCGAGCAGACGCCTGATCCCGGCGCGCTTCAGACGCTCGAAAAAGTGCTCGGCTGTCGTCTGCGTGAAACCGATCGTGTAGATCTCCACCACAGATCCTCCTCTCCGAAGAGGCTCGCCGTCCCGTACGTTATGCCGCGCTCCACCTCGATCCGTCCGTCGCCCCGCACGTGGCGCACGACCACGCCATCCTGCATCAGGACCTCGGCGACCAGCAGCCGGCGGTGGCAGTGCGTCGGGTCCTCCTCGCTGCACATCACCGCCACCGTGTGAGCATCGATCGCGTCGCGCAGCCGCGCGATGCCCGACCGGAAGGAGGCCGTGCGGGCAAGCGCCCCGTAGAGCACGTGACCGGCGTCGTCGTAGCACTCCTCGCCGGGGGGCGTCCGCCGAGCTCCCCGCCCAGGAAGACATAGCCGCGGCCCTGCCCCTCCAGCAGGCGCGCGAGCTGCTCCCTGTCGGCCCATTCGGCGTAGCGGGAGTGCGGCCAGGAGCGCACGTCGACCAGCACCTCCACCCCCGCCCGATCCAGCAGCTCCGAGAAGTGCTCGGGCCGGTGGCTTGAATGGCCGATGGTCAGCAGCTCGGGCGCCATCGTCAGAAGTCCTCGACCACCGCGGCATGCCGGACGAGCTGCTGCCAGGCAGGATCGCCAAGCAGCCGACGCAGCTTCTCGGTGCATTCCGCAGGGTCATCGAAGGCCACCTCCCGGGCGCCCGGGTGGTCGGCGAGCATCGCCCTGAGCGCCGCCGGCGTCTCCTCCTCGTGGCGGCGCAGCGTCACGAGCGGTCGTCCCGAGCAGCAGGCCACGGCGAGCTCGGCGCCCACGATCGCAGAGGACGCGCTCAGCTCGATGACGCAGATCTCGGCGTGTCGCAGCGCCTCGAGCCAGGCGTCAGAGGATTCCATGCGATCGTCGCCGCCCGCAAAGACGGCGAAGCCGAATCCTTCGCAGACATCGCTCAAGCTCCGCGCCAGAGCCCTCTCGCCGGCGGCCGTGTCCCCGCAGCGCGCCGCGAGATAGACCCAGGACGACTCATCAGGCTCGGCGGCGTGCTCGACTTCCCTCACGCGCTCAAGGTTAGAGGGGCCGCAGGACAATGACCCCGGCTGGATGGAGGTCCGGGCGCCCGATTGGCCTACGCGATGTTCGCCATCACGTGCTTGACCACCGTGTAGTCCTCCAGCGAGTACACGCTCAGATCCTTGCCGTAGCCGGACTCCTTGAAACCCCCGTGGGGCATCTCCGAGACGAGCGGGATGTGGTCGTTGATCCACACGCACCCGAAGCGCAGCGCCTTGGAGACGCGCAGCGCGCGGCCGACGTCGCGGGTCCATACCGATGACGCGAGGCCGTAGCGGGTCGCGTTCGCCCACGTGATCGCCTGCCCCTCGTCGGAGAAGCGCTGCACCGTGATCACCGGGCCGAAGATCTCGCGCTGGATCAGCTCGTCGTCCTGCTGGACGCCCGCGATCACCGCCGGCTCCAGGTAGAAGCCCGGGCGGTCGGGCTCCGCGCCCCCGGTCACGACCTCGGCGTGGTCGGGACGGCGCGCCAGGAAGCCCTCGACCCGTTCGCGCTGGCGCCCTGAGTTCAGCGGGCCGAGCGTCGTGTCGGGGTCCAGGGTGTCGCCGATCACAAGGCCGCGCGCCTGCTCGGCCAGGCCGGCGACCACGTCGTCGTAGACGCCGTCCGCGGCCAGCACCCGCGTTGCCGCCGTGCAGTCCTGGCCCGCGTTGTAGTAGCCCGTCCCCGCGATCGTCTCCAGCGCGCCCTCCATGGCGACGTCGTCGAACACGATCACCGGGGCCTTGCCGCCGAGCTCCAGGTGCACCCGCTTGAGCGTCTGCGCCGCGGTGCGCGCGATGTGCTTGCCGGTCTCCACCGAGCCCGTCAGCGACACCATGTCCACCTCGGGGTGGCCGATCAGCGCCTCGCCGGTCGGCTCGCCACGGCCGGTGACGACGTTCAGTACCCCCTTCGGCAGGATCTCCGCGGCCAGCTCGGCCATCCGCACCGTCGTGATCGGGGTCGTCTCGGCCGGCTTGAGCACGATCGTGCAGCCCGCCGCCAGCGCCGGGGCGATCTTCCAGATCGCCATCATCAGCGGGTAGTTCCACGGGGTGATCTGGCCCACCACCCCGACCGCTTCGCGGCGCGTGAAGGAGGTGTAGCCCTCCATGTACTCCCCGGCCGCCCGGCCCTCCAGGCAGCGCGCCGCGCCCGCGAAGAAGCACAGGTTGTCCGCCATCGCCGGCAGCTCGTCGCCGCTCACCGCCGTCAGCGGCTTGCCCGCGTTCAATGCCTCCAGGCGCGCGATCTCCTCGCCGTGCTCCTCGATCGCGTCGGCCAGCGCCAGCAGCGCCTGCGCGCGCTGCGCCGGGGTGCTCTGCGACCAGCCGTCGAATGCCGCGCGGGCCGCGCGCACCGCGCGGTCCACGTCGGCCGCCGTCGAGTTGTGCGCCCGCGCCAGCTCCTCGCCGGTCGCCGGGTTGAGGATCGCTTCGGTCTCGCCGTCCGACGGGACCCGCTCCCCGTCGATGAAGTTGCTCAATGTGCCGATCTGGGTGGCCACGTCATCTCCTCCTTGTCAGTGAGAGTCCGGGCCGGTGGCGCCGGGAATACCATCGAATTTTCTGACTCGGGACACTCCAGGCACGCCCCGGTGGGTGTGTGGAGGTACATGTCCTTTTTGGACCGCGTATAACTATCGCTATACACGGCTCAGATTTTATATATACAAGCCCACGCTCCCTTAACTTGTAGTAGTGACCATCGCTATACACGGCTCGGCTCAAACTGACCCTCCGACTTCACAACTACACACTGTCCGAACAAACTGACCCATTGCCTTAAATCACCGGCCGACCGGGACGCCGAGCGCCGCCGCGACGGCCGGGTGGGTGATCTCGCCATCGCGCACGTTCACCCCGAGGCGCAGACCCGGGTCGCGGGCCAACGCCTCCTGCACACCGTGCTCGGCCAGTGCCAGCACGTAGGGGAGCGTCGCGTTGGTCAGCGCGTACGTCGAGGTGATCGGTACCGCCCCCGGCATGTTCGCCACGCAGTAGTGCGTGATCTCGTCCACCTCGAACGTCGGGTCCGAGTGGGTCGTCGGGTGCGACGTCTCAAAGCAGCCGCCCTGATCGATCGAGACGTCCACCAGCACCGCGTGGCGGCGCATCAGCCGCAGCTGCTCGCGCGTCACCACGTGCGGCGCGCGGCCGCCGTGGACCAGCACCGCCCCGATCACCAGGTCCGCCAGCCCCAGCATCTCCTCGATCGCCAGCGTCGACGAGTACACCGTCGACGCGCGGCCCCCAAACGCCACTTCCAGCTCGCGCAGACGGTCGATCGAGCGATCGAACACGAACACGTCCGCCTGCATCCCGATCGCGATGAACGCCGCGTTCATCCCCACCACCCCGCCACCGATCACCAGCACCGTCGCCGCCGCCACCCCCGGCACCCCGCCCAGCAGGATCCCGCGGCCGCCCAGCGGCTTCTCCAGCATGAACGCCCCCGCCTGCGTCGCGAGCTTGCCCGCCACCTCGCTCATCGGCGCCAGCAGCGGCAGGTCGCCGAGCGGGTCCTCGACCGTCTCGTACGCGATGCACGTCGCCCCCGACGCCTGCAGTCCACGCGTCAGCTCGGGCTCCGCCGCCAGGTGCAGGTAGGTGAACAGCGTCTGCCCCTCTCCCAACAGCGCCACCTCCGCGGGCTGGGGCTCCTTGACCTTCAGCACCAGCTCCGCCCGCTCGAACACCGCCTGGGCGTCCGGCGCGATCTGCGCACCCTGCGCCGCGAAGCGCTCGTCCTCCAGCGCGCTGCCCAGCCCCGCGCCGGCCTGCACGATCACCTCGTGGCCGTGCACCGTCAGCTCGCGCACACCCGCCGGGGTGATCGCCACGCGATACTCGTCCTGCTTGATCTCCGTCGGGACTCCGATCCTCACCGCGCCAGCTCCCGTCCGCGCAGCGCCAGCCAGAACTCGATTCGGTCGCGCGCGTTGGAGAAGTCGCGGCCCGTGAGCTGTTCCACGCGGCGAATCCGGTAGCGCAGCGTGTGGCGGTGGCAGAACAGCGCGTTCGCCGCCTTCTCCCAATGACCGTTGTGTTCGATGAACACGTCCAGCGAGCGCAGCAGCTCGTCGCCGTAGTCGCCCTCGCCCGCTTCGACCGGGCCGAGCACGTTGGCGCAGTAGGACAGCAGCGCGTCGTCGTCCTGCAACGACAACAGCAGCTGGAACGCGCCGAGGTCCCGGTAGGTGGCGACCTCCGGGGCGTCGCCGTTGCGCAGCCGCACCGCCTCCAGCGCGCAGCGCGCCTCGTGGAAGCTCAGCCGCAGCGACTGCGTCGGCGCCACGCGGCTCGCGCTCGCCCGCACCTCGCCGAGCCGCGCCGACAGCTCCGCGCGCACCCGGCCCGCCAGCTCGATCGGGTAGCCCTCGCTCATACCGACAGCCACCGCCGCGCCGCCCACCTCCACGCCGTCGCCCTTGCCACCGTCACCGATGCCCGCGCCGGCGGCCCGCCCGTCGTCGATCACCGCGCACAGCAGGCCCGCTCGGATCGCCACCAGGCTGCCCGCGAGCGGCTCGCGCGCCAGGATCTGTTCCACCAGCGGCGCCGCCACCGCCGGGTCAGCCGATCGTCCGGGATCGGCCAGCGCGAAGGCCAGCACCGCCGCGCGCTCGCCGATCCCGAACGGGCGCAGCCTCGCCTGCAGCTCCTCCGGGTACAGGCGCCCCGTCAGCGCCTCCGCCAGTACGTCCCCCGCCATGCTCCGCTGCAGCATTTCGTAGCGCTCGTCCAGCAGCCGCGCGAACACCCGCTCGGTGATCGCGATGAACGGCATCTCGTACGGGACCTCGAACAGCGGGAACGCCCGCGACCGCGCCGCCGACACCAGCGCCGCCGGCAGGCGTTCGTGGGCAAAGCCCACGCCGAAGCCCAGCCCCGCGATCCCGCGGTCGGCCAGCCGCTGCACCAGCTCACGTTGAGAGGCTGCGCTCTTGAGCAGCAGGCCCGTCGTCAGCAGCAGCTCGCCGCCCCGCAGCCACGGCGTCGGGTCCAGCAGCTCGGTGCTGTGCACCCAGCGCACGTGCACCCCCGCCGACTCCCGACCGCAGACCAGCTCCAGGTCCAGGTCCGCCAGCAGGCCCTCCACCGTCAGCATCTGCACCTCGCGATCCGCTCGACGGTGGACATCAGCGCTCTACCTCCGCTCCACCAGTCGGCATCGGTGCGCCACGATCCGCTCGACCGCCGCCATCAGCGCGCCGCGATCCGCTCCCACGCCTCGCTCAGCACCGGGCGCAGGATCGCCTCGATCTCCCGAAACTGCTCCGGGCCCGCGATCAGCGGCGGGGAAAGCTGCACGATCGGGTCGCCCCTGTCGTCGGTGCGGCAGATCAGGCCGCGACGATAGAGCTCGTGGGACAGGAAGCCGCGCAGCAGCTCCTCGGCCTCCTTGTGGTTGAAGGTCTGCTTGGTCGCCTTGTCCTTGACCAGCTCGACCGCGTGGAAGTAGCCCGCGCCGCGCACGTCGCCGACGATCGGCAGGTCACGCAGCGACTCCAGCATCGCGCGCAGCTCGCCCTCGTGGTCGAGCACGTGCTGGCACAGGCCCTCGCGCTCGAGCACGTCGATGTTCGCCATCGCCGTCGCGCACGCCATCGGGTGCCCGCCGAAGGTGAAGCCGTGCACGAACGAGCCGTCGCCGTGCAGGAAGGGCTCGGCCACCCGGTCGCTCGCGATCATCGCCCCCATCGGCGCATACGCCGAGGTCAGGCCCTTCGCGGTCGTCACGATGTCCGGCTGGTAGCCGAAGCGCTCGCAGCCGAACATGTAGCCCAGGCGGCCCCACGCGCAGATCACCTCGTCGGAGATCAGCAGCACGTCGTGGCGGTCGCAGATCTCGCGCACCCGCTGGAAGTAGCCCTCCTGCGGGACGAAGCACCCGCCGCCGTTCTGCACCGGCTCCAGGATCACCGCCGCCACCGTGTGCGGGCCCTCGAACAGGATCGCCTCCTCGATCGCGTCCGCCGCCCACAGCGTGTGGCGATCTTCCGCCCAACGGTAGCTGTTGGTGTTGGGGGCGTGCCTGCCCCCCGGGGTCAGCGGCTCGAACGGCTCGCGCAGCGGCGGCAACCCGGTGGCGGTGAGCGCGCCCATCGAGGTCCCGTGGTAGGCCAGATAGCGCGAGATGATCTTGTGCTTGCGCGGCTCCCCCGTCGCCGCGTGGTAGGACTTCGCGAGCTTCCACGCCGTCTCCACCGCCTCCGAGCCGCCGGACACGAAGAACACGCGGTTGAGGTCCCCCGGCGCCAGCGCCGCGATCCGCGCGGCCAGTTCGATCGAGGGCGGGTGGGCGTAGCTCCAATTGGTGTAGAAACCGAGCTCCCGCGCCTGCCGCGCCGCCGCCTCCCCCAGCTCGGCGCGGCCGTGGCCGATGTTCACGCAGTACAGCGCCGACAACCCGTCCAGGTAGCGCTTGCCGTGCTCGTCATAGACGTAGCAGCCCTCGCCCCGCACGATCACCGGAACCTCGTGGTCGGCGTAGGACCCCATCCGCGTGAAGTGCATCCACAGGTGGCGCTTGGCCAACTCCTGCAGGTCGCCGCCGCCGGTCGAGGTCGAGGCGACGCCATCGGTTGGGGCCGAGCCCGTTGGGGCCGGCACCGCGGCGCCACCGGCTGGGGCCGGGGCCGCGCCACCGGTCGGAGCTGTGCCGGCCGCCGCCGGAGCGGCCTCGGCCGCCGAGGTCGGATCGCTGACGTGAGTGGCCATACTCGTCTCCTATATCGGAACTTCCTGCCTAGAGGCTAGACACTTAGGATAACGGTACCTCGGGGTGGATCTTGTATCAATGCGCTACAAGTTCAAATGATATCGCAGACGTTATACCAGATGTACAATTTGATTGGAAATCTTTGGGAATCGCGCACCTTGCGTCCGTCCCAGTCGGGTCGTAACGTTTGTCACGACCATCTGACGTAAGCCCACCGGAGACCTGGAGACCAGAGCCGAGGTAGAGAGAAAGGCAGGGAGCATGGCCACCATTGAAGCCGCCGCAGCAGGATCGCCCGATCCGTCGGGCGTGATGGACAAGGGCCTGAAGAAGAACGCGATCGGCTACCTGTCGAACATCGTGATCGGCGTCGCCTCCACGGCGCCCGCCTACTCGCTGGCCGCGACGCTCGGGTTCATCGTCGCCGTGAAAGGCGTCGGCGTGCACGCACCGGCGGTGATGCTCGTGGCGTTCATCCCGATGCTGCTCGTCGCCTCGGCCTACAAATACTTCAACCGCGCCGACCCCGACGCCGGCACGACGTTCGCGTGGGTCACGCGCGCGTTCGGCCCGATGACGGGCTGGCTGAACGGCTGGGCGATCTTCCTCTCCGACGTGATCGTGATGGCCTCGCTGGCGGATATCGCGGCGATCTACACGTTTAAGCTCTTTGGCTTCAGCGAACTCGGCGAATCCAAAGCGGCGATCATCATCGGCGCGGTCTTGTGGATCGCGATCATGACCTGGATCTGCTATCGCGGCATCGAGCTCTCGGCGCGCATCCAGCAGGTGCTGCTTGGCGCCGAGGTCCTCATTCTCGGGCTGTTCGCGGTGGTCGCCTTCACGAAGGTCTACGGCAGCCATCCCCCGGCCGGCTCGATCAAGCCGTCGCTGTCCTGGATCAACCCGTTCGCGATGAACTTCTCCGACCTGGTCGTCGCGCTGCTGCTCGCGGTCTTCATCTACTGGGGCTGGGACTCCGGCGTAGCGGTCAACGAGGAGTCCGAGGACCCCGCCGAGGGTCCCGGCAAGGCCGCGGTCGTCTCGACGATCCTGCTCGTGCTGATCTACGTCGTCGTCACGGCAGCCGCCCAGTCCTTCCACGGCACCGGCTTCTTGACCACCAAAGAAAACCAGTCCGACATCCTCAACGCGCTCGGAGGCGGCGTGCTGGGGAGCGGGCTCGACAAGCTGCTGATCATCGCGGTGCTCACCTCGGCGTCGGCCTCGACGCAGACGACGATCCTGCCGACCGCCCGCACGACGCTGTCGATGGCCCACTGGAAAGCCGTCACCGCCCTGCTCGCCCGGGTCCACAAACGCTACCTGACCCCAACCGTCTCCACGCTCGGCTTCGGCGCGCTCTCGATCGCGATCACGGTCGTCCTGCTGCTGCTCTCCGAAAGCGTGCTGGAAGACTCGCTCACCGCGATCGGCTTCCCGATCTGCTTCTACTACGGCTTCACCGGCGTCGCCTGCGGGTTCTACTACCGCCGCGAGCTGATGGCGAGCGCCCGCAACTTCCTGCTGCTGGGCCTCGGCCCGCTGATCGGCGGGCTGATGCTGTTCGGGATCGGGATCAAGGCGGCGTTCTACTACGGCCACGCCGAAAACGTCTCCTCGAAGCCGATCCTCGGCATCACGCTGCCGCTGTGGATGGGCATCGGCGGCATGGTCCTCGGCGGCATCATCATGCTCATCTCACGGCCCTACTTCAAAGAGTACTTCTCGCGAAAGCTGGAAACCGCGCCTCCCGACGTGCTCGACCAGCCGCCGCCGACCGGGCCCGTTCCCGCGCGCGTGGATTTCTAGAGCTCGACCTGGCCGTGCGGTGAGCCCAGTGCGGCCAGGCGCTCCAGGAACGGGGCCGGGGGGAACGCCTCGGGGCCGAGCACGCCGGCGCCCTTCCAGGCGCCCTCGTCGATCAGCTCCAGCGCGACCACGGGGTTGACGGCGGTCTGCCACACGACCGCCTGGGTGCCGTACTCGCGCATCGTGTGCTCGTTGTCGACCACGTGGTACAGGTAGGTCGAGCGCGGAGTGCCGTCCTTGCCGGTCCCCGTGACCCAGGTCCCGGCGCAGGTGCGGCCCGTCATCCGCTCGCCGAGCGTCGCCGGGTCGGGCAGCGCCGCGGCGACGACGTCGCGCGGGGCGACCTGGGCGCCGCGCACCGCTACCGGCTCGGTCGAGTCCAGGCCGAGCTTGTGCAGGGTCTTGAGCACCCCGATGAACTCGTCGCCGAGGCCGTACTTGAACGTCACCCGCCGGCAGTCGACCCAACGCGGGATCAGCACGACCTCCTCGTGCTCGACGTTCACGCACTCAATCGCCCCGATGCCCTCCGGGAACTCGAACACCTCGGGCTCGGAGAACGGCGCCGTCGTGTAGAAACCGCGCTCGCGCTCCCAGATCAGCGGCGGGTTCAGGCACTCCTCGATCGTCGTCCAGATCGAGAACGTCGGCGCGAAGTCATAGCCCTCGACGACCAGGTCGGCGCCGTCGCGGACCCCACTTCGTCGATGCTCGCAAACAGCTCGTCCGCCGCGTAGCGCGCGAACACGTCCGACAGCCCCGGCTCGACGCCGATCCCGACCAGCGCCAGCAGACCGGCCTGCTCCCACTGCTGGTGGCGCGCGAGCTGGTGGTCGCCGAGCATCGTCCCCGGCAGCTCATACGGGCGCTCCGGATGCGGATGCGACAGCGTCATCGCCATGTCCAGGTAGGTCACGCGACCCTCGAACGCGGCGGCGAAGATCGGCTCGTTGAAGCGCGGGATCGCAGGCGTTGAGTACCGCGTCGGGCTGCACGCGCGCGATCAGCGCGACCAGCTGCTCGCGGTCTGAGGCGTCGACCTGCTCGGCCCCGAAGCGGTCGGCCTCGCCCAGGCGCGCCACCACGTCGTGGGCGCGCTGCGGCGAGACATCCGCCAGCACCACCCGCTCGAACGTCGGTCGGCGCTGGGCGATCGCCGCGAACGCCGCGCCGACCCCGCCGGCTCCGACCACCAGGACCCTCATCCGCTCACCACCACGACCCTCATCTCCGACCACCAGGGCCCTCATACGACCACAGGACTCTCATATGCTCTCCCGATCCTAGCGGAGCCCATCAAGACCGTTCCAAAGAGGCGGCAGCCGTCCATCGAAACCACGGCCCCCCCTGACCGGCGCAGGCGCCGCAGCCGCCTGGCGCTCGCGGCGATCCTGCTGGTGGGCCTCTCCTACGCGACGATGTTCCAGACCTTCTCCTGGAACCAGACCTCGCACTATGACCTGATCCGGGCGCTGTACCACGACACCACCACGATCGACCCCTACCGGTCCAACACCGGCGACAAGGTCGAATATGACGGCCACTGGTACTCGGCGCGCGCGCCCGGCCTGGCGCTGTTCACGCTGCCGTGGTACACCGTGCTGGAGGCAGTCGGCGCCGACGAATGGGCCTGGCACGCGCAGGCGATGCGCCACGACGACGAGCTCCTGGACCTGACCGGGCTGTGGGCCAACGTCCTGCCCGGCCTGCTGCTGCTGCTGCTGGTGTGGCGCGCCGCGGAGCGTCTGCAGCCCGGCTTCGGGGTCGCGGCGGCGGTGACGCTGGGGCTCGGCACGATGGCGCTGGGGCTCTCGACGCTGCTGTTCTCCCACATCTTCACCGCGTGCCTCGGCTTCGCGGCGTTCGCGCTGCTGATGCGCGAGCGCGACGGGGCCGCCGAGCCCGTGGTTCGCCTGGGTCGCGGGGCTGCTGATCGGCTATGCGTTCGCCTCGGAGTACCCGCTGGCGTTCGTCGGGGCCGTGCTCGGGGTCTACCTGCTGTCGCGGCCCGACACCCTCAGATCCCCGTCGGCCCAGCTGCGGCGCGGCGGGGCCTACGTGCTCGGGGGGCTGGTCGGGATCGTGCCGCTGCTGCTCTACAACCACTACGCGTTTCACTCCTGGACGCACATCGCCTACGCCAACGTGCCCCACCAGAAACGGGGCTTCTTCGGGGTCGAGCGCCCCCAGCCTGCGGGTGCTGGCGACGCTGCTGCTGGACTCCCGCGGCCTGCTGACGCTCTCGCCGGTGCTCGTCATGGGGGGGCTCGGGACGGTCGCGCTGTACCGCCGCGGGCGCCGCGCGGAGGCGCTCGCGATCACCGCGATCTGCCTGTGCTACGGGCTGTATGACTCCGGCTACTTCCTGCCGTTCGGCGGCGGCTTCGAGGGGCCGCGCTTCCTCGCGACGATGCTTCCGTTCCTCGCGCTCCCGCTGGGGATCGCGTTCAAGCGCTGGCCCGGCCCGACGGTCGCACTGGCTGCGGCGTCGGTGACGTGCGCCGTCGTCGCCACGATCACCCATCCGCTGATCGGCTACGAAACCCAGACCGTGATCTGGGTGCGCTTTCTCATCCGAGGCGCCTTCCAGCCGACGATCGCCAGCGCCTACGGCCTCGGCTTCGGCTGGGGCGGGATCTGGCCGTTCCTCGCGGCTGCCGCCGCGGGCGGGGCGCTCGCGGTGGCGGCCTGCCAACGGATGCGCCTCACGAACCGCTCCCTCGCCGCCGGGCTGCTCGCGCTGGCCGCTTGGGGGCTGTTCGCGGCGCTCGGCCCGACGCTGCTCGGCCTCGATCACCAGCGGGCTGCTGGACACGCTGCGGTCCGGGGACCCCAAGGCCCTGGTCAACGGCGCCTACTGGGGGTCCTACCCGCTGCGGTCGCTCGCGGCACTGGCCTGCGGCGTCGGGGTGCTCGCGCTGGCGGCCGCGCGGCTGCTGCGCTTTGACTCGACCCCACCCGCCCCACCAGGGGAGCAGCTTGGCGTCACCGAGCGACTCGGCGCGCAGCGCCCGCCGAGCGCGGCGCGCAACGCGCTGCCGGCCTGATCGCGCAGACGCGAGTCCATGAAGCCCGGATCGTAGACGGCCCCGATCTGCCGAAGGGGGCGACATGCTGACAGAGGACGCTTGACGTTAAGGGAAGCGCGGCGGCGGCCGATGTCTGCTGGGATGCCCGAGTTGTCAACCAAGCCTGCCGGCCGCGCTGCGACCCGCAAGCAGCCGAGCGGCCGCGCCGGCACCCGCGAGGAGCCGAGCGGCCGCACGGGGATCCGCGAGCAACCCGCCGGCGCACGCGAGCGCGAGCGCCGGGCGGAGGCGCTGCGCCACCATCGCGCCGACGCGCGCGCACACAGCGCGGCGGCGACGGGCGAGCTTGCGTATCTGCGGACCCAGCTGCGGGTCGCGGGCCGGCTGACGGCGCGTCTGGCGGCGATCACGGACGTGAGCGAGATGGCGCGGCTGGTCGTCGACGAGCTGCACGGAACGTTCGCCTTCTATCTGGCCGCGATCCAGCGCCTGGACGGCGACGGGGTGCTGCGGCTGGTGGCGGGCGCGGGGCGGCTGGCGGAGATCATGACCGAGTTCCTGCTCTCCGAGCAGGGGATCGAGGAGGGCGTCAACGGGCGGGTGGCGCGCTCGGGGACGACGGCCCTGGTCCACGACACGCGTGTCGACCGGGATTACATCGTGCGCGATCCGCAGACCGATCCGCGCTCGCAGCTGAGCGCGCCGATCTTCGTCGACGGGTCGGTGTGGGGGGTGCTCAACATCGAGGCAGCCGAAGCGGGGGCCTTCGGCGAGGCGGACGCGGTGCTGGTGGAGGTGATCGCGGCGAGCCTCGGCGCGGCGGTACACCGGGCGGGGCTGATCGCGGATCTGCAGCGGACGTTCACGACGACGCTGGCGGTGCTGGCGAGCACGGTGGAGGCGAAGGACGACTACACGGCGGCGCACGGCGAGGACGTGGCGGAGCTCGCCGAAGCGGTGGCGCTGCGGATGGGCCTGACGCGGGCGCAGGCGCTGGAGGTGCGCTACGCGGCGATGCTGCACGACGTCGGCAAGATCGCGGTGCCGAGCGAGATCCTGCTCAAACCGGGCCCGCTGAGCGACGCGGAGTGGGAGGTGATGCGCGGCCACGCCGCGATCGGCGGCGAGCTGGTGGCGCGGATCGACGCCTTCGCCCACCTCGCGCCGGCGGTGCGCGCGAGCCACGAGCGCTGGGACGGCGGCGGCTATCCCGACGGCCTCGCGGGCGAGGAGATCCCGCTGGCGGCGCGGATCATCGCGGCGTGCGACACCTACGACGCGATCGTCACCGACCGCCCGTACCGTCCGGCGCGCTCGCGCGGGGAGGCGTGCGCGGAGCTGCGCCGCGTCGCGGGGACCCAGCTGGACGAGCGCGCCGTCGGGGCGCTGCTGGCGCTGTTGGCAGACCCGACCGGCGACTGTCCAGCGCGGGGCGAGTGAATCTCGACGGACGTCCATAGCTGAGGGGCGGGGCGTCGGACATGATGGGGAGGCTGCGCGCGGTGCCGTGTGCGCGGTGCGCAGCCCAGACTTCCGCCAAGCGAGGCAGCAGGTGTCCCGACCCAGACCCCCACAGATCGTGGCCCTCGGAGGTGGAGGGTTCTCGATGGAGCGCGACAGCTCGCTGCTGGACGACTACGTGCTGTCGGTGACGGGCGCGGGGCGGCCGCGGGTGTGCTTCCTGCCGACGGCGTCGGGGGACGCGGACCACTACGTGGTGCGCTTCTACCGCCGGTTCTCGTCGGACTGCGAGGCGAGCCACGTGTCGCTGTTTCGCCGCGACCAGGGGGTGGGCGGGGTCGAGGACGATCTCCCGACCCACCTGCTGGCGCAGGATCTGATCTATGTGGGCGGGGGCAACGTGGTGAGCATGTTGGGGGCGTGGCGGGCGCACGGGCTCGACGGCGTGCTGCAGCAGGCGTGGCGCAGGGGTGTGGTGCTGTGCGGGCCGTCGGCGGGGTCGCTGTGCTGGTTTCGCGAAGCGCTGAGCGCGTTCCACGGGGCGCCGCGGCCGATCAGGGGCCTGGGGCTGCTGCCGTACTCCAACTGCGTCCACTACGACGCCGAGCCGGCGCGGCGCGCGGAATACCGTCGCTTCGTGGGCGACGGGATGCGGCCGGGGTTCGCGGCGGAGGACGGGGTGGCGCTGCACTTCCGCGGGACGCGCCTGGAGCGGGCGGTGAGCTCGCGCCCGAACGGGCGCGCGTATCGCGTGGAGCCGGTCGGGGACGCCGTGGTGGAGGCGCCGCTGGAGGTCTCCTACCTCGGCGCAGTCGCCCCCGAGTCCAGCGAAGCGGTCGCGGCCGCGTGACGTCGCCCACGGCGAGCCCGGAGGACCGGCTGATCTTCGCGATGGGCGGCGGGGGCTTCACGATGGAGCCGGACAACCCGCTGCTCGACGACTTCGTGCTGTCGCTCGCGCCGCGTGCGCCGCGCGAGCCCCGCATCCTGTTCCTGCCGACGGCGTCGGGTGACACGACGGCGCAGATCAACGCTTTCTACGCGCGATTCTCGGGCCGGGCGTGCGTGCCGGAGCACCTGTCGCTGTTTCGCCTGCGCGAGATCGAGCGCCCGCTGGAGGAGATCGTGATGGCGCAGGACGTGGTCTACGTGGGCGGCGGCTCGATGCGCAACCTGCTCGCGATCTGGCGCGCGCACGGGCTGGACCGCACGCTGATCGAGGCGTGGCGGCGGGGGATCGTCCTGGCGGGTCTGAGCGCGGGCGCGATGTGCTGGTTTGAGGGCGGGGTGACGCGCTCGAGCGGGCCCCCGATGGCGATCGGGGGCCTGGGTCTGCTGGAGGGATCGCTGACCGTGCACGCCGACGGCGAGCCCGAGCGGCTGCCGGTGTGGCTGGCGAGCGTCCGCGACGGCACGCTGCCCGGGGGCTGGGCGGTCGACGACGGCGTGGGGCTGCTGTTCTGCAGGCAGCGCCTGCGGCGGATCGTCAGCTCCCGGCCGGGGGCGGGCGTCCAGCGGGTGGACGCGATCACCGGCGAGCTGGTCCGCGCGCGCCTGGAGCCCGAGCTGCTCGGCACCGGCGAGCCCAGCGCCCCGGCGGCGCCTGACGAGGACATCCGTGAGCTGCGCCGCGTGCAGCGCCTGCGCCGCGGGATCGGCGGCGGAGAGCGGCGCCTCGGGGGGCCGTAGCTCAGCCGGCCACGGTGTGGCATGTCCGCCCGGCTCTCCGCCCAGAGAAGATTCGCCAGCTGGCCCTCGCCGCAGGTGGGCCTTACCTATCCATCCCTCCGAGGATCGCCCTAGCGATCGATCCCGCCGAGGATCGGATCGAGCATCGCGACGGTGGCGATGAGGTCGGCGATGTAGGAGCCCTCGACCATCTGCGAGAGGGCCTGGAGGTTGACGAAGGAGGGGTCGCGCATGTGGACCCGCGCGGGCTTGGAGGAGCCGTCGGAGCGCACGAAGCAGCCGAGCTCGCCGCGGGGGGACTCGATCGGGCAGTAGACCTCTCCAGGCGGCACCCGGAAGCCCTCGGTGACGAGCTTGAAGTGGTGGATCAGCGCCTCCATCGAGGTCGCGAGCTCGTGGCGGGGCGGCAGCGCGACCTTGCGGTCCTCGGTGATGCAGGGCCCCTCGGGCAGGCCGTCGAGCGCCTGCTCGATGATCTTCACGGACTCGTAGATCTCGGCCAGCCGGACCGCGAAGCGGTCGTAGTTGTCGCCGACGGTGCCGACGGGGATCTTGAAGTCGAAGTCGTCATAGGAGCTGTAGGGGTCGGCCTTGCGCAGGTCCCACGGGTTGCCCGCGGCGCGCAGCAGCGGACCCGTGACGCCGAGCGACAGGAGCGTGTCGGCGTCCAGCGGGCAGGTGCCGCGCAGCCGCTGGAGCACGATCTCGTTGGCGCGCATGATCGCGCCGTACTGGTCGGCGCGCGTGGGCATGATCTTCACGAACTCGCGCAGCTTCTGGGCGAAGCCGGAGGGGATGTCCTCGATCACGCCGCCGACCTGGAAGTAGCGGGTGTGCATCCGCTGGCCGGAGGACATCTCGAACAGGTCGAGGATCGTGTCGCGCTCGCGGAAGCAGTAGAAGAACATCGACATCGCGCCGAGGTCCAGGGCGCTGGTGCCCAGCCACAGCAGATGCGAGGCGATGCGGTTGAGCTCGAGGTGAATCACACGCAGATACTGGGCCCGCCGGGGGACCTCGACCTCGGCCAGCATCTCGACCGCGCCGCAGTATGCCATCGCGTTGAAGTAGTAGGAGGCGTAGTCCATCCGCTCGACCACCGGAATGACCTTCCAGTAGGACTTGTCCTCGGCGGTCTTCTCGATGCCCGTGTGGACGTAGCCGATGATCGGTTTGATGTCGCGCACGACCTCGCCTTCGAGCGTCACCAGCAGGCGCAGCACGCCGTGCGTCGCCGGGTGATGAGGCCCGAAGTTGAGCGTCAGCAGCTCCTGGGTCCCCTGGTCGCGAGGGGGGTCGGCGAGCTGCGTGCTCACGGCGCGCGGTGGCCCCTCAGCTGGGTGGGGGCACACCTGCGGGGCGGTGTCACGCGCGCACCTGCGCCTCAGCCGCGGGCGCCCCCGCGCCGGACGCCGCTGCGCCGGTTGGCAGGACCTCCTCGGTGCCGATCGCGTCGTAGCGCTCGCGCCACCCGGCGTCGGGGTGCCCCTGGACCATCTCGCGCAGCTTCAGCACCCCGTGCATCAGCGCCTCCGGGCGCGGCGGGCAGCCGGGCACGTGCACGTCGATCGGCAGGAACTTGTCGGCGGGCACCAGCGCGTAGTTGTTGAAGACTCCCGTCGAGCTGCAGCAGGCGCCCATCGAGATCGCCCACTTCGGCTCCAGCATCTGGTCGTAGATGCGGCGGATGATCGGAGCCATCTTGATCGAGACGCGCCCCGAGAGGATGATCAGGTCCGCCTGGCGGGGGGAGGCGCGGAATGCCTCGAAGCCGAAGCGCGCGATGTCCATGCGCGACGCGACGACGTGCATGGGAGCCTCCAGCGCGCAGCACGCCAGGCCGAAGCCCAGCGGAAAGAACGAGTTCGAGCGCGCCCACGCCACGGCCGAGTCGAGCCTCGTCGTGAGCACGCGTTCTTCGACGTGCCGTTCGAGCTCGGAGCCCTCGAGGTGCTCAGGCTGTGTCGGGCCCTCCAGCTCTCCGCCACGCAGCAGCTGGCGGGCGTTCAGCGAGCGCACACCCAGCTTTTTGGGATCGACTCCGACGCCGCCCGTCCCGGGGCGCCTGAGAGCCTGTCGCTCGATCTTCATGTCGCCGGAGGGCAGCCGCGTCGCATCGCCGCTGTTTATAGCACCGGTCGCGATCCAGAGAGGGTCGTCGGGCGCGAAAGCCCGCGGGCCCGCCGGCCGGCCGATGGACGCAGGGGTCAGTTCCGGGCGGCCCGCACGCCGCAGCGCGCGGCGTGCAGCGCGCGGCAGACCACGACGTACCCTTCGCGCGGCTGGTCGTGGGCGTTCATCAGCCCCGCGTCGAAGCGCGTCGAGCTGTTCCCACCGGTCCAGTCGTAGATGTACAGCCGCTTGATCCGCGAGTTGGAGGCGGCGACTTTGAACATGAACCTCAGCACCCGCGCCGCGCGCCTGCAGGCCGGAGCCGTTGCTGTTGGGGAAGGCCCCGCCGAACTTCACGATCCCGCCGGTCTCGGTGAGCCAGACTTCGCCGCCAAGCGCGCCGACGAGTTCGCGCGTGCGCCAGCTTTCCAGGCGGTTGATGTCCGAGTAGTTGTGCAGGCCCCACATCGAGGGCATCAGCGTTTTCAGGCGATAGATCTCGCGCTTGAATTCTGCGATGTAGGCGAGTGTCGGATAGATGTCGTCCTGGTCGAGCACGTCCAGGCCGATCACCGTGCAGGGCTGGCAGACCGCTTGAGCGCCTGGTAGTACTCGCGGCCTGGACCGCCGAGGGGCTCGGAGAACAGGCGCCGGGACGTTGCCGCGGTTGGCCTCGTCCCAGGACTGGTATTCGCGGACGTGGGGGAAGAGCTTGACGAATTTCGCCACGTCGCGCTGGTAGAGTGGCGACGCTCGGCATCCTCGTCGGGGATGTACTCGGAGTGGTAGAAGGCGATCAGGATCCGCTGGTGGCGCGCTTCGGCGGCGTGGATCCAGGTGGTCGCACGCGCCAGCGAGTACGGGTGCGACGACGGCGTCGTAGGGAGCGATGTAGCGGGCGATCTGGGTGTGCAGTTGCTGCCAGAGCGAGTTGGCGAACATCTCGGTCTGCTCGTCGCCGATGCCCGTCAGATAGAGAGGGCCCGCCGGGACCGGCCGGGGAGCTGGCCCGCGCCGACGCCGCATGAGAGCCCGTCCGCGCGGACAGCGGTGCGCGGCGCGAGCGCCGGGGCGACCAGCAGGCAGCAGAGCAGGAGGATGGGATGCGAGCAGGCGGCGAGCGGGCCGCAGGCGACGAGGAGGCCGGCGCATGTCCATCTCGAACAGCCTATGAGCTCGAAGGTTCCGGAGGCGCCGGCTCCGGCGGGGCCTGCACATCGGCTTGCACCGCCGCGGCCGCGGCGGCGGGACGCAGCGCGATCAGCTCACCGGGTACGTGCGCCAGCAGCCAGGCGACGTCTTCGGGCGAGAAGCCCTCGCCGGAGCCGCTCGCAGCCGGCCGCGACGACCATCCGCTCGAAGCGCTCGTGCGCGATCAGCTCGCGCAGCGCGTGGCGGACGTGCGGCCCGCGCTCGATGCGCGCGTCGACCGGGACCTCGCGCGCGGGCCGCGCGCTGCTCGATCGCCTCCAGCAGCGCCAGCGCCAGTCTCGCCTCGGCCTGCAGCGGGACGTCGACCGCCAGGCGCAGCGGCACCAGCGCCAGATAGACCGGCATCAGCGTCGCCTCCTCCACCCGCGCCAGCCGCAGCGCCGCCACCAGCGCCGGCTCGGAGAGCCCCTCGCCGGTGAACGGGAAGGCGATCCGGCGCACCCGCCCGCGGCCGCCCAGCGCGCGGCTGCGGCGCCGGCGCTGCACGCCCAGCGCGAGCGCCGAAGCCGACCGCCAGCGCGACGACGATCGAGGATCCGGCGAGCGCGCTCATCGGGCGTTCCTGGGTTGCGCTGCGGTTGTTCGAGCGGCGCGCCGGTGAGAGAGCGCGCACCGCGTGCGTGCACAGCGCGCACCCCCTTCGCTCGTCGGCCTCACCCGCTCCCAGCTCGGCGTCCTCTCCGGCGGGCGCTCCTCGCCGGCGGGACGCAGCGTGCGATCGGCGACGATGCCGCAGGTCGACCCCGGGCAGCCCGCGCAGCAGCCTGTAACGGCAGCGCCGGCTGGGTCAGCCGCCGCCAGGCGTTGCGCGGCTTGGGCGTGCCCATCAGCATGTAGGTCGTGCCGCGCGCGCGCGCCACCCGGATCGCGACGTCGGCGACGTCGTCGCCCTCCTCGACCAGCAGGTGCGCGCCCAGCACCGAGGCCAGGCGCCGCAGCGCCTCGAGCTGCTCGCGCTCCTCGAGGCGTCCGGCGTGCGCCCGGGGGGCGCACCACGAGCACGTCGAGCTCGGCCCCGAGGCGCTGCGCCGAGCGCCACGCGCGGCGCACGACCCGCTGTGACGCGCGGCGTCGGCGTGACCAGCGCCAGCAGCCGCTCGGAGATCGCCTGCGGGGCCGCGTGCGCGATCAGCCGGTCGTCGCGCCGCGCCCGTCGGGCGCGCTCGCGGACGAGGCGCTCGTGCTCGACGCCCTCGGCGACCTGGCGCAGCGCGGTCTCGCGCAGCGCCGCGAGGTTCTCGATCTTGAAGAAGTTGCTCAGCGCCGCCTGGACGCGCTCTGGCGGGTAGACCTTGCCGGCGCGCAGGCGCGCGATCAGCGCCTCCGGGGTGACGTCGACGAGCACGACCTCGTCGGCCGCCGAGAGCACCGCGTCGGGGATCGTCTCGCGCACGCGCATCGCCCGTGAGCTGCGTCACCTGGTCGTTGAGGCTCTCCAGGTGCTGGACGTTGACCGTCGAGAACACGTCGATCCCGGCCGCCAGCACGTCGCGCACGTCTTCGTAGCGCTTCTCGTGCTCGACCCCCGGGGCGTTGGTGTGCGCGAGCTCGTCGATCAGGCACAGCTCGGGCGCGCGCGCGAGGATCGCCGGCAGGTCCATCTCCTCGAGCTCGGTCTCGCGGTAGCGCACCCGCCGCCGCGGCACGAGCTCCAGGCCCTCGGCCTGCGCGACCGTCTCCATCCGCCCGTGCGGCTCCAGATAGCCGATCACCACGTCGCGGCCCGCCTCCGCCTCGGCGCTGGCCCTCCTGCAGCATGCGGTAGGTCTTGCCCACGCCCGCGGCCATCCCGATGAAGACCTTCAGCTGACCGCGGTCCATGCGCCTCCGGGCTCAGCGCACCCAGCAGATTGTGGACGATCAGGTCGATCAGCTTGATCCCGATGAACGGCGCGATGATCCCGCCGAGGCCGTAGATCCAGAGGTTGCGCCGCAGCAGCGCGCTCGCGCCGATCGGCCGGTAGCGCACGCCGCGCAGCGACAGCGGGATCAGCAGCGGGATCACGATCGCGTTGAAGATGATCGCGGAGACGATCGCCGAGTGCGGGCGTGCCGAGGTTCATGATGTTGAGCACGTGCAGCGGGCCCTTCGTTTCACCCGCGCGCCGGCGTAGGTGGCGATGAAGACCGCGGGCAGGATCGCGAAGTACTTGGCGACGTCGTTGGCGATCGAGAAGGTCGTCAGCGCGCCGCGCGTGATCAGCAGCTGCTTGCCGACCTCGACGATCTCGATCAGCTTCGTCGGGTTGGAGTCGAGGTCGACCATGTTGCCGGCCTCGCGCGCCGCCTGGGTGCCGGTGTTCATCGCCACGCCCACGTCGGCCTGCGCGAGCGCCGGGGCGTCGTTGGTGCCGTCGCCGGTCATCGCGACCAGGCGCCCGTCCTGCTGCTGCTCGCTTGATCAGCGCCAGCTTGCGCTCGGGGGTCGCTTCGGCGAGGAAGTCGTCGACGCCGGACTCCTCGGCGATCTTGGCCGCCGTCAGGCGGTTGTCGCCGGTGACCATCACCGTCTTGATGCCCATCGCGCGCAGCTGGTCGAAGCGGACCTTCATGCCCTCCTTGATCGTGTCCTTGAGGTAGACCACGCCGAGCACCTGGCTGTCGCGCGCGACCGCCAGCGGGGTGCCGCCCTCGCGGCCGATGCGGTCGAGCTGCCCCTGCAGCTCCGGCGGCGGCCTGGCCGCCCTCGTTGCGCGACGAACTCGATGATCGCGTCGCCGGCGCCCTTGCGCAGCTGCTGGCCGTCGTAGTCCACGCCGCTCATCCGCGTCTGCGCGGTGAACGGGACGAACGTCGGCGTCCATCGTGCTCATGTCGTGCTCGCGGATCCCGTACTGCTTGGCGAGCACCACGATCGAGCGGCCCTCCGGCGTCTCGTCGGCCAGCGAGGAGAGCTGCGCGGCCTCGGCGAGCTCGGACTCGGGCACGCCCGGCATCGGGATGAACTCCGAAGCGAGGCGGTTGCCGATCGTGATCGTGCCGGTCTTGTCGAGCAGCAGCACGTCGACGTCGCCCGACGCCTCGACCGCGCGCCCGGAGAGCGCGAGCACGTTGCGGCGCACCAGGCGGTCCATGCCCGCGATCCCGATCGCCGACAGCAGCGCCCCGATCGTCGTCGGGATCAGCGCGACCAGCAGCGCGATCAGGGTCGTCTCGGAGATCGCCGTGCCCGCGAACAGGCCGAACGGGCGCAGCGTCGCGACCACGATCATGAAGATCAGCGTCAGCGCCGCCAGCAGGATGTTCAGCGCGATCTCGTTCGGCGTCTTGCGCCGCTCCGCGCCCTCGACCAGCGCGATCATGCGATCCAGGAACGAGTGTCCGGGCTCCTGGGTGATTTCGACGACGATCCTGTCGGAGGTCACGCGCGTGCCGCCGGTGACGGCGCTGCGGTCGCCGCCGGACTCGCGGATCACCGGCGCCGACTCGCCGGTGATCGCCGACTCGTCGACGGTCGCGATCCCCTCGATGACCGTGCCGTCGCCGGGGATCAGCTCGCCGGCCTCCACGATCACCATGTCGCCGCGGGTCAGCTCGGAGGCGGCCTTGGTCGAGCCGTCGCGCATCGTGGCGACCGTCTCCTTGCGCATCGAGCGCAGCGTGTCGGCCTGGGCGCGGCCGCGCCCCTCGGCGAACGCCTCGGCCATGTTCGCGAACACGACCGTCAGCCACAGCCAGAAGGAGATCGTGAACGTGTACCACGCCGGCTCGTGCCCTCCGCCCAGCGGCTTGCCGCCGAACACCTGGATCAGCCACGTCACCGTCGTGATGACCGAGCCGATCTCGACGACGAACATCACGGGGTTGCGGATCTGCACGCGCGGGTCGAGCTTCTTGAGGCTGTCGATCAGCGCACGCACGACGATCTCGCGCTGGAACAGCGAGATCGCCTGGCGCTCGTTTTTATTCATGCTCCCACCCACCCCCTGCGCGGACATCAGCGTGCTCCTTTCAAGCGGCGGTCGAGGGCCGGGTGCGGGCAGTCGAGGCCCAGGCGCGCGGACATCAGCGCGTCGCGGGGCGGACGGGCCGGCATCAGCGCGTCGAAGGCCGAACTGGCGGACATCAGCGCGTTCCTCCCGTGAGCCGGTCGAGGGCGAGGTTGAGCTGAAGCACGTTCACACCCTGCTCGCCCGAGAAGCCCAGGCCGCGCCCGGACGTGTACTTGGAGATCAGCCCGTCGACGGTCGCCAGCGAGAGACCGCGCACGGCCGCGATCCGATGGGCCTGGATCGAGGCGTTGGCCTGTGAGATTTCGGGGTCGAGGCCCGAGGCCGAGCTGTTGACGGCGTCGACCGGGATCCTGGCCACGGTCAGCCCGGGGTCATATTCGGTCTTGGTGGTCGGGTTCTTGTTCAGTTCGAGGTAGGCCTTGATGTTTTCTTCGTTCGCTTCCTTGGTCTTGACGCTGTTGGGCCCGTGGTTGGAGAATGTGCTCGCGGCGGCGTTGTACGCGCCGCCTTCGGTCGCCGACGGGCGCGACTGGAAGTAGCGCGGGTCCGGTTCGGTGACGACCGCGCCTTTCACTTCCTTGGGCTTGCCGTCCTTTTCGAGCACCGGCGTGCCGAAGTTCTGGCCGATGATCCGCGAGCCGACGAGCCTGCCGTCGAGGTGGATCTGCTGCCCGTTGGCGTCGCCGGGAAACGCGACCTGGCTGATGCCCGTGATCGCGAGCGGGTAGACGAGCCCGAGCAGGACCGTGAAGACGACGATCCCGATGATCGATGTGACGATGTCGCGTTTCATCGGTCGCCGCTCCGCCCGGCCGGTCTAAGGCTCGTCGCCGGCTGCGTTCGCACAATCGGGCCGCCACTCCGCCCGGCCGATTTGGGTCTCATTGCTGGCTGTGCTCGCATGACTATCAGTAAAGGTGTCCGGTCAGGCCCTGGACGATCGGGCCGAGCAGCAGGGCGGGGAAGAACGTCAGCGCGCCGACGAGCACGATCACCCCGATCAGCAGCACCACGAACGTGCCGTTGTCGGTGCGCATCGTGCCGAGGCCCGCGGGTGTGACGCGCTTGCCCGCCAGCGCGCCGGCGACGGCGAGCGCGAACAGGATCGGGGCGTAGCGCGCGAACATCATGTCGAAGCCGCCCAGCAGGTCGGCGAAGGTGATCCCGTGCGAGCCCACGCTGCCGGCGTTTGGCTGGATGAAGCCCCTGTAGCCGGCGAACGCCGAGCCGTTGTTGTTGGCCTGCGACAGGTATGCGTAGAAGGTCTCGGAGAAGCCCTGCGGCGTGTTGCCGCCCGCCTTGGAGAGCGCCACTTCGGAGATCGACGCGCGCCCGGATTTGCTCGCGGTCGCCAGCGCCGTGCAGAACAGCGCCGCCAGCGGCGTGATCAGGATCCCCAGGCCGGCGAGCTTGATCTCGCGCGCCTCGAGCTTCTTGCCCAGCCACTCCGGCGTGCGCCCCACCATCAGCCCGCCGATGAACACCGCCAGCAGCACGTACAGCAGGATCGAGTACAGCCCGGTGCCGACGCCGCCAAAGATCACCTCGCTCGCGGACAGGTTCGCGAACGGCACGGCCCCGCCGATCCCGGTGAACGACTCGATCGCGCTGTTGACCGCGCCGCACGAGGTCACGGTGGTGACGACGTCGAACAGC
This sequence comes from uncultured Solirubrobacterales bacterium, assembly GCA_963719725.1. GTDB lineage: Bacteria > Actinomycetota > Thermoleophilia > Solirubrobacterales > Solirubrobacteraceae > Palsa-744. Next base: position 1,128,738 of record CAVRCU010000001.1, read on the forward strand.
GCCGACCCCGCGATCCCGAAGCGCTGCTCCTTGCCTTCCATGTTGCCGCCCCCCGAGCCCGCGATCACGTGGGTGTGCAGGCCCGCCGCGTGCTGCGCCGGCGAGCCGTGGGCCTCGGCGATGTAGGCGACGCTCACCGCGCCGAGGAACATCACCATCATCGTCGCGTAGACCGCATAGCCCTGGCGGCGGTTGCCGGTCATGCGCCCGTACATGAACACCAGCGCCGCCGGGATGATCAGCACGAGCAGCATCTCAAAGAAGTTGGTGAACTGGGTCGGGTTCTCGAAGGGATGCGCGGAGTTGGTGTTGAAGAAGCCGCCGCCGTTGGTCCCCAGCATCTTGATCGCCTCCTGCGAGGCGACCGGCCCCATCGCGATCGTCTGGGTCAGGCCGGTGATCGTGTGAACGGTGAGGTAGTTTGACAAGTTGGCGATCACGCCCTGGGACGCGAGCACCAGCGCCGCGATCACCGACAGCGGCGCGAGCAGGTAGAGGATCGTGCGCACGATGTCCTGCCAGAAGTTGCCGATCGACCTGCCGCTGCGCCCGACGATCCCGCGGACCAGCGCGACTGCCACGACGATCCCGATCCCCGCCGACAGCCAGTTCTGGACGGTCAGCCCGATCATCTGGCTGAGGTAGGTCATCGTCGTCTCGCCGCTGTAGTACTGCCAGTTGGTGTTCGTCATAAACGACGACACCGTGTTGAACGTCACGTTCCACGGGGCCGAGTGGTAGCCGAGCGGGTTCAGCGCGTGCGGCACCCACGGCGCGTTCTGGGTGCGCAGGATCAGATACAGCATCAGCCACCCCGCCAGCGAGAAGATCAGCAGGCTTTTCGCATACGCCTTCCAGTCCTGCTCGCGCTTGGGATCGACCCGCATGACCCCGTACAGAAACCGCTCCGGCCACGCCAGCAGCGGCGTCAGGAACACCCGCTCGCCGGTGTAGACTTTCGCCATGTAACGCCCCAGCGGCAGCGCCAGCGCGGTGAGGATCACCACGAACAGCACGATCGTCAGCCAGCCGGCGAACGTCACGGCCTCACGTGCCTCACAGGTTCTCTCCGCGGATCAAGGCGTAAAAGAGGTACGCGATGATCAGCACCGACACCACCAGGCCGAAGATGTCGGCGCCGCTCATATGCGGTCGATTCCCTCGACTATGAATAGCAGGACCGCGAACATCACGATCCCGAGAACGATGGCCACGACATCCATTGCCTGCACTATGGACGCCTCGACATCACGGCCGCGTGACGATTCACGCTTTGCGCATAACGATTTCGTTACGACGCGTCAGGCTGGTGCCGGTATCCCAAGCCCACGCTCCATGCGCTCGGCCAGCGCCGCGAAATCTTCGAAGGCGACGCCCACCCCCTGCTGATGCGAACCGATCGCGCCGTCCGCCGGCTTGAGCGCAAAAATGGGCTTGCGCGCCTCTTGGCCCATGGGGATCAGGCTGTGGTAGTGCTTGAGCATCGCCAGGCAAAGGGGATCCTGGGCAGGGCTCGGGGCAGTCGTCCTGTGATCGTCGAGAACGGCGTGCCGGTAGGTCGATGGGATCTGCTCGATCCAGCGCCCGTATGCCTTGACCGGCCGATCCAGGCGGACACCGTGCTGGAGGACCACGTAGCCCAGCGGACACATCTGTCCCGCTGGCAATTCGAGCACCCCGGGCTCTGGGTTCTTTGCAAGCCTCTCCTGCCACTCCGATCGCCAGCGCCGCAGCGTGGGGCCCAGATTGCGAAGTCCCTGGAGCGAGAAGAGGTCTGGCGCGAGCGGGATCAGGACATGGTCGCTGGCCACGAGGGCCGACCGATTTAGAGCACCCAGATTCGGTCCTACATCAACCAGCACCAGATCGTCGTTGCGCTCCCGCGCCGCAGCGACGATGACCTGCCACATGGCGCTGATGATTCGAAATGCGCGCGGCCTGCCATCCACACACTGCGACCACTGGCTGCTGAGTTCGTCCTCGAACATCGACAGGCTCAGGTCCCCGACGACCAACCCGAGACGATCGGCGATTGGCTCTACGTGGACTCGACCAAGACCGCCGGTCCCGTCGAGCAGCGGCTGGAGCGGCCCGGCAAGTGTGCGCCGCCGCCCCGTGTCGCTCCACAGGTTCTCAAGACGATCTTCGTCAATAAATGCCGCCGAGAGGTTTGCCTGAGGATCGAGGTCCGCAGCCAGCACCCTATGACCACGCTCAGCGAACATCCACGCGAGGTGGTAGGCGAGACTCGTCTTGCCGACGCCCCCCTTGTTGTTGAAGAACGCGATTATTGGCGGATCTGTCATGCGGGGCCTATTGTGACCGATACGTAGGTCGGCTCGATCTGGAATCGAGGAGGTGGATTGCCGTTCTCGGAGAGCGCCCGACGAGCAGTCGCTATGCCGACGCCAAAGCGCTGCACGTAGCCGAGCTGGCGCATCGCCTCCGCGATCGTCGGATTGCGGTAATCAGCTACGCCAGGTCTACCGAAATTCTCCACCGTTACCTGCCCAAACGGGCCTCCAGGGTTCTGGATCTCGATACGATCTGACAGCCAGGTGATGCGTACAGGCGCAGTCGAGGTCTCGTAGGTTCGATGCATAAGCGCATTGCGCGTAAGCTGCTGAAGGGCCGCGAGAGGATAGTCAGGGCGCCTCTGCTCAACTGGAGCTGAGACGAGATCAACTGATGTGCGCACGTTGCTCCGTAGAACCTCGTCCAGTTCGCGCAGCAGGTCTGGCAGCGGCCGCGCAATCCTGTGCTCCGCGATCACCTGATCGGTGATTGCCGACCCGTCGAAGCGCAAGAACTGGACGAAAGCACCTGGGACAAATGAAGTAGCGTCACGTCCCACGGTGACCATGCCGGCAATGGTCGGTACGCCATCGAGCGTCGCGAAGCGCAGCGCGGCGAGCTGATGAGCGATCGAGCGATCGTTGGCCGCCAGGACCTCGGGAGCAAGCGCCGCAGGAAGATAGGTTCGCTCGAACAGATCGAGATCGAGATCGTCTAAGCTCGCCGATGGCAATGGTCGGGCATCGAACGGAAGGTCCGCGGCACGGCGCCGCTCGGACAGGCGCGCCTCCTCCTCCGGGGTCGCCATCGCCCGCCTGGGTCCGATCCTGATCCAGACGACTCCTTTGTATCTGCCAGGCGGGACACTGGATGGCATCACCTCGACGACTGCGATCTCAATGCCGTCCAGCAACCGCTTGCCCACTGCGATCGAGGGCAGCGGCAGGATATTGCCATCCTCGCGCAGACCGCCCAAGTCCCGCAACAGCTCGTCGGTGATCGGCAATCCACTTGGAAGACCCTCGTCAGTCACCCCGATCAGCAAGTACCCGGGAAGCCGATGCCCCGGCAGGTCGTTGGCAAAGGCGCAGACCGCTTGAGCCGCCTTGGCACGATCGGTCAACGCCTCCTTGCGCTCCACCCGATCGGACTCGAGGTCGCGAGCGATGCGCTCCAGCTCCTCGTCGGTGATCGGCGGCACGGCCCCCATGATGACGACCCCCACGCGGCGAAGCTTCGCCGCGGACTCGCACAGCGCGCGCACGCGGGCAACCATCGGTTGCCCTTAAGCGGAGAAACGATACCCGACGCCCGGGTCGGTAACGATGTATTTCGGAGGCCCACCCGCCTGCCCACCCGCCCCGCTGCCCGCCCCCTGCGGCTCGATCTTCGCGCGCAGCCTCGCGATGTGGGTGCGCAGCGCCTGCACGTCGTCGGCGTACCCCGGCCCCCACACCTCCTTGAGCAGCGCCCCGTGGGTCATCAACCGGCCGCGGTTGCGCACCAGCACCCGCAGCAGGTCGAACTCGATCGGGGTCAGGTGGACCGGCTCGCCGTCGCGGCGCACCGCCCGCGCCGCCAGGTCCACCTCCAGGCCGTCCGCCACCACCGTCGGCTCGTCCCCCGCGCGCTCGCCGTCGCTGCGGCGCAGCGCCGCCTGCAGTCGAGCCACCAGCTCGCGCGCCCCGAACGGCTTGGTGATGTAGTCGTCCGCCCCCGCCTCCAGCGCCCTGACCTTCTGCTCCTCCTCGCCCACCGCCGACAGCACCAGGATCGGCATCTCGCTCCACTCCCGCAGCCTGCGCGTCACCTCCACCCCGTCGCCGTCCGGCAGCACCAGGTCCACGATCGCCGCCCGCGGCGGACGCACCGCCGCCGCGTCCAGCGCCTCCGCCGCGCTCTGCGCCGTCGCCACCTCGAAGCCCGCCTCGCGCAGCACCACCCGCAGCGCCCGCAGGATCTGCAGCTCGTCGTCGACCACCAGCACCCGCGGCACAGCGTTCACGACCGCTCCGGCTGCCCGTCCCGCGGCTCTCGCTCGAGCGGCAGCTCGAACACGAACGTCGCCCCCTGGCCCGGCAGCGACTCGACGTGCAGCGAGCCCCCGTTGGCCTCGATGAACCCCCGCGCGATCGCCAGGCCCAGGCCCGAGCCACGGCGGCCCGAGCTGGACGTGCCGGTCCGGTAGAACGGCTCGAACACCCGCTCCAGCTGCGCCGGCGGGATCCCCGGGCCGCGATCCACCACGCGCACGATCAGCCGATCTCCCTGCCCCGTCAGCGTCCGCACCGCCCGCGCCCGCACCGACACCGGGTGGCCCCCCGAATGCAGGTCGGCGTTCTCCAGCACGTTCACGAACGCCCGCTCCAGCTGCGCCGGGTCCGCCCGCACCTGCGGCAGCTCGCGGTCGATCGACAGGTGAAACCGATCCGGGGGTGTGTGGGGCCCCGAGGATGCGTCGGGAGGGTTGGTGTGGGGCATCAAATCAGCCAGCGCCGCCCCGATCACCTCCTCCACCGACGTCCACTCCCGACGCGGCTCCGCCGCCCCCGCCTCCAGGCGGGAGAGATCGAGCAGGTTCTCCACCAGCCGCGACAGACGGCGCGTCTCGGTGACAATCACCGACGCCAGCTCCTCGCGCTCCGCCAACGAGATGCCCGGCAGCGCCAGCGCCTCCCCCGCCGTCGAGATCGCCGTCAGCGGCGAGCGCAGGTCGTGCGACACCGCCCGCAGCAGCGCCGTCTTGACCGTATCCGCCTGGCGCAGCGCCGCCGTCTCCACCACCCCCGCCTGCAGCGCCTCGCGCTCCAGCGCCGCGCTCAGCAGCGCCTCCAGCGTCGGCACCACCCGCTCCTGCAGCCGGTACAGGCTGCGCTCCGACGTATCCCTGCCCACCACCACCGTCCCCAGCCGGCGATCACCCTCGCGCAGCGGGAACGCCACGCTGCGCTCATCCCCGTCCACCGCCCGCATCACGATCGCCGCCGACTGCAGCTCCAGCGCCTGCGCCATCCGCGCCGCCGTCGTCGGCAGCACCTCCGCCAGGCTGCCCCCCCGCAGCAGGAGCCGCGCCATCTCGGTCGTCAGGTCCGCCTCGCGCCGGCGCTCCAGCGCTTCCCGGCGCGACCGCGAGCCTGGGGTGGGCAGAGAGCCACGCGGACCGGACACGCGCCCAGAGTAAATGACAAACTCTCATGTCGATCCCCGCACCCGTCGATGGACCGACGATGAAGATCGATCCGCACCGCCCACGGCCGTACCTGGTCCGCGTTCTGCTGGCTCGCGCCCTGCTGATCGGCGCGCCACTGGCCGGCGCCGCGCTCGCCGGCGTCGTCGCCTCGCCCGCCGTCGCGGCGGTCTCCCCCGCGAGCTACGCCATCCGCTCCCTCTGCTCGACCCCCGCACCCGGACAGGCCGGCTGCCTCGCGCTGGGGGTCGCTCCGCGAACCGCCGCCGCGAGCGACACGCTCGCGCAGAGCTCCGGCGCGCGGCGCGCACCCGCGGCGGGCTTCCCCGCGGCGACCGTCTACTCCGAACCGTGGCCCGGCAGCCTCTCGCCGCTGGAAGTCCAGGGCGCCTACTCCCTGCCATCCACCCCTCCGAGCCCCCAGACGATCGCGATCGTCGACGCCTACGACGACGCCAACGTCGTCGCCGACCTCGCCAAATACAGCAAACGCTTCCTCGGCGCCTCCGCCGGCCCGCCGGCCTGCACGATCGCCGCAGGCAAGGTCGGAGATCCCGCCGGCGGGTTGGCCGAAGGGTGCTTCCTGAAGGTCAACCAGAACGGCAAACCGCTCGCCGAGGGCCCCCGCGAAGCGGCGCCGACCTCCGAAGGCGCCGCGGCACAGGGCTGGTCCGGTGAGATCGCAACCGACGTCGAGGTCGCCCACGGCCTCTGCCGGAGCTGCCGGATCGTGCTGGTCGAGGCCTCCTCGGAAAGCTTTCAGAACCTCGAAGCCGCCGAGAACGAGGCCGCCGCGCTGGGGGCCGACGAGATCTCAAACTCCTGGGGAGGCGAAGAGCCGGCGCACGACAGCGAAGCTTTCAACCACCCCGGCGTCGCAGTCACCTTCTCGGCCGGCGACTCCGGCTATCTGAACTGGACCGACGCCGGCAAGACCGGCTACGTCGACGGGGTCGAGTACCCAGCCTCCTCCCCGCACGTCGTCGCCGTCGGTGGCACCGCCCTGAGACTGAGCGCGGGATCCTGGCAGGGCGAGACCGTCTGGAACGAGGACCCCGGCCCCTACGGCGAAGACGCCGGAGCCGGCGGCGGAGGGTGCAGCGCCCAGTTCGCCGCCCCACCCTGGCAGGAAGCCGTCTCCGGTTGGTCGGCCCTCGGTTGTCAGGGCGCCCGCGCCGTCGCCGACGTCGCCGCCGACGCCGACCCGTACACCGGCGTCGCCGTCTACAACTCCACCCCCGACCCCAGCATGGAAGGCGACTCCGGCTGGGCCATGATCGGCGGGACCAGCGTCGCCTCCCCGATCGTCGCCGCCACGTTCGCCCTCGCCGGGGGAGCCGACGGCGTCGAATACCCCGCCGCCACGCTGTACTCCCACGCCGGCTCCACCGCGCTGCACGACGTCGTCGAAGGCGGCAACGGCAAATGTCGGGGCGTCTACTCCAGCTGCAGCGGCACCCTCAGCTCCCCGCTGGACTGCGGCTCGGAATACACAATCTGCCACGCCGCCGCCGGCTACGACGGCCCCACCGGAGTCGGCACCCCCGACGGCATCGGTGCCTTCCAGCCCGCCGGCAGCCCCGAAGGCCCCAAAGAAGAAGGCGGGAAAGAAGGCGGCTCCAAAGGCGGCTCCGGCGGGGGAGAAGAAGGCGGCCAGAAAGGCTCGGGAAGCCCCGAAGAAGGCAGCGAAGGGAGCGGACCAAGCGAAGGAACCGGCCCGAGCGAAGGGACCGGGGCGACCGGCGGCGGGTCGGGCACCACCACCCGCCGAGCCGTCGTCCAGCCCCCGAGCTCCTCGTCGGGGACGTCCGCCGCAGCCGGCTCCGTGCGCCTTTCGAACCTCGCTCTCACCTTCAACGCGATCGCCGCGCTGAGCCGGGGCCGACCGAAGGTCTCCCAGATAGCGTTCACCTTCACCCTCAGCGCCCCCGTGAGCGTCCGGGTGACACTGGCCAGACAGGTTAGGGCTCATCGCCACAGCCGCTGGGCGATGCAATCGGGATCGCTCACGATCGCCGCCGTCCAGGGCACCAACCAGGCTCGCCTGAGGAGCCGTCGCGCGCTGCGCCCGGGCCGCTATCTCCTGACGCTCGCCCCCGCACAGGGAGCGTCGCAGTCGCTCGTCGTCGTCATCGGATAGCGCCCGCCCACGCCAGCTGTGCGAGCGCACGGGCGGGCGGGCTCTTTACCCGTGCTCGAGCTCCGCGACCCGGTCGCGGACCGCGTGCTCAACCCGTTCGCCCCGTGCTGTGAGCGTCCACGAGTTCGGTTCCCCGCGAAGGCCGACGTCGCCGACGTTGACGATCAGGCCGATGCCCTCCAGGCGTCTGAGCAGCTTCGAGATCTGACCCTGATCGACGATCCCCGCGTGGTCTGCCGCCTCGCGGTTGCTGACCCCCGGACGGTCCGCGATCGCTCTCAGGACGCAGGCGGACCGATACGTCAGTCTGATGCTCGCGCCCCGCACCGCCGCGCGCCCGCTGCGGCGCGGGCTCGGCGGCGCAGCAACGGACCGCCGGAGCTCTCTCCTGGCGACCCCCGGTCCCCTGTAGGGCAGCAGAATCAGGCTCATCAGCTGCCCCAACAGACCGGTCAGCGGCTCGGGATCGCCCGCCAGCAGACGCGTTTGGACGATCGCCAGCACCCCTCCCACCGTCCCCTCCGCGGTCAGCGCCGGCGGCTCCGAGCGCGCCGCGCGCTCGAGGCGCCCGCGGTCGACGTGCTCGCACAGCGCCGCGACCACCTCGGCGCGGCGGCGCAGCACGCGGGGACCGCCCCCCAGCGAGTACACCGCGCAGAGCTTCGCCAGCGCCGGCTCCTCCTCCAGCACTCTCAGCAGCGCCGCCAGCGCGGCCCTGATCCCGTCGACCCAAGTCGCCTCGCCGGCGTACGCCGGGGCCATCGCTGCCCGCCCGCGCCGCACGCCCCACTCGAACGCGGCCAGGAAGCAATCTTCGAGATCGGCGAACAGAGTCTGAAATTCGGCGGTCGCGATGCCCGCCCGCGTGGCGACCTGCTCGACCGTCACCGAATGCAGGTCCCCGTCGGACATCGCCTCGGCCATCGCTCTCACAACGCGGATGCGCTCGATCTCCTCCACCTGACCCCCTCGATCCACGACCCGCCAACCCTATTGCCTTGAGCTTGATCTTTGCAATAACTCCTATCTTCCCGCTGTCTAGCCGCGGGCTGGGAGCTATGCGCTGGCCGGAGCTACGACGGGGGCGCGGGGGGCAGCTCGGCGGGGGCGCCGTACGCGACCAGGCACGGCGGCAGCGCCACCGAGCCGTCCTCGCGCTGGCCGTTCTCCAGCAGCGCGATGATCGTGCGCCCGACGGCCACCGCGGTGCCGTTGAGCGTGTGCGGGGTCTCGGTCCCCCGCTCGCCGCGCACACGGATGCCCAGGCGGCGAGCCTGATAGTCGGTGGTGTTCGAGCACGACGTCAGCTCCCGGTAGCGCCCCTGGCCCGGCAGCCAGGCCTCGCAGTCGTACTTCTTGGCGGCCGACGCCCCGAGGTCGCCGACGGCGATGTTCACCACGCGGTACGGCAGGCCGAGCTCGCCGAGGATCTCCTCCTCGACGGCGAGGATCCGCTCGTGCTCCGCACTCGAGCCTCCGGGCTCGACGAAGCTGAACATCTCGACCTTGTCGAACTGGTGTACCCGGAAGATGCCGCGGGTGTCTTTGCCGGCCGCCCCCGCCTCGCGGCGAAAGCACGGGGAGAGGCCCGCGTAGCGCAGCGGCAGCCGCTCGGCGTCCAGCAGCTCGCCGTCGTGCAGCGAGGCCAGCGCGACCTCGGAGGTCCCCACGAGGTACAGCTCGTCGGCCGGCAGGCTGTAGAGCTGCTGCTCGGTGTCCGGCAGAAAGCCCGTCCCGAACAGCGCGCGCTCGCGCACCAGCACCGGGGGGATCACGGGCTCGAAGCCGTGCCCGCGCAGCTTCTCCAGCCCCCAGCGCACCAGCGCGAGCTCGACCAGCACGAGGTCGCCGATCAGATACGCGAAGCGCGCCCCCGACAGCCGCGCGGCGCGGTCCATGTCGATCATCGCGCCCGCCAGCTCCAGGTGGTCGCGAGGCGCGAACGGCGATTCAGAGCCGCCCAGCCGGACCTCGCCGACGGTGCGCAGCAGCTCGTCGTCGGGTCCCGGGGCCGCGGTCGGGTCGGGGAGGTTCGGCAGGGACGCCAGCGGTTCGTCGAGCTGCAGCCTCGCCGCCGCGGCCCGCTCGGTGAGAGCCTTGACCTCGGCGCTCAGCTCCTTCAGCCGCGCCAGCTCCCCCTCGATGTCAACGCCGGCCCGCTTGCCGGCCGCGACGCGCTCGGAATGATCGCGCTGCACCGCGCGCAGACTCTCGGCCTGCGCCGTCGCGGCCCGCCACTGCGCGTCGCGTCGGAGGATCTCCTCGACACGCGGCGCCAGCGACGGGTCGCGCCGCACGAGCGCCGCCTTCACCGCGTCGGGCTCCTGGCGTATCCGCCTGATGTCGAGCACTGACCAGGGCCCTTCCGGGGCGGCGCCCTATTTTTTGGCCGCCGACGCGCCGGTTGCGGAGCTCGCGGTGGAGCCCGCTGGAGCGGCGGAGGAGGCGCCCGCGGTCGTGCCCAAGGATGGTCCCGCAGTCGTGCCGGTCGAGGCGCCCTGGGTGGTGATTTCGATCGTCGGCACCTTCTGGGTTTGGAGCCCCGAGTACTTGGCCAGGAACGCCGCCACTTCGTCGGCTTCGCGGCCGAGGACGATGTTCTGGGGCATGATCGCCCCCGAGAAGCCGCCGTTGCGGATCGCGTACAGGACCTGTGCCACGTTCTCCTTGCGGAAGTCGAAGTTGGGGCCGTTGGTGCGCAGCCGGTCCTTGATGCTGGTCGCCGAGCCCTCGGCGCCGACCACTGCGAGGGTGTGGCAGCCGGAGCAGTGGTCGAGGAACAGCACCGCCCCGTTGTGGTAGGGACTGGTGGTGGCCACCTGGATGCGCTGGGTGCCGCAGGCTCCCAGGCCGGTACCCATGGCCAGCAGAGCCGCGGCCGCGGCGACGATCTTGGGACGGGCCGTCATGCGGGGCGGGATATTACGAGACAATGCCCCCGCAGATGCTCCCGCGCTCCTTCGCGAGACTCCGAGCGGCCGTCGCGGCAGCGTTGCTGGTGGGCGCCGCACCGCTGTTCGCCGGCTGCGGCGAAGGCGCTGCGGTGCACGTCGAGGGCCACCGCGTGAGCCTCGCCCTCGACGAGTACCGCATCCTGCCGCGCACCGTCAGCGTGCCCGCCGGGCGCCTCGTGCTCGTGGTCCGCAATCGCGGGATCCTCGTCCACAACGTCGCGCTGGAGCGCGAAGGCCTCAGCGCCAGCGGCAAACCGACGATCCTCACGATCACCCCCCCGCTGCTCCCCGGGGCCCACGTCTCGCGCGTGACCTCGCCACTGGCTCCCGGGCGCTACGTGCTGGCGAGCACGATCGGCAACGAAGCCGTGCTCGGGATGAGCGGCACGCTGATCGTGCGCTGACCCCGACCCGTGCGGCAGACCTCGCCGAAATCCGTGGATCGACCCTCGCCGGCCTGACGATCATGCCTCAGAACCCGTGCGCCGTGCTCGCCGCCCGCAGCGCCAGGACCACGACGACCAGCGCCGACAGCGCCATCACGCCCTGCTCGCGGCGCACGATCGCCGCGACCACCGCGCGCTGGTCGGCCTGCGGCAGCTCCCCGACCTCCCGCGCGCTCTCCAGGCCGCGCTGGTCGAGGATCGTCTGCGCCGACGCGATCCGCAGCTGCTCCGCCACGAAGGCCACCGCCAGCGGCAGCAGCGCATACAGATAGAACAGCCCTTCGCCGGCCTCACGCCCGGTCGCCGCCAGCACGCCGACGGCCAGCGCGAACACCAGCGCGGCGGCCTGCCCCACGCGCAGCGCCACCCAGAACGCCCGGCTGGCCTCCTCGCGGTACCAGCGCCACGCGCCCAGCAGCCCCGGGATCGCGTTCAGCGCCGCCACCGCCAGCGCGCCCGCCACGACCGCACCCGTCATCCGGTCGCCGCGGTCATGCAAACCGCCCCGTCATGCAACCGCCTCCGTCATTGTGGCCCTGTGTCATGTCGCCCCCGTCACGCCGCCGCCCCGTCATGTCTTCAGACCTCGCGCCGATCGTCACTATGTGACACTCTGCCACAAGCACCCGACGGCGGTGGTATACATAGCGCGGTGCTGCGCTCCTACCTTCCCGCGCTCGTCTTCCTCGTGCTCGGCGGCGCCGTCGGGGGGGCGTTCGCCGTGCTCAACACCGCGATCGGCCCCCGCCGCAAGACCCCCCACAAGCACGACCCCTACGAGTGCGGCCTCCCCTCCGAGGTCAAGCGCGGCATGCGCTTCGGGATCAGCTTCTACCTGATCGCGATGCTGTTCATCCTGTTCGACATCGAGGTCGTGTTCCTCTACCCGATCGCCGTCCAGCTGCGCGCCTACGGCGGCTTTGCCCTCGCGGAGACGATCGTGTTCGTCGCGCTGCTGTTCGTCGCCTTCATCTACGTCTGGCGCAGAGGGGCGCTGGAGTGGAGATGACAGGTGCCTGACGCCACCGGCCTGGAGTTGCTGGCCCGGGAGGTCCGCGACGCCGAAGGCCAGGACGCCGTGCTGGACACGCTGCACTTCCGCGGCCGCGCCACGCTCACCATCGACCCCGCGCACGTCCGCCCCGTGCTCGCGCGCCTGCGCGAGCACGGATACGCCTTCATGGCCAGCGTCCACGGCGTCGACCACTACCCCGACGAGCCCCGCCTCGGAGTTGTCTACGAGCTGCTCGACATGGACCGCGTCGACCGCATCACCGTCAAGCTACGCGTCCCCCTCGACGCCCCCGACGTCGACTCGATCGCCACCGAGTGGCCGACCGCCGACCACCAGGAGCGCGAGATCTATGACATGTTCGGCGTCCGCTTCCACGGCCACCCCGACCTGCGCCGGATCCTGATGCCCGAGGACTACGAGGGCCACCCCCAGCGGCGCGACTTCCCGATCGGCGGCGAACCGGTGCTGTTCACGTACAACGACTCGCCGACCCCGTGATGAGCGCCCCCGACACGACGCGCGTCGTGCGCTACGCACATGGGTCGCGCGTCCCCGGCTGGGACGACGCGGCCGACCTCGACAAGGACCCCGCCGAGGTCCCCGATCCTGCGACGACCGACGTGCCGCCGGCGCTGCGCGCGGAGATCGAGGGCCACATGGCGCTGTACCCCGACAGCCGCTCCGCCACGTTGCCCGCACTGGAGGCCGCCCAGCGGGTCCACGGGTGGTGCTCGCCGCAGGCGATCGAGCAGGTCGCCTGCGTGATGCGCCTCACCCCCGCCTACCTCGCCGCCGTCGCCACCTTCTACGACATGCTCAACACCACCCCCGTCGGGCGCCACAGCGTGTACGTGTGCACCAACATCTCCTGCTCGCTGTGCGGCGCCGACGAGCTGTACGACGCGATCTGCGCCGCCGTCGGGAAGGGGACCGGCGGGGACCACGCGGGTGGAGAGGGGACCGGCGGGGACCCGGAATTCAACGTGCGCTCCTTCGAGTGCCTCGGCGCCTGCGACATCGCCCCGATGGCCTCCGTCGACGGTGTCTACGTCGGGCCGCTCACCGTCGACGACGTCCCGCGGCTGCTCGACGACGTCCGCGCCGGACGCCCCGTGCTGCCCGACAAGCAGCTCGCCCGCCGCCTCGTCGCCGACCCGCACGCCAACTCCCGCGAGTTCCCCGAGCACGCCGCCCAGCCCGGAACAGGTTCAGCCGAGGATCCGGGGGCAAGGGCATGAGCGTCGACGAGGAGAGGTCCCCGGCTCTGCTGTTCGCCGACATCGATGAACCCGGTCTGCACACGCTTGAGGTCTACAGCCGCCGCGGCGGCTACGACTCGCTGCGCAAGGCCCTCGCGACACCGCCCGAGGCCGTGCTGCACGAACTGGAAGCCTCCGGTCTTCGCGGGCGCGGGGGAGCCGGCTTTCAGATGGGCAAGAAGGTGTCATTCCTCCCTCATGGCGACATGGCCAAGTACCTCGTCTGCAACGCCGACGAGTCCGAGCCCGGCACCTTCAAGGACCGCGAGCTCATGCAGAAGTCCCCGCACATGCTGATCGAGGGGATCGTCATCGCCTCCTACGCCGCCGGCGCCAACCAGGCGTTCATCTACATCCGCGGCGAGTACGTTCTGCAGGCCGACATCCTCGACGCCGCCCTCGCCGAAGCCCGCGCCGCCGGGTACGTCGGCGAGGACGTCCTCGGCTCCGGGCACTCGCTCTCGCTCGTCGTCCACCGCGGCGCCGGCGCCTACATCTGCGGCGAGGAGACCGGCCTGCTGGACTCGCTGGAGGGCAAGCGCGGCAACCCGCGCCTGAAGCCCCCCTTCCCCGCCAACCAGGGCCTCTACGACGGGCCCACCCTGATCAACAACGTCGAGACCCTCGCCACCGTCCCCGCCATCGTCGCCATGGGCGGCGCCCAGTACGCCCAGCTCGGCGTCGAGACCTCCACCGGCACCAAGCTCGTCTCGGTCTCCGGGCACGTCCAGCGCCCCGGCAACTACGAGATCGAGCTCGGCATCCCCTCGCGCGAGATCGTCTACGGACTCGCTGGGGGCCCGCCCGTCGGGCGCTCCGTCAAGTGCTGGTTCCCCGGCGGATCCTCCTCGCCCGTCCTGACCGGCGAGGAGCTCGACATCCCGTACGACTTCGACTCGATGGCCAAAGCCGGCAGTATGCTCGGCTCCGGGGCGATCATCGTCGTCGACGACCACACCCCGATCCTCGACGTCGCGCTGAAGGTCGCCAAGTTCTACCGCCACGAGTCCTGCGGCAAGTGCACCCCCTGCCGCGAGGGCACCAACTGGACCGTCAAGATGCTCGAGCGGATCGACACCGGCGAGGCCACCCCGATGGACATCGAGATCATGGCCTCCGTCCAGGAGCACATCATGGGCAACTGCCTGTGCGTCCTCGGCGACGCCATGGCGATGCCGATCGGCTCGATGATCGCCAAGTTCCGCGACGAGTTCGAAGCCCACATCGAGGCCGCCCGTCTGCGCAACGGCGTCGGTGCCGTCCGGGACTCCGATGCGGCGCTCGCCGCCCAGGGCGCGCTCGCCGGCGTCGGCGCCTCGACGGGCGACGGAGAGACCCACTGACATGCCGCGCCCCGAGCCCCGCATCATCACCTTCTCGATCGACGGCCTCGAGGTCCAGGCGCCCGAAAACGCGATGCTCGTCGACGCCGCCAAGCACGGCGACGTCGAGATCCCGGTGTTCTGCTACGAGCCCAAGCTCGGCCAGCCCGTCGGCGCCTGCCGCATGTGCCTCGTCGAGATCGAGGGCATCGGCAAGCTCCAGACCGGCTGCTCGACGCCCGTCAAGGACGGCATGGTCGTCCACACCCAGTCGCAGCGCGTCAAGACCGCCCAGAACTCCGTCGTGGAGTTCCTGCTCGTCAACCACCCCCTCGACTGCCCCGTCTGCGACAAGGGCGGGGAGTGCCCGCTGCAGGACATCACCTTCGGGTGGGGCCGCGGGACCTCGCGCTTCATCGAGCCCAAGCGCCACTTCGTCAAGCCGCTCGCGCTCTCGCCGCTGATCGCGATCGACCGCGAGCGCTGCATCCTCTGCTACCGCTGCGCCCGCTTCTCCCAGGAGGTCTCCGAGGACAACCAGCTCGTGCTGCTCGAGCGCGGCGCCCACTCCTACATCTCGACCTTCGACGGCCACCCCTACGTCGCCCCGTTCAGCGGCAACATCGTCGAGCTGTGCCCCGTCGGCGCGCTCACCTCCCAGCCCTACCGTTTCCGCGCCCGGCCGTGGGACATCGAGGACGCCGGCTCGATCTGCACGCTGTGCCCGGCCCAGTGCAACGTCACCTTCACCGTCCGCGACGAGCGCGTCCTGCGCGTCCTCGCCCGCGAGCACCCCGACGTCGACGACGGCTGGCTCTGCGACAAGGGCCGCTTCGCCTACCAGGCCATCCACTCAGACGAGCGCATCACCCAGCCGCTCGTTCGCGACGGCGGCGAGCTGCGCCCCGTCTCGTGGGAGCGCGCCCTTGAGCACGCCGCCGCCGGCCTCGCCCGTGCCGCCGGGGCGAGCCCCGCGCCCGGGTCCAACGGGGCCCCGGGACCAGCCGGCGCGACGGGGCCGAACGGGGCCGGGGCAGATGCCGCGACAGGGAGAGTCGGCGCCCTCGTCGGCGGCGACGCCACCAACGAGGAAGGCTTCCTCCTGCAGCGCCTCATGCGCGAGGGCCTTGGCAGCGAGCACATCGACACCCTCGCCGGGGTCGATCCCCGCGACCTCCACCTCCTCGCCGACCCCGCCCTGCAGGCCACCGTCCCCGACCTCGAGTTCGCCCACACCGTGCTCGTCGTCGGCGTCGAGCCCGTCCGCGAGATCCCGATCCTCGACCTGCGCATCCGCAAGGGCGTCCGCCGTCGCGGTGTAACGCTCGCTATTGCCGGCCCCCGCCGCTCGACCCTCGACCCCAACGCCGCGCTCTCGCTGCGCTACGCCCCCGGCCGCGACGCCGCCTTCCTCGCTGCGCTCGCCGCCGCCATCGACGGCGCGAAGCAGGCAGACATCGAGCGTGCCGCCCACGCCGCCGGCGCCGACGCCGAGCAGATCCGCGCGCTCGCCGAGCTGCTGACCGGCGGCGGCGAGGACGTCGTGATCCTCTACGGCCAGCGCGTCCTCGCCGGCGTGTCCCCAAACGGCGCGCCCACGATCGCCGGCGCCGACGCGCTGCTCGCGCTCGCCCGCCGTCTCGGCCTCGCCGACCGCCCCGGCGCCGGCCTGCTGGGGGTCCCCGCCGCCGGCGCCAACGGCCGCGGCCTGCTGGAGGCCGGCGTCGCCCCCGGGTACGGCCCCGGATACGCCCCGCGCGCCCACGGACTCTCCGTCTATGGGATCGGCGCCGCGCTCGCCGCCGGCGAGCTCACCGCCCTCTACCTCCTGCACGCCGACCCCCTGCGCTCCGAGCTGCCCCGCGAGGCCTGGAGCGCCGCGCTGGAGCGTGCCGCCACCGTGATCGCCCACGCCAGCTTTCTCACCGACGGCATCCGCGAGCACGCCGACGTCGTGTTCCCCGCCGAGTCCCACGCCGAGAAGGAGGGCACCATCGTCCACCCCGACGGGCGCCTCCAGCGCCTGCGGCCCGCCATCGCCCGCCCCGGCGCCGTGCGGCCCGGGTGGTCCACGATCGCCGAGCTCGCCCGCCGCCGCGGCCTCGACCTGCAGACGCTCACCGGGCCGATGGCCTCCAAGCGGCTGTTCGACGCCGTCCCCTTCTATGCCGGGCTCACCCTCGAGGAGATCGGCGGCCGCGGTGTCCGCTGGCAGGAGCGACCGCAGGCCACCGCCGTCGATCTCCGCGCGAACATCCCCCCCGCCGGGGACGCCCGCCCCGCCGAGGAGGTCGGCTCCACCCCCTCGATCTGGGCCGCCCCCGAGGTCGAGTTCTCGCCCGCGCTCAAGTTCCTCTACCGCCGCTGGGGGCTCGGCGAGGCGCCCGCGCGATCACGCGACCAGCCGGTCGTCGTCCACGCGCCCCCAGGCGCGCCGAGCGCCGCGAACGGGGGGCCCAGCTGACCGTGCTCGCCGTCGTCGGCTACTACGAAGCCTGGTGGATCCAGGTGCTCAAGGCGATCATCATCTTCGCCGTCGCCCTCCAGCTCGTCCCGATCGTCCTGCTCGCCGAGCGCAAGCTGCTCGGGCGCTTTCAGAGCCGCTACGGGCCCAACCGCGTCGGACCCTACGGCGCGCTGCAGCCGCTCGCCGACATCGTCAAGCTGCTCACCAAGGAGCAGTTCCGACCCAACACCTCGGCCGGCCTGCTGTTCGCCGTCGCCCCCATCATCTCGATCCTCACCGCCGTCGCCGCCTTCGCGATCATCCCCTTCGGCGACGTCCAGAACATCTTCGGCACCCCCGTCGGGCTGTACGGGATCGACGTCTCGATCGGGCCGCTGTACCTGTTCGCCTTCGGCGCCATCGCCTTCTACGGGATCATGCTCGGCGGCTGGTCCTCGGGCTCGAAGTACTCGTTCCTCGGCGCCATGCGCGGCGCCGCCCAGCTGATCTCCTACGAGGTCTCCCAGGGGCTCGCGCTGGTCGGGGTGATCTTCACCGCCGGGACCCTCTCGCTCACCGGCATCGTCCACGCCCAGGAAGGCATGTGGTACATCGTCCCCCAGTTCGCCGGCTTCCTGATCTTCCTCACCGCCAGCTTCGCCGAGACCAACCGCGCCCCCTTCGATTTGACAGAGGCCGACGCCGAGCTCGTCGGCGGGTACAACACCGAGTACGGCGGCGGGCGCTTCGCGTCCTACTTCTTCGCCGAGTACCTCAACGTCCTCGTCGTCTCCGGGATCGTCACCACCGTCTTCCTCGGTGGCTGGCTGCTGCCGTTCGGCATCGACCCGCCCGGCTGGGTCGATCCGTTCGTCGTGCTCTTCAAGATGAGCCTCATCACCTTCCTGTTCATCTGGGTCCGCGCCACCCTCCCCCGCCTGCGCTACGACCAGCTGATGAGCTTCGGCTGGAAGGTCCTGCTGCCGCTCGCCACGCTGAACACCCTCGTCACCGCGATCCTCGTCGTGACGACCCACTGATGATCGGACGCCACATGACCTCGACGATGACCTGGACGCGACGCGACGACCCGGACGACGCGACGACCGCAAACCTGGTGCTGACATGACCTGGGACCCCGGCGACGACGTGATCGAGGTGCTGCGCAGCCCCCAGCCCAGCCCCGCCGGCGGCGTCTGGCGGACCTTCGCCGAGAGCCTGCGCGGCCTGAAGACCACGTTCGCGCGGATCTTCGAGGGGACCGTCACCGTCCAGTACCCCGAGGAGAAGCTCCCCGTCTACCCGCGCTTCCGCGGCCGCCACAAGCTCCACAGGTTTGAGGACATCCCCTCTGGAGAGGGGACGTCGGGTGGGGGAGAGAGTCTGGCGGGCCTGGAGAAGTGCGTCGGCTGCTCGCTGTGCGCCGCCGCCTGCCCCGCCGACTGCATCCGCGTCGTCGCCGCCGAGAACACCCCCGAGAACCGCGTCTCCGCCGGCGAGCGCTACGCCGCGGTCTATGAGATCAACCTCTCGCGCTGCATCTTCTGCGGCTACTGCGAGATCGCCTGCCCGTTCGACGCCATCACGATGGGGCACGACTACGAGCTCTCCGACTACGACCGCTCCGATCTGATCTTCACCAAGGAGATGCTGCTCGCCGAGCCACTGGAGCGCACCCCCCTGCGAAACGAGGGCGAGTGAGCTCGGCGCGATGAGCTCAATTCTGTTCTTCATCGCCGCGGGTGGCGTGATCGCCGGCGCCATCGGCGTGGTCAGCCTGCGCGACCCCTTCTACAGCGTGCTCGCCCTCGTCGTCCACCTGATCTCGCTGTCGGTCCTGTTCCTGCTGCTGCGCGCCGAATTCGTCGCCGCCGTCCAGGTCGTCGTGTACGCCGGGGCCGTGATGGTGCTGTACGTGTTCGTCGTCGCCTACGTCGGCGACGACAGCCACACCCTCGGCGAGCGGCTGCGCGGGATCGGCGGCGCGACTGGGGGCGGCTCGGGGCTGCGGCTCGGCGCCGCGCTCGTCGGCGGGGCGCTGCTGGTGGAGCTGTTCATCGCGCTGCTCGGCAGCGGCCTGGAGGCGATCGAAGGCTACGGCGCCCCCTACCGGCCGGGGCCGCGAGCATTCGGGACGCCCGCCTACATCGGCAACCTCCTGCTCACCCGCTTTCTGCTCGCCTTCGAGGTCGCCTCCTTCCTGCTGCTAATCGCAGCCGTCGGCGGCGTCGTCCTCGCCCGCCGCCGCGGGGGGCTCGGCGAGCACGAGCCCGAGCCCCTCGCCCCGCTGAACCTCTTGCGCCCGCGAGGCACCGGCACGATCGCCGAGGGCGTCGACGGCCTGCCGTTCGCCGCCGCCGAGTGGCGGGCCGCCCACCCGAACGGCGGCGACGCCGAGCCGGAGCACGCCGGCGTCGCCGGCAGCGGCAACGACGCCCGCGACCGAGAGGGCGGCGGCCGGTGAGCATCGCCTGGTATCTCGCCGTCTCGGCGATCGTCTTCACGCTCGGCGCCGCCGGCGTCATCACGCGACGCAACCCGCTCGTCGCGCTGCTCTGCCTGGAGCTGATGCTCAACGGCGCCAACCTCTCGCTGATCGCGTTCTCGCGCATGTGGGGCAACGGCGACGGGCAGATCCTCGCGCTGATCGTGATGACCGTCGCCGCCTGCGAGGTCACCATCGGCCTCGGCATGATCGTCGCGATCTACCGCCGCCGCCTCCCGGTGGATGTCGACGAGCTGCGGGAGCTCCAGGGATGAGCCCCTCGGGCGCCGGGGGGCGGACCGTATGACCGCCACCACGTTCGGCTGGCTGGTGCTGCTGTTCCCGCTGCTCGGGGCGCTCACGATCGGCTTCGGCTTTCGCGCGCTGAGCGAGCCACCCTCAAAGCGGACCGCCGGGTGGATCGCGACGGCGTCGATCGCGCTCTCGTTCCTCGCCGCGCTCGGGGCGCTGATCGCGCTGCAGAGCCACGCCCCCTCCGACCGCGAGCTGACGTCGTCGCTGTGGGACTACGCCGTCACCGTCGGGATCAACGCCCGCGTCTCGATCCTCGTCGATCCGCTGTCGGTGTTCATGATCCTGATCGTCACCGGGGTCTCGTGCATGATCCACCTCTACTCGGTCTCATACCTGGAGGAGGATCGCGGCTTCGCGCGCTTCTTCTCCTACCTGAACTTCTTCGTCTTCTCGATGCTGCTGCTGGTGCTCGCCGGCAACTTTCTGCTGCTGATCGTCGGCTGGGCCTTCGTCGGAGCCGCCTCCTACCTGCTGATCTCCTTCTGGTACCGCCGCACCACCGCCACGCGCGCCGGGATCAAGGCGTTCGTCATCAACGTCGTCGGCGACGTCGGGCTGGTGCTCGGGACCTACTTCATCTTCAAGCACACCGGGACCCTGGAATTCCTCGCGACCTTCAAGGCCGCCCCCCACGTCTTTCACTCCGGCGAAGCCGACATCACCGCCGGCTGCCTGCTGCTGCTCGTCGGCGCCGCCGCCAAGTCCGCCCAGATCCCCCTGCACACCTGGCTGCCCGACGCGATGGAGGGCCCCACCCCGGTCAGCGCGCTGATCCACGCCGCCACGATGGTCACGGCCGGGGTCTACCTGATCGCGCGGATGCACGTCCTGTTCGAACTCGCCCCCGCCGCCCAGGACACCGGCGCCGTGATCGGCGCGCTGACACTGCTGATCGCCGGCACGATCGCGCTCGTCCAGACCGACATCAAGCGCGTGATCGCCTACTCCACGATGTCCCAGATCGGCTACATGATCATGGGCGTCTCCGTCGGCGCCTACGCCGCCGGGCTGTTTCACCTGATGACCCACGCCTTCTTCAAGGCGCTGCTGTTCATGGGCGCCGGCTCGATCATCGGCGCGATGGCCGGCGAGCAGTCGCTGGACCGCATGGGCGGCTTTCGCAAAGCGATGCCGTTCACCTTCGCCTGCTTTGTGATCGGCGGGCTCGCCCTATCGGGCATCCCGCCCTTCTCGGGCTTCTTCTCCAAGGACGAGATCCTGCTCGTCACTGCCGAGCGCGGCGGCTGGCACTGGGCGCTGTATGCGATCGGCTACCTCGGCGCGTTCCTCACCGCGATCTACACCTTCCGGATGATCTTCCGCGCGTTCTATGGCGACCCCGTGGCCGAGGCGCGCGAGCTCGAAGGCGGCCACCTGCACCACGCCGAGCACCCAACCAACCCCGCCAACGGCGAGGTCGAGGACACCGACGTCGGCTTCCCCGGCCCCCACCACACGATCGCCGAGCGCGCGCTGCCGATGCGCGTCGCGATGTCCGTGCTCGCCGTCGGCGCGATCGGCGCCGGCCTCGTCCAGATCCCGGGCGTCGACGACGTCGTCGTCAACTTCCTGCGCCCCACCTTCGCCGGCTCGCCGCTGTATGAACCCCACACCCGCAACGGCCTGCTCGTCTTCGGGCTGTGCCTCGGGACGGTGCTCGGCCTGACCGGCATCGCGATCGCCTACCGCATCTGGGTCAAGCAGCCGTCGATCGCCGTCACCGCGCGCCAGCGTCTGGGGGCGGTGTATGAGCTGCTGTGGCACAAGTGGTACTTCGACGAGGCGATCGACCTGCTGGTCGTGCGCCCCGCCGCCGCCGCCGGGCGGTTCGCCAGCGCGACCTTCGAGCGGGTCGTCGTCGAGGGCGCCCTGATCGACGGCACCACCGGCGTCGTGCGCGCCGGCTCCGCCGCCGTGCGCGCTGTGCAGAGCGGCTTCCTGCGCTACTACGCCGCGCTGCTCGTGCTCGGCGTCACCGCTGTCGGCCTCTACTTCCTGTTGCAGGCCTGATGCCCCGCACCCAACCCCATCCCCTTCAGTCCAACCCGACCGAGCGACACTCCGCCTAGCCATGCCACCGCTCTCGATCCTCATCTGGCTGCCCGCCGCCTGCGGACTGCTGGGCGCCCTGATCGCGGCCGTCCAGAGCCGCGGCGCGCGCGGCGCGACGAGCGCCGGCGGGCCCTCAGCGGACACCGATACGCCCACGGTCGGGGGCGCGCAGCGCATCCCTGGCGCGGTCGCGCTCGTCGGCGCCGTCGCCGCGCTGGGCCTCGCGATCTACTACATCGCCGAATACGGCGGGGGCGCCGTGGGCGCCCACGGCCTGCGGGACGTCACCGACGTGGTCTGGATCTCCTCGCTGGGCATCCACTACAAGCTCGGCGTCGACGGGCTCAACGTGATGCTCGTCGGGCTCACCACGCTGCTGTTCGCCGCCGCCGTGCTGGCCTCCAATCTGAGGATGAGAGCCCAGCCGACCGCGCGCCCGGGAATGTTCTACTTCCTGTTCATGCTCGCCGAGTCCGCCGTGCTCGGCGCGTTCCTCGCCCAGGATCTCGCGCTGTTCGTCGCGTTCTTCGACCTGATGCTGATCCCGTTCTACTTCCTGATCGGGATCGATTGGGGCTGGGACTCGACGCCGCCGCCGGACCCGTCCGCCGCGAGCTCAGGGCCACCCGCCCCGTCCGCCGCGAGCCCCGACCGTGTGAAAGCGACGATCAAGCTCGTGATCTACACGCTCGTCGGCTCGCTGCTGATGCTCGCCGCCGCGATCGCCACCGGCGTGCTCGCATCGCAGGCACACGGAACCCCGATCACGTTCGTGCTCTCCTCGCTGCAGGGTCTGCCGCTCGGGCGCGGCTCGCAGGAGTGGATCTTTTTGTTCTTCGCCGCCGCCTTCCTGGTGAAGATGCCGGCGTTCCCGCTGCACGGCTGGATGCCCGACGGCTACCGCGCGATGCCGATCGAGGTGCTGATGGTCTTCTCGGGCGTGCTCTCCAAGGTCGGCGCCTACGGCTTCCTGGCGATCGTGCTGCCGCTGTACCCGCAGGGGGCCGCGCACTTTCAGACGCTGATGCTGCTGATCGCGCTCGCCTCGATCCTGTACGGCTCGGCGATGGCCTTCACCCAGTCAGACGCCCGCCTGATCGCCGGCTTCTCGTCGGTGGCGCAGCTCGGCTTCATCACGCTCGGGATCTTCGCGTTGAACCCCCAGGGCGCCCAGGGGGCGCTGCTGCAGATGGTCAACCACGGGCTCGTCGTCGCGCCGCTGTTCTTCATCATCCTGCTGCTCTCGCGGCGCGCCGGCGGCTCGCAGGACATCCGCGAGATGGGCGGCATCGCGTTCCGTGCGCCAGTGCTCGCCAGCCTGTTCCTGATCGTCGCGCTCGCCACGCTAGCGATGCCGGGCTCATCGAACTTCGTCGGTGAGTTCCTGATCCTGCTGGGCGTCTTCAAAGCCAAGCTGGTGATCGCGATCATCGCCTTCAGCGGCGTCGTGATGGCCAGCGTCTACGCGCTGCGGCTGTTCATCCGCGCCATGCACAACCGCGTCGGCGGCGGAGTGCGGTCGCGTGACATCACGCTGCTCGACGGCGCCGTGCTGGTGCCGCTGGTCGCGGTGATCGTCTTCTTCGCCGTCTACCCCCAGCTCGCGCTGAAGCGCAGCGAAGACTCCGTCAGGAGCGCTGTGCTGGAGGCGCATTTCGATACCACCCGGGCTGGGAAGGCATATGCGACGCTCGAACAGTTGACCTCCGAAAGACGGGTGCAGGTCGCGGGCGTCGTTGGAGGTCGCAAATGAATGCACCGAGCCTGATACCCCTTGCCACCGCCCACCTCAAAGGCCCGCACATCGACTTCGCGGGCCTCTCGCCGCTGATCGCGCTGCTCGGCGGCGCGGTCGTGGTGCTGCTCGTCGGCCTGCTCGGCTCGCGCCGGGTGCGCGAGCAGGTCGTGCCGGCGCTCAGCCTCGTCGCGCTCGGCGCGGCTGCCGGCCTGACGATCTGGCAGTGGGACGCCCAGAAGTCGATCGTCTCCGGGTCGCTGCGGATCGACGACCTGTCGCTGATGCTCAACCTCATCCTGGCAGCGGGCGGCGCCGCCACCGTGCTGCTCGCGTGGCGTTCGCTGGCCGCGCGCGAAGCCGCCCACGGGGAGTTCCATGCGCTGCTGCTCACCTCGATCGGGGGCATGTCGCTGCTGGCCGCCGCGCAGAACACCGTCGCGCTGTTCATCGGGCTGGAGCTGCTGTCGATCCCGCTGTACGTCCTGTGCGCCACCGAAATGCGCCGCGAGCACTCGCTGGAGTCCGGGCTGAAGTACCTCATCATCGGGTCCGTCGGCTCCGCCACGCTGCTGTACGGGCTCGCGCTGATCTACGGCGCCACCGGCGCCACCGACTTCGGCGCAATCGCCGTTGCGATCTCCAACAACGGTCTGAGCACCAACGTGCTGCTGTTGACCGGGATCGCCCTGTGCGTCGCCGGGCTGTGCTTCAAGGCCTCCGTCGCGCCCTTCCACCAGTGGACCCCCGACGTCTACGAGGGGGCCCCCACGCCGATCACCGCGTTCATGGCGGTCGCCACCAAGGTCGCCGCACTGGGCGTCTTCCTGCGCCTGTTCGACGTCGCCCTGATCGACGCCCAGCCGAGCTGGGGGCCGGCGCTGGCCACGCTCGCGACGATCACGATCGTCGTCGGCAACGTCGGCGCGCTGGGCCAGTCTTCGCTGAAGCGGATGCTCGCCTACTCCTCGGTCGCCCAGGCCGGCTACATGCTCGCCGGGGTCGTCGTCTCCACCCAGCTCGGGGTCCGCGCCACCGTCTTCTACCTCGCCGTGTACCTGTTCATGAACATGGCCGCCTTCGCCGTGATCGTCGCCCGCGAGCGCGAAACCGACCTCGGCGACTCAGTCCAGGCAGTCGCCGGGCTGGGGCGAGAGCGCCCGTATCTAGCGTGGCCGCTGACGATCTCGATGCTCGCCCTCGCCGGCATCCCCGCCACCGCCGGCTTCATGGGCAAGTTCTATCTGATCGACGCCGCCGTCTCGGGCAGCTACACCTGGCTGGGCGTCGTGATCGTGATCGGCTCGATGATCTCGCTCGGCTACTACCTGCCGGTGATCGCCGCGATGTGGATGCGCCCCGCGCCAGCGCCGCAGGACGCCGCGATCCCCCTTCCCTCCGGAGGCCCGCTGCCCGTGATCGCCGGCGGCTCGCCCGAGCTGGAGCCACCCGCCGGGCCTGCCGCCACCAGCGCCGCCAGGCCACAGCCCGAGGTCGTGCTCGTCGCCGTGATCGCCGGCACCGCCACGATCTTCTTCGGGATCGTCCCTGAGCCGCTGTTCAATCTCGTGCAGCACGTCGGCAGCGGGCTCGGGCTGTTCTGATCTGATCTGATCTGATCTGATCTGCTCTGCTCTGCTACGCTGTAGCAGTTATGGTTGCACAAGAGATCCCCCAGCGCGAGCTGCGCAACGACGTCGGTGCCGTGCTGCGCCGCGTGGAGGCCGGAGAGACGCTGCGCATCACCGTTCACGGCAGGCCGGTCGCCAAGCTCAGCCCACTGACGGAGCGAGGTCGAGCCGTCGGCCGCGCGCGCTTCCTCGCCGCCATCGGCGGCACGCTGAGCCACGATCAGGCCGATGCGCTCCGGCTTGAGCTGACCGGCACTCTCGACCAGACGATCGACGAGCTCTGACGGGACTGCTCGACACCTCCGCGGTGATCGCAGCCGCCGCGGAGCAGCCGCTCACCCTCCCCGAGGAGATCGCCGTCTCCGCGATGACGCTTGCCGAGCTGCACGTCGGTGTGCTGGTGACCGACGACCCGGGCGTACGCGCCGCCCGCCTGAAGACGCTGACCGCCGTGGAGCACGAGGTCGAGGTCCTGCCCATCGACGATCGCGTCGCGCGCAGCTTCGGCGAGGTCGTCGCCGCGGCGCGCCGCAATGGACGCAAGCCCGCCGTCGCGGATGCGCTGATCGCTGCGACGGCCCTCGCACACGGCCTCACCCTCTACACGTGCGACGCCGACTTCGACGGCTTTGAAG
Source organism: uncultured Solirubrobacterales bacterium (assembly GCA_963719725.1). GTDB lineage: Bacteria > Actinomycetota > Thermoleophilia > Solirubrobacterales > Solirubrobacteraceae > Palsa-744. The sequence goes on from CAVRCU010000001.1 coordinate 1,154,655, forward strand.
GACTGAAGGCCGTGCGCGCCGACGCCTCTCAGGAGTAATACCCCAGCCACGCAAACAGGCTGGTGGTGCCGGCCATCGTGCGGAACATGCCGGGCAGCGTCTGGGAGTCCTTGATCGGGCCGCCCCACCAGCTATCCAGCCACAGGCCGCGGCTGTCCACAGCGTGCCGTGCGGCCTGGTCCGCGTTGGCCTGCGCCACTTCCAGCCAGTGATTGTCCCCGACGGCCTTGCCGTAGGCCATCATCCACTCCATGAAGATCGAGTCGTACAGAGGCGCGAAGTTGTACTCGACCCCGTAGATCTCGGTCATCGAGCGCGCCTGGTCTTCGGAGTGCGTGCAGTAGCCATCCTGGCCCGTCGCCTTGCAGAGCAGGTATTGGGCGTAGATCAGCGGGGCCTCCACGTAGTCGATCACCGTGCTGCCCGGGCCGCCGCTCAGGTAGAGCCCGTGGAAGCCGATGTCGTGGCTGTTGCCCCAGTCGATGAACATCCGCACCTCATCGAGCTGGTAGCTGTCGTGGTCGATCCCGTAGAGCAGCATCCCCAGCAGGCTGTTCGACGCCAGCGCCTCGCCCGCGTGATAGGGGTGGTCGGTGTTCCACCACATCCCGCCTCCGCCCGCCGCGTCCCAGCCCTGGGTCGCCGCGAAGTCGAAGGCGCGCTGCGCGTCGCGCAGGTAGCGGGACTCCCCCGTGGCCCTGTACGCCTGTACGAACGCGACACCCAGCCAGCCGTTGTCGTCGAACCACGCCTCCGCGCCGCGGTAGCGGTCGCCGGGGTAGGGTGCGTAGCCGTTCAGGTACGGGTTCCAATAGCGCTCCGACGCGCGCCCGAAGCGGTCCACCCGCGCGCGGCGAGCCGCCGACGGCGAGGCGATCTCCAGGGCGTCCACTGACTCGAACATCCGCACGTCCCCCCAGATCGTCAGCAGCGGGTACGCGCCGGTGCAGCCGAGGTACTCGCAGTACCAGTCCCCCGTGCGCCAGCTCGCGCTCTGGGTGATTCCCTGTTCGGCCAGCGTCAGGTAGTTGGCCGCCTGGGGCGTTTGCGCAGCGGCCGCCGATCGGAGGTTGGCCAGCGAGATGGCCGCCGTGGTCATGAGACACACCGCGACCACCAGCCTGGCCGCACGCACGACGCGTCTCACGACGGCGAGCACCGGCTCACAGACCTCCGCGCATGAGCCGGCGATCTCCTCCTCGGTCAACTCCGCCATACGCTCGTATCGGCAGGGCCCCGCGCTCCGATGAGCCGCGTCGGCCGGGCTCAACTCTTGACGGTGCCCGCTATCCGCGCGGCCGCTTCGGCCTGCTCGAGCTGGCGCTCGACGAGGTCCAGGCCCGCGTCCCAGAAGCCGGGGTCGGTCAGGTCCACGCCCACGATCCGCCCCAGCTCCTCCGGGCTGCGCGAGCCGCCGGCCGCGAGCATCTCCAGGTAGCGCGGCACCAGCTCCGCGCCGCGCTGCTCGTAGCGCTCATACACCGACAGCGCCAGCAGCTGGCCGTACGCGTACGCGTACACGTAGCCCGGCGTGTTGATGAAGTGCGGGATGTACGACCACCACGACCGGTAGCCGTCGGTGATCTGCACCGAGTCCCCCAGCAGCTCGCTCTGGCTCTCAGCCCACAGCTCCCCCAGCCGCGCCACCGACAGCTCCCCCCGCTCGCGCCGCTCGGTGTGCGCCAGGTCCTCGAAGCGGTTCATCGCCACCTGGCGGAACACCGTCGCGATCGTGTCCTCCAGGTTCTCCGCCAGCAGCGCCAGGCGCGACTGTGGCGTCGTGTCCCGTTCGAGCAGCCGCCCGAACACGATCGTCTCGCCGAACACCGACGCCGTCTCCGCCAGCGTCAGTGGCGTCCCCTGGTGAAAGACCCCCTGGCGCGCCGCCAGCGCGAAATGCACCCCGTGGCCCAGCTCGTGCGCCAGCGTCAGCACGTCGCGCCGCCGCGCCGTGTAGTTGAGCAGCACGTACGGGTGCGCCGACGGCACCGCCGACGCGCAGAACGCCCCCCCGCGCTTGGACGGGCGCACCGGCGCGTCGATCCAGCGCTCGGCGAAGAAGCGCCCCGCCAGCTCGCCCAGCTCCGGGGAGAACGAGCCGTAGCAGTCCAGCACCAGCTCGCGCGCCTGCGCGAACGAGAACGTCACCTCGTCCGCCGTCACCGCCGCCATCCGGTCGTAGTCCGCCAGCCGCTCCACCCCCAGCAGCCGCGCCTTCAGGCGATACCAGCGCCGCGCGATCTCATAGCGCCCCCGCACCGCCTCCACCAGCGCCGCCACCGACTCGTCGCTCGCCTCGTTGGAGAGGTTGCGCGCCGCCAGCCAGTGCGGGTAGCGGCGCAGGCGGTCGTCCACCGCCTTGTCCGCCAGCAGCGTGTTCAGCACGTACGCCCGCGTCCGCAGCCCCGGCGCCAGCGCCGCCGTCACCGCCTCCGCCGTCGTGCGCCGGACCTCGCGGTCCGCCGACGCCAGGCGGCTCAGCGCCACGTCGAGGGCCACCCGTTCCACGTCGTCTCCCCCGCCGTCGCCGCCCGTCCCGCCATCGCCGCCCGTCCCGCCATCGCCGCCCGTCCCGCCATCGCCGCCCGTCCCGCCATCGCCGCCCGTCCCGCCATCGCCGCCCGCCTCGCCGGTCGCGGGCGGACCGGCTACGATCCTCGCCGGCATCCGTACCTCGATCGCCGAGGTCAGCTCCTCGAACAGCCGCGCCCACGCCGTCGCGCCCGTCAGCGTCTTCTCCGAGAGCACCCGCTCCTCTGGCTCCGACAGCAGGTGCTCGCGGTAACGGCGCACGTTGCGCAGGTGGTGGCCGCAGAACTCCAGGCCCTCGTGCGCCAGCAGCTCCTCGGCGTGCTCCTCCGGCACCGCCGCCCACTCCAGCTCGAAGAACAGCAGCGTCGTCTCGATCGCCGTCTCGCGCTCCTGCACGCTCTGCAGCAGCGCCCCGTTGGCCGGGTTCGCCGTGTCCGTCGAGAAGCGCAGCGCCGCGTAGGTCCCCGCGCGGCCACCCAGTTCGTAGATCGCCGCCAGCTCGCCCATCGCCTGCGCCAGGCCCGCCCCATCCAGCTCCGCCAGCCCGCCCGCGTAGCGCCCCGCGAACGTCCGTGCCCGCGTCAGCGCCTCGTCGAGCAGCCGGCTCACGCCGGCCTCGCCCTCGCCGTCGACCAGCGGCTCGAGGTCCCACGCCGTCTGCAGCAGCTCGGGGTCGGCGGTGGGCTCGGAGGTCGCGGCCATCGCGCGGTCAGGATATCGAGGAGGTGTGGAGGTACATTGTTTTTTTCGAGCCGTGTATAGCCATCGCTATACACGGGCTGGATTTTTGATCCCAACACACGCTCCTTCCGACCAGCGTCCGCATGAGGCCCTAGCATCGTCCGCCCCGTGCACGAGACCGTCCCCAGTGTCTTTCTGATCGCCCGCCCGTCGATCAACCTCGACGGGATGCGGGGGTACCTGCGCGACGTCGGGGGCGAGTCGTGGCTGGAGCGCCGCCTCGGCGAGGCCGAGGGTGATGGCGAGGACGGGAGGGAGGACATCAACGCCGGCGAGCTGCTGCTCGAGTTCGGCGGGCGGGCCTGCTACCGCAGCTGGGAGCCCGGCTTGAACCCGAACGTCTCCAGGGTCCGCACCGACCGGCGCGAGTACTTCGCCAACATCCTGCGCAGCGGACACGGCAGCGTTTTGGAGCACGCCAGCTACTCGTTCGCGCTGCGCAACGTCAGTCGGGTGTTCACCCACGAGCTCGTCAGGCACCGCGCCGGCTCGGCCTTCAGCCAGGAGAGCCTGCGCTATGTGCGCCTGACCGACATCGGCTTTCGCGTGCCGCCCGCGCTGGAGCCGGTGCGCGAGCAGGTTCTCTCAATCGTTGAGCAGCTGGAGGAGTTTCAGGTCAGCGCCGCCGCCAAGCTCGGGATCGACGCGGAGGGTGTGCCCTTCCACGTCAAGAAGGAGGTCACCTCCGCACTGCGCCGCCTCGCCCCGATCGGGCTCTCCACAGACATCGTCTGGACCGCCAACGTCCGCACGCTCCGCCATGTGATCGAGATGCGCACCGCCGAGGGCGCCGAGGAGGAGCTGCGGCTTGTCTTCGACGAGGTCGCCCGCATCATGTGCTGCGAGGCCCCCAACCTGTTCCAGGACTTCGCCCGTCAGGACGACGGATGCTGGGTGCCTGAGTACCGCAAGGTCTAGTCTCAGACGGCTCACCAGCGCAGGACAGGCTGATGGCCTCATTCGTCCAAGCGAAGCGGCTCGCCGTCGGTCGTCCCCCCGAGGAGCTGCTGCCGCTGGTTCGTCACAACGGCACCGCGCACCCTTCTGGAGGACTACGCGGCATAAGCATTTAGGGAGCCGCCCAGCGGCTCCCTGGTCAGGCGTCCATGCGCTGCGGTGCGCCATGCGCCCAGCGCAAGGAACACAGCCAGCCAGATCACCAGCACGATCAGGGCGGTGCCCTCGGACATTGTGACGGTCGCGCCATGGCCGCCCCCGTCGAGGTGGACCGGGCTGAAGTGGGCCAGGGCCTGGCTGAGGACGCCGTCGCGGATGCTGCCCAGCGAGCTGATGTTGGCGATCAGTGGGCTCGCGATCAGGTGCCACGCGATCAGGGCGATGATCGCTCCCGGCTTGGACGTCGTCAACGCGGCGAAGCCGACCGCGACCACGCACACCACCCCGGTGGCCAGCAGGGCAAAGCCCAGTCCGTTGAGGGCCAGCGCGAGGTCGGGGGTGGGGAGGTTCGAGGCGAACACCAAGGCGCCCGCCAGCAGCAGCACGTAGGCGGCGCCGATCACCGCACAGCACATCGCCAGCGCGGCGGGGACACGCGAGGCGAACAGCGCCAGACGCGAGCGGCCGGTCACGACCATGTCCCTAAAGACGCCGGCGGACGCATCCCCCGTGCCTGCCTCCACGCCGATCAGGATGGCAGCGAGCGGGCCGAAGAACAGCGCGACCACGCGCAGGCCGTCGGAGAAGTTGGTGGCGCCGCCGGCGGGCCCATACTTCTGCGGGTTGGAGGAGTGCTGAATGGCCGTCACCGCGAAGAAGATGAGGATCGGGGCGACGGCCAGCACCAGCGCCCAGATCAGCGTGCTGCGCTTCTTGCGCAGCTTGAGGAGATCGGCGCCGAACATCTGCCCCGCGATCGTCGTGAAGGAGCCGCCCTCGGATCGACGCTCAGCGGTGGGGGCCGCGACGCTCACGCATTCACCGCCGGCGCCTGCTCGGAAGGCGCGTGCCCGGTCGCAGCCGGGGTCGCGTCGTCCAGCCGCGAGGTGATCTCCAGGAAGCGCTGCTCGAGGCTGTGGCGCACGGGCTCCAAGCGCATGACCCCGACGCCGGCGCCCACGAGCGCGGCGTTCACCTGGGAGGCCGTCTCCAGGTCCCCGGCGAGCACCACGCGCAGCCCCTCGTCGGAGGGACGCGCGTCCTGCACGAGCTGGCTGGCCTGCAGCGTGCTCAGGGCCCGCTCGACGTCGTCCACCCCGACGATCAGCTCGTTGCGGGCGCCGTCGCCGCCGCTGGCGAGCTCGGCGATCGGACCCTGCGTGACGATCCGGCCACGATCGACGATCGCGGCGGCGTCGCAGATCTTTTCCACCTCGTCCAGCAGGTGCGAGGAGAGGAACACCGTGCGACCCTCCTGCTCAACCATCGCGCGGATCATCTCGCGGAACTCCTGGATGCCGGCGGGGTCCAGACCGTTGGTGGGCTCGTCGAGGATCAGCAGCAGTGGATCGGCCAGCAGGCAGCGGGCCACGCCCAGGCGCTGGCGCATCCCCATCGAGTAGCGCTTGACCTTGTCGTCGGCGCGCTCGGCCAAGCCCACCCGGGCCAGCGCGGGCGCAATCCGCGCGTGCGTCTCCGGGCCGCGCACGGCGGCCACGATGCGCAGGTTCTCGAGGCCGCTGAGGTGCTGGTGAAAGCGGGGCTCCTCGACGATCGCGCCGACCCGCCGCAGCGCCTGCGCGCGCTGCGCGGGCACGGGATGGCCGAGCAGGCTCATGTTCCCCGAGCTCGCGTGGGTGAGGCCGAGCAGCGTCCGGATCAGGGTCGTCTTGCCGGCGCCGTTGGGGCCGAGGAAACCGAAGGCGCACCCACGCGGGACCAGCAGGTCGACCTGGTCGACGGCGGTGCGCTCGCCGAAGCGCTTGGTCAGACCGTGGGTCTCAACCGCCGGGCCAGTCGATCCTCGGCTCAGGGCGTTGTTCTCATCGGCGCGCATCGGTGCAGTGGCTTCCTATCTGATTCAGTTCAACGACCTGCGGCGTACAGCGTTGCATGTACACCGGACCAGCGTCAGGCCGGCAGAATCGCAGCCCAACATAAAGGTCTCATGAGAATCGGCCGCTCGGTCGGCCGGGGTCGGCGACCTACTGTCCGTCCTCCTGCGCCTGCAGCTCCCGCACGCGCTCCTCGAGCATCGCGGTCACGCCGGGGTCGCGCAGCGTCGTGACGTCGCCCAGCGCCCGCCCCTCGGCGATGTCGCGCAGCAGCCGGCGCATGATCTTGCCCGAGCGCGTCTTGGGGAGGTCCTCGGCCCAGATGATCCGCTTGGGGCGTGCGAACTTGCCGATCCGCTCGGCGACGGTGTCGCGGACGCCCTGCATCGTCGCTTCGTCACCCGCGAGCTCCCCCTGGAGCGTGACGAACGCGACGATCGCCTGCCCGGTGTCCTCATCGTGCTGGCCGATCACCGCCGCCTCGGCGACGTCGGGGTGGGCGACGATCGCCGACTCGACCTCCGCCGTGGAGAGCCGATGCCCGGAGACGTTGACGACGTCGTCGATGCGCCCGATCACCCAGAAGTAGCCGTCGGCGTCGCGGCGGCTCGCGTCGCCGACGAGATAGGTCTCGTTGCCGAAGCGCTTGAAGTAGGTCTCGATGAAGCGCCCCTCCTCGCGGTAGAGGGTCCGCAGCATCGACGGCCATGGGCGCGTCAGCACCAGCAGCCCCTGGCCCCGCTCGATCGGAAAGCCCCCGGACTCGTCGAGCACCTCGGCCTCGACGCCCGGGAACGGACGCGTCGCCGAGCCCGGCTTGGTCGCGGTGATCCCGGGCAGCGGCGTGATCATGATCGCCCCGGTCTCGGTCTGCCACCAGGTGTCGACGATCGGACAGCGCTCGCCGCCGATCACCTTGTGGTACCACAGCCACGCCTTCGGGTTGATCGGCTCGCCGACCGAACCCAGCAGCCGCAGCGACGAGAGGTCGTGCTCGCCGGGCCACTGCGGCCCCCACTTCATGCACGCGCGGATCGCGGTCGGAGCGCAGTAGAGGATGCTGACGCCGTAGCGCTCCACCAGCTCCCACCAGATCCCCTTGTGCGGGTAGTCCGGGGCGCCCTCCCACATCACCGACGTCGCGCCGTTGGCGAGCGGGCCGTAGACGATGTAGGAGTGCCCCGTCACCCAGCCGACGTCCGCCGCGCACCAGTACACGTCGGACTCCGGCTTGAGGTCGAACACGTAGCGGTGGGTCGCCGAGACCCCCGTCATGTAGCCCCCCGTCGTGTGCAGGATGCCCTTCGGCTTGGCCGTCGAGCCCGAGGTGTAGAGGATGTACAGCGGGTGCTCGGCGTCCAGCGGCTCGGCCGGGCACTCCGGATCGGCGGCCGCGCAGATCTCGTCGTAGAAGACGTCGCGGCCGTCGCGCATCGCGCACGGGACCCCCTTGCTGCGGACGACCACGATCCGCTGCAGGGTCTGAAGGTCGCCCATGACCTCGTCGACGCGCTCCTTGACCGGGGCCGTCTTGCCCTTGCGGGCCGCCCCGTCGACCGTGATCAGGACCTTCGCCTCGGAGAATTCCATGCGCTCGCGCACCGCCTCCGCGGAGAAGCCGCCGAAGACGACGTTGTGCGGGGCGCCGATGCGCGCGCACGCCAGCATCGAGACCACGACCTCCGGGATCATCGGCAGGTAGATCCCCACCACGTCGCCCCGCTGCACACCGAGATCCTTCAGGGCGTTGGCCAGACGCTGGACCTCGGCGAGCAGCTGCGCGTAGGTGATGTCGCGCTCGGAGCCGTCCTCTCCGCGCCAGTGGTACGCGACGCGGTCGCCGAGGCCCGCGTGGACGTGGCGGTCAAGACAGTTGTAGGAGGCGTTCAGGCGGCCCCCGACGAACCACTTGTAGAAGGGCGGGTTGGAGTCGTCGAGCACCGTCTCCCACGGTGCGAACCAGTCCAGCTTCTCGGCCTGCCCGGCCCACCACGCCTGCGGGTCGCGCGCGGCTTCCTCATACACCGCCGGGTCGCTCAGCAGCGCCCGCTCGCGAAACTCCGCGGAGGGCTCGAACCGCTCGACCTCCAACAGCTCGGCGAGCTCGCGCTCGAGCGCATCGCCGGGGGCTGCGCCGGGGGTTGGCCTGGATTCAGTCGCCATCTCTTCTCACCTTTCTCGCCACCCGCAAATCAGGACCTTGCCATCGGAGCCCCGCCCGCCCCCGGAGCCCCGCCCGCCCCGCCACCACGGGCCGTCTCAGCGTTTGTTCAACGGCACCACGGGCAGCACGGTGCGCCCGAAGGTCGAGTTTGTCACAGCCGCAAACGACGCGTACCAGGCGGCGATCGCGGTCGCCAGACCGACGTAGCCACCCCAATGCGTCACGGTGCTGTGCGCGCCGACGGCGCCGATCGCCAGCAGGATGAAGGTCACGGTCAGCAGCACGAACACCGTCAGCACCGCCGCGCTGGTGCGCAGCGCCGCGACGGTCATGTAGGCGGTGAAGATCGCCCACGCCCACAGGTACACGCCGACGGCGTGCCCGACGTCGCCGCCGATCTGCTTGGCGTAGAAGACCTGCAGCGCCCAGAAGGAGATCCAGAACGCTCCGAAGGAGCAGAACGCGACCGCGCCGAAGGTGTTGCCGGTGCGAAACTCCCACAGCCCCGCGATGATCTGGACGATCCCGCCGTAGGCCAGCGCCAGGCCGAGCACCACCGGGAGGCCCTTTTCGCTGACGAGGTTGGAGTTGAACATCGAGAGCACGAACGTCGTCATCGCGAAGGCCGCCAAGCCGAGCGGCCCGGGGTCGGCCGGGCTCCACGCGCTCGCCTGCGCGGCCTCGTCGCGCGGCTCGTCGCGACGGGGCGCCCGCTGCAAAGCGTCGGGGCGGTGAATCGATGCTGCCTCCATGGGAACCTCCTCGAAGCCGCCCCGCTCGGAGGCGGCGTAAAGATGCCTTTGCCTGCCGATTTGGAGAGGGAATTGCCTGTCGCAATTCCCGCGTCCTGCGGTTAATGTTCCCGTTGGCCGCAGAAAGCAATCATGTTTTTTTGGCGGCCCCCGTGTCAGGCCCTCGCGCGCGCCTTTCGCGGGCCCACGTGTCAGGCCCTCGCGCGCGGCGATCAGGTGTCGGCCTGGCGCGAGCGAGCTAGTGGAGGCCCCGGCAACGTTTGCCGGCACCGACTCGGCCCCGAACGCTGTCATGCCCGAATCCTCGGCGCCGTCAACCCGGCGAACGTTGCCTGACACCCCACTAGCGCGAGCGGCGCTTGCGGCGGCGCCTGGCGCCGGAGTCTGAGTCTGAGCCCGCCGGAAGAACCGGCTCGGGCGCCACGCCGTCGGGGTCCAGATCGCCCTCCGCGACCGTCGCGGCCGAGCGGCCGGGCCGGCCCTTCGCGGTCGAACTCGAGTTGGCTGCCCGTTCGGCGCGCGTCTGAGCCTGCGACGGCCACGGCCGGGCCTCGCCGGCGGCCCACGCCGGGGGGTCGCCGCCCGGCCAGCGTCCCAGCAGCAGGACGCCAGTCCCGACCATCCAGAAGGCCGGGATCAAGCTAGGATCTCCGACGGCACCAGTACGCTCAGCAGCCACCCCGTGCCCCCCACGATGCCCATCCAGCGCAGCTGCAGGCCGACGCGCACCGAGGAGACCATCAGGGCGATCGTCCCCCCGACCAGGACCAGTGCGGCCAGCGGCGTCACATAGCCCAGGATTTCGTACGTGGTGTTCTTCGTCAGCGCCTGTTCGACCGCGTGGGTCGTGAAGTCGTGGCCGGTGACGAATTTGTGGGCGTTGACGACCTGCGCGACCGCTCCGATCGTGCTCAGCAGGGCCAGCCCGACGCCGCCGACGAGGATCAGCGGGCCAATCACCGGGGCCGTCTGGGGCCGGCGAAAGCGGGTGGCTCCCAGCAGGAAGCGCAACACCACCACCAGGATCAACACCGCCACCGCGCTCACCAGCGAGCCGGCGATCAGCGCGGTGGCGTGGTCGTCGAAGTAGCGGACTTCGGCCGCCCGCGGGCTCACCGCCGGGTTGGGCTGGCCGTTCAGCGCGGGGGCGATCCCCTGGAGCGGCCCGACGGTGGGGAGGTCTTTGAACGTCGCCTGCAGGGTGATCGATGCCAGCAGATAGAGAAATCCGCCCGCAAACGCCGGCACCCCGAGGCGGGTTCGGCGCTCGCTCTCGAGCTCGACCTGCCTGCGGATGTCTTTCTTGGTCGGGCCGTCCCGGCCCTGCGCGGGCGCCTCGATCTCGCTCCTGTTGGGCATCGCCGCCAGTCTATGGACTCGCCGCCGCGGGACCTGTCCCGGCGATGGCCCGCGGACTTGCCCGCGATCGGCCCGCGAGACCTCTCGGCGATGGGGCCATCGACGTCTCGGGCGATGCGCCCTGCCGACGTCTAAGATGGGTGCGATGGAGAGCGGTGGCCTGGGAGACCTGTTCGGAGACCCCGACGAGCTGCAGCGGCGCCTGGCGGATTTCGCCGAGCAGATGCAGGGCCAGCAGCGCCTCGCGTGGGCCGACAACGCGATCAAGCTCGCCGTCGACATGACCGTCGCGGCGGTCAACCGCGTCAATCTCCAGGGCAGCGCCGAGGCCCAGGCCGAGCAGATCCGCGCCGTGATCGCGACGATCTTCCCCGAGGCCGTCACGCTCGTGCGCGAGGCTCGCGAGGGCCTTCAGTAGGCAGGAGACCCGCCCGTCGCGAGTGCCGGGCGTTCTCTCGGTCGCACCCCCGCGCGCTCCGCGGCGCGCTCGGCCTCGCGTGAGGCGCGCCCGGCGGCGATCACCTCGCGGAAGGAGCGGAAGCGGAAGATGAAGATGACGGCGCCCAACCCGATCAGCGCGGTGAAGACGGCGATCGCGATCTGCTGGCCGACCGAGTAGGCCGCGACGACCGCGGTGGGAGCGCTGGCCGCGAAGACCTTGACCAGCAGCGCCTGCTGCACGCCGGCGCCGCCGGGCGTGAACGGCACAGCGCCGGCGACCTGGCCGACGCCGAACGCCAGCAGCACGTTGCGCACCGAGCCGCCGACGCGGAACGCTTCCAGCAGGAACCAGAACGCCGCGAAGCGGCAGATCCACGCCGCGGCCTGCCAGGCGGCGACCTCGCGCAGGTAGCGCCGGCGGTCTGAGAGGATCGTGAGGCCCTGGCGGACGCGTATCCAGAAGGCCTGATCCGCACCGACAGCAGCGCGAAGGCCACGAGCCCGACGACCCCCAGGAGCGGTGATCAAGAACAGCGTCAGGCGGAAGTGCTCGGCCAGATAGGAGATGTCGAACGAGCTCAGCTTCGAGAAGTCCGGGGGCTTTGGGAAGACGCCCTGGGTGAACGCGAAGAGCAGGACCAGCACGCCGACCGCGACGTCGAAGACGGCCTCCACGAAGAACGCCGACGCCACCGTCGGGTAGGTCGATCCGGGGATCGAGCTGCGGGTGAGGAACAGCTTGATGATGTCGCCCCCGCGCGCCGGGACGACGGCGTTGAAGCCGACCGCCGCCAAGTACGCCCCCCAGATCCGCCGCCACTGAAAGCTCGTCGCCGGATAGGCCGCGCGCAGGCTGTGAAAGAACGCGCGCGAGCGCAGCGTCAGGTTCAGGCCGAAGCACGCCAGCCCCAGCGCCAGCGCCCACCAGCGGACGGCCGCGAGATCCGAGAAGAACTGACCCGCCGCCTCCAGGAAGGTGCTGACGCTGTCGCCGATCGAGGTCGAGGCGAGGGGCACGCCTCAAGCGTACGGCGACCGCGGGACAGGCGAGAGCGCAGGCGGACGTGAGTGGCGGCGGGCGAGGGGTAGGCCGGGACCGGCGGGGGCGGGCGGGGACCAAATCCCAGGACGCCGATCAGTCGTCGTCCAACCCGTCCTCGTCCTCCTCGATGCCATCGTCGAGCTCGTCGAGGTCCAACTCCTCGTCGTCGGTCCCGAACTCCTCGTCCTCCTCCCAATCCTCGTCGTCGAACTTGTGCTCGGGTACCTCGAGGATGGTGCTCTGCGACATGCGACTCTCCTTTCCAGCTCGCTCGTGAACTTTGCGTTCCCACCCGTTCTCGGGAGCGGGCGCATCATAATGATGCGCCCGACGATGCCCGGCGGATGTGCGTCGACCGGGCGCGCCGCAACATCGACGAAAGGGGCAGACCATGGCAAATGTCCTGTGCGTGCTGTACGACGATCCGGTCGACGGCTACCCGCCGAAGTACACGCGCGACGACGATCCCGCAGATCGAGCGCTACCCCGACGGGCAGACCACGCCGACTCCGCAGGGGATCGACTTCACGCCCGGCGAGCTGCTGGGCAGCGTGTCCGGCGAGCTGGGGCTGCGCAAATTCCTCGAGCAGCGCGGGCACAAGCTGATCGTGACCTCCGACAAGGACGGGCCCGACTCGGTCTTCGAGCGCGAGCTGCCCGAGGCCGAGATCGTGATCTCCCAGCCCTTCTGGCCGGCCTACCTGACGGCGCAGCGAATCGCCAGGGCGCCGCGGCTGAAGCTCGCGGTGACGGCCGGGATCGGCTCAGACCACGTGGACCTGCAGGCCGCGATGCAGCGCGGCATCACCGTCGCGGAGGTCACCTACTGCAACAGCATCAGCGTGGCCGAGCACGTCGTGATGATGATCCTGGCGCTGGTGCGCAACTACCTCCCCTCCAACCACTGGGTGCTCGACGGCGGCTGGAACATCGCCGACTGCGCGGCGCGCGAGTACGACCTGGAGGGCATGCAGGTCGGGACCGTCGCCGCCGGGCGGATCGGCTCGGCGGTGCTGCGGCGACTGGCGCCGTTCGACGTCGGCCTGCACTACACCGACCGCCACCGCCTGCCGGCCGAGGTCGAGCGAGAGCTGGACCTGACCTTCCACCCCACGGTCGAGTCGCTGGTGGGCGTGTGCGACGTGGTGACAATCAACGCCCCTCTGCACCCCGAGACCGAGGGCCTGTTCGATGCGCAGCTGATCGCCAAGATGAAGCGCGGCGCGTATCTCGTGAACACCGCGCGCGGGAAGATCTGCGACCGCGAGGCCGTGGCGCGCGCGTGCGAGAGCGGCCAGCTCGCCGGCTACGCCGGCGACGTCTGGTTTCCCCAGCCCGCCCCCCGCGACCACCCCTGGCGCACGATGCCCCACCACGGCATGACGCCCCACACGTCCGGCACGAGCCTCTCCGCGCAGGCCCGCTACGCGGCCGGCACTCGCGAGATCCTCGAGTGCTGGTTCGGCGGCCGGGCGATCCGCGAGGAATACCTGATCGTCGACGGCGGCGAGCTGGCGGGCGCCGGGGCCCACTCATACAGCGCCGGGGACGCGACCCGCGGAGCCGACGAGGCGGAGCGATTCAAGGCAGGCTGAGACCCACCGGGTCAGACGTCGCGATCGTCACGACAGCGAGGAGGAGCGATGAAGATACGTGCCGCGGTCCTGGAGGGGTTCGCCCAGCCGCTGGTCGTGCGGGAGCTCGACCTGGCCGACCCACGCCCGGGGGAGGTGCTGATCCGCCTGGAGGCGTGCGGGGTCTGCCACACCGACATGTACACCGCCTCCGGGGTCGACCCGTCGGGCTACGCCCCGACCGTGCTCGGCCACGAGGGCGCCGGCGTGGTCGAGCGGCTGGGCGCGGGGGTGAGCTCGCTGGAGCGCGGCGACCACGTGGTGACGCTGTTCTCCCCCCAGTGCCGCGAGTGCATCCACTGCCTCAGTCCGAAGACGAACATCTGCCTTGCGATTCGCGAGCAGCAGAACAACGGCTTCCTGCCCGACGGCAGCACCCGACTGTCGCTGGACGGGGAGCCGATCCGCCACTTCATGGGGACCTCGACGTTCGCCGAGTACGCCGTCCTCCCCGAGATCGCGCTGGCGAAGGTCAGCCCCGACGCCCCCCTCGACCGCGCGTGCCTGTTCGCGTGCGGGCTGTCCACCGGGCTGGGCGCCGCGATGTTCACCGCGCAGGTCGAGGCCGGCTGCACCTGCGTGGTGTTCGGCGCCGGCATGGTCGGCCTGGGAGCGGTGGCCGGCTGTCGGCTGCAGGGCGCCGAGCGGATCGTCTGCGTCGATCTGTCGCCCGCCCGGCTGGAGCTCGCCCGCGGACAGGGCGCCACCGACTGCTGGCTGGCCGACGAGCACACCGTGGCGCGCGTGCTCGACGCGACCGGCGGGTTCGGCGCGGACTACACCTTTGAGGCCACCGGACTGGTGGCCGTGATGCGCCAGGCCGTCGAGGCGGCGCGGATGGGTTGGGGGCTGTGCACGATTGCCGGCGTTGCCGGCCGCGGCGAGACGCTCGACATCGTCCCGCGCCTGCTGATCACCGGCCGGCGGGTGCGCGGCAGCTCGTTCGGCGGGGTCAAGGGGCGCGACCAGGTGCCCGAGCTGGTCGAGCGCTACCTGCGGGGGGAGATCGATGTCGATCCCTTCATCTCCCATCGCATGGGGCTCGACGATGTCAACCGCGCGTTCGAGCTGATGGAGGCCCAGGACGGGATCCGCTCGGTGCTGCAGTTCTGATAGTCCTAAAGTCAAATGGTGAAGCACAGGCTCAGGAAGCTCAGGGGCGGAGTCATCGACAGGCGCCTGGAACGCGAGCAACGCCGAGGCGTTCTGGGACCTGCCCACCGCGGCTGGGTAGGCAACTCCGCGACGGCCGCACGCGTCCTGGCCCCGGGAGGGGTGGCTGTCATCCACCACGCAGATGGGCGCAACCTCGGAGAGCAGCCGAGTCGCAGCGGTTGGCGCTCGCCGATGTCGCAGCACTTGTTCGCGACTTTGGCAGATCAGCATGGTCTAGTGATCGAGACCCAGATCGACTCATGGGGTCCGGGTGGCTGCTACGACCTGAGCGCTTATAACGATGCGATCAGCGTCTGCCGTCGACCCAACAGCGCCGAATAGCATTTACCCAGTGCCGGCCCGCCTGTACTTCACCGACTCCGACGAGGCCAACGCGCTGATCGCGTCAGACCCGATGGCGCTGCTGATCGGGTTTGCCCTGGATCAGCAGGTGACGGTGGAAAAGGCCTTCGCGGGGCCCCTGGCGCTGAGAGAGCGCGTGGGCTCGCTCGATGCCGCGACGCTGGCCGCGGCCGACCTCGAGCCCGTGTTCCGCGAGAAGCCGGCGATTCATCGCTTCCCCGGCTCGATGGCAAAGCGCGTCCACGACCTGGCCGGTCACGTGCTGGAGCGCTACGACGGGGACGCGGCGCGCGTGTGGACCGACGCGCCCGACGCGAGCGCCCTGCGATCGAACTCTCCGCGCTGCCGGGCTTCGGCGAGATGAAGATCAAGTCGATGGGCGCCGTGCTCGCCAACCGCTACGGCGTGAAGGCCGCCGAGGCGCTCGTGCCGCCCCACCCCACGCTCGGCGACGTCGACTCCCCGCAGGCGCTTGCCCACTACCAGGCAGCCAAGCGCGCACACAAGGCGGAGTGGTCGAAGATGAAAAGCCGCGGGTAGCCCGCCCCGATCCGTCCGGTCGATAGCGCAGGATGCCGGACTCTTTGACGCTTGCAGTCCCGACATCGCTGCGCGCCTGGCAACACCGGGCGCTGTCCCAGCTCGCCGACTGGCGCGACGGCCCGTTCCTCGTCTCGGCGGCGCCGGGGGCCGGCAAGACCCGTCCGGCGCTGGAGCTCGCGAGGGAGCTGCTCGCGCGCGGGGCGGTCGGCCGCGTGGCGGTCCTGTGCCCCACGACGCCGCTGACACGCCAGTGGGCGGCGGCGGCCGCCCAGCTCGGGGTGCAGCTGGAGCCCGACGCGGCGGGGCCGCGGCCACCGCGGGACTTCCACGGCGTGGCGGTGACGTACGCCCGCGTGGCGAGCGACCCGCGGGCGTGGGCGGCCCAGGTGGCGCCGGACACGCTGGTGGTGGTCGACGAGGCGCACCACCTCGGCGAGGAGCTCGCGTGGGGCACCAGCTTCCAGCGCGCCTTCGCGGCGGCACCGCGCTGGCTGCTGCTGTCGGGGACCCCGTTTCGCTCGGACGCCACGCCGATCCCGGGGGTGCGCTACGACGCCGACGGGCTGGCGGTG
Organism: uncultured Solirubrobacterales bacterium; assembly: GCA_963719725.1. GTDB lineage: Bacteria > Actinomycetota > Thermoleophilia > Solirubrobacterales > Solirubrobacteraceae > Palsa-744. The sequence continues at coordinate 1,170,904 of CAVRCU010000001.1, forward strand.
CCCGACGTCTCCTACACCTACGCGGAGGCCGTCGCCGACGGGATCTGCCGGCCGGTGGCGTTCGTGACGTTTGACGGGACGCTGTCGTGGCGCAGCGGCGACGACGTGATCGAGTCGTCGTTTGAGACGGTACTCAGCGCGCGCGAGGCCAGCCGCCGCTACCGCACGGCGATCTCGACCGAGCTGCCCGACGGGCTGCCGCGGATCCTGCGCGAGGCCCACGCCAAGCTGCGCGCGCTGCGCGCCGACAGCCACCGCGACGCGGGCGGCCTGGTCGTCGCGGCCGACACCACCCACGCGCGGCGGATCGCCAGGCTGCTGGGCGAGGCGACCGGCCGGCCACCGGTGGTGGTGCTGCACACCGAGGCGCGCGCCGCGCGCAAGCTCGCCGCCTTCAGGGAGTCGCGCGAGCCGTGGATCGTCGCCGTCAACATGGTCTCCGAGGGCGTCGACATCCCGCGGCTGCGCGTCGGGGTCTACGCGACGGCGGCCAAGACACCGCTGATCTTCCGCCAGATCGTCGGGCGCTTCGTGCGCACGATCCCCGGGCGGGCACCCGAGCCGAGCTGGCTGTACCTGCCGGCCGACCAGGTGCTGTGCAGCCACGCCGCCGAGGTCGAAACCGAGCTGCGCCGTGCGCTGCGCCGGCCCGAGCAGGACGCGGGTTTCGACGAACAGCAGGAGCGGCGTGCAAGCGAGCCGTCGAGCGAGAGCGCCGAGTTCGTCCCCCTGAGCGCCGAGTTCGCACCGCAGATGACGCTGTTCGGGCCAACTCCGAGCGCTCCCGCGAACGCCCCCAGGCCCCCGGCGCCCGAGCCCGCACCGCCGGCGGCGTTCGAGCGGCGCGCCGACCTGCGTCAAGAGCGCGGCCGCCTCGTCGCCGACCTGCACCGCCGCGACGGGCGCAGCCACCGCGAGATCAACGCCTGGGTCAACCGCGCGGTCGGGGTCGAGCGTGTGGAGAGCGCTACCGTCGAGCAGCTCGAACGCTCGGTCCAGGCGCTCGTCAAAGAGCTCACGCGGCGCAGTCGCCCGCAGCGTTCGGCGCCGGCGCGCCGCGCTCAGCGGGTCTGAGGCGTCCGGTTGGGGCAGCAGCATCGATCGCGGGCTCGCGGGGTGCGCATTGCACGATGCGTCGGTCGGGATGCTTCGTGTTGATTGGATGGGACCCTTGAGGGTCCCGGCGGTTTGGTTGGTGTCGCTCGCAGGGGTGGACGGGGGCCGGGCGCGGCCGCCTTTCTCGAACCGTTTTGCGAGCCCCGTCCGGGGACACTACCTGCCACCCGACGTACTTCAGGGCTGCACTGTGCTCGCGAGGATAGGTCAGGGTTCCAGCCCGGCGGTTGCGGCGTGTTCGCGGAGGTAGTTGCGGAGGTACGGCAGCGCGAAGTCGACGTAGCCGTGGCCTGTCGACTCGATGAGCTCCGCGGCGATCAGCCGGAGCCGGTACTGGCTTGCGAAGTTGGCGTCGATCCCGAGACGCTGCTGGATGTCTTTCATCCTCGACGGGCCGTCGTCCTTGGCCATCGCGAGAAGAAATGACTTGTCGATCGTCGACGCGTCGGCGAGCGCCGGCTCGTGGACGAGCCTCCCCAGCCGGCGTAGAGCGTCGGAGACGCCCTCCCGCGCGCTCTCCATCGAGATCTCTTTCTCGGACCTACGCAGACGCCATACCTGAGCGCCGACCAGCTGGATCAGGAACGGGTAGCCACGCGTGCCCTGCACCATCACGTCGAGCACATCCTCGGCCACGGTGCGCCCACTCGCTTCCACGGGTGTTCTGAGGGCACGCGCGACATCCTCGCTGGCGACCGATCCGAGCGCGTGTCGCTCGGCTCTGCGCAGGAAGGTGAGCACTTCGTCGTTGACGACATCGGTGATCGCCGAGGCCAGCCCGGCTCCGACGAACGCCAGTTGCCGTTCTTCTCTGAAGGCGTGCTGCACGGTCGTGGCGAGTTGCCGCAGCTCGGCGATCTGGTGCTGGTGAATCTCGTCGAGCGTGACGAGCAGCCCGGTCTCGTTCTCGGCCAGCAGATCCGTGATGAGCTCGATCTGGCTGCGAAGCGTCGCCTCGGGAGCGTGGCTCTCCGTCGTACTCCACGTCACGCCGCCTGCTCCCACCGGCCCCGTGATCCCCGTCACACGGCGCCGAACTGCCTTTGGGTCCAAGCTCTCGAGGAGCCTCGGCAGCTCCTGACGGGCGATTCGATCCACAAAGCCGGGCGAGGCGGTCTCACTCACGACGAGCCAGCCGAACTCCCTCGCGCGGTCCTCGACCGCGTTCAACATCACCGTCTTTCCAGACCCGCGAGCCCCCGTGTAGATCGTCGCCCTGGCAGCCGAACCGGGCCCGTCCTGGAGGCCCTCCACAAACTCCTCGATCAGTTCCTCTCGACCCACCAGAGTGGGGGGGCTAACACCGAAGCTGGGCTTGAACGGGTTCGCCACCACGACCAGACTACCACTGCGCTTTAGAGGTCTTTAGATTTTTTAGAGATCTTTAGACTTGGCGTCAGGTTGCTGCTTGGCGGTCTCGGGAGTCCGCTCCTCCCCGGCGAGCAGATCCATCAGCAGGCCGTCGCGCCAGCCGCCGCCGTCGAAGTCGCGCTCGTAGCGGCGCATGATCCCCACGGGCCTGAAGCCGACCTTCTGATAGGCCCGGATCGCCGCCGCGTTTGCGACGGCCGGGTCGATCGTGATGCGGTGATGGCCGCGCGTGTCGATCAGATCGCGCACGAGAAGCCCCACCGCCAGGGTGCCCACGCCCCGTCCGTGGAGTGCGGGATCGACGAACAGGTCGATGCTCGCGTGACGGTAGGCGGGCTCGGGCTCCTCGGTGAACTGAATCAGGCCCGCCACCGCGCCCTCGACCTCGATCGTCAGGCGCGTCGCGCCGGGCTCGTCGATCCACGGGAAGCCCTCCGCGGGATGCCCCCACCAGCGCACGACCTCCGGTGTGCAATGAATTCGCAGCAGCTCCGCCTCGTCGCGCGCGACGAGCGGGCGCAGGATCACAGCCGGCCGCGCTGCGGCAGCGCGATGACTCAGAGCAGCCCGACCTGGCGGAGGATCGAGACGGAGTCCGAGTAGACGTCCTTGCGCTTGACCTTGCCTGCCTCGAACGGGATCACGTCCATGCCCTTCCATTCGATGCGCCTGCCCGTCGGCTCGGCCACGATCTCGCCCCGGCTCAGCGGCTTTACATGGGTGGCCCTCGCGGTCCACTCCTGCACCACCAGATCCTCGCGCACGTACAGCCTGCGCGTCTGAAACTCGATGTCGGGCCACGACTCGAAGATGCCGGCGATGTGCGCGAGCGCCTCCTCGCCCTGCGCCCGCTCACCGGCGGTGTGGTTCTCGAACACCATGTCCGGCGCGTGCATCGACCCGATCCGCTCGACGTCGTGGGCGTTCCACGCGTCGTTGTAGGCCGCGATCGTCTCGCCGAGCTGGCCGATCGCGCCGCTCATGCCCAGTCCATCGGCTCGTACCCGCTCGATCGGGGCGCGGAGACGATGAGCACGCTCACCGGCTCCTCTGTGCTGTTGCTGACCGTGCGCGCGTGGTGTCGCTGCCGTCGTCGGCGTGTCGCAGCGCCTCGCCGAGCAGGCGGTGGTCCGGGCCGTCACCGGCGTGCCGCGCGCGATGGCTCCACACGAGCTGGCCTCCGCGCGCGAACACGAACGCGCCACCGAGCTGGTGCCAGTCCTGTTCGGGCCGGGCCTTCGGGCGGTTGCCGCCCTCGGCCTGACGATCGATGCCGACGCCCTTCGCGCGACGCCGCGCGACTCGCTGCGCGGCAAGCCCAAAGATCTGCCGCAGCGACCCGCGCGGCAGATTCATCGCCTCGTAGGCTCCCAGATCGGCGGACAGCAGGACCGGGAAGCGCACGCCGGTCTGCTGCCTGAAGGCGCGCGCCTGCACCGCGGTGCCCATCCCGATCAGCCACACGTTCGGGTCGGGCCCGAGCAGGTCGCGGTCGCGTTCGAGCTCCATCGCCCCGACGCGGCACTGCACGCACAGGTAGTGCCTCAGGAAGACAAGCGCCGCGGCACGGTCGCGCCACAGCCGATCGAGCTGCACCTCCGCGTCGTCCTGGTCGTGCAGGACAAATCTTGACAGGGGGTTCGCGGCTGCCCCGGCTACGGCTGCCTGCGCCATGAGAGCGACGCTACCATAGCGGGGGGGCGCTCCGATGGAGCCGATCGACTTCCGAGACGAGTCCGTCCGGTCCTCGAGTACGAGGGTATAGGCGTCGTCGGGTCGCCGTGTCGATTACGCGAGGTAATTCGCGGGAGGTAATTCGCGGACGTTCGCGCAGCGGCTAGAGTCGGCCACGCGAGATGGCGACGACCAGCTCCCAGCCACGCGTCGGGCAACTGCTGCGCGAGTGGCGCAAACGGCGGCGGCGCACCCAGCTCGATGTCGCGCTCGATGCCGGGATCTCGGCACGGCATCTGAGCTTCGTCGAGACCGGCCGCTCGTCCCCGAGCCCCGAGATGGTGTTGCTGCTCGCCGAGGAGCTCGAGGTCCCGTTCCGCGAGCGCAACCATCTGCTGCTCGCCGCCGGCTACGCCCCTGCCTTCCCCGAGCGCTCGCTGGAGGATCCCGAGCTCGCGCCGGTCCGCGAGGCGCTCGATCTGATCCTCACCGGGCACGAGCCCTACCCCGCGCTTGTCGTCGACCGCGGCTGGAACGTCGTCGCCGCCAACTCCGCGATGGGGGCCCTCGCTGGATGGATCGACCCCGCGCTGCTGGAGGCGCCGGTCAACGCGATGCGCGCCGGTCTGCATCCGCGCGGGTTGGCCCGGTGGATCGTCAACCTCGGAGAGGTTCGCGCCTATTTCGTCGGGCGCCTGGAGCACCAGGTCGCGATCACCGGGGATCCCGATCTCACCGCGCTGCTGGACGAGGTCGCCGGTTATCCTGCGCCCGCCTACGAGCGCCATCCCGCCGCCGAGGCCGCCGCCGGGCACATTCTCACGCCGCTGATGCGAATCCGCGGCCCAGCGGGCGACGAGCTGTCGTTCTTTGCGACCGTCGCCAGCTTCGGCACCGCCGTCGAGGTCACGACCTCCGAGCTCTCGATCGAGCTGACGTTCCCCGCCGATGCCGCGACCGCTGAGGCGCTGCGCAACCTGGGGTCCGCGCCGCGGTAGACGGCGGGCATGGGCAGCAGGCCCCTACCTCACAGGTAATCGACAGGCATCCCACCGGCTGTCACCGTTGGTCGCGCCGACCGACCCCGCGACCGACGGAGGAGTGCAAGATGGCAACGCTGGACGCATCGCTGCAATCGCCCACCACCATCGGCGTGGAGACCGCGAGCAGCGGGCCGCTGAGCGCGCGAGCGACACGCCTGATCGCGCTCTCCGGCCTCGCGAGCTTCGCGCTCATCATCGTCGCCGCGTTCGTCGCTCCGCCCCTGTGGGACTCGCCCGCGCCGACCTCCTCGGGGGCCCACGTCGCCACCTACCTGCAGGCGAATCACGGGCGGACGATCGCCTCGCTGTACATCTACAGCATCGCGATGGGGCTGTTCCTCTGCTTCGCCGCCGGACTGTGGTCCTGGCTGCGCCAGACCGAGCCGGCGCCCCAGCCGCTGTCGGCCGTGTTTGCGTTCGGTGCAATCGCGCTCGCCGTGCTGATCCTGGCCGCCTTCGCGACCGCCGGCGTGATGAGCTACCGCCCGCAGCAGCCCGCCTTCGCCGTCGCGCTCACCGACACGACCTTCGGACTGCTCGCGTTGTCCGGGATCCCCACCGCCGTATGCCTCGGAGCGTACGCCGCGCTCGTCCTGCGACACCGACGCCTCCCCGCGTGGACCGCCTGGCTCGCCGTGCTCGCCGTCGCCGCGCACCTCCTGATCGCCGCGTCGTTCGTGAGCCACGGCAGCTTCCTCTCGCTCGAGGGCGCCGTCATCGTCGCCGTCCCGGCGACCTTCTTCGCCTGGATCCTCGCCACCGGCATCGTCTTGCTGCGGGCCGGGAATCGGCAAGCGCGTCTGCCAACGCTGGCGACGTCCGACGCGGCAAGAGCGATCCCCGCCGCGCCACCCACGGCGATCGGCCAGCCGAGCAGGTAGACCGGGAGCCTCCGGGCGAGACGAGCCTCCGCCGATCAGGCGGGCGGCGCCTGCATCACGGTGAACGACGCCCCCTGGGGATCGATCAGGCCGGCGAAGCGCCCGATCGGCATGTCCATCGGCTCGTTCGTGACGGTCGCTCCGAGCGCGCGGGCCTTCGCGACGGTGCCATCGCAGTCGGCGACCGCGAAGCACACGCCCCAGTGCGGCGGAATCTCGGCGGGGAAGTGGTCGTCGGTCATCTGCATCATGCCGCCGACGGGTTTGCCGTCGAGCTCCCACACCGTGTAGGTCTCGGGCGCCCCCTCAAACGACGGGCGACCCGCGACCCAACCGAAGACCGCCGGATAGAACGCCTTGTTCGCGTCGGCATCGCGGGTGAGCACCTCGTTCCAGCAGAGCGAGTTGGGCTCGTTGACGAGATCGGCGCCGGCGAACGCCTTCGGCTGCCAGACGCCGAACATCGCGCCGGTGGGGTCGATGAAGAACGCCATCCGTCCGATGTCCATCACATCCATCGGCTCGACCGCCACGCTGCCGCCGGTCGCCTTGACCTTGGCCGCGATCTCGTCGGCGTCGGCGACGCTCACGTAGGTTGCCCACGCCGTCGGCTGGCCCTCCTGCATGTGGCCCATCAGGCCGCCGACGCTCTTGCCGTCCTGCTGGAACATCCGGTACCCGCCGGTCTCGGCCGGTCCGGGGTCGGTCGCGCGCCAGCCCATCAGCTCGCCGTAGAAGTTCGCGGCGGCGTCGGTGTCGGGGGAGGAAAGTTCAACCCACGATGGGGTTCCGGGGGGGTACTCGGGCATGATTCTCCTTTCGCGGCCGGGGACGTCACGATCCTGTCAGATCGGCGCGCAACGCGCGTCGCCGATGCGCCGGGTCAGACCGCGGACATCGATACGCCCATCGTCGTTTCGCCGGACAGGCCGACCGCTGCGCGATGGGGGCTGGTGCGCCTGCCTCGCCACTGCAAGGTCGTTGGTTGGGTAAGCGGACGCGCCTCGCACTGGCGCGGACGCCGCACTAGCAGGACAGAAAGGAGACGATCTCAGGGAGCGCCCGCGGATCCTGCAGCACGAACAGGTGGCCACCCTCGTAGCGTCGCAGCTCGCTGCCGGGGATCCGCGACGCGATCGCCTCGGAGTTGGCCGTCGGCGCCAGGCCGTCATAGCGCCCACAGGCCACGAGCGTTGGGCAGCCGATCCCCTGAAGACGCGACCAGACGTCGTGGCGGCTGCGGGCCTGCAGCTGCAATCGGGCACCCTGCCTCTGATCCGGCGTCATAGGGCTCGCCTCTCGTGCCGCCGCCTGCTCCACCAGAGCCTTGTCGCTCGGATGGGAGCTCAGCCACTGCGGCGAGAACCGCGTATCGAGGTTGCCAAGCCAGACGCGCGCCCGCTCATCGGGCGCCAGGCTGTCGAGCTCGTGCAGCGGGTAGCTGCTCCCGCCCTCGCCTCCGGGGGAGGTGCACAGCAGTGCCAGCCGCTCGACGCGCTCGGGCCGGGTGACGGCGAGCTCCTGCGCCACCATGCCACCAAAGCTGATGCCGAAGACCCGCGCCGTCGGCCAGCCGGCGTGGTCCAGCAGCGCCGCACCGTCGGCGGCGTAGGACGCCATCGTGAAACCCTCGCGCGATGAGGGCAGGCCGGTCAAACCGAGACCGCGCTGGTCGTGCACCAGCACCTCGAAGCTCTGGGCCAGGAAATCGATCAGAGGGCGCGAGGACGCGATCGTGGCTCCCGAGCCGTTGAAGACGAGCAGGCGTGGACCTTCGCCGAGCACCTCGGAGTAGATGTCAAGACCGCCCACCGCGAGCGTGCTCACTCGCGCATTCAATGGGAGGATCGTCGTCATGCCACCGCGGCCAGCTCCCGCGCCGGCTTCTCGCCGGCGGCCCTGTCCGGCTCCGCCGGGGGACGGCCGCGACCGGGGAACACCGGCAGCGCGGGCCTGACGATCCGGGGAACCACACCGCCCAGCCGCTTGCCCAGCCACCCCTGTGGCGGCTGCGCGAGCTTGACGATCTTGCGCACCACACTGCCGAACTGCCGGTGCAGCGGGCCGGTGTTGTAGGGGATCCCGTGGCGCTCGCTGATCGCGCGCACCTCGACGGAGATCTCGGCGTAGCGGTGCGCCGGGAGGTCGGGGAACAGGTGGTGCTCGATCTGGTGGCTGAGGTTGCCCGCGAGGATGTGAAACAGCTTGCTGCCGGTCAGGTTCGCCGAGCCGAGCTGCTGGCGGAAGTACCACTCCCCGCGCGTCTCGTGCTCGGCCTGCTCCTCGGTGAATTCGTGCACACCGTCGGGGAAGTGGCCGCAGAAGATGATCGTGAAGGACCACAGGTTGCGCACGAGGTTCGCCGTCGCGTTGCCCGCGATCACCAGCGGCGCCGAGGGGCCCGACAGCAGCGGGAACAGCAAGTAGTCCTTGAGCGTCTGGCCGCGCACCTTGCGCCACAGGTCCGCGAGCATCCCGCGCTTCTCGTCCATGTTCCATTCGCCTTTGGCGATCTGCTCGGTTTCGAGGTCGTGCAGCGCGACGCCGTACTGGAAGAAGGTCGCCAGCAGCGCCGCGTACAGCGGGTTGCCGAGGTAGTACGGGCGCCACCGCTGATCCTCGGACATCCGCAGGATCCCGTAGCCGATGTCGCGATCCTTGCCCTGGATGTTGGTGAAGGTGTGGTGCATGTAGTTGTGCGAGTGGCGCCACTGGTCGCCCGGGCACGCGGTGTCCCACTCGAAGGTCTTGCCGTTCAGCCGCGGGTCGCGCATCCAGTCGTACTGCCCGTGCATCACGTTGTGGCCGATCTCCATGTTGTCGAGGATCTTCGACAGCGACAGCGCCGCCGTCCCGCCGATCCAGGCGGGCGGGAGGAAGCCGAGGAACAGCAGGCCGCGGCCCGCGACCTCGAGCCCGCGCTGGACGCGGATCACCCTGTTGATGTAGTCCGCGTCGCGCTCGCCGAGGTCGGCGACGACGCGCGCGCGGATCGCGTCGAGCTCCTGGCCGAAGGCCTCGAGCTGCTCGGGTGTGAGAGTGGGTGCGGGGGTCGGCATGGCTGGCTCCTTGTCAAGGCGGGGGTCGGGTGGGAACTGGTCGGAGGGTGAGGCAGGTCTGAGATGGGTAGGCGAATCGGAGGTCGTGCGTCGGAGCGGAGAGGTCGTATGTCGGGGTCGAGCGTGGAGGTCGAAGGTCGTTTGTCAAGTCAGAGGTCGAGCGTCACGTCGCCGACGGGCATCGACACGCAGATGCGAATCTGCTCGTCGGCGGCCGTCGAGAGCTCGCCGCTGAAGACGTTGCGCACGGTGCCCGCGGTCTTGCGGCAGCTGCAGGTGTTGCAGATCCCCATGCGGCATCCGTGCTCGGGGGCCAGGCCGGCGTCCTCGGCCTGCTCGAGCAGCGGCAGACCGCTGTTGGCGGCCCGCCGTCCACTGGCGAGGAAGCTGACGGTGCCCTCGGCGCCGTCGGGGTCGAAGGTCAGGGCGGGCGGCGTGAAGGTCTCGACGGCCGGCGCCGCCAGGCCGTCGTGCACCCAGACCGCGCGGACGGCGTCGATCAGCGCCGGCGGGCCGCAGACGAACGTCACGGCGTCGCGGTGGTCGGAGATGACGGCGTCCAGATGCTCGCGGCGGAAGCGCCCGGCGAGCCGCGGGCCGTCTGCGCGCGTGAAGCCGCGCGCGACGCGCAGCCGCCTGTGGCGGTCGGCGAGCCGATCGAGCTCGGCGCCGTAGAGCGCGAGCTCGGGAGAGCGCGCGTAGTTGAGGAAGCCGAGCTCGCCCGCGAAGCCCTCGTCGCAGAGCGTGCGCAGCATCGCCATCACCGGCGTGACGCCGCTGCCGCCGCTGATCAGCAGCACGCGCGCGGGGCGCGGGTCGCCGAGCACGAAGTCGCCGTCCGCCTGGGTCAGGCCGACGATCATCCCGGGCCGCGCGCGGTCGCGCAGGTAGCGTGACACCCGGCCCTCGGGATGGGTCGAGACCGTCAGCTCCAGCCCCCCGTCGGCGGCGTGCTCCGAGCCGGCGGGGGAGTAGGGCCGGGTCTCGCGGACCCCGTCGATCTCGACGCTGACCCCGACGAACTGCCCGGCGCGCAGACCGCGCCAGTTGTCGTTGGGGCGCAGCGTGAGCGTGACGCTCTTGGGTGTCTGGTGGCGGACCGCCGTCACCTCGGCGCGCACGTCGCGCTTGACCAGCAGCGGGCGGACGAGCTCGACGTAGCGGTCGATTCCGTGCGGGTAGGCAAGCGCCTCGAGCAGGTTCGAGCGCAACAGGCGGCGGCCGAGGCCGCGGGGGGAGGCGGTGGCGGGCATCGTTCTCGATTCCACGTCAGATAGTGTACAACTGTTCACAGACTACACCACCCGATACACTTGCCGAGGGGATAGGTAACAGAGGTGTCCGCGAAAGCCCGTCACAAGACGACCGTGCACAGCCGTGCTCCGCACCGCCGCGCCGCGGAGACCAGCGCGACGCGTCAGGAGCGCAAGCTCCGCACGCGCCGCGCGCTGCTCGACGCGGCGCTGGAGCTGCTTGAGGGGCAGAGCTTCTCGAGCCTCAGCCTGCGGCGGGTGACGCGCGCGGCGGGGATCGTGCCGACGGCCTTCTACCGCCACTTCGACGACATGGAGGAGCTTGGCCTGGTCCTGATCGACGAGTCGTTCCGGACGCTGCGCGCGATGATCCGCGCGGCGCGTACCGACCCGCGGACCTACGAGCACGTGATCCGCACCTCCGTCGAGATCCTCGTGGGCTACGTGCACGAGCACGAGACCCACTTTCGCTTCATCGCGCGCGAGCGCTTTGGCGGCGTCGCCGCCCTGCGCCATGCGATCCGCAGCGAGATCCGCCTGTTCGCGAGCGACCTCGCGATCGACCTCGCGCGCTTCCCCTACCTCGACCGCTGGACCACCGAGGATCTCCAGCTGCTGGCCGGGCTGATGGTCAACACGATGGTCTCGATCGCCGAGGCGATTCTCGACGCCCCGCCGCAGGACCCCGGCGCAGAGGCCGAGATCGTCGCGACCGCCGAGCGCCAGCTGCTGATGATCGCGCTCGGCGTCCCCGAGTGGCGCAGCTCAGGGTCTCCACCGCCGGTCACCGGCCGCGCCGCCAGCGCGTAGCCGCCGCGGGTCCGAACCGCCCCACCATACTTTTTTGCGCCTTGCCAAGGCGGTTCGAACTTGATAGATAGTCCTTCAATTCCAAAACTAGGGGGGATATCGTGACCGCAGGCAACGTCAAACGATGCGTAACGATGGCGTCGGTCGTTTCGATCGTCGTGCTCGCGATGGCCGCTTCGGCGTCGGCGGAAAAAGAACACCATCCGACGGGTGAATACGCGAGATTCAACCAGTGTCCGATGGAAAATCCCAAGACCGAACTGTGTATCCTCATGCAGGCGAGCGGGGAATTTCAGATCGGCCGCCTCGATCTGCCGATCCCAAATACGATCCAGGGCGGGCTTCGCTATTCGGAAGGCACGACGTTCCAGTCGTTTGAAACCATCCCCGCCTCCAACGGCGAATCGCTTGTGCGGGTCGCTCAAGCATTGCCCGGTGGTATATTTGCGCTGGTCAAGGCGGACCGCTATCCACAGTATTTGCGGAACTTCTGCAAGCACCTACCCAATAACTTCGTATGCCAGTTGACGGCGACGGCAGAAACCGTCGGCCCGCCCGCCATCGACCTGATCAATCTCCTCATCGAAAATGGGACCGCTCTCGAAATACCGCTCAGATTGCATCTGAAAAACCCCTTCCTGGGCAGTAAATGCTACATCGGGTCCGCGTCGAATCCGGTGACTCTCGCGTACACCACTGGAAGCGAGCCGCCGCTGGGGGTTGAGCCGGAACTCAAAGGCCAGACCGGCAGGACCAGCGGCCGCGAAGAAAGAGACATCCTCGTGGTTGAAGACAGCAAACTCGTCGACAACTCGTTCTCGGCACCCGGGGTTGAAGGATGCGGAGGGCCGCAGTCGTCTGTCGTCGATCGAGAAATCGATGAAAAGCAGGACCTGCCGTCGCCCGCCGGGCACAACCGATCGCAGCTCAGCGGCACCGATTACTTCGGCATCCTGGAAGGAGTGCTGAAGAGCGAAGAATAACCCAGGCAGTCATTGCGCTCCGGGCACGAAGGGATGTGCTCGGGAAGGGATGTGCTCGGGAGCGCCGCGACGGTCATTACTCAGGAGGCGGTCAGCGCCGCAAGCACCAGCTCGTCGTGCTGAGCCGGCTTGACCTTGCGCAGCACCCGGGCGATGCGCCCATCGCCGTCGACCACGAACGTCGTGCGCTCGTTGCCCCAGTAGGTCCGCCCGTACATCGACTTCTGGACCCACACGCCGTAAGCCTCGGCCACCGCGTGATCGGCGTCGGCGAGCAACGCGAAGCCGAGACCGTACTTGTCGTGGAACTTCTTCACCTTCGCCACCGGGTCCGGAGAGATGCCGAGCACGACCGCACCCGCCCTGCGGTAGTCCGGGCCGTGATCGCGGACCCCGCAGGCCTGGGTGGTGCAGCCCGGGGTGTCGGCCTTCGGATAGAAATAGACCACCACCGGCCGGCCGCGGAGGCCCGAGAGCTTCACCGCCCGCCCGTCCTGGTCGGGGAGCTCGAAGTCGGGGGCACTGTCCCCCTGTTCGATCATGAGGCGGATCCTATCGTCAGCGCGCCCCGACAACTGCGGGTCCGTCCGCGTCCCGCGCGGCACCTACTTCAATAGCCGCGACAGACGGCGGTCCTTGAGCACCCGCCCGTCGGTCTGGCAGGCGGGACAGTAGGCGATCACGTAGTCCTCGAAGTGCACCGCCCGCAGCGTGGTCTGGCAGCGGGGGCAGGGTTCGCCCTCGTGGCGGTGGACCCGCAGCGGCATCGGCAGCTTGTCGGGGATCGGCAGCTCGACGACCCGCTCGTAGTGGTCGATCGCCGCGCCCAGTGTGCCGACGATCGCCGCCCGCAGCCGCTCCGGCTCGTCGCCCTCCAGGTCGGCGCCGCGCTTGTACGGTGACAGCCGGGCCTCCCACAGGATCTCGTCGACCCACGAGCGCCCGATCCCGGCGATCGTGCGCTGGTCGCGTAGCAGGGTGTGCAGCGGACGGGGAGCATCGAGCAGCTTTTTCAGTAGGACTCGCCTGTCCGAGACTCGCCTGTCCGAGACTCGCCTGTCCGAGACCCTGCCCTCCGAGGCCCGGCCCTCCGGGTCCGGCCACGCCTCGGGCCCGAGGCTCGCGAGCGCGTCGTCGCGCTCCAGCTCGTCGGCGCGCAGCAGCTTGACCCAGGCGGCCTGCTTGGAGCCGAACTCGCGCAGGCGCAGCTCGCCGCCGCCGTCGATCCGCACGAGCAGCCGCGACGTGCGGTCGCGCGGCCCGGCGCGCCGGTCGTAGAGCTGCAGCCGGCCGGCGGCCATCAGGTGGATCAGCAGCGCCAGCGGCGGGGCGGGGGGTCCATCAATCCGGCGGTCTCGCCCGGCCTCATGGTCCCCGACATCCCCATCGATCCTCACGATCAGGTGCTTGCCGCGCCTGCCGACCCCGGCGATCTCGCGGCCCTCCAGCTCCGAGAGCGGGGGGTCGAAGGTCTTCAGGGCGTTGATCCCGGGCGCGAGCGCCGATTCGATCCGGTTCCCTCGCAGGGCGGCGTCCAGTCGCCGCGCAGTGATCTCGACCTCGGGCAGCTCCGGCATCGCCCCTCAGCGTAGAGGTGAGTATGTAATTTCCGGGCAGTGTATAACAAATGCTATACACCGCCCAGATTTTAATGCATTACATACAGAGCCCGCCCGGCCCGCTTCAGCGCCGCCCGGCCCAGCCACTTCGGCTCCGCCCAGCCCGCTTGGCCCCGCCCAGCCCGCTTGGCCCCGCCCAGCCCGCTTGGCCCCGCCCAGCCCGCTTGGCCCCGCCCAGCCCGCTCGGTCCAGCCCAGCCACTTCGGGCCCCCGCCCTGCCCAGCCACTTGGGCCCCGCCCAGCCCGCTTCGACCCAGCCCAGCCCGGGTACCGACGCGCGAGAGTCAGGTGACGCCGATCGGCGGCCCTTCGTACCTGACCCCTGTAGGGCTCGTCCAGCGCACCCGCCAGTCGACGCCACGGACGGCCGAGCTGAGGCTCCAGTATCCGAGGGAGTCTGTGCCGACCTTCTTCAGTACGCGGTAGCGCCGGGAGTGCCCGGTCCTGACGAGGATCGTGACGGTGGTGGCCCCGGCGGCGGGCCGCACGAGGCCCCACAGCGAGAAGCCGCGGCGGGCCCTGGAGACGACCAGCGGGACGGGCCACGCGGAGTACAGCGGCTTGGCCCTGCCGTCGACGTACTCCAGCCCGGTCTGAAAGCCGATGAAGCCGCCGTGGGCGCTGGACCCCGGAGGACCGCCGACGGGGTCGTCGCGCAGGAGGTACTGCGAGAAGGCCGCGACGCGGGGATCGCGCCAGGCGATGTATTCGGCGAGGGCGTCGTATTCGGCCTGCTTGGCGACCGAGACGCCGAGGTACTGGTTGGGCTTGCTCTGGACTCCGAACTCGGTGAGGTAGATCGGCATGTCCGGGCGGATCGCGCCGGCGCGCGCGGCGAGGTTCAGCGCGTTTTCAAGACGCGAGAGCGTCCCGATCATGACGTCGTCGGGCTCCGGCGGGACGTAGCGGGGCCCGGCCCTGTTGCTGTAGGCGTGGTGGGCGTACCCGTAGGCGGGCAGCGATTCGCACGAGCCGGCCTTCTGGTAATGGGAGTTCAGGCACAGCGTCCCACGCAGGAAGGCGAGCGGCGCGACGTCGTGGAGCAGCCCGAAGTGTCGAATGTAGGAGCGGCTGAGGCTGTCTTCGCCGGTGGGGGCGGTCTCGCCCATCAGGACCTTGGGGTGCGCGAGGCCGCCGGCCTGCAGGCCGGCGTAGCCAGCCTGGAACAGCCCGCGGTAGATGCGCGGCGAGGCGGAGGCACCGGCGGGGGTGAACTGGGGCAGCAGGAACGCGGGGTGGTTGGGCTCGTTCCAGATCGAGAAGAGCGCAACCTGCGAGCCGTAGTGGTGGCCGACGGCGGTCATGAATTCCTGGAAGTCCTGGGCGTTGGGGTTGGTGATGTAGGGGGCCCGGCGGTTGGAGGTGGCCCAGCGCGGGACGGGCGAGGTGACGGTCAGCAGCACCTGCCAGTTCAATTCCTTGGCCTTGGCGAGCAGCCAGTCGTAGGCGCCCCAGTTGTAGGCCGCGGGGTTGGTCGCTTCGAAGCTCGGCCGCGTGGCGCTGTTGGCGGCGGGGGCGACGTCATACCAGGCGAGCTCGACGCGCAGCGCCCGGACGCCGAGGTGGCGCAGCTGGGCGATCGTGTGTTCGCGAGTGCGCGGCGACAGCAGTTCCTGGGAGGCCTCGAAGAAGACGGTCTGACCGTGGGACGCAAGCGCGGGGGCAGGGGCGAGCGCAGCGCCGGCGCCGAGCGCCGAGCAGGCGAGCAGTGCGCCGAGGAGGATGCGAATACGCGACATTCGAGGCTCCAATTCCTTCGGTGGCTTACAGGGACGCGGAGGCGTGCTCGCGAAGCAGATGGACCGCCTCTGGAGGCGGGCACGCCGATAAGCGCTTGCTTGGTGCGCCTGGCTTAAGACACCGTATCGAAGCTAAGGTTGCGGTCGATGAGCGCCCCCGTGGCACCCGACGACATCGTGGCGACGCACGCCGACGCGCCGCCCGACGCGCGCCCGCCGCTGCTGGTGCTGGAGCCGCTGCGCGAGTTCCTGGACGCCCACGACCTCGGCGCGGGCGAGATCGCGGCGAGCCCGATCGGGGAGGGGCACTCCAACGTGACCTTCCTGCTGACCCGCGCGGACGGCTCAGAGCTGGTGCTGCGCCGCCCGCCGCGCCCGCCGCTGCCGCCGAGCGCGCACGACGTGCTGCGCGAGGCGCGCCTGCTGCGCGCGCTGCAGGAGACCCCGGCGCGGGTGCCCCGAGTGCTGGCGGTGGGCGACGACCCGGCGACGATCGGCAGCCCGTTCTACGTAATGGAGCGGATCGACGGCGAGGCGATCGTGTTCAGCGTGCCCGACGCGCTGGACAACCCGGCCGAGCGCCGGCGGATCGCGGACGAGCTGATCGACGCGCTGGTGGAGATCCACGCGGTGGACTGGCGCGCGGTCGGCCTGGAGGGCTTCGGCAAGCCGACGGGCTACCTGGAGCGCCAGCTGCGGCGCTTCTCGGGCCTGTGGGAGCTGAACAAGACCCGCGAGATCCCGGCGGTGGAACGGGTGGCGCAGTGGCTGGCCGCGCACCTCCCGGCCCCGGACCCCGCGACGCCGGCGACGATCGTGCATGGCGACTACCGCCTGGGCAACACGATGTTCGCCCCCGACGCACCGGCGCGGCTGGCGGCGGTGCTGGACTGGGAGATGGCGACGATCGGCGACCCGCTGGCGGACCTGGGCTACCTGTGCATGATGTGGAGTGAGGCCGGCGACCCTGCGGGGGGCCTGCGCGAGGCGCTGGGTCGGGTGACGCGCGAAGCGGGCTTCCCGACGCGCGCGGAGCTGATCGCGCGCTATGAAGAGCGGACGGGCCGCTCGATGGGGGACCTGCGCTGGTACGTGACGCTGGCGGTGTGGAAGTCGGTGGTGTTCATGGAGGGCAACTACAAGCGTGCCGTGGCCGGGACCACCGACGACCCGTACCTGAAGCACTTCGGGGAGGGCGTGCTGCAGCTCGCGGCGCAGGCCGAGGAGGTGGCGCTCGGTGGCCAACCGGTATGAGACCGAGGCCCGGACCGGCGGGCCCGACACGCGGACGATCGATCGGGATGGAGAGGGGCCGGCCGGCGAGGGCCGGCCGGGCGCGATCGTGGGTCTGCTGGTGGACTGGGGCGGGGTGATGACGACGAACCTGCTGCACTCCTTCAGTGCGTTCTGCGCGGCCGAGGGCCTGGACCCGCAGGCGCTGGCGCAGGCGTTTCGGGGCGATCGGGCGGCGCGCGACCTTCTGATCGGCTTCGAGGAGGGCCGCGTCGACGAGACCGACTTCGAGCTGAGCCTCGGCCGGCTGCTGGGGCTGAGCAGCGCCGAAGGGCTGATCGACCGCCTGTTCTCCGGGGCTACCCTGGAGCAGTCGATGGTCCACGCCGTGCGGTCGGCCCGCCTGGCCGGGGTGAACACGGGGCTGATCTCGAACTCGTGGGGCACCACGCGCTACCCCCGCGAGCTGTTGGGCGAGCTGTTCGACGGGGTTGTGATCTCCGGCGAGGTCGGGATCCGCAAGCCGGCCCCGCGGATCTACGAGCTGGGGGCGCAGGCGATCGGGCGCACGCCGGCGGAGTGCGTGTTCGTCGACGACCTGCCCTTCAACCTACCGCCCGCCGCGGAGCTCGGGATGGCCACGGTGCATCACACCGACCCACAGGAGACCGTCGCAGAGCTCGAACGCCTGCTCGGGATGCCACTGCGCGCGGGCGTCGCATAACGCAACGCAAACGCCGGCGCGGCACTGCCGCGCCCAACCCTTAACCGGCCTCAGTCCCGCTTGCCGCGCCCGTACATGAACTTGAACAGGCGGCCCAGCAGCCGGGTGGTGCGGGCCTTGTAGGGGAACATGTGGACTTCGCGCTTGGGGGCCAGTTTGGAGGTCACGACGATCGCCTGCTGGGCGCAGTACTTGCGGATTCCGCCGGCCCCGTGGCGCGAGCCCAGGCCCGAGGCCTTCGCGCCGCCCATCGGCAGCTCCAGCGCCGTGTAGTTGATCATCGCGTCGTTGACCGTCACCGCGCCGGCCTCGATCCGCCGCGCCAGCGCCTCGCCGCGCTCGGCGTCGCGGGTGAACACCGACGCCGCCAGCCCGTACGGGGTGTCGTTGGCCAGGCGCAGCGCCTCCTCGGCGTCGCGGACCTTCATGATCGGCAGCGTCGGTCCGAAGGTCTCCTCGGTCATCGCCTTCATCGAGTGGTCCACGTCGACCAGCACCGTCGGCTCGTAGAAGCGCCCGCCGCCGGCATCCTGCACCGCGCGGCCGCCGGTCAGCACCCGGGCGCCCTTGTCCACGGCGTCGGCCACGTGTTCTGAGATCTTCTCCAGCTGCGGTCCGAATGTGATCGCCCCGACCTCGACCGAGCCCGGGCCCGCCGGCCGGCCGACACGCAGTGCGCGGACCTTCTCGGAGACTTTGGCCACGAACTCGTCGTACACCGGCTCCTCGACGTACACCCGCTCGGTCGAGATGCACGTCTGGCCGGCGTTCTGCATCGAGTAGTACGTCGCGAAGTTCGCCGCCCGCTCAAGATCGGCGTCGGCGAGCACGATCATCGGGTCCTTGCCCCCGAGCTCCAGCGACGCCGGGATCAGGCGCCGCGCCGCCGCTTCGGCGACCTTGCGCCCGGTGGCGGTCGAGCCGGTGAACATGATCATGTCGACCTCCTCCACCAGCGCCGCCCCCGTCGCCCCGCGGCCGGTCGCGATCTGCAGGACGTCGTCGGGCAGCCCGCACTCGCGCAGCCCTTCGGCCATCAGCAGCGACGTCAGCGGAGTCACGTCGCTGGGCTTGAGGATCACGCTGTTGCCGGCCGCCAGCGCCGGGATGCAGTCGCCGAAGGAGTTCGTCAGCGGGTAGTTCCACGGGCCGATCACCCCGATCAGGCCCAGCGGGCGGAAGCGCAGGATCAGCTTCTTGCCCTTCACCAGCAGCTGGCTGGACTTCACGCGCTCGTCGGCGAGGTACTGCTCGGCGTGGCCCGCCCAGAACCCGAACGCGTTGGCCCCGTAGATGACCTCGGCGAGCTGGGCGTCCTCGTAGGTCTTGCCGGTCTCCGACACGATCGTCTCGATCACCCGCTCGGAGTTGTCCATCAGCCACTTCTGTGCCCGCTTCAGCACCCGCGCGCGGCCCTCGAAGCCGTACGCCTCCCACATCGGCTGCGCGAGACGGGCGCGGCGCGCCATCTCGGCGACCGCCGCCGCCCCGAGGTCGGGGACCGTCCCGACGATCTGGCCGGTCGCGGGGTTCTCGACCTCGATCGCCTGCCCCGCCGCGGGGGCGCCGTTCGCCACGCCGTTGTGGATCTCGGGGGCCTGCTCTGGGATCTGCTGCTCGACGGTCGCCATCTGTGCCTCCCTCGTCGCGTTCGCTGCCGGTTCGCCGGCTTGCACAAGGCTAGCTCATCAGGACAGCGCGATCGAGCCGATCCCGACCGGCTCGACGGGGCGGTCGGAGCCGTCGACGGCCACGCCCTCGAGGCGGTCGACGACGTCCAACCCGTCAGTCACCTGCCCGAACACCGTGTGCTTGCCATCCAGCCACGAGCAATTCGAGGCGGTCACGATGAAGAACTGCGACCCGTTGGTGTTGGGCCCGGCGTTGGCCATCGCCAGCGCCCCGCGCACGACCTTGTGCGGGTTGATCTCGTCCTCGAACGTGTACCCCGGGCCGCCGGTGCCGGTCCCTTGCGGACAGCCCCCCTGAATCATGAAGTCCTTGATCACGCGGTGAAACAGCAGCCCGTCGTAGAAGCCCTCCGAGGCGAGCTTGCGGAAGTTCTGCACCGTCTTGGGGGCATCGTCGTCGAACAGCTCGAAGACGATCTCGCCCTCGGTCGTCTGCATGGTGGCAGTGGACATTTGGAAACCTCCTGTAGTGAGTATCCGAGCAGCGCCGGCCGTCAGGTTATCCGGCGATCCGCTCCAGGCGCAGGGCGTGGCCGCGCACGGTGCGCTCCCGCAGCGTCTCGATCACGCGGTCGGCCTCGGCATCCGGGACCGACAGGAACGAGAAGCGGTCGAGCACCCGCACCTCGCGCACCGCCTCCCCGTCGAGGCCGGTCGCGGAGGTCACGGCGCCGACGATGTCCGCGACCCGCAGGCCGCCGGCGCGCCCGCCGGCAAGCAGCAGCTTCGTGTAGGGCTCCGAGCCGTCGCGCGAGATGTGGGGCTTCGAGTGGCGGCGCGGGCGCTCGCGCACCGGTGTCGGGGCGCCCACCGCGCCCCGCTCCCAGGGGTCGACCGAGGTCCCGATGTGGTGCTCGATCGCCTCCAGCTCGCGCTTCTGGCGGGCCTCGACGAACGTGATCGCGCGCCCCGAGCGCCCCACGCGGCCGGTGCGCCCGATGCGGTGGACGTAGATGTCGGGCGACGTCGGGACGTCGTAGTTGATCACGTGCGTCACCGTCGAGATGTCGAGGCCCCGCGCCGCGACGTCGGTCGCGACGAGCACCGGGACGCGTCCGGCCTTGAACGCCAGCATCACCCCGTCGCGGGCCCCCTGGGACATGTCGCCGTGCAGCGCCCGCACGTTCAGCCCGCCGTCGCGCAGCGTCCGAAACAGCTGGTCGCAGCGGACCTTGGTGCGCACGAACACGATCGCCTGATGATCGGGATGGGCGGGTGGGGATCCGGTCCCCATCCCCGCCTCGGCACTCAGCACCTCCACGAGCTTCTCCGGCTTGTCGCGGGCGTCGACCGGGAGCTGGAACTGGGCGACGGTGTCGATCGTCAGCGTCGCGGCCTTGACCCTCACTGTCACCGGGTCGTACAGGTAGCCGTCCGCGAGCCGCCGGATCGGCGGGGGCATCGTGGCCGAGAACAGCGCCGTCTGGCGGCCGCTGGGGGTCATCGAGAGGATCCGCTCGACGTCCTCCAGGAAGCCCAGGTCGAGCATCTCGTCGGCCTCGTCGAGTACGACGAAGCGGCAGTTGTGCAGCACCAGCGAGTGGCGCCCGATCAGGTCCAGGACCCGTCCGACGGTGCCCGACCACGACGTGCCCGCCGGCGCGCAGCTGGGCCTGCTGGGAGCGGATCGGGGCGCCGCCGAAGACCGCGACGACGTCGATCCCGCTGTGGGCCCCGTAGGTGCGCAGCGCCTGCGTCACCTGGATGCACAGCTCCCGCGTCGGCGTCAGCACCAGCGCCTGGACCTCGGGCTCGGAGGGGTCGACGTACTCGATGATCGGCAGCCCGAACGCCGCCGTCTTGCCGGTGCCGGTCTGGGCTTGGCCGACGACATCGCGCCCCTCCAGCAGCGACGGGATCGCCTGCTCCTGGATCGGGCTCGGGGCCTCATAGCCGACGTCGCGCAGCGCCCGCAGGGTCTGCTCGGAGAGCCCGAGCTCGGCAAAGGTCTTGGCCATGACGCAGAGGAGCTTAGGGCCTGCGCGGCGACAAGCCGGTAAGTCGGACATCTGGGGCGACATCACCGCCCGGCGGTAGGGCTCGGCGACGGCGCACCGGGGCCTCAGATCGTCGGGTCGAGCAGCAGCTTGCCGGTGGTCCGCCGCTCGCGCAGGTCGATGTGGGCCTGGGCGGCGTGCTCGAGCGGGTAGGTGTGTCCGACCACCACCCGCAGCCGTGGGTGGGCGTGGTCCGATCCCGCGCGCGCAAACAGATCCTGCAGCGCTTCTTCGAACATCCCCGGCCGGTCCAGGCAGTGGAAGATGTAGAAGCCGACGACCGCCCGGGAGTGGCGCAGCAGCGAACCGCTGGACACCTGGTTGGGCTGCTGGGACGCGATCCCGCAGACCACCAGCCGCCCGAACGGGGCGAGCGCGCGGTAGGAGGCGTCGAACACCTCGCCGCCAGCCATCTCGAAGACGACGTCGACCGCGCGGCCGCCGTTGGCCTCGATCAGCCGCTCGGTGAGGCCCTCCGGCGCGGGGTCGATCGCGACGTCGGCGCCGAGCTCGAAGGGCGAGCGCGCGCTTCTCCTCGCTGGACGCGGTCGCGATCACGCGGCCCGCGCCGAGCGGGCGCCCGAGCTGAACGGCCAGCGAGCCGACACCGCCGGCGGCGGCGTGGACGACCACGGTCTCGCCCTCGGCGACGCGCCCGGCGGTGCGGTACAGGTGCCAGGCGGTCGTCCCCTGCACCAGCAGCGCCAGCGCCGTCCCGTCGTCGAGCCCGTCGGGGATCGGGAAGACGTGCTCGCGCGGCGCCACGGCGTACTCGGCGTAGCCGCCGGTGCCGGTCAGCGACGAGCTGCCCTCCGGCCGCGCTTCCGGCCGGTGTCCTCGGCGCACGCCCGCGACCTCGCCGCCCGGGCACCAGCGGCAGGGTGGCCTTGCGGACGTAGGAGTTGGTGCGGGTGTGGGTGTCGGCGAAGTTGACCCCCGCGCGCGTCACCCGGATCAGCACCTCGCCGGGGCCCGGCCTGCGGCGGCGGCAGCTCCGCGAGCTCGAGCACCTCGGGGCCGCCGAACTCGGTCATCTGGATCGCGCGCATGCCAGGCTCGGCAGAGGCTATCCACGCCCGCGGTGCCGTAGGCGCGCCCATGCCCATCACCGTCGTCGGATCGATCGCCTACGACACCGTGACGACGCCGTTCGGCGAGCGCGAGCGGATGCTCGGCGGCGCCGCCGTGCACTTCGCGCTGGCGGCCTCGTTCTTCGACGAGGTGCGCGTCGTCGGGCCCGTCGGCGAGGACTTCGGCGAGGCCGAGCTCGACGTCATGCGCCACCGCGGCGTCGACGTCTCCGACGTCGAGCGCGTCCCCGGCGGCAAGACCTTCTTCTGGCGCGGCAAGTACGGCTGGGACCTGAACTCGCGCGAGACGCTCGACACGCAGCTCGGCGTCTTCGAGGGCTTCACAGCCGAAGCTCTCCGAGAGCTCGCGCGCCAGCGAGGTGCTGTTCCTCGCCAACATCCAGCCCGACCTGCAGCGCGAGGTGCGCGCGCAGTGCCCGACGCGCGCTTCGTCGGCGCTGGACTCGATGAACCTGTGGATCGAAGTCGCGCGCGACTCGCTCGTGAAGGCGATCGCGGCGTCGACTGCCTGATCCTCAACGACTCCGAGCTGCGCCAGCTGACCGGCAAGCCGAGCCTGTCGGCGGCGGCGCGCGAGGTGCTCTCCTGGAGCCCGCCGCAGCCGCGGGTGATCGTGGCCAAGCAGGGCGAGTACGGCGCGGCGCTGATCACCGGCGACGGCTTCTTCTCGCTGCCGGCGTTCCCGCTGGAGACCGTCATGGACCCGACCGGCGCCGGCGACACCTTCGCCGGCGGGCTTCGTCGGCTACATCGCGGCGCACCCCGACGAGGAGCCTCTCCGACGAGCTGCTGCGCCAGCGCGATGGCCTACGGCACGGCGCTGGCGTCGTTCAACGTCGAGGAGTTCGGCACCGAGCGCGTCGCGCGCCTCACCGGCGCGGAGATCGTCGCGCGCGTCGCCGAGCTGCGCGAGATCACGCAGTTCTCTGCGGCGCCGCTGCCGCTCGGGCGACTGAGGCCGCCGGCCCGCAGCGCCGGCCTCACAGAGCCCGACGCCGACCGCGGGCTCGAGATCCGTACTTGCCCCGGAGCCGAGCGGGTAGTACGATCGGATGTGGCGTGGATGCCTGGACCTTCATCTGGTTGATGGTGCTCCTGAAGATCCCGATCGTCGGGCTGCTTCCTGATCGTGCGGTGGGCCGTCCGACCAGACGCCCGAGGCGACCTCGCGACGAGGACGGCGGCATCGGCTTCGCGCCGCGCCCGCGCCATCCCCACCACCCGCGCTCGCGCCGCGCCGCGCGAGCCGCGGCGCGGCCCGCACGGCGGCGCTCCCGCCGACGCGCCGGCGCGCGTGCGCACCGCCGCGCATGCGCCTGGTCACGCGCGCGGCCGCTCTACGCAGCGCTCGAAGCCGGCCGACCCGGCTCAGCCGCCGCCGAGCCGCGCCGTGAGCTGCGTGCGAGAATCCCGCGCGGTGACCCGCGCCCCGCCCTCCTCGGTGCTCTCCGACGGGACGATCCGTCCGCCTGGTCGAGGAGGGCGCGATCACGATCGACCCGTGGGACCAGGCGCTGGTGCAGCCGGCCAGCGTCGACCTGCGCCTCGGGGAGCTCCTTCCGCGTCTTCCACAACCACCGGGTCACGGCGATCGACCTGCGCGATCCGCCGGCGAACCTGACCGAGCCGATCACGCTCCGCGCAGGACGAGCCGTTCGTGATCCATCCGGGCGAGTTCTGCCTCGGCGCGACGCTCGAGCACGTCGAGCTGCCCGACGACATCGTCGCGCGCATCGAGGGAAAGTCGATCGCTCGGCCGCCTCGGCCTGATCGTGCACGCCACCGCCGGCTTCTGCGACCCCGGCTGGCGGGGCACGCTGACGCTCGAGCTGAACAACCTGACGCGCGTGCCGATCAAGCTGTGCCGGGCCTGCCGATCGCCCAGCTCTCGTTCATGACGCTCGACGCGCCCGGCGCTGCGGCCCTACGGCCACGCGGACCTCGGCAGCCACTACCAGGGGCAGGTCGAGGCGACCGAGAGCCGCTACGGTGCCGCGGCTCGCGCACCGGCTCGGCAGGATAATCGGCGGCACTGAGGGGCGATCCCGCAGCCATCGCCGACTGGAGAGCCGATGAGCACGAGCCACGACGACCACGCAGACGCGAGGCCGACGGAACGGCGCCAGCGCACGAGACGCTGACGGTCACCGACAACCGCACCGGGCGCAGACCTACGAGATGCCGATCACCGACGGCACGGTGCGCGCGATCGACCTGCGGCAGATCAGGACCGGCGACGGAGGACTTCGGCCTGATGGCCTACGACCCGGCGTTCATGAACACCGCGTCGTGCCGCAGCGCGATCACCTACCTCGACGGCGACGCCGGCATCCTCGCAGTACCGCGGCTACCCGATCGAGCAGCTGTGCGAGCACTCGAGCTACCTCGAGGTCGCCTACCTGCTGATCCACGGCGAGCTGCCGACCGAGCGCGCAGCTCGAGGAGTGGATCCACGAGATCACGATCCACACGTTCGTGCACGAGAACGTCAAGGACTTCATGCAGGGCTTCCGCTACGACGCGCACCCGATGGGGATGCTGGTCGGCGTCGGTCGGCGCGCTGTCGACCTTCTACCCCGACGCCAACCAGATCCACGACGCCGAGATCCGCGACGATCCAGACCATCCGCCTGATCGCGAAGATGCCGACGCTCGCGGCGTTCGCGTTCCGCCACAACATGGGCCAGCCCTACGTCTATCCCGACAACGACCTCGACTACGCGGGCAACTTCCTCGGGATGATGTACAAGATGACCGAGCTCAAGTACCAGCCCGACCCGCGGCTCGAGCGGGCGCTCGACGTGCTCTTCATCCTCCACGCCGACCACGAGCAGAACTGCTCGACGAGCGCGGTGCGCGCGGTCGGCTCGCCCAGGTCGACCCCTACTCCGCGGTCGGCGGCGGGCATCGCGGCGCTCTACGGCCCGCTGCACGGCGGCGCCAACGAGGCGGTCGCTGCGGATGCTGCGCCGGATCGGCACGGTCGAGAACATCCCCGACTTCCTCGAGGGGGTGAAGGCGGGCAAGGAGCGCCTGATGGGCTTCGGCCACCGCGTCTACAAGAACTACGACCCCCGCGCGCGAATCATCCGCAGACACCTCGACGACGTCTTCGAGGTGAGCGGCAAGAGCCCGCTGCTGGAGGTCGCGACCGAGCTCGAGAAGCGGGCGCTGGACGACGAGTACTTCATCTCGCGCAAGCTCTACCCCAACGTCGACTTCTACTCGGGCCTGATCTACGAGGCGCTGGGCCTGCCGGTGGCGATGTTCCCGGTGATGTTCGCGATCGGGCGCACCAGCGGCTGGATCGCGCAGTGGCTGGAGATGGTCGCAGGACCCCGAGCAGAAGATCGCCCGCCCGCGCCAGATCTACACCGGCGAGCGCGACCGCGAGTACGTGCCGGTCGAGCAGCGCGGCTGATCCACCACTCCCCGGCCGGGCCCAAGCCGCGGTTAGCGGTCCCGGGGAGTGGGTTTTGGGCGCCAGTTGGGTTTCGTGTTTCTGATTATTTGTGGGTATCCGGGCGCAAAACCCTGCCGTTTTGCAGGGCTTTTTAGGATCACTTAACCTGCGGGACGGTATCGACCACGGATTCTTTTCCGGCTGTCGCTTGACAGGCTGGGGTGGGGAGGCTATGGTCGAGGGACGCTCTTGGTTTCGACGGCTCGATCGGTTCCGATTGAGTTTCGGACCAAGGGTTGATAACGAGAAGGCTAAAGAGAAGTCTGGGCGCCCGTCGTCTTTGGGCGGGGGTTGTCTGGGCTTCTAAAATCCAAGTGTCCCGGGTTGGCCGGGACGGAAGGGCAGTTGATTACATGTCTAGAGTAAAGATCGCGATGCTGAGCCTGCTGGCGGTGCTCGCGTTGAGCGCGGCCGCGTCGGCTACGGCGTCGGCGGCGACGCACCAGTGGATCATCAACGGTACGGCGCTGGGGACCAGGAGAAAAAACTGAATTCCAAGGCAACGGCCTGCCATATGTTCAAGAAGGGCAATTTGAAACGTCAGTTCTCGGTACTGCTGTTCATATCTATTGCCAAACGGCTATCCTGCCCAGCGGTAACGAAAACGTACTCGAAGGAGGCGAAGTCGGCAAAGTCAAAGTCCTCATCGACTTCACTGGCTGCGCCCTATTCACGATATCCAAAACAACAGGAGTGCCCGAAACTCTGTCCACATGCAAGATCGAAGGAGAACCGATCGAAGCATTGCTGAAGGCGAAATGAAAGAAGCCGGTATACTGACACTCAAAGAAAAAGCTGGGAAACCATTCTCTAAATTCTCCATAACAAAAGTTGGTACCACTACCTGTGGTATCGAAGCCAAAGTCGAAGTCAAAGGGACGCAGGTTTGTGTGATACCTCATTTCGGTGTGGCGCTCTATGTGCATGTCCTTGAGTGCACGCCGGGTGGCAGCAGTCTGGAAAACCAGCTCAAAGAACCTGCCAGGCTCTATCTCGGGACTGGGATCACCTTGGAGAAGGGCGGTAAATTCTGGTCTTGGTTAGAGGTGTGATGTCTGGGGTGCAGTTCTAGCCCGGATGTGTGCGGCCCGCGTTCCGGCTGGTCTGGGGCGCGGGTCGCTGTCTTTGCGGCGGGCCGCCGTATCGTCGAGTGGTGGGTGTGGCAGGGGCTGGGTGTAGCTTTTAACGGTGGTGGCGGGGTGCAGTGAGAAACAATGCTTGAGTGCTGTTAGGGTGGTATGGCATGGTTACGTATGTGCTTGGCTTTGTCTGGATCGAGAGGAGGGTGTGGGCCGCGAAGTGTCCGTGGCGCTCGCTTGTTGCGGCGCTCGTGTCGGTGTGTGTGGGAGCTGGATGGCTTGTGTTTGGTGTGGGGCCTGCGGTTGGGGCTGTCTGTCCGAATGAAGGTATTCGCCTACAGGAGGGCGATGCTGCTGCACTCCCGGATTGCCGTGCTTATCAGCAGGTGTCTCCGGTCGACAAGAATCTCAACGATGCCCTTGGGGTGATCGGTTTGATGCAGGGCTCTCCGTCGGGTGAAAGGGTCAGCTATGTCTCGCTTTCGCCGTTTGCGGGGATACCCGGTGCGGCGCAGTTCCCGACGTATCTCAGTACGCGGCGTGTTGGCGCTGGCGGCGAAGGCGAATGGTCTACCCAGGGTGTTCAGCCGCGGACCGAAGCCGGTACGACCGCTAGCACGAGTTTGTTTGTTCAGGCGTTTACCGAAAACCTCTCCGAGGCTTTGGTCACGACTTCAGGATCGTCTCCGGCTCAGTATCTTTTTATGGGTGGTGAGTCGTTGTTCGTCTCGTTTCCGCCTGTGGAAAGGTTTTCGGGTGCCAGCGACAACGATTCGGATATTTTGTTTGAAAGCGAAACGGTGCTTGAAAGCGAAGGGTCGCCTGTGGCTGGCGCGAGGCCGGGGGTGCCCAATCTCTATGACTGGGATAATGGGCGGCTGCTGCTTGTCGGTGTGCCCGAAGGCGAAGACGGCACTCCTCCCGGCGGTGTAACTGCCGGCCCCGACAAGACATTATCAAGCAAGCGGTCGTTTTATTACACGCAGGGTTCGATCTCTGAAGACGGGTCGCGTATCTTTTTCACTGCGCTGGAGTCAGGGCGGATCTATATGCGCGAACCGCTGGCGACGAGGACGGTGAAAATATCGGGGTCGGGGCCCGCGGAATGGCTTGCCTCGACGCCCAGTGGATCGGAGGTGTTCTATACCGAAGATGGCGACGTCTACCGGTTTGATGCGGAAAGCGGTAAGCAGGAACGGCTCACGCAGGGCGCGGGAGTGCAGGGGATGCTCGGGATCTCAAGCAACGGCTCCTACGCTTATTTTATCGCCCAGGGTGTGCTCGCGGGAGAAAACGCCGAAGGCCACAGCCCGTCCGAGGGCGCTGAGAATCTCTACGAGTGGCACGAAGGCGCCCCCACACCCATCGCCTACATTGCCGACCTCAGAAAAGGACATCTGGGAGACGAATCCGACTGGCGTGGGCTTGAGTCGGAAAGCTCCGGGGGGTTTGAAGTTGGTGAAGGGGAGAAGAGTTCGCGTGTCACGGCTGACGGTGAGACTGTGCTGTTTAGTTCGGTCGAACCGGTGACCGCGTATAACACCAATGAAGAAGCGCATGAGCTTTATCTTTACGATGCGGCGGATGCGAAGATCACGTGCGTGTCGTGCAATCCACTCCGACCGGCGACCACCGGAGTATATCTCGCACAGAAGGGCCAAAACAATACTTATCCGCTTTCGCGCGCCCCGTTTTTGACGCGTAATCTTTCGTCTGATGGCAGGCGAGTCTTCTTTCAGACGGAAGAAACGTTGGTCGCAAAGGACAGCAATGGTTTGAGCGACGTGTACGAGTGGGAGGAAGGCCATCTTTATCTGATCTCAAGCGGGCAGGGCGATGCGGAAGGGTATTTCGCTGACGCGAGCGCGGATGGGGGCGACGTGTTCTTCTTCACCCGTCAGCCGCTGGTCAACGAGGATCAGGACAATAACGCCGACGTCTATGACGCTCGCGTGAACGGCGGGATCGCCGCGCAGAACCCTGTCGTGCCATCGCCGTGTGTGGGCGAAGAATGCCACGGTGCGATCGCGCCGGCGCCCGTGTTCGGCGTGCCCGCCAGCGCCGTCTACTCGGGCGCTGGGAACCTGGCCCCCACGCCTGCAGCTCCCTCCGGTGGAGGATACAAGACCGGCAGCCAGCTCGCTGCGGCGCTGCGCGCGTGCGCGAAGAAGAGCTCGAGCAGGAAGCGATCGGCGTGCCGCGCGCGGGCCGAGAGGCGCTACGCGCACAAGTCGGCGGTCAGGAAGAAGGTCTCCTCCAAGCCGGGATGACGACCGGCACGCTCGACACACGAGCAACTGCGGGCGCGGCTGACGCCGGGGATCGGGGGCCCACCCGCCCGCTAGAGCACGAGTGTCGTCCCATGCCGGCGCAGCCACGCGCGATCCTCGCGCCAGCCGGGCCAGCGGCGCTCCACCAGCGCCCAGAAGCGCGGCGAGTGGTCGAGAACCTCCAGGTGGCAGACCTCGTGCCAGACGACGTAGTCGAGGACACTCTCGGGCGCGAGCAGCAGCCGCCAGTTGAAGCTCATGCGCCCCTCCGCCGAGCACGAGGCCCAGCGGGTGCGCTGCGCGCGGATCTCCAGGCCGCTGTAGGAGAGGCCGACCTGCGCGGTGGCGAGATCGAGGCGCGCGCGGACCTCCTCGCGGGCGGCACGGCGGTAGAAGCGCTCCAGCGCGGGCCGCGGATCGTCGGCCGGCACCAGCAGGCGCTCGCCGCGGCGGTGCACGCGGCGGCGGCCCGGCTGGGCGACGAGCTCCAGCGGCCGGCCGAGGTAGGGCACCGTGTCGCCCCGCTCGGCCAGGCGCGCGAGCGTGTCGCGGGCCTCGTGCAGCCGCCGCTCGATCCACGGGCGCAGCTCCTGCACGGCGGCCGCGGCGGCGCGCTCGGGGGCGCGCTCGGGCAGCACGACCTCGACCCCGGTGCGCGCGTGGACGTTGACGCGGACCCGGCGCGCCCGCGCCGAGCGGCGGATCGTGTATGGGATGTCGGTCATCGTCTCTTGGGATCGTCCACGTGTGTCGGGTGCGCCCGAGGCGTGTGGGCGTCGGGCCTCCTGCCCGCCGTCGCGGGCGCGGTGCCCCGGCCGTCAGGGTACGCGTCGCGCCGGTGGATAATCTCGCGCGATGGCGAAGTCGATCGTCAGGCTCCCGCGCGAGGTGCGGGGGCCGTACGAGGTCTACCTCAACGGTGTGCGCCAGCAGCTCGGCTCCGACTACGTCGTGCGCGAAGGCGCGCTGGTGTTCGAGCGCGAGCTGCGCAAGGACCGGATCAGCGGGTGGCGCTGGCTGCTGGGGGCGTGGGGTGTCGGGACGTACCGCCAGAACGACTCGGTCGACGTCCGCTACGAGGCCCCCGACGGCGCGCCCCGCGTGGCCCAAGGCCTGGAGATCGAGCTCGCGTAGGAGAGATCCCAGGGGGCCCGGCTCGCCCCGGCGGGGGGCGGGGCGCTTCAGCGAGCGCCCGGCCCGGCCCCGCCGGGCACGGCCTGCTCCCACGGCCTCGCGAGCTTCAGCGCGCCGAGGATCGCGCGCGTGGCGGGGGAGCGGTTGAGCGTGTAGAAGTGGATGCCCGGCGCCCCGCCGGCGAGCAGCTCGGCGCATTGCAGCGTGGCGTACGCGACCCCGAAGTCGCGCACCGCGTCGGGCTGGTCGGAGCGCCGGCGCAGCTCGCGGTGCAGGCCCGCGGGGATCGAGGCCCCGCACATCTGCGCCATCCGCTCGAGCTGGCCGACGTGGGTGATCGGCATGATCCCGGGGACGATCGGGACCTCGATCCCGATCGCGCGGGCGCGGGCGACGAACTCGAAGTAGCGGGCGTTGTCGAAGAACAGCTGGGTGATCAGGAAGTCGACCCCCGCGGCGACCTTCTCTGCCAGGTGCTCGAGGTCGCGCTCGGGGCTGACGGCGTGGATGTGGGTCTCCGGGAAGCACGCCGCCCCGATCGCGAACGGGTAGTCGGCCCCGATCAGGGCGACCAGTTCGCTGGAGTACTCCAGGCCGCCCTCGGTCTGAGTCCACCGCTCCTCGCCCGCCGGCGGGTCGCCGCGCAGGGCGAGCACGTTGTCGATCCCCGCCGCGCGCATCTCGTCGAGGGTGGATCGCAGCTGCGCCACGGTGGCCCCGACGCACGTGAAGTGCGCCATCGCCTCCAGCCCGTGGTCGCGCTTGATCCGCTTGACGATCTCGATCGTCTTGTCGCGCGTCGAGCCCCCGGCGCCGTAGGTGACCGACACGAACGACGGCTCCAGCTCGCGCAGCTCGCGCAGCGCCGCGTCGAGGTTGTGCTCGCCCTGCTCGGTTTTGGGGGGGAAGAACTCGAAGGAGAAGACCGGCTCAGGCGCCCCGAGGAGCTCGTCGATCCGCATTTCCAAAGCCTAACACGGTCGTGTCAAGGTTTGTGGCGAGCGTCCACTCACCGCGCCCCTGCTTGGCTGGGCGTCCACCGCTCCGGCTCGCCGGGGATCCGCCGGGCGCGGCCGGTGACCTCGAGGTGCAGCAGCATCGCGAGCGTCTCGGTCAGCAGCCACTGGGCGGTCATCGGGGAGAGGGGGGTGTCGTCGTAGATCAGCGGGACCGCGTCGAAGGCCGTCAGCGGCTGCGGGGCGATCGCGGCGAGGGTGCGCCGGAGGCGCTCGCGCACCAGCTCGCGGTTGCCCTCGATGTGGGCGTGCACGTCGGTGAACGTGCGCCCGTGGCCGGGCAGGCACAGGCGCGCGTCGAGCGCCTCGACGACGTCCAGCGAGTGCACGAATTCCCCGACGGGGTCCGCGGACCAGCCGTAGTCGAAGAACAGCGAGATCCGGCCCAGCAGATGGTCCCCGGAGATCAGCAGGCGCCGCTGGGGCTGGAACAGGCAGACGTGGGACGGGGCGTGGCCGGGGGTCTCATACACCGTCCACTCGCCGAGGTCGGTCGCGACCGTCACGCCCGTCAGCAGCGGCCGGTCCGGCGCGATCACCGCCGCGATCCCGGAGTCCCGCGAGCGCCGCTCGGCGGCGTAGCGACGCAGGGGCTCCTCGGGCACCCCGCTCTGGCGAGCCACCTCCAGGCGGCGCGCGAACGCCGCGTCGGAATCCTGAGCCCAGCGCGCCATGTGCTCGTAGTTGGGGTTCATCCAGAGCTCGCACCCCGCCCGCGCGACGATCGTCGCGGCCTGCCCGTAGTGGTCGGAGTGGGCGTGCGTGCAGACCACCAGGCGGACGTTCTCGAGGCTCAGGTTGCACATCGCCAGCGCCCGCTCCAGATGGGCCAGCGAGCCCGGCGCGTGCATCCCGGTGTCGAACAGCACGACCCCGTCGCCCGCCGCGACGGCCCAGGCGTTGCAGTGGGGAACGCCGGGCCACGGCAGCGGCAGGCGCAGGCGGAAGACCCCGGGCAGCACCCGTTCCCCCCGCCCCAGCTCGCGCCTGACCGCCGCCCGCGGCGACGGCGACCCCGATCCCCGATCGGTCGCGTCGGTCACACAGCGGAGCCTATTGGGCCGGCCGACCCCGCGGGCGGCGGCGGGGGTCGGCGGCGGGGCCCCGAGGCATACACTTACCCGCGGAAGTCGACAACAAGGGATCGAGACGATGACCGACGAGGAGCGCGCAAGCGTCGCGGAGCAGGCGGTCGAGGCCGACCGCGCAGACGACGCCGGGCGGACCGGCGGTGCTGGGCATACGGGCGACGGCGAGCAGGCGGGCGACGCCGGGCACATGGGCGACGCGGCCACCAGGGTGCTGGCGGCGGCGGCCGCCATCCACCAGCCCGTGGCCCCCGAGGCGCGGCCCGAATCGAGCGGTGCGGGCGGGCCGGGTCCGGACGGGCGGGGTCCGAAGACAAGCGAGGCCGAGGCGGTGGTGCGGGCGTACTTCCAGGCGATCAACGCCCGCGACCTCGACGGCGCCGTCGCGATGTGGGCGCCCGGCGGGCGCGAGAACGTGCGCGGCCAGGTCGACGTCACGGCCCCCGAGGGGGTGCGCGCGTTCATCGGCGGCCTGCTGGACGCCTCCCCGGACCTGCGCTTCGAGCTGGTCAGCACCACCACCGAGGGCGAGCGCTGCGGGGTCCAGTGGAGGCTCACCGGGACCCTCGCGGGCCCCGGGTCGTTCAGCGGGCTGGCCCCGACGGGCCACCCGATCGCGCTAGAGGGCTTCGACCTGCTGACGGTGCGCGACGGGCTGATCCAGAGCAACGACGCCTTCGCCGACACCATGTCCCTGCCCCGCCAGATCGGGATGATGCCGCCGCTGGGCTCCCCCGCGGAGCGAGCGCTGCTGGGGGCGTACAACGTCAAGACCCGCCTCACCGGCTTGGCGATTGCGGAGCCGATGGTGGTCGCCGAGGGGGTGTGGGTGGTGCAGGGGGGCCAGAAAGGGCTCTTCAACGTGTACCTGATCGAGAACGGCGATGCGGGCGGCGGCGGTGTCACCCTGTTCGACGCCGGGACTCGCACGATGATCCGCGCCGTGGCAGGCGCCGGCGCCAGGCTGGGAGGCATCCGCCGGGTGGTGCTCGGCCACGCGCACACCGACCATCGCGGCACCGCCCCCGCGCTGGGGTTCCCGGTGCTGTGCCACCCCGACGAGGTCCAGGACGCCGAGGGCAGCGGCGGCTTTCGCTACTGGCCCGCGGGCCTGGCCGGGCTGCCGACCCCCCAGCGCCAGGTCCACCGCATCCTGCACCGCCTGGCCTGGGACGGAGGGCCGGTGAAGATCGCCGAGACCGTCGCCGAGGGCGACGAGGTCGCGGGCTTTCGCGTCGTTCACCTCCCCGGACACGCCCCCGGTCTGATCGCGCTGTGGCGCGAGTCCGACCGCTTGGCGTTGGTCAGCGACTGCTTCTACACGCTGGACATGTGGGGCCGTGACGCTCCCCCAAGGCTGGAGCCCACATACAGCTACGACGTCGAGCAGGCCCGCGCGAGTATGCGCAAGCTGGCCGCCCTGGAGCCCGCCGCCGCGTGGGCCGGCCATGGCAAGCCGCTCACGGGCGACGTCCGGGGTCAGCTCGAACGCGCCGCCAACACCACCTGACTCCTGTCACGCTCCCGGGGTGGCGCGACGCAAGCCCAGGCAGCGACCCGAGCGGCTGAAGGCCCCGGACAGCGACTACACCGACCCGGACGGCAACGTGCTGACCCTGCGCGGCTCGCTGACGGCCGCCACCCGCCGCAGGTACGCCGAAGCCTTTGCCGGGAGCGGCGGCGTGGGCGCGACGCCGAGCGGAGATCGGCCGGCGATGACGCGGGAGGACGCCTGGCAGCGGGCGGTCGAGTTCCTGTTCGAGCGCCTCGTGGTGCGCTGGGTGATCGCCGGCGCTCCTATCGACCGCCAGCGCGAGCTGCTCGCGCGCTTCCGGGCCGCGAGCCCGGCCGAGCGCGCCTGGGTGCGAGGCGCCCTGCGCGACCACTGCGCAGAGCACTTCCCCGACGTGCAGGCCCCCTGACTCGCCTCACCTGCCCTGACCGTCAGGAGCGGGTACCTTGCCGGGTCGATGCGCCGCACGAAGATCGTCGCCACCATCGGCCCCGCCTCGCGGGAGCCCCAAACGCTGCTGGCGATGGTGCACGCCGGGATGGACGTCGCACGGCTGAACTACTCCCATGGAACGCTGGAGGAGCACGCCGAGACCGTGCGGCGTGTGCGCGACGCCGCCGGCAGGGCCGGCCGGCCGGTGGCGATCCTGCAGGATCTGCCCGGGCCCAAGCTGCGGATCGGGCCGCTGCGCGAAGACGTCGTCGAGCTCAAGCCCGGGGACCACGTGACGTTCTCCTGCGGTGGGGACGGCGAGGGCGACGGGGGTGGGGATGCCAAAAATATGACGATCTCCTGGCCCGGGCTCGCCGACGCGCTGGAGCCGCAGGCCGTGATCTACCTCGCCGACGGGTCGGTGCGGCTGCGCGTCGTCGACGTCCGCGCCGGCGCCCAGGAGGTCGAGGCCGAGGTCGAGGTCGGCGGGGCCGTCGCCTCGCGCCAGGGGCTCAACATCCCCGGGCCGATCGACGCGCTGCCGGCGGTGCCCGAGGAGGACCTCGAGCTGCTGCGCCACGGAGAGTCGATCGGGGTCGACATGGTCGCGCTGTCGTTCGTGCGCCGCCCCGAGGACATCGAGCTGGTGCGCGAGCACACCCGCCTGCCGCTGATCGCCAAGATGGAGAAGCCCCAGGCCGTGGAGCGCGCCGAGGAGATCCTGCGGGCCGCCGACTGCGTGATGGTCGCCCGCGGCGACCTCGGCATCGAGCTGGCGATCGAGCGCGTGCCGATCGTCCAGAAGGAGCTGCTGCGCCTCGCCGGGTGGCTCGCCCGGCCATCGATCACCGCGACGCAGATGCTCGACTCGATGGTCACCTCCTCGCGCCCCACGCGCGCCGAGGTCGCCGACGTCGCCAACGCGATCCTCGACGGCACCGACGCCGTGATGCTCTCCCAGGAGACCGCGATCGGCGCGTACCCCGTCGAGGCGATCGCGATGATGGCGGCGGTCGCCGAACAGGCCGAGTCGATCGCCCCCTATGAGGACTGGAACGCCTCGCGCGTGCGCCGCACCGAAGCCGACCCGGCGTACACGCTCGCGCACAGCCTCTGCATCGCCGTCCGCGAGCTGAGCCTCGACGCGCTGATCGTCCCCACCCTCTCCGGGCGCTCCGCCCGCCTGGTCTCCGCGCACCGCCCCACCGTCCCGATCTACGCGCTCTCCCCCGGCAAAGAGACCGTCCGCCGCTGCGGGCTGATGTGGGGGGTCCAGGCCGCCTCGATGCGCCGCCACGAGACGACCGAGGCGCTGATCGCCGACGCCGCGCGGCGCGTCGTCGAGCTCGGCTGGTGTCAGCCCGGCCAGCGCGTCGGGATCACCGCCGGGCTGCCCAGCGGGCGGCCGGGGACCACGAGCCTCGTGCAGATCCAGGTTTTGTAGGCACTTCCAGACCGCCGCGCGCAGGAGACGGTGGTGTTGCTTGGAGATCGTCCGCGCGAGTGAGCGTCGCCACCCGGGCGGTGGGCACGGGGCCTCCCTGCCCCGTCACAATCTGTGAGCTCATGCCACGAGCCACCTTCTACTTCGACCTCGGCTCGCCGTTCGCGTATCTCGCGGCCGAGCGCCTGCATGACGTCCTGGGCGAGCCGGTCCGGTGGCAGCCGATCTCCCTCGGGGCCCTGTTCAAGGTCAACGGCCGATCCTCCTGGGCGCTCGGCGACCCGCAGCGGCGGGCCGACGGGATCGCCGAGGTGCAGCGCCGCGCCCAACGGTACGGGCTGCCGCCGATCCGCTGGCCCGAACCCTGGCCCGGCAACTACCTGATGGCGATGCGCGCCGCCATCTACGCCGATCGCGCCGGCCGCGGATCCGAGTTCGCGCTGCACGCGCTCAGGAGCGCCTTCCGGCACGGTCGCGACCTCGGCGTCCCCGAGCACGTCCTCGCAGCCGCCGGCGAGGTCGGGCTGGACCCGCAGGACGTACTCCGGGCCACCCAGGACCCCGAGATCAAGCTCGCCCTGCGCCACGCCACCGACGCCGCCCAGCGCCTCGGCGTGTTCGGGGTGCCCACGATCCTCGCTGCCGGCGAGCTGTTCTGGGGCGACGACCGCTTGGACGACGCCGCGCGCCTCGCCCAGGACGCCGGAGTGCCTGCGCCCGGGGCTCCAACGTGAGCAGCCGCTCCTTCAGGGCCCACGCCAGAATAGGTGGATGGACCGCTGGGACCCACCCATCGGGACAGGCCGTGGATGGGACACGCCAGACGCCGGCGCAGGTCTCCGCCTCGTAGTGCGCCCCGGCAATCCGGGTTAGTCTTCCCTCCAGAGCCATCTGTCCAATCGACACCAATCGAGGTCGTCATGCCAGAGGTCCATCGCCATCACCCGCGCGGGTGGGCGCGCCACTACGCCGGGTTCCTCACCCCCAGCGGCGCCGCCGCGATGCCCGTCGTGTTCGAACGCGACAGCCGCCAGCGCCTGGGGCGGCTGACCGCGACCGCCCGCGACAGCGCCCGCCAGCGCCTGCGGCGCACCCGGCCGCGGATGCGCGCCCTGATCGCCGCGCCCGGCGGGCGGCTGCGCTTCAGCGACGTCCCCGCCCCGCCGCCGCCCGGGCCCCACGGGGCGATCGTCCACCCGATCGCCTCCTCCACCTGCGACCTCGACTGCCCGCTCGCGCTCGGCGCCACCCCGCTCGCGCTGCCGCTGCACCTCGGGCACGAATGCGTCGCCGACGTCCTCGCCGTCGGCGAGCGCGTCACCACCGTCAGGGTCGGCGACCGCGTCGTCGTCCCGTTTCAGATCAACTGCGGCCACTGCCCCCCGTGCCGCGCCGGGCGCACCGGCAACTGCGCGTCGGTCCCCCCGATCTCGATGTACGGCATGGGCGTCTCCGCCGGCCACTGGGGCGGCGCGTTCTCCGATCAGCTCGCCGTCCCCTACGCCGACGCCATGCTCGTCGCCCTGCCCGACGACGTCGACCCCGTCGCCGCCGCCAGCGTCGCCGACAACGTCTGCGACGCCTACCGCCACATCGCGCCCCACCTCCCGCCCCTCTTGGAGGCCGACCCCGACGCCGAGGTCCTGATCCTCGCTGCCACCTCCCCCAAGAGCCTCTTCACCCCCAGCGTCCCGCTCTACACCGGCCTCATCGCCCTCGCCCACGGCGCCCGCAACGTCACCTTCGCCGATGCCCGGCCCGACGTCCGCGCCCACGCCGAGCGGCTCGGGCTCAACGCCCTGCACCCCCGCCAGCTGCGCCGCCGCCCTCCCGCCCCGCTCGTCGTCGACGTCAGCGTCGCCGACGAAGGGCTCGCGCTCGCCAACACCGCCCCCGACGGCATCTGCACCAGCTCCGGCGGGCTGCACCGCAGCGCCCGTATCCCGCTCCTGCGGATGTACGTCCGCAACGCCGCCTTCTACGTCGGCCGCACCCACGCCCGCGCCCTGATCCCCCAGGTCCTCGACATGATGGTCGACGGGCGCCTGCACCCCGAGGCCATCCCCATGAACGTCGCCCCGCTTGACGACGCCCTGAGCGCCCTGCGCGAGCACTTCTCCGGAGGCGGCATCAAGACCGTGCTGACCGCGTAAGGGGTCCTAACCGCGCAAGCCGGCACAGATCCAGCACACGATCGATCCCGGGAACCCGCGCTGACGTTCCGCGCCGTCCACCGCTCCCCCGTCCAGGCAGCCCGCCGGCGATCCACTGTCGTCTACGCCGGTCGCGCGCCCCCGCGCGACACCGCGCAAACCCGCCGGCCGCCCCCGGCGGCCCCATCAAAATCGATGCCCGCCGCTCACGACGGCGCCCCGACTCCGTCCTGCGCGTAGAACTCCGCCTCCTCACGCCCCAGCTCCGTCACCGGGTCGTCGCCGAACATCCACTCGCGCGCCATCCGGTGCCAATTGCCGCGCGCCCGCAGCTGCGACAGCACCGCCAGCGTCAGCATCTCCATCCGCCGCCCGAACAGGTGCTCCGGGCGGATCGTCTGGTGGCGCATGTGGCGGAAGTAGCTGGAGCGCGGGTCCGAGCTCTCGATCATCACCTGCGTCGCCACCTCCGGCGTCAGCGCGACGACCTCGTCGGTCGTGTACCACCAGATCGCGTCCCCCACGAACGCCAGCAGTTCGTCCGGGTCCACCCGCTCGGGCTCCGGCAGGAAGCCCGACCCCCCAAGCAGCGTGTGCAGCGCCGCCGCGTCGCCCTCCACCACCGCCCGCTGCGCCGCCAGCTCCAGCTCCACCGGGCCCGCCTCCAGGCGCTTGAACAGCCCGAAGTCCAGGAACGCCACCCGCCCGTCCGCCAGCAGCATGAAGTTGCCCGGGTGCGGGTCCCCCGAGAACTGGCGATGGCGGTACAGGCAGCCCAGGAAGAAACGGAACACGATCTCCCCGATCCGGTCGCGCTGCTCCTGGGAGTAGCCCTTCAGCTCCTCGAAGCCCACCCCCCGCACCAGCTCCGTCACCAGCACCCGCTCGCGCGATATGCCCGTGATGACCTCCGGGACCGCGATGAACGGGTGGCCGCGGAAGATCCGCGCCAGCGACCGCTGATTCTGCGCCTCCAGCTCGTAGTCCAGCTCCTCCGCGATCCGCTCCCGGATCTCGCCCGCGATCCCCCGCACGTCCAGCTGCGGCGTCATCCGTCGCAGCAGCCGCAGGATCATGTCCAGGTTCTGCAGGTCCGCCCGCACCGCCGCCGCCACCCCCGGGTACTGCACCTTCACCGCCACCTCCCGCCCGTCCTCGCGCAGCGTCGCCCGGTACACCTGGCCGATCGACGCCGCCGCGATCGGCTCCTCCTCGAAGGACTCGAACGTCTCGGCGATCCGCCCTTCGAGGTCGTCCTCGATCACCTTGCGCATCTGCCTGAACGACACCGTCGGCGCCGCGTCGCGCAGCTTCGCCAGCTCCGCCTGGAACTCCTCGCGGTACTCCTCCGGCACCAGGCCCACGTCCAGGAACGACATCACCTGGCCCAGCTTCATCGCCGCGCCCTTCATCGTCCCCAGCACCGCCACGATCTGCTTCGCCGTCTCCACCTGGCGACGCGCCAGCGCCGCCCCCGCCGCCTCCTCGCCGCGCGTCACGTTCGCCGCGCGCGTCCCGAACTGCTTCACCGCCTCGCTCGCCGCGAGTTTGCCCACCGTCGCCGTCCGGCGCACTCGTGACGTTGGGATCCGATCGCGCGCCATCCCCCAATCTTAGGGGCGGCGCAGGCTCCTCCGCGTCCGCCTACGAACCCCGGTCCCCTCCGCAGCGCTCCGCCGCGTAGATCGCTCTCAAGACCCCGCAGCAGCCGACGGGCCGGTCGTCACCTGCGACCCCGGCACGATGTCATCCGACCCGTCCGGCCAGCGCACCCACGCCTTGTGACCCCCGTCGTAATCCCCGCACAGCAGCACCAGCGTCGCCGGCTCGCCCAGCGCCGTACAGCGCTCCGTCCCCTCCGGGTCCAGGCCCCGCCAGACCCGCACGAACGGGTTGCCCTCCCACTCCTGCGCCACCGTCGTCGCCTCCGCGTGGCCCGGCTCGATCACCGTCTCCGGCGGCAGCTCCATCAAAGTCCCCATGATCGAGTCCCGCAGATCCGTGTACGTCGTGTGGCCCGGCGCCCGCACCCCGCCCACCGAGCCGCGGAACAGCGTGTCGCCCGTGAACACCACCCCTTCGGTCCCCGTGAACCCCCCCGGCACCGTCGTCGTCGCCGCCCGCGCCTGGCGCGCCGGCTCGCCCACCAGGAACGACAGCATCCCCGCCGTATGCCCCGGGGTGTGCAGCGGGCACACCTCCAGCGCCCCGAAGCTCAGCCGTTGGCCCGCCTCCACCGTGCCCGCCTCCAGCTCGCCGAGCAGGTCGCGCTCCACCGGATGGATCAGCACCTCCAGCCCCGGCCACCGCTTCCGCAGCGTCCCCACCTCGCTGACGTGGTCGAAGTGGTGGTGGGTCAGCAGCACGTGCGTCGGGCTCAGGCCCTCGCGCTCCGCCGCCTCGATCAGCGGCTCCACCGGGCCGCCCGCGTCCACGAAGAACGCCGGTCCCCCCCGGCCGTCACAGACCAGGTAGGTGTTCGACAGGAACTGCGGGTGCGTCGCCCGCTCGAGGATCATCCGGGCATCCTTGCACGAAGGCGGGTCCGTCCTCCTCCTCGTAGACTCCGAGCATGGCCCTCATCCACACCTGCTACCGCATCACCGACATCGACCGCTCCGTCGCCTTCTACGAGGCGCTCGGCTTCAAGGAGGCCGGGCGGCTGCCGATCAAAGACGAGGCCGTCAACGTCTTTATGAACCAGCCCGGCGACGGCGACATGCCCCGGTTGGAGCTCACGTACAACTTCGGCGTCGACTCCTACGACCTCGGGACCGGGTACGGCCACATCGCGATCACCGCCGACGATCTGGACGCCACGCTCGCGCGTCTCGCCGCGCAGGGGATCGAGCCCGAGAAGCCGCCCTACTCCGTCCGCGACGGCGGCTCGCGGCTGTGCTTTGTGCGCGACCCCGACGGGTATCGCGTCGAGATACTTGAGATGTAGGGAGATACTTGAGATGTAGGGACGCACGAGACGAGGTATCAAAAGATGTGCTACAGTCTGACGCACAATGGCTGCATTCATACGTCGGACGCCGGCAGCTGAGACGGTTGGAGTCCGGGAGCTGCGCCAGAATCTGAGCCGCTACATAAAGCGCGTCAAGGAGGGCGAGACACTGACGGTCACAGAGCGTGGTCACGAGGTCGCGAGACTTATGCCGTCACATCCGAATGTCCATCCCGGCTATCTCGAACTCGCCGAGAAGTACGGCGCGACGATCCCGAAGGGCGACTTGGTGGAGACCGCCAAACGTCTGCGAACCGAAGGCCGTCTCGGATCGGGAATGCCCGCCGGCACCACAGATGCCATCCTCGCCGAGGGTCGTGGCGAGCGCCTCTGAGAATGACCACGGTCTATGTCGACACGAGCGCGCTCGGGCGCATGCTGCTCGACGAACCCGACGCGACAGCGATCGAAGATAGCCTCCGTGCTTACGACAGGCGGGTAGCCAGCCGCCTACTGGGGGTGGAGTTGCGGCGGGTGGGACTTCGCACGAACTTGCTCGGTGGAGTCGGAGAGCTTCTGGCGGAAGTGGCGCTGATTCCCATTGACGAGTCGATCCTCACGGCGGCGGAGACAGTTCCTCCGTCAACCATCGCCACGCTGGACGCAATCCACCTCGCCACCGCCGTGCGCCTAGCCAAGGCAGGCGAGCTTGACGCGCTCATGACTTACGACAGGCAACTGACCACAGGCGCCAGGCAGCACGGCATCACGGTGCTGTCTCCAAGCTGATGGCGCGCCGGCGCCTGGCCGACGGCGCACGAGCGCACGGCCTCACCGCGCTCGCCAAGCCGACCGTCTTCGAGCCAGCCACAGACTCGTCCCATCCACGCCGGCGATAATGTCGCCCCATGGAACTGGGCCTCTGCACGTTCGCCGACCTCGCCCCCGGTGCCGGCCCGGACGCCGCCGCGCAGCGCCTGCGCGAGCTGCTCGAGGAGATCGAGCTCGCCGACCAGCTCGGCCTGGAGGTCTTTGGGCTGGGCGAGCACCATCGCCCCGACTACGCCGTCTCCTCGACCGCCGTCGCGCTCGCCGCCGCCGCGGCCCGCACCAAGGACATCCGCCTCACCAGCGCCGTCACCGTTCTCAGCTCCGCCGACCCAGTGCGGGTGTTCCAGGACTTCGCCACGCTCGACCTCCTCTCCGGCGGACGCGCCGAGATCATGGCCGGCCGCGGGTCGTTCATCGAGTCCTTCCCGCTGTTCGGCTACGACCTCGACGACTACGACGAGCTGTTCGCCGAGAAGCTCGACCTGCTGCTCGCGCTGCGGGCGTCTGAGCGCGTCACCTGGTCGGGCCGGCATCGGGCGGCGCTGTCCGACGTCGGGGTCTACCCCCGCCCGCTGCAGCAGCCGCTGCCGGTCTGGATCGCCGTCGGCGGCACGCCCGGATCGGTCGCCCGCGCCGGCGCGCTGGGGCTCCCGCTGATGCTCGCCATCATCGGCGGCTCCCCCGCGCGCTTCGCGCCGCTGATCGACCTCTACCGCCAGGCCGCCCAGCAGGAAGCCGCGACCGACCGGTCGGGCCTCGCCGTCGGGATCAACTCCCACACCTACGTCGCCGACAGCTCACAGCGGGCCGCCGACGAGTACTACC
This sequence comes from uncultured Solirubrobacterales bacterium, assembly GCA_963719725.1. GTDB lineage: Bacteria > Actinomycetota > Thermoleophilia > Solirubrobacterales > Solirubrobacteraceae > Palsa-744. The sequence continues at coordinate 1,213,386 of CAVRCU010000001.1, forward strand.
CGGCCTACGCCCCGGTGATGAACCGCATCGGGCGCGAGCGCGGCTGGTCGCCGCTGACCCGTCAACAGTTCGACGCCGCCTGCGGACCCGCCGGCCACCTGCTCGTCGGCAGCCCCCAGCAGGTCGCCGAGAAGATCCTCGCCGAGCACGAGCTCTTTGGGCACGACCGCTTCCTCGCCCAGATCAGCATCGGCACCCTGCCCCACGCGCAGGTCATGCGCGCCACCGAGCTGTTCGCGACGGAGGTCGCACCGATCGTCCGCGATGCCCTGGCGCCGCGCGCCGGCAGTTCGACCGCTGACGGCGCGACCGCCGGATAGCCGTTTGCCGAGCGCCCTACGCGACGGCCTGTGCGTCACGTCGAGCTCGCCGTGACAGGGCGCCGCGCCTCCACGCCGTCGAGCAGGCGCCAGTTGCCCTCCAGCGCGGCCTCGGCCCGCGCGAGCATCCGCTCGGTGTCCGCCTCGGTCGCGAGCTCGGAGATCAGCTCGCGGGCCTGGCGGGCGTGCTCGACGTCGAGCGTCGCGTGCAGCCTGAAGTACGCCGCACCCGAGGAGTCCGCGCGCACGCCGTAGTGTGTCGCCAGGCCCTCCAGCTTGGTCGTCGAGATCGCCGGCTGGCCCGCCTCGACGGTGTAGAGCACCGCGAGGTGCTCCAGCAGGTCCGCGCCCGCCGTCCACGCCTGCGCGCACCGACGCGTCTCGGCCGACGGCTCCGCGCTCGCGCGCCCCTGCCGGCCGCCGCCACCGGTCGATCCGGCCGCGCCCTCTGCGCCGACCTCGCCTTTCCCCTCGACCGCGCGCGCGAAGTCGTCCCACAGATCCACGTGATCGGACTCCTCGGCGGCATGACGCGCGAGCGTCGCGCGGTGCGACGGCCCGGCCTGCTCGGCCGCCAGCCGCGACGCCTCCGCCAGCGCCACCACCGCGTGGCGGTACTCGCCCGCGTAGCGCTCGAGCTCCTCCGGCGCCAGCTCTCCCGCGCTCCAGCGCTGATAGAACGGGTGCTCGAGCACATTGTGGCGCCCGCGCGCGTCGTCGAGCAGATCGAAGATGTCCATGGCTGGGGCCCCCTTTGTCGGCTTGCGTGGTCGGCGAGATCGTACGACTCCCGCCGGCCGCAGGTCGCGCCCGCCGGCCGCCGGGATTTCCCGCCGACCGCCTCCAGAGTCTCGCGGCATCGAGACCAGGCGCGGCCGCCAGCACAACGCGTGCAGATCGCGGCGGGCGGCGCTACCCTCCAGTTCAGCGATGGCGGACACCGGCAAGATCGCCAAGAACCTCGAGCGCTTCGCCCAGGCCGTCGCGGCGCACGACCGCGAGAACCCCACGCACACCGCCCACGGCATCGGCCTCGCCCACTTCGACCTGGAGCGGCTCGGGTTCGACGAGGGCGAGGAGATCCTGCCCGGCATCACGATCCACGCCGACAGCGGCGTCACCGGCAACTTCCGCGTGCTCTGCGACGGCCAGCACGACGACGAGCGCGAGGAGTCCGAGCAGGAGGCCGTCGAGGCCGTCGCCACACAGTCGGTTCCCGCCGGCGCCCGCGAGAGCATGCCCTTCCGGCCGTTCGGCGAGTAGCCCCACGGCGGGTCGCGCAGCCCACGGCCGTCATCGCAGGGGGTGAGAGAAGGGCGAGGATATGGGAGGGCGAGCGGCGCATCCGGACGTCCCTCGCCGAAAGAGCTCTCAGCGAGCGATAGCCGGACGGTGCACGCCCGCGCGCGTGGCGATCATCGCCACGAGTCGCTCGATCGTCGGGCACCGCAGGCCATGGCGCGTCCCCGCCCGCAGCACCGCCCCCGGGATCGCGTCCAGCTCCGGGGCTCGGCCCGCCGCGATGTCGCGCTGCATCGAGCTGCCCAGCGTCGCGTGCGCCTCGCGCAGTTCCCCCAGCGGGTCGGCCGCGTCGATCGCGGCCCCCTCGGCGCCCGCCACCGCGCAGCCCTCCTCGATCGCCCCGACCAGCTCGGCGCACAGCTCCGGGGTCTCGCGGATCTCGCCGAGCGGGCGGTCGAATGCGCTGGTCGTGCACGCCAGCGCGTTGAGGCGCACCAGCTTGGACCACATCACCTGCGCCTCGGACTCCCCCACCCGCGCCGGGATCCCCGCCCGCTGGAGGGTCTCGGCCAAGGCCTCCATACTCGCGCGCGCAGCGGGCTCGTCGGAGGCCATGTCGATGCGCAGGAACGGGCTCGTGTGCACCACCACTCCCGGCTGCGGGCGGTCGGCCTCGACGCGGATCGTGCCCGCCACCACCGTCCGCTCCCCGAAGCGCTCGCGCAGCAGCGCCAGGTGGTCGAGCCCGTTGAGCAGCGGCAGCACCAGCCGCGGCTGCGCCGCAACCCGCGCCAGCGCCTCCCCCAGACCGGTCGCCTTGGTCGCCACCACGAGCGCGTCCACCGGCTCGGTCAGCGTCGTCACCGCCCGCGGGTGTGCGATGAGCTCGCCGAGGCGCACCGAGCTCACCCGCAGGCCGCCCCGCTCGATCGCCTGCGCAGTCGACTCGCGCGCCACCACCGTCACCGGGACGCCCGCGCGGTCCAGCGCCCCCGCCACCAGGCCGCCCACGCCGCCGGGACCGAGCACCGCGATTGTCACCTCCGACTCCCCCAACCGCGGCCCGACCACCGTCTCACTCGACGAGTCATACCGCCGCAGCATCGCAGGTCGCCGATACTCGACAATCTTCATCCACCCCCTCCGGCGGCCGGCCCACTAGCCTTGTCGGTATGGCCGCCCAGCCCGAACCCGCCACCGAGCAACCCGAGATCATCGCCCGCGGGCCGTGGCCGCTGGAGCGGGTCACGGCGCGCTGGAGCGACGACGCCTACCAGCCCCCGCCCGCCCACAGCGAGGCCGCCGACGCCGCCGTCTCCGAGCTGCAGCAGCGGGGCTCGCCCAGCCACGACGGGATGGCCGGGCGGCTGGTCGGCCATCGCCAGGACGACGGGAGCATCGAGCTCGACCTGCAGCCGCTGCGCTGGGCCCTGCGGCTCGTGCCCGGCGACGCCAGCGACAGCGTTGCCGGACTGTGCGTCACGCGCTCCGCCGACGGGCGCTGGCTCGCCGGGCGCCGCGCCCCGTGGCTGGCCTCGTGGGCCGGGCGCTGGGCGCTCGGCGCCGGCGGCGCCGTCGACCTCGGAGAGAACCCCGCCGACACCCTCGTGCGCGAGCTGCAGGAGGAGTGGTCGGTGACACCCGAGCGCGTCCGCGCCGAGGCGCTGATCCGCCTGCCCCACCGGCTCGTGATGTTCGTCGGTCAGGCCTGGCTGCCCGAGGGCGCCGAGGTCGTGCCCGACCACGAGCACGACGCCTTCGCCTGGTGGCCCGCCGAGATCGATCGCTGGCCCGACGAGGCCGCCGAGGGGCTGCGGCGCATGGCGTGCTGGCTGTCGCCGTGAGCGACCCTTTGGGGGATGACGTCGGGGCCGCCGCCGGCGACCCGATCGCGATCGTGCGGTCGCGGACCGGCGTCACACACCCGTCACCGGTGTTCGCGCCGCTGAAGTGGACGTCCTTCACCCACTCCTGCATCTACACCGCGCTGCTCGTCTGCGCCTTCGCCGCCGGCAAGCCCGAACCCGCGACGCTCGTCCTCGGCTACACCCATGGGATCCTCTGGATCGCGATGTCGCTGACCTGCATCGCCTGCACCCGTCTGCGGATCGTCCCCCTGCGGCTCGCCGTCGCCGTCGCCGTGCTTGGCGGGATCGGTCCGTTCTTCGGAAGCTATGAGTTCGTCCGCGAGCAGCGCCGCCGGCAGACCGGCGCCGGGGCGGCAGCGCAATTGGAGACGCAGCCCGCTCGCACAGACATGGCCGCCGATCGTTAAGCCCTGTGAAGGACAGGTGAAAGCCGCTGTCCGGGGATTGGCGACGACGACCCGCCGCGCTAGAGTGAGATCAGATGGCGGCGGGCACCACGACTGAGCAGATGATCGACGTCGTGACCCCCGCCGCGGGCGAGTCGGTAACAGAGGGGACGATCCTCGAATGGCACGCCAAGGTCGGCGACGCGATCAAGCTCGATGACACGATCGTCGAGATCTCCACCGACAAGGTCGACGTCGAGCTCCCCTCGCCCGCCACCGGCGTCGTCGCCGAGCTGCTCGCGCAGGAGGGCGACACCGTCACCGTCGGGCAGGTCATCGCGCGCATCGCCGTCGGCGATGGCGAGCCCCCAGCCGCGCCGGCAAACGAGAGCCCCAAGACCGACGGTCGACCAACCGCGACTCCCAACGGCGCCCCGGTCGCTGCGGTCTCTCCCGTAGCAGCGCGCGTCGCCGCCGTCGAGGGTGTGGATCTCGCGACCGTCTCCGGCAGCGGGCCCGCGGGACGCATCGTCAAGGCCGACGTTCTCGATGCCGCCGCCGGCAACGGCGCCACAGACGGCACGGGTGGGCGGGGTCCGATCTCCGAGCCGATGAAGGGCGGGGCCGCCGCGCTGGCCCGCTACATGGACGAGTCGCGCTCGATCCCCACCGCCACCAGCTTCCGCACGCTCACCGTCACCGTGCTGGACGCCCGCCGGCGCGAGCTGAAGGCCGCTGGGCAGAGGGTGTCGTTCACCCACCTGATCGCCTACGCCATCGCGCGCGCCGCGCAGGACATGCCGGTGATGGCCGACCACTTCGCCGCCATCGACGGCCGGCCCCACCGCGTCCGCGACGGGCAGGTCAACCTTGGGCTCGCCGTCGACGTGCAAAAGCGCGACGGAACGCGCACGCTGATGGTGCCCGTGATCGCCGACGCCGCGCGCCTGCCGTTCGACCGCTTCCTCGCCGCCTACGACGCCCTGGTCGAGAAGGCCCGCACCAACTCGCTCACCGCCGACGACCTCGTCGGCGCCAACCTCACGCTCACCAACCCCGGCGGCCTCGGCACCGTCGCGTCGGTCCCGCGGCTGATGAGCGGCCAGGGCACGATCGTCGCCACCGGCTCGATCGCCTACCCCGTCGGCCTCGGCGCGATCGGCGCGATGATCGGCGCCGAGAAGGTCATGACGATGACCTCCACCTACGACCACCGCGTCATCCAGGGAGCCGAGTCCGGGCGCTTCCTCGCGCGCATCGAGGAGCACCTGCAGGGCGAGCACGGCTTCTACGAAGACGTTTTCGCTTCGCTCGCAGTCGAGCTCGGCCCCGCTCCTGCCGTGCCGGCACCGGCGGCGGCCGCTGCGGCAGCGGCCGCCGAGGCGACCGACGGGCGGGGCGGGACAGCCGCAGCGACGGGCGGGCGGGATACCTCAGACGAGCTGCTGGAGGCCGTCCAATCGGCCACCGCGCTGCTCAAGGCGTTTCGCACCCACGGCCACCTCGCCGCCCGCCTGGACCCGCTGGGCGTCGAACCCGAGGGCGACCCCGCGCTGGACCCCGACTCGCTGGGACTCACCCCCGCGCTGATGGCTCAGATCCCCGCCAGGATCCTGCGCATGTGGGTCCCCGGGGCAACCCTCGCCGACGCGCTGCCGCACCTGCGCGAGACCTATTGCGGCACGATCGCCTATGAGATCGAGCACATCGCCTCCCACCGCCAGCGCGTCTGGCTGCGCGAGAAGATCGAGTCCGGCAGCTTCCGCCAGCCGCTGACCAGCGACGAGCAACAGACGCTGCTCAAGCGGCTCGTCGAGGTCGACGCGCTGGAGCGCTTCATGCACAAGGCCTACCTCGGCCAGCACCAGTTCTCGATCGAGGGCCTCGACGTGACCGTTCCGATGCTCGACGAGCTGATCCAGCTCGCCGCCGCCCACGGCGGCCGCGAGGTAGTGATCGGGATGGCCCACCGCGGGCGCCTGAACGTGCTCGCGCACAACCTCGGCCGGCCCTACGACACGATCTTCGCCGAGTTCGAGGGCGCCTCGACGCTCGAGGCCGTCACCACGATCCCCCAGGGGGGCACCGGCGACGTCAAGTACCACCACGGCACCCACGGCTCCTACCAGCTCCCCAACGGGGACACGATCGACGTCAACCTCGAGTCCAACCCCTCCCACCTCGAGTACGTCTCCGCCGTCGTCGAGGGCGCCACCCGCGCCGCCCAGACCACCCGCCAGGGGCCCCACGCCCACCAGGACACCGACGCCGCCGTCCCGATCGCGATCCACGGCGACGCCTCGTTCCCCGCCCAGGGGGTCGTCGCCGAGACGCTCAACCTGCAGGCGCTCGACGGCTACAAGGTCGGCGGCACCGTCCACCTCATCACCAACAACCAGATCGGCTTCACCACCGACCCCGACGACGCCCGCTCCACGCGCTGGGCCTCGGACCTCGCGAAGGGCTTCGACGTCCCGATCATCCACGTCAACGCCGACGACGTCCCCGCCTGCATCAGCGCCGTCCGCCTCGCCTTCGCGTTCCGCAAGGAGTTCGGCCACGACGTCCTGATCGACCTGATCGGCTACCGCCGCTTCGGCCACAACGAGTCCGACGAGCCCGCCTACACCCAGCCCGAGATGTACGCAAAGATCAAGGTCCACAAGCGCGTCTCCGAACTGTGGGCCGAGCGCCTGATCGCCGAAGGGGTGGTCTCAAAGGAGCAGGTCGACCAGCTCGCCCAGGGGGTCTGGGACAACCTCACGCTGCTGCACCAGCGGCTGAAGAGCAGGATCGCCGCCGCCGTCGAGCACGGCTCCGCCGAGCACGGCACCGGCGAATACCAGCTCGACCGCACCGCCAGCCCCGACGTCCAGACCGCCGTCCCCGCCCAGCGCCTGCGCCAGCTCGGTGAGGAGCTGCTGCGGGTGCCCGACGGCTTCACCGTCCACCCCAAGCTCATCAAACAGCTCCAGCGCAGGCACGACGCCCTGCGTGAGGACGCCTCGCCGGGATCCGCTCCCGGCGAGGCCTCCTCCGGCGACGCCGCCGCGTCCCCCGCCGCCGGCGGGGCGGCCGGGACGAGCACGCCCGGCGGGCGCGAAGACCGGCATCGACTGGTCCCACGCCGAGGCGCTCGCGTTCGCGTCGCTGTTGACCGAGGGCGTCCCGATCCGCCTCACCGGCCAGGACACCGAGCGCGGCACCTTCAGCCAGCGCCACATGGTCCTCCACGACGCCAAGACCGGCCAGACGATCTGCCCGATCCAGAGCCTCCCCGAGGCGCTGGCCCCGTTCGAGCTGCACAACAGCCCGCTGTCCGAGCTCGCCTGCCTGGGCTTCGAGCACGGCTACAGCCAGGAGGCTCCCGAGGCGCTCGTCCTGTGGGAGGCCCAGTTCGGCGACTTCGTCAACTCCGCCCAGGTGATCGTCGACCAGTTCATCGTCTCCGGCCTTGCCAAGTGGGGGCAGACCTCGCGGCTGACGCTGCTGCTGCCCCACGGCTACGAGGGCTCCGGCCCCGAGCACTCCTCCGGGCGCCTGGAGCGCTTCCTCGCGCTCTCCGCCGAGGGCAACATCCGCGTCGCCAACCTCACGACCCCCGCCCAGTACTTCCACCTGCTGCGCCGCCAGGCCCGCATCGCCAAGCAGCGCCCGCTCGTGATCATGACCCCCAAGTCGCTGCTGCGCCTCCCGCAGGCCGCCAGCGAGCTCGCAGAGCTCGCCGAGGACAGCCGCTTTGCACCGGTGCTCCCCGAGCCCGGAATCAACCCCGAGCTGGTCAAACGCCTCGTGCTGTGCACCGGCAAGATCTACTACGACCTCGTCGGCCACCCCGACCGCCGCGACGACGGCGGCGTCGCGGTCGCGCGCGTCGAGCTGCTCTACCCCTTCCCCGAGGCCCACATCCGCGAGCTGATGGGCCGCTACCCCAACCTCCGCGAGGTCGTCTGGGTCCAGGAGGAGCCCCGCAACATGGGCGCCCGCGCCCACATGTTCCCGCGGCTGATGCAGATCATGCCCGCGCGGATGCACTTCGGCTACATCGGGCGCCCCGAGCGCGCCAGTCCCGGCGAGGGCTATCCTGCCGCGCACATGGTCGAACAGAGCCGCATCGTCCGCACCGCGCTGGACCTCAACGAAGACACCTCTCAGTATCCGCACAAGAACCCCGGGGACCGCTGAGAGCGATGCTCTGGCGACGCTTCATGGCCATCCTGCGCCAGCGCCGTCGTAGGCGCCGCGCGCGGCGCGGCTGACCCGCCCCAGGTCGTCCCATGGGCCTCTATGTCCGCGTGGCTGATAGCGTCGGGCGACGATGAAAATCGCCAACCTCCACGAGAGCCAGGCGCGCGAGTTCGCCGTCGGCCACATCAAGGGGATGTGGCGCGACCTCGGGCGCGAGGCCGGCACCCGCACCGTCGGCCTGCGCCGCATCGAGATCGCCGAGGATCACTTCTCCACGCCGGCCCACGATCACGGCGCCGACGAGGAGATCTTCTTCGTGCTCGCCGGCCTCGGGCTGCTGTGGCAGGAAGGCACGACTTTCGAGGTCGGCGCCGGCGACTGCATCGTGCACCGGCCCCGGCGCGGCGCTCACACCCTGCGCGGCGGCGCCGGCGGCCTGGACGTGCTCGTCTTCGGCCAGCGCCGCGACCCCGCCCTCACCGCGCTGCCCCGCGCCGGCATCGCCTGGTCGTTCCCGCGCTGGGTCGCGCTCGAGGGCGGCGACCCGCCGTTCGCCCGCGAGGCCGCCGCCGGACCGCCCGAGTGCCCGCCGCCACAGGCCCAGCGCCCGCCCAACGTCGTCGCGCTCGACGACGTCCCCTCGATCTTCGACGGCCGCGCCCGGCGCTGCGGTCAGGCCGCGGGAGCGTCCGCGACCGGCCTCAATCACGTGATCCTCGCCGCCGGCGGCACGGGCGCCCCCGCGCACTGCCATTCGTTGGAGGAGGAGCTGTTCGTCGTACTCGATGGCAGCGGCGTCCTGGAGCTGTGGGGGCGCGGCGCCGAGCGCCCCGACGAGCATCCGCTGGATGCCGGCGACGTCGTCTCGCGCCCCGGCGGCACCGGCGTCGCGCACGCGCTGCGCCCCGGCGAGCAGGGCATCGTCTATCTCGCCTACGGCACCCGCGAGCCCAGCGACATGTGCTTCTACCCGCAGTCCGGGCGCGTCTCGCTGCGAGGGCTGGGCATCGCCCTGAGCTCGCCCGAGATCGACTACCTGCCCGACCTCTGAGCGCGTCCGCTACCGACCCCGCCAAACGGGGTCGCGCTTCTCCTTGAACGCGCTCGCGCCCTCCTTGGCGTCCTCGGAGGCGAACACCGGCCCGGTGATCGCGCCCTGGCGCTCCCACATCTCGGCGCTGGACCAGTCGAACTGCTCCTGCAGGATCCGCTTGGAGGCGATCAGCGCCAGCGGGCCGTTCTTGGCGATTCGCCGCGCCAGCTCCAGCGCCCCCTGCACCGCCTCGCCCGGCTCGGCCAGGCGGTTGACCACGCCGAAGTCGTGGAAGCGCTCCGCCGGCAGCGTGTCGCCGGTCAGCGCCAGCTCCATCACCACGTGGTAGGGCATCCGGCGCGGCAGCCGCAGCAGCGCGCCGCCGGCCGCCACCAGCGAGCGCTTGGCCTCGGGGATGCCCAGCTTCGCGCCCCTCGCCGCCACGATCAGGTCGCAGGCCAGCGCGATCTCCATGCCGCCCGCCACCGCGAAGCCCTCGATCGCCGCGATCAGCGGCTTGCGCGACGCCCGCTGCGAGATCCCCGCAAAGCCGCGATCACCGAACCAGGGGGATTCGCCGCGGACGAACGCCCCCAGGTCCATGCCGGCGCAGAAGAACCCGCCCGCGCCCGTGAGGATGCCCACCGACAGCGCGTCGTCGGCGTCAAGCTCCTCCAGCGCCCCCGCCACGCCCGCGGCGACCGCGCCGTTGACGGCGTTGCGCACTTTGCGGGCGGTTGAGCGTGATCAGCAGCGCGTCCCCGCGTCGCTCGCTCAGAACGGCGGGGGGCTCGGCGGTGGAGGCGTCGGTCGTCGTGGCAGAGTCGGCGTCGGAGGAGTCGGTTGTTGCGCCAGAGGTGGCGGCGGCGTTGTCGGTCATAGCGGCATCTCAGGGCCCGCGATTCGCGAGCCCTCACGCCGCGAACAGCGTCAGCTCCGGCTCGCGCTCGCCGCGCAGGACCTCCAGGTCCACCTCCACGCAGTCGATCCCCCGCGCCTGCGCCAGGACGCGCGCCTGCGGCTTGATCCGCTGCGCCGCCAGCACCCCCCGGCAGGAGCCCAGCGCGGGGTCCAGGCGGATGCGCTCCAGATAGCGCGTGAGCTGCTCCACCGCGTCGATCGTGCCGATCCGCTTGATCTCCACCGCCACCCATTCGTCCTCGCCGTCGCGGCACATCAGGTCCACCGGGCCGATGTCCGTCGGCCACTCGCGCCGCACCAGCCGCAGGCCCTCTCCGCACCACCGCGGAGCGTCGGCGAGCAGCTCCTGCAGCTCGCGCTCCAGGCCCTCCTTCTCCAGCGACGCCACCGCATCCAGCTCGTGCTCGATGTCGGAGAGCACCTCCGACACCGCGATCTCCACACGGTCCTCCTGGCGCTGCCTGCGCACCACCATCCGCGTCAGCCGACCCTCGGCGTCGGTCTCCTCCTCCAGCACCGTCGGCGGCGTCATCCAGTTCAGCGGCTTCACGCTCTGCCCGCCGCCGTCGGCCCACACCATGAACGTCCCGTCGGCCTTCAGCATCAGCAGCCGCACTGCCTCCGGCAGCACCGTCGTCAGGCGGCCGGCGTAGGAGACCTCGCAGCGGGCGACGATCAGCCGCATCTTCGGGCCACGATCAGGCGCATCGTGGCAATCTAACCGGCGTGGCGGACCGCACAAACCTAAAGGGAGGCTGGCGGCGGATATAAAAAACTGAACGGTGTATAGCGATAGCTATACACGACTCAAAAAATGAGTATGCTCCTCCACACGGGCGCTTGCCGGCTTGCCGCCGATCCGCGCCGCGGGCGCCTCAGTCGTCCAGCGTCAGCTGCAGGCTCCGCTCGGCCTTCGCGTATGGGTCGTACTCGTCCCGCGGTGGACGGCTCTCACGGATGCGCAGCTGCAGATCGGCGAGCACCGTCTCTCCCAGGTAGTAGCGGCTGCGTCGCTCGCCCACCGGCCGCAGCAGGCCCGCATCGACCATCGACCTCAGCTCGCGGCTGGCCGTCAACTCCGAGATCTGCTCCCCGGCGGTCGTATCGAGGACCGCTCGATATGTCGAGTTCCGCAGCCTGACGCCCAGCGCCGCCTCGACAAGGCCTCCCGCGACTCGTTCGGGGAGTCCGTTTGCGTGTGCGAGCGACACACATTCGCCCCATAGGCGCTCCATCTCCTGGATGCGCCGCAGGTAGGTCTTGGCCTGGCGGTAGTGCGCCGTCAGGCAGAACCGCACCCACGGCCCCGCGTCCCGGTGTGGGTTCCATGTTCCCCGGCCCACCTCCGCGAGCACGTCGTAGTAGGCCTGGGTGTTGTGGCCCAGATACTCCTCGATGCTCGAGAACACCGGAGCGACGATCTGCTCGCGGGACAGCACCAGCGTCTGCAGGCAGCGCCCCATGCGACCGTTGCCGTCCCGGAAAGGGTGGATCATCACCAGGTTGAGGTGGGCCATCGCCGCTCGCACCAGCACCGGCGTCTGCGCCTCTTTGAGCTGAGCCACCAGCTCCCCGATCAACTTGGGTACATCGCCTGCATCGGGCCCCTCGTAGACCACCTCGCCGGTCGCTTCCCTGCGAACCGCTATATACCCGAGCCGCCAGCGGCCCGGGCTCCTGCTCAGGTCGTACCTGAGCATCATGAAGTGCAGAGCCTTGATGAGCCCTTCGTCCACGTCGGAGCCCGGGTCCTGGGCCACCTGCAGGACATAGGTCATCGCATCGCGGTACCCGCCCAGCGCCAGGCTGGTCTCCTCATTCGCCTCCAGCGTCGGCTCTCCGTCGACTGCCGCGACGACGTCGTCGAGGCTGGCGACATAGCCCTCGATGCTGTTCGACGCCTGCACCGCCCGGGCCAGGGCCATCCGGCGGAAGTTCCCCACCCAGCGCCGGGGCTCCGCGACCCGATGGCGCAGGTCGACGCGGAGCTCCTCTATCAGCCTCAGAACCTCTCGATCGAGCGGCCCGAGTTCAGGGGCGGCAAATATACCAGTCATGATAGAAAGACTCTATCATGATGATGGAAAGTATCTATCTATCCATCATCAGCGGGGAGTCCCGCCAGATCAGTCGGGATCCATCGGTAACGCGCTCTCCGGTCCGCGCACATCCGTCGGCGGCGCGCTCTCGGGTTGGTGCGGGTCCACCGGCTGCGCCTCGTGCGCGAGCCCATGCCCCTGTTCGTGCTCCCCGCCCTCCCCGTTCAGCGCGTCGCGGAACTCGCGCATGCTCTTGCCCGCCGCGCGCGCCAGCTCCGGCAGGCGCCTGGGGCCCAGCACCACCAGCGCGACCACCGCTATGAACAGCAGATGAAACGGGTTCTCGAACCCCATGCACAATCAAGGCTAGCGCGCCCGCCGAGGCCCACCCGTGCCCCGACCGCCGGCGGCCTCCCGTCGAGGCGCCCATCCCGCCGATCCGCCCTGGAGCCGACCCGCGCCACCCACCGGGCTGCCACAGAGACATCAGAGACGCATTGGACCCGCCGGGGCGGACCCTAATCTCTGCGCTCGTGGTCGAGGAGCCAGACAGCCCCGCGCCGTCGCCGGCCGGCCCCGCGCCGTCGGCGGCGCGGTCGCCCGGGCGTCCGTACCCGCCGCCGCCCGCCGCCGAGCCATTCTGGCCGGCGCAGGCCACGATCCTGTGCGCCATCGGCCTGCAGCTGCTGCTTCCCCCGCGACTCACCGCCGGGCCCCGCTGGCTGATCCCCGCGCTGGAGGGGGCGCTGCTGCTCGGCATGTTCATGGCGACCCCCCGCCAGCTCGAGCACGAGCACCCGCGGCGCCGGCGCGCCGCGCTCGGCCTCACCGCGTTCGTCAGCGCCGCCAACATCTACTCGCTGGCCGCCCTCACCCACTTCCTGCTGCACCACAACGTCGAAAACGGCCGCGAGCTGATCGTCTCAGGCGTCCTGATCTGGCTCACCAACTTCCTGATCTTCGCCCTCTGGTACTGGGAGACCGACCGCGGCGGGCCCGGCCGGCGCGCCGCCGGGCACGACGGCGCGCCCGACTTCCTGTTCCCCCAGATGACCGACGACCGCATCGAGCCGATCGCATGGCGGCCGAAGTTCATCGACTACCTGTATGTCTCGCTGACCAACGCCACCGCCTTCTCCCCCACCGACACCATGCCGCTCACCGCGATGGCCAAGAGCATCATGGGGGTCCAGGCCCTCGTCTCGCTCGTCACGATCGGGCTGATCGTCTCCCGCGCGGTGAACATCCTCGCCTAGCGCCTGCGCCGCCCCACCGGGCGCCGACCGCCGCCGGCCAGCTGGCCCGTCAACACGTCGGTGGTGCCGCCGCCCACCAGCGAGATGACGAACTGGTTGGGGAGCGGATGGCGCGCGGCGTGAGCCAACCGCCTTCTGCCCGCAGGCGTGAGGCGCAGAAGGACGATCGCGCTCTTGCCCTGCGCCAGGGAGAAGGATGCCCTGGCCAACACCGGCCCCGCGACGAGCCGGACATCGGGTCCGCGCGCTCGAGGCCTGCCGACGACGAGCGCCGTGAGCTCGATCGAGCCCTTGCAAGGGGCGCCGCTGCAGCGGAGCTCGACACGCAGCGTCCGCGTGCGCCTGGACAGCTTCGCCGACTCGACGGCGACGTGCGCCGAGCCCGTCGAATGTGAGGACCCGCCACTGCCGGTCGTGCCACCGGAGATCGTCACACCGGCGCTGGTCGCGCTCGCTTCGCCCAGGCTGTTCTTCGCCGTGACCTCGCACGCCAGCGTGTGCCCGGCGTCGGCGGTCTGGACCACGTACTTGTTTTCGGTGGCGCCGGCGATCGGGGTGCCGTCGCGCAGCCACTTGTAGGTGTAGATCGGGATCGGGATGCCGCTCCACACGCCTTTTGCACAGACGAGTGTGCTCCCCACCGCCGGTTTGATCGGTCCTCCTTCCGGGGAACCTCCTGCCGACGGTGAGGGGCCGGCACCGTTTTCGCCTTCCGGCGGAGAGCCGAATACAAACACTGCCGGGGGCGTCCTGTTTGCTGGCGGCGCCGGAGGCTCCGGCTGCAACGCGGCGTCGATCCCCGAGGTGGTGCTGCCCAGCGTCACCGACACCGGGGTGGCTTCCGAGAGCGCCGGCTTGTCGTTGTAGTACTGCGCGACGAATTCCCGAGCGCCGAAGACAACTTTGTATTCACCGCTCGGCAGACCCGCGATCGTATATTCGCCGCTCGCCTCAACGATCGCGCATCTCGCGAGTTCCGGGTTGGCCGGCAGCGCGCAGACGAGCGCCTTTTCGAGTGCGGCGCCCGTTGCGGCGTTCGTCACCCTGCCCGTGATCCGCCCGCCTTCCATGAGCTTTGCATCGATCCCCGACGCGGTCTCTCCCGCCGTGACCAACACGGGGGTCGCTTCCGAGGCGGAGGACTTGTCGTCGTAGAACTGCAGGACGTAGTCGAGGTTGCTCGTCGAAGGTTCCAGGCCCAGCAATCGGGAGTTTCCGAACACGACGATATATTCGCCGCCCGCCAAGCCCGAGATCGTGTATTCGCCGCTCGCGTTGGTGGTGGCGCAACCTTCGCCTTCTTCGCTTTCGTCGATCGGGCCCGACGGTTCGTTCCCCATCTTGAGAGACGCGCAGACTTCCATGCCGGCGACCGGCGCTTCCGTCGACGCGTTGGTCGCCTTGCCGGCGATCTGCCCGCCAGCGGCGGCCGCCACCGAGGTCGCGAGGGGAGTGAGCGTGACGGCAAACGCGGCCAGCACCAAGCTCAGCGCAAGCTGTGCCCGGCTGCGTGGACGCGCGCTGCACCGATGGTGGTGGCCCGGAATTTGCGCATCTTACACAAGGTTCCATTGGTCGTAACAACCAGGACAGTCAGCGCCGCGGGCACGCGGCGACCTCTGGGTTCTGGGCCTCGATCTGTAGTCGACTCAGCAGCTACGCCGCCGACGAGGCCGGCTGCATCTGCGGCTCGAGCGCCAACGCCTGCGCCACGAGATCGCTGACCTCGCCGTCGGCCCCCAGGCGCAGCGCGCGCTCCAGCGCCTCCAGCGCGCCCTCGCGGTCGAGCAGGCGCAGACGCAGGCGGCCCAGGCGCTCCCACGCCCCCGCATCCGACGGACCGCGCTCGGCCGCGCGCCGCGCCGCTTCCTCGGCGAGGTCCACCGCGCCGACGTCTTCGTAGATGCGCGCCGCGAAGCGGTGGGGCGCCGGGCGCTCGCCGTCGACCCGCGCCCAGTCGCGCACCGCGCGCGCCGCCGCCTCCAGATCGCCGGCCTGCCAGAACGCCAGCGTCATCAGCCGCAGCACCCCGACGTTCTCGGGCTGCGCTTCGCGCGCATACACCAGCCGCCGCGCCGCCAGCGGGTAGTTGCCTTCGGCCATCGCCCGCTGCGCCGCCACCATGAAGCGCTCCATCCGCTCCCCCGCCGGGTCGGGCTTGGAGAAGTCCACGAAGCGCATGCTGCCCGCCGGCACCGTGCGGATGCCGTGGCTGAACTTCACCCGCGCCCACTGCTGGACCTCGTCGCCGTCGGTGCTGTCGCCGGTGAAGTAGATCCCCGCCACCGTCCCCACGCCCCACTCCGGGTAGGACATGCAGCGCGCGTAGCGATGCACCACCGAGTGGTCAGGCACCCGGCTGCCGAACGGGTCGTGCTGCGCGCGCTCCGTCGCCGCCGCGCGCGCGCGCTGCTCGTTCTCATACGCCCGGCGCCCCGCTTCCTCGCGCGCCCTGCGCGCCGCCGCCGCGCTGACCTTCACCGCGTTGCGCGACACCCGCCCGCCGCGCGAGCCCTCCGCGATGCGCTCCAGCTGGTCGGCCGCCTCGTTGATCGCCTTCAGGTGGCGCTCGTGCTCGAAGCGCTCCCCCGGCGGCGCCAGGTCGGGGTGCCAGCGCTTCGCCATCCGCCGCCGCGCGAGCTGCACCGCCCGCTTGTCGAACGGGGGCTCCAGCTCCAGCAGCATCAGCTGCTGCTCTACATCCAGCACCGTGGGCATGGCTCGTAAACGTTAGCGGCCCATTCTTGTCGCGGCACCCGCCGCGACGAGCCGTGCGCCCGCAATCCAACGACGTACGCACGCCGGACGGCCTCGCCGTCCCCCTCCGAAAGACGACCCCTCTATCCTGCCTGCCGATGTCCTCGCAGTACATCTTCACGATGCACCGCCTCTCCAAGGTGCATCCGCCCGACAAGACCGTGCTCTCAGAGCTCACGCTCGCCTTCTATCCGGGCGCCAAGATCGGGGTCCTTGGCTACAACGGCTCCGGCAAGTCCACGCTGCTGCGGATCATGGCCGGGGTCGACGAGGAGTACCGCGGCCAGGCCGCCCTCGCTCCCGGGGCCACCGTCGGGATGCTCGAGCAGGAGCCCCACCTCGACGAGTCAAAGGACGTCCTCGGCAACGTCCAGGACGGCGTCGCCGAGACCAAGGCCCTGCTGGACCGCTTCAACGAGCTCGCCGCCGACTACACCGAGGCCAACGCCGCCGAGTTCGCCGACGTCCAGGCCGAAATCGAAGCCGCCGACGCCTGGAACCTCGACACCCAGCTCGAGTACGCCATGGACGCCCTGCGCCTGCCCCCGCCCGACGCCGAAGTCGCCACGCTGTCCGGCGGCGAGCGCCGCCGCGTCGCCCTCTGCCGGCTGCTGCTGCGCGCCCCGGACCTGCTGCTGCTCGACGAGCCCACCAACCACCTCGACGCCGAGTCCGTCGCGTGGCTGGAGCAGCACCTCGCCGAGTACAGGGGCACGATCGTCGCCGTCACCCACGACCGCTACTTCCTCGACAACGTCGCCGGCTGGATCCTCGAGCTCGACCGCGGCCGCGGCATCCCGTATGAGGGCAACTACTCCTCCTGGTTGGAGCAGAAGCAGACGCGCCTGGACCAGGAAGATCGCGCCGAGAAGGGCCGCCGGCGCACGATCGCCGCCGAGCTCGAATGGGTCCGCACCAACCCCAAGGGCCGCCGCACCAAGTCCAAGGCCCGCCTCGCCCGCTACGAGCAGCTGATCGCCGAGGAGCGCAACGTAAAGCTCGACGACGTCCAGATCCACATCCCCCCCGGGCCCCGCCTCGGCGCCGACGTCCTGAAGGCCGCCGACCTGCGCAAGGGCTTCGGCGAGCGCCTCCTGATCGAGTCGCTCTCCTTCGACCTCCCCCGCGCCGGGATCGTCGGGGTGATCGGGCCCAACGGCGCCGGCAAGACCACCCTGTTTCGGATGATCGTCGGCGACGAGGCCCCCGACGGCGGCACCCTGGAGCTGGGAGAGTCGGTGCAGCTCGCCTACGTCGACCAGTCCCGCGACGCCCTCGATCCCGCCAAGACCGTCTGGGAGGAGATCGCCGACGGCCTCGACCACCTCCAGGTCGGCGACCGCGTCGTCAACTCCCGCCAGTACGTCGCCGGCTTCAACTTCAAGGGCTCAGACCAGCAGGCCCGCATCTCAAAGCTCTCCGGCGGCGAGCGCAACCGCGTCCACCTCGCCAAGCTGCTGCGCTCCGGCGGCAACCTCCTGCTGCTCGACGAGCCCACCAACGACCTCGACGTCGACACGCTGCGTGCGCTGGAGGACGCCCTGCTCGGCTTCCCCGGCTGCGCCGTCATCATCTCCCACGACCGCTGGTTTCTCGATCGCGTCGCCACTCACGTGCTCGCGTTTGAGGGGGACTCGCAGGTGGTGTGGTTCGAGGGGAACTTCGAGGCCTACGAGGAGCATCGCCACGCCCGGCTCGGCGCTGCCGCCGATCGGCCGCACCGGATCGCCTATAAGCGGCTGATGCGTATCCGGTTAGCTCCAGATGGGGTTTTAGGCGGCTCGGCGGGTGATTTGCTGATAGGTGGTGGGGTTGTGCAGGGCGCCGAGTCCGAGGAGGGTCTGGAACGCCGCCATTGGTGTGCTGCGGCGGTTGTGACGGAAGACGTACTCGTCGAGATAGACCTGTAGGTGCTCGTCAGAGACGCCACGGTGTGTGCCGTGCATCCAGGCCTTGAGGTTGGAGGTTGCGCGGTGTGCTCGAGGGAGTAGCTGATCGGGCGCAGCGGTTTGTTTCGGGTGTCGGCGGTGCTCGTAGCCGTGCTTGCTCAGGACGCGGTAGGACTGAAGCCCGTCGGTATGCACGATTGCGCCGGTGGTGGTGGTCGCCTGGGTGAAGCTGAGCAGTATCGGCCCTGAAGCGTCGGGCAACACCCGAAGGCGCAGCCGCCCGGAGCCGTGTCCGCGGACCTCGATCGCGATGCCGATCAGCGCCTTCTTTCCGCGCTGGCGGCCGCCTTTGAGGCCCTCCTCGCGCCCACCGAGGAAGAACTCGTCGATCTCGACCTCACCCTTCAGCAGCTCGCGCTCAGGGGCGACCATCGCCCTGCGCAGCTTCTGCAGGATCAGCCAGGCAGTCTCATAGCGCGAGAGCCCGAGCTGGCGTTGCAGCTGCTTGGCCGATATGCCCGGGTGGTGAGTGGCGACCAGATAGGCCGCCCAGAACCACGTGCGCAGCGGCGTGTGCGTCTTGTGCATCACGGTCCCCGCAGTCACCGACGTCTGGTGCCCACACGCGGTACATACCCACAGGTGGCGGCGCGTCTGGCCACCGGCCCGCCCGCCGCCACACCCTGGACAAGCAAACCCCTCCGGCCAGCGCGAAGCGAACAGATACTCGCGGCAGGCCTCCTCGGTCGCAAAGCGCTCCTGAAACTCCAAGATGCTCAGAGGATACGTAGGCCGCGACACCCAACAAAACTACGAAACCACCCGGATGGAGCTAACCGGATACGCATCAAGCGGCTTGTGCGGGGTTGAGGGTCCCGGGCTGGAGCTCAAGATAGAAACACCGGGTACGAACTGATCGCCACAATAGGCCGCTACGCCTTGTAGATGCGCCACATTTGCCCCCGCTCCGTGGACCTCAACCAGGGTATGGCCATATGCTCGCGGGGGCCTTGTATTGAGGCGTCCTGGCCACCTCCATGACGGCGCATAGAGGATGCCAGGTGTCCCGCGTCGATTTTGTGCGGCGTGCGCCTTGGCTCCCTGACCAAAGAGCGAGTGTCCGGCCGTAGGCCGGTTTTAAAGGAGGGTTACTAGCGATGTTAAGAATCGGGTCCATCATGTCGAGCCTGACCGCGGCGCTCGCGGTGAGCGCGGGCGGGCGGCTTTTGCACACGCCGTCTTACGTACGCATGAAAGTCTTCGCGATCACCGGCGCCTGTGCGATGGTTGGGGTGGCCATCGCCACGGCACTGACGTCGGCGTCCTACGCGTCTCCGCCAAGCTTGGGGTTCGAAGAAGCGCTGCTTACGCCGTTCTCCTATCCCGCACCAACGACACCCGTCTCCGGAGGTTCGCTGCTCGATAAGGAGATCGCCGTGCTCACAGATCACGGAATCTCACCCGCGCGCGCCATCCAGGCCGTCGACGTTCAGAGCACGGTCGCACAGGCGCCGAACCTCCCGAGCGAGCTGGGAGCCGCCATGGGGAACACCTATGCCGGGGTGTGGTTTGTGCCGGCGGCGGCGCGGTTCGACATCGGGGTGACGTCGCCGGCGAGCCGGCGAGCGGCTGAAGAGGTTGTCGCGCGAGCCGGCCTCTCGGCCGATGTGACTGTTATGCCGGTTCGCTCGACCATCGCACAGCTCCTCGCCACGCAGAAACAGTGGGACCGCAAACTTGCGCACCTATTCGCGCTCGAAGAGGTTGCCACGGGACTCAAACCCCAGCGCAACGCGGTATCCGTTACGCTGAGCTCATCGGTGCCCGCTTCGGAACGCGCCGTCCTCAAAGAGGATGCCTCCGCATCCAGCGTGAACGTGTTCGTAGCGGTTGCGGGGAGCCCTCGCCTCCGTGTTATACCGCAGGCCAACGAGTGCAACAACTTTGCGGCGGGGTCGGCCAACTGCAACCCGTCGATTACGGCCGGGGTAGCCATCCAGAAGCCCTCCGCCACTGCCGGCAGAGGTAGAGGTAAATCAAATAAAAGCACGACTCTCGAAGGCTTTGAAGAAAAAACCCTAGAAAACGTCATTCCGGAAGAGGAAGTCTCCGGGCCCGGGATTCCATCCGAAACGGTAGTGATTGAAAAACCGACGACAACAAGTGTGCTAATCAGCGAACCGGCCACCACGGGAGAAGAAACGGAATTCACTTTTAAAACGGGAGCGGGGTGCACCGCCGGACCCGCGGCGATTCCCGAATCAAACCCAGCCGAAAGGGTCCTGCTCACTGCCGGCCACTGCATAGCAGCAGGGGGAGGAGCACGCGCAAAATGGCTTGCCTTCAAGCGGAACGCCACGGAAAAACCATGGATCGGGGAAGCAATAACATATAGCAACGGTGGTCCCCTCGGAACCCAGGCTGGCGACTATGGGGACATTAAGATTGAACCCGGCGGCGGATGGCAGACCGGAAATGCCAACAATCCGGTCCTTGCAGTAACCGCCGAGTGGGGACGGACAGAAGAAACCAGGTACCGGGTCAAGGAATACCGGGAACCTAAAATTGGCAACATGGACTGTCTCGAGGGCTCGGTCAGCGGCGAGAAGTGCGGCGAAGTCACGGAACTCAACGTGACGGTCTCCAAAGGGCGGAATAAAATTGCGGAAGGCCTTGTAGAAGACACGGCAAAAGGTGCGGATGGTGACAGCGGCAGTCCATGGCTCTATGTCCCATCTACAGACAATCCCGATCACGAAGCCCTCATGGAAGGCACACATGTCGGGCGCATCAACAACGGCACGGGCAACTCGGTCTTCGAGCCGCTCGACAGGCAAGTAGATTTCGCTGCTCCAGGCTCACTCGAAGCGTTGAAATTGAAACTCCTGACGACAGCCAACGAAGCCATACGTGGATTCAAAGTCAACGGGGCCAACATTATAGCGGGGGAAAAGGTCGAAGCGCAGACCGACTCGCTGTCAACAGTCAATCAATTGGAAAGCGCGGTGGCAGGTGTCGGTCTCCATGTCACTTGTGAAGAGGCCCTGGGCAGCCCCGGTACGGAAAACGTCCTCGAAGAAGCTGGTAAAGTCATCCTCAAGCCTGAATTCAAGGGCTGCGCCGTGTCTGACGTCAGCAGCAAAGGGGTTTCGGAACCATTGTCCGTCTGCAAGGTCAAAGAAGGAGGGTTCACCGTCACCTCCGATGGCGAACTGACCGCTGCCGGCATACTCACCCTCAAACCCATGGGGAAAGAACCCTTCGCCACAATCACAATCGAAGGCAACAAAGAAAGTAAATGCACCGTAGCGGGCACCTTCAAAATCGAAGGATCGCAGATCTGCACGCTGCCTCACTACGCGGTGGAGGCCTATGCCATGGTACTGGCATGCGGCCCGGGCGGCGGCAAACTGACGATGGGAGGAGAAGCCGCGAGACTCTACTCCACACTCGGTGTCACGAGCGCCAAAGGAGGGAAGCTCTCCTCCAACTAAACCTGAATCCACGCCAACGCGCGAGGCGACGACGTAGTCCAGCTCCGCCAGCACGAACGGCGAGCGCAGCAGCGGCGGGCGGGCCGCCGCAAGGCTCGGAGCGAGCGGCCGGTCTGCGTGCCGGTCCCGGTATGCTCGCGCGCCGCCGCATGGAAACGACATTCGACCGCGACACCGCCGTGCATCGCCTGCCCCCGGCCGAGGCCCACGGGGACGGCGCCACTGCGACCTTCTCCGCCGAGGTCTCGCCCGCCTGGCGTGCCGGGCGCGGGCCGCACGGGGGCTACATCGCGGCGATCGTGCTGCGCGCCCTGATCGAGACCGTCGCCGACCCCGCGCGGGCGCCGCGCTCGCTGACGATCCACTACCCGCGGGCGCCCGAGCCGGGGCCGGTCGAGATCCATACCGTGATCGAGCGCGCCGGGCGCTCGCTGAGCACGCTGTCGGCGCGCATGGAGCAGGACGGTACGCTGATCGCGCTGGCGCTCGCCGCGTTCTCGGTGCCGTGGAGCGCGCCCGAGATCGCCGAGCTGCCGATGCCCGCCGTCGAGCCGCCCGACCCCGCGTGGACGCCCTACAAGCCGATGCACCCGGCCGCCCCGCAATTCCTGCGCCACCTCTCGCTCCAGCCGCGCATCGGCGCGATGCCGTTCACCGGCTCCGACGCCCCGATGGAGATCGGGGCCTGGCTCGGATTCGCCGAGCCGCGGCCGCTGGACGCGCCGGCGCTGGCGCTGTTCAGCGACGCCCTGTTCTCACCCCCGTTCATCCGCTTACCCGAGCCAGCCGTCACGCCCACGATCGACCTCACGATCCACTTCCGCCGGCAGGTCGGGCAGGTGTCGGAGCCGGCAGGCGATACTCGGGCGGACGATCCTCGGGGCGGTGATCCTCACGCGGGTGATCGCACGGGTGATCGCCGGAGCGGCGATCCCGGCCCGCAAGAGCTCTGTTTCGCGCGCTTCTCCTCGACCGTCGTCCACGACGGGTTCTTCGAGGAGGACGGTGTGATCTGGTCAGCCCACGGCACCGTCCTCGCGCAGTCGCGCCAACTCGCGATCGTGCTGCCGTTCCGGCCGTAGGAGGGAGACTCGCCGGTTGAGACGTGCGGCCGAGACACGGACATGCCGCCGGTGGCGACACGCGGCCCCGTCTCACGGCAAGGACCGGCGCACCGGACGAGCGCGACCGAGATCGCGGTCTCGGGTAGCATGGCTGCCATGAGCGACTACACCACAAAGCACATAGACGAGATGGAGGCCGCCTTCGGCGGCGGATTGAAGAAGGCGCGCGCCGAGCTGGGGGTGACCTCGTTCGGGGCCCAGGTGATCGACATGGCGCCCAACTACGGCGACTACCCCGAACACGACCACGAGGCCGACAACCAGGAGGAGGTCTACGTCGTCCTGCGCGGAGCCGGCGAGATCGAGATCGACGGCGAGCGCAAAGAGCTCGTGCCAGACGTCTTCGTGCGCGTCGGGCCCGCCGCAAAGCGCAAGATCTACGCGGGCCCCGAGGGGATTCGCGTGCTCGCGCTGGGCGGGACTCCCGGGGCGGCGTACGAGGTCAGGGAGTTCACCGAACTGACCGGTGCCAGCGCCTGATCGTCTGATCTGCCCCGCCGGGGCCGTTGGCGGTGGGCGTGGTGCTGCCTATGATGCTGTATGCTGCACTGTATGGCTGCGACACGGACACAGGTTTATCTGACCGAGGAGCAGCGCAGTCAGATCGAGGAGCTGCGCGCACACGACGGACGTACGCTCGCAGAAGTCGTTCGGGCGGCACTCGACGAATACCTGGCCACACATGGCCCTCGGGCCGCCGACCGGGAGCTCGCCGAGAGGCGGCGCATATTGGACGAGACATTTGGCAGCGTCCCCGATTTTCCCTACCCAGATCGCAGCGACTGGGATCGCGGCTATGGCTGAGAGTCGCGGACGGGTGCTGGTGGACTCGGACGTCGTCATCGACCATATCCGAGGTGCACGCCAGCTCCCGAGCTTTCCGCTCGCCTATTCAGTGATCACGAGATGCGAGCTGTTCGCCGGCCGCGACAGGGCGGACGTGCTCCAGCGGCTGCTGGCGCCCATGCACGAGATCGCAGTCGACTCGCAGATCGCACAGCGGGGAGGGACGCTGAAGCGCACCGCCCAGCTGCCGACACCCGACGCGCTGATCGCCGCGACCGCGCTGGAGCATGAGCTCCCATTGATGACACGCAACCGGCGCCACTTCGAGCGAGTCGCGGATCTCGAGCTGCGCGCACCTTCGGACTGAGCCCTGACGGCTGACGCAGACTCAATCGTGCTCAGCGCCAACCGATCGCCGCGCTCAGCGCGCGAACGACGTCTGCGCGTCCAGCCTCCGGGCCGCGGCGGCGATCAGGCGGGCGCAGGCGTGGACGTCCGACAGCGCCACGACTTCCACCGGGGAGTGCATGTAGCGCACCGGGATCGACACCAACGCCGTCGGCACCCCGCCGCGCGAGAGGTGGACGGCGTCGGCGTCGGTGCCGGTGCTGCGCCCGATCGCCTCGACCGTGAACGCGATCCCCTCGCGCTCGGCGGTCTCGTGCAGCAGCTCGAACAGCGCCGGGTGCAGCGTCGAGCCACGGCCGAGCACAGGCCCCGAGCCGAGCTCGTGCTTGCCGGTCTCCTTGACCTCGACCCCGGGGACGTCGGTCGCGTGGGTCACGTCGACCACGATCGCCGCGTCGGGCTCCAGCGAGAACGCGCTGGTGCGCGAGCCGCCGAACGTCGTCTCCTCCTGAGCCGCCGCCACCGCCACGAGCTCCCACTCGGCCCCGCCGGCCTGCGCCGTCAGCCGCGCGGCCTCCAGCGCGACGAACGAACCGAGACGGTTGTCCAGCGCGCGCGACGCGACCCTGCCGTTGGGCAGCTCCAGCGGATCGCCCGCGATCACCGCGACGTCGCCGACCCGCACCAGCTCGGCGGCCTGCTCGCCGTCGCGCGCGCCGACGTCGATGTGCAGGTCGCGGATCTCCGCGACCTTCTTGCGGTCCTCCTCGCGCAGCAGGTGGATCGGCTTGCGGCCGATCACCCCCGCCACCTCCCCCGCCCGCGTCGTGATCGCGACGCGCTGGCCCACCAGGATCTGGGCGTCCCAGCCGCCGACCGCCGCGAACCACAGATGGCCCTCGTCGTCGATGTGGGTCACGATCAGCCCGATCTCGTCGATGTGGCCCATCACCACCAGCCGCCGCGGGAGTGCGGTCGTCGCGCCGGTGGAAGCCGGCGCGCCCTCTGGCGCGGATGAGCTCAGGGCAGGTGGGCCCGATGGGGCCACATGCGCCCGGGGGGTGCCGACCACGTCGGTCTGGACCTGCGCCCCGAACGCCCGCGCCGCCGCGCGCCAGACCTCCGCCGGCCCGATCTCGTAGCCCGACGGGCCGTGCGCCGCGAGCAGGTCGCGCAGGACCTCCGGGAAGTCGGTCGTGTCCGTCATGCAGCCAGAAGCTGGCGCAGGACGTACTGGAGGATGCCGCCGTGGCGGAAGTACTCGGCCTCGCGCGGGGTGTCGATCCGCACGCGCGCCCGGAAGCGCACCGGGGCTCCCACGTTGGGCCCATCCGCCTCGCGCTCGGCGGTCGCTCGCTCGGCGGTCGTCTGCTCAGCCGTCACCGCCACCTCGCTCGGGGGACCTCCGCCGCCATTCATCGCGTCGGCGAGGCCCGCGATCGAGAAGACCTCGCGGCCGGTCAGCCCCAGCGACTGCGCGCTCTCGCCGTCGGGGAACTGCAGCGGCAAGACACCCATCCCGACCAGGTTCGAGCGGTGGATCCGCTCGAAGCTCTGCGCGATCACCGCCCGCACCCCCAGCAGCATCGTCCCCTTCGCCGCCCAGTCGCGCGACGAGCCCGAGCCGTACTCCCGGCCGCCCAGCACCACAAGCGGGACACTCTCCCGGGCGTAGCGCATCGCCGCGTCGTAGATCGACATCGTCTCGCCGCCCGGCGGCTCGCCCTGCCCGGCGGGTTCGCCCTTCGAGCGCTCCGACGGGGCGGGTGGGCCGGGTGGGCCCAGATAAAACGTGAACCCGCCCTCCGGCAACGCGGCCTCTCCGGCCATCAGGTTGCGCAGGCGGATGTTCGCGAACGTCCCCCGCATCATCACCTCGTGGTTGCCGCGCCGCGAGCCGTAGGAGTTGAAGTCCCGCGGCGCCACTCCCTGTTCCTGGAGGTACCTCCCGGCGGGCCCGTCGCGCTTGATCGACCCCGCTGGGGAGATGTGGTCGGTCGTCACGCTGTCCCCCAGCAGCGCCAGCGCCCGCGCGCCGTGCACGTCGCCGACCGGCTCGGGCTCCGCCGGCATCCCCTCGAAGTACGGCGGCAGCCGTACGTACGTCGAGCTCGCTTCCCACGCAAACCGACGCGAGGTGCCGGCTCCGCCGGCGGCCTGCCCCTCCACACCGTTCGGGGAGGTCGGAAGCTCCAGTGTCTTCCAGCGCTCGTCGCCCGCGAACACCTCGCCGTAGCTGCGGCGAAACATGTCCGACTGCACCGCCCGCTCGACCGTCCGCGCCACCTCGTGCTCGTCGGGCCAGATGTCGCGCAGGTACACATCGGCGCCGCTCTCGTCGTGGCCGAGCGGCTCGCTGACGATGTCGATGTCCATCGTCCCCGCCAGCGCGTACGCCACGCATAGCGGCGGCGACGCCAGGTAGTTCATCTTCACGTCCGGGTTGATCCGCCCCTCGAAGTTGCGGTTGCCCGACAGCACCGACACCACCGCGAGGTCGCGCTCGTTGACCACGCTCGACACCTCGTCGGGCAGCGGGCCCGAATTGCCGATGCACGTCGTGCAGCCGTAGCCCACCAGGTTGAAGCCCAGCCGCTCCAGCGGCTCGGTCAGCTGCGCGCGGTCGAGGTATTCGGTCACCACCTTCGAGCCCGGCGCCAGCGACGTCTTGACCCACGGCTTGCTCCGCAGGCCCCGCGCCACCGCGTTGCGCGCGAGGATCCCCGCGCCAATCATCACCGACGGGTTGGAGGTGTTGGTGCAGCTCGTGATCGCCGCGATCACCACGTCGCCGTGGTCGAGCACCACCTCCGTGCCGTCGGCGAGGGTACAGGGCGCGGCGTCCCGTGACTTCGCCACGGCGCCGCTACCCGCACCGCCGCCTGTACCCGAACCAGCGCCGCCCGGCACCGCCGTCGCGGCGGCCACCACCGGCACAGCCTCGTCCACGTAGCTCGGGCCGCCGTCGTGGGGCTTGGCCGCGTCGCTGCCATTCGCCGGCGGATCGCTGGAGGGAAAGCTCTCCGCCGAGGACTCGTCGCGCCAGTCGTAGTCCTGCACGTAGCCCCCCAGCGCCCGGCGGAACGAGTCGCGCGCCGCCGTCAGCGCCACGCGATCCTGCGGGCGCTTGGGGCCCGCGAGGCTTGGCACCACCGCGCCGAGGTCGAGCTCCAGCGTGTCCGAGAAGGCCGGCTCCGGGGAGTCCTCGTCGTGCCACAGGCCCTGCTCGCGCGCGTACGCCTCGACCAGCTCGATCCGCTCCGGCGGGCGGCCCGTGAACCGCAGGTAGCGCAGCGTCTCTGAGTCGATCGGGAAGATCGCGCAGGTGCTCCCGAACTCCGGCGACATGTTGCCGATCGTCGCCCTGTCCGCGATCGGCAGGGTCGCGAGGCCCGCGCCGTGGAACTCCACGAACATCCCCACCACCCCGCGCTCGCGCAGCATCTCGGTCACGGTCAGCACCAGGTCCGTCGCCGTCGCCCCCTCCGGCAGCGCGCCGTGCAGGCGGAAGCCGAGCACCCGCGGGATCAGCATCGACAGCGGCTGCCCCAGCATCGCCGCCTCGGCCTCGATCCCGCCGACGCCCCAGCCGAGCACCCCGAGCCCGTTGACCATCGTCGTGTGCGAGTCCGTCCCCACCAGCGTGTCCGGGTACAGCCGCGGCGGGTCGGCGCCATCTTCCACGAACGCCACCCGCGCGAGGTACTCGAGGTTCACCTGGTGCACGATCCCCGTATCCGGCGGCACCACCGCGAAGCGGTCGAACGCCCCCTGGCCCCAGCGCAGGAATGCGTAGCGCTCGCGGTTGCGCTCGAACTCGCGCTCCGCGTTGATCGCGAACGCGTCACGTGTCCCGAACGCGTCGACCTGAACCGAGTGGTCGATCACCAGCTCCGCCGGCACCAGCGGGTTGATCTGACCCGGATCGCCGCCCATCTGCGCCATCGCGTCGCGCATCGCCGCCAGATCCACCACCGCCGGGACTCCTGTGAAGTCCTGCATCAGCACCCGCGCCGGGCTGAACGCGATCTCGCGGCTCGGCTGCGCCGCCGGATCCCAACCGGCCAGCGCCTCGATGTCGGCCGCGCTGACCGCCCCGTCGCCCTCGGTCCGCAGCAGGTTCTCCAGCAGCACCTTCAGCGAGAACGGCAGCCGCCCCACGTCGAAGCGCCCGCCCAGGGAATCCAGGCGGAAGATCTCGTACTCGCGCCCGCCCACGTCGAGCGCACTTCGTGCGCCAAAGCTGTTCAGCGACATGCCCCGCAGTCTAGTGGAGGCCCCGGCAACGTTTGCCGGCACCGACTCGGCCCCGAACGCTGTCATGCCCGAATCCTCGGCGCCGTCAACCCGGCGAACGTTGCCTGACACCCCACTAGTACCAACCCAACCGCCCAGCGCCCCGTCCCTCAGCCGAGAGACCGGAGACATCGACGATATATCAAGAGAGGGCCGGGATCTCCCGGCCCTCTCTTAGCCCAACTGTCTTCAGCGATGGACACCCGACTCCGCCGGGGCGCCCAACTCTATTCTTCTGTGAAAATCCTGAATTTTTTGGACGTGGTTTCGGTTACTGCTTTTTTCAGTTTCAACCCACTCACCTTGTCGGTGAACGACGCGGGCAGTGCCCCTATTTTCAATTTGCTGCCCCCCGACGTGAATACCGATTCGTGTTCTTTCTTTTCTACTTCCGATTCAGGACCGGTCGTCGCGGCGTACGAACCCTTGGCCTGAAGGTCCGCAGCGATGAGGCAGGTCTTCCCCGGCGCGCTCTCAACCACGACTTCCGCGAAGATTTCGCCGGTGCTCGGTTTGAATTCATTTTCGGACAACCCGCCGGGCCCAAGGATCAACTGAGCCGCGTATTTGAGGTTGACCGGTGTTTTGACCAAGCATTTTTCGCTCTTGTTTTCCAGCGCCCCGCTTTTGATGACTTCATAGAGCGTACAACTTTCAAGGTTGAATTCGCCTTTTGACTTGCCTTCCGCTTCAAAGAGGTTTTCGCCAGCCAATTTGTTGGCGGTGCATTCGATCACCATTTTGAGACCGCCGACCACCGTGTTCAGGCGGGCGATGCCCACACTGCCGGTGAACGCGTATTTTTCGGCTCCCGTCACTTCCTTGCCTTCAACGAAGTACTTCGGCGTGACGGCCATCGCAGAGGCCGACGCCACCACGCTCACCACGAGCACGACGGCCAGCGCCGGTAGGACCAACTTGATCCGTGACATCGCTAACTAGCTCCTCCCCCCTCCCGGCGAGAACCGGGCGGTAACTGGTCTTTTGAGCCCCCCGAGCATCCGGCCCTGGGGGTCTGACAGAGGCTCACCATATCACGCCGCGAAGCCTCGCACAGCGACGACTCTGAACGAGCCCGACCGGTTTTGCAAGTAGGAAAAAAGGGGGATCGGCGCCTATGCGGAGCGCGTCACGCGCCCCTTGCCGTCGCGCTTGCTGCGCAGCAGCGCCTCGTCGCACGCGTTGAGCAGCTGCGCGACGCTCATCGGGGCCCGCCACTGGGCGACGCCGATCGAGGCCGACACCCCGGGCGCGATCTCAAACGAGGGGATCGCCCGCAGATGTTCCAAAGCCCGTTCGGCGGCGGCCGCGGCGCTGTCGAGGTCGGCGTTGGGCAGGATCGCCACGAACTCGTCTCCCCCGTAGCGGGCCACGCGGTCGAAGGTCCGGAACTCGCCCATCAGGGCCCGGGCGACCTCGCGCAACACCGCGTCCCCCGCCTGGTGGCCATGGCGGTCGTTGACCGCCTTGAAGTCGTCGAGGTCGATCAGCAGGCACGCCAGGCTCGCGTCGGTCCGCGCCGCCCGGCCGATCTCTTCGTGCAGCCGTCGCAGCATCGCGCGGTGGTTCATGCAGCCGGTCACTGCGTCGGTGCCCGCCTCGGCGCGCGCCCGCAGCAGCGCCAGGCCGTTGGCGGCCTGGTCGACCATCACCGCGGCCTGCTGGATCGCGTGCTCGCCCAGCGGCTCAGAACCGCGCTGCGCGACCACCACCACCACCTCCACCTCGCCGCGGACCGTGAGCGCCAGCAGCAGCGCGCACCCCACGCCGCCCGTCACCGCCAGTCGGGGGACGCTGGCCGCCAGTTCGCGGGTCCCCGTCGCGAGCACGCTCTGCCCGGTGCCCGCCACCCACGCCACCCCCGCGGGCCGCTCGGCTCGCGGAGTCCGGTAGCTCAGCCGCGCTTCGCCGCCGAACAAGTAGACCACGACCAGATCCTGGTCGTCCGCGCCGGCCGGGGGGGCGGTGGCGGGGAGCGCCGGGTGCCCGTTCAGGCCGGCCGTACCCGACCCGCCGCCGGCCGGAGCGAGGTGGTGCACGTGCACCTCGTCGGCCCCCAGCAGCGAGAACAGCTCGCCGGCCAGGGCGCGAAAGACGGCCTCCGGCTCGCTCGCCTCGTCCGCGAGGCGCATCAGGCGGCGCAGGCCGCCCAGCAGCCGGTCTTCCGGCGGGCGATCCTCCGCGAGATCCGCGGCCGTCACGGCCGCGGCGTGTTCAGGGGCCTCCATACCCATGACCGTCATATCCTCACAATGTAGGCGATGCGCCGCCCGCGAGCAACCACGGGCGGCGCTGTCCCCTCCTCAGGCTCCCCGCTAGGACCTGAAGGTCACTCTGACGTATGCGGTGGAGGTCGGACGTCCGCCGTTGGCCTTCGGGATGAACCCGACCCTCACGCGGGTCGTCAGCTGATGGAACTTGCGCAGCACCCCTTCCCCGTTGCGGGTCAGCGGGACGTTGATCGTCGCCTTCTCCGCCTTCTTCAGGTGGCGCGTCACGAACTTGAGGTTCGAGCCGCTGCCGCTGATGCGCCCGGCCGCGGGGGCCTGGACGGTGATCGTCGCGTGCGTCCCGGAGGTCCTGTGCCCGACGATCCTGACCGGACAGTTGAGCACCGAGATGTTGGTGTTCTGGGTGATCTTGGCGCCGCTCTGCGCCACGATCGTGGTGGGCATCGTGAGCTTCGAGGCGCACAGGTTGCCGTTGCCGGCCAGCACCGAGTGCGGGCCGATCGGGAGGTTCAGCGAGAAGCTCGAGATCGGCGCGTCGGGCAGCGATTCGAAGTTCGTCGTGATGATGCCCGAGCTGGAGACGTGGGTGTGGCCGACCAGCACCACCGTCACCCCGTCGCCTCTGAGGATCACGTCGAGGTCGGGGAACGCCTCGCCGCCGTGCGAGACCAGGTAGGCGGGCCCGCTGAGCGTCCCGGGGAGCACCGGCGTCGTCGCCGTCGCCCCGCCGACCCGCGATTCCGACGAGCAGCCTCCCGGCGGTTCGGCGACTTCGAAGGTCGCCGCCAGGCACGCTTTCATGAGCGTGCTCCCCCGCGCGGGCAGCTGCTTGGGCAGCGTCGTCAACACCTGCTTGATGTTGGCCTGGTTGGCCGCCTGCGTGACCTTCACTTCGAGGCTCGCCCCGTTGGCTTTGGAGGTCTTCGCGCCGGTGAACGCCGTGAGGCTCGGCTTGAACGGCAGCGTGCTGCAGCCGCTGACTCCGAACGGGGTCGACAGGCTGCTCGTCGCCAGCGCGCCGGAGCCCGGCGTGAAGCCGGTGACGGTCGATTCGGTCGCCAGCACCCCGCAGTTGGTGGGGTTGAACAGGAAGTTCTGCCGGTTGATCGCGATCGTCACCGTTTTCAGCCGCAGCGGGATGCCCTTGACGATCGTCGGCAGCGTGCTGGAGACGACCAGGCGGTAGGTGTACGGTTCGACGTTGATCGCCGCGCGCGTCACCACGTCGCCGAGGTTGAACAGCCCGTTCGCCCCGGCCACCGCCGGGATCACGATCGACATCCCGTACGGGGCGCCGTCGTAGGGGCCGGTCAGGAACACCTGGCCGGTGAACGTGTATGGCGAGGGGCCCGCTCCCGCGGTCACCTGCACGAGGCCGATCTGGCTCGCGAAGGTGCATTGCCCCAGCTGCGCCTGCGGTTCGCCGCACAGCGTCACCGACGGGATCGCCCCGAGCAGCCCGGCCGGCAGGGTGGTCTTGATCTGCGACAGGTAGGGCTGGCCGTCGGACCGTTCGAGTTTGAACACGAACGGGCTGTACGCGCCGGCCTGCGCCGGGTTCTGCGACGGCACGGTCTGGGTCGGCGTGAACAGCAGCGGCGACGGGCACGCCCCGCCGGAGCCGTTGCTGTCGACAGTGAAGCTCGACAGCGGCGACTGCGCCGCGGTGCCCGAGAACGGCGTGAGGCTCGTTTCGGTCGTCGCGGGCCCGCACACCAGCGGGTTGGCCAGCGGCGATAGCGGCCCGCCGTTGAAGCGGCCGGTGAAGCGCAGGATGAAGTCGCTGAACGGCGCTTCGGGGTTCTTGGCGAACGTCGCCGTCAACCGGCCCGTGGTTTCGTTGGGGACGACGGTGCCTTCCAGGCGGACCGACTGGCCATAGTGCGCCGACTCGGCGTCGAGGTAGATCGTGTATGGCGGTCCGGTGATCGATCCCGAGCTGGGCTTGCCGAGGTAGATGTTGCCTTCCAGCGATTTCGCCGGCAGCGTCGGGACTTCGATCGCGACGCTGCCGATCTTCGAGGCTTCCGGGCAGGCGACGGGTGCGATCGTGCCGATCCCAATCTGTTCGGGCGTGCAGCCTTCAAGGCCGGCGGCCGCCGACGGGTTCAGCGTCATGCCTTCGGGCAGCGTCACCGTCGCGCTCTTGAGCGTCGAGGTGTCGATGTTTTCCAGACCCAGCCCGTGCGGGAGCCCGAGTTCGGTCGTGACGCCGTCGGGCTGATCGGAGCGCGTCGTTTCGGGGTTGACCGAGAACGTCGGCGCGAAGGGGACGAGACTGCATCCAGATGCCCCCACCGGCGCCTCGTACTGCGCTTCTTCGGCCTGGCCTTCGTAGGACTTCACGCTCAGCCTCGTCGTCGTCGCAGGTCCCGGAGGGTTGCACGAGCTGGGATTGGTCAGGAATTCCCCGGTGAACCCTTTACCGGTTTCGGCTTCGGTGATTTTGCCTTTGAACACCAGCCGGGACTCCAGCAATGGAAGTGACTTTGAGATTTCGTTGATCTTGAAGTACTCGTGGTAGTCGGTGCTCCATTCCACGCCACCTTCGATCAAGGTGTGTGAATAGAGATGTTTGTATTCAGGTCCGAGGGCCGCTTCGCCGAGGGGTTCGAGGCTCACCGCCACGCCATACTCGGCGGGAATGCCGCTTTTTTGTTCGGGTTCGATATTATATACCGTTCCGTGGAGCTGAATGTTTGCATAATCGCCCGCAAACGGCCCTGTTGGGATCTGCACCAGCACTGTCACCGTCTGGGCGCCGACGATCGCTTTTTCCGAACATGCACTTGGGGGGAAGATCCCGGGGGCCACTTCTGTCGTCCCAAACTGTTCCAGTGAGCATTTTGGCGTGGCCTGCGGGTTCGTGCTCAGCCCGGCGGGGACATCCAGGCGCACGTTCCTGATGCTGCCTTCGGGCTGAAACGCCGGGAAGGGCGACACCTGGATCTGTTTGCTCTTGAGTTTGAAGTCGGAGATCCCATAGTTCGGATGCCCAGCAGCCTGCGTGAAGAATTCCGATTCTTTGATAGGAGGCCCACCGAGTTCGCCGCACGTCGCAACCGTGCAGTTCCCTGCGAAGAAGCTTTCGACGCCGAACGCAGCCTGCGCCGCGGGGGCAGCGCCGCCAAGTGCCGCGCCAGCGAGCAGCGCAATGAGCCAGACCCGGAGCGACCGGGCTCCTACATCAGCGGGGAACCTCATTATGGCATACCTCCATCATGGACCCGGATTGACCCGAGATCGTTCTCGTCCCAATGAAACACCGTATCTCTACCCAAGTTGCGCGAGTCTCATTCGTTTCTTTTCGACAAACATGAATCTAACCCTGCCAACAGGGGCAGCCGTTCGGATGCTGCGGCTTTCTACGCAGAGGGCTGGGCGGTGCTCAGCGGCGCGTGCTCCTCGCGGGCGACCGCCAGCGCCTCCTCCAAGCCGCGGGGGGAGGCGACGTCCACGAGCCGCTGGGCGAGCATCCGCAGCGGCAGCACCCCGGCCACCCAGCCGGGTGCGGTGACGCGGCGCGCGCGGCGCCCCACCCCGCGCTCGATCGCGTCGACGGCGACCGTCAGCGGCGCGACCCCGGTGGGCGGACCGCTCCTGCGCGAGGCCAGGGCCGCGGCCCTCGTCTGCAGGCCGCGCCTGACCATGTCGGTGTCGATGAAGCCGAAGTAGCCCACTCCCACGCGCGCCCCCGAGGCGCGCAGCTCGCCGCGCAGCGAGTCGGCCATCGCCTCGACCGAGGCCTTCGAGGCGCTGTAGGCACCGAGCATCGGCAGGTGCACCGCCGCGAGCACCGAGGCGATAGCGAGGGCGTACCCGCGGGGATGGGAGATGTGCGGGCCGGCGGCCCGCAGCGTGTAGTACACGCCCAGCACGTTGACCGCGATCGTGCGCTCGAAGATCTCGGGGTCGCCCCCGACCAGCGGGAGCTGCGCCGCGACCCCGGCGTTGGCGATCACCACGTCCAGCCCGCCCAGCCTCTGCACGGCGCCCTCGGTCGTCGGCGTCGGCCATCAAGGTCGAGACTACACCGCGCGCTGGGGCGCTCATCGCCCCATCCGATGATTGGGAAGTCTGGAACAGATAGATTCTTGAGAAATCTAGGGTAAACTACCCGACATGCCAGAGGTCCAAACTCCGGTACAGCCTCGGGTGAGGAGGTCGCGCCTCCTCACCCGAGCACCCTACAGGGTTCGGCTCTTTATCGACGATCCCAACCCTGCGTGAGAAGAACGATACCCGATTCTTCCAATATGTGAACAGAAACCACACATTTTCCGAATCGAGCGCTCGTTCGTCGACACGCGACTCCCCCTCGACAGCGGCTCGCCACAAGGACGCCGGCGGGATCACTGCGCGCGCCGGATCGGCTCAGCGCACGACCAAAGTCGCTTTCATGCCTTTGGCCTCGTGGCCGGGCAGCGAGCAGAACAGCGTGTAGCTGCCGGGGCGCATGTCGATCTGCAGGTCCTCGTGGACACCCGGCTGGGTGTTCGGGAACGCGCCCGCTTCGGTCCCCGAGGCTTCGGCGAGATGCAGGTTGTGGGTGTCTTCGCCGCGGTTCAGAAACTCCACGATCACCTCCCCCGCCGGCACTTCGGGGCGCGAAAGTGTGAAGCTGTACTCTTTCGCGATCACCTGCACCCGCGCTGGTCCCGCAGAGCCCGCGGGCGCTTCCGGGGACGGCGATGGGGCGGCGGGGCTCGTCGTTGGCGGGGCGCCCGATTCAGGCGCGGAGGAGTCGCCCGGCAGGCTCTGGGACGTCGGCGTGCCGGCTGAACCGGACGGCCCGGCCGTCGCCCCCGTCGAGTCCGAGGGGGTCGGGGAGGGGTGCGATCCGTGGCCGGTCGTTCCAGATGACCCGTGGCCCGCGGCCGGGCAGCGGTGGTGCCGACGACGGCGGCAGGCGCGGGCGCGGTGCGCTCGATTGGCGTGATGGGTATCGAGGGCATACCGTGAGGCCGGACTGCCCGGGTGGCCTTCCGCGGCGGCCCCCGCCACCACGGCCCAGCCGCCGAGCACGCACAGGGCGCAGATCAGCACCGCCGCCGGGGCCCTGCCCGGCACGGCCGCCGGCGCTTGGCGAGACGCGGCCGCCGGCCGCCGGCGCCGCACGGCCGCGGCCCGGCGCCTCACTTGACCAGCACCGGCCGCGCGAACGTCGCCGCTTCGGGGATCGCGACCCCGGCTTCGGTCTGAAACCACTGTTCCAGCAGCGAGCAGTACATCGACCGGAAGTCCGACGTGTTGCGCAGGTTTTCGTTTTCGTCGAGCGTCCCCAGGCCGGGGAATTCGCCGACCATCCTGCCCGCCGCGCGGGTCCCGATCAAAAACGCGACCCCGCCCGCGCCGTGGTCGGTGCCCGAGCCGTTTTCCTGCGGGCGCCGGCCGAACTCCGACCACAGCTGGATCAGGACGCGTTCGTCGAGCTTGCGCGCTTCGAGGTCGCGCTGGAACGCCAGCACCGATTCGACGGTCTGGCCGAGGTTCGTGCTCAGCGTGGCGACCTCGTCGGAGTGCGTGTCATAGCCGCCGACGGCGTTCAGCGACGCGCAGCGGATCGGCAGCCCTGCCGCCAGCATCGCCGCCAGCGCCGCGAGCCGTTCGGGGAATTCCCCGCCCGCCGTCGGGTAGGTCACGGGCGAGGTGTACGTCGGCTTGCCTTCCGGGCCCACGAACGGCGCCATCTCGTTGAGCACGATGCTCGTGTCCAGCGACGCCCCCCGCGCCTGTTCCATCGCCGGCGACGGCGCCGCCAGCGCGCCCAGCGCGCCGAAGGTCTCGAGCGTCGGGGCCGTCAGCGGTTCGTCCAAGCCGTACGCCCAGAAGTCATAGCCCACCGGCGACGAGACCGCCGCCACCGGGACCTTCGCGGTCGCGAGCGCCGGCGCGAGGCTGTAGTCCAGCGACAGCCCCTGCAGCGGGTTGCCCGGTTCGCCGGTCGCGTCCAGGAAGCGCCCGATCCAGCCCGTCCGGGTGTTGGTGTCCAGCTCGCCGACCTCCCAGTAGTGGCGGCTGGTGAAATGGCTCTCGTCCGGCGGGTCGTAGCCGACCGCCGGGAACACCGTGACCTTGCCCTCTTCGTGCAGCGTCGCCAGGCCGCCGGCGCTGGGGTGCCACATCAGGGTGGGGTCCTCGCTGAACGTCGGCCCCGCCCCTTCGGCCAGGCCGAGCACCGGGCGCAGTTCGTGATACCTGGCTTCCTTCACCGGGGCCAGCACCGACAGCGCGTCCCAGCCGCCTTCCATGTAGATCGACACCAGCACCGGCTGGTTGACGTTCGCCGCCATCGCCCGCGCGATCCCCTCTTCGAAGTGGCGCGGGCCGAGCAGCGTCGCGCCGTACACCGACAGCGCCGCGGTGGCCGAGCGCAGCAGAAACGACCGGCGGTCCATCCCGGTCCCCGCCGGCAGCGGCATTCCCGGCTCGATCGATGGCAGTCCGCGGCCCGCGGCCGCCGCGCCGCGACGCAGCAGCTGGGCGCGGTTGAAGTCGTTGCACGAGCATCCGCCTGGCATTCAGCTCACCTCGGGGGTCGGGGGACGGTTGGGCCGGGCCGTCGGGCCCGGCCTTCGTCGTCGGGGCATCGTCAGCTCACCTGCATGTCGGGGGCCGTCGCGATCAACATCCGCAGCGCGTTCTGGCGCAGCGCCCGGTAGGGGCTCTGCTGCCATTCGGCGAGTTCGCCTTCGCCGGCGAGGCAGGTCTCGGCGAAGGCCGCGACGCACTGCAGCGATTCGCTTGACAGCGGCGGGTCGGCCCAGTAGGCCAGGGCGCGCGTCAGCGCCGTCGCGGGGTCCTCGGTCGGGTCGTACCCCGGCGTCCCTTCGGGGGGCCACGGGTTCGGGTAGGTCTTCTGCGTCACGTAGCTCGCGATTTCCCAGCGCGCCTTTGCCGTCGAGGTGTCCAGCCAGCGCGTGAAGTCCCAGCCCGAGACGTTGGGTGGGTAGAACAGCTGCTGTCCCGCCTGTCCCGACAGCCACGCCCACGCCGTGGTGTCGATGTAGCGGCCGATCGCGCGCAGCAGGCCCGCGTTGTAGACGACAGGGGGCGTCACCAGTTCGGGGCCTTCGTAGAAGTCGGGGTGCTGGAGGATCGCCTCGACGACCGCGCGGATGCTGTATTCGCTGCTCACGTACAGGCCCTCCAGCGACGCCAACGTCGCTTCGTCGGGCGCCGTCGCGATGAAGTAGCCCCACAGCTTCGTCACGAAGAACGACGCGTGCAGCGGGTGGCCGACGCACAGCCGCACGGCGTCTTCCCAGTTCCAGTTGCCGGTCTGCCCGAACACCGTCTTGTCCTGTTCGTCATGGCGTTCGGGGTCATAGCGGAAGTTGTGCAGCCCCAGTTCGTCAGACCATTCCGCGGTCCAGCCGGTCAGCACGCGCGCCATTTCGTGCACGTCCTGCTGGGTGTAGGCGCCGCGGTCGGCGCCCAGCGAGAACAGCTCCATCATCTCGCGCGCGTAGTTCTCGTTGGGGTTTTCGGCTTCGTTGTAGATCCCGTCGAGGAACACCAGCATCGCCGGGTTCGCCGTCACTGCCGAGAACAGGTCGTGGAAGCCGCCCAGGCACATTTCCCGGAAGAGCTCGTTCTGGTCGAGCATCAGCTGCTGGCTGTCGACCTTTTCGTTGGAGTTCGCAAACCAGTCGTGCCAGATGAACGTCATCCGCTCGACCAGCTGCTGGTCGGAGCGGATCATGCGATCCAGCCACCAGCAGTGGTCCTGCCCCCACGCGTCCACCGGGTCCAGCGGGTGGCCTTCTTCTTCGACCGGTTCCGGGCCGGTGAGGACCGCCGGCCCCGACGGACGGGTCAGGCTGTAGACGACCTGCTGCAGCGGCTGGCCCGCGAGCGCTGCGGCCTGCCCCGGCCCCGGCCCGAAGCCGGCGCGCCACAGCAGGCGGTTGGCCCCGGCCTGCGTGAGGATCGCCGGCGCCACCGCGACCGGCGCGCTGGACGGCGGCGGCGGAGCCGCCGGAGCGACCGGCAGACCGACGCCGGCGGTGCCGTGGACGTGGCGGACCTTGCGGTGGTGGCGATGGCGCTTGTGGTGCTTTTTGTGATGGTGCTTGGATCGATGCCTGCGGTGCCGTGCGGGGTGCCCGGCATCGCCGTGCTCGTGATGGCCGGAGGCTTTGGGGTGTCGGGCGGCCTGGCCCGCGGCGGCCATGCGATCTTCTCGGCCGCTGCGGCCGGCGACTCGCCTTGAGGATCAGTCGGCTCGACGACTGTTCGAGCGCCCACGCCGGAGCCGGCCGGTGGCGTCCGACGCGCCATCCGGAGCGGCCGCGCGGACCGGGTCACGCCGGCCCGCGGCCCCAGGTCCGCGCCGACCGGCTCCAGTACTTTTTTGCTCCTTGCCAAGTCGATTCTACCTTGCTAAACAATCTATATATAGTGGGTTTGGGGCTCTGTGTGTGCTCCCGCCCCATCCTCAGTCGGGGGTCGCGTGGTGTGGGCTTGGCCCGCTCCTCCAGCCGCTGCCTGCCAACTCAAAACAGGGGGATGTCGTGGTCAAAGACAATGTCAGGCGGTTCCTGTGGATGCTCGTGGTCGCGGCGATCGTCGCGTTCGCGCCGGCCGCGTCGGCCTCGGCCGCCGAAAAAGAACACCACCCGACGGGAAAATTTGCGAGATTCAAGCAATGCCCGGCGGAAGAACCCACGACTCACTTTTGCATCTTCGACGAAACCTATGGCGGAGAACTCCAGATCGCGAACATCGAGGCGCCGATCACCAAGCCGATCGTCCTGCAGGGCGGACTCCGTGAAGTGAAGGGGGAAGGGAGCGTGCTCAAAGAAAACGAATACGACGTCACTCCGGCCGCCAACGGCGAATCGCTGGTAACAGCCACCGAGGTGGTGCCCGGGGGCATATTCTCGCTGGTCAAAGAAGGCCGCTATCCACGGTACCTGCGGAACTTCTGCAAGAGCTTCCCCGAAAACTCCGAGTGCGCGCTCACAGCGACGGTGGAACTCACCGGCCAGCCCAACTACAACCAGGCCGCCCTCGTCTTCCAGGAAAGCACCGCTCTCAAGATATCGCTCACGCTGCACTTGAGAAACCCGTTCCTGGGCAGCGGATGCTACATCGGGTCGCCGTCGAACCCGATCACGATTCAGTACACCACCGGGAGCAAGCCCGCGCTGGGGGTCGAGCCGGAACTCAAAGGCCAGGCCGGCGTCTTGAGCTCCAACAGAAAAGGCATCACCCCCGAAGACTTCGTCAAGGCCGAAGGCGCCGAACTCGTCGACAACACCTACTCGGTCCCCCGGGCCGAAGGATGCGGAGGCCCGCAGTCGCTGATCGTCGACAGGGAAATCGACGAACGGCAGGGCCTGCCCCTGCCGGCCGGGTACAGCAGATCGCGGCTCACCGGCACGATCTACCTCGCGACCCCGGAAGGGGTGCTGAAGAGCGAAGAATAGGCGACGACAAGCGCGGCAGTCGACCCGCAGGCGAGATGCGGGAGCGAGGAGCCATGTTGGGCCCGTGTGCGTTGCGGGTCGGAGAGCTCCGCAGAAATGCTTGCAACCGACGACGCAGGCTAAAGGGCTTCCAATAGATCGCCGATGGCCCCGGGAAAGGCACACAAGTGCCGACGATCCCAAAAGGGGGCCCAGGTGTCCATGCGTATTGGCAAGCGAGACTTCGCTGGCCGCAAGCGAAAGATAGCGGGCCTGTGCGCATTCGTGCTCGCAGGCGTGATCGGGGTGGGCGCGTATGCGTTCACCGCCAGCAACGAAGTCCCGGCACACAAGGCGGGTGCCGGCTCTGGAGCGGTGTCGGGCTACGAAGTCACGTCTCACGTCAGCTACAGCTTCAGTGCAGACGGGACGAAAATGACGGCCGCCCACTTCAAACTCTCTGCAGCCGCGAACGACGTCAAGGTCGCCCTGACCGAAGCGGCGCCGGTCCTGGAAGACTGGACCAACTGTGGAGCCACCGGAGCGGGCAACGAAGTAGCGTGCGACTTCAAGGAAGCTCCCGCATTCCCCGAAGGAGTCCCTGACGCCGAAGGTGTCAAATTGTCTGTCGCCGCGGTCAGCGAAGGCGAAGTAGTCATCGAATAGCACTACCAAGATGGGCGCTGCGGAGCGGCCGGCGCACCGGCCGCTCCGCGCCAGCTCCACCGTGCGAGCTCGGCACGACCCCTATCCGCGATGCGTACCCGCCACACCAGAAAGCTCGTCTCCAGCGCCCTGGGACTGATCGTCCTGGGGTGCCTGTGGTTCTGGTTCGCCCCGGTCGGCCTCGGCGGCTCGACGACCTACGTCGTCACCGACGGGGTCAGCATGAAGCCGCTCTTTCACACCGGCGACCTGGCGATCGTGCGCAGCCAGAGCAGCTACCACGTCGGCGAAATCGTCGCCTACGACAACAGGATGCTCGGCACGATCGTGCTGCACAGGATCATCGGGCGGGCGGGCGGGCGGTACATATTCAAGGGCGACAACAACAACTTCGTCGACTTCGAACATCCGACCGCGAGCCAGCTAATCGGCGCGCTGTGGCTGCATATCCCGGGCGCGGGAGCCGACCTTCGGTCGATCCGCTCGCCGGCGCTGATCGGGGTGCTCGTCGCCGTCGGGGTGCTGCTCCTCACCGGAGCCGCGTTCACGCAGCGCCGACGGCGCCGGCGCAGACAGAGGCGCGCCGGCGAGAACGCCCGGCCTTCGCCGCGACGCGTGCCGCAGTACTCCGCGGAGTCTGCCCTCGGCGTGCTGGCGATCGGCCTCCTCGCGCTGCTCCCATTCGTGGTGCTCGCGCTGCTCGCGTTCACTCGTCCGCCCACGGCGCTGCGTCCCTACACGGTTCCCTACCAGCAGAGCGGCAGGCTCTCCTACTCGGCCGACGCAGCGCCGGGACCCGCCTATCCCGGCGGCCGCGCCGTGACCGGCGACCCGCTCTTCACCCACGTGCTCAACGCGGTCGAACTCCGCTTCGGGTACCAGTTTCACACCGCCGCCAGGCACTCGTTCGCGGGAACGACGTCGCTCGACGCGACGGTCGCCTCGACAAGCGGCTGGCAGACGACGCTCGAACTCGCGCCCCCGACGCACTTCCACGGCGATCACGCGCTCGTCACGGGAACGCTCGACCTGACCTCGCTCCTCGCGCTGGTGCACAGCGTGGAAGCCACGACAAGGGTGAGCGGCTCCTACACGCTCACGATTCTCCCGCATGTCAGCGCGACCGGGAGCCTGAATTCCCTGCCGCTGCACCCCACGTTCTCGCCGCGGATTCAGTTCTCGCTGACCCAACTCGAGGCCCAGCCGACCGTCTCCGGGGGCGGCGCGCCCGCCGGCGGACGGTCCCCGGCGAGCCTGTTCGCTCCGTCGGTCTCCGGCGCCGTGTCGGGCAGCCACGATCGACCGCTGTTCCTCTCGTTCGGGATCGCGCGGCTGTCGGTCGCGACGGCGCGGACGATCGCGCTTGCCGTGATCGCGATCCTCGTCTGCGTCCTGCTCGCGATCCTCGCGCTCGTCAGGCCGCGACCCCGAGACCAGGCGGCGGCGATCCGGGCGCGGTATGGGCGGATGATCGTTCCGGTCGCGCGCGTCCGGCAGCTCCCCGGGGTCTCGGTGATCGACGTCGCGGACATGGAGGCGCTGGCCCGGATCGCCGAACACTACGACCGCTCGATCCTGCACGAGACAGACATTGAGGGCGAGGCCTTCTGGGTCGCCGACGAGAGCGGGCAGTTCCGGTACGCGGTCGGCGCGCGAGCGTCCACGGCGGACGACGACGTCGCCCGCGATGGTCAGCTCGGCTCGCTCGCGAGCGACGTGTACACCGACGAGCTCAAGCTCGCGGATGTGACGTCGGTATCCGAGCCGGTCGCTGCCGCCACGGCCGCGGGGGACGACCGGTCGACCGCACCGCGCGGCGGACGCAGTCGTGCAAGAAAGCCGCGATTGGCCGGAGGACTGCGCAGCCGTCCGAGCAAGCCCCCCGTCGCGAGGTCCCCCGTACGCGCCAGGAGAGATTCGAACTCCCGACCTTCGGTTCCGTAGCCAAATCAGCCGTTGCATCGACGTACAGGTTGGCTGCTGCTTCTGCTTGGCGGGGTATCCGACGCCTTGACCATCGACAGTTGAGCGATATATATTGTCTCTATGAGGAAGCGCGCGATGCAGGAGGCGACGTTCCTGATCTTGACCGCGTTGGCTGGAGGCACTCAGCACGGTTACGGGATCATCACCGACGTCGAGCGGATCTCGGACCAGCGCGTCCGATTGCGCGCCGGGACCTTGTATACGGCTCTGGAGCGTCTTCGCGCGGACAGACTGGTCGAGGTGGACCGCGAGGAGATTGTGGATGGCCGGTTGCGCCGCTACTACCGTCTCACGGCCCTGGGCCAGGAGCGCCTCGCCGCCGAGGCAGCTCGACTGCAAGCGAATGCCCTTGTTGCGATGTCGCGGCTGGACGCGGTCGGAGTATTGCGATGACCGATGCCGCTGATCTGGAGCGCCGTTACCGGCGTCTGCTCACGTGCTACCCGGCCGCGTTCCGCCACGAGCACGGGCAGGAGATCCTCTCGGTGCTGATGGCCGGCGCTGAGGAGGGTCAGCGGTCGCCGCGACTGGCGGAGGTCGCCGATCTGCTGAGAAGCGCGATCTACATGCGGCTACGAACCAGGCTTCGAACTTCATGGGCATGGGAGTACAGGCACCGGCGTGTCATGGTCCCCGTGCGCGTTGTTATCGGGATCTGGCTAGTGACCCTTACCGCCATCCTGTACGGCTACGGCGTTGGAGGCTGGTGGGGACTGCTGCTGGTCCCAGCGGCAGCAGCGCATTTCTACGTCGCCTATCGCACCCTGAGGCACCCCCTCGAGAGCTAACGCTGCCTGCTCGTAGGCGCGCTCAGTACACGCTGCTCGCGCAATCGACTCGGGTCGCTCGGCGGCGGCGGCTTGGGCATCTTTGGCGGCTACACCGTTCTTGACTCCAACCGCATGCGCCGCGCTGGCATGCAGGAAACGGTGCCCCTCGCGGCGGGGATCTTCCTGGATGTCATCAACACCTTCCTGTTCTTCCTGCAGCTATTCGGCAGGCGCGACTCACGCGGCTCCGATCGCAGTATCTGGTCCCGGGCCGCGAGCCAGGATGCCGGGCGCGTTCACTCGACGCGGTCGAGCGCGGGCTCGGGGTGCTCGCCGAGGTACTCGACCCAGGCGCGCTTCACACATGGGTAGTGCTTGGATGCCTCGACGAGGTCCATGAAATTGACGATGTTCGTCTCGAAGCGCTCCTGCAGGCGCGCGTCGGCGATCCGACCCTCACTGTCGAAGGCGGTGTGGGCCTGGGCCAGCGAGAACATGTCCGGGTAGACACGGGCGCCGAGGTGCTCGAAGGGGATGCGCAGCGCCCACAGGCCGCGGTTGCCCCCCACCATCGAGGGCGAGGCGGACAGCAGCAGGCCGTGGCGCTCGTTGAACGGCTGTGGCTCATACCGCGAGACCCAGTCGACCGCGTTCTTGAGCGCCCCCGGGAGCGACGCGTTGTACTCCGGCGAGCAGACCACGAACGCGTCACACGCCTCCAGGCGCCGATGGAGCTCTTCCGCGCCCGCGGGAAAGCCCTCGCGCGCCTGCGCGTCGAAATCATAGGACGGACAGTCGAACTCGCGCATCCACGCGCGATC
The DNA here is from genome assembly GCA_963719725.1 of uncultured Solirubrobacterales bacterium. GTDB lineage: Bacteria > Actinomycetota > Thermoleophilia > Solirubrobacterales > Solirubrobacteraceae > Palsa-744. Next base: position 1,257,220 of record CAVRCU010000001.1, read on the forward strand.
GACGCTCCCGCCGTGTGCCTCAAGGGACATGGCGGCCAGGTCGGCGAGCCTGGTGTTGAGCGAGCCGGCGCGCAGCGAAGCGCTGAAGACCAGGAAGCGGACTGCTCCGCGCTGCACGTCGCTGCGCTGCACGGCACTATCCTCGCACGTCTTGGCAAGGCTCAGCGATACTCGCTCATCCGTACTGCTTGCCGCGCAAGCAGCAAACGGCTATGTTCGCTTCTCGGCTGCGGTCACCGCGGCTTGCACGCTCGGGTAGAAGTGGGTGACCGCGGGTGCGAAAGTCTACAAATCCGCACCAGCGCAGACGATCAACCCGCCTGAGCGGGGCTTTTCCGTGACGCGCCAGGAGACATTCGAACTCCCGACCTTCGGTTCTGTAGTCTGAACTGGCCCCACCTCCGTCCGACTTGCAGCCGACTGTTCGGTGCTCATGGAGCTCGAGCGGAAGGCGGCGGAAGGAGTGGGATCACGTATGGAGACGTTCGAGCAGATCAGGAGGTACCCGTTCCTGCTCGCGACGGATCGTCTCGAACCCGCGCTGAATCCGCGCGACCCGCTCCAGCTCAGGCGGCACGAAGGAAGCGCCGCAGCGCTTCGCGGATGACCTCGGAGGTCGTCGTGGCATCGGCTCGCGCACGGTCGATCAGCTCCCGTCGCAGCTCGGGATCGAGCCGCACGGACTCGACGCTCGCCGGGGAGGAGCCCAGCGCGGGACGACCCCGCTTGGGCCGCCGCGCGATCAGCTCATCGACGTCATAACCCGCCTCGGCCTCGGCAGCCAGGGCCTCGACATCCGTGTCGTTGATGCGGGTGTGGCCGTAGACGCGAGGCTCGCTCATGGTGCGAGCAGCCTCCGGAACCTGGCGCGCACGGGCATGGCATGGATCGCGAGCCGGTTGCCCTCGGCAGTCGTCATGACGACCACCTCGAGGAAGTTGCCCGCGCGATCGGGCCCGATGACGAGCCAACGGTCGGGATCTTCGCCAGCATCTTTCGATGACCAGAGCATGATCGACGGCGTGAAGGACATCCTCGTCAGCGACATCGTGCTTTCGCGCCGAGTCGTGAACCTCCACGCGATTTAGTGTACTACGAAAAGAGCGGGAGCTGCAATGCGGGTGTGCCGACCGCGGTCGCAGATGTATACACGCTCGTGGTACAGTCTGGGAATGGCCAGCAAGCCGCACGAGATCCTCGCCACCCGCGAAGCGCGCGCCCAGCTACCCGCCCTGCTCGAGCGCTTCCGCAAAGCCGGCGCCGCCGCAGAGCCCGTCGTGATCGGCGCCCACCGCCACCCCGAGGCCGTCGTCCTCTCCTACGAGCGCTACCTCGCGCTCGCCGGCGGACGCGAGCGCGTCGCCGCTCTCCTGGACGCCCAGGCACGCACCATCGGCGCCGGGCTCGACCCCGACGACGCGATGGAGCTCGCCAACCGCGAACTCCACGCGATGCGTCGAGAGCGCCACCGCTCCTCCAAGTAGACGCACTGTGCGGGCCGTGCTCGACCCCAACGTGCTGGTGTCCGCCCTGATCTCCCCCGCCGGCCCGCCGGCGCAGATCCTCTCCGCCTGGGTTAAAGAACGCTTCGAGCTCGTGGTCAGCCCCCTGTTACTCGCCGAAGCACAGGACGTACTCGCCCGACCAAAGCTCCGCCGATGGGTGAACTACGCCGCCGCGCAAGAGCTCGTGCAAGCGCTGCACGAGACCGCGATCCTCGCCGACGATCCGCCGGCGCAGGCGGGGCTGACACCCGACCCCGACGACGACTACCTCATCGCCCTAGCCAGCTCAGCCGATGTCGCATACCTGGTGTCCGGGGACACCCACCTGACAGGGCTCACCGACCCCCCACCCGTTCTCACGCCCCGGCAATTCCTGGACCTGCTCCGCGAGAACGACCTCGCCCCCGCCTGAGCGTTCGATCTCGGCCCGAGCGCATCAAGCGCGCCACTCATATCGAGATCACCCCAGCGAGTCGCGGTAGCGCACGCAGTGCGTGGCCCACACGTGCTGAAGGGCCCCCCACCTGCCGTCACACGTCGCGAGGCGACGGTAGCCACGCCACCCGGTGCGCTGGAAGGAGCCAGTGATCGCGCATGGCGCGGTGGCCGGCGCCTCTGTGCGGTGGACATCCCAGCGCACGCCTTCTGCACTCGTATACGAATACAGAAGCCAGCGCAGCGCCGCTGCCGGCTTCCGCGGCTCGTCCGCAGGGGGTGTCTCGCTTGCTTCAACGAGACGGCTGCTCTTGCCCCAGAGCAGTTGCGTTGCGGTGTCGCGCAGCCACGCTGCCGGCCCTGTGGTCGATCGCCGTGTGCGCTCAGCACACGTTTGACCTCAACGCACAGGCCGTCCAGACGCGATTCGGGGCGACGGCGTCCGTTGGCCTCCGTTAGTCTGCTCCGATGAGCGAGAGTCGCGCGCCGGGGGGCGTGTCATTCGCCGCAGGCCGGACCGTCATCCTCGTTCTCGGTATTGCCCTGGTTGCCGGGGCTGTGGCGCTCTTCGTCCTGGCACTCCGCAGGATCCCTGCAGCAACGCCGTCGCTCGCCAAGCCGATCGCAGTGGCGAACGTGCCCGCGACGGGGTCAGCCGCCTTCTGCGTCCCGCGAACGAACACGCTGAGGGCGGGGCTAGTGATCAGCAAGTTCGAACCCGTTGCGCAGACGGTCTCTCTGGCCGTGTACGTATGTGCCAGGCCGGACATCCTTGAAGGACTGGCGCGGAGCACGGACACCAGCTGCTCCGACCATCCCGCGAGCAAGATCCTACTCCAATACGAAGTACAGCTACCCAACGGCGGTAGAGAACGCGAAAACGTAGTCGAGGCCAGCCTCTGCAGCCTGATCAGGGGTTCTGGGACGGGGCCGGAATCCGGCTCTGGGTGCCAAGGAGGGCAGGCATGCATCGGTGAACCAAAGGTCACCCGGCTCGGTGAGTTCGTACTTCCGCTCGCCGCCGCGCAGCAGAGGTATCCTTTCGACTGGTACGCGGGGGGTGCGACAGTTGCAGTAGAGGTCGAGTACCCGGCCAAACAAGTCATTGAAGGGCGGCTCCAAGCGACGGAAGAATATGAAGGCCAGCGGTTCGAACTGGTGCTGGTATACGGTCAACATCTGGCGCCGTTCGTGCTGAGCGCGAGCGCGAACATGAGCACGACAAAGCCCGTCCCAGCCGTGCGGATCGCGCTGCGCTGGCAGCGCGAAGGCGTGACGCGTCTGTATGTCCTCGTCATCGCTCTCCTTCCACTGATCCTCGGTCTGCTGTTCTTCGTAGTTCTCTTCAGCTCGCGCCTATCGGCACGAGCTCCCGTGGGGCCGGAACTGATCGCCGGGGTCGCCGCCGTTCTCCTCGGCGTTCTGCCGATTCGCACGGTGCTCGTGCCCAGCGAAATCTCAACCCTTACCCTCCTCGACTACTGGCTGGGGCTCGAGATGGCCGTGCTGGTCGCTCTGCCATGCTTCGCCGTTTGGCGCGCTCTCGGGAGGGAGAAGCCAGGTGTTGCAGGGCCACGATCAGCGGGCGAGGTCTGAATTACCGCTTGGGCTTCACGACACAGTCCTGGGATTGCCGCACGCGATGGCAGGAATGCAACCTGATCATGTCTTCAATTTCAAATTGCCCCAGGAAGCCATGTTCAACACCCGGTTCCGGTCGTTCGAGGCATTTCACTGTGGGTACTCGTATTGTTCCGGGAAGCAGCGGCTGCCATGAGAATTGGGCGGGACTTTTAGGTTCTTCTTCGGGCCTCACATGACCCGTATAGAAACCTTTTTCAAAGTTCCCGGCCGGCGCTCGAACGTAGTCCTTTTCTGTGCCGTAGGGGATGTATCGCGGACACGAGGTCCCGTAGCCGCCCCAGGAGAAGCCGGGCGAAGAGCCTCCCGACCGAATCGGCTTCCCGCCGTTGGGTGCCCACACGGCCGGCAGGCAGGGGGGGCTGGTGTACACGATGAAAGATCGAAGGTGGGGTTCTGCGAGAGAGTGGTCGTGAGGGATGCAGAGGTTCACGGCGAGGGTCTTTCCGTCCGGGGCCCAGTCAGGCCACAGTTCCAGACTTTCGTTAACGGTTAGGACCTGGCGTGCACTCAGGCTCGGAGGGGTGATGACGTCGAGTGCGCTGATGTGTTCGAGGATGCGTTCATGGCTCACGTTACCCGCTGCGCATTGCTGCTCACCGCGGTTTTCCAGCCGTTTCCTTTCCGTGAAACTCTTGAGACGTGCTTCGGTGAAACACGCCACGGTTGCGTGTCGGATGTCGGTTCTCTCGAAAACGATCGATCCCTTTGAGCTCCATTGAGGCGTGCTATCTCCTAGCTGGTGAGTGATCTGCCGTACGGGTGAGCCTGCCGTGGGGCCCGTCAGGAATAGACCGCCCTTACGCACGAACACGATCTGCCTCCCGTTGGGCGAGAACGCCGGCTCACTCCCGCGCACGATCGGCCTCGCACCCGAGCCGTCGGCCCGCGCGATGAAGATCGTGCTGCCTGCGGCTTCGCGGCGCTGGAACGCAAGCAGGTCGCCCGACGCAGAGAAGCTCGGCGCTTCATCCGGGCCCGAGGTCAGCTGACGTTGACCGCCCGTGGCGGGGTCCACGGCCCAGATGCCCCGCTGCGGCCCCTCGCCGACGGCGTACGCGATCACGCCGTTTGCGCCGGGGAAGGAAGCAAGCGCAACGGCCGGAGCGATCACCGAAGCGGCCGTGGCAATGCCGATAATCTGACCGAGCCTGCTCAGCTGTCGGCGCCAAGGCCTCACGGTGCAGCGAGCGTAACGTATCCCCACCGCGGGGGTTTGCGCGCGTTATCCCGCTCGCTGCTACGACATGCCGCTCAGACCCGCTTGACCGCTGCTTTCGGAGCCACGCGAGCGTTCGGCGAGTCTTGGGTCGCGCTCGCGCTTGGGACGATCTGCGGTCGTCCGAGCGCCGCTCGGCGGGCTACTGCTTCCCCATGGCGAAGAAGACGTCTGCCTATCGCCGGGCGAGACGGCTGGGTTTCGTCCAATGGGGCACAGAGGAGCCGGGCGGGTCGCGCTTCCGCAATCGTGCCCGTGAGCAGAAGCCAGGGGTCGACGACTTCCACCGGAGGATTCCAAAAACCCAACTCCGCTGCTAACCCGGGTCAGACCAGAGGCCCAGCCGCCGCGGGTTCGTATTCTGTGAACCGTGCCCGCGATCGTGCAGCCATACCCAGAAAACCAAGCCAAGCGGTTCGACGAACTCGCCGAGCTGTTTCTCCTGTGCCGCGCAGCATGGCGGGAGGTCACGGCTGAAACCGAAGGGCACCCCGATCCCAGATCGGTCGCCGCGAGCGACCAGCGAGAGATCGCCGAGCAGATCGCTCCCAAGCAACCGCACGCACCTCTCATGGTGCTGTCTGCCGTCCAGCAGTACATGCTCGCCGCAAGCGAGCAGTTCGGCGGGCTCGCGGCTCTGTACCAAGCCCAAGAGGTCCTCTACAGCCCGTCATCCGTCGCGCGAAGCGCGCTGGAGCACTGCGCGTGCGCGGCCTGGGTGCTCGACGGCGACTCTGCCGAGAACCGGCTTGCGCGCGCGTATCGCGAGCATCTCAAGAGCGCGGTAGAAGCGAAAATGAACTCCGGCCGGCTGCTCGGCAAGGAGGACCCAACGCACCAGCAGATGGCCGAGGCGTTCAAGGAGCTGAGCAAGGAGATCGAGGAAGTCTTCCCCGACGGATGGTCAACGAATGACGAGGGGCAACGACTGCTGCACGGACAGAGCAAGCCCGGCTTGGAGGAGTCTGTCGCTTGGCTGCTCAGCGAGTTCCTGAGCCGGGGGCAGTCCGTCTGGGGTGTTCGCCTTATAGACGTACACCCAAACGAACACCCAGACGGACACCCCCGCACCCCAAAAGGCGCCACGCCCTCGGTCCTGCGGCGTGGCGCCCTTGCGGTCGTCAGTTGACCTGGCCGATGATCTGGACCATGCGGAAGGCGGCGCGGGTGGCGAACACGTACCCGTCGCTGGTCTGGTTGATGAGGCCGTTGGTCCGTAGGGACCGGATGGTGTCTTTGATGAGCTTGCCGCGTTCGAGGGCACGGGCGAGGTCCCAGATGGACCAGATCGGCAGGTCGTCCCCGGTGAGCAGGTACAGCATGTCGCGCTCGATCGCGTTGAGTTCGGCGACGATAGGGTTCTCGTCAGGCATGGGAGGCATCTTCTCCTGTGCTCAGGTCCCGGCGTTGGGTTCCTGCCCGCGCCGGGACCGATTGTTATGGTCTGCGCATCAGCTTACCACGTGATGCCTCAAAATGATTCGTAATGACTCAACCTGACTCCGAGGCGGTGTCCTTCACGGTTCGTCTCCCACGCGAGACCGCCGACCGCCTCCGAGAGATCGCGGCCAGCGAATCCCGCTCCGTCGCGGCTGAACTTCGCCGAGCTGTCCAAGCGCATGTCGATCGGGCATCCCAAGGAAGCAAGCCCGGGGGCCGCTAGCTCGCTCACGGCGATCGAATCCGATTACCGCGTTATCATGGAGTGATCCCAACCGTGCAGGAGGCAGTCCGATGGATCAGCAGTCGAGCACACGTCGTGTCGCCCCTACAGGGCAGCGTGCGCGGTCCCGCAGTTCGGCACAGAATGGCGTGGGGCCGATCAGGTCGAAGGCTCGTCGCGCGCAGATCGAGCGTCTGATCCAGCGGACCACGAAAGACAAAGGGCTCAGCCCCGAGGTAGTTGCCACCCTGCATGACGATGCTTGGGGCAAGCGTCCGGATTCGTGACGTTGCCGGATGACGGGCGTATCTATCTCTTTGATACGTCAATCTGGAGCCACACGGAGCATCCGCAGATCGCCTCTGACTGGACGGCGATGCTTCGGAACGACCGGATGGCCGTCTCGCCGGTCGTCGCCTTTGAGGTTCTCTGCACCGCGCAGAACCAGGCCGACTTCGAGGATCTTGAAGAACAGCTCGACGCCTTGCGACAGGTGCCCCTGACGCAGGGGATTGTCCGCTCCGCCCGCGCCGCGCTGCACACGCTTTCAGCGACGAATCGCCATCGACTACCGTTTCAAGACGCTCTGATTGCAGCGTCGGCCGCGCACAAGCACTGGGGCGTCCTGCACTACGACGGCCACTTCGACACGCTCAGCGAGGTGCTCGATTTCGAGAGCCGCTGGATCGCTCCATCAGGGTCTCTTTAGGCCGCTCGCCACGCAGCCCGCGACCGGCGCGACTCGCGCACGCCACGCACGGCCTCGGCCATGACCTCATCCTCATCGACCCCGGCCGCCGCGCTGCGCTCCTGCGCGCGTTGGATCGTCTCGAACCCGAGCTGAATCCGCGCGGCCCGCTCCAGCGCCTCCCGATCGCTCTTGCCGGGTGAGCGCTTGCGAAGCCTCGACAGCAGCTCGGGTTCGCTGGTTCCTTTTTCGCCCTTGAGGGCGGGGGCGTTTTTCGATCCCCGGATCGCTAACGACAGCTTTTCGATTTTTTCGCTGCGCTTCGTCAGTGCGTCCGCTCCATGCACAACCCCGCGCCGTATGGTCCATATGGCAGCCATCGACTGGAGCGCGGTCACGGCGCTGGCGACGGTCGCGCTGGTGCTCGCTGCCAGCGCGGCAGCTCTGTACGCGAAGCGCGACATTGAGGCGCACCTACGCACCTCTGCCGATGATCTGCGCGCCACCCGCGAGGCGACGCAGGCTGCCCAAGAGGCCGCGCAGCGCCAACTCCAGGCGTCCTACCGCCCGCTACTCATCGAGACCCCACCCCACGGCCCGCCTGACGAGAGCGACCGGGCGCTGGTGGCGGGTCCAAACAAGGGCCGTGTTCAACTGCGCTTCCCCGGCGGCCATGAGGACTTTGCCGACCCGCGGGCGGTCTATGTCGAACTCAGCGGCCCGCGCATCAACATCGCCGTCCCGCTGCGCAACGTCGGCAACGGCCTGGCCGTCATCCACCCCATGCAGGTGCAGCTCCTCGGCCAGCGGATGCTCAAGCAGCGCGTCGGGGAATTCCTGACCGTGGTCGAGCGGCCACGTGTGCCGCCCGGCGAGACGACGCGCATCCTCCACGCGCCGCAGTTAAGCGCCACAGAAATGGCCGACTACCCCTGGGTCTTGACCCTGCGGGTGCCCTATTGGGACTTCGCCGCAGAGGAGGGTTGGGTGGCCCTCATCTACCTGGAGCAGGCGTACCAGGGGGACCCGTGGTCGCTGCGGTGGATCAAGCACGAAGCGTTTGGTGCCCCTGCGGCGCCGAGGCAGACGACCGAGGCGAGCGACAGCGCGCCGGAATTGAAGTGACGCGAGCGACAACCGGAGCAAGACAGCGTGCGCGTATCAGACTCGCATCGTCTTGAAGTAGTCCAAGGGAGTGAGCAGGACACGGCCTCAGCCTTCGGGCACCTGGATGAAGAAGACGTTGAGGTCCGCGTGCCGCTGCTCGTCGCCGGGCCAGCTCATCGTCGCGCGCAGCTCCGTCTCGCTCGCTGCCTCCTTGGACTCCACGAACTGCGCGTGCTGCCCGAGCGCCTCCCGCGCCTTCTCGATGATGCTCGTCAGGTCCTTCTCGCGCACGAAGACGATGAGGGCGAGCTTCGTGTCGCGCCAGGCCGCGTAGCCGAAGAGCTGGTCGATGGCTTCGCCGAACGCCTTGGCTCCTCCCCAGAACTTGCCCTCGGCGATGAAGAGGTTGCGGCCCTCGTGGCGGATGAGGATGTCCGTCTTGCCGCTCACGTTGAACGCCTCGGCAGTCGCCGCGCCGTGGTAGTGCGTGTTCAGTGCTGCGAGCAGGAACTGGCGCCGGTCTTCCTCGCCCTTGTCGGCGTAGGTCTTCGGGCTCCGTTCCATGTCGAGTCCCACGGAGCGGATGACGCCGAGGATGTGCTCGAAGACCTCATCGCCGAGCACGGGCTCCAGTGTGATGGGCGCCGATGTGGGGGTAGTGGGCAGCACCGGCGCCGGCAGGCGCACGATGGCGTCGGCGATGTACGTCTTCGGCGAGCCCTCCTTCGGGCGCGTCGGCAGGCCCGTGGCCGCCAGGTGCTCGCGGTGGCGCTTGACGCGCGCGCGGCGGTTCTGGATGGCGGTGCGCGCGCGCTGCTCCAGCCTGGCGTTGTACTGCTCGATGTCGTCGTTCGCCCAGCGCAGGTGCTGCTCGACCTGCTGGACCAGGCGCTCGGTACTGCCCTTGATGCTGACGCGCCGGTCGTAGGCGTATTCGATGACGTGGATCAGCTCGCGGTCGCCGACCTCGGCGATCGGCAGGCTGCTCGTGTAGGTGCTTGGGCTCAGGAGGAAGACGGCGCCGTCGCCATCGAAGGGCACATGGACCCTGACTCGGTAGCCCGGCACAGCCTGGACTTCGGGGCCGAGGACGCGGGTGGCCTGTTCGCGCGAGACATCCACCTGGACTTCCTCAGCGTCGTCCATCCACGGCTCGCCCAGCGTCGGGGTCCTCATGCCCCGCAGCGCCGCAATCGCCTTGACCCACTCCTCGACATCGGCGTGCAGCAGGTGGTCCTCGGGAGCCCCATCAACTTCTTCCTCGATCCTCGGCAGCGTCGCCTCCAGCGTGTCGCGGAGGCTCCCGCGCGAGAAAAGGGCGTCGGCAAGGGCCATGGGCTAACGGTGGGCGGCGTGCCGGCAGACAATCACAGCCAGGATGGTGCTCACGACCTAGTAGGACTTCGGTAGGTTGTTATGGCGGCAGTCTGCGCTGGCAGACCGGGCAGTGGTCGTGCCAGCATGCCAGCGCGGTCTGCAGGTCGCGTTGGGCTTGGTAGAGGCTGATCAGGCTGCCGCCAGCTGAGGGCGGACGGCGTCGGGGTCGCCGCGGGCGAGCCGGCAGCAGGTGAGGAACGCGTGCGCGACGGTGACGCAGGTGAGGTGGTGGTGCAAGCCGCAGAACGTTCGGCCCTCGTAGTGGTCGAGGCCGAGGCATTGCTTGAGCTCGCGGTAGTCGTGCTCGACGCGCCAGCGCAGCTTCGCCAGGCGGACCAGCGTCACGATCGGCGTGTCGGCGGGAAGGTTAGAGAGCCAGTACTTGGCCGGCTCGTCCTTCTCGGCGGGCCACTCCGCCAGCAGCCACCGCTCGGGCAGTATCCCGTCATCGTCGCATTGAGCGTCGTTGGCAGGGCGAACGCGTAGTGCGATGAACTGGCTTGAGAGCGGGCCACGGTCACCCTCGCGCCAGCCGACTCCTCGGATCTGCTCACGGCCGGCGGCCAGTACCAGGTCGCGAAGGCTGACGGGCTTCTCGGGGTAGCGTGGGCGCGGCGGACGACCGCGACCCTGATAATCAGGCGTAACGGGAACCGCGTCGCCCTGCTGGGCGGAGGTCACGCCCTTGACCTGCACCACGTACTCGAGTTCGCGCTCCTCCAGCCCGACCCGGAACGCGGTGGTGTCTCCATAGCCGCCGTCGGCCTGCACAACCCGTCGCTTGAGCCCCCACTCCAACAGCTGATCGATGATCTCCAACGCGAGCTGCCACTTCGGGACATGCCGCACCTCCTCAGGGACCCGCGCCCGGCGACGTCGCTGCGCATCCTCATCCCACGATTTCGGCAAGAACAGCCGCCACCCCAGCGGGCATGACGCCTGATCGCAAGCGGCGTTGACGGACACCAGCACTTGACAGTTCGCGGTCTTGCCCAACGCTCCGCAGTACTGATGCGCCACCCCGGGCGAGAACCGCCCATCCTTCGGCAGCCCCGTGTCATCCACGATCCACCCCTCGGGCTCGATCTCTGCCGCCATCCGCCGCGCCAGCCGCCGCCGGACGGGCTCATCTTCCCACGGCGAGTCGGTGATGAATTGCTGCAACCCCTCCTCGTCACCATCAGGCAGCCTGGCCGCCATCGGCTGGATCGACTTGCGCCGCCCCTCCAACAACAGCCCACGCACATACTGCTCACCCTTCGCACGCTGATCGCACCGCATCAACGGCCGGTACATCTCCGCTGCGAACTCGACCAAAGCCGCCCGCTGCGCCTCCAGATCAGCCGCCCTGACCCCATACTCCCGCGTCCGCAAGCTCGCCATACCACACAAGTTCCCTGCACCCGCACGAACTCCTGCAAGTACCTACCGAAGTCCTACTAGTGGGTTCCCCGGCAACGTTTGCCGGTTTTCATAACCAGGGGTGATGGGGCTGACGGCGAAGTCCTTGAGTCGAGATCGCTACTCGACCGGGAGGGGCTATGGCCGCCAGGGTGCAGTTGCGGGAGATCACCAGCGAGGAGGGCAACCGGCTGCTTCGGATCGTGCGTCGCACGTCGGGGTCGGTCGTGACGTGGCGCCGCGCGCAGATCGTGCTCCTGTCGGCGCAGGGCATGTCGCCGCCTGCGATCAGCGAGGTCGTCTTCACCGACCCGGACACGGTTCGGGATGTGATCCACAACTTCAACCGGGATGGGTTTGACGCGCTCTATCCGCGCTATCGCGGCGGGCGGCCGCAGACGTTCACGCTGCCAAAGCGCCAGGAGATCAAGCGGATCGCGCTGGCCGACCCGCAGGACCTCGACCAGCCGTTTGCGACCTGGAGTCTGTCGAAGCTCGCGGACTACCTGGTCGCCGAGGGGGTGGTCACGGACATCTCCCACGAGGGTTTGCGTCAGCTTCTTCGCGAGGAGAACGTCCGGTTTCAAGCCGTGAGGACGTGGAAGCGCTCTACCGACCCGGATTTCGTGGCCAAGCGTGACCGGATCGTCGAGCTCTACGAGCTGGCCGAGGCAGGCGAGGCGATCGTGATCTGCCTTGATGAGTTCGGGCCGCTGAATCTGCAACCCCAGCCCGACGGCAAGGGCTGGGCGCCCACAGCGAAGCCCAAGCGGATACGTGCGACCTACAAACGACCGCACGGCGTCAGGCATCTCATCGCCGCCTACGACGTCAGCGCCGACCGGCTCTACGGGCACATCAAGAAGCGCAAGACCCGCGTCGAGTTCTTGGAGTTCTGTCGCTACATCCGCTCGCTGCATCCCGGCGAGACGCGGCTGCACTTCGTCCTCGACAACTTCAGCCCCCACCACGGCAAGCAGATGCGCGACTGGGCGACCGCGAACAACGTCGAGCTGGCCTATACCCCGCACTACGCCTCCTGGCTCAACAGGATCGAGGCGCAGTTCCGAGCACTGCGGTACTTCACGCTCGCCGGCACCGACCACCCCGACCACGCCACCCAGGCCCGCCTCATCCGCCGATACATCCACTGGCGCAACCGCAACACCGACAACCCCCGCCTAAGAGCGCCTAACAAAAGTGTTGGAGTTGTTTGAGGCATATGCGTGCGCAGGCGAGGGTGAGCATGGCTTCGTGGATGTCGGCGCGGCGGGCGTGTCGGCGCGCGAGGTAGCGGTGGGCGTGTAGCCAGGAGATGGTGCGCTCTACGACCCATCGGTCGCGTCCCAGCCCGGATCCGTGTTGGCTGTTCCGTTTGGCGATCTTGGGCGTGATTCCGCGCTCGCGCAGCTCTCGGCGGTGGTGTTTGGAGTCATACGCCCGGTCGGCATACAGGCGTCGTGGCCGGAACTTGCCGTGACGGCCGGTCGGCGGGACACGATCAACCAGCTCGGTCAGCTGCGTGATGTCGTGGCGGTGCCCACCAGTGAGTGTGAACGCGAGCGGCGTGCCTTTGCCATCGACGATCAGATGGTGCTTGCTGCCAAGGCGAGCGCGGTCGACTGGCGAGGGGCCGGTTTGCTCGCCCCCCCTTTGGCCCGCACATGCGAGCTATCAACGACTGCCCTTGACCAGTCAAGCTGGTCGGCGTCGTGAAGCTCGTCCAACAGCACTTGGTGCAGCCGGCTCCAGACGCCGGCTTCGTTCCATTCATGCAGTCGCCGCCAACACGTCATCCCTGACCCACAGCCCATCTCTTGGGGAAGATCCTCCCACGGTATCCCCGTTTTCAAAACAAAGATGATCCCTGTCATCGCCGCTCGGTCAGGCACCCGCGGACGCCCCGTGACCTGCGGCTCACGCACCGGCAAAAGCGGCTCGATACGAGCCCACAACCCATCAGGAAGCAAAGGTTTCGCCATGACGCAGGACTTCGACAGCCCCACCACGAACCCTACCTTCTGTTAGGCGCTCTAAAACGACTCATCAACACGGCAAACGTTGCCTGACACTCCACTAGCCGCCGAGAGGAGTGACATTCACGAGCGCCTGGACTGGCTGCTTGCCTGGGCCGTACTTGCCATCCCACGCCACGTAGGCCGCATCGCGCGCGCCGGCTTCGTCGTCTGCCTCCCCCGCCCAGAAGACGCTACGCACCTCGGGCGTCGGGTCCAGGGGACCAAGCGGCTGGTCGTGTTCGATGACCTCAGTGATATGCACCTCAAAGCGCGTCATGGGCTCTCGGCAAGCGTAGCCCCGCCACCCGACGGCCCTTACGCGATGAGCGTCAAGATGCCTCGGCCCTATCGGGCGCGGACTTCTGGAGGGGCTGCGCGGAGAAGATGTTCTGCCCCATGTGAGACAGCCTCACGTAGCGGCTCGCCGCGCGACTCTACGGCGAGCTGTGCTCGCAGCCGCTGGACACCGCCAGGATTGGCGGGCATGTTTGCACTTCCGTTTACACCCCAGCCCCAGACGGGCCTCTGCACAACCCCGCAGGCACAAAAAAACCCCGCCTGAGCAGGGCTTTTCTGCAACGCGCCAGGAGAGATTCGAACTCCCGACCTTCGGTTCCGTAGACGGAATCGGTGGTGGCGTGGGACGTCGCCGAGGCTACGGATTGGCTCTAACGCTGGAGATTCGCCGACTCTCCTTCGCCGTTGTGGTGTCGAGTGGTGTGGGGTCTGTTACCACTTCGTTACCACCTTCGTCGGGGAGCGTCAGCGGTTCGCCGATGTCTCCTTCGAGCAGGTGGACGTAGGTGGCGAGCGTGAATGCGGCGGAGTGATGGCCGAGCCACCGCTGGACCTGCACCGCGTTGCGGCCCTCGGCGAACAGCAGCGTGGCGCAGGTGTGGCGGAAGGTGTGAAACCCGACCCACTCAAGGCACGCCTCCTCGCGCGGCGGCTGGAGCACGCGACGGCGTAGGTTGCCCTGGTTCAGGAGCGCGCCGTTGCCTGCCGACCAGACGAGATCGTCGTCCCTCGACCACTCGCTGTCTTTGCGGTGCTCGCGGAGCGCCAGCACGACCGCGTGGCCCAGCGGGACCTCCCGTTTGCCGTACTTGCTCTTGGGAGGCCCCATGCGGCCCTTCACGTACGCGCGGCGGACCTTGACGTGCGGCGTGGACCCGTCGAGCTCCAGGTGCCGCCACTGGAGTGCTATGGCCTCGCTGATTCGCAGGCCCGTCACGGCGAGGAACTTGAAGAACGGCCGCTGGCGCTCCGGGAGCAGCTTGAGCAGCGTCGAGAGCTCCTCGTGGCTCATCGCCCGGACCTCCTCTTCATCGGCGTCCTCCGCGGTCGGCCGGTGCGGCAGGTCCACGTCCCGCGCCGGGTTGGAGCGGATCAAGCCCTCACGGACGGCGGTGGCGAGGCACGCGCGGAGCGGCGTCACGATGTTGCGCACCGTCTGATCGGACAATGGCACGCACCGGGTCTTGTCCTCCTTCGTGGGGGCGGTCTTCGTCTGTTTACACAGCCATGCCACGAACTCCGCGATGCGGCTCGGCGTGATCTCCGTGACGCGCAGGGAGGCCGAGAAGTACCGCAACACGTATGCCTCCAACAGCCGCTCGTATTCGTCCCGCGTGGCCTCCCGGAAACCGTGCCGGCCGCGGCCCTGGTAGCGCTTCACCCATGCACGGGCGTACTCGTGCAGCGTCACCCGCGAGCGCTCCTCATGCTCGCCGCGCTCGATGTCCGTGGTCCGTGCGGCCTTCGCGCGGCGGGCCTCCTCAAGCGTGCGGCAGGACTCCCCCCACCGCTGCGTGCCCTCGGCGTCCCTGTAGCTGAACACGTAGCGGTCGCCGCGTTTGAAGATGCCCGGCGTTCTCGTCTTTTCGCGCTTCGCGGCCATGTCGGCACCTGCTCCCTTCGGTCGTCATTTTCAGAGCCTACGCCACACTCCGGCCGCCCGAGCTCGGCTGGTCACGGTGTCGCCTCTCGGCTTGCGTTCCTACACCTCGGCCCGGTCGAGAGCCAGGTTCGATGTGCGGCTCGGGTGCGAGCGGGTCATCGGCTGGCCTCGATGTAGGCGTCGAGGTCGGCGGGGCGGAACAGCAGGCGCCGGCCGTCGCGGCGGGGGTGCAGCTTCCCGAGTTGCACGAGGTCGTGGATGCGATCGGTGCCGCACGCCAGGTGCTCGGCTGCGCCCTTGGTGTCAAGCCACGGCGAGGCGGCCGGCCGCTCGAGCCCGGCGGCGATCATCGCGGCGCGCTGGGCTACCAGTTCGACCAACACCGCCGGCACGTCGAGCACGAGCACGACCTCGTTCGGCTTTGCTGAGTTGGCTGCGGCAGGCGGTCGAGGCGCTTGCGGCGCCCTCGGCGGTGGGCACTCGGTCGGCTTGCCGTTGGTGGTCATCCGGTCATCTCGGAGGCTTGGACGTGATGCGCTCGAGCTTGCGAGGCTTGGGTACCCGCTATCATACACCAAATAAGCCAAACAATCATTAGCTAGTGCCAAAGCACCGGGCTCAGGAGAGGATGTCAGCGGCGTTCTCGCCACCCGCCGTCAGCGATGTGCTCGAGTGGTGGCGCGTTGCGGAGCAGGACGCCGATTCGCTCCATGAGCGTGTCGGCGGCGACGTCGATGTCGTAGCCCTCTGGAAGCTCGACGACCAGGCTCGCGAGATCGGCGCGGAAGTCCGCGTCGGCCAGCTTCCCAAGCAGGTTCAGCCTCAGCTGCGGGTAGGTGAAGACGTTCTTCTGCATGTAGTGCTCGAGGCCGCCGACGATCTCCGCCGGTGCCGCCTCGCCGCCTGTCAAGACCAGCCAGAGGTCGAACAGGTCACGCCCCTTGCGGCGCTGGTAGAGAGCGCGGAGCTTGGTGGACATCATCTCCTCAAGGACGAACGTCGGGATCGGCGCGGCACCGTTCCACCAGCGCGATGCGACCGCGTGGTGGATCGTGGTGGGGGTCTTGAACGGTGTGGTCTCGGCGATGTTGGTCTCGATCTTGATGCGGATCTGCCCGTGCGGATCGGTTGCCTCGGCGTCCAAGATCATGTGCACCATCTGCCTGGCGCGATCGACCTGCGAGACGCTCAAGCCCACATCGTCGGCGACCTCGCGCAGTTGGTCGAGATACGGTCCGATCGGGCCGGCGGTGCGCCTGACGTAGTCGAGGTCTTCGCTGTAGCGGTAGGGCTTGGGGAGGTGGAGCTTGTGCAGGCAGGTGCCGCCGCGCATCACCAGCTCGCCGCCGAGGAGCTCGTTGCTGGCGATCTCGACCATCAGCCGCGAGAGGATGAGATCCTGCTCCACCTGATAGGACTCGGGCCAGGGGACGCGTGCGCGCCATTCGGTGATGAACGCGGCGGGGATCACAGGTCGGGTTCCACCTGCGTGTTGAGGCGCACTTGCCAGTCGGGGTCGGCCTTGCCGCGTTTGCCCGCGGCCGGGTCCAGCAGTGCGGGCTCGCCGAGATCAAGGCGCGCGGCTTGGCGCAGCGCTTCGAGATCCTCGCAGTGACCGTAGCGCTCGACGAACCAGCCCGTGCGGCGCACGAGGGCGCGCCCCCGGCGGCTGGCGACGCGCGCCAGCTCCGATCCCCCGAGCTCGCCGATCTCACTGCAGGATCGTCGCGACGTTGCTGTAGCCACCGCTGGCGCGGTGGTAGGCGATCAGGTCGACGACCGTGGTCTCCCTGGCCGAGACCGTCAGGTATCCCGTGGGGACGGTGATCCGCTGCAACTTGTCCTCGTGTATGTGCTTGCTTGTGTAGAAGCGCAGGCGGACCCGGCCAAGGTCGCGATCCCGCGGTGCGGCGCCCGCGCTCATCACCTGGAAGACCTGGGGCGCCTGGTGGGATGCGCCGTGGATACGCGCAGCGCTCAGCAGCGCAACGTAGTAGGCGCGGTGCAGATGGGCCATCATCGCGTCGATGAACCAGTCGCCCGGCAGCACACCCCAGCTGCGGTACTCGGGCGGCACGGCGACATAGAGGCCCCTGGCTGGCGAGAAGACCTGTTTGCGCTGCTGCAGCCTGCCGAGCGCATCCGCAGTCGCCCCCCGGCCGGAGCCGAGAATCGTCGCGGCGTCATCCAGCGTGAACTCGTAGCGGCCGAGCGACAGGAGATGATCGGGCAGGTCGCGGGGTCGAATCGACATGGGCTAATTTTAGCGCTAAACCGTGTAGTTTGCGGATTTGATGCTGGACCATACCAAGCAGGCGGAATATATTTGCAAAAAGCCGCTTTAGCTACGGATATACGCGAAAGTCATACCAATAACCCAAGGACGCGGCCAAAGACCCCAGCCGACCCATCACCAGGGGTAGCGCCAGCATCACTCACAAGCCGAGGGGTTCAACGGCCGATCCCGAGGTCGATGTCGCGCGCGTTCGAGTCTTCGCGTCCGAGGCGCCGCTCGGCGCGGTCGATCGCTTCGCGGGCGCGCTCCCAGTCGCGCTGCTGAGCGCCGCGCTGCTCGGGCCTGGGGCCGAGCGCGTCGTGGGGTCGGTGATGTCGTACTGCGCGCGGTAGCGCGCGGCGTGGCGCACGCCGTTCTCCCATGCCTCGCGCTGCGCGGGCCGGTCGGGCCGCTCGCCGAAGGTGGCCTTCACCCACGCGGCGGGGGTGTGCAGTTCGCGCTCGGCGAGCTCGTTGCGCAGCGCGGTGTGCTCCTGGGTGGCCTGGGTGATTGCGTGTTCGAGGCCTTCGCGTTCGGCGCGGGCCTCGACGGGGTCGCCGAGCTCGCGCTCCAGGCCACCGCGTTGTGTGAGGACCGCGTCGAGCTCGCGCTCGTTGGCTTGCAGGGCGCTGGACAGGTGGGCACGTTCGATCGCGTGGGGGTCCTGTTCGCGTCCGAGGCGCCGGTGTGGCTCGGGCAGGCCGGCGAGGCGCCCGGTGAGCTGCTCGCGCTGGGTGGTGAGCGTGAGGGCGCGCGCGTCGAGGTCCTCGATGCGCTGCAGCTGGCGTGTCGGTAGCGCCGCGAGCTGCGCCTGCAGCTGCTCGACGCGCTCGCGCAGCTCCCGCAGCCGCGTGGGGGGTCGCCGCGGCGGCGGGGTGGGCTCGGCGCGGGCGGCGGCGTGCTCCTGCGGTGGGTCTGTCGCGTGTGCGCGGGCGCTGGCGAGGTCGGGGTCGTCTGTGCGGCCTGCGCCGGGGAGCTGCTCGATCGCGAGGTCTTCGTCGTCGCGCTCCAGCATCCGCCGCGCCTACGCGCTCGAGCAGCTCGTGCCGGGTTGCTGTCGGGGTTTGGTCTGTGGGCGCGAACTCGCTGCGCTCCCGCTCGAGGTCGTCGTCGTAGACGAGCAGGCGTGTGGTTTCTCTTGCGCGGGAGAGCGCGGTGTAGGACCAGCCGGCGGTGAGATCCCTGGGTGAGGCGACGACGATCGCGCTCTCGACGGTTCCGCCCTGCATCCCGTGGCCGGTCAGGGCGTAGGCGTGCTCCACGTGCTCGGCGACGTAGGCGGCGGGCAGCTCGCGCACGAGCCCGCCGTCGGTGTCGATCACGACCCGGTCGGGGTCGAGGTGGCGCACGGTGCCCCTCATCCCGTTGTCCACGTCGAGCTGTCCGTCGTTGCGCCGGCAGATCACGCGGTCACCGACCGCGACCTCGATGCTGCCGTAGGAGCGCTCCTCGCCGAGCGCGCCGAGACCGCGCCGCAGCTCGCGCGCACCCTGGTTCAGCCGCTCGCGGGTGTCGTTGTCCCTGGCGATCATCACCGTCTGCGCCGGGCCCCGCCCCCGCGGCCGCGCTCGCCCACTCGGCGAGCGCCTGCTCGCACGCGCCGGCGGGGTCGCTGAACGTCTCGATCCGCGCGTTGCGCTCGGCCCAGTCGAGGTAGCGCTGTGGGTGGCCGTCGTGCAGCGCGCCGAGCGCCCGGCGCTCCGCGGGGTCGCGCTGGCGCATCACCTCCGTCAGCCGCTGCGCGCCGAGCGCGCGGCCGACCGCTCCGAGCCACCCGCCGGCCTGCACGGAGGCGAGCTGCCCCGGGTCACCGATCGCGACCACCTTCGCGCCCGCCCGCTCGGCCGCCTCCAGCAGCCGCGCGCTGGGGCGGGTCGCAGCCATGCCGGCCTCGTCGAGGATCAGCACACCGTTCTGTGGCAGCTCGTCGCCGAGCTGCTCGAGGTCGATCAGGAGCCGGTCCAGTGTGCGCGCGGGGATGCCGGCCTCCTCGGCGAGCTCGCGCACCGCGCGGCCGGTCGGCGCGACGCCGAGCACCGTGTAGCCCGCGCTCTCATACACCTGGCGCAGCACGCCCGCGGTGTAGGTCTTCCCTGTTCCCGCGAGCGCCTGGATCACGCTCACCCCGTGCCCCGAACCAGTCACCGCGCGCACCGCCGCTGCCTGCTCGGCGGTGAGGGGACGGTCAGCCGCTGTGATCGCGCGCTCCGCCAGTGACGGATCGACGATGCCCGCTCCCTCGCCGGCGCGGCCGACCGCGGCCGCGATCAGCCGCCGCTCGACCGCCACGAGCTCCGCGGTCGTCATCTCACCACGACGGGTCGCGATCACGTCCGGGCGCTCCGCGAACCGCTCGGCCTGGCCGCGCACCTCGCCGACCAGCGCGCCTGCGCCGGCGGCGGCGGCGGCGGCGGCGAACTCCTGCAGCACCGCGCGCTCGTCGAAGGTGTTGCTGCGCTCCGTCAAACCCTCCGCGCCCGTCAGCCGGGCGCCGAGCGCCTGCTCGTCCACGCTGCCGCGCTTGGCCAGACCGCGCACCAGCCGCTCCCGGCCCGCCGCGCAGCAGCTCCGCGACTCTGCCCGTGTCGAGGCCCTGCTCGCCGGCGCGGGCCCGCACCTCCTCCCGCCACGTGTGCGTCTCAAGCCCGTACTGCTTGCGCTCCCGTGTCGCGAGCGCCGCGTGCTCGGCCGCGCTCTTTGAGCCCAGGCCGATCCCGCCCCGCTCGGCCTCGCGCAGCATCTCGTGACGGCGCTGCGAGAAGTGCTCGACCACCGGCCGCTCGATCTCCGCGAGCTCCGCCGCACCGTTGCGGACCTCCCCCCACTCCAACCCCAGCCGCTCGGTGACCAGCGCCCGCAGATGCGCCTGGTAGAGGTACCCCGCTGTCTTCGCCGCCCGGTAGAGCTCCGCGCCATGCAGCGCCGTGAACCGGCCGTCCGGGCCGCGCGCGAGGTTCGCCGCGACGACATGGGTATGCAGCTGCGGGTCAAGCGCGCGGCTCATCCGGTGCCGGTAGGCCGCCGCGATCAGGCCCTCCCCGGGCTGCACGTGCTCGCCGGCGTGCCCGCGACGGACCATCACCGCCGTGTCCTCCAGATACCCGAGCGCCGCCCTGACCGCCTCTTCGTGGCACCCCACGAGCTCACCCGAGACCTCGCTCCGGCGCGATGGCGAACAGGATGCTCAGCGACTTCGGCGCGGAGAACGTGAGGTCATACGCCGCGACCTTCGGGTCATGCGCGGAGGAGCGCAGCCGTGCCGCGGGGTCGCGTGGGTCGTGGCCCGCGATCAGCGCGCCGAACTGCCCGGCGCCCACCCGGCCCGTGAGGCCGAGGGCCTGCGCGCCAGCGCCGACCCACTCGCCCGGGGCCTCGCCGCGGCCGGTGTAGTAGTCGTCCTGGCCCTGGGCTACCTGCTGCTCGTAGTAGCGGTGCTGGCCGAGCGCGATCTTCCCGATCGAGAGCATCCTGAAGCCAAAATAGCAAAAGAAAGGATCTTTAGGTGCAACTGTGTGCTGTGAGGCGGAGCGAAGCGACGCTGAGCGGCGGGTTGGCCTTGCCGTGGGGGCGCCAGAGGCCCGGTTGGAGGGGAGCTGGGGCGCAAGCGGGCGCGTCGTGGGAGGCGTGGGTGAGAGCCGGGCGGTGCTCGGGTGGCGCTTGGCGGGGGCACGGTGGATGAGCGTCGTGTGGCGGAGCGTGTGGGTCGAGCGCTCGGGTGCGGCGCGGGTCAGTGGCGCCGGCGCGGGAGGATCGCGACGGCGGGGAGTTCGATCGGGTGAGCGGGCTGCGACTGCCGAGCAGGCGCGCGAACAGCCGCGGGACCCCCTCCGTCGATCGAGCAGTCGGCCGGCCCCCGGCCCGGCTCCCGCTGCACACCCTGTCACACCCCTTGTGGGTTGACAGGGTGTGCCACGCTACCCCGCCGACGGGGGCCGGGGGACTGCGCTCCGCCGCGGTCGGGGCCCCCGACCAGGCGAAGCCTGGTCGGGGAGCGGCGGACGATCGACCGTGACTTGCCGTTTGCCTTGGACGGCGCGCTTCGCGTTGACGCGGGGCCATGGAAGGCCCGCGCCCACGCGCTCGGTAGCGGCACTTCGTCACGCGGACGATCTCGAGGTGGATGGTCCGGTTCTTAGAGCGCCTAACAAAAGTGTTGGAGTTGTTTGAGGCATATGCGTGCGCAGGCGAGGGTGAGCATGGCTTCGTGGATGTCGGCGCGGCGGGCGTGTCGGCGCGCGAGGTAGCGGTGGGCGTGTAGCCAGGAGATGGTGCGCTCTACGACCCATCGGTCGCGTCCCAGCCCGGATCCGTGTTGGCTGTTCCGTTTGGCGATCTTGGGCGTGATTCCGCGCTCGCGCAGCTCTCGGCGGTGGTGTTTGGAGTCATACGCCCGGTCGGCATACAGGCGTCGTGGCCGGAACTTGCCGTGACGGCCGGTCGGCGGGACACGATCAACCAGCTCGGTCAGCTGCGTGATGTCGTGGCGGTGCCCACCAGTGAGTGTGAACGCGAGCGGCGTGCCTTTGCCATCGACGATCAGATGGTGCTTGCTGCCAAGGCGAGCGCGGTCGACTGGCGAGGGGCCGGTTTGCTCGCCCCCCCTTTGGCCCGCACATGCGAGCTATCAACGACTGCCCTTGACCAGTCAAGCTGGTCGGCGTCGTGAAGCTCGTCCAACAGCACTTGGTGCAGCCGGCTCCAGACGCCGGCTTCGTTCCATTCATGCAGTCGCCGCCAACACGTCATCCCTGACCCACAGCCCATCTCTTGGGGAAGATCCTCCCACGGTATCCCCGTTTTCAAAACAAAGATGATCCCTGTCATCGCCGCTCGGTCAGGCACCCGCGGACGCCCCGTGACCTGCGGCTCACGCACCGGCAAAAGCGGCTCGATACGAGCCCACAACCCATCAGGAAGCAAAGGTTTCGCCATGACGCAGGACTTCGACAGCCCCACCACGAACCCTACCTTCTGTTAGGCGCTCTAAGGAGATATCGTAGGCGGTGGGGGCGGGGACCCGTTCGCGAACACCCACGCCGCTCCAACGTTGCTGCTGTCGTAAGGGCCGCCGATCAGGGCGGTGTTGCCGTCCCCCGACAGCGCCACGCTGACGCCGAATCCGCCTTCTCCGCTCTCGTCACTGCCGGTGATCTGTGCGCCCTGCTGGGTCCAGGTCGACCCCGAGCGCGTGAACACCCACGCCGCCCCAACACCACCGTTGTCATCCCAGCCGCCGATCAGGGCGGTGTTCCCGTCACCCGACAGCGCGACGCTCCCGCCGAAGAAGAAGCCGCCGCTCTCGCCGCTACCGGTGAGCTTGTTTCCCTGCTGAGTCCAGGTGGAGCCGGAGCGCGTGAATGCCCATGCAGCTCCAACACCACCGTTGTCGTAGGGCCCGCCGATCAGGGCGGTGTTCCCGTCCCCCGACAGCGCCACGCTTTCGCCGAACCCGCCGGCGCCGCTCTCGCCGCTACCGGTGAGCTTTCCGCCCTGCTGGGTCAAGGTCGACCCCGAGCGCGTGAATGCCCATGCAGCTCCAACACCACCGTTGTCGTAGGGCCCGCTGATCAGGGCGGTGTTCCCGTCCCCCGACAGCGCCACGTTCTGGCCGAAGTGGCCCGCTCCGCTCTCGCCGCTGCCGGTGAGCTTTCCGCCCTGCTGGGTCCAGGTCGAGCCCGAGCGGGTGAACACCCACGCCGCCCCATCGAAGGTGTTGTCACCAGCGCCGCCGATCAGGGCGGTGTTGCCGTCACCCGACAGCGCGACGCTTTCGCCGAATTGGCCTCCACCGCTCTCGCCGCTGCCGGTGAGCTTTCCGCCCTGCTGGGTCCAGGTCGCGCCCGAGCGCGTGAACACCCACGCCGCCCCAAAATAGCCGTTGTCGAAACGGCCGCCGATCAGGGCGGTGTTCCCGTCGGACGACAGCGCGACGCTTGCGCCGAATTGGCCTTCACCGCTCTCGCCGCTGCCGGTGAGCTTTCCGCCCTGCTGGGTCCAGGTCGAGCCCGAGCGGGTGAACACCCATGCCGCCCCAACATAGCCGTCGGAATAGCCGCCGATTAGGGCGGTGTTCCCGTCACTAGACAGCGCAACTCTGTACCCGAAGTTACCAATGCCGCTCTCGTCGCTGGCGCTGAGCTTGTTCCCCTGCTGAATGTACGGGTCGATCCGCAACGGATAGAGCGCACCGCGCGCGTCAACGCGGAGCAGCAGTCGCCCTGCATCGAGTTGAAGCCAGCTATGCAAAGCGTGTCCACGAGCGTCGGTTGCAGTCAGGCCCGTGTAGCGCAGGACGGTCTTGCCTGCACGGTCGAGCGTGATGCTCTGTCTCTCCTTAGCGAGCGATGCTCGTGCGTTACCGCTGAGCACAATCGAGAGCGTCAACGGCCCAGCCGTATGACCGGGTGGAGCACGCGGCACCGTGAACCCCTGCTCCAAGCCGAGCGGCCCGTTCGTATACCACTCGCTCAGCCCGAGGTATCGGTAGAGGACGCGGTTGGCACGAGAACGCGGCGCGACTTGCCCCACCGGAGCAAGCGAGGAGCCGTATCCGACGGCAATCAGGCTGACCCCGACCTGCGTGCTGCCCGAACGCACCGACACGCCCGAACGGGCGAACCTCGTGCTCAGATGCTGCGCCGGGCTCGACGCTGTGAACCCTCCCTCCCAACGGCCTACCCGGTACGCACGAGCGTCAGCTCCCAACGCGGCGGATACCGGCCCCTGGGCCGCTAAGGGGAGACTCAAGATGCCCTGTCGCGAGAACCCGTGTGAGCGCGCAGCGAGCGGGCTTGTGTCGCGATCACCAGTCAGGTTCGTGGCGAGCGCCGCACCGAGCGCGAGCAGCAATGCTGCTACCGCGAGCGACCACTGTCGCACCAGTCCAGAGCGGGCTGCCGCTCCACTCGGGATCGACAGGCTTGGTGCTGTCTCTAGACTTCTGGCCGACGCGAGCATCCCGCCCCCTTGATCGTGCGCCTTGATCAGCCGACAAAAGTCTCCTGTCGGCGACACCCGCTACGAACGTAGTGTCTCAGGTCATCTCGTGCTGCACGGCGAGGATCTCGCACCCATGGACGCCCCGGCCTGCGGAAGTTCATCGATGCGTGCACGAGCCGGGCTGGTCCGTCGGTGTCCTCTCTCGCTCCCCACGCTACCGCTTTGCCCAGCAAGGGGGATGTCGGTACCATCGACGACCGCACTCTCGGATCGGACGACAAACAAGAGCGCGGTGTCGTTGGTCGCAGACGACTGCTTTCGCGTAAATCCGCGGGAGAGCGCTGCCGACGCTGACGCTTCATCGCCGCCACGGCGGGCACCACGCCGGCATTCATCCGCGAGGCGCTGCGCCGCGCCGCCCTGCTTGCCGCCGAGCGTGGGGATCAGAATCGCATCGACGATGAGCTGCTCGCCAGCGCCATCCACGAGCTGCGCGAAGGCACCGACCAGATCACCAGCGCGCTGCTCGGTGCCCAGGCGGCTCAGTGACGGCTGCCACGCCAGCTCGCCGGGTGCGCTTGGTGAGCCCCTGCGGCGCCCGACAGCGGCGTGTTACCACTATCGTTACCACCCCGGCCCAAGGCGGCCCTCCCGACAGCCCCGAAGCACAAAAAACCCCGCATTTGCGGGATTTTTTCTGACGCGCCAGGAGAGATTCGAACTCCCGACCTTCGGTTCCGTAGACCGACGCTCTATCCAGCTGAGCTACTGGCGCAGAGGCCCCAGTCTAATGAGCGCACAGCCAGTCCGCCGCGAGCTCGTGCTGCGGCTTCTGCTCGAATCTGCTGGGCGGCAGGCTCGTCGGCCGGCCGCCAGCCGATCATGACGGATGGGCGGTGGTGACGGCTGGTTTTCGTGGGTTATGCGGCCTGTGCCGCTACGTGCTCGCCGCTTGCTCGATCCGTCGCCAGATCGACCTCCTGGGGCCGGGATGCCGCGGGTGGGCGCAGTACCAGGAAGGCCGCGAGGATCCCCAGCGCGACGCACACGGCTGCGACCACGTACGCGAGGTGGTATCCGCCGGTCAGCGCGCTGGCCAGGGGCTCGCCCGCGGCGCTCAACGCCTTGGTGTGGTCGGTGGCGATCGTCCCGAGCGTGGCCAGTCCGATCGCGCCGAACAGCTGCACCGAGACGTTGATGATCCCTGACGCCAGGCCGGCGTCGCGCGGGGGGGCGTCGGACATGCCCAGCGTCAGCAGCGGCAGGAACGAGGAGCCCGCGCCGAGGCCGAGGGCCAGGAAGGCGAAGAACAGACCGGGGAAGTAGCTCGCGTGAACACCCTGGAAGGCCAGCAGCACGAGGCCGACAACGATCCCGAACAGCCCGGCGGCGAGTGTCGGAACGGGCCCGAAGCGCCCGACTGCGCGCGCCGCGATCCCCATCGACATGGCGGCGATCGCGATCGTCAGCGGCATGAACGCCAGTCCCGTGTCGATCGCGTCATAGCCGAGCACGCGCTCGAGGTACAGGGCGCCGAGGAAGAACGCGGAGAACATGCCCGTGATCAGCAGGCCGCGGACGAGGCTCGATCCCATCAGCGTGCGTAGGCGCAGGATCCGCAGCGGCATGATCGGGTTGGCCACACGGGCCTCCAGCGCCAGGAAGGCGCCCAGCAGAGCCAGCGAGACGCCGCTCGCGCCGAGCGTGCGCGCCGAGAGCAGGCCGTAGTCGCTCGACTTGACGATCGCGAAGGCGCCGAACATGGTCGCGAGCGTGATCAGGGCCGACCCGAGGACATCCACGCCGCCCGTGAGGCCGATGCCCTCGTTCTCCTCGATCAGCATCGAGCCGAGCACCAGCGCGACCACACCGATCGGCACGTTGACGAAGAAGATCCAGTGCCAGCTCAGTGACTGCGTGAGTGCCCCGCCGGCGAGCAGCCCAATCGAGCCGCCCCCGGCGGAGACGAACGCGTACATCCCCATCGCCTTGGCCTGCTCGACCCGCTCCGGGAACTCGGTGACGATGATCGCGAGGATCACACTGGAGGCGATCGCGCCGCCGACCCCCTGGATCAGGCGAGCGCCGATCAGCATCGCCTGGCTGTCCGCCAGCCCGCACGCGATCGACGCCGCCACAAACAGGACGAGCCCGCTGAGGAACACCTTCTTGCGGCCCACCAGGTCGCCGAACCTGCCGGCCAGCAGCAAAAAGCCGCCGAACGTGATCAGGTAGCCGTCGATCACCCACGTGAGGTTGGCCTGCGTGAAGTGAAGCTCGCGCTGGATCGATGGCAGCGCCACGTTGACGATCGTCGCGTCCAGCACCATCATCAGCTGGCCGAGGCACAGCACGGCGAGCGCGATCCAGCGGCGACGCTCGCGCCTGCCGGCCGCTCCCTGGGGGGTCGTCTGACCGGCGGATCGCTGGCCGGGGTTCGGCCGCGGCGTCTGAAGTTGGGTCGGCCTGCCGGTGGCCTGCTCGCCAGTGCTCGGCCGCGGCGTCTCGAGTCGGTGTGATGCGGTGTCAGTGGTGCTCATCGAATGCTCCTTCCGGGGTGCAGTAGAGAGCACCATAGCAGGGATCATCACTGGTATAGGTATTATCGTTTTAAACTTGATGATTGCTGTGACGTGGTATAATCCTGCCGTTATGCTCGACGAGGTTCGTTCCTGCCCTCCCAACTCGATGGTGCTGCTGACCCGCCTGGCAAAGCAGGTCTACAGGCGCAGCAGCGAGGAGCTCCTGGGCATGCACATGCGTCTGTTGATGGCCCTCAGCTACGTGCGCGACCACGACAACGCCCCCCAGCAGGAGCTGGCGGAGGCGCTGTGCATGGACGCCAACAACGTCGTGCTGCTGCTCAACGAGCTGGAGGATTTGGGGTACGTCGCCCGCCGCCGCGACCCCGACGATCGCAGGCGCCACCAGGTAGCGCTGACCGACGCGGGACTCCGAGCGCTGAGGAGCGCCGAGCGCGCCCAGGAAACGATCGAGGACGACGTGCTACGAGCGCTCGACCCAAGCGACCGCGCGATCCTGTGGCAGCTGCTGACCCGCGCACTGCAGGGCGCCGAGCCGGCCGCACCCGGTTCGGACAACGCCGCGACCGCGTCGATCTCGGTGTGATCTTGTGGTCCGTGGACAGGGGCCTGGCTGGCGACGGAGCTACCCGAACGCGATCGGGGAGTTCATCTGAGCGAGGTGAGCGCCCATCGCAGGCACGAGTTCCGCCCAGAGGGCGATGGTGGCGCGGGCTGTAGCGCGGTTGCCGATACCGACTCCGATGCCGCCGAGGTAGACGTTCCATCCGGGGAGGCGGGGTAGTTCCCCGTTGCGCTTGAACCGCGCGATGAGGGCATGGCGCAGGGCGGGGGTAACGGGGGGTTCGGTGTAGATGTCGTAGCCGTGGTACTTGGATAGGTTGATCGCTCCGTCGGTGAGGAGGACGAGCGTCTTTTCCCCGGGGGGTGTGAGGTTGCGGCTCAGGAGGGCCACTCGTTCGAAGGCTCCGAGGATGTCCGAGCCGTTCGTGGGGCGGCTGGCGAGGAGGGCGCGGACCCGTGGACGCAGACGCTCGGCGGATTGGGTGCGGGCGACTTCGGCGAGCCGCGGATTGCCGCCTCCGGCGTCGGTGCGCAGGGGCGCGGCGTCGATGGTCCAGGTGCCGTCGGCGACGGTGTTGCCGTCGACGGGGGCGGCGTAGATGGTGGCTTCGTCGCGGGCCCCCTGTGCAAGGGCGGCCATGATCTCCTGTTCATAGGGTCCCCCGGGTTGGGTCTGGGATGTCGTGGATCCGGAGGTGTCGGCGTCGATCACCCAGTACGTGGGGTGGTGGGGTCCCTCGCCGGTGGCGAACTTGACGAGCTGCTGCTGCGAGCATGCCGGGAGCCCGATGGCGAGCACCGCCGCGATGGAGGCCGCGGCGGTGCATTTGAGGATCCACCGGGCGCGGGCGCTCGCGGGCGCGGTCTCGTGCGAGGCGTTGATGGCGCTCATGACGTCCTCCTGGCCCGCTGCCCGAGGTCGTGGAGCGCGGCTGCCGGAGCAGGTGAGACCGAGAGAGGGGATCGGTCGTGCTTGGCCTGCTTACGGCGCTCTCGCATCGCCACGGTTGCCGCCCGCTGGGAGACGCGCGCCTTGCGTTCGCGTCCCCAGAAACGGATGGCCTGGATGACGTGCTCCTCGCGTTCCTTGAGGTAGGTGAGCGTGAGCTCGGCCTGGCGCTGGATGCGCTCGGCGCGGTCGCGGATGAGCTGCCATTCTTCTCGCTGTGCCTGGACGAGGGAGCGCTCTGCGCGGATCTCGAGCAGGGGTTCGAGACGCCGGAAGCTGATGCCGGCGAGCACGGCCACCACGAAGGCGAGGGTCGCGAGGATCGCGAAAGCGACGTTCGCGGCGCCGCTCTGGGCGAGCCCACCAGTCGCGAGAGCCTCAGTCGCAAAGGCGTGCTCCCGCCAGATGGCGGTTGCGACGATGGCCGCGAGGGGTGTCGTAAACGCAGCGCAGACGCCGGTGAGCTCCTTGTAGTAGGCAAATGCATCCTCCACTCGCTGCTCATAGGCCTCGTGGAGATCCTCGACCTTCCGCGCGGCCTGGTGTGCAGCGAGCACCATGCCTGCCCCGATCAAAAGCGCGAGCATCCACTGGCCGGCCGGCGGAAGGGGTGTCCACATCGTGGCCGAATAGTCCACGGGGAGGGTGAACGAGTAGAGGACGACGCGGGTCGCGCGGTAGCCACCCCTGCTCGGGCCATTGCGGCGGCCGAGCGCGTCGTCTTCGGCTTTGAGCTTGGCGTCGCGCTTGTTCAGGACGGCGATTTCGCGGTCCGCATCGGCCTGCTGCTCGATCGCGTCGAGCCCCGCCTTGTCGGCGTTCTCGTTGGCATAGCGAAAGCCGTGGCGCCGGTCCTCGATCGCGCGGTCGACCTGGGCGTCGATGTAGTCGTCGCTGTGCGCAGTGCCATCCCCGCCCGTCATTGGGGCGGAGCTCGCTTCGGCCTTGCCGCGCTGGGTGCCGTAGCGGCGGTCGGTGAAGGCGATCACCGGCGGGAGGGTGTGGAAATCCCGCTTGCGGCGGGGCGGCTCGAATTCCTTGCCCCTGAGCCGGGAGACGGTGTCGTCCTTGCGGATCTTGTGTTTTTTCCGAAATGATGTCCGCATCGTTGCTCCTTGGTTGAGTCGCGGCGGGGCGCCTTATCCGCTGGTCCGCGCGGGGGCATCCGCCACCAGATGGAGTACTCGGTGCGGCCTCCCTGCCGACATCCTGGGGTCTTCGTGACTCCAGGGGGCACGCGTCTCTAGCGGGCTCGGGGCACCTCGCGTTCGTGCTCGGGCTCGTCCTCGTTGAATTGCTCGATGCGATGGTCACGGGGGCGAAGCGTCGGGGGAATCCGTGGAGGGAGGCCCGCGGGGCTCCGCTCGCCCTGTGACTCGTCGCCAGGAGGGCATCGCGCCAGCGGACTGGCTGGCCGTGGCGTGGATTCCTCGACGGGGGGTGCGATCACGACTCGCCGATGTATCGCTACACCGCTGACAAGGCGTCGTGGACGCCACGTCCTTGGGGTTGGCATCTCCATTCCTCAGTCGTCTCGCGGGCTGTGGGTTCACTCGACAGAGGCCTTTGCGCCTCGGTGCAATCGGCCTCGTTCGAGTCTGAACGAGATCCGAGGGAGAAGTTGTGTTGATTTGGTAAATACGCCCAGATGGACGCTGTAAAGCTAGGATTGCGCGTCTGGGATCGGTTATCTGCGAGGATCTGCGCGCTACACCGACAGTAACCCCTATATCTGGGAGGATCGCGATGCAGTGTCCATTTTGCCTAGACGCTACCGGTGGGTCTTCTAAGACGCATGTCCTGGAGAGTCGTCAAGAAGTCCATCCAGATGTGGGGCCTCGCGTGCGGAGACGTCGGGAGTGCGGGGGTTGCGAGCGGCGCTTCACCTCGTACGAGTCGATCGAGCGGGGAGTGGTGGTCTATGAGCGGGGCACGCGCCGGACGTTCTCGCCGGCGAGACTCCAGCGCTCTCTGCGGGCACTCGAGATGGGCCTCGGCGAAGCCCAGATCGAGGAGATCGCGGGCGATGTCCAGCGGCGGGTCGATGGGCACAACGATCCGATCGAGATCGCGACGCTGGTGCGATGGGTCGCGGGCGGTCTGCCAGACCCTGGGCGGCGGGCGATCTACCTGGAGAAGGTGGGCCAATACGACCCGGAGGAGGCGCGACTTGCCGCTTCGGGTGAAGTCGTCAAGCGACGGGGCTCCTCGCCCGAGTGGTTCAACCGCAGGAAGCTCCGTGGTGCGATCGGCAAGGCCGCATTCACCCTGATCCCAGCCGATGAGCTCGACCGAATCGCGGATCAGATCGAGCAGCGGGTGATCGAGTCGCACGAGCCGATCCTGACGACGGCGCTGCGGGTCTGGGTTGAAGAGGAGCTTCGCAGACGCAACGAGCTGGCGTGGCTTCGCTACGCGGCGGGCTGTCCCGAAGCGAGCCTCGAGGAAATCCTTCGGCTCGTTACGAGAACGCCCGACGGGCATGTGCGCAAGAGCAACGACAGCTTGGAGGCATTTGACAAGTATCGGTTGCGCTCGGGCTTGGAACTCGCACTGGGGAAGCGCCCGCGACCGGAGGAGTTCTGGAGGGAGTTCGATCGCTTCATCGACTCGATTGGGGAACAAATCAGGGAATCCCCGGAAGCGACGCCCACGGCGACGATCGTCAACCAGGTGCTGCGCTGGTTCAAGGAGAACGACGAGCTCAATGCTTTCGTAAGCTACCTCGCCCTCCACCGGCGGGGCCTGAAGCTCAGTGAAATAAACGACGAACTAGAAAAGTGGGGTATACCGGTTTCAGCTAAACTCTAGTGGGTCGATCCGGCAGGCTCTTGGAATCGGGCATTGCGATCCTCGCCGTGCGATCGGCCCCACCGGACCGGTCGGACACGGCCGGGTGGTGGAGGGACGAAGTGCCTGAGACTGTTTCAAACCCTTCGGCGGAACTGCTGGCGCTGCTTGATCGCCTCGCCGAACAGAAGGCGAGCGGTCAGTTCAGCTGTGGTGCGAGCTGAAGCCCGAGCTTGGGGAGCGCGCGACGAACTCTCCGGTCGAACGACGCTACATGGGCGTCGCCAGCCTGCGCGGTCGCGAGCGCGAACCCTCCGCGAGACCGATGTTCAGTCCCCGATGCCGCGCCGCATCCGCAGCGATCGAGGCCGTCGGAGCGATCAACTGGGCCCCCAATGCGGTCAGGGCGTCCCTCGCGGTCTGGTCTCGAAACGGAGAGGGCGGGATTCGAACCCGCGATGGAGTTTAACCCCCATACTCGCTTAGGGCGTATCTCGGTAGGAGTCGTGTAGCCTGCGTCGAATCTCTTGATCGGCCAAGCGACCAGGAGGTTCCTGATGGGTTTGATCGACTTCGATGATGGTTGGCGTATGCCTGATTGGTTGTGGGAGCGGGTCGAGGCGTTGCTGCCGGAGCGTCCGGCGCACCCGTTGGGGTGTCACAACCCGCGGGTAGCGGATCGCGACGCGATGGACGCGGTTTTGCTGGTACTCAGGACGGGGATGCAGTGGAACGCGCTGAACGCGACCGGGGTCTGTCACTCAAGCTCGGCGCACCGGCGTTTTCAAGAGTGGGAGCGAGCTGGGGTATTCCACGAGATATGGCGTCAGGGGCTGCTGGAGTACGACGAGGTTGTAGGGGTCGACTGGGCGTGGCTGGCGGCCGATGGCGCGATGACCAAGGCCCCTCTCGGTGGCGCGAAGACCGGCCCGAATCCCACTGACCGGGCCAAGGGGGGGCGAAGCGTTCGGTTCTCAGCGAGGGAGCGGGGGTCCCGATCGGGTTGGCGCACGACGGTGCCAACCGCAACGACCAGCCGCTGCTAGAGCCGACCCTCCAGAGCATCCCGATCGAGCGTCCCGAGCCGACGCCAGAGTCTCCACAGGGCCTGTGCCTCGATCGTGGGTATGACTCCCCACCGATGCACGACCTAGCCGTCAAACACGGCTACACGCCGCATATCCGTGCCCGGGGAGAGGAAATCAAACTCAAGGCGCGCACACCCGGCTGGCGTGCAAGGCGCTGGGTCGTCGAGGCCACGCACTCCTGGCTGAACCGCAACCGCGGAATCCTCATCCGCTGGTCCAAGAAGGAGGAGAACCACCTCGCGCTCCTCCAGCTCGCTAGCGGCCTGATCGCTTTCAAGAAGGCCCACCACGCGACCCCCGAAGCCACCTACTGAGATACGCCCTTAGCGCCCTTTGGCTGTCATCGCCTGCTGCGCTTTGGTGTGTTTTCCCTGGAAATCCGGCACTTCGGTCGTTGAGCGATCGGGCGTCTGTTGCCGTCTGCTGCGGTCTGCCGCTTCCATAAAGCTTCCATAGCGCCGCGACGGCGCGGGCGCCCCTTCGCTGCCGAGGATGGGTCCGTCCGCGATGTTCGGCAATCTGTCGTACAATGCCGGTATGGCTACCGTCACGATTCGAGAGCTGGGCCGCCAGGTCAGCGGCGTGGTCAACGAGGTCAGAACCACCGGGCGACCGACGTTCGTCACGCATCGCGGCACGCCCGTCGCCGTGCTGCTGCCGCTCGACGCGGAGCAGTTGGAGGACTTCGTGCTTGCCAACGCGCCTGAGTACGTCGCCTCGATGCGCGCCGCCGACGAGGCCATCGAGCGGGGAGAGGCCGGCGTAGCGCTCGCCGACGCCATCGCCGAGTTCGAGGCCGAGCACGGCCCTCTCGACAACGAGAGCTGAAAGGCACCGTGGCGAAGGTCGCGGTCGAACTCGACCGCCAGGCGCAGCGCGATCTACGCAAGCTCCACCCCGACGACCACCGCGCAGCACTGCGCGCAATGGCCGACGTGCTCACGCACGAGCCGCTGCCGGCCAACGCAAACGACCGCGCACTGAAGGGCCGAGCGCCCTGGCGGCGACTGAGGGTCGGCGAGCTGCGCATCTTGTGGCGAGCGGTCGGCAGTGGCGAGCGCAGGCGCGTAGCGCGCGTCATTCACCGCCGCGACTTGGAGCGAGCGGTGCGCACGCTCGGCGACTGAGCCACGCGCGTGGGCCAGTGCGGCGAAGCGCGGAGCCCGAGGCCCTGGTCTCCGCCGCCACGGCCGGTGCGGGTCCCGCGCTAGACGCCCAGCGAGGCTTGGATCCGCCCGACGAACACGGTTGGCTGATAACCGTCCTTCCAGCGCGACGCGATGTTCATGAGGAACTCGTCGATCAGGTCCTGGCTGGGCTGAGCGCCGAGCCGGTGTTCGAGGATCGCTGTCGCAATCTGCGTCTTGCCAGCAAGCGTCTCCCATTCGATGCCGTCACCGTCGGCGGTCAGGAGCCCCTCGTACGTGTCGTCAGTCTCGTCGGCGTATGCCAGCACGTTGCCGTACGGCCCGTAAGGCGTGTGGTCGTACGTCTCGACGAAGTAGTATGGCTCGCCCCAGGTCGGCTCGTAGACATCCGCCGGCGGCGCGGCCTGAATCTCTGCAATAGCCCGGCGCGCCTTGGTGTACTTCTCTCCCGTCCGCGCCACGCGGTCCCGAACGTCTTGCTTGAACGCGCGATTCGTCATTTCGTGCTCCCGATTCCCGGCCTGGACCCACGCCCCCAGCCGTGTTCGAGTAGCTGAAGGATGCTGCACGTTCCCGCGGCGATGCCCTTGCCCTCGACGGCCGGCACGCGTGGGGCACCTGACCTCGGAGGATCGCTACGTGCTCGCGGTCGAGCCCTCGGCCGGGATGCGCGCTCAGCGCCCGGCGCATCTTGCGCCAGCGATCGCCGCCAGCGCCGAGGCGCTGCCGCTGGACGACAACTCTTTCGACGCGGCAATAGCGATCATCACCCTGCACCACTGGCGCGACCCCGCCACCGGGCTGCGCGAGCTACGCAGGGTCGCGCGCGGCCCGGTCGTCGTGCTCACCTTCGACATCGACGTGCTCGCTGGCTTCTGGATGATCCGCGACTATCTCCCCGAGGCGCTAACCGACGACCGCGAGCGATTCCCCACGATCGACGCCGTAGCCGACATCCTCGGTGATGCTCGCGTCGAGCCCATCCCGATCCCGGCCGACTGCGAGGACGGTTTCTTCGAGGCGCACTACGCCCGGCCGGAGTCGTACCTGGACCCCGCGCTGCGCGCCGCTCAATCCGTGTGGCCTCGTCTACCCGAGGGCGTCGAGTTGCGCGCCCTTACGGCACTCTCGGCAGACCTGACTTCGGGCACGTGGGATGCGCGCCACGGCGATCTGCGCACGCAGCCCGCCTACGACGGTGGTCTGCGCTTGGTTGTCTCCCGCTGACTACTCATCTTCACGACCGGCCCTCCGCGCGGGCGACGATCCGCGGAGTGCGGTCGCACAGGCGTCGGCTACGCGCAACGCCTCGTTCAGGTCCTCGCCGTCGAACTCGGCCACGGTACGCACGATCGACTCGATCGCGCGCCCGTGCAGCCGTCCCAGGGCGCGGGTCGTCTCCTCTGAGAGCGCCAGCGCATAGGCGTCCCGATCCCCGGTGGCCTGCCATCCCAAAAGGTCGAGCAGCCTCATGTCCTCTTCGAACTGGCTGCGCAGCCGCAACGCCTCGGCGATGTTCCCGTCGTGCAGGACGATCGCCACATCGCTGACACCCGCTAGGTCCGTCACGAGGAACTGGCGCAGCGCGTCTCTTTGAGCCCGATCCAAGATCATGACCACCGCCTCCTTCGAGCACATCGCCGGCCGGGGTAGGGCCGTCCTGCTTCGATAGCTTCAAGCTCGGCTCGTCTGATGCCCGAGGCGCAGGCAAGCTCGGCCGGGGTCATACCTCGCTCCTCGCGTAGCTGACGGATCGCGCGGCCTAGCGCGAGCAACAGCTTCCGGTCCTCCTCGGACGGCACGCGACTGTTCATCGCCGCGACCAGCCTCTGGAGCTGCGGGTTCGCTTCGGCTGCTCGCACGTCCTCGGCCGAGACTGTCCTCGGCGCGCTCATAGGGTGCTCCCTTCGGTTTGGGCTATGAGGTCAGCGAGCTGGCTGATGCGCGCCTTCGCGGTTGCGCGGTCCTCGTCGCTGACTTCCGGGTCTTCCTCGACGCTGTGCTCGGAGGCGATGCGCGTCAGTAGCGCTCGCAGCAGCGCGTCGCGGTGCAGGCGCACGTCGACCTCGACGGCCGCGGGCGCCTCGATCGGGTCGATCCAGCCCAGAACATCGAGCAGCGCCCGGGCGCCCTCCGCGCGTGCTAAACAGCCGCCGACCCCGGCACTGATGTCCGCGCGGTTGCGGGGCTCGATCAGACCGCTGGCCTCATCGAGTTGGCCGTGCAGGTCGAAGTAGAGCCCGTCGCGCAGCAGCGGGACAAGCTCCTCGGGGATAACGATGGTCATGGTCTGCTCCGTTCCGGTCGGCCGAAGAAGCCGCCCGGCGCAGCCATGACCGGACCCGCAGCCACGGGAGCTACGGTTCGAGCGTGGCATCCGAAGCGTCTCTTCGGTTGTCCACCGGCCGGGCGGGCGCCTTCAACGCTCGCCCGGCCACACGATGTCTTGGGCGCCAGAGCAGAGCAGAACCCGCGCCAGATCGCAAGGCCACCCGTGGCGGGAAGTCTGTACGCGCGGCTACGGAAGCACGCCAAGCGGGGGCTTCAACCGAAGCTCCGAACCGGCGCCGACCGGCGAGTGCTTCCAAAACGCTTCCATAAAGCGTCTTGGGATGGTCTTTGAGGCACCGGCGGCCTCCTTGCGCTGCCCGCCAAAAGCGTAGGCGTTCAGTCCTCCGGGCTGTCCGTAGCGAGGTGTGTGCGGGTGGGTGGCGAACCTTGTTGGCGTGGAGCGGTCTGAGGCTGAGGCGGTCTATGACTCGGGGCGCGAGGCGTGCGTTGAGTTCTTGATGGGGTTGATGGATCGGCAGTTGCGGTTGGAGGAGCGGTTGCGGGCGTTGGAGCAGAAGGCTTCCGTGAGTTCGCGTAATAGTTCTCAGCCGCCGTCGGGGGATGCTTCCAAGACGCGTCAGCAGCGTCGCGCGGAGGCACGGGAGAGGGCCAAGGAACTGGCCCGCAAGGATGTCAGGCAGCGCAAGGCGGGCGGTCAGCCCGGTCACCTGGGTGCCGGGCGGGAGCTGCTGGCTGAAGATCGGATGAGTGCGATCGTTGACCATTACCCTGATGAGTGTTCAGGGTGCGCTCGCCAGTTCACCGAGGTGGAGAAGGTCCCGCGTCACGGCCCGGGGCGTCATCAAGTTGCCGAGCTGCCGCCGACCGCGGTGTTCTATGTCGAGCATCGCACTCACCGGTTGCGGTGTCCGGGATGCCGCAAGCGAACCCGAGCGGTTCTCGGGGTCCTCGGCGAGTCGGCGTTCGGGCCGGGCCTGCAGGCCGCGGTGGTGGCGTTGACGGCCCGCAACCGGATCTCACGGCGAGATATGAGCGAGCTGCTCTTAGAGCTGTTCGGGGTCCAGGTCTCGGTCGGCGCGATCGACCAGATCTGCCAGCGCACCTCGGGGTTGCTCGCTGGCCCGCACGAGCGTCTGTGCAGTCAGGTGCTGGGATCCGGGGCGGTCAACGTCGATGAGACTGGCTGGTTCCTTGCCGGGGAGAACCGCACGATGTGGACCGCCGCAACCGGGCAAGCGGCGATCTTCCGGATCGTCGAGGATCGTCACCGCGACCGGCTCTGCGAGCTGCTCGGTGCCGGGTTTGAGGGGATCGTGACCTCCGATCGCTGGTGGGCGTATGACCTGCTGGACCCCGAGCAACGACAAGCATGCTGGTCGCACTTGCAGCGCGACTTCCGCTTCCACAGCGAAGGCTTGGCCGCCCAGCAGACCTTCGGAGCGGCCGGCCTGGCGCTCACTCACCGGCTGTTTGAGGTCTGGCATGCCTACGCGGAGCACCTGGACCGCGACCGTCTCGCCGAGACGATGACACCCGTCCAGAACGAGCTGCGCCAGCTACTCGAGCACGCCGCCAACAAAAGCAAGCGCCACCGACTGTTCGGCCGGTTCGCGAACAACCTCATCAAGCTCTGGCCCGCGCTCTGGACATTCATCACCGTCCCCGGTGTGACGCCCACGAACAACGCCGCCGAGCGCGCTCTCCGCGGACCAGTCATCCACCGCAAGCTATCCCACGGCAACCAATCCGATGACGGCGAACGATTCACCGAGCGCTCCCTATCAGCCTCGGTCACCTGCCGCCTACAACACCGCTCCCTGCTGGCCTACCTCCGCGATCTCCTCGCCGCCCACCAAACCGGCGGCGCGCTCCCCGCCCTCCTCTGACCCAGAACCACCAGAGCCCGGACGACTGAACGCCTACCAAAAGCCGCGCATTTGCAGGAGATTCGAGGCTACGGAGAGGGCGGGATTCGAACCCGCGATGGAGTTTAACCCCCATACTCGCTTAGCAGGCGAGTGCCTTCAGCCACTCGGCCACCTCTCCCAGGGAGGTCGGACGACAGCAGTGTAGAGCCTCGATCCGGAGCTCGAACGGAGGGGGGGGGATTCGAACCCCCGAGACGGGGATTGCCCGCCTGCTGGTTTTCAAGACTGCCGCAAAACCGCATGGTTGAGCCATAAACTGACTGCTCGCGCCACAACTCGCGCCAGTCCAGCCGAGAACCTACTTGAGGGTTGCGCCGTGAAACCGGCGTATCGGGCCGACTGACGAACCACTGCGCGGATCGGTCGCTTGAGCGTTGAAGGCCGGGTCTTGCCGAAAGGCGACTACACGCTGGGCGTCCATACTCGGAGGAAGCCAGCGAAGTCACGGGCGCTCGAGGCCAGCTCTCGCATTTGCGGTTCCGTCGGCTCCAAAGCGCGCCTCGCCCAAAGGCTCGTGGTGCGTAGCGCATTGTTGAGCGTCCGTAGCGGGATACCGGCGCGATACAGCGAGGCAAGCGTTGCCTCCGGCAGCTCGCGAGCATCCTCTGGCGGGTCGGACGTGTTCATCACGCTCTCCGGGAATAGTTCGTTGAAGATCACCGCGAATCGATCAGCCCAGTCGGCGATCTCGTCGACTGGCTCGACTGCGATACCGGCGTACTCTCGTGTCTCCGAGAGACGCGCGAGTAAAGCGTTCTGAGCGTCCGGATTCTCTGCCGCACTCGCGCCTTGCGCGCGCTCATACGCACGAATCGCCGCATCGGCATATCTGCCTGCGTCGCCGAGTGCCGTAGTCAAGCCGACCGCCCAATCTGGCGCTTTCAAGTGCTCTCGCATCTCAACCGTCGACGCGAGGGACCGCGCTGGACGCACAGCCGTACGGTAGTTCAAGTCCGGCGGATCGTTCGCGAACCTCTGCAACACAACCACACAGAATCCACTATTGACCGCAAGGTGCCCGAAAAAGGGTCCCGCGGGAGGGGGCATTTGCGAGGCCACCCCGAACAGCGCACCGGCTTCGGCCATGCGGTCCCGCCAGCGCGAAGCAATGGCTCGATGAGCACTCGCAAGACTCGTCATCGGTGCGACCAATTTGCTGCCGCGCCATCCACGGGATAACAGGTTCTCATGAGCGTCGGTCGTAGCCAGTCTGACCGGATCAGTCCGGCGGATGGAGTTCGTCCTTCCCGAGGCGTGCAGCTCGTCTCGCTCGTTGATGAGGCGGTCGTGATGTCGATCGCGAAGGCGTACGGCGGTACCTTTCGCTGCGGCTCTCCGCCCCGGTGGCCTGGACGCCCTTGAGGGTGCGAACGGGCGTCGGGCGTCCCCCTGCGCCATCCTCCTCCGATGAGCTTGACGAGCCTTCTGCGCGCCGGCCGCGGCCCCGTCTGGGACTGGTTCGAGACGAATCTCCCCGAAACACAGAGACTCTGCACAAGCGCCAACCGCGAGCTCCGCGGCGGCGGCACCAAGGAGCTATGCACAGTGCCGCCTGTGCCCGGGACCGACCACGGACTCGTGGGGACAGCCGTCGGCTACCTCCTCAGCGCGCACCTACGACCGGACGCGCTCGACCGCACGGTCGCCACCAGCGCGGCCATACTCCTCGACGGTCCACTACGCCGCGCACAGATCCCGCCGAGCGTGATCGAGCGCCTCACCGTCGCCCGCGTCGCCAAGCTCCAGCCATCGCAGCGGACACCGGACAGCGAACAGTGGTTGGAGCTCTGCCGCCTCGTCGCGATCCTCGCCCGCTTCGAGCAGTATTTCCGCGCTGGCCCGACCGTCTTGCCATACCTAGCGGAGCCGCTGACGACACACGGCGACAATCTCGACGAACTCGCCTTTGCGCTGATGAACGAGTCAACCATGCGCGACCTTGACGCGCTCGGTCATGTAACTGTGGAAGACCACTTGAGCATTCGCGACGCCGGCGAACTCGCCATCGGCCCCGCCTTTGCTCAGAGCTTGGCTCTCGGCGGCGCCGACGCCGACCTGATCTACGACGGCACCCTCGTGGACCTGAAGTCCACCTCCCAAGCTCGGATCATCGGCCGCGACGAGGTCTGGCAATTGATCGGCTACCTACTGGCCGACACCGATGACAGCTACAGCATCGCCCGCGTCGGCTTCGCGGCTCTACGCCGCCGCCGCTCGATCTTCTGGCGCGCAGAAGATCTCATTCGCCAACTTTCGGACGGGCCGCCCCGCCCGATAGCGCAGCTGAGGGAGGAGTTCGCCGCGCTCCTGGCACCATTGGTCCGGCGGCACGGACTCATGCGGCGCGAATCGCTTCGATCGAAGATGAGCGGGGAATAATGGCTTCGTGACTATCCGCAGGATCAGCCGGGACCCGGCGCCAGCCTCGGCCTTACTCCCCGATGTCGATTCTCCCACGATGACTTCTCGGGACGGGAGCCGTCGCGCTCGTTCCTCGTCCGGAGCAGGAGTGAGCTGGGTGCCCCTTGAGACGCGCGGATCACACACAAAGCGAGAGGGTGCGCTTCGTCTGAGTGGCATCGCGCCGTGGGTTAGGCGGATCGGCGGCTAGTCCTGTTGTGGTTGGAGCATGGGGAGTACTGTGAGGTTGACTAGGCGCCGGACGGAGTTTGGGTCCTCGAGTGTGATGGTCCCGTCGCGGGTGAGTAGTAGTGAGATCGCGAGGCGTGCGATCACCTCAGCGACACCGTCGATGTCTGATGTCGCGGCGCGGCCCGCTTTGACTTCGACCTGGAGTCGATTGGCGATGAGTGATCGGTAGAGCTCGAGCACGGGTCCGCCGTCGAGCGTGAGCGGCGGTAGCAGGACATCGGGTTCGCTGCGCAGGAGCCGATCGAATAATGGGTGGTCGCGGACGTAGCGCCCGGCGAACTCGAACCCCGCGACAAGCCGATCCTCGAGGGTTTCTGCGCCTTCCCACAGGAGGTCGAGCTCTTGCATCCCGCGGTGGACCTCGCGTGCGATGACGATCTCGACGAGGCGCTGCTTGCTCGCGAACCGGCGGAACACGGTCATCCGTGAGACGCCGGCGCGGCGGGCGACGTCTTCCATCGAGGTGCGGCGGATGCCGTGCTCGGCGAACTCTTCGAGCGCCGCCGCGGCAACCCGGTCAAAGAGCGCGTCCTCCCCCACGACGGGAGCCGCCTCGAGCAATTCGGCTATAGGCGACATTAGAGACTATGTTACTGTATTTTGCACAGAGTAACTAGAGAGGATGTGGCTCATGGACCAAACGCTTACCGACGTGCCCCGACTGCGACGCCCCGCGGTCGTCAATGCCGCCCAGTACTGGCTTGCACCGGAGCAGTTCGCGCGCCACTGCCAGCGGCTCGGCGACCGTTTCCTCGTGCCGATGCCGGCGACGGGGCCGTGGCTATGCCTGACCGATCCCGAGGACATCAAGCGCATCTTCACAGCCGACACCGACGTGCTTCGTCTCGGAGCGGCGCTGGCGAAGGCATCCGCGCACCATCTCTTCCTCGGCCCGACGGGACTCACGAACATCGACGGCGCCGAGCACATGCGCAGGCGGCGCACGCAGCTCCCGCCGTTCCATGGGGACGCGTTGAGCGGCTACCACGAGACGATGCAGCGCAAGACCGAAGAGGTTCTCGCACGCTGGCCCTACGGGCACCCCACTCCCTCCCAGCCGCACATGGAAGCGATCAGCCTCGAGGTGATCATGGCCACCGTGTTCGGGGTCACCGACCAGGCGCGCGTGGAGCGGTTGCGCTCGGCGACGCTCGCGCTGCTCCGCGAGGGCCACTCGCGGCGGTTCTTCCTCCAAACGATCATCGCGACCAGCCGCCAGAACGGATGGGACAGACCATTCCCGCGAGTCCGGCGTGCGATCGACGCGGTCGACGCGATCGTGATGGAAGAGGTCGCCCAGCGCCGCAACAGCGATCAACTCGACGGCCAGGACGTGCTCGGAATGTTCCTGCGCACACCAGATAGCCAAGACCGCCTAATGACCGATGACGAGATCTGCGACGCGATGCGCACCCTGCTGCTGGGCGGCCACGACACGACCGCTTCCACCCTGACGTGGATACTCGAGCGCGTCAGCCGCTACCCCGACGCGCTCACACGCCTGCAAACCGCCGCGCTCGACGGAGACGACGAATACCTCGACGCCGTGATCAAGGAGGCGATGCGATTGCGTCCAGCCTTCCCGCTCACCGCACGACTCGCAACCGAGCCGTTCGAGCTACCCGGGCTAACCATCCCCAGCGGCACGATGGTCGTCCCCTACATAACGCTCGTGCACCGCCGCCCCGAGCTCTACCCCGACCCGCTCACCTTCCGCCCCGAGCGCTTCCTAGACACGCGCGCCGGCACCTACACCTGGATCCCCTTCGGCGGCGGACCCAGACGCTGCATCGGCGCCGCCTTCTCCCTCACCGAGGCCCGAATCGTACTCAGAACAATCCTCCGCCACGCCCGCCTCGAACCCTCCCACCAGCGAGCAGAGCGAGTCGCGCACCGCAACGTATTCATCGTGCCCGCACGCGGCGGACGCATCACACTCCAACCCCGCACACCCCCTCCACGCCAGAAACATGGCGACCTTGGCGTGCGCTTGCTTTCGCGGACAGAAGAGGCGTCCCGCTCCAAGACACCGACATGATCGCAACGGACGAGTACCGGGTCTGATGGACGGCAAGGCGAGTGCTTCCGCTTCGCCCTGCCGTGGCGGGCGTGAGCCGGGCCTCAGTCGGAGCGCGTGGAGTTCGTCCGCACCAGCTGTCTCGCCGGCTTCCGTCGTCGCACTTGCTATGCAGTGCAATGCGGTAGCGACGGGTGGCGTGGTGATTTGAATGGCACGCGTGCGCAGAGTGGTCAAGTCGCGGCTGGCCTCGGTACGAACCGCTGGATCGCCTCGTATGCGTGGTCTTGGATCTCGGGGTCGCGGAAGTCGGGAACGATCTCGGCCTGGTCGATGACCGGTCCGGTGATCGTCTTGGCGGCGCTTGCGTAGAAGACGCCGCTTTGCAGTGACGGGTCCGTGACGCCTTTGACGAATCGCTCGGCCCCAACGTCCAGCTTGTGTCCGATGCGAAGGGCAGGCAGGAGGTACGGAAGCACGATCCGGCTGGCGATGATCCGCACGAGCGCGGGCTGGTCGCGCAGCACGTCGGTTCCCGCGGTGTTTCCCGGCGACATCGTGATGAACCTGAGCTCTGGGTGCATGCGGGCCATCGCGCCCATCCACAGCGCGCCGAGGTACTTGATCTGGCTGTAGGAGAGCATCATGTCGAACTTGCCGCCCTCGAAGAACGAGCCGTCG
Source organism: uncultured Solirubrobacterales bacterium (assembly GCA_963719725.1). Lineage (GTDB taxonomy): Bacteria > Actinomycetota > Thermoleophilia > Solirubrobacterales > Solirubrobacteraceae > Palsa-744. The sequence goes on from CAVRCU010000001.1 coordinate 1,300,040, forward strand.
ATCACCGACGCGAACTCCTGTGAGCTGTGATCGGTGAACCTTGGTCGAGCGATCCGCAGCTTGGGGATTCCGCGCGCCCCCTCGCTGCCTGCGAGGACCGCGACGTCCGTGAGCAGCCCGGCTGCCAGCAGATTCTCGAGTAGAGCCACGTGACCGAGCAGGTTCTGGGCGAATAGCTCAGTCACCCCGTCTTCTGTCAACGATGCTGGCGTGCGGCCGCCGATGCCGCCGGCGATCATTGCGAGCGCGTTCAAGGGAGCGGCGATCGCGGCCACCGCAGCACGTACCGACACAAGGTCTTCGAGGTCGATGATCACTACCTCGAAGATCTTGCGCCCGCTGACCTTCTCCAGGTCCTCCTTTGCGCGCTCCGCCTTCTCCGGATTGCGGCAGCCGAGGTAGATCCGCTCGAAATCATCGTGCAGCGCCAGCTGCCTCGCCGTCTCCTTACCGAGGCCGGTATTGGCGCCCGTGATAAGGATTGTCTTTCCTGCTGTGGTTTGCATTTGGGGACTTGGCTCCTTTAGATGAGGACATGGTCATTGGTGATCGCGGCATCTCCTCCCCTCTCAGATCGCGAGGCGGCCGCCGTCGACGGGGATGATCGCGCCGTTGATGTAGGCGGCCGACGGGGTCGCGAGGAACGTGATGACGTCGGACAACTCGTGCACTTCAGCGACCCGGCCGAGCGGAATCGTCTTGGCGAACTCTTCGGCCATCGCCAATTTCGTCTCCAATGTCGGGGTCAACGTCGGACCGGGAGCGACCGCGTTGACGCGCACGTTCTGCGGCCCGAATTCGGCAGCCCAAGCCTTGGTGAGCAGCTCGATCGCGGCGCGCGAGGCGCCGTAGGCACCCAAGCCTGGCTGGCCGTAGCTCGCGACCATCGTGGAGACGTTGATGATCGATCCGCCGCCGCGGGCAGCGATCTTCGGGGCGAGCGCGGCGACGAGGAAGAACGGCGCCTTGACGTTGATCTGGAACATACCGTCGAACGCCGCCTCGTCGGTGTCAACCGTCGGCCCCATCGCCGCTACGCCTGCACAGTTGACCAGGACGTCGATCTCGCCTGCTGCGTCGGCAACGCGGGCCACCTCGGACATCTCCGAGAAATCAGCGGCGATGAACTGCGCATCGTGCCCACCCGCCCGGATCTTCTCCACGGTGCTCGCGCCGCGGGTCTCATCGCGCCCGGTGATGATCACCGACGCGCCCTTCTGAGCCATCGCCAGTGCGGTGGCGGAACCCATCCCGGATGTGCCGCCAGTGATAAGGGCGGTCTTGCCTTGGAGTGACATGTATCGCGCTCCCCTTTGAGTGGTTGTTGCGACCCGTAAATGGAGCGCACGTTCCACTCTAACACAGAATGGATAGCGCACTCCATTCTGTTGGTAGAATCTGCGATATGACCACGACTAGCCCCTCCTCTCGCCCGTTGACGCGCAAGGGCCAGGAGACCCGTCAGCGCATAGTCGACGCGGCGGCCGGCCTGATCTTCCAGCAAGGCGTCGCCCACACGACGATCGAGGACGTACGCGCGGCAGCGGACGTCTCAAGCTCGCAGCTCTACCACTACTTCGAGGACAAGACGGCTTTGGTCTGGGCCGTGGTTGACCACCAGGCCGACACGATGGTCGGCGGGCAGGTGATGTTCGATTTCAGCACGCTGGATGGCCTCCGAGCGTGGCGCGACTTCGTGATCGCGGCCCAGCGCGAGCACCGCTGCATCGGCGGCTGCCCAATCGGCTCTCTCGGAGGCCAGCTAGCCGAGAGCGATCCCGACGCAAGGGCCCACGTCGCCGAGGGCTTCAAACGATGGGAAGCCACTATCCAGACCGGTCTACGAGAGATGCACGCACGAGGCGAGCTCACGCCCGACACCGACCCCGACACCCTCGCCCTCGCGCTGCTAGCCGCCCTGCAGGGCGGCCTGCTCCTCACTCAGGTCAAACGCGACACCAAGCCGCTAGAGGCCGCGCTTGACGCAATGCTCGAACTGATCGCCCGACTCAGCGGCGAGAGCTAGCACGAAGATAACGTCGGACCGCTGTGGCGTCTCACCGATCGAGCCACGCGGTCGGCCTCGTCGTCCAGCAAGAGCGCGTATCTAGAGATTGCCCGCGCCGCTTTGCGCGGAAAGCAGGCGTGCCGTGCGTGGTAAGCGAGACGCCTGAGTTGGACGAGCAGCAGGTCCACGAAGCTCAACAGCCCTCGCTTTGTGTGCACAGCGAAAGGTCGCGTTCGCGGCCCCAAGCTTCGAACTCTGCTCAGATTTCGGGCGAAACGGAAGGGGGGGGATTCGAACCCCCGAGACGGGGTTCGCCCGCCTGCCGGTTTTCAAGACCGGTGCGTTCAACCGCTCTGCCACCCTTCCATGCGGAACCACGAAGGCTAGTCGATCCGCCAGCCGCCGCAGCGAGATGGCTCAGGTGATCATCCAGCGGCCGGGCGCGGCGGCGGACTCCTTGATTCTGCCTTCGCTGGCGAGTACGAGGACGCGCGCCTCTACGCGGGCCTCGGGCTCGTTGAACGAGGCGGCCATGTCCGTCGGGCTCTGGGTTGCGTCGCTTAGCTCGTTGCGCTCGATCTGCTCGCGGCGGTTCCGAAGCCGGCTTAGGATTAGCTCGTCTAGTTCCTCGTCGGTCATGGCGGGGCGAAGCCTAGCTTGCCCGTCCGAGCCTCGCGCATAATGGGCTGATGGGGTGCTTCGACGATCCGAACATGACTCCTGGGGTTGCTGCTCGATGGCAGCTCGCTCTCGTGGATGCGGGACTGAGCGATGGTGACGACGCGATCCTTCATGTCTTCGACGGTGTGAATGAGCCGGGAGCTCCGGGTGGGATGGCGGTCGAGCCTGGCTCGTGCGCGTGGGAGGTGGCGGCGTACCAGTTCCCTTTCGTGGCGCAGCAGGCAGACCGCTCTCGTGCCAATCTCGGCGTCTACGAGGTGCTGGGCTACGCGGGGTTTTCGGACCGAGCCCAGCTTGCGGTGTTTCGACACGAGCTTGAGCACGTCCGTCAGCGGCGGTTGGCGTTGTATCTGCTGCGAGTCTCTACAGCGATTCAGCACGGCCTCCTCGCGAATCTCCCGCCCGTGGTCGCTCGGTCGCTTTACATAGCGCTCCCGACTGAGCGTGCGGCTGATGCCGCGGGCCGTCGGCTTGCCCTCGACGCGCTCGGGCCGCCGACCGCCGACGAAGCCGACCGCGGGCACGACGTTCTGCTCTTCGGGCCTGACGATGGCCCTAGCGACGCGGAGATCAGATGGCGCATGTTGGCGAACTTGATGATCCTGCCCGTGTACACCGCCGACGCGGCTATCGCTTGCTTTGGCCTGGATGTCGAGCGTGGAGTCGTGCTCGGCGATCTTGCGGACGGGCTATGTCCCGACGAGGGACGTGGAATAGCGGAGCGGCTGCTCCATGACGAAGGCTTCCAGGCCGCGAGGCGGCGGCTAGTCGACGCGATGGAGCTGGCCGACCAAGGTGCACCGGCGGCGGTGCGGGAGGCAATCCGCCGCCTCGTTCTGGACGCCGAGGCGACGGCGGCTGACGCTGCTGGCGTCTACGCGCTGGGCTAGCGCGCCTACGCGGTCGTGAGCGCCGGCTGATGGCGCCGCCGTGCGTGGTACTCGTTGAGGATCTCGGCGGCCTCGGCCTCGCCGCCGGGCAGCAGGTGGCCGTAGCGGTCGATCGTGACGGTGATCGAGGCGTGGCCCATGAACTTGCTGACCTTGTCGATCGTGATGCCGGCGTCGAGCATGTGCGAGACAGCGGTGTGTCGGGAGTCGTGCAGGCCGATCGGCCGGATGCGTTCGCCGACGGGGATTACGTCCTCTTCGTCCTCACGCTGGCGGGCTTCCTTCCATGCCTTCTTGGCGTGGTTGTGGACGGTGCCTGGGCAGAAGGGGTCGTTGGGGGCCCGGCCGAACACGAGGTCGCGCCCGGAGCGGCCGGTGCGCTCGAGGTGTCTGACAAGGAGTTCTTCGAGCAGCTCGATGACGACGGTGGTGCGTTTGCCCTTTTCGGTCTTGGGGTCGATTTCGCCCTCGTACTGATCCCAGCCGGCGTGGACCTTGATGCGCTTGAGCGCGAGGTCGATCTTTTCGGCCCGGAGCGCGCGTAGCTCGCCGAGGCGCAGTCCGGCGTACATAGCGCAGCCCCACAGCGCCTGCTCTTCCTCATCGAGCGCCGCGATGAGACGGTGGGCTTCATCGGCGGTCGCGATCCGGTCGCGAGTGAGCGGTACGGCGGGAAGCCGCAGGCCCTTCGTCGGGTTGGTCAGCAGCGCGTTATGCGCGCCGGTAACGAGGTCGAAGTCGCGCCACAGCACCCGCGCTGCGTTGACGCACGCGTGGACCTTGCTGGCGCTGTGCTTGGACTGCCAGACGGTGACGCGGGACTGTAGATCCGGGCGCTCGATGTCGCTCATGAAGTGCATCCCCAACTCGGGGATGAGCCGCAGCCGATAGTCGCCCTCCATCGTCCGCAGAACACTTGGCTTGTACTGTTTGCCGGAGCGGTTGCGGATTTCTCCGCTGCGCGCCATTTCGAGCCACGTGTATGCCGTCTCGGTGAGCGTGATCTTCGTCGGGGCTCGTAGCTGTCCGCTCTCAGCGAGCCCGAGGTGCTTACGGCGCCATTTGGTAGCCGCCTGCCTCGTGGGCAGCGTCTTTCTGATCTTCTTTTTGTCGAAGGTCGACCAGACCCATGCCTCCCACGGCGGGTCGCAGTCGCACGCGCCGCCAGTGCGCTTCGTGGCGCACCGCTCGGAGTGGCGGGGCCGCATTCCCTCCGGGTTGTCCTGAGCTTCGGCGACGGCGACCTCCTGCGCAATGGCGGCGCTCAGGACGCCGATCTCGCGTCCGAGCGCGAGCGACTGATGCTGCGTGAGGGAGTGCACGATCCGGGCGAGCGCCGTGGCGGGGTCGATGTCCTCGGCCGCGCCGCCGGAGGGGAACTGCAGGATTTGCGCCGACATCGGCTCGTCGGTGCTTTCGTGGCTTGCGCGCCGCTTTGGGCGCTCGGTAATCTGAGCGGGCATCTTGGGGACCTCCAAGGTGCTAAGGGCGCGGCGCGGGGCTCAATCCCGCGCCGCCCCGGTTAGTAGTTGTCCGGTTCACGTTACCTCCACGTCGGCGTGGAAGCGAGCCCCGTATGAGCGACTTTCCGCGTGCTGTTTCGCAGGCGTGTTGCGGCATTTCGGAGACGAGCGGAACGGCCGCGTGCTCCTCGACCCAGTCTCCGAGGTCGGCGACCGCGAACAGCACCCGCCGGCCGATCCGCACGTTGCGGAGGTCGGGCATGACCGTTCGTTCGAAGCTGTCGATCGAGATCGACAGCAGCCTCGCGGCGAGCGCCTTGGAGACAAGGATCGGCTCGTGCTGCTCGCTGGCCACTGCCCTCCTACCTCCTCGCGGCCTTCGCGCGGCGGGCTGGGTGAGCGGCGTCCCGGCGGCGAGCACCCGTCGCCTTCTTCGTGCTGCTGGGAGGAGGTGCTTGGCGCGCCCAGTATGTGATCCGAGCGCGCGCGATCGGCAGATAGATCGCTTCGCGCTCGATCCCGAGGAACCGTGCTCCCTCGAGCACGGCGGCGGCGCCGGTGCTGCCGGAGCCGGTGAACGGGTCGAGCACGAGTCCGCCCTGCGGCGTTAGGAGGCGGACGAGCCAGCGCATCAGCTCGATCGGCTTGACCGTCGGGTGGATGTTCGCGACGGGGTTGGCCTCGCACAGCTCCTCGTTGTGGGCGCCGATCTTGAACGTCTGCGTGACTCGTCGGGGCAGCTCCTCGCAGCCGGCCTCGCGCTGGCGTCGGTTGGCCTTCGCTGCGTAGAAGAAGCGGTGGCGGTCCCCGAGTAGCCCGATCGGGCAGTCCGGCTCGCAGCGCGCGGCGGTGCATGTCGCGCTGTGGGAGAGGAGCAGGTTGGCTGGCCATCGACCGCGCTCACTCGCGGTGATCCGCTGGCCGTGCGCGCGTCCTTCGCTGGGGCAGTCCTGTGCTGAGAGCGCGATCCTCGTGGCGTCGATGTTCATCGCGCCGGTGCCGTGCGTCTTGAGGTTGTGATCGAGGGTCCCGTCGAGCGGCTTGCGGGCGAGGATGATCGGCTCCCACGCCGGCTTCAGGCCGGTGGCCAGCCCGCTCGGCAGGACACGGGTCGCTGGGTAGCCCTGGCCTTGGAGCCACATGAGGACGTCGCGGAGTTCGTAGCCGGCTTCTTCGAGGCCGCACGCGAGGCGGTGCGCGGTTCTCGGGGCGGCGAATGCCGCGAGATGGCCGCCGGGCTTGAGGCTGTGCAGGCAGGCGCTGCTCCACTCGCGCGAGAACTCCTGAAAAGCCTGGTTCGGGTTCTCGCTCGGTCGGCGGCGGCGCTTCCCAGCACGCGTGGATGGGTCGAGGCGGGCGGGCCGGTCCCACGCCATGCCGTTGACGCCGATGCCGTAGGGCGGGTCGGTGACGATCGCATCGACGCTGTCAGCGTCGAGCCGTGGGAGCGCTGTGAAGCAGTCTGCTTGCTTGACTTGCCAGCGGCGGCGGTTTCCTGGTGAGCGTTGCATGGGTTACCCCTTTTTGCGGGTCGGGCGTTGGAACACGAGGACGTCCTCGTGACAGACGAGGTGAGTGCGCTCGCCTCGTGCGCGCGCTTGGCGGATGTGTGTCAGCTGGAAATAGGAGGGGCGCGGCAGCAGCTCGCCGTCGCGGAGGGCTGCGAGCAGCGCGACGATGTGCTGCTGAAACACCAGGCCGGTCTGCTGGCAGAGGGTGATCGTGTCCCCTGCGATGTTTCGCAGCGCCCCGTCCGCGCGGAGGTTCTTCGTGACGAGCACGAGGTATCCGCCGGGGCTGAGCATCCTTGCGCAGGCCGTGTAGATCGCGGCCATCGCCGCGAGATAGGTCTCCCCTGCTCGGGAGCCGTCTGAGTGCTTCGTCGGTCGTGCCGTAGCGAAGCCGCGCGAGGCATGCCGGCGCTGTCGCCATAGCGGCAGGAGCGCTTGACCTTCGACGCGTGCGCGCGATCAGTCGGCGGTCATCCGGCCGTCCTTCGCACGCGCGGGTGAGCGGGCCATCCCCTTACCGCCGCGCGGGTCGCCGAGCGTCGCGTTCGCCGTAGGGCGGGGAGGTGAGGATCAGCGGCACCTGCCCGGCGAGCTCGTCCAGTACACCGCGCCCGAGACGGCGAGCGTCGTCCTTGAGAACCAGCGCCTTCCCGCTCGCGCCTTGACTGCGGGCGTGCTCGATGTTCTTCGCGGCGAGCGACGCCCAGCGTGCCCTCCAGCTCCACACCGATCGCGCGGCGCTCCAGGTGGATCGCCTCGACGAGCGTCGTCGCGATCCCGCACATCGGGTCAAGCACGAGATCGCCGGGGCTGCTGTAGGGGCGATCGACACGCCGCGCGATCTCGGGCAGCATCTTCGCGGGGTGCCGGTTTGACTCGGGCACGTACCGTCCGTGGCGCTGCCACTGGCTTGTGCGCTGCGCGCACGGCCACAGCGCGAGCGGCAGATCAGCGGTGCGCACACGCGGCGCGGAGCATCGCGCGATGAGGACCGCTTCGGCGAGTGCTCGCGGCTGCTGTCTCGCGACGGGGCCGTGGTGGTTGGACTTGGCTGATCGCGCGGGAGGCATGCATCACCTGTCTTTGGGTTGTGGTTGGCCGAGCCAGTCCACGGGCTGGGTCGGGGTGCTCGGCGGCTGGTGAAGATCGCCGCGAACGGCCCTTGGCGCTGCAGGTCTTCAAGGGCGACGAAGGCGAGGGGGATCGCGCGCGTCCGCGCGGTTGGCGGGGTCGGATTGGTGGAGCACGAGCGTGCGCTGGATACGCAGGCGCATCCGCTCGCGTGACTGGTCGGCGAGCACGATCAAGCAGGTGCGGCCAGGAGCGGTAGTAGCTTGCGCCACAGCGGCTCGCCCGACTCATTCGCTGACGCCGGCTGGGCGCGTAGTAGCGAAGGCGTCGTGTAGCGGGCTGATCTTCGCCGCGAGCTGCTCGGCAGGGCGGGCGGTCCCTCGATCGAGCTCGATGCAGCGCTGGTGCAGCGCGAGCGAGCCGTCCCTCGCCGGTCTGCAGGTAGGTCAGGAGCGCGTCGGCGACCGCCAGCTCGGCGGGCCTGCGGCCACGCGCGGGCGAGATCGGATGCGCGATCTCGTGCCGCCAGGACTCCGGGCCGCATTCGTCGCCCCGTTCGCGTGCGGCGCGCACGAACGCGATCCCGACGTCGTTGACGCGAAGGGTGTGCTTGCGCAACGGTCCTTCCGCCTGCGCCGGCCCGACGAGCCGTCGGCGAGGCTCGGCGCGCGGGCCGGCCGTCTCGACGGTGTCCGCGCCGTATTCGGTGAGGAACCACAGCGAATGGGTGCCGGGGCCTTGCGCGCGATCGACGAGCCCTCGCTTGGCGAGGAGTCCGAGGACCCGTCGTGTCCAGCGCAGTCTTGCTTGTGGTGTGTAGAGCGCGTGGAGCTGGCTGCGTGCTCAGCAGACGGTGCTGGTAGAGGCCGGCGAGGACTTCTGTCGCGACCGCGGGCAGCGGCCGGTCGCCTGCCAGCGCGCGGCGCTCATTGCTCACCGCCGATCGCAGCGTCGGGCGGCGGCGCGGTCCACGGCTCCTCAGAGTCCTCGCGCGGGCGACGCTGACCGCCGCCCTCGTTTGCCTTCGAGGTGTTGGCGGATTCGTTCATCGAGCGTGTCGAGCGCGGTGACGGTCTCGCCGGCCGGGGTCCTCCCCGACGCGGCATCGATCGTGGGCTGGATCCTCAGCGAGGGCGTCTGGGTGAAACGCCTCGGCGAAGGCATCCTCGACCGATTCGTTGCCGAAGAGGAACGGCCGGGTCAGTCTCCCGTTGTGGGTGACTTGCGCGATGAACGTCCGGCGGGGCAGGCCGATGATCGCGCTGGCGGGCGGGTCGCCGCCCCACTCCCGCGCGATCAGCCCGGCGGCGCGCGCGTTCAGCGCGGTCGTGATCAGATGGCTGCGGTTGGTCGTCAGCGCGTTCAGCGTGTCGCTGGTCAGCCGCTCCGGGTTCTGGTTGAGCAGCGTGCCCCTGATCCCGTACTTCGCGGTCTGCTCCAGCAGAGGCCGCGAGGTTGCCGTCCGGCTGCGCCGTCATATGTCTGGACCTCGTCCAGGAACACGTAGAACGGCAGGCGCTGCTCCGGCGGCATGAAAGCCCGGCTCTTGGCGCCGTGCAGCAGGTCGTAGACGAGGAGGTTCGCGACGAGCTTGTCCTTCGCACCGTCAGCGCCGGGGCAGGCGAGCACGATCTTGCGTTCGTTCATCGCGCGCGCGATGTCGTACGTCGAGCTCTGCGCGCCGAGCAGCGCGGCGAGCTGCGTGGAGGAGCGCAGCCGGTCGATCAGGTTCGTCACCGGCGTGATCGCCTCTTCGCAGAGCCGCGGGAAGCGCTCGGTGAAGAACTGCCGGCGCGGCAGCGAGAGGAACGGCAACGCGACTTCGAGCCACTCCGGGTTCCCGAGGATCGACGGGACCTGGAAGATCGTCGGCTGCAACCCGTCCGGCAGCACCGCCGCGAGCTCGATCAGCGCAGCGGTCGCCTGGGTCGTGAGCGTGATCGCACGGTTGTTTCGCTCGCCCCACTCAGCGCCGAGGCGAAAGAGTCAACGATCGCCTCCACCCGCCGCTCGGCTGCCTCCGGCCTGAGACCCCGCGCGGCAAACAGGTTCCACCCGGGCTGGCCCTGTCGCGAGCGCGGGCCGACGAGATCAAGCTCGATCATCCGCTCCGCGAACTCCGGTTCGGTCAGGCAGCTCTTCACGCGCTGGACCGCGTCCTGGTGAGGGTCCAGGAACAGCCCGCCGTGGCCACTGCTGACCAGGTGCAGGAACTGCGTGAGCGCCAGCTCGGTCTTGCCCCACCGGCTCCGTCCGGCCGATGTAGGTGAAGAACGAGTCCTCGACGCGCAGGCCGACGCTGCGCTCGCCGCTCTCGCCCTCGACCCGGCCGAGCGGCACAAGGTCTGATTGCCCGGTGAACGTCGGGAGCGCCTTCGGCGCCGGGATACACCGCCGGGCCGAGGCGCAGTACCTCCGGTGCCGCGCAGTGAACGCTCGGTGGCTTCAGCAGCCCTGCCATCTCCCGTGCGGTCACGTAGTCCTTGCGGCCGGGCCGGAAGAGCCCCGTATTCAGCCGCCGGTCAAACCAGCCGCGGCGACCAGGGAGATCCGATCCCGCGAACGCGAGACCCAGGAATCGCACGCCGACAACGCGCAGGGAGTTCGCTGCCGGCGAAACCGTCAAAGCAGCCCAGCAGACCCTGCAGGCACTCGACGGCCCTGCCGCGCTCAGGCGAGCTGCAGCGGATCAGGACTGGCAGCCCGAACAGCGGCTCGGCGCTGCAACAGCTTCTGCGCCGATCTCCTCCCGCTCGGCCCGCTGCTCGACCATCTCTGCCGCGCGACGCCGGCCCACCTGGCGGCCACCGCCAGAGGATCGCCCAGCAGCCCACCGTCCGCGCTGCGCCGCCGCCGATTACTCGCCACGGCGGCCGGCCTGCTTGAGTAGCCGACGGCGAAGACGTCTGCGGGTCGCCGGGGTCGTCGGTAGGAGATCGACCGCGACCTCTGCGCTGCTCACCATGCGTGCGATCCAGCCGCGCGATGACCCGCGCGAAGCTCTGCAGCGGATCGGGGCTCAGCGGCAGATCGGCCAGCGGCTCGCTGCTCGGCCGCGCGAGCCGAAGCTCCGCGCGCACGACCTCGACCGACCTCCCCGCCCCGCCACGTCGCGCCCGGCGGCCTCGCCGGCTCGGGGCCGGCTCGAGCACCTGCGTCTGCACCCTGTCGAAAACGCCGAGCGCCGAGCGGACCGCTGGCAGCGCCCGCTCGGGCACGCTCAGCGAGTAGCGCATCCGGCCCTCCTCGTCGGCATCCAGCAGCACGCGCACCGCTCGCGCGCGCGGATCGAGCCAGCCGCCGACCAGCCGCTGGACGCGCGAGAGCTGCGCGGCGAAGCGCAACACCGCATCAGGCGAGGGTCAAACGAGTCGGGCGCGAGAACCACGAGCCGAGTCCGGGAGGCAAGCGAACGACGACCGGCGACGACACGACGCGCGACCGACACCAGCCACCAGCAACGTCACCGGGATTCGCACGAGCCAGCGCACGGGCAGAGCACCAGCGCCACCGGCAGCCACCAGCGCGAACGGCAAGGCACCCAACAGCGACACGACCGCCAGGCAGCCCGTCGAGGACCAGGCGCCGAGCATCCTGAGAGGCGGGCGGCTGGACGGATAGTTACAACCGGGCGTAGAGATGTCGCACAGCGAACCGGCCAGAAAACCCGCCCGTGTGCAGCACAAAGACGCCGTTCTCCGAAAGCGCCGATGGAACCGCGAACGGTCCCGGAGACGGGCCTTCAGACGGTCCCTGAGACGGTCCCTGAAACGGTCCTCGCCGCTCACGACCGCACCCCCCGCCGATCCGGCGAGCGCCCCGTCGACCGGTGCCGTGGCTTCGGCGGCGTAGCCGTCCGGTGCTTGCCCCGGCTCGGCCTGATCGCCGCTTCGAGCACCCGGTGCGCGAGCGGTGGCGGAACGGCGTTACCGACCTGCTCGAACTGCCGGGTCCTCACGCCCTGCCACGGGTAGTCCGCGGGGAAGCCTTGGAGTACCGCGGCCTGCTCGACCGTGACCCGCACGGCGTTAGCACCGCGCCGCTGCTGGTAGCGGCCGGGAGGATCGCTCGCGTTCTCCTTGTGGCCGGGAGGATGGACTCGCCTGTCGCACGCGACGGTCGTGGCGGGACGCTCGCCCGCCCAAATCGGCGTGCCTTTCGCCAAGCCGGCGGCCAGCATCGTCGGTGCCGGCTTGCTGATCGGCCGGGGTCGCGCGCCGCGCTGACGAGTCTCGTAGGCGGTGGGCACCCACTCGACCTGGTTCAGCGCGCGCCCGAAGTGGACCGTCGGCGCGGGCTCCTGCTGGTCGCGGATCGCCGCGTTTGGCTGGTTGCCGTTGCGCCAAGCCCAGCCGTCCTGGACGCCGTTGGCCTGCCAGCGGTTGACTCGCGTGGTGACCGCCTGCGCTGGGGCGCTCGTGGGATCGAAGCCCTCGGTGATCCGCTCGCCGCTGCGCCGGATCTGAACGCACGGCTTACGCGTCCAGGACCGAGTCTTCGCGGTCAGCGTCGGCGCGGGATTGCACGCCGGGCGACGGTCCCGCTGGCGGTAGGTCCCGGTGTCCGTCTTGCTGGGATGGTTGCTCGGCGTGTCGTTGCGGCGCGGGAACCCGACCTCCTCGGACGGTGTCCAGCCGAGCGCCTCGGCCATGCTGACCCACGGCAGGAGCGCCTGCTCGTCCTCCGGTGTCTCCTTGCGGCGAGCGTTGTAGGAGCGGTGCGTCGGCTCAGGCAGACTCACCGGCCCGTCGAGCGACGCGATCAGGAACGCGCGCTTGCGGGTCTGCGGCACGCCGTAGCGCTCGGCGCTGAGCACACCAACAGCGCTCTCATACCCGTGAGCGCAGAGCAGCGCGGCGAACAGCGTCCATAGCTCGAGGACCGCTGGGACCTGCTCCAGCGCGACCCACCTCGGTTTGAGAGCGAGCGCGAACCGCAACGGCTCGACGGTCAACAGCGACCGGGGATCACGACACTCCTTCAGGCGTACGGCTCGGGTGTCGTTCCCGGCGGCGAGCTCGTGCGCGCACGCGATCACCAACGGCTTATCAGCGCGGCCCAATCCCTTGCCGGCGGTCGAGTACGCCTGGCACGGCGGGGATCCGACCAGCCCCCATACTGGCGAGAACTCGTGAGGATCGAGCTCTGAAACATCGGCCTGCAGACGCTCATGGCCGGCGGCGCGCGCGGTCTCACAAGCCCACGGCTCCGTCTCGATCCCGAGCGCGTTCAGGCCGAGCATCCGCAGGGCCTCCTCCCAGCCGCCAGCGCCGGCGAACAGGTCGAGGATCTTCCCCGGCTGTCTGCGTGCGCTCACGCGGCTGGCCGTACTGGCGTCCGTCGTCTTGCGTGGCGGTGCCATCACGCCCCTCCCGTCTTCGACGAGTTGGCCGCGGGCGGCTGCGCATACCCATACACCGGCGCGGCCTCACCGACCGGGTCGGCCGGGGAGAACGGGCCGACGCGCGTAACGTGCCCGGCGTAATTGCCCTCGACCGTGACGATCTCCCCGTCCGGAAGGACCTTGGCGACGATCCCGACGTGCGCGCTGTCGCTCGGCCCGGAGCCGTAGAAGATCGCGTCCCCCGGCGCTGGCGTCGCCGTCGGCGGGAGCACTCGGCCGCCGTGTTCTTTGGCCCACGTGTACAGCGACCCGGAGTATCCATACGTGGCCGTGGAGCCCGGGAGGGGCACGCCCGCGTGTTGCCAGACCCAGGCGGTGAACAGCGAGCACCATTCCTCGCAGGGGCCGTAGATCGTGCAGTTGGAGCCTTCGGGGTGTTCGCCCTGACCGACCTGGCTTTCAGCGACCCTGACGATCTGCGAGCTGCTGGCCGCTTCGGGGGCGAAGACGCTGGAGCTGCACCCACCGCTCGATACCGGTTCTGCCAGGGGTGGGCTCGTCGGTGTGGGGGAGCCGGTGCCGGTGAACCCGTATTGCACGGCGCGGGCCATCACCTCGTCCGCGTAGCTCACCGATGAGTCGGCGCAGGCGCCGTAGTAGTGGCAAGCGGCTTCGTGGTATTCGGCGAAGCTGCCGCCGGTCGCCGGCGCGCCCATGTCCTGACGGAGAATCCTCGCGGCGGTGTCGATCGCGTCCGCCGGATCGTTCACCGACGGCGGCTGCCCGGGGTGGGCGCTGACGGCGAAGCGTTCCCACAACGTCGGTCCGCTCCCAGGACTGCACGGGCTCCCGCGGACGTAGGCGATCTGCATCGGGCCGGCGCACCCGGAGGAGTTGGTCCCGGCGCAGTCGCCGTTGCCGCACTCCTGCGCACCGATCGACGCGAGGAAACTCCAGTCGATGTCGAACCGCGTACCGGCCTGCTCGTAGAGCCGCAGGCGTTCGGGCGGGATGCTCTGCAGCGCGTACGCCGAAGGCGTCGGCCCTGACGAGGCGGCGAGCGCCGGTTCGCTGCCCGGCTCACAGCCGGCGAAGCTCGCGCCGAGCACCGCGGCGGCGAGACCGAAGACCAGGACATATGCCAGTCCGGAGCCACCGAGCGCGCCGAGCAGCCATAGCCACAGCTTCTTCTGGGCGAACCTTCGCGCGCTGGCGCGCATCACTCGCCGCCTTCCAGTCCGCTGACGAGCAGCCGGCCGTCCGTGCGCTGCGAGGAGCAGCCCGATCGAATAGTCGACGAGGCCACCGTCGTTGATTACCGCGCTTACTCGGAGCAGACCCGAGGAGGCGGGCGTGCTGTGCAACGCCACGACGCGTGGCCGGCGGGCGCGCATGCCGGGCGAGACCGCGGCGGGTGGGCTCGCAGTGAGCGCAGCAGCGCGGGCGTGGCGCCGTCGATCGCGCTCGCCGGGGCGTGCCCGTATATGTAGCCGAGGTATCCGGCGAGGAACAGATCCGCCGCGCGCGTGACGAGCGGTGTAAGGGGCGCCGTGCTGCTTTCAGGCGTTTGCGCCGGCCGTGTGGGCGTGCGCTGAGCGATGCTCGGCGCCGAGTGTGGTCGCGAGGATCGCCGTGGTTGATCGTGGGGTCGGGAGAGCGCGAGCAGCAGCGCCGCCGCGAGCAGCAGCACGGTCACGGTCGCCATCGCGGCGGCGCGCTCTGACTCGGCGATCGGCCGGTCGCGCAGCGATGTGAGCCACGCCGTCATCGGCGCTCACCCTCTCTGTGGGCTCGGTGATCCCGAGGAAGCTGCGCCCGGTGTGGAGCGCCGCCTCGGCGGTCGGGATGCCCGCCCGGTCATAGAACGGGTCGAGTACCAGACAGCACCCGCCGGGGTTGTTGTGCGCGCACGTCGGACGCCGGATTGCGAGAGCGCTCTCGCCGGGCCGGGTGCGCTGGTAGGGCGCGCCGCACGTCCTACACGCCAGCAGCGAAGAGCTGGCCAGGATGCAGCGCTTGATGAGCTGCAGCCCGCGCTCGTGTTCGCGCGCGGGAATGCAAGTCTGGACACGCCGCGCCTGACGACTCATGCTCACGCACAGCGCGCTCGACGATCTGTCGCGAGCGGCGAGCGTGTAAGCGTCGAAGAAATACCCGGCGCTGCGCGGTGAACAGGAACAGCCGTGCCGCTGCACCGTGGGCATCTCTCGTGGCGCGCTCCGCCCACTCCGGCGCCGCCTGCTGCGTCCAGCCTTCCTCGCGCAGTTCGGCGGCGAGCGGCAGCTGCTCGCGTTGGAGGAGAACCCACAGCGTGCCGTCGTCGCGGAGCACGCGGCGGACCTCGTCGAGGATCGCGAGCGTACGTTCGGGGTCGCCGCCGCGCGGCGGTCGAGCGACGCACGTCTGCGCCCACCTATCCGGCAGTTCCCGCAAGAGGACGAGTGCGTCTGCTTCTTCGATGCGCCAGCTCATGCTGGCTCCTCATCGGGGTCGGGCGCCGGCGCGCTCGGGATGGCGGGCGGCCCTTCGCTTGCGGCGATCGGCTCGCCGAGGTCATCGCCGGGTTCGGGCGCATTGACTCCGCGCGGCGGTGGTGGAGTGTTCACGGTGGCCTCCTGGGTTGGGGATGGGGGCGGGGGCGCGCCTGTGTCTGGGGCGCGCCCCCGCACGGGTGCTGCTGTTGGGCTTCGCCGGTGCAGAGCGGCCATCCGCGCGAGGCGGGTGGTGTAGTAGAGGCTCTGCAGGCGGCTCGCCCCGTCCTCCCCGGACCCTCCGGTGGTCGCGGTGAGAAGATCTGCGGCCAGGCGGTTGCGCTGCAAGAACACGGCCCACAGGAACGCGGCCTGCAGCACGAACGCCAGCAGCCACCCGAGGTTGCTCGTGGCGTCATCCAGCGCCTGGCAGACGGCGAGTATCACCGCGAGGATCAGGCTGTAGACGACCTTCCGCGCCAAGTACCCGGCGAGCTTCGTCAGCCACGCACGGAAGAAGTCATGGCCCCGGCCCGGGAAGACGGCGACCACCAGCGCGACCGGCGCGAACGCGAGCAACAACAGCAGCAGGATCTGCGCGAGGATCACCCCGAGCGCGAGCGCCCCGAGCAGCAGGAACGCGCCGAGCTCACCCGCAAGGATCACGACCGCGAGCAGCAGCCGCTGGTACTGGCCGCCCTTGCCCATCGCTTCCGCGGCGGACTTATCCGCCGCGCCGAGCGGGTAGGAGCCGTTCGTCTTCCCCGGGTCTGAGCTGGGGAGGTCTCCGGTGTCGCCGTGTTCGAGCGCTTCGTGCTCGGAGTTTCTTTCCTTGGACTGGAATTCGTACGCCAGGAAATGCGGCGCGTACTTATTCCGGTCGTTGATGCACGTCTTGCCTTCGGCGTGGACTTCTGTGCCGCTTTCCAGCTGTGCCGCGAGCCGCGAGTCCTGGGCCGGGTCGGCGCTCAGCGGCCGGACCGCAACCGAGCGGCTTGTCCCGGTGGTGGTGGTGCAGTGCTCGATCCCGCCGAACTCGAGAACGGTCCAGGGGTCGAGGACGAGGAGCTGGAAGAGCTGGTTGCTGGCGGCGCTCTTGGCCTGCTGTTCATTGCCGATGCTGCCCTGGCTCGTGAGCGACAGGAGCGCGGTGGAGAGCTGGTTTGAGAGCTTGCTGACCGGTGCGATCGTCCGTTCGGGCTGCGTGACGATCCCGATCGCGAGCACGCAGTAGAGAAGGGAGACGGCGAGCGCGCCGGCGGTCTCGGTGTAGCGGCGTTGCACGAGCGCCTTCCACATCGCCCAGCACCCCGCGAGCACGACCGCGACGATCAGCCACGGCGCACCGAACGTACTCGCGTAGAGGTTGTGAATCGCATCGGAGATCGGCGTCAGCGCACCGGACCCCGGGCTCCCGTTCCCGTTGACGAGGTCCAGGCTGAACGCGAACCCGAACAGGGTGATCACCGCGTTCGCGAGGAACGCGGTCAGTAGCCAGATGACCTGCGCGGCGAAGTACGCCATCATCGGCGCGACACCCGAGGCATCCACACCGCTCGTCAGCCCGACGCTGATCGCGGGGAAGTACTGATCCAGGGAGTAATTCGCGAGCGGGTAACGCCCCACCAGCCCGCCGGCCGGTAGCTGCGGCGCGGGGCCGATGTTGCTGTACACGTCACCCGCGAGCGCCGGCGCGGCGAACAACAGCAGCGCGACCACCGACCCGAACACGAGGGCGAGAAGCGACTCGTGGCCGTCGGCGGACTGCCAGCCGCGATGAGCGGAGAGCAGAGGGCGGTTTTCATGCTGCGCTCCTCTGCGGCTGGCCGGGGGTGGTCTGCAGCGCTTGCAGGAGGTGCGGGTAGACGAGATCGACCTGTACCTCGCCGACGCGGCCGTTCAGGTCGCGCATCAGACACCGCCCGGCCCTGAATTCGCGGACGAGGCCGACCAGCTCGCGTGTCGGGTCGAGGCCGATGAACCGCAGCGCCGCGCGGGCGGCGTCGTCGGAGTCCTGGCCGAAGACGAACACCACCCCGATCAGGTCCGAGAGGTCCCCGAGATCACCGATCCTGTGCGTGCCGAGCAGCAGCGTCGCGTTGAACGCGCGACCGAGCCGGACGAGACGGTTGATGACTTGGCGGCCCTGCGGTGAGGCGAGCAGAAACCAGATCTCGTCCAGGCCGACGACCTTGTGCCGCGAGCGGTCACCGGAGATCAGCTTCAGCGCGTACGCAGCGACCAACGAGAGCGTCGCGACGGAGACGCGCTCCGCGCGCGTGTAGGTATCTCTCGCCGCCGAGGGTTCGGGGAGTGAGAGGCCGGGCATCCGGATCGTCGTGACCGGCCGATCCGTGCGGTTGATCGTGGTGGTGCCGTCGCCGAACCCGAGGCGCGCGAGGCCGAAGTCGCGGATTACCTCCAATGCCTCGCCGGCTTCGCGTGCGCCGGCGCGGTCGCTCTCGCCGAGCAGCTCAACGACACGCAAAAGGCTTTTGGAGCCCTCGCGGACCGCGTCCTTGACGGCGAGACTGACCGCGTTCTCCCACGTGCTCGCCTGGCCGGGCAGCAGCTCCAGCAGGTAGGAGCAGGCCAGCTCCTCGCGCATATCCGTAAGGCCGATCGCGAGCGGGTCCAGCCGGCCCTGCTGCTCGGGGTCGCCGGACAGCTCGAGTACCTGTATCCGCCCGCTCAGCTCTCCCAGCTCGTGCAGGCCGTGGTCGGGCTTCGGATCGAAGTCCACCACCAGCGAACCGCGACGCTCCGCGGCGTACTCGATCGCCTGCGCCGCGACGGTCTTCCCCGACCCGAGCGTCCCGATCAAAAGCACGCCCGACGCGCGGTCCTCCCTCGGCGCCTGCGTCGCGTCGAAGCGAACGGGGAGCGGCGCGCCCGTCGGCGTGTAGCCGAGATAGGGGCCTCTGCCCGAGCCGACCGTCCTCGTGGCGGTGGCGACCATGCCGCCGAACTGCTCGACCGTGAGCTGCTGGACGTAGTCGCGCATCACAACCACCCGTCCGCGCGCGGGAGATGCTCGAAGAACATCTCGCGCTGCAAGACCAGCCGGGCGGTGCAAGCTGGATGTCGCCGTACTGCTCTTTCAGCGTGGCGACGCTGCGCTCCAGCTCCTCCTCGCTGCCGGCGCCGACAGCGAGGCCGATCGACGCATACAGCATCGGCGGGTGCCCGCCGGCCTGCAGCTGCGCCTCGTACTCGCGCGCGAGCACGCGATCCTCCCCGGCGAGCAGGCCGGGCCGTGCACCGCGCCCTGCACCTGCTCGTGGTAGGCGTGCTCGACGTCGGCGATCCGCTTACGCACTTGCGCGAGCGCCTGACGGTTACCCAACCACCTGGCGTGAACGGCCGCGTCGACGGGGAACCCGACGGCCTCCAGCGGCGCGAACAGCGCCTCCGCGGTTGCGCCGGGGAACTCGGGTGCGTCCGCGAGCGCGCCGAGCGCGAGCATCGCCTGGTAGGAGCAGCCCTGCTCACCGTCCACGATCAGGGTCTGTTGGCGCTCGGTGATCGCCGCGTTCGCGCAGCGGCGCAGGTCATGGCCGAGCGGCTCAAACGCCACGCCGTCACCGGACTCGGCGACCACAAGCGCGTCCGGCTGCCAATACCCGTCCAGCTCCGGCTCGGCGACACCGCGGCATGCCGCGCGACACAAAAGCCACTGAAGCTCGATCGGTCCGCGCGCGCCGCGCGGGGATGACGCCGTTCAGGCGCTCATACACACGCTGCTCCCGCGTCGACAGTTCGGAGAGCTCACCCCCGGACACCGGCGAGGAGACGCCGATGCCGGCGAGCTCCTCGACGCGGCGGCGCGCGCGATCCACCCCGCGAATCAGCCCTGACCCGACACCCCTCGGTGCGCCCGCGGCGAGCGAGACCGCGAGATAGCACTCGGGGATGTGGGACCCCAGCTCACGCAGCCGCTCGCGGTGCCCGTCGAGGAATGCCCGCCACGCGGCAGGGTCCTGGTGGCGGTCGTCCAACAGCCCGGCCGTATGCTCGACATAGCCCTCGGCCGGGTAGGCACGATTCACACGCCACAAAGAGAAGTCAGCGCCGACCGTGTGCGCGAGGCGCTGCAGACGACGCTGCAACGTCCACTTCTCCCCCGCCGGCAGATACGGGTAGGAAGTCATCCCCAGCCGGTACAGGCCGGCGGCCTCACCGCCACGCCCGAGGAGAATGTTGCCCTTGGCGTATCGCAGCGGGAAGCTCACGGCCGCACCTCCACGACCTGCCCCGCGCCGAGCTCGATCACTTCGGCGCGGCGCTCCCCCCGACGCACACGGTGACCCTCAGCAGGACGCGCGATGAACCGTCCGCGCGCGGGGATCACGACGACCGGCCTGCCGAACACCAGCCGTGCGGGACCACGCACTCGCCCGTGATGCAGCACGGGCGAGTGCTCGTCCGGGGCGACCCACACCCGCGGCGCCCACACCCGCGTCTCGCCATCGGCCGGGAGGACCCGGTCCAGCGAACGGCGCGACGCGCGCACGCGAAACGCCACCCACGAGGCCAGGTAACGGTGCGCGGGGCGACCATCCGGGGACGCCTGCCCGGCGAGCGTCGCGACCATCGCCGGCGCCACGACCAGCCGCAACGGCCAGTCAAGCCACCCCAGCAGCACCCCGGCGAGCAGCGTCAGCGCGACTCCCGCAACAGCGGCGATCACCGCGCCGGCCCACCCGTGGGAGCTGGCGCCGAGCAATGCCCCGACCGCCCCGAGCACCAGCGCGAGCGCGATCGAGCGCTGGCTGAGGACGAGGATCGCTACGAGCGCGCCGAACGCCCACGCCAGCCACTCCAGCGGCACGCCGCCAGGGACGGGCAGGCGCCGACCGTCGATCTGGTAGATCCGCCGGTCGGGCCGGAAGATCCGCTGGTAGGAGCGGATCGGCTGCGAAGTGTCACTCATCGCCCACAGCCCCGGCTCATCCGAAGATCTGCTTGCCGATGCCTTCGGCGGCGCTCGCGATCTCAGACGGTGCGAACACCATCCACGCCACCACGATCGCCGCGAACAGGAACACCGCGAGCTCGGTGTACCTGCGATTAAGCAAGAAACGTGAGGCTGATCACGGCCACGATCCCGCCGTAGAGGTCGCCCGCGTAACCCTTCAGCAGGTTGGCGACGTTCGCACCGACATCGTTACCCGACGCGAATGCGTCCGCCGGGAATACCACCAGCAGCACACACCCCCACAACAACACTCGCCCCGCGACACGAACCAGGCGAGTCACACTGCCGGCCGGTGAGCGACCAACACCGCGCTCGCCTTGCTGTGAATTAACCCTACGGCTTTGCTGCGAATTAACCCTACGGAAATTACTCATGCGGCGACGGTAAGCACCGCTTCACCTAAACACCACAACTATGTGCTTGTGCAAGTACGCAACTGCATAGTTGCGAACCCGGCGTGTCAGTCAATGCCGACGATGCCGGCCAGCTCCTCCACATAGCCGGTGGCGCTGGCGGTGGCCTGCTCAATCAAGCGACACGCGGAGTAATCCGCGAGCGCATACCAAACCTTGTTACCAGCCTTACGCCGCGTAACGATCCCGGCCTGGCGCAAGACACCGAGATGCTTTGACACGTTCTGATGAGTCGTCGCGAGCTCGTCGGTCAACTCCTGCACCGTGGCTTCACGCTGCTCCAGCAGCGTGAGAAGGCGTATCCGGGTGGGCTCCGCGATGGCCTGCAGCCGGCACGCCACCAAATCCAAAAAAGGCTGCGGCAACGCGACGTTCATCGCTGCCTCTCACTCATGCCCACACAAACCGTGAGCAAAGCCGGCTTCTCTGACTTCTCAGAAGCAAACACACCTGTTATCGACCAGGACGGCCGCAAAACTACGCGCGACTTTCACACGCACATCCAGGAAGGCGTGGCGCGCGAAATATGTTTGTAGTTTTCACTCTCTCGCGGTCAATAACCCAGATGAGCGAAAACAACGATCCCCAATACGACGACCCGCCACATGAGCACACGCCGACGGCTGACCTCACGCAGGAACCGGGGTGGGAGACCCTGGAGTACGAGCATTCCTCAGTCGGGCAGCCGGCCGGCGAGCGCACCGTCGTCGAGCTCTTAGGCAAGCGGCGAGCATCACCAGGGCGCCGCGCCCGCCGAGCTGGCGAAGCGCCCGGTGAGCCCTCCCGGCCCAGACGGCACGGTGGGCTCTCATGGATCACAGCGAGCGCCGCCGCGGTGCTCGCGGCATGTGTCGGGGCCGCGATAGCGCTCGCGATCACCAGCCCCCCAAAGCACGTTCACACGACAGCGCCTTCGACGAGCGCCAAGCTGAGCAGCGCACCCAGGCAGCCACGCACCCGGCGCGAGCACCACCGTCAACCCCAACGACGAGCGAAGGCGCCCACCACACTTACGGCCGCCCGGGCCAGCAGCGATAGCCGTATGCCGGCTCTGTCGCAGGCGCCCGCAGCCAGATCAACAACCACCCCAGCAGCGGCCGGCACGGCCTCCCCGCCGGTGCCCGTGCGCCAAGCAGACGCCGAAGGACAAACAACGGGCGGCCCGTTCTCACCCTAAGTGCTCTGGCTCGGAAGTTCGGCGACGTATTCGGCAGACGGACACGCTCGCCCTTGGCGGTTAGCGGGCGCCCGTCCAGTGCCGAGACACAGCGCTGGTTGTCGTCCAAAGGGGCCGTCTCCGCGCGCCGTGGCAGACGCTTGCTTTTTGCGCAAAGCGCTGGCTCGAGGCGTGCTACTCGGGGACTTCGACTGCGGGCGCGGGCTACCCCGCCAGTTCGGGCACCGGGACGGTTACGCGCCGTGGCACTTCTTGAACTTCCTGCCGCTCCCGCACGGGCAGGGGTCGTTCCGGCCGGCCTCAGCGAGTAGCTCGTCGCTGAGGGAGATGAAGGCGGCGCGGGCTTTGATGAACTCATCGTCAACACGGTCTGCGCCGTTGAGTTCGAAGTAGGCCGCGGCCAATCTGAGCATGTGCGCCCAGGGCCACAGTGCGCCGAGCAGCGCACGATCAACCTGAAAGATGCTCGGCCCGGCTTCGGTCCGAAGCCCATCGAGGTTGTCCTGCACGATGCTGCTGGTGAGTGACGTGGCCGTGGTGTGCATCGTCTCCGTGTTGTCCGCGTGTGCGACAGCGAACATGAAGCGCAGTTCGCTGCGGCGTTCGCCCTCCTCCCACTCGCTCTCGATCGCGTCGATGAGCTTGTGCATTGGCATCCCGCACCAGAGCTTGTCGCCCCACGGCCCGAACAGCTTGTCGTATTCCTTCACCTCGGCCTCGGTGAGCGTCAGCTCGACTCCCTCCTGGCCGCGTGCGCCGAGCCGCTTGTTCCACATCGCCGTGTTGTGCTTGAGGTGCTTCCGGAAGCGGTCCTCTGCCAGCTCGGGGTTGAGCTTGACCCAGTGCGCCACGGCCATCCCCTCGAACAGGGATCTGTCAACCATCGCGCCTTGTGGCCCATAACCGCCTAGCGCCGTATCAATCACGCCTCGGTAGCTCTTGAAGCCCCGCGACATCTCGCTCGCGATCAGCCGCTCGCTCAAGTCCTCGTTGATCGGTCTGCCGGTCCACGGCTCCGTCCCGATGACCTCCCACGAGAACTCCGCGAAGCGCTCGCACGCCGCGACCTGCGGTCCGAGGTCAGCACGCACCCGCGCCTCCGCTTCTGCTCTTGTGGTGATCGGTGTGAGCACCGGCCGTCAGGTGACGGCGGAGCGGAAGGTGTGCACGAGCGTGACCGCCATGTGGACGGCCAGCTCAGCCTGCGTCTGGGTGATCGGCACGATTGGCGCATGCCTGTCCCTCTGGTTGCTCCACAGTGAATCAGCGAGCGCGATCACGACTTCGAGCGGCGACAGGGTCGTGCCCTTGGCCGGAGATGCGTCGCGCGAGAACACGACCGTGTACTTCTGCGGGTTCGCCCGCAGCTGGCCGATCACTTTGCCGAGCGTCGCGCCCGGATCGTTAGGCAGCACGACGGGGATGGCCGCCGCCTCCACCGCCTTGACCGACTCGCTGTACGCCGTGCTCGGGTCGGGTTCGCGGCCGAACGCGGCGCTCCACGCCTTGTCCAAGTGATCGGATGCGTCCCCAGGCATCGCCGTCTGCGCACGCACGGCGGCCGCTGCCGCCGGGACGGTTCGGCGCTCCAGCCGGTATCGGACGTATCCCGGGTCGGGCTGGACCACAACGTAGTTGGCTCCTGCCTGCTGCAGGGCTCGATGCAGCTCCTCGACCGCAGGCTCGATCCCCTGCGCGTCGTAGCCGAGCATCACCTCGCCGAGGGCGTAGTCGATCACCCTGGCGGCAAGGGCTCGATCCCGGTACATCGCTTCCCACACGCTGTCCGCCGCGCTGCTACGTCCGTGCTGCCAGGAAACGGGGATCTGGCAGGTGCGCTCGATCTCCATCATGAAGTTGCGCGGCGCCTCTGTGTGCCCCCAGCCGGGACCGAAGCCCTCAGACGCTGGGCCGTGACCAGCGAAGAAAGGCTGCATGAACCTCATGACCGACGACATCACCCAGTCGGGAAGCTCCTCCTCGGGCGTAGGCCCCGAGGGCTCCGGCCGGGGCGCCACTCGCACCGCGCCGGGCGCGAGGATCGGGTGCGGGCGGTTCGGGTCACGTCGGAAGATCGGCACAGCATCCAAGGGTAGGACGGCGCGCGGAGGTCTACGCAGCCCACGGCAGCCACAGCATGAACCGACCTCGAAGCGTCGCGCGTGGATGTCGTCCTGACCAGCAGTCTGAGCGGAATCGGCCGAAGCGCTCGCTCTTGGCTCGAAGCAGTCGCCAGGACGCTGCTACTCGGATTTCTCAAACCTCGTGCGAGATGAAACCGCTGGGCGACGAGGTGGATTCGACCAGCTTGCCCGCCGACACTGCGCCTGTCTCGACGACCAGGCGTTCTAGCGCCGCCAGCCAGCTCTCGTAGTAGGGACGTTCGGGGTGGGCGGAGATCTCGGCGATAAGACGCGACCGGAACTCATCCCAAGCTAGGCCGAGCGCTTTCACGACGCCGATCGCCATCGCCAGCGCACGGCCCTCCCAGGGTGCGGCGAAGACCAGCTCGCCGTTGCTGCGCGGCAGTGTCTCGTGGCCGCTCATATCGGCGATCTCCGATCGCACCACGCCGTCGCTCATGGCCGCGCGACTCCGATCATCGCGTCGCGGGTCACAAGCTGGGCCAGGCCCTCCTCGCTCATCCCGTCGGTCCCCTGCGGCCGTTCGGGCAGAACGAGGTAGCGGACCTCCGCGCTCGAGTCCCAAACGCGAACTGAGACCGACTCGGACAGCTCGACACCCATCTCGGACAGGACCTTGCGCGGCTCGCGCACCATCCGCGAGCGGTACGGGGGGCTCTTGTACCAGTTGGGCGGCAGCCCCAGCACCGGCCAGGGGTAGCACGAGCAGAGCGTGCAGACGATGACGTTGTGGACCTCGGGCGTGTTCTCGACGACGACCATGTGCTCGCCCTCGGGACCGCCGAAGCCGAACTCGGCGATCGCCGCGGTGCCATCGCCGAGCAGCCGCTCCCGGTACTCGCCGTCAACCCATGCGCGCGCTACGACCTTGGCGCCGTTCATCGGGCCGATGTCGTTCGCATAAGCGCTGATGATCGAATCGATGAACTCGGGCGACACGAGCCCCTTCTCGGTCAGCAGCGCCTCGAGCGCGGCGGCGCGCGTCTCGACCGGCGACGGCGGCGTGGGGTGATGGTGGTGGGCGTCCTGGTTCATTAAGCCTGCTCGAGGTAGCTCTCCCACAGGCCAACCGAGACCGTCGCGCCCGACTCGGCTTCCTCGCCCCACAGCTCGGCTGCGTCAAATCGCACCGAGTACGTGGGCTCGCTCGGCGGATCATCCCCGTGGACATCTGCGTCGGGCAGTGTGAACGCCCCATCACAACGATCGACGACCCCTTGCTTGCCACGCACGTAACACGGGCAGCGTGTGTGGCCTCGCGGGTGCGCCGCCGACACGCGAACGCGGTCGCCAACGGCAAAGCGCGAGCGTCCGTCACTCGCTGCGGCCTCGGTCCAGGGCGGCGCCTGTGATGGCCGCGACACTGGAAAGGACCCGCTGGTGCGCGCCTCGAGCTCCTCACGCGTGAGCACGCCCTGTTCAACGAGCAGCGTCGCGAAGGCGGTGAGCCAGTGCTCGAAGTACGGCGAGCCCAGGTAGTGCGCCGGGTCCATACGCTCGATCGCGTGTCGAACGGTGTTGGTGTTCGCCAGACCCTGCAGGGTCACGATCCCACCGATGCCGAACACCCGTCCCTCCCATGAGGCATGAAAGACCGGCTCGGCCGGCTCGACCAAGACCGGGCCGAAGTCCTGCATCCCGCCTAGATCGTGAACACCATCCACTCGACCGATTCAATCACGACTCATGAAGCCGCGTCAGCAACAACGGTGACCCAAGCTGCGGCTTCGCTCTCGATGCCCGCCTTGCCGCGAGCCCTGAGCGCCCCGGTCGATGGCGCCCACAAGCCTGCAATGGGCCCAGTGAGCGAACCCTCTCCTGGCCCTCGGCCGAGACAGGCGGAGATCGTCCGGAGCGGTCATCCGTGTGGGGCTTCCGGACGCGCTCGCTTGTACACAAGAACGATAAGGAGGCAGACCTCGAGCGCGCGCGGCGATGGCGTCGCCAGGCTCGCTCTTCGGTCTGGAGGCGCGGTCAGATTGCGCGACCGCCTTCCGCGAGCACCGGACAGGATGGCGCTAGGACGTGCTGCCCGAAAGATTCGCGGTCAGCTCGGCGACGATCTCACTCGCGGGCTGGATCCGCCCGACAGCATCGACGGATTCGCCCGCGTAGAGCGCCATCGCGACCACGTTACCTCGAGTCTCTCGCGTTGGCGGCAGCGGCACGAACCGAGGGAGCTCCTGGTCACCAACCACTCCCACCACGGGCCGATCGAGCTGCTCAGCGGCCTCCACGGCCGAACGCAGGACGCGGTGCGGTGCGTTAGGCCAGCCAATCTCGAAGCGCTCGGTAAGGACCGTGTCTTGCCGCGAGGCGGCAATGAGCATCTTGACGTAGAGCGGGTGGGCGTCCGCCTCCTCAGCGGCAACGAACCTGGTACCCACCCGAACGGCCGCTGCGCCGGCCGCAAGCAGTTCGGCGACCCGCTCAACTCTGCCGACCCCGCCCGCCGCGACAACTGGGACGTCAACCACAGCGAGCGTCTCGGCGAGGACATCGTCCAGGCGCTGCGTCCCGCGAACATGACCACCCGCCTCGACCCCCTGAGCCACGACGAAGTCGCAACCGGTCTTCTCAGCCGCGAGGGCCTCGGCGGCCGAGCCTGTCTGCCACGCGACGAGCGTGCCACGGCCTTTGGCGACTCGAACCAGATCGGGATCTGGATCGCCGTAAAAGAACTCGACGACATCGGCCGAGGCAGCCGCAGCTTCGATCGCCTCCCTGACGACGAACGGAATCAGGAACCCGATTCCGATCGGCCGACTCGTGAGGGCTCGAGCGCTTTCCATGCTCCGGTCCACCTCAGCGGCCGAGGGCGGGTTCGGAATCATTCCCAGGCCGCCTGCCTCCGAAACGGCCGCCGCCAGCGCAGGCGTTCCGATCCCCCCCAGCGATGCCAGCTGGATCGGAAGCCGGCAACCCACCACGTCCGTGAACGCTGTCATTTAGTGGGCCACCCTATTCGATCGGTGCCGCGCGTCGCTAATCGCGATCAGCGGGACCGGTCGGGTGGGCGCTGGCAGCGCACGCCACTGGCACCCTCGTTAGGGTCCGCGCCTCTGTGGGGAACCTGCGAGTCCTCTCTGGGGGAACCTACGAGTAGTAGGGCCGGTCGATCTTCAGTCCGACGAGGCGCGAGCTGCGCCGCCGGTGGGTCGCTCGTCGTTCGCCCGCTGTCCTTGACGCTCGAGCGGCTGTGCGAGCGGACAGTCGCCCTGGGGGCATCCAGCGCGGAGATCGACGAAGCGCGACGTGTCGCATCCGAGTGAGAGCAGTCGCCCATCCCTGTGCCAAGCAGACGACCGCTCGGGACGACCTTCGAGCGCGCCGACTAAGGATCGGCGCACGCCCGCTCGTGTCTGGTGAAGCGCGAGCGTCGGCTTTCGTGCGCCTCAGACCTGGTGCTCGTCCAACCCAGCAGTCTTCACCGAGATCCTAGGACGCTTGGATGCGCCGGTAAGGAGGAGTGTCGCCCGGCACGGACTCTCGTCGCCTTGGCGCCGTGGCGCGGTCGGTCGACGTGCAGTGGTGCTCAGCTCATGAAGAATTGTTGGTAGAGCAGGAACACGTTGAGCAGGCTGATTACGCCGGCGCAGCCCCAGGCCAGGATCGTGGTGAGGCGGCGGTTGACGTGGACGCCCATGACGTCTCGACGGCCGGTGAGCATAACCAGCGGCACGAGGGCGAATGGAATGCCGAAGGACAGCACGACCTGGCTCAGCACGAGAACCTGAGTGGGGTTCATACCGATCGCCAGGACAACGATGGCGGGGATCATCGTCACCGCGCGGCGCAGCATCAGCGGGATGCGGACGTTGATGAAGCCCTGCATGACGACCTGGCCGGCGTAGGTGCCAACGCTGGAGGAGGAGGCGCCGGAGGCCAGCAGCGCGACCGCGAACGCGAGCGCAGCGGTGCCGCCGACGAGGCGCCCGAACTGGGCGTGGGCTTCCGGGATCGTGGTGAGACCCGAGAGCGCGGGGATGTGGAAGAGCTTGGCGGCGACGGCGAGCATCGCCATGTTGACCAGGCCGGCGAGGCCGAGCGCGATGATCACGTCCAGGCGCTCGAAGCGCAGCACGCGACCGCGCTCTGAGTCGTTGCGGCAGGGCATGCGGCCCTTCGTCAGCGCGGAGTGCAGGTAGATGACGTGAGGCATCACGGTCGCGCCGATGATGCCGACGGCAAGGTAGAGCGAGGTGACGCCATGCAGGCCAGGGAGCAGTCCCTCCAGCGAGCCGTGGGTGGAGGGGCCGATGCGCAGCGTCTCATACAGGAAGCCCGCGAAGATGATCCCCAGCAGCGCCGTGATCGCCAGCTCGAAGCGGCGGAAGCCATGGGTCTGCAGCTCGAGGATCGCGAACGCGATCACGCCGGTCATCAGCCCGGCGGGGAGCAGTGGCACGCCGAACAGCAGATTCAGCCCGAGCGCGGCGCCGAGGAACTCGGCGACGTCGGTCGACATCGCCATGATCTCCGCCTGCACCCACATGCCCCATGTAAATGGGCGGGGGAAGCGCTCGCGCACAACCTCGGGATAGTTGCGGTCGGTGACGATTCCCAGCTTTGCCGAGAGGTACTGGATCAGCATCGCCATCACGTTCGCCAGCAGCACGACCCACAGCAGCAGGTAGCCGAACTGCGCGCCACCTTCGATGTTGGTGGCGAAGTTACCCGGATCGACGTAGGCGATCGAAGCGACAAAGGCCGGGCCGAGCATCATGATCGTCGCGCGCACGCGACCCCTGGACAGAAGCTGCTCGAGCGCGCTCGGGCCCGCGAGCGTCCCGCCGAGCTCCCCGGGCAGCGCTACGGAGGCGCCCTCGACGGCGCCCTCCAGCGCAGGGACCGGATCGGGGCGCAGCGGTGTTATCCCTGGCCCGCCTCGGTTTCGATGCGCATCGCGCGCGCCAGCGCGCCGCCGATCGCTTGCTCGCGTTCACCGAAGCGCACGAACACCGGCCCGCCGAACGGCTGACGCTCGACGACCTCCAAGCGATCGCCGATCGCGATGCCGTGCTCGGCGAGGTAGCGCAACATCTCGGGGTCAGAGTCAGAGACGCGCACGAAGCGACCGGCGACGCCGGGGGCCAGCTCGTCCAGGCTGTGGGTCTGGCGCTCCTCGATCCCGAGCTCCAGCGTGGGGATCGGATCGCCGTGCGGATCGACCGTCGGGTCGCCCAGCCGCGCGGCGATCAGCTCCTCGAGCTCCTCGGAGAGCACATGCTCGAGGACCTCGGCCTCGGCGTGCACGCGATCCCAGGGCATTCCAAGCTCCTCGGCGAGGAACAGCTCGAGCAGCCGGTGGTGGCGCAACACCTCGAGCGCGACCCGGCGCCCCTGGCTTGTGAGCCTCACGCCGCGGTAGCGCTCGTGCTCGACCAACCCGACCTCGGACAGCTTGCGCACCATCGCCGAGACCGAGCCCGGCGTGACGCCCAGCCGCTCCGCCAGCTCAGTCGTCGATACGGCTGCACCCTCACGGGCCTCCAGTGCATACACCGCCTTGGCATAGTCTTGGACCGATGCAGAAATTGTGTTAGCCACAGCCACACGCGCATTTAGGCAGACCAAACTCTGTTTGTCAAGAGGCAATAACTCGAACGTTCGTTGATCGGCCGCTGCCAACCTCAGCGCAACGTGCGTTAGTCTGAGCTCATGGCCGACGACCGCTGCGACCTCCTGTGTCTGGACTTGGACCGCGCTGAGGCGATCCGCAAGCGTTTGGATCTCGACCTCGCGGCAGGGGCATCCGCTCGTGCGAAGGCGTTCGCCGACCCGACGCGGCTTCTGATCGCGCTCGCGCTCCGCGACGGCGGCGAACTGTGCGTCTGCGACCTCGCCTGGATCACCGGGCGGGCGGAGAACCTCGTCGGCCACCACCTGCGCACACTGCGAAGCGCCGGCCTGGCGAGCTCGCGGCGCGAGCACAAGATCGTCTTCTACGCACTCACCCACGCCGGCCGCCGGCTGCTCAACGCGCACCTCGAGCTCGCCGATGTGGCGCTATGAGTACCCCGTCGCTCGAGCTGCCTGTCGTCGCCGAGCCGGCGCACACCTCGCAGCATCAGGGCCGACTCGAGCTGGCCGAGCGCGACCGCCTGATCCGCCGCGCGAAGGCGCTCTCCTGGCTGAGCCTCGCCTACATGAGCGCCGAGAGCGCAATCGCGATCACCGCTGCGATGCTCGCTAGCTCTGTGGCTCTGCTCGGCTTCGGCCTCGACTCCGCTGTCGAGGCATTGGCGTCGATCATCGTCATCTGGCGCTTCACCGGCACCCGCCGACTCTCCGAGCACGCCGAGCTACGCGCCCAGCGGCTCGTCGCGATCACGTTCTTCGTGCTGGCCCCCTACATCACCCAGGACGCCATCCGCACACTGATCAACGGCGAGCATCCCGGCACCAGCTGGCTCGGGATCGGCCTGTCGATCTCAAGCATCATCGTCATGCCGATTCTCGGCAAAGCCAAGCAAGGGATAGGCCAGCGCCTGGGCTCAGGTGCGACCGCCGGCGAGGGCACGCAGAACATGCTCTGCGCCTACCTGGCTGCTGGGGTCCTCACCGGCCTGGCGCTCAACGCCGCCTTCGGCCTGTGGTGGGCCGACCCCGCCGTCGCGCTTGGCATCGCCGCGCTCGCACTCAATGAGGGCCGCCAAACCTGGCACGGCAAGTGGTGCTGCGCCACCTCGCCGCTCCCGGGCGAGCCGTTCGACACCTGTAACGACAACTGCTGCACCTGACCGGCCACGACGCGACAGCAGCCCCCCGACCCTCCTGCTTCCCCGGGCAGACCAGGAGTGAATGAAGACTTGATCTGTGAGTGGCCTTCAGGCGGCTGCTGCGTTCCGCAGCGTCGGTCCGGCTACATCATCAGCTGCATGGCGGCGAACATGTAGGCCATGCCGAGCGTCATCGCGAACATCGATACCCGAAGGTCGCGGAAGCAGACCAGCGGCTCGGCGGCAGACATCGCGATCGCACCGTCGGGCGTGACCGAGAAGCCGCCACCGGTCAGCGTCTTGTGATCGACGTCGCGCATCCCGTTGGTTATCCACAGCAGCGACTGTGCGGCGAGGTAGGCGACGAGCAGCCATGTGATCGGGCCTTGGAAGCCGGTCGGTGACCACATGTAGGCCATCGCTGCGACGTCGATCGCCGTCACGAGCCACAGCACGTTGATCGCGCGGCCGCTGAGCGCCTGGGCGAGGATCCAGGCGAAAATCGCGATCGCGGCGTTGGCGAACGCGAGCTGCCAGAACCCGCTCGGGATGTTGAAGTGGTCGATCGATGCCGGGGCGAACATGAACGCCATTCCGAACGCCATCAGGACGTGCCCGGCGTGCCAGATCCGCCGCTGACCGTTGGTGTCGCGCATGTGAAGCACGTGAATCACGATGATCGCGATGAACACGAGCGTCCAGATCACCGCCAGCCAACTCGGGAGGATGTTGGTCGTGCCGTGCCCGGCGCTGATCGACATTCCCCCGACCGACGTCGAGGGAGCACCGCCGTGGCTCATGCTCATGTTCATGCTGCCCATGACGGCGCGAATGTATCACGGGCAATAAATAGGCAAGGGTCACCGCTCCTCACCGCAGCCATCCCGCGTGCGAGTGAGCCCTCGCGGGGCTGGCTCACCCTCACCGTCACCGGTTAGTATTCCCGCGCGATGGGTGGCCTTGGCTCTCTATTGCGGTGGCGAGGGCGTCTGCTCTGGCGCTTGGCGCTGATCGTCGCGCTGATCGCGCTGACCGCGCTCGCTCTCAGCGGAGTGATCGAGTCGCTGCAGAGCGGGGCGATGATGGTGCTTCCCGCCCTCGTGCTGGCGGTCGTGATGCTCGTCCGCCCCTATCTCGGCGAGGGCGCCATCGCACGGCTGCATGCCCGTCGCGCAAGGCGGCCGAACGTCGCGACGCCGATGCTTGTCGTGCCCCCGCGTCCGCGCGGGCGAGTGGCGCGCGGTGGGCGTCTGATCGCGGTGGCAATGGCTGGGCGTGCTCCGCCGCTCGCCCTCGTGGCCTGCCGCTGAACATTCGGCAGTCCGCATCTCCACCGCGAGGCTCCGCTACGCGGGGCGAGTCAACGACACCAGTCGGCGTTTTTTGCTGGCCGGGTCGATGAGCGACAAAGGAGTCGCCACCATGTCCAACGGTCACACATCCGCGCGCCCGCAAGCGCACGCGCCATCGTCATCCAGCGTCCCGTTCAGCGGTCGCTTCCGCGTCACGACACGCGGTATCCAGATCGCCCTCGGGGTGGTCTGGCTGCTTGACGGGCTCTTCCAGTTCAAGGGCTTCATGTACACACATGGCATCGTCAGCGAAGTCTTCGCGCCGGCCGCGAAGGGTCAGCCGGGGTTCATCGGCGGACCGATGACAACGTTCGCCAACTTCTACGGGCACGACCTGACGCTGTGGAACACGCTCTCCGGGGAGATCCAGGTCGCGATCGGGCTTGGGCTGATTCTCAGCAAGAAGACCGTGAAGCCCGCGCTGCTCGCCTCCTTCGGCTGGGCGCTCGTGGTCTGGTGGTTCGGGGAGGGGTTCGGTGGGTTGACCTCGAACACGCTGCCCTCGCCGCTGATGGGCGCGCCCGGCGCGGTGATCCTGTACGCGATCATCGGCCTGCTCGTCTATCCCACGAGCAAGCCGGAGGGACGCTCTCCGGCAGACAGAGGACCGCTCGGTGACCGCGGCGGGCTGTACGCCTGGTCGGGGATGTGGGTGCTCTCGGCGGGCCTGTGGCTCGTGAACGTCAACCGCGCGAAGGGCGCCACCCACGAAATGATCAAAGGAATGGCGGAAGCGTCGCCTCATTGGCTCGCCAAGTTCCAGAACTCGATCGGGGGCCACACGCAGGGTCACGGCACCACGATCGCCGTTGTGCTCGCGATCATCTCTGTGGCGGTCGCGCTCGGCGTGTGGACACCATTGAGGTGGCCGGCACTCGCGATCGGGATCGTGCTCTCGCTCGCTTATTGGGTGCTCGGGCAGGACATGGGCGGTCCATTCTGGGCCGAAGGCGCGACCGACTTCAACTCCGGGCCGCTGTTCGTGCTGCTCGCGCTCGCGCTGCTACCGCGGCGGCGTGTGAGCGAAGGCGCCACGGGACGGTCCCCGGCGCAGGCGATCCCGCCGCCAGGGCCACCGGCAGGACTCCGCTCAACGATGCAGATGGCACTCAGTAAGGCCAACCAAGACGCTTTCAACAAGGGAGAGATTCGAATGCAAAGCAGCCGAAAGACGACGAGACTGGCAAGCGGACAGCGCTGGGCTGCGCTCGGCGTATTGCTCGCGGTCATGGCGCTGGCCGTGAGCGGCTGCGGCGGCTCCAGCAGCGAAAAGACCGCGGCGACCGTCACCTTCAAACCGATGGCGGCGTGGGATGCATCGCATATGGCAAAGACGCAGACGAGCTCGATGAAGGGCATGAGCGCCAGCGAGATGAAGAACATGCAATCGTCCGCGAAGGCCGCGGAAGGGCTGCCCTTTGTCGCGACCACCGCCTCGGGCGAAGGTCACTTCGAACAGGTCGGCGACCACCTGACCGGCTGGCGCAGGATCACCGGCCTGGTGCCCTACAGCCGCCACGCCAACCACCTGCACGGCCCCGACGGCGCCTGCAGCCCCGAGAGCAAACAGACCTCCAACATGGCCGTCGTGCTGCCCGACCTGGTGGCGAACGACAAAGGCGAAGCCTACGGAACGGTCAACCTGATCGTCCACCAGCGGGTCATCGGCCCCGGCTACTTCATGGTGGTCCACGCCAAACCGACACCTGCCAGCCAGCAGAACCAGATCGGCTCGGCGCCCGCATCGATGGCGTTCATGCAGGCGATGTCCAACGACCCGGCGATCCTCTGCGGCAACATCACGGTCAAGAGCTGAGGATGGACGTCCGCCGGGCACGCCCGCCGCGCTTGCGCTGGGCGTGCCTGGCGGCACTGCTCGCTGCGCTGCTCGCCCCGGCGTCGGCATCGGCTCACGGGATCGTGGGTCGCGCCGACCTGCCGATCCCGGCCTGGCTGTTCGCCTGGACCGCGACGGGAGTGATGGTGATCTCGTTCATCGCGCTGTGGAGCCTGTGGTCGAAACCACGGCTCCAGCGTCCCCCGGGCCGGGTGCTGCTGCGGGTCCCGAAGCTGCTCGAATGGCTGTGCGGAGTCGTTGGCATCGCACTGTTCGGGATCGTCGCCTACGCCGGTCTGGCGGGAGAACAGAACTTCACCTCAAACCTCGCCCCCACCTTCATCTATGTGATCTTCTGGGTCGGCATCCCGATCGTGAGTGCGCTCGTCGGGGACCTCTTCCGGCCGTTGAACCCATGGCGCGCGCTCGGGCGCCTGACCGGCTGGCTGCTCACCAATAGGAAATCGGCTAGCGGCGGTGACAAACACGGAGGACTGCTCGGCTCCTATCCCGCGTGGCTGGGACGCTGGCCGGCCGCCGCGACGCTGCTCTGTTTTGCGTGGCTGGAGCTCGTCTACCCGAGCAAGGACGACCCACGGCTGCTCGCGATCCTGCTGCTCGCCTACGGCGGCGTGCAGCTCGCGGGGATGGCGGCGTTCGGCGTGGATGACTGGAGCGAGCGAGCCGATGGGTTCGGCGTCACTTCGGACTGATGGCCCGCCTGTCACCCCTGTCGTGGCGGAATCGAGAGCTGCGCCTTCGAGCGCCGCTGTCGGGGCTTGGAGACCTCGAGATGTGGCCCGGCACCGCGGCCGTGATCTTCGTGCTG
>CAVRCU010000002.1:0-74049 GCA_963719725.1 uncultured Solirubrobacterales bacterium
GGCAAACCCGGACCCGGCGGGGCGGGGCGGGTCTATGAGGTCGGCGGGCGGGACCGGAGGCCTGAAGAGCTGGACCGCGGCGCAGAGGGCGCTGCGGCGGCGGACTGACCAAGGGCCGCGTCCGCCGGTCTGGCCAGGCGGCCAGTTTGGGACGGGGTTGAGATACGCTAGGGCGGTGACGCTCGTGGGCCCCCCGCCGCTGCGGCCGTACAACCCGTTCGCGATCCTGATGAAGGACGTGCGGGAGGAGCGCGCGAACAGGGTGCCGTATCCCCCGGGCGGGACGAGCGTGGACCTGGGGCGGATGCGGCGCTTCGCGAACGAGCCGCTGGAGCTGCTGCTGGAGTCCTACGAGCGGTGGGGACCGGTGTTTACGCTGCGGATCCTGCACGGCAACGTGGTGTTCATGCTGGGCCCGGCGGCGAACCACTACGTGACGGTGTCGCACGCGTCGAACTTCACGTGGCGGGAGTCGCACTTCCGAGACCTGATCGGCCTGCTGGGGGACGGGCTGCTGACGACGGACGGGGGCTACCACAGGCGGTCGCGCCAGATCATGGTGCCGGCGTTTCACCGCGAGCGGATCGCGGGGTCGATCGAGGTGATGATCGAGGAGACGGAGCGGGCGTTGGAGCGATGGGTCCCCGGGAGGAGGCTGGACCTGTATACGTGGATGCGCGACCTGGCGATGCGGATCGCGATGCGAGCATTGTTCGGGCTGGACCCGGAGGGGGCGGCGGCGCGCGAGGTCGACGCGGCGGGGCTGTTCGAGCGGGCGCTGTCGTTCTACTCCAGCGACTACACGCTGCGCTTCCTGCGGGGCCCGTTGACGCCGTGGGCACGGATGCAGCGGGCGGCGGCGAGGTTGGATGGGCTGATCTACGCCGAGATCTCGCGCCGCCGGGCTAACGGGGAGCGGGGGGCGGACATCATGAGCCTGCTGCTGGACGCGGAGGACGAGGAGGGGGTGTCGCTGAGCGACCGCCAGATCCGCGACCAGGTGATGACGCTGCTGTTCGCGGGCCACGATACGACGACGTCGACGGTGGCGTTTATGTTCTACGAGCTGGCGCGCAACCCGGAGGTGGCGGGGCGGCTGGCGGCGGAGCAGGACGCGATCCTCGGCGGAGAGCGGCCGACGGCGGGGCGGCTGATGGGCGGGGAGCTGAGGGAGCTGGAGATGGTGCTGGAGGAGACGTTGCGGATGTACCCGGCGGCGTGGATCGGCCCGCGAAGAGCGCGGGAGCGGTTTGAGTTCGAAGGCCACGAGGTGCCGGGCGGGGCGTACGTGAACTACTGTTCGTGGGCGTCGCACCACCTGCCCGACGTTTTCGCGGAGCCCGAGTGCTTCCGCCCGGAGCGCTTTGCGCCGGAGGCGAAGGCGAGGCTCCCGAAGGGGGCGTACATCCCGTTCGGAGGGGGGTCGCGGATCTGCATCGGGATGCGCTTCGGACAGCTGGAGGTGCGGACGATCGCGACGCTGATCCTGAGCCGCTTTACGTTGGAGCTGCCGGAGGACTTCGGGCTTACGATCCGCCAGATGCCGACGATCAGCCCGAGGGAGGGGCTGCCGGTGACGGTGCGCGAGCGCGCATCAGTGCAGGGTGGCGGACATCCTCAGACGGTAGGTGCCAGGCGCGATGGTGGTCATTTCGAGGCCCTCAATCAGGAGTCGGGGGTCTGAGAAGAGCGTGATGGTGGGGACTCCGCCGAACGGGAGTCCCTGGGTCTGGACGACGAGCTTGCCTTCGTGGGCGGCGATGACGGCGGGTACGGAGGCGGAGACTCCGAAAAGGCTGCCGCGGAGGCGAATCTGGACCTCGCCGTTGGCGCTGCCGGTGAGCTGGACTTCGATGCCGGGCGGAAGGGCGGCCTGCAAGCTGGAGAGCTCGACGTTACCTTCTGTGTAGACAGTGTCGCCGCGCTTGTGGACGCCGGCTCTTTCCATGGCCAGCGGCCCGAGCTGGAGGTGGGCGGCGGTCATGTCGATGCGGGCGACACCGCTGCCGTTGGACAGCAGTTCGGCGGCCTGGGCGAAACTCATGCGCAGGCTCCCGGCGGTGACGGTGGCCGACTGGGCGCTGCCCCAGAGCAGCTCGATGGCGGGGGACGCGGTGATGTGGGCGCTGCGGACGGTGCCGTACTTACCGACCTGATCGCGGACTCGCTGGGCGGCGATTCCCGGTATCACCAGTTGAGCCAGACCGAGTACGACGACGATCACGACCCCCACCCCCAACGCGATCCACGGAGCTCTGCCCCGGACCACGCTCATCGGAGCATCTTGGCAGATGTGGCCCGAAGATGGGCGCTCCCTTGAGGGGAGCGCGGGCGCGCGCACGTACGTTGTGGAGCAAGGTGCGCAGTGGGCGTCCGCGGGCTGGGTCGGGCAAGGGGCGAGATCGGGTGTGGGGCATGGGCGGGGGACTGCAGCCGCTAGCCTTGAGGTCCCCCGGGGCGCGTAGCTCAGCTGGTCAGAGCACCTCGTTTACACCGAGGGGGTCGCCCGTTCGAGTCGGGCCGTGCCCATCAAGATGAACGCCGACGACCCCCAGGCTCCCGTGGCCGACGATCCCCCGAGGCCGTTGTCCGACGATCCCACGGTACGTCCCGTTGCCAAAGACTCCGCGGTGTCGGTTGCGGTGAACGGGGACTCTCCGGTGCGCGTCGCGGTGGTGGGGGCGGGCCCGGCGGGCTTCTACGCGGCGGGCCATCTGCTGAAGGACTCGGGGGGGCGGGTCGAGGTGGACATGCTGGAGCGGCTGCCGACGCCGCACGGGCTGGTGCGGTCGGGGGTGGCGCCGGACCACCCGAAGATCAAGTCGGTGACGCGGGTGTACGAGAAGACGGCGGCGCACCAGCGCTTTCGCTACTTCGGCAACGTGGAGCTGGGGCGCGACATCGGGAGGGAGGAGCTGCTGGAGCACTACCACGCGGTGGTGTATGCGACTGGGGCGCCGGCGGACCGCCCGCTGGGGATCGCGGGGGAGGCGCTGCGGGGCAGCTGGGCGGCGACGGACTTCGTGGGCTGGTACAACGGCCACCCGGACCACCCGGACCTGGAGTTCGACCTCGACTGCGAGCGGGCGGTGGTGATCGGAAACGGCAACGTGGCGCTCGACGTGGCCCGGATGCTGACGCTGTCGCACGCGGAGCTGGCGGGGACGGACGTGGCGGATCACGCGCTGAAGGCGCTCGACGGCAGCGCGATCGGCGAGGTGGTGGTGGTGGGGCGCCGCGGGCCGGCGCAGGCGGCGTTCACGAACCCGGAGCTGCGCGAGCTGGGGGAGCTGGCGGAGACGGACGTGATCGTGGACGAGTCCGGGCTGGAGCGGGCGTTGGCGGTCTCCGATCCCGAGGTGGAGACGACGGCGCGGCGCAACGTGGAGATCCTGCGCGACTACGCGCGGCGTCCGGAGAGGGCTCGTGCGGGGGGGCGGCGGCGGATCGTGCTGCGCTTCCTGGCATCCCCGGTGGAGTTCGTGGACGACGGGCACGGCCGGGTGGCGGCGGTGCGGCTGGCTCGCAACGAGCTGGTGGCGGGCCCGGACGGGGGCCTGCGGGCGCGGGCGACGGACGAGCTGGAGACGATCCCGGCGGGCGTGGTGTTCCGGGCGATCGGCTATCGCGGGCTCGCGATCCCGGGGGTGCCGTTCGACGAGCGCGGCGGGGTGATCGCCAACGAGGGCGGCCGGGTGCTCGGCCCGGAGGGGCGGCGTCGCGGGGAGTACGCGGTGGGCTGGATCAAGCGCGGCCCGACGGGGGTGATCGGGACCAACAAGAAGGACGCGCAGGAGACTGTGGACGCGATCTTCGAAGACCTCGCGGCGGGCCTGCTGTCCGAGCCGCCGGCACCGGACCCGGCGGAGGTGCTGGAAACCCTGCGGGCGCGCCAGCCGGAGCTGGTGACGTACGCGGGATGGTCGGAGATCGACCGCCACGAGCGCGCCCGCGGCGAGCCGGCGGGCCGGCCGCGGGTGAAGCTGACGCGGATCGAGGAGCTGCTGCAGGTCGCGGCCGACGAACGGCCGGCCGATCGGGAGATCAGCCGCACGGGTGGCTAGCCGCGCCGCCATGTGCCAGACTGCGGCGTTCGCGCGCCGTTAGCTCATCGGGCAGAGCGCCGGACTTTTAATCCGGTGGGGCGGGTTCGAGTCCCGCACGGCGCATACATAAAGGGCCTGCAAATGGATGGGTTTTAAGGGCCGCAGGCGGTTCGCAACCCAAACTTGGTACCCGCTTGGTACCGAGAACGGGATCTGCGAGCCCAGCGCAGCAGATTGGCGTAGGCGACAATCACTGCCCTGCCATGGCTCGCCATGTTGCGGGCTACGGCCACCGCCGCTGCACGGCGATGCCCGGAAGTTGTCCTTTGCGGGAGCACGAGCGACGTCCGCTGACGCGCTCGCTTTTGGGCTCGTGAGCAAGGATCTGGGTGCCGCTGCTGCCTGCCGGAGCACACGAAATCGGAGTCTCCGTCGGAACCGGCCTGGCTCATCAAGACCACGGTGCCCTGGCGCGCCGAAAAGACGGGCGGAGCTCAGCCAAGGCGCGTGTAGGCCGTCTCGATGAGCGCAGCGGCGATCGGCTTCGGACAGCGTGGGAAGTGCAGTTGGCGCAAGCAGTAGCTGAGCACGACGGCATCCACCTCCTCAGGTGTCGCAGCCACGGTTGCTGTCCACTCCCTGCAAGCGCGAACGTAGTCTTGGAACGGGCAGTTCTCCAGGTAGGTGTCGAGGTCACTCCATGCGGCAGCTTGAGCCTCGGTGGGCCAGTCCAGCCTTGCGGCCTGGGCTGCCGGGTGGAAGACCGCGCTCAGCTCAAGCGTCACGGGGTCGAGGGACCCCGCCGTTCGCCGGACATCGGCGTAGTCGATCAGCATCGGCTTGCAGGCGGAACTCACGAGCACGTTCTTCCCGATGCTTCTATGTTTGTCAAGGTTCGCTATTTGCGGGTTTTGGGGGGTTGGTGAGGAGGCGGTAGAGGTGCCGGGCGGTGTAGCGCTTGAGGCAGCGCTTGATCTCTCGGGTGCTGCGGCCTTCGGCTTCGCGGCGGGCGGTGTAGGCACGTGTGCGGGCGTCGTCGCGCATCCGGCAGAGCACGATCGTGTGCAGCGCCCGGTTGAGCTGGCGGTCGCCTGAGCGGTTGAGGCGATGCCGGACGGTTTGCCCGGAGGATGCCGGGACTGGGGCGACGCCTCCGAGAGCCGCGAATGCCGCCTCGGAACGGATGCGCCCGGGGTGGGAGTAGGCGCAGAGGATTTGTGCTGCGACGATCGCGCCGACTCCCATCTCGTCCATGAGCATGGGTGCGATCCGAGCGACGATCGGCTCGATCTCGCGCTGAAGCTCGCTCGCTTCATCTTCCAGGGCGAGCGCGCGGCGTGCACTCGCGCGGATTGTGATGGTCGTCGCGCGATGCTCGCTGCCGAGCGTAGGGCTGATCTGTAGACGCGCGGCCTTTGCGAGCTGCTCGCGGGTCGCCAAACCGCGTAACCCTTCACGCAGCGACGGCGGAGCGGACACGAGCAGCGCCTTCAGCAACAGGATCGCCGCGCGCTTTGAGCGCACGGCGCTATCACGTGTCGCGAGCAGCACGCGCAGCGCCTCGCGCTCGCCACGCAACCGTGGTTGCGCAAGATGCTCCCGGGAGAGCGCCTCGCGTGCCGCGCGGATCGCGTCCAGCTCGTCAGACTTCGCGCGGTCACGACGTGCCGGGCGGCGGGGACGGTCGACCTCGAGCACGAGCTCTCCCTGGCCATGGAGGAACGCGGTGAGCCCGGCGCCGTAGCTGCCGGTCCCCTCGACCGCCCACGCACGGCGCCCAGGCGCGCTTTCCCGCGCGAAGCGCAGCAGCCGCCGGTAGCCCCGCTCGTTCGCGGCGACTGTGGTCTGTCCTTGCACGACCGCAGTGTCCGCTGCGAGAACTGCAGCGCTCAGCGAGTCGCGGTGCGTATCGACGCCGAGCACATGGTCGGCTTGGTCTGCCAGCATGGGATACGACCTCCTGTTCTGGGGGTTTGACTGTCGGTACTCGGCCTGGGCAATAGGAACCGCGAAGGGCAAGACTGTGATGAGTCACGCCCCGGGGACTCCCGAGGCGGACAGGCTTCTGATCAGGCCACCAGCGGCGGCCAGGCCGGGGCCGGCAGCAACAGACGGACAAATCGGCGGTAAGGCACCCACGCCAAGACGCGAGGCCAGTGCATGTGGGAGTCACGTCCATCGCTACCGGGAGCCAGCCTGAACACCAGGCCCGACGTTCCCCCGCGGGGGAACGTCGACAACACAGCGACCACCCGCCGCCAATACCTCACACGACACAGCAATCGCTGTGCGAAAGCATCACAGTGCATGTCGCCATGCTGAAGGCAGTTGGTCATCACGATGCTGCGCCCGTCGAGGGCCCGGATCGCCGACTCGAGCGGCCCCGCGTCGCGCGCGTCGGCGCTGCGGACGATGTCGCGACGGAGTTGGAGCATCGTTCGCTCGAGTTGCGTGGCCTTCTCGTAGACGGGCGCAAGCTGTTCGCGCAGCGAGCGCACCACCGCCGCGGCGTCGGCGGGCGTATGCTCTAGGCATTCAAAGAGATCGCGTGTGTAGTCGACCGCTCACCGCGGCCTTCACGGGCCTGCGCATGGGCGAGTTGCTGGCGCTGCGCTGGGGCGAGGTGGACTTCGCGGCCGAGACAATCCGCGTGGTGCGCAGCGTGACCGTCGGCGGCGAGAGCAGCCCCAAGTCCGGCAAGGCCCGCTCGGTGCCGCTGGTCCGCGAGGTCGCCGTCGCGCTCGCGCGCGTGGGCCAGCGCGAGCGCTTCACCGCCGACAGCGACTTCGTGTTCGCCGGCGCGGCGGGCGGGCACCTGGACTCACGGGAGCTGCGCGACGGCTACAAGGCGGCGCTCGACCGCGCTGGGCTGCGGCGCTTGCGCTTTCACGACCTGCGCCACACCTTCGGGACCCGCGCGGTCGAGAAGGCCGAGTCGATCCTCGAGCTCAAGGAGTGGATGGGCCACGCCAACGTGCAGACCACGATGCGCTACCTGCACTACAAGTCCAAGGCCGACGCCGCACGCCGACTCGCGCAGGCGTTCGAGGAAGAGACCACGGCCCCCGAGGAACTTGCAAGCGTTTGAGCCCTCAGACGCTACCCGGACCCGTGATACCTTCGCGATTGAGATGCCTCAGACCGATCCCAAGTCGCTCGTGCCGTTCGAGCCCGGAGCCGTGGTGCGCGTACGCGTCGCCAGCGGCCTCTTCCCTGCCGTGGTGCTGGAGGATCGCGGTGTGTTCGGGCAGGGAGATGAACACAACTTCCGCGTCGCGATCTACCCAGACGACCCCGACCAGCGGGCCGAGTTCGAGGTCTCCGAAGAGCAGATCGAGGCCCAAGCCTGAGCTGGCAGCACTTCGCGGCCTGTACGGAGAATCAATGAGGACCGGGACACCCAGGCAAAGGAAGATCGTCGGGTACGACGGGCCCAGAGGGGCCTACGTCGTCACCGACGGGAAGATCCTGCCGCTGAGCGAGCCGGCGGCCATCGTCGCACTGGTCGACTCGGCCCTCCTCACGAGCCTCGGCTACTCCGAGAAGGCAGTCGAATACCAGCGGCTCGTCCAGAGCCGCAAGAAGCTCGTCTCCGCCAGAGTCGGATAGGCCCTCTCCTCGCTACCGGAGCTTCGTGCGCGCCCACTTGCCGCGTACGAAGGAGCGTGCTGCCCCCGCGAGGCTTACGCCGCCAGCTATCAAGAGCGCCAGAGGTGATGTTCAGGCCGCTATCAGCGCCGGTTCGATCTGCGCCGCTACAACCCGATCCGGTGGGACCGTGACCGTGACCACGCCGTCGCGCTCCAAGAAGAAGCGGACGTTGACCAACACCATCCCGATGACCGCCCCGGACTCGTCGTAGTCGACCGCGTGACCCTCGGGGGTCGCGATCGTACGGAGGGACTCCCGTGTCGGCCCGACGCTGAGGTAGAGCACATCGCCGCGCTCGTCGTACTCGTGTTGGTCAAAGCTGGTGCCGGCGATGGTGACGGTCATGGCGTGCTCTCCGGCTTGTAGTCCTGCACGAACGCGGTTACGACGAAGGCCGGAGACTCATTGAAGTCTACGACGACCCTCAGCCAGCGTCTAGGATCGAGGTCGCGGCGGTAGAAACGCTCGCGGCCCGGGGCGGGATCATCTTCCCGGACGTCGGGGCGGCTGACCGCGTCGAGAATCGCCGCCACATGCTGGAGCATCTGCGGCCGGCGTCTCGCGAGATGGCCCTCGGTGAGCCTGTCGAGGACGACGAACCGTCCGTCGGGGTCGGTCGTTTCGCGCGGCTCGCTCGACATGGCCGCAGCCTATGAGCTGCGGCGGACCAATTGATGCGGCACGCCGAGCTACGCTCGATCGCGTTGCTACCGGATCGAAAATCCGGTGAGCCGAGGCCCCGAACGTGGTACCCAACGTGGTACCGAACCGAGCATTTCTGCGATGATCTGAGCGAACATGAGGCCAGTATTTGCAGGGGATCGCACCCCAGAACACCCACATCGGTGGCACTTTTAATCCGGTGGGGCGGGTTCGAGTCCCGCACGGCGCATATATAAAGTGGCTGCAAGTGGGCTGGTTTGGGGCGCGCAGCCATCGCTAAAATCTCGATTTGGCGCGCGATGAAGGTCTACGGGCTGCCGGCCAACCCGATGGTCCTGGTGGAGCGCCCACGCGATAGAAACGCTCGCGGCCCGGGGCAGGATCATCTTCCCGGACGTCAGGGCGGCTGACGGCATCAAGGAGCGCCTCCACGAGTTTCCTCTCGAAGCCGGCCCTGAAGGCGGGATCGGCGAGCTGCCTGCTCGGCGGGAAGCGTGCTGCCCCTGCGAGGCTTACGCCGCGATTAGGCTCCTCGCGCGATCTCGCGGCTTTCGGACTTCTATGTCGCCCGTGCCATCCAGGTCCGATTTCCGCTAGACACAGGCGCCGTTAGTGTGTCAGGGTGAGCCCATGAGCATCGACTCCGACCGCGTCTGGCAGGCGATCGAGGCCTGCGACCCGCGCTTTGACGGGTGGTTCTTCTGTGGTGTGAAGACCACCGGGATCTACTGCCGTCCGAGCTGCCCTGCGCGGACGCCCAAACGCGAGAACGTCCGCCTGTTCGTGTCGGCCGCCGCCGCCCAGACCGCCGGCTTTCGCGCCTGCAAGCGCTGCCGTCCCGACGCCACGCCCGGCTCGCCCGAGTGGGATCTGCGCGCCGATCTCGTCGGGCGCGCCATGCGGCTGATCGCCGACGGCGTCGTCGATCGCGAGGGGGTCGCCGGCCTCGCCCGCCGTCTCGGCTACACCGAGCGTCACATCCACCGCCAGCTCGTCGCCGTCGTCGGCGCCGGCCCGCTCGCCATCGCCCGCGCCCAGCGCGCACAGACCGCTCGCATCCTGCTCGAGACCGCCACGCTGTCGATCACCGACGTCGCGTTCGCCGCCGGCTTTCAGAGCGTCAGGCAGTTCAATGCCACCATTCAAGAGGTCTTCGCGATGACGCCAAGCGCTCTGCGGGCGCGGGCGCGCAGGTACGGGCGCACCGAGGACAGCGGCGCGCTGTCGCTGCGCCTGCCCTACCGCTCGCCGCTGGACGCCGACGGCCTGGTGGCGTTCCTCGGGCTCCGCGCCGTTCCCGGCGTCGAGGAGGCGCTCGACGGCGCCTACCGACGGAGCCTGCGCCTCCCGCACGGCACCGGCGTCGTCGAGCTGCACCCCGCCGACGGGTACGTTCGCGCGCGCTACCGGCTCGACGACCTGCGCGACCTCGGCGCCGCCATGCATCGCTCCCGCGCGCTGCTGGACCTCGACTCCGACCCGCACAGCGTCGCCGACGTCCTGCGCCGCGAGCCGCTGC
The DNA here is from genome assembly GCA_963719725.1 of uncultured Solirubrobacterales bacterium. Classification (GTDB taxonomy): domain Bacteria; phylum Actinomycetota; class Thermoleophilia; order Solirubrobacterales; family Solirubrobacteraceae; genus Palsa-744. Next base: position 9,880 of record CAVRCU010000002.1, read on the forward strand.
TCGGGCGGCTGGTCCGTAGGTCGCCGGGTCGGCGCGTCGCCGGCGCCGTCGATGGTCACGAGCTCGCCGTCCGCGCCGTCCTCGGTCAGCAGGTCTCGCTGCGGGGCGCCGCCACGCTCGCCGGGCGTCTGGTCGTCCACTGCGGCGACGAGCTCCCGCGCCCGCTCGGCGCCGTCACCCACCTCTTTCCGTCCGCCGACGCCTTGGCCGACGCCGACCCCGCGCAGCTGAAGATGCCCGCCGCCCGCCGCCGCGGTCTGCTGGGCCTCGCGAGGGTGCTCGCCCGCCACGACCTCGTGATCGACGCCGGCGCCGATCGTGTCGAGGCGCGACGGCGACTCCTGGAGCTGCCGGGGGTCGGGCCGTGGACCGCCGAGTACATCGCGATGCGCGCGCTGCGCGACCCCGACGCGTTCCCGTCGGGCGACCTCGGCGTCCGCCACGCGCTCGCGCCAGCTTCGCCGCCGCGGTGAGCCCGCCGCCGCCGGGGCGCTCGCCGAGCGCTGGCGGCCATACCGCGCCTACGCCGTACAGCATCTCTGGGCCTCGCTGGAGCGGCCCGCGCCGGCGACGCCCGCGCCGCCGCCCCGGGCCGACGTCGATCGGATCGCCGCATGAGCCACTCACTTTTTTACACAAGCCTCGACAGCCCGATCGGCGAGCTGCTGCTGCTCGGCGACGGCGATGCCCTGCACGGGCTGCACATACAGGAGGGGCGCAGGCCCAGGACGATCGCGCCACAGTGGCAGCGGTCCGCGGCGCCCTTCACCGATGTACGGGCGCAGCTGCGCGAGTACTTCGCCGGCGACCGCGTTACATTCGATACGCCGCTCGCGATCGACGGCACCCAGTTCGAGCGCCGCGTCTGGCGCGCCCTGCAGGAGATTCCGTACGGCGAGACCGTCAGCTACGGCGAGATCGCCAGACGCATCGGCCAGCGGTCGGCCTCGAGGGCCGTCGGCCTCGCCAACGGGCGCAATCCGATCGCCCTCATCGTCCCCTGCCACCGCGTGATCGGTGCCGACGGGACGCTCACCGGCTACGGCGGCGGGCTCGAGCGCAAGCGGCTGCTGCTCGAACTGGAGCGGGGACAGGGGTCTCTGTAACAGCAGAGTGCGTAGAGCGCCCGAGGGCTCGCGCGAGAACAGATGCTCGCGCCAGAACAGACGGATGATTGGGGACCCATCCACCCGATCAGACCGGGGACGGGATGCGTGGGTCGCGAGCGCAGGCGTCAGGACAGGACGGCCAGCACGCTGTTGGCCGCAACGGTGAGCTTGATCGCGCCGCGCGACGCGCTCAGCTGCGCCGCCTGGAGCCCCGCGCGCACCGCGCTCAGCAGTTGCACCTGCACCGTCTGCGCCCCGCGCAGCACGACCGTCTGCGGCTTGGCGCTCTCGTTGTCGAGGATCAGCTGCGGCGGGGCCGGGTTTCCGGGCGCGGTCGGGTTCCCGCCGACCGCGGTCGCCACGAGGCCCCGCACCCGCTGGAGAGTATGGATCGAGGCGCCGATCGGCAGCCACCGATTGAGCGCCGCCAGCGCGCTCTCCAGCGGCCGGTTCAGCACCTCCCCGCCGCGCACCACAAATGCGTCGTAGGGGCCGTCGCTGAAGTGAAAGCGCACCTCCTGAAAGCCCGTCTTCAGCGCCGCCAGGACGAAGCGCACCGCCCACACCGCCGCCGCCGGGCTGTCCGACACGCCCGCCTGGCCCCCGCAGGACGCCGAGTTGGCCTCGCTGATGACCGCCGGCAGCTGCGCCGCGCGCGCGTCCGCGACGACCCACGCCAGGGCGCGAGGCGCATCGGCCGCGGCCGATGAGAGCAGCTTCTTGACCGTGACCGCCCCCGGGCCTCCGCACGCCGAGAGCGGATAGAGATGCACGCCCACCGTCCGCTCGTGCAGCTGTTCGATCACCCGCGGCAGCGCGCCGCCGCCAGAGCGCCGCGATCGCCAGTTCCGGGCCGATCACCGGCATTTCGCCGATCGTCTGCCGCAGCGCGCCCGCGAGTTGCAGATACAGATTCACAGCCGTCGCTTCCGCGTTGGGCAGGGGCTCTGTCAGTGACGCGTAGTTGGGCAGCGAGTAGAGGTCCGGCTCGTTCCCGAGCGAGAATTCCAGGCCGTTCGTCGCCGCGCTCTGCGCGCCCGCGACCATCTCCGTCGCCCACGACGGCACGCCCTTGCGGAGGTTCAGCCCCACGTCCAGCGGATCGCCCGCGCCGCTCAGCAGGCAGTGCAGCTGACTCCAGAACGTCGCCGGCAGGGTGTAGAGCGTCGCGCTTTCCCACGACGCCGGGCTCGGCACCGATTCGGGCGGGACCGTCAGATCCTGGCTCTCGCCGGCCAGCGCCAACGGCGGGGAGCCGAGCTGGCGCAGCTCGGCGACCAGCGCCGGCGGCGGGCACGCGCCCGCGCCGAGATCCTGCGCCATCGTCGGATACTCCAGCGACAGGCCCACCGGCGCCATCGCGATCTGGACGTGGGGGCCCGACGCGCTGAGCGGCAGGCGGATTTCCGGCGTCGGCCTCGCACCGGAGTGCGGTGCGCCTTCGGTGCTCCGACCGCGCGCCGCCGCCTGGGCGCCCGCGCCGCCCCAGCCGACACCGAGGAACAACGATCCAGCCACCAGCGGCAGGGCCGCCACCATCAGTCTGCGTGCCGGGCGGCGCATCGCTTGAACTTACCACTGCGTCGGGCTGCGCCTGCGTCACAGAATTCGCCGTCCCGCCAATCTAGGGGTGATGGCCGATCCCGAGGGCTTTGTGCCTTTCTATCGACAGGAGGCCGAGGCGGTGCTTTTGTTCTTGACGCGGCGCACCCTCGACGGCGAGGTGGCGCTCGAACTGACGGCCGAGACGTTCGCCCAGGCGTGGCGCGGGTGGGGGCGCGTCCGCGTGGACAGCCGCGAGGAGATGCGCGCGTGGCTGTTCACGATCGCGCGCCGCCAGCTGGGGCACTACCTGAGCCGCGGCCGGGCGCAGCGCACGGCGGTGCGCCGGCTGGGCATTCGCACGCCGAGCATGCACGAGGACGATCTCGCGGCGATCGAGGACGCGGCCGGTCTGCAAGATGTGCGTCTCGGGCTGGCGGTGGAGTTCGAGCGCCTGAGTCACCAGCAGCGCGAGGCCCTGCAGCTGCGCGTCGTCGAGGAGATGCCCTACGAGGAGGTCGCCCGCCGGCTCGGCGTCTCCGAGCCGGCCGCGCGGGCCCGCGTGTCGCGGGCTCTGCGCGCGCTGCAACGCTCGTTGACCGCGGCGACGGCAGTCGACGGAGGTGTCTCATGAGCCAGAGGTTTCGCGCGCTCGAGGAGCTCGAAGCGGAGCTGGTCGGTGTCGTCGCTCGCGCGCAGGCCCACGAGAGCCGATCCGGCTCTGCTCGGCGTGTCGCCGGCGCTCGCCGCACCAGCCGACTGTGGCTGGCGATCCCCGGCGTCGCCCTGCTGCTGGTAACAACGACGATCGCGCTCGCCGCGACCGGCGTGATCCTCACCGGCGCGCCCGTCCCGCCCGCCGGCCCGATGAGCCCGGTGGCGGGCGCCGGCCTGCCGTTGCCCGGCCAGTCGCGACTGCTGGCGCTGCGCGTCCCCGACCCCAATGGGGGCCTGCCGTGGGGGATGCGGGTCGTGCGGACCACGCGCGGGCTCGTCTGCGTGCAGATCGGACGCGTCCAGAACGGCCAGCTGGGGGAGCTCGGGATCGACGGCGCCGATCGCGACGACGGCCGGTTTCATCCCGTGGGCCCCGGCGTACTGCCCACCTACGCCGGCGGCGCGTCCGAGGGCGGCGTGACCAGCGAACGGGGCAGCTGCGTGCTCGCCGACGGCGACGTCACCGGCGACGGCGAAGCCTGGGGAAGCGCGGTGGCCGCCGAATTCTCGGGCGTCGACGAAAATGCCGCGTTCGCCTTCAAACGCCACCCCGGCCCGGTGGCGCACCGCCGCGACATCACCTACGGGATCCTCGGCCCGCACGCCGTCAGCGTGACCTACCGCGAAGGCGCCGCGATTCACACCGAGCCGGTCGTCGCGGGAGTCGGCGCGTACCTGATCGTGCAGCCGGCCGCCCCCGATTCGACCCACGAAGGCCTCGGCGCGGCGCCGGGCACCGACACGCCGGGCGAAGGCCCGGGCGCCACCGGCGCGCTCACCACCATCAGCTACGACAACCACGGCAAGCTCTGCGAAAACGGCTCGAACGCAAGGACCGGCGGGAGCACGAAGATCAAGCATCCCTGCCCCGCGCCGAATCCCTATCCGGCCGACCTGCGCGTAACGCCGCCCGGCAGCTTCGTCCGCCGGCCGCGGGTCGCGCTGAAGGTCAGCCGCGGCAGCGTCTTCGCAGCCGAGCTCTCCTTCAAGGCTCCCTTCGCGGTGACGAGCGCGGCGGAGGGCTACTCGCTGTGGAGCAGACCGTGCAGTGGGGGCAGGGAAGGAGGCGGCGTGGCGGTCCTGGATCGCAACGTCGCGCAGGGCGCGACCGTCCACCTGACGCTGATGTATCCGTTCGCGTTTCGCTGCGCCGGCCGCTCGATAACCGTCGAAGTCATCTACGACTCCTCCGGTCCGAACGCCAAACGCTCCTACGGCAGGACGCCGGGCGAACTGCTGATCGGCACCACCACCATTCGCCTGCCGCGGGGTGATCGCGGGGCGCTCCGGCCATACCCCAGACATCGCTGATTGCCGTACAAAACCGGTACTCGACGGTCCGTTCGGTTGCAGTAGGCTCCTAGCCTAGTCAGCATAGTCAAATCCGATATGACAGAGAGCTGAGACTCGCCATTGGCTCGTCGCATGCCGGCTTCGGGCACTAGGGCTCGGGCCGTTGGGCTAGTGGCGGGATAGACGCTGGGTGCCACCACAGGAGGATCGAAGATATGGGTTTGTATGGACGCGCGCCAAGTTCGGCGCTGGGAACCGTCTTGACGGCTGCGCTGATCACGGTGATCGCAACGCTGACGATCGCTGTCTCGGGTACGGGCACCGCCCGGGCTGCCGGAACGTGTACCGATTCGTGGAAGGCGTCGGTCAATGGCGATTGGAGCGAACCGACGAAGTGGAGCACCGGTTCCGTCCCGTCCACGTCGGCTGAAGTGTGCATCACGGTGGCCGGCACATACACAGTCACGGCCGAGAGCTCCTCGAGCTCGCTGGACGTGAAGTCGCTGACGGTTGAACCGGCAAGCGGCAGCGCGACGTTGTCGCTGCGCAGTCTCGGCTGCACAGCCAGTACGGCCTTCGACGCGTCCGCCAACATCACGACCGGCTCGCTCGGCGCGATTCAGCTCACAAACGCCAAAGGCAGCTGCAGCGAAGGGGAGGACGTCAACCTCAGTTGGGGCGGAACGTTCGCGAACGCCGGCAAGATCACGGTCGCCGCCGGCACCGCCGGCGGGACGCGCGAGCTCGACGGCAGCTTGACGAACACCGGCAAAATCTCGATTGGTGTCAACACGTCATCCAATTCCCTCATTGACAACGAGGGCTCGATCACCGTCGCGAACGAAGCGATCCTGTCGTCGTCGGGCGGCACGCTGACGAACGGCACGGGCGGCTCGGCGACCGATACCGGCACCGGCGCGCTGGCGATCTCGAGCGGAACCTTCAACCAGGGTGCGGGAGCGGCAGGCAAGGTGTATCTGTACGGCTCGACGCTGAATCTACTCGGTGCTGGCTCCGGCACGTTTGCCCTCGAAGGCAGCGACAGCCTTTCGGGCAACGTGTCGGCGGCTCAGTCGCTCGTGCTGCAGAGCGTTGGTTGCGTCACCGGCACCGATGTGACCGCGTCGGCCGGGTTCACGAACGCCGGTTCGATCGAACTCACGAACGTCGAAGAAGTCTGTGCGGAATCGGAGCCCGCGACGCTCGACTGGTCCGGGACCCTCACGAACACGGGTAGGATCACCTCGAGCTTCGGCGCGGCGGGCGGCTCTCGGTCGCTGGATGGCAACCTCACCAACAGCGGTACCGTGAACATCGAAAGCGAAACGTCGTACGCCGGGGCCAGCGCATTATTTACCAACAAGAAAACCGTGACGGTTGCCGATGGGGCGACGCTGTCGACCACCGGTGGCCAGACGTTGACTGACGCCACCGGCGGCTCCGTGACGACGACATCTGGGGGCTCGTTGGACCTCTACGAAACGACCTTCAACGTCGGCGCCGGCTCTCCCGGCTCGGCGCCGGTGCTGCTGGAAGGCAGCTCGACCTTGAATCTGGCGGGTTCGGCGGCTGCCGGGACGTTCGTGTTCCGTGGCAGTGACACGATGACGGGGAACGTGGCGGCGGCCCAGTCGGTCGTGCTGCAGAGCGTCGGCTGCGTTGGTGGCGCCTACGTGACCGCGCCCGCCGCGTTCACGAACGCCGGCTCGATCGAACTCACGAACGTCGAAACGAACGTCGAAGGGACCTGCGCGGAATCGCAGCCCGCTTCGCTCGGCTGGTCCGGGACGCTCACGAACACCGGCACGCTCACGTCCAATTTCGGGTCGGCGGGCGGCTCCCGAACTCTGGACGGCAGCCTCACGAACAGCGGCGCCGTGAACATCGACAGCGACACGTCGTTCGACGGGTCCGGCGTGGTGTTCAGTAACAAGAAAACCGTGACTGTTGCCGATGGGGCGACGCTGTCGACCACCGGTGGCCAGACGTTGACTGACGCCACCGGCGGCTCCGTGACGACGATATCTGGGGGCTCGTTGGACCTCTACGAAACGACCTTCAACGTCGGCGCCGGCTCTCCCGGCTCGGCGCCGGTGCTGCTGGAAGGCAGCTCGACCTTGAATCTGGCGGGCTCAGCGGCCGCCGGGACGTTCGTGTTCCGTGGCAGTGACACGATGACGGGGAACGTGGCGGCGGCCCAGTCGGTCGTGCTGCAGGGCGTCGGCTGCGTTGGTGGCGCCTACGTGACCGCGCCCGCCGGGTTCACGAACGCCGGCTCGATCGAACTGACAAATGTCAGGGGTACCTGCGCCGACTCCCAGCCCGCACAGCTGAGTTGGTCGGGAACGATGACCAACACCGGCACGCTCACGTCCGACTTCGGTGTGGCGGGCGGCTCGCGGACGCTGACCGGCAACCTGACCAACAACGGCGCCGTGAACATCGGCAGCGGCACGTCGTTCGACGGGTCCAGTGCGCTGTTCGACAACAAAAAAACCGTTGCCGTCACGAACGGCGCGACGCTGTCGACCACCGGTGGCCAAACGTTCGACAACGACACCGGCGGGTCGGTGTCGACGACGTCCGGGACGCTGTCCTTCCAGGACACCGTTTTCGACGTCGGCGCGGGCTCACCCGGCTCGGCGCCGGTGCTGCTGGCGAACAGCTCGACGTTGAACCTGAACGGCAGCGCCGCCGGCACGTTCGTGTTCCACGGCAGCGACACGCTCAATGTGCCGGCGGGGACGATCGCGGCGGGCCAGTCGATCGTGATTCAAGGCGTCGGCTGCGTAGGCGGCGCCTACGTGACCGCGCCCGCCGGGTTCACGAACGCCGGCTCGATCGAACTCACGAACGTCAAGGGCACCTGCACCGACTCCCAGCCCGCGCAGCTGGAATGGTCGGGAACACTCACCAACACAGGCACGCTCACGTCCAACTTCGGGTCGGCCGGCGGCTCGCGGACGCTGGTCGGCAACCTCACCAACAGCCACGCCGTGAACATCAACGCCAGCACGTCCTTCACGTCCGGCTCGCAGCTGACCAACGATGGCACCCTCACCCTCGGTGCGGGCAGGACGCTCTCGCTGCAGAGCGCCACGTTCACGCAGGAATCGGGCGGCGATTTGGTCGAGAACATCACCAGCGCGAGCAGCTTCGGCAAGCTCCACAACCCGGGCGGGAGCGATTCGCTCGGTGGAACGCTGACGCTCGACACCGCCTCCGGCTACTCGCCGCCCCACGCTACGAAGTTCCTGTTCATGACGTTCAGCTCCGAGACCGGAAAATTTGCCTCGAACGTCTTCGACGGGCACACCTACAGCGTCAAATACGACCCGGCCGACGTGACGCTGAGCGCTCTCGACGGCACGACCAGCACCGTCGGATTCTCCTCCGCCAGCACGCAGGTCGGCGACGCGGTGACCGTGACCGCGAAGGTCACCGGGCCCGAAGCGCCCGGCAATCCGACGGGTAAAATCACCTTCTCCTCCAGCGGCTCGGGCACATTCACGCCCGCCACCACATGCACGCTGGCGGCGACCGCCACAGCCGGCGTGTCGGAATGCTCGGTGACGTACACGCCCTCGGCGGTCGGATCCGGCACCCACACGATCACCGCGAGCTACCCGGGCGACGGCAACTACGTGAAAAGCTCGGGCAGCAGTCCCCTGACCGTGACCACGCGCGCGACGACCACGACAGTGGAATGCAATCCCGCAAGCGTCGCGACCGGCGTCGCAAGCTCCTGCACGGCGACGGTCACCGATACCAACGCGGGCACGGTGAGCACACCGACCGGCACCGTGGGCTTCTCCTCGAACGGTGCGGGCTCGTTCTCGGCGACCAGTTGCACGCTTGCCGCCGGCGCCACCACCGGCACGGCATCGTGCTCGGTCACCTACACCCCGTCGGCTGCGGGCACCCAAACGATCACCGGCGCCTACGGCGGGGACACGACCCACGCGGCGAGCGCCAACGGCACAGTTTTGACCGTAACTTGATGCCGCCCAAGTTCGACCTGCAGTCCCACTCGAGGTACTCCGATGGGGAACTGGAGCCCACCGCCGTCGTGCGCGCCGCCGCCGCCGCGGGTGTGGAGCTGCTGGCGCTCACCGACCACGATTCGATCGCCGGCGTCGAGGAGGCCCTGCGCGCCGGGCCCGAGGCGGGCGTCCAGGTGGTGCCCGCGACCGAGCTCTCCTCCGTCGACGACGCCTACGAGGAGCTGCACGTGCTCGGCTACCTCGTCGACCACCGCGACCCCGAGTTCGGTGCCGTCCTGAAGGACCTGCGGGCAGACCGCGAGCGGCGCGTGCTCGCGATGGCCGACCGCCTGCGCGACGCCGGCCTGCAGCTCGACGACTCAGAGCTCCAGCGCCGCCGCGCCGCCGGCGACCCGCTCGGGCGCCCGCACCTCGCGCAGGCGATCCTCGAGCACCCCGCCAACGCCGACCGGCTCGCCGCCGAGGGGATCGCCGGGCTGCGCGAGCTGTTCCCCCGTTACCTCGTCCCCGGCACCGCGACCTACGTCGCGCGCACCCGGCCCACCGTCGGCGAGGCCATCGAGCTGATCCACCGCGCCGGCGGCGTCGCCGTGTGGGCGCATCCGTTCTGGGACGTCCAGGATCCCGACACCGTGCGCGCGATGCTCGAGCGCTTCGCCGGCCTCGGGGTGGATGGCGTCGAGGCCTTCTACCCGACCCACACCCGCGAGCAGGTCGACCTGCTGTGCGCCGTCGCTGAGCGGCTGGACCTGCTCACCACCGGCTCCTCGGACTTTCACGGCTCAGAGCACAAGACCTTCGCCGGCTTCCTGGCGTTCGAGCTCTACGGTCACGAGCCCCGGCTGGGCGCATTGAGCGCACCCACTGCGCATCGATCGCCGACCAGCGGGGTTTGAGTTGCCAGCGTCCACCAGAAAGGCAGACACTGCAATGAGCAGCACCACAGTCCGCCGTGCGCTTGCGCTGATCGGGTCGCTGACAGCGAGCGCGGCGTTGGTCGGGGCCGCACAGGCCGCAACAACTCCCAAACCTCCCAAGCCACCCAGCGTCTACACCGCGTCGCCGGTGCCCGTCACCGACTCCTCGGCCACCCTCAAAGTCAAGGTGAACCCGCACGGTCTTGCGACGGAATACGACTTCCAGTACGGACCGACCACGGCCTACGGCTCTCAGTCGCCAACCGCCTCGGCGGGCAGCGGCGACCAGGAAGGCCTGCTCTCCGAGCTCGTCGCCGGGCTTCAGGCCGACACCGTGTATCACTACCGCGCCGTCGCCACCAACTCAGCGGGCACCACGTTCGGCCGCGACGCCACCTTCACCACCAAGAAGATCCCGCTGTCGCTCGCCGCCGCAGCCACGCTCAGCCCGATCGTGTTCGGCAGCCCCCTGGATGTCACGGGAACGCTGACCGGCACCGGCGCCATCGGCGTCCAGGTCGTCCTGCAGGCCAACACCTTCCCCTACGACCACCATTTCCACGACATCACCAGCCCTGAGCCCACCAACGCCGCCGGGGGCTTCTCCTTCCCGATCGCCGGTCTGCTGCAGAGCACCCAGCTGCGGGTCGCCACCGTCGCCAAACCGCTGGTCTACAGCCCCGTGATCACCGAGCTCGTCGCCGTGCGGGTCGCGCTCCACGTGCGCCCCGCCAGGCGGCACGGGTTCGTACGCCTTTACGGCACCGTCACCCCCTCGAAGGCCGGTGAGCGGGTCGCGTTCGAGCGATTGGATCGGGCACAGCACCGGTTCACGGTCGTCAGCGGCACCGTCATCAGGGGCTTCAGCGAGGCGTCGCGCTTTGGCCGCGTCCTGCGCCTGCGCCCCGGTGTCTACCGGGCCTTCGTGCAGGTGGCCGGCGGCGCCCAGGTCTCCGGTCCGCAGGTCTCCGGTCGCAGCCGACCGATTCTGATCCGCTAGGCCCCTCGGTTGATCCGCTAGGCCCCTCGGTGCAGCCCGCGCGCGGCCAGCGCCTCCAGCACGCGCTCGACGCCCCCCTCGATGCCCTCCTCGCAGGTCCGCACCACCAGGTCCGGCTGCGTCGGGGGCTCGTAGGGAGCGCTCACGCCCGTCAGGCCCGTCAGCTCGCCCGCGCGTGCGCGCGCGTACAGGCCCTTCGGGTCGCGCTGCTCGCAGCGCTCCAGCGGCGTGCTCACAAAGACTTCGACGAAGTGCAGATCCTCCGCCGCGTGCAGCGCCGCCGCCAGCTCGCGGTCGGCCGCGTAGGGGCTGACGAGGCTGACCAGCACGATCATCCCCGACTCCGCCAGCAGCTTCGCGACGTGCGCCGTGCGGCGCACGTTCTCGGTGCGCGCCGTATCGTCGAAGCCGAGGTCGCCGTTGAGGCCGTGGCGCAGGTTGTCGCCGTCGAGCAGGAACGCCGGGCGGCCCGCATCGATCAGGCGCTCCTCGACGGCCCCCGCCAGCGTCGACTTGCCGGCCGCCGGCAGCCCTGTGAACCAGATCGTCGCCCCCGCGCAGCCCAGCGCCTCCCAGCGCCGCCGGCGCGTCATCGGGGAGCGCTGCCAGCGCACGTTCGGGCTGTGCCCCGTCGCCGTCTCCAGGCCGCCTGCCTTCGCCGCGTCCTCGACCTCGGCCTCGGTGTCGAGGATCACCCCCGCCGCCGCCGTCTCGTTGGTCGCCTCGTCGATCACGATCAGGCTGCCCGTCACGCGGTTGCGGCGGTAGGAGTCGAACACCAGCGGCGACGTCAGCTCCAGGCGCACGCGCCCGAGGTCGTTGAGCTCCAGCGTCGTCGCCTGCTCGTCGCGGTGCAGCGTGTCGACGTCGATCCGGTAGCGCACATCCATCGAGCTCACCGTCGCTGTCCGCGCCGTGTGCTTGACCAGGTAGCGCCGCCGCGGGTCCAGCGGGCGCTCGGACATCCAGCACAGCAGGCTCTCGAAGCTCTGCGACACCGTCGGCTGGTTGTGGGTCCGCGCGAGCGTCGTGCCGCGGCCCACGTCGATGTCGTCGCTCAGCCGCAGCGCCACCGACATCGGCGGGAACGCCTCCTGCACGGGCCCCTCGAACGTGTCGATCCCCGCCACCGTGCTGCGCTGCCCGCCCGGCAGCGCCACCACCTCGTCGCCCGTCCGGATGATCCCGCCCGCCACCTGACCCGCGTAGGCGCGATAGTCGCCGTCGGGGGGGTCGGCCCGAATCTCGGGCGGGTGGGACCGAATCCCGGGGGGGTGGGACCGAATTCCCCGCGGGCGGATCACCCACTGGACCGGGAAGCGCGCGTCGATCAGGTTGCGGTCTGAGGCGATGTGGACGTGCTCGAGGTGGTACAGCAGCGGCGGGCCCTGATACCAGGGCATCGACTGCGAGCGCTCGACCACATTGTCTCCCCGCAGCGCTGAGATCGGGATGAACGTCACGTCCTGGATCTCAAGCCGCGCCGCGAAGCGCTCGAAGTCGTCGACGATCGCGTCGAACGCCCCCTGGTCGAAGTCCACGAGGTCCATCTTGTTGATGCACACCACCAGGTGCGGGATCGCCAGCAGCGACGCGATGAACGCGTGCCGGCGCGACTGCGCCACCAGCCCCTTGCGCGCGTCGACCAGCACCACCACCAGGTCCGCCGTCGAGGCCCCCGTCACCATGTTGCGCGTGTACTGCTCGTGGCCCGGGGTGTCCGCGATGATGAACCGCCGCTGCGCCGTCGCGAAGTAGCGGTAGGCCACGTCGATCGTGATCCCCTGCTCGCGCTCCGCGCGCAGGCCGTCGGTCAGCAGCGAGAGGTCCAGAAAGTCGTGGCCCATCCGCCGGCTCGTCAGCTCGATGTGCTCGAGCTGGTCGGCGAACACCTGCTTGGAGTCGTACAGCAGCCGCCCGATCAGCGTGCTCTTGCCGTCGTCGACCGAGCCCGCCGTCGCGAAGCGCAGCAGCTCCACCGGGCGCTCGGCCAGCCGCCGGAAGACCTCGCCGGCCCCCGGCCCCGCCGTCCCGCCGTTGCCCGGCGTCGAGCCGTTGCCCTGCGCCGAGCCGTTGGGGTTGGCGGACGTCGAGCCGTTGGGGCCATCCGTGGAGGGAGTCGTGGAGGGGGTCGCCATCAGAAGTACCCCCGTCGCTTGCGATCCTCCATCGCCGCCTCGCTCGCGCGGTCGTCAGCGCGCGTCTGGCCGCGCTCGGTCAGCTCGGTCGCTGCGATCTCTACGACCACCTCCTCCAGCGTAGCCGCATCGGACTCCACCGCCCCCGTGCACGTCATGTCCCCGACCGTCCGGTAGCGCACCCGCGCCGAGAACGGCCGCTCGTCGTCGAGCAGCTCCACGAACGGGCTCACCGCGTACAGCATCCCATCGCGCGCGAACACCTCGCGCTCGTGCGCGAAGTAGATCGAGGGCACCTCCAGGCCCTCCTCGGCGATGTACTGCCACACGTCCAGCTCCGTCCAGTTGGAGATCGGGAAGACCCGCGCGTGCTCGCCGCGGCGGATGCGCCCGTTGTAGAGGCTCCACACCTCCGGGCGCTGGCGCTGTGGTTCCCACTGCCCGAACTCGTCGCGGAACGACAGGATCCGCTCCTTCGCCCGCGCGCGCTCCTCGTCGCGCCGCGCCCCCCCAAAGGCCGCGTCGAAGCCGTGCTCGGTGATCGCGTCCAGCAGTGTCACCGTCTGCAAGGCGTTGCGCGACGCGTACGGCCCCACCTGGTCCTCGACCCGGCCCCGCCGGATCGAGTCCTCGACGGAGGCCACGATCAGCCGCTCGCCCAGTTCTGCGGCCCGGCGGTCGCGAAACTCGATCGCCTCGGGGAAGTTGTGGCCGGTGTCGACGTGCATGAACGGGAACGGGAACGGCCCCGGCCGGAACGCCTTCTCGGCGAGCCGCAGCAGCACGATCGAGTCCTTGCCGCCGGAGAACAGCAGCACCGGGCGCTCGAACTCGGCCGCGACCTCGCGCATCACATGGACCGCCTCGGCCTCCAACGTGCGCAGATGCGACAGGCGGTAGGTGGCCGAGAGATCGACCGCCGGACGCTCCTCCGACGGGGTCGTGTGCGGCACCGACAATTCACGTTCCGTCGTGTTCGGCATGCCCCAGCAACGGTCGGCGATACCCAAGACTTATGGCCCCGAGTCATCAATATACATCGCCCGGGCAGAGTTGGAAATACGGATGAAAGTATCTGCGAGCCATTGACTTGGCGTGAGGTATGAGTAGGTTGAGCGCCGCAGCACAGTCTGGTGGACCGCTGCGCGGGCTGGAGGGCGCCTGCGTGCAGGAGGATGCCGCCGAAAAACAGACGCGACTATGGAGGGTAGCCACATGTTCGGACTGACCAGTTGCCTGCACACGGCGAATCGCGAGCGTGTGAGCGCCCTGGTGATCGCCGCGATCATCGGCCTGGCGGTCCTGGCGCCCTCGTCGGCGCACGCCGCCGGCTGCACCGACTCCTGGACGAACACCGCAGGCGGCAGCTGGTTCACGGGCAGCGACTGGAGCAAGGGCGCGCCTCCGACCTCCGAAGAAGAAGCCTGCATCACCGCCAGCGGCACCTACACCGTCACGATGACCCAGACGGCGGGCACCGTCAGCGTGGATGCGCTGACGGTCGGCGGGACGTCCGGGACCCAGACTCTCGCGGTCGGCAGCAGCTGCTCTGTCAACGCGGTCCTGGCCACGACCGCGGGGATCGCCAACGGCGCACACGGCGCGATCAAGCTGACCAACGGCGAAGCCTGCGGCACAAACGTCACGCTGACCGGGCCCGTCACCAACGCCGGCCTGATCGCCTCCGAACCGGCCAATGGCGGCACTCGCACGCTGCAGGGCAGCGTCACCAACACCGGCACGCTCGCGATCGACGTCAGCACCGCCTACAACGGCTCTGCCATGACACTGACCAACGAAGGCGCGCTCGACCTCGCGGAAGCCACCACGCTGACGGTCTCCAACACGAGCTCGGTCGTCAACGGCACCGGCGGCTCGATCGTGGCGACCGGCAGCGGCGACGTCCTGATGGATTCCGGGACGTCGTTCACCGAGGGTGCCGGCACGACGACTGGGACCAAGCCGGTGATCGTCGACGATGGCGCGCTCGCCTACACCGGCGCGGGCGCCAGCCACATCGCGCTGCACGGCTCGAGTACGTTGAGCGGCAACATCTCCTCGGCGCAGTCGCTGTCGGTCGAGAGCACGAGCGCTGAGAACGCGACCGCGACGGCCGCGGCGAGCTTCACCAACGCCGGCACGATCACCCTCACCAACGGCGACAGCTCGGGCAACAACGACACGCTGGCGATCTCCGCGGGCACGCTGACCAACAGCGGCAAACTCCTCAGCGAACCAGGGGTCGGCGGTACTCGCACGCTGCAGGGCAACCTCACCAACACCGGCACCCTCGCGATCAACGTCAGCACCGCCTACAACGGCTCGGGCGCGCTGCTGACCAACGAAGGCGCGCTCAACCTCGCCGAAGCCACCACGCTGACGGTCTCCAACAAAGGCTCGGTGACCAACGGCACGGGCGGCAAGATCACGGGGATCGGCAGCGGCGACGTCCTGATGGATTCCGGGACGTCGTTCACCGAGGGTGCCGGCACGACGACTGGGACCAAGCCGGTGATCGTCGACGATGGCGCGCTCGCCTACACCGGCGCGGGCGCCAGCCACATCGCGCTGCACGGCTCGAGTACGTTGAGCGGCAACATCGGATCGGCGCAGTTCCTGTCGGTCGAGAGCACGAGCGCTGAGAACGCGACCGCGACGGCCGCGGCGAGCTTCACCAACGCCGGCACGATCACCCTCACCAACGGCGACAGCTCCGGCAACAACGACACGCTGGCGATCACCGCGGGCACACTGACCAACAGCGGCAAGCTGCTCGTCGAACTCGGGGTCGGCGGTACTCGCACGCTGCAGGGCAACATCGCCAACACCGGCACCCTGGGTATCAAAGCCAACACCGCCTACAACGGCTCGGGTGGGCTGCTGACCAACGAAGGCGCGCTCAACCTCGCGGAAGCCACCATGCTGACGGTCTCCAACACGAGCTCGGTCGTCAACGGCGCCGGCGGCTCGATCGTGGGCACCGGCAGCGGCGACGTCCTGATGGATTCCGGGACGTCGTTCACGGAGGGTGCCGGCACGACGACTGGGACCAAGCCGGTGATCGTCGACGATGGCGCGCTCGCCTACACCGGCGCGGGCGCCAGCCATATCGCGCTGCACGGCTCGAGTACGTTGAGCGGCAACATCGGATCGGCGCAGTTCCTGTCGGTCGAGAGCACGTGCGGTGAGAACGCGACGGCGACGGCCGCGGCGAGCTTCACCAACGCCGGCACGATCACCCTCACCAACGGCGACAGCTGCGGCAACAACGACACGCTCGTGGTCTCCGCGGGCACGCTGACCAACAGCGGCAAACTCGTCACCGAACCCGGGGTCGGCGGCACGCGCACGCTGCAGGGCAACCTCATCAACACCGGTACGCTCGGGATCAAAGCTAACACCGCCTACAACGAGACCGGCGCCCAGTTCACCAACGAGGGCGAGCTCAATGTCGCCGAAGGCGTCGCGCTCTCGGTCACGGGCTCGGCGACTGTCACCAACGGCACCGGCGGCGCGATTGTTACCACCGGCAACGGAGCCCTGGTCCAGACCGGCGGCACGTTCGACCAGGGCCTCGGCACGGCCACCGGCAGCGAGCCCATCATCCTCGACGACCTCGCGCTGAACCTGATCGAACACGGATCTGGCAAAATCGCGCTGCGCGGGTCAAGCACCGTCAGTGGAACCGTGAGGTTCGGCGAGTCGCTGATCATCCAGAGCACCTGCGGCGAGAACGCGAACATCACCGCCGCGGGGAGCTTCGTCAACAACGGGACGATCGAACTCACCAACGGCGACGGCTGCGGCAACAACGTGACGCTCAACCTGAAAGGGGGGACGCTCACCAACAAAACCGTGCTCAACGTCGACAACCCCCACGGCGGCGTTCGCTCGATCCAGGGCAGCGTGATCAACGACTCGTTCCTGTCGCTGGCTGCCGGCGAGACGCTGCAGGTCAGCGGGACCTACGCCCAGACCTCCGAAGCCAAGCTCAAGTCGTTCATCGCCGGCGCGTCCGAATTCGGCGTGCTGTCGGTCACGGGCACGGCCACCATCGCCGGCACACTGGTCGTGCACCAGACGGCGCCGTTCAAGGCGTCGCTCGGGCAGAAATTCACGATCCTCGCCAGCAGCGCGCTGACGGGGACGTTTGCGATCGAGACCAACGCGCAGCTCAACTCCACCGGCCTCTACTACAAGCCGACCTACTCCGCCACCGGCGTGACGCTCGTCGCCGCCCAGGCTACGCAGACGCCCTCGCCGACCAGCGGACTCCCCGGCTCGTCGGTGACAATCGCCGGCAGCGGCTTCCTGCCCGGCGACACCGTCACGCCGACGTTCACCGATCACGCCGGCGTCAAAACGTCGTTCCCCGGCGTGATCACCAACTCCAGCGGCGAATTCTCGACCGAAATCACGATTCCGGCGGGGGCCGCTCTGGGCGCCGGGAAGATCACCGTCACGAGCGCCCAGACCGGCGTCCACATCGGCGAGACATTCAAAGTCACGTAAGGGCCCGTAGACCAGGTCCACGCCCCTGCGATTCCCCCCGGCCGGCGTAAGTCGGTCGGGGTGGACACCGTTGCTGGGATGACAGGCGTGGCCATTCAGCCGATCTTCATATTCTCGACCGTGCGCAGCGGGTCGACGCTCACGCAGCGGATCATCGCCGCGCACGACGGCGTGGCGACCGTCCCGGAGCCCTGGCTGCTGCTGCCCTACGCCTACGCCCTGCGACGCCAGGGCATCGACTCGGAGTACCTGCACCCGCTGATGGTCGACGCGATCGAGGACTTCTGCGAGCGGCTCCCACGCGGCACCGAGGACTACTTCGCCGAGGTCCGCGAGTTCGTCCTGCGCCTTTATCGGAAGGCGACGGACGAGCGGGCGAGCCACTTCATCGACAAGTCGCCCGCGTACTGCCTGATCGCCGAGGACATCATGCGGGTGTTTCCCGAAGGGAAGTTCATCTTCCTGTGGCGCAACCCCCTGAGCATCGCCTCGTCGATCATCGAGACATGGGAACCGTGGCATCCGGCCCTGCACCGGGAGTATCTGTTCGTCGGCCTGCCGCGGCTCGCCGCGGCCTACGCGGCCAACCGCAGCCGCGCCTACTCTGTCCGATTCGAGGACCTCGTCGGGGGAGACGAGCGTGTCTGGAGGCCGTTGATGGACTATCTCGGGATCGAGTTCGAGCCCGACGCGCTGCGCCGCTTCGCCGAGGTCGACATCGCCGGGCGGATGGGCGACCAGACCGGCGTCCGGCAGTACTCCGCGCTCAGCTCCGAGCCGCAGGAGAAGTGGAAGAGCACGCTCGCCAATCCGCTGCGCAGGGCCTGGTGCCGCAGATACCTGCGCTTCCTGGGCAACGAGCGTCTCGCCCTCATGGGCTACGATGGCGAGCGGATCGTCGGAGAACTGGACTCCCAGCCGATGAGCACGAGCTGCCTGATTCCCGATCTGGGTCGGCTCGTCGCCAACGTCGCCCGAGAGCCGATCCGCGTCCAGATACGCCGTCGCGGAATCGGGGGGCCAAACGTGTTCCGCGAGCTGCTCAACGCATGAGTCGCCGCTACGCAGCGACCACGGCGCCGTCAGGCCGCGGGCACGGGTTTCGCCGGCGGTGGAAGAATGTTCGTCTAGCCAGAGTTGATGACTTCGTGCAGAGAATCGCCAGACTGCCCCGCCCAAGCCGCTCGACACTGCTGCTCCCCGCGATCGTCGCGGCGCTGCTGCTGGGGGCCGCCGCTCCCGCGGGTGCCACCTCGGAAATCGAAGGCGTCTGGTCCTTCAACGGCGGGCAGGTGGCCATCCAGTCCGCCCCGGGCGGGACGTTCCTCGGCACCGTCGTCACGACGACGCGATTCGCGCAGTGCCCCCACCAGGCGGGCGAACAGATGTGGACCCAGATGCGTCCCCAGCCCGACGGGTCCTACTGGGGCCTGCACCAGTGGCTCTTCGAAGGGACGTGCGAACCCAATCCCCTGCTGGGACCCACGGCCTGGCGCGTGTTGCAAGCGGCCGGCGGGGTCAAGACCCTGCAGGTGTGCTTCAGCGAACCGGGCAAGACCCAGCCGACGATCGCCCCGGACGGCGCCGTCGCGAATGCGACCTATGGCTGTAGCGAATCGGCTCCGACCGCGCCCCTTCCGGTCGTCGCCAACAGCGGCTCGGGAACCAGCGGCGCCGAACAGATCAGCTTCCCCAAGACCGTCGTCCTGCCCAAGGCCACCCTCTGCGTCAGGCGGCGGTCGCTGAAGATCCAGCTGCGGGACCCCAAGTACGACCCGCTCAAGGAGGTCGTGGTCCAGATCGGGCACAGGAGGATCGCGGACGTGCGCGGTGTCGCGAGACTCAGGCGGGGCATCGTCCTGAAGGGCCTGCCCACAGGCTCCTACACGGTCAGGGTGCTGGCGATCACGGTCCTCGACCAGCGGCTCTCGGGCCGCCGCGTCTACCGCAGCTGCGAAAAGCGCTCGTCGGGCAATGTGCCGCTGCGCCATCCCAGGCGCGCCGGCGCCGCTGAGGCCCGGGATCTTCGCCGGTTGGATCGCTCGACGTCATCGCCGCAACTTCGCAAGGATCCAACCTTCAGCATCTGGAAGAATCTTCGCGTACTTGGAGTTGATAGGAACATGCATGCGCGCCATGTTGCATACGGTCTCGACATCCGCTGCTCGTTCGCGCTGCCCGGCATGCGCACGGCGGAGGCCGATGGGCTGCCCCGCTCGAGCTGGAGCTCGTCGCGCCCGTGGAGCTCGAACGGGCGTGGAGCGGCCCGGCGAGCCCGTCCGCGTGGACCGGACGGCTCGGCGACGGTTGCGAGCTGACGATCGAGCGGGGGACCGGCGGCGACGTCCTGTTCAGCTACGGCGACCGCGCCCGCTTCCGCCTGCGACCCGTCCGGGGAGCGACTCGACTGCGCTCCTCTCCAAGACGGGCTGCACTGGCAGCAGGCGCTGCTGGGACGGGTCCTGCCGAACGTCGCGATCATGCGCGGCTATGAGGCGCTGCACGCCAGCGCCGTCGAGTCGCCGAGGGAGTGGTCGCCGTGGCCGCGCCGAGCGGCATGGGCAAGACGACGCTCGCGCTCGAGCTGCTGCGGCGCGGGTGGCCGCTGTTCGCCGACGACGTGCTGACGCTCAGCGAAGGGCCGGGAGGGCGTACGGGCCCATCCGGGTACACCGCACATGAACGTCGCCGAGCGTACCACGGCGCCTGTGCCCGGATGTCCCGCCGCCATGGTGCAGGAGATCGGCGCCACCCTGGCGATCCTGGCCGGCGAGCGCTGGATCGCCGCCCGCCGGACCGCGCGCGAGGCCCGCCCGGTACGCATGGTCTGCCTGCTGAGCGAGGCCGGGCCTGCCGCTGCAGCGGCCACGACCTGCCCGCCAGCCCGCTGCCCCTGGCCCCTTACATGCTCGGCCTGCGCGGGCGACGCCGAGCGCGAGCGCCGCCGGTTCGCGCGCTACGCCGACCTGATGAGCCACGCGACGCTGATGCGACTCACCTGCGACACCGACGATCGACCAGCGGACCTCGCCGACCTGATCGAGCGGGCGCTCGCAGACCGTCCCGCGCTCGCCGCCGGAGGCACACGATGACGCAGCGCTCGCTGGAGACGGCGGCGGTCGCGCCCGTGGAGGGCGACACGCCTCGTTCGCGAGCCGAGCCGAGATCCGAGCGCGACGGCCCGACGTGGCGCCGGCCAACCCCGGCGCTCGTCGCGGCGGACGCCTGCCCATTGGCGATCCGCGGCGTCAGCAAGCGCTGGCGCGCGGATCTGCCGCAGGTGCTCGACGGGCTCGACCTGACCCTCGAGCCGGGGACGAAGACCTGGATCGGAGGCCGCAACGGCGTCGGCAAGACGACGATGCTGCGGATCGCCGCGGGGCTGATCGACCCCGACGACGGCCGCGCCGAGGTGTGGGGCATCACGGCTCGTGAGAACCGCGCCCGCTATCAGCGGCTGGTGTCGTTCCTGCCGGCCGGCGACCGCGGCCTGTACGCCCGGCTGACGGTGCGCAGGCAGCTGGAGTTCTGCGCCCGGATCGCGATGCTGCCCCGCGCGCGCTTACGGCAGGCCGTCGAGGAGGCGATCGACACCTTCGACCTGCAGGAGCTCGCCGAGCGGCGCGTTGACCGCATGTCGATGGGACAGCGCCAGCGGCTGCGCATCGCCATGACCTTCCTGCCGCGTCCGGAGGTCGTGCTCCTGGACGAGCCCCTCACCAGCCTCGACGAGGAGGGCGGGGCGCTGCTGGCGCAGGCGATCGAGCGGCTGATCGCGCAGCGACGGGGTCGTGCTGTGGTGCTCGCCCAGCGGCGAGCACCTCGACACGGATTTCGACGCCCGCTGGACGATCGACGGGGAAGGCTGGTGGCCACATGAGCGAGACGATCGCGGCGGCGGCCGATCGACAGCGGAGTGCCGACGTCGATATCGGCGAGGTGATCGCGGCGGGGGACGATCGACAGTGGGCCGGAGGCGGCGCGATGAGCGAGGCGGTCGCGGCGGCGCACGCCTTCATGGCGATCATGCGGCGCGACCTGCACGTCTACCTGTCCTACCGCACCCGCCTGGTCAGCCAGGTGCTGACCGCGGTGTTCAGCCTCACCCTCTTCTACTACGTCTCGCGGCTGGTGCATCCTGGCCGGGTTCGACTCGCCCTCCACCTATTTCGGCGTTCGTCGTCGTCGGCCTCGCGCTGGTGAGCGTCATGTACTCGTGCTTCATGGTCCCCGAATCGTCCGGCAGGAGCTGGTGGCGGGCACCTTCGACCGCCTGGTGCTCTCGCCCTTCGGCGCGGTCCGCGCCGTGGTCGCGATGACCCTGTTCCCGCTGCTGCTCTCGTTCGTGCTCGCCGCCTGACGCTCGCGCTCGGCTGCGTGGTGTTCGGGCTGCGGCTGCACTGGTCGACGGTCCCCCTGGCCGTGCCGGTGATGTGCCTGGCGCTGCTCGCCTTCCTGCCCTTCGGCATGCTCTTCGCCGCGCTGACCGTGGTGGTCAAGCAGGGCAACGTCGGCACGACCTGGGTGATCGCGCTGATGGCGCTGACCGGCGGGGTGTACTTCCCGGTCGCCGTGCTGCCCCACTGGCTGCAGACCGTGAGCCGCCTGCAGCCGTTCACGCCCGCGACCAGCGTGCTGCGCCACCTGCTCGTCGACACCCCCGTGGCCGCTTCGTTCGGGCCCTCGCTGCTGAAGCTGGCGGCGTTCGCCGCGGTGCTGCTGCCGTTGTCGATCGTCGTCCTCTCCTGCGCGATCCGCGCCGGGCAGCGTCGCGGAACGATCATCGAGTACTGACCACCGGCCGCAGAGGATTCGAGATGGCCCCCGACACCATGCCAAGCACACAATCACTGCTGACATCGAAGATCAAGGTTCCCCAGCACGTGGTCTACCGCAGCTTTCCGTCGGAGACCGTGGTGCTCAACCTCCAGACCGGCAAGTACCACGGCCTCAACGCGACCGCCGGGAGCATGCTCGAGGCGCTCGAGCGCGCCGCCTGCGTGCGCGACGCGGCGGCGGCGGTCGCCGGGGACTACGAGCAGCAGCAGGTGGCCGTCGAGCAGGACATGTGCGAGCTGTGCAGCACGCTGCTCGCGCGGGGGCTGATCGAGCTCGATGGCGACACTGCCCGCTGAAGCGCACCGCACAGCGGCTCGCCGCCTGCCGCCGACGCGCCCGCTGGGTCCCGTCGAGCGTGCGCGTCTGGCCACCGAGATCGTCGCGGCCTATGTCCAGGCGCGCCGGGAGCTGCGGCGGGCACCGATCGGCGCCGGTGGTGGCGGCGCTGCGCTCGGAGGCCCCGCGCGGCGCAGACCGCCGACGCAGGGCACGCTGGAGGAAGCCCGCCGCCTGGGACGCGCCGCGGCCCGCACCCTGACGCTGGTGCCCGGCGACACCCGCTGCCTGGCGCGCTCGCTGGTCCTCACCAGGCTGCTGGCCAGGCGGGGGATCTCGGCCAAGCTCGTGATCGGCGCGCGAGCCGCCCCGGACTTCCTCGCCCACGCGTGGGTCGAGTACGACGGCCAGCCCGTCCTCTCTCCCGGCGACGGGTCGTTCGGCCGGCTCGTCGAGCTGTGAGCAGCGCCACCGTATTCGGGCTGGACGTGAGCGCCGACGTCCCCCTGTCCTTCCTGGAGCGCCCGCCCGATCACCCGCCGGCGGGGCCGACCGGACGCACGCTCGACGTATCGGTGGCGACGGGACCCGGCGCGGCGCCCGACTGGCCGGACTCGGCGGAGCTGGTCTGCGACCAGCGCGAGCCGGGCGGCGCGGTGAACTTCCGCATCGAGTCCCACCCCGAGGCCGGGTATCTGATCTGGGGGCCCGCCTACGGCAGCCACCTGCTCTCCGCGGACGGCCGGCGGGCGCTGTGCATGCCCGACGGCTGCCCCGAGGACGCCTGGCAGCGGCTGCTGATCGCACAGGTGCTGCCCTTCGCCGCGGTCCTGCACGGCCTGGAGGTCTTCCACGCCAGCGCCGTCGTCAGAGACGGGCGCGTGATCGCCTTCGTCGGCCCCTCGCGCGCCGGCAAGACCTCGGTGGCGCTGGAGCTCTGCCGGCTGGGCGCGAGCTTCCTCGCCGACGACGTGCTCGCGCTGGAGCGCGTCGGCGAGCCAGCTTCATGGGCATCCGGGCACCCCGGTCGCCGGGCTGGACCACGCCGAGGCGCGGCGGCTCGATCGAGCCGGATGCGCGCCGGCGGAGGAGGTCGTCGCGGTCAACGCCCGCGAGCGGATGGTGCGCGATGCGCACCGCCACCGGGCCGGCGCCGCTGGCGGCGCTGTTCTTCCTCGACCGCCGCCGGGACGGACCCGGCGGGCCGCGCTTCGAGCCCAGCGGCCGACGCCCAGCCGCTGCTGGCGTGCGACCTTCAACTCGGTGCTCAGCGACCCCCGGCGCCTGCGCGGGCTGCTCGACGTGTGCGCGCTCGCCGCCCGCGCGCCGGGTGGAGCGGATCGTCGCGCGGCCCCGACGTGGACGCAGCGCAGCTCGGCGCCGCGGTCGAGCGGCGACTCGGCGCGTCGCACGTGACCCGCTGGCTCGCCGGCAGCTTCGACCCCCGCGGTCGCATCGACGCCGCTCGCCTGGCCGGGCGCGCTGGCGCCCCACGCTGCCACCGTCCTGGACAGCGCTCCCCTGCGACTGGCCTACACCGGCTCGGCGGCTCGCCCCAGCGGCGCGCTGTGCCTGCTCGACGGGCACCTCGACAACGCCGCCGAGATCCGCCGGGCGCTGGCAGGGGCGACAGGCGGATCGACCGGTGACGCAGCCGCGGATGGCGTCGCGGCCGATCCGGTCTCCCAGTCCTCCGAGGAACTGCTCTGGGCCGGGTACCGGCGCTGGGGACGCGGTCTGCTGCCTCGCCTGCGCGGGGACTTCGTGCTGCTCGATCTGGGATCCGAGCGAGGCGAGGGCCTGATCGCCCGCGACCAGCTCGGCGTCCGGCCGTTCTTCCTCCACGACGGTCGGCGGCGGTCTGCGCTTCGCCAGCGAGATCCGCCACCTGCTGGCGCTGCTGCCCCGGCGCCCCGCGCCGGACCCGGCCGGCGTGGCGCACTGGCTGGCGTGAGCAACCGCCCGGGACGGCAGACGCTGTACGCCGGCATCCGCCGCCTGCAGCCCGGCGGGGTGCTGCTGCTGCACCGCGACGGCATCCGCGAGGAGCGCTACTGGGAGCCCCGCTTCCAGGAGCCGCTGGACGTGCCGCAGGAGCAGCTCGCCGAGCGGATGCGCGCGGCGCTTGAGCTCGCCGTGCGGCGCCGGGTCGCCGCGGACGGCCTCACCGGGGTGCTGATGAGCGGCGGGCTGGACTCCTCCTCCGTCGCCGCCCTCTGCGCCGGCGCCCGCGGACGGTCGCGTGCTACGCCTGCTCGGGGACCTTCCCCGAGCATCCCGCCGCCGACGAGTCCGACCTGATCGAGCAGCTCGGACGGACGCTCGCACTGCCGGCCGTCAGCGCCGAGGTGCGGCCCGGCGGGCTGCTGGCCAGCGCGCTGGAGTCGCTTGCGGCCTGGCAGATGCCGCTGCTCAGCTGGGGCGACTTCTGGACGCTCGCCGCTGATGCGCGCCGCCGCGGCCGAGGGCGTGCAGACGATGCTCGACGGGGACGGCGGCGACGAGCTGTTCGGGCCGCGGTCCTACCTGCTGGCCGACCGCCTGCGCGCCGGGCACCCGCGCCAGGCGGTTGCGCTCGCCTACGAGCTGCCGGGCGCCGTCGAACGCCCTCCGCGTCGAGCCGTCGCCGGGATGGTCGCGCTCGCTGGCGCTGGCCGGGCGCCCTTCCCTACCGCCTGCACGATGCTCTGCGGCGGCCGTTCGCCGCCCGCGAGGCGCCTCGCTGGCTGCGCCCCCGAGCCGTCAGGGACCTCGTGCGGTCCGACGATCCGCTGGCCTGGAAGCGCCTGCGACGGGCCGCGCTGGTGGGCCGACGCCGCGCACGGGGTCGCATGCGGGATCGAGCAGGCCGGCGTGTTCGAGCACCAGCGTCGGCGGGCGGCCCTCGCCGGAGTGCAGGCCCGCCATCCGCTGCTGGACCTCGATCTGGTGCAGCTCGCGCTGCGCCAGCCGCCGCGGGCCACGCTTCGATCGCCGCTTCACCCGGCCGGTGCTGCGCGCGAGCATGGCGGGGCTGCTTCCCGACGCGGTCCGGCTGCGGCCCGGGAAGGCGCCGCTTCGAGTCGCTGATCGTCGACTGCCTCACGCGGGCCCGACGGGGCGGCCGTGCGGCGTCTGCTGACCGACCCCCGCGCCGAGCTCGGCGCCTACGTCGAGCTCGACGGCCTCCGGCGTGTCCTGTTCGACACCGATCGCGAGCTGCGCGACAGTCCCTTCCGATGGATGTGGCAGGTCTGGCGACTGACCACTGCCGAGTGCTGGCTGCGAGCCCAGGCCCAGCCCCTCGATCGTCCGCTCGCGCTCCCGGCGTCCCTGAGCCCGGCGAGCGTCGTCATCCGGTCCCCGCCTCGCTCGTACGTTTTTCCACCTTGACCGCGCCGGCCCGTCCTCTAAGCTACGCGCTGTAGTCAGCCGTTCCGTCATCTGAGATGAACGGGGCGGGGATCGATCGATAAGGAACCGCTCACATGGATGACAAAGTGACCCTTGGAGCCTATGAGGCACCTCAGGTCGTCGATTATGGCGACCTGCAGGAGTTGACTGCGGCTTGTCTGGGTGGCAGCGGCGGAGACCTGGGATACCCAGCGCAATCGCCGGGTACACCGTCGGCCCAAGCAACCCCGCGGCTGGCTGCAAGTCCAGCCCTGATCTGAGACGCAGCACCCAAAGCTTCTGACTGCGTTTGTAGTGCCTTCAGCCGCCCTCTGGGCGGCTGTCGTGTTTGTATGGCTGGGCGTCGTGTCTGCATCGCGAGGTGGGCGACATGGGAGCGGTCGATTACCGTCCACGCCGAACCGCAAGTCTGAAGACGGGCTTGCCGTTAGTCGGCCGTGCCGTGAGGTATCCAAACGGACGGCCGATCGTCCGCCGCCGACGTGCCGACAGCGCGACGCGTCGCGCTGATCGCCGCCGAGGGCCCGCGCGGCGCGATCGGCGCAGATCCTGCGAGAGCAGGGGCTGGGATTCACCGTATTCGACGAGCTGGAGGACCTGCTCGAGCACGACGAGCGGGCACGGCCTCTCGCTCATCGTCCTCTGGGTCGACGGTGACGATCTCCTCGCCCGCGGGGCTGATCGAACCGCTGCGGCGCAGCATCGAGCAGGCGCCGGTCGTGGTGATCTGCGCCGGCATCCAGCCGCTGGGAGGTTCGCGCGGCGCTGGCGGGAGGGGCGGCCGGGGTGGTGTTGGAGGACGAGATGGACCGCACGCTCGGGCCCTGCCTGCAGGCGGTGCGGGCCGGGCAGATCTGCGTACCGCGACAGCACTGGCGGCAGATCGAGCCGCCGGCGCTCTCCTCGCGAGAGAAGCAGATCCTCGGGTTGGTGGTGATGGGTTACATGAACAGTCAGATCGCCGAGCGACTGTTCCTCGCGGAAAGCACCGTCAAGAGCCACCTCTCCTCGGCATTCGGCAAGCTGGGGGTGCGCTCGCGCCACGAGGCGGTCGATCTGATCCTCGACTCCGAGCGCGGCCTGGGGATGGGGATCCTCGCCCTGGGGGGCGAGCCCCTCCAACCGACGGCGGCCGCGTCGCAATGAGACCGCTCGGCGCAGCCGCGGTCGTGTGGCTCATGCGGCTTCGGGCAGAACCGGCCGGCAAATAGGAACGGACTGAAGGCGACAATGGCAAGGGGGCCGAGGACACAATGAGCGGGGGAGTTGGCGGTGAGACGGAGACGCGCGTCCCCCACGCTCGTCCTGCCGCGCACGCCCCGGACCTCACCGGGCTGCAGGCGAGGCCCGGCCACGGCGCAGATCATCGCGACGCCCAGATCGTCGAGACGCGCGGACTCGCGGCGAACCTGTCTCGCGAAGCGCTGTTTCGCCGTTCGCTGGTAGCGGCCGACAGCATCGCGATCGTCGGCGCCTTCGTGCTGCTGGCGCAGCTCTCCTCCAGATCGCTGCAGCTCACCTGGGTGAGCGTCTGCGGGCTGCTGATGCTGCTGATGGTGGCCAAGCTCTTCGGCCTCTACGACCGCGATGAGGCGCTGCTGCACAAGACCACGTTGGACGAGGCGCCGAAGCTGTTTCACGTGGCAACGCTGGGCGCCCTGGTCGCGTGGCTGGCGGGGGGGTTCGTCGTCGCCGGCGGCACGCTCGACCGCTGGGACACGCTGCTGCTGTGGCTGCTGTTGACGCTGCTCCTGATCGTGGCCCGCGCGACGGCGCGCGGGATCGTGCTGCGGGTGACGCCGGCCGAACGGTGTCTGTTCATCGGCGACCAGGCCTCGGCTGGGACGATCAGGTCCAAGCTCGCAGGTCACAGCGGCGTCAAGGCCGAGCTGGTCGCCCACCTCGACCTCGACGACGTCGCGACGTGGTCCGCCGAGGCATTCTCGGCACAGCGGCTCTCCGAGATCCGCAGCCTCGCGCAAACGCTCAACGTGCACAGGGCGATCGTCGCGCCCGGGAGTGTCGATGCGGGCGAGATGCTCGACCTCGTACGCACACTGAAGGCCGTCGGTGTGCGGGTCAGCGTGCTGCCGCGGCTGCTGGAGGTCGTGGGGTCCTCCGTCGAATTCGACGACCTTCACGGCGTGACCCTGATGGGGGTCAGGCGCTTCGAGCTGACCCGCTCCTCGGCGGCCGTCAAGCGCGCCTTCGACCTGATCGGCGCCTCGCTCGGGCTGCTGGTGGTCGCGCCGCTGGCGATCGTCGTCGCGGTGGCGATCAAGCTCGACAGCTCCGGACCGCTGTTCTTCCGCCAGCCGCGGGTGGGGCGGTACGGGAAGCACTTCAACATGCTGAAGTTCCGGACGATGGTGCCCGAGCGCCGACGCGCTGAAGGATTCGCTGCGCGACCGCAACGAGGCGCAGGAGGGGCTCTTCAAGATCGCCGACGACCCGCGCGTGACCCGTGTGGGCAGGCTCCTGCGCAAGAGCGCCCTGGACGAGCTTCCCCAGCTCTTGAACATCATCAAGGGCGAGATGAGCCTCGTCGGCCCGCGTCCGCTGGTGATCGACGAGGACCGGTGCGTCGAGGGGTGGTATCGCCGGCGCCTGGAGCTGAAGCCCGGCATGACCGGCCCCTGGCAGATCCTCGGCCCCGCCCGGGTGCCGCTGCGCGAGATGGGCGCGATCGACTACCTGTACGTCGCCAACTGGTCGTTGTGGGGAGACATCAAGATCCTGCTGCGCACGGTCCCCCACGTCGTCGGACGGCGAGGGCTTTGACGCCTCTCGCCGAACGGCTCGCCGCGCCTCACCGCGTCAAGACGGAGCTGCGGTCGATCGCCCGCCGCGTCGGCGTGGTGAAGGTGGTTCACCAACTCCAGCATCTGGCCGGGATGGATCGCGAATATGAGGCCAAGTTCGGCCGGGCCCTGCAGGCCGCCGTCAATCGGGGCGACACGGTCTGGGACGTCGGAGCCAACCTGGGTCTGTATACCCGGATGTTCAGCGACTGGGTGGGCCCCGAAGGCCAGGTGGTGGCCTTCGAGCCGGTTCCATCGTGCTTCTCGACGCTCCGCGACCGGACGAAGGAGTGTGCGAACGTCCGCGTCCTCAACGTCGGTCTCAGCGATGTCGAGGTGCGACTGCCCATGCACATGGCCGAGGACCCAAGGGGCGCCACCCACACATTCGCTGCGCAGCCCGGACCCGCGGGCCCGGTCGTGGAGCTCCCCGTCTATCCCGGCGACGCGCTGCGCCACGCCGAGCGTCTGCCGATCCCCAACGTCCTGAAGATCGACGTCGAGGGGTTTGAGCCCGAGGTGCTGCGCGGACTCGATGCCACGCTGCGCGAGCCCGCCTGCCGCACGGTGCTCTGCGAGGTCCACTTCGGCCTACTGGAGTCGCGGGGGCAGAAGCACGCCCCGGAAGCGATCCAGCGCTATCTGGGCGATCGGGGCTTCTCGGTCAAGTGGATCGACGCGTCCCACCTTGGCGCCTACCGCAGCCCGAGCCCGTAGAGCTCAAGGCCCTGGGGGCAAGGGTCGGGCTCTCGGAGCCCTGCCGAGGTGAAGGTCATCAAAGCTTATGCGGCCGGCCCGTTCGCGTCAGCGCTTGGCCGCTGACAATTCGACCGCCTCTCCGATGGGCCCTGCCCCCGCCGCGCGATCGGCGCTCCGCGGGACGCCCAACGGTACTGGCCGACGGGAGGCTCTGAGCATCGCCGCGAGCGGCCATCCGGCAGATGCCCACGACCACGATGGCCACCAAGAGCCACACGAGCGACAGCACAGCAGCGACGATGAGCACTGGATCAACCATGGGCAACGACATCCCTCCCGGTCTTCCTCCCTACCGGTCTTCGCCTATCACGTTCTAACCCCTCCATCGGACGAACGGATCGCCCGCTTTAGGAGTCTTTATCTCGGTGGCCGTTCTTCCGGTCGATGGGGCGGTCGAGGGGTGCAGCGCCGTCTTGCGCCGGCCCGGCGGTCAACTTTCGCGGGCCGCGAGCTGTTCGAGGCTCCGCCACGGCATCCTGTCGAACACGCTCCCGGCGCCGTGCAGGATCTCGTCGAACGTCGGGAGCGTCGGGTCGGTCATGCCGGCTGATGCTTTGACGTATGCGGCGACCCCTTCGATCGACGTGCATTCCGCGAGGGCGTTGACCGGCGTCTCTCGATAGGGGCTTTCCAGCGTGCGCGGATCGTGCAGATAGAACGTGACCAGCCCACCGCCGTCGCGTACGACGAGGCCGTGTTCGCGGATCGCTTCATATATCGCCACTTCCAATTTTCCGGTCATCGCATATTCGCTCGCCCGCGACGCGGGCGGGAAGCGCATCCACAGGCCCTCGGGGACCCCATCCACCATGCCGTAGGCCGGGTTGGCGGTTTTGCCGTCCGCCATGAATTTGTGTTTGTTTTCCCCCGTGTCGTTCCTCACCGCCGGCGCGAGGTGTTCATTGAGGCGCACGGGCACCGCGCACGCGAGCGCATGGCCCAGCCCTTCGCCGCGCTGCACCCTGACGAGATCGTCGAGCCCGATGTTGCCCCCCAGGATTCCGAGCCCGCTCGCGCTCACACCCCATTTGTTCGGCGGTATCCCATTGGATTCCGAGACGGGGCTGATGTATGCGCCGGCCGTGAACTTCCATTCGCCCATGTGCGCGCCCAGGGCGAACCTGCTGAGCCTGTGCATCTCCCACATCTCATCCGTCGCCGGCCGATAGACCACGATCGATTTGTCCGTCCCGGCGGGACTGATTTCACCGAGCGGCAGCTCGGCGGGATTGGGCATCGGCACTTCTTCGAAGAAGCTCTGGATGTTGCTGAGGGCACCCGGCGCACGGGGTGTTTCTTCTGCGCCTTCTTCTTTGACGCATATCACTGGCACCCTGGGCGTGTCCGGGGTCACGATATACAGCGGCACCGTGAATTCGTTCCAGACAATCTGACACTCGTGAGCAAAACCACCGTACCCCATGCCTTCGTAGCCGAAGAATTTGCCGGTCTGCGCTTCATTGCCGTAGTAGGCTTGGTTGGCGAACTTTTCCTTAAATTCCTGACTTTCGGAGACAGTCAGTTTCGTCGCGTCCTCCCGGAAGATGCTCGCCGGCCCGTATGCGAATGGCGGCCGCGACGGGAGATACACGCGCCCCGATGCGAGCCGGCTCATTCGACGTGGGCGATCATCGCGATGCCGCCGGCGCCTTCGGCTTCCATGTTCGCCACCGTCACCGCCACGAATTCAAAGGCGGCGAACGTGCGACCCGCAACCAACTTGGGGGTCGCCACCGCCACCCCGGACAGCGAGCCTTCCGGCAGTTCAGACGCCGTTTTGGAAGACGCGCCCTTGGCGACCCCATAGGTCCCTTCCGTGGTGCTGTTCATCACACCGATCATGATGACCTGGCCAGCGCTATAGGTGTGTTCCGGGACCGATACGAGCTGCCAGGCGTTGGTGCCTTCCTGGACCACTTCGGCGCTCTGCGCGATCAGAGCGTATTCCCCCACCGCTTTCTGGCCGGTGTCGAAGATGCCCACGCGGGTGCTCCCTTTGACGGTCGCCCCGTTGCGTATCCAGATTTTGGTGATCTTGCCTTCCTTGGGGACCACCATCATCCTGAAGCGAGCCCGCTTGGCCGTGGTGAGCGCCGTGCTTTCGACGTTCACCAGTAGATTCGGCCCATTCAGCGGGTCGAAGCAGACGCCCAGCATCGACTCGACGCTCGACGGGCCCGTGGCGCCTTTTTCCCCAGCTTTGCCTTTTTCCCCTTCCGGCCCGATCATGCCGGTAGCGGCGCCCCACGCGCTGCCGACCTTCGGGCCGTAGATCGTATGGGCCGTCGTGTTGATGTAGTAGTCGCCGCTGACACCCAGACCTTCGCCCGGGGCGCCTTCGCCCGAGCGCACCGTGTTGCCGGCTTTGCCTTCCGGTCCTTCAAGGCCGGCGAGTCCGTACACTTTGCCTTCGAGCACGAACAGCGTGATCGCGTAGGTGCCGGTCGTCCCAAACGTGGGTTCGCTGCCGATCCAGGAGATGCCTTTGACGGAGAACGTGTGGCCGTTGGGCGACACCCACAAGATGCTCGCTTCGCGGAAGGATGGGAGTTCGGTCGGTTCAAATTCAGTGGCGCCCGTCAGCTTTGCCGTGAACGTCGTGCCTTCCGCGAGGTTGAGTTTCACGACCCCCGAGACTTCCCCGAGCGCCTTGAGTCTGCTGCCCACCACCGAGCTCGGGAGCTGCGCTTCGGGCAGCTCGCCGCTGCTGTTGAGCGTCGCCACCCCGTTGGGCGCTCCGGCCGCCGACGCGGGGACCGCTTCGACGTCGGCCGCCGCCAGGACCACCGCACCGGTTTTGCCGTTCACGCTGATTACTTCGGTCAAATCCTCACCTCTGCTTGGGGGTAGTCGCTACGGCGAGGAGCCGGCGACCGGTGGAAGGCAATAGTCGATGAGCACGATCATGCTCGGGAGGCGCGATCATACGCAAAGTCAATGGGCACGATCATGCAGGATATACGATCGCGCGGCATAGTAGCATTCGTGCCGATATGCTGTACGAGCGTTCCGGCGCGCGTCGGCGCACGCGAGTGCGGGCCCCCTTCCGGGGTCAGGAGGGGGGGTCAGCCCCAATACCTGTCGACCAGTTCCCGGGTGCCGCGGATGTTGGCCCTGCTGGAGGCGCCGAACACGATCGACTGCGATGTTGGGCTGTTCGCAGACCCACCCGATCGCCTCGTCGGGCGGTATCGCCCCGGAGGCGTAGACCGACATCGCCACCGCGCGCAGCCGCCGCTCGCGCAGCACCGCCTCGTAGGCCGCGGGGCCCCCGCACATGCGGAAGCCGATCTTGTTGATGTTCGAGCAGATGATCGGGTTGTCGATCTGCAGTTCTTCCAAGACGTCAGCAGCGCCGGCATGTTCATCGTGATGAACCCCGGCTCCGCGCCATAGCGGCTCTGCACATGCTCGGCGAAGATCCGGAAGCCGTCCTTGAACCCGAGGCCCAACAGCAGGTCGACGACCAGGTTCTGGAGAAAGATGACCGGCGTGCGCAGCCCGGCGAACATCTTCATCTCGGCGTCGATCAGCAGCGTGCTCGACGCCCTCGATGTCCTTCCTGGCCATCGAGGTGCCGCCGCGGATCGCGGCGTCCAGCAGCCCCTCGTCGGGAAGGAACCGTTTCACGGCGCCGAGCATCCCGTTCTCGGTCATCGCGTTGGCGTACTTGTGGGCATAGGGCATGCCCGGGTAGAACGTGAAGTCCGCGTATTGCTCAGGATGCGCCCGCACGTGGTCGCAGACCAACGAGATCCGGTCGTGCGTCGTGCACATGAAGGTCCGCACGCCCTCGTCGTATGCGGCGTCGAACACGTCGATCACGGCGCCGATGTCGTGAAAGCGCAACGTCTGTGCCCGCGCCTTCTCCTCGGACATGTGGTTGATGCCGAAGAACTGGTTGTCCCCAAAGAGCAGGCGGTCCATCACGAACCTCCCCGGCTCTTCAGCCGCCGCCGCAGGCGCAGACGCCTTGACCGATTCGCCATTCGCAGGCGCAGCGGCGGCGCCGTCGACCGGGGTGGACGCCCCCTTCGCTGCGTCCGCGATCATCATCGCGATCACCTTGTCGGTGATCGCCGCGCTCTCGAAGTCGTTCGATCCGCCGGCGTGCCGCTCCTGCACCCGGTTTACGAAGGAGTCGATCTGGGCGCTGTACTCCTCGCCCCGCAGGTAGAACCAGACCGGCTCGGTCAGGTCGGTGGTGTAGCGGACGTTCCAGCCGTGCTCATACCCCGCCGGGACCCGCGCGGTGTCCCGCAGATAGACCTGACATTCCTGGCGGTCGGCGAAGATCCGGCCCGCTGTGCCCCAGATCGTGATGCGCGTGGTCATCTTCCGGCAGGACTCATCCGACCAGTTCGCCGAGATCTGGGCGGTCTTGCACCTGGGAAGTACATCGTGCCGAAGACCTCGTCGTCGATCTCGCGGGAGAACACGCGCGGCAGCGCGGTCCCGCCGACACCCGATCGGCTCGCCGAGGTACCAGTTCACGAGGTTGATGACGTGCGCGGCATAGTCGTACAGGCATCCTCCGCCCTCGGTGCGCTGACTGCGCCAGGTTCCCCCCTTCGGCTTGAGGACCACCGGCCCATATGCCTCGCCGAGCAGGTGCGTCACCTCACCGATAGCGCCGGCGTCGAGCAGCGTCTTGATCTCTCTGAAGGTGCCGACGAAGCGGTTGTGATAGCCGACCTGGGTCACAAGGCCCCGCGCGCGCGCGAGGGCCGCCAGCCCGTCGGCGTCGGGGGCGCTGAGCGTGAACGGCTTCTCGCAGAAGACGTGCAGATCTCGCTCCAGCGCCGCGCGCACCATGCGCGCGTGGGAGCTCGAGGGCGTGGCGATCACCACCGCGTCCAGCTCGGTCTCGGCCAGCATCGCATCGAAGTCGGTGTAGGTCGCGACTCCCGTGTACTTCTTCAGCACGCCGAGCACGTAGCCGGAGGAGTCGCAGACTCCCACCACCTCCACATCCGGGTGCGCATTGACCAGCGCGTGGTGCGAAAGGCCCATCTTGCCCAGTCCGACGACGGCGACCTTGATCACGACACGCCCTCCAGCCGGCGGCTGAGATGATCGGCCAGGCGCAGCGCGAAGGCCACCACCATGAACGTCGAGTTCGCCTGGCTCGACGTCGGGAACGTCGAGCTGCTGGCGACGAAGAGGTCGTCAAAGCCGTGCACCGCGAGGTCGCGGTCGACGACACCGTCGTCGGGGTCGGCCGACATCCTGGTGGTGCCCGCCTGGTGGTACCCGCCGAATAGCTGCTCGCGGACGGCCTGCTCGACGTCGTCATACAGGAGCTCGACATGGCCGAGCCCCTGCGACCGCAATGATCTGTCAAGCGCCTCGTGGGCTCGCCTCACGCTGCGAACGTCCTCCTCGTCGAAGTGCAGATGCGTCCGCAGTCGCGGCATCCCGCGAGCGTCGCGCTCGCCGGTCGGCTCGACGAAGCTCTCCCAATGCGGAAGGTGCTCGCCGTGGTAGAGCACAGGGTATACGTTGGCGGCGCTGCGCACGAAGAACCCCGGCACCTTCCGGCCGCGGCGCACGAAGCGCCTGTACCCGAAGGTCAGCGCGAATGCCGTCGCGGGCCCG
Organism: uncultured Solirubrobacterales bacterium; assembly: GCA_963719725.1. Taxonomy (GTDB): domain Bacteria; phylum Actinomycetota; class Thermoleophilia; order Solirubrobacterales; family Solirubrobacteraceae; genus Palsa-744. Next base: position 44,778 of record CAVRCU010000002.1, read on the forward strand.
AGGTCGCGCAGCACGTTGCGCAGGTGGGCGCGGACCGTCGTCGGACGGTTCGTCTTGACGTGCGCCCGCCGGATCCCCTCCGCGACGAAGTACCGGCCAAGGGGCGAGATCAGCATCAGATAGACGAACGAGAGGACGCCGCTCCCATGCGAGGCGTCGCCGACCTCCGGATTGACCAGCCACATCGCGCTGTTCGGGAGCCGCTCGTCGAGCTGCAGACGCTGCGAGAGCGTGAACCGTCGACGCACGTAGACGCCGTCGCCGTCGCGCTCGTGCCCGTAGATCGTCGCGTCGGGCGGCGTCGTGAAGTGCAGCCGCCCGACGCGCGTCTCGACGTGCGCCATGTACCAGCGTCCGAGATGCCCGGAGTGGTTGCCGATTCCCCCAGGGTGCTCGCGGGTCGAGGCGAACAGCAGCCGCGTCGACTCCAGGCCCCCCGCCGCGATCACGTACGCCTCCGCGCGGATCGCGACGACCCCGTCGTCGTCGCGGGCGTGGAGATGGTCGACACTCCACCGCCCGCTGTCAGAGAGTGCGCGGCGAGGCACGATCTCGGTGCACGTGAGTCCTGTCTGCAGCCGCAGTCCCGCGCAGCGCTCCAGCTCCGTGCGGTACACCTGCCCGAAATTCGTCGGCAGCGACCAGCGCTCCAGCGCGCTCGCGCGCACGTCCCCGTCGACGAAGCCAGGGACGAGCGAGCGATCCGCGAGCTCGGGCACGCCGTCGGCCGCGAACACCGCCGCACCGCACAGGCACCAGTCGCACGCCCGCTGGAAGTACCGCGAGATCTCCTCGTGGTCGACCGGCCAGCGCGTCTGCCCGACGAGCGGGCGCGGCTCGAAGTCGACCGGGTCGAACGGCACGCAGCGGCCCCCCCAGAGATTGGACGCGCCCCCCACCTGACGGCGGGTCGCCAGCGACATCTCCACGTGGTAGCGGTCCCCCCCGACGGTCTCGCCGAGCCGCTGGACGTCGGGGTCGAAGCTCGTGCCGCCGCTCTCGATCAGCACCACACGGTGACCCGCGCGGGCCAGCTCCAGGCCGACGACGATCCCGGCCGGGCCGGCGCCGACGATCGCCACGTCGGCCCGCAGCTCGCGCTCGTGGCGGCAGTCGTGAATGTCGCGGCCGTGCTTGGAGGCGGCGCTGCGGCCCGTCGAGGCAGCCTCCACGCCCGTCGCCGCGGTCTTCAGACCCTCAGCCATGCGCCGGGACTCCAGCGGCCAGCTCGGCCAGCACCAGCTCTCTGAACGCACTCAGCGGCGCCGGGTCGCGGCGGCCCGAGAGGCCCTCGGCGGCGGCCGTCGCGACCCTCACGCGCTCGGGCCGTGTCGTGCTGAACAGGACGGTGCCGTCGCGGTTGCGGTCCAGGGCATCCTGCAACAGCAGCGACGACACCACCTCGGGGCGCCCGCAGTCCTCGCCGACCCTGCGGCTCCAGTTCGAGCGCCGCTCCTCGCTGGCGCGGACGTGGCCGACGACGCGCGGCAGCGCGCGCGCGAGGACGCCGAACGTGATCGCCGGCTGGCCCGGGTCGACCCGCGGGAGCGCCCTGTCGAGGATGTCGTCGCGAATCTGCAGCAGCGTCGGGGTCTGCACCGCGCCGCTCAACGCGATGCACGGCTCGTGCTCGCCGGCGAGGCCCCAGGCGCGGATGCTCCCTGTGTCGCGCAGATCCTCGAGCGCCGCGCCGAGCTCGTCCATGTCGATCGGGCTGTCGGGCGCCGGGTCGTGAATCAGCAGGGCATCGACATAGTCGGTCCCGAGCTCCCGCAGACTGGTCGCAAGGCTTGCGCGGGCCGTCGCCGGATCGTAGCGGTGGGCCTGATGCAGAGCGTTCGAGCGGCGCTTGATCGCCTGCCGCAGAGCGGGAAAGCGAGCGACGACAGCTCGTGCCGGGGCCTGCAGGCGGGCAAGCCGTCCGGCGGCGCCGGCGGGTTCGATCCCGAACTTCGTGACGATCGCGATCTGCTCGCGCCGGCCGCGCGCGAATAGGCCCAGCTCGCGCTCGGCGGCGCCCAACCCGTACATGCGAGCGACGTCGAAGTGCCGGATCCCCTGCTCGAAGGCCTCCGCCAGCAGGCGCTGGCGATGTCGTCCGGAGGGCGACTGCATCAGCCCCGCGCAGCCGAAGCCAAGACGCGCTGCCATCAGCGGCCCCCGTTCTTCTGCCCGTCGGACGTCACAAACGGCGGAGCCTGGGCGAGCGTCGTGACCGTGTGCCCGGCCGCCGCGAGCAGGTCGTCGCGGTCGAGGTCGTCGGCCTCGACCGACAGCGCGAGGCCGCGGCCGCTGAGCTCGCTCGCCACCTGCGTCTGGTGGTCGTCGACGTGCTCGCGCAGCGACAGCCGGCGCGGCACCAGCAGCGGGTATTTGCCGACCTCCAGCGCCGCGAGGGCCGTCCCGACCCCGGCGTGCGACACCACCACGTCGGCCTCGCGCATCGCCTCTGTCAGATCGCGCTCGGGGATCGCGTAGTGCCCGGAGATCCCGAGTCCGCTGGTGTCGGTGTCGCCGGTCTGCCACAGCACCTCGGTCTCGGAGGGGAGGACCTCCTGCAGGCGGCGTATCAGCCGTGGGAATCCATATCCCCGATACGTGCCCAGCGTCACCACCGCCCTGTCGAGTCGGCTCGGTCGCTCGTCCGTCGGGGCCGCGTGTTGGAAGGAGTCGAACACCGAGCCCCGGAAGTCCCACTGTCCGCGGGCCCAGCCCGGGTACTGCGCGTAGAGGTGGATGCCCGGGATGCTGCCGATCAGGCGGCCCGTGATCGAAGGCGCGTCGCTGCGCGCCGCGCTCTCGATGTAGTGGCAGCGAAGCCGTTGAATTCGCCCGAGCCCAAAGAACGGCAGCGCCACCGCGGAGCCGGTGCTCACGACCGTGTCCACCTCGCGCAGCGCGCGGCGGGCGGCCGGCAGGTTGCGCATCGCATTGATGGGGTCGCGCCCCCCGACGAACCGCACGAAGTCGACCTCCTCGCCGCTGAGCAGCGAACGGCTCTGCGGGGTGTCGAAGGTGATCCAGCGAAAGGGCCCCTCGATGCCCGAGAACCGCCTGTAGAGGTGATGCATCTCCTTCAGGTGGCCGCCCGTTGACGCGACAAGCAGGGTGGTCAAGTCATCAGCTCCCCGACAGCATCTGCCCGAAGAGCGCGTAGAGCCGCTCGGATGAGCTCGCGGTATTGAATTCGCACACGACCTTCTCCCGGGCGTTGGATCCCATCTCGTGGCAGAGCGAGGGGTCCGTGAGCAGCCGCTGGAGCGCGTCCGCGAGCTCATCGGTGCGGCCCGGCGCCACCAGCAGCCCGGTGGCGCCGTCGTCGACGAGCTCGGGGATGCCGGTGATCCTGGTGCTCACCACCGGGAGTCTCATCGCCATCGCCTCCATCAGCACCCCCGGAATCCCCTCCGCGAAGCTGGGCAGGCAGAAGATCGACGCCCCCGCGTACAGCGCGTGAATCTCTTCCTGCCCCACGGCACCCGGGAACGACACCTGCGAAGCGACCCCCAGCCGCTGCGCGAGGCGTTCGAACTCCGGGCGCGCCTGTCCCTCCCCGGCGAGCACGACGTCGACGGTGTGGCCCCGTTCGGCCAGCAGCGCGGTGGCCTGCAGCAGAACGGCCTGCCCCTTCTCGGGCACCTGGCGACCGATGAACAGGATCGTCGGGCGCGCGGAGGGACGGCTTCCGTTGCCATTGCGGGTGAACTGTGCGATCGGGATGCCGACGTGGATCACATGGAGCTTGTCCCACGCCTCGGGCTCGCTCAGCGCCATCAGCTGGCTGCGCGCGTAGTCGCTGATGCAGACCACGAACCGCGCATGGCGCAGCTTCTCGCCCAGCCGATAGCGGCTGACGTCGCAGAACTCCGTGGGGCCGTGAATCGTGAAGCTCCACGACCACGGCCGCTCGGGCGCTGCCGCCGAGCCGATCTGGGCGGCCAGCAGCGCGACGTCCGCGGCGGCATTGGCCAGGTGGACGTGGATGTGACGGATGCCGCGGCGGCGGCACTCGCTCCAGAGTACGACCGCCTCCACGAAGTAGAAGAACTGCCACACGCTGCCCCGCAGTCCGGCGGGAGCCAGGCGCAGCGCCAGCGCCAGCGTCGACAGGTACGCGGCCGGTGCGCCGACAGCGAGCTTGAGGTGGGCCGTGAGCAGCGTTCTCCAGCGCGCGGGGAGGATCGCATAGGTGGACCGATACGCGGCTCGGTCGGCGTCTGAGAGCAGATGATCAGAGCCCGCTCGCCGGATCGAGAACGTCGCGATCTCGGCGCCCAGGCCGCGCAGGGCCTCGACCTCTCTGAGGACGAAAGTGTGCGAGACCGCCGGATACTGGGCGCACAGGTAGGCGATCCGCATCGCCGGAGCAGCCCGCGAACGGCTCCTTGGGACCTTCTCCTCGATCATTGGCCCCGCTCGGCGGGCGCTGCCGTCTCGCGCTCGGTCCTGACCCACGACGTCGGTCCGCGTCCACCGAGCAGCCTCGCGTACAGCGCCACCTTGCCGGCGATCAGCATCGGTGCCGTGAGCAGCGCGCGGTAGACCTGCGCCGGCGCGTGGACGAGACGCAGGCCGGCCAGCACGAATGTCAGCTGAGCCGCCAGCGTCGCGGCGGAGAGCGCGACCAGGCGCCGGGAGCCCAGCAGCAGGCCGGCGAGCACCGATCCCAGGCTGCCCGCCGCGATCAGCGATTGCGGCGGCACAAGCTGCTCCAGCCCGGCATGCAGGCACACGACGTCGCCCCGCGCCAGCCCCGAGGCCACCAGCCGGGGGCTCCACCGACGGACCAGTTGCAGCCGGCCCTGCTCCCACCGCGCATGCTGGTTGGAGCTTGCCTTCAGGGAGGTGGGCACCGCCGAGCTGACCCATGCCTCCGGCACGAACTCGGCACGCTCCCCGGCCTGGACCAGGCGCATGTGATATTCGGCGTCCTCCACCAGACCCGTCGCCCTCCAGGGCTCGCGCTCCAGCAGCTCGCCGGTGAACCCCATCCCCGAGCCGATCAGCCCGCAGGACAGCCCCAGCCGCTGCTTGCCCAGGAACCGCACGGTGTTCGTCAGCGCGAACGCCGCAAAGCGCAGCGTCGAGGTGGGCGAGGCATCGGGGTTCCCAGCCACGTAGTTGACCTGCACCGCACTCGCGCCCGAGCGCAGGCGCGTCTCGATCGCGCTCAGGATGTTGGCCGACACGAGACAGTCGGCGTCGAGCATCACCACCGCGTCGAAGGTGGTCCGTTCAGCCTGCAGACGCTCCAGCGCCCACGCGAGCGCGAAGCCCTTGCCACGCCTGCTCGGGTCCGTTCGCTCCCAGACCTCGACGCCAGCCTCCCTCGCTCGATCGGCGGTTCGGTCGGTGCAGTTGTCGGCGATCACGACCGTGCGCCGGGCCTCGCTCGGATATTGGCAGCGTGCGAGCGAGTCCAACGTCGCGTCGATCCCATCCTGCTCGTCGTGCGCCGGAATCAGCACCACGAGCCGCAGCATCGCCTGCCGCCGGGTCGCCGGCGGCTCGGGCGGACGGGCGATCACGTCGCGGGCCGCGAGCAGCAGCGCAAGCAGGTAGCCGGTCGACAGCGCCAGCGCGCTCTCGAGCGCAAGGAGGACTGCGCCGATCAAACCCGGCGGCGCGGGCCGGCGTCGCGGGCCAGATCCAGACATCGCCCATCAACGGTGCCGGCGCCCAAAAAAGTGCGCTCGACAGCCAAAAAAGGACGCAGCCGTGGCCCGTGACCGGACCGATCTCGACCGCGCGGTCTCTACGGTGCGTGAAGCAGACGGGTCAGCGCCAGCCCGTACCGCCCCAGGACCCGCACGCTGTGACCCGGCGTGGAGTTCACGCGCGCTTCCTGCGCCCGGCGCGCATGCTCCAGCATGACCTCGCGCGGCGGCGCCACCTGGCGCCTGACGAACGCGCCAAAACCGCCCGGAGGCGCGAGCAGCCCGTCGATCAGGCCGATGTCGGCATAGAGCTGGGACTGGCTGAGGTGGGGATGAGGATTGGCCAACCGCGCGGCGACGCGCCCGCGGCCGCTGAGCTGTGCCGCGCGTTTGGTCAGTCGACCCGCCGGCAGGCCCACCGTCCGCTCGGCGGCCCCGGCCGACGCCAGGAGGACGCGCTCGAGCGCCGGATACGCACGGATCGACTCGTCGAGCGCGCCCGGCGCCAGCACCGAGCCGAGGGCGTCCCAGCAGGCGCCGACATCGGTCGCGAGCCGCAGATCGATGAAGCCGTCCCTCGCGTAATACAGCAGCAGCGCGGTCAGTTCGTCGATCGGGGCGGGCCGCCAGGCGCCGGAGCGATCACCGCGGGGCGCGAGCAGGCGATCACGGGCGAAGCTGCGCTCATACCAGTGGATGCGCCAGTGCAGCTCGACCGGCGGAAGCTCGTCGCGCTCGTGGATCAGCGCGAAGTGCAGCAGCGGCAGCCCGCCGGCTTCGACATGGTCGGTCGGCGCCGCATATCCCATCCGGCGCACCCCCTCGACCGCTTCGCTCAACTGCTCCGGGGCCACCAGCAGGTCGATGTCGCTCGACGGGCGTCGTCCCGGGTCTCCGTAGAGCACTTCGCTCAGTTGCGGTCCCTTCAGCGAGGAGCAGCGAATCCCGGCATCGGCGAGTCCGGCGATCGTGCGCGCCGCGATCATCTGCAGGAAGGCCCCCTGCCGGCGACCCGCATCCGTGACGCGCTCCACCGCGCTCGCGAAACCGCCGCTCGCGCTGTCGCCCGCCAGCTCGAGGACGCGCGGGCCCAGCGTCGGCAGCAGGCGCCTGGCGCGCAGCAGCTCGGCCAGGCGTTGCCAATCCAGGGTCTCCCCGAGCTGCTGGGCTCTGTCACGCGCGACCTCCCGTCGAGCCGCCGTCCCCGCGCTCAGCAGGATCATCTGCTCCTCGGTGTCGGAGCGGGCCGTGTGCCTTGAAGCTCTCAAGCCGGCCGAAGTTCGGAGATACGCCGACGGCGCCCGATCGCGCGCCGCCGTCGACGCCGGAACTGCTGCTTGCGGTGCAATTCCATCTTCAATAGCTGCAGTTCGCTCCACGGGAACGAGGCGAGCAGCTCTCGCGGCGTCTGTCCTTCGAAGTAGCCGTCGGGGCCGGTGTAGGGGTTGGTCCCGGTCGGGATCGGGTCCTGTGCCTGGAAGGTCACGATCCCGCCGCGGTCCTTGACGTAGATCCCGTAGCGCTGTGCCGCTTCGGCGATCATCAGTGTCAGCCGGGGCAGGTGCAGGGTCGCGAGGTCGAGGTTGGGGTTCAGGCGCAGGTGGGCGCCCTCGGGCAGAGCCAGCGGGTTGGTCGATTTGCCGTCGGTGCGCTGCGCCGGCGAGGCGTAGACGCCGGCGCGGACTTCGGGGATCAGGATCGACAGCGCGTGGTTGATGTGACCCAGCTTGAGGTCTTCCAGGGAGATCAGTCCGCCGACGCCCAACATCGAGGAGGCCGAGGTTCCCCACAGGGGCTTGGCGCCGGGCCACGCTTCGGGCCCGTAGACGCCGGGGTTGGACGATACGTGCTGCATCGCCCCGCCCCACGAGGCGTACCAGCCCGAGGCTCCGTGCGCCAGCCTCCAGAATTCCCACAGCCGGTCGGTGCTCGGCTGCCACACCACGAGCGAATGGTCGCTGCCGATCGCGGGCGCAGCCGCGGGCGGCAGCGGAACTGCGTCCCACGCCGCCTGCAGCGCGGGCTCCGCCGGGGTGTGGTCGAGCCTGACGCGCACCGTGCGCTGATCGGCGGGGACGGTGTAGACCGGGATGCTGAAGGCGGTGGTGTTGATCCAGGGTCCGCCTCTGGTCTGCTCTTCGGCGGCGATCAGCGCGTCGAAGCCCGCCACCGCTTCGGTCGAGGTCGGGTCCAGCGGCGCGTTCGCCGGCAGCGGCTCATTCCAAAAGCTCGACGGCCCGAAGAACCGAAACGGCACCGACGGATTCGACGGGGGCGCTCCATCGGCGCTCGGACCTGCCTGGCTCACACTCGCCAGCGACAGCCCGGAGACGCGGGCAGAGGGCGATGTGCCGGCGCCACAGCCGACAAGCGCACCGCCCGCGCAGATCAGCACAAGTGCGGGAGCGGAGCGCCAGCTCCGAAGGAGCGGCTTCTGCCCGGAGGCCGAGCGATTCTGCCCGGAGGCCGAGCGACGCATCTTCATCGAGCGAATTTTACCGGCCCGCCCCCGCGGCCGGGCCGCTTGGACGATTATGAGCTTCGATCAGCAGGCCCGCCGCCTGCACGAGGTCCGCGACCACGTGATCTGCGGCCGCCGGCCCCGGGTCGCATCCGCTCGCACAGATCAGCACCGTCGTCAGGCCCAGCCGTCTGCCGGCTTGCACGTCGCTCGGGGAGTCGCCGACGATCGCGGCGCGTTCAAAGTCCAGTGAGGGATGCTCGTTCTGCGCCTGCAGCAGCAGGCCCGGGCGGGGCTTGCGGCATTCGCACTCGTCGATCCCGTGCGGACACGCGTAGATCGCGTCCACGAACGCCCCCTCCAGGCGCAGCAGACGCTCCAGCCGCTCGTGGACCGCGTCCATGTCCCCGGTGCTCATGCGACCGAGCGCGACGCCGCGCTGGTTGGTCACCACCCCGGTCCACAGGCCCGCGCGATTGAGCATCCTCACGGCCTCCGCCGCTCCGGGCAGCAGTTCCAGCTCTCCGGGACGCTCGACGTACTCGCCGTCGGGCGGCTTGACGTTCAGCGTGCCGTCGCGGTCGAGGAACACCCATCCAATCGCCCCGTCGCGGTTGGAGGCGCGGCTCGTGGGGGCTCGGGACATCGAGCCCAGCCTAGCCCCGACGTCGCCTCCGCCACAAGATCTCGCGCCGCGCACACGTTGGTGGCTGGTGTCAGGGAGGGATTCCAGAGCGTGATCATCAGCAAGACTCCCCTGCGCGTGTCGTTCGTCGGCGGCGGCACCGATCTCGCGGACTTCTGCGACGAGCACGGCGGCGCCGTCGTCTCCAGCGCGATCGACAAGTGGATCAACATCGTCGTCGCCCCGCGCTTCGAGGGCGACCTGCGGGTCAGCTACTCCAAGACCGAGATCGTCTCCACCGCCAACGAGGTCCAGCACGAGCTCGTGCGGGAGGCGCTGCGCCTGACCGGGCTCCCGCGGGGTCTCGATGTCGTCACGCTCGCCGACGTGCCCTCCCAGGGCACCGGTCTGGGCTCCTCCAGCGCCGTGACCGTCGGGCTGCTCAACGCGCTGTACGCATACCAGGGCGTGTTCCGCTCGACCGGCGACCTCGCGGAGGAGGCCTCGCACATCGAGATCGACGTCCTGGGCAAGCCGATCGGCCGCCAGGACCAGTATGCCGCGGCCCATGGAGGCTTCAACTTCATCGAGTTCATGCCCCGCGGCGGAGGCGTCAGGGTCGAGCCGATCGTCTGTCCCGCGCAGACGCTGGAGCGTTTGCACCGCTCGCTGATGCTCTTTTACACAGGGCGTCAGCGCGCGGCCTCCGACGTGCTCGGCGGACAGCGCGAGGCGATCCGCCAGGGCACCGCCACGGCGGCGCTGCTGGCGATGCGCGACCTCGCCTATGAGATGCGCGAGCTGCTCGGCCGGGGCGACGCCGACGGCGTCGGGCCGCTGCTGGACCGCAACTGGGAGCTCAAGCGATCGCTGGTCGCCGGCGTCAGCGACGCCCGGGTGGACGGCTGGTACCGACTGGCGCGGGAGGCGGGCGCAAGCGGGGGCAAGCTGCTCGGCGCCGGAGCCGGCGGCTTTCTGCTCGTGATGGCTGCGCCCGAGCGCCAGGCGCAGGTGCGCACGGCGCTCGAGGATCTGCGCGAGGTCCCGTTTCACTTCGCCGCGCGCGGCACCCAGATCACCCTGCTGGAACGGACCGCCGGCCTGCCATGATGGACAGCCACCTGGACATGATGGACGGCCACCTGGACGAGTACCTGTGCCGGTTGCGGGCCGCCGTCGAGGCACTCCCGCGGGAACGCATGAACGCGCTGGGCGAGACGCTGCTGCGCGCCTACCGCAACAACAAGCAGGTGTTCCTGCTGGGCAACGGCGGCAGCTCCTCCACCGCGAGCCACATGGCCGCCGATCTGGCCAAGAACACGATCGCGCCGAACATGAAGCGCTTTCGGATCGTGAGCCTCAACGACAACGCCGCGATCATGACCGCGCTGGCCAACGACCTCGGCTATGAGAACGTCTTCTCCGAGCAGCTGACCAATCTCGTGCAGGCCGGCGACGTGCTGATCGTCGTCTCGGCGAGCGGCAACTCGCCCAACGTGTTGAAGGCCATGCGCTACGCGCGCTCGCGCAGCGCCGAGGTCGTCGGGCTGCTCGGCTTCGACGGCGGCGAGGCCGCCAAGCTGTCAGACATCCCCCTGATCGTGCCCTCCGATCACTACGGGGTCGTCGAGGACGTTCACCTGATCATCAACCACATCCTCGTCGACTACTTCAAGACCCGCCTCGCCGAGGCGCGGCCGTATGTCGTCTGACGCGTGGGGTCCCCGCAGTCCCATGCCGGGCATACGATGGGCTTGACGCGATGAACGCGATGATCCTGGCGGCCGGACGCGGCACGCGCCTGGGCGAGCTGGGGATGACGGTGCCCAAGGTCCTCGTCGACGTCGGCGGCGAGCCCCTGCTCGCGCGCCAGATCCGCTACCTCAAGCGCGGGGGGATCGAACGGATAGTCGTCAACGCCCACCACCTGGCCGATCAGATCGAGAGGTTCGTGGCCGCCCACCCGCAGGCGCGCGACATCGAGGTCGTCGTCGAGCCCGAGCTGCTGGGCACCGCGGGAGGCGTGCGTAACGCGCTGCCCCTGCTCGGCGACGAGGCGTTCGCGGTGCTGTACGGCGACGTGCTCGTCGACGAGCCGCTCGGCGCGGTGTCACAGACGCACCGCCGCGCGCACGCGGCGGCCACGCTCACGGTCTATCCGACCGACGAGGTCGAGGGCAAGGGCACCGTGCAGATCGCCTCCGACGGCACCGTCAGCGCCTTCCACGAGAAGGCCGCCTCGCACCTCGACGGCCACGCATACGTGAACGCCGGGCTCTATGTCGTCGATCCAGGCCTCCTGCGCGGCCTCCCTGCGGGCATGGCCCTGGACTTCGGTCACGACGTCTTCCCCGCGGCGCTCGCGCAGGGAGCGACGATCGCGACGCACATCCTCGCCGCGCCCGTGATCGATATGGGGACCCCGGCCGCGCTGCAGCTCGCGCGCAGCACGCTCGGATGACGCGCCGCGCGGGCCCCGACCGCGCGTCCTCGGATCGTGTCGGACGCTCCCGATCGGGTCAGCCGGGGTCGCCGGTCAGACGCTCCAGGTCGCGAACGGCTTGCCGGTGAGCTCGCGCAGGCGCCGCACCTCACCCGCGTAGAGCTCCTGCAGCCGACCGCGCAGCTCGTCGTCGAGCGTCGCCGTCTGCAGCGGCGGCAGCAGCCGCTCCACCGAGCGGCGCAGCGACCGTCGCAGCTCAGGCGAAAGCCACTGCAGGCGCGGCGCCACGGTGAACCCGACAAAGCGCGCGAAACCGGGCGGATAGGTGCGGCGCTCGCTGCTCTTCAGAAATTCATCGTCAAACCGCAGGGAGTCGGGCGCGTCGTCGACCTCGAGGAAGGCCAGGACCTGGCGCAGCGTCGAGCGGCGGTCGGCGAGCAGGTCGGCCTGATCGACCACCAGGATCCGCTCCTGGGGGAAGTGGCGGAGATAGAGATCGAGCTGCGACGCGTACAGGCTCGGGCAGATGCAGGGCGAGTGGGGGTCTGAGAGATCGCCCAGCACCTCCCGCAGCGACCGCTGCTCGCCTTCGCTGGCGACCAGGTGCTGATAGTGCGACACCGTGCGCGCGATCGGATCGCGCACGAGATAGATGAACTTCGCGTCGGGCACGAGCTGCTTGATCCGCTCCGGCACACCCTGGCGGCGGGGATGATCTGCGTAGCTGGTCGACGCCTCGCCCCGCACCCCGATCGCCGGGTCAAAGAGCTGTTCGTACCTGTCCAGGCTGCCGACGATCCGTTTCGCGTACAGCGCGTTGCGGGGAACCACGAAGAAGTTCGGCTCCTTGATCGCCGACATCTGGACCTGCGGGTGCTGATCCAGATAGTGGTGAAAGCTCGTCGTACCGGCCTTCGGCGCGCCGATGATGAAAAAGGTGGGGAGCGCCATATCTGCTCAGAGGCTCCAGGTCGGGAACGCCTTGCCGGTGAGCGCACGCAGGCGCCGCACCTCTCCGGCGTAGAGCTCCTGCAGCCGCGTGCGCAAATCGTCGTCGAGCGTCTCCGTCCGCAGCGGGGGCAGGAGCACCCGCTCCGCGGAGCGGCGCAGAGGCCGTCGAACTCCGGGAGGAAGCCACCGCAGGCGCGGCGCCAGATGCAGCTTGACATGGCGCGCAAGACCCGGGGGATAGGTGCGGCGGTCGCTGCTGCGGTTCAGTTCCTCGTCAAAGCGCTGGGAGTCGAAGGTGTCGTCGACCCCGAGGAAGGCCAGGACCTGGCGCAGCGTCGAGCGGCGGTCGGCGAGCAGGTCGGCCTGGTCGACCACCAGGATCCGCTCCTGGGGGAAGTGGCGGATATAGAGATCGAGCTGCGACGCGTACAGGCTCGGGCAGATGCAGGGCGAGCATGGGTCCGAGAGATCGCTCAGCGCCTCCCGCAACGGTCTGCGCTCGCCCCCGTTGGCGACCCGATGCTGGTGGTGGGACACCGTCCGCGCGATCGGATCGCGCACGAGGTAGACGAACTTCGCGTCGGGCACGAGTTGCTTGATCCTCTCCGGAACCCCCTCGCGTCGCGGGTGGTCCGCATAGCTCGGCGAGGCCTCGCCACGCACCACGGCGGTCGAGTCGAACAGCTTTTCGTACTCGGCGAGGTCGCTGATCCTGCCAAACGTGTAGGGAATGTCACGCTCGGGTCCGGAGAAGAAGTTCGGCTCCTTGCGCTGCGACATCTGGATCTGGGGATGCTGGTCCAGGTAGCCGTGCAGACTTGTCGTCCCCGCCTTAGCCGCCCCGATGATGAATAGGTTTGGGAGAGCCATATCTGCCTCAGGCCGAGCTCAACGCGGCCTTGCCGTTCACTGCGCCAGCCATCTCCGCTCTGCGTCGGGGAACCCGCAGAGGCGAGCCCAGCGCCACCCCCGCCCAGACCCACAGCAGCAGAGCCGGGAAGGGCGCCTGGTAGGGATTGAAGGCGCCGACCACCAGGAAGAACACCGTGATCGCGAGCAGACCGAGCTTCCACGGACGCAGCTCGGCCGGTCCCCGACCGAAGACCGCTGCCCCCATGCCCCAGAGCATCGTGGCCAGCCACAGCAGCGCGCCGATCAGGCCGAGTTCGACCGCGAACGAGAGATAGGTGTTGTGCAGCGGCAGCGGTCTTTCGGGTGTGCTGTAGCCGGTCATCGGATAGTTCTTGGGCTGGCGGAAGTATGGGGTGCTGTCGCTCTCGTAGCTATCCCAGCCGAAGCCGAGCAGCGGCTTGGCTTCGATCATCCTCACGGCCGCGGGTGTCTGATTCTGACGGTCCCATACGCTCAGTTCGTCGTTGACCCGGCCCGACGTCTTGCTCGAAAGCGTCGGTGACAGCAGCAGCGCCCCACCGATCACCACCGCGCAGAGGAGGGCCCCGGGCACCAGCCAGCGCCGTCCCGCCCGCGTGGCCAGGGCCGTCACCACGGTGGCCGCCGCCGCCGCGATCCAGACACCGCGCTCCAGCGTCAAAAAGCATCCCAGCGCACAGACGACGGCGACGATGCCGGCGACGTAGCGTCGCCGCCCGCGCCATTGAGTGAAGGCGATCACCGACGCGACGGCGCACGCGAACGTCGCGAAACCCTCGGCCACGGAGCCCTGAAAGGGTCCGAACACACGTCCACCTTCCTCGTGCGCGTCGACGCTTAAGATGTAGTGTGGGAACACGAGGCTGTGCGGACCCAGCGACTCGAAGATGGCGGTGAAGCCAAGGTATGCTCCTAGTCCGACGAGCGTCGCGAGCAGCATGTTGCGCTCACGCTGGCCCGCAAAGACCGCCGGCGCTACCAGGAACAACAGGAACGGCACGAGGCCGACTTGGTCGATCAGCGACAGGATGCCCAGTTCATGCGTCAGCGTCCCCGCCGCCAGCGCGGAGGCGAACACGTACATGATCGTCACGCACATCAGCAGATGGATGTTCCTGATCCGCAGGCGCGGCGTGTCCGCGACGCCGGGAGCGCGCATGAAGACCGCGAGCAGCACCATCACGACCAGCAGCCGGTCGAACGGCAGGCCCCCCAGGCCCATCTGCTTCCAGGCGCCGGAGAAGATCGTCAGGACGATCGCCGCGCACATCGTCACGGCCGGACGCAGCTCCCACAACCTGCGTGCGGCCAGCACGCCCGCGACCAGCAGGCACGGCGTGAGGATCAGCCAATATCCCTCCAGGAAACGAGCGGGCGCGAGCTTGGGTGCCAACGCCAGCGCCGCGAGCCCGAGGAGCGCCCAGGCGTACCACGGCGGACGCCACACCGCGCGTTCGGCCATCAGGACTGCTCGGACCCCTGCATCTCGGCCTTCAGCGCCAACCGGTTGCGCCGGCTCAGCCGCAGCCGCTCGCGCAGGACCGCCGCGGTGCAGCCCACGACCAGGCCAGCCAGCAGCCCGATGAAGCCAAACAGCTCGATCTTTGCGTGCCGGTTGTCGCTGGCGCTCGTGGCGCCTGCCAGGAGGGTGACGAGCCCGTTGCGCGGCGCCTGGCTCGTCACGGCGGCGACATAGGAGTTGCCGATCGCCCGCAGCCGCTCCTCCGCCGCGTTCTTGACGGCCTCCGCGCGTCCGCGCGCTTCGGGGGAGACGTTCTTCTTCAGGATCAGATGGCCGAAGGCCACCGCGGCCTGCTGCAGCTGGTAGGACGTTTCCCGGTATTCATGCAGCAGCGACGCGGCCTCCGGGTTGGCGCTGTTGGTCTTGCTCTCGTAGGACAGGACCGCATTCGCGGCGACGTTCGCGAGCCCGACGGCCGCGCCTTCCGTCGGCCCAGTGGCGATCACCTGGAACGCCGGAGCCTCGGGAAGCGGCGCGGCGGAGAGCCGCGCGACCGCCTCCGAGGGGGTCAGCTTCAGCTTGTGCTGGATCGTGGCGAGCACCGGTTCCGCACCGATCGCGCGGCTGAAGGCGGTCGCGAGCGACGCCGAGGACTGGACGTAGCCCAAGAAGCCCGGCGAGTTCGGATTGACCTGGCCCACCTGCAGCGTCGCCGAAGACGTGTAGGTGACCTTGCGCGATTTCCCGGCCACGACGCCGATCAGCGCCAACGCCACCACGCACACCAGCACGATCGCCTTGTTGCGGCCGATCGCCGAGAGGACGAAGCCGCTCGGCGGCTCGAAGACGCCTCGCACCGGCTCGGTCTGCTGGTCGAGCGCGTCTGGGGCGGAGGTGGTGATATGAGGCGGGGCGAGCATTGGTCCGGTTTCCAGGCGCCACTCTGCGGGATCTCGATCCGGAGGTCTTGGCCTCTCAGCTCCTGGAACTTCTTGATGGAACTTTTGATCGTGGCGATACGGCATCTAAACGGTCCTCTCTGCGTCGAACTTTCACGTCCCGCGCTTTTGTGCAGGGTCGCCTGAGCCCCCGCGAGGCCCCAAATGCGGGTTCTGACGCCGCAGCGCAAGGACGCACCACCCGTCTTACGTTGATGGGCGCCGATGACCCCGCCAGACGACCCGCATTCGGGCGAACCGCAACCGCCGGCCGACTCGCACTCGCGGGATGACCCCCAGCCGCAGGGTGTCCCCCAGGGCGTCCCCCAGGGCGATCCCTCGTCGCGGGGCGACTCTCAGCAGACCGGCGCCAAGACCGCCAAACGCGCGAGCTACCGCTCGGGATTCGCCTTCGGGACCCTCGGCTTCTTCTCGGTGGCCGCGATCGGGGTCGTCTCGACGATCATCACCGCCCGCCTGTATGGCGTGCGGATCATCGGCGAGTTCGCGCTCGTCTGGGCTCCGGCGGCCGCGCTCAACAACCTCTCGACCGTCAAGGAGCAGCAGGCTCTGATCAAGGAGATCACGGGCCTGCCCCCGCGCCACCCGCGCGTGACGCAGCTATTCGCCGCCGTCTTCACGTTCTCCGGGGGGCTGACCGTGGCGGTCGCGATCGTCGACGCCGTGGTCTGCTGGTTCGTCTTCAACGGACCGCTCAACGCCCCCGAGCTGCTCCCACCGACCTACGCCATCCTCGCCGGCTGCACGATCATCTTCAACACCGGTTGGAACATCGACTCGATCCTCTCGGCCTTCGTCGCCGGTCGTCAGCTGTTCTGGGTGCGCCTGCACGAAGCGCTCAGCTTCATCGTGATCGCGATGGCGATCGGCCTGGTCTGGCGCTCGGTGTGGGGAATCGTGCTCGCCACGATCGGGAGCTGGCTCACGTCGCTGGTCCACCGCACGATCGTCGTGCGGCCATTTGTGCGAGCCAGGCTGAGCCGGCGGGAATATCGCGCCGGCTGGCGGGTCATGCCGGAACTGCTGCGCTTCGGGCTGAAGGCGACTCCGGGTCAGATCGCACAGGCCGCCAGCCAGCAGGGCGGCGTGTGGGCGCTGGGGATCGTCGCGCCGATCGCTGTCGTCGGCGCATACAGCCGCGCCCAGACGATCCCTCAGCGGCTCCAGCAGGCCAGCATGCGAATCACCGAAGTCCTCTATCCGACACTCGTCGGTCGCCACACAACCGGCGACGGCCACGGCTTCGACCGCGCCCTGATCGACTCGATCCGCTACGAAGTGATCGGGATGCTGCTGATCGCGGCCGTGATCGGCGGCGCCGCCCATTCGATCCTCGAGGTCTTCGGACCGGGCTTCGCCAGCGCCACGACGGCGCTGGCGCTGCTGATGCTGTTCCCCGCGATGGCCTCGGTCACCGTCACCCAGACCCAGGCGCTGTGGGCGACCAACCGGCCCGGTCAGACCAGCGTGATCGCGATCGTGCGCATGATCCTCACAATCGCCCTGCTGGTGGTGCTGACGCCGGCCATCGGCATCGTCGGGCCCGCGATCGCGCTGCTGGCCGGCTATCTGGTGGTCATCGTCCTGAGCGGGATCATGCTGCGTCCCTTCCTCACCCAGCCGCTGCGGGCCACGTGGCCGCGGCGCGAGCGGCTGACCCTCGTGGCTGCCTACGCAGCCGGGTTCGTGGCCGCGAGGCTGACCGAGCAGGTGTTCCCGTCGCTCGCCGGAATTCCCGTGTGCCTTGCCGCCGGGACCGTCGCATACGCCGCTGTCTTCGTCGCGCTCGGCGCCGTCAACAAGCGCGACCGCAGGCGGCTGACCGAGGCGATCAGGATGGCCCGCTCGTGGCGATCGAGTCGAGCCGTCGCGGCGCCGGCCGGCGGCTCACCCGGCGGCGGTTGAGGTGTGCAGTTCCATCTTCAACAGCTGCAGTTCGCTCCACGGGAACGAGGCGAGGAGCTTTCTCGGGGATCGTCCTTCGAAGTAGCCGTCGGGGCCGGTGTAGGGGTTGGTCCCGGTCGGGATCGGGTCCTGTGCCTGGAAGGTCACGACCCCGCCGCGGTCCTTGACGTAGATCCCGTAGCGCTGTGCCGCTTCGGCGATCATCAGCGTCAGCTTGGGCAGGTGCAGCGATGCGAGGTCGAGGTTGGGGTTCAGGCGCAGGTGGGCGCCCTCGGGCAGCGCCAGCGGGTCAGTCGATTTGCCGTCGGTGCGCTGTGCCGGCGAGGCGTAGACGTCGGCGCGGACTTCGGGGATCAGGATCGACAGCGCGTGGTTGATGTGACCTAGCTTGAGGTCTTCGAGGGAGATCAGCCCGCCGACGCCCGACAGCGAGGACGCGGAGGCTCCCCACCAGGGCTTGGCGCCGGGCCACGCTTCGGGCCCGAAGACGCCGGGGTTGGACCACACGTGCTGCATCGCGCCGCCCCATGAGGCGTACCAGCCCGTGGTGTCGTGCGCCAGCCTCCAGAATTCCCACATCCGGCCGGTGCTCGGCTGCCAGACCACGAGCGAGTGGTCGCTGCCAAAGGCCGGTTTCGCGGTGGGCGGCAGCGGAACGGCGTCCCATGCCGACTGCAGCGCCGGGATCGGCTGGCTGTAGTCGAGTTTGACCGGAACCGTCGGCTGATCGGCGGGGACGGTGTAGATCGGGATGCTGTAAGCGCTGGCGTTGATCCACGGTCCGCCGACTTTGGCCTGCTCTTCGGCGGCGATCAGCGCGTCGAACGCACTCACCACTGCGGTCGAGGTCGGGTCCAGCGGCGCGTTGGCCGGCAGAGGCCCATTCCAAATGCTCGATGATCCGAAGAAGCGAAACGGCGAAGCCGGTTCGGTCGACCCCGAGCCGCCTTCGGGTGGAGCTTCGGGGGTGCTTTCGAAGGGGCCGGGGGAGTTTTCGAGTGGGCCGAGCGAGCCTTCGGGTGGCGCGGGGGAGCCTTCGGGGAGGCCCGGAGGTGTTTCTTCGGGCGAGCCTTCGGGGGAGCTTTCGGAGGGCCCGGGGGAGCCTTCGGGGAGGCCGGGAGGGCTTTCTACGGGAGCGACGGGGGAGCCTTCTGGCTCACTGGGCAGCCCTTCTAGAGAGATGGGATCGGAGGGGCCCGAGCCATCGACGGATTGCGCTGGCGCCGACGACGGAGCACCCGGAGCGGACGGCGCCGCGCCTGCAGAGGAGTCCGGCTGCGAGCGGACGGAGGACGAAGCTTCGCTCACCCCCGCCGCGGTTCGCGCCTTGGAGCATCTCCTCGCAAGTGTCCGCCGGTCGTCGCCACGGTGCGCGCGACGACCTCGGTGGGCGTCGGACAGACATGTCGCCGCCGTCGTCGGTCTGCTCGCCGAGCGATGGGCATCGCGTGCCTGTCGCGCATAGACCGCGTCCGCTGCTCCCCACAGCATGACCGCCAGCACCAGCCCGGCGGCGAGCAGGCCGATCCCGGTCTTCAGCGGGCTCTCGAGCCCGGTTGCAAATCTACGTGCAGCGCTCATAGGCGATGCTTATCGGGCGATATCCCGGGAGTTGAAGATGGGCTCCGCTCCGCTGGACCTTTGTTGGCTTCGCCCTGAATCCCCGAATCGCTCCCACGATTGCCATACGGACCGTCCCCTGGTAGCTTCATCCTCGCCCCGACCGACCCATCTGACCCTACCGATCAGAGGAAGCCGGGACGGGTAGCGACTCCATGTCAATACCCACCAGAGCCCGAGCGCAATCGTCCAACGGCGCTGCGGTGCACAGCTCGTCCCTGGAGCGGGAGGTCTTTCGACGCTTCCCCTACGCCCTGATCGTCGTGGATCGCGCCGGAAGGGTGCTTGCTCGCAATCTCGAGGCCGCCAACCTGATCGAGGCTGCGCGGCCGAGCGCGGCGCCGCTGACCTGCTGTGAGCTGCTGGGATGCCGCACGCCTGAATCCGTCCTCGCCGACGCCTGCCTGACCGAGCTGACGCTGCGGCAGCGTACGATCCTGCCGGAGATCCGCGTCGACATCGCCGCGGGGGACGGTACGCGGGCGATGTGGGTCGCCGCGGCGCCCCTCGACCGAACGGTCACGCGGGTGGTGATCCAATTGCGCCCCGGCATCGCCAACGACCGGCGCCGGCGCACCGACCTTCACTGGCTCACGGAGCCCAGGCTGCGCATCCGCACACTGGGGCGCACCGTCGTGGAATCGGCCGAGGGGCCGATCGACGGAGACTGGCTGGATCAGCGCACCGGGCAACTCCTGAAGTACCTCGTCGCCGAGCGCCATCGGGTGGTCCAGGTCGACGAGATCGGCGAGAGCATCTGGCCCAGGGCCGACTTCGCGGTCGGTGGCAGCGTTCGCTACTACGTCCACGCTCTGCGCCGCAGGATCGAACCGCAGCGCGGCAAGCGCCAGCGGTCGGCGTTCGTGCTCTCGCACGCCGGCGGCTACCGCCTGAACCTCGACCGTGTCGAGATCGACGCCGACGAGCTCGAGGCCCATACGACAGCCGGACTGGCCCTGGCCAAGGTCGACCCCGAGCGAGCCGCCGCGGAGATCGAGCAGGGCCTCGCGCTCTACCGGGGCGACTTCCTGGCCGAGATGCCGTACGCCGAATGGGCACTGACCGAGCGCCATCGGCTGCACGACCTGGTCTGCATGGGACTGCGCGGCCTCGCCGATCTGCGCATGCAGGAACGCCTCGTCGATGGCGCGACCCGCTGCCTGGAAAGGCTCGGTGCGCTTCAGCCCTACGACGAGGAGGTCCACCGTCAGCTGATGGAGCTCGACATCGCCAGGGGACGGCGAAGCGACGCCGTGCGTCGATATGATGTTCTGCGTTCACGAATGCATCGAACTTTTGGGCAGAATCCGAGCTTCACGCTCGCAGATCTCAAGCCGTTACGGGTCGAATCCGATCCCGTGGCACAGCCGGTCGACCCCAGATAAGAGCCCTCGGGCCATTGGGCCCACACGTCCCATTCGTCAGAACTAGCCTTTTTCGGTACCCGATGGAGCCCCGGTGGCGTGAGCTCTCGTCACCAGCTCGCGTTGGAAGCAGGAGATGGAGTGGGATCCCGCCATGGGCCGAACGCATGCAGACGATCGCCCACATGCAGACGATCGCCCCACGGTCCACGGCGAGCGCCCCCTCGCGCTCGGCCTCGACGGCTTCGCCTGGGAGGCGCTCGAGCAGGAATCGGCGCAGCTCGGCGTGTCGATCGAGGAGCTCGTCGCGTTCGCGGCGCTCTATTACCTGGCCGATCGTGACAGCCAGCGGATCGCGCGACGGATCCCCCCGACCGCGCGTCCGCTGGCCGGCCACACGGGGGCGGTCAGCCCATTGCCATCCGGCCGGCGACCGCGGGGGCCATCCCGCGGCTGGCAAGCTCGCCCGTGAGCGTTCTGCGCCCGCGATGGTGCAGCCCGTGGATCGACCCCTCGCTGCGGCCGGTCAGCCTCGCGATCTCGATCGGCGAGAGGCCCACGAAATGGCGCAGCACCAGCACCTCGCGCTGCGCTCGCGGAAGTGCGTCGAGCGCATCGCGGAGGTCCTCCATCCGCCCGACCGCCACCGGATCCCAGCCGTGATCGTCGGCCTTGCGGATCTCCTCGACCGGAACCAGCCGCTCGCTGCGGATGTAGTCGACGGCGACGTTGCGCGAGACCCGCAGGACCCAGGCGAAGAACGGGACGTCCCGTTCCTGGTATTTGCCGATCACGTGCACCAGCTTGGCGAAGACGTGTTGGGTGATGTCCTCCGCCTCGTGGTGGTTGTGGACGATGCTGCACACGTAGCCGTAGATGTTGTCGGCGTAGCGCGCATAGAGGAATCCCAGCGCCTCGCGGTCGCCGGCCTGGGCTTGCCGGATCGCCCGCGAGACAAGCCGCGAGTTGGCCTCCTCGAGGCGACCGCCCAGCCCGTCCGCCTTCGTGGCGCGGAGCGGAAACCTCATCCCTGTGTTGTCGATCGTGGCCCCTGCCGTAGCCATACAGCCCCCTTCAGTTTGCTTTCTCCATATTCCCTCCATGGACGAGGGAGAACAACGCAAGTGAAGACCACCTGTATTTGATCCGAGTTTGACGCCTGTTAGACCCGAGTTTGTTCAGATCTGGTAACGGCCCGGTAACGGCTGGATCACAGGATCGCCCACCCTGCGCCACGCCCGGCGCCGGTGCGCACGCCCAGCTGGTGATGTGGGCGACGCGGGGTCGGTGCGCCACAGACAGCGGCTGTGTGCGTGACGCCTATGGGGATGCCCTACGAGGCCCCGCGAGCCCCGAAGGGCTCTTCGGTGCCGATCGTGCCCGGTCCGAGCTCGAAGGCGGCGTGGAGGGCCTGCACGGCGCGCTCGGTGTGCTCGCGGTCGATCACGCAGGAGATCTTGATCGGGGAGGTGGAGATCATCTCGATATTGATGCCCTCCTGGGCGAGGGTGCCGAAGACCTTGGCGGCGACGCCGGGGTGGGTGCGCATGCCGGCGCCGACGATCGAGACCTTGCCCATCTCCTCCTGTGCGATCAGCTCCGAGAACGCCCTGCCGGTCATGGGCGCCAGCGCGTCGCGCGCGTCGCGCAGGTCCTCGCGGGGGACCGTGAACGAGATCTCGGCCAGGCTGCCGGCGGCGGTGGGCACGTTCTGATCGATCATGTCGACGTTCACATTGGCCTCGGCCAGGGCCTCGAAGATGCTCGCGGCCACGCCGAGCTCGTCGGGGACTCCGACGAGCGTGACCCGGGCCTCGGCGGTCGAGTGGGTGACGGCGGTGATGAGGGGCTTCTCGACGTGATCCATGCTCTCTCCTTCCGACACCACCACGGTACCGGGACGGTCATCGAAGGAGGAGCGACAGTGGATGCGGACGCCGTGGTTGCGGGCGTACTCCACCGAGCGCAGCTGCAGCACCCCGGCGCCCGAGGCGGCCATCTCCAGCATCTCCTCGAACGAGACCGTCTCCAGCTTGCGCGCGTCCGGCACGATCCGCGGATCGGCGCTGAAGACCCCCGCGACGTCGGTGTAGATCTCGCATTCGCGGGCGTCCAGCGCGGCGGCGACGGCGACGGCGGTCGTGTCCGAGCCGCCGCGCCCGAGGGTGGTGACGTCCTGCGTCGTCGTCGAGACCCCCTGGAAGCCGGCGACCAGCACGATGTGGTCCTCCTCCAGCGCGGCCTGGATGCGGTCGGCGCGGACGTCGAGGATGCGCGCGCGAGTGTGCGAGCTGTCGGTGACGATCCCCGCCTGCGAGCCCGTCAGCGAGATCGCGCGGTGGCCGAGATCCTTGATCGCCATCGCGCACAGCGCGCATGAGATCCGCTCGCCGGTGGACAGCAGCATGTCCATCTCGCGGCGGTCCGGCGCCGCCGAGACCTCCTCGGCCATCGCGATCAGCTCGTCGGTGGTCTTGCCCCGGGCCGACAGCACGGCGACCACGCGGTGGCCGGCCTCGCGGGTGTCCACGATGCGTTGAGCCGCCCGCTTGATGCGCTGGGCATCGGCGACCGAGGTCCCGCCGAACTTCATCACCACCAGCTCGGACACGCTCGTCAGAATAAGGGCTGCCGGCGCGCTGCCGGCGCGAGCCTTCGGGCGATATCACGACGGCATGGGGCCCCAAAGGGGCCCAAAGGCGCCATCGCACCGGGTGGAGGCCTTAGATATCCTATAGATTCGTACGCTATATGTTCGTAGCCTCGGACCCGGATCGCTTCCTCGGGGACGTCTAAACAAACGACTGCGTCGACAAGGAATGGGACATGGCCTACCGCACGAGCATCTTCATAGATTTCTGGAACTTCAGCCTGCAGTGGCGTGATCGCGCCAACGGCGATCTGATCGACTGGTTGAAGCTCCCGTCGGTGCTCCTGCAGGAATGCGAGAACAGGCTCCAGACGACGGGGCGCCAGGAGGACTCGCTGCACCTGGAGGAGATCCTCGTATATGCGTCCTACGACGAAGACGACTCCGGCAGGCGTCTGAAGGGCTGGCTGGACGCGTTCTTGGACAAGCAGACGCGCTTTCGAGTCACGACCCGCGCGCGCAGGTCCAAGCCGCGCTCGGTGTACTGCCGGGCGTGCGAACAGATCATCGACCACTGTCCGCACTGCGAGGAGACATTGCGCTGGTCCCCGGAGAAAGGCGTCGACACGTCGATCGTCACCGGGATGCTGTCGCTCGCCGGAGAGAAAGCCTTCGACGCGGCGATCCTGATGTCCAGCGACACCGACTACCTGCCGGCCGTCGAATGGCTGCAGTCGCGCGGTTTCAAGGTCATCAACGCGACGTGGGCCAACCACGGCCACGAGCTCGCCCGCGCCTGCTGGGCCTCGCTCGAGCTCGACTCGATCGTCCCCGCCCTGCGTCAAAAGGGCAACTCGAAGGCCGCCGCCCGCCCGAGCGCGTCGGAGCTGGCCCCGGCCGTGGCGATCGGGGCGGGCGGGCACTCAGACACTGCCGCGTGAGGGTCCGAGGGGCTTGAAGCGTTAGGCCCGCGAGGGCCTTACAGCTCTCGGCGGCCCACGAGGGCCTTGCCGAGGGTGATCTCGTCGGCGTACTCCAGGTCGGCCCCCACCGGCAGGCCGCTGGCCAGCCGGGTGATCGTCAGCTCCGGGGCCCGCTCGCGCAGCCCTTCGGCGATGTGCAGCGCCGTCGCCTCTCCCGTGGTCGTCGGGTTCGTCGCCAGCACCACCTCGCGGATCGCGGGAGCGGAGCTGGGGGGAGGGGTGGGCGGGGTCCTCGACCCGCGCGTAGAGCTCGGCGATCTTCAGGTCCTCGGGGTCGACCCCGTCGATCGGGGACAGCGCCCCGCCGAGCACGTGGTAGAGGCCGTGGTACTCGTGGGTCCGCTCCATTGGGATCACGTCGCCGGGTTCCTCGACCACGCAGATCAGTCCCCGGTCGCGGCGCTCGTCGCGACAGACGCGGCAGCGCGGCTCGTCGGCGAGGTTGAAGCAGATCTCGCACAGCCCGATCCGCTCCTTGACCTCGACGATCGCCTGCGCCAGCGCCGTCGCCTCCTCGGTCGACACCCGCAGGATGTGAAACGCCAGCCGCTGCGCCGTCCGGGTGCCGACCCCGGGGAGCCTCGACAGCTCCGTCACCAGCCGTTGGACCGGGGGCGCAAAGGTGTTCACAGACCCGGCAGGCCGAGATTGCCCAGCGGGCCCAGGTCGAGGTCGTCGGTCGCCCCGCCGAGCTTCTTCGCGGCCATCTCCTGGGCCGCGCTCAGGGCCTCGTTGACTGCAGCCACCACCATGTCCCCGAGCATCTCCGTGTCCTCCGGGTCCACCGCCGCGGGGTCGATCGTCACCGCCTTGAGCTGCAGGTCGCCGGAGACCAGCACCGTCACCGCGCCTCCACCCGCCGACGCCGCGACCGTCTCGTGCTTGAGCTCTTCCTGCGCCGCCTCCATGTCGCGCTGCATCTTCTGGACCTGCTGGAGCATCTGCTGCATGCTGTTCGGTCTTCTCGGCTGGGCCATCTATCGCACCTCCTCGGCGTCGAACTCCTCGATGAAGCGTGCCACCCATTCGTCCTCGGTGCGCGGCCCGCGCTCCGGCTCGTGTCCCGCCGCGGGCGGCAGCTCGTCGCGCAGCTCGTACGCCACCCGCACGATCCGTCGGTCGGTGACTTCGCGCAGCGCCTGACCGACGGCCGCCCGGTGGTCGCTGCCCTCGGCCTTCTTCTTCAGAAATGACGCCGTCGCCGCGAACGCCACCGTCAGCTCCCCGTCCTGCACCGCCATCGGCCGGGCGTCGGCGAGCACCGCGCTCAGCAGCTTGTTCTCGGCTCCCACCAGCTCCACGACCGCTGGCCACAGCGAGTCCAGGTCGGCCGGGACGGGGGTCGCGGAGGGTTCGTCGATCTCGACGGGGGCCGCGGAGGGATCGTCGGCCGGGACGGGGACCGCGGAGGGATCGTCGATTTCGATGGGGGCCGGCTGGCGATCGTCGGCCTCGATGGGGGCCGCAGGGGGATCGTCGCTCGGGGGGGGCGTCGCGGTGGGGCTGGGCACGGGGGAATCGTCGGCACGGGTCGTCGCGGCGGCGATCGGCCGCGCGGTCGGGACGGCCGTCGGCTGATCGACGGTCGTAGGCTGATCGACGGCCGTAGGCTGCGCGACGACAGGGGCCGCCGGTCGGCCCTCCAGGCGCTCGATCCGTCCCAGCAGCGCCCGCAGCGAGCCGTCGACCTCCGGCCGGGACGTCTTCACGAGGGCGAGCTCCAGCTGCGTGCGGGGGTCGGCGCCGGCCTTCACCGCCTCCAGCGCCCCGCCGAGCGTCTCGAGCAGGCGCACCGCTGTCGCCGGCCCCACGCGCTGGGCCTGCGCCGCGAGGCGGGCGTCGGCCTCGGGGGTCAGCGACAGCTCGCGCCGGGACCTCCCCGAGGGTCTGGACGACCAGCAGCTCGCGCGCGCGGACCTCCAGATCGGAGGCGAACGCCCCGGCGTCGCGGCCGCCGTCGGCGCTCTGCGCCACCGCCAGCAGCGCCGCGCGCGCGTCGCCGCGGTCGATCGCGTCGACGGTCTCCTCCAGCAGCGCGGAGTCGGTGACGCCGAGCACCGCGAGCACGTCCTCCAGCGCGATCCGCGGGCCGCTGTAGGTGTAGAGCTGCTCCAGCGTCCCGAGCGCGTCGCGGAAGCTGCCGGTCGCGGCGCGCGCCACCGCTGCGACGGCCTCCGGGGGGATCTCGATCGACTCCGCCTCTGCGGCCCGCCGGACCACGCCGGCGATCTGCTCGACCGTGGGGCGCTGGAAGTCGAAGCGGTGACAGCGGTCGACGACGGTCGCCGGGACCTTCTGGGCCTCGGTCGTCGCGAGCACGAACACCGTGCTCGGCGGCGGCTCCTCGAGGGTCTTCAGGAACGCGTTCCATGCGGCGGTGGAGAGCATGTGGGCCTCGTCGAGGATGTACACCTTGCGCCGCCCGCTCACCGGCGCGAACGCCACCCCCTCGCGCAGCTCGCGGATGTCGTCGACGGAGTTGTTCGACGCCGCGTCCATCTCGATCACGTCCAGCGACCGCGCCTGCGCGATCGCGCGGCAGGACTCGCACTCCCCGCACGGCTCTGTCGTAGGCCCCCCTGCCCCGCCCGTCCCGCCCGACCCGTCCGGGGGGGTGGGGCGGGTGGGATCCCGATCACAATTCAGGCACGCCGCGAGGATCTTCGCCATCGACGTCTTGCCGGTCCCGCGCGAGCCCACGAACAGGTAGGCGTGGTGTACGCGGTCGCGCTGGACCGCGTTGCGCAGCGTCCGCACCACCGCCTCCTGACCCACCACGTCGGCGAACGTCCGCGGGCGGTGGCGGCGGTAGAGGGACTGCTGCTGTTGCTCGCCGCTCGGGCACCTGCGGCTGAGTCTACCCGGGCCGCAGCCGCGAGGGGAGGCTTGGGTAGTGATATAAAAAATCGGGCTGCGATAGCGATGGTTATACGCGGTCCGGAAAATACATGCGCCTCCGAGCACGCCGCCCCCGCCGGCCTCGCCCGTCTCGGCGCCCCGCTGGTGATCGCCCTCGGGGCCGTCGCGCTGCGGCTCGTCGGGGGGGTGGGATTCGCCAACTACGACACCCTCTACGCGCTCGTCTGGGGCCAGCAGCTAGACCGCGGGCAGACCCCCAGCTATGGCATCCCGATCGCGCCCACACCGCATCCGCTGATCGAGGCGCTCGGCGCGATCCTCGCCCCGCTCGGGCCGAGCACGACCGCGGACATCACCGTCGCGCTCGGCTTGCTCGCGCTCGTCGGCCTGCGCCTGGGCGGTCTACCGCCTCGGCGCGCTCTGGTTCAACCGCCCCGCCGGGGCGCTCGCCGCGCTGCTGCTGATCACCCGCGTCCCGATCCTCTCCTACGGGGTCCGCGCCTACGTCGACGTCCCCTACCTCCTGCTGGTCCTGTGCGCGTTGATCTCGGAGAGCCGGCGCTCGCGCGCCGGCGCGGCGGTCCTCGCGCTGCTCGCCCTCGCCGGTCTGCTGCGCCCCGAGGCGTGGGTGTTCTCGGGGCTGTACTGGCTGTATCTCGTGATCGCCAACCGCCGGGCTGAAGCGCCTGCCGGCGAACAGGCCGGCACCGACAGCCTCCCGTGTGGCAGCGAGGCACCGCGCGTCGCGGATGGCGGCAGGGCACCGCGCGTCCCGGGCGACGGCCGGGGACCGCGCGTCCGGGAGAGCGCCCCGCCTCGGACCACCCGGCAGCTCGCGTGGCTCGCGCTGCTCGCCGCCGCCGCCCCGCTGATCTGGGTCGCCAGCGACTGGCTCGTCACCGGGCACCCGCTGTGGTCGCTGACCAACACCCGCACACCGCCCAGATCCTCGGCCGCGAGACCGGCATCGCGAAGGTCCCCGAGTACATTCCCCGCCGCATCGGCGAGATCCTCGGCCCCGCCGTCCTCGCCGGGGCCGCCCTCGGCGGCGTCCTCTCGCTGCTGTGGCTGCGCCGACGCGCCCTCCCCGGCGCCGTCGCCGGAGTCGTCGCCGTCGGGGTGTTCGCCGCCTTCGCCACCGCCGGCCTGCCGATCGACACCCGCTACGCCTTCCTCGCCGCCGCGATCCTCTGCGTCTTCTGCGGCGCCGGGCTCTGCGGCTGGCTGCTGCTCGA
Source organism: uncultured Solirubrobacterales bacterium (assembly GCA_963719725.1). Taxonomy (GTDB): domain Bacteria; phylum Actinomycetota; class Thermoleophilia; order Solirubrobacterales; family Solirubrobacteraceae; genus Palsa-744. Next base: position 72,783 of record CAVRCU010000002.1, read on the forward strand.
CCGCGCCGACCGCCGCCGGCGCTGGTGGATGCTCGGCTGCCGGCGCCGTCGCCGTCGCGCTGCTCGCCTACGCCCCCGCCCAGTACCACGGCGTCCACCACGAACTGGACGAACTGGGCCGCCAGCAGCAGATCCAGGACGACCTCACGGCGCTGGTGCGAGGATGGCGTGATCGCCGCGCGCTGCGAGCCGTCGGGGTCCCCAACCACGCCCCGATCCCGCTGCTCGCGCTGTGGCTGGAAAGCAGCCCCGCCGAGATCGTCAGCGCCCAGGCCGCGAGATCGCCGCACGGCACCTACTCAGCCCGCCAACGCCGAGGTCCAGCGCGACTACATCCTCGACCCCAACGACCCCCACCCCCGCGTCGCCGTCGTGCCCCCCGGCTTCCTCGCGACCCACGCCAACCGCTCGTGGATCGTCTACCAGCGCTGTCTAGACGGTGATCCGCCGAGTCGCGCCGCTCGCCGCGGCACGCGGCCGGCCCTCCAGGCCGGCCCCATCGAAAAACTGGACCGTGCACCCCCCGTCGAAATCCCCACGCCGCCGCCTGATCGCCGCCCGCGACTCCGGATCGGGAGCGCCCGCTGCGCCTGCCGGTGATCGCTTAAGGCTGCTTCCTTCCGGACCTGACCTGATTCACAAGCCGACACCGCGCGGGACCCGAACCATCGACGCCCCCGACGGCGGGGCGACCGGAGCGAAACCCCTCGGGGGGGAGTTCAGCCCCGCTAGAGCGGATTGCGGGTGCAGGGCACCGCTACCTCCCCGCCTAGCACGGTCCGCCTTCGATCCTAGCGCGTCGTCGGAGATGTTAGGTTCCCCGGCCGTGATGAACCTTCCCAGCCTCCACACCCACCGCCCTCGGCACCTGCACGCCCACCCCCGGATCCGTCCACACCCCGCGTCCCCGGCTCGCGCTCGCCGGCTCTCGGCACGCCCACACCCGTCCACGGCTCGTGCTCGCCGCGGCGGCCACGCTCGCCGCCGCCCTGCTCGCCGGCTGCGGCTCGAGCTCCCACAACTCCGGCGCAATCGGCGTCGGCCACGAGTCCACCGCCGACAACGCCCTGATCGAACACGTCACCACCCCCACCACCCCCACCAGCGGCCCGCTCTCCAAAGAGCCCGTCATCACCGTCCCCAAGACCCCCGGCGCCGACGACGCTGACGACCAGGGACATCATCGTCGGGACCGGCCCCGAAGCCAAGACCGGGGACCCCGTCGCGGTCAACTACGAGCAATACGTACTCGTCGAAGGTCTACAAG
>CAVRCU010000003.1:0-262504 GCA_963719725.1 uncultured Solirubrobacterales bacterium
ACCGCAAGCAGCCGCAGGCGACTGCGGACAGGCGAGCCTGATCGGGCACGTGACGGCCGCGGTGGGCGCCGGATCGGACCCCCTCGACGTCACGGGCGAAGTGTTCCTGACGGGCCCCACCGTCCTGGAAGGACCCAACCAGTCGGTCGCGCCATTCGGCCTGTCGATAGTGGTCCCGGCCATCGCCGGCCCCTTCGATCTCGGCTTCGTCAAGAAGCGCGCGGTGATCGCCATCGACCCGCAGACCGCCGCAGTGACCGTCACCTCCGAACCCCTCCCGCAGATCCTCGACGGCGTCCCGCTGCAGATCCGGACGGTCAACGTGACGATCGACCGATCCGGGTTCGTCTTCAACCCGACGAGCTGCAACCCGATGTCGATCCAGGCGCAGGTGACCGGCACGCTCGGCGCGGACGCGTCGCCCTCCTCGCGCTTCCAGGCCGCGGAATGCGCGTCGCTCGCCTTCAAGCCGAAGTTCACGGCCTCGACGTCCGGTCGCACCTCGCGTGCGAACGGGGCCAGTCTCGACGTGAAGCTCGCCTACCCCGCCGGATCTCAGGGCGCCGAGGCGAACATCCACTACGTCAAGGTCGAACTGCCCAAGCAGCTCCCCTCGCGGCTGACCACGTTGCAGAAGGCGTGCCCGGCCGCGACGTTCGAATCGGACCCGGCGAGCTGCCCGGCGGCCTCGGTGATCGGCATCGTCAGGGCCGCGACCCCGGTCCTGCCGGTGGAGCTGACCGGCCCGGTGTACTTCGTCTCCCACGGCAACGAAGCGTTCCCCGCCCTCGAGATCGTCCTGCAGGGCGACGGGGTCCGCGTCGACCTCGTCGGCTCGACGTTCATCTCCAAAGCCGGAATCACGAGCTCGACGTTCCAGAGCATCCCCGACGTGCCGGTCTCGACCTTCGAGCTCTACCTCCCCGAGGGCAGGTACTCGGCGCTGGCGGCCAACGGCAACCTCTGCAAGAGCAGCCTGACGATGCCCACGTCGTTCGTCGCGCAGAACGGCGCGGAACTCCATCAGTCGACCCCGATCGCCGTCACCGGCTGCCCCAAGGTCAAAAAGAAGACAAAGGCCAGGAAGGCGCGAAAGGCCAGCCGCGGCCACCGTAGGGGGCGCAGGCGATGATGAGCGTTCGCAGGCTCACGCTGACGGGCCTGCTCGCGTTGAGCGCCATGCTAACGCTCGTCGCCTCGCCGGCTGGCGCAAGAACCACTCGTCTGGCGCAGTTCGACCTGGCGCCGGAACTGGGCTTCATCCATCCGACCGGTGTGGCAATCGACCAGGAAACGGGCAACGTATACGTTCTCGACAATGACGCTGCCGTGATCGATGTGTTTGGCAGGGAAGGCGGGCCCCCGGCGGATGAAGTGCCGTCCACGATCAGCAGCCCGGAATTCAGCTTCAGGGCAGCGACGTCCGGACAGGGGGTGGGCGTGGCGGTCGACAATGCCTGCTACTTCCAGCACAAGAGCGGCAAGGAATGCGAAGAATATGACCCGTCGAACAGCGACGTGTATGTCGCCAACGTGGGCGGTGGGGCGCTCGACAAGCTCAGGCTGAATAAGGTGACCCACGGATACGAAATCGTCCAGAGCTTCTCCTTCAGAGAACCGACTGGCGTCGCGGTCGACGAACAGGGGAACGTCTACATTGTCAACCCGCCCGAACGGGCGATAACCGAGCTCACCCGGGGAGGTGGAGAAGTCAAGATCGAGCAGAACGCGATTGCAGACCCGGGCTATGTCGCCGTCGGCGCTCCCGGCGTCGTGTATGTGGGGGGTGAAGGCGAAGAAGGCTCCGCGGAAGGCCAGGGCGTGGCGAAGCTCGTGGTCAACGCCTCAGATGAAGGCGAACCGCAGCCCCTGGGCGGTGAAGGCAGGGTGGAGGGTGGCCCGATCGCCGTCGACTCAGATGGCGACGCGTTTGTCGATAATCGGAATGGTATCGAGGAATACGACTCATCGGGAAATCTGATCGGAGCGTTCGAATTCGACCGCGAAAAACAGATCTATGGCGAGGCTGGATTGGCGGTAAACGATGAAACCGGATCCCTGGCACTCGGCAACCTCATCTACGGGCCGCCCGTGTCCCAGCCCGAACCGATCGTCGCGCCCGCCTCGCCCATCGAACGGACGGCGGCCACGCTCAACGGCACCGTCATCCCCGAGGAAGAAGAAGCGGAATACCACTTCGAATACGGCCCCTGCTCCGAAGGCGTCTCCAGTTGCGGGGCAGATGACTATCCACTGGAAACGGCCACAGAGAAGATCGGCCCGGCCACGGTGGGGGAAGCGCTGCACGTCGAAGCGGCGGTGAGCGGGCTGACCCCGGCGACCGCCTACCACTTCCGGCTGGTGGCAGTCGCCGCGCACGACAGGGCCCCGCAGCTCACGAGCGCCGAAGAAGCGTTCACGACCCTGCCGGCGGTCAAAGGCGTCGGCCAGTGCGGCGCCACGGCCCCCGGAGGCACCGCCGCGACGCTCGAAGCCCCGCTGGAGCCGGAAGCGGGCGAACTCCCGGTCAAATACAGCTTCGAATACGGCACGAGCGTCCCATCGCACACGGCAGAACCATACGAACACCAGACAGGAGTCAAGGAACTCAAAGAAGTGGCAGAAGTCGGTGTCGTCAAGGCAGAGGCGTTGGGTCTGGCGCCGAACACGACCTATGACTGCAGGCTGGTTGCCAGCGAAAATGCGGGGAATGAGACCGTTGGCGCGAACGGCACGTTCAAGACGAAAGCCCTGGTGCCGGTCGTCGAAGGCTCCTCGGCCGCGCCCGGTCCCATCCCTCGCAAGATCGAGCTGCTCTCGGGCGCGATCGACCCCGAGCACAGCCCCACCGCCTACCAGTTCGCCTACATCGACCAGGCCGGCCACGAAGCAGGGTACCCGATGACGCTCACGCCCGAAGCAAGCGCTGGCGAAGGGCTTGGAGGCAAGGCGGTCGGGCCGGTGCAGATCGAAGGGCTGAAAGCCGGCACGACCTACCGCTACAGACTGATCGCGACCAACAAAGAAGGCCCCGAATACGGACCGGAAGAGACCTTCACGACGGCGCCGCGCACGCCGCCGGTCGTGCAGAGTGCCACAGCGAGCGCGGTGACCCAGATGGGCGCGACGATCTCCGTGACGGTCGACTCGCAGGAACTGCCGACCGGCTGGGAGCTGGAGCTGGCCACGGCGGTCAGCTGTCCCGTGGGGCAGAACGTGTGCAGCGGAGCCGAAGCGAGCTACAACGGTGCGAGCGTCTTCGGAACGCTCTCGCCCGGTCAGGACGCGGTCACGGTCGATCTCGAAGGCCTCATGCCCGCCACCACCTACCACGTCCGGCTGGTCGCGACCAACGAAGACGGCACCGAATACGGGCCCGATGAGACCTTTACGACTCCGGGGATCCCCTCGCCGCTGACCCAGCCGGTCGCGCCACCCCTGCTCGCCACCCCCGACATCCCGTTTCCGACAGAAGCAGCGATCAAGCAGCTGCTCAAGCATACTCGAGCACAGAAGCTCACAGGCGCGCTGAAGGCGTGCAAAGGGAAGCCGAAGAAGAGGCGGGCGGCGTGCGAGAGGCAGGCCCACAGGAAGTACGAGCCGGTGAAAGCCAAGAGCAAGAGCAAGGGGAAAAGTTAGAAACAAATGTGATGGGAAAACACTGCTTGAGGGTGTTGACTTGAAGGAGTTTGGGGGCGGGGTGCTTTTGGGGAGAATGTTGCACTGGCAGTTTGCTATCCTCTTTGAGGATATGGAGCGAGTGCAAATAAATATATGGACGGTGGGGAGAGCATCGATGGTCTGTGCGCTCGTCGTCGCCGGCCTGGCCGTCGTGGGATGCGGCGGATCCTCAACCCAGTCCCCGCCGGCGACGGTGACCGTGACGGGAGCGCAGTCGCCGAGCTCGCCCGGCTCGACGGGCAGCGCGCCCAAGCAGAGTGGCGCCCGGTCGGGGCGCCCGCCGGCCGTGTCGATCCAGCTGTCGGTCGTCGGCCTGGGCCCAGGTCCGTCCTTTGCGTTGCCGAAGGCATACACGTGCGATGGGGCCGACACGTCGCCCGCCGTGCAGTGGAGCGCTGTCCCCCACGGCACCGCGGAGCTCGCGCTGTTCATCGTCAACCTCACGCCCATCAACGGGGCCGCGTTCTTCGACTGGGCCGTTGCGGGCCTCAGCCCAAGCTCGCACGGGATCTCCGCCGGCGCGCTCCCAGCCGGCGCGGTCGCCGGGACCAACAGCTTCGGCAAGCTCGGCTACTCGATATGCCCAGCGAAGGGCACCGGTGAAAGCTATATCGCCAGGTTGGTGGCGCTGCCCCGCCCGCTCGCGGCCAAGCCCGGCTTCGACGCGCAGACGTTCTTCGCCGAAGCCGAACGCGCCGCCAAAGTCGTCGGGGTCAGCGGCGCCGGGGGCTACACCCGACCGTAGAAGCTCAGATCGAATGGACTTGGCGATAGTCAAGTCGTCCAAAAGGGGTAATAGGGGTAATAAAATAGTCGGAAACATTGCTTGAAGCGTGTTTGGCGGCGGGGTATGTTTTGGCGGCAGGGTTGGATCTAGCATACGATCTAGCATACCCAAGAGGAAGGATCTGAATCTAATGTCCAAGTACAGCCGTGGGCGCCTGACCGGCGCCGGTAGGCGTATGTTGGTTGTCGTGGCAGCGCTGGTCGCGTCGTTTGTCGTTGTATCGCAGGCGTCGGCGACCGAACACCATCCGAAAGGCGTCTTTGCGCCGTTCGTCCAGTGTCCGTTGAGCAATGCGGCGGTGACGAACTGCACGTTCGCAGAAACGACCAGCGGCGAATTCACCGTCGGCAAAAGGTCTGTGCCGATCAACAAACCGATTGTGTTGCAGGGTGGGTTCAAGGAAAACCCGGAAACGGGTGAACTCACGTTCTACGGGGCCGAAAACGGCGAAACGCTGACGAAAGTGGCGCTGTACGTGCCCGGCGGTCTACTCGACATTGTCGCACCGGAATACCTGAACAAAGAACAGAAAGAAAAGTTCGAAAAAGCCATCAACGAAGGAGCCACGGGTGTGACGGCTACGACCGAACTGGCCAAGCCTGCGAGCGATATCAAACTGAGCCTCCTGAACCTGCTCTTCGAATCGGGGGTTGCTCTGCAGCTGCCGGTGAAGGTCAAGCTCGGCAACGCGTTCCTGGGCAGCAGCTGCTACGTCGGCTCGGAATCGAACCCGATCTACCTGAACCTCACAACGGGGGCGACGAGTCCTCCCGCGCCGAACAAATCGATCCACGGTTCGGCCGGCTCTCTGGAAATCGAAGAAGAAGGCGCGCTGGTCCGACTCACGGGCGGCTCGCTGGTGGACAACGCATGGGCGGCGCCCGGAGCGAGCGGCTGCGGCGGGCACCTGCTCGAAGGGATCGTCGACCCGGCCGTCAACGCCGCGCTCGGCCTGCCGGCCGCGGCTGGAAAGAACACGGCGATCCTCAACGGCAAGCTGGAAGCCGCATCGGCGGCAGCTGTGAAAGCAAGCGAATAGCGGTACCGCAGCACCAGTACCCTCCCAGTTGATTGGGAAGAAAGGGGCTCGCCGCTTGTCGCGGCGGGCCCCTTTTGCCGTTCACGAGCGGCACCGCAGCCCCTTGACAGGCTCTGGAGGATGGCCTATAATCGGGACGATTCTAAATACGAGCGTCCCAGTGCTTCCGGGACAGGAGGTTATCGACCACATGTCTAAAGTAAAATTCGCCATGCTGAGCCTGACGGCGGCATTCGCAATGAGCGCGGTCGCATCGGCCACGGCTGCGGCGCATGAATGGCTGGTCAATGGGACGCCCCTCGCGTCGGGAGCGACAGAAGGTCTCCAGGGCGAGGGCGCTCTAGGCCGGTTCGAAGCGGTAGTCAAAGGTACGAGTATCTACGTAAGTTGCCAAGAGATAGTAGCTGGTTCTGAAAAAAACTTCCTTGAAGGAGGCAACCCCGGCAAAGCAAAGCTCTTTCCCGGAATTCAAAGCCTGCACAGTATTTAGCGTCAACACCAAACTCATGCCGTAGAAGACCTTCCCGAATGTAAGGTCAAAGTAATCTCGGCTCAGGCCGAAGGCGAACTGACCGGCGCCAGCGAAATTACGTTCAAACCGAAATCCGGCAGCAGCTTTGCTGAAATCGAATTCACAACAGAGACCGGTGCTTGCACCCTCGCCGGGACCTTCAAGATGGAAGGCGATCAGCTCTGTACGATTCCTTATTTCGCAGCCGAAGGAGCCGTCGCTCCGCTGGACTGCGCGCCGGGAGGCAGCTCTCTCAAACTCGGCGGGACAGAACCTGGAAAACTTTACGTCGTCGCGGTGCTCGCGTCAGCTAAGGGCAATAAATTCTCCTCGAACTAACACCGCCCGTCTGCGGGGCACTCCAGCCACGGCTTCTCAGCTGAATCCCGCGCCCCGGCTCGTCCGGGGCGCGGGCCTGTCCAGCCGCTCCAGTGCCCGCCGAGAGACGCGCCTCATATCACACGAACAGTGGAAGGTTCATCTGAGCCCCGCGGCGCGCTGCGCGCCGCGGTGGGCCTCTTGCTCCAGGGCGTCGTCGAGCGGCGCCAGCTTGGAGGGGCCGATCCGCAGGGCCGTCGCGATCAACCAGTCGGCGAACCAGACGTTCTTGGGCAGCAGCGGGCCGTGCAGGTAGGTCCCGATCACGTTCGCGCGCCGTACGCCCTCCTGTCCGCTACGCCCGTCGTTGCCGTGGCCGCGCAGCACTCGCCCGAGCGGGCGTTCGCCGGCGCCGAGGTACGTCCGCCCGCCGTGGTTCTCGAATCCGGCGAGGATGGGGCGCGGGCCGTCCGCGGACATGCGGGTGCCGCCTGTGCCACCCTCCGCGCCCACGCGCCCATCGACATTCGCGTCGAGTGCGACCTCGATCGCGACGTTGCCGATCAGGCGCCCGGAGTCCCCGCGCACGGTGTGCACGTCCACCAGCCCGACCCCCGGGAGCCGATCGCCCGGCGCCAGCTCGTAGGAGCTCCCGAGTAGCTGGTAGCCGCCGCAGACCCCCAGCACCACCGCGCCGCGCGCCGCCGCGGCGCGCAGAGCCTCGCCCTTGAGGCGCACGAGATCCTCGGCGCACAGGCGCTGGTCGCGATCCTGGCCGCCGCCCAGGTAGTAGATGTCGTGGGCGTCGCCGTCCAGTGGCTCGCCCAGGCCGCACGGCGTCAGCGCAAAGCCGATTCCGCGCCACTCACAGCGCCGCTGCAGCACCAGCAGGTTGCCGCGGTCGGCGTAGATGTTCATCAGGTCCGGGTACAGCGCGCACACGCGCAGCGTGGGGGAGCCGGCGGGGCGCGATTGGGAGTCGGCGGGGCTCACGACAGGGCGCTCCCGGAGCCTGTGCGCGCGGCCAGCAGCTCGCGCAGCGAGAGCATCGCGGTATAGGTGGGCAGCGCGTACAGCGGCGGCGCCTCGTCCGCAGGCCCCTCGGTCGGGGCGGGGCGGTCGGCGAGCGCCGTGTCCAGGGCCGTCGAAAGGTCGGGCTGCACCCGGATCTGCCGCGGGTCGATGCCGGCGTACTTCAGGCGCAGCGCGAGCTCCGCGGCGCGGGTCCCGCTGCAGGTGACGCTGCGCACGCGCCCCGCGAGCAGCTCGAAGTCGGCGTCCCAGATCCAGGAGACGTCGCGGCCGTCGGCGACGTTGTCGTTGAGCGCGCCCAGCAGGTCGTGCTCGCCGGGCTCCAGCGCGAGGGTCCGCAGCACCTCGTTGGCGCCGGCGGGGTTCTTGATCAGCAGGATCCGCAGCTCGCGGCGGCGGGCGGGGTCAGCGGGTACCTCGATCGTCACGCGCTCGGCGCGGCCGAACGCGGCTCGGGTACTCCCCAGGCCCGCGGCGACGCTCGCCATAGGGACCCCCAGCGCGGTCGCCAGCGCGGCCGCGGCGAGGGCGTTGTAGACGTTGTACAGGCCCGGCAGCGCCAGCTCCACGCGAGTCTCGCCCGCGGGAGTGTGCAGCGTGAAGCCTGCGGCCCTGACGCCCTCCAGCCGGACGTCGGTCGCGATGACCGACAGTTCCCGTCCGCCCGGCCGCGTCCAGCCGCACCCCGGGCAGCGATAGTGGCCGAGGTGCCCGAGGTAGATGGCCTCGAAGACGTAGGGGCTCCCGCAGCTGCGACAGTGCCTCGCATCGGCCGCGTGCGCCAGCTCGGGCAGCGCGAGGCAGTCGTCGTCGACGCCGAAGTACAGGACGTCGGCCGGCGCGTCCCGCCCGAGGTCGGCGACCAGCGGGTCGTCGGCGTTGAGGACCAGACGGGCGTCGCGGCCGGGGGCGTCGCGCACGGCCTGTGCCCAGCGGTCGGCGATCGTCTCCAGCTCGCCGTAGCGGTCGAGCTGGTCGCGGAACAGGTTGCCCAGCAGGATCGCGCGGGGGTGCAGCTCCTCGACGAGCTGGGCCAGCCAGAACTCGTCGACCTCGAACAGCCCGAGCTCCCCGGTGATCGCGCCGCGCGGGCCGGCGGCGGCGAGCAGCGTCGAGGCGATGCCGCCGGCCATGTTGGCGCCGGCGCGGTTGTGCACCAGCTCGACGCCCTCCTGCGCGAGGATGCGGCGACCATCGCCGCGGTCGTGGTCTTGCCGTTGGTCGCCGAGATCAGCACGCTGCCGCGCCCCAGACGCGCGCCCAGCGTGCCGATCGCGTCGGGTCGAGGCGCAGCAGGGCCTTCCCGGGAACGCTCGTGGCCTCGCCGCCGCGCAGGCGTGAGAGCGCCCCGACGGCGCGCGCCAGCGCGAGCTTCGGGGCCAGCGGCACGAGTCGTACCCGACCGATCCATCGGGTCATCCGGGGGCCCCGGACCCGGATAGGTCGGGCGGACGGCGATCGACGGAGGAGGAGGAGGAGGAGGAGGAGGAGGAGGGCCCGGGGGGGCCGGGGCGGGGGAGACGAACGCCGAGCCGGCGGTCCCCGAGGGCCGCTGGGCGGGTACCAGGACCCGCACGGCGCCGGGCACGGCGCGTACACGGACGGGCAGCTCGCCGATCGGGTCGCCGTCGGCATACATCGTAAACGGGCGGTCCGCGGAGATCGCGACCTCGGCGGCGCGGAACACGCGCACCGGTGGGCAGCTGGACATGGGTGCCCCGGAATACCCGCGGCAGCATGCTCGTGAGGAAGCTCACTCGGCTCATCGCTTCGAGCACGACGACGTCGAGCAGGCCGTCGTCGAGCAGCGCGCCGGGGGCGGCAAACATGCCGCCGCCATAGGTCCGCGAGTTGCAGGCTCCGACGGTGTAGCCGGTGAACGCGACGCGCTCGCCCGGACGGGTCGAGTTCGATCTCAAAGCGCGCGGGCCGCCAGGCTGGCAGCGCGCGCAGCGCGCCGTAGGCGTAGACGAGACCGCCGAGCCACGTCGGGGCCTCGTTGGCGATGCGGTTGGCGTCGCTGTCGAAGCCGACGCGAGGCGATGCCGACGAACGCCCGGCCCGCCGACCGTGCGCCGTCGACAGGCCGAGGTCGATCGGCCGCGGGGTCCCGTGGGCGATCACGGCGCACGCGGCGACGGGGTCGGCGGGAATCCCGAGCACGCGCGCCAGGTCGTTGCCGCGGCCCCCGGGGAGCACGCCGAGGACGGCGCCGGGAACGTCCCGCAGCGCGTCGGCGACGGCCCCGGCGAGCCCGTCGCCGCCGAGCGTCGCGGCGGTCTCCCCGCGGCCGGCGGCCTCGCAGGCGAGCGCGCGGGCGTGGTCGAGGTCGCGGGTGTCGGCGCGGCGCACCTGCAGCCCGTGCCCGCGCAGGGCGCGCGCGACATCCGGGGCGACGCGGCCGGCGCGACCGCCGCCGGCGGCGGGATTGACGATCAGGCAGACGGGGGCGGCCACGGCGCAAGCGTATTGCGCCGCGGGCCCGTGGCCCTCGGCGTTCCGCCCGGAGCGCCTGCGCGTTGCGGCCGAATGCGAACGATGGCCCTCACCGAGGGCGTCTCGGAGCTAGGCCGACCGGATGAGCGCGCGCGGGGCCGGGACATCTATGCTGCCGCGGTGTGCAGCCCCTCAGAGCACACGTCCTCATCCGCCGCCTGTCGCCGTCCGGCGGCGGCGCGGCTGCCCTGAGCCCGCTCGGCGGCCGGCGGTCGAGAGCCCTCGCGACGGTCGGCGTGATCGCGCTGGCGGCGGGGCTGGCGGCGTGCGGATCGAGCGCGGGCATCGCCGGCGTACGACGCCGGCGTCGGCTCGTCGACTGCGGCGCCCGGGGGGCTGCCGGCAGTGTCGCGGCGCCGGCGCCGCGGGGCATGCAGCACATACCGCGACCGAGCCTGCGGCTGACGCCGGCAAGGCGCTACGTGGTGACGCTGACGACCAACTGCGGGACGATCGAGATCCAACTCGACGTCAGGCAGGCGCCGCGGACGGCGTCGTCGTTCGCGTACCTCGTCAAACGGGGCTTCTACAACGGTCTGACCTTCCATCGCGTGGTCGCGGGCTTCGTGATCCAGGGCGGCGATCCCTACGGCGACGGCTCGGGCGGCCCGGGCTACACGATCGTCGAGCCGCCCCCGCGCGAACCTCCGGTACACCAGGGTACGGTGGCGATGGCAAAGACCAGCACCGACCCGCCGGGGCGTCGGGCAGCCAGTTCTTCATCGTGACCGCGCCGCGATGCCGAATTGCCGGCGCAGTACGCGCTCGTCGGCAGGGTCGTCGGCAGCTGTGCGGCGTGAAGCGCTATCGCCAGGTCCGACGAGTGCGGGCCCAGGACGGCGAAGCGGTCGCCGACGCCGGCCGGTCGTGATCGGCAGCGCGACGCTGTCGTCGGACGGCTAGGCCGTCGGCCACGCGCGCTGGCGGCACGGGCGCTCGCTCGCGCCGGCGCCGGCCGATCACAGCCGGCGACGGCGAGGCGCGGCGATCACGAAGAACAGGCCGAGCAGGACGCCCGGGGCAAGGCCGAGGCCGCCGAAGGGCAGCGAGATCAGCTCGACGATGCCGAGGCCGACGGCGAGCAGCGCGAAGAACAGGAGCACGATCAGCAGGACGCCGCGCATGCGGGCGAGGATGCCCGGCGCTGGCGGGCGGCAGCAGCAGCCCCATCGCGCGCAGCGCGAGCATCTGGCGGCCGCTGGGGGGCCTGGCCGAGTCGCTGGACGGCGTCCTTGAGGTCGCCGGGGCGCCGCTCGGCGAGCGCGAGCGAGGCGTCTGCCATGCGGCGGATCTGCATCCGCTCCTGGGGTCGGGCGGCGGCGATGGCGCGCTGGAAGTAGGTCCGGGCCTGGTCGGCGTCGAAGCGCTCGGCGGCGCGGGCTCCGAGGATCGACAGCGCGGCGGACTTGTACTTGGTCTCGGCCTCGAGCTCCTCGTCGGTGCGCTGCTCCAGCGCCTGGATCGCGGCCTCGGCGCCGCGCTGCTCGATTCGGATCTGACGCTGCTTGGGTGGCATCGCGCGGGATTCTACGGCCTGGGCCGACCCTGTCACTCAGACGCTATGCTCGCCGGGAGGAACTCCGATCGATGCGCCGATTCCGCCCCCAGCGAACGTCCCCGATTCTGGCCAGGGCGTGCGCCGTGGCTGCGCTGGCGTCGTCGCTGGCGCTCCCCGCGGCGGCGGGCGCGGTGACGTCGTCGAACTTCCAGCAGGAACTCCTGGCGGCCCCGAAAGAAACAACGACGGCCGCCAAGACCACGACGACGGCAGAACAGGAAGCGAGCTCGTCGTCGGGGGTCAGCGTGACGCTGATCCTGGCGCTGGTCGCGGGCGGTCTGCTGCTGGGGGGGATCGCGTTCGTGATCGTGCGCGACGCGCGCTCGGTGGCTCCTGTAACCGAAGGGGCGTCGTCGGGCGGCACCCGCAACCCCGAAGCCCGCATGCGCAAGCGCCGCGCCCAGGCCAAGGCCGCCAGGCAGCAGCGCAAGAAAAACAGATAGTCAGACGCGGACGCGCCTGGCGCTGCGGCGGCGCGGGCCCCGCACGCGGGCGGGGGAGCCGGGATCCGTCGAGCAGCTCGGCCCGCGCCGCGGCCGCGGGCCGTGCAGGGGCGCGCGGGGATGGGGGCGACGCGGCCCGGGCGGGATGGGCGGGTCCTCCAACACCCTGCTGCCGCCGTCGTCTTCGGAGGAGTCGGCGGGCTCGCCTGTGACCATCGCGGCGTCGTAGCGGAACGGGATCCAGAGCATGAGGGCGGCGATCGGCAGTTTGACCAAGCCGAACGTCAGGATCACCACCCACGCCCAGGTGCTCATGCTCAGATGCTACTACGACGCGGTGCGGTGCTTGGGACGAATGCGGGACCCGACCGGTGCTGCACCAGAGGTGCTACACTCCAAGGATGCCCACGCGCCGCCCTCGACATACGATCACCGAGACCCCGCCGGTGGAGCGGGCGTTGCGCCCGCTGCGCACGCTGCAACCGGATCGGCGGATCGACTTCAAGGAGCTGGTGATTCTCGGAGCGCAGGCCAAGGCCGGGCAGAGCGAGCCCGAGGCGGGAGGCCCCGACGAGCGCCACCGGGCGCTCGTCGAGAGGTTCCTCGCGCTGCGAGCCGACGATCGGATCGACGTCGCCGCCGGGCTTGCGCTGCACGACAGCGGCTGGGCACACGCCGGGTGAGCGCCTACGGGGGGCCGCTGCTGCTGGACATGTCTGCGTGGGCGCGAGTGCTGCTCGACCGGCTCGACGCCGGTGATCGCGCCCGCTTCGAGGAAGCGGTGCGTGCCAAAGAAGTGCTTGCGTGCGAGCCGTTCCTGCTCGAGGCTCTCTACTCCGCCCGCGACGGCCACGACTACGCTCGCCTCACCGACCGCCTGCTCGCTCTCCCTAGGGCCGCCGGCGGCCCTTCGACGCTGCGTCTCGCACTGCAGGCTCAGGGCGAGCTGGCGCGGACGCCGGACGTCTCGCACCGGGTCAAGCCCGTCGATCTGCTCCTTGCCGCGGTGGCTCACGAGCAGGCGCTCGGGGTGCTTCACTACGACCACGACTACGACATCATCTCCGACCGCTCGGGCCTTCGCCTGCGCAGCGTGTGGATTGCGAAGCGCGGAACGCTGCCGTAGCGGAGAGCTCTGTGTCATCCGTCACGCGGCCGCACCCGGACTGTCGTGCGAGTTCACCGCACAAGGCAGCGTGAACCGCACGCGTGTCCCCAGCGCGGCGTCGGCGAGCCAGATGCGCCCGCCGTGGGCCTCGACGATCGCGCGCGACGACCGCGAGGCCGAGGCCGCTGCCGGGGCGCGTGCGGGCGGCGTCGCCGCCGCCGCGGTAGAACGGCTCGAACACGTGCGGGCGGTCGCGCTCGGCGATGCCGCCGCCGGTGTCTGCGACCTCGACCTCGACGGTCCCATCGCCCGCGGCCGCGGTGACCGCGACGCTGCCGTCGGGCGGGGTGTGGTGGATCGCGTTCTGCAGCAGGTTCAGCGAGTACGCGGCGCAGCTTGTCGGGGTTGCACTGCGCCGGCGCGAGGTCGGCGGGCAGCTCGCGCACTGACAGCGACGCCGGCGGTCTCGGTCTCCGGGCGCACCAGCTCGATCGTCTCTGCCACCAGCTCGGAGAGCGCGACCGCCTCGGTGCTCCACGCGACCCCGTCGCCGTCCAGGCGCGAGAGCTCGAACAGGTCGTCGATCAGCGCGCTCAGGGCCCGCACGTTGACGCCCATCGTCTGCACGTAGCGACGCGCCGTCGACGCGTCGACGAGGTCGTCGTCGAGCGCCTGCGTCAGCAGGCCGCAACGAGGTCAGCGGGGTGCGCAGGTCGTGGGACACCGCCGCGATCACCTGCCGGCGCGCCGCCTCGGCGGCGTCGCGCGCGCGCTCCTCGGCCGCGAGCGCCGCGATCATGCGGTTCGCGGTCTGCGCGAGGTCTGCAAGCTCGCGCCCGGAGCGCGCCTGCGATGTGGACGTCGCGCTCACCCCGTTCCACGCGCATGCAGGCCGTCCGAGACGGCCTGCACATCGCCCACGACCCCCCGCAGCAGCAGCTGCGCCGCGCGGGTCGCGACGACCGCGGCGAACAACACGATCGCGACCGTCATCCAGGCGTCGTGGGGCGACACGAACATCACGGCCGCCCCGATCGCGACGGCGGCCGCGAGCTGACCCAGCGCCAGGCCGACGCCGAGGCCGAAGCGCCGGCGCAGCGTCGCCAGCGGCAGCCGCCCCGCGTCGGCGAGCCCCGCCAGCGCCAGCGCGACGAGCCCAACCGGCAGCAGGATCTCGACGGTCCCGCGCACCGCGTGCGCGCCGCCGATCGCCGCCATCACCGCGCACGCCGGCGCCAGCGCCGCGAGCAGCACCAGGGGGAGGGCGCCAGCGAGCGTCTCACCGCGGACCCCTCATGGGCGGAAGCGATAGCCGACGCCCCACACCGTCTGCGATGTAGCGCGGGCGCTCGGGGTCGGGCTCGACCTTGGCGCGCAGCCGGCGGATGTGGACCGTCACCGTCGAGCTGTCGCTGTAGTCCGGGAGCTGCCACACGAGCTCCATCAGGCGGTCGCGCGAGAACACCTGCCCGGGGTGGCGCGCCAGGAACGCCAGCAGGTCGAACTCGCGCTGCGTCAGCGCCACCTCCCGGTCGGCTGCCAGCACCCGTCGGGAGGCGGGCTCGACGCGCAGGCCGTCGAACTGGAGCGCCGGCTGGGGCCGCTCGCGCGGCCCGGGCGGCCCGTCGTCGTCGCTGGACCGCGGCGCAGCACCGCTTCCACACGCGCCACCAGCTCGCCGGGGGAGAACGGCTTGACGACATAGTCGTCGGCCCCGCGGCGCAGCCCCACGATCCGGTCGGACTCCGCGCCCTTGGCCGTCAGCAGGATCACCCGCGCCGGCGCCTCCTCGCAGTCTTCGTGCAGCCGCCGCATCACCTCCAGGCCGTCGATCCCCGGCAGCATGATGTCGAGCACCACCAGGTCCGGCGGGCTCTGCGCGCTCAGCGCCAGCGCCTGCGGGCCGTCGCTGGCCACGCGCGTCCGGTAGCCCGCGCGCTCCAGGTAGCGCGCGACGACCTCGGCGATCGTCGGCTCGTCGTCGACCACCAGCACCGACGCCCGCGGGGCGCGCTCTGGGGATGTGGCCATCGCACCGATCATGGCAGCCTCGCGCGGGCCATCGGGCGATCTCCGATCGCCGGCGGCGAGGATCGGTCAGCCGAACGTGAAGTCATAGACCGTCGCCCCCGGCGCCGGCTCCACGGTGAGGGTGTGCGTCTGCACTTCCGGCAGGTTCACGAGGTTGTAGACGTCCTGGAACTGCGCCATCGCGGTCCCGTCGTGAACGTTGGTGCCGGCCACCGACGGCGGGATCGGACGCCCGTCGAGCAGCACCCGCACCGGGCGGGGGTGGCCGGGAGAGCCCATGACAAGGTAGACGCGGCGCGCCCTGAAGTGAAGCTGGACCGCGGCCCCGCTGACCGCCGTCGCGCCCCACGCGCCGATCCGCATGACGCCCGCGAAGCGAAGCTCGCTCAAGGGCGGCGGCTGGGAGGGGAGCGGGCCGTAGTCGTGCAGCCCCGCGGTGAAGGGGATTCCCACCCGCCCGTTGGTGAGGCGTTCGCCGCGTTCGGTCCCGAGGTAGGACTCCGGCGTGACTTCCGCTTCGGAGGGCTTCAGCGCGTGGACGTGGGTCGGGCCGCTGAGGTCGGTCGCCCCGGCTTCGACCAGCAGGCTGCGGATCGCGCGCTCCTTGGTCGCGTATTCGCCCTCGCCGAAGTCCTCCAGGCGAATGCGGCCCTGGGCGTCGATCAGGTACTCGGCGGGCCAGTACTGGTTGTTGTAGGCGTTCCAGGTCCCGTATTCGTTGTCCTGGACCACCGGGTAGTGGATCCCGTTCTGAGTGATCGCCGCCGCGACGTTCGCGGCGGAGTGCTCGAACGGGAACTCCGGTGTGTGCACGCCGACGATCTCAAAGCCGTCGTGGTGGTACTTGGCGTACCACGCGTTCAGGTAGGGGAGCGTGCGGATGCAGTTGATGCAGGTGTACGTCCAGAAGTCCACCAGCACCACGTGGCCGCGCAGGCTCGACAGCGGCAGCGGACTGGCCCCCCGGGGTGTTGAACCAGTCCTCGGTGTCCACGAATTCCGGCGCCCTGCCGATCACCGGCAGCGTCAGGCCGGCGTCGGCCTCGCGCAGGCCGGCGTCCTGGCGGGCCTTGCGGCCGCGCAGCGCCGCGAGCTGGACCGTCGCGGCGTGGCTTTCCTCCAAGCCTGTGGGTCGGATCGACCAGGAACGACGGCAGGTCGCTCGCGATCGAAGTCTCAAAGCGGGTGTCGTAGTTGCCGAGCATCGCCAGCGCGATCAGCACCATCACCGCGCCCATCGCCATCTGAAAGCCCCCGCTGCGCCGCGCCAGGCGGCCGGTGAGCCGCCGCCCGCCGAGCATCAGCGCGTACAGCACGACCGCCGAGCCGATCCCGTACGCCAGCGCGACCGCGAGGCGCCCCGCGGTGAAGCTCTGCGACGCCGACACCGTGATCACGCCCGCGAGGATCGGGCCGGCGCACGGCGCGTAGACGAACCCCAGCCCGACCCCGACCAGCATCCCCGACCAGAAGCCCTCGCCGTCGCGTGTGCCGACGCCGGCGCTCGGGCCCAGCCGGCTCAGCCACGCCTCCAGGCGGTCGCCCAGCGGCGGCGCCAGCAGGCAGATCCCGAAGCCGATCAGCGCCACGATCGCCAGCGTGCGCAGCAGGCTGTCGGGGAGCCCGAACGCCGAGATCGCATACACCAGCGCGACCGTCGCGAACGTGAACGACAGCGCCAGCCCCGTGACCACGCCCAGCGGTCGCCGCCGCCCGCCGGTCGCGCCGGCGGCGAGCGCGACCGGCAGCACCGGCAGCACGCACGGCGACACCGCGGTCGCGGCGCCCGCGATGAAGGCGAAGACGATCAGAACGAACATGCCGCCACCTTGACGCGCAGATATTTCCGAACCCTTACACCGCGCTCGCCGACACCGCGCCGATCGCCGCGAGCCGCGGAACCCCGACGCTGACGAGCTCGCACGCCCCGATCCCGAAGATCCCCCACACCCCGATCCGGACGGGCCGTAAGGAAACCGTAATACCTCTCCTGTGAGGTGCACCGCGGGCCGGCCGCCGGCCGGAGCCCGACCGTCTCAGATCCCCGAAAGAGAGGCACCATGATCTCCACCCGCACACCACGGCGGCTCGCCGCGCTCGCCGCGACCCTGACGATCGCCGCCGTCCCCGCGGCCGCCCAGGCCAGCTCCAAGCACGCGATGAAGCACCACGAGATGAAGCACCATGCGATGAAGCACCACGCGATGAAACCCGCCATGAAGAAATCCTGACAGGACCCCGTCTCCCCGGCGGAGGGAGGCGGCGCCCGGCGAACGCCTTCTCCTGCTGCGCGGCCCCCGGCGGCATAGCGGCGCGATGCCGGTCAGGCGCGGCTACCCTGGGGGGGTAGCTCCCCGATCGGGGACCCCGACGCGGCACAACGAGGAGGCCCATGATGAGGATCTTGATCGCAGCGGCAGCGGTGGCGACGGTAGGGCTGATGGGGACCGGTGTGCTCGGGGTCGCGACGGCGGTCGAAACCCAGACGGCGCCGGCGACCGCAACCCCCTCGCCGCGCACCGTGAGCGTGCAGGGGGTCGCGAGCGAGCCGCTGAGCTCGGAAGCCAGCACCGCGACCGCGACGTCGGTCTACCGCCAGGCGATGGCCGCCGCGGTCAGCGACGGCCAGGCCAAGGCTCAGTTCCTCGCCGAAAAGACAAGCGCCGTCCTCGGACCGATTCAGAGCGTCAGCGAAGGCGGCGGCTACATCGACTGCCCCGGTGAAGTCGAATACACCGGCGGCCAGCCCGACTTCGGCTTCGCCACCGGCGGCGGAGCGATAGTGGGTGAGAACGTCTCCAGCGCTCCCGGTCGCGCCGTCGCCGCGCCGGTGACGACCCCCAAGCCAAGGCGCAGGGTCAAGCACCATTCAAGGCGGGGCTCTGCCAGGAAGGCGACCGCGGGCACCTGCACGCTCTCGACACAGGTCACGCTCGCGTACCAGCTGAGCTGACATGTGCCGTATAGCGGCACCAAATGGTGCCGTATGATGACACCTTTTGGTGCTGGCGGCTGATGGCCGTCATCTCAGAACGGACGACGCCATTGCAGGGCCGCGTCGCGCATGAGCGCTACGGGGTCAGCAAGACCGGCAGCAACCAGGGTACGGTCGAGCGCCTCCAGCGCGACGGTCACGTTGTCGCTGACGAAACGACCAGGACCGGCTGGCGCGTCGTCGATCCGCTGCTCGAGCTGTGGCTGGCCAACAGTCGCAGTTGGTCGGTTCCGGCCTGATCCTCTTTATCGCCAGCCAAGAAGCGCCGGCCTGGCTCGAGTGGGGCCAACCGCAATCCGTCTCGTTGTTTACATAATATGTATTATCGGGCGTAGGAGGTAGTGCTAGATAATGAATGTTCTGGGTGCGGCGTCCCGCTCATGTGAGACGGGAATCCCGCTCATGTGCGACAGCTTCGTCCCGCTCATATGAGATCGCTCTGGGTCGCGGGGATCTTGTCCTGCTGGCCGCTTGGGATAAATAACGCGGCGGTCGGCGGCTACGTGTCGTCCCATCGCCCGACAAAGCGTTTCGCGTTGGAGAGGAACTGGCTGAAGCAAAGGTCTTCGGTGGCGAAGGCCCGACCCTGGTAGGTATGCACGGCGTCGACGCCCTCAAGTCCCTGGACGACATGGATGTCGCTCTTGCTCAGCAGGTGTAGCGGCAATGAGCGTGTCGGCGCCAAGCGCAGCAAGCGGACTATGAGCGCGGCCTCTTGTTGGACGATGGGAACGGGTGGCGCAAACCCCTTGAGAAGCCGGGGCTGCGGATGAATGAGATCGATTGCCTCGCCTATTCGGGCGAGCCGTATTTCGACCGCGCGCGCGTCTGCGGCTGGCCCTGCCCCCCAGGGTCCTCGGTGCGACTGGAGTTGTTTCGGGGTGAACAGACGGTTGGTGAGAAGGACGATCGGCCCACCTGTCATGGCTGCGTAGTGCGCGCGGAGCGCCGCAGCGGCGGCACCACGAAGCAGGTAGCCGCCGAGCGCGACGCCTTCGTGGGTGTCGATCGTTTGGTCGAGGCTGAGCCGGCCGAGCGTCGTGTCATCGAGGTCAGTCAGCTCGCCGAGCGCGTACAGCGTCGCGGCCGCTGGATCGCTCCAGCGTCGAATGGCGGCGTTTTGCCTGGTGGTGGGAGTCGAGATTGTGAGCTGATCGCGATCACCGAGGTCATGGATTTCTGGGGCGAGGCCGCGCAGAAGCAGGGCGCTGCGTGCTCCGATCGTCCGGGCGTGTCGGTAGCGGTCATCCGGTGCCCACACGAGACCTCTCATGAAGCGCTCGAACGCGTCGCGCGTCACCGTTGGGTGTCTTGCGAGCCACCTTTCTGTCGCCCGGTGGGCATGCCACATATGCGCGTTGACGTCGGCGAACTCTGCTCGCGGGAAGGCCAAGGCGGCGCTTGCGCGGGCGAGCCACGGCGAGCGGCTGGGCCAGCGCTCAGAGCTGGCATAGATGAAGGCTCTCTTGTGCCGGGCACGGGCGGCGATCGACACGCGGGTCCGCCTGCGAGCATTCAGCGTCTGGTCGGCGGCTTCGCGCGCGCCGGCGGTATCGAAGATCAGCCATATCCGTCGAGCGCCGGCGTTTCCGGCAAGCGTGACGAGGTGCTCGAGGGCGCTGGGCTTGAACAAGTCGGCTCGAACCAAGAGCAAGTCGGAGACCCGCTCTGCAGCTAGTGGGGTGTCAGGCAACGTTCGCCGGGTTGACGGCGCCGAGGATTCGGGCATGACAGCGTTCGGGGCCGAGTCGGTGCCGGCAAACGTTGCCGGGGCCTCCACTAGCCACTTCCCCCGGATAAATGGCCGGGGACTGAAACGGCCGCGTCCGGTTGGGCGCGGCCGAGTCAGGCTCATTCATGGGTTGCCCGGTTGGTGGGCTGGTGGGAGTGTTTCAGCGGGCTCGGATGGCGAGGGTGTCGAGGTCGTAGGCGAGGATCGCCCATCCGGTCCAGGTTCTCATCCCGTCATCGCCTTTGAGCCGGGATCGGCGTAGCCCGTAGCCGCGTTTGAGGTGACTGATCCGGCCCTCGATGCCGGTTCGGTAGCGGGCTCTGCGTTTGCGGGTTCTGCGTGACCGGGTTCGTGGCGGCCGGAGAGCTGGATCTGCTCGTCGGTGAGGTCGGGGAACGCGTCTTTGGTGGGGCCGGCCTGGAAGCCGCCGTCGCAGACGATCTCCCTGAGCCGGATCCCGGCATGTTCGAGCTCGAGGGCGGTCTGGGGCAGCAGCCGGTTCTCGGCGGGGTTGCCCGGCGCGTGGCCGGCGGGCAGGATGAACCCGCGGGCGCCCTTGCGGGTGTTCTCGGTGACCTCGCAGATCTGCGCGACGTACCCGAACTCGGTCGGTTTGCCGAGCTTGCCCTTGCGGATCGGCCGCGCGTCGGGGTCGGCGAGCGACACGAGCCGGTCGGTGATCTTCAGCCCGCGTGCGCGACGGTCGATCTGCTCGGTGACCTTCTGGCAGCGCGCGGCGAGCTCCTCGAGCTTCCTCGGCTGCTCTGAGCTTGGCCTGGGCGCCGCGGCCGCGCGCCGATGCCCTGCGCCCGCAGCGGCGAGCCGCTTGGCCTCTCTGGCCGAGCGGGCGATCAGCTCGCCCGGCCTGCTCGTTGAGCGTCATCACCTCCGCTTTGGCTTCGCCGGTGCGCCGCGCGAGCGTCTTGGAGATCGCGCGAACCGCCCGCCCAACCGAACGCGAACGATCCCTGACCCGCGTCGTGTTGCCCTTGATCATCCCCGTGAGCTTGCGGCCCTCGCGCGCGAGCACCCTGACGCCTTGCAAGGCGAGCATCGCGTCGGACGGGTAGCGGATGTCGGCCTCCACGACCGTCGAGTCGATCCTCGCCGCCCGCGCACGGAAACGCGTCTCGCGCTGGGCCTTCTCGATCACCACCCTGGTGATCTCCTGCACGACCTCGGCGCCCAGCCGGCGGGCGAGCTTGCGGACCGTCGACTCGTCCGGCACACGCTGATCGATCGCGATCAGACAGAACCGCCGCAGATGCAGCGAGTCTGAGACCTCCCGCACCAGCGTCTCGTAGCCCCAGCCAGTGCGCTGCTTGATCACCATCAACCGCACGAAGGTCGCCATCGAGATCGACGGGCGCCCACGATCCCGCGCGCCCTGCTCCCATGCAGCCGCGATCGGCCCCAGCAACAGCGGATCCGACAGCACCCCATCCAGACGAGCGAGATCCTCGGGCAGCTCCCGCGCCTCGACCGGCAACACCTCGTCCCACAAGCACTCCACCTGCCCGCCACACAGCGTGAGCATCACACCTCCACCGGGTTGGAAACCAATTCATGAGCAGGCGAATCGTCCTGAACACAGCGGACAGACCGAGTGGTTCTGACCGGCCCGGATGGGACCCTCACCACACCCGAAAGACAGGAGGCGGTGATGCCCGGACCAGGACGCAACGAGCCCTGCCCATGCGGCTCAAATCGCAAGGTCAAGCGCTGCTGCGGCCAGCAACGCGGACCCTCCGAGGAACAGCTCGCGCGCGCTCACGTCGCACTACTCGCACGCGACGCCACCGCCGACCTGCAAGGCCTCTCCGAGAGAGCCCTGGACCACCTCTGGGAGCAACTCCTCGACATGCCCCCCACCGACCTCTCGCTGCTCGTCACCCTGCCCAAGCTGATCGGCCCCGACCTCAAACGCCTGCAAGAAGCCATCTCCAGGGACGACCCCGACTGGGGCTGGGACGCCCTCACCACCGTCGCAGAACAGATCGACACACCCCAACAGCGAGCCAAGCTCGCCGACGCGCTCGTCCGTCTACGCGACCAACACCGCCTCACCCGCCGACAAGCCGCCGCCGCGCTCCTAGACCTCGACAGCCGATCCACACGCTTCATCGCCGCCAGCCTCCTCGACGCCGTCGCAATCTCAGTCGGCGTCGAACGCACCCCCGGCGGCCTCCACCTCGCCGCCTAACCCCGCACATTTATCCGGGGGAAGTAGCCAGCGGCGAACATCGCGCTCGATCGTGTGCGGTGATCTCGGCCAGCCGGGGGTCGATGGGCGCTTGCCCAGCGCGTACAGGACGTCGTGCGCGAGATGCCCCGCCCCAGCACGCGGGGGCACAGGATGGCAGACGACTACGCCATTGTCGGGGTCGTGCAGCCCAAGAAGCCGGGCCATCGTGCGCGGCTTGATGTCCGGGGTCTGCACGGTGTAGGCGGTCGGCGTCCGGGTCATTCCGGCCGGCCGACCACCGCAGCCGCGACCGCCCGTGTGAGCGGCTCGCCCGGGGTCAACAGCTGCGCCGCGGAGGCCGTGAACGCTGACCAGTGGCGAAGGATTCCCTGGCAGCGCTCCTGGTTGACCCACAGCAGCAGCTCGAGCTCAGCGGTGCGATACATCGCGTGGTAGTTGGGAAGCGTCTGGAGCAAGGCCTGTTCGCTGAGCGGCCTGAAGAAGACAGGCTCGTGCACGCGGCTGTGGAGCATCGGCTCGCGTCGGATCGTCTCCCAGCATCCGTTGCCGCCAGCGAGGACCATCGCGAAGCGGGTGTTGTGCGGGTCGTGCAGATAGCGCAGGTATTCAGCGCACTCGCGGTTCAGGCGCTGCGCCTCGTCGAAGATCAGCACGAGCGGCCGGCCGTCGGGCTGGTCGACGAGCACGTCCTGCAGGTGGTAGGACAGCTCGTGGCGGCTGCCGGTGCGGGATCTCGCCGAGCAGCTGCAGCGCGATCACGCGGGCGATCGAGAGCATCGTCGGCTTGACCTGCACCTCGATCCAGACCACGCGGAGGTCTTGTCGGCCGCGCAGCAGCTCTTCGAGGGTGAACGTCTTGCCGGTGCCCGACACGCCGGTGAGCGCGCCGAGCAGGCGGTTGGCGATGACGTACTGCAGAGAGCGCTCGGAGAGCAGCAGGCCCTCGGTCTCGACGATCCCGACACCCGGCGGGCTGGCGTGGTGACGGACGGGCGGGTCGAACACGCGGGCGGACATTCATTCACCTGCGCTTCTGTCCGCGCCGGTGGGCAAGCCCGAGCGCCTCGAGCACCTTCGCGCCAGGATCATCGACTTCGCGTGCCTCGTCGGTGGAGACGCTGTTGGTGGCCTGCGGCGGGTGTGCGGCAGTCATCGTCGACCAGCGCACCCGCGCGCGGTTCTTCGCGCGCCGCGCGATGCCTGCGGCGTCACGCGCGGCCTGCGCGCGAGCGTCGAGCACGCGCTGGCGCTGCGCGTCGGAGGCCTCGTCGTGGCGGACGGCGCGGCAGAGCCATTGCCCGTCGACGTAGATCTCGAGCCAGCGGGCGTCGTGGGGCATGCGGCGTAGCTCTACCCTGCGCCCGACGTGCTGCTGCAGCGCCTCGTTGGTGTACCAGCGGCGCTGGAACTTCACGCCGCGGGCCTCGACGATGCGGCTGCCGGGGCACTCCAGCAGGTAGCGGCGCAGATCCTGCTCGCTGGCCGGGCGCAGCGGTGTGGTGTCCTGCTCCCAGGCTTGTGCCGGTGTCCGCCCGTCAAGAGCGGAGTGGGCCCGCTCGAAGTTGTAGGCGGCGATCCACTCGAGCAGCAGCTCGGTGAACACCTCGATCGCCAGCGGGGCGGTGTCGGCGGCCAGGTCGAGGGTGCCGTCCTCGCGCTTGGGCCCGTCGGTCCAGTACGGCAAGCGGCGGATCAGCTCGCAGGTCATCGTCTGATGCCAGCGCTCGATCTTCCCGTTCAGCCACGGCGATCGTGCCCGCAACGGCACCGGGTGGAAGCCGAGGTCCATAGCCGCTGCGCGGATCGCGTTGGCGAGAAACTCAAGACCGTTGTCGAAGCGGATGATCCACGGCTTGCCGTGCGCCGGCGTGAGCTCGGGGCGCTCGCGGATCGCCTCGCCGAGCGCGGCGAGGACCACTCCACGGTGAGGTCTCACCGACACGGCGAGGCCGGCGATCGCGCGGGTCGATGGCTCCATGAAGCTCGTGATCCAAGGACGTACGGGCTTGGCAGCGCCGGGGAGGCAGACCAGCAAGTCGACGAGCTTGTGATCGGCGATCAGCGCGTCGCCGCGACGGCCCTCGCGGCGTTCCAGGCGCAGTTGGGCGCTGCGGGCGTCCGGTAGGCCGCCCTGAATGTAGCGGCGCTCGAGCTCGCTCAGGTCGCGGCCGGCGGCGCGGTACCACGCCGTCCGGGAGGGCACGTCTGCGCCTTCGGAGCGAAGGGCTTGCCAGGCTGCGCCAACGCCGCGCTCGTCAAAGACTGCGACCTTGTGCTCGCCCTGGAGCTGAAAACCTGAGCGGGCCCCGGCGGGCACACCGTTCTTGGCCCAGCGGTACAGGCAGGCGCGCGAGCGGCCGAGTTCCTTTTCGGCTTGCTCGAGGTACCACGCAGGGATGACTCCGAGCTCGGCGCGGAACTCGCGCATCTGCGCGACGATCGCCTCCGCGCGCTCTCGGTCGGCGATGCGCTTCACGCCGCGACCCACACGGACTCGCCGAGCGCCAGCGCCGCGATCCGCACCCCCGCGAACGCGCCGCCGAAGTGCCGCCGGCACAACTCGGCCTGAGCGGCGGCCTGCGCTTCAGCGGCGGCTCGCCAGAGCGTCGGGGCCGAGGCGCTGGACTTCACCTCGTCGGCCTCCAAGCGGCTTCCGCGCCGCCACAGCAGGTCGAGCGCGACGTCCCCGACGATCACCTCGCTGCCCAAGAACCGCCAGCCCGGCCGGCTGAAATGCCGCAGGTACGACGCGGCCATCGGCACGACGAACGCAAGCAGGGCCTGGCGGTGAACCGGCGCAAGTCTCGCCGGCAAGATGGTCGCCGCGAGCGCCTCGATCGAGCGGATCTCGGTGATCTCGCGTGCGCAGATCTCCGCGATCAGCTGGTGGCACAGAGTGCCGCGAACCTCCGGCGCCCACACGAGCCCCCCGCGCCGCTGCTTCCCGCGTGTGATCGTCGCTTCGTTCATCCCTGACTCACGCGCCACAACACCCCTCATGTAATAAACGCCTGAATGCGGCCCAGCTTGCAGACGACTGTCTCGCATCGTGCATAGGCCGCCTGCCAAGCAAAGCTGCTACAGGGTTCTGTCGAGCAGGCCCAGCGCCTCATCAGCCGTCACACTGGAGACATGTCCGGTGGTCTCCATCCTGATGCTCCGATCAGCAGCGCTGCAGAGGATCGGCTGGGTCGAGCAACGCTCGCCAAGTTGATCGCCGCCGAGATTCTGCAGGCTCCGGCCGAGACAGGGTTCGTGCTTGCGCTGATGGGCCCGTGGGGTGCCGGCAAGACCTCGGTGCTCAATCTCGTCGAGGGTGAGCTCGACGATCAGGCGGAGGTGTTGCGCTTCGACCCGTGGCTCTTCTCTGGCGCCGAGCAGCTGGTCACGCGCTTCTTCTCCGAGCTCGGTAGCCAGTTGAGTAGCAGCAGGAGTGACCGTGTGCAGGCCGTTGCCGAGCAATTCTCAAGGTACGGCGAGGCGGTATCGCCGCTGGTCCCCCTGGTGTTTGGCCCGACGGGCGCCGCCGTGGCGGCGGTGGTGCAGCAAGGCTGGTCCGCAGTCACTGGCAAGGGCAAGCGCACGAGCGCCTTGAATCAGCGTCGTGATCTCCAGCGTCGCCTGGTCGAGATGGATCGCCCTATCGCGGTGTTTGTCGACGACATCGACCGCCTTAGGGCGTATCTCGGTAGGAGTCGTGTAGCCTGCGTCGAATCTCTTGATCGGCCAAGCGACCAGGAGGTTCCTGATGGGTTTGATCGACTTCGATGATGGTTGGCGTATGCCTGATTGGTTGTGGGAGCGGGTCGAGGCGTTGCTGCCGGAGCGTCCGGCGCACCCGTTGGGGTGTCACAACCCGCGGGTAGCGGATCGCGACGCGATGGACGCGGTTTTGCTGGTACTCAGGACGGGGATGCAGTGGAACGCGCTGAACGCGACCGGGGTCTGTCACTCAAGCTCGGCGCACCGGCGTTTTCAAGAGTGGGAGCGAGCTGGGGTATTCCACGAGATATGGCGTCAGGGGCTGCTGGAGTACGACGAGGTTGTAGGGGTCGACTGGGCGTGGCTGGCGGCCGATGGCGCGATGACCAAGGCCCCTCTCGGTGGCGCGAAGACCGGCCCGAATCCCACTGACCGGGCCAAGGGGGGGCGAAGCGTTCGGTTCTCAGCGAGGGAGCGGGGGTCCCGATCGGGTTGGCGCACGACGGTGCCAACCGCAACGACCAGCCGCTGCTAGAGCCGACCCTCCAGAGCATCCCGATCGAGCGTCCCGAGCCGACGCCAGAGTCTCCACAGGGCCTGTGCCTCGATCGTGGGTATGACTCCCCACCGATGCACGACCTAGCCGTCAAACACGGCTACACGCCGCATATCCGTGCCCGGGGAGAGGAAATCAAACTCAAGGCGCGCACACCCGGCTGGCGTGCAAGGCGCTGGGTCGTCGAGGCCACGCACTCCTGGCTGAACCGCAACCGCGGCATCCTCATCCGCTGGTCCAAGAAGGAGGAGAACCACCTCGCGCTCCTCCAGCTCGCTAGCGGCCTGATCGCTTTCAAGAAGGCCCACCACGCGACCCCCGAAGCCACCTACTGAGATACGCCCTTAGCGGCCCGATCCCGGTTCCACTTGCCCTTCGGGCCAACCACCTCCTCGACCTCGGTCGCCATCAGCTCATGCACGACGCCGAGCCCGACACCCACGCTCAGCGCGAGCAGCCCCTCTCTCGCCGCGCCGACGAGCTCACCAAGCGCCTCCTGAATCTGCGGTGGGAGCGGACTCTCCAACGCTTCCGCGGCCGTGACGACCTCCGGGCCAGATACCTTCTTCATGGCGGTTCCTCCTGTCCCTATCGGACTTGGTTTGGTCGCCCCGAACGCTCCCAACCGGAGCGGACGGGACAGGAGGACCGCCACTCAAACTTCTACGAGAACTCGGACAACCTCGCGCATTGAAGGCGCACGCTTTGACGGGTTTGGCGTGGGATCGCACTCCGGTGGCGCGTTGTCATCGCCGAGCATCTCCCGCCTGCATCCGACTGACGCCTATCGCCGACAGTGCGACCCCCCGGTGGGGAGAAAGCCACAGCATCAGACGGCGGGCTCGAGCTCGTGCACGTCTGGAGGAGCAAGCCACACCTCAGCATCGGGGCCCGGCCACGTCCTGAGCACGAATCCACAGAGCTCGGTCCCCCGAGCGTCTATGTGCTCCTCTTCCCACGTCTCGTTTGCGCACAGGTGCTGGTTGACGAGCAATTGGCTGCGTTTCGCCAGCTCCGCCCGCTTGACCGGCCAGGGGGCATTCGAGAGTGTCGAGTTCAGCCCGCGCGTGACCAGCGTCAGGTTGCCGAGGAGATGGATATGGGCGTCCCTGATCTTCCACCGCGTGGTCCGGGTCCCCATCATCCTCGATCGTCTGGGGCCAGTTGTCGGCCCAGGTCTGCGGCATCGCGTGCTCGATGGTGAGCTTCTCCGGCAGCAGCAGCTGCTCGGTCAACGGCGTCGCGGCGATCTGCTCCTCGCAGGCTTCAAGTAGGACCCGGATGCGGCGCTGATTGATCCAGCCGTACAGTGGAACCCTCAGCAAGCGGTGGGTGACCTCCGCATCGGTTGGCCAGCGGTCGGTTTCGTTTTCGAAGCCGCGAAGCACCTCGATGATCGTGACATCGGCTGTCGTCAGGTCATGCTGCTCACGCAGCCGGCTGAGTAGGGTGGCCAAGAGACGGTTGTAGTGCTGCGTGGTTGCTCCGAGCATCATGCGGCGGACCAGCCAGCTCTCCAGAGCGCGCACGGCCCGCTGTCGCCGCTCGACGGTGAGCTCGTTGCTGCGGAACAGCAGGAGCGCCACGGGGATCAGCGTCGTCGTGTCCATCAGATCCAGCCGGTGGAAGAACCGTCCCTCGACGGAGGCGCGATCGAGATCATCGAACGACCGGTAGGTCTTCGCATCCGCACTCAGCTCCTTGACGATGTCGGCCGCCTGAGCTGGCGGGTCAGCCTGCATGACGAGCCGGCGGAAATCTGCAAAGAGCCGCTGGACGCGCGGTGTCTTGCCGGTTCGCATTGTCAGCCAGTGCATAAGGAAGAGGTCGGCACGCTCGCTCGTGTAGCGGCCCTGCCGCACCGTCTCCAGCCAGTACTTGCCGTCGCCAAGGGCCGGCTGCCAGTACGTGGCATGCAGCTCCCCGACGTTGATCCCGTCCCGGGCCGCCCGGCGCAGTAGCGAGTTCTTGGCAAGGTCTAGCGAGGTGAGGTCGGCGCCACGGGAGTTGAGCGTCTCGAAGATGACTTGAGCGTCTGAGCTGCCATCGAGCTGAATGGCCACGACCTGCAGCAGGCCCTCGACTGCGTCCTGCAGCGCGTCGAGGCGATCGGTCGCGTTGTCGTCTGTGCCGAGCCACTCATCGATCGCGGCCTTGAAGTAGTGATACGCACCGGGAATCCCCGTTTCGTCGGTAGGGACGGCCGCTCCACCCTCAGGTCGAACCGTTCCACGGAAGGCTGTCCGATCGTCTTCGCTGGGCCAGACCTTGAACGCGAGCGGCCCATCGGCGTGCCGCCCCTCGTTGCGCAGCATTCGCTCGAGGTCCGAGACCCGCGACTCGTCGCGCTCCTGCGCCACCGCGCGCAGCGAGGCGAGCAGCACCTGAAGGGTCGTCAGACGCTGCTGGCCATCGATCACCGAGAAAACCTTGACCCGGCCAGGATCCGCCGAACGCAGCTCGATAACGATCGCTCCGAGGAAGTGAGCGAGCATTGGTTGACCAGCCAGACGCCCGTTCGCCGCGTCGACTACGTCCTCCCACAACGGAATCCATTGCTCGTCCTTCTCCCAGACATACGGCCGCTGGAAGATCGGAACCTCGTAGTGGATCCGATCGGCGAAAAGATCCTGGAGGGTGACCAGCCGCGGATCAATCATCTGCCGACTGTAGCCAGCGACATCGTTGAGCGGCGTCCCCTCTGGGAACGACCACGTGATGTGGTGCGATCAGGACGATCAGGGAGATAGTCTCTCGTGTGTTTTAGTGGTTGTTTTAGGGTGTGCTATATGGTAGTGTGGGCGTGACCAAAGGAGGATCACGATGCCCCTCGTTCTCAGTACCGCCGAGCAACTCGAGCATGACGCGTCCGCACAGCCGACCGCGGCGGTCGCCGGCTTCCTGCAGGACACCCTTGGACAGCGGATGACCGCCTACCTCGCCGGGCTCAACGACGTCAAGCAGATCGGCCGCTACCGCAAGCCCGACGGGCCCACACCCACCCCGCAGGTCGAACTGCGGCTGCGCGAGGGCTACAAGGTCGTGCGCATGTTGCTCGACTGCTACGACCAGGCCACGACCCGCAACTGGCTGTTCGGCACCAATAGCCGCCTCGACGACCAGGCGCCGATCGGGGTGCTGCGCAACGGCAAGGTACCCGAGGACTTCGTCGCCGTGGTCCGCGCCGCGCGCCAATTCGCCAGCGCAGACGTGTGACCACTCCCGGCCTGGAGACGCCGGGCGAGGTCCGCTGGCGGGTAGGCCACATCTCCGACCCGATCGCGGTTCATCCCAAGGGAGCGATGCTCCCGGAACCACGCTTCGACGACTCCAAGCGGCGCTTCCGCACGCTCTACTGCGCAATCCGCGCAGAGACCGCCCTGCGAGCTCGCCGACCTACGCCGCAACACCGATGAGATGGCCAGCTATCTGGAGACATTCGGCGAGGAAGCCCGCGCCGACCTGCCGGCCGAGGAAATCTCTGCCGACTGGCGAGGCAGAACGTCCTCGTTCCCTGCCGGATCGACAGCGACGGCGAGATCCTCGACCTCACCGACCCCGCTGTGCGCCACCAGACCGAGCGGCGCCACGCCGCCCTGCTGGCCTCCCACGGGATGGCCCACCTCGACATCGCCCAGGTCACGGTCAGGCGCCGCGCGGTGACCCGCGCGCTCGCCACCGACGCCCACGACGAGCTCGGCTGCGCGGGGATTCGCTTCCCCTCCCGACTCGACGGCCTGCCCTGCTACGCCCTGTTCGAGGGCCGCGCCCGACTCGAAGCCATCGACCTGCCGATCCCGTTGACGGACCCCCCTCCCCCAGCCCTCGAACACGTTGCCGCCGATTGGGGCCTCCTGCTCCAGCCAGCACCAGCGCTTGCACCGGCGGCGAAGAAAGCGCCGTAGTCTCAATGGGCGGGACTCACCGGTCTCATAATCACATGGGCGAGATCGGGCTATCTCAGATCGGCGGGACACCGCAACAGACGCAACGCACGCGGTCTCAATTGCCTGTCGCGCAACCGGTCTCAGAAGTCGAGGATCAAAGCACGTCGACACGCTGGCGGTTAATCGCCACGCACCGGCCGTTCTTGACGATGTAGACCTCAACGTAGTGGTGGCCACGGTAAGCAGTCGGCTCCGACCGGTACTTCGAGCCGGACTCGATCCGGCCGCGCAGGCAGTTGGCGCGCTCGGCCTCGGCACCATAGTTCTTGACCTTCCAGTAGATGTCGTATGGCTCGGGCACCGTGCAGGAGACGACATCGAACCCGATGGTGCGGTTCTTGAAGACCCGGTTGCCGCGCTTGGAGAGGTCGTATGAGCCCATCCCCGTCTTGGCGCGCACCCGACCACGCACCTTGACCCGGTAGCCGGCGCTCAGGTCGATCGGGATGTGGAGGTCCGTGTCGATGCGCTGCTCTGGATCCAGGACAGCGGGGGCGGCGCTCGCCTGCAGAGCTTTCTGCTCGACGGGCGGTTTGACGAAGGTCGAGCCGAAGATGTCCTGCCACGCCTTCAAGCTCGCCTCGACGCCCTCGGCCGCATACGCCTCCTGGGCCTTGGCGAAGTAGCCGTGGATCTTGACGCGGAAGTTGGCGTACTCCTCTTGATTCCAGCGGTCGTGGAAGTTCTGGGCCGGGCAGCTCGGGTCGGTCATCGTCGGCAGGCTGGGCCGAGCCTGCAGCCAGGCATCCAGGTCGGCGAGTAGCCGCACGAAGGTGGTGGGTAGGTCGTCGTAGCACCCGGGATGAATGAGCTCCTGCATAGCACTGACCTGGGTTGCGAGCAGGTAGGTGAGCACCACGGAGCGCACCGAGAAGGTCTGCTTGTGGTCGCGCAGGTACTTGAGCAGGCGGACCACCTCGACCAGGCGGCGGCGGGCGATCCGGTCGCGCTCATCGAACCATTCGCTGTAGCCCTCGGGGTTGGTGTTCTCCAGCTTGTTGTCGTTGCGATTGGTGATCCAGTGCCCGTCTTCGCGCACGAGGTAGGGGACGACGTCGATGTGGAACTCGTTGGCGTAGTTGACGACCACGCAGCGGGTCCGGCGTCTGACAAGGTCGCGATAGGTGGAGCTGCCGCGCAGCGTGGTGTACAGGTTGCCGACGTAGTCCTTGGGCTCCCAGCCCTCCTGCTCGGCCATCAGCAACAACACGTCGGCGTCGAACTCGTGGTTGCCGACCGGCTTGATGATCGTTTTGTGTGCGTAGGAGCCTTGCGCGATGAGATCCTCAGCAGCGGCGCCGAACCCTTTCTCTCCCTGCAGGAAGTTCCCAACTGCCAGGACACGGCTGTCGAGCTGGTCGATCCGCGACTGGTTGAGGTTGACGGTCTGGGTGAGGAAGTGCTTGAAGTAGGCGGTGAGCTTCACGGTGTGATCTCCAGAGCGAGGGAATAGCCGCCGGGGATGCGATCCCATACCCGTAGCGGCGGGTGGACCTCTCGGGTTCGCCGCCGTCCGAGCTCGATCGCCGCGGTCACCGGCACGGCGCCGACTACGTTGACGGCCCTTGCCGCCGGGTGCTGGGCCTCGACCAATCCCAAGAACGCGAGATACGCGGCCGAGAACGCGGTCAGGGACTCAGGCACGCGCAGCAGATCGGGCACCGGGTCGGCGCCGGCGGGACGAAGCTCGTAGACACAGGTGTCCCTCAACTCGACGGGGAGTTCGTCCAGCGAAACGGAGCCGCTGACTGAGCACACCAGCGTAACGTCACGGGCGTCAGAGGCGCCGGCGACGCGGTGCACCTCGAAGCTGACCGGCGTCACCGACGTCGACCAACGCCAGCCGAGCTCGTCGCGGTGCAACTCGTACAACTCGGTGGGGATCTTGTCGTCCAGGTGGTGGCCGAGCAACACCAGCAGCGGGATCCGCGCCACAGCGAAGATCGACAGGTGCCGGACGTGCCCACGGTTCACGCCATCACCAAGCTGGCGGCCGACGACGTTCTCAATCAGCCGCTCGGCCGTCTGCCAGTAAAGGTTGTCGCCCTCGTCGGGGAGATTGCGGAAGTCAATCTCGATGTCGGATTCGCTGCGTACCCCCAGCTCGTACCGGGGGTACCGATGCTGGTCGTGAACAGCTGCCCGAATCGTTTGGGCCGACAGCTCGACCGAAGCGCCGCGGATGGCACCCACGGCTCGGATCACCACGGTCTCGGCGTCCTCACCCAGTCCGGTCAGGTAGTAGATGCGATCCTCGTGCCGGCGCTTGAGCGCACGCAGATCATCAACCGGCCATACCGACTGGCCAGTCTTCTTGTCGATCGCGGTGTGGTCGCTGGGGCACGCCAGGATCAGGTTCTCGGCGAGGTTGCGCTGCTCAACGGGCAGCTCGTCAAGCCCCCGGGGCGAGCGCGAGCTCCTCGCGCGCCCGACGATGTGCGCCATCTCGCCGGTGTTGACGTTGACCGCGGTGACCTCGTCTTCCAGCAGGTAGCGGTTGCAGAACGCGCACCGCCCGCCTGAACGGACCCAGAGCTTGAGACGCTCCTCCGAGTCGATGCTGTCAAGAGCTGCGGCCGGTTTCGTGCCATCTGTCACGCTCTCGAAAATAGGGCAAGCCACGGACGGGAACACACGTTCCCCGACGAGCAAAGACGAGCGAAGTCCTGCCGCCCTGCATCCAGGCCCACCGCAAGACGAGGAACGGCGCATGTTGCCTTCCTGGTCCCCGCTCCCCGGTCAACGCGTGACCCTGAGGCCACTCGCAGTGTCAATGGGTGGTGTCGTGTCGAGGGTTTCAGTTGCCTGTCGCCGAACGGTTTCATCTCCCTGTCGTCCTACACCCTGTCACCGGGCAGCGGCCTATGGGCGTCACGGGCTACCGGCGGCGAAAGCCGCGGTCCGGTATGGGATCGAGCGGGCTCGGCGGCAGACCGGGCCGTGGATCCTCGAGGTTGTAGCCCGACGGCGCGATATCGTTGGGCGCACCGGGATGGAAGAGCGACGCGAGCAGCTGGGCCTGCCCGCGGCCGACGCCGAGCTCGCCCATGCCGCCGTTGTACATCTGGATGCCGGCAGATTCGCAGTGCGCGTACAAGCGGCTGAGCTCCTGCTGGCGGCCGACGCGGCAGGGCTTGACGTTGACGATCCGTACCTTGATAGGGGTCGCGCCAATCGACGCGACGCTCGTGATCGGCGCGTCGTAGGAGACGCGATCCGCGATCGGCGCGAGCAGCTCGAGCACCGCAGGGTGGTCGTGCGGATCCTCGAAGACGATCTCGGTGAACGTGGCCAGCGTGCGTTCGTACATCGCCAGCAGCGCCGCCTCGTCCTCGACCTCGAGGCCGTACTGGCCCTTGAAGTCGATCGTCGCGACACCCTCGACGGCCGCGACACGGTCCATGATCTCCTGCGTCCACGACGGCGCGACGTCCAGCTTGAAGCCAACCGTCGGATGCATCGCCCGCCGCTTGGCGACCTTCTCGGCATCCGGTGGATCGCCGAGCCCGAACGAGTTGACGAACCTCACCGGCTGGGGCGTACGACCGAGGACCTCGGGCAGGCTCGTGGCCGACTGCCGCAACGCGAGATCGAGCGCCGCGGACTCGAACGTCCAGCGCCGCCAGTTGCGCTGCAGCTCGTACTCGGGCGGCTCGGGCCACATGTCGATCGCGTCGAGGTGGGCGAGGAAGCCGGCGAGCGTCGCCCACTCGCCGGTCAACGGGAAGTCGCTTGCGCGCAGGCTCTCCTGGGCATCTGCCATGCCGACCTGCTCGCCGACGCCCTCCTCGCCACGGCCCTGCAGTCGCAGCTGCGTCGTCGAATGGTCCTCGAGCCCGGTCGGTCCGCTCGGCAGGAGCGCCTCGAACGAGGACGACTCGATCGCGATCGGCAGATCCTTGACGGCGCCCCAGAGATCGATCATGAGCAGGTCCCATAGCTTTTGGTGATCGGGTGCATGGTGACACCCTATGTGGTCGCGGTGAGCGCGTGGACGTACGCCCCCGCGGATGCTGGCGAGCCGAGTTGGACAGCGACCGGACGCTCGCTCTCGGCGATGCTCCCTACACTTCAAAGAGCCGTGTCGACACATCCTGCGAGCCAGAGCGAACCAGGGCACTTGGAGCTTCCGGTCGAGGAGCTGTTCTGCCGGGCGCGTCCGTTGCCTGACCACGATGAGATGGTGATCGAGGATCTCAGCGAAGAGGAGGGCGAGGCCTTCCTCGCAGCCGTCCAGTCGTGACCGCATCGGGACCGCGCGGCGCGATCGTGATTGACACTGATGTCTTCAGCGCCGACCTGGTCCCGACCTCACGGCTGGCTGAGCGCTACGCGCCGATCATCACGGGCCGCCCGGCGTTCATTTCCTTCCAGACGGCCGCAGAGCTGCGCTACGGGGCAATCCGCCGCGGCTGGGGCGAGGCGCGGATGCTGAAGCTCGACAGCAAGATCCAGCGCGCGGAGGTCGTCCACACAGGCCCCGAGCTCGTGGCGATATGCGCCCAGTTGCGCGCCGACTGCGCCGCGATCGGGCACGCTCTCGCGCAGCGCGAGCACAACGCCGACCGCTGGATCGCCGCGACCGCGATCCGACTCGGGATCCCGCTCGTCTCCAACGACACCATCTTCAGGACCGTACCTGGCCTCGCACTCGAATCGGTCGCGTGAGACGGTCGCCACCGAGCGGAGCGCCTCGCGCGTCGTGTTCGTTGAGGTCGTCGCGTCTGTCTCACATGGGCGGGACGCCACGGTCTCGGATACATGGGACCGGGCTGTCTCACATCGGCGGGACGCCGCACTGGGCTACTTCGAGACCCCCATAGCCGGCACGAGACGAGCGCGACGGTGCGCGTCCACGTCGGCCGACCTTGACATGTTGCCGACGTGTTCTGGTACCCTACGGACGTGAGGTCGACGCATGGAGTAGAGGCTTGGCTAGAGTGCCGAACCGCACAAGCATGGGCGTAAGCCTCTCCGAGCCGCCGGTGGCCGCCAGCGAGCAGGAAGCGGAGCTGGGTTGCGTCTTCGTATCTCAGCCCCGACGGGGACCATCGGCTCTCCGAGGCGATGGGGTGGCGCGAGGATGGGGTCTATACGCTGCGTAGCACCGAGTTCGACGTGATCGCCCAGGATGAGGACTTCGACCGGGCAATCGATACCTTTGTGGCATGGCTGTTCGACCACGCAGCGCTGCTCGCCGAGATGGTGGACGCTGGGAAGGCGACTGACGAGGAGGCGCGTACCTTCGCCGTGCTCTCGGCTCGGCTGTTTCCGCTGCTGAGAACAGTTGAGCAAGAACGGCGACAGCATATCCGGCGGCGACGAGCGCCAAGCTCAGGGCGTTGGCGACACCAAGGGACTCAAGCAAGCAGCTCCGCTCGGCTGTCCACCGCCTGACCGGCGAGGACCCCAGGAAGGCCACCCACGGCGTGATGTTCCGCGTCGAGGTCATCTCAGCCGACGGGAAGCCTCATGCCGTGACTGTGCAGGTGGACACGCACCGTAAGGTGCCGAGCAAGGCTGTCTTCAATGATCTCGCTGACCGGCTTCGAGTGCCACGACAGCAGATCGATGAAGTGCTCGACCAGTGGAGTTCCGAGCAGCTCCACCAACATCTAGCCGCACTGACTCACGCACAGCTACGTGAACGAACACCCTATAGGCAAGAAAAGCAAGAGGCCCATAGGGGCACATAATATGTATGTGGATCAGCTGCCGAGCGTGTCACTGGGCATCTACCCATGGGCGTCGCGGGTTATCGGCGGCGAAAGCCGCGGTCGGGCGTAGGATCGAGCGGGCTCGGCGGCAGACCGGGCCGTGGATCCTCGAGGTTGTAGCCCGACGGCGCGATATCGTTGGGCGCACCGGGATGGAAGAGCGACGCGAGCAGCTGGGCCTGCCCGCGGCCGACGCCGAGCTCGCCCATCCCGCCGTTGTACATCTGGATGCCGGCAGATTCGCAGTGCGCGTACAAGCGGCTGAGCTCCTGCTGGCGGCCGACGCGGCAGGGCTTGACGTTGACGATCCGTACCTTGATAGGGGTCGCGCCAATCGACGCGACGCTCGTGATCGGCGCGTCGTAGGAGACGCGATCCGCGATCGGCGCGAGCAGCTCGAGCACCGCAGGGTGGTCGTGCGGATCCTCGAAGACGATCTCGGTGAACGTGGCCAGCGTGCGTTCGTACATCGCCAGCAGCGCCGCCTCGTCCTCGACCTCGAGGCCGTACTGGCCCTTGAAGTCGATCGTCGCGACACCCTCGACGGCCGCGACACGGTCCATGATCTCCTGCGTCCACGACGGCGCGACGTCCAGCTTGAAGCCAACCGTCGGATGCATCGCCCGCCGCTTGGCGACCTTCTCGGCATCCGGTGGATCGCCGAGCCCGAACGAGTTGACGAACCTCACCGGCTGGGGCGTGCGGCCGAGGACCTCGGGCAGGCTCGTGGCCGACTGGCGCAGCGCGAGATCGAGCGCCGCGGACTCGAACGTCCAGCGCCGCCAGTTGCGCTGCAGCTCGTACTCGGGCGGCTCGGGCCACATGTCGATCGCGTCGAGGTGGGCGAGGAAGCCGGCGAGCGTCGCCCACTCGCCGGTCAACGGGAAGTCGCTTGCGCGCAGGCTCACTTGGGCATCCCCCATGCCGACCTGCTCGCCGACGCCCTCCTCGCCACGGCCCTGCAGTCGCAGCTGCGTCGTCGAATGGTCCTCGAGCCCGGTCGGGCCGCTCGGCAGGAGCGCCTCGAATGAGGACGACTCGATCGCGATCGGCAGATCCTTGACGGCGCCCCAGAGATCGATCATGAGCAGGTCTCGTAGCTTTTGGTGATCGGGTGCATGGTGACACCCTATGTGGTCGCGGTGAGCGCGTGGACGTACGCCCCCGCGGATGCTGGCGAGCCGAGTTGGACAGCGACCGGACGCTCGCTCTCGGCGATGCTCCCTGCACTTCAAGAGCCGTGTCGACACATCCTGCGAGCCAAAGTCAACCCGAGCACTTGGAGCTCCCCCACCCCGCTCTCGCGATGCGGTGAGACGTCGTAGCTAGAGTGGCCGCCCATGAACGGCATGTCGATTTCCGGGCGTCCCGTTCGTCTTTAAGCTCGACAATCCACCGGGTCGATCTGACCCACGACTTCAGGAGCGACCATGACCGGATCTTCCACCCAGGGAATCAAGACGGTGCTGCATCCCGTGTCCGACCTGGCGGCGGCCAAGGCGGTGTACACGGCCCTGCTCGGCATCCCGCCGCAGGCCGACGCGCCCTACTACGTCGGCTTCGACACCGAGGGCCAGCACATCGGGCTGGTGCCGGGCGGTGGGCCGCAGGGCATGACCTCGCCGGTGGCCTTCTGGCAGGTGCCGGACATCGAGGCGAAGCTGGCCGAGGTGACCGCTGCCGGCGCCACCGTGAAGGAACCCGCGCACGAGGTCGGCCCCGGCCGCACCGTGGCCACCTTCACCGACCCCGACGGCAACGTCCTCGGGCTGGTTCAGGACCAGTAAGCCCTCCCACCTGAAACGGATGGAGCAAGGACAGTGAGCAGCGCCACGCGGACGAAGACGCGCTCGCCGGCGCCGCACGATGCCGACAGCCACGATCTGATCCGCGTGCGCGGCGCGCGCGTCAACAACCTCAAGGACGTGAGCGTCGAGCTCCCCAAGCGCCGGCTGACGGTGTTCACCGGCGTCTCCGGCTCGGGCAAGAGCTCGCTGGTGTTCGCCACGATCGCCGCGGAGTCCCAGCGGCTGATCAACGAGACCTACAGCGCCTTCGTGCAGGGCTTCATGCCGACGCTGGCACGGCCCGAGGTGGACGTGCTCGAAGGGCTGACGACCGCGATCATCGTCGACCAGGAGCGGATGGGCGCCGACGCTCGCTCCACGGTCGGTACCGCCACCGACGCCAACGCGATGCTCCGCATCATCTTCAGCCGGCTTGGAAAGCCGCACATCGGCTCGCCCAACGCATACTCCTTCAACGTCCCCTCGGTCCGGGCCAGCGGTGCGATCACGGTCGAACGCGGCAACACGAAGACCGTGCGGGCGACGTTCAACCGGCTGGGCGGCATGTGTCCGCGCTGCGAGGGCCGGGGCTCTGTCAACGACATCGACCTCTCCCAGCTCTATGACGACCGCAAGTCGCTCCGGGAAGGTGCCCTCACGATCCCCGGCTACAGCATGGACGGCTGGTACGGGCGCATCTTCATGGGCTGCGGGTTCTTCGACCCGGACAAGCCGATCCGCAAGTTCACCAAGCAGGAGCTGGGCGACCTCCTCCACAAGGAGCCGACCAAGATCAAGGTCGAGGGCATCAACCTGACCTACGAGGGGCTGATCCCGAGGATTCAGAAATCGATGCTGTCCAAGGACGTCGACTCGCTGCAGCCACACGTCCGCGCCTTCGTGGAGCGGGCCGTCGCCTTCGCCACCTGCCCGGAGTGCGCCGGCACCCGGCTCAGCGAGGAGGCGCGGTCGTCGAAGATCGCAGGGATCAACATCGCCGAGGCCTGCGCGATGCAGATCACCGACCTCGCCAAGTGGGTGCAGGATCTGGATGAGCCCTCGGTCGCGCCGCTGCTGCAGGCGCTGGGGCAGAGTCTCGAGTCGTTCGCGGAGATCGGGCTGGGCTACCTCTCGCTCGAGCGGCCGTCTGGCACGCTGTCGGGCGGCGAGGCACAGCGGGTCAAGATGATCCGTCAGCTCGGGTCGTCGCTGACCGACGTCACCTACGTCTTCGACGAGCCGACGATCGGGCTGCACCCCCACGACATCCAGCGGATGAACGGCCTGCTGCTGGCGCTGCGCGACAAGGGCAACACGGTGCTCGTCGTCGAGCACAAGCCGGAGACGATCGTGATCGCCGACCACGTCGTCGACCTCGGCCCGGGTGCGGGCGGCGCCGGTGGCGAGGTGGTCTTCGAGGGCACCGTCGAGGGGTTGCGGGGGAGCGACACCATCACCGGCCGCCATTTCGACGACAGGGCCGCCCTCAAGGAGACGGTGCGCACGCCTTCGGGGGTGCTGGAGGTGCGCGGCGCCGACACCCACAACCTGCGGGACGTCGACGTCGACATCCCGCTCGGCGTACTGGTGGTGGTGACGGGGGTCGCCGGCTCCGGCAAGAGCTCGCTGATCGACGGCTCGATCGCGGGGTCTTCTCAACATCAGGTCGTGTCGGTGGACCAGACCGCGATCCGCGGCTCGCGGCGCAGCAACCCGGCGACGTACACCGGGCTGCTCGATCCGATCCGCAAGGCGTTCGCGAAGGTCAACGGCGTGAAGCCGGCGTTGTTCAGCGCGAACTCCGAGGGCGCCTGCCCGACCTGCAACGGCGCCGGGGTCATCTACACCGACCTGGCGATGATGGCCGGCGTCGCCACCACCTGCGAGGAATGCGAGGGCAAGCGCTTCGAGGCGTCGGTGCTGGAGCACCGCCTCGGCGGCAGGGACATCAGCGAGGTGCTCGCGATGTCGGTGATCGAGGCCAAGGAGTTCTTCGGCGCCGGCGAGGCGACGACGCCGGCAGCGCACAGGGTCCTCGACCGGCTCGCCGACGTCGGGCTCGGCTACCTGAGCCTCGGCCAGCCGCTCACCACGCTGTCCGGCGGCGAGCGGCAGCGGCTCAAGCTGGCCACCCAGATGGTGGAGAAACGGTCCGGGCGGGCCTTGATCTACGTCCTCGACGAGCCGACCACCGGCCTGCACCTCGCCGACGTCGAGCAGCTGCTCGGCCTGCTCGACCGGCTCGTCGACTCCGGCAAGTCGGTGATCGTCATCGAGCACCACCAGGCGGTCATGGCGCACGCCGACTGGATCGTCGACCTCGGCCCCGGCGCCGGCCACGAGGGCGGCCGGATCGTCTTCGAGGGCCCGCCCTCCGACCTTGTCGCGGCGGCCCGCCCATCCCTCACCGGCGAGCACCTCGCGGCCTACGTCGGCACCTGACCGCGGCCGAGCTCAGGCAATCAGGGCAGGTGGCGCACGAAATCGGCGGCTGGTGCCCGTTCGGGCACATGCTGCTCCTGGCGAGGGCGCCCGAGGTGGAGCAGCCCAATCGGGGTCTCGCGGGCGTCGAATGCGAGCACCTCCCGGCCGGCGGGCGAATCGAGGAGCGGCAGGGTCCGCCAATAGCCGGCGAGCCCCGCCCCATGGGCGGCGAGCAGCACCAGGTAGGCGGCGACGGCGCTCGCGAGCAGGTCCTCCCTCTGCTGAGCGCCGTCACCCTGCGTGTAGGCAGATGCGACAACGAGGGTGGGCGCGCGATCGAGCTTGCCCGCCGAGCCGGGGGCGGCGCGCTCGGCGAGCCCCTTGAGCCGCCCCACCGTGGTGGGGCCGAGCACCCGGAAGCGCCACGGGTTGGTGAGGTGGTGGTTGGGAGCCCAGCGGGCCAGCTCGAACAGCCGCTGCAGCAGCTCCGGCGCGACCGGCTCCGGGGCGAACACCTTGTGAGTGCGCCGCGTTCGGATTGCGTGCTCGAGCTCCATGCCTCCGCGAACGTACCCGATCTCGATGAGGCGGAGCGGGTCTCGATAGCGAGCGCTTGCGTTGGGCGCCGCAGCGGCCGCTACTTCACCGCGCGACCGCCTGCGTCGATCGCGTCCCAGGTGCCGCCGAACGAGCTCTGCCCGACGTAGGAGGTGTCCCCCGGCCCGCTGTCGCCGCT
The DNA here is from genome assembly GCA_963719725.1 of uncultured Solirubrobacterales bacterium. Lineage (GTDB taxonomy): Bacteria > Actinomycetota > Thermoleophilia > Solirubrobacterales > Solirubrobacteraceae > Palsa-744. The sequence goes on from CAVRCU010000003.1 coordinate 40,807, forward strand.
GTAGAGATAGAGCGGGTGGCCGGCGTATGTGACCTGGTCTGCGCCCCCTGGCAGCCTGATCGTGGACAGCAGCGAGGCCTTGACGCCCGCACCGGCGGCCGGCCTGCCGCTGGCCTGGAGCGCCGGCCATGTCTGGGAGCAGCCGCTGATCTTGACGCAGCTGTCGCTGTTCTGGCGATCTCTGGTGAACTCGTACAGCGTGAAGCCGGAAGCCGTGGAGAGGATCTCTCCCAGACGCGTGCGGCGCAGGTCGACCTTGGTGGCGCGGCTGGCACGTGCGGTCCAGGGACCAGCCTGGGTGGTCGAATTACCTGCCCGTGCGATCCAGGCACCGGGCTGCGCGCCGGCGACGGTCGAGGCGCTCGCCGCGACGGCCAATGCCAGGGACAGGAAGATGCAGATTCGCTTCATCGGAGGACTCCTCGGGCGTTGGGTATCGGTCGTTTCTGAAAGTACGTGGTTGCGGTATCAGGGAGAATGTCGGTCTCGATAGGCAAGACGCCGATCTCCGAGCAACCTTCCCAATCGTCCACCCGCGACGCCGGCGGCAAATCGCCAGATCCCCGATCCCGTCCGCTCGCTCCAGGCCCCCTCTGCGCCTCGGTCAGCGATCTGTCCAGACTCATTAGGCAAGCCTAATTAGGCTGCCCTAAGTTGTGCTACGGTGCGCGCGCGTCATGATACCCGAGTCATCCAGTCGGATTTCGCCGCGGGGCCAGCGCGGCGCGTGGAGGCGTCGGCTGCGTGGCCCCGGGCTGATCGCTGCGGCGCTCGTGCTCGCGACCGGCCCGCTGGCCGGTTGCGCCGGGTCGTCGGGATCGGGCCGGTCGATCACGCTCTACAACGGCCAGCACGTGCAGACGACGGACGCGCTGGTCGCGGCCTTCGAACGGGAGACCGGGATCGCGGTAAGCGTGCGCAGCAACGACGAGGACACGCTGGCGGACGAGATCGTCACCGAGGGGTCGGACTCCCCGGCGGACGTCATCTACACCGAGAACTCCCCGGCGTTGGCGTACCTGCAGGACAGGGGCCTGCTGGCGCCGGTCGCGCCCGCGACGCTGGCGGCGGTCCCGAGCAGGTTCAACTCGTCGCAGGGCGACTGGCTGGGGGTGTCGGCGCGGGTCAGCGTGCTGATCTACAACCCGAGCCTGATCGCCGCGAGCAAGCTGCCGCAGTCGGCCCTGCAGCTGGCCGAACCGAGGTACCGGGGCAAGCTGGCGTTCGCGGCGGGAGAGACCGACTTCCAGCCGATCGTGACCTCAGTCGCCCACACCTACGGCGACGCGGCGGCGCTGAAGTGGCTGGAAGCGATCAAGACCAACGCCGGCAGTCACGTCTACCCCGACAACGAGACGATCTCCAGCGAGGTCAACCGCGGGGCGGTCGCCTTCGGGGTGGTCAACCAGTACTACTGGTACCGCATGAAAGCCGAGCTCGGCGCGGGCAGCATCGATTCGCGGATCGCCTACTTCGCGCCGCGGGACCCCGGCTACGTGATCGATGTGTCGGGGGCCGCGATCCTCAAGTCCTCCGCGCACCAGGGCGCGGCCCAGAAGTTCCTCGCGTTTCTGGTGAGCCGCCGCGGCCAGGAGATCATCGCGCACTCGCTCAGCTTCGAGTACCCGCTGGTCGCGGGGATCGCGCCCGCCGCGCCCGAGACCCCGTTCGGGGAGCTGCAGCCGAACACGATCACGGTCTCGCAGCTCGGCGACGGGTCGACCGCGATCACGCTGCTGCGCGAATCGGGGCTGCTGTGAAGCGCCGCGCGCGACGGGGCGGCTGAGATGGCGGCGCCGGGCGCCAGCGTCGTCGAACGGGCGCCGCCGGCCGGGGCAGCGCCTCCGCGGGCGCGGGCGCGATCACGCCCATGGGTGCTGATCGCGCTCAGCACGGCCGTCGCGGCGGTCCTGGCGGCGCCGCTGGCGTTCCTGCTGTTCGAGGCGCACGGCGCGGGGACCGCGACGATCGCGAGCCTGATCTTCCGGAGCCTGACGGCGAGCCTGCTGTGGAACACGGTCAGGCTCACGGTCGTGGTGACGGCGCTGTGCGCGGCGATCGGCACGGCGGCGGCGTGGTTCGTCGAGCGGACCGACCTGCCGGGCCGCCGGGTGTGGGCGGTGCTGGTGGTGGTGCCGCTCGCGATTCCGGACTTCGTGGTGAGCTTCGGCTGGTCATCGCTGAGCACCTGGGTCGAGGGCTTCCGCGGGGCGGTGCTGGTGATGACGCTGGCGGTCTACCCGCTGGTCTACCTGCCGGTCGCGGCGAGCTTCCGCAACGCCGACCCCGGCCAGGAGGAGGTGGCGCGGAGCCTCGGGATGGGGCGGCTGCGGACGTTCTGGCGGGTGACGCTCGGGCAGGCGCGGGTGGCGATCCTCGGCGGCTGCCTGCTGGTGGCGCTGGTGCTGCTCGCGGAGTACGGGGCCTTTGAGATCCTCGGCTACCAGACGTTCACGACGGAGATCTTCACGGAGTTCAACGTCTCGTTCAACGTGCCGACGGCGTCGGCGCTGTCGCTGGTGCTGGTGGCGCTCAGCCTCGCGGTCCTGTCGGGCGAGAGCTTGGCGCGCGGCCGGGGCCGGCTCAGCAGATCCGGCCCGCTGGCCCAGCGGGTCGCCCAGCCCCACCGGCTGGGACGTGCGAAGCCTTTGGTGCTGGCCGGCTTCGGCGTGCTCGTGGCGCTGGCGCTCGGCGTCCCGATCGGCTCCAGCGTCTACTGGATCGTGAGGGGCGGCCGCGCGTTCCTGACCGGGGTGTCGCTGCTGAACGCGACCTGGCACACGGCCCTCTACAGCGGTGTCGCGGCGGCGCTGGCGACGGCGATGGCGCTGCCGGTGGCGCTGCTGGCGATCCGCCACCGCGAGCGGCCCTACCAGCTGCTGGAGCGCAGCACCTACCTGGTGCTGGCGATGCCGGGCCTGGTGATCGCACTGGCGCTGTCGTACTTCAGCGAGCGCTACGCCAACGGCTTCCTCTACCAGAGCGCGCCGCTGTTGGTGATCGCTTACGCGATCCTGTTCTTCCCGCTGGCGCTCGTCGGGGTGCGGGCCTCGATCGCGCTGGCGCCGGTCGGCCTGGAGGAGGTCGGCCGCTCGCTGGGCCGGCGGCGGCTGTCGGTGCTGTGGCGGGTAACGCTGCCGCTCATCGCCCCGGGCCTGGCGGCGGCCTTCTCGCTGGTGTTCCTCTCAGCGGTGACGGAGCTGACGGCGACGCTGATCCTGATCCCGACCGGCGTACAGACGCTGGCGACGCAGTTCTGGGCCTACCAGCAGAACCTCTCCTACGCCCAGGCCGCGCCGTTCGCGCTAGCGATCATCGTGATCGCGGCGCTGCCGAGCTACGTGCTGGGGCGCTTCTTCGACCGGCTGCCCTCGCAGGGGGCGGTGGCGCGGTGAGCGGCGTCGCGGGGAACGGCGGCACGGCGAGCGGTCTCGCAGGGAATGGCAGCACGGCAAGCGGCGTCGCGCAAGACGCTGGCAGAGTGCGCGATCCCGTCGGAGCTGGTGGCGCCGCGAGCGGCCTCGCGATCGCGGGCCTGCACAAGAGCTTCGGAACCCACCCGGTCCTGACGGGCCTGGACCTGACGGTCCCGGCGGGATCGCTGACGGCGATCCTCGGACCGTCGGGGAGCGGCAAGACGACGCTGTTGCGGCTGCTGGCGGGCTTTGACCGGCCGGACCGCGGGACGGTGCGGATCGGCGCGCGGACGATGGACGGGGAGGGCACGCACGTGCACCCCGAGCACCGCCGGATCGGCTACGTCCCGCAGGAGGGCGGCCTGTTCCCCCACCTGACGGTGGCGGGCAACGTGGGCTTCGGCCTTTCGCGGGCGGCGCGCCGCCGGCGGGTGGACGAGCTGCTGGAGCTCGTGGGCCTGGCGGATCTGGCGCGCCGCTACCCCCACCAGCTGTCGGGCGGCCAGCAGCAGCGGGTGGCCCTGGCGCGGGCGCTCGCGGTCGAGCCCGCGGTGGTGCTGCTGGACGAGCCGTTCGCGTCGCTGGACGCGCACATGCGGGCGAGCGTGCGCGAGGAGGTCCAGCGGATCCTGCGGGCGTCGGCGACGACGACGCTGCTCGTGACCCACGACCAGGACGAGGCGCTGTCGCTCGCGGACCTGGTGGCGGTGCTGCGCGACGGCAGGATCGCGCAGTGCGCGACTCCGCAGGATCTCTACGCGAGGCCGATCGACGACGAGCTGGCGCGCTTCGTCGGCGACGCGAACCTGATCGCGGGCGTCCTGGAGAACACCATCGTGGAGACCCCGCTGGGGCGGCTCGCGGCGCTGTGGCACGGCGAGCCCCTCCCCCCCGGCTCTCCGGTGACGGTGCTGGTGCGCCCGGAGCAGATCGACCTGCGCCCCCCCGACGACGAGCGCGACGGCCTGGACGGCCGGGTGCTGCGGGCGGGCTACCACGGCCACGACGCCGTGCTGCACGTGCAGATCGACCAAGGCGGCGCCGAGCGGCTGCTGCTGGTGCGGACTCTCGGCGACGCGCGCCTCTCCCCCGGGTCGCCGGTCAAGCTCGCGGCCCACGGCCCGGTGCCGGTGTGGCCGGCGGGCTCGGCGCGCTGAGCGCCCGACAGCGGCAGTCGCGCATGGGCGATCAGCTCCGGCCCGTCAGGTTTGCTAGCCAAGAGCTGCCGCTAGCTGGCCAGCATCTACTCGCACCGAGTGCGGCAGTGTGATCGTGAGGTAGCCATCGCGCTCGGTGATCCGGCGTGCGTTGATGATCGTCACGCCGATCACCTCGCCCTTGCTGTCGTAGCGCACGCCGTGCCCCTCCGGCGTGAGCGCAGCGTCTGAGCCGTTGCTTGTGGCTCCCCGCCCGAGGTAGAGCACGTCGCCCTCGGGATCGTAGTCCCCGCGGTCGAAAGTCAGGTCGTCGATCTTGATGTTCATGGTGTCCATCCGTCTGGGGAGCGCCCGTGTCTATAGCCGAAAGCGGTCACAACCCGTGCGGGCTCCTCTGTAGAGTCTATGACGACCATCAGCCAGCGGGAAGGTCCGACGTCTCGCTTGAAGAATCGCTCTCGTCCAGGCCACGACTCCCGTTCCCTGTGGTCGGGCGACTCGATCGCTTCGAAGACCGCCTTCAAGTGAGGCTCAAGCTCGGCGTGCCCGCTGTGCGGGTTCAAGATGTGTCGCAGCCAGGTGTTCTCGAACAGCACAACCCGTGCCCCATCGGGGCTCACCGCCTCCGCGAGGATCGACCGCTCCTCGGTCATCGCTGGATCACTCCACTTCGATGGAGCATATGCGAACGCGACCCGTCGCTACAAGATAGGTACTCGGGCACAGCGAGCGAGGCTACCGACGACTTCGGACCCGGCGCTCAAAGTACGAACAAACTCCGTCGAGCATGGGCGAGGCGATCAGCCAGCTGCAGCGGCGCCTGCCGAAGATCGCCGCGATCCCCCGTGTTTACAGATCCGGTGCTCTCGGGTGCCGTCCCCCATGGCTTCTCGTAGCGTAGAGACCCCGCTCGGAAGGCTCCCGGCGCTGTGGCACGGCGAGCCCCCCGCTGCCCGGTCACCGTCCTGATCCGCCCCGAGCAGATTGACCTGCGCCCCCGCGACGACGAGCACGACGGCCTGGGCGGACGCGTGCTGCGTGCGGGATACGACGGGCACGACGCCGTCCTGCACGTGTAGATCGACCAGGACGGAGCCGAGCGGCTGCTGCTGGTACGGACCCTCGGCGACACCCGCCTCTCCCCCGGGTCGCCGGTCAAGCTCGCCGCCCACGGCCCCATGCCGGTTTGGCCGGCGGGCTCGGTGCGCTGAGCACCTGATCGCGACCTACATGTGAACCACGCCCCGACCGGGCGCCGCCTGTCGTGGCCGTCGGAATCGGTCAGCGTCCCGGATGGACGGTGCGCAGGCCGGCCAGCCGGGCGGCTGCGCTCTGGCGTTCGTCGTAGCTGACGAACGCGTCGATCGGCGAGAGGTCGATCGCGGCGGCGAGGTGGATCGCGTCCAGGGCGCGCAAGGCCGGCTCATCGAGCGCGCCGGCTGCAGCGAGCAGCGCACGATCGACCGGCAGGAGAGCGACGGCATCCAGAAGTTCCCCGGCTGCGGTAATGAGCGGCGCGGGCGCAAGCGAGAGGTCGTGGGCCGCGGCGCGGCGGATCGCGCGGGGCACCTCGGTAAGCGCGAGCTCACTGGAGAGCAGGTCGGCATCCGCGAGGAAGACACGAAGCACATCGGTCTCGGGCTCGACGCGTACCAGCTTCACAAGCGTAGAGGAGTCGAGATAGAACAGCGCCACGCTCAGCGCTGCTCGCCGCGGATCTCATCGAGCGCGCGGCTCAGCGCCTGCGGATCGCCGGCGAGCTGCAGCGGCTCGGGCAGGCCAGAGAGTAGCGGACGCGCCAGACGCCCTTCGGCAATCAGCCGGTCAAGCGCCCTGCCGGTGCTGGGCGGTGGCCCCAGCTCCGCTACGGGCCGATTGCGCTCGGTGACGACAAGCCGCTCGCCGCGACCGACGAGACGAAGATACTTGCTCAGGTTCTGCCGAAGCTCCGCTACGCCAACAGTCGCCATGTACATCAATGTAGCATCAGGGAGTTGTGGACGGGCCGCCCAGCGGATCTCTGGCGCGCCGCTACCCCCCACCAGCTCTCGGGCGGCCAGCAGCAGCGCATCGCCCTGGCCCGGGCGCTCGCGGTCGAGCCCGAGGTGGTGCTCGAGATTCCGCTCGGGAAGCTCCCGGCGTTGTGGCACGGCGAGCCCTCCCCCCGGGTCGCCGGTCAAGCTCGCCGCCCACGGCCCCGTGCCGGCGTGGCCCGCGGGCTCGGCGCGGTGAGCGCCCGACAGCAGCAGTAGCGCATACGCTTGCCGGCGTGCAGGGCAGACCTACGCGTGAACGACGACTGGTGGGGCACCACCTGCTTCGGCAGCGGGAATCAGGTGGTACTGCACGACGAAGCCGAGGCTCTCCGCGTAGCGATCGACGGTGGATAGCTTCGCATCGGCCGCCGTGCTCTCCAGGCGCGCGACGAAGGACTGCGATGTCTGCATCGCAGCAGCGATCGCAGTCTGGGAGTGCCGCTGCTCCCCGCGCTGACCGGCCAGGGCACGCAGCAGCTCACGGCGACGGCGCGCCGCGTCCAGCAACCGAGGAAACTCGGAGTTGCGCGCAGTGCGCTTGTCGATCATCCGCTCTAGGAAGTCGCGTTCGGCCACAGTCTCGCCTGCTCTCTAGATGGGTAGATATCTTAGATGGTATCTCTTACAAGAGATAATGTTAGCATAGCGCGCCGGTCAGAACGACCGATCATCGGTCAACAGTGCGCTTCTGCGCTCCCCGCCGTCGCCAGTCCGCAAGGCGCCGTTTCGCGAGGGCGATCATTGCTCGCGAGGTCTTCTGTGTCTTCTTGTTGAAGCCGGCCAGCGACAGCAGGATCTGCCCACGGCTGCCCTCCTCGGCGAACAGGATGCGGTAGATGACTCGATCGCCATCCACCCTGACCTCCCAGATGTCACCGTCGAGATGACGGGCAGCTCGCAGGCCCCGATCGCGGATCTCCTCCATCCCGGCGAGCACGGCCGCCGCATCGGAATCAGACAGCCCATCGATAAATTCCTCGACGGGACGGCGATCCGATGGAGTCCTGTAGTCACGCCAGCGACGGTGAACAGGACGAGGGTTGCCGGCAGAGCCGGCCTGCGTCTTGGATCGCTTCTCCGCAGCCATTGAGCGAGCCTACGCCGCACTTGGTACCCCTCCAACGTCGTCGAAGACCATGAAGCCCCCGACGAGGGCCGTCTGGTTCGTGGGATCGCATGGAAGCTAGTGTGGTGCTGGTTTAATTTGTTTGCGGTTAGGGTAGGTGGTGGTTATGCCTATTCCTACTGCTGTTTCAATCGAGTTGACGGACGAAGAGCGCGCCGTGCTGGAGAGCTGGACGCGGCGCCGGACGAGTGCTCAGGCGCTGGCGCTGCGGGCTCGTATCGTGTTGATGGCCGCGGAGGGGTTGTGGTCTAACGGTGAGATCGCCGAAGCGCTTGGGGTTTCGCGGCCGACGGTGACGAAGTGGCGCAACCGGTTCTTCCAGCGCCGGCTTGAAGGACTCGCGGACGAGCCCAGGCCGGGGAAACCGCGGACGATCACCGATGAGCAAGTCGAGCGGGTCGTGATCAAGACCTTGGAGAGCACGCCGAAGAACGCGACGCATTGGTCGACCCGCTCGATGGCCAAGGAGGTCGGGATGACCCCGGACGCGGTGATGCGGATCTGGCACGCCTTCGGGTTGCAGCCGCACCGCCAGGAAACCTGGAAGCTGTCGAAGGACCCGCTGTTCATCGAGAAGGTCCACGACATCTGCGGCCTGTACCTGAACCCGCCGGAGCGCGCTGTGGTGATGTGCGTGGATGAGAAGAGCCAGATCCAAGCGCTGGACCGCACCGCACCGACGTTGCCGATGCTTCCCGGCACGCCCGAGCGAGCGACCCACGATTATGAGCGGCACGGCACCTCCAGCCTCTACGCCGCGCTGAACCTCGGGAGCGGGCAGGTGATCGGCTCACTGCACCAACGCCACCGCGCGATCGAGTTCCTGAAGTTCCTCCAGAGGATCGATGAGAACGTGCCCGCCCACCTGTCCGTGCACCTCGTGCTCGACAACGCCTCCAGTCACAAGACCCCGAAGGTCCGGCGCTGGCTCGCTGCGCACCCCCGGTTTCACCTGCACTTCACCCCGACCTCGAGCTCGTGGATCAACCTCGTCGAGCGCTGGTTCGGCGAGCTCACAACCAAGCTCCTACGCCGCGGCGCCCACCGCTCCGTCCGTGCACTGAACGCCGACATCCGCCAATGGATCGACACCTGGAACGAGAACCCCCGCCCCTACGTCTGGACCAAGACCGCCGACCAAATCCTCGACGCCATCAAACGATACTGCCAACGAATCAACCAGACAGGCCACTAGGTTCCGAAGCACAGGAGGCCATTCAGTTCGCCCGGAAGGACGAGCGCCGGGAGCAGGCTATGGTGCTGGCCGCGTAGACCAACACAAGTACGTATATCAAGTATCATTATTCTGTTCCGGTTGGGAAATAGCATCCATAATCCTTGTGAGCAGGCCAGGTAGCTTAGAGCGCCTAACAGAAGGTAGGGTTCGTGGTGGGGCTGTCGAAGTCCTGCGTCATGGCGAAACCTTTGCTTCCTGATGGGTTGTGGGCTCGTATCGAGCCGCTTTTGCCGGTGCGTGAGCCGCAGGTCACGGGGCGTCCGCGGGTGCCTGACCGAGCGGCGATGACAGGGATCATCTTTGTTTTGAAAACGGGGATACCGTGGGAGGATCTTCCCCAAGAGATGGGCTGTGGGTCAGGGATGACGTGTTGGCGGCGACTGCATGAATGGAACGAAGCCGGCGTCTGGAGCCGGCTGCACCAAGTGCTGTTGGACGAGCTTCACGACGCCGACCAGCTTGACTGGTCAAGGGCAGTCGTTGATAGCTCGCATGTGCGGGCCAAAGGGGGGGCGAGCAAACCGGCCCCTCGCCAGTCGACCGCGCTCGCCTTGGCAGCAAGCACCATCTGATCGTCGATGGCAAAGGCACGCCGCTCGCGTTCACACTCACTGGTGGGCACCGCCACGACATCACGCAGCTGACCGAGCTGGTTGATCGTGTCCCGCCGACCGGCCGTCACGGCAAGTTCCGGCCACGACGCCTGTATGCCGACCGGGCGTATGACTCCAAACACCACCGCCGAGAGCTGCGCGAGCGCGGAATCACGCCCAAGATCGCCAAACGGAACAGCCAACACGGATCCGGGCTGGGACGCGACCGATGGGTCGTAGAGCGCACCATCTCCTGGCTACACGCCCACCGCTACCTCGCGCGCCGACACGCCCGCCGCGCCGACATCCACGAAGCCATGCTCACCCTCGCCTGCGCACGCATATGCCTCAAACAACTCCAACACTTTTGTTAGGCGCTCTTAGAGCCGTCTGGCTCAGCGCACTCAGGGTCGATCCCCTCAAGCTCGCGAAGCACCAGATCCTTATCGGTTGCCTGATTGCGCCTGCCCTTCCGGGCAAACCACCAACAAAAGCACGCCAAGAACACCCCTATCACCACCGCCGACCCATTGGCGTAAAGCACCCAGGTCTTGACATTCGCTTTCTTGCCGGTGACTGGATTCTCGCCCATGAGCACCAACAGCGATAGACCAGCGGTAATGGCGACCCCTGTCCATACATACGCCCACGCAGATGCGCTCTCGACAGGATTGCCAAGGCGATTGACCAGTTTCCAGATACGACGAAGCTCGGCGCGGCGCACCTGAATCTCCTCCGTCGCCTCCCGAGGAGGGTCGTAAACGGGGACCTCCCGAGTGGTGAATCTGGATTGCCCACCGACACCTGTCATTTCTGCTGCTCTGCCTCCGGTTCTGAGATCGTGACTCCCTTTCCCTCGTCGTCTGCACCTTCAAGCACTCCCATAGTGAGGGCATTGAAAAAGCGCGTGTGCCCACACGAATCACAGATGACCGGGAAGAACGGGTATGTCGGGCCAGCGAGAGGCGACTGGGCGAACGGAACAACCACGATGTCTCCCACCGTCCAAGTATCATTGTCACAAACTGGACACTCTCGGCTCCGAGTCCAATGCTCGCTCAGCCAGCTACCCGCTTGATCTCGGTGAGCCTGTCGTTCGGCATCATCAAACATGCGTGCAGCCTACGATTCGACCCCGGCTGGATAGCGCGTCGTTGTAGCGTCTGCTTATTGACGGTAGAGCGCCACGCCCAGCCCCGGCGTGGCCTCAAGGGCACGTAGAACACCCCGTGGGTCTCAGCGTCAGCCGCGCGGACGAGTGCGTGCAGGGAGCAGTCGAGCGCCCGGGCGACATCGCAGAGCTTCCCCCACGACGGGTTGCGGATGCCGCGCTCGATCCCGAGGAACGTCGGGTGCAGGCCGGCTTGGTCGGCCAGTGCTTCGATGCTGAGGCGCCGTAGCGCCAACGGTCAGAAAAAGGACACCGGCGAGGGCGACGGCCGATCGGCCGCGTCGCCTGCACCTCCCCCACCTCGCAGCTCGCCAACGCGGGCCCTGCGGACGAGCGGACGTCGCCCTCGCCGGGGGCCAAGCCCTGCACACCAGAGTCCAAACCCCCAGTCACGAACTCCAACGGGAGCCCGCCAACCAAGGAGCCCTCAACCACGCACGCCAAGCAGCCGCCCCAAAGGGGCGGCCAACCCTCAAGGGCCTGCAGACTCTCCACCGACCGACGTCGTCTGCACCGCACTCGCGATCCGCGTCAGATCAAGCCAGCGAAGCGAAGGCCCTGTCCAGACCGGGTCAGCCGACCAGCCAGATCGCGCCGTCGCGAACCTCGACGGGGAACGTCTTCAGCGCCCGGGCTCCGGCGGTCGCCTTGACGGCGCCGGCCAGCGGTTTGAATGCGCCCTGGGGACCCCGCGTCATCTTGCCGGTGCGTACGTCATAGAGTGCGGCGTGCCAGGGGCACTGCAGGCACCCGTCGTCGGTGACCTCGCCCTTGCCGAGCGGCGCGAACAGGTGGCGGCAGCGGTTGGACACCGCGAACGGCTCGCCCTGGCTGATGCCGACGGCCAGCGCGCCGTGCGGCGTGTCCTCGACGACGGCGACGTGTGAGCTGCCGAGGTCGTCGACGGCCACGAGGCGAGTGGCTGATTGCTCTGCGGTGCTCACGGTGCGCGGTAGGCTACTACTCAGAACCGCCGGGTGCTGTTCGACCGTCAGCCGCGCAGCGAGGTGATGCCCAGGCGCTCGTCGTCGCGGCGGTAGCCCAGGCGCGCGGAGATGCGATCGGCGGTCGAGACGAGGTGCGGGCTGAGGTGCTCGACGAGCTGTCCCAGCGAGATCGCCGAGCTGTGCGCCGCCATGCTCACCGCCGCGATCGTCTCGCGCTGTTCGTTGCGCACCGGGGCGGCGATTTCATACAGATCGGGGGCGAGCTCCTGGTCTGAGATCGCGAGACCCTCCTCGAGGATCTGCTCGAACTCCGTCCGCAGGGCGCCCTTGCCGGCGATCGTGTTCGGTCCGCGCCTGCTCAGCTTCAGCTCGGCGACCAGCCGGCGCCGCTCGGACACCGGCAGATTGGCCATCAGCAGCTTGCCCGTCGCCAGGCAGTGCGCCGGCAGGCGCGCCCCCGGTGCGAGCCCGGGCTCGATCGCGCTCTGTCCGCGGCGCTGGGCCGGCAGGATGTCGATGTAGACGATCTCCGCTTCGTCGAGCACCGCGATGGCGACGGTATGCGACGAGCGTCCGCGAAGCTCCTCCAGGTGCGGCCTCGCGTGCTCGCGGAGGTCGGTCGAGTGCAGGGCGGACATGCCCAGGTCGATCACCCGCAGCCCCAGACGGTACTTGCGTCGTACGCCCTGCTCGAGATAGCCAAGCGCCACCAGCGTGATCGCGTACCTGTGGGTGGTGCTGCGGCTCATCCCCAGTTCGTCCGCGAGCTCGGCGATTCCCAACACCGGGCGGTCGGGGGTGAAGCATTCCAGGATCGCGAGGCCGCGCTCCAACGATTGCGAGTAGCGCGCCTCGCGCAGCAGCGGGACCGGCTCCCGCGGTTCGGGGTCGGCCTTCACGCGTGTCGCGGGCGTCACCGGTCCGAGCACCGCGCGCGCCGCGTGGACCCGACTGCGCCGGTGCGAGCAGAGGCGCTCACCGGCCTTTCCTCCCCCTGTCGCGAACCTCCGGCTGGGAGCGCCGGTAGCGGCGCGTGAGCGAGTTCTGCTCCAGCAATCCCGCGGCGACGAGGGTATGGATGTATCGGTGGGTCGTCGAGGCCGCCAGGCCCAGCTCCAGTGCGATGTCCTTGTTCGCACGCTCGCTCCCGTCGGACGGGAAGCTGACGAGCACGACCAGCCCGAGCAGCAGCGACTTGGAGATCTTTGGGTCGTTCAGCAGCGGCGACGTGGTGAGCTCCCGCGGGTGCTCCAGGCCGGCGAGCAGCGGGGGGCGTCCCGCCCCGGACGCCGCGGCCTCGATCACCTGCGCCACCTGCACCGGGGTCAGCGCCAGCGAGATCGCGTCCGCGCTGATCGCGAGCTCTCTCACCGCGGCTGCGTTCGGGCTGCTTGCGGGGCGTGGCGTCATGCCGGTGATCCTGACGCAAATGGCCTGCCCGGGAGTCGCCCCTTGTTTTATAAAACGAGAAACGTTCTGACAAAACGCTGCGGCCGAACCGGCGCTCAGACGGAGCGCTGTCCGTAGGCGATGCGCCACAGCCGCAGGACCGGCGCCAGCAATCTGGCGAGGGACCCGCCTGCACGGACGAGGCTGCGGGTGTCGGCGCGCATCTCCGGGATGCGCGCGCTGTCCTTGGAGAGGTACATCGCGACCATGCAGGCCACGATCACCGTGTGGCGAGTGCCCCTCGGCAGGGCGCGCGCGCGCAGGGCGGAGCACCGTATAAGCTCGCCCACGCGCTCGATCGCGGTCGCTTGATCTGGATAGTGGGCGATGTAGCTGTGGTTTGCGGCCTGCGCGTCCTCGGCCTGGTCGACGTAGCTGTCGAGCATCGTCGTCGCGGCCGAGATCCACGGAAAGTAAGCCGCGTGAACGGCCGTCATCTCGATCTCGCGACACCTGGGTTCAGCGGCGAGCGCGAGCAGGACGTGCACCGTGAGCGAGGCGCTCGCCGCCCCGGTCCACTCATACCATGTCGCGCTGTGCTCGTCGGGGCGGTCGCGGGCAGCCCATTGGAGGAGTCCCGCATCGCGGCAGACGGGGTCCGGGTCGTGATTGAGCCCGAGCACCTGCGCTCTGATCGCCTCACGGATGACCAGCGGCGCGACGCGCCGATACGACGGCAGCAGCAGGCAGCTATCGCGGCATACCTCGACGAGCCTGCTCAGATAGCCGCCATCTCCGCGCCACGGGTGATAGCGGTAATAGCTGGAGATCGGCGCGTCGGGGTCGAGTCCCTCGATCAGCGCAAGATGGAGTTGGCAGCCGTTGAGGGTGCCCCGCTCGGCGCCGTGCTCGTTGGCGCTGTCGAGGAAGTCCCACATGATCTCGTAGGCCACCAATAGGCGCAGCAGATGCGAGCAGCGCCGTCTGGGCAGCACCCAGAACAGCGCCGCGCCGTCGGTGTGGCCGCGCTTGCTGCCGAGCGCGCCGAGTGCGTCCTCGCGGATCGGAGCATCGGGAATCGTGGCGGCCAGCGTGTGCCACGCCCGCACCTCGTGGGCGACAGCAGACAGTCCCCACAGCAGGTCACGGGCCGTCGCAGCCGCCAGTGCCCACACCTGTGAAGCCGAGAGCGGCGTCGGGTCCAACGCCCTATCCGATGGGCGCCTTTCGACGAGTCGCGGAGCGGCGTGGGCTCTCAGGCAGTGCTGACAGTTGTCGGATGTACACGGACCGCAAGATAACCCGGCAGGGCGAGAATTGCTACCGCTGCCGCGCTGAACAGCGCAAAGCTCGAAATCGCGGCCAGGCCGCCGACCGAGAACACGACCGGAAAGCCCGTGACGGTCGCCAGCGCGTGGCTCAGCAGCAGCTGGCCGTAGATCCCGAAGACGGCGCCGATCGAGCAGCCGATGCCGAGCAGCAGCGCGCTCTCGCACAGCAGCGCACGCCACAGCACCCCGCGCTTGTAGCCCTGGCGCTTGATGTATGCGAGCTGGGGTCGGCGCTGCCAGATCATCGAGCTCATGGCGCCCGCCATCGCGAGCACCGCCGCGATCAGCACCAGCGTGTCGATCTGCGTCAGACGCGAAAGGCTCTGACGCGCCTGGCCGTAATGGCGCTGCTCGCGCTGCGAGAGAGTTTCCGCGACAAGCGCGGACCCCGATCCGAGGGCCAGCTGGACCCTGTTGCGCACCGCCGCCGCAGAGGCCCCGGAGTCGATCTGGATCTGATAGGCGCTGGGATCGCTGGTCCCCCAGGCGCGCGCGTAGTCCTCGGCGTTGATGACGACCGCGCCCGGTGGCCATCCGAGGTTCGTGCTCAGCGCCGCTACGCGAAGCGTCAGCGGTCGGGGTGAGGGCAGCGTGAAGCGTTCGCCGATCCGTAGGTGGTGCGCCGCGGCCAGCCCCTGCGAGAGGACCGCCCAGCCGCTCCCGCGGATCGCCGCGGTCGCCGCCTCGAGGTCGCCCGTGGTGAGCTGACCGGTCGGAATCGGCCGTGCGGCGGTCCGGGGCGGCGCCAGCACCCAGAGGCGGCGGTCGCCCCAATCGAGAAAGCCTCCGCGATACAGACCCACAGAGCTGACCCCGGGCAGGCGCGCAATGGTGTGCGAAGCCAGATCCCTGAAGGGAGTCGTGGCGAACGCGTTGGATTCCCCGCCCGGGCTGACCCACACCGCTGCGTTGGCGTCGATGCCTCGTGCCGACGCGTCGAGTCCATGTTCCAGGTTGCTCTTCGCACCCGAGATCGCGACGCTGCCGAACACGGCAATCGCTCCGGTCGCGGCGATCGCCAGCGAGCGCACGCGGCTCGATGGTGTCTGCAGCTCGACGATCGCCAGGCGGGTCGACGCCGCGTAGAGGGAGCGCTGCAGCCGGCCGAAGGCGGCGACGCCGGCATCGAACAGCAGCGGCAGCAGCGCGAGCAGTGCGGCGACCAGGGTGACGCTGCCCAACACCGCCGACTGTGGCCGTAGGAGCAGGATGGCCGTGGTGATCGCGAGGCACCCGGTGCCCCCGGCCAGACGCGCCAGGGTCCAATGGCTCCGGATTCCTCTGACGCTCACGGGCACCTGCAGCCGGCGTGCCAGGATGTCCTGCAGCGGAGCCAGCACGCCGACGCAGGCGGCCAGCAGCCCCGCCGTCGCCGCCAGGGCCACGCTCTGCCACGTCACGATCCGCTGCACGCCGACCGCGAAAGCGAAGGACAGGTAGCCCGGACTGGCGCGGAAGACCGCGATCGACAGCAGATCGCCAAGCGCCAGTCCGAGCAGCGAGCCGAGGATCCCGAGGACGAGCGCATCGAACAGCAGAACCTGAATCGTCATCGAGCGGGTCGCGCCCCGGCGGCGCAGGGTTTCGACGAGGTTGCGGCGCAGATGCGCCGTGACGAGCATCGCGTTGAAGGCGAACATGAAGCCCACCAGCGCGCTGATCGCTGAGAACAGCTCCTCGCTCTGATTGGCCGGCGCCGCGGCCGTCTGGAACAGCAGGGCGTCGTAGTCGGCCGGCTCAACGTTCACCGGCGCCGCCGCCGCCAGCCGGTTCAGCTCGGAGCGCACCACGCGTTCGCGGCCGGGCTGCGAGCGCACGAGGATGCGTGTCACCCTGCCCGTCATGCCGGCGAGCTTCTGCGCGTAGGCCAGCGGCGCGATCGCGACAGGGCTGTTGACGAGCGCGCCGATATCCCCAGCGTCGAGCGTCGCTCCCATCAGCGTGGTGACGGTGCTCGCACCGATCTGGAGCCTGACCGTCTGCAGCGAGTCGACCCCGATCGTCGTAGCCAGCGGCGCCGGCAGCGCGAGCACGTGCAGAGCGGCCAGCTGCGCCGCGCTGAAGTGGCGCAGCAACGAGCCGCCCAGGTGTACGAAGCGCGGGTCGCTGGCGATCAGGTCGACCGGCCGCTGTCCGGCCGGTCCGGTGACAGTTGCCTGCACATCGATTACCGGCG
Organism: uncultured Solirubrobacterales bacterium; assembly: GCA_963719725.1. Lineage (GTDB taxonomy): Bacteria > Actinomycetota > Thermoleophilia > Solirubrobacterales > Solirubrobacteraceae > Palsa-744. The sequence continues at coordinate 57,386 of CAVRCU010000003.1, forward strand.
CCACAGCGCGAACGCCGGGCAGGCCTCTGACCGCGGTCGCCAATCGTTCGTCGACGCCCTGGGGGTCGCGCGCGACGAGCTGGAAGTTCGACTGGCCCACAATTCCGCCTGTGAGCTGGCGGATCGAACCGTTGAGGCTGGTGCTCGCGACTTGTGAGGCGAACAGCAGCGCCACTCCGATCGCGATTCCGACGATCGCCAGCAGCTCCTGCACGAGCACCAGCCGCGCCCGCAGCCTGGCGCGGTAGAGGTAGAGGATCTCCCACGGCGCCACGATCAGGACCCGAGCCGTTGCGGCATCATCGCCGGCGCGAGCGTGTACTCGGGCCTGTACTGCACCAGGCGGCCGTCGCGCAGTTCGTGCACGCGGTCTGAGAACCCCGCCGCCTGCGGGTCGTGGGTTGCGAGCAGCACCGCCGTGCCGCGCTCGCGGCACAGCTCGCAGAGCAGTTCCAGCACCTCGCGGCTGCGGTGCGTGTCGAGGTTGCCGGTCGGCTCGTCCGCCAGCACCAGCCGCGGCTCGGTCGACAGCGCCTGCGCGATCAGCACCCGCTGGCGCTCGCCCATCGAAAGCTGCTCGGTGCGATGCCTCATCCGCTTGGCCAGCCCCAGGCGTTCCAGCAGCGGTTCGATTCGCCGCTCCGCTTCGCGCGCGTGTGTCAGCCACAGCTTCAGCGAGGCGTTCTCGATCGCGCGCGCGCCCGGGAGCAGATCGGAGGGCTGTCCCACGATCCCGAGCTCCCGCAGCCGGTACCTCGCGCCGGCGTCGTCAGAGAGCGCGGAGATGTCCCGGCCGTCGACGAGCACCGCGCCGCTGTCGGGTGCCAGCAGCGCTGCGACGAGCATCAGCAGCGTGGTCTTGCCAGAGCCGCTGGGCCCGTACAGCGCGACCAGCTCTCCCGCGGCGATCGACATCGAGACGCCGTCCACCGCGTGGACCGGCTCGCCGTCGCCGACCTGGTAGCGCTTGACGAGTTCGCGCAGCTCCAACACAGCTCAAGGCGCTAGGAGCGTGCGCCGCGCAGGTTTCGGCTCTCCCGGCTGGGGAAGTCGATCACGTTCTCGTGGGCCGACTCCGAGTGCTCGGACATCAGCGTCAGGCGGCCGTCGGAGAGTGAGAAGACACGGCGCGACAGCAGCGCCGCCTCGACGTCGGAGGCGGTCATCAGGACACCCATCTGCAGGCTCTCCGCCAGTCCTCGAACGAGACCCGCGACCTCCTCGGTCTCGCGCATCCCGAGCCCGTCGATCACGTCGTCGACCAGCAGCAGCCGCGGCCGGCCCACGATCGCCTGGGCGATCTCGACGAGCGCCCGATCCCAGTCGGAGAGATCCTTCCAATGCTGTTCGGCGCACTGCTCCACGCCCATCTGCTCGAGCGCTTCCATCGCGCGCAGGCGCACCTCGTACCGGCGGTGGCGACGCCCGATCGTCAGGCGCATCGCGACGTAGTCGAGCATCTGCACGCCGATTCCCGGACCGTCGCGGCCGACCCATCCGACCTGCTCGCGCAGCAACCGCGACTGGGCCCGGTCGGAGAGACCCCGCAGGTCGGTGTCGCCGAGCAGCACCCGACCCTCGTCCGGGACCGCCATCCCAGCTGCGAGACGCAGCAGCGTGGTCTTGCCCTGGCTGCGCATCGCCACCACCGACACCACTTCGCCCGCGCCGACCTCCAGGGAGACGTCTTTCAGCAGCCACCTCACCCGCTCCCCGCGCTGGTAGCGCTTGCCGACCCCAGCCAGCGACAGCAGAGCGCTCAACCTCCCTTCCCTTCAAGGCATCGCTCGGCCTCCTGGCGCATGTCTTCCAGACGCGCTCGCAGGCGCTCCAGACGCTTGAACCGCATCCCCCACATCGCCGCTTCGTCGCGCAGGACGGCTCGACGTGAAAGCGCCGACCAACGCTCGGAGCCGGTGGCGTGCCTGGGGCCGATCAGCTCCTCCTCGCTGAGGCGCCCCTGGGCGGTGGCGAACATGCTCGCGCAGGCCCGTTCCTCGGCGCAGATCGCGTCGATCAGCTTCGGCAGATCGCTCGGCGCGCAGAACTCGATCTTCGCGTGCAGCTCCTCGCGCAGCGCCGGCGCCGCGGACGACGACGCCTGCAGCCATGCCTGGAAGTGTTCGACGCCCCGCGGCGTCGCCTCATAGCGCTCGTGCTCGTCGTCGGCCTCTGCGGAGCGCTCGGGCTGCTCGTCGACCACATGGACGAGCCCCTGCTGGGACAGCCTCGCCAGCGCGTTGTGAGCCGTCGAGCGTGTGAACTGCGCTGAGCGAAATCGCTCGACCAGGCGCTGCCCGAGTCGCGAAGCGCTGTCGGGCTGTTCGATCACGAGTCCCAAGACAGCCTCCCCGGCGGACAAGCCGACTGTGCGTTTCCGGGGCATGGCAGCCAAACCGTACACCAAAGTATCACCTTTTGTAGTCCTCCGTTGAATGGTTCCGATAGGTCAGCTATGTGCAGACGATTGTCTTTCCAAAGCTCAAATCCCTGCGGGGGGGCTCGGGATTGTAGACAATCGTCTGTCGCCGGCCACCCACGGGCACCCGGCACGACGTCACCGGGACCTCATCTCCGGCATTGCCCGCCGGCCTGGCCTCTCTACCGGCGCATGGGCGCCGCGCTCTCCTCTACGCTCACGGCGTGCTCCACTTCAGGCGTGGTGGATTGGGCGCGCTCGTCGCGCTGCTCGGGACGGCCTGCGCGGCGACCGCCCCGGCCGAGGCGACGCCGGCGCTGAGCTGGCTGGGCCCCGTGCCGGTGGACCAGCAGACCGCGCCGAGCGCGATCTCCTGTGCGTCGAGCTCGCTGTGCGTGGCGGTCTACGGCGAAGGCCACGCCCGGATCTCCACCGACCCCGGGGCCGGCACGAGCGCGACCTGGACGCCGGTGGACATCGACGAAGGCCACCCCCTCACAGGGATCTCCTGCCCATCGACGGCGCTGTGCGTCGCGGTCGACGACGAAGGCCACGCCCGGGTCTCCACCGACCCCGGGGCCGGCTTGAGCGCGACCTGGACACGGGTGGACGTGGACGGAGAACATCCCCTCACCGGGGTCTCGTGCGCGTCGACGGCGCTGTGCGTCGCGGTCGACGGCGAAGGCCGCGCGCTGGCCAGCACACATCCCGGCGCCGAAGCCAGCTGGACCGCGACGGGCAACGACGGAGGCGGCGACGGGCTGCGGGGGATCTCGTGTCCCACCGACGCGCTGTGCGTCGCCGTCGATGGAGCGGGCCGTGCGTTTGTCAGCGGCGATCCGTCCGGCGGCGGTTGGCAGCTGCACCCGATCGACCCGACCCTCGGCCTGGCCGCGATCTCGTGCACTGCGACCGGCCTGTGCGTCGCCGTCGACGCCGCCGGCGACGCGCTCGCGAGCGCGAACGCCGCCGCGCAGACCCCCACCTGGAGCGTGACTCAAGTCGACACGCTCGCGGCGCCGACCGGCGTCTCGTGCACCTCGGCCGGGCTGTGCGTGATCGTCGACAACGCCGGCCGCGCGCTCGCCAGCGACGACCCGACGGCGGCGGCGCCGGCCTGGCCGCAGACCGGTCCGGTGGCACCCTCGGAATACACGGGCGTCGCGTGCGTCCCCGAAGGGCTCTGCGCGGCGGTCGCGGGGAGACAGGGCGCAGGGGGCCAGGCATTCGTCGGACAGGTCCCCCAGCCGGCCGTCGCGACCGGCCCACCCGTCGAAGTCACCGAAACTGCCGCCGGGGTCACGGGCACCGTGAATCCCAACGACGCGACGCTCACCGAATGTCGCTTCGAATACGGCCTGGGCATCACCTACGGGCAGAGCGTGCCCTGCGCGAGCGAGCCCGCGCCCGGCGGCTCGGCCGAGGCGGCGAGCGCGCAGCTTGCGGGCCTGGCGGGCAACACCACCTACCACTACCGCGTGGCGGCGGCCAGCGCGATCGGGACGACGTACGGCCTGGACGAAACGTTCAAGACGAAGACCCCGGCGCTCGTGCAGCCGCACCCCTCGATCAGCGGGACCCCGGCGCCCGGCCAGCGACTGAGCTGCCACTCGGGCGTCAGCGCGACCGGGGTGACGCTCCTGTACGCGTGGCTGCGCGACCTCAACGTGATCCGGGGTGCGGGCGGCTCGACGTACACGGTCGGCGGCGGCGACGTCTCCCACCACCTGCAGTGCCAGGTGACGGCGACCAACGCCGCGGGCAGCGCGACCGCGGCCAGCGCGTTCGTGACGGTGCCCGCGGGGGGCCTGGGCGCGATCTCCGAGACCGCGGTCGGCGCGGCGCGCGCGGCGGGCACCGCGGTCTACGTGCCGCTGACGTGCTCGCGCGAGGCTGCCGGGAGCTGCACGATCGCGCTGCGCCTGACCGTCGTCGAGACGCTGCGCGGCTCCAGCGTCGTCGCGGTCGCCGCGCGCCGCGCGCCGGCGACGCGCCGGGCGACGGTGACGGTCGGAGCGAGCACAGTGCGCCTGTCGCCCGGCCAGCAGCGCACCGTGGCGGTCTCGCTGAACGCGACCGGGCGCCGGCTGCTCGCGCACCTGCGACGCCTGGCGGTGAAGCTGTCCATTGCAGGGACGATCGTCGGCGCGATCAGAGCGTCGCTGCAGAGCACGACGGTGACGCTGACCCGAGCGACGACCTCCTCCCACAAGTCCGCGTATCGCGGGCGTCCCAGCCGCAGCGCCCGCCGTCGCCGTTGAGCCTGCACCGCGACATCCGCCTAGGGATCGGGATCGCGCGCGCCTGCGCGGGTGCGCTCGTGCTGGGCGCGCTGCTCGCCGGCCCACCCGCGGCGGCGGGTAGCGGCGGGGTGCTCGCGCCGACCCCCTACATGGGCTGGGACACGTACTTCGCGTTCGGCGGCCACTACGACGAGGCGACGGTCCTGGAGCAGGCCAGCCAGCTAGTGACGCGCGGCCTGGAGCGCGACGGCTACCGCTACATCTGGCTGGACGTCGGCTGGTGGCAGGGCCAGCGCGCGGCGAACGGGCAGATCGCGGTCAACCCCGCGCAGTGGCCGCACGGGATGGCGTGGCTGGCGAGCACGCTGCACGCGGCGGGATTCAAGGTCGGCCTCTACACCGACGCCGGCAGCGAAGGCTGCGGGGGCCCGGGCCAGGGCAGCTACGGCCACTACCAGCAGGACGTCGACACGTTTGCGGCGTGGGGCTTCGACGCGGTCAAGGTCGACTTCTGCGGCGGCATCCGGCAGGGCTTGGAACCGGCAAGCGCCTACACGGCGTTCCACGAAGCGATCGTCCACGACGCACGCCACCGCCCGATGCTGCTGTCGATCTGCAACTACCTGCAGCCGGGCCAGTTCGCCCCCGAAGACCCGACGCTGACGGGCTCGGGCTTCTCCTCCTACACGTTCGGGCCGAGCGACGGCAACAGCTGGCGCACCGACACCGACGTCGGCGTGCCCGGCGACGTGGAATTCACCTCGGTGCTGCGCAACCTCGACGCCGACGCCGCTCAGCCCGAAGCGGCCGGGCCGGGCCACTGGAACGACCCCGACTACCTCGGGCCCGACCAGGGGATGTCAAATGCGCAGTTCCGCACTCAGTTCAGCATGTGGGCGATGCTCTCAGCCCCGCTGATGATCAGCGACGACCTCGTCTCGATGACGGGCGACAGCCAGACGACGGTCGCAGACCGCGAAGTCATCGCGATCGACCAGGACCCGGCCGGGGTGCAGGGGCGGCTGCTCGCGACCAACGGGTCCGCGCAGGTGTGGGTCAAGCCGCTGAGCAACGGCAGCCGCGCGGTCGCGCTGCTGAACCGCGGCTCGGGCACCACCACGATCGCGACCAGCGCCGCCGCCGTAGGGATGCCCCGGGTGCGGGCCTACACCCTGCGCAACCTCTGGACCGGCGCGATCAGGACCACCGGCTCGAGCATCTCAGCGAGCGTGCCCGGCGACACGACGGTGCTGTATCGGGTCTCCGCGAGGCCCTGAGCGGTGCGCCGCTGGCCGGCGGCGTCGGCTGCTCAGATCGTGTCTTTTGGGTTGGCCGCCTTGGCGGCCCGCGGCGTGCGCCGTTGGATAGCTGGGCGAGTGCGACTGACGGGGACTGGCCGGGGCGGCGTGCTGCGTCCGGGGCGCGGCCGCCGTCAGGGTCGCCGCTCCGCAGTCACAATCGGTACGGCGAACTTCTCGATCCCTGGCGATGAAATGAAGACTGTGAAGCTTGACATCGACGCCGCCGGGCGCGCGCTGCTCAACGCAGACCATGGACGCGTCAACACAAGCCTGGCGATCTTCGAACTCGCACCCAACTCGGAGAGCATCCGGACAAAGGCAGTGCATCTCGTCCAGCAGATTGGGGCCGAGCCTAGCCGCACCGCAATGGTAGGAATCAGGTACTACCATTGTGGCGTGGCTGTTCAGAAGCTGTCCATCGCACTTGAGGAGCCGGTCGTCCAGGCGGCTCGCAAGGCCGCCGAGCGTCGAGGCATCAGCCTGTCGGCCTGGTTGAACCTGGCGTCTGTCAACGCTTTGGCCGTCGAGGATGGTCTGATGGGGGTCGCGGAATGGGAAGCCGAACACGGGCGGCCCTCCCAGGATCAGCTGGCTGCGGCCGATGCGGTGCTCGACGCCGCGTCGATTGGCCGCGGGCATGGGCAGCATCAGGCAACGTGAACGGCATCACCTACGACGCGGGCGCGTTGATCGCAGCTGAACGTGGCTCGACCTCGGTGTGGGCATTGCATCGGCGTCTGCTCGAGCGAGACCTGCGCCCGACGCTCTCGACGGTTGTGCTCGGCCAGGTCTGGCGAGGGGGTCCACAGGCGCAGCTGTCGCGATTGTTACGTGGTTGTCGCATCGAGCCGTTCACCGAGCGGCAGGCGCGCGCGGCCGGCGAGGCCCTTGCGGCAGGCGAGGTACGCGACCTGATCGATGCCGCGGTCGTCGTCACCGCGCTCGCTCGCGAAGACCTGATCGTCACAAGCGATCCGGGCGATCTGCGACAGATCGCCTCCGCGATCGGCCGCACACTCGCGGTGCACGTCGTCTGAGAACAGATTGCCAAAGGCCGGCAGGGGGCGACGATCTGATCGGATCGACCTTTGGCACGCTATACGTCGCTATACTTGTATTGTCATATGGCTGCCTCGACGACCAAGAAGAGCGTCGCATTTCGCTTCGACCGCAGCACGGTCGCGCGCCTGAAGCAGCGCGCGCAGGAGACCCACGCCCCTCAGACCGCGCTGGCCGAGCGCTATATCGAGGAGGGTCTGCGCCACGACGAACACCCACTCATCTACTTCCGCGACGGCGAGGCTGGCCGCAGACCGGCGCTGCTCGGAACGCGCCTGGATGTCGCGGACGTCGTCACGACCATCAGGCAGAACCAGAACTCGGTCGAGGAGACAGCCGACTATCTGGAGATCCCCGTCGAGCACGTCGACGCCTGTCTGCGCTACTACGCCGACTTCAAGGACGAGATCGATGCCTGGATCGAGCGCTCCCGCGCAATCGCCGAACGTGAGCGTGAGCGCTGGCAGCGCCGCCAGCGGGCCCTCGCGTGAGGCTGCTGCTCGACGAGATGATCTCCCCTCGGATCGCTCGTGAGCTGCGAGACAGCGGGCACGACGTTCAGGCTTGAGCGAACGTAAGCAGCCGCGCCCCGAACGCAGTACCCAACCTCGGCCACTCACACGCGCTCGGGACCCGGCGTATAGCCCGCGGCGCGCAACGCGGCCAGCGTGACCATCAACGATCGGGGGGTCGCGGTGAGAGCTTGGAAGCCGAACTGTCTGTAGAAAGAAGCAGCGTGCTCATCGACGGTATGGACGACCACGGCACGGACGGCCACCTCTTCAGATGCACGGCATATACGTGTGAGCGCGTCGTTGAGCAACGCGGCGCCCAGCCCGCGGCCCTGGTGGGAAGAGTCGACTGCGAGCCGCGCCAGGATCGCGACGGGGATCGGGAAGTGGCGCGAGAGTCCCTTGCTCGTCTGGCTTGTGGCCTCCTGGTGGTCGAGCTGGCCGGCGAGTAGCGTGTAGTAGCCATAGACGACCTCATTCGTGGTCGCGACGAACGTGCGTGCTGCGTCGCGTCGCTGGTTCTGTCCGGCGTACCGGACGAGCCAGCGGTCGAGCAACTCGTTGCCGCAGCTGAAGCCGGTGACGTCGTGTCGGGCTGGGTCGTAGCGTTCGGTGCCCGTGAGCTCGGTGTTCACGCTCGCTCGCGCAGGCTTCGCAAGCGCTCCACCGTCTCCTGATCGACGTTCTCCAGCGCGTCGAGAAAGCGAGCCGCCTCGTCCTTATCGAGCGCGATCTGCTGCCGGTCAGCCATGACCTCCTGGGCTCGTGCGCTCGCCGCGCGACGGAAGAAGTCGCTCAACGTCTCGCCAATCGCGGTTGCCGCGGCGCTGTCGAGTTGCCGCTCGCTGTCCGTCAGGCGAAGCTCCAGTCGCTGGGTGCGCATATCAATCATCGTACGGACATCGTACGGCCTCGTCAAGTGCGCGAAAGTCGACAAAAGGCCGGCGGCGGAGACGACGATCCGATCGACAAGCCACGCCTCACCGCCAACCGAGCGGCGCTCTGCACTGCGGCGTTTACCCTGTCGAGCGGAGCGGCGACCCCGACGGCGGCCGCGCCCTGACGCAGCACCAACCCCAGCCCCCAACACGTCAGTCGCACCCGCCGGGTATCCAACGACGCACGCCGCGGGCCGCCCACGGCGGCCAACCCCAAGACATCCACCGTCGGTCGCGATCACGGGCAATAGCCACACCACCGCACGCTGCCGGCCCTTCCGGTTGTTCGGCGTCTCAGTCCGGCGTCGGCTGCGATTCGGCCTCCGCCTGAGTCGTCTGGCGGGAGACGTAGACCTTCAGTTCCTGGGCTTCCTCGACCGTCAGATAGTCTTCCAGCCCGCGCCGCTGGGCCGCGCGCAGGCGGGTCGGCAGCGCGGCGTGCAGCTCCTGCGGCAGCGCATCTTCTTCCAGGGTCGCGCGCAGCTCGTCTTCCAGGGGGCTCGTCCCCGCGACGTTGCTCAGCTCGGCCTGGCCGGCAGGGGTGCTGTAGTCGTACAGCTCGACTTCTTCGCCCGCCGGCTGCGCTTCGATGCTCGGCAGCGCCCAGTTTGAGTAGACGCCCAGCTTGCCCCGCGGCGTGCGCAGCGCCACCACGTGCCGCGGCGCTTCGGCCGCGTACGGTTCGGTCGCGAACTCCGTCACGTCCTCGTCGGTCGCGTGCAGCACCCAGCGGCGGCCCGGAGCCGCCGGGTGCGCGCAGATCGCCGCCACGTCGTGGCGGGTCGCGAGGTGCTCGTAGCGCGCCTCCCCGCGCCAGCGGTTCGAGCCCGTCGCGACCGTTAACAGCAGCGGCGCCACGTCCACCGAGGAGGTCAGTTGAGTGCGCCCCACCGCCGGCGCCGCCGTCGCCACCTCGCGGTAGTCGCGCACGTAGAGCGGCACCCGGATCGCCTCCTCATACGCCGCCGCGCCCTTGCCCCGCAGCCCGTGCGAACCGCCGTACTCGCCGTGGTCGGAGGTGAACAGCACCACCGTCTGCGCCCGCGTCGCCGGGCGCGACGCGAGCGTCGCGAGCACGCTGCCGATCTGGCGGTCGGCATAGCCCGCGAGCATCAGGTAGGTGTTCATCAGCCCCGTCCACGCCGCCAGCGCTTCGGGGCCCGTGAACGGGACCCTCCCGAACGACCGCGCCGCCGTCTCCTGCAGCGAGCGCTGCAGCCGCGGCTTGCCGCGCGCTTCCAGTTCCTGGGGGGTCTCGAAGTTCGGCGGCAGCGCCTGCGCCAGCGCCGGCGGGGCGCTCTCCTGGGGGATCTGTTCGGTGAAGCGGTACCACCACGCGACGTCGTGGGGGTTCACGAACGACACCGTCGCGCACCACGGCTCCTCTCCCCCCGCTTCGCGAAACCATTCGTCGAACTGCGCCGCGATTTCGGGGTCCGCTTCCAGGCCCTGCCCCGGTGCGCCGTTGGGCGACGGGTAGGTCCCCCCCGCGAAGCCGTAGGGCTCAAGCGACGCGTTCGGGTCGGGGTTCAGGTGCCACTTGCCCCACCACGTCGTCGCGTACCCCAGCTCCCGCAAGAGTGTCCCCCACGTCGGAAAGCCCGGGTCCAGCCGGCTGTCGCCGGTGATCATGCAGCCCGTCTGGTGCGAATGCAGCCCCGTCACCAGCGCCCCCCGCGACGGCGTGCAGTCGTTGGCCGCCGTGTAGTGGCGTTCGAAGCTCACCGCCCCCTCGCGCAGCGCCGCCAGGTTCGGCATCACCGTCGAGAACGCCGCCCCCGGCGGCAGCCACACCGGGGTGCGGAGCTGGTCGACCACGACCACCAGGATGTTCGGCGCCCGGCGCACCACCTCCGAGCGCCGCGGCCCCGGATGTCTGGGCGCGCGGCCCGCCCTTCGCCCGAGGCCGCTGGTAGCGGCGGGATGGGTGGGAATCGCTCCAGCCGGCCCCAGGCGGACGGGCGCTGCCAGGAGCGCCCCCGCCGTCCACAGTCCCCGCTTGAGGAACGTTCGCCGGTCGCTGCCCTGCGCATCGGTCGCCGGCGCCGCACAGGAGTCCTGGGTGTCGGTGTCCGTGTCGGATGTCTCGGTCGGCTTCTCGGGCATGCCCTGCCAGCCACAACAACGCTCGCTCCCCTACGGAGCGCTTCAGGGCCAAGTTTTGTCGATCAAGATACGGTCAGCTGGACGATCGCGAAGCCCACATACAGCCCCACCAGCGCCACGCCCGCCCCCCGCCGGGCCCCGCGGGCGCTGACCAGGCAGCCCAGGCACACCGCCGTCATCGCCACCAGCCACGCCAGGTTCAGGCGGTCGAGCGTCGAGGACGCCGTCACCGTGATCAGCAGCGCCGGGATCATCACGCCCGCGACGAGGTTGATCGTGTTGCTGTTCAGCGTCTCGCTCACCAGCGCCGCGCCGCGCCGCCCGAGCCCCAGGCGCACCCCGGTCATCGCGTTGGGGATGCTCGTCAACGGCCCCAGCACCAGCACCCCGATCAGCGTCCCCGACACCCCCCAGCGCCCGCCGAGCGCCACCGCGGCCTGCACCATCCCGAAGCTGCCCAGCAGGATCAGGGCCACGTCGGACACGATCCACTCGGCGCGGTGCGCCCGCGTCTCCCCCACCTCCGCCCGCTGGGGCTCTGAGCCCTCGCGCTCGGCCAGCGCCGCCGCGAGCGCCGCGCCGGCGGCGGCCGGCAGCGGCAGGCGCCGCACGAACCCCGGGCCGTCGAGCAGCATCGCGAGATAGGGAACCCCGACGCACGCCAGCAGGATCACGCCCACGAACGGTGCCAGCACGCCGAGCAGCACCGCCGCCGCGAGCAGCGTCGCGGCCGCCGCCATCGTCCCCTCGATCGCCAGCGCCGCCCGCGGCAGCCGCACCGCGCCCGCCAGCAGCGCGCTGACCCCGACCATCGCGGCGAGGTTGAACGCGTTGGACCCCACCACCACCCCGACGCCGACCCCGCGCTCGCCCTTCGCCAGCGCCACCAGCGCCGAGGAGACCTCCGGGCCGTCGGCCGCCAGCGCCGTCAGCAGCCCCACCAGCGCCTCCGGCAGCCCCAGCGCCAGCCCGAGTCGGTCCAGCCGCCGCGCGAACATCCGCGCCGCGCCCAGCGTCACGGCGAGCGACAACACCAGCAGCGGCAGCGCGAGCCACGGGGACATCGGATCGGCCGCCGACCCTACCCGATCGCCGCGCCCGCGATCCCCCGGGGATCGCTCGGCGCCGGCACCGATCCGGCGCTGAAGCGGGGCAGCTCGAGCACCATCCGCGCGCCCCCCGAGGAGCTCTCGCCGGCGGCCGCGCGGCCGCCGTGGGCGTCGGCGACGGCGCGTACGATCGCGAGCCCCAATCCCGTCCCGCCCGACGCGCGGTCGCGCGCGCTGTCGGTGCGGTGAAAGCGGTCGAACACCCGCTCGCGCCGGTCTGCGGGGATGCCGGGCCCGTCGTCGGACACCACGAAGCGCACCCTCCCCCCGCCGCGCCGTGCACCTCCAGCGCCACCAGCCCCTCCGGCGGGGCGGTGTGCGTGATCGCGTTGGCCACCAGGTTGCGCAGCGCCTGCGCCAGCCGGTCGGGGTCGGCGACCAGCGTCCCCGCCGGCACCGCCCCCAGTTCGAAGCGGCGATCGGCAAGCAGGCCGATCCCGTCCCACAGGTCCCCCACGAACCGCCCCAGGTCGATCGGCGCGAGCCGCAGGAACTGCGTCTGCTCGGCCTTCGCCAGCAGCAGCAGATCGTCGACCAGCCGCGTCACGCGCGCGATCTCGGCCTGCACGAGACGCTCCACCCGGCGCACCTCCGCCGCGGACGGCTCGGGCTGGGCCGCCAGCACCTCCAGCTGGCCGCGGATCACCGTCAGCGGCGTGCGCAGCTCGTGCGACGCGTCCGCCACGAACGCCCGCTGGCCCGCGAACGCCTCCGTCAGGCGGTCGAGCATGTGGTTGAACGCGTCCGCCAGCACCCGCACCTCCTCGCCCTCGCGGCCCACATCGTGGATGCGGGGATGCAGGTCGCCGGCGTCCACCTGTGCCGCCACCGCCGCCATCCGCCGCAGCGGCCGCGAGAAGCGCGTCCCGATCAGCAGCGCCGCCGCCAGCGCCCCGACGAGCGTCAGCAGCCCCGCCAGGATGAACGCCCGCGCCACGCCCCGCTGGGCGTGCGCGACGCTCGCCAGCGGCTCCCCCACCCCAACCGTCACGGTGGGTCCGCCGGGGACCCGCACCGACCGCTTGAGCAGACGCAGGTCGCCGATGTCGGGCAGGTCCAGCGTGCCGTATCCGGCGCGCGCCGTCAGCAGCCGCCGCGCCAGGCCGTCCTCCTGGCGCTGCTCGGCGAGCGTCTCGCCGTCGTCGGGCGCCGGGTTGCCGAACAGCTCCGGCCGGTTGGTCGCAACCCCGACCCCGGGCACCAGCGCGAACAGCAGCGTCGAGCTCGCGCTGAACGGCTGGCCGCGCACGTAGCGCGTCGCGGCCCGCGCAACCTCGCCGGGCGAGCGGGCGCCGGCGGTCGCGAGGGTGTGCGCCAGCTCGTCGGCATCGCCTTTGATCTCCTGGTCGATCTGGCGATGCAGCTGGGTCCCGGTGCCGCGGTAGACCGCCACGAACGTGACCCCCGAGGAGACCACCACCACCAGCGCCACCCACGCCGCCAGACGCCAGCGCAGCCCGCGCAGCGCCGCCACGCCAGACCTGCCCGCCGGTCGCCGCCCCACCGCGCCCGCGCCGGAGGTCGCGGAGTCCACAGCCCCGCCCGAGTCCGCGGGGCGGGCGGGCCGAACGTCAGCGCGCATGGCCGAGGCGGTAGCCGACCGCCCGCACCGTGTCGATCGGGGCCGGGGATTGGTCCCCGCCCACCCCGCGCAGCTTGCGGCGCAGATACCCGACGTAGACGTCCACGATGTTGGTCGCCGGGTCGTGCTGGTAGCCCCACACCGCGCTGAGGATCTGCTCGCGCGAGAGCACCCGGCCGCGGTGGCGCAGCAGGTAGACCAGCAGCTCGAACTCCGTCGTCGACAACATCACCGGCACCCCGGCCCGCGACACGCGGCGGGTCAGCAGATCCACCTCGATGTCCTCGCCGCGCAGCGTCGTCGTCGAGCTCTGCGCCGCGACCCGCAGCCGCGCCCGGATGCGCGCCATCAGCTCGGCCAGCGAGAACGGCTTGACCATGTAGTCCACCGCGCCCCCGTCCAGCGCCGCCACCCGGTCCTCGATCTCCCCGCGCGCCGTCAGCACCACCACCGGCAGGCTCGGCTTGGCCTCGCGCAGCGACGCCAGCACCTCCATGCCGCCGCGGCCCGGGAGCATCAGGTCGAGCACCACCGCGTCGAAGCTCTCCTGCAGTGCCCGCCGCTCGCCCTCGGCCCCGTCGCGCTCCGCCTGCACCGCAAAGCCCTCCGCCTCCATCCCGCGCCGCACGAAGTCCACGATCCCCGGCTCGTCCTCGATCAGCAGGATCGCCGGGGCCATCGTGCTGTTGGCCGGGGGCGTCTTGTCCTCGCGGGCGGGTGCCGCGGAGCGCTGCATCGGACCAGGATAGAGCCGGGGGCGACGGCGGCTGCCATCCGCTATGCGCGCAACGATGCGGAGTCGAGTCCGATCTCGATGACGCGCGCCACGCGGTCCATGCCGGCGTCGTTGGCGAGCAGCGTCGCCCCTCGGCGCCACGCGACGGCCGCGATCATGCAATCGAGCATGCCCCGCGGCGTGACGCCCGCGGCGCGGCAACGACGATAGATCCTGACAGCGCCGTCGAAGTCGGTCGCGGCGTCGAAGCTCAACAGCTCAAAGCGCCCCAGCAGCCGACACAGGTCTGCCTCTCGCCGCTCGTCGCGCGCCCCGGCGAGTACCTCCATGAGGATGGGCTCGGTGACCGCGATGGGACCCCCGGTCTCGATCAATCCCTTGAGGCGCAGGTCCAGAGGGCTGCCGGTCGCGCGGTCGTACTCGACCCAGGCAGAGCTGTCGACAAGGATCACGCGGCCGCGCGCGGGGGCATATCCGCGGGCAGCTCGGCGATGGCGTGAGCTCCGCGCATCGCCAGCGCTTCCTCGCGTGTCATCGGCTGCCCCGCGAGGTGGCGCAGTGCGAGGTCGACTGCTGCCGTCTTGGTCCGCACGCCGTACCGATCCATGATTGCCTGGACGTATGTGTCCTCGATCTCGATGTTCGTCCGCATCGCACTCATACACCAATCATACACCATGCGTGTACGTCACGTGCAAGCCGTGAGAACGGGGCCGCCGCGCCAGCGCGAGACCCCCGCCATCCTGACCTGAGCTTGCGTCAATCAGTCCAGGCGCTCCGGCGAGAGCTCGACTTGCAGCCGTGCCTCGTGTGGGACCTGCGGTGAGCGCCGGCCGGCGGGTTGCACGTCGCGGCGGGTGATCGCCAGATATGCGACCAGGCAGAAGATCATGATCGTCAGGGCCAGCGCGACGGGACCGTCGCCCCAGCCGAGCCCGCCCACGCTCTGGGGCTTGCTCATCCAATCGGCGAACGACGCGCCCAGCGGCCGGGTCGCGACGTAGGCGAACCAGAACGAGAAGATCGCGTTCCAGCCCAGACGCCAGTAGCCGATGGCGGGGATCGCGATCACCGCGGCGAACAGCAGCCCCGACGCGAGGTACCCCAGGCCGAAGGTCGTCGCCGTCAGGTCCCCGAGCGCCGTGCCCATCGCGAAGGTCGCTACGACGGCCGCCCAGTAGAACGCCTCTCGGCGGGGGGTGTCGATCGTATGGAACGAGAGCGTCCCCTCGGTCCTCTGCCAGCTCACGAACACCGCCGCCAGGACCCCGCCGTAGAGCACACTCGACGCCGCGTAGGGGACGCCGAAGCCGACGTGGAGAACATCGGCGGCCATCGTGCCGAACACGCCGACGCCGACCACCGCCAGCCAGTACGTCCACGCGATGTAGCGGCGCACCCAGAACTGCAATGACAGTGCCGCGGCGAACCCGAGGAACCCCAGACAGACCGCGATCACGGGGTCGATCGCGTGGACGCTGTAATCGGACGTCGCCTCGCCCATCGCGGTGGACAGCGCCTTGATCACCCAGAAGTAGACGGTGATCTCAGGAACCCTGAGCGCGCCGCGTGCCGTCAGGCGCGCGAGGAGAGTCCGATCGCTCACGGCGGCAGTTTCTCACAGTGAAGACCCACAGCAGGCTGCTCGCAGCACTTGGTCGCTTGCCCATCGGCGTCCGCGGGTTCGCGGCGAGTGCCGCCTCTCGCGCATTCTGCCTCCGGCTCCCCCGCGCACGCCCCGCACGCCGCGAAGCCCGCCGCCGCGATTCCATGAATCTTCTCACGAAGCGATTACCCCGCTCTTAGCCCCCGTACCGACACTCGCCAGATGGCGACCGGCCCACAGACAGCCGCCCGGGGGGCCTCGAAGCGCGAGCCGGACTCCCCCACCCGGCGGCGTCCCGCCCCGCGCCGGTCCGCCGCCCCCGGCGACTCGCGGCTACGGCGGCTCGTCGCCGGCGGGACCGACGGCAACGAGCGGTTGACCGTCCTTACCGGCATCGTCCTGATCGTCGGCCTGGCGGTCCTCGGCGTGACGATCCTGCGCATCCACCCGCTGCTCTCGGTGCACCTGTTCCTCGGGCTGATGCTGATCGGGCCGGTCGCGCTGAAGCTGGGCAGCACCGGGTACCGGTTCGTCCGCTACTACACCTCCGACCCGGCCTACCGCGCGAAGGGCCCGCCCCCCGCGTACCTGCGCCTGACCGCCCCGCTGGTGGTGCTCACGACGGTCGTCGTGTTCGCCAGCGGCGTCGTCCTGCTGCTGATCGGGCCGAGCTCGCGCGGGACGCTGCTGCTCGTCCACAAGGTGAGCTTCTTCGCGTGGCTGGCGTTCACCGGCGTGCACGTCCTCGGCCACCTGCCCGACCTCGGGCGGACGCTGCGCCCCGGACGCGAGCTGCGCACCGCCGTGCTCGCGCAGGCGGCGGGCTCGCGGGCCGCCGACGGCGGCCACGGCGCCCTCACCGGCGTTGCCGGCCCCGCCGGGAGCGCGGGGCGCGGCGTCGCGCTCGCCGCAGCGCTGCTCGGGGGCCTGGTCCTCGCGCTGGTCCTGCTCCCCCAGTTCGGCCCGTGGCTGCACTACCACCGCTTTCTGTTCGACCACTGACGCAGATGGTCTCGACGGAGCGCCTCGACGGCCGGTCTCGGACACCGGGTGTCGGGCCGACCGCCTAGACGCAGGGCGAGCACGGGACGGAGGTCGCCACGCAGGACATGCCCTCGACGGCGCCAACTCTTATGGAACTTCTCACACGCCCTTTAGCCGGAGCTTGTGGATCGCGGGAACACTGATCCGATGAACTCGACACCAGACTCGATTGAGACGCCCCCCCACGAGACGCCCCCCCACACGACCCGCACGCGCGACGCCGCGATGCGCAGGCTGGCCCGCGCCAACCGCTGGCTGATCGCAGGCAGCACCGCCCTCGCGGGCGTGCTCACCGCGGTCGCCGCCAACGCCTTCCCCGGCAAAACCGTCAAGGCGTCTGCGTCGGGGGCCCATGTCTCGGCCACATCGCACCGCGGCTCCAGCGATTCCGCCGGCACCGCCGCAGGCTCGTCGACCGGGACCTCGACGGGCTCAACTGGCTCCCTCCAGGCCCCAGCCCAGGCTCCCCAGTCGAGCGCCGCGGGAGCATCCGGGTCCAGCGGCACAGGCGAATCGGGGTCCGGCACAGCGGCCTCGGGCACCGGCGAATCGGGATCGGGCTCGGCAGGATCGAGCTCGGGCTCGGCCGAATCGGGGTCCAGCTCAGCGGAATCCGGGACGGGCTCGGCAGGATCGAGCTCCGGCTCGGCGGAATCGGGCTCGACGGGCTCGGGGTCAAGCGCCTCCGGTGAATCGGGGTCGGCGCAGGGGTCGGCGGCGTCGCCGGAATCCTCGTCGTCCTCCGCCGAATCCTCCTCCCCGTCCTCGTCCTCCCAGGAATCGTCCTCCGCGGCCTCGACGCAGGAATCGAGCCCGGTCGTCTCGGGTGGATCGTGAGCAGCGCGGGCATCGCCGAGTCGGGCACCCATCCGCCGGCACCAGCGCAGCGGGCGGGACCGGCGCGGCGGGCGGGGGTCAATCAAACGACGACGGCGCGCTGGGAGGCGCTGGGGACGAGCGCGGTGCTGAGGGTCACGGACCCCGCGGCCCTGCCGGCGGCGCGCACGATCGTCGAGCGCGAGCTCGACGCGATCGACCGCGCGTGCAGCCGCTTTCGCGACGACTCCGACCTGTCGCGGGTGAACGCCGGCGCGGGACGCCGGCCGGTGCGGGTCGCGCCGCTGCTGATCGAGGCGCTCGAGGTCGCGCTGCGCGCGGCGCGGCTGACCGGCGGCGACGTCGACCCGACGGTCGGGGCGGCGCTGGTGCTGGCGGGCTATGACCGCGACTGGCGCCTGCTCGATCCACCGGCCGGCGGGCGCGGCCTCCTCCACGAGCCCGAGATCGCCCGCCGGCGCGGCCTCCTCCACGAGCCCGGGATGACCGCCAGGCGCGGCATCGCCCGCGAGCCCAGGATGACCGCCAGGCGCGGGACCGCCCACAGGCCCGGCGACATCCCCCGCGGGCCCGGCGGCGGCGCGATGCCGCACGTGACGGTGCGCGCGATCGTGCGCCGCGGTTACGCGACGGTCGAGCTCGACCGCGTCAACGCGACGGTCCGGGTCCCGCGCGGCGTGATCCTCGACCTGGGCGCGACGGCGAAGGCGTGGGCGGCCGACCGCGCGGCCGACGCGGTGCGCGAGGTCTGCGGCGGCGGGGTGCTGGTGAGCCTCGGCGGCGACATCGCGACCGCGGGCCCGGCGCCGGCGGGCGGCTGGCGGGTCCACGTGACCGACGACCACCGCGCCGGACCCGATGCGCCGGGGCAGAGGGTGACGATCTGCGCCGGCGGCCTGGCGACGTCGAGCACGGCGGTGCGCCGCTGGCGCGCGGGGGGCGCGACGAGGCACCACATCATCGACCCGGCGACGGGGGCACCGACGGTGGGCCCCTGGCGGACGGTGAGCGTCGCGGCGGCGGACTGCGCGGACGCGAACATCGCGAGCACCGCGGCGCTGGTGCGCGGCGACGGCGCGGCGCGGTGGCTTGCGCAGATGGGCCTGCCGGCGCGGCTGGTCGACCATCGCGGCGCCGTCCTGACGGTCGCCGGCTGGCCTGACGATCGGACGGCGGTGGGCCGACCGCAACCGCCTGCGGGTCCACCCCAGGCGACGGCGGGCACGTCGCAAACGCCGGCGAGTCCCTTCCGGGAGACGGCGTGACGGCCTCGACCGCGTTGCTCGCCGCGGCGGGCGGCTCGAAGCTCGACTGGTACCTGACGCGCTCGACGGGGGCGGTGGCGCTGGTGCTGCTGACGCTCGCGGTGGCGCTCGGGGTGGCCGACGTGAAGCGCTGGAGCACGCCGAGCTGGCCGCGCTTCGCGGTGGACGCGCTGCACCGCAACGTGTCGCTGCTGGCGGTGGCGTTCCTGGCGCTGCACGTGCTGACGGCGGTGCTGGACAGCTTCGCCCCGATCTCGCTGGCGGCGTCGGTGGTGCCGTTCATCAGCCCCTACCGGCCGTTCTGGTTGGGGCTGGGGCGATCGCGCTGGACCTGCTGCTGGCGGTGACGATCACGAGCGTGCTGCGCCGGCGGATCGGGCACGGGGGCTGGCGGGCGACGCACTGGCTGGCGTACGCGTGCTGGCCGATCGCGCTGCTGCACACGCTGGGGACGGGCAGCGACATCAAGGACGTGTGGCTCCTGGGGCTGAGCATCGCGTGCCTCGCGCTGGTGGTGGCGGCGGTGCTGGCGCGCACGTTGGCGGGCTGGTCGGTACAAAGCGCCCGCGCCCGCGGCCTCGCGCTGGGTGCGACGGCGGCGTTCGCGCTGGGCCTGGCGCTGTGGCTGCCGGGCGGCCCGCTGGGCTCGGAATGGGCGCGGCGCTCGGGGACCCCGGCGGCGCTGCTGGGGCACGCGGACACGGCGACGACGTCGGGATCGAAGGGCCACCGGTGAGCGCGGGCCTGCCGCGGCTGCTGGCGGGGATCCCGCCGCGGGGCGCGCTGAGCCTGCCCGAGCACGTGGCGCTGCACGGCGAGCTGCCTGTCGCAGGCGGAGGCGGGCGCCGTCGCCGCGGGGACGGCGCGCTGATCGAGGAGGTCGCGCGGGCGGGGCTGCGCGGCCGTGGTGGCGGCGGCTTTCCGATGGGCGCGAAGCTGCGCGCGGTCGCGCAGGCCGGCCGGTCGGCCGGCAGATCCCCGCTCGGTGGGCGGCCGATCGTGGTGGTCAACGCGGCGGAGGGCGAGCCGGCGAGCTGCAAGGACAGGACGCTGGTGCAGTCCCTCCCCCACCTGGTGCTCGACGGCGGCGTGCTGGCGGCGCGCGCGGTGGGCGCCGACGAGGTGATCGTGTGCGTCTGCGAGACCGCGGGCGAGGCCCACGACAGCGCGCGGCGCGCGATCACCGAACGCGAGCGCTCCGAACGGGGCGGCCCGCGGATCGAGCTGCGCGGGGTGCCCAACCGCTATGTGGCCGGCCAGGAGACGGCGCTGGTGAACCTCATCAACGGCGGCGGCGCGCTGCCGACGCTGACCCCGCCGCGCCCGTTCGAACGTGGCGTGCGGCGGCGCCCGACGCTGGTGTCCAACGCCGAGACGCTCGCGCACCTCGCTTTGATCGCGCGCCACGGCGCGGAGTGGTTTCGCGAGCTGGGCACCGACGGCGAGCCGGGGTCGGCGCTGGTGACGCTGTGCGGACCGGTGAACTGCCCGGGGGTCTACGAGATCGAGCTCGGCTCGCCGCTGTCGGCATTGTTGGAGGCCGCGGGCGGCGCTCGCGCGCCGCTGCGGGCCGCGCTGGTGGGCGGGTACGCCGGGACCTGGGTCGACGGCGGCCTGCTGCGGGGGGTGGCGCTGAGCGATGGGCACCTGGCGCCGTACGGGGCGACGCTCGGTGCGGGCATGGTGCTGTTGCTCTCGACCGAGACGTGCCCGGTGGCCGAGCTGGCGCGCGTGACGCGCTGGCTGGCGGCGCAGAGCTCGGGCCAGTGCGGGCCGTGCGTGCACGGCCTGGGCGCGATCGCCGACGCGGTCGAGCGGATCGCGGTGGGACGCGCAGAGCACGGGGCCCAGCGCGAGCTGGCGCGCCTGGCGGCGCTGGTGCGCGGCCGTGGAGCGTGCAGCCACCCCGACGGCGCCTCGCGGCTGGTGTCCAGCGCGCTGGAGGTGTTCTGCGACGAGCTCGCCGACCACGCCGAGCGCGGCCCGTGCGCGGCGTGCGAGCGGCCGTCGGAGCTGCCGCGCCCGCGGGGCTCTGCGCGGCAGCGCACGGGCGCGCGGATCGACGACACCCTGGCGGCGGTATGAGCCTCCGCCTGCGTGTGAACCCGATCGCGTGCGAGGCGCACGGGATGTGCGCCGAGCTGCTGCCCGAGCGGATCTCGCTGGATGACTGGGGCTACCCGATCCTCGACGGCGAGCCGCTGCCGCCGCGGCTGGTGGCGCTGGCCGAGCGCGCGGCCCGAGCCTGTCCGACGTTCGCGCTGCTGGTCGAGCGCCGCACCGGTTGAGGTCCGCCTGGCGCCGCCAGACGAGTGCATCCAGCCCGCCAGTTATTGATTCGCGGGCCCTCATACTCCAGATTGCGTGGGATCTGCCGAAAAGCGGTGTATGCCGTGGCAGCGTGTGCGTCTCAGCCTGACCGCCCAGGTCGCGCTGTTGAGCCTGATCCCGATCGTGGCGCTCGGGTTCGTGCTGGCGCGCGTTCTGCAGAGCCAGATCGTCGCGCGGACCCTCGCCGACGAGGGGGAGGCGGCGCAGCTTGTGGCGCGCCTGGGCGTGCAGCCGCGGCTGTCGCCGAGGGACCTCAGCGACGGCCTGGGCGCGGGTGGGATCAGGATGCTCGACGAACAGCTGCGGGCGCGCTCGGTGACGAGCAACCTCGCGCGAATCAAGATCTGGAACAACCGCGGTCAGATTGTCTACTCCGACGACCACCGACTGATCGGACGCAGCCCCGGGGAGAGCGACGACCTGCGCGACGCGCTCGCGGGCCGGCCGGACGCGGCGACGGTGGTGATGCCGAGCCCGCACAGCGAGACCGCCAGCGAGGTCGGCCTGGGGCGGCTGGTCGAGGTGTATGTGCCGCTGCGCTTCGTCTCGACCGGTCCGCCGGCGGGGGCGTTTGAGATCTACATGAGCTACCGGCCGGTCGCGGCGGCGATCACGCGCGACGATCGCATGATCGCGCTGCTGGTGTTCCTCGGCCTGGCGCTGCTGTGGGCGGTGCTGTTTCGGATCGTCGCGTCGGCGTCGCGCCGGCTGCGTCGCCAGGCGCGGGAGAACGATCGCCTGGCTCGTTATGACCGGCTCACGGAGTTGCCGAACCGGACGCTGTTCTTAGAGCGCGTCGCGCAGACGCTGCGCCGCGCGCTTCGCAATCCACCGGCCCCGGGGTCGCCGTCGATCGATTCGCGGGCCCCTGCGGACGGGGATCCGGTTGCGGCGCTGCTGCTCGACCTCGACGCGTTCCGGCAGATCAACGACACGCTCGGGCACGAGACCGGCGACGCGGTCCTGCGCGAGGTCGCGCGGCGCCTGCGGGCGACGCTCCGAGACGGTGTGCTGCTGGCACGGCTGGGCAACGACGAGTACGCGATCCTCGTGCCCGCGCCGGGAGGCGTCGAGGACGCGCTGGCGATCGCGGCGACGGCCCAGGCGAGCCTGGAGGCGCCGATCAGGATGGCGGGGGTGGCGTTGAACGTCGAGGCGAGCATCGGGATCGCGCTGGCGCCGGAGCACGCGCGCGACGCGGACACGCTGTTGCAGCGCGCCGACGTGGCGTTGGACCGGGCGCGCTCGCACCGCAGCCGCGTGGAGCTGTATTCGCCGGATTACGACCGCTCGGGGGCGCAGCGGCTGGCGCTGCTCGGCGAGGTCCGCCCGGCGCTGGAGCGCGGGGACTTCGTGCTGCACTACCAGCCCAAGCTCGACCTCGCCAGCGGGCGCGTGACCGGTGTGGAGGCGCTGCTGCGCTGGCGCCACCCGCAGCGGGGCATGATCGCGCCGCTGGAGTTCATCTCGCTGCTGGAGCAGACCGCGCTGATGGGCCCGGTGACGGCGTACGTGATCGACCGGGCGCTGGGCCAGCAGGCCCGCTGGCGCGCGGAGGGCCTGGACCTGGAGATGTCGGTGAACCTCTCGGCGCGCAACCTCCACGACCCCGAGCTGCTGGGCCAGATCGAGTCGCTGCTGTGGACGCACGGGACGCCGGCGGGGGCGCTCACGGTGGAGGTCACCGAGAGCGCGGCGATGGCCGACCCCGACCGCGCGGTCGGGGTGCTGAGCGCACTGCGGGCCCAGGGGGTCGGCGTGTCGATCGACGACTTCGGCAGCGGCAACGCGTCGCTGGCGTACCTCGTGGAGCTTCCGGGCAGCGAGCTGAAGATCGACAGGTCGTTCGTGACCGGCATGTGCGAGAGCCCCCGCGACGAGGCGATCGTGCGCTCGACGATCGACCTCGCGCGTCACCTGGAGCTGCGGGTGGTGGCCGAGGGCATCGAGACCGCCGACGTCTCGGAGCGTCTCGCCGCGATGGGCTGCGACGCCGGGCAGGGCTATCTGATCTCCCGCCCGGCTCCCGCCGACGAGCTGACGCCGTGGCTGCGGGAGCGCGCCCGGGAGACGCCGCACGATCGTCCTTCGCCGGCCGCCCGAGGAACGTCGCCGCGGCGCCGGTCAGCGTCTGCCGTCAACGCCGTTATTTGACGACCAGCGTCCCTTCCATGCCGGCCTGGCGGTGTCCGGGGACCGAGCAGAAGAACTTGTAGGTGCCGGCTTTGAGGTCGAGCGACAGCGTCTTGCTCCCGCCGTTGAAGGTCGGGGTCGCGCCGACGACGTTGCCCGCGGAGGATTCGATCGTGACGTTGTGCATCAGCGGAGCCATGTTGGTGAAGTCGATCGAGACCTTGCCGGCGTTCGCGGTCAGCGTGGATGTGCTGTATTTGAGCTGTCCTTCGGAGTTGGCGGCGAGGCTCAGGGTCTGCCCGCTTTTGCTGCCCGTCGCCGCCGCCGGTGACGACGGCGTGGTGGCGGCGGGGGTGGTCGCCGGGGTCTGTGAGCTCGAGCTCGAACTGCTGCTGCTCGAACTGCTGCTCGAGCCGCAACCGACGAACGTGACCAGCATGGCCAGCAGCGCGATGGCCGATGCGGCGGAGATGAGGCGTGTCTTGGTACTCAGCTTGGGGCCCAGATTGGGGCCCAAGACATCTGGCCCGTGGCTCTGGGCAGGCGGTGTGTGCATCGTGGTCGGCCTCCTTCGCAGTTGGGACCCGCCCTCAGCGGGTGTCAATCATCATGATTCCGCGCGCACCGGATACTTCCCTGCCGATCGGCCTGCCTCCCGGTCGCTACAGTCCTGCGATATGGACGGCGGCGATGTCTGGCGCGCGGCCCCGATGTCTGCGTCTTGGGTGCGGCCCTGATGCCGGCGCTCGACCCTCAGTCATTGCCGCGGCACGTCGACCGGCTCTACCGGGCCGCGTGGGCGCTGTGCGGGTCGCCCCACGACGCCGAGGATCTGGTGCAGGAGACGTTCGCACGGGTTCTCGCGCGCCCGCGCCTGCTGCGCGGCCAGGACGAGCTGGCGTATCTGATGCGGGCGCTGCGCAACACGTTCCTGACCCAGCGGCGCACCGCCTCGCGACGGCCGCAGACGGGGACGGCGGCGATCGAGGAAATCGAACCGGCCGACCCCCGCACCGCCGAGCGTCCCGCGGAGGCCCTGCAGACGCGGGAGATCTTCGAGACGATCGCGGGCCTGTCGGAGAACCACCGTCTGGCGCTGGTGGCGGTGGACGTGGTCGGGCTCTCCTATCGCGAGGCGGCCGTGGCGCTCGGGATCCGCGAGGCGACGATCGCGACGCGCGTGTTCCGCGCGCGCGAGCAGGTGGCGCTCAAGCTGCCTCGCGACGACGGCGCGACGACGGCGGGGCCGGAGAGATCCGACGAGCAGAGCGCTTCGCACAAGCGTGCCGACGATCGAGCGCGGGGCGCCCCCGCGCCGCGGGCGCCGCGGAAGGTGGAGGGCCCCGCCGGAGTCCTGATGAGCGAGGCGACCAATGAGTGAGCATGACATCCAGGGGCAGCTGGCGGCACTGGCAGACGGCACGCTGCCCGCCGACCGACGCGAGCAGGTCCTCGCTCGCGTACAGGGCTCGCTCGAGCTGCAGGATGAGCTCGAGGCCCAGCGGCGGGTCGTGGCGATCGTGCGCGGCCTGGACGAGGTGCCGGCGCCGGCACGGCTGCAGCGCTCGGTCCAGACGCTGACGGCCGACCGTGCGGTGCGCCGTCGAGGGGCGGTACGGCGACGCTTCGCCGGGGCGATGCGGTTGCGCTTCGCCGGGGCGCTGGCGCTGGCTGCGATCACCGTGGTGGCGCTGGTGCTGGCGCTCACGACGGGCCCATCGAGCCAAGAGAGGCCGGCGCCGACGGTGCTGCGGGCCTCTGCGCTGGCGCTGAGTCCCGCGACGCTGCCCTCCCCCGCCGAGAGCCCGCGCGACCGGGCTGTGCTGGTGGAGTCCGTCGGGGGGATCTCCTTCCCGTACTGGCAGGACAAGTTCGGGTGGCAGACGGCGGGCGCACGCGCCGATCGTGTTGGCGGGCGCACGATCACGACGGTCTTCTACGCCGACAGCGCCTCCCGGCGGATCGGGTACTCGATCGTGGCGGGGCCCCCGCTCGCGATCCCGGCCGGCGAGGTGGTGAGCCGCCACGGGGTGCGCTACCACGTCCTCGACACAGCCGGCGTGACGGTCGTGACGTGGCGACAGGCGGGCCACACCTGCATCCTGGCCGCACGCGGGGTGCGGGCTGCGACGCTCGTCCACCTCGCCACCTGGCAGTAGGAAAGATCGCCAGAAGGGTGGGTGTGGATACAAAATTCCGGCTTGCGTATAACTATCGCTATACGCGGTCCCAAAAAACATGTCCACCCCACAGGCCCCGTCTCGTCAAGATCGGGAGCGCTGCGAGCGGAGGCGCCAAGCTGATGAATCCAGTTGTCTGCTTTAATCTGGTCAGGGCAGTCGGAAACATTCAGAGGAGCCGCCCGGCCATGGTTGTAGGGTCGTTGAGGTAGAGGGGGAGTGAGCCTTGCCCAATATCAGAACAATCCTCGTCTGCGTCGTCGCCGGCGCCGCCGTGCCGGCGTGTGCCTGCGCATCCGTCCAGGCCGAAGCGGCGCCGATGGCGCGCCTGCACGTGGCGCTGACACCGGAGCGACTGGGCGCGGGCACCACGATCACGTTCGGCTTCGACATCGCCACGGTCGCCGGCGAGGTGCCCTCACCGCTGACCAGCCTCGCGCTGCTGTATCCGCGCGACCTGGGGATCGCGACCAGCGGCATGGGTCTGGCGACCTGCCAGGCCGCCAGCCTTGAAGCCCACGGGCCACAGCGCTGCCCGGTCGATTCGCACATGGGCTATGGGGCGGCACAGGTGGAGGTTCCCTTCGGCCCCGGGATCGTCGACGAGCGAGCCGGCATCACGCTGATCTCGGGCCCCGTCCGGGACGGCCACCTGTCGCTGCTCTTCTACGCCAACGGCATCTTCCCGATCTCGGCTCAGCTGATCTTCCCCGGCCTCATCGTGCCGGCCACCGCACCCTTCGGGGGTCGTCTGGAAACGATCCTGCCGCTGGTCCCAAGCGTCCCCGAAGCACCGGATGCGGCAGTCGTGGGCCTGCACACGTCGCTGGGCCCGCTGCACATCACCTACACCGAACGCGTCCACGGCAGGCTGGTGCACTATCACCCCAAGGGCATCGTCCTGCCCAAGTCCTGCCCGCGCGGCGGCTTCCGGTTCTCGATTCTGCTGGGCTTCGAGAACGCGACCCACACGACGGCCCGTACGACGGTGCCCTGCCCTCCCCGGTGAACGGGATCTTCGGGGTCGGTCCAGAGGACCCGCAGGGTCCCGCGTCCCGCTTCGGGCCCATCCGGTAGGGGTGTGCGGCTGGGGTGGCGGTGTGCGGCTGGGGTGGCCGAGGGTCGAGCGAAGGCACGGCACCGGACGGACCGTCCGGCAAGAGTGTTGAATGTCCGGTCGTCGGCGCACGAGCCGGCCGGATGCGATGAAGCGATCAAGATCGTCGACCTCTCGGGCCCCGCCGGCGCGCTGGCGCTCGTCGACGACGAGCCCGAGCCCGAGCCGTCGCACCCGCTCACCCCCGGGGAGGGCGTGACGATCGAGGTGCACGCCGCGGGGGTGTCGTTCCCGGAGGTGCTGCAGACCCGCGGCGAGTACCAGCTCAAGCCGCCGCTGCCGTTCATCCCGGGCAGCGAGGTCGCCGGGGTGGTGCGCAGCGTCTCGGCTGCAGCGCAAGCCAGCCCAGCCGGCCCCTCCGCGCCAACCGATGCCGGCCCGTTCGGCGACGGGGCGGGCGGCGACGGGATCGGCGCCCGCCCGCCGTCCGCTCTCGGCCCGCTGAGCCCGGGGGACCGGGTCGCGGCATTCTGCGGCCTGGGAGCCTTCGCCGAGACCGCGGTGGCGCCGGCCTACCTGACGTTCGCGCTGCCGGACTCCCTGGACTTCGCGCAGGGGGCGGGGCTGATCCTCAACTACCACACCGCCTACTTCGCGCTGGCGCTGCGCGGTCGTCTGCGCAAGGGTGAGACAGTGCTGGTCCATGGCGCCGCGGGCGGGGTCGGGACGGCGGCGCTGCAGGTCGCGGCCGGCCTCGGGGCGCGCACGATCGCGGTCGTCTCCAGCGACGAGAAGGCCCGCGTGGCCCGCGAGGCGGGGGCCGGCGAGGTGCTGCGCAGCGACGGGCCGTGGAAGGACGAGGCGCGGGAGGTCTCCGGCGGGGGTGTCGACGTGGTGCTCGACCCGGTCGGCGGCGAGCGCTTCACCGACAGCCTGCGCTCGCTGCGCGAGGACGGGCGTCTGGTCGTGGTCGGGTTCACCGGCGGCGCGATCCCCGAGGTGAGGGTCAACCGTCTGCTGCTGGGCAACGTCGAGGTGGTCGGCGCCGGCTGGGGCGCCTACGCGGTGCCCAAGCCGGCGCTGTGCGGCGAGATCGGCGCGGCGTTGGCGGCGATGATCGAGTGGGGCGCGGTGCGCCCGATCGTCGGGGCGCGCTTTCACTTGGAGCGCGCCGCCGAGGCGCTGGAGGCGATCGACGAGCGGCGCGCGACGGGCAAGGTCGTCCTCGACGTGCGCGCGGGGGGCTGAGCGATGGGAAGGCTGAGCGCGATGGTGTGGCGAGCCGCAGCGATGCGCAGGCGGCGAGCAACGGGGCCCGCGCGGTCGCGGTAGAGCGATGGACTTCGAGCACTCACCCCGCACCCGCGAGCTGCTGGAGCGCCTGAGCGCGTTCATCGAGCGCGAGGTCGCGCCGCGCGAGGAGCCCTACCACCGCGAGCTCCTGGCCCGCGCGGACCCGTGGATCGTGCACCCCGCGATCGAGGAGTTGAAGGCCAAGGCACGGGAGCAGCAGCTGTGGAACCTCTTTCTGCCCGGCAACCCCGAGGTCGGCGGCCGCCCCCAGGGCGCGGGGCTCTCAAACGTCGAGTACGCGCCCCTGGCCGAGCGCATGGGCCGTTCGCTGATCGCCAGCGAGGTATGCAACTGCAATGCGCCCGACACCGGCAACATGGAGGTGCTGCTGCACTTCGGCACACCCGAGCAGCACGAGCGCTGGCTTGTACCGCTGCTCGCCGGGGAGATCCGCTCGGCCTTCTGCATGACCGAGCCCGACGTGGCCTCCGCCGATGCGACCAACATGCAGGCCACCGCGGCGCTCGACGGCGAGGAGGTGGTGCTCAACGGGCGCAAGTGGTGGAGCACCGGCGTCGGGCATCCGAACTGCAGGGTGGCGATCTTCATGGGGCTCACCGACCCCACCGCGGACCGCTACCACCAACATTCGATGGTGCTCGTCCCGCTCGACGCCCCCGGTGTGAAGGTCGAGCGAATGTTGACGACGATGGGCTTCGACGACGCCCCCGGCGGCCACGGCGAGATGTCCTTCACCGACGTGCGCCTGCCCGCCAGCGCGATCATCGGCGGGCCGGGGCAGGCGTTCGTGATCGCCCAGGCGCGCCTGGGCCCGGGGCGGGTGCACCACTGCATGCGCCTGATCGGCCTCGCCGAGCTCGCGCTGGAGCTCGCCTGCCGCCGCGCCACCGAGCGCGTGGCGTTCGGCAAGCCGCTGGCGAACCTCGGCGGCAACCGCGAGCGGATCGCCGACGCACGGATCGCGATCGACCAGGCCCGCCTGCACGTGCTGCACGCGGCGTGGCTGATCGACACACAGGGGGCGGGCGGGCAATCATTCATGGGGGCGGTGTCGCAGATCAAGGTCGCGGTCCCGAACATGGCCCAGCGGGTGGTGGACATGGCGATGCAGCTGCACGGCGGCGCGGGCCTCAGCGACGACTTCCCGCTCGGCGCGGCCTGGACGGTGGCGCGGGCGCTGCGCCTGGCCGACGGCCCCGACGAGGTCCACCGCGGCGTGATCGCGCGGCTGGAGCTCGCGCGCTACGGCCAGGGCCGCTGGAGCGCCGCGAGCTCCTGAGCGTTCGCGTCAGCTCCTGAGCGTTCGTGTCCACCAGACGGACCGGGCCGAGCCCGCCAAATCGTCCGCCGCGGCCTGCGCCACTCTGGTCCCAATGGGTCCGCCGCTGAGCGCGCCATCCTTCCTGCGTGCCGTCGGAGCCCACCGCATCGCCCTCGGAGCCCTCGGCGTCGCGTGACCGCTTCAGATTGTCCGAGCACCGCTACGGCGTGGTGCTGGGACTGACGATCCTGGCGGTGCTCTTCTCGATCCTCGCGCCCGACACCCCTGTCGGCCGCGCGATCTCGGTGCTCCTCCAGGGGGCGATGCTGTTCGCGATCATCGCGACCTCGCGTGAGGCGCCGGCCTCGCGAAGCTTCGCGGCGACGCTGACCGTTACGGCGCTGATCGCGTTGGCGGTGCTGGTCGGGCTCTCGGTCATACCACGCTGGGTGGGCGCCGCCGGGACCGCGGTGGCGGTGGCGGCGGTGCTCGGCATCCTCACCAACGGGGTTGTGCGGCTGATCCGCGATCACGGCGTGACGCTGCAGGCGGTGGCGGGGGCGCTGACGAGCTATCTGCTGATCGGGCTGCTGTTCGCACTCGTCGTGCGCATCATCGTCGGCGTCAGCCCCCACCCGTACTTCCAGCAGGTCTCAAACGCGGCGGTGACACAGAGCCAGCAGCTCTACTTCAGCTTCACGACGCTGACGACCACGGGCTACGGCGACCTCACCCCCACGCTCAACCTGGGCCGGACGCTGTCGGTGCTGGAGATGCTCGTCGGCCAGATCTACCTGGTTACGGTGATCGGCCTGCTGATCGGCAACCTCCGCCGCGGGCCGGAGCGTGCGCCGGAGGCGTGATCGCGGGCCGGCGTGACCGGCTGGACCGAGAGCTCGACGCCAGGGGCGCCGCGGTCCCGCGCGGCGACGCGCCTACTCCCCCTCGACGTCGACGTCCTCGACGTCGTCCTCGCCGGAGCCCCGCAGCCAGTCGGCGAGCTGCTGGCCGACGGAGTTGATCGACTCGCCGGCGTCGCGGAAGGCGTCGCGGAAGCGCTCGGAGTAGTGGGACACGGCCTCGCTGCCCTCGGCGCGGGCGTCTACGGGTTCGTCGCGCGTCGGGTACTCGCCGCCGACGATCCGGTCGAACTCGCCCGAGCGCACCCACGCCATCAGCTCGTGGGTGCGCTTGACCGGCATCGGATGGCTGACGCCGAGGTCGATCAGCAGGCGGGTCAGGCGCTCCAGGCCGCTCCCCTTCTCGGTGTAGTCGAGGCCCTGGCGCATGAACACATCGAGGTCGAGCTCGTCGACCATCGCCCCGGCGGAGAGGCACATCAGCGTGCGGCACACCGTCAACGGGTCGCGCGTGACAAGCGCGGCGGCGCGGTCGGCGCTCAGCTCGGTCGCGCGCTCCCACTCCATCAGCGCCGTGCGGATCGGCGCCAGCGGCAGCAGCAGCCGCGACGTGCGCCCCAGCAGCACGAGGATGTAGAGTGCGGTGCGGTACAGCTGGTGGTCGGCGAGGATGTGGGCGGCCTCGTGGGCGAACACCGCGCGGCGCTGCCCGACATCCAACAGGCTCACGAGCTCGGACTGGACGACCACAATCGGGCGCTTGGCGCCGATCGCCATCGCGTTCGGCGACGGGTACTGCGTGAGGTAGAGGTCGGGCACGTCGATCATGTCCAGCGTGGCGTAGGCGATCGAGTGCTCGCGCCACACGTCGCCGAGCTGACCTTCGGAGAGCCGCACCGCCGAGCCGAGATAGCTCTGGCGCAGCGCGCGCTCGTAGCCGAGCTCGATCAGCTTGCGCACGACGGTGTCCAGGTACGGGATCGACCTCAGCGCCGCCGTGGCGGCACGGTCGGCGGGGTGCTGGAAGGCACGCGGCGAGATGTTCGTCAGCCGGTAGCCCTCCGCGGGCAGGGTCTGGCTCGGAGGCGCCATCGTCACAGCCTACCGGGCGCGGGGCCGCCCGCGAGACACGCAGGTCTGGCCGCGCGGGGACGCGCGCGAGCGAGGGGAAGCGCCATCGCAGCCACCGGTCGGCGCAGTTTGCGCCACCCGGCCAGTGCGCGGTTGCTGTAGGGTCGCGACCGTGAACGGACCGCTCGTGGCGTTGATCACCGGCGCCTCCAGCGGCATCGGCGAAGCGACGGCGCGGCGCCTGGCGCGCGAGCCCGATGCGCAGCTGG
This sequence comes from uncultured Solirubrobacterales bacterium, assembly GCA_963719725.1. Lineage (GTDB taxonomy): Bacteria > Actinomycetota > Thermoleophilia > Solirubrobacterales > Solirubrobacteraceae > Palsa-744. Next base: position 88,619 of record CAVRCU010000003.1, read on the forward strand.
TGCTGGTGGCGCGGCGCGCCGAGCGCTTGGCGCGACTGGCCGAGACACTGCCGGTGCGGTGCAGCTGCCTGGCGCTGGACCTCACCGACGAGGGCGCGCCGCGGCGGGTGCTGGCGCACGTACAGGAGCGCCACGAACGCCTGACACTGCTGGTCAACAACGCCGGCGCGTCGTGGCGCGCGACCTTTGCGGAGGGCGGATACGCGAACGTGCGGCGCACGATGGCGATCAACTTCGACGCCCCGGTGCGCCTGACGGAGGCGCTGCTGCCACTGCTGCGAGCCTCGGCGCCGAGCGCGATCGTCAACGTGTCGAGCACCGCGGCGCGTGTCGCGAGGGCCGGGACGGGGGCGTATTCGGCCAGCAAGTTCGCGCTGACGGGGTGGAGCGACGCGCTGTACGCGGAGGAGCTGGCCCACGGGGTGCACGTCGGGGTGGTCCTCCCCGGCTACATCGCCACCGAGGGTTTTCCGGCCAGCGAGCTGACGGAGCGGCGGGCGACGGCGTGGGCGGTCTCCACGCCCGACCGGGCGGCCGAGGCGATCGTCGATGCGGGCCTGGGCGGCCGTCCCGAGCGCTACGTCCCGCGCGCCTACGCGCTCGCCGGCGTGGCGCGGATCGTGGCGCCGGCGCTGGTCCGCCGGGCGCTGACGCGGGGGGGCGCCTCGATCTTCACCACGCAGACCGGAGCGGAACAGACCGCAGCCGACGGATCCCTGGACCGATAAGCCTCGGGCCGCCGGCCAGATCGAGCTCGCCACCCGGCCATTGCGACGCCCTCAGACTCGGGCGATCGGTGTTGGCGTCCGATGCAGACAGTCTGCGGGCTCGCAGGTTTGTGGGCCCGGTGCGCGAATAACCAGAGGCGTGCGCGGGCATAGCAACTGTGGGCTTGCCGATGGGCTCCTATAGGAGTGTAGCGGTCGGCGATTTACCTACCCTTGAGAATCATTGACAACGCAACTACTATCCCCTATAATCCCGACTCCAAGCATCGGATTAGAAGGATCCCCCATGGCAGAGACCAAGCCCACAACGACAATCGACATGACCGCGACCGAGAGCTTCATCCCGGAGTCCGTGGATCAGCTGCTGGCGCACTCGCGGCGCTACCCGCTGCTGACGCCCCACCAGGAGATCGAACTGGCTCAGCGGATCGAGCGCGGGGACCTGCACGCGAAGGAACTGATGATCAACTCCAACCTGCGGCTGGTGGCGTCCAACGCACGGCGCTACCAGAATCAGGGGCTGCCGCTGGCGGACCTCGTCCAGGAGGGGATGCTCGGCCTGATCCGCGCCAGCGAGAAGTTCGACTGGCGCAAGGGCTTTCGCTTCTCGACATACGCCACGCTGTGGATCCGCCAGGCGATTCAGCGCGGCCTGGAGAACTCCGGGCGGACGATCCGCCTGCCGGTCCACGTGGCCCAGCGGACCCGCAAGGTCGGCCGGGTCGAGCGCGAGCTGTCGGTGCGCCTCGGGCGCGAGCCGACCGCCGAGGAGATCGCGCAGGAGACCGGCCTGGAGCTCGATCAGGTCGAGGAAGTGCGCCACCAGCGCGCGGCGCTTGTGAGCCTCGACCAGCAGGTCGGCGAAGACGGCGACACCGCGCTCGGCGACCTGCTGCCCTCCGAACAGCAGCCGCCGGAGGAAATCGCGTATGAGAACGAGCGCGAGCGCCTCGTGCAGATGGCGATCGCCCAGCTGCCAGACACCGAGCGCAAGGTGCTGACGCTGCGCTTCGGCACCGGCCGCGAGGAGCCGCAAACGCTCACCGCGATCGGCAAGCGCCTGGGCTTCTCGGCCGAGCGGGCCTCCCAGCTGGAGCAGCGGGCGCTGAAGAAGCTGGCCGAGTCGCCGGAGCTGGCGGCGCTCCGCGAGGCCGCCTGACGGCCGATGATCTTCGCGGGCTCGGCGTCCTCGCTCGCTCGTGTGCGCAGCACACTTCGCTCACTGATCCGCTCGACCCTCGGCCGTCAGGTCGCGTAACATCCCAAACTGCATGTGGGATCGTCTCGTCCAATGGACGATCGCCGTCGGCGAACGGGTGCTGGCCCCGATCGAGCGTTTCATCGGCCGGCGCTCGCTGGTGGGCGACGCGGCGTTCTTCGAGCTCGAGCGCTTCCCGTGGGTGGGGCACGTCGAGGCGAACTGGCTGACGATCCGCGAGGAGCTGGAGCGAGTCCTGGAGGACCGCGAGGCGCTGCCGAACTTCCAGGACATCTCCAAGGACCAGATCGAGATCACCGACGACGACCGCTGGAAGACGTTCTTCCTGTACGGGTACGGCTTTGAGGCGAAGCTCGGGATCGAGATGTGCCCGCGGACGGCGGCGCTGATGCGCGAGATCCCGGGGATGACGACGGCGATGTTCTCGATCCTGTCCCCCGGCAAGCACATCCTGGCGCACCGCGGCCCGTACAAGGGCGTGCTGCGCTACCAGCTCGGCCTGGTGGTGCCGCGCGAGAAGGAGGCGTGCCGGATCCGCGTGGGCGAGGAGATCCGCCACTGGGAGGAGGGTCAGAGCATGATCTTCGACGACACGTTCGACCACGAGGTGTGGAACGACACCGACGAGACCCGGGTGGTGCTGTTCGTGGACGTGCTGCGCCCGCTGCCCGAGCCGGAGGCGACGATCAACGGGCTGATCGTCAAGGCGATCGGGTACTCGCCGTTTGTGCAGGACGCCAAGCGCAACCAGGAGGCGTGGGAACGGCGCTACCTCGAGCGCAGCCGGCCAGATCACCATCATGCGGGCAGTGTGTGACTATCATGCCGCGAGCGCTCTCGGCGTGCCCCTGATCGTTGTCTGAGCGCCTCTGCTTCCAGCCGATCATCAGACGGGTGGGGCCGCGATCCGCGCCGGCCCCACCCTCGTTGGTACTTCAAACAACCCTATTGCACACTGTTATTGTTGCCGCAGGCCCCATCCGTTGGCTTGCTTGGTCTTGAGCGTCCCCGACACGGAGCCCGATTCCTTTTTGCTGAGCGAGCATTTTGCTTTCCCAGATTTTGCTTCAAACGAAGCTTCCACGAGAGATTCTGTCACGTTGTTGGCGATGCTCGTGCTCGTTTCCGCTTCGCATGTGTCCGTGACTTTGATGATGACGGTGCAGGTGACCTTGTAGCCAGGCAATCCGGCGCCGCTGTTTTTGATCCCGTCCCTTATTTCTTTACTTGCTTCTTCTTTCAATTCGGTGTTCCACGGCAGATGTATGGCTTCGGCTTTGGGACTCCCGCAGGTACCTTTTACGACTTTACATTCTTTCAGTTCTGCGGCTTCGATTGTATCCTTGCCTTCTGGTTCGACCTTGCCGGTCGCTTTGACCTTGCACTTGATTCGGACGGCGCCCAGAGTCGATTCCGAGTCTTCCAGTTCCAGTTCTCCTTCGGAGACGGTGTTCTCAAACGTTCCCGCTTTGATCGGGATCCATTCCCATTCGCCGCCGGCTTCTAGGGTCTTGCATTCATGTTCGCCCCAACTGCCTTTCGGCGCCCCGACTTTTGCACAGTGCTGCCATTCCTTCCCGGCAAACGCCGGCGATGCTGCGACCATCAGCAGGCAAGCGGCCATGACGAGGCCGAAAGCCACCTTTACACTTCGCATTGCTATTCTCTCCTTTAGTGTATGTCTATCGATTCAGTGCTTAGCCCTTCTTGGGGTTCGATCAAAAGGGATCACCCCAAAAATGCACGCTACTAGATCTCCGCAGGCTCGTCAAGAGATATCTCGTGTGCCAATAATCAGAAAAGGGCACAGCCGCTAGCGGCGGCGGCTCGGGGGGTGGGCTTTCAGATCCCGCTCAGCCCGGTGCCCTGAAGCAGGCTGTTGGCCTTGGCGTTCAACACCGTGAACTCGCCGGTGAGGATCAGCAGGCCCAGCGCGATCATGACGGCGCCGCCGACGCCGACGATCACGGGGAAGTGGCGCTTGACGACGTCCAGCGCGCCGGCGGTCCGTTCGAAGGCGAGGGCGATCACGAGGAACGGGATCGCGAGGCCGGCGGAGTAGAAGGCCAGCAGCAGGGCGCCGTGGGCGGCCGAATCCGAGACGGCGGCCTGGGTGAGGATCGCGCCGAGGGTGATGCTGGTGCAGGGCGTCCAGGCGATCGCGAACGCGGCCCCGGCGACCAGCGGCCCGCCGCGTCCGGCGAGGCGCTGCAGCGACTGGGAGTGCCACTGGAAGTTCAGCGCGTCGACGAACGGGGTGGCGAGGAAGATGATCCCCATCAGCACGATCAGGACCCCCCCGGCGGTGCGCAGCATTTCGATGTGCTGGTTGAGCAGCGAGCCGAGCTGGGTGGCGGTGAGGCCGAGCAGGATGAAGATCAGCGAGAAGCTCGCGATGAACAGCAGGCTGGGACCCAGGACGCGCCGCGTCCCGGCGCGCTTGATGTCGGCGGGGGCGACCCCGATGACGGTCGAGAGGTAGCCGGGGACCAGCGGCAGGACGCAGGGCGATAGGAACGACACGAGCCCGGCGGCGAGCGCCAGCGGGATGCCGACCCCGGTGGCGGTGTCCGCGGAGGAGCCTACGGCGGCGAGGAGCGAGAGGGTCGGAGTCATGCCTGTTCGAGCTCCCGCGGGTGTGGTGCGCGCTCGGGCGGTGGGTCCCCGAATGGCGCGCGCTCGGGCGATGGATCCCCGAGTGGCGCGCCCCGGGACGAGGCCGCGAGCGCGGCGCGCAGCTCGGCGACCTCGCGCTCCAGGCGGGCGACGCGCTGCTCGAGCCCGACCGATGCCGCGGTCGTCGAGTCGGGGGTCGGCGAGAGCGGGCCAGCGGCTCCCCCGACGGCGTCGGCTGCCCCGACGGAGTGCATCCCGGCGTGGTTGGACGCAGCGGCAACTGCCCCGGGCGAATGGTCCGCCCCGGGCGAATACGCAGCCCCATCGGCGTGCTCTGCGTCGGCGTGGGCGTCCCCGAGCAGCTGCCCGTAGCGCTCCTCCTTCTGCCCGGGCCGGCGTCCGAGGCGGGCGGCGAGCCCGCGCTCGATCAGCTTGGCGAGCGTGGCGTGGACGCCGTCGAGGCCGGCGAAGGGGTGCATGCGCTCGGTGCGCTGCTTGAGCTCTCCGACTGTCTGACCATCCCGCCCACCCCCGCGGAGCATGAGCACGCAGAGGACGGCGTGTTCGTCGTCGGTGAGCGGCAGCGCCTCGGCGAGCAGGTGGCGGTACTTCGCGGCGCGGCTGCCGGCGCCGCTGGCCAGCCGGGTGTAGCCGCGGCGCTCCAGCCGGTGGAGGGCGTCGCGGATCGTGGCGTCGTCGTAGCGCACGACGGGATCGCGGTTGGTGGCCTGGTTGCACGCGAGGCGCAGCGCGTTGAGCGACAGCGGGTAGGCGTCGGGGGTGGTGCGCTGCTTTTCCAGCAGGCACCCCAGCACGCGGATCTCGGCGGCGGAGAGAGTCATCGGGCTTAAGCCTACGAGCTTCGCCCGCGACCCGCGACGGAGCCGGCTGCTACGGCTCGTGCCGGCCGGCGGCTCTATGTTCTGTGGCCATACGGCTCTGTGATCCAGAGCCGATGGTGTACCGGCGTCACCCCAGCGGCACGGTGACGTCGCCTTTGTCTTCCAGCAACCGCTCCCAGGTGTCAAACGCCATGTAGAAGCGCCCGCCGAGGCCGAATTCCGGCCCCCAGCTATTCCAGAACCCGACGAGCTGGTTGTCGGCGTCGATCTCGTCGGCGACGATCTCGTGGCCGCCGCGGACGGTGGCTCCCGGGGCGAGCGCGACCAGGCCGGTGGTGGGGTCGGGGGTATCGAAGCTGGTGTACCAGCTGATCCCGGTGATGACCGGGCGCAGGACCAGCGCCGCGAGGGCGTGCTGGAGGCCGAAGGCGTGCTTGTAGGAGGAGATCAGCCCCTCCTGCTTGGCGGCCTTGCACACCATCAGGCCGCTGCCGCCGGGGTCGTTGGGCGGATAGGGATCGCCCTCGAGCTGGGTCTCCCGTTCGTAGAGCTGGACCGCTTCGGGCTCAGCGTATGGTTTACCGCCGGAGAAGTTCGGGGCGGAATCCAGCGCGCCGCAGAGGGCGTTGGCGGTGCACGATCCGAGTTCGCCCTGGTTGAGGGGCAGCCCGGTGGCCTGGTGTGTGACGCTTTTGATCTGCGGAGCCCGGTCGGCGGAGAAGTCGCGCGAGCGGGGATCGTGCTCGACGTGACGCCCGAGACGCCTGCCCGCGATGACCTGCTCGGGCAGATGGGCCTTGATGATGTCGTCCTGTGCCATGGGTCGATCCTTGTCGTTGGAGGTGGCGGGGCTTGTCCAGGGAGCTGGGTTCTATATGACAGGATCTTTGCTGTCAAGCGAAGAGGCCAAGAAATCTGGCTGTGGCCAGCTCGGACGGAGCCCGGCGGGGCGGAGTCGATGTTTTGAGTCGCCCCCGTGGGGGGCGCGCGGCGTGCGTGGTGGTGTCCGGCGGGTGGCCGATACAGTCGGTGGGATGCGCGATCGGCAGCGGGGTGGGCAGTGAGCTTTCACGGCGAGGGCCGCGGCGACGGTGGAGGGCGGCGCGAACGCGCGAAGCCGGGACCGCGCCCGGAGGACGTCCCGGACAAAGATGTCTCGCTGCGGCGGATCGGGCGGCTGTTCGTCCCCTACCGGCTGCGCCTGGGCCTGCTGCTCGGGCTGATCGTGTTCGGCTCGATCCTGAGCGTCGCCTCGCCGTTTTTGCTGCGCGAAGCCCTCGACAAGGGCATCCTGGAACACGACCTGGAACTGCTGACGTGGATGGTCGCCGGGATGATCGCGCTGGCCATCATCAATGGCGTGATCGGCGTCGCGCAGACGTGGATCTCCAACGAGGTCGGCCAGCGCGTGATGCACGACCTGCGCGCCGCTGTCTACGCGCACCTGCAGCGGATGTCGCTGGCGTTCTTCACCCGCACCCGCTCCGGGGAGGTGCAGGCGCGGATCGCGTATGACATCGGCGGGATCGACGACGTCGTCACGAGCACCGCGACCTCGACGGTCTCGACCGTCGCCACGGTCATCGCGACGGTCGTCGCGATGTTCGCGCTGAGCTGGGAGCTGACGGTGTTCTCGCTGGTCCTGCTGCCGTTCTTCGTGTGGCTGACGCGCCGCGTCGGCAACGAGCGCCGGCGCATCCAGTCGGTGCGCCAGAGCCGCCTCGCCGACATGTCGACGCTGGTCGAGGAGTCGCTATCGGTGTCGGGCATCCTGCTCGGCAAAACGATGGGCCGCTCCGACGAGCTGGTGCAGCGCTTCACCGGGGAGTCCGGCGAGCTGGCCGACCTCGAGGTCCGCGCGCGGATGGCGGGGCGCTGGCGGATGGCGTCGGTGCAGATGAGCTTCGCGATCATGCCCGCCGCGGTCTACTGGTTCGGCGGCTACAGCATCGACCACGGCAACGACGCGCTGTCGATCGGGACGATCGTCGCGTTCACGACGCTGCAGACGCGGCTGCTGTTCCCGATGCAGTCGCTGCTGTCGGTCGGCCTGGAAGTTCAGACCTCGCTGGCGCTGTTCGGGCGGATCTTCGAGTACCTCGACCTGCCGATCGACATCGTCGAGCGCCCCGGCGCGCGCGCGCTGGCCGGGGTGCGGGGGGATGTGGGCCTGGACGACGTGTGGTTTCGCTACGCCCCCGACGGCCCGTGGACGCTGCGCGAGATCTCGGCGGAGATCCTGGCGGGGACGCGCACCGCGCTCGTCGGCGAGACCGGCTCGGGCAAGACTACGCTGGCGTATCTGGTCGCGCGGCTGTACGAGCCCGAGCGCGGGAGCGTGACGATCGACGGGGTCGACATCCGCGACACGACCCTCCAGTCGCTGGCCGCCACGGTTGGGCTGGTTTCCCAGGAGACCTACCTATTCCACGCCTCGATCCGCGAGAACCTGCGCTTCGCGTGTCCGGACGCCTCCGACGAGCAAATCGAAGCGGCGGCGCGGGCCGCGCAGATCGACGAGCTGATCGCGTCGCTGCCCGATGGCTACGACACCCCGGTGGGCGAGCGCGGCTACCGCTTCTCAGGAGGCGAGAAGCAGCGCATCGCGATCGCCCGCACGGTCCTGCGCAACCCGCCGGTGCTGATCCTCGACGAGGCGACCAGCGCACTTGACACCGAGACCGAGCGCGCGGTGCAGCTTGCGCTGGACGATCTCTCGCGGGGCCGCACGACGATCGCCATCGCGCACCGCCTCTCGACGATCCGCGACGCCGATCAGATCCTGGTGCTCGACGGCGGGCAGATCGTGCAGCGCGGCACCCACGACGAGCTGGTGGAGGCCGGCGGGCGCTACGCCGAGTTGCTCAGTGGCGCCGCCGTCGCCGACGAGCCCGCCGCGGTGGGCCCATCGCGGTAGGCCTCACGCGGTGGCGTCGATGTTCAGGCGTATGTAGTCGACTACGACCGGCTCCCCCAGCTCGGCGAGGACGGTGTCGAGGAAGGGGTCGCGCAAATCCTCCGGCAGCCGCTGGACGTGGGGGCCGAGGACGATCGAGGAGAGGAACTCGCGGGGGTGTTCGGGCTGCTGGGGAGCCGGCTGCAGCCAGCACTCCGCGGAAGCGAAGCCGGCGCCGAGCAGGCGTTCGCGGGTGGGGTCGGGGGCGGCGTAGTTCCAGGGTGGCCGCCAGTCGCGGAAATGCTCGGCGTAGGGCTCGCGCTCGAGGATCGCGTGGGCGACGCCGCGTAGGACGTCGATATTGCCCTCTCCCCCACACTGCGCGACCAGCCGCCCCCCAGGCCGGAGCGCGGCGCGCATCCGGGCAAAGAGCCGATCGTGGTCGGCGATCCAGTGGAAGGTCGCGGTCGAGAGGATCGCGTCGACGGGCTCGTCGACCTCCAGCTCGAGCAGGTCGGCCTCGCGCACCTCCACGCGCTCGGGGCCGATCCCGGTCTGCCCCAGCCGCTCGCGCGCGGCGCGCACCATCGAGGCGGAGGCGTCGACCGCGATCACCCGCCCGCGGGGCAGCCGCTCGACCAACGCCTCGGTCACGCGCCCCGACCCGCAGCCGGCGTCGATCGCGGTCTCGTCGCCGGCGAGCTCCAGGCGGTCGAGCACGGCGCGCCCCAGCGCCTCCATCGGCGCGGAGATGCGGTCATAGACGTTCCCGTCCCACTCGCGTACGGTCATGGGGTCTCGGCCGTCTCCAGAGCGCTCAACTCGTCGAGGATCCGCTCCGGCAGCCGAGAGCGCTCGAATCGGTATGGGGTCCAGCGATCGGCGGACGCCGGGGAGGCGGAGGCGGCAAATCGCAGCCTCGGGCCACTGCTTGAGGCAAGGATGTCGGCAAAGTCCAGGCTGGGGATCAACCAGAGCGGGCCAAAGTCGGCGAAGTGCGCGTCGATGGCGACGAACAACAGGAACAGATCTCGGCGGGGATGGAATGTGCTTCTGCGGATGTGGGCGATGAATTTGGCGCTTCCGCGCATGACGTTCGCAGACCAGGAGCGGCTCTTGATCTGCACGGCGAGCATCGTCGAGTCCTGGCGACGGTGGAAGACCAGGTCGACGCCCTCGTCGTCGACGAGGTTCGTCGATACGTTGAGCTCGAAGCCGCTTTCGAGCATGAGGCTGGCCGCGATCAGGTGCTCGACCGCGGCGCCCTTGCGTGCCGAGTCCTCGTTGCGCGCAATCTCCCGGTCCTCGGACCCGCCCATAGACTCGCGGCGCAGACGGCGCAGGTAACGCTCGAAGGGAGCATGCGGGTCGATCCTACGAGCCCGTTCGATCGCGATCTCGGCCGTCTCAAGCTCCCTCGCGTGGATTGCCACGTCCGCCCACGCCAGGTGGGCGTCGGCGCCCGCCCACTGATCGTCGCCCGTCTCCTCGGCGACGCGGATGGCACGGCGGATGTAGATGAGCGCCAGATCCGAGAGACGCAGACGATCCAGCGAGGAGGCAAGGTTCCAGGGGTATGCGGGTTCCAGCGGATCGCTCTCCATCGCCTGCGTATAGAGGCTCAGAACGCGCTCCAGATCGCCGCTTGCGAGAAACCTGCGCGCCGCGCGCGCGGTGGGCCACAGTCCGGGCTTGAGATGCCCACCAAGGATCTCCTCAGCCCGCTCGGCGAGAAGCGTGGCATCCTCAACAGTCGATGGACTACCGGCGCTTGCCGGGTCGCCGGCCGCGTGCCTGCTTGTACTGGCTGCGTTGCGTGTCATCGAGTCGATCCCAAATCTCTTGCCAGCTCGCCGCCCGTGCGCCACGGTGCGCTCGACCCAGCCGTGCCTCTAGTTTGCCAACCATGTCACAAACACGCCACGGCTGACCGGTGTCAGGATCCATACCGGCGGGGTCGCGCCAGTTCTCTGCACCCGGATGGCCCATGAGAAAGCACGCTACAGGTGCCCTCCTTCACCGCGCAACCTGCAGCAGCTCCAGCAGCACCTTGGAGAGCTGTCCGCCCTGCCAGGCGATCGGCGATCGGGGAGGCCGATCCCCCCCGCCGTCCTCGACGAGGAGTGTGGCGCCGGGGATGGCCTGGGCGTAGCGCTCGGCCAGCGCGAGCGGGTGCCCGGGGTCGACCTCGTCGCGGCTGGCGACGACGACGGTGGGTACGGCAATGCGTGTGAGTGCAGCGAAGTCCTCGAAGGGCCGCGAGCGGGACACGACTTCTAGGGCGTCGGCGACGGCCTCGGGGTGCTCGTGGGCGGAGAGCCGCTGGCGCAGCACCGTCTCGACGGTCTCGCGCCAGGCGGGGGGCACGTCGGAGAAGTCGTAGGCGTCGATGAACCCCTGCACCCCGCCCTCGCGCAGCCCACGGGCAAGCTCGTCGCGGCCGCCTTCGGGAGAGCCGGCGTCTGTCCTGTCCCGATCCGGCGCAAGGGCCCCGCCAGCACCCTTGGCGGACAGGGGGATCGCGAGATCGGATGCGGGGTCATAGGCGGGCGTCACGATCCCCAGCGCCGCCACGCGCTTGGGGCTGTCGAGGGCGAAGCGCAGGATCGTGTGGGCCCCCATCGAGGCGCCGGCGAGCGCGGCGCGGTGGATGCCCAGCGCGTCGAGCACGGCTTCGAGGTCGCGAGCGAGACGCTCGTAGCCGTATGCGCGGGGATCGGAAGCGGGATCGGAGCGCCCGTGGCCGCGGGCGTCGTAGGCGATCACGCGGTACCCGGAGCGTTCCAGCAGGCGCGAGCCCATCACGACGTAGCGCCGGGTCGCGGTGAGCCCGTGCAGCAGAATGAGTGGGACTCCGCCCGCCCGGGCGGAGTCCGATTCCTCGGCGGGATCGGAGTCTGCCTGCTCGCCGGAGAGGATCACCCCGTCGTCGGTGCGGATGCTCAGCTCGGACGTCGCCATCCTCGGCACCTCGCGACGTCTGTCCTACACGTGCACGGCGATGTGGTCCCGCACGAGCGCGGCGGAGCGCTGGGGCTCCTCCCAGTAGAACCGGTGGCCGACGCCGTCGAGGAGCTCCAGGCGCGCGTGGGGCAGGTGCCCGGCGATCACGTGGGCGTTCTCGACGGGGATCAGCTGGTCGGCGGTGCCGTGCACGATCATCGTCGGCGGCGCGAGCTGGGACAGGCGGGCACTGGTGTCGTGGGCGGTGATCGCGCGCATCTGGGCCAGGATCACGACCTGGGCGACGCGGCGGCGCAGGCAGAGGTCGAGATAGGCCGCATAGGCGTCGTCGTCGTCGACCATCGGGGCGGAGATCGTGATCTCCCAGCCGATCCGCACGGCGTGCTCGCGGTCGCCGGAGCGGACCGACTCGGCCAGCCGCTGGGCGGTGGCGGGCGGCGCGAGCGAGCTGCCGTCGCCGCCGCAGTAGGTGCAGCCGAGCGCGAGGGTGCGGACGCGCTGGGGATGCGCGAGCGCGAGCTCCTGGGCGACCATCCCGCCCATCGAGATCCCGAGGACATGCGCGGACTCGATCTCGAGCGCGGCGAGCAGGCCGGCGGCGTCGGCGGCGAGCTGGGCGATCGTGAAGGGCTCCTCCATGCGGCTGCTGTGACCGACGCCGCGGTGGTCGTAGGCGATCGTGTCGAAGTCCTCGCGCAGCGCCGCGAGGAACGGCTCGCCCCAGTGCGAGTAGGTGCCGGCCATGCCCGAGATCAGCAGCAGCGGCGGGCCGGACCCGCTGCGCTGATAGGAGAGGTCGATCTCGCCGGCGTGCGCGACGGGCATCGGATGATCGTATCCCCTTGTGGGCCGTCGTCGGGGATCGTCCGCGCGGGAATGTTTTTACGCCCTGAGCGCGCTGGGCCGTCCATCCGAGCCGGTCCGTACCATCATGTCGGTGACACGGTTCGGACGAGCGGCGGCTCTGGCACTCGCGCTGACGGCGGTGTCGGCGCTTGCGCCGGCGACCGTGGTCGCGTCCAGCGAAGCGCCGTCGCCGCCGGCGAACGACGAAGTCGCGGGCGCCCAGGCGATCCACTCGCTGCCGGCGACGCTCGAAGGCACGACGGTGGGCGCGACGACGGTGGCGAGCGAACCGGGGTCGGACTGCGCCGGGGGGACGGTGGCGTCGGTGTGGTACAGCCTGCGCGCCGGGGCGCCCGAGCGGGTCGCGGTCGAACTGGCTGCGGGGGGCGCGCTCGACGGCACGATCGACGTGTACAAGGCGGTGCGCTCGCAGCTGGAACCGGTGAGGTGCGCGCGGACCGAAGAAGAAGGCAGGGCGTCGCTGTCGTTCAAGGCGAAGAAGGGCACGCTGTACGACATCCGCGTGGCCGCGCTCGCGAACTCGCAGCTGGCGGGCTTCACGCTGAACGTCTTCCAGCCGACCCCGGCGGTGGCCCCGCCCGGGCCGCGCCTGCCCGCGGGCGGGGCGAGCGGGCAGGTCGACCGCATTCAGAACATCAACGCGGCGTACTCGGTGAGCCTGCACGCGGGGGTCAGCTACCTGATCAACCTCGCGAACGAGACGCGGGGCGGGTGCGTGGACGGTGCGCTGTTCGCACCGGGCACGAGCTCCTTCGAAGGAGCCTCGGCGCGCCTGCGCGTGGACTGCGGCGGCTACCGACTGTTCACCCCGGGACCCGGCATGGGCGGGCTGTACAGCTTCGAGGTGACGCCGAGCCTCGAACGCAAGGGCGAGCAGCGCTTCCACCTGCAGGTCGCGCCGGCGAACGGCGCGCAGACGGCGCCGGGCCTGCCGCTGGGTAACTACGCCAGCGCGCGCGGGCGCCTGGAAGGGACGGGCATCCAGGTGGTGCGCCTGTACCGGGTGGATGTCACCAGCCACTCCAACCTGACGCTGCGGCTGAGCGCTCCGCCGAGCGCCGAATTCAGCCTGCAGCTGCGCGACCAGAACGGCGACGTGCTCGAATGTAGCTGCAGTGGCAGCGGCCCGGAGACGTTGCAGCGCCAGCTACGCAGGGGCCGCTACTACGCGGTGGTGTCGGTGCGCAACCACACCTCGGGGAGCTTCACGCTAACGCGCGAGTCGCGCACGATCACCCATACCAAGATCGCGTTCGGCGCGGCGCACGGAACGGCGGGCGCGACGGTCCCGATCGAAGTCCGAGTCTCGCCGGGGGCCTCGGGGCCGGTGAAGATCGAAGTGCAGCGCTTCGACCCGGTCTTCGGGTGGCAGTTCTACCGCGAGATCGAAGCGCGGGTCAGCGAAGGCGCCGCGGTCATCCCGTTCACGCCGCCCGCGGTGGGGAACTGGCGCGCGAACGCCTCCTACGCGGGCACCCGCACGACGAGCCCCAGCGGGGTGGGGTTCACCTACCTGCTCGTCAACTGAGCAGCCCAGGACGGTCGCTGGACAAGCGAGGCGAGAACGCAGGGAGCGTGGCGTACTGGGTACGCGAGTGACTGAGGACAATGCATCGCGCCGTCGAGCGACCGTCCTGGGTGCGATCCGGTGCCGGGGGACATGGAGGCCCCACACCCACCGGCCCGGTGGTCGCACCCCGTCGCGCGGACGATCCCAAAAGACCCCTCAGACGGGCAGCGCGAGCTGGTCCTCCGCAGATGCCCCCGCCGCTTTGCGACGGGGCGCGTCCCCGACGAGGCCGGCGACCCGCACACCCAGCAGCCGCACGGGGCGCGTCGGGGCGTACTCGCGCAACAGCCCAAGCGCGACCGCCGTCACCTGCTCGGCGTCGCAGGTCGGCTCGTCGACGCTGCGGGCGCGGGTCGCGGTGGAGAAGTCGTCGAGGCGAACCTTGATCGCGATCGTGCGGCCGCGGCGCCCATGCGCGACGAGGCTGGCGCACAGCTCGGCGGACATCCGTGCCAGCTCGTCGGCGAGCCGTCGCGAGTCGTGGACGTCGTGGTCGAAGGTCCGCTCGCGCGACTCCGAGACGACCTTGCGGGCGGCGCTGACCTCGCCGTCGTGCTCAAAGCGCGCGCGGCGGCCGAGGTCGCGGCCGAGGTTGGGGCCAAAGCGCTCCACCAGCACGCGCTCGGACGCAGCGCCGACGGCGGCGAGCGTCGTGAGCCCCAGCTCGGCGAGCCGCGCCGCTGTCTTCGGCCCGATCCCCGGCACCAACCCCGGGGGCGAGCCGGCGAAGCGCGCGCACGCCTGCTCGCGCGTCAGCACCACGAAGCCCGCCGGCTTCTCGGCGTCGGAGGCGACCTTCGCGACGAGCTTGTTGGGACCGATCCCCACCGAGCACACGATTCCGGTGGCCGCGCGGATCTCCGCGACCAGCCGACGCATCGCCGCGCGCGGGGAGAGCAGCCCGCCGACGTCGAGATAGGCCTCGTCGAGCCCGACGACCTCGACGCGCTCGACCTGGGCGCGCACGATCGCCATCACCCGCCCGGAGACCTCGCGGTAGGCCGGGAAGTCCGGCGCCAGGAAGACCGCGTCGGGGCACAGCCGCCGGGCGCGCGCCGCCGGCATCGCCGAGCCCACCCCGTAGCGGCGCGCCTCGTAGCTGGCAGTCGTCACGACCGCCCGCGGCCCCGAGCCCGCTACCACGACGGGGCGTCCACGCAGCTCCGGGCGACGCCTGAGCTCAATCGAGACGTAGAAGGCGTCCATATCTATCACTGCGATGCTATAGTGCTCGGGTGGCATCGGTCTCAAATCTAGATCGAGGAACGGACGTTGCGGGAGCGCCGTTCGATGGCTACATCCGCGTCTCGCGGGTCGGCGATCGCTCTGGCGAGAGCTACATCTCCCCCACCACGCAGGAGAAGGCGATCCGAGATTGGGCACAGCGTCGCGGCGAGCGCCTGGAGCTCAACCCACCCGAGGAGAACGTGTCCGGCGGCACGATGGACAGGCCGATCCTCAACACGATCATGGAGCGCATCCGCAGCGGGGAGAGCAAGGGGATTGTCGTCTACCGGCTCGACCGCTTCGCCCGCACGCTGATCGGCGGCTACACGGCGCTCAGCGAACTGGTGGAGCACGGCGGCGAGTTCGCCAGCGCGAGCGAGCCGCAGTTCGACTTCACGATGCCGCAGGGGCGGCTGTTTCTGCAGCTGTCGCTGGGCATGGCCGAGTACTTCCGCGAGCTGAACAAGGAGAACTGGGAGACGGCGGCCAGGTCGGCGATCGAGCGCGGCGTCCACGTCGCTCCCTACGGCGCCTTCGGATACGACCGCGGGGCCGACGGACGCTTCACGCCCAACGACGACGCCCCGTTCGTCCAAGAGGCGTTTCGCATGAGGGGCGAGCAGAAGCGCACATGGGGTGCAATCGCGAAGTGGTTGCAGGAGGTGGCACCGCAACCGGACCGGGAGTGGACCGCCCAGGCGGTACAGCGCCTCTGCGCCCGGAGGATCTACCTGGGCGAGGTCTTCTGGTCGGCCAAGCAGAACAAAGGCCGACGAGTCCCGGCCATCAACCAGAACGCTCACCCGCCGCTCGTGAGCCCGAAGCTGTGGGAGTCCGCGCAGATGGATCCCACCAACGCATTCGGTGGCCCCGGCAACGCCAAGCCCGGCACCCCACTGCCTCTGCTCAGAGGCGTGATCCGGTGCGCCGGCTGCCGCTATCTCATGTCCCAGGGCTGGGTCGTGTCCGGCGGGAAGAAAGTGCGGGTCTATCGCTGCCGCCGCAACCACGCGGCTGGACGCTGCCCCAGCCCCTCGGCGGTGGTCGCAGACACGGTCGAGGAGTACGTCGAGAGCGCCATCTGCACAGAGCTCGAACGCCTGCGACCCGAGTTCCGAGGAACGTCGGTCGATGAGGAGATGGCCGCCGCGCTCGGCGCCCTCCAGGACGCTCAAGAGAATCTGGATGCCTTCCGTGAGAACACCGAAGCGATACGCCTGCTTGGGGACGACTGGAGCACTTGGCTGGCGCAGTACGTCGATGCTGTCTCGCAGGCCGAGCAGCGGATCGACGCGCTCGGTGCTCGTGCGGCCGTCGACGCACACGGAATGACCGTTGAGGCACTAAAGGCCCTGCCGCGCGAGGAGAAGCAGCAGGTGGTCAGGGCGTTCGTGGACGTGGTCTTCCTACGACCGGCGCAGGGAGGTCGCGGTCGCCATGCCTCGCCGGTGAGCGACCGCACGCTCCTCCTCTGGAAGGGCACCGGGCCGTCGGACCTTCCTCGGCCTCGGCGGCGCGGCGGACCGATTCAATCGTTCATCTGGCCGGACGAACGTGAACTGCACGCCGGGGTTGACGCGGCGTAGCGACCGGGCGAGCTGAGCCAGTCCCAATCGCAGCGCCTGCTCGGACATGGGTTTGTGCGCCATGTCGATACTGACCACGAGCAGGTCAGATCGGCCAACGAATTAGACTCAGCTCTTGCCCAAGTTGGAGCGCTAAGTGGTCTCCCTCGCAAGTTCGCGCACGTATCCGGTGTGCCGGACGCGCTCGCTCGTCCGGCACAAGCGAGAGCGAGCGGGGCGCTTTCGGAAGTGCTGATCCTCGTTCAGAGCGATAGCGTCATGCCAGTTTCCTCGCACGCTCGCAATGCTGTCTTAAGCATCAGTGTGACGGCGCAGATCCCGGTCGCGCGAGTAGTGGTGCTACTGCGGCTTTGTCGCGTAGGCGCCGATGATTGTCGGCCAGAGCGAGATGCGTCCGATCGGTCCGGTGTCGGCGTGCAGGCGTTCGGCGAGGGTGTCGATGTCCACTTCCTCTTCGGTGGCTACCCCGGCAGCTACGATCCCGGGCAGCAAGCTGCGCGCGTAGTCCACGGCCTCGGAGACCGCGTCCTCGCCAACAGCGATCGCGACTTCGCTGTCGAGGTCTAGGCTGGGCTGCAGGCCGGCTTGCGCAAACGTCGCGGGCAACCGCATTCCCATATCCGGCTGCGTGCCCAGCCCGCCGAAAGCGCCATCAATCCACTCGCTGAGCTGCTCAGACGCCGGGGTATGCGGCCAGGACACCAAGAACCTCTCCGGTATCACCGAGCCCGTGCGCATACACATCTCCGCGAACACGACCACCCCACCCGGGCGTACGTGGCGTGCCGCGGCCCGCACCGCCGCGGGTGGGTCACCCTGGTACATCAGCACGAGCCGCCCGACCAACGCGTCAAACGGGCCACCGGCGAGCTCGACCTCGCGAAAGTCCCCGCACACGAACTCCACGTTGTGAAGCTCAGACTCGGCCGCCCGCTCACGCGCCCTCACGAGCGCCTGCTCGTCACGCTCAACCCCGACTACCGAACCATCGGCGCCCACCAGCTCGCACAGAAGCAAACTGACGTCACCCGGCCCACAGCCCACATCGAGGACTCGCATCCCTGGCTCGATCCCCGCACGCGCCAGCAGACGGCGCGTGAACGGCGCATACATGTCGGACTGGCGAACCAGCCGCTCGTGCTCATCCTCGCTGGACGAACTCAACGCATACCCAGGGTCTCCCATGGCCGCGGAAGTCTACGCACACCCGTTAGCCTTCGTCTGGGCCGCTCTTCCGTCATCGAGGTTCGGTTATTAATTGGCTGCGTTGAGGATCGCGCGCGCGGTGCGACGAACGTCGTCTTCGGTTGTCGACCAGTTGGAGAACGACACTCGCAGAGCGTGATGTCCGCGCCAGGCTGTGCCGCCGAGCCAGCATTCGCCGTCGGCTTGCACGCGGGCGAGGTGCTCCGGCGTTCCTGCGACCAGGACCTGGTTCAGTACGACGTCGTTTAGTACCTCCAGGCCGCCCTCCCGGAGTAGGGAGGCCATCAGCGTGGCGTGCCCGCAGCATCGCTCAACCAGTTCGGCGACGCCGCGCCGGCCGAGATATCGCAGCGCCGCGTACACGGGGATCGCACGCCCTCGGCGGGAGGCCTCGGGCACGAACTCCGCTGGCTCTCGGTGATCGCTGCGGGCGAGATACGCTGTGCTTACCGCCATCGCACGCGGTAGCGCCTCTGGCGGCGCAACGATCGCGAGCGCGCAGTCGTAGGGAACGTTGAGCCACTTGTGCGCATCGACGGCCCAGGAGTCGGCCCGATCCCTGCCGGCCACCAGGCCCTCCAAGCGCGGCGACGCGGCGGCCCACAGACCGAACGCTCCATCGACGTGAAGCCACGCGCCGTGCTCAGCCGCGAGGTCCGCGATCGGGCCGAGCGGATCGCACGCCCCCGTATTGACGTTGCCCGCCTGAGCACAAACGAGCACCGGGCCCTTGGCAGCGAGCAGCGCTCCCTCAAGCGCCAACGGGTCCATCGCACCGTTCGCGTCGACGCCCACCCGCGTCACGCGATCGTGACCAAGACCGAGGTAGCCAAGCGCCCGTAACACGGTCACGTGTACCTCCCCGCCGACCAGCACCTCGATTGGCGGAGCCCCAAACAGTCCCTGCGCGTCAGCGTCCCAGCCCGCTCGCCGTAACAGCTCGCCGCGCGCAGCCGCCACGCAGCTGAAGTTGGCCATCTGCGCGCCAGTGACGAAGCCAACGCTCGCGCTCCGGGGGAGACCAAGCAACTCCAGGACCCACCCTGCTGCAACCTCCTCGGCGACCGCCACCGCTGGCGATGCGCTGTACATGCCGCACATTTGGTCCCAGGCGGAAACAAGCCAATCAGCCCCGAGCGCGACCGGGAGCGACCCACCGACGACAAACCCGAAGTAGCGCGGCCCAGCAGATGCGACCAGCCCCGGATCGGCATCAGCGACCAACTGCTCAAGGACATCGATCGCACCCTCACCGGAATCGGTCAGCGGCCGGCGCAGCGCCACCGGATCGGAACCGCCCACGTGCCGCTCGCTCACACCGTCGAGGTATGCACGCGCCAGTCGGTGTGCATGAGCGAGCACGTCTTCGTCGGTCACCGCCGGAACAGCCTATCGCCGGCGCATTCACCGCGACGAGAATCAGTAAGCCGGGGATCAAAGAAGAATCCGCCTGGGGCCATCGGCGCGGAGCACGGGAGGAGCCCCCACCTCTATTCGGGTCTTCCGTGCTCTGCCATGAAGCCTTGATACTTCGTATCCCTTCGGAGTAGGTCGTCGATGTGCGCCTGGGTATCCCGCTTGAACTTCTGGCGGGCGCGCGGCTTCATGCGGGACGGCTGCTGTACGAGGAGGCCAAGATAGGAAAGGCCCCGGTTCAGCGTGAGGTATGTGGTGGCGATCGACATGCCCTCGTCATCTGACACTTTCACGTCTGGCGACTCCCGGGAAGCACGGTCAGCGGCATCAGCGAGGCCGCTGTAGGCCGCCGCGAGCGCCATGTAGCCGTCTGGGTGCAGGGCATGGCCTAACGTCGCGCGATTCTGTTGCCATGCCTCGCGCTTGCCGAAGTCATGTGCCAGGTTCAGCGCGCCCCACGTGTGCTGCTTGCCCAGCTGTAGCAGCGCGGGTGTGGACTGCATCAGCTCCTCGATCACAAGCAGCGCCGCGACTCGTGCGTTGGCGCGCAGGGTGCTTCGGTTGAGAACCCACGACACAAGCCCGTTGAGCAGTCCACCAATGACGACCCCGCCGAGCGCAAACCAGCCCGCAGCCATTCAGCAAGCCTACGAGCCGCTACGGCGGCGCTGGGCTCATCGTGTTCGCTCCGGTGTTCGATCGCGCTGGGCGAGGCGCTTGATGGCGCGGGCAATGCCAGGTATTCGGCTGCGGCGGCTGGGCGCGATCGGGTGGTGGAAACCGGATCCCCACTCGGGGTCGGGTAGTTCGGGGTGCGCGAGTGATGGCGTTTGGGCGCGACTGCGCCCCATGTTCGCCGCGAGGCGTTGGATGCGGTCGGTGTCGTGGCCTTCGACTCCGAGGTCCTCTCGGTTGACGAACCAGGTGGTGCCCCTGCGGGCGCGGGATGCCTCGACGTAGGCGGGCTCCTTGCTGGTCTGCCAGCCGCCGGTGACTACGAGCGTGCGGGTGACGGTCGCGCCCTGCGCACGATGGATGTGGTGCGCGTACCCGAGGCGCACGCGGCCGAGGTCGTCGCCGGCGAGTGTTCGCCTGCGGCCGGTGACGTCGAACTCGATGAGCGCTTCTCCAGCGGGGGTGACCTGGAGGACTTCTCCTTGGCTGCCGTTCTCGATGCGCTCGACGCCGGGCTGGTGGTGCTGCTCGATCATTGCCACCCGGTCGCCTTGGCGGATGCCGTAGTGGACGCCGGGCACCGGGACTTCGAGTTCGCCGAGTTCGCCGCGCTCTGCGCGGAAGTGCTGGGCGCGGGCGTTGAGCCGGTGGATCTCCTGGTTTGAGGCGTCGGAGATGAGCGCGACCTCGCTCGGGTCGTGGGTCTCGGTGAGCGCCGCCCAGTTCTGCACGGCGTGCTCGACTGCTTGATCGCGGGTGTCGGCCATGTGTAGTTGTCCGCGTGAGTGGTAGTGGGCCATCGCGCGGTCTGAGCGTCCGGCGCGCAGGTCCGCCCACGCACGCTGTTCCTGGGGGTCCAACGTCCGGCGGATATCCGAGAGCTCCGTGCTCGGCGCGATCTCGGCGAGCCGGTCGAACATGCCGCCCGCGCCGATCGAGGGCAGCTGCGCGGCGTCGCCTACCGCGACGAGCTTTGCCCCCGTTTGCTCTATGACTTCGGTGAGCCGGTCGAGCCGGTTGGTGTCGGCCATCCCGGCCTCGTCGAAGTAGATCGTCGTGTCCTCATGGACCTTGAGCTGGCCGTGCTCCACACGCGAGATGAGCGCGTCGACGCTGAACACCTGTTGGGAGAGCGCCGGGCTGTCCCGTCCGAGACGCTCGGCCGTCGACCAGGACACGGCGACACCCAGCGTCTGATGCCCCGTGAGCTGCTCGGCCCTGGCGGCGGCGTCGATCACCACACCCTTCCCGGTGCCTGCGGGCCCGATCAGGATCGCGCCGCGCTCCGGGCCGGTGATGACCTCTAGCGCGTGGGCCTGCTCGTCGCTGAGGCGCCCGCCGATCCGCTCGGCGACCGTGTCGCTTGCGATCTCGCGTGCGACCACGCCGACATCCCGGTCGGCCGCTTGGGCGAGCTGAGTGAACCTCCGCTCGACTGCCTGCTCGCGGGCACGGACCGCGAGCGTCGTCATCAGCCCGCCCTCCAACGGCAAGACGCGGCGTTCGGCGATCATCGACCGTGAGAACGCGAGCGCGTCACGGGGTGAGAGCTCCCCGACGGCCTGCTCGAGCAGCACCGCGCGGAACTCGCCCGGCTCGAACGTTGCTGAGCGCTCGGTCAGGCGCTCCTCGACGCGATCCCCAAGCGCACGCTCCGGTGCTGTCCCCGCGATAGCGCCGAGCAACTGCGAAGGCTGATCGCCGGTGAAGTCAAAACGTGCGGCGGTCTCGTTCCATGCGCTCTGCAGGTCGGCGCGTGTAACGAGCACCTTCGCCTTGCGGTTCTCCAGCTTCAGCCGCCGCAGCTCTCCGCGCTCGGGCGCACGACCCCACTTCGCACGGAAGCGCTCGGCGGCCGCGGCGACCTCACGGGTACGAGCAGAGAACGCATCCAGCAGACCGCGCGGCACCCCGGCGATCTCGAAGTAGCGCTCATGTTTGCCGGTACCCCGCTCGACTGCATAACCCCGCTGCTGGAGTTGGTGCGCGAGCGCCGAGCGGTAGTACGCACCGACCTCCCGTGCAGAGCGAAAGATCGGACGGGACGCGACCGCGACGATCTTCCCGTCCTCACGGATCGCGTTCGTTATCACGACATGGCTATGCAGCTGCGGATCCGGCGCGTCCCCCGCAAGGACACCCCGCGAAGTGCTGTGGCGATACTCGGCGGCCACCAGTTCCCGCGCCGGCTCCTCGACCTGTTGCCCGCCGTAGCGACGACGCACCGTCGGCACTGTCTCGGTCAGATGCGCAATCGCTTCGCTCACAGCCACCGCGTGCACCGCCTCCATCTCATGACGCTGAGACTTGTCCCCGAGCGCCCACACCGCAGACACCGACTTCGGCGCGCTGAACGTCAGGTCGATCCCGCCGCCACGCTCACCGGTGGCGCCCGCCCGGCGAAGCCACGCGCCGCTGCGGGGATGACGGCCTTCCATCAGCGCGATGAACTCCGGGCCCTCGATCGCGCTGCCCTCGATCCCCAGCCGCGCGAGCGTGTCAGGCGAGGCGAGCCACCGGCCGGGGGCTTGGGTGGGCTCTCCGTCGGGGGTGAGGTAGTAGTCCCCGCGCTCTGGCGCGACGGTCTTTGACTCCAGGTAGCGCGCGTAGCCGCCACCCTTCCCGGCACCGATGCTGGCTGCGGTCATCACAACGGGTACAGACCACGACCGCACCAGACCGGCCAACGAATTCGCACAGCGCGTACACAGCGCCCGCTCAGGTGAGCATCTAGTCTGTGCTGGCTTTTGTTGCGCGGTGGGCGGCGTGTCATGGCGCAGGGAGACGCGTCGACGCCGGGGGTTGCGCCAGGTGCTTTGAGGTGGGACCATGTGTGGTGGTGCGGGCGACTGACTGAGCGAAGCGCAGGCGTCAGGGGCTTGTGGCCTGCCGCGCGGCTTTGCCCTTCGAGGGCCTTTGAGATGCGCGCCCCGGTGTCGCGCCCGCACCTTCGTTCCTCCTCCCTTTACCCGGTATGCAGGCGTGGGTAGACTTTCAATTATGGCGACGATGCCCAGGCCGATACGCCTTAAGCACAGAACATTCGAGCGGCTCGCCGAGGACGCTGCGCGCCACCACGAGGACATCGACAGCGCCGCTGAGCGCATCCTGCGTAACCATCTGCCCGCCGGCGCCGATACGGCGAGCGCGCTCGCGACACTCGGACGCATCAAGACGTTGCGGGCGAAGATGAAGCCCGGCACGGGAGCCGTCAAGCTGATCCTCGAGGGACGCGCCGAGCTTGAACGCCGAGCCTCCTGACGACGCCGCCAAGCGCGTCGTCATCGACGCCAATGCGCTGATCGCGTTGATCGCTCGCGAGCCTGAGAGCGATGCCGTCACCGTCCATTTCGCCGGATGGATCAGCGATGGTGTCGAGCTGCATGCTCCCGAACTGGCGCGCTACGAGATCGCCAACGCCCTGACGCGCAAGATGAGCCACGGCGAGGTGCAGGCCGACGATCTCCCCGCCGTGTGGGCGGAGCTTGACGCCATGCCGATCGCCTACCACCCACTCACCGACGGAGTCGCGACGATCTCCCTCGCCATCAGCCTAGAACGGCGCAGCGCGTTCGACGCTGCCTACGTCGCCCTCGCCCGCGAGCTCGACGCCGAGCTGTGGACGCTGGACGGGCCGCTCGCGCGCAACGCCGCCAGCCGCGCGTACCCGGTCAGCTTAATTGAGTCTTCTTCGGAGGATGAGAAGGATGATGAGAGCGACGCCGACAATCAGGGCGCGGCCAGCAAGGATCTCGGGTAGCACGGCATTTGCCGGTGCTGTGCTTGCTCAGCTGCCTGACGTTGAGGTGGTCACGAACCCACAGTCTGTGCGCCTCATACAGCTCGGCGACCCAGGCAGCGACGTATCAACCGTGTTCCCCTCGGCTTTGAGTAGGTGGCAATAGCTCTCGCGGCTTCGCTGGTCGCGCTGAGCACTACCTGCCACTCGGTCTTGGCCGTCGGTCCGGCGGACATTGAGAAAAAACTGTTGAGGGTCTGCATCGTGAGCCAGAGCGACGACCACGTGCTCTCATCCACGATGCTGAGGGCGTCACGGTACTCGTGCCAAGTCGAGAGGACGCCTTCGTATCGCATTTTCGCTTCCTCGTAGACCCTCTCAGTCTGCTCGCGGTCGAGCACCAGGACAAGACCGGCGAGTTCTATATGGAAAAGGCGTGCAGCGACGCGGCGTCGCTGATGCCGGCCGATCCAAGCGAGGACGAACTGACCCGTGATTGTGAGAGCGCCACCGATCACCACACCGATGAGCGGGAGGACGTCGGAGAACTGCGACGCGATCAGCACTGGGCGCGACGGTTTCAACTGGCCCCACTGCGACGGCTTGATCTGGCCCCATCTCCGTCCGATCGGACGCCGACGGTTCGCTGCTCATGGAGCGCGAGCGGAAGGCGGCGGAAGGGATGGGATCCAGGATGGAGCTGTTCGAGCAGATCAGGAGAGACCGCGACCGGGAGGGCCTCTCGATCCGGGCGCTGGCGGCGCGTCACGGTGTGCATCGTCGCGCCGTGCGGCAGGCGTTGGCGTGTCCGGTGCCGCCAGCGAAGAGCGCGCCGGCGCGCCGGCCAGCACCGAAGCTGGGTGCCTACCGGGCGCTGATCGACGCTTGGCTTGAGGGCGATCGGGAGGCGCCGCGCAAGCAGCGTCACACTGCGAAGCGGATCTGGGCGCGGCTCATCGACGAGCACGGCGCTGATGTGGCGGAGACGACGGTCCGCGACTACGTGCGTGCGCGTAGGCGGGCGATGGGCTGGCCGGTCGGCGAGGTGTTCGTCCCGCAGGTCCACGCGCCGGGCGTCGGCGCAGAGGTCGACTGGGGTGAGGCGCAGGTCGATTTGGCCGGGGTGCGCACGAGGGTGTTCTTGTTCTTCATGCGTGCGTCGTTCTCGGGCGCGGCGTTCTGTCAGGCGTCGTTTGTCGCGACTCAGCAGGCGTTCCTGGAGTGCCACGTGGAGGCGTTTGACTGGTTCGGCGGGGTGTTCGAGGAGGTCCGCTTCGACAACCTGACCTCTGCGGTCAAGAGTGTGCTGAAGGGCCGCCGGCGCGTGGAGAGCGATAGGTTCCTCGCGCTGCGCTCGCATTATCTGTTCGAGTCGCAGTTCACCACGCCAGGCATCGCCGGCGCGCACGAAAAGGGCGGCGTCGAGGGCGAGGTCGGGCGCTTCCGGCGCAACCATCTGGTCCCGGTCCCGCAGGTCGCGAGCCTGGGTGAGCTCAACACGCTGCTGCGCGCGGGCTGCGAGGCAGACCTCGCGCGGCGGATCAGCGGGCGGCCGGTGAGCGTCGGCGAGGCGTGGGCGCTGGAGCGGGGACTGCTGCGCGCGCTGCCGAGCGAAGCGTTCGACGCGTCAGAGACCGCCGCGCCGCGCGTGGACGCCAAGGCGCTCATCACCGTCCGCCAGAACCGCTACTCGGTCCCCGTCTCGCTCGCCGGGCTCAAAGTCGCCGTGAGGATCGGCGCGCGGGAGATCACGGTCAGCCACGCCGGCGCGGTGGTCGCGGGCCACGAGCGGTTGCACGGTCGGTTCGGCACCAGCGCTCAGCTCGACCACTACCTCGAGCTGCTTGCACGCAAGCCCGGCGGCCTGGAGCGCTCCCTGCCCCTGGCTCAGCAGCGCGAGGGCGGCGCCTGGCCGCGCACCTTCGACGAGCTGTGGGCGGCGCTGGGGGTTCGCTACGGGCGCTCGGAGGCCGCGCGGCAGATGGTCGACGTCCTGATGCTCGTGCGCGAGCACGGGCCCGAGCGCGTGGAACTGGCCGTCGCTGGCGCACTCGCGGCCGGCGCCCACGACGGCCGCGCCGTTGCCGTTCTCGCCCGCCGCGCGCAGAGCACCCAGCCCGCGCCCGCGCCGCTCACGGACCTCGCGCCGGCCCTGGTCGCTCACGAGCGGTCCGTTCCCGACCTGACCGACTACGACCAGCTGATCGGAGGATCACGATGACCACACCCGCCCACAACGCGAAGACCGCGGCGCTGGAGACGCTGATCGAGGCGCACGCGATCGAGCTCAAGCTCCCGACCGTCCGGGCTCGCTTCCGCGCGCTCGCCGCACAGGCCACCCGCGAGCAGCAGACCCCCGTCGCCTACCTCGGCGCGTTGCTGGAGGCCGAGACGGCCGAACGCGCCGAGCGCCGCGAGCGCCGGCGCCTGATCGACGCGCGCTTCCCGCACGTCAAGCGCCTGGAGGACTTCCGCTTCACCGACAACCCGAAGGTCTCCCAGGCCACGATCGCCGCGCTGGCCGAGGGCTCCTGGATCGACGACCGCGAGAGCGTCATCCTGATCGGCGACTCGGGGACCGGCAAGACGATGCTGGCGATCGCCCTGGCCGTCTGCGCTTGCCAGCAGGGACGCCGCGTGCGTTTCACCACGCTCGCCGCGCTGGCGAACGAGCTCCAGGAAGCCGAGAGTCGCCGCGAGCTCGCCCGCGTCGTCAGCCGCTACGCCAGAACCGAACTAGTCGTACTGGATGAGCTGGGCTACCTCGCGCTCCCTGACGGCGCCGCCGAGCTCGTCTTCCAGGTCCTCTCAGAGCGCCACGAGCGCGGCGCGCTGATCGTCACAACCAACCTCCCGTTCGGCGAATGGACCAAGGTCTTCACCGACCCCAGGCTCGCCAAGGCCGTGGTCGACCGGCTCACGCATCGAGCACACATCATCGACACAGGAACCGAGAGCTGGCGCTTCCGCCACGGACTCCAACAGCGCACGACCAAAAAAGGAGACTGACCCCTCCACCGAGGACCGCGCCGGGAGCGTCGTCGCTCCGCCTCCGCCCTACGGGCTCCGGCTCCACGACGACGCTCCCGCACCACATCAGGCAACATCAACCACAACAACAAACAACCGACGCGGGTGGAGCCACTTCAAGCCGTCGCGCCGGGGCCAACGCAAGCCGTCGCGCCGACAGCACCGGCAAAACGTACCGATCAGCTGGATTGCCGCCCGCCTGGCCAACCTAACCAGGGGGCGTCGGCCACCCGCTACAAACCCACGAAAGGCGGCCCGGTCGATCCATGCTCTCTGTGGCGGCTTTGCTCCATGTCAGGTGTGCGTGTCGACCTGCTTAGCAGTAGCTTGCGCATTTCGTCGTGGGTGTCGCGCAAACCCCCGGTCTGTCCGGCGTGGTTTAGACAATTCTGGGTATGCCCCAGAACTTTCTTGAGTGTGATCGTGAGCAGGTGTTCTTGATGCCGCCGGACCCTCGTGATTGGTTGCCGGAGGGTCATTTGGCGTGGTTTGTGTTGGCGTCGGTGCAGGAGATGGATCTCGCAGCGTTCTATGGCTCCTATCGCCAGGATGGGTGGGGCCGCGCGGCGTTTGAGCCGGGGATGATGGTGGCGCTGCTTTTGTATGCGTACGCGCGTGGTGAGCGGTCCTCGCGGGTGATCGAGCGCCGGTGTGTTGAGGATGTCGCCTACCGGGTGATCGCTGCGCAGCAGACGCCGGACCACGCGACGATCGCGCGGTTTCGTGTGCGCCACGAGGCGGCCCTGGCGGGCTTGTTCAGCGAGGTGCTGGGTCTCTGTCGGGAGTCGGGGTTGGTGAAGGTTGGGGTGATCGCGATCGATGGGACGAAGGTGCATGCGAACGCGTCGCATCACTGCAACCTGGACTATGAGCAGCTCGCCCGCGAGATCCTGAAGGAGGCGGGCGAGATCGACGCTTGCGAGGATGAGCTCTACGGGGAGGCGCGTGGCGATGAGCTGCCTGAGCATTTGCGAACCAGTGAGGGGCGGCGTGCTGCGCTTCGCGAAGCCAAGGCGAAGCTCGCGAGCGAGCGTGCAGGCAGGCAAGACGCGAACGCTGAGGCGGCTGACGCGGAACCGCAGGGTGTGGAGCTCGTGCTTGATCCCGAGGTGATCGTCGCCCGGATGCATGGGCGTCAGGGGTGGGTGCGCGAGGCGCGTCACCAGCTTGAGGAGCACCGGCGGCTACAGGCTCAGCCGATTCCACGCTCGCGAGCCGCGCGGCTGCTGCAAGCAGAGCAGCGGCTTCAGGAGAATCTGCGGGTCGAGCGCGAGGC
The DNA here is from genome assembly GCA_963719725.1 of uncultured Solirubrobacterales bacterium. GTDB lineage: Bacteria > Actinomycetota > Thermoleophilia > Solirubrobacterales > Solirubrobacteraceae > Palsa-744. The sequence continues at coordinate 116,476 of CAVRCU010000003.1, forward strand.
CAACGAGGCTTATGAGCATCACCGCGCGACTGCGGTGACGAAGGACGGCCGGCGGTTCGGGGCACGTCCGAACCCCTACGTGGCACCAGAGGTGCCGCCGGGGAAGATCAACGTTACCGACCTCGATTCACGCAACGTCAAGACGCCGCGCAGCTACACCCAGGGTTACAACACGCAGGCCGCGGTGAACGAGCATCAGATCGTCTTGGCGGCTGAGGTCACGCTCACCTCACCAGACTTCGGGCAGCTCGAGCCGATGATCAAAGCCACCCAGCGCGAACTTGAGCAGATCGGTGTGAGCGACACGCCCGGGGTTGCAGTTGCCGACAGCGGCTACTGGCATGAAAATCAAATCGACAACGTCGTCAGCAACGGCACCCAGGTCCTGATCCCGCCCGATGCCGGCAAGCGCGACACACCGCGCCGCGGCTGGGACGGCGGCCGCTACACCTTCATGCGCACCGTGCTCGCCAGCGAGCTTGGCGGCGGGCTTTACCGAAAACGCAAGGCGATGGTCGAGCCCGTGTTCGCTCAAACCAAGCACAACCGGCGCATCAACCAGTTCCACAGGCGAGGCAGATCCGCCGCACGCTCGGAATGGCGGCTAATCACCGCAACCCACAACCTGATGAAGCTCCACAAACACCAAATAGCCGCCGCGGAGGCCTGAAAAGGCCTCAGACGGGATCAACGCTGCCAGCGGGCCGAGCGCGAGCCCGGACCACGGCTACCACCCAGGCGCCCATCGCACCTTTGCGCGACACCCACCGAGGATTGCGGGCGAAGCGTGTGCTGCGCAGCGGATCGCTCAGATCGACCAGTCCGGGGAAGCGTCCCGGGCTGGATATCTCGATTCGGTCGTCGAAGACCTCGACCCTGATGTGATCGCCGGCGAGACTGTAAGAGCGGTGGACCACCGCGTTCACCACCCCCTCGAGCCACGCGTCTTCGGGAATCAGCGGGACTTCGCCGAAGCGTCCGGAGGTCGAGATCAGGGCCCTGCGAACCGGCTGCAGACGCTGGACGACCTCGCGCGCCTCATGGAGCTGGCGCGGGATCGGACCCTCGATCCGGACATCCTCGAGGAGGTGCTGTCCGGCTCCCGTCCCGCGCTCGCGCCCTCTGTAGCGCAGGATCCGTACGAACGCCTCGGGCAGGACGGCCTGCGGTTCGCGCGCAAACAGCAGCAGACCGGCGATCGTCAGCTCTTCTCCCCGGGCCGCAAGCCCGCGCGCGCGTAGGAGACGCCATATATTTGGGTGGCCCACCGCCTGGGCGTACTGCTCCAACAACTGCTCATCGAGCGCCTGCGGGCCGATCCCCTTCAACGGACGTGCCTCGTAGCTCGCCTGACCCTTGTCGAAGAGGAGCTCCTGGCGCTGGTGGAATTTCAGAGACCGCGTCTCGTCACCCACGCGGAGGAAGACCTCGTCCCTGGCGTTGGCGTGCACGACGTCGCTCGTGGGAACCTCGATGACCAAGAGGTGATCGCGGCCGCCCTTCGCGTTGATGCAAAGTGCGAGGCGATGTTTGACCCCGACGGGCGGCTGGGCGAAGTCGATCGCCGCCTGCATCTGCGCATTGCGCCGCTTGACATTGTCATCGCCTCCCTCCACCGCCCCCTTCCAGAGGCCCACCACGATCGTCCCGCCGTCGGCGTTCGCCATGCCGATCAGGTCGTTTGCGAGATCCCTGGGAGCTATTCGACTGGACTTGCGATCGAACCACTGATCCTCAGCGATCGTCAGCAGCCGGCTCCCACGCTCCTTCACCGGCGCTTTCAGAGCTTGCTCAACCGCCACCGTCGACATGAAACTACTCTAACATCTTTAGAGTAGATTAGAGAGCGAGCCATCTGCTGGCTCCCAAACGACGACAGTCCTCAAGCCCCCACGACCGGGGTCCCCGGCAGGCACGATAGAATCCCTACTTCAGAGCACGGGATTCAAGCGAAGGAGCGTCATGGCCGCAGCCGACACAGTCAGGATCGCCAAGCCCAGCCCGATCGTCGAGGACGACCAGGGGCAGTTGCGCGCCCGCCAGGGCATCTCGCGCGAGGTCGTCAGCGAGCTGTCGAAGATCAAGGACGAGCCCGCGTGGATGGCCGAGAAGCGCATCAAATCGCTGGAGATCTTCGAACGCAAGCCGATGCCGACCTGGAGCATCGACCTGTCGGAGCTGAACCTCGACGAGCTCGTGCTCTACTCCCCCCCCACCGCCGGGCGCTATGACTCCTGGGACGACGTCCCCGCCGACATGAAGCAGACCTACGAGGACCTCGGCATCCCCCAGGCCGAGCGCGAGCACCTCGCCGGCGTCGTCGGCGTCTGGCGCCAGGAGCCCGTGTACGAGGGGCTCAAGGAGGAGTACCGCAAGCTCGGGATCCTGTTCTGCTCGATGGACACCGCGATCACCGAGTACCCCGAGCTGGTGCAGAAGTACTTCATGAACAAATGCGTCCCCGCGCAGGACAACAAGTTCTCCGCGCTGCACGGCGCCGTGTGGTCCGGCGGGGCCTTCTGCTACATCCCCAAGGGCGTCAAATGCGACCTCCCGCTGCAGTCCTACTTCCGCATGGAGGGCGCCGGCGAGGGCACCTTCGAGCACACCCTGATCGTCGCCGACGAGGGCTCCGACGTGAACTACATCGAGGGCTGCACCGCCCAGACCTACTCCGTCAACTCGATGCACTCCGCCGTCGTCGAGATCTTCGTGCACGAGGGCGCCAAGGCCCGCTACACCACGGTCCAGAACTGGTCCAAGGACGTCTACAACCTCAACACCAAGCGCGCCATCGTCGACGCCGGCGGCACCGTCGAGTGGGTCGGCGGGTCGATGGGCGCCAAGTACGTGATGCTCTACCCCGGCTCCTACCTGATGGGCGAGGGCGCCCGCGCCGACCACCTCAACGTCGGCGTCGCCTCCGGCGGCGTCCACAAGGACACCGGCGCCAAGGTCGTCCACCTCGCGCCGAACACCACGTCGAACATCCTCGCCAAGTCGATCTCCAAGGACGGCGGGATCATGGGCTACCGCGGGCTCGTCCGCATGGGCCCCCACTCCGCCGGCTCCAAGGCCCGCGTGCAGTGCGACGGCTTGATGATGGACGGCATCTCGCGCTCGGACACCTGGCCGGACATCCAGATCCAGAACCCCCACGTCGCCGTCGCCCACGAGGCGACCGTCGGGCGGATCTCCGACGACCAGCTGTTCTACATGGGCTCCCGCGGCTTCACCGAGGACGAGGCCGCCGCGATGATCGTCAACGGCTTCATCGAGCCCGTCACCAAGGAGCTGCCGATGGAGTACGCCGTCGAGCTCAACCGGCTGATTCAGCTGGAGATGGTCGGCTCCATCGGCTGACCTGGGCGTCGATGGCCGGCGGCTGGCGGCGTCCTCGATCGCTCGTGTGCCGAGCACACTTCGCTCACTGCATCCTTGGGCCTCGACGCCCAGGCGGCGCTATTCAAGAGACCTGAGATTCGCGCGCCCGTCGACACGATCCCGGCTCCGCCGTTTCTCACGCACCTGCGCTGGGTGAACGTCAAGTCGCTGCGCATGAACCACCTGTTCGGCCGGCCGGTGCTGGTCGAGTTCTGGGACTTCTGCCGGCCCAACTCGATCCGCACGCTGCCGTACCTGAGAGCCTGGCACGAGCGCTACTCCGAGCAAGCGCCCGCGGCCTCCGGTGCCCAGGGCGGCGAGGCCGCAAACCCGGCGGAGGGGTTGCAGGTGGTCGGGATCCACTCCCCCGGCTTCGCGCCCGCCCGCGAGCGGCGGGCGGTGCAGGAGGCCGTCGCACGCCTGGAGATCCCCTATCCCGTGCTGATCGACAGCGACCTGGAGATGTGGCGGGAGTACGAGAACCGCGGCTGGCCGGCGCGCTACCTGTTCGATGGGCGCGGAATGCTATTCGACTACCACTACGGCGAGGGCGCCTATCGCGAGACCGAGCTCGCGATCCAGGAGCTGCTGGGGATCGAGCGCGAGCCGCTTGCGCCGCTGCGGCCCGAGGACGCCCCCGGCGCGCTGCTCGCGCCCCAGAGCGAGGACCGCGAGGGCGCCTACTCGGGGTCCTACGAGGCCGGCGGCGTGTGGGCGGTGCTCGCCGGCGCGGGCATCGTTCGGGTGGGCGGCGAGCGCGATGGCGACGGCACGGTGCACGGCGACGGGCGGGAGCTGGTCGTCGCCCACCCCGGCGCCTACCCCTTGATCGAGCATGAGCGCCACACCGCGGGCGTGCTCGACTTCGAGGTCGGCGCAGGCGTCCAGTGCCTGGCGACGTGCTTTACGCCCGGCACTCACTGAAGGGACGACCACAATCCCCGCGGAAATACACGAGAAGCCGCCGGAAGCGGGCTCCTCGTTGGTCTGTTGGAGTCGCAAGACCTTGGAAGGCCTAGCTCAACAGGCGACTGACTGCTGCCACGCAGCGTACTACCCCCACTGCGAAGCTTGTGGTGCGAGTTCCGCTTTCCCATGATCGAGCAGCAGCCGCAATACCTGCGGCGGGCCGTCGTCCTCGACCAGCACGCAGCTCCCAGGCCAGTAGGGGCTCTCGCCTGGCGTGGCGGTGAGGAAGTGAGGGTCATAGGTCCAGCAACCCGAGTTCACCAAATGCCCGCCGCCCGGCGTCAACCATTCCTGCTCGCGGTCCCCAGGCAGCGGCCCGGCGCGGTGGGTATGCCCGAACACCACGTACGCCGGATCCGCGGGGCTCAGATCAAGGCGCTCGGCCACCTCCCCCATCGCGCGCAGGCCCGCGCGGCGCAGCTCCCCGCTTGAGAGGTCCGCGTTGAAGGGGCCGAGGCCCGCGCGGTTCAGCGCGGCCACCGCGAGCGGGAACGCGCCGGCCAGAGCACGTGTGCGCAGCGCTCGGGCAACCTGGCCCGGTCGCGCCGCGCCGTTACGGGCAGCATCGCCGGGTCGCGCCGCCCCGCCACCTCCGAACGCCCGCCACGCGCGCACCGTCAAACCCCCGTTCACGGCGTCCCCCGTGGGGGCCTGTCGAGCGACGGCGTCGATCCACGCGAACACCGGGACCGTCACCGCCTCGTAGTCGTCGGCCGCCGTGAATGCGCTCGCGGGACGGCGCAGGACGCGGCCCATCGCGCCGATGCCCAGCCGCTCCAGCGTCGGGATCGTCAGATGGCAGTCCAGATAGTGGCCGTGGGTCGCGTACACGTCGGGGCGCACCCACAGACCCGGATAGGCGACGCTGACGCGCGCCGGCGCGGCCCACTCGGCCAGCTGGGCCATCATCGGCGAAGCCTCCCGCGCCGCGAAGCGCTGCTCGACGCCGAGCCCCACCGGCGCGGTCAGCGGCTGCTCGCTGCGTCGCTCCAGCCACGGCTCGACGAGGGCGTGGTCGTGGTTGCCCGCCACCACCACGACCTCGCGGCCCGCGAATACGAGGGCGAGGTCTTCGAAGAACGGGCGCGCCGCCGCCAGCGCCTCGCGGCGCGGACCGTGGCGCAGCTCCAGCACGTCTCCGAGCAGCACCAGCCGCTCCACGTCGCCCAACGCCTCCAGCAGCGGCGCGCGCAGCTCGGCGCGGCGCAGCACGTCCACGTGCGTCGCGCTGCCGAGATGCAGGTCGGAGACGATCAGGGTCCGCGTCAAACGGGCCCTTGGGATGCGCTGGCCGCCCGGACCGGCTTGGGGAGCATGAAACGGACGTCCTCCCTGACCACGTGGAACTCCGAGATCTCCTCGTCGGGGACCCCGCGGGCCCGGAAGAAGTCCAGCAGCTCTCCCACCAGGTCGTCGGGGGCGCTGGCCCCGGAGGAGACCCCCACGACGCGCCTGCCGTCAAGCCACTCCTCGCGCACTTCGCCGCTGTTGTCGATCAGGTGGGCCTCGGTCCCGCAGTCGCGCGCCACCTCCACCAGCCGCACCGAGTTCGACGAGTTGCGCGAGCCGATCACCAGCACCAGGTCGCAGTCGCCCGCCATCTGCCTGACGGCCGCCTGGCGGTTTGTGGTCGCGTAGCAGATGTCCTCGGTGCGGGGGCCCACGATCGCGGGGAAGCGCTCGCGCAGGCGCGCCACGACCGCCGCCGTCTCTTCCACCGACAGCGTCGTCTGGGTGACATAGGCCAGGCGCTGCGGATCCTCCACCTCGAGTCGATCGACGTCGCGCTCGTTCTCCACTAGCACGATGCGATCCGGGGCCTCCCCCATCGTGCCTTCGACCTCCTCGTGGTCGGCGTGCCCGACGAGCACGATCGTGTAGCCCTCCTGCGCGAACCTCCTCGCCTCGACGTGCACCTTCGTCACCAGCGGGCAGGTCGCGTCGATCGCCCGCAGGCCGCGGGCCTGCGCGCCGTCGCGCACGCTGGGAGCGACCCCGTGCGCGGAGAACACCGTAACGGCCCCCTCCGGTATGTCGGTCACCTCGTCCACGAAGACCGCCCCGCGCTCGCGCAGTTGCGCGACGACGTGCTTGTTGTGCACGATCTCCTTGCGCACATACACCGGCGGCCCGTGCAGCTCCAGCGCCCGCTCCACGGTCTGCACCGCGCGATCGACCCCCGCGCAGTACCCGCGCGGCGCCGCCAGCAGGATCCGCTCGATCGTATTGGCCGCAGAGGCGATCTCGGGCACTACCGCAATTGTAGGGCGAGTGGATAGGCTGAGCTGTCGATGCCCCAGCGCCACCTCGACCGTCTCACCGCCGTGGACTCGTCCTTTCTGCTCCAGGAGGGTCCGAGCTCGCACATGCACCTCGGCGGGCTCACGATCCTCGAAGGCCCGCCGCCCGCGCTGGAGGACTTTCTCGAACAGATCCGCCGGCGCCTGCACCTCGTGCCGCGCTATCGCCACAAGCTCGCCCACACCCACACCGCGCTCGACAGCAGCCGCCCACTGTGGATCGACGACCCGAACTTCAACCTCGAGTACCACGTCCGCCACACCTCGCTGCCGGCGCCCGGCGACTGGGAGCAGCTGCGCAGCCTCACCGCCCGGATCTTCTCCCAGCAGCTCGATCGCTCCAAGCCGCTGTGGGAGATGTGGCTGATCGAAGGCCTCAAGGAGGACCGCTTTGCGCTGATCTCGAAGACCCACCACTCCCTGATCGACGGCATCGCCGGCGTCGACCTCGCGACGGTGCTGTTCGACCTCAGCCCCGAACCGCCGCCGATCCGCCACTCGGGGCGCCCGTGGCAGCCGCACCGCGAACCCGGCACGCTGGAGCTCGTCGCCGCGGCGGGACGCGAGGCGGTGGGCGCCGGGATCAAGCTCGCCGGCGGCGCGGCCGACGCGCTGGCCCATCCCGAGCACGCGCTGGTCCGCGCGCGCGAAGCCGCCGAGGGACTCGGGGAGTTCGTGTGGGCCGTCCTGAACCCCGCGCCGCCGACGCCGCTGAACGTCGAGATCGGGCCGCACCGGCGCTTCGCCGCGGTCGCCAGCCCGCTGGATGACTTCAAACTGGTCAAGCGGACGTTCGGGTGCACCGTCAACGACGTCGTGCTCGCCGTCGTCGCCGGCGCGCTGCGCACCTTCCTGATCTCCCGCGGGGTCCGCACCGAGGGCCTGGAGCTGCGCGCGCTGGTGCCGGTCTCGGTGCGCGCCGAGGAGGAGCACCAGCAGCTCGGCAACCGCCTCGTCGTGATGCGCGGCCCGCTGCCGGTCTACATGTCCGACCCCGTGCAGCGGCTGCTGTTCGTCAAACGCGCCATGGACGGGCTGAAGGAGTCCAAGCAGGCGCTCGGCGCCGAGGTGATCGCCGGCGCCCAGAACTTCGCCCCGCCCACGATCCTCGCGCAGGCTTCGCGGCTGAACTTCTCCACGCGCCTGTTCAACCTGATCGTCACCAACGTCCCCGGCCCACAGCTGCCGCTGTACGTGCTCGGCCGCCGGATGCTCGAGGCCTATCCCGTCGCGTTCCTGCCCCAGCGCCACGCGCTGGCGATCGCGATCATGTCCTACAACGGGCAGATGAACTTCGGGCTGCTCGGCGACTTCGACGCGCTGCCAGACATCGACCTGCTATCGGACAGCATCGCCGAGGAACTCGCCACGCTGGTCTCGCTCGCGCGCGAGGCCACCGTCACACAGTCGGCGTAGCGCCGACTCAAAAACCCAGCGCGAACTTGGCGTCCTCGGTCATCCGCTCGGGCGACCACGGCGGTGTGAAGACCATCTCGCACTCCACCGACCCCACGCCTTCAAGCTCTCCGACGAACTCTTCCATCTGTTCTGTCACCTGCGGGCCGATCGGGCACGCCGGCGTGGTCAGCGTGAACGTGATGTGCACGTCCCCCCCGTCAACCTCGACCCCGTAGACGAGGCCGAGCTCGACGAAGTCCAGGCCCAGCTCCGGGTCGATCACGTTCGACAGCGCGTCCAGCACGTCGTCAACCGTCGGTTCGGGGACAGGCTCGGGAGCGGCGACCGGCTCGGTGGACTCAGCCATAACAGCAGTCTAGCCTGACGATCGCGCCGGCTAGTTATTGCATCCCAGGCGATCCCACAGATACAGCTGGATGCACTCGTTGGCCAGCTCGTGGGCGCGGATGCGCGAGAGGCGGGGCAGGACGGTATCCAGCGCCTGGTCCTCTGCGACTCCCTCTTGGAAGGCCTCCTCACCGCGGAAGCCCGCGGCGATCTTCAGCGCCTCGCGGCGGTTCTCGCCGAGGGTGTGGAACACGCCCTCGAGGAATTCGGTGTTGGCGATCGGCTGGCCCACCTCCAGCGACGCGTGCCAGGCGGCCAGCAGTTGCAGGTCGCCATCGTCGAGGCCGGCGATCGCCTTGGCGTAGTGCACCGACAGCTCCTGTTCGGGGATGTCGTCGACCCAGGCGCGTACGACCTCCCCGACGAGCTGCCTGCGGGCCTCGCGGCCGACCGACTCGGCGATCACGCGGATCGCATCTTGTGGTTCGATGAAGCAGAGCGTCATTCGACTCCCGGCGCTGTCTGACGGAAAACGGACAGCCCGGACTGTAAAAGCCGGGGAGGACGGCATTTTTCCCGTCAGGCATCTTGGCGTGGCCCCTTCACAGATCGAGGGCCTCACGGGCTCGCTGCAGCGCATCGGAGTCAAGCGCGTCGGGCGTGAGCCCAAACGTCGCCCGTACGCCGGCGCCCCAGTTGGCGAGCGCCAGGTCGAGCGCTTCGATCGGCACCGACATAGCCTTCGCGAGGGCCTCGGCGCGCCGCTCGAGCAGTAGCGGATCGCCGATCCCGAACACCCGCTTGGCGGCGACCGTGGCGACGTCGTCCTGCGCCGCACCGGTCGTGCCGGCGAGGTGCAGCGAGTCTGCGCACAGCTCGTACAGATCGAGGCGGCCGAGGATGACCAGCAGCTCATAGCGGCCGACCCGCGCCAGGCCCGGGAGGGCGAGCCGCTCGAACAGGCGCTCGAAGCGCCGCTGCGCGGTCCAGGCGGGGTCTCCGGAGAACGCGCGCCCCTGGCCGCCGGCGTGCTCGGCCCACTGGCGGTAAGCACGCAGTGTCGCGTCCCCGCGCGCCGGATCGTGGGAGGTGAGCGGGCCGAGCGGCACGCCCTCCAGATCGGGGAGCTCTCCGGCGCGCCATGCGGGATCGCCATCAGAACGGCCCTCGCCGGTACTGTCGCCGCCGGTGCTGCCGCCAGAGCCGCCGCCGGGTGCGCCGTCGCCGGGGCGGGTGCCTCCCAGGGCGCAGCGAACGCCGGCGAAGGGATCGGGGTTCTCCAGCGGGCAGAGATAGGCGATCAAAAAGCACGTCCACGTCGCCTGCTCGAGATCTCCCTGGGCGGCCTGCGCGCGGATCTCGCCGAAGAGGTCCGGCGGCGCGGTGGCGAGCACCGACAGACGACCCGCCGCGAAGGCCAGCTCCTCGGCGAGACGGGCCGCGTCGTGCGAGGCACGCAGGCCGGGGACCAGCGGGGAGCGGTAGCCGTCGTCCACTGCGCGGAGCTCGCGGCGAACATGCACCGCACGCCCCCGCGACCCGCCTGGCGCTCCGCGGCCGGTCGCGGGGCGCTTGGCGGCGGACGGCGCCCGTGAGGAAGCCGAACGCGTACGCGGCCCGGAGCCCGCTGGGGGCGCGAAGTCGGGCAGTGATTCCCGGCATATCGGGCAGCGCTCGACGAAGCGATTGTGGCGGCAGAACGTCGGCACGCCGAGCAGTCTAAGGGCCCGAGCCGGCCGCTCGGGGACGCGCTGGGATCGCGACTACGAGGTCACCGCCGCCGGCGCAGGCGCCCGCGCGGGCAGCGACAGCGCGAAGCCCCGCGCCCGGGCCCGGGCGGCGCCGGCGCGGCGCTCGTCGTCGAGCTCGACCGCGTAGTTGGAGAAGTCGACCTGGATCGTGTGGCGCTTGGAGGCGACATAGCGCCGGCGCTGGCGGCGCAGCATGTGCTGCATGTCGCGCTCCATCTCAGCCCGCGAGGACAGCGCGTAGGCGCCGCTCAGATGGTCGGCCACCAGCCGCCCCTGGATCTCGGCGAGCGGCATGATCGCGCCCCAGGGCTGGATGAAGCCGATCAGGTACAGCCCGGGGTGCGCCGGCGCGAACATGCGCTTATAGAGCACCAGCTCGTTGTCGGGGGCCGCGAGGAAGCGCTCGTCGAAGAACGGGAACGTGATCCTGTAGCCGGTGCAGCAGACGATCAGATCGGCGGCCTGCTCGCTGCCGTCGGCGTAGCGCACGCGGTCGCCGGCGAGCTGAGCGATCTGCCGCTTGACCGCGATCTCGCCGTGGGCGAGCCGGTCGAGGATGCGGGTCGAGACCGTCGGATGGGTCTGCCCGAGGCGGTGGTCGGGCGCGGGCAGCCCGTAGCGCTCCATCGAACCGACAGTCAGGCGCAGAACGACCTCCATCCCGTGCAGCAGCCACGGGAACGGCAGGCGGCTGGGACGCACCCCGGCGTCCAGCGGCCGGCCGAGGATGTACTTCGGCACGACGTGCACGCCGCGGCGCGCCACCAGCGTCGTCGAGGCGGCGTGGTAGGAGGCGTCGACCGCGATGTCCATCGCCGAGTTGCCCATCCCGACCACGACGACCCGCTTGCCCTCCAGCTGGCTGGGGTCCTTGTAGTGGTGGGCGTGAATGATCTCGCCGCCGAAGGACCCCGGGATCGGCGGCTCGGGCCAGCGCGGGTCCCAGTGGTGGCCGCTGGCGACCAGCAGCGCGTCGTAGCGGCGGGTCTCGCCGCTGTCCAGGGCGATCTCCCAAACCCCGTCGTCGAGCCTGGTGGCGTGCTGGACGCCGGTCTGGAACGCGATCCTGTCGCGCAGGCCGAAGTGGTCGACGTAGTCGTCGAAGTAGCGCGCGATCTGGTCGTGGCGGGGGAAGTCGGGGTAGGACGCGGGCATCGGGTAGTCGGCGTACTCCATGCGCTCGCGCGAGGTGTTGATGTGCAGCGTGGAGTACGACGAGGACATCCCGTTGCGATTGCCGAACACCCAGTTGCCGCCGATCCGGTCGGACTTCTCAAAGCAGTCGAACGGGATGCCGCGGTCGTCCAGCGCCTTGATCGCGGTGATCCCCGAGGAGCCCGCGCCGATCACGCACGCCCGCGGCAGCGCGTCGGCGGGCACGTTTACTCCGCTCCGATGCCGGGGCCCACGTGCAGCGGTGGGCCCTCGGGGCCTTCGTCGGCGTCGGCGTGACCGGCGAGCGCGCCGTCCTCGGGCCGGCCGTCGGTGGCGGAGCCCTGCCCATTGCGCAGGCTCGCCAGGTAGCGGTCCACCATCCGCGCGCACTGGCGACCCTCATTGATCGCCCACACGATCAGCGACTGGCCGCGGCGGGCGTCGCCGGCGGCGAACACGCCGGGCACGGAGGTGGCGTAGGGCCTGGGGGTCTCGATGTTGCTGCGCCGGTCGCGCTGTACCCCGAGCCGGTCGAGCAGGTCCTGTTCGGGCCCGAGGAAGCCCATCGCCAGCAGCACAAGCTGGGCGGGCAGCTCGCGCTCGCTGCCGGGCACCGGGGCGAACGGGGGCGCGGGGTCGGCCTGGGCGATGTGCAGAGCCGCGACGCGCCCGGCGCCGTCGTCGCCGAAGCGGGTGGTCGTGACCGAGTAGTCCTGCTCGCCGACGCCCGCCTGCGTGGCCTCCTCCATGGCGTAGCTCATGCGGAACTTCAGCGGCCACTGGGGCCAGGGGGTGCGGTCGTCGGGGCGGTGCACGGGGGGCTCGGGCAGCAGCTCGAGCTGCACGATCGAGGTGGCGCCCTCGCGCAACGCATTGCCGACGCAGTCGGCACCGGTGTCGCCGCCGCCGATCACCGCGACGTGCTTGCCTGCAGAAGTGATCTCGGAGGTTGGCGACCCCGGGATCTGGCGATCGGCAGACGTTGACCCCCCGGCGGCTGGCTGGGATCCGACCGGGGTGGGCAGGGATTCAATCGTCGCGACCCGGCGGTTGCGCTGGTAGAGGTAGTCCATCGCGAAGTGGACCCCCTGCAGCTCGCGCCCCGGGACGGGCAGGTCGCGGGGCACGCGCGAGCCGGTGGCGAGCACCACGGCGTCGAAGCCCTCGCGCAGCTCGGCCACGTCGAGGTCGCCGCCGACGTCGACGCCGCAACGCAACTGGACACCCTCGTCGAGCAGCTGCTGGACGCGGCGCTGGACGACGGACTTCTCGATCTTGAAGTCCGGGACCCCGAAGCGCACGAGGCCGCCGGCGGCCTCGTCGCGCTCGAACAGCGTGACCGCGGTGGCCGGCGCGGCGCAGCTGCTGGGCGGCGGCCATGCCCGGCGGGCCCGGAGCCGACGACGGCGACGGCCTGGCCGGTCTCGTGGCGTGGGGGTTCGGGCCCGACCCAGCCTTCGGCGAAGGCGCGATCGACGATCGCGAGCTCGATCTGCTTGATCGTGACGGCGTCGCCCTCGCGGATCTCCAAGCACGCACGCCGCCTCGCACGGGGCCGGGCAGAGGCGTCCGGTGAAGTCGGGGAAGTTGTTGGTGGCGTGCAGCTGGGCGACGCGTCGCGCCAGCGGTCGCGGTAGACGAGGTCGTTCCAGTCGGGGATCAGATTGCCCAGCGGGCAGCCGTTGTGGCAGAACGGGACGCCGCAGTCCATGCAGCGCGCCCCCTGCTCGCGCAGCTCCTCGACGGGTCGCGGCACCATGAACTCGCGGTAGTCGCGCGCGCGCTCGCCGGGCTCGCGGTAGCGGATGCCGTGGCGCTCGATCTGCAGAAAGCCGCCGAGCTCGCCCATCGGAGCGCCCGACCTGGTCGCCGGGACACTCGGCGCGGCCGACCTCCGCGGGCTCGCCGGCTTCGCGTCTTCTGCGAGCTCGCGCAGCACGCGCTTGTAGTCGTGGGGCATGACCTTCACGAAGGCGCCCTGCGCGAGCAGCCGCTCGAAGTCGGCGAGCACGCGACGGGCGACGGGCGAGTCGGTGCGCCGCTCGTGCTCCTCGATCAGCGCACGCAGCTCGGCGACGTCGGCCGGCGGCGAGCTCCTCGAAGCCGACCATGCCCATGTTGCAGCGCCTCGGGAAGCCGCCGTCCTCGTCGAGCACGTAGGCGACCCCGCCGCTCATGCCGGCCGCGAAGTTGCGCCCGGTGGGACCGAGCACGACGACGCGCCCGCCGGTCATGTACTCGCAGCCGTGGTCGCCGACGCCCTCGACGACGGCGGCGGCGCCGGAGTTGCGCACCGCGAAGCGCTCGCCCGGCGAGCCCGCGGAAGAAGGCCCTGCCGGCGGTCGCGCCGTAGAGCACGGTGTTGCCGACGATCACGTTGCGCTCGGCCGACAAAGTCGGCGCTCATGGCCTCGCGGGGGCGCACCGCGACGACGCCGCCGGAGAGGCCCTTGCCGGTGTAGTCGTTGGCGTCGCCGTGCAGCGTGAAGGTCACTCCGGGGGCCAGCCAGCCGCCGAAGCTCTGCCCGGCGGAGCCCTCGAAGTCGACCGCGATCGAGTCGGCCGGCAGGCCCTTGGCGCCGTGCGCGCGGGCGATGTGGCTGGAGAGGATGCCGCCGACGCAGCGGTTGACGTTGCGGATCGGCAGCTGCACGAGACGCCGCTCGCCCCGCTCGATCGCGGGACGGCGCTGCTCGACGAGCTCCCAGTCCAGCGCGTCGTCGAGCACCGCCGGCGGCGGTTCGACGCGCCGGCGCGGCTTTGATTTGGAGGCCCCCCCTCGGGATCCTCATCAGCGGGATTCTCATCGTCCAGCCGGATGTGGGTGAGGATGTGCGTGAGGTCGACGCCGCGCGCCTTCCAGTGGTCGATCGCGGGCGCCGCACTCCAAGCAGGTCGACGCGGCCGATCGCCTCGTCCAGCGTGCGCAGGCCGAGCGAGGCGAGGATCTCGCGGACTTCCTCGGCGACGAAGAAGAAGAAGTTGACGACGTGCTCGGGGGTGCCCTGGAAGCGCTTGCGCAGCTCGGGGTCCTGGGTGGCGATCCCGACCGGGCAGGTGTTCAGGTGGCAGGCCCGCATCATGATGCAGCCCGGTCGCGATCAGCGGGCCGGTCGAGAAGCCCATCTCGTCGGCGCCGAGCAGCGCGGCGATCACGACGTCGCGGCCGGTCTTCAGCTGCCCGTCGGTCTGCACGACGATCCGCGAGCGCAGCTCGTTGAGCAGCAGCGTCTGCTGGGTCTCGGCGAGGCCGATCTCCCACGGCACGCCGGCGGCCTGGATCGAGGACAGCGGCGAGGCCCCGGTGCCGCCGTCGTGACCGGCGATCAGCACGCGGTCGGCGTTGGCCTTGGAGACACCCGCGGCGACCGTGCCGACGCCGACCTCGGAGACGAGCTTGACCGAGACCTGCGCCTGCGGGTTTGCGCAGCGCAGGTCGTAGATCAGCTGCTTGAGGTCCTCGATCGAGTAGATGTCGTGGTGCGGCGGCGGCGAGATCAGGCCGACGCCGGGCGTGGTGTGGCGGATCGAGCCGATGTACTCGTCGACCTTGCCGCCCGGCAGCTGGCCGCCCTCGCCGGGCTTGGCGCCCTGGGCCATCTTGATCTGCAGCTCGTCGGCGTTGACGAGGTAGTTGATCGTCACCCCGAAGCGTCCCGACGCGACCTGCTTGATCGCCGAGCGCCGCCGGTCGCCGTTGGGGTCGGGCTGGAAGCGCACCGGGTCCTCGCCGCCCTCGCCCGTGTTCGAGCGCCCGCCGAGGCGGTTCATCGCGATCGCGAGCGTCTCGTGGGCCTCGCGCGAGATCGAGCCGAGGCTCATGGCGCCGGTGCAGAAGCGCTTGACGATCTCGCTGGCCGGCTCGACGTCCTCCAGCGGAATCGGCTGGCGGCTGTCGCTGCCGATCTGAAGCAGGCCGCGCAAGCGTCGCGCGGCGCGCGGCGTCCTCGTTGACGGCGCGCGCGTACTCGCGGTAGGCGGACGTAGGCGGGACTCTCGCGCACGGTCTGGTGCGCCTCGCGATCTCCTCCCAGCGCGGCCCCGATCTGGCCGTCGTCGGCGGCACGGACGGCGTGCTGCGATGAGCGCGATCGTCTCTGGGTTCCAGATGTGGTGCTCGCCGTCGCGCCGCCACGCGTAGACGCCGCCGACCGGCAAGAGGTCGTCGGATGACGGAGGACCCCGCCCACCCAGGCGCGGGCGTGGCGCTCCAGCGCCTCCTGGGCGAGCTCGGCCAGGCCGACTCCGCCGATCCGCGAGGCGGTGCCGGTGAAGTGGCGGTCGATCAGCTCGCGCGCGAGGCCGACGGCCTCGAAGATCTGCGCGCTGCGGTAGGACTGGATCGTGGAGATCCCCATCTTGGAGATCGTCTTGAGCAGCCCTTTGCCGATCGCCTTGACGACGTTCTGGGCGGCCTCCTCGGAGCTGGCGCGGCCGGCGAGCGCTGACCGTTGCCAGCCGAGCCGGCGCCGTCGCCAGCCAAGCCGGGGGTGCGGCGCGTTGGCCGGGAGCCCACGTCGCGATCAGGCCCTTGAAGACGAGCTCGTCGAGCGTCTCCAGCATCAGGTAGGGGTTGATCGCGCTCGCGCCGTACCCGATCAGCGTGGCGAAGTGGTGCACCTCGCGCGGCTCGCCCGGACTCCAGGACGATCCCGACGCGCAGCCGGGTGCCTTCGCGCACGAGGTGGTGGTGCACCGCGGAGACCGCCAGCAGCGAGGGGATCGGCGCCCGCCGCGGGCCGAGCGAGCGGTCGGAGAGGATGATGATGTTGACCCGCCGCGCGATCGCCTCGTGCGCTTCGCGCGCAGATGCGCTCCAGCGCCCGCTCCATGCCCGGCGCGCCCCTCGGCGACGGGCCAGGTGATGTCGATCGTGCGCGCCGCGAACACGTCGTGGGAGACGTGGCGCAGCGTCTCGAGCTCGCGGTTGAGCAGGATCGGCTGGCGGAGGATCAGCTTGTGGGCGTGCTCGGGGGTCTCGTCGAAGAGGTTGCGCTCGGTGCCCAGCGTGGTCGCGAGGCTCATCACGATCTCCTCGCGGATCGGGTCGATCGGCGGGTTGGTGACCTGGGCGAAGAGCTGCTTGAAGTAGGAGAACAGCGGCGGGGCCTGGTCGGAGAGCACCGCCAGGGACGATGTCGTTGCCCATCGAGCCGACCGGCTCCTGCCCGTCGCGGGCCATCGGCGTGAGCAGCACCCGCAGGTCCTCCTGGGTGTAGCCGAAGGCGCGCTGGCGGGCGTGCAGCGGCTGGTCGGAGAGCGTCACCTGCTCGGAGGGCGGGAGGTCGTCGAAGTGCACCGAGTTGCGCGCATACCACTCGCCGTAGGGCTGGCCGCGTGGCGATCTGCGCGCTTGACCTCGCCGTCCTCGACGATGCAGCCGCGCTCCAGGTCGACCAGGAACAGCTTGCCGGGCTGCAGGCGGCCCAGGCGCCTGACGCGCTCCGGCGCGATGTCGAGCAGGCCGCGACTCCGAGCCCAGCACGACCAGCCCGTCGACCGTCTCGACCCAGCGCCCCGGGCGCAGGCCGTTGCGGTCGAGCGTCGCGCCGACCACGCGCCCATCGGTGAACGCGACCGAGGCCGGGCCGTCCCAGGGCTCCATCAGGCAGGCGTGGAAGGCGTAGAAGGCCTTCAGCTCCTCCGGCAGGTCCTCGCGGTCGCGGTAGGCCTCGGGGATCATCATCATCACGGCGTGCGGCAGCGAGCGGCCGGCGAGCATCAGCAGCTCGAGCACCTTGTCGAACGTCGCCGAGTCGGAGTCGCCGGGCTTGGCGACCGGCAGGATCTTCGGTAGGTCCGCGCCGAACAGCTCGCTCTGCAGCTCGCTCTCGCGGGCGCGCATCCAGTTGATGTTGCCCATCACCGTGTTGATCTCGCCGTTGTGGCAGATCACGCGGTAGGGGTGCGCGAGCTCCCAGCTGGGGAAGGTGTTGGTCGAGAAGCGCGAGTGCACGAGCGCCATCGCGCTCTTGCAGCGCTCGTCGCGCAGGTCGCGGGTAGAAGCCGGCGAGCTGGTTGCTGATCAGCATGCCCTTGTAGTTGATCGGTGCGCGAGGAACTCGAGGCGATGTAGAGCCCGTCGTGCTCCGCGGTCAGCTCGCAGACGCGCCGGATCACGTAGAGCTTGCGCTCGAAGGCGTCCTGGTCGAAGGCCTCGACTGGCGCCGCTATCGCGGCCACTGCCGCGGGTCGTCCTCCGGATCGCGGACCGCGGCCGCGCCGCGGACCGCGACCGGGCTCCGGCGGCTCCGGCAGGCGGGCCTCGGCGTCGCCGGCGCCGACGAACAGCTGGCGGATTGTCGGGCGGCACAGACCCGGCGGTGCGCCCGACGTGCTCGGTGTCGCAGGGCACCTCGCGCCAGCCCAGCACCCGCTGGCCCTCCTCGCGCACGGTCCGCTCGAGCTGCTCCTCGCAGGCGCCCGGCGGTCGTCGTCGTCGGCGGGCAGGAAACACATCAGCACCCCGTAGCGACCGGGCGCGGGCAGCTCGAAGTCGACAGCTTGCCCGCAGCAGCTCGTCGGGCATCTGCATCAGGATCCCGGCGCCGTCGCCGGTCGTGGGATCGGCTCCGGAGGCGCCGCGGTGCTCGAGGTTCTCCAGCGCCCCGATCGCCTGCGAGATGACCTCGTGGGTGGGCCGATTGTCCAGGCGCGCGACCATGCCCACGCCGCAGGCGTCGTGCTCGAAGCGGGGGTCGTAGAGCCCGACGGCCTGGGCGGCTGCTTGGTGTGCGCGGTCATGGCAGTGCTCCCGAGAGGGCGGTGCCTCCCGCACGGGCGCGAGGCTCCCGCGCGGGCGGTGGAGGGCACCTGAGGCGGTGCCAGAAAGCGTAGCATCGGAGGGGGGCCGCAAATCGCGACGCGACGTGCCGGGCGCCTGGGCCGTCGCATCGCCGGCTGGCGTATGCTCCCCTGCGGCAGGCGTAGCACAGCCGGTCGAGATGAGCGCGGCGTGGCGGCCCGGGGGTGTCTGATGTGTGAAAACCGCTCTTGCAGGGCACCATCACCCTTAACGAAAGTACCCGCGCAGAGACCCGGGAAGCACGACGATGACGCCCGATATAGCAGCTTGCGCTCGCGGCGCGAGCCGAGAACATCGCGATCGTGCGTCATGCGCTCGGGGCGCTTGGACGAGGCGTACGACGTCGACGCCCAGACCCTCTCGGACATCCGGCTGGCGGTGACGGAGGCGTGCACTAACGTGGTCGTCCATGCCTACCCGGACGGCGAGGAGGGGCCGATGGAGATGCTGGCGACGCTGCTCGGGGAGGAACTGATCGTGGTGGTGCGCGACGCCGGCAGGGGCATCGGCCCGCGGCCGGACAGCCCTGGGCTGGGCTTGGGGCTGCCGCTGATCGCGTCGCTGACCGAGAGCGTGGAGCTGGGACGCGACGAGGAGCAGCGGACAGAGGTGCGGATGACGTTCTCGCTGTCAGACGTCACCCAGCTGGGCGAACGCGAGACGGGTGGGCAGTGAGCCGACCGTTGCGCGGCCCGGCCAGCGACGAGCGGCCCGAGGACGAGCGGTCCCGCGGCTGGCGATCCGGCGACCGGCAGTCCCGCGGCTGGCGATCCGGCGAAGGGCGGTCCCGGGAGGTGCCATCCCGCGAGGGGCCGTCCCGCGGCGAGCCGTCCCGCGGCGGACAGTCAGACGACGCGCGACCCCACGACGGTCGATCCGGCGACGGGTGGCGGGGACAGGGACAGGGGGCGGTCCTGCTGCGGCTGGCCCACGGCCCGTTGGCGGGACCGGTGCTGTGCAGGGTGGTCTCGATGGCACTGACCCGCGCGGACAGCCCGGTGGACCGCCACGACGACGCGATGCTGATCTGCGAAACGCTCTGCGCCCACGGCCCGGCGCACGCCCACGACGGACACCTGACCTTCGCGCTGAGCGCCGTCCCGGAGAGGTTCGAGCTGCGCGTGGGCGAGCTGCGCGAGCGGGGGGCCAGCGGGCTGGTTGCGGACGCCGAGGTGCCCGGTCTGGGCAACGTGCTGGAGCGCACGACCGACGAGCTGCGCGTCGAGCCCTCCGCGGAGGGCCATGAGGAGCTGGTCCTGACGCTGGTGTTCTGAGCCTCGGCTAGGTGCTGCGCGTCGACTGACGGCCCGTCAGCCTCGCTGGGCCTTCTTCTTGCCCTTCGCCGTGGCTCCGTCGCCATTGGCTGAGGCCCCATCGCCATTGGCTGAGGCCCCATCGCCCTTGGCTGAGGCACCGCCGCCCTTGGCGGGAGCCCCGCCCGGCTTGACGGGAGCCTTGCCCGGCTTGACGGGTCCGCCCGCGCGTTTGGGGGCGGCTCGACGAGGGCGCGCGCCGGCGACGCCGTCTGTCCCCTGGCGCCCGCGCACCTGCTCGAGGCTGGCCTCCAGGGCGCTCATCAGATCGGGGGCCTGCAGCGGCTGGGCCGTGGCGGGGGGCTGGGCCACGACCTCCTCGCCGGCGGCCTTGCGGTCGATCAGCTCCAGCACGGCCTCGCGGTAGGTGTCGCGGTACCGGGAGATCTCAAACGGCTCGGCGATCGACTCGACGAGCCGGCGCGCCACGGCGAGCTCGCGTTCGGTCGGCTGGACGTCGATCTCCTGGAGCTCCTCCAGGTCGTCGGCGGCCTGGATCTCGTCGCCGAAGTTCATGGTGGCCATCACCAGCACGTCAGCTCGCGGACGGATCGCGACGAGGCGCTCGCGCGAGCGCAGCACGACCCGGGCGATCGCGACCTTGCCGGTGGCGCGCATCGCCTCCAGCAGCAGGCGGTACGGTCGCGCCCCGCCGGTGTTGGGGACCAGGTAATAGGGCTGGTCGAAGTAGATCGGGTCGATCTCTTCGAGCTCGACGAAGTCCTCGATGTCGATCCTGCCGGTGAGCGCCGGCTCCAGCGCGGCGAGCTCCTCGGGTGCGATCACCACGTACTGCTCGGGCGCGATCTCGAAGCCTTTGACGATCTCCTCGTAGGGGACCTCCTCGCCGTCGGCCGAGCAGACCCGCCGCTGCTGGATGCGGGCGTGATCGGCGGCGTGCAGCTGGTGGAAGCGCACATTGCGGTCGACCACCGCGCCATAGAGCTTCACCGGGATGCTCACCAGGCCGAAGGCCAACGTCCCTTTCCAAATCGATCGGGGCATCTTCGACAGTTTGACCGCCGAGCCGCAGATGTCAACCCGTGGGCGGCGACGGCCGCATCCCGGCGCGCAGACGGGCGAGGGCTTGGCGGATCAACCTGGAGACCTGCATCTGGGAGACCCCGATGCGCTCGCCGATCTCGGCCTGCGTGAGGTCCTCGCCGAAGCGCAGCTCCAGGACGGTTCGTTCGCGAGGGGAGATGCCCGCCAACAGCGGCTCCAGGGTGGCGCGCTCGTCGGCCTGCCGATAGCCGTCGTCCTCCTCGCCGACGGCGTCGACGACGCTCTCCCCGGACTCCTCGCCCGCGGTGGCACGGGGGGCGTCGAGCGACGTCGCGCGGTAGGCCGTGGCGGCCTCGAGGGCGTCGAGGACCTGCTCCTCGGAGACGTCGACGGCCTGCGCGATCTCGACCACCGAAGGCACACGGCGCCTGCCGACAGACATCCGGTTGACCTCGCGGTCGACGCGCAGCGCCAGCTCCTGCAGATCACGCGGGACGCGCACCGCCCAGGTGCGGTCGCGGAAGTAGCGCTTGAGCTCACCCAGGATCGTGGGCACGGCGTAGCTGGAGAACACCACCCGGCGTTCGGTGTCGAAGCGGTCGACCGCCTTGACCAGGCCGAGGCAGGCCACCTGCACAAGATCGTCCAAGGGCTCCTCGCCGCGCTGATAGCGGCGTGCCAGCCGGCGTGCCAGCGGCAGATAGCGCTCGATCAGCAGCTCGCGAGCTCGAACATCCCCGTCCCTGCGAACGCGCTCGAACAGCTCGGCGTCGGAGGCTCGATTGTGCTCGCCCTCAGCGCTCGCCGGGTTGCCCGGCGGGCCGCTCGCGGAGGGTCTCGGCCTCATTCCACGAGCATAGCCGCGCCCGTCCGGGGCAGGTCAGGCAGAGCCCGCGATGGGGGGTCTCGCTGACCGCGAAGCCCCGCGCGCCGGCGTGCCGGACGCGGGCCCCCAGTCGCTCGCCGAGCCGCTGGCGCTCGTCGGCGCCAAAGCCAGCGCAGACCGGCTCGTGGGGACGTTGCAAAAACCAGTGGACCACCTCGACCTCGCGGGCCCCGCCGTGCAGCGCCGCGAGCGCGTACAGCAGCCGCTGGACGCCGTACTCACGCTCGACCAGCCCCTCCAGGTCCTGGTGCGGCTCGGCGCGGTCGCTCTTGTAGTCGACGATCAGCCAGCCCCCGCCGGGCTCGCGCGCGAGCAGGTCCAGTACGCCCGTCGCCAGCCGGTTGAGCTGCGCACCGTCGGCACCCGGCGGCTCGGGCGCCGTGCGCTCGGCCGGCAGCACAAACATGAATGGGTGCTCGCGATGGATGGACGCCGGCCGGACCTTCGCCAAACGCCTGGCCAGCGCGGCGGTCGTGGCGTCACCCACCAGCGTCGCGATCTCCCGACGCTCGTCCGGGGCCACCGCCACACCGAGCTCGCGGCCCGCCCGCGCCACGTCGTCCGGTGACGGCGGGACGGGGCGCGCGAAGTCCAGCGACTCCATCAGCCTGTGCACCAGCACCCCGCGGACGCGCGCCTCGAGGCCCTCCCCGCTCGCCTCGCCGCGCCCACCCTCGCGGCGCACCCCGCCACGCTCGGCAGTCGCCGCGGCGCGGTTCTCGGGGAGGCCGAGCACGCGTTCCAGGTAGTAGCGATACCCGCACCGCTCGAGCTCGTGCAGCGCGGTGTAGCTCAGCGGGGCATCTCTGACCCCCGCCGCTCCCGCCGCCAACGGGAAGCCGGCGCCGATCGCCTCCGAGACGGGGGGCCGAGCACCGGGGTCGATCGCATCCGACACCGGCGACCGGGCGCCGACGGCGGCGGCGAGCGAGGCATCCGCCACCGGCGACGGGCTGGGAGGAGGCAGGGTCTCCCGGGACGGCGCCGCCGCGGGCACAGGGCCGACGGGAGGCGCCGATTCGTCAGATGGCCCCGCCGCGGACGGGGAGACGGCGGGGCACAGCGACTCCTCGCGCAGAACCTCGCCGACGGTGGCGGGGGCGCTCAGCCAGTAGCGCATCCCCCCCAGCTCCCCGACGGGCCGCTCCAGAGTGCGGGCGCGCTCGGGCACCTCGGCTGCCAGCGCCGGACCGAGCCAGGCGATTGGGGGCCCGCCCGCCCGTGGCCCGCCCGCCCGGGGATCTCCGGGCCGGGGGGCCGGCCAGCGCTCGAAGTCGACGGCCCCGCTCAGCAGCAGGCGCTCGCGGGCGCGGGTCATGGCGACGTAGACGATCCGCTCCTCCTCCGCGGCATCCGCCCGGCGGCGCTGGTCGCAGAGCGACTCGTAATCGAAGCACGCCGCTGGCTCCGAGCCGTCCAGGCGTGCGAGCCGCAGGCCGATGCGCGGGCCGTCCACGAGCAGGTCGGGCTGCGCGCCGTTGACGGCGCGGCCGAGGTCGGCGACGCAGACGACTGGAAACTCGAGGCCCTTGGCGGCGTGGATCGTCATCAGGCGCACCGCGTCGGGCTCGGCCCCCGCGGTCGGGGCGTGGGGCTCGGAGCTCTCGGCGAACGCCTCGCGGTGGGCGACGTGGTCGAGGAAGCCCCGCAGGTCGCGGCCCTCGGCGGCTTCGTAGCGGCGCGCGAGGCGCAGGAGCTTGTGGACGTTGGCCATGCGCCGCTCGCCCGCGCCCAGCGAGCGCACGTGGCGTTCGTAGTCGCTCGCCGTGATCGCGCGCAGCAGCAGCTCGGCGATGCCGTGCTCGGGGGCCGCGCGGCGCTCGGCGGCGAAGCGCTCGGCGAAGCGACCCAGACGGTCGCGGTCGGCCGCCGCCAGGCGCCCGTAGAGCTCGCCGTCGGCCCGCCCCGCGGTCTCCCACGCGCCGGCCCCGGCGGCGTGCGCGGCCTGCGCGAGTAGCGCGAGCGCGTCGCTTGAGAGGCCGACCAGCGGGGAGGCCAGCGTGCAGTACAGGGCGCGCTCGTCCAGCGGGTTGGCCAGGGCGCGCAGCCACGCCAGCAGGTCGCCGACCTGCTGGTGGCCCCAGAAGCTCCCGACGGCGGCGAGCGTGCGCAGGCCGCGCTCCTCCAGCGCGCGCTCGTACACCGGCAGGTCGCCGAGGGCCCGCAGCAGCACCGCGACGTCCCCCGCCGCGCAGCGCCCGCCGACGATCAGCTCGGCGACCCGCTGGGCCAGCAGGCGCGCCTCGGCCTGGCGCCACAGCGGGGCGGCGGGCAGCGCGCCGGCGATCACGCGCGCATGGGGCGACTGCGCCCAGCCGCGCCGGTCGGTGAGCAGCAGCTCGATCGCCAGTTCCCCGCTGCCGCCGCCGTCGTCGTCGCGGGCGGCGACAAGCGGCGTGTAGGAATCCCCAAAGCGCGCCCCGAACACGCGGTTGACGGCGGCGATCAGCGGCGGGCGGCCGCGGAAGTTGCGGGCCAGCGCCAGCGCCGCGCCGTCCGCGTCGAGCTCGCGGCGGCGCGCGCGGAAGATCTCGACCTCGGCGTGGCGGAAGCCGTAGATCGATTGCAGCTCGTCGCCGACCGTGAACAGGTTCCCGCGGTCCAGCAGCCCCAGGATCGCGAGCTGACGGCGGTTGGTGTCCTGGAACTCGTCCACCATCAGCAGCTCCAGGCGCTGCGCCCACGCCGCGCGGACCCCGTCGTGCTCGGCCAGCAGGTCGCGCGCGCAGAGCTCGAGGTCATCGAAGTCCAGCGCCCCCCGCGCGCGCTTGAGCTCGGCGTAGCGGCGCCCGAAGTCCTCCAGCAGCGCGCCCAGCAGCGCGCACGCCGCGGCGGCCTGGCGCTGCAGCGGGTCGGGCTGCCCGTCGAGGACCGGCGCCGGCAGCGTCGGCCGGCCGACGCCGCGGCTGCGCTGCTCGGCGTGCACTCTCAGCACCATCGCCCGCAGCCGGTCGGCGCCGTAGGCCGCGACGAGGTCCACCGCGGCATCGCGATCCACCGCGGCCGTGCGCGCGCCCGCCGGCCGCCGGCCGGCGCTCGGCCCGCCGGCGGATTCGGCGGGCGATTCGTCCCGAGGCGGCCCACCGGCGCCCGGTCGGTCGCTCACGAGCGCGGCGAGCGCGCGGCGGAAGGCGAGCTGCGCCAGGCGCCCGGAGGCGGCGTCGTCGAGGATCGCGAAGTCGGGGTCCAGGCCGGCGGCCAGCGCGTGGATGCGCAGCAGGCGCGCACAGAACCCGTGGAAGGTCCCGATCGGCGCCCCCTCGGTGTCGCGCGCCGCCTCGCGCTCGCCCAGCTCCAGCAGGCGCGCCCGCACACGCGCGCGCAGCTCCGCGGCGGCGCGCTCGGTGAACGTGATCGCCAGGATGCGCCCCGGGGCGATGCCGTCCTCGCGTACGGCCCGCACGAAGCGCTCGACCAGCACCGAAGTCTTGCCGCTGCCGGCCCCCGCCGCGAGCAGCAGCGGTCCGCGCCGCCGCGCGACGGCCTGCTCCTGCTCAGCGGTCAGCGCGCGCTCGGGCATCGGTGGGGCCTCGACGCTCACCGCTCGCACCGGCAGATCGCTGGATACATGCAGCCGCTGCCGCCGAACCCGCAGGTGCCGGGCCGCGCCTCCAGCTCGCCGGCGCGGGCCTGGCGCGCGGCGTCGCGCGCGGCAGACACCACCTCGTCGACGAGCTCCTCAAGCTCTGAGCGCTCGCGGGCATCGCCTCTGACGCAGTCCAGCGCGAGCCCGTCCTCCTCGACGAGCACGCCGCGGGCGCGCAGGTCGCGCCCGGATAGCGGCTGGTAGAAGCCGCCGACGACGTGCTCGTCGGGGAGCGCCCGCAGGGCGCGCATGTAGAGGGCCACCTGGAAGCTGCGCTCGGCGATCCACTTCGCGGGCTCGGGGGCGTAGGCGCTCTTGTAGTCGTACACCACCGCCTCGCCCCCGGGGCCGACGTCGACGCGGTCGATGCGCCCGCGCACCTGGACCCCGTCCCCGAGGTCCAGCGCCGCCAGTCCCTGCGGCTCGTCGGGGAACCCGAATGACAGCTCCAGGTGGGTCGGCTCCAGCGGGCTGTCGCAGGCGGCCTCGTGGGCGAGGTAGCGCTCGAGGTCGGCCTCCAGCCGCCGGCGCACCCCGGGCACGCGCTCGGGCGCGGTGGACAGCGGGAAGTCCGGGGCGTGGCGCGCAAGCGCCTCGCCCAGCAGCCGGCGGGCGCGCGGCAGCCGCTCGGGGGCCAGGCGCGCCGAGCCGGTCTCGCGCCGCAGGCCCTCCAGGACGTCGCGCAGCGCCGCGTGCGCCAACCCCCCGCGGGCCAGCGGCTCGGGCTCGGGGTCGAGATCATCGGCGCCGAGCAGACGCTCGACGAACCAGCGCACCGGGCAGCCCGCCCAGACCGCGAGCGCCGACGCCGACCACAGCCGCCGCTCGCGCAGCCCCTCCAGCACCGCGGCGTCGCGCAGCGGGGAGATCGTCGGCGGGAGAGGCTCGCCGAGCGCGAAGGCGCCGAGGCGGGGCATCCCGCGAGATCAGTCGCAGGTCGTCGGCGAACAGGTCGCAGACGTCGTCCACAAACAGCGACCGCGCGCTGGCGAGGCCGTCGTCGTCGGCGGTGTGCCAGCTGAGCACCAGCAGCTCCTGCGGCCGGGACACCGCGGCGTACAGCAGGTAGCGCTCCGCCGCCAGGGCGCCGTCGCGGTCTGCGCCGGCCCTGCAGCGACAGGCCCGAAGCCTGCGCCAGCCCGCGGCGCTCGTCTTCGGAGAGCAGCGGCTCGGGACGGGGCGGCGCCGGGAACACGCCCTCCTGCAACCCGCACAGGAACAGCGCTCGCACCCGCCGCGCGCGCAGCGCGAGCGGGTCCGCGACCGTCACCGCCAACTCCGGCGGGCGACTCGCTCAGCGACAGTTCCAGCGAGCCCAGGATCGCGATCAGCTCGGCCCCGTCCGGGGCCAGCTCGGGGACGCGCCGCGAGAGGTCGCGCAGCTCCTCCAGGGCGCGCCGCCCCACCGCCAGCGCGCGCGCCTCGGGCTGCTCGGCCGGCGCCAGCACGTTCGCGGCGTGCAGCCGTGGAGCGCAGAACAGCCATTCCAGCTCGCGCGCCGCGCGCTCGATCAGGGCAGTCGGACCCCGCGCGGCGGCCTCGCGCAGCCCGTCCAGCGCCTGCGAGCGGCCAGTGCTCGGCCTCCCACAGCGCCCGTGCCTGCGCGGCGGTCGAGGCGCCCGTGCGCCGCGCCCGCGCCTCGAGGCGTCGGCGAGCTCCGGCCGCCGCAGGACCCCGGGGGCGCGCAGCCACGCGAGCAGGTTCTCCAATCCGCTCTGCCAGGCGCGCTCGTCCCCGGCACACGCGTCCCCGGCACACGCGTCCCCGGCGCGCGCGTCCCCGACCTGCTCGTCCCCAGCACGCACGTCCCGGGCAGCGTCCCCGGCGGGCTCCTCCAGGGCCGCGGCGAGCAGGCCCACAGGGCGCGGCCGACGGCGGTGTCGGCGAACCTCACGCGCCGCTGTAGCGCATGGGGGATCCCGTGCGCCCGGAACACCTCCCCGAGCAGCTCGGCGACGGTCGCCGGGGAGCGGTGCGCGACGGCGATCTCCGCCGGGCGCCATCCCGCGGTCCAGCAGTCCGCGTATCTCCCCCGCGACCAGCTCGAGCTCGTCGCGCTCGCCGGCGCCCTCGATCAGCCGCACGGCATCGCCGGCCCCGATCGGAGTCCGCCCCTCGGGCTCGAACAGGGAGCGCTCCAGGTGGTGCAGGGCGGCGCGCGCCGACGGCGCGTAGTGCTCGCGGCGCGGGGGCAGCGCGCGGTGCTCGGCCGCGAGCGGGGCGAGCGTCTGGAAGGTCCCGGCCCTCCCGGCGAACGCCGTCCGGCCGGGCTCGTAGGGCAGCGACACCGTCACCGGCGCCCCGACGACGGTACCGAGCGTTTCGATCGCGTCGAGCTGCAGCCTGGAGAAGTCGTCGAAGCCGTACAGCGCCACCGGGGTCCCGCCCCACAGTGCCGGGGCTCGGCGCAGCGCATCGAGGGCGTCGACGGCGCGGCGCTCGGGGTCGGTCCGGCCCAGCTCGTCCAGCGCGCGGTGGTAGCCCTCGAACAGCTCGCCGAGCACTCGCGCACGGTCGGCGTGCGGGGGATCGGCGGCCGCCCACGTCCGCAGCGCCTCGCGCAGGCGCGCCGGGCTGACGCGCTCGGCCTCGAGCTCCGCCACGAACGCCGCCATCGCGCGCACGAGCCCGGGGGTCGCGATCGAGGCTCTTGAAGTCGTCGACCCCCCGTTTCGTGCCCGGCCGTCGGGAACCCCGCCGGAGGCGCGTTCATGCCACTCGCGCGTGCGCCGGCTGGCCGGGTGCGCGCCAGCACCGCCGCAAGGACCCGCTCGCGCGCGAGGCGGCCGAGCGGACGGCCCAGTCGAGGGCGGTCGGCGCGACCGATCGAAGCGCTGCGGACGATCTCCGCGAGCAGACCCTCGAAGCGCTCTACCCGCGCCCCCAATACCACCCCTGCCCCGGCCAGCTCGCGGCGGTAGCGATCGACGTCGGCCCGCGTCGGCACCACCAGCAGCGGCTCCTCCCCGCGCGCGTGGTGGGCGCGAATGACATCCAGCACCACCCCGGCCTTGCCGGAGTTCGCGGGTCCCGTGATGAGCACGATCGGCATCGGCGTCCCATACTCGCGCACCCGCCCGACGACCTCACCCGTCCACGCCCTGCCGAGCGCTGCCGGTGGGCTGGTATGTGGACACTTAAAATCCGAGCGGTGTATGACGATTGCTATACACCGCTCGAAAAAGCATATACACCTCCACACCCGCCAAGGCCCCAACTTTTCCCCGACCCCGGCCCGTTCCCCACGACCCTGGCCCTTCCCCGCAGGCCCGCCGCGGCAGCGGCACCGACTCGGCGTCTCTACGCGGCCGGCCGCGCGGCGACGGAGGCCGCGGCGACGGCCTTCCCGTCGGCACCGGACTCCAACGCCGCGGCCTTCCCGTCGGCGGCTGCGGCGACGGTCTCCTGATCGGGCGGCTTGGCGCCCTCCTTGGCCCAGGCCTCGTTGAACTCGACCCGCCATTTGCCGTCCTCGGTCTGGCTGAGCGCGAGGCGGGCGCGGAAGCTGCGCCCGGAGCGCCCGCGAAAGCCGGTGACGGGCTGGGCGGTGTAGCCGGTCTTGATCAGTTCCTTGGCGACCGTCAGGGCGAGCTGCTTGCCGGCCTTGGCCTTCCAGATCACAAAGCCGCAGCCGGGATCGTCGCGCGACCAGCACGAGTAGCCCTTGCGGTTCTCGATGATCGCGTGCCCGCAGACGGGGCACGGCCCGAGGTCGGCGCGCGGGATGCGGACGTCTTTGAGAGTGTCGTCGAGCATTTTCACGGTCTCGGTGGCGAAGCCGGCGATGTCGTGCATGAACTTTTCGCGCGAGTCCTCCCCGTGCTCGATCCGACCCAGCCGACGCTCCCAGTCGCCGGTCAGTTCGGGGGAAGTCAGGGGGTGGTGGTTGAGCAGCCGCACGACGTTCAGGCCCTTCTCGGTCGCGACCAGCGCGCGCCCGTCGCGCTCCAGGTAGCCGACGGTGATCAGCCGCTCGATGATCGCCGCCCGCGTCGCGGGGGTCCCGATCCCCGAGTCCTTCATCGCCTCGCGCAGCTCGTCGTCGTCGACGAGCTTGCCGGCGGTCTCCATCGCGCCCAGCAGCGACGCGTCGGAATAGCGTCGCGGCGGCTTGGTTTCCTTGCGGGCGCTCTCGATCTTGCGGGTGTCGACCGGCTCGCCCTGGTTCAGCCGCGGGAGCTGCTGATCGGAGACCTCGTCCTCCTCGCCGGAGCGACCCTCGCCGCCGGCGTCGGCCGGCGTCTCGCCGTAGACCCCGCGCCAGCCCGGCACCAGGAGGACCTTGCCGCGGGTGCGGAACACATGGCCGCCCGCCTTGCCCTTGGCGGCCGGACCACCAGCACCGGCGCGCCCGGCGGCGGTGTCGTCGGCGGCCTTCCCGGCAGCGCCGTCGGCGGCCTGCGCGTCCGGCGCCGGCACGGTGGTCTCGACCCGGGTGTTCTCAAACACGGCCTCGGGGTGGAACACCGCCAGGAAGCGCCGCGCGACGAGGTCATAGACGCGTTTGTCGTCGTCGCCCATTTTCTCGACGTTGTGCTCGGAGCGCGTCGGGATGATCGCGTGGTGGTCCGTTACCTTCGCGTCGTTGACGACCCGCCCCAGCGGCAGCAGGTCCAGGCCGGTGACGTACGCCGCGGCCTTGGAGTACTCGCGGCGCGCCCCGACCAGCTCGGCGGTGGGCTTGATCTCGGGAATCATGTCTTTGGTCAGGTAGCGCGAGCTGGTGCGCGGATAGGTGAGCGCCTTGTGCTCCTCATACAGCCGCTGCGCCGCCGCGAGGGTGCGTCGCGCGGAGAACCCGTAGCGGGTGTTGGCCTCGCGCTGCAGCGTCGTGAGGTCGTAGAGCATCGGCGCGCGCTCGCGCTGCTCTTTCTTCTCAAGCTTTGAGATCGCTCCCTGCTGTCCACGGCAGGCCTCAACGATCGCCAGCGCCTCCTGCTCGCTGGCGATCCGCGGTTTGGCCCCGGCGTGGAAGCGCCCGACGTAGACGCGCTCATCGTCGGCGGCGAAGACGGCGTCGACGAGCCAGTAGGGCTCGGGCTTGAACGCCCGGATCTCTTCCTCGCGGCGGGCGACGATCGCGAGCGTGGGGGTCTGCACGCGCCCCAGCGACACCGCCCCGTCAAAGGAGGTGCGCAGGCGGATCGTCGCAGCGCGGGTCGCGTTCATGCCGACGATCCAGTCGGCCTCCGAGCGCGAGCGGGCCGCCTGCTCGAGCAGCGCCAGCTCCTCGCCGGGGCGCAGCGACGCGAACGCCTCCTTCATCGCGGAGTTGGTCATCGAGCTCAGCCACAGGCGCCGCACGGGCTTCTTCGCCTTGGCCTTCTCGTAGATGTACGCAAAGATCAGCTCCCCCTCGCGCCCGGCGTCGCAGGCGTTGACGACCTCCTCGACGTCGTCGCGGCCGAGCTGTTTGGTGACGACCGACATCTGCTTGCGCGAGCGCTCGTCGCGCACCACCAGTTTGAACTTCTCCGGCACGATCGGCAGGTCGGGCATCCGCCAGCGCTTGAACTTCGGGTCGTACTCCTCGGGCTCGGCCAACTGCACCAGATGGCCCACCGCCCACGTGACCACGTACTCGTCGGCTTCCAGCCAGCCCTCTTCCTTCTTGAACGTGCCCGGCAGCACCCGCGCCAAGTCGCGCCCCACCGAGGGCTTCTCCGCGATCACCAGTGTCTTCGGCATCGGGTCAGACTAGCGGCTGACATCGACGGGGGATGTTTTTTTGGGGATCGTCCGCGCGGGCCGCGGCGCCACCGAGGCCGTGGGCGCCGGGCCTCCCTGCCCGCCGACGACGCGGGCCGTCAGGCCGATCCGTAGGGCCCGTGGAGACCGGCGCCCGCCGCGGCCAGCACACCGGCGACGGCATACGCCGCCTCTACGCCGAATCGCAAGCGCCGGTGCCTACCGGCGCCCCAGCCGTGGCGAGCACCCGCGCGACGGTCGCGTTGGCGACGCCGTAGCCGCCCGGCGGGCCGCCGCCGGTGGTGCCGGCGAACACCGTCGTCAGCACCTCGCCCGCCGTGTCGACCAGCGGACCGCCGGAATTGCCGGGCCGCACCACCCCGCGCAGCGGGGTCAGCAGACGGTTGACCGGGCCGCGGCCATAGGCATCCTGGGTTATCACCCGCTGGGTCTGCCCGATCCGCCCCGGGCGCTCCGCGAGCGGCCCGTTTTCCGGATAGCCCAGGATCGCCCCGGCTCGCCCCCCCGCGGGACTCCGCACGATCGTCAGCGGGGTCAGGCCGAGGCCCGGGACGTGCAGCACCGCCACGTCGTCGGTCGGGTCGAACGTGATCGCCTGCGCCGGCAGGCCCGGGGGGTTGCCGCCGACTTCGACGGTCGTGTCGCTCTCCCCCGCGACCACGTGCGCGTTGGTCACGACCTCTTCGGGCCCCGCCACCCAGCCCGAGCCCTCGATCGCCAGGCCGCACGCGGTGCCCAGCACCCGGACCACGCTGCGCGCCGCCGTCTGCACCCCCGGGTCGCCCGCGATCCGCCGCGGCGGCGGCGCCAGCCCCGGCACCGGGCCCGGCAGCGACGGCAGCGGGTCCAGCCGCGCCAGCGCGTTGAGGATCGGGCCCGACGGGGGCAGCAGCTGGTTGAGCTCGCCCAGGACCGCCGAGCGCTGGATGTCGTCCCGCAGCTGGGCCTGCCCCGGAATCTGGGCGACGACGGCGGCCACGATCCACACGATCCCCAGGCCCACCGCGGCGCTCAGGGCCGCACCCAGCGCCCCGTCGAGCAGACGCACCCCGGGGATCACCGAGGTGGTGCGGCGCAGCCGCCAGCCCACCCCCTCCAGGCCGCTGGCGAGGATCGCCCCGGCCAGCAGCGCCCCCACGAGGCCGAACGCGGGCGCGTACGGCGACGAGTCGCCCTGCGGAAGCAGCAGCGGGCCCACACGCGTCCCGATGAAGGCCCCCAGCGCGAACCCGCCGAACGACAGGACCCCCACGATGAAGCCCTGGCGAAAGCCGAACAGCGCCAGCAGGCCGACGAACGCCACCACGATCCAGTCGAGCGAGGTCATCCCACGAACGCCACAGCGATCCAATCGAGTGAGGTCATCCGCATGTTCTACCGTTCCTCGCTGTGAGCGATGGGCCTATCCCGCCCTTTGACGCCGAAGCCCGGCGTCGGGCCGGTCCCGGGAGGGGTCTTTGACCGCGGCGCCCCGCCCCGTCCGCGCGATGCCCCGCTCAACCCACGCCGACCCGCGCCTGCGACGCCGACGCGCGCGGGCGCTGATCGTCCTGGCGGCCGCGGCGTTCGCGGCCGGCGCCGTCGTCGGCGCCAGCCAGGCCTCGTCGCCCGCCGCACGCGACCTCGCGGCCGGCTTCGTCGCGGCGTGGGCCCGCGGGGACTACGCCACGATGTACTCCGACCTCACCCCCGCGTCCCAGCGGCAGGTGTCGGTCGGCGAATTCGCCGACGCCTACCGCGAAGCCGCCGTCACCGCGACCGCCACCCGCCTGCGGGTCGCCGGACGGCCGCGATCCGTCGGCGGCCGCGGCGCGGTGACAGTGGAGGCCGTCCCGGTCCGGGTCGACACCCGCCTGTTCGGCGTCCTGTTGAGCAGCTTCAGGCTGCCGATCGCCGCGCAGGGCGAAATGGGAGACCGCGTGCAGTGGTCGCCCGCGCTCGCCTTCCCGGGCCTGCGCGCAGGCGAGCGGCTCACCAGGAGCACCGCGCTGCCGCCGCGCGCCACCCTGCTGGCGCGCGACGGGTCGGTCCTCGCCGAAGGGCCCGCCACCGCGGCCGGCCAGCGCAGCTCCCCGCTGGGGGCCGCCGCCGGCGCCGCCGCCGGCGAAGTGGGGCCGATCCCCAGCGCCCGCCTGCAGGAGCTCGAGGCCCAGGGGCTGCCCACCAACGCGATCGTCGGCGTCGACGGCCTGGAGCTCGCCGACGACGAACAGCTGCGCGGGACCCCCGGCGGCGAACTGCTCGCCGGCCAGCGGCCGCTCGCGCGCGCCACCGCTCGCGCCGGCACCGCCGTGCGGACCTCGATCTCGCCGGCCGTCCAGACCGCCGCCGTGGAAGCCCTCGGGGGGCAGTACGGCGGGGTCGTCGCGCTGGAACCCGCCAGCGGGCAGATCCTCGCGGTCGCCGGCATCGGCCTCGACGCCGTCCAGCCGCCGGGATCGACGTTCAAGATGATCACCGTCAGCGGCGTCCTGCAGGCCGACCTCGCGACCCCCGGGAGCACGTTCGAATATCAGACCGCCGCCACGCTCGACGGAGTCTCGCTGCACAACTCAAACGGCGAGTCCTGCGGGGGGAGCCTCGCGCTGGCGTTCGCCGTGTCCTGCAACTCGGTCT
This sequence comes from uncultured Solirubrobacterales bacterium, assembly GCA_963719725.1. GTDB lineage: Bacteria > Actinomycetota > Thermoleophilia > Solirubrobacterales > Solirubrobacteraceae > Palsa-744. The sequence goes on from CAVRCU010000003.1 coordinate 149,701, forward strand.
TCGCCCCGCTCGGCGTCAAGCTGGGAGCCACGCGGCTGGTGGCGACCGCCGAACGCTTCGGCTTCAACCGCGCACCAGGGATCGCGGGGGCCGCGCAGAGCACGATCCCGCCGGCCGCCGACATCCAGGGCGAACTGGCGGTGGGGTCCTCGGCGATCGGCCAGGACATGGTCCAGGCCAGCACCCTGGAGATGGCCGTCGTCGCCGCGACGATCGCCGACGGCGGACGGCGCCCGACGCCGACCTTCGCCCTGGCGCGGGGCCCCTCAGCGCGCGCGATCTCCCCCGCCACCGCGCGCACCGTCCGCAGCCTGATGGTCGACGTCGTCAGCTACGGCACCGGCACGGCCGCCGCGATCCCCGGGGTGACAGTCGCCGGCAAGACCGGGACCGCCGAACTCGCCAGCCCCACCGCCTGCCCCTCGGGCAGCGCCGGCCAGAGCCAGGAAAAGAGCGGCGAAGCCGCTGGCGAACACCAGGCCGAAGCGAGCGGCTGCGAGGGCGAACAGAGCAACCCCCAGAGCACCGACGCCTGGTTCGCCGCCTTCGCGCCCGCCGTGCACCCGCGGATCGCGGTCGCCGTGCTGCTGGTCCGCGACGGGTTCGGCGGCGCGACCGCCGCACCGGTGGCCCGCCAGGTGCTCGAAGCCGGGCTGCGGGCTACCCGGCCGGGCTAAACGGGCCGTGGTCGCGCCGGCCTGGGCTCAGCCTGCGGCCTGGCTCAACCTGCCGTCCCGGCAGCCTGCCGGCCTGGCTCAGCCGATCGCGGCCCCGCCGGACTGACAGGGGCCAGTGGGTGCGGGGTTGTATATGTTTTTCGAGCCGCGTATAACGATCGTTATACGCGGCTTTCAAACGTCGAGGATCGCCGAGGCCGTCTGGACGGCGTCGGTGGGGTCGACGATCTTCAGCCGCAGCGGACGGTATTCCAGCGAGGTGATCTTGATCTTGAAGAGCAGCAGCACCCCCTGCGTCGGGCCGTCCGCGGCGACCGTGCCGGCGACCGGGATCTGGCTTGTGGCCGGTATCCAACCGGGGCGGTAGGCGAACTCGTTGGTCGCGTCGGGGATCACCGGATGGTAGGTGTCGCCCGCGGTGTCGCTGATCGACAGCTCCGTCGCCGCGGGATGGGGGACGCTGGTGCTGTTGTAGACCTGCAGGAACACCCCGAACCACTCTTCGCCCGGCAGCAGCCGGCTCTGGGCGGGCGTGAGGCCCACGAGATAGGACGCGTCTTCGGTGTTGTACGGGTTCAGCTCGCGCGATAGCTGCACCTCGTAGATCAGCGGCCCGACGTTGAGGTAGGGGGCGTTCTTGCCCGATTCCCCGGCGTAGGTCCCGGTCGTGACCCGCGTGTGGGCTTCTCCGCAGGCCCCCAGCGCCACGGTCGCGACCGTGGCGACCAGCGCGGCGAGCATCGTCTTGCGCAGGCTCATTGCGAGGCGGCAGTCTACCCGCCCGCGACGGTGACGCGCCCGCCGCGGCCTTCGCCGGTCTCGATGATCGAGCGCAGGCGGCGCATGGCCTTGGTGTTCTTGCGCCGCAGCCAGCCCCTGGAGCCGAGCGACTCCAGCAGGCGGTCCGACAGCATCCGCGGCTCGGTCTGCACCGTGAATCGCACCCGCGTCGTGCCGCCGGCGCCCTGGGAGAGCTCGTAGACGCCGACGGTGCGCACGCGGTTCGCCTTGCCGGTGCGCCCGACCTCGACGATCCGATGCGGAGGGTCGACCTCGCTGAAGGTCACGTCGGCCCAGCTGAAACGGTTGCCGGGGGCCGTCACGCGAAAGCGCGCGCCCGCCCCGCGGCCGACGGAGTTCGCGCGGGTCAGATGCCAGTCGACCAGGTAGTGGTCGGTGAACTCCGGGTGGTTGGCGATGTCCTGCAGATAGTCGAAGACCCGCTCGCGGGGAGCGTCGATCACGATCGAGACGGTCACGGGGTCCACAGCCGCGGCAGTCTATAAGGGCCCACGCCAGAATCACTGACGGTCTGGATGCGGCCGTTCCGCGGCGGTCTGCGCCGTCCACGATGCTCGACGTGTCACCAGCACGCCTGCGCTCGCGACCGGCGCATCCCATCCACGGCCCGACCACCCCAAATCCGCCATTGATTCTGGCGTGGGCCCTAAGCGCTCGCAGCGGCTACGCGGCCCGTGCGGTGAGCCGCACGGCGTGGCCGCGCTCGGTGTGGCGCACCGTCTCGCTCGCCACCGGGGGCTGGCGGCGCAGCGGCCGGCACAGCTCGCACACGACCTCGCCGTCGTTTGCGTAGAGATGCACCTGCTCGCCCACCAGCGGAGTCCGGCCGCAGTCCATGCAGCGGTTGCGGTCGGACGCCAGGACCCCCACGCCACGCCGCAGCAGGACGCGCTCGAACCGCTCCACGTCTGTCACCGTCGGGGGAGTCATGCCACCCCTGTTCGCCGCCCCCGGTCGAGCTCCTGCCTCGTTTGAAGCAGGCGGACGGCGGGTAGCGTTATCATCGTCACAAGGTTCCGTCGGCAAGTGGGTCCTCCGACGTTTCCCGATGACGTTCCCCGCAAAGGAGGTAGCTGCGAAATGGAGTCATTGACGTCAGGCACCATGGCGGGCGCAGGATCCTTTCGCTGCCAGCGCTGCGGCTATGTGCTGACCCTGGCGGCCTCCGACACCCTCACCGACTGCCCGGGCTGCGGTGGCGACAGCTTCACGCGGGCGTCGCTGTTCCACATCGGGCACATCGGGCACGATGCCTCGACCCACGCGCCCGAGGCCGAGCACGAGGCGTGGCTGGCGGAGGTCAGGGAGCGGATCGTGCAGCCGGGCGAGTACCTCGTCTACGAGGAGGACGGCGAGACGCAGGTCGCCCCGCTGACCCGTGAGTGGACCCGCGTGGGGCGCAGCCTCGCCGCGGACGTGCGCTTCGACGACCCCACCGTGTCGCGTCGGCACGCCCTGCTGGTGCGCCAGCCCGATGGGGTGCGGGTGCTCGACGACCGCAGCCTCAACGGCGTGTTCGTCAACGGCGAGCGAGTCGAGTGGCGGATGCTGCGCGACGGCGACGAGATCGTGGTGGGTCGCTATCTGCTGTGCTTCGTCAGCCTCGCCGCGTCGCGGCCCGGCCGCGGATCCGAGCGGATCGGCGGGCTGCGGGCAGCCGGCTGAGCCCTCCGCGCCGCCATGTCGGCGCGGCGTCGCCCGCGAGAATGTCGGCGCGGCGTCACCCGCGAGAGCCTGCCGAGCCGCTATTTCGCGGGCGTGACCTGCGGGAACTGGCTGGTGTGGCCTTCCCAGGCGAACGGGCGCTGCTGGGTGCAGGCCGGCGACCCCACCGAGTTGCCGCCTTCGGGCGCGTTGGCGACGTGGTCGGCGATCAGCTGTTCGATGATCGCCTTTGAGACGGCTTCATTGGGAGGCCCGCTGACCGACGGCGCCGAGTTGGCGCAGGCGGCGGTGCTGAACGACTGCAGCCCGCCGGCGCCGAGCAGGCCGGCGGCGCCCGGCTGGGGGTAGGGGTTCGCGCGGTTGGTCCCGATCCGCTGGGTGTAGGACGTCAGGTCTTCGGGGTTGATCGTCGCCAGAGCGCGCAGGTAGTGCTGCTGTGGACCCCCCGGGTTGTCGGCGTTGTTGTCGTGGGCCTCGGTGGCGGCGGCCACGTTCGCGAGCAGCGACTGCAGCTCGGGGATGTACTGGCCGTTGAACTGCAGCAGCGGGTCGAAGTTGCGCAGCACGGGCGTGAACTGGCCGATCACCGGCCCGAGCAGCGCAAGCGAGCGTTCCAGCGCCGGCAGGCCCTGCTTGGAGGCGCTGGTCAGCGGGCCGAGGCCGCTCAGGACGCCGTCCAGGTCGGGGTTGACCGCGGCCACGGTCTGCAGCAGCGGGGTCAGCTGGCGCTCCCACGCAAACGACTGCTCGAGCAGCGGGCTACCGACGGCGGCGAGGCTGTCGATCGCGCGCAGCGTCGCCGTCGAGTTGCGCTCGAAGGCCGGCAGTTCGCGGAAGGCGTCGGCGAACTGCCGGCTGCTCTGGGCCAGCGCCTGGGAGGCCCGGTCCCCGCTGACGATCAGCCCGCGCAGCTGGTGGTCGCGTTCGGTCAGCGCGTCGAACACCACGCCGGTGCTGTGCACGGCCGCCTGCACCGCGCCTTCCTGGGAGGCGAGGATGCTCACGAGCTTGTTGGCGCTTTCGACAAACGGTTCGAGCTCGGCGAAGCTCGAGTTGATCTGTTCGCCGTGCCCGTGGAAGGATTCCGCGAGCCCCTGCTGCCAGAGCTGGAACGCGCGCCGCGTCCTGGGGTCCAGGGTGGAGAGGATGTCGTCGAGCGTCACCGACGGCTGTACCTGGCTGATCGGGATCTGTCCTCCGTCGGGCAGCGGTCGGGCGCCCTTCGGCGGGGGGAGCAGTTCCACGTATGTCTCGCCCAGCAGCGTCTTCTGGCGCAGCAGCAGACGCTCGCTGGCGCTGATCGGGGCAAACTGGTGGGCGATTTCGATCGTCACGTCGGTGAACCCGCTGGTGCTGGTGTGCAGGGAGATCACGTGGCCCACGTCGACCCCGCTGATCCGCACGTCGGACTGTTCGGCCAGCGCCAGCGTGCGGTGCAGCTCGACGGTGAAGCGGTATCCCTTCGGCTTCAGCGGCACCGGGCCGCCGAAGGACTCCCACAGGAACAGCAGCAGCCCGAAGCAGCTCAGCGCGAACAGCAGGATCACCAGGATGTTCGCCAAGGTCGGCGCGCGCTTCTGCATCTCAGCTCCCCCCTCCGCTCGTGCTCGACGGCGCGTGCAGGGCGGCGGGATGCTGGCCGAACACGTCGCCGGCGAGGTGGGCCATCCCGCTGGCCAGCGGGCCCCGCAGGCCGGCCGCCGTGGCCGCCGGCGCCGCGGCCGCCGCCACCGATCTGCACAGCGCGGGGCTCGGCGGGTTGAGCAGGCCCAGGATCAGGTTCGCCGTCGGATCGACTTCCGCCACGCCGCTCAGCAGCGGGACCACGTTGCAGTTGAAGTACAGCAGCGAGTTGCCGAACGCGCCGTGCGCGTCTCCCTGGGAGACCACGCTGTCGAGGTCGTGCGCGCCCCACGGCACGTCGAACAGGAAGCCCTCCTGGTTGGGGCCGGGGTTGTAGGCGAGCTCGTTGAAGAGTTCGTTGACCACCGTGAAGCTCGTGCTCAACTTGGGCAGCGCCTGCGCGAAGTCGCTGACCGAGGGCTGCAGCTGGTCGAGGACCGGCAGGATCTGGCGCAGGAAGGGCCGGACTTCGTTCTTGAGGACCGGCGTGGTCTTGATGAACAGTGATCGCGACGCCCGCTCGGCGGGTGCGATCGCCTTGGCCGTCGGCTCGAGCGCCTGCAGCGCCGGACCGGTCACGCGGGCGGCGGTGGCGAGCTTGCCGAGCCCCTCGTTGGCCTCACCCAGCACCCCGGGCAGCTCGCGCAGGGTTTCCTGGACCTGGCGGTCCTGCTGGGCGAAGGTCGCGAACACCGCGTTGGACGAGTTGACCAGTTCGGCGATCTGCGTGTCCTTGTCGCCCAGCGCCTGCAGCAGCAGGCTGAAGTTGTGGATCGAGTGCGCCACGTAGAACTGGCGGACAGACACCTCGCGGCCGATTTCCCGCAGGTCGCGGGCCAGCGGTGCGAAGCGCTTCAGCGTCGCCGACAGGTTGGCGCTGTTGCCGTTCAGGCCTTCGCCGGCTCCGGCCAGCAGCTCCTGCAGGTAGGCGCGCGTTTCGGAGTCCAGCGACGCGAGGAATTCGTCGAGGTTGCCGTCCGGCGCGGTCTGATCGACGGGGATCGTGTACCCGTCGGGGACCCGCCCCGAGGCGGGCGAGCCGGGGTCGATCTCGACGGTCTCGTCCTTGAGCTGCGTCTTGGGGCGCAGCAGCATCGTGGCGTCGCGGTAGATGTAGCGGGTGTAGGACGGGGTCACTTTCATCGTCACCACCGCCCTGCCTTCGTGCAGTTCGACACTTTCGATTTCGCCGATCTTGGCGCCGGCGATCGTGACGGACTGTCCCTGGCCGGGGGCCACCGCCTGGGCGGTCTCGAATTCGCCCTTCAGCGTGACGTATTCGTGTCCGAGCACCGGCACCCAGCCGGGCAGCGAGAGGCGCTCGTGGGCGAGGATGTAGCCGCCGCTGGCAGCCGCGAGCACGATCATCGTGACGACCGCGATCATCGCGGTGCGGTAGCGCTCCACCTGATCGCGGATCCCGCGCCCGACGTCCTCGCGGATCTCCTGCCCATCCTCCATTGTCATCCCCCCGTCCCGTCGGCCGGGCCATGTGCCAGCGGCCCGTTGAAGTTCGGCAGCGCCTGGGTGTAGCAGGGCACGAGCGGCCTGTACGGGGGCTCGCTGCCGAGGAAGCGCGGGCTCGTGCCTTCGGGAGCCAGCGACGCCTGGGCGACCAGGTGCACGCCGTTGTGCGGCGAGGTCGGGTTCACGATCGCGGCCGGCGGCGAGACGACGGCGCTGCCGGCGCCGCCGACCATGAAGCGGTCCGCGGCGCCGTTGCCGTCGAAGTTCTGGCCGAGGCCGGCCAGGCCGGCCAGGGCGTACCAGAATTCCTTGTACGCTTCGACCCCTGTGGTGTTGGGCCCGTCCTGCACCGTGGTGTAGAGGGTCGGGTAGAACACTTTGGTCAGGCACTGGTTGAACTGGCTGAACGTGTGGAAGAACGCGGCCTGGCCGCCGACCAGGCTCGCCAACGGCGGCGTCAACGCGTCCAACGCGGTGGCGACGCCGCCGAGCTCCTTCGGGCCGAACGAAGCCTGGAACTGTTCGATCCAAGGGAACGACGCGGCGATCGTCGCCGGCGCTTCTTCGAGGCCCGGGATCAGGTCCAGCGAGAAGGCGCGGATCGCGGGCGACGCCTTTTCGACTTCGACCAGGCTGCGGTCGACGGTGCGCAGCGCCCCGGGCAGCTCGGCGACCGCCGTGCGCAGACTCGGAGCCTGCGCCGCGACCGCGCCAAATGTGGTGTTGAAGTTGCCGATCAGTTCGCCGAGCTGCTGCTCGTGCACGTCGAGCGCGCCCGTGACCCGTTCGAGACCGACCAGCAGCTTGGAGAGGTCGTGCGCTTCGGTGCCGGCGAACGCCTGCGTGACGATCGTGCTGGAGGGCAGCGCTTCGGCGCCGCGCTGGAAGGCCTTGTTGAACGCCTGCGCGCCGTTGAGGCCCCGCACTTCGGGATCCTGTTCGGCGTCCTGCGCCGCGGTCGGCTTGGCCGTGAACGCCGCTCCCAATTCGACCAGCGTGGTCTGCAGGTTGGCGCGCGTGTCGGTGTTCAGCGCGTCCAGCACCTGGTCGAGCTGAACCGGATCGGAGGTCTGGGCGAGCGGGATCGTCGCGCCCGAGGAGAGCGCCGGAGCGCTCGGGCTGCCCGGCTGCACTTCGACGAAGAAGTTGCCTTCCAGGAACAGCCGCGGGCGGATCTTCAGCATCGCGTCCCGGTGGATCGGCAGGCCCTTGCCTTCGATTTCCATCGTCACCAGGCCGGTGCTGCCCTCGCGCTTGACCATCGACACCTTGCCGACGTTGACCCCCGCGATCCGCACCGGCGACTTGGGTCGAATGTTGACGGCCGTGTTGAACACCGCGTTCAGGCGGAAGCCGTGTTTGAACGGGATGTGCTTGGTGAAGCCGAAGTACAGGACGATCGCCAGCACCACGATCAGCCCGATCCCGAAGCGCACCGGGTTGGCGCGCCGCTGCAGCTCGGACACCGGGACCTGGTCGTGGCGGCGCAGGCGGCTCATCCCTGCTTCCCCTTGCCGCTGCCCGCGCCTTCCTTGGGGAAGTACTTCAGGGTGGAGCTCGGGTACGTTTCCCCGAACAGATCCTCGCTGCGCTTGGTCGCTTCGGTGGCCGTCCCAGCGCTCGTGGGGGCGTTGCCGATCGTCGCTTTGCCGATCGTGTAGGTCTGGTTGCCGGCTTCGCACTCGCGCGGCTGACCGGGGCCCCCCACGTTGGGATAGGGGTCGAAGTGCAGGTGGTTGTTGTCGATCAGTTTGTGCGTGGTCTTGTCCACTTCCACCGACGGCCCGTTGGCCGGCGCGGAGGCCGGCAGACCCTCGTTGTTGGGACCGGAGGCGCTCAGGATCCCCAGCGTGCGGCCCGCCGTGCCGACGCCGACGCTCTCGGCGAACAGGCTGGCGATGTTGCGGGCCGCCAGCGTGAGGTAGTTGCAGTTGGTCTGCGCGGGGGCGACGCCCGCGAGCAGCGGGGCGCCGAGCCCGAAGAAGTGGGTGATTTCTTCCAGGCCGAGCGTCACCACCGGGTTGTGGGCGAAGGACTGCACCGACCGCAGCGAGCTGGCCAGCAGCGCGTTGAAGGAGGTGGCGGCCTTCAGGTTGACGGCGCCCACCTGGACGGTGTGGCCGAGCGGCGCCGCGACGGTGCGCAGGATGCTCGCGCTGGGACGCAGCAGGTGCATGAACTCGGTGAACTTTTCGATGAACGGCGCCTCGTGGGGCAGCGAGTAGATCGCCTGCTCGATCGCCGGCGGGCCGCCCACGATCGTCTGTTCCAGCGAGGGCGACGCGCCGGCGAAGGCGGTGAAGAAGGTGTCGAGCTGGTCGAAGAAGGCCGCCTGTTCCTCGGCCACCGGTGCGACCTCGGTGGCGGCTTTGTCGAGCGCGATGAACAGCTGGCGCAGACCGGTCCGCGGCGACGCGAGGTTGTGCAGCACCGGGACCGCGTTGTACACCAGCGGGCGCAGCGTCGAGATCGTGTTGTTCAGGCCGAGGCCGCGCGCGGCGAAGCCGTCGCCGAAGGTGGTGAGGTTCACCTGGCTCGCGATCCTCGTCTGCTTGTTGAACATGTTGAAGAAATCCTGTATCTGCACGGGTTCGCGCACCTGCGAGACGGGGATCGTCTGGCCCGCGGCGAGCTCTCGGCCGGAGTGGCCGCGCGTCAGTTCCAGGTACTTCAGGCCGATCGAGGAGACCGACAGCACCTCCGCGGTCGTGTCGACCGGCAGCGGCTGCACGCCCTTTTCGAGCTTCAGGCTCGCGATCGCCGTGACCCTGCCGGTGGTCGGGTTCTCGTAGGGTTCGAGCGCGCTGACCTGTCCGATCCTGTCGCCGGCGAGGCGCACCTGGTTGCCGCTCTGCAGGCCGGACGCTTCGGGCAGCTGCACCTTGATGTCGTAGGTGGGGACGAACGGCAGCCCGTTGTTGGCGTTGTAGGAGATGTAGACCGCCACGACCCCGATCAGCAGCGCGAGCGCCCCGATCAGCAGCGGGCTGGCGGCGATCGAATTGCTGCGGCGACGGTTCATCACGGCACCTGCGTGGGGTCGCAGCCGAGCTGGCCGTTGTCGGTGAAGGGCGCCGAGCCGTCGGCCGGCGCTGGGGTGGCGCCCGCCCCCGGACAGCGCTGCAGCTGGTGTGTCTTCAGGTTCTGCCGGCCCTGCTGCGGAGTCGTCGGTGTGAGCGTGCCGTTGGAGCCGAGCGTGAAGTTGTCGAACACCGGGGTGATCCGCGCATAGTGGCCGTTGGCGTCGTAGTAGCCGGCGGTCGTGCCGAAGTCGCGCACGACCCCCTCCAGGTCGGGGGAGTAGGGACCGAAGAACGCGGTGATCGGCACCGCCTCCTGCAACGCCTTGGTGGTTTCGGGCGAGCCGCTGGCGAGCGACTTGGCCAGGCCGGGGAGCGCGAGCGCGAAGTCGGTGAGATCGTTGCTCGGCCCCGGCCGGCTGATCGCCAGGCTGAGGTTGTGCAGCACCGGCTGCGCGACGACCAGCAGCGTCCGCAGACGCGCGAAGAACTCCGCGAGCATCGTCGTATTGGGTTTGGCGACGCTCATGAACTTGCGCAGGGCGGCAAACGTGGCGGGTGCTTCGGCGAACGTGCGATTGCCCTGGTGCAGCGCGACCGGCAGCTCCGCCACGCCCTGCTGGAGGTTTGCCTGCTCGGAGGCGAGCGCCTGGAAGGTGGTCTCGGAGTTGCCCACCAGACCCGTGAGCTGTTCGCGGTGCGCGGCCACCGTGCTGAGCGCCCTGGCGCCCTGCACGACGAAGTTGGTGAACGTCTGCTGGTCGCGGGTCAGCTCGGCGAACACGTGGTTGGCGGCGGCCAGCGACGGGCTGAAGTATTCCGACGCGATGCGCGCCGCCCCGGTTGCGCCCGCGTACAGTTCGGCGCCGCCCTGGAAGACCTCCTGCAGGCCGCGGCGCGTGCGAGGGCTGAAGGTGTCGAACAGCTGGTCGAGGTCGACCGTCCCCTGGATCGCGGGCCCCTGCAGCGTCGCGCCGGAGGGCAGCGCCGGGCGGTTGTTGGGGCCGGGCGCCAGCGCGACGTAGCGGTTGGCGACGCTCGACAGCGAGGGCACCCTGATCTGGGCGGTGGTCCCTTCGTGCAGCGGCGCCAGCGAGGATTCGACGTGGATCGTCACGCGCGCCCTGTAGTCGGAGGTGAGCCCGATGTTCGTGATGGTGCCCACGGGGACGCCGCCGACCTGCACCTGGTCGCCGCGCACCAGCTGGCTGGCGTTGGGGAAGATCAGGTTGTATTCGGCGCCGCCGCCGCTCGAGAAGACGATGTAGGCGACGATCAGCACCACCAGCCCCAGCGCTCCCGCCGCGATCCAACGCCCCGCGTTCGGCGAGGGGGTGCGCAGTGGCCCTGCGGGCCGGTCCGGGGGCGGCGGTACGGGACCGGGCAGCGGTGGCCTGGGTGGGGTGGTCGTGGCCATCGTCAGCGCCCGCCCGCTCCGCCGCGGTTCGAGCTCCCGCCGACCCCGTCGGTCCCCGCGTTCGCAGCAGGGGCTCCGGCAGGATTCGAGTCCCCGCCCGCTCCATCGGGGATCGCAGCCGCCGACGGCCTGCTGGCGACGACGGGGTCGGGGATCTCGCCAAGCCGGGCGACCAGCTGCAGCCACTGGCGGGGGCTCAGCGGCGAGCCCGCCGCCGCGCGAGCCGCGGCGGATCGTGCGGTTGCGGATCGCAGCGACGGCTGGAATTCGACGCGGATCAGACCGCGCTCGCCGGCGAGGGTGAGCGTGTTGTCGGTGCCCGGATAGTCGACCCCGCTGACGATCTGCTCGGGCTTCATCGTTCCCTGCAGTCGCAGCAGGCGGCGCACGGCGATGTCCGCGATCGAGCCGGGCCCTTCGTGGCCGGCGATCGGGATGCCGTCGATCGCCGAGATCTCGACCGCGTCGCCCGCGGAGCCGCCCGCTGCGTTGACGGCGCCGGCCGCACGCGCGGAACGCGCGCAGCCTCGCGTGGAGACCGTCGGCCTCAGGCCCGAGACCGACAGGTACTCCAACACGGCGAGCACGCGCCGGTCGACCTGACCGGCCTGGATCTCGCCGCGCTCGCAGCGCGAGGCGAAGGCGATGCCGGGATCGCGCAGCACCTGCTGCTGCAGCTGGAGCTTCGACTCCAGCAGCACCTGACCGACGGTCGGCGAGGTCGCGAGGAATGGGTTCTCGCCCTTCGCCCTGAAGATCGAGGTGTTTTCCAGCTGCACCCAGCCGTCGAGGATCGGCTTGGGATCGATCAGCGGCGCCCCGGCGCCGGCGGGGCGGATCTGGAAGAGCATGTGCGGTTCCTGTGCTTCGGAGGCGCTGCCGAGATGGCCGAGGACTGTCCCCGCGAGCACCTCCACGCCGGGGCGCAGCGCGTGCAGGTAGACCTCGTCGGGTCCGGCGCGGAAGACGCGCGGGGCAGCCGGCCGCACCGGCGGCGCGGGGGGGGTGGCGGCGTGGGTGGCGGCGTCGGCACCGAAGCCGTTTCCAGACCGGCCGCCGCTCCCATCGCGAGACTGGAGGTGATCGCGCTCTGGGACAGCGGCGAGTGCGGCTGCACGCCGGCGCTGGCCGGGACGCTCGGGGCGGGGGGCGGGGGACCCGACCCATCCTCCGAGCGGGCGATCCGCGGGCTGACGGCGGTGTCTTCGCGCGCCTTCAGCACGGGGTACAGTTCGGCGACGCTGCCCAGCTGCGCGTAGGTGTAGGTGTTGCCGTAGGCGTCGCGCAGCGAGACGTAGCGTCCCAGTGTCGGCGATTCTCCGATCGCCACGATCCGCCCGTCCTGCACGGCGATCACGGGCGCTTGCGCCTGCGAGTAGATCGTCGTCCCCACAAGCGTTCCGGATGAGCCCGACCCGGATTCGGGCATTGTGGGGAAGCCGTCGGCGAAGTGCGCGGGGGCGTGCACCGGAAAGCGCGATTCCGTCAGATCGACGACCGCGCTGAGCAGTTCCGGCGGGGTGCCGTCGAGCAGCTGGGCGCGCAGCATCACCGATTCGACATATGCCTGGGAGTGGTTGTAGGAGAACACCGCGGCGCGGATGCGCCGGGCGCCGCCGGCCGCCGCCAGGTACCTGGCGGCGGCGAAGATCGCGTCGGCGGGGTTGTACGGGTCCTCGTAGCCGGCGCCGTTGGCGTCGACCCCGTACTGCGCCCACGAGGAGGGCAGGAACTGCATCCAGCCCTCGGCGCCGGCGCTGGAGACGCTCAGATCGCGACCGTAGTCGGTCTCGACCTCGTTGATCGCGGCGAGCACCTGCCAGGGGATTCCATAGGCGGTGCCGGCGGCCTGGTAGATCGGCAGCAGGAACGGGGGGACGCTGAAGCTTTCGATGAAGAACTCGGGGACTCCCCCGATCGGCGCCCCCAGCGATCCGAAACCCGCCCACCCCGGCGGCGTGAGCGCCGAGGGCAGCGGAGCGGCCCGCGCGGCCCGCTTGACCTGTGCAGCGCCCGGCTTGCCTTCGACCCCTCCGGCGGGCCCGACGGTTCTGTGAGCGCGCCGGTGCGCGGCGGGAGCCCTCGACACGCTCGGGGCCTGTGGGCTCTGGGCCTGCGCTTCGGGCGCCGCGGTCGCAGGTGCAGGCGAGCCCGCCGACGGCCCCGTCGTCGACGTGGTCGTGGTCGTCGTCGGCGGCACGCCCCCCTGGCCCTCGGCACCGGTCGGCGCGGTCGTCCCGTTCGCCCCCGCCGGCACTGTGGCGGTGGGGGCAGGCGCGGTCGTCGTCGAGGCCGGCGCACCGGTCTGGACTGCCCCGCTCGACCCCGCGCCGGCCTGATCAGCCATGACCGGCGCCGCGGGCAACGCGAGCGCGAGCGCTCCCAGGCCAACAGGGACCAGCCGACGCAGCCCGGACCGCAGGGCGCGGTGAGGGCGGTCGGGATCGGTGTCTGGCTGGCGGAAGGTCATGCGATCGAGCGGGTCAGTTGCCGAGCAGGTAGTTGAGCAGCAGCCCGCTCGCCTGCGGGCTTTCGCTGGGCGGGGTGTAGTAGGTGGTTCCGGCGCTCGTTCCCCCGACGGGGGCCGCGACCGAGCCCGCTCCCGGCGAGCCGCCCGGGGCCTCGCCGCCGAAGGCTGAGCCGATCGCTTCGGAGCCGGGGTACTCGGCGAGCGCCTGCGCCGAGGTGGCGCCTTTCAGGACGGCGATCGCGCGCGCCACCGCCAGGCTGGTCGAGCCCTGGCCGGACACGCTGCTCGCCTGGGCCGCGGAGCTCGATCCGCCGGCGAAGTTCGCGCTGCAGCCGCTCTGGGGTTCGGTTTTGTAGGCATTGCAGGTCTTTGCCACGAACACGGCGCGCAGGAAATGGCCGAGCGAGTTGTAGCCGTTGGCGGCGTTGGTACCGAGGAAGACGAAGTCGAGCACGCGCTCCAATCCGCCGGTCGAGCGCACGCTGGTGAGCAGTTCGGAGAGGCTGCTCGCAAAGGGCTTGCCGGTGGAGCCGAGCGCCTGGAGGCTGTGCAGCAGCGGTTCGGTCCCGACCAGCTCGGGCCCGATCTTCTTGCCGGTCCGGCCGAGGCTTTCAAAGAACTGCGTCGAGCTGTCCGCGAGCGCCGGGATGTTCTCGAACGCCTTGTTGAGGCCCGGGGCGGCGACGCCGAGGTCGGTGAAGACCGGGGTCGTCTGTTCGGAGAGCTGGCCGAAGCGCTTGAGCGCCGGGCCGAGCTGGCGCAGCAGGGCGGGGAACATGGCGAGGTTCTGGGCGAACGCGCCGCGGTGGCGCGCGGTGGCCGTCGCGACTGTGTTGCTCTGGGCGAGGAAGTCGGCGAACTGCTCGCGGTCGCGGGCGATCGGGGCGAGCGCGCGGTCCCCTTCGACGGCCAGGTTCGCGAGGATCTTGTTCTCCGACGCGAGGATCCCGATCACCTTGTCGAGTTCGCGAAACGCCGGATTGGAGCGCTGCAGGACGGCGTTGAGGTCGCTGCCGCGTCCGGCCAGGCCGGTGCCGAGTTCGTTGATGATGATCGCGAAGCGCTGGCGCTCGGGCAGGCGCATGATGTCGCCGACCAGGTCGGGGTCGATCGGGCTGGAGGTGTTCGTCACCGGCAGCAGGTACTGGCCGGCGCCTTCGCCCGCGGGGATCTGGCGCAGCGGCGGCGGCAGCGGGGCGCCTTCGGCGCGCGGCTGGGTGGGCACGCAGTTGACGAACTTCTCCCCGATCAGCGCCTGCGGTTCGATCGTGCAGGTGGCGTCGGCGCGGAAGTCCTGAAAGCCGGCGTTGGCGATGTTCAGCGTGACGGCGGCCTTGCCCTGCGGGGTCGGCGTCACCGACCCGACCGTGCCGACGTCGGCCCCGGCGACCTTGACGTTCTCGCCGGAGATCACGTTGGCGGCGTCGTCGAAGATCGCGCGGACCGTGTAGGCCCCACCGGAGCCGCCGGCCGCGGTGGCGAGCAGGACCGCGACGAGCAGCGCGGCGACGCCGAGCCCGCCGGCGAGCGCCGGCCCTGCCCTCCTCAACCCCACCGTCCGCGTCCTCACGACCCCTCCTCCGATCCGAGCGACTGCGGGGCCGACCTCGTCGTGAGGCCGACCCTGTCGCTGTTGCTTCAGTCGGGCTCCCGCCTGGACGGGAGCCCGTTGCCTGCGTCAGCTCTTCGCGACCGATCTACTTCTTCCTGGGGCACGGCTCGGAGTATGAGACCGGAACCGTTTCCCCGCTGTAGAAGGACACTTCCGCTTTGATCCCGAGACTGCCCTTGCACTTCTTGGGCAGGGTCCCGTAGGAGACGACCTTCTTGCCCTTCTTGTACCCGGCGCCGAGCTTGACCTTGATGAATTCGGCCGACGCGTCGAGCGCCCCGGGCACCGTTTCGATCAACGGAACTTCAACTGCGCCCACCTCGCGGCCGGCTTCATTGGTGACGCTTCCCTTCGAGAGGATTTCAAGCGATACCGGCGTGGTGCCTGCCGCCAGGAAGATCAGCTGGTTGCCGGGAAGGAAGAACCCCTGCACCGTGACACCCTCGTGTACGCGCGTTTCGCCGAAGCTGACGACGCCGTAGGCTTCGCCCAGGGCGCTGGCGTACGACTTGATCGGGCACCCAGAGGGCCCCTTTTCTTTGAGCGTCGCTTCCGAGCAGGTCGCAAACCCCTGCGGATGCAGCCCCACACCGGGGGGAAGCTGAGCTTGACCTCCTTGAGCGGAGACGGGAAGCCTCCGTATTCGGTCCCGCTGATTTTGAATTCGGTTTCGAGATCGGCGCCGGCGCCGAGGATGTTGCCGGTCCCGGGAATCGTTGCGCCGTTCTTCTGCTTTGGATTGACGGGGATCGGGACGGCTGCCGCTTTGAACGTGACCGTGGCGGCCGACGCGACGGCGGGCAGACCGCCCGCTGCTACAAGGACCCCAAGCCCCAGCAGGGCCAGGCAGGTGGATGCTCTGCGCATCATCAGTTCTCTCTCCTCTTTTGATGTAGTCGGTACGCCTCGATCCGGGTAGCTCCGAACCATGCTCGGCCCGGCGACATCGAGATCCTAGGCCTCCCTGGCCCTAGGAACACTGGCGATTCATTACTCAAACCTTACTCGTCACAGGCGACGGCTTCAAGTCCGAAGCGCAAGCTCGGGTTCTAGTAGAGGCTTAGAGACGGCTCAGGGCAGGGGGCGATCCTCCGCCGGACCCGGTATATAAGGCCTATCCGGAAGGGACGTGCGGACCTGCCGGACAGGCCAGATCCACCGCCCACCCGCGAGGAGACGCCACCGATGGACTTCCAACACAGCACCCGCTGCCTGCAGTTCAAAGAGCGCCTGGAGGCGTTTATGGACGAGCACGTCCTACCCGCCGAGGCGCTCTACGAGCGCCAGCTGCGCGAGTCCGGCGACATGCACAGTCAGCCGCCGGCGATGGAGGAGCTCAAGGCGCGCGCCCGCGAGCAGGGCCTGTGGAACATGTTCCTCCCCGACCCCGACCGCGGGGCGGGGCTGTCCAACGGCGACTACGCCCCGCTCGCCGAGATCCTCGGGCGCAGCCACATCGCCTCGGAGGCCTGCAACTGCTCGGCCCCGGACACCGGCAACATGGAGGTTCTGCACCAGTTCGCCAGCGCCGAGCAGAGCGAGCGCTGGCTGGAGCCGCTGCTCGCCGGCGAGATCCGTTCGGCGTTCGCGATGACCGAGCCCGACGTCGCGTCCTCGGACGCGACCAACATCGCGCTGCGGATCGAGCGCCGCGGCGAGGAGTACGTCCTGAACGGACGCAAGTGGTGGATCTCGGGGGTCATGCACCCGTACTGCAAGATCATGATCGTGATGGGCAAGACACGCATCGATGGTCCGCGGCATGGCCAGCAGAGCATGGTGCTGGTGCCGCTGGACACCCCCGGCGTGACGGTCGTGCGGGCGCTGCCGGTGTTCGGCTACTACGACCACGAGGGCCACGCCGAACTGCTGTTCGAGGATGTGCGGGTGCCCGCGTCGAACCTGATCGCGGGCGAGGGCGACGGCTTCATGATCGCCCAGGCCCGCCTCGGCCCGGGGCGCATCCACCACTGCATGCGCTCGATCGGCGCCGCCGAGCGGGCGCTGGAGGCGCTGTGCCGCCGCGCGGTGTCGCGCGTGACCTTCGGCCAGCCGCTGGCGGCGCGCGCCAACATCCAGGACTGGATCGCCGAGTCGCGAGTCGAGATCGAGATGGCGCGCCTGCTGACGCTGAAGGCGGCGTGGCTGATGGACACCGTCGGCAACCGCCACGCCCGCACCGAGATCGCGGCGATCAAGATCGCCGCCCCGAACATCGCCCTGAAGGTGATCGACCGCGCGATCCAGGTCCACGGCGGCGGCGGCGTCTCAGACGACTTCACGCTGGCGTGGGCCTACGCCCACCTGCGCACGCTGCGCCTCGCCGACGGCCCCGACGAGGTCCACAAGCTCAGCATCGCGCGGCGCGAGCTCGCGCCGTACATGCCGCAGGAGTGAGGCGCGCCGCTGCGCGACACGGCACCATCGCCGCCGGATGTGGACCCGTCGCCGCGCGACGCGGACTTGCGACTCGACGAGCGGCCGGCCAAGCGGCTGGGCCGGCGGTTGGATGGAGGGCCGGGCGAACGATGGGGCGAGGTCCTGCTCACGCTCGCCGCGGGCCTCGCGGCGGCGATCCCGGTGATCGCGGCGACCGTCAGGGCCGTGCAGGCCGGCTGGGTGCCGGTCGCCGACCGCGGGATCATCGCGACGCGCGCCCACGACGTCTTCACGTCGCACATGCCGCTCGTCGGTCAGTACACGCTCGCCGGCGAAATCACCGGCCAGGTGACGCACAGCCTCGGGCCAATGCTCTTCTGGCTGCTCGCCCCCGCCGCCTACCACGGCAGCGACGTCGGCATGACCGTGACGATTGGCGCGCTCAACACGCTCTGCGTCGTCGGCTGCGTCGCGCTCGCCCGCCGGCGCGGGGGCCACATGCTGATGGCGATGACCGCGCTCGCGATCGCGCTGATGTGCCAGTCGCTGGCGGCGGAGACCTTCCACGATGTCTGGAACCCCTCCGCCGGCCTGTTCCCCTTCACGCTGCTGATCTTCCTGTGCTGGTCGCTCGCCTGCGGTGAATACCGGCTGGCGCCGCTGACGGTGCTGGTGGCGAGCTTCGTCGTGCAGGCGCACCTCACCTACCTCCCCCCCACCCTCGCGCTGCTCGCGGTCGGGCTGGGCGGCCTCGCCGCCGGAGCGCTCGCGCGCCGCCGGCGCCGCCGGCGTGCCTTGACCCAGACCGAGGCACAGCCGACGGGTGCCCGGGAGCCGGACGGCCAAACAGACGCCCTGGGGCCGAACGGGCGGGAGCCGGACAGCCACACCGAGGCCGACGTAGACGCGGAGACCGCGGTATCAGCGTCTCCCCCTGGCCACCGCGCGTCGATCGCGTG
The DNA here is from genome assembly GCA_963719725.1 of uncultured Solirubrobacterales bacterium. Taxonomy (GTDB): domain Bacteria; phylum Actinomycetota; class Thermoleophilia; order Solirubrobacterales; family Solirubrobacteraceae; genus Palsa-744. The sequence goes on from CAVRCU010000003.1 coordinate 167,791, forward strand.
GGGCCTGGCCACAGTGCTCGTCGCCGCGCTCTGCTGGAGCGCGACGATCGCCGGCCAGCTCAGCGAACACCCCGGCAACCTGACGCTGGTGGCCGAAGCCGCGACCAGGCACAAGGCTACGCTCGGGTCGCAGGTAGGGTGGCACGCGGTGGTGCGCGCGGTCGGGGTGGTGCCGTGGTGGCTGCGGACCCCCGCGAGCCGCTGGCAGCGCAAGTACGAAGTCCGCTCAGTGCCGAGCGACCTCGCCACCAACTCCTGCATCGCGATGCTCGCGGCGCTGGCGCTCGTCGGCCTGGTCGGGCTGCTGCGCGGCCGCCGCGACCTCGCGGCGCTGGCGCTGATCGCGCTCGTGCTGTGCCCCGCGCTGGCCGCGGTCGCCGCCGACACCCCCACGCCGCGCCTGCTCTCGGCGACGCTGGGGTACACGATGTGGTGGGGCTCGCAGGTCGGGATGGTCGTGTGGCTGACGCTCGCCTGGGCGCTGTGGCTGGCGCTTGCGTGGTCGGCCCGTGGGTTGACAATAGTCGCGCGCCGCCGTGAGGGCGACGACGGGCCGCCGGTCGCAGACGGAGCCGCGCCGGTCAACAACGTCGCCGGCCGCATCTGGGGGCTCGTGCCCGCGCTCCTCACGATCCTCGCGGTCGGCGCCGTCGCGGCCGTCGGCGAGGCGGTGGCGGCCGCGGGCAAGCCCGACGAACATGCGGTTCTCTACAGGCCGATCAAAGCGATCGACGCGCGCCTGGCCCAGCTGATCCCGCACGGCGGGAGCGTCCTGCTGGAGGGCAACCTCGACGGCGCCACGATGCCCGTCAAACCGGCGGTGCGCTACTTCCTCGTCGCCCGCGGCACCCGCGTGCTCGCCCCCGGCTCCTATCTGCGGCTGGGGAGCTGGTATGAGCTCTACGACCGCCCCTACCGCGAAGCGATCTACCTCAGCGACGTCCCCCGACCGCCCGTCAGGGACCTGCAGCTCGTCTTCCAGATCGGCTTCCGCGAAGGCTCGACGCCGAACGCCGTGTACGTGTGGCTCTCGCGCCGGCCGGGGCGCTGAGAATTTCGGTCATCCGCGTCGCCCAGCCTCCGATCGGCGCTGCACAGCCGCGGAGTCGAGGACATCGCCTACTCGTCGGCCAGCGCCAGGAGCCTGGTGACGGTGTTCCAGTTGCGCGCCGTCGCGGTGACTTTGAGGCGCTTCTCCCAGAAGGCGTAGCCGAGCTTGGTCGCCCGCACGCCGTCGGGGCACCAGACGTAGATCTCGCGCGCTCCCGCCGCGAACGTCTCGGGCTCGAAGTCGGCGGGGTCCAGTGCGTCCAGCAGCTCCCCGTCGGGCTTCCGCGAGAGGAAGTTCACCAGCAGCCGCGACGGTTCGGACGTCGCCTCGCCCAGCGGGTTCGTCGCGACGACCTCCGCGAGCTCGTCGCGGGTGCGGACCAACACCGGCACCCGCAGTCCGAGGCTCCCGGCGAGCCGATCCTCGATCGCCCGTGCCGACAGCTCGGGCGGCGTCGCGGCGGCGAACACGGCGTTGCCGCTCTGCAGGTGGGTCCGCACATCCTCATAGCCGAGCGCCCCCAGCAACTCCCTCAGAGCCGCCATCGCGACCATGTTGTTGCCGCCGACGTTGACGCCGCGCAGCAGCGCGATCTGCCTGATCACGGTCGAGCGCCCCGCGGCACCGCGCAAGGCGGGCCGTTCCACGGCACCATGCAGGGCACGCCGGCGCTCACTGCGCGACGGAGAATCGCAGCCCGGCGCGCTCAAAGCGCGGCAGGCAGGCCGTGCCGAGCGCGGCGCCCGGCGTCAGGCATCCTGCCCGCTGCGGCGTGGCGTCGGGCTCGGCCAGCAGCAGGCCGGCCTCGCCCAGCATCCGCGCGGTCGCGAGGTATCCCGGGTGGCCGTCGGCCCGCACCTCCACCGTGACCTCGTGTCCGCCGGTGGTGCGGGCCTGGACGGCCACGTGCCATGTCCAGCTCTCCAGGCGATCGGCGGCGGGGCCGAACCCCGACGCCGGAAAGACCGCGCGCAGCGCGTTGGCGACGCGTTCTCGCACCGACGGCTGCGCGCGGGCGAGCGCGGCAAATGCGGCCTGCGTCCCGGACAGTGCGCCGGCGGCCGCGTAGCGCAGCGCGAGCGTCGCGGCGCCTCCTTCGAGCGCGATCCCCTCGCGGTAGCGAAACGGCGGCACCCGTCCCTCCCCTTCGTCCGCGATCAGCGCGGCGGTGCGGTGAATCACCGCGGGATTGATGAACGCCGCGGGAGTCATCGGCGCGACCACGGCGCCGCCCGCGCCGCGCCGGGGCGCAAGCGAGATCGGGCTGCGGCGGCGGACCTCCGCCGCCGCCGTCGGGTCGTCCACGAGCGCCGCGGGGTCGAGGACGACGGCGGTGTCCTCGCCGTCGACGACCGCGAGCAGGCTCTGCAGGGTCCCGCCGGAGATCACGTCCGAGAGGCGCGGCACGCCGGGCGGGCCATGCACGCCGACCTCGACGTCGGCCGTCGCCAGGCCCTCGTCCCAACGCTCCCGCGCGGTCTCGCCCGCGAGCAGCACCGCGAGGTCGGGCGGCAGGGCCTCGAAGCCGCAGACCTGCACGAGCTTGACCTGCGCCTCGGCGGCGAGCGCGTGAAACGCGTCGATCGTCCGGCGGACGAACGGGATCTCCCCGGTCAGGTCGGCGTAGTGGGCGCCGCCCGCCACGCACGCCTCGATCACCGGCCGCCCAAACAGCGTGTAGGGGCCGACGAGGTTCAGCACGACGCGCGCGCGGGACGCCATCTGCGCGAGCGAGTCCGGGTCGCCGACGTCGGCGACGATCGTCTCGGCGGCGGCGATCCCGACCCCGTCGAGCACCCGCCGGAGCTTGGCGGCGTCGCGCCCCGCCGCCGCCCACCGCGCCCCGGTCTCGGCGGCCCGCTCCGCCAGGTACGCGGCCACACGCCGGCCGGTGACGCCGGTGGCCCCAAAGACGACGACGTCGAGGTCTCGCTCGCTCACCGCCGCGGACGATAGAGCACTCGGCCCAGCCACCCGGCGCACCACGGCCCTCGCGGCGCGCCAATGCCCGGTCGTCAGTCGCACCCTCGCGCCGGCGCCAGCTCAGCGCCCGTCAGCTGTCGCTCGTAGGGCCCGCGGCCGGTGAGGCACACCGCGCCGCAGCGCGCCGCGAGAGCCAGCGCGTCCGGCGTCGCCATCCCGGCCCCCAGGCCGTAGGTGAGGCCCGCGGCGAAGGAGTCGCCGCAGCCGTAGGAGTCCACTGCCTCCGCCGGCGGGGAGCCGCCCGGGAGGGCGGCACTCCACCTCCCCGTCCCGCCGGAGCGCTCGCGATAGGCGCCGCCGCGATTGCCCTCGGTGAGCACGACCAGCTCGGCCTCGTCCTGCGCGCCGGCGGCCTCGCGGCGCTCAATCGCGTCATCGGCGCTCAGCACCAGGGCATCCAGCGGGACACCCCGCCCAAGCGCGTCGATCGCGCGCGGACTGGCCACCAGCACGCGCGCAGCACGCGCCGCCCGCAGGGCATCGAGGTCCCCGGCGGTGAAGTACACGGCGTCCATCTCCGCCAACGCCCCCCACGGCAGCCCCTCGTCGTCGCCCACGGGCTCCAGGCGTGCTCCGAAGGTCGTGATCGTGCGCTCGCGGGCGTCGTCGACGAGCGTCACCGCCGTGCGGGTGCGATCGGGACGTCGGGCCGCCGCCACACGGACGCCGAGCTCGCGCAGGCGCGCCACCGTCCTGCGGGCGTGGTCGTCTTCGCCCAGCGCCGTCACGAGCACGGACTCGCCCGCCAGGCGGGCCAGCTGGACGGCCGCGACGGCCCCGCCTCCCGCCGGCTCCTCGAAGGGGTCGCGCGCGTGCAGCACCTCGCCGGCGCGCGGGACGTGGGGGACGCGCGCGAACTGCACCCACTCGACGTGGCCGACAACCGCGACCTTCGGCCGGCTCGCCTGCATGGGCCGGCAGTCTCACACGTATCCGCGTCGTCGGCGGGGCTCGGCCTCGGCCGGGCGGCCCAGATCGGCCGCACCGAGGCCGGCCCGTCGTGTCAGAGGCCCGTCTTGGCGGTGATCGCGCCGGACTTGACGGCCTTGGCGAGGGCCCGGTAGTCGCGCTCGTTCTGCTCGGCGTAGGCCTGCGAGAACTCGACGATCGCACGGTCGAAGCTGGGCCCGCGGCCGAGATAGCCCGTGATCGCGATGCGGTCGCCGCTGCGGGCGTGCGCACGCGCGAGCGTCCACCCGCACAGCCGCCCGTAGGCGGACAGGCCCGAGGGGACCATCTGCTCGACTTCCGCGGAGCCCTTCCAGTCCTTCAGCTGGCGTCCGTAGAAGTCTCGCTCCTGGCCGTCGATCCCTGACTTGACGTGCAGCCAGCCGAGGAAGATGTCGCTCGAGGCCTGCATCATCCGCTGGCCGGTCACGACCCGCTCGCCGTGGTTGGCGAACTCGCTGGGGCCGAGGAACTCCTCGAGCACCGACGCCTCGGCCTCCTTCATCTGCAGGAACAGCGGGTCCTGGCCATCGCGGCCCAGCATCAGCGCGATCCAGGCGCGGGTGCCGACGCTGCCCACACCGACGACCTTGCGCGCGAAGTCGGTGAGGCGGAACTCCTCCAGGAGCACGCGCCGGTCGTGCTCCAGCGTGGCGCGGTAGGAGCGCACCAGTCCATGCAGACCCTCGAACATTTCGTCGCGTTCGGGGCCCTTGACGAGGTCGTCGATCGGCACGATCAGCGGCGGTTCGGCGACGATCCGCGCCTCGCCGTCGACGACGTGCGTAAGTTTGGAGAAGGCCGACATGCTGTCCTTCGTGCGGGCCTTGGTGAGCGCCTTCTCGGTCCGCTTGTACTGCCCCGGTTTGAGCTGCGACCCCAGCTCCTTGAGGGTGTTCTCGATGTCCAGGCGGGCATACCACACGTCGAGGTTCTTCATCGCCGCGAAGCCCGTCATCGCGACGCGGTACTCCTCGACCGTGTCCAGCACAACCTGCTCCTGATCCTTGACCGCGAAGCCGTTGTAGCGCGCGGCGATCAACATGCTCGCGGCGAGGCGCTTGACGTCCCACTCCCACGGGCCGGGGAGCGTCTCGTCGAAGTCGTTGACGTCGAACATCAGCCGCCGCTCGGGCGAGGCGAACACACCGAAGTTCGACAGGTGCGCGTCGCCGCAGCACTGCACCATGAGTCCCGACCGCGGCGTCGCCGCGAGGTCGCTGGCCATGATCAGCGCCGCCCCCCGGTAGAACGTGAACGGTGACACCAGCATCCGTCCGTAGCGGATCGGCACGAGCTCCGGCACCCGCGTCTGCGCCTGGCGCTGCAGCAGCTCGATCGGGTCGCGGTGGGCCGACGCTTGAAAGATCGCGTGGCTGGAGCGCGGCACCTCGGCCCGCGCCGCCTTCCCCCGCGCCGCGCGTTCGGCCGCCGTCAGATGCGGTACCGCCGGGGTCGTCGTCGCTTTGGCGGTGTGCGCCATGCGCTGACGATACTCCTGGGTCCGGTGCGCTGCGGCTGAGCCGTCGAGCGCGAGCGGCGCGGCCACGGCCCACGGCCACGGCCACGGGAAGCGCGCCGCGATTCGGCGGACCCGCTAGCGGGAGTAGACGGCGAAGAAGTCGCGGTCGTCCGGTTCGAGGTAGCGCGTGTCCGGGCGTTCCATCGAGGGCAGCAGGTTCCTGGGGTCTGCGGCGCCGGGGGCGCCGTAGGTGATGAAGCTCACCCAGTAGGAGTTGATGTCGAGCTCCATCGCACGGATCGCGCCCGCGCGGATCAGCGCCCTGGCCAGGCTGGCGACGGTCTGGTCTTCCCCGGCCGCGTAGATCAGGTTGCCGTGGCGGTCCACGCCGACGGCCGAGCGCCAAACGAGGACCGCGTTGCCGACGGTCGCGCCCCATTCGGCGTCGTTGGCGAGGTTGGGGTTGGGCCTCCCGGCGTCGACGATCAGCGGCAGGTTCTGGCGGGCGAAGGACACCGACGGCGGGGCGGTGGCTCCGTAGCTCCAGTCGACCACGTCCACGCGTCCGTCGGCGTAGCCGACGAGCGTCCCCTGCCCGTCATGCATGGTCGCGTAGGTGTGCCCGTGCAGGACGAAGCCGCCGTTGTCGTCGGCGAGCTTGAAGCCGCTGTTGAACGTCGCGAGCAACCTCGACCGGGCTGCCCGGGGTACGTCCATCGAGCCGCGCGGGACCGGCACCGAGGGCTCCAGGCGACCAGGGTCGAGCGTCAGCCTCGTACGCGCGGTGTCGATCCACGCCAGCGCGGCTACCACGCGTGGGTATTCGGGCTGGTCGCGCAACGTCGTCAGCAGCACCGGCGGGTCGGCTCGCAGGCCGCGACGGGTGGCGCGCCAGACGCCCTCGCCGGCCAGCGCGGGGTGCAGCAGGGCGGGCACGCGCGCGGGGCGGTATTCGGCGGCGGTGCCCGAAGGCGCGCCGCGGCGCGCCGCGAGCGTCGGGTGCGCTCTCGCGCCGTAGCCGACCGTCGGCAGCGCGCGCAGCGTCGGCCCACCCTTTTCGGGGGCGGTCAGCGAGTAGTAGGTCGACTCCACCCGCGCGACCAGCCCGGCGGCCCCGTGTTCGCGCAACCACTCGACCGAGCGGATGCCGAGGCTCGAGTTCGACGGCTCGGTCATCGTCTGCACGTAGGAGAACGCGGCGGGGACGAGCGCGGCCAGCGCGGCGACGAGCGCGATCCGGCGCATCCGGCGCAGACCCTCGCCTGCGGAGCGCTGCGGTCGCCGGCTCTTGTTCGACGCGCGGGCGCGGCGTGTGGCGGTGACGGTCTCCACGCCCAGACTGTAAGCGCCGCGGCGTCTGCCCCAGATTGATCGACCGCCGAATGAGAGGACTCTCACATAAGAGAAATCTCACCCTCGACGGGTGAAATCGCGCCGCCGATGCAGTAGTCCTGTGGAATCGCATGGGGAGAGCGCTGGACGCCCGACCTCAAACCTGCTCCGTCATCGGGGAATTTAACATCAATTCACTTCAAGCGACAGCAGGCGTCGAGGAGACGCAGGCCCCGTTCAGTCCAGGCGGGCTGGATACCCATGAGCGGGCCCGGTTCGGTCCAGGCGAGCTGGATATACGTGAGCGCACGCCGATCCGGCTGGCACCCTCGACGGCGCCCACGGCCTCGGTGCTGCTGCGGGCGTGCCGTCCTCGCCAGTGGAGCAAGAACCTGCTGGTGCTCGCGGCGCCCTGTGCCGCGGGCGTGATCGACCGGCCGCAGGTCGCGGCGCAGGTCGCGGGGGCGTTCCTCGTGCTGTGCATGGTGTCGAGCGCGACCTATCTGGTCAACGACGTGCGCGACCGCGAGCAGGATCGCCGGCATCCACGCAAGCGCCGCGCGGCCGGTGGCCGCCGGCGAGATGTCATCCGCGCGCTGCGCTGCGGGTCGCGGCCGCGCTGGCGCTCGTCGGCGTCGCCGGCGCGACCGCGATCACCCCCGGTCTCGGCGCGGTCGCCTGCGGCTATCTCGCGTTGACGGCGAGCTATTCGCTGTGGCTGCGGCGCGTGGTCGTGGCCGACATCCTCGTGATCGCCGCGGGGTTCGTGCTGCGCGCGATCGCGGGGGGCGTCGCGACCGACATCTACCTGTCGCGCTGGTTTGTCATCGTGACGGCATGCTGCGCCATCTATCTGGTCGCCGCGAAGCGCTACGCCGAGCTTCGCGGGGATGCGGGGTCCGCCCACCCCGATCCCCCACCCCTCCCCCCCCCCCCCCCCCCCCCCCCCCCGCCGGTCCCGCGCGGGCGACCTTGCGGCGCTACTCGCCCGGCGCTCTGCGTCTGATGCTCGCGGCGGCTGCCACCGTGGCCGTGGTCGCCTACACCGGGTGGGCATTCACGCGACCGTCGCACGTCGCGTGGTACACGCTGTCGATAGCCCCGCTGTGGGGTGGCTGGGCCGCTACGCGATTCTGATCGGCGACCGGCGCCGGCCAGGCGCCGGAGGAGCTGATCCTGCGCGATCGAGCGCTGCTCGCGCTCGGGGCCGCTTGGAGCGCGCTGTTCCTCGGCGGTGTCTATGTCGGCAGCTGATGTCCCGCGTGACGGCGCGCCCGCGGCGGGCTGGCGTCGAGCGCTCGCTATGCGGGTGGGGGAGGACGACCCGAAGCCGCTGCCGCGTGCTCCGCCCGCGCGCGTCGAGGACGTACTCGAAGCGCTCGGAGCGGACGCGCCGCAGCTGGCGTGATCGCGCGCGGCGCCGGGCGCAGCTATGGCGACGCCGCCCAGAACGAGGGCGGCGACGGTGCTCGACATGACCGGTCTGGACCGGATCGTCTCGATCGACGGCGAGCGTCGGCTGATCACGGCGCAGGCCGGCGCGACTGTGGCCCAGCTGATGGCCGGCCTGGCGGCGCACAAGCTGACGCTGCCGGTGGTCCCCGGGACGCGGCACGTCACGCTCGCGGGCGTGATCGCGAGCGACATCCACGGCAAGAACCACCACCGCGACGGCGGCCTATCCAGGCATGTGGCGGCGATCTCGCTCTGCACACCCGCCGGCGGCCTGACGGAGGTCTCGCCCGAGGCCGACCCCGAGCTGTTCTACGCGACGCTCGGCGGGATGGGCCTCACCGGCGTCGTCGTCAGGCGCCACGCTGCGCGCCGAGCCGCTGGCGACTCCCTGGGTGGCGGCCGACGTCGACCGCACCGACGGCCTGGCGCAGACACTCGAGCTGATGAGCGGCACAGAGCGCCATCGCTACTCGGTGGCATGGCTGGACCTGCTCGCGGACGGGCCGAGGATGGGACGCGCGATCGTCAGCCGCGCCGACCCGCTCGGCGGCGACGCGGCCACCCCGCCTGCCCGGGGGCGGCGAGCGGCCGGCGGGGCAGATCCCGCCGCGCTCTTGCGGCGGCCGGCGCTGGAGGTTCCGCGCGGCGTTCCCGCCGGGCTGCTGCGCCCAGCGAGCATCCGGGCGTTCAACGCGCTGCGCTGGCGCGCCGCGCCGCGTCGCCGAGCGTGGGCAGCCCGCTGGCGATGGCTCCGTACTTCTTTCCGCTCGACGCGCTCGGGGAATGGAACCGCCTGTATGGGCCGGCCGGGCTGATCCAGTACCAGTTCGTGATCCCCAGCGGCCAGGAGGTCGCGCTGGAACGGTGCTTCGAGCTGATCCGGACGCGGCGGCTGCCCGTGTACCTCGCGGTGTTCAAGCGCTTCGGCCCCGCGTTCGGCGGTCCGCTGTCGTTCCCGCTGGAGGGCTGGACGCTCGCGGCGGACCTACCGGCGGCGGCGCCCGGGGTGCGGGCGGCGCTGGACGAGCTCGACGAGGTGGTGGCCGGATGCGGCGGCCGCGTCTACCTGACCAAGGACGCCAGGCTGCGACGCGAGACGATGACCGCGATGTACCCCGAGCTCGACCGCTTCGCAGGCCCAGCGCGCCCGCGTGGACCCGAGCGGGGTACTGCGCTCGGATCTGGCGCGGCGCCTGGGACTGTGCGAGGCCGCGCGGTGAGCGGCGCCGGGGCGACCGGCTCGGCGGGCAGGCGCGTGGTGGTGCTGGGAGGCACCTCGGAGATCGCGCTGGCGATCGTGGGAGAGCTGCAGCTAGGCGCGCGCCGCGCGAGGTCGCGCTGGTGGGCCGCGACCCCGACGCCCTGGCCCGCGCGGCCGAGGATCTCACAAGCGCCGGCTGCCCGCGGGCGCTGACCTTCGAGCTCGACGCCCTGGACGTCGACCGTCATGAGCGGGTCATCGGCGAGGCGTTCGACGAGCTCGGGGGCGCCGACATCGTCGATCCTCGCGGTCGGCGTGCTCGGCGAGCGGGGCGGCCTGCCCGACGGACACGTCCGGCGCGCTGGAGGTGCTCCAGGTCAACCTCGTGGGAGCCGGCTCGCTGCTGATCCACAGCGCGCGGCGCCTGCGCGCGCAGGGCGCGGGGACGCTCGTCGTGCTCTCCTCGGTGGCGGGCGAACGCCCACGAGCCGCGAACGTCGTCTACGGGGCGTCGAAGGCCGGCCTGGACGCGCTCGCGCAGGGTCTCGGCGACGCGCTGCACGACGACGGCGTGCGGGTCCTGGTGGTGCGAGCGGGCTTCGTGCGCACCCGCATGACACAGGGCCTGAAGCCTGCGCCGCTGTCCACCGCGCCGCGGGCGCTCGCCGGCGTCGTCGGCGGACGGACTGGACCGCGGCGCCCACACGGTGTGGGCGCCGCCGGCTTTACGCTGGCCGATGATCGCCGTGCGCGTGCTTCCCCGTCCCATCTTCCGCCGCCTGCGACAGTGAGCGCCGCCAAGCCGCTGAGGGACATCTCCCACCTGCACGCCCGCCGCCATGAGGCGCGCAGGCGCCGTCACCTCCTGCGGGTGGACGTGGGTATCGGGCTGCTCGTCGCGGCGGTGGCGCTGCTGCTCGCGCCGGGCGTGGCGATCGTCGCGGTCGCGGCGCTGGGGGTGCTCGCCGTCTGCGTCGTCTCGATCCTGCGCGAACGGCGGCGTTCGCGTCGACGAGCGGCTTCTACGACGTTTTGAGCGTTTTGCCCAGGCCGTTGCTCGTGCCGGACGGGTTGGTCGCGACGATCCGGAAGCGGTAGGTGCTTTTCGCGGTCAGTCCCGTGACCGTCGCGGACACCGCGATCGGAGTGGTCCCGGATCCCGGCAGCGACGAGCACGGCGCGCTGTATCCGTAGGAGGTGGTCGGCCCGTATTCGAAGGTGCACGCGCCGACCGCTTCGTCGTTGGGGTTCACGGTGGCGTTCAGCACCGCCGAGGTCGTCTCGACCGAGCTCGCCGCGTCGGTCACGACCGTCGGCTTGATCTGGGGGGGTCCGTCGAACGCGCCCAGCCCGTTTGGCGTGCCGACACCGGTGGGCCCGTCGAAGCCGGGGGCCGCGTCGCACGCGGTCGTGCCTTCGCAGTCGATGTCCCCGAATTCCTCGTTGACGGCCGGCTCGCCGCAGGGCCCGGCTGCTTCGCCGTCGCAGTAGCCGCTGCCGCCTATGGCGACGTCATACAGCGCGGACGCCTCGCCGAGATGCGTGTAGAGCGTCGCCGCCGGGTAGCTCACTCCGTGGGCGCCGCCGGCGAGGCCGTAGAGCGCGCTGATCAGCGGCGACGAGAGCGAGGTGCCGCCGACCGTCAGCCACCCCGGCGTGAATTCTGGTTCGTAGACGTAGCTGTCGTAGATGTCAAACCCGGTGTAGGGGTCGGCGACGGCGGCGATGTCGTTGTCGAGGCGTTTCGTCCCGCAGGCGGCGTTCGCCCAGCCCGCCGCGCTCAGCTGCCACGCGGGGGCGGCGAACAGCGTGCTGCAGCCGCCCCCCGTCGCACTGAACTGTTTGAATTCTTCGTCTGAAGGGCGGCCACTGTCGTTCCACACCGACTCGCTCTTGCGCGCGCCGTCCGCTTTGAGCTCGAGCGAGGTCCCGCCGACCGCCACCACCGACGGCAGCGACGCGGGCGCGTCCGGCATTTCGGGCGCCTCGAAGAAGTCGGCGACCTCGTCCCAGTCGAGATAGCCCGAATCGCCGGCGGAGGCCGCGATCACGACGCCGGGATGGTCGTACGCGGCCTGTGCGGATCCCCCCATGCCCGTCTCCGGCCCGCCGTATGAGTTGGAGACCTCGGTCGCTTTCAGCTTCACCGCCTCATTCACCGCCGCCGCGAGATTCGCGAAGCTTTCCGAGTTGGCCTCGACCAGCAGGATCTTGCAGTGCTCACAGACGCTGTGCACGGTCTCCACGTCGAGCGACATCTCCACAGACCAGCCGACCGTGTCCGCGGCAGGCAGCGCCGTGGCGCTCCCCGTCTGGCCGACCTTCTCGAAGCAGCCGTTCGCAGTCGTGCAGGCCGGGAGCCCATACTCGCCGTCGAACGTGCCGAGGTCGCCTTCGATGTCTGGATCGTCGTAGGCATCGACGATCGCGACAGTCTGCCCGGCCCCGTCCACCGCAGGGGAGTAGCCGTACGCGCTCGCGAGATCCGCGGGGGTGAACCCGCCCGCCGGCCCTTTGGAAGACGCACCGGCGCCAACCCGATACGGCGTCGCGCCGGCGGCGCCCGCGGGAGCGGGAACGAGCGCCAGCGCAAAGCAGGTCGCGTCTCCGGGCTTCGGAGCCGGACATACCTGCCGAACCTTCGCGTAGCCCGTTTTCGTTGGCGAGATTGGAAGACCAGCCCACGCCGGCGACGCGCCGCCGCCCACAAGCGCACCCGTCGCGATAAGAGCAAGTCCTGTGACTCTGACATGTCGCATAGCTGTCCTATCCTCTCCGGTTGTCTCTATGTGGGACCGTCGACCTGACCGCGCTCATCAGCATCTCCCAGATCCGGTCGGCGCACCGGCCGATCGCGTATCCCAGGATGCCGCCCGCCAGCACGTCGATGAGATAGTGGGCGCGCCTGCGAATTCTCGCATATCGGGCGCTGCGCTTTGATGTGCGCCATGACCGAGCTGGCGACCCTCGACTGGCCGACCGTCGCCTCGCTCGCCACCGCCGGTGGGACGCTGGTGCTGGCGATCGCGACGTTCGCCTCGGTGCGCTCCGCCAATCGCTCCGCGCGCATCGCCGAGCTCGCGCTGCAGGAGCAGCGCCGGCCGGTGCTCGTGCAGTCGCGTCTGGACGACCCGCTGCAGAAGATCATGTTCGTCGACGGCCATTGGGTGCACGTGCCGGGCAGCCGCGCCGTGGCCGAGCACATCGAGGGCACCGTCTACCTCGCGATGAGCCTGCGCAACGTCGGTGCCGGGATCGGCGTGCTGCAAGGGTGGGTCGCACGCGCGGGGCTGCAGACCGGGCAGGTTCCCCACGCCGCCGAGGAGGACTTCCGCCGCCAGAGCCGCGACCTGTACATCCCCGCCGGCGACGTCGGCCTGTGGCAGGGCGCGCTGCGCGACCCCACCGACGACGCCCACACCCCGATCGCCGACGCGGTCGACCAGCATCAGACGATCACGATCGACTTGCTCTACACCGACCAGGCCGGCGGCCAGCGCACGATCAGCCGCTTCATGCTGGCCCCCGTCGGCGACGACGGCTGGCTCGCCAGCGTCGGGCGCCACTGGTACCTCGATCGCGACGGGCCGCGGTGAGCGGTCCGGCCGACCCGGAGCCTTCCGGTGCGCGTGAGACGATGGCTCTGTGCCGACCGTGACCTCGGAGACGATCGCGGGGATTGCGTTGCAGCGCCTGCGCTCGCTGACCGGCGACGATCGCTCGCGGTTCCGGCCGGGGCAGCTGGAGGCGATCCGGGATGTCGTCGTCGACCGCGCGCGGGTGCTGTGCGTGCAGCGCACCGGATGGGGAAAGTCCGCGCTGTATTTCGTCGCGACCGCGCTGCTGCGCGAGGCGGGTGCGGGGCCGACGTTGATCGTCAGCCCGCTGCTGGCGCTGATGCGCAACCAGATCGCCGCGGCGCAGCGGCTGGGGTTGCGCGCGCACACGATCAACAGCACCAACCGCGAGGAGTGGGACGACGTCCGCGAGCGACTCGCGGCGGACACGATCGACCTGCTGCTGATCAGCCCCGAGCGGCTGAACAACCCGCGTTTCCGGGAGGGGATGCTGCCGCTGTTCGCCGCGTCGGTCGGGCTGCTGGTGATCGACGAGGCGCACTGCATCTCCGACTGGGGGCATGACTTCCGCCCGGACTACCGGCGCGTGAAGGACATGCTCGACGCGCTCGCGCCCGGAGTCGCGGTGCTCGGGACGACGGCCACCGCCAACGACCGCGTCGTCGGCGACGTCCTCGAGCAGCTGGCCGCCCGCGGCGGCGAGCCGCTGCGCTCCTACCGCGGCCCGCTGGCCCGGACGAGCCTGCGTCTGGAGGTGCTCGAGCTGCCGCGGCCCGCCGAACGGCTCGCGTGGCTGGTGGCGCATCTGCCGGCGCTCGGAGGCTCGGGGATCGTCTACACGCTGACCAAGCGCGACGCCGAGCAGGTCGCGAGCTTCCTGACCGCGAACGGGATCTCGGCGCTGGCCTACAGCGGCGAGCAGGACACCGAGCGAGCGGGTCGCCACCGAGGAGCGTCTGCTGCGCAACGAGGTCAAGGCCGTCGTCGCCACCAGCGCGCTCGGGATGGGCTACGACAAGGCCGACCTGACGTTCGTCGTGCACTACCAGGCCCCCGGCTCGGTCGTCTCCTACTACCAGCAGGTCGGCCGCGCCGGACGCGGCGTCGAGCACGCCGACGTCGTCCTGCTGCGCGGCGGCGAGGACCGCCGGATCCAGGACTTCTTCATCGAGCAGGCGTTTCCCGACGCGCGAGCGGGTCGCCGCGGTGCTCGCCGAGCTCGAAGGTCGCCGGTGAGGAGGGCCGCACGACGCGCGAGCTGATGGCGGTGATCAACCTCGGCATGGGCCGCATCGAAGCGATGCTGAAGATCCTCGACGTCGAGGGCGCGGTCCGCCGCGACGGCACCCGCTGGCAGTCGATCCCCGGCGCGGATTGGACCTACGACGCGCGAGCGCTACCGGCGGGTCACAGCGCTGCGCCGCGCCGAGCAGCACGCGATGGCCGCGTTCGGAGCCGACGGCCGCTGCCTGATGCGGACCCTGCAGGAGGAGCTCGACGACCCAGACGCAAAGGACTGCGGTCGCTGCTCGGTCTGCACCGCGCCGCGCTTCGCCGCAGCCGCTGGACCCGGCGCTGGTCGAGCTGGCCGGACGCCACCTGCGCTCCAGGCCGGTCGAGCTGGAGGTCAAGAAGATGGCGCCCGACGCCACCGGCGCGATGCGCAAGATCCCCGACGATGCCCGCACCGAGCCGGGCTGGGCGCTCGCGCGCTTCGGCGACGGCGGCTGGTGGCCCGCCGTCGAGCGCGGGCTGCGCGACGGGTCCTTCGACGACGAGGTCGTCGTCGCCGACTCGCGGACATCCTGCGCGGCGCCAGCACGCCCGTCGCCTGGGTCACGACCGTCCCGTCCACGCGGCACCGGCGACGTGATCGTCCGGCTTGCAGCGCGCCTCGCCGCCGAGCTCGGGGTCCCGCACTCGAGCTCGTCGCGCGCATCGAGGAGCGCCCGCCTCAGCTCGAGCATGGCCAACGCCGTCCAGCAGGCCGCCAACGTCCGCGGCGCCTTCAGGATCGTCGCCACGCCACCACCCGGTACCGGCGTGCTGCTCGACGATCGACGCAACTCGGGCTGGACGCTCGCGATGGTCGGCGGTCAGCTTCGCCGCGCCGGCGCGCAGCGGGTCATGCCGCTCGTGCTCGGGACGCTGACCTGACCAGATCACTCAGCGCGCAGGCGGCAGGAGGGAGTCGTCGAAGCCCGCAGCCGACTCGTCAAGGATCGCTTCCCAATCATCGCTTCTCGACTTCACGCCGCAGTCGCTGATCAGGTATCGGATGACGAGCTCCAGCGGCATCCGAGGAGCAGGTATGTGCTGGCGGCCAATCGGCTCCCCATTGGGGAACGTCCCGTTGACGTGCAGGTGCGCTCGCGGATAGGGATAGTCCGCGCGCGGCGGCTCACGACGATATTCCCAGCGAATCAGCCAGGAGCCCGTCGACGCGTCGGCCTGCAGGCGATATACATAAGAGCGCCTAACAAAAGTGTTGGAGTTGTTTGAGGCATATGCGTGCGCAGGCGAGGGTGAGCATGGCTTCGTGGATGTCGGCGCGGCGGGCGTGTCGGCGCGCGAGGTAGCGGTGGGCGTGTAGCCAGGAGATGGTGCGCTCTACGACCCATCGGTCGCGTCCCAGCCCGGATCCGTGTTGGCTGTTCCGTTTGGCGATCTTGGGCGTGATTCCGCGCTCGCGCAGCTCTCGGCGGTGGTGTTTGGAGTCATACGCCCGGTCGGCATACAGGCGTCGTGGCCGGAACTTGCCGTGACGGCCGGTCGGCGGGACACGATCAACCAGCTCGGTCAGCTGCGTGATGTCGTGGCGGTGCCCACCAGTGAGTGTGAACGCGAGCGGCGTGCCTTTGCCATCGACGATCAGATGGTGCTTGCTGCCAAGGCGAGCGCGGTCGACTGGCGAGGGGCCGGTTTGCTCGCCCCCCCTTTGGCCCGCACATGCGAGCTATCAACGACTGCCCTTGACCAGTCAAGCTGGTCGGCGTCGTGAAGCTCGTCCAACAGCACTTGGTGCAGCCGGCTCCAGACGCCGGCTTCGTTCCATTCATGCAGTCGCCGCCAACACGTCATCCCTGACCCACAGCCCATCTCTTGGGGAAGATCCTCCCACGGTATCCCCGTTTTCAAAACAAAGATGATCCCTGTCATCGCCGCTCGGTCAGGCACCCGCGGACGCCCCGTGACCTGCGGCTCACGCACCGGCAAAAGCGGCTCGATACGAGCCCACAACCCATCAGGAAGCAAAGGTTTCGCCATGACGCAGGACTTCGACAGCCCCACCACGAACCCTACCTTCTGTTAGGCGCTCAAGACTCCGTCCTGCAGCGCCTATCCTCAACCACGACGAACTGCTGTACGAACAGCCGCGCCGTCGTGCCATCCAGCTCAAGCGCCGCGTCGTCGTCGTTGACGAGCCGTGTTAATTTGAAGGCGTCGGGAAAGCCATCGATCGTCGTCACCGACAGGCGCGAATCGCTGACGGTCCGATTCAGGACGCCGTTCAGACGATCGGCGAGACCCTGCGCGACCCTACGCGGCAGGGCCCTGCCCGTTCTGGCCGATGCGCAGCAGACTCACGACATAGTCGACGGCAACGTCCCCGTCTTCGAGCTCGCCCGCTGCGTACGCCCGCTTGAACTCCGCGACGGACATGCCGAGCTCCCGCTGAACCTGGCGCTCCAGGTATGCGGCGTACTCCTCCGGGGTGCGCTCGACGATCGGCGTGCCGGCTGCTGTCTCGGTGACGCTCATGGTCTAGATGATGGTAGCGCCTGCCGCGGGCGTTTATGATCGCGCCTGACTGAATCGACGTGTCGAACAGGTAGATGTGGCTAGTGGAGGCCCCGGCAACGTTTGCCGGCACCGACTCGGCCCCGAACGCTGTCATGCCCGAATCCTCGGCGCCGTCAACCCGGCGAACGTTGCCTGACACCCCACTAGCCGGCCGACTCACGAATCCGGACGCTTGCCCCAAGCTGTCATCGCGCAAAGCGGCGGACGAGGCTCGGACTCGCGACCCCGAGCTTGGGAGGCCGGAGGCTATACGGGCTCTCTGCGCCACCATGCCGGCCATGGCACAACAGCGCGGCAAGGACACACGCGAGCAGGCGATCCTCGCGCGCGTACGCGCGATCCCGTGCGGCTGGGTGCGCACCTACGGCGACATCTCGCCCGGCGCGCCGCGCGTGGCGGGCCTGGTGTTGAGCCATACCGACGCGCGCGGGGTGCCGTGGCACCGCGTGGTGCGCGCGGATGGCTCGCTCGCCAAGGGCGAGCGCCAGCGCCGCCTGCTGGAGGCCGAGGGCGTGCCGTTCAGCGGCACGCGGGTGATGATGGCGAAGGCGCGTCTGCGTGACCTCGACGCAGGATGATGCTGTTGTCGACCCCGCATATGTGCGGGGTCGCCGGTCGGCGCATGCGCCGACCGGCGACGCGCCGCCGCAAAACTCTGAGAGTCCCAACCGCGAGGAGCAGCGCAATGGATATGAAGCTCGAGTTGATCGCCCTCCCCGTCTCCGACGTGGACCGCGCGAAGGCGTTCTACGTGGAGCAGTTCGGGTTCATCGCCGAACACGACCACGACATGGGGGATATCCGCTTCGTGCAGCTCACCCCTCCCGGCTCCGCGTGCTCGATCGCGATCGGCAGGGGGATCGTCGACACCGAGCCCGGCTCGGTCGCCGGCCTCGGGCTGGTGGTGGCCAGCGCCGACGAGGCCCGCGCGGAGCTGCTCGCCAAAGACGCGCAGGTGAGCGAGGTCCAGGAGTTTCCCTGGGGGCGGTTCGTGTTCCTCAGCGACCCCGACGGCAACCGCTGGTCGCTGCAGGAGCTGCCACCGCGGGGGTAGTCCGGTGGCCCCGACCCAGCCGCAATCGCCGGCTTCGCCTTGCCCGGGCCGCCTACCCGCGAGCACAGGCGCCGCCAGTAGCTTGGAGGCTCGCACCGCGCGCGGCGACTAGTGGTTCATTCGGGAAGTTCGTGGATTGTTGAAGGGGTGTTGTGGTGTTTGCCGAAGTTGTCGCTGTTCTGTTCAGCGATGATGGGGGTTCGGTATGCCTGCGTTGGCGAAGCGGATCGAGATCGGCGTTGAGGATCGGGCGGAGCTCGAGCGGATCGTGCGCTCCAGCACTGCGGAGGTGCGGATGGTCGAGCGTGCGCAGATCGTGTTGGAGGCCGGCGAGGGCCGCTCGGCCGCGGAGATCGGCCGGCTGTTGGGGTGTTCGACGAACACGGCGCAGAAGTGGCGGGCGCGCTATGAGCAGGACGGGATCGCCGCCCTCACCGACTTGCCGCGCTCGGGCAAACCGCTGGTCCATTCCCAGGAGGTTCGGGCGAGGCTGATCGCGAAGGCGTGCACGCGTCCGCCGGAAACACCGGAGGGCGCACAGCAGGAACGCTGGACCTATGAGCAATTGGGGGCAGCGGTGGGGATGTCGGCCTCCCACGCGCACGCGATCCTCTCTCGTGCGGAGATCAAGCCCCACCGGACTGACTACTGGGTCATGAGCGACTTCTCCCGGCCCGAGTTCGAGGAGCGCCTGAAAGAGGTCTGCGGTCTCTACGTGAATCCGCCCGAGAACGTGCTGGTCGTCTCGATCGACGAAAAGACCGGCATTCAAGCCAAGGCGCCGACCAAGCCCGACGTCCTGCCTGCTCCAGGGCGCCCGACACGGCGCGAGCACGAATATGTCCGCAACGGCACACAGTGCCTGTTCGCCTGCCTGAAAGTCACGGAAGGCGATGTGCTCGCGATGCCGTCAAAGACACGCAACCGCTTCGACCTGATCCGCTTCCTGGACCAGCTCGACACCGAGATTCCCGTCGTGAAAGGCCAGCAGATCATCGCGGTCAGCGACAACCTCTCCACCCGCGGCACCCAAGAGGTCACAGAATGGCTGGCGAATCATCCACGCTGGAGTTTCCAGTTCACCCCAACCCACGCCAGCTGGCTGAACCAAATCGAGATCTTCTTCTCGATCCTCTACCGTCGCCTGCTCAAGCACGGCAGCTTCTTCAGCGAAGAAGACCTCGCCGAGCAAATGCTCGCCTTCATCGAGACCTACAACCAGACCGCCAAACCCTTCAAGTGGACCTACACCGGAAAGGTCCTCGAAGCATAACCAACGAACTTCACGAATGAACCACTAGGTCGACGAGCAGCGCGGGCAGCGGCCGCGCGAGCGCCACGACTTCGGCCGCGCGCGCGGCGTCTGCGAGCGCGTCGGCGACACGGTCGGCGAGCCCGCCGAGGGGGGCGTGGCGCGCCTGTGAGCCGGAGAGCAGCAGCGAGTAGTTCTTGGCGTGCGCGCCGGTGCCGGCGATCAGCCAGTTGAACGCGAGCGCGCCCGCAAACTCACGCACGTCAGCGACAGCGGCGTGGCGCCCTCGCGCAGGCGGTGGTCCTCCTGATATGTGAGGGTCAGCCATCCGCCCTTGGCGCGGGTGAGCGTGCCGGCGTGCTGGTCGCCGATCAATACGGCGAGCTCGTCGCTCATGGGCGTCGGTGTTCGGCCAGCAGCGTGTCGAGGTCGATCTCGCCAGCAGCGGTGGGCGGACGCTCGGTGAGCTCCATCTGGATGTTGAGCGCATCCAGGACGGCGAGGACGAGCCCGAGCTCGGCGGTCGGCTTGCCGTGCTCGAGCGCGCTCAGCCACTGGCGTGAGACGCCGGAGGCTGCGGCGAGGTCGGTCTGGGTGAGGCCGGCCGCGGCGCGCCGGGCGCGGATCGTGTTGGCGAGGTCGCGTGTGGAGCCGATGCGCATCAGGAGCAGTCCTTGTCGACGTTCGACGACAAAGACAGCATGTCCACGTACGTTGACAAGAGCTATCTGTCAACGTACGGCGACAGTGCGGTCCAGGCTCGGTCCCACCGCGCGGCACGCACCTATGTATCGCCTTGGACCAAGCTTTGGTTTTGTTTTAGACCATCATCTGATGTCGCTTTGGACCGCTCCTATGACCAAGCGGCGGACGAGGCTCGAACTCGCGACCCCGAGCTTGGGAAGCTCGTGCTCTACCAACTGAGCTACCGCCGCATCCCTGCGAATATTACGCTCTCGACCTCTACCCTTCTGTGGTCGTGAAGCGGCTGATCGTCCCCACCGTGGCGTCCCTGCTCGGAGCGGCCCTGCTGGGGCTGCTGGTGTACGGGGTGGCGCACCAGGCGCCCAGCCGGACGCTCGACGAGGCGGTGGCGATCGGGCGGTGGCCGGCGGCGCCAGAGGCGACGCGGCCGCTGCCGTGGCTGGCGGGCGGCGGGTCGAGCTCGCTGGCGGCGTACCACGGGAAGGTCGTGATCCTCAACTTCTGGGCCTCGTGGTGCCCGCCGTGCCAGGAAGAGGCCCCGACGCTGGAGCGGGCGCAGCGCGAGCTTGAGCGCGACGACGCGACGGTGCTGGGAGTGACGTACAACGACGTGACGACGGACTCGCTGGGCTTCGTGCGGCGTTTCCACCTGACGTACCCGAACCTGCGCGACGTGACGGGGTCCTTCGTGCAGTCCTACGGCACCGACCAGCTGCCCGAGAGCTTCGTGATCGACCGCTCCGGGCGGATCGTCGCGATCTCCCGGGGCGAGGTGACGCAGCGGTTTCTGCAACGCGCGGTGAGCCTCGCGCGGAGCGGCGCATGAGCAGATCGGTGCGACGCGCCGGCGGGCGACTGCCCGGGTTGCCTGCGCTCGCGCGGGGCCTCGCGGTGGCGGTGGTGCTGTCGTGGTCGGTCGCGGGCATCGCGGGGGCCGCGGGAGCGGCCTTGGCGGCGACGACGCGGACGACGCTGCCGGCGGTCGAAAGCCAGGTGATGTGTGTTACCTGCAAAATCCCGCTCCCGGCGGCGGACTCGCTGCAGGCGACGCGCGAGCGGGCCTACATCCAGGGCCTGATCGACGAAGGTCGCAGCGAAGCCGAGATCAAGCGGGCGCTGGTCTACCAGTACGGTCCCGCGGTCCTCGCGCTGCCGAGCGCCCACGGGTTCGACCTCGCGGCGTACCTCGTGCCGGTCGCGGTCGTCGCGGCGCTGCTGATCGCCGTCGCCTTGCTGCTGCCCCGCTGGCGCCGTCGCGCCCGCGCCGTCCAGGCGGCCCGCGGGGCGCCGGTCTCCCCGCTGAGCCCCGCCGACACCGCCCGCCTGGAGGCGGACATGGCGCGCTTCGATTGAGGAGCAGCGGCCGGCCGACGCCGGCCGGCAGTGGAGCGCTCGGCGTCGGGGCATCCGCTGGGCGGAGGGCTCTCCCGAGAAGGCGCCTTCCCGGAGGGCCGTGTCCCGGGAGGACGGTGACTCCTCGGAGGGCCGTGTCGCGGGAGGCGATCACATCTCCCGCGGTGCCGCGACCCCCAGCAGGTCCTGCAGGCAGCGCGCGATCGTGTCGCGCGCCGCGACGGACAGCGCGATCCGCTGGAACTCGACCGCGACGGGCTCGGCGCCGACGACGTGGCAGTCGCGATAGAACGCCGTGAAGTCCTGGGCCAGCTCCAGCGCGTACGCCGCGATCCGATGGGCCGCCCGCCGGCGGGCGGCCTCCTCGACCTCTCCGGGGAACGCCAGCAGCTTCTTGACCAGCGCCCGCTCGGACGGATGCAGCGGCTCGGCCTCGGCGCCCGCGGCGTCCTTTGCGCCCTCGGCACTGCCCGCGTTTGCGCCCTCGATACCGCCCGCGTTTGCGCCCTCGGCGCCGTTCGCCTCGGCGGCGTCCCCCGCGCCCTTGGCGTCCGGCGGCGCCGCGCGCTGTGACGCCACCGCCGCGAGTGCCTCGGCGACGCGCGCGGCGCCGGCCTTCGCGAGCACCGACGAGCTGCGGGCGTGGGCGTACTGGACGTAGTACACCGGGTTCTCGCTGGACTGCTCGCGCGCGAGGTCGAGGTCGAGGTCGATCGTGGTGTCGTGCGAGCGCGACAGCAGAAACCAGCGCGCCGCGTCGACCCCGATCTCGGCGAGGAGGTCGTCGAGCGTGACGAACTCGCCGGCGCGCTTGGACATCTGCGCGCGCCGGCCGCGGCGGACGAGGTGGACGAGCTGCATGATGATCAGCTCCAGGCTCTCCGGGTCGCCGCCGAGCGCGCGGTAGGCCGCCTTCATGCGCGCGACGTAGCCGTGGTGGTCGGCTCCCCAGACGTCGATCAGCCGGTCGAAGCCCTGCTCGCGCTTGGCCTCGTGGTAGGCGATGTCCGACGCGAAGTACGTGTGCTCGCCGTTGGAGCGCACCAGCACGCGGTCCTTGTCGTCGCCGTACTCGGTCGTCCGCAGCCAGAGCGCGCCGTCGCTGCGATAGGTCCGTCCCTGCTCGGCCAGCAGCGCCAGCGTATGCTCGACCGCGCTCGGGGCGCCGCGGTGCAGCTCGGTCTCCAGCCGCCACTCGTCGAAGGCCACGCCGAAGCCCTCTAGCGAGGTCCGCATCCGGGCCACCATGATCGCCACCGCCGCCTCCCCGAGCACGGTCGGGTCGAGGACCCCGGCGAGGTCGGGGCGGTCAGCCGGGTCAGGGCGGTCGGCCGGGTCGGCGACGTTGGCCAGGTCGGCGACGTTGGCCAGGTTGGGGCGATCGGCTGTGTCGGGAGCGTTGGCCGGGTCAGGGCGGTCGGCCGGGTCCGCGACGTTGGCCGGGTCGGGACGATCGGCTGTGTCGGGGGAGTTGGCGGGGCCGGCAAGGGCCCGCTGCACATCGGCCGCGAGCGGCCCGACGTAGTCGCCGCGGTAGCCGTCCTCGGGGACCGGCTCCCCGGCCGTCATCGCGCGGATCGACTCGCCGAGCTTGCGGACCTGCGAGCCGGCGTCGTTGACGTAGAACTCGCGCGTCACCCGGTGGCCGTGGAACGCCAGCAGCCGCCCGAGGGCGTCGCCGTAGGCGGCGTTGCGGGCGTGGCCGACGTGCATCGGCCCCGTTGGGTTGGCGCTGACGAACTCGATCAGGATCCCTTCCGGGGCCGGCGTCCCGGCCCTGCCGAAGCGCTCGCCGGCCGCGAGCATCCCGGCCAGCGCCCGGCGATGCCAGCGGTCGTCGAGGAACAGGTTCACGAAGCCCGGCCCCGCCACCTCGAAGCGCTGCAGGTCCCCACCCAGGCGCCGCCCCAGCTCATCCCCCAGCCGCTGCGCCACCTCGCGGGGGGACGTCCCGAGCGCCGGCGCCAGCAGCAGCGCCGCGTTGGTCGAATAGTCGCCGAAGTCCACCCGCGGGGGACGCTCCAGCGTGATACCCACGGGGGCCGCCCCGTCTCCCGCCGCCAGCTCGCCGGCGGCAGCGAGCACCGTTTGGCGCAGGTCGCCCAGCGGCGTCGGCGTGTCGCTCACGGCGCCGTCCTCGTTGACAGTGTCGTTCTCGTCGTCAACGGCGTCGTGCTTGGGAGCTGATGTCTGGTCATAAAAAATTGGGTCGCGTATAGCGATCGTTATACGCGAGTCGAAAAACATATACACCTCAACACACCCGCTGCGGCGCCCGGCGGTTCGCTCCGCGAGCGCCGGCGACTCGGTCTCAATAGTGATAGGGCTCGCCCGCGAGGATCTTATGTGCCCGGTAGAGCTGCTCCAGCAGCACCACCCGCGCGAGCTGGTGGGGCAGGGTCATGCGTCCCAGCGACAGCCTGTGGTCGACACGATCGAGCGCGGGCGGCCCGAAGGGGCCGCCGACCACGAACGCCAGATCGACACCCGCGCCGCGGCGCTCCTCCAGGAAGGCGCTGAACGCCACGCTGTCATAGGCCGTCCCGTCGCAGGCCAGCAGCGACACGAACGCCCCCCGCGGCACCCGCCGCGCGACGGCGTCGGCCTCGCGCAGCTCGACCAGCTCCAAGCGCGCGTAGCGGGACAGCAGCCGGTCGTAGTGGGCCACGTCGTCCTGGAACGGAGGCCGCAGGCGCCCCTCCCCGAGCACGGTCAGTCGCACGGCTTGCGATACTAGCCCCGTGAACGACGACGACCCAGGCGCCGAGCGCCACATCAACATCCATCTCTCCCCCGAGGTCATGGGGGGCGTATACGCCAACTTCGCCAACGTCAGCCACTCCGACTACGAGTTCACCGTGACCTTCGCCCGCGTCGACCACGAGGTCGAGGCCGAGGAGGTCCCCGGCGTGGTCGTCTCGCGCGTCAACCTCTCCCCGCGCTTCATGCGCGAGCTGATCGACGCGATGGAGGACAACTACTCCAAGTGGCGCACCCGCGAGGGAATCAAGAACCTGCCGGAGTTCGGCGGCGCCGAAGGGGACCCCGACAAGGGGGAATAGCGCCGTCCTCCCCGTGCCGGCACGCTGGGAGCCGTACCCGCGCGCGACCGCGCGGAGGCCCCGCGCGGACCATCGACCGCGACCGCTGACGGCGGGACATCCCGCGCGACCGCCGGCTCCGCCCGGCAGTGTTCGTACCCTCCAGTGATGCAGGTCGCGGTGATCTCCGACATCCACGGCAACCGGCACGCCTTCGAGGCGGTGCTCCAGGACGTCGCGGCCAGCGACGCCGCCGAGCTCTGGTGCCTCGGCGACCTCGTCGGCTACGGCGCCGACCCCGACGCCTGCGTCGCGCTCGCCCGCGAGCACGCCGCGGTGTGCCTGGCCGGCAACCACGACCTCGCCGCCATCGGCGAGGTCCCGCTGGAGGCGTTCTCGCCCGGCGCCAGCCTGTCGATGAATGGACCCGGGAGACGATCGACGCCGAGAGCCTCGCCTTCCTCGGCGGTCTGCGACCGCTGGGACAGGAGGGCGCGGTCGGTCTCTACCACGCCAGCCCGCGCGAGCCGGTGTGGGAGTACGTGCTCTCGGCGCTGCTCGCCGAGCTGCTGCCTGGACGAGCAGCGCCAGCGGGTCTGCCTGATCGGCCACTCCCACGTCGCGCTCTCCTTCGTGCGCCACGACGGCGAGCTCGCCACCGGCGAGGCCCGCCGCGAGGGCACCAGGCTGGACGTCGCCGGCGGCGAATGGCTGCTGAACCCCGGCAGCGTCGGCCAGCCCCGCGACGGCGACCGGCGCGCGGCGTGGCTGCTGCTGGACACCGACCGCTGGACGGCGTCCTACCGGCGCACCGACTACGACATCGCCGGCGCCGCCGCCGCGATCCGCGCGGCGCACCTGCCGGACTCGCTGGCACAGCGGCTGGAGTACGGTCAGTGACCGGCCCCAGCCCCCGTCCCAGTCGCGGCGCCCCCCGACCGGACGTTCGGCGCCTGCACGCCGTCCGCCTCGCGGCGGGCGCCCTGCTCGGCGTCGGCGCGGCCCTGCTGGTCTCCTGCGGGAGCTCCGGCAGCGGCCTGATCCCCACCGGCAACGCCGGGCCCCTCGAAGGCGCCTTCCAGGCCGTCGCCCAAGCCGCCAGGGAAGGCGACGGCGACTGCACCGCCACCGAAGCTGCGGTCCGCACGATGGAAGGCGACTTCCACAGGCTGCCCGCCACGATCGACGCCGGCCTGCGCAGCAGGCTCGAAGAAGGCGTCACCCACCTCAGCGCCCACGCGCTCACGCTCTGCGCCGAGCCGCTCGCCACCGACGACCGCCACGACCGGCACCTCGACGGCCAAACCAACCAAGCCCACCAGGACCACGCCGACGACGACCACGGGGACGCAGACGACCTCCACCACCGGCACCACGGAAACCCCCACCACCTCCACCACCGGCACCGCCGAAACCCCCACCACCTCGGCCCCCACGGGCACCGGCGGCGGCGTCGCGGCGCCCAGCGGCGAAGGCCATTCCGGAGAAGGAAAAGCCGGCAGCGGACAGGAAGGCTCCGGCGGCGGGCAGAGCGGCGCGGGCGCCGGCGCGGGCGGCGGCACCGGCGCCGGCGAAGCCGGGCAGGGGCAGACCGCCAACCCGAGCTTCACCGGTGGGGGCGGGACCGATCAGGGTGCCGGCCAGTGAGCGCCGTCGAGATCGCCGGGCGCTACCGCCTGGAGAGCCGGCTGGGCTTCGGCGGCATGTCCACCGTCCACCTCGCCTTCGACCGGCGCCTGGAACGGCGCGTCGCGGTGAAGCTGCTCGCCGAGCACCTCGCCGAGGACCCGACGTTCGTGTCGCGCTTTCAGCGCGAGGCGCAGGCCGCGGCGCGGCTGGTGCACCCCAACATCGTGCAGGTCTTCGACTCCGGCCTGGACGAGCGCACCGGCCAGCACTTCATCGTGATGGAGTACATCGAGGGACAGTCCTGCGCGGAGATCCTGCGCGACTACGGCTGGGTCGAGGTCGACGAAGCGGTGTCGATCGTCGAGCAGGCCTGCGAGGGCCTGCACTACGCCCACCGCCACGGCGTCGTGCACCGCGACGTCAAGCCCGGCAACCTGCTGCGCTCCCGCGAAGGCGAGGTCAAGCTCGCGGACTTCGGCATCGCCAAGGCGACCGAGCAGTCGAGCATCACGCAGGTCGGCTCGGTGCTCGGCACCGCCGCCTACCTCGCCCCCGAGCAGGCCCGCGGCGAGGAGGCCGGCCCGCCGGCCGACCTGTATGCGCTCGGCGTGGTCGCCTACCAGCTGATCTCCGGGCGGCTGCCCTACGAGGCCGCCTCGCTGACCGAGCTCGCGCTCAAGCAGCAGCGCGAGGAGCCGCCGACGCTCGACACCCTCGTCGCGGCCGTCGGGCCCGAGCTGGCGGACGCGGTCGCGATCGCGCTGGCGCTCGACCCGCGCGACCGCTACCGCAGCGCCCGCGAGATGGGCCGCGCGATCAGCGACGCCTAGCACGGCGATCGCGCCCGCCGGCGCCCGTCGCCGACGCGCCCCGCCGCCACGCGCACCGAGGCCACCACCGTGCTCGCCGCCGGCGCCTCCAACCAGCGGCGCGCCACCGCCCGCGGCGGCGCCGTCGCGCCCCGCCGGCCCCGGCCGAGTCCCGCACAGATGGGACCGAGCCGCGGCGCGTCGGGCTCCGAGCATCGCGAGCGCCCGCCGCCGCCGCGGGCGGGGGCACGGCTCACGCGCACGGCGCCTGTTCGTCGCGCTGTTCGCCCTGCTGGTGCTGGCCGTCGCGGTCGGCGTCGTCGTCGCTCGCCACCGCCCCCGCCGCCCACCGAGATCACGCTGCGTACGCGTCGTCTACTCCGACGTCGAACGCTCCGCCGAAGCACTGCAGAAATTGGTCAACGAAAACACCAAATAGGGGTAGAGCAGGCGAAAGGCCCGCTTGCGCGGGCCTTTCGGTAAGAACTGCTGTCCTTGCGGACGGGCGACTGTCACTCGTCCCGTCAGACTAGCAGCCTCATCCGTCGCCTTTTACTCCTGGCTCCGGCGGCCGGACTCGAACCGGAGTTCGGACATCCCGGGGGCCGCCCCGGCGCGCAGCGCGGCGGCCATCTCGCCGAATCTCCCCTCCAGGATCGCCGCCCGCAGATCGCCCATCAGCCGCGCGATGAACGCGAGGTTGTGCAGCGTCAGCAGCCGCATCCCGGTCAGCTCGCCGGCGCGCGCCAGGTAGCAGAGGTAGGCGCGCGAGAGGCCCCGCGCGCAGGCTGTGCAGGGGCAGCCCTCCAGCAGCGGCTCGTCGCGACTCGCGCCAGCGGCCCTTGACGAGGTCCAGGCGCCAGCGATGCTGCCGGGTCGGGGACCAGCGCGGTGCCGTGGCGGCCGAGGCGGGTGGGCATCGCGCAGTCGAACGTGTCGATCCCCAGCTCCACGCCGGCGATCAGGTCGTCGACCTCGCCGATCCCCAGCAGGTGGCGGGGCAGCGCCTCGTGCTCGCCGCCGAGCTCGCGCGCCGCGAAGCCGACGACCTCGTGCATCTGCTCCTTGCTCGCTCCCAGCGACCCGCCGATCGCGACGCCGTCGCAGCCGCTGGCAGCGACCGTCCGCGCGGAGGCGCGGCGCAGATCCTCGTACACGCCGCCCTGCACGATCCCGTACACCAGCTGCTCGCGCGGCCCGTGCTCGGCGTGCCAGCGCAGGCAGCGCTCCAGCCAGCGGTGGGTGCGCTCGGTCGAGCGCTCGGTGTAGGCGCGGTCGACGTGGAACGGCGTGCACTCGTCGAACGCCAGCGCGATGTCCGAGCCCAGCGCCGCCTGCACCGCCATCGAGCCCTCCGGCGACAGCAGCCGCTCGCGGCCATCGACGTAGGAGCGGAAGCGCACCCCGTGCTCCTCGATCGCCAGGATCGCCCCGGTCTCGCCGCCGGGGGGGCGGGATCTGGACCCGGATGGGCGGGCCTTGATCTCGTCGGCGACCGTGCCGTGGCCCATCGAGAACACCTGAAAGCCGCCGGAGTCCGTCACGATCGGGCGCTCCCAGCCCATGAACCGGTGCAGGCCGCCCAGCCGCTCGATCAGCTCCTCGCCGGGGCGCAGGAGCAGGTGGAAGGTGTTGCCCAGCACCATCTCGTACCCCAGCCCCGCGACCTCCTCGGGCAGCAGACCCTTGACCGTGGCTTTCGTCGCGAGCGGCACGAACGCCGGCGTCCGCACGTCGCCGTGGGCCGTGTGCAGCGACCCGGCGCGCGCGAGCGTGTCGGGGTCGCGGGCCTCGATCGTCAGCGCGGTCACCGCGGCATCGTAGTGAGTCACGGCCATGCTCGCCGCGCTCGTCAACGTCAGCCACCTCGTCGAAGTCGCCGGCTACCCGATCCTGTTCGCGGTCGTGATGGCCGAGTCCGGCGGGATCCCGGTGCCGGGGGAGACGGCGCTGATCGCCGCCGGCGTGCTCGCCAGCAAAGGCAAGCTCCAGATCGAGCTCGTGATCGCCGTCGCGGCGCTCGCCGCGATCGTCGGGGACAACATCGGCTACCAGATCGGCCGCCACGGCGGCCGCTGGCTGCTGGAGCGCCCCGGTCCGCTACCACCGCCAGCGCCTGCAGGTGCTCGACATGGGCGAGCCGTTCTTCGAGCGCCACGGCCCCAAGGCGGTGTTCTTCGGCCGCTTCGTGCTCGGCCTGCGCACCTGGGCCTCGTGGCTGGCCGGCGCCAACCACATGCGCTGGCGCACCTTCTTCCTCTGGAACGCCCTCGGCGGGATCGCGTGGGCGACGGCGGTCGGACTGCTGGCCTACTTCCTCGGGCGCTCGGTGGGCAGCCTGATCGCGAAGTTCGGGCTCTACGGCCTGGCCGGCGTCCTGCTGGTCGCGGTGGGCGTGTTCGTCTGGCATCGCCGCCGCCGACGACGCCACACGGCCGGCGACTCGGCCCCGCGGGATCCTCCGCGGCAAGCGGGAGGCCAGCCAGTTGAGGACCCGCCCCTGGAGGACGGGGCTGCCGAACCTGCGCCCCGCCCTACCGAGACGACTGGGAGTTGACGCCCGCGCTGGGCCTGAGCGTCGGGGGTGGCGCTCAGGCAGCCGTGCAGTGGCACGGGGCGATGCGATCCCACAGCTCCGCCAGGGCGCGCCGAGCTCGTCGCTCGGAGAAGCGCGAGAGGAACTGCTCGGCGGACGACGGCGAGGTGGGTCCCGCGGGCGGCGCACAGCCGCTCGCGGCCCAGCTCCGTCAGGCAGGCGTAGGCCCCGCGGGCGTCGTGTTCGCAGGAGCAGCGCTCCAGCAGGCCCGTCCTTTTCGAGGCGGTCGGCCAGCCGCGTCAAGCCGCTGCGCGAGAGCTGGGCCTGGTCGGCGAGGTCGCACATCCGCATCCGCCCCCCCGGCGACTCCACCAGGTGGTGCAGCACCTCGTAGGACGTCAGCGGCAGCCCGTGGGCGCGCTCCAGCTCGGCGTCGAGCGCTTGGCCAGCGAGGCGTGCGCCCGCTGAGTCAGGCTACGCCTCAGCGTCGCTGGCCGATCTCCGTCGGTCGCCGCTCGCTGAGCATCTGCTCCCGGAGGAGCACTCTTGACGGCTGTCGCTGTCGACATGGCGATCGCGGCGTGACATGAAGTCGGACCCTCTCCCTCAGTCGAACATAGCAGCGAACGGCACCGATTACCGAAGAACCGCCGGCGCTGGCGCGCACCACCTCGCGTGGTCCGCCAGACCCACCACATCATCAGCGGCTGCAGCGGCAGACGGCCGTACAGCGCCCAGCGGGGGATTCGCTGGAAGTGCTCGGGGCTGCGGGCCATGTACGAGATTGGCCGGGAACACGGCGGCCAGCAGCGCGACCAGCCCCAGGCCGGCGGCGCGGCGGGTAGTGGCGCAGCAGCACTCCGACGCCCCCGGCAATCTCGGCGACGCCGCTGACGGCGACGATCCTCGCGCGGGTGGACGGATCCCCCATCCAGCGGCGGCACGATCCGGCGGTAGGCGCGGGGGCATCGCGAAGTGGTTGACGCCGGCGCCGATGAAGACAGGCCGAGCAGCCGCTGCCCGCGCCGGCGGCGGGCAGCGCTCTCCGCGGAGCCCCCGTGTCACCGTCACCCGCACCGTCGGCCGTCGCCGTCGTACTGTCGATCTGTCATATGCGCCTGGAGCTCCTTCCTGGTCGTCGATCCGCGTCGGCTAGCCTATGTCTCCCGCAGATCCCTCGATCAGGGAGCTGCCGGACATCTCCTCGGGCTGGGGCACACCGAGCAGCTCGAGCACCGTGGGCGCGACGTCTGCGAGGATGCCGTCGCTCTGCACGAGCTGGAGCGCCGGGGAGCGGTGACGATCAGCGGTACCGGGTTGCAGCGTGTGCGCGGTATTGGGGGACTGCCGTCGGGCTCGAGCATGTGCTCGGCGTTACCGTGGTCGGCGGTCACGAGCAGGCGCCGCCGTCCTCGATGCACTGCGCGCACGACCTCTCCGAGGCAGCCGTCGACGGTCTCGATGCGCCCGCACCGCGGCTGGGATCACGCCGGTGTGTCCGACCATGTCGGGGTTGGCGAAGTTGATGATCGCGAAGCGCGGCCGCTGCTCGCGCCAGGCCGCCATGAAGAGGTCGGTGACGCCGCGCGGGCGCTCATCTCGGGCTTGTGGTCGTAGGTGGGGACGTCGCGCGGCGAGGGCGCCAGCTCGCGCGCTTCGCCCGTCGTAGGGGGCCTCCTCGCCGCCGTTGAAGAAGTAGGTCACGTGCGCGTACTTCTCGGTCTCGGCCACGTGCAGCTGGCGCGCTCCCGCGGCAGCGAGCACGCCGGCGAGCGTCGACGGCGGGCCGCTCGGGCGGGAAGGCGACGGGGTAGTCCCAGTCTTCCTCGTACTCGGTCAGCGTGGTGTAGCTGCTCGACCGGCCCGATCCCGTCGCGGCCGCTCCAGCCGGGCAGCTCCTCGCCGTCCTCGCCGAAGCCGGGCTCGGCCAGGGCGCGGGTGATCTCGCGCACGCGGTCGGGGCGGAAGTTGAAGCACAGGACGCTGTCGCCGGGGCGGATGCGGCCCTCGTCGCCGACGGTGGTCGGCGGTGATGAACTCGTCGGTCTCGCCGCGCTCGTAGGCGGCCTGCACGGCCTCGACGCCGCGTCTCCGCGCTGGTGCTCGGCGCGGCCGTGCACGAGCAGGTCATAGGCGGCCTGGACGCGCTCCCAGCGGCGGTCGCGATCCATCGCGTAGTAGCGGCCGACGACGCTCGCGACGCGCGCCGTGCCGGCTGGCTCCGGCGGGCCACAGCTCCAGGCACCAGCGTTCCACGCAGCGCGACGTGCTCGACGCCGGATCCGGGCAGGGTGTCGCGGCCGTCGGTGAAGCAGTGGATCACGAGCTCCGCCGACGCCGAGCCGGCCGGCGAGCTCGATGCAGCGCCTGGAGGTGGTCCGAGGCTGGAGTGCACGCCGCCGTCGGAGACGAGGCCGATCAGGTGCACGCGCTCGGCGCCGGTCAGCGCGCGGCCGATCGCAGGGTTCTCGCTCGAGCACGCCCGTCGCGCACGGCGTCGTCGATGCGCGTCAGGTCCTGGCGCACGATCGACGCCGGCGCCGAGGTTGAGGTGGCCGACCTCGGAGTTGCCCATCTGCCCCTCGGGCAGCCCGACCGCGCGGCCGCTGGCGGTGAGGGTCGTGTGGGGATAGCCGCTCCCAGAGGCCGTCGAAGACGGGTGTGCGGGCCAGCGAGACGGCGTTGCCCGGGCCCGGCTGCCGCGAGGCCCCAGCCGTCGAGCACGACCAGGCAGGCGCACGGCACGGGCAGCTGCGTCACGCGGGCGGCAGTCCACGATCTCGAGCGAAGCTCTCGGCCTCCAGCGAGGCCCCGCCGACGAGCGCGCCGTCGACGTCGGGCAGCGCGAGCAGCTCGGCGGCGTTGTCGGGGTTGACCGAGCCGCCGTAGAGGATCCGCACGCGCTCGCCCGCGGCGGTCGGCCGCTGCCGGTCGCCGACCAGCGCGCGGATGAACGCGATCGCCTCCTGGGCCTGCTCGGCGGTGGCGACCTGGCCGGTGCCGATCGCCCAGATCGGCTCGTAGGCGATCGTCGACCTCGGCCAGCCGCTCGTCGGGGACGCCCGCGAGGTCGTCCTTGATCTGCTGGCGCAGCTTGCGCTCGGTGTCGCCCGCGGCGCGCTCGGACTCGCTCTCGCCGACGCACAGGATCGGGCGCAGGCCGGCGTCCAGCGCGGCGGGCAGCTTCAGCGCGAGCGCCCGGTCGGTCTCGCCGAACAGCTCGCGGCGCTCGGAGTGGCCGAGCACGACGCCGCGCGACCCCGAGCTCGGCGAGCATCGGCGCGGAGATCTCGCCGGTGAAGGCCCCCCGGGCTCGTGGTGCATGTTCTGCGCGTACACCTCCACGCGCGAGCCGCGGGCGCTGTCGACCATCGCGCGCAGATCGGTGAAGGGCACGCAGATCGCGATCTCGACCCGCTGACGGCCGCGACGCGGGGCAGCAGCGCCTGGATGTAGCGCCTCGGCCTCGGCCTCGGTCTTGTGCATCTTCCAGTTGCCCGCGATCAGCGGCACGCGGCGGCACGCGGACGGCCCGTCGGGGGCGCCCATCAGGCGGTCCCCGCGCAGCTCGAGCGTCGCGACCCAACTCGTCGGACGCCTCCATCACGCGACCCCCGCGCCGTTCGAGCGCGTCGACGCCGGGCAGCGCGCGGCCCTCGAGCAGCTCGAGCGTGGCGCCCCCGCCGGTCGAGAGGTGGTCGACGGCGTCCTCCAGGCCGAAGTCGAGCGAGCGCGGCGGCGGAGTCGCCGCCGCCGATCACGGTCATACCGCGCTCGTCGCGCGACGGCCTCGGCGACGGTGCGCGTGCCGGCGCGAAGGGCTCCAGCTCGAAGGCGCCCATCGGGCCGTTCCAGAAGACCGTGCCGGCGCGCTCGATCTCCTCCGCGTAGCGGCGCGCGGTGGCCGGTCCGATGTCGAGGCCCATCCAGCCGGCGGGCACCTCGACGCCGTCGAGCACCCGGTGCTGCGGCCTCGGCGGCGAAGCGGTCGGCGATCACGAGGTCGCTCGGCAGAGCCTCCAGGCGATGGACGCTGCGGGACGCGCTCGCTGCGGACGCGCCGCCGGCACGCGCTCCCGGTCGGCCGAGCGCAGTGCCGGCGCTGGCGTGCGGGCGACGTCCTCGGCGTCGCACAGCGACTCCCCGACCGCGTGACCCTGGGCGGCGAGGAACGGGAAGCACATCGCGCCGCCGATCAGGATCGCGTCGGCGACCTGCAGGAAGCGGTCGATGACGGCGATCTTGTCGGCGACCTTGGCGCCGCCGATCACCGCGGCGAGCGGGCGGGCGGGGTGCTCCAGGATGCCGCGCAGCGTGCGCACCTCGCGTTCGAGCAGCCGGCCGGCGGCGCTCGGCAGCAGGTGGGCGACGCCCTCGGTGCTGGCGTGGGCGCGGTGGGCGGCGCCGAAGGCGTCGTTGACGTAGACGTCGGCGAGCTCGGCCAGCGCGCGCGCGAACTCGGGGTCGTTGTGGGTCTCGCCGGGCTCGAAGCGGACGTTCTCGAGCACCAGCAACTCGCCGTCGCCCAGCGCTTCGGTGAGCGCCCGCACGTCCTCCCCGACCACGTCGGGGGCGAGCGTCAGCTCGGCGCCTGGCAAGCAGCTCGCGCAGGCGCTGCGGCGACCGGCGCCAGCGAGAGCCCCGGCACGCGGCGGCCTTCGGGACGGTCGAGGTGGGAGACCAGCACCAGCCGCGCGCCGCGCGGGCGCAGCTCTTCGATCGTCGGCAGCGCCGCGCGGATGCGCGTGTCGTCGGCGAGCTCGATCGCGCCGTCGGCGCCGACGGCGAGCGGGACGTTGAAGTCGACGCGCACCAGACGCGCCTGCCGGCACGTCGAGCTGTCAGGTCTCATCGTCATGGCTCCCGTACCGAGGCTGCCCGCTGCACTCCCCGACGCCCGCGCTCAGAGGACCTTCTGCACGAGGTCCACGAGCCGGTTGGAGTAGCCCCACTCGTTGTCGTACCAGGCCACGACCTTGACCATCGTACCGTCCATCACCGCGGTCAGCTGCGAGTCGACGATCGAGGAGTACGGCGATCCGACGATGTCGCTGGAGACGATCGGATCCTCGGTGTAGGCCATGATCCCGTGCAGCGGGCCGCTCTCGGCGGCGACTTGGCCAGCGCGGCGTTGACCTCCTCGACGGTGGTCTGGCGCTCGCACTCGACCGTGAGGTCGACCACCGAGCCGACGGGGACCGGGGCGCGCACGGCGAACCCGTGGAGCTTGCCCTGCAGCGCGGGGATCACGAGGCCGATCGCCTTCGCGGCCCCGGTCGAGGCGGGGATCAGGTTGATCGCGGCGGCGCGCGCGCGGCGCAGGTCCTTGTGGGGCATGTCCTGCAGGCGCTGGTCGGCGGTGTAGGCGTGGATCGTGGTCATCAGCCCGTGCTTGATGCCGACGGTGTCGTGGACGACCTTGGCGACGGGCGCCAGGCAGTTGGTGGTGCAGGAGGCGTTCGAGATCACGTGGTGCGCGGCGGGGTCGTAGGCCTGCTCGAAGTTGACGCCCGAGCACGACCGTCACGTCGGGGTCGGTGGCGGGCGCGGAGATGACGACCTTTCGCGCCCCGCGCTGGAGGTGCACCGCGGCGTGCTCGCGCGCGGTGAAGCGGCCGGTGGACTCGATCACGACATCGACGCCGAGCTCGCCCCAGGGCAGCGCGGCGGGGTCGCTCTCGGCGAGCACCTTCAGCTCGTGGCCGTCGACCTCGATCGCGCCGTCGCGCGCGTGGACGGTGCCCGGGTAGCGGCCGAGGATCGAGTCGTAGTTGAGCAGGTGCCCGAGCGTCGCGGCGTCGGTGAGGTCGTTGACGGCGACCCACTCGATGTCCCCGGTGACGAGCGACCCGCCCGTCCCGCCGGCGGCCGTCCGAGCCCCCTTCGCGGCGTCGGCGTCCGCGCGTGCCTTGGCGGCGCGCAGCGCGTTGCGGCCGATCCGGCCAAATCCGTTGATTCCCACGCGTGTCGGCATTGTTCTGGCTGCCTCCCTCGGTCAATAACGAGCGATGGGGTCGAAAACGAACGATGCCGGACCTCGTGAGCTTCTCCGCTCCGATGACCCGGCGAACGCCGCAAGGCTACCCCATGCAAGGCCCTTGGGGCGGGCGACTCGACGGGAGTTGGCTGCGCCGGGCGGCGCACATCGGCCGCGCCGGCGGCATCTGCGGGGCCGCCCATCGGCCCCGATGACGGCGGCGCGCTCCCGTCAGCGGGAGTTGGCGACGATCTCGACGCGCAGCCCGTCGGGGTCGAGCAGGTAGGCGGCGTAGTAGAGCGGCCCGTACCGGGGCCGCGGCCCCGGCCCGCCGTCGTCGCGGCCGCCGCTGGCGAGGCCGGCGGCGTGGGCGCTGTCGACGGCGACGCGGCCGGCGGCGCGAAAAGCGACGTGGCCGTACCCCGGGGCCGGTGGGCGCCCGCGGGTGACGATCCAGAAGGTCGGGGCCGTGACGCCGTAGGCGATCGCGTGGGCGCCCTCGTGCACGCGGCGCACCCCGATCGCGAAGAACACGGCGTCGTAGAACGTCGCGGAGCGCGCCAGGTCGCCGACCTCGATGCCCAGGTGGTCGATCATCGGGCGAGCATTGTGCCTTGTCGCGTCGTTACCGGCTTCCAGCCTGCGAGCCGGTCGGCGTGGTTGGCGATTCGGGCCGTGCTACTCCCGCGAGCGCTTTTCGACGTCGCGGTGGGTGACCGCGACCGCGAGATCGTCGCGGTCGCGGTAGCGGGCGGCGAGGTGCTCGGCGATCGCGACCGAGCGGTGGCGCCCGCCGGTGCAGCCGATCGCGATCACGAGGTGGGCCTTGCCCTCGGCGACGTACTGCGGCAGCAGGAAGTCCAGCAGCGGGTACAGCCGCTCGTACAGCTCCTCCAGGCGCCCGTCGCGGGCGACGTACTCGACGACGCGCGGGTCGTGGCCGGTGAGCTCGCGCAGCTCGGGGACGTAGTAGGGGTTGGGCAGGAAGC
Source organism: uncultured Solirubrobacterales bacterium (assembly GCA_963719725.1). Lineage (GTDB taxonomy): Bacteria > Actinomycetota > Thermoleophilia > Solirubrobacterales > Solirubrobacteraceae > Palsa-744. Next base: position 203,950 of record CAVRCU010000003.1, read on the forward strand.
GGACGTCGAACGCGAGGTCCTCCTCGCGCGGGGTGCCGTGCTTGAAGCCGAAGCTCATGAACGTCAGCGCGAGGCGGCTGGCGGCGCGGCGCGGCAGCAGCTCGTCGGCGATCTTGCCGCGCAGCATCGCGGCGGACATCCCGGTGGTGTCGATCACGACGTCGGCGCGGTTGCGCAGCGGCTCCAGCAGGGCGCGCTCGGCGGCGACGCCGGCGGCGACGCTGCCGTCGGGGGCGAGCGGGTGGCGGCGGCGGGTCTCCTTGTAGCGCGTGACCAGGGTCTGCTCGGCGGCCTCGAGGAACAGCACGTTGTGGGTGAGCCCGAGCGACTTGAGGTCGTCGACGACGGCCTGCAGCGCCTCGAAGTAGGCGCCCCCGCGGACGTCGGAGACGACGGCGGCGCGCTCGACGTTGGAGCCCTCGTGCAGGAACAGGTCGACCAGCGAGCGGATCATCTCCGGCGGGAGGTTGTCGACGCAGAAGTAGCCGGCGTCCTCGAAGACGTTCATCGCAGTCGACTTGCCGGCCCCGGAGAAGCCGGTGATCACGACGAGCTCCCGCAGCCGCGAGGACACCGCCGGCTCGTCGGTCGATCTGGGGTCGGTCATGTGCTCTCAGTAGATCTTTGATTGGTCGGCGGAGCCGACCCGCGATCATTCGCGGCGCGTTGGGGTCGCGGTGGCCCGGTAACGGACATCGCTTGATTGTGCCGCGCTGCGCGGACATCGGCGTCATCGGGCGGTGAACGGACGTCGGCCGCGCCCCGACGCGGCGTCATCCGGCCCGGTGGAGGTGGCCGTGCAACGTGCGGGCGACCTTCGCGGGCAGCCCGGGAACGGCCTGCAGCTCCTCGCGGGACGCCGCGACGACGGCCTCCGGCGAGCCGAAGTGGGCGAGCAGGGCGCGCTTGCGGGCGGGGCCGACGCCGGGCAGCTCGTCCAGCAGGGAGCTTGTCAGGGCGCGGTCGCGGCGGCTGCGGTGGTGGGTGATCGCGAAGCGGTGGGCCTCGTCGCGGGCGCGCTGCAGGAGCTGCAGCTCGGGGGTGCGGTGGTCGAGCACCAGCGGGGCGCGACGCCCGGGGATGAAGACCTCCTCGATGCGCTTCGCCAGCGAGATCACGGCGACGCCGCGCTCGCGAAAGCCGCGCAGCGCCTGCAGGCCGGCGGCGAGCTGGCCGCGGCCGCCGTCGATCACGACGAGGTTGGGGAGCGTCGCGAAGCTCGCGTCGTACTCGGGGTCGTGGGGAGATAAATCTGCCTGGCGCTCCCAGCGGGCGAGCCGCCGGCCGAGGACCTCGGCCATCGCGGCGTAGTCGTCGGGGCGGGCGGGATCTCCAATCGTGCGGATCGTGAAGCGGCGGTAGTCGGACTTTTTGGGTGCGCCGCCCTCGAATACGACCATCGAGGCGACGGTGTGGGTGCCGCCGAGGTTGGAGATGTCAAAGCACTCGATCCGCACCGGCGGCGCGTCGAGCCCGAGCGCGCTCTGCAGGCCCTCCAGCGCGTCCACGCGGCTCTGGCGGCGGCGCTCGGCGCGCAGGCGCTCCTGGTCGAGCGCCAGGCGGGCGTTGCGTTCGGCGAGCTCGAGGATCCGGCGCTTGTCCCCGCGCTCGGCCGCCCGCAGCTCGACGGGGCCGCCGCGGCGGCTGGCCAGCGCCTCCGCGAGCGCCGTCGGCCGCGCCGCGCCGCCCGCGCGAGCCTCGTCCCCGGCGGCGCCGCGCGCGCGGGCCTTGTCGCCATCGCCCCCAGCCCCGCCGCGCGCGCGGGCCCTGTCACCGGCCTCGCCCCCGTCGCCCCCGGCCTCCCCCCCGTTGCGCCGGTCCGCGACGACCTCCCGCTGGACGACGATCTGGGCTGGGATCGAGGTGTGCCCGGCGTAGTACTGGAGCATGAACTCCTCCGCCACCTCCGCGAGGTCGCGCTCGGTCTCGTTTGACAGGTAGAACGATTGGCGATCCGACAGCACCCCGTCGCGGACCTGGAAGACCTGGGCGTTGGCCTCGACGCCGTCGAGCGCGACGGCGACCGCGTCGAGCGTGCCGACCGACTCGTTGGCGACGCGCTGGCGCTCCAGCAGCGAGTGCACCGCGCGCAGGCGGTTGCGCTCCAGCGTCGCCTGCTCGTATTCCTGCGCGGCCGCCGCGGCCTTCATGCGCGTTTCGAGATCTCGCTCGATCGCGCGGAAGCGCCCGGAGAGGAAGTCGACGACCCCGTCGATGTTGCGGCGGTAGTCCTCGCGCGAGACGTACCCCACGCAGGGGGCCTCGCAGCGCTTGATGTAGTAGTCCAGGCACGGGCTGCCGCTGCGCCGGCCGGGCTCGGGGCCGGTGCAGGAGCGGAACATGAAGACCTTCGCCAGCAGGTCCAGCGTGTTGCGGACGCGCTTGGCGTTGGAGTACGGGCCGAAGTAGGCGCGGCCCGGGCGGTGGCGCTCGCGCGTGAAGTAGACCCGCGGGAAGTCCTCGTCGAGTGAGATCGCGATGAACGGGTAGGACTTGTCGTCGCGCAGACGGATGTTGAAGCGCGGGCGGTACTGCTTGATGAAGCCCTGCTCCGCGAGCAGCGCCTCGGCCTCGGAGGCGACCGCGACGAACTCGATGTGCTCCACCGCCGCCACCATCTCGGCGTGGCCGGGAGATCCCGTCCCCCGCCCGCCCTCAGCCTTTGAGAAATGCGACGCCACGCGCTTGCGGATCGACTTGGCCTTGCCGACGTACACGACGCGGCCGCGCCCGTCGCGGAACAGGTACACCCCGGGCTGGTCCGGAAGGCCGCGGCGCTGCTCTGCGAGCGTGCTCAATAGCTGCGCGAGTAGCGGTACAGCGCGACCAGCGTGTACACGACGAGGCCGAGTAGCACGAACCACACGAACTCGCCGAAGCCGCTCTGCCACATCCGTTCCTTGGCGGCCACCGTGACGACGCCGACCGCGAGCGCCCCGTACAGCAGCCCCCGGCGCTGGTCGCCGAGGCTGTAGATCGCGACGCGATTGCGCCGGTAGTACCAGATCGCGGCGTACCCGAGCCCGGCCGCGAACACCACGCCCAGCACCGCCCCGAACGTGCTCGCCGCGCGCCCGCCCCCGGGGAGGAGGTCCACCGCGGCCGCGATCAGCAGCAGGATCGCGATGTTGCGAGCGGTCTTCATGCGGTCCACAGCAGCCAGTGTAGATTCTCAGCGACCGCCTGCCGGCGGTGGGACTCCGAGCTGCTTGCAGATCGCCCGAGCGACCCCCGTGCCGAGCTCTCGATGTCGCGGAATGGCTGAGCGACCCCCGGTGGGGCCACCCCAGCGGGTGTGGCGTCCCCCCTCGTCGATGGGCCGGCAGCCCTGGCCGCGGAGGTGGCGTTCGAGGTCGATCCGCTTCATGCAATCGACGATGACATATCACTGCAATATGGCGCAACCCCCGCCGGGAGCGTTAGGGCGGGCCTTACACGATGCTCAGAGGAAGCAACTCACTGTCGGTGGAGGTGTCGGGCGCGGGCTCGGGGCTGAGCATCAATCGGAGCGCGTCGATGACGTTCTCGCGCGCTTCGGCACGCGTGCGGCCCTGGCTGATGGCCCCGGGCACCTCACGGATGCTTGCCATGATCCACCCCTCGCCGCCATCCCCAAAGAGGATCGTGAAATTCAGCGAGTCACTCACATAACCGAGATTAGCGCAGCGTCAGCACACTGTCACCGCGAAGATGCGCGCTGTACCGGCCCTCACTCGACGAGCGCCTCCAGGCGGGCGTAGGCGGCCTCGACAGCGCGGCGGGCCGCGGTGTGGCGGGCCTCGGCCTTGGCGGCCTCGTACTTGGAGGCCCACACCGCCGGGTCGGCGAGCTCGTCCTCGACGGCGCGCAGCGCGACTTCGGCCTGCTCGATCGTGCGCTCGGCCAGCTCCTGGTCTCTGAGGCGGTTCTTCGACGGGCCCTTGGGTCGCGCCTTGGGCTTGCGCTCCGAGGGCGGGCGGGGTCCGGTCCTCGCGGTTCCATTCGCGGGTCCGGACGGGCCGGCTCCATTCGCTCGCCCGTCCCGCTCGCTCGCCCGCCCGCCGTTCGATGCGGAGGATGGAGAGCCCGCCCCGCCGTCGAGCGGTTCGCCCGCGGCGCGGCGCTCCTCGCGCACCCGCACGTACTCCGGCCAGCCGCCGAGGTAGCTGTGTAGGGCGCGCTGCTCGATCGCCACCGTCCGGGTGCCCACCGCGTCCAGCAGCGCGCGGTCGTGGGAGACCAGCAGCACCGCTCCCTCGAAGGCGCCCAGCGCGTCCTCCAGCGCCTCGCGGCTCTCGATGTCCAGATGGTTGGTCGGCTCGTCGAGGATCAGCACGTTGGCACCGGAGTGGACGAGGACCGCCAATGACAAGCGCCGCAGCTCCCCGCCGGAGAGCCCCGCCAGCGGCTTCTCGGCGTCCTCGCCGGAGAACAGGAAGCCCCCCAGCAGCGCCCGCGCCTTGTTGGGCGTCAGGCCCGTCGCCCGCTGCGCCGCGTCCAGCACGCTCGGGTGGGCGGGCATCCCATCCCCGCCCGCGCCGAGCTCGTCGGCGTGCTGGGAGAGATAGCCGACCTGCACGTTGTGGCCCTGGCTGAGCCTCCCGCCCGCCAGCTCCCGGCGCCCCGCCAGCGTCTCGATCAGGGTCGTCTTGCCGCTCCCGTTCGGGCCCACCAGCGACACGTGCTCCCCGCGCTCCAGCCACAGATCCGCGTGTTCGAGCAATACGACCGGAACGCCCACCGCCTCGGCCGAGGCAGCCCGTGCCGCGCGCGCGCCCGCGGAGCGATCCTCGATCGCGGAGCGCCCACCGATCGGGTCCCCCCGATCTCGACGCGCGCGTCCTGCAGCTCGAAGATCACCCTCCCCGAGCGCTCCGGGGCCTTGAACGCGAACTCCAGGCCCGGCCCGTCTTTCGGATCGCGCTCGATCCGCTCCATCTTCGCGAGCTTCTTGACCCGCGACTGCGCCTGGCGCGCCTTCGTCGCCTTGTAGCGGAAGCGCTCGATGAAGCGCTCCATCCGCGCGATCTCCGCCCGCTGCTTGTCGATCGCCTTGCCCAGCGCGATCTCGCGCGCCGCCTGCTCTTTGCGCCAGTTGTGCCAGGTCCCCGCGAAGTAGCGCGCGCGGGGTGGCGGGCCGACGTCGAGCTCCAGCACCGCCGTCCCCACCGCCTCCAGGAACCAACGGTCGTGCGCCACCAGCACCACCGCCGCGTCGAGGCCCACCAGCGTCTGCTCCAGCCACTCCAGCGACTCGATGTCCAGGTGGTTCGTCGGCTCGTCCAGCAGCAGCACCTCCGCGCCGGTCGCCAGGGCCCGCGCCAGCGACGCCCGCGTGAGCTGGCCGCCCGAGAATGTGTCCAGCGTCCGCTCCAAATCGCCCTCCCCGAAGCCCAGGCCGCGCGTCATCGTCGTCGCGCGGTCGCGCCACAGGTACCCGCCCAGCGCCTCCAGGCGGCCCTGCGCGCGGGCGTAGCGGTCCAGCACCCTTCCCTCCCCCTCCCGCCGACGGCCCTCCCCGTCCCCTCCCTCTCCCCCGGCATCCCCTCCCTGTCCCTCTCCCCGGCCGACCCCTTCGCCCATCTGCCGCTCCAGCCGCGCCAGCTCCGCCTCGACCGCCAGCTCCTGGGTGCACCCCGACAGCACGTAGTCGCGCAGCGACATCCCGCGCTCGCGCGGCGGCCGCTGGTCGTGCAGCGCCACCCGCGCCCCCTTCGCGACGGTCAGCGTCCCGCGGTCGATCGACTGCTCGCCCGCCAGCATCCGCAGCAGCGTCGTCTTCCCAGCGCCGTTGCGCCCCGCGATCGTCATCCGCTCGCGGCGCTCCAGCTTGAACGACACCCCTCGCAGCAGCGGCTTGCCCGCGATGTCCTTGTGGAGGTCGGATACGATCAGTACGGCCATCGTGATCGCATGGTAGGCGGGGACGGATGAGGGGATTGCCGGCCTCGGCCGGCCGGGTGCCGTCGGCGCGCTCAAGACGGCGCCCGTACGATCGGGCCCGGCGCGAGATGCAGGGCCGTCTTTCGCCTACAGGCTGCCGCGCGGCACGATCCAGCGGGTCGGCTGGCCGGTGATCGCCGCGATCCGGTCGAAATCCTCGTCGTAGTGCAGCAGCTCGACGCCCCCGGACTCCGCGGCGGCGGCGATCAGCAGGTCCCCATGCCCGACGCTGCGCTGGTGGGCCCCGCCCTGGTGGGCAAGCTCGCCATAGATCTCGATCGCGCGGCGCCATTGGGGAGCCGCGATGGGGCACTGGGGAAGCTCATCCATCTGAGCCCTGCGCTCGTCGAACTCCGACCCGTTGCGCGCGCCCTGAAGCAGCTCCAGCGAAACCATCGCGCAGGTGCCGATGAGTCCGGCCGTCATCTCCTCGTTGAACGAAGCGTGCAGATCGGGGCGGCGGCGCGAGATGTACCACGCGCTGGTATCAGCCAGCTGCCGCATGACCCCGCTTGACTGCGCTTTTGCCGGCGGAGGGCTTGGCCTTGGCGGAGGACCTGGCCGTCTTGGGGGACGGCTTGGTCTTCTTCGACGCTCGTGAGAGCCGCAGAACGTCGAGACCGTCGCCCGACTTGCCCCACTCCCGCGTCTCCGCGCGCGGGCGCCGCATCTCCCGGAGATCGTCGAGGGTCATGCCACCGAGATCCCATTCGGACAGCCGCCGCAGGCGGTCGCGGCGGACCACCTCGCGCAGCGCGGCGTGCACCGTGTCCGTGGTGTTCCTCGCCTTCAGCGTCTCGCGCGCCTGGGCGACCAGCTCCGCGTCTAGGTTGATCGTCGTTCGTCTCACCATCGCGCATCCTCGCATGCATACCGATATGGATCAAGAGCCATACCGCAATTGTATCGTTGTGTGCACTAACTTGTCACACTGGGCACATTTCGCGTGTAGATGGGCGTAGAGGGATGGAGAAGGAGCATGGATGTCTATATGTAAATTCCGAGTCGCGTATAACAATCGCTATACGCGGTCTGGAAAAACATATACGCCTCCACCCATCCCCGTGTGTAGGGAACGCAACGTCGCCGATGGCGAACACGCGCCGACGCGCACCCGTTAGAATCCGATCCACCGTGCGCCGCCTGCCGACCAGCCTCCTCTACGCAGCCCTGCTGCTGCTCGTGCTCGCCCCCGCCGCCGGCGCCGAAAACGACGGGCGCGGCCTCTACGGGGCGACCGACGACAAGGTCGTCACCACCGCCGGGTTCATCCTGATCGTGTTCTTCCCCACCTTCGTCCTCGTCATGAGCCTCATCCAGGCGCGCCTGGAGAGGCGCAAGGACGCGCGCAAGGCGGCAGAGAAGGGGCGCCTCGGCGACGCCCGCTGGCGCGGCGGCTGGTAGGCGGCGGAACCGCGGGAGACGGGTGAGCGCGAGCGGCGATCCCACCCCCGCCACCTCCGGGTCCGCTGGGAAGACCGGGGAGATCGGCGAGACCGCGGCGACGGTCCGCTATGAGCGCCGCGGCGCCGCGGCGCTCGTCACGATCGACCGTCCCGAGCGGCGCAACGCCGTCGACGGCCCCACCGCCGAGGCCCTGCACGAGGCGTTCGTGCGCTTCGAGGCCGACGACGACGCGCGCGCGATGGTGCTTACCGGCGCCGGCGAGCTCGCCTTCTGCGCCGGCGCCGACCTCAAGGCGATCGAGAGCTTCGCCGGGCGCCTGACCGTCGCCGAGGGTCCGCTGGGGTTCACCCGCCTGACCTCCTCCAAGCCCACGATCGCCGCGATCTCCGGCTACGCCCTCGCCGGCGGCCTGGAGCTCGCGCTGTGGTGCGACCTGCGGATCGCCGCCGCCGGGTCCACGCTGGGCTTTCCCGAGCGCCGCTGGGGGGTCCCGCTGGTCGACGGCGGCACCCAGCGCCTGCCCCGCATCGTCGGCCTCGGGCGGGCCCTGGACATCATCCTCACCGGGCGCCTCGTCGGCGCTGAGGAGGCCCTCGCGATCGGCCTGCTCACCGAGATCGTCGCGCCCGGCCGCCACGTCGAGCGCGCACTGGAGCTCGCCGAGGGCCTCGCGCGCTTCCCCCAGAGCACGATGCTCGCCGACCGCCGCGCCGCCCTGAAGGGCTTCGGGATGACGCTCCCCGACGCGCTCGCCCTCGAGGCCAAGGCCGGGCCGGAGACCTACGAAGACGCCGTCCGCGGCGCCGCCCGCTTCGCCGCCGGCGAGGGCCGCGGCGGCGCCGGCGCCGGCGCGTAGCCACAATCCCAGACAAGCGCTCCGTGGCACCCATAACGCTCGATCTACAATGCGGGCCATGGACGCCAAGCCGAAAACCAGGCCACGGGGACCCTGAACGCCGGAGGAGATCGCCCGCAACGAGCGGGTCGCGCAGATCAGGGTCGGTCGCGCGCGACCGCGCGCGCGGCGTCAGCGCGAACCCGGAGGACGCGGCCAGGCTGACCCGGTTCGCCAATCGCTTCGCCGAGGCGTTCAGGAATGCCCGACGCGCTTGACCCGGGCCCGCTGCTGAAGCACCTGCACGAGCACGGTGTCGAGCACATCATCATCGGCGGGCTCGCCGTCAGCGCTCACGGCCACCTGGGATCGTCAAAGGCTCTCGACATCGTTCCGAATCCCGCGCACGAAAATCTCAGGCGGCTGGCCGTGGCCCTCGCAGACGCCCATGCGGTCGATGCCGAGGTCAGCGACTTCGGTCCAGCCGAGCTGCCGATGTCGGGGCTGCGCCTGGAGGACCTGTCGCAGGGAGGCAATTTTCGCCTGGTCACGGACCTGGGCGACCTGGACGTCTTTCAATGGGCCAGTGGGATCGACGCCGACGACTTGTACGTCGAGCTCGACCGCGACGCGCTTGCGGGCGAGCTCGAAGTGCATCCCCGTACGAGTCTGCGGGCTCGAGCATCTGCGCGCGATGAAGCGCGCCGCGGGCCGCCCGCAGGACCTGGCGGACCTGGGGCGTCTCGGCGAGGATTGAGCCGCGTCGCCGCACTCGCCAGCGTCATCTGCTTCGCCGCGGTCGGCTTCGCCGCGCTGCTCTTTCGGCCGAACCTGGGCAGGTTTGGGAGGGGTTGATATTACATCAGCCTATGTATATCATGCGGCAATCGTGCCGGCGGCACCATTGGAGGCGGCTGAGCGCGGGACCAACAGATAACACGACAAAAGGGGGGACGTTGTGATCAAGAGGAATGTCAAACGACTCGTCGGAGCGGCGCTGGTGCTGACAATCTCCATCTTTGCGATGGTAGCGTCGGCTTCGGCGAAAGAACCGACGGGAATCTTCGCCAGATACAAGCAGTGCCCGACAAACAACCCCGCGGTCAACGTTTGTTTCGTCGGAGACGCCGAAGGTGGGGAATACCAGGTCGGCAAGATCGTCGTGCCGATCGTAAAGACGCAGATCCTGCAGGGCGGTTACTTCGGAGAAGCGCCAGCCATGCTGACAGTCATCGGCGCCGAAAACGGCGAGACGCTGGTGAAGACCCCACAGGTGGTGCCCGGGGGCATATTCTCGCTGGTCAAAGAAGGCCGCTACCCGGGGTACCTGCGAAACTTATGCAAGAACTTCCCCAACAACTCCGAGTGCAGGGTCACCGCGACCGCAGAACTCGTAGGCCAGATGGCGCTCAGCACGGTGAACCTTCTCTCGGAGGAAGGCATCGCCGTCGGATTGCCGCTCAGGCTGCACCTGAACAACCCGCTGCTCGGCGGCCGGTGCTTCATCGGGTCCGCGACGAGTCCGTTGCAGCTCAACTTCACCACCGGGACGACAAGCCCGCCGCCGCCGAATGCGCCCATCCAAGGGAAAGCCGGCGGACTCACAATCGAAGATGAATTCGCAAACGTCATCCTATCGAACGACCTACTCGTCGACAACTCGTTCTCGGCGCCCGGTGCCGAAGGATGCGGAGGACCGCAGTCGATCGTCGTCGATCGGGAAATCGACCAGAAGGCCAGTCTGCCATCGCCCGCCGGATACAACACGACCAAGCTCGCCAGCACACTGTTCGTTGGCGAAACCAGGGCAGTGAAGAGCAGCGAAGCCTAGAATCCCCGCTCGATGGCAACCTGACTCCGATCACGGGCCCGTCGCGTCGCGCTCACCGACGACGCGACGGGCTGAGGGGGCCACGTTCAGCTTCAGCTGGTGTGTTTGGTTCAGCTGCTCGTCGTCGAGGATGGTTACCAGAAGTCGGCCGGCTCGTGGTCGGCCGCGGGTCCTTGGGAGTCGGCCGGCTCGTGGTCGGCCGCGGGTCCTTGGGAGTCGGCCGGCTCGTGGTCGGCCGACGGGTCCCGCAACCTCAAGGAGATCGGGGGCTTGGGAGCTCGGGCTTGACTGCCCGAAGCGCGTTGACCGGCGACAGGGACCGGGACACCCACGTGATCGCGACCGCGCGCTCGCAACGATGGGAGCCCGCGGATGTCCTGCGGGTGCTGCTGGGCGAGGAGGCGACCGGCCGCGACCAGGCGACGATCCAGTCTCGCCGCAAAGCGTCCGGGCTACCGACGGGCGAGAACTCGAGGTCTGGGAGGATCACCGCTCACCGATCCCCAAACAGACCCAGCAGGCGCTACTGACGTTGGGCTCTTGCCTGTTTTCCCCGACGCCGCCGAGGCACTGTTCCGCCTCGTCGACGCTGCCTATGAGAAGCGCTCGATCGCGCTCACCAGCAACATTCATCCGGCCGGGTTCGTGAGGCCCCTGGCCGGCTGAACGCGCCGCGGGCACTTGACTCCGGCTACGGCCTACGCTGCGTCAAGCGCCCGCGAAACCCCTGACCACCGGGGAGAGCCGATGGCCACCACAGCGGGGAGAAACCGATGGCCGCCACCAGGAGAACCGATGGCCGCCCGCGGGGAGAACCCGATGCCGTTGACACGGGACGCGCTCACCGCGTGGATCGCCATGCCGGTGCCCCCGCACAGATCCCATGCTGGCGGCGGCGCATCAGGCACCGGCCGGCCAGTGCCTACTTCTTCTTGTGCCTCTTGACCGGGCCGAACCGCTTCATCGCCCGCGCGTCGCACGCCGTACGCTTGCGCTTCGCCTTCCTGCGGCACGCCCTCCGCGCTTTGGCGAGCTTCTGGGCGCGGGTCAGCGGCTTCGTCTTCGCGCAGCCCGTGACGCCGATCGGCGTGGACTCGTGGATTTCGGCGCCGTTCTGGCCGATGAATTCGGTGGGCATCGACGAGCTTGCTCTTGCAGAGGTCGCCGTTCGCGGCGAGCGCCGAGTACGGGCCCTCGGGGAGCTGCAGTTCAAAGCTCGTGAACGGGACGTCCGGGACCGTCTTGAACGTGCTGCTCGTGATCCCCGCTTTGCTGATGAACGTGTTGCCGACGAGATCGATCGTGACGCCGTCGCCCTGTAGCACCATCACCAGATTCGGGAACGCTTCGCCACCGTTGGACACGAAGTACGCCGGCCCCACCAGCGCGACCGGCAGGACCGGGGTCACCACCTTGACCTGCCCGATCACCGACGCTGCCGGACAGCCCGCGGGGTTCGCATCGAACTGCGCCGCCGTGCACGCCTTCTGCAACGTCGTCAGACGCGACGGCAGCTGCTTGGGCAGTTCGACTTTCACGATCGCGATGTTCGCCTGGCCCGACGCCTGGTTCGCGCCCAACGGGACGGGCGGGTAGACGATCTTCGCGTCGAGGCTCGCACCGTCGGCCCTGGAGGTCTTGCCCGAGGTCGCGACCTTGAAGTCCGGCTTGAACAGCAGGCTGCGACAGGAGCCCATCTGGAATGCGCTGGAGAGCGGCGCCGTCGCGCCCTGCGCGCTGGTCGCCGTGCCCGAGAACGACTTCGGCGCGCAGCTCGTCGGGTTGAACATGAACCCGGGCCGGTCGATCACCGCGTTGACCGTGCGCAGATCTGTCGGGACGCCGTCGATGACCTGCGGCAGCGGGTTCGTCGTGACCGTGATCTGCGCGGTGTGCGGGTCGATTTCGATCTTGCGCCGCTGACGATCTGCGTCTGCAGCGTGAACGGCCCCGCCACGACCGGCACGACGATCGAGAGGCCGAACGGCGCGCCTTCATAGGGGCCGGTCAGGTAGATCGGCGCCGGCGGCTGCCCCGGCTGGGGCACGACCAGCGGATAGGGCCCCGGACCCGACGCGACGACCGTGTGCCCGATCTGCGAGGACGCCGGGCACGTCCCCAGCGCGGCCTGCGGTTCCTGACACAGCGGGACCTTGGAGATCATCCCCGCAAGACCCTCCGGGGCCTTGAACTGGAGCTTTGAGATCCGCTGCTGGTCGTCGCCGCGACTGCAGCAGCAGCGAGAAGCTCGTGTACCCACCCGCCTGGTCGGTCGTGGAGCCCGCGATCATCGACGGGCTGAACGGCAGCGGCGTCGGGGGGCATGCGCTGCCATCGCTGCCGGAGTCGATCGTGAAGCTGCTCGTCGGGAACGCGTCCCCGACCGACGGGGCGCTCCACGGCGTGAAGTCGCTGGTCGTCGTGTACGTGCCGCATTCCGTGGGCGTCGCCAGCGCGGCCTGCGGGCCGCCCGAGAAGGCCAACTTGAAGTCGGTGAACGGCGCCTCCGGGGTTTCCGGGAGCTTCGTGATGATCTGGCCGGCCGCTTCGCAGGTCCTGCCGTCGATCACTTCTCCTTCTTTTTCGCACAGCGAGACGTTCCCCACGAGCTTGATGTTCACGCCTTCGCCGGACGCGGCCAACAGCAGTTTCAGGTTCGGCGGGTTGGACTGCAGCACGTACACGTCGCCTTCCAGCGTGTTTTTCAACAGCGGGACCGCGATCTGGAGCGTGCCGACCTTCGAGCTGTTCGGGCAGTCCGGCGGGCCGCTGAAGCGTTCTTCTTCGCCGTCTTCGCCCGGGAGCGGGAGATCGTCGCCGCCGGGGACGTCGCCGGCCTGGCAGGCCTGAAGGCCGGCGGCCTGTCCCGGGTTGATCACGACACCCTTCGGCAACACCACCGTCGTGTCCCTGATGTTGGACATCGACAACGCCCCCGAGAGGGACAGGCCTTCCTGCGGAACCCTCACATCGACCGTCAGACCAGCCGGAGTGTCCGCGTTGTTCGTATCGGGCGAGGCGGAGAGCGATGGGCCGAACTGGAGATGGTCGCAGCCCGTGTACCCGAGCGGCATGTCGTTGCTGTCGTGGGATTCGTAGGTCGATTCGCCGAAACCTGCTGTTTCCCATGTGTCCAGCTGTGACAGGGTCGCCTGTGGGCCTGCGCACGAAGTCGGCAGCGTCAGGAACGGGGTATGCGGCGCAGCCGATGCGCACCCATCTTTACATTCCTCGTGATCACCATAATTCGTGAAGCGTTCGTCATTGTGAGAAGGATTGGACGGTTCCCCCCAGAACGTGATGCTGTTACCCATAACCTGCTGCTGCGGGATGTTATTGGAGTGCAAAGTGATGCCATAATCGCCACCACTGCGAACACTGGCATCGATATATATCCTGCTCCCATAGATAACAAACCCGAATTGAGCCGGCAACCCGGGGGCGGGAACGAGATTATAAAGAGGCACAGCGACACGGAACGGAATCGTGCTCCTATCGCCATTGTTGATATTAATATCCGCTGTGTCTAGGCCAATCTGGGTCGAGGGTTCACAATTTCTTCTTCGAACTGCTGGCGGGTGCACTCCGGTATAGCAGTGGGGTTACCAATGATCCCCGGAGGCAGGCTGACCGCAAGATCCCTCGCTTCCCCACCAACAGGCTCCAGTTCGGGCTCGAATCTTTTAACGACCTCCTGTGTGTTGAGGTCGAAACTGTACGTGTACTCATACGGGTGCGATCCGGCCTGGGTGTCCAGCGTCCCATCGGCATTGCTGGCCCAGCCGTCGGTCTCCTCGAAGCCAAACGACGAAGCGGGAGTCGTGCTGACCGTGAGCGGCGCCGAAGTACTCGCCGGCGCAGCCGCGCCACCCCCGGCGACGGTCACATGGTTCGTCAACGTGCCGAGTGGCGTCTTTGGTTCAACTTTGACCACAATCGCAATATGCAAGATAGCTCCAGCGCCGGGGCCGAAGAATCCATTTAGAGGAATCGGCAGCGATGGCAGTTGTTCGCGATTATTGACACAGGTCACCACGTGGCCGGTGGTGCAGTTCACCAGGAGCGCTTCACCGATATGTTCCTCTCCGATGAAACCTATTTGCAGGTCACCCGCTTCGGTGGCAACGACACCTGCTGGGAGCACATCAGTCACCGAGAACGTACCACTGCTCGGCGCAGCGCCAACGTTGTACACATTGACTTCGATCGTCCCCGTCCCACCCGGAGGCAGGTTCGTCGGGAACGTGGCCGAGGTAACCTCCCAGCCAGGCTGACACTGTACAGTCGGGTTATGGAAAACTGCAGTAAAGCATTCATACGCGAACGCGGGAGCACTGAACAGGCCCAGCCCGCAGAGGGCAAAGAGGACCGACGTGGCGAGGAGGACGGGTGTGGATCTCTTGAACATGTTACTTAGCCCTCCGGTCGTTGGTGGCTCTCTTTGCGCCCTTTGTCTTTCCGCTCTTCTTCTTCACGCACTTGCCATGGCTGAGCTTTTTGCCTTTGGCGCACCTGACCGTCTTTTTCGCGACCATTTCCGGCGCGGGCGCCGGCGGGAAGTTGCCGACACCGTCGAACGTCTCACTCGACGGGGTCGCGAAGATCGGTGGGGCCCCGGGTACCCCCTGGCATCCCGAACCGGAACACGCCGACGGCGTCGGTTCCTGCGGCGCGTCGACACGGGCATCGTAAATCTCAAAGGTTTCGCCGTGGTCCTGTGGGACGAGCTGAGCGCGGGTCTCGATGAACACGTCTTCGCCGCTTTCGCTGGCATCCACAAAATACGCGTTGTCGGTGCTCGTACCGCGTGAGAGCAGATACACGCAACCCTCATCGCGCGTACAGCTGCCGCTGCCGTCACGCTCCCACTCATACACATTCATAGGCCCTTCCGGCGGTAGGAACGGCCCGAGGGGCGTCAGTTCTTGGTTCGAGTCCTGCGACACCAGTTTTTCATTGGAGAGGAAGAACACAAGATCGCCGTCGGCAGAGACGTCTTGCAACGCATACGTCGAATTGCCGCTAAGCGGCAGCTGGGCATGGTTTAGGTTTCCACCACTTTTGTTGACCGACACACCGGTGGGGTTGCACGACAGGCAGGACACTCCCGAGCCAAAATCATACATGTAGATCTCTCGACCACCTTTCCCGTTAGTGCCAGTGAGGTTTTCAACCGACTCAAAGACGAGCTGGCGACCATCCGGTGTCACATACGAGTCGCGGTCGCCGATTTCGGGGCCCCAAGCCATTCCTTCTTTTTCATAGGGAAAGACTTGTTCCGTATCGTCAGCTGCCGACACGGTGGCTACGAGCTTCGGTGCTTCCCCTTCGTGAACGACATAGACATTGCACTTGGAGGTAAGACATTCTTGGGGCTTGGCGCCTTCCTTGGCACTTTCGCCGAGCACGCCGGCCGCCGCGAAATAGACGTACGAGCCGTCTCTGCTTGCTCCCAGCACACCTCCCACGTCCGCGTGTTCGCCGGAGTTGGTATCCACCGACAGATCCGTCAGAGCGCCGTCTTCGAGATCGTACTCGTACAGGTCAGGGGCCCCCGCGGCGGCGCTCGAACTACTTGTCAATGCCTTTTCGTCGGTGAAGAATACCCTTGACCCGTCGCTGCTCGCACCCCAAAAATCTCCCCGACCGCCTTTTTCCGCTTTTTCTTTTTCTGTCCCGGGAAGCGTGGAAGCGTCGATCTGCACGGTCTTCGCTGCTGGCGAGGTGTCGTTCTCCCGCGCAAAGAGACCGAGCAATATCGGGGGGCTATACGTACCAGTGGATTTCAGATCCGTCCAGAAGATCCGCGAGCCGTCGGTGGAGATCGCACCTTCGAGATCACCAGCGGGCGAGCCGAAGCTGGCTTCTGGAGCAGACCCACCTTCGGGCAGCACGTTCACGGGATAGAGCTGTCCTGCCACCGAGTCGTATAGCCCGCCGCCGGCGCCGCTTTTGAGCAGAATGTGGCTGCCGTTCACCGTCGAACCCTCGTAGCTGGCGTTCGCGTCGAGCAACTGGTAGCCACCATCGTTGTTGTCACGCGAGTAGAGACCCTCATGGCCTTCCCCGTTCGGCGCGCCTCCGGTCAACGCCTGTTCAGAAGTCAGGATCCCCATCGAGAGATCGCTGGAGAAAGCCAGATAGTTGACAGTCTCGAGGTTGTCGGGCTGGACGTCCGTTGTTGTCCAGCCACCGGTCGCCGAGCGCGTCGCAAGATACTTATTGTTACCAACAGGCCTTCCCAAGTTGACGCCCGCTAGCCCCCGCCCGCCGACGGGCGGAGCGCTACCGATATAGGTCACCGCGCTGCCATCGGCGGCGGCCTGTCCTTCGGCCTCACCTGCTTGTCCCGGCAAAACTGCCGCATCCCCCTGGTTCGCCAGAGGCGACACCAGTTCATAGGAACGTCCATCCGGCAAGCCCAATACGCCGACCGGGAACGTCGAGAACGACTCGTCGCCGCCACTCACCCCGCCCGGCGCCTTTTCGTTGCTCGCCACGACACGGGAGTGATAGAGCTTTTCCGGCTGCAACTCTTCCACAGCCGCCAGCACGCTCACTGGTTCAGAACCCGCCCCGGCGCTTGCGAGAGGCGTCTTCAATTCATAGTTCGGGCCGTATTCGAAGAGGTACGTGGTCTGGGCGCCACCCGGGTCGACCTGCGCGTGCAGCGTCGCGCTGCTCGAGCCGATGCTCGAGACGGACCCTCCGCCGACCGTCGGGGGCACCGCGAACGTCGTGAACGTTTCGGGCGGGCCGAGGGCTTCTTCGCCCGCTTCGTTGCGCGCGAGCAGACAGAACGTGTACTCGGTGCCCGGCAGCAGGCCGGTCACTTCGACGGACTCCAGTTCATGTTCGTGCCCCAACGCTTCGCCCGCCGGTTCAGGGATCCTGGATCCGCCCTTACATTCGCCGGAGTTATCGTTGTACAGGAATTGGTACGTTCCCTTTACGCCTTCGTGCCTCGGGTTCAAGATCCCGTTCAGCTTCGCCGAGGAGAACGTGACTTCGGTCGCGACCTTTGTTTCCGGGGGTTCCGGGGTGGGGGTCGTGAATGTTTCGACTTCGCCGATGGTTTCTTCGTTGTTCACGTTCTTGGCGATCACCCGGTAGTAGTAGGTCGTGTGCTGCGTAAGCTCGTTTACGTTCACAGCGACCCCATATTCGCCGAAGCCCTGCATGTTGTGCTGTTCGCACGGCACCGTCGTGCTCGTCGCGAGCGACGCTTCGGTGCCGTATTGGAACTCGCAGCCCGGGACTTCCTGGTTGTTCGGGTTGAGTTGCCCGTAGAGGCGGGCTTCATAGAGGTTGGCTTTGGTCGCCTGGACCGAGAGGGGGGCGAAGCGAGTAACCGTCGGCGGCGCGGGCTTGGTTTCAAAGGTCGCCGGCGTGCTCGCGGGGCTGGTTCCGTTCACGTTGCGCTCGATCAGACAGAAGGTGTACTTCGCGCTCGGCTGCAGGTTGGTCAGTTTGACCGGGGGCAGGGCTTCTTTGGGCAGACCCGCGGCGATGCCCGCGGGTTCGGGGGCCGCGCTTTGGCCTTCGCACTGCGTTTCGGAGACGGCGTACAAGAACTGCCATTCGCCGCCTTCGACCCCGGCTTTCGCGTTCGGGTTCAGCACGCCTTCTTCGAGCGTCGCGGTGGTGGCCGTGATCGCGGTCGCTTTCCCCGTTTCCGGCTTTTCGAGGGCGGCGAGGGCCGGAGCGGCCGTGCAGGCGATGGTGCCGAACGTCGTGGCGAGGACCGACAGAATCAGTCGCGCAGGCGCACCACTCCCCTGAGCGCGGCGCGCACCACTCCCTTGGACGCGACGCAGACCACGGAGCGTCGTGAAGAGGAGACCGATCCTCGTGGTGTAAGCGGACCTCGCGACGTGCTTGCGTTCGGCAGAACCCAATCGACTGTGCATTTGATTAGACAACTCCCTCTCGTCTCCCGACCCGGCCCCTCTCCCAGCGGACCCTCAGACCCTGCGCCGCCCGTCCCACGGGTGAGCGACGGAGGTACTATATACATCGCCGGTAGCCATGTCAACCCCCGGTTGCTTTTCGCTCGCACCCTTGTTTTTAAACCGCGGTGCCGCGCCCACGCGCCCCGGGCACAGCGACGCCGCGCGGACGATCCCCAGACCCACACACGATTTCGACCTCGGACGCCTGGCACCTCGCCGTCGCCTCGCTGACCGTGCCTGCGCTCGCGCAGCCCGAGAAAGAGGAGATCGCGTTTGCCTCCCGCGACGAGCACCAGGCCACCGTCGCCGAGCAGCTCGGGTTCACACGCGTCTGAGGATCGCCGGCGTCGCGTCGGCGGGGGAAGCTCTCTGCGGCATCAATCGCGTGGGCCGTCCCAAGCGCTGAATAGGTTGGCGGCCCCAAGGCCCGCAGCTTCGCGCTCATCCTCGGCATCACGATCGAAGCGATCGACTGCCTCGAAGCCCAGATCATGGCCCGCCTGCTCGAGACGCCGGTCAGCGTCATCCGCGACAACTCGCCCCACGGCGTCCTGTGCATCGTCGTCAGCGACTACGGCGACCACAAGATGGTCGAGATCTCCAACGACCGCGGTGAGACCTTGGACCTTCCCGTGGTCCCGGTCGAACAGCTCAAGCTCATCGCCAAGCACGGCTGAGCACTCGCGTATCCCATCCCAAGCGCGGGGTACGGTCCCTGGCGTGACCCGAATCCCAGCCGGCGCAGACCATCCGCGGCAGTGAGCTACCAGGGGGACGCGAAGAAGCTGCGCCGCGATCTGGAGCGCCAAGGGTGGCGCGTCGAGAAGCGCAAGGAGTACTGGCTGCTCTTCCCGCCGGACGGCTCGACCGCCCCCGCGCGGATGCCGGGCACCCCCTCCTCACAACGAACTTGGAGCAACCTCCTTGCCGATCTGAGGCGGAAGGGCTATAAGCAGTGAGCATGGAATACCGCATCTTCGTCCAGATCCCTGGCGTCCCGCTCGCCGACGAGGCTTCACGGGAGCGCCTGATCGGCTGGCTTGAGCACAACCACGGGGACCTCGGCCCCGTGATCTCCTGGGACGACAGCACGACAGCACGCATCACAGTCGCCACCGACGCCGAGGACGCCGCCGCCGCGGCTGAGATCGCCTCCGGCGCCGTCTCCCGTGCCCTGCACGCGACCGATCTCGGCGCGCTGTACCCGCGTGCAATCGAGGTCGAGCCGGCAGATGGCAAGGAGGCAGTCGCCGCGTAGCGTTTGGGCAGCAGCCGCGATCCGGACGGTTGGCCGTGCGTCAGTGGTGTAGAAGTCTCTTGGGAGCCCTCCGCTCCCATGGCCTTACGGGAGCAGTTCGAACGAATCGCGGTGCCGTGGCTCGACAGCCGTGAAGTGGCGGCGGTCGAGGGTGACGATGAATGGGGCCTGGAGCCGCTCGGCGAGCGCGATCACCGAGGCGTCGGTGCCGCCCAGCGGAAAATCCTCGTACTGCTTGACGAGCTCCGCCATGCGTGTGAGGTCCTCGCTTGTGGGTCCCTCGACGTCGAGCTCCGCGAGGCCGCTCAGGAACGCCTGCTCTGCCGCTGGACCGAGGCGCCGTCCGACGAAGTAGGTGGCCTCGGCGATGGCGAGGGCAGCAACGACGAGACGCAGATCGGATCGGGAGAGCGTCTCCAGTGAGGCGGCGTGGTCGCGATCGTCAGCGTCGGCGGCCGCGTAGAGCGGGCCGGCATCAACGATCGCGAGGAGGCTCATCCCATTCGCGCGCGAGCAGCTGCTCCATGTCCCGGCCGGTCGTGCGGTGGCCGCTGTGTCCGAGCGCGGCGAAGGGCAGTGGGCGCGCGTCCCCGGGAACCAGGTGCAGATGCTGCGCGAGCGCGTCGCGCGCAATCGCAGAGGCGGACGTCGAGCGACGACGCGCCTCACGCGTGAGGGCCTGTGCAAGATCGTCAGGGAGCGATAGCGTTGTGCGCTTCATACCTGCATACTAGTAGGACTTCGGTAGGTTGTTATGGCGGCAGTCTGCGCTGGCAGACCGGGCAGTGGTCGTGCCAGCATGCCAGCGCGGTCTGCAGGTCGCGTTGGGCTTGGTAGAGGCTGATCAGGCTGCCGCCAGCTGAGGGCGGACGGCGTCGGGGTCGCCGCGGGCGAGCCGGCAGCAGGTGAGGAACGCGTGCGCGACGGTGACGCAGGTGAGGTGGTGGTGCAAGCCGCAGAACGTTCGGCCCTCGTAGTGGTCGAGGCCGAGGCATTGCTTGAGCTCGCGGTAGTCGTGCTCGACGCGCCAGCGCAGCTTCGCCAGGCGGACCAGCGTCACGATCGGCGTGTCGGCGGGAAGGTTAGAGAGCCAGTACTTGGCCGGCTCGTCCTTCTCGGCGGGCCACTCCGCCAGCAGCCACCGCTCGGGCAGTATCCCGTCATCGTCGCATTGAGCGTCGTTGGCAGGGCGAACGCGTAGTGCGATGAACTGGCTTGAGAGCGGGCCACGGTCACCCTCGCGCCAGCCGACTCCTCGGATCTGCTCACGGCCGGCGGCCAGTACCAGGTCGCGAAGGCTGACGGGCTTCTCGGGGTAGCGTGGGCGCGGCGGACGACCGCGACCCTGATAATCAGGCGTAACGGGAACCGCGTCGCCCTGCTGGGCGGAGGTCACGCCCTTGACCTGCACCACGTACTCGAGTTCGCGCTCCTCCAGCCCGACCCGGAACGCGGTGGTGTCTCCATAGCCGCCGTCGGCCTGCACAACCCGTCGCTTGAGCCCCCACTCCAACAGCTGATCGATGATCTCCAACGCGAGCTGCCACTTCGGGACATGCCGCACCTCCTCAGGGACCCGCGCCCGGCGACGTCGCTGCGCATCCTCATCCCACGATTTCGGCAAGAACAGCCGCCACCCCAGCGGGCATGACGCCTGATCGCAAGCGGCGTTGACGGACACCAGCACTTGACAGTTCGCGGTCTTGCCCAACGCTCCGCAGTACTGATGCGCCACCCCGGGCGAGAACCGCCCATCCTTCGGCAGCCCCGTGTCATCCACGATCCACCCCTCGGGCTCGATCTCTGCCGCCATCCGCCGCGCCAGCCGCCGCCGGACGGGCTCATCTTCCCACGGCGAGTCGGTGATGAATTGCTGCAACCCCTCCTCGTCACCATCAGGCAGCCTGGCCGCCATCGGCTGGATCGACTTGCGCCGCCCCTCCAACAACAGCCCACGCACATACTGCTCACCCTTCGCACGCTGATCGCACCGCATCAACGGCCGGTACATCTCCGCTGCGAACTCGACCAAAGCCGCCCGCTGCGCCTCCAGATCAGCCGCCCTGACCCCATACTCCCGCGTCCGCAAGCTCGCCATACCACACAAGTTCCCTGCACCCGCACGAACTCCTGCAAGTACCTACCGAAGTCCTACTAACGCACTACGACATAACCCCGCGCGCCGCGGGGCACGGAGGCCCCGCGCCCACGCGCCCTGAGACACCACCGCGCCGCGCGGACGATCCCCAGGCCCAGACACCGGTTCGACCGGCGCGAGGCGCGCTCGCCCGACGCTCTATGCTCGCTGCACCATGGCCTACTTCGTCACCGGCGCCACCGGCTTCATCGGGCGCCACCTGATGGAGCGGCTGCTCGCCAACCGCCAGGGCAAGGTCTACGTGCTCGTGCGCGAGGGCTCGACCGGGCGCCTGGACGAGCTGATCGACCGCTGGGCGGTCGCCACCGGCAGACCGCCGCGGCCAAACGCGTGGTGCCGGTCGTCGGCGACCTGCGCCGGCCGCTGCTGGGGGTCGACGAGGAGCAGATCACGCGAGCTGCGCGGGCAAGATCGAGCACTTCTTCCACCTCGCCGCCGTCTACGACATGACCGCGCCCGCCGAGCGCGAACATCGCGGCGAACGTCGGCGGCACCACGCACGCGGTCGAGCTCGCGCGCTCGCTGGAGGCCGGCTGCCTGCACCACGTCTCCTCGATCGCCGTCGCCGGCACCTACAAGGGGACGTTCAGCGAGGAGATGTTCGACGAGGGCCAGAAGCTGCCCTCGCCCTACCACCGCACGAAGTTCGAGGCCGAGCGGATCGTGCGCGAGCAGCCGTTCGTGCCGTGGCGCGTCTACCGGCCGGCGATCGTCGTCGGCGACTCGCAGCACCGGCGAGATGGACAAGGTCGACGGGCCCTACTACTTCTTCAAGGCGATCCAGCGCGCGCGCCAGCTGCTGCCGGAATGGCTGCCGCTGGTCGGGCTCGACCTCGGGCACGACCAACGTCGTGCCGGTCGACTGGGTCGGCGGGCGCGCTGGAGCACATCGCGCACGAGCCCGACCTCGACGGCCGCGCCTTCCATCTGACCGACCCCCGCGGCGCAGCGCGTCGACGAGCTGGTCAACGAGCTCGCCGCCGCCGCCCACGCCCCGCGCTTCGCGGTGAGCGCTCGACAAACGCCTGACGCGACCCGCTGCCGACGTGGCCGCTGTCGCTCGCGCTGGCGCTGCCCCCCTGGCGCCAGCTGCGCGGCCTCGCGCTGCGCGAGCTCGGGATCCCCGAGGAGGTGCTCGCGCACATGGAGCTCGTGCCGCGCTTCGACAGCCGCGCCACCCAGCTCGCGCTCGACCGGCTCGGGCCTGGAGCAGCCGCCGGAGCTGCGCGCAGTACGCCGCGCGCCTGTGGGACTACTGGGAGCGCGAGATGGACCCCGACCTGAGCCGCGACCGCACGCTGCGAGGAGGCCGTGGAGCGGCCGGCGCGTGCTGATCACCGGCGCCTCCTCCGGGATCGGGCGCGCCGCCGCGCTGAAGGTCGCCGCGGCCGGCGGCATCCCGCTGCTGGTCGCGCGCAACGTCGAGAAGCTCGAGGAGGTCCGCGCGGAGATCGTCGCCGCCGGCGGCGCCGCGTACGTATACGCCGCCGACATGTCCGACATGGAGTCCGTCGACGAGCTCGTCGCGCGCGTGCTCGCCGACCACCGCCACGTCGACATGCTCGTCAACAACGCCGGGCGCTCGATCCGCCGCTCGATCGCGCTCTCCTACGACCGCTTCCACGACTTCGAGCGCACGATGCAGCTCAACTACTTCGGCGCGATCCGCCTGATCATCGGCCTGCTGCCCGACATGCGCGAGCGCGGCTTCGGGCCACATCGTGAACATCTCCTCGATCGGCGTGCAGACCAACCCGCCGCGCTTCTCCGCCTACGTGGCCTCGAAGGCCGCGCTGGACGCCTTCACGCGCGTCGTCGCCTCGGAGACGATCGGCGACGGCGTCACGTTCACGACGATCCACATGCCGCTCGTGCGCACCCCGATGATCGCGCCCGACGAAGATGTACGACGCCTTCCCCGCGATCACCCCCGAGGAGGCCGCCGACATGATCTGCGAGGCGCTGCGCACCCGCCCCAAGCACATGGGCACGCGCCTCGGGCACCGCGGGCGAGGTCCTCTACGCGCTCTCCCCCAAGGCCGTCGACCGCATCCTGCACCTCGCCTACCGCGTCTTCCCCGACTCGGCCGCCTCGCGCGGCCAGCAGGACGTCGAGGAGCGCGCCTCGTTCGAGCAGATCGCGATGGCCACGCTCACGCGCGGCGTGCACTGGTAGGGCCGGCGCGCGCGGGGCTATTCGGGCGTCGCGTGATCGTCCGCGCGGCGAGCTGGGCCAGGGGCGCGCGGGCGCCGGGCCTCCATGGCCCGCGGACATGCCGTGCGCGCGAACCGACCGACGGGGAGTGAGCGCGGACCGATGCACTGGCAGCGCCGTACCGTGTTAGACTAAGTCCATGACTAAGTCCTGTTGGGGTCCATGAGGCCAAGACACACCTCTCCCGGCTGATCGAGGACGTGGCGGCCGGCGAGGAGGTCCTGATCACGCGCCGCGGCGAGGCCGTCGCCAGCCTCGTGCCCCCGCCGGGCCTGCCACCCCGACAGTTCGGGATCGACCGCGGGCGTTTTGTCGTGCCCGAGGACTTCGACGCGCCGCTCCCTGACGAGCTGCTCGCCGAATTCGAGCGGTGAAGCTGCTGCTCGACACCGACATCCTCCTTTGGCTGCACACAGAACCAGAGCGCCTCGGCGAGCACCTTTCGGCTACCGAGGATCGCCGCAATGAGCTGCTTCTCTCAGCGGTGTGCTCCTGGGAGATCGCGATCAAGCACGCACTTGGGCGACTGCCGCTCCCGGAAGCCCCGCAGCGCTACGTCCCGAGCCTGATGCGCGCAATCGGCGCCGTGGGACTGCCGATCGAGCACAGCCACGCGCTCGCGGTCGCTGACCTGCAGCCGCTGCACGGCGACCCGTTCGACCGGCTGCTCGTCGCGCAGGCGGGGCTACTCGACGTGCCGATCCTCACCGCCGATGCCACCATCGCCCGATACCCGGTGCGCACGCTGCTCGTCGGAGACGGCGGCTCTGCGATGCCCTAGTGGCGTATCAGCCAACGTTTGCCGGGTTGATGGTGCCGTGGATGTGGCGACGACAGTGCTTGCGGTCGAGCAGAGCCCGGCGTACGTTGCCGGGGCCTCCACTAGCTCGAGCTGCTCTTTCAGTGCGGGCGCCGCGACCGGGTCAAACAGCCGCGGCGCCCATAGGACCGGCGCGAGAGAGGATGCAACGCCGGAACCCTGTCAGCCCCGCGGCACCCGTCACCGGGGCCAAGAGGCGAACAATATCCAAAGGAGATGACCCATGCCTAGACGCGGCTCTCCCGCGATGAACGGCCCGCGATGCACATCACGCCCAGGGGCGAGCGATGAGCGTCACTGTATACGAATCCCCGGTAGTCATGTCAACCCTCAGTTGTCTCTCGGTCGCGCGCCTGTCTTTCGTCCCGTTCGAGCAGATCGCGATGCCCGCGTTCACCAGGGGCGTGCGTTGGTAGCCGACCCCCTGCGATGATCGGCCGTGAACGCAGCGGCCCCGCGATCGAGGTGCGCGACCTGCGCAAGCGCTACGGCGAGTACGAGGCCGTGCGCGGGATCGACGTCGAGGTGCGGCGCGGCGAGGTGTTCGGGCTGCTCGGGCCCAACGGCGCCGGCAAGACCACCACGGTGGAGATCCTCGAGGGCTACCGCGCGCGCGACGGCGGCGAGGTCTCCGTGCTCGGGTACGACCCCGCGCGCCGCCCGATCGAGCTGCGCCGGCGGATCGGGATCGTGCTGCAGTCGGGCGGCATCTACAGCCACGTCACCCCGCGCGAGGCGCTGCGCCACTGGGCGGGCTTCTACCCGCACCCGCGCGACGTCGAGGAGGTGCTCGGCGCTCGCCGGGCTTGCGGAGAAGGCCGACGTGCGCAGCCGCAAGCTCTCCGGCGGCCAGCTGCGGCGCCTGGACTTCGCGCTGGCGCTGTCGGCGACCCCGAGCTGATCTTCCTCGACGAGCCCACCACCGGCTTCGATCCCGAGGCGCGCCGCGCCGCCTGGGAGACCATCCGCTCGCTGCGCGCGCTCGGCAAGACGATCCTGCTGACCACCCACTACCTCGACGAGGCCCAGGCGCTCGCCGACCGCGTCGCGATCGTCAAGGACGGGCGCGTCCTCGCGATCGGGCCGCCGCGAGGATGGAAGCCCACCCGCCGGAACCCACCCGCTCGGGCGTCGGCGAGGGCGGCAGGGGGAGGGCGCGCTATCGCGTCGCCTACCGCGACGCCCGCGGCGAGCTGGTGGAGCGCGAGACCGACGACCCCACGCGCGCTGCTGCACACGCTCACCGCGGAGGCGCTCGCGCGCGGCGAGCGGCTGGAGGAGCTGAGCGTCGGGCGGCCCTCGCTGGAGGACGTCTACCTGGAGCCCGCTGCGAGCCGAGGCCCGCCGCGGACCTCGCCCGCACCGCCGACCGAGTCCGCGCCTGACGCGACGCGCTGATGCGGGCCTGCTCTCCTGGCGCCAGTACCGCCTGGAGCGGCGCATGTTCTGGCGCAACCCGACCGCCGCCTTCTTCAACTTCGTGCTGCCGCTGGTGTTCCTCGCCGGCGCGGGGCGATCGCTCACGGCAACCAGCACAGCTCGACCGGCTCGTGCCCGATGATCGCGGGCATGAGCGTGATGTCCACCACGTTCACCGCGCTCGCCTACAACATCGTGTTCCTGCGCGAGCGCGGCGTGCTCAAGCGCATCCGCGGCACGCCGCTGCCGACGTCTCCTACTTCGGCGGCGTCGCGGCCAACGCGGTCACGAACACCGCGCTGCAGATCGCGATCGTCGTGCTCGCCGGCGCGTGTCTTCTTCGGGATCGGCTGGCCGGTGCACTGGGGCGCGCTGGTCGTGTTCGTGCTCGCCGGCGTCGTCTGCTTCGCCGCGCTCGGCGTCGCCTTCGCCCACGCGATCCCCAACTTCGAGTCCACCGCCGCCTACGTCAACGCCGTGTTCCTGCCCGGTCGTCGTCGATCTCGTTCTACGTCTTCGACTCCACCAGCGCCCCCGGCTTCGTGCGCACGATCGCCGAAGCGCTGCCGCTGAAGCCGCTGATCGACGGGCTCTCCGGGGCGATGGTCACGGGCAGCGAGCCTCGAGAGCAACCTCGACGCGCTCGCCGTGATCGCGCTGTGGGGCGCCTTCGGGCTGTACTTCGCCGTGCGCGGCTTCTCATGGGAGCAGTCGCGCACGTGACCGCGCCCCATACGCACGTGGCCAGACCCATAGGATCGCGCCCGTGAAGCAGCTCGCCGACGACGTCCAGATGCTCAGCGGGTTTCCGCCGAACGCGATCAACGTGTACCTCGTGGGCGACGTCCTGATCGACGCCGCGACGCGCCAGGCCGAGCGGCGCATCCTGCGCCAGCTCGCCGGGCAGACTGTCACCGCGCACGCGCTCACCCACGCCCACCCCGACCACCAGGGCTCGAGCCACGCGGTCTGCGAGCGGCTGGGCATCCCGCTGTGGTGCGGCCAGGGCGACGTCCCCGCGATGGAGACCCCCGGCGCGATCCGAAACCCCAAAGCCCCCGGCTGGCTCAACAGCCTCCAGGGGCGCTTCTGGACCGGGCCGCCGCACCCCGTGGCGCGCGCGCTGCACGAGGGCGACGAGGTCGCGGGGTTCACCGTGCTCCAGACCCCCGGGCACTCCGTCGGGCACGTGTCCTTCTGGCGCGAGTCCGACCGCGTGCTGATCGTCGGCGACGTGCTCGGCAACATGCACTTCATCACCTGCGTCCCCGGCCTGCATCTGCCGCCGGACATGTTGACGCCCGACCCGGCCCGCAACCGCGAGTCGGCCCGCCGCCTGGCCGCGCTGGAGCCGGCGCTGGCGTGCTTCGGCCACGGCGCCCCGCTGCGCGACCCCCGCAAGCTCGCCGACTTCGTCGCACGCCTGCCGCAGTGAGGCCGCCGGCGATCCGGCTGCACGTCGCGCCGGGGATGGGGCCCCGTGAATAGCATCCCCGCGGCGATGGCCGGGGAAGCCTCCGAGGGGCAGGCGGAAAGCGTCTTCGTCCCGGCGGGCGAGGGGCGCTACGAGCCGACCGAGCACGCCCGCGGCCCGTGGGACCCGCGGGCGCTGCACGGCGGGGCGCCGGCGGCGCTGATGGTCGCGGCGCTGGAGCGCGTGCAGCCCGGCGAGGAGCTGCCGTTCGCGCGCCTGGCCTTCGAGTTCCTGCGGCCGATCCCGCTGGCGCCGCTGGAGCTGAGCACGCGCATCACCCGCCCCGGCCGGCGCGTGCAGGCGCTCGAGGCCGACCTGCGCTGCGGCGAGCGAGCTGGTGTGCCGCGCCCGCGCGCTGCGCATCCTCGCCGGTGCCCGGCGAGCTGCCCGAGCTGGCGCGGCGGCTGGTCGCGGAGCGCGAGGCCGCGGCGCTGCCCGGCCCACAGGAGGGCCACCCGGTGCGCTTCGCGCTGGACGACCTCGAGCGTCGGAGCTTCGCGGCGACCGCCATGGAGATGCGCTTCCTGACGGGCGGCCGCTGAAAGGCGGGCTACCGGAGGTCGGCGTCACGAGCCGGCACGCCCCGACCGGCAGCGGCGCAGGTGTGGATGCGCCTGCGCCACCCGCTGCTGCCCGGCGAGCCCGCCAGCCCGCTCGTGCGCGTCGCCGCGGCGGCGGACTTCGGCAACGGCGTCGCCGCGGTGCTGCCGTTCGACGAGTACCTCTTCATCAACGCCGACCTCACGATCTCGCTGAACCGTCGCCCCGAGGGCGAGTGGATCGGTCTGGACTCCCGCACCCTGCTGCACCCCGACGGGATCGGTTGGGCCGAGAGCGTCCTGCACGACGGCGCGGCCCGCTCGGACTGGCGACGCAGGCGCTGGTCGTGCAGGCGCGCTGAGGGCCCATCCCGGTCGGACCGTGTCGGGTGCGGGCGCCCGACCGGGTGCCGAGCGGCCTTGACCCCTGACGCCGCGCGGCGCTGACAGAATGCTCGACCGGGACGCCGCGCTGGTAGTTGCGCCTGCAAGCATCTACTGGTATCGTTGTCCGCGCAACTGCATCTGTCCCCCGCCGTGGGTGTGTGCATATCGCTCTCCGCCCAGCGGCTCCATCGAAAGGAACCCACAATGTCCCCCGAGTCCACCGCCACGACTCCCGCCGCGAACGTCCTGCCCGCCGGCACCTGGAAGGTCGATCCCGTCCACTCAAGCGTCGAGTTCCATGTCAAGCACCTCGGCATCGCCACCGTCAAGGGCCAGTTCAACGAGTTCGAGGGCACGCTGGAGGTCGGCCCCGAGGGCGCCGTCGCCTACGGGACCGTCAAGGTCGACAGCGTCGACACCCGCGAGCCCCAGCGCGACGAGCACCTGCGCTCGGCCGACTTCTTCGAGGCCGACACCTACCCCGAGATCGCTTCCGCTCGACCGCGATCCGCGCCACCGGCGAGGACGAGTTCGAGATCGACGGCGACCTCACGATCCACGGGGTCACGCGCTCGGTCACGCTGCGCGCGACGCTGGAGGGGCACGAGCCGCGAGGACCACCAGGGCAACGACGCGGGTCGGCATCTCCGCGACCGGCCAGATCGACCGCTCGGACTTCGAGATGCGCTTCAACGCCGCTCTCGGCTCCGGCAACATGATGGTCAGCGACAGGGTCAAGATCCTCGTCGACGTCTCTGCCGTGAAGCAGGCGTAGCGGTTCGGATTCGCTGCTCCGGTCGCGCTCAGAGCTCGATGCGGCAATGAGCGCGACCGTTTACGGGAGCAGTTCGAACGAATCGCGGTGCCGTGGCTCGACAGCCGTGAAGTGGCGGCGGTCGAGGGTGACGATGAATGGGGCCTGGAGCCGCTCGGCGAGCGCGATCACCGAGGCGTCGGTGCCGCCCAGCGGAAAATCCTCGTACTGCTTGACGAGCTCCGCCATGCGTGTGAGGTCCTCGCTTGTGGGTCCCTCGACGTCGAGCTCCGCGAGGCCGCTCAGGAACGCCTGCTCTGCCGCTGGACCGAGGCGCCGTCCGACGAAGTAGGTGGCCTCGGCGATGGCGAGGGCAGCAACGACGAGACGCAGATCGGATCGGGAGAGCGTCTCCAGTGAGGCGGCGTGGTCGCGATCGTCAGCGTCGGCGGCCGCGTAGAGCGGGCCGGCATCAACGATCGCGAGGAGGCTCATCCCATTCGCGCGCGAGCAGCTGCTCCATGTCCCGGCCGGTCGTGCGGTGGCCGCTGTGTCCGAGCGCGGCGAAGGGCAGTGGGCGCGCGTCCCCGGGAACCAGGTGCAGATGCTGCGCGAGCGCGTCGCGCGCAATCGCAGAGGCGGACGTCGAGCGACGACGCGCCTCACGCG
Source organism: uncultured Solirubrobacterales bacterium (assembly GCA_963719725.1). Lineage (GTDB taxonomy): Bacteria > Actinomycetota > Thermoleophilia > Solirubrobacterales > Solirubrobacteraceae > Palsa-744. The sequence continues at coordinate 233,590 of CAVRCU010000003.1, forward strand.
TGAGGGCCTGTGCAAGATCGTCAGGGAGCGATAGCGTTGTGCGCTTCATACCTGCATACTAGCGGACGACGACGGCACCCAGAGCCTCGTCGACCGCGGCGAGGGTCTGGGCGTCGAGCACGACGCCGGAGGCGGCCGCGTTGGCGTGCACCTGCTCGGGCCGGCTGGCCCCGACGATCGCGGAGGCGACGTTGCGCTGGCGCAGCACCCAGGCGAGGGCAAGCTGCGCCATCGACAGGCCCGCGCGCTCGGCGATCGGCTCCAGGCGCTGAACCGCCTCCAGCACGCGATCCTCGAGCAGGCGGCCGATGAACACGCCCATGCTCTCGCTGGCCGCCCGGGAGTCCTCCGGCGGCGGCTCCCCGGGCCGGTACTTGCCGGTCAGTACCCCCTGGGCCAGCGGCGACCACACGATCTGGGAGATGTCCTCGCGTTCGCACAGCGGGATCACCTGCGCCTCGGGGGCACGCCAGATCATCGAGTACTGGGGCTGGCTGGAGACCCAGCCTCGCAACTTCGGGCAACGCCAGCGACTCGCCGATCCGCTCCACCGGCCACTCGCTGAAGCCGATGTAGCGCGCCTTGCCGGCGTGCACGACCTCGGTCAGCGCCCCCATCGTCTCCTCCAGCGGCGTCTGGTCGTCGTAGCGGTGGCACTGGTAGAGGTCGACGTAATCGGTTCCCAGACGCTCCAGGGAGGCGTCGATCTGCTTGTGGATCTGCGCCGCCGAGAGGCCCCTGTCGGTGTCGGACATCGGGAAGTAGACCTTCGTGGCAAGCACATAGGAGGAGCGCTCGTAACCGGCGAGCACCTCCCCCAGCAGCGACTCCGCCGCGCCCCGCCCGTAGACGTTGGCGGTGTCGAAGAAGTTGATCCCCGCGTCGAACGCCGCCCGCACGCACGCCTGGGACTGTTCGCGCGCGACCCCGCCCGAGTAGGTCAGCCACGAGCCGAGGCTGATCTCCGAGACCTCCAGGTCGCTGGAGCCGAGCTTGCGGTAGTTCACGCGCGAGAGCCTACCGGTTGGGCGCCTCGCGCTCGTTACCGGCGCCGCCCCGCCGCGAAGCTCTGAACGGGCGGAGCCACGGCGCGCGTGCCGGCGCCCAGCGCCCGGCGCGCCGCCGCGATCGTGGCCTCGTCTCCCCCGTACAACCCCCGCAGCCCGTCGGCCTCGAAGTGGGTGCTATTCATACGCCCGTGGCGAGGACGGCGATTGGCGCGGAGATGCGCGAACGAATCTCCCGCGTGACGAACCAGCGTGCGCGACGACTGCTGGAACTGATCGCTGAGCATGGCGAGGTGACCACCGAGGAGTTGACCGAGCAATACGCCTATAACCATCCTCCACGCGCGAAGAAGGATGCGATGGACCTCGGATTCCCGGTCGTCTCGCACAGAGTGCGATCCAAAGACGGGACACGCAGCATCGCTGCGTACAGTCTCGATCTCGACGCGACGATTATTGACCGCCGCACTGGTAGAAAGCTCATCGCGAAGGCTTTCAGAGATGAGCTACTGAAGCTCGCAGACGGTCGTTGCGCCATCTGCGGCGGCACTTTCCCCGACCGAGCTCTCCAGGTCGATCATCGTATTCCCTACGAGATCGCGGGTGAGAGCCACCAGTTCCACGTGGCCGATTTTCAGATGCTCTGCGCCTCGTGCAACCGCTCCAAGTCATGGACCTGCGAGCGAGAGTGCCAGAACTGGACAGAGCGCTCCTTGGCAGTCTGCGCCACCTGCATATGGGCTTCGCCCGAGGGCTACGAACACATCGCGACGCAACAGCGACGGCAGATTACCCTGACGTGGGATGGAGCCGAGGTCGAGTTATTCGATGGCATCCGAGCAGCCGCACAGACCGAAGGCTTGGACGTCGCTACCTACCTGCGACGACTTCTAAGAGCGCCTAACAGAAGGTAGGGTTCGTGGTGGGGCTGTCGAAGTCCTGCGTCATGGCGAAACCTTTGCTTCCTGATGGGTTGTGGGCTCGTATCGAGCCGCTTTTGCCGGTGCGTGAGCCGCAGGTCACGGGGCGTCCGCGGGTGCCTGACCGAGCGGCGATGACAGGGATCATCTTTGTTTTGAAAACGGGGATACCGTGGGAGGATCTTCCCCAAGAGATGGGCTGTGGGTCAGGGATGACGTGTTGGCGGCGACTGCATGAATGGAACGAAGCCGGCGTCTGGAGCCGGCTGCACCAAGTGCTGTTGGACGAGCTTCACGACGCCGACCAGCTTGACTGGTCAAGGGCAGTCGTTGATAGCTCGCATGTGCGGGCCAAAGGGGGGGCGAGCAAACCGGCCCCTCGCCAGTCGACCGCGCTCGCCTTGGCAGCAAGCACCATCTGATCGTCGATGGCAAAGGCACGCCGCTCGCGTTCACACTCACTGGTGGGCACCGCCACGACATCACGCAGCTGACCGAGCTGGTTGATCGTGTCCCGCCGACCGGCCGTCACGGCAAGTTCCGGCCACGACGCCTGTATGCCGACCGGGCGTATGACTCCAAACACCACCGCCGAGAGCTGCGCGAGCGCGGAATCACGCCCAAGATCGCCAAACGGAACAGCCAACACGGATCCGGGCTGGGACGCGACCGATGGGTCGTAGAGCGCACCATCTCCTGGCTACACGCCCACCGCTACCTCGCGCGCCGACACGCCCGCCGCGCCGACATCCACGAAGCCATGCTCACCCTCGCCTGCGCACGCATATGCCTCAAACAACTCCAACACTTTTGTTAGGCGCTCTAAGGTAGCAACCTGGCTCAGGGCACAATGCGCCCGATAGGTCGCTGCTGACTGCGCACTACGTCCTACCTGTGCTATGACTCCGCCATGCTTGCGGACAAGACAGCTCGAAGACCTGCGCGTCGGCCGTGCGTCAGCCTGCTTCCCTGGCTGAGTCCCAAATAGGATTCGTACCATGCCGGGCGAGGACGAGGCGAGCGTGGCATCTTGCGCAGAGTGTGGTGCGGCGCTCGCTGACGGAGCGAAGTTCTGCCATGCCTGCGGAGCGTCGGTAGTAGAGACTGTCCCAACTACTGCCTCGCTAGCTGTGCCCCACGAAGAGGCCGCGCCCACAGCGCCACTACGACCGGCCGCCTCGCCGCCACCGCCAACCGCCACGCCACGAACGAACATTGTCGGAGGCGACGGCGATCAACCACCAGGGAGCACAAAGCAGAAGCGGAGGCGCTGGCCCTGGGTCGTAGCGGGCATCGTCGCGCTGATCGTGATTATCGCTGCGGCGGCGGGAGGTAGCAAGAAGTCTCCCTCCACGAACACCCAGGCCGCAGTCACGACTCCGACTACAACGACGCCACCGCCAGAACCGTCAGTGTCGCTGCATCTAAACGCCGGCAGCTATACGATCACCTCGCCCAGCACAACCTTGAGTGGCAACGTCACCCCCGGAGCACAGGTCACGGTCAACGGCCACCCCGCGCAGCTCCACGGGGGATTCTGGAACACGACGATCGGCCTCCACCACGGCGAAAACAGCGTAGAAGTACACGCGACAATGGCCGCGCACACCGCAGCCGAAGAAACCATCACCGTGACGCGCGAAACTAGCGCCGCCGAACGTGAAGCCGAAGCTATCGCACGTAGGGAAAAAGTCGAAGCAGAAGAACGGGAATACAAGGAAGGCGCAACGACCATTCCCTACCCGGAACTGAACAAGGACCCAGAAGCATTTGATGGCAAGACTGTTACTTATACCGGACAGATTTTCCAGATTCACGAAGAAGGCACCGAAGGTGGCGGATGGATGCTTCTATCGGTAACTGAGGAATACGAAATCTGGTCTAACCACATATACGTGAGCTTTACGGGTCATGTCAAAGGCGCAGAAAAAAGCATGGTCACGATATGGGGCAAGGTTAAGGGTGCCAAGAGCTACCAAACACAGATCGGCGGCGAAACAACTGTGCCCGAAGTGGAAGCTAAGAGCGCCTAACAGAAGGTAGGGTTCGTGGTGGGGCTGTCGAAGTCCTGCGTCATGGCGAAACCTTTGCTTCCTGATGGGTTGTGGGCTCGTATCGAGCCGCTTTTGCCGGTGCGTGAGCCGCAGGTCACGGGGCGTCCGCGGGTGCCTGACCGAGCGGCGATGACAGGGATCATCTTTGTTTTGAAAACGGGGATACCGTGGGAGGATCTTCCCCAAGAGATGGGCTGTGGGTCAGGGATGACGTGTTGGCGGCGACTGCATGAATGGAACGAAGCCGGCGTCTGGAGCCGGCTGCACCAAGTGCTGTTGGACGAGCTTCACGACGCCGACCAGCTTGACTGGTCAAGGGCAGTCGTTGATAGCTCGCATGTGCGGGCCAAAGGGGGGGCGAGCAAACCGGCCCCTCGCCAGTCGACCGCGCTCGCCTTGGCAGCAAGCACCATCTGATCGTCGATGGCAAAGGCACGCCGCTCGCGTTCACACTCACTGGTGGGCACCGCCACGACATCACGCAGCTGACCGAGCTGGTTGATCGTGTCCCGCCGACCGGCCGTCACGGCAAGTTCCGGCCACGACGCCTGTATGCCGACCGGGCGTATGACTCCAAACACCACCGCCGAGAGCTGCGCGAGCGCGGAATCACGCCCAAGATCGCCAAACGGAACAGCCAACACGGATCCGGGCTGGGACGCGACCGATGGGTCGTAGAGCGCACCATCTCCTGGCTACACGCCCACCGCTACCTCGCGCGCCGACACGCCCGCCGCGCCGACATCCACGAAGCCATGCTCACCCTCGCCTGCGCACGCATATGCCTCAAACAACTCCAACACTTTTGTTAGGCGCTCTAAGTATGTAAGCGGCTGAGGCTAGGATGTCAAACACCGATCTCACACAGCCTCCCTTGGTTGGTACACTACCCCGGGTCAAATTGCGGCAGCGACCAACTATCAAACGGCTGGTGTCATGTTTTAGTGTGATACTGATGCTGGGCCTAGTGGCTGGGGCCGCTCCATCCTTGGCCCGAGCCGAGTCCGTTGAAGTCTCCTACAGCGGCGAACCGACGCAAGACGTTCCGGCACATATTTCCGTCACAGGAGTCGCTGACGGCGATCACTTCCTGTACGTGTATGTCAATGAAAATGGCGATGCCTGTCCTGTCTATCCCTACTACAACACGGGCACGACTTTGGCGGGCGGCACAGCGATCAGCGCTGGCTCGTTCAGCGAGGAATACACCTACACGCCGACAAGCATCGAGACCTATACCCTCTGTGCATACCTCGATGAAGATGGATACGGCACACCCGATGCCACCGCCACAGGGAGCTTCACAGCCGCGATGCCGAGCGCGTCAGTCGCAGCTCAAATCGTCGGCACGCCAACCCAAGACGTTCCACTCACCTTGAAGGTTGCAGGCACGACCGAGGTTGCCCGTAGTTTGTACGTCTACGTGGACGAAGGTGGGGATGCCTGCCCCGTCTATCCGTACTACAACACCGGCACGACTTTGGCGAGCGGTACAGCGGTCAGCGCTGGCTCATTTAGCAAGGAATACAGCTACACGCCTACAAACGTAACCCCCTACATGATCTGCGTCTACGTTGACGAAAGCGGATATGGTACGCCTGATGCGACGGGAAGTGCGGGTTTCACGACAGCGATGCCTGATGCGTCGATATCTGTCGCGGTCAGCCCTGCGGCGACCGAAAATGGTACGGTAGGCATCAAGGTTTCGGGCAGTACAGAGGTTGCGCGTGACCTGTATGTCGTCGCAGACGAGGAAGGTGGCGCCTGCCCAACATACCCTGACTACAACACAGGTACTACGCTGGCAAGCGGCACAGCTATTAGTTCCGGCTCATTTAGAGCGCCTAACAAAAGTGTTGGAGTTGTTTGAGGCATATGCGTGCGCAGGCGAGGGTGAGCATGGCTTCGTGGATGTCGGCGCGGCGGGCGTGTCGGCGCGCGAGGTAGCGGTGGGCGTGTAGCCAGGAGATGGTGCGCTCTACGACCCATCGGTCGCGTCCCAGCCCGGATCCGTGTTGGCTGTTCCGTTTGGCGATCTTGGGCGTGATTCCGCGCTCGCGCAGCTCTCGGCGGTGGTGTTTGGAGTCATACGCCCGGTCGGCATACAGGCGTCGTGGCCGGAACTTGCCGTGACGGCCGGTCGGCGGGACACGATCAACCAGCTCGGTCAGCTGCGTGATGTCGTGGCGGTGCCCACCAGTGAGTGTGAACGCGAGCGGCGTGCCTTTGCCATCGACGATCAGATGGTGCTTGCTGCCAAGGCGAGCGCGGTCGACTGGCGAGGGGCCGGTTTGCTCGCCCCCCCTTTGGCCCGCACATGCGAGCTATCAACGACTGCCCTTGACCAGTCAAGCTGGTCGGCGTCGTGAAGCTCGTCCAACAGCACTTGGTGCAGCCGGCTCCAGACGCCGGCTTCGTTCCATTCATGCAGTCGCCGCCAACACGTCATCCCTGACCCACAGCCCATCTCTTGGGGAAGATCCTCCCACGGTATCCCCGTTTTCAAAACAAAGATGATCCCTGTCATCGCCGCTCGGTCAGGCACCCGCGGACGCCCCGTGACCTGCGGCTCACGCACCGGCAAAAGCGGCTCGATACGAGCCCACAACCCATCAGGAAGCAAAGGTTTCGCCATGACGCAGGACTTCGACAGCCCCACCACGAACCCTACCTTCTGTTAGGCGCTCTTAGTAAGGAATATTCGTACACCCCCAATGAGACTGGCACATACCTTGTCTGTGCCTATGTCGATGAAGGTGGTTACGGTACCCCCGACGCTGCCGGAAGCGCGAGCTTCACCAACATTACGCCGCAAACACGGGCAGCGGAAGCCGCTCTCGCGGCAGAAAGGGCAGCGCGAGAAGCTGAACGTGCCGCCGAAGTAAAGAAGGAACAAGAAGCAGCGGCAAAGCAGAAGTACGAAGAAGAAGCGCCAGCGCGGGAAGCCGCTAAACGGGCTGCGAATCTAGCGAAGTATGAGGCTGAAATAGCGGCAGTAAAGGCAAACGCGCACAAACAGCCGGTCAAACACTTGTCGGTCACGCCAGTCGCCCACAATGGGCATTCCCGTAATGATCCGGGCTACACCAACCTGGACATAAATACCTCACCTTATGCCCACCTCACGATCAAGCTCTCGCGCTATGGTCATATCTCGGAGCATCTTGAATGGGGAGAATACTCGAAGGCAGTGGCGATGGTGATTCCCTGGAGTTGCAAGAGTCCGGGCGGCACCTATCACTACACGATCACAGCCCACAGCAACGTCGGAAAGACGTTGACCAAGAGCGGTCACTTTAGCCCCGTCGGCGTTGAGCGCTGCCGCGAATACGAAGCCAAAGAAACAGAAGCCCGCGAGCATCACGAACGCGAAGTAATCGCCGGTTACGAACAAGAAGCCCGCGAAGAACGCGAACGCCGCGAACGTTATGAAAACAACTGCCGGAAGCTCGGTGGCGAACCAGTCGTGTTGGAAGTCGGACAGGAATACCGTATCTATTGTCGCGCACCTGGCGGGGGCACGATCCCTGTCCCCTACTAACTAATGGGACGAGTGGTGATCTCGGTGATGCAATGATGCGCGTATCCCGGACGTTTGTCGTCCTTGCGTGCCTGCTGCTTGCGGGTTGTGGATCGTCTTCGAGCACCGGGAACACATCCAACGCCGCTAGTACCGCCGCAAAGCCCGAAACCACAGCAGCTACCCAGGAAGCCAAGGCCACATCACCGCAGCCCGAAAAGCACAATCCGGCACAGGAAGCGGAAGACAAGCTGAACGCTGAAATAAAAGCGAACAACGCGGAATCGCAGCCTTATGCTGGTCTGGGGGCTACAAAGGCAGCCTTCAAGGCCGGCAATAATGTGACTGAACACGAACCGCCAGCCGAACCAGCGGAGGGCACGGACGAAGACGCGATCGAAACTACGAACTCAGAAGGCCGCGTCACGAAGTACGAGCGTATCTTCCATTTCAGTCCGCCCCCGAGCAACCGCGAACGCCTTGGCTTGGTAGCAGGTATTGACCTCCCCGGATACCCAGCGGTTGTTAACGAAACATCGACGTGCGAGGTTTGGCGCAGTCCAATCCTCAAGCGCCTAGTCGGTGATGAATATGCACAGGCGACGACCGAAAATGAATCGACCAATGTGACGATGGAAGCGGTGTCACACCCTACCTGCTGACTAGCCGCCTGTCGCTGCCATCGGAATCAGCTTTAGGTCCCAAAGAAGTTCAGAGCATCCCGCCCCACAAGCACCACTCTTTAGAGGGGTGGCCTTTTACTCGGCTTGGTTGGTGAAGTGCGCGACCGCTGGCCCCGGCTCAACCCAATGGTAGTAATACCCCAACGTCGGGCCGGTCCCATCAATCGCCTCCCCGCGAGTCCATTCACCTACTAGGTCCCCGTGCTTGAAAGCAATCCTCTCTTCGCTAGCCAGGACGACCGGATGAGCTGCCTGGGCGAGCGCTTGAAGCTCAGCGTAGACGGACGGGGCGCCCGTAAGCTCGGGGCGTATCTCCTCGTCGTCGGCTGAGACTGGCTGCGATGGTCCCTCGGCTTCGGCGGTTTCTTGTCTGAGCCGGCGCTCAGCGTCATCTTCGGACTCGCCGGGTCGGCGGAATATGAAGGGCTTGGGCATGGCACAACACTACAACAAGGCGGCGCCATTGGTGATCCGTTCTACACCGATCCGGCTAGATCGTCCGGGGTCAGGTTTGCCCGAGCAACTGCCGATAGACGAGCCGTGTCTCGCGGGCAGGCTCAAGGCCAAGCTGCTCATCCAAGGAGCGGGCGAGCTCGTCGTAGCGCCGGGTGATCGACTCGCGCAGCCCGAGCGCGTGTTCGGCTTGGAGGGCGAGGCGCCAGCTTGCCTCGTGGAACTGGTCGAGCGTGATTGCCTGCTCAGCCACTTCAAGCGCGCCGCGAGCGTCGCCGCTTTGCAGGCGTGAGCGGCCGGCGCGCTCCAGTAGTTCGAGCAGGGTGGCGCGCAGGCGGCGGATATGTCCGTCTGCCCAAGCGTAGTCGGTGCCTTCAAGTGGCTCGCCGCGCCAGAGTCCGATCGCTGTTTCGAGGGTATGGGGGTCATCGTGTTCGGGGTCTGTGGACGCGAGAAGCTGCTCTAGCTGGGCGAGGTCGATGTTGACCTTCGCGCGGTCAAGTTGGTAGCGCTCGCTGTCGTGGACCCATGCGTCGGCGAGTGCGCCTCGCGCGTCGGTGACGGACTGCCAGAAACGGGGGCGGGTGCGCTCGGGGTCTTGTGCGGGCCATAGCGCCTCGATCAGCTCGTCGCGGGTGGCGCCCTTGGGTTGCAGCGCGAGATACGCGATCAGCTCGCGCGTCGCCGCTCGCTTGAGTGCTCGCTTGGCTCCGCTGACCCTGAACGGGCCGAGGACGGAGATCGAGAGAGCCGGTCGGTTCTGCGTCGCGGCTGGGCCGCGTGTCGCTGACGCATCGGTTGATGTGGCGGTCGGCGGTGGGGCGAGCGCGACCTGTGAGGCAGGCGCGTCGGCGGCGGTCGGCGCGGGCCGCGGAGCAAAGGTGAGAGGGAATCGAGTAGGGCCAGACCGGGGTGCCGCTGCTCGTGGCCTGGGTAGCGGCGCGCTCGGTATCACCCCCGGCAGGACCATCGCGCGCCGAGAGGGGGAGCTGTGAACGGTGGCCTGCGCGGCGCTGACGAAGACTGAGAGCGCAACGTAGGCGGCGAGCAGCCACACGATGCAGACCAAGCCCTGCTGGATAATCGCTGTGGTCAGTGGCGCGGTGAGGGAGCTGATTTGCGGCAGTCCGGGTCTGAGCTGCCACAGCATTATCAGCGCCGTGAGGGATACGACTGCGGCGCCTGCTGCGCCAGCGCGAGCGATGAGCGGGTGGCGTCTCATAGCAGGAGGACGATCAGGCACGCGGCGGCGGTGATCGGCGCGAGCGGGAGTGACATTTTGAGCGCGGCGCGTCCTCGCCGGCTGAGGAGGTACAGCGCGATCAGCGCGTACAACTCCAGGGTGATGAGTAGTGCGAGCGGCGCGAAGGCGTCGAGGGCGCAGAGGATCAGCAACGCGAGCTTCACGTCGCCCATGCCGAGCATTGCCGGCGCGGCGAGACTGACCGCGAGCAACAGGGCGACGAGCGCCGCACCGACGTAGAGCCCGGAGCTTGGGTGTAGCCCTTCGGCGAGTGAAAGCGCGGCGCATATCGTGGCTGCGGGGAGCACGATGCGGTTGGGTATGCGGTGCTCGCGCACGTCATGGAGCGCGAGCAGGCCGAGCGCCCCGCCGAGGATGGCGAGTCGCGCGAGCCCGAACGGGCCGACTGTGAATCTGGCGCCGCCTGCCGCGAGCAGGATCGCGGCGCCCGCGCCCGCGCAAGTGAGGGTCGCTCGTCTCATGGTCCGCGTGGTGCGGCGGTCGCGTGCGCGGTGATCGTGAGGGTGTTCAAGCCGACGAGGCCGAGCAGGATCGTCGGGACGTGCCGGGTGACGGTCACGGTCACGCTGCTCGTCGTGGCTGTCACCTGGCCGATGACGGAAGGGTTGGCGGCGATCGTCTGCTGCGCTTCGGTGCGTGCCTGTGCTGGGTTGAGCTGCAGGTGGCCTTCATGCAGAGCTTGGAGGCCGATCGCCTGACTGCCAGAGAGTGCGGCGTCGTCCGCGATCGAGGCAAGCTGGCGCTTGACGAGGAAGGCGTGGCCGATGTCCACCGCCGCGCCGATCACCATTATCAGCGCGAGCGAAAGCAACAGGCCTGTGATGAGTACCGAGCCGCGCTCGCCGGCCAAGCGTCTGTGCAGCCTTCGGAGGGTCATGGGCGTTCGAGGATGCTTCGGTAGCGGTCTACCGGGGCACTCGCGTCGGCGTGGATGGTGATCGTGCCGAAGTGCCCGAGCAGCGGCAGCGCGCCGATCGGGACTTTGGCGGTGACTTGGGCGCTCATCACCTGCCCACGCGCGAACGTGCCGGTGAGATTAAGCGCAAGTGGGACGCTCGCCCCGGTTTGTTCTTGCGCGAGCGCCGTGGTGGCTGCCGCGTGCGCAGCGGCGGGGTTGGGCGCCTGCACGGCGGAGCGCACGGCATCGCGGGCGGCCTGCTGCGCGTCAACCTGCGCAAGCTCGATCCGGGCGTAGAGCGCGATCAGGAACATAAGCGGGATCAACACCCCGGCGAGCAGCAGCACGCCGCTGACCATCGCCGCTTCTCCGCGCTCGCTCCTGAGCTTGCGTGTCAGCCCGTGGATGGTCATTGTCGTGTTTCGTCCTGGGGGTAGCGCTCGGTTGGGACGCTCGCGTGCGCGGTGATCGCGGGGAGCATCAGGTCAACACCGGGAAAGACGTGTGGCGCCGAGCCCGCGACGGTCACGGTCACGACGGCTGGACTGCTTCGCGCGGAGGGGTGAAGGCCTGCGCCGGCTCCCCCGGCGGCTGTGAGGATCACCTGGGCGCGACTGACGCCCGCCCCGGAGCCTTCGGAGGCGGCTGCCTCCGCGCCGTTCTGTGCCGCGGCCTGCGCGACGTTGCGGGCGTGTGCGTAGGCGAGCGCCTGGATCGCCAGCGCGATCACGAGCAGCACAAGGCCGAGCGTGAGCAGCCCGGAGATCAGCGCGTCGCCGCGCTCACCGGCAAGCCGTTCGCGTAGTCCCACCACCGGAGCCTCCCCGTGGGTCAGGCGCCGGATAGGACGCTGACGATTTTGTTTGCGGCCGTTTCAATCGCGGGCCTGACAATCGCCACGATTGCCGCGGCGGCAGCAGCGAGCCCGACGGCGAGCACGACCCAGTTGACCATGCTGTCGCCGCGCTCCTCGTCACGCACTCTGAGCGCAGTATCGAGGAGACGGAACCAAATCGCGTCAAGGATGCCCATGACCATCCTCCTTTCTTTCATACCGTTTGGGTTAGGAAGTGGAAAAAGCCGTAGGAGACGAGCAGCACAAGCACCGCCAGCAACGGGACCAGCGGCGCGTGCATCGCCAGGTAGGCGCGATCGGCTGCGCGTTCCAGGTAACGGTTTTGCTCTGCACGCATCTCTCTGGCCTGGGCGCGGAGGAAATCGACATACGGACTCTCCTTCGCGCACAACAGCTCCGCGAACCGAGCGAACGCCGGCTCCCCCGTGCCCTTGGCGACCGACCGCAGCGCTTCGCGCTCACCGAGCGCCCGGTCACGTCGAGCGAGTGAAAGCGCGCGTGTCAGCTCATCCCCGAGCGGACCCTGACAGTCACGCGCGGCAAGGTCGAGTGCCTGCCTGAGTGACTGTCCGGCGCGTAGTGAGAGCGCCATCACCGAGACGGCCTCTGGCAAATCGAGGAACAGCGCCTCGCGCCGCTCGCGCGCCTCGGTGCGCAGCGCGAGATCGGGAGCGAAGAAACCGACCACGGCAAGGATCAGCACAAGCACGATCGAGGGTGAGTGCTGGACCGCTGCGGCGTAGGGCAGCAGCGGCACAAACGGCACAGCGAACGCGAGCAGCAGCTTCTTGAGAAAGAACTGGCGGGGCGTTTCGCTGCGGCCAGCTTGACTCAGCCAGCCCTCATAGATCGCGGTGACGCGCTCACTCCATACGCCCACCGACTCGGGCAGACTCGCGGCCAGCGGGTTCTCCTGGCCGAGAGTGGCGGGGTGTTCTCCTCGTGCGCGAGCCATCCGTACCGCGAGCGATGGCCGCCGACGAGAGAGAGTGTGCGCGTACAGCAGCAGCCCGCCGAGCACCAGGCAGATCGAGCAGAGTGCGAGCGTCCCGTTCACGATTGGCCTCCCGTGGTGCGGCGCGGCTCAGGTACACGTCCCAGCCGGCGCATCAGCAGGTAGCAGCCGAAGATCAGCCCGCCGCCCATGAGCGCGACGATCGTGCCGCCCGTGCCGCGGTAGGCGTCCAGGTAGCCGGGCGAGCTGAGTCCGATCAACAGCAGAATCACGATCGGACTCAGCGCGAGGATCGCCGCTTCGACGTGCATCGAGGACGCCCGCGAGCGCGCCCGCTCGCGCGCTTCAAGGCGCTCGGAGAGGACACCGGCCAGCTCGCGCAGCACGGGCGCAAGACCTCCGGCCGGGAGGTCCACGAGCGCCGCGCGTAGCAGCAGCGCAACCGAGTCGGCCGTGCGTTCTCCCGTCTCGCGCAGTCCCTCAAGTGCCGTGTCCAAGTCGGCGCTGCGCAAGTGTGTGGTGAACGCTGCCCACTCGCCGCGCAGCGCCTCCGGCCCCGACTCGGCGACCAGCGCCACCGCCGCGGGCCACGCGAGCCCGGCCTCAAGCGCGTCGGCGAGCTGCGATAGCACCGCGGGCCACGCCCGCTCGCGCTCGCGCGCACGGCGCTCCCGGCGCGAGCGCGCCCACGCGATCGGCGCGCACGCCCCGCCCACCAGCCCGCCGACCGTCACTGCCGGGACTTCCACGATCCACCACGCCACCAGCCCCAGCACAAGCCCACAACCCACCACGGCCGCCATGAACATCTGAGGGGCGATAGCCACCGCGGCGCTGTCGAGCAACGCGCCCACGCGCGGGGACTGCGCGGGTGGCGCGAGCTGCACGCCGACCACGGCGCCGAACCACACAAGCCCGACGCCGGCAGCGAAGATCACGCCGAGCAGGAACCCCGTCATCGTTCGCCTTCTCCCGTGAGGAACGCGCGAGCCTCGCTCACGGGATAGCTGATTGAGGTTTCCGTGGAGCGAGCGGGCAGTGGGCCTCCCCCTGCGACCGGGCCGCTCGCGGTGTAGGAGATCGCCCACAGCACCAGCGCTTCGACGCGATACCCGTTCGGGCCGCAGCTTGAGAGCACATTCGGGTCGTGACCCTGATCGCCCGGCAGGCAACGGGTCCGATAGACGTGGCGAACTGCGCCGGCAGGCGGCGTCCCAGGCCGGTAGGGCACTCCCGGCCCTGCGACAAGATCAGATTCATCGCCAAAGCTCCACCGCACAGACGCAACGCTCGCGTTGACCATCACCTGCTCGCCGCGCAGGGCAACCGACACCGAACGAGCCGCAGGCGTGGGTTCAAGCCAGAACCACGAGGCCGCGCCGGTCAACCCCGTCGTCTGCGCGGACGGGCTCGCCACGATCCCACCCACCGCGAGGTTCAGGCGAGCGCTGACTGTGACCGCTACCGCTTCGGGGTTCACTGCCGGACGCGCGGGCGCAGCAGGAGCGGCGGGGCGCGCTTCTTCTTCACCTGCGCAGGTGTTGATCCCTTCGGTCAGGTAATAACATTCCTGGCCTTCGGCTCCCGTGTAACGGTAGGAGCCCTGGCCGAGCTGTTCCACATGACCAGCGGAGCCCGATGTCGGCGTGCCCGTGCCTTCCGCGCTCGGGCTGGGACCGGGAGCGCTGCTCGCGCCGGGCGTCGAGGCGCCGCCTGGCCTGCTGCTCGTGACCGTGATCGAGCCGCCGGCTTGTGCTTGGCCTGGCGCGACCTGCTGCGAGTAGCGGCCTATGCCAACGCTGACGGCAGCAGAGGACGAGGCCACCCACATGAGGGTGCCAATCACAACGCAGGTTGCGGCGCACCCGTTCATCATTTTTGGGGTTTCACCTCCCAAACGATGAATCCCATCTGCTGGCCCAGCCGGTGCAACACGATCAGGTCTCGTTCATCGAGTGTGACCGTGCGCCCCCGCCGTCCGTGTGTGTAGAGCGCGACACGTTCAACGTCATGGACCGTCGCCGTGGCGGACGTGTACGACGGGTCAAGCTGCACCGAGAGAACGCTGAGCTTGTCCGAGAGGGATCGCACACGTAGAGCCTGCTTGCGACGACTCAAAGCGGACGCCTTCAGGTCCGCAAGCGCAGGCCCGCCGGTTGACTGCGAGGCCCAGGAAGGAATGGCGTCGCTCCAGAGGACATACACCGACAAGCGCCCATTCGCGCTGAGCGCCTGACGCACAGCGGCTTCGAGAGCAGCGGGTGTCGTCGGCTGACTTGAGGTCGTCGTCACCGTTGACCGGGTATCCCCGGTGGGACTATCAGTCTTTGTCGCCCCGCATCCATTCGCGGCGGGTGCGAGCGCGAGGATCACGAGTGGGATCGCGCGTTTCATGGCGTGTTGAACCCGGCGGCTTGGAGATCATCGAGGAACGCGGGTCCGGTGCCGGCCCATTCGAGGTTGCTGCCGGCCCCGGTGAATAGTGGATTGAGTGTCATGCGGCGGCCCTCGATGCCGGCGACCTCGACTATTTGGTCGATGCGGCGGGGGAGGAAGCGTCGCTCGCCGCTGTCGTAGCTGCGGGGTCGGTCGCAGTGGATTACAACGTCGATCTCGCGCAGCCACTCAAGCGCCTGGCTTGACTCGACATTTGCGCTGGAGGTCAGCGCGAACCGCGCGAGGTTGGTCAGGGCGTGCTCGGCGGACTCGCCGTGGACGGAGGTCATGCCGGCGTGCCCGGTCGCCAGCGCCCAGAGCATTGCCATCGTCTCGGGGCCGCGGCACTCTCCGACGATGATGCGGTCGGGGTTCATCCGCAGCGCGTCGGCTACCAAGTCCTCGAGCGTGATCGCCGTGAGCCCGTCCGTGCTCGCCGGCCGGGCCTCATATCCGACGCAGTTGGGTAGCACGGCGGGCAGTTGCAGCTCGGCGGAGGACTCGCAGATGACGATGCGCTCGGTGCCGGGAACAGCGCGTCCGAGCGCGTTCAGGAGTGTGGTCTTACCGGCGCTGACGCGCCCCGCGATCAGGATGTTCTTTCCGGCGCGGACGCACGCGGCGAGGAAGTCTGCGGCGGTGGTGGTGAGGAACCCGAGATCGACAAGCTCGTGCAGGGTGCCCGCGGCGAGTCGGAAGCGGCGGATGGAGCAGATGACGTGTCCGTTTGAGGAGACTGGCGGGATCGCGGCGGTGAGCCGGGAGCCGTCGGGTAGCCTCGCCTCGATCCGGGGGGTGATGCGGTCAAGGCGCTTGCCCTCGACCTGCTCAAGGAGGCGTTCGAGGAACGCGCGGACCTGCCGGTCGTCTTGGAATAGGAGGTCGGGCACCCTTGCGATGTGCTGCCCGTCGTCGCGGAAGACGCGCTTTGGGCTGTTGACCATCCACTCCTGGGCGTCCTCGTCGGAAAGCATCCGCTCGGCAATCGTGCCGAGGCCTACGAGGTCGTCACGCAGCGCGCGAGCGAGTGCCGCGCGGTCGTGCTCGGAAAGATGGCCGTTGGCGCCGCTGAGCGCTTGGGCGTGGTAGGTGCCGATCTCTTGGTCGATGAGCTGCAGAGTGCGCTCGCGGCCAGCTTGGCTTGTGAGGTCAACCTGCTCGGCGGTCAGCGCATGTTCGACTCGTTGTCGGATCGTCTCGGCCGCGTCGCCGTTGGTCGTTGTGTCCGGGGTGCTCATCGTTGCCAGACCACTTCCTCGCGCTCGGGGCTCGGGGTGTTGTCGGGGGGTGCGGCGAGGCGGCGCTTGCGTCGCTTGGCGCGTGGGCTCGTTGAGGGCAGGAACAACTCGTCCAGCAGGCCACTGAGCGCGCGGGTGAACGCGCTGCGGCGGCGTACGAGCGCGATCGGCTTGCCATGCTGCTCGGAGCGCCGCAGGCCGCGGGCGTCCCACGGCAGCCAGGCGTCCACCGTCAGGTCGCGCTCGGCAAGGTGCTCGGCGATCGTCGCTGTGATCGTGCCCTTCTCGCGGCGTGAGGGTCCTCCGACCGCGTTGACGATGATCCGCAGCCGCTCGGATTGGATGCCAAGCTCGGTGAGGATGATGTCGAGCTGGCGCAGTCCGGCGTGCAGCTGGGGCTCGCGTGCTCCGAGGACGACGATTACCGAGTCGGCGGCGATCAGCGCTTCGCGGTGAAGGTGCGCCGAGCGGGCGTCCTCGATCGGGAACCCGACATCGCACACGACGAGCGGGTAGAGGCCAGCGAGTGCGTCGAGCGCGTGTGTCATCGCGCCCGGCTGCGCGAGGTCGATCAGCGCGCGTGGGTCGGGTGCGCCGAGGAGAACCGACGGCCAGCTCTCAGGCTCGACTGTCCAACGCTCCACGAGCTCGCGTAGCGCGCCGTCGCCGGCCTGTGTGGCTCGGATGACGCCGAGGATCGACCCGTTGTTGGGGTCGGCTCCCAGGCGGAGCGCGAGGTTGCCGCCGAGCGCGTCGGCCTCGATGAGCAGCGTGGGCCAGCGACGCGCGGCGAGCGCGGCGAGCGATGCCGCGCACTCGCTTGAGCCGGGGGCGCCCTTCGCGCCAATGACCGCCAAGACGCTCCCGCCTCGGTCTTCGCGGCGCTCGGCTACCGGCGTGACGGGTGGCGCCGCGACAGGGCGACTCTCGCCGGTCGTGGCGTCGCCGCTGATGGCGCTCAGTAGCTCCTCGCGGGAGACGGTGCTGTCGAGGCTGGTATCGACATCCAGCGTGTCGAGCAGTTCTCGCTCGCGCTGATCGAGTGCGAGCCCGACGAGGCGTATGCCCGTGGCGCGCACGCGCTCGCAGTGAGCCGGCGTGAGCCCGGAAAGCTCCGGGGAGAGGAGGACCGCATCGACTCGTTGCTCCTCCTTTGCGGCACGCGCCAGTTCGTCGGCCTCGACCACGCTGGCGAGCAGATCGAGTGGCGGATCGCTTGGGTCGAACAGCAGCGGCTCAAGCTCGCGCTCGATGAGCGGGGAGAGCGCGAGCACGACCCTTGGGCGGGTCATGGCAGGCTGCCTTGGGTAGCGGACGGGATCGCGGCGGTGGACGCACCGGACCCTTCGAGCAGGAGATCGAGCTTCGCGTCCTCGTTCGCAAGCGCGAGCGCGGAGGCCTGCGAGGGGTTGCCGACCGCGACGCCGACCGGAACCGTCGCGGTGCTCGGGTCCGCGTTGGCCGGTGGTTCACCGACGGAGAGGACTTCGAGGTTGCGGGCGACCGGACGGGAGTTTGCCTGGCCCGAGCCGGCGCCGAAGGTGGCGAGCACGGTGACGCGATCCCCGGCCTGTAGTTGGGCGCCGGTCACGTCGAACTCGGGGATCGAGAGCACGAACGCGGAGGTCTGTGTCTGGTGGCCGGCGAGCGCCCCCGCAGGTAGCGGTGCTCCCGCTGGCACGGCCGTCGAGAGTCGCTGCCCGATGACCTGGGAGCGCTCGCTTTCGGGCACGAGCGCCGCGAGCACCGAGCTTTCCCCGGCGAGCTTGCCGGTACGCACGTCGCTCGCGCTCAGGACCGTCCCGGCAGGGAGCGCGTGTGTGGCGAGTAGGACCGGAGTGCGCTTGGTGCTCGCCGCGTACACCCCCCAATAGCCGAGCAGCGCGACGAGCGTGAGCAGCAGGCCCGCGGCCGGGAGCGGTTGCAGCAGGCGCCGCCAGCCCGCGCCACCTGGGGCGGGCGGGCCGCCCGCCGGCTGAGCGCGCGGGCGCACAACGGGCGGCGAGCCGTTGGCGTCTGCGACGCGCTGAGGCTGTGGCGAGGGAACGAGTCGGGAGAGCCTGAGACGGGAGGGGTTCATCGGCCTATTCCTTCCACGGGGAACTGACAAATCGCTGACAAATCACTTGCACCGAACTTGCAAATCCACTGACACAGCCCGAAAGCAGCCACAAATGGGCCTCTCGCGGGCGTCTGGTCATCAGGCGAGGCGAAGACGAGAACCTGCCTGAGAGCCCCTGTGAGTCGCGGTTTGGCGCAGCGCTCAGCGCGTCGTCGCGGCTTGCGGCGGCGTGTCTGCCGGGGAGCGATGTGGGCGGCACGACACATAGATAGGGCCCTCTCCGTATCTCTAACCGTCCGTACTACCCACTGATTCGGTGTTTAGAGCGCCTAACAAAAGTGTTGGAGTTGTTTGAGGCATATGCGTGCGCAGGCGAGGGTGAGCATGGCTTCGTGGATGTCGGCGCGGCGGGCGTGTCGGCGCGCGAGGTAGCGGTGGGCGTGTAGCCAGGAGATGGTGCGCTCTACGACCCATCGGTCGCGTCCCAGCCCGGATCCGTGTTGGCTGTTCCGTTTGGCGATCTTGGGCGTGATTCCGCGCTCGCGCAGCTCTCGGCGGTGGTGTTTGGAGTCATACGCCCGGTCGGCATACAGGCGTCGTGGCCGGAACTTGCCGTGACGGCCGGTCGGCGGGACACGATCAACCAGCTCGGTCAGCTGCGTGATGTCGTGGCGGTGCCCACCAGTGAGTGTGAACGCGAGCGGCGTGCCTTTGCCATCGACGATCAGATGGTGCTTGCTGCCAAGGCGAGCGCGGTCGACTGGCGAGGGGCCGGTTTGCTCGCCCCCCCTTTGGCCCGCACATG
Organism: uncultured Solirubrobacterales bacterium; assembly: GCA_963719725.1. Classification (GTDB taxonomy): domain Bacteria; phylum Actinomycetota; class Thermoleophilia; order Solirubrobacterales; family Solirubrobacteraceae; genus Palsa-744. The sequence continues at coordinate 252,741 of CAVRCU010000003.1, forward strand.
CGAGCTATCAACGACTGCCCTTGACCAGTCAAGCTGGTCGGCGTCGTGAAGCTCGTCCAACAGCACTTGGTGCAGCCGGCTCCAGACGCCGGCTTCGTTCCATTCATGCAGTCGCCGCCAACACGTCATCCCTGACCCACAGCCCATCTCTTGGGGAAGATCCTCCCACGGTATCCCCGTTTTCAAAACAAAGATGATCCCTGTCATCGCCGCTCGGTCAGGCACCCGCGGACGCCCCGTGACCTGCGGCTCACGCACCGGCAAAAGCGGCTCGATACGAGCCCACAACCCATCAGGAAGCAAAGGTTTCGCCATGACGCAGGACTTCGACAGCCCCACCACGAACCCTACCTTCTGTTAGGCGCTCTTAGAACATCCCTGACTTGTAGGCGTGTCAGCGGTATTGCCTGCTGACTGTCATCCGCGCTGCAAGTGGTCGCGGGCAAGCTCGGCTCAACCCGATCGAAGGAGCTGGAGCGATGAGCCCAAACCCGCTGGACACGCTGGAGGAGGACTGGCAGCGCGAGCTAAACCGCCCGCTACTGCACAGCCGGTTTCGCTCACGGCAGGAAGCCGAGCCGGCCTTGTCGCGGTTCGCTGACCTCAAGGCGCTCGTGCGGTTCATGCACAAGGCGGCCGGCGCGGGAGCGGAGAAGGATCGGGTGCTGTGCGCGCTGCTCAGGTGGGCGCAGCAGGACCCGTTGGGTGGCCGTGTCGTGCTTGAGACGATCCGCCCCGGCCTGCTGCGACTCGCCGGACGGATGATCGTCGACGCGGACGACCAAGAGGAGTTTTTGGCGGTGCTGCTCGGCGCGGTGTGGGAGCAGATTCGTGGCTATCCCGTCTCGCGCCGTCCGCGCTGGGTCGCCGCGAACCTGCTGCTGGACACGCTGAATCAGACCGTTCGCACGCTGCGCGCTCGCCGGGTCCGCTCGGTGCCGTGCGGGCTGGATATCGACCCCGCGTACAACGACCCATCCCCGGCGTATCGGCCCTCGGACGAGGGTGACGTGGATGGTCTGCTCGATCGTGCGGTGAAGGCTGGCGCGCTCGCTGAGGAGGAGGCGCAGATCATTCTCAAGAGCCGCATCGACGGTGTTTCGGTCGAGGAGTTGGCGCGCTCGGCGGGCGTCTCCTACAACACGATGAAGCTGCGCCGCCAGCGTGCCGAGCGGCGCCTCCTCGTTTTTTTTGGACACCGGCCTGTACCGCGGGGCCAGCAAAACAGACCTTTATCTAGTGCTCGGGTCGTTCGGCGTCGGGCGTAGGCCCAGTCAAACGGAAGTGACCAATCGAGACAGACGAAGGAGGTGAACCACGGGTCCGCTCCCGCGCCGGACCCGAGCAACTGTTATGACCCGCAGACTCGCCATCACAACCGCTCTCGTGCTCGTGGCAGCCCTGCTCGTGCCACAGGCCGCGGACGCCGCGACGAGCCTCGGTCAGGTGGTGGACAACATCCGGGTTTGGCTGATCGGGCTGCTCGTCGGCCTGGCCTCGTTGCTGTTGACCGTGGCCGGGGTGCGCTACCTGCTGTCGGGGGGCGACCCCGGCCAGATCGAGCGCGCGAAGACCGCGCTTCGGGCCGCGCTGTGCGGCTACGCGCTCGCGGCGCTCGCGCCCGTGCTCGTCTCGGTCTTGGAGCACATCGTTGGCGCGTGAGACCGCGCCTGAGAATCCTCGCCGCGCTCGCCGCGGTATTCACGCTCACGGCGACGACGCTGGCGGCTACGCCGGCCGCTGCCGCGCCGGCCACGAGCGCGCCCGCGCACACCGCGACCGCGCCGGCCGCCTCGCCCCCGCTCCCCCGTGGCACATCCGAAGGCGAAGGGACGACGGTCGAAGGTGGCGGCATCCAGGTCGGCCCGCCGCTGCCGAACCCAGCGCCGCCCGTCAAAGGCAAGAGCGTCGGTGCTGGCAAGGCGAGCCATCCGGGGTTCTTTGACATCCCAGGCCAGATCGAGAACGCGATCAACGAATGGTTCGCCGGGCTCGTGAAGGATGCGCTGGACCCGGCGATGGTGCTCGTCGGACGCACGCTGCTCTCGACACCGCAGATCGCGGGAGAGGCCGAAGTCCGCTCCTACTGGCAGCTCGCGGTCGGGGTCGCCGACTCGCTGCTCGTGCTTGTCGTGGTCGCGGCCGGCGCGCTCGTGATGAGCCACGAGACGCTACAGAGCAACTACGCGCTGAAGGACCTCCTCCCCCGGCTGACAGTTGCGGCTATCGCGTCGAACGCGAGCCTCGCCATCTGCGGGCAGATGGTGAACATCGCCAACGTCCTCTCCACGGCGCTGCTCGGCAACGGCGTGGAACCACAACAGGCCGGACACACGCTTGAGCTGCTGGTCCTGCACTCGATCGCGGACGGCGGGATATTCCTCATCCTGCTCGGGCTCGCGTGCGCCCTGCTCGCCGTCGCGCTGCTGGTCCTCTACCTGGTCCGAGCGGCGGTGATCGTGCTGTTGGTATGCGCCGCGCCGCTGCTGCTGCTCGCGCACGGGCTCCCACAGACTGAAGGCCTCGCGCGGTTGTGGTGGCGCGGAATGTTCGCCGCGCTCAGCGTGCAGGTCGCCCAAGCGCTCACCCTCGCCGCGGCCGATGCTTCTATGTTTGTCAAGGTTCGCTATTTGCGGGTTTTGGGGGGTTGGTGAGGAGGCGGTAGAGGTGCCGGGCGGTGTAGCGCTTGAGGCAGCGCTTGATCTCTCGGGTGCTGCGGCCTTCGGCTTCGCGGCGGGCGGTGTAGGCACGTGTGCGGGCGTCGTCGCGCATCCGGCAGAGCACGATCGTGTGCAGCGCCCGGTTGAGCTGGCGGTCGCCTGAGCGGTTGAGGCGATGCCGGACGGTTTGCCCGGAGGATGCCGGGACTGGGGCGACGCCTCCGAGAGCCGCGAATGCCGCCTCGGAACGGATGCGCCCGGGGTGGGAGTAGGCGCAGAGGATTTGTGCTGCGACGATCGCGCCGACTCCCATCTCGTCCATGAGCATGGGTGCGATCCGAGCGACGATCGGCTCGATCTCGCGCTGAAGCTCGCTCGCTTCATCTTCCAGGGCGAGCGCGCGGCGTGCACTCGCGCGGATTGTGATGGTCGTCGCGCGATGCTCGCTGCCGAGCGTAGGGCTGATCTGTAGACGCGCGGCCTTTGCGAGCTGCTCGCGGGTCGCCAAACCGCGTAACCCTTCACGCAGCGACGGCGGAGCGGACACGAGCAGCGCCTTCAGCAACAGGATCGCCGCGCGCTTTGAGCGCACGGCGCTATCACGTGTCGCGAGCAGCACGCGCAGCGCCTCGCGCTCGCCACGCAACCGTGGTTGCGCAAGATGCTCCCGGGAGAGCGCCTCGCGTGCCGCGCGGATCGCGTCCAGCTCGTCAGACTTCGCGCGGTCACGACGTGCCGGGCGGCGGGGACGGTCGACCTCGAGCACGAGCTCTCCCTGGCCATGGAGGAACGCGGTGAGCCCGGCGCCGTAGCTGCCGGTCCCCTCGACCGCCCACGCACGGCGCCCAGGCGCGCTTTCCCGCGCGAAGCGCAGCAGCCGCCGGTAGCCCCGCTCGTTCGCGGCGACTGTGGTCTGTCCTTGCACGACCGCAGTGTCCGCTGCGAGAACTGCAGCGCTCAGCGAGTCGCGGTGCGTATCGACGCCGAGCACATGGTCGGCTTGGTCTGCCAGCATGGGATACGACCTCCTGTTCTGGGGGTTTGACTGTCGGTACTCGGCCTGGGCAATAGGAACCGCGAAGGGCAAGACTGTGATGAGTCACGCCCCGGGGACTCCCGAGGCGGACAGGCTTCTGATCAGGCCACCAGCGGCGGCCAGGCCGGGGCCGGCAGCAACAGACGGACAAATCGGCGGTAAGGCACCCACGCCAAGACGCGAGGCCAGTGCATGTGGGAGTCACGTCCATCGCTACCGGGAGCCAGCCTGAACACCAGGCCCGACGTTCCCCCGCGGGGGAACGTCGACAACACAGCGACCACCCGCCGCCAATACCTCACACGACACAGCAATCGCTGTGCGAAAGCATCACAGCGCATGTGTTCTTTGCCTCGGGCAGCAACGTCCTGGGTATCGGGACCGGCGGAGGCCTGGTCAGTCTGCTGCTGGTGCTCTGCCTCTTTTACATCCTGTTGCGGATTCCGTTCTGGGCGAAGGAAATGGTCCTGTCCCGCCGGCACTCCTCGTCTACGGCTCGGATGGCAAAGACCTATGTGCTTGTCCGCGTCGTAAAGGGCGCGCTCGGAGGTGTGTTGTGAGCGCGGGTGGGCGTATCCGGCTACCCGCGGACGTGGAGATGGAGGACCGTCTCGCGTGGGGGCTCACCGCGCGGCAGCTCGTGATCCTTGCCGTGACCGCGATCGTGTGCTACGCGGTGTTCTCGGCGGCCAGCTCGGTACTGCCGACGCCCGTGGCGGCGGCGCTCGCCGTGCCGCTGGCGCTTGTGGGCGTCGCGCTGGCGCTGGGGCGCCTTGACGGGCTCACGGGCGATCGCATCGCGCTCGCCGCCGCCCGGCATCTCACACAATCCCCGCGGCGCGTCGCCGCACCGGAAGGCCTGCCCGGCAAGCTGGCGGGGGCGCCCGTCGAGCCCGGCGTCTCGCTGCTGCGGGTGCCGGTCAGCGCGATCCTGACAAGCGGCGTCGTTGAGCTGGCCGACGGGACAAGCGTCCTCTTGCTCGCGGCGAGCGCGACGAGCTGGGCGCTTCGCAGCATCGAGGAGCAGGCGGCGTTGGCCGAGGCATACGGCAAGTGGCTGAACAGCCTCACCGAGCCGGCCGCGATCACCGTGCGCTCGGAGCCCGTCGATCTCGACGGGCGCGCGACGGCGATCGAGCACGCCGCGCACGGGCTCCCCCACCCTGCGCTGCGCCACTGCGCCCACACCTACGTGCAGTTCCTCCACGAGCTCGCCAACGAGGGCGAAGGCCTGCGCCGCCGTCAAATCCTGCTCGTGCTCAGCACCCGCAGCCGCGAGCGCAAGACCGCCAAGGCAGACCTCGAGCGCCGCGCCAGCGAGACAACCGGGCTGCTGCACGCCGCTGGGGTTGAGCTTCACACCCTCGACGGCAAGCAGGCCGCCGCGCTGCTGCTCGACGCACTGGAACCACCGGGGCCGCCCGCTGGCTCCCAGCTTGACGGGGTGATCCGCCGATGCTGAGAACCACCGCGCTCCCCGCTCTCCCGCGCGTTCGCACAAGACGCGATGACGACGGCTCCACCAGCGAGTCTTCGTTTCCAGCGCCAAGCGCGGTGCAGATCGAGCGGGACTGTCTGCGCACCGGGAACGTGTGGCATCGCAGCCTCGCCGTCACCGGCTACCCGCGCGAGGTAAACCAGGGATGGCTCGCACCACTGCTTCACGCCGCCGGCGAGCTTGACCTGACCTTGCATATCGGGCCGATTCCCCCGGCGCTCGCGGCGGATCGGCTGCGCCGCCAGCGCGCACGGCTTGAGTCCAGCCGCCGCATCGACGCGGATCGCGGGCGCCTGTCCGATCCGACGCTCGCCGCCGCGGCGGAGGACGCCGACGAGTTGGCAAGCGCACTCGCCCGTGGGGAGAGCCGGCTGTTTCGCTCCGCGCTCTATTTGTCGATCACCGCGCCAAGTCGGGAGGAACTGCAAGAGCGCACCGAACGCGCGAAGGCGCTGTGCGCCTCGATGCTGCTGCACGTCGTACCCGCCACGTTCCGCGCGTGGGATGGGTGGCTCTCGACGTTGCCGCTCGGCAGTGACCGGCTGCGGCTGCGGCGCACGTTCGACACGCCCGCCTTGGCGGCTGGATTCCCGTTCGCCAGCGCGGACCCGCCATTGGAGGACGGCGTTCTCTATGGGCTTACCGACAGTGGCGCCCCGGTGCTCGTCGATCGCTTCGCGCGGACCAACTTCAACAGCGTCGTGCTGGCGTACAGCGGCGCAGGAAAGAGCTACGCCGCGAAGCTCGAAGCGCTGCGGCTGCTCTACCGCGGCGTGCAGGTGTTCATCCTCGACCCCGAGGACGAGTACCACTCGCTCTGCGAGGCAGTCGGCGGCGCGTACCTGCCGCTGACCGGGCCGAGCGCTGTTGCGATCAACCCGCTCGATCTTCCCGCCACGAGCGAGGAATCGCGGGCGCTTGACGAGCGGATTCTGTTTCTCGCGGACCTGATCGAACTGCTCGCCGGAGGCCTCGACGGCGGCGAGCTCGCCGTGCTCGACCGCAGCGCCCGCGCCGCCTACCAAGCCGCCGGGATCACCACCGACCCCGCGACGCACCGCCGGCCCGCGCCGCTGCTCGCCGATCTCGTGCGCGCACTGGAAGCCGAGAGCGAAACCGGCAATCGGCTCGCGGAGCGCCTGTCACCGTATGCGACCGGCTCGCACTCCTCGCTCTTTGACCGACCGACATCGGTCCAGCCCGATAGTCACCTTGTCTGCTTCTCGCTGCGCGGGCTGCCCGAGCGGATGCGCGCTCCCGCGCTGATGTTGACGCTCGATGCGATTTGGCGCTCGCTTGAGGGTCCGCTGCGCCGCCGTGTCGTGCTGGTCGATGAGGCGTGGGACCTGATGCGCGAGACGCCGAGCGCGACACGCGAGGCGCCCGGCGCACGGTTCCTATTCCGCCTCGCCAAGAAGGCCCGCAAGCGCTGGACAGGCCTTACGACGATCACTCAGGACCCCGGCGACCTCTTGGACTCCCCGCTCGGGCAGGCGGTAGTGAACAACGCCTCCCAACATTTTCTGTTGCACCAGTCGCCGCAGGCGATCGACCGTGTTGGACAGGCGTTCGCGCTGACCGCCGGGGAGCGCTCCTACCTGCTGACTTGCCCCGCCGGCCACGGGCTGCTGCTCACCGGGGAGCAGCGCATCCCGCTCGCGGTGAAGGCGAGCCCCGCCGAGCACGAGCTTGTCACCACCGATCCCGCCGAGCTCGCGGAGGTTGCGCAGTGAAGCGCGCCGCGCTCAGCTCATGCGGGCTGCTCGTGATCTTGCCCGTGCTTTTCCTCGGCGCTGCCGCTGGGGTCTTCGGCGCCGGCACGGGAATCAGCCTCGGCCAGCCAGCCTCAAGCGTCGAACAGGTCGCGGGGATTCCACCGGAATACCTGCGCTTGTTCCAAGCCGCCGGGGCACGCTACGGCGTGCCGTGGACAGTGCTCGCCGGGATCGGGAAGGTGGAGTGCGACGACGGCCAGAACCCCGACCCCTCCTGCACAAAGGAGGGCGCGGTCAACTACGCGGGTGCCGGCGGCCCGATGCAATTCCTCGCCTCCACATGGACGACCTACGGCGTCAGCGCCACCGGGCACGGTCTCCCCGACCGCTGGAACCCTGCGGACGCGATCTTCAGCGCCGCACGGTATCTGAAGGCGAACGGCGCTCCGCAGGAACTACAGCGCGCGATCTTCGCGTACAACCACTCCCAGGAATACGTCGAAGAGGTCATGCGCTGGGCCGCCACCTATGAACAACAGGCCACACCAGTCACCGTGCCGTCGAGTGGCGCGGCGGGTGCAGCGCTCGCGTTCGCACTGAGCAAGATCGGCGTGCCGTATGTGTGGGGCGGCGAGAGCCCGTCCGGGTATGACTGCTCCGGTCTCGTACAGGCCGCATACCGGCTCGCCGGGATCAACCTTCCCCGCACCACCCAGGAACAGTACGACGCGGGACCGCGCCTGCCCGCCAGCGCCCAGCTACAGCCCGGCGACCTCGTTTTCTTCGGGCAGAGCCCCAGCGAAGTGACGCACGTCGGGATGGTCGTGCGCTCGGGCGAGATGGTGGACGCCCCGCATCCTGGGAGCAGTGTTCGCACCGAGACATTCCCCACCACCGTCGGCGCACAGTGGGGTGAAGACCGCTATCTCGGCGCGACTCGTCCCGCCGCGCAGGGAGCCGGACGGTGAGACACCACGCTCAGCTTCACCACGCTCGTCTGCACCACCGGGCGGCGCCGCATCCCAACCGCGCGCTTGAACGCTACTTGCTCGAACCGAACCGGCCGCTGCACGAAGGCCTCGGATTCGCGCGTCATGCGCTTGGGACGATCGAGCGTCTTGCGCTGCTCGCCGGAGCGCTCGCGCTGGTCGTGATCGTCGGTGTGCTGCTGCTCCGCGCCCTACAGCGCAACCTTCTCCCGCGAGGCGCGCGGCTTGTGCGGATCGGCGTGCCGCCCGACGTGCAGGACACGGGCGGACATCTGCTGTGGTCGGCGCTTCACGACCTGCTGCGCCCCCGGCTCGCGCGTGTGCTGATCGGCCAGCCGCATCTATCGTGGGAGATCGCCGCGAACGAGACGGGCACGATCTTCCGCCTGTGGGTGCCGAAGGTGATCCCACCCGGCCTGATCGAGCGGGCGGTCAGCGCGGCGTGGCCCGGCGCGAGCGCGAGCACCGAACCCGTAGCCCCAGACGAGCCCGACACCGCCTATCCGCCGCGTGGGATGGTGCGTCTCACTTCCGAGCTTGCGCTTTCCGGGCCAGGATGGTTCTCGCTGGACGCCTCGTTGAATCCCGATCCGCTGCCGTTGATCCTCGGCCAGCTATCGGGGCTCACCGACTCAGAGCGCGCGCTGATCCAGGTCATTGCCCGGCCGGCGACCAGCCGCGAGCAACACCGGCTGCGCAACGCCGCGCGGCGGATACGCAAAGGCGAGCCGACCAGCCGCGTGCTGCGACTCATGCAAGCGCTCCGCACCCAGCCCCCCACGCCGCCACGACTCGACCCGACGATCACCCCGGACGTGCGCGAGGCGATGAGCAAGAGCGCGGGGTCGCTGTACCGCTGCGTCATCCGCGTCACCGTCACCGCCGACTCGCGCAAGGAAGCTCGTGGACGCATCCACGCCATCCTGGGTGCCTTCGCGCCGTACAACGGCACGAGGGTCTTCCTGCGTCGCCGGCACGCCCCACGCGCGCTTCTGAGGCTCCGACAGCGGCGTCTGGGGCGTCGTGCGTTCCTGCTCGGCGTGCCCGAGCTGGCCGCGCTCGCGCACCTGCCCGGCCAGGACGCGATCCCCGGCGTCGTGATGGCCGGCGCACGCGAGATCGCGCCGCCACCAGGGCTCCCCACCACCGGCAAGCCGCTCGGCCACGGCTCCAACGGCCGGCAGATCAACCTCGCCGTGTCCGACGCACGCCAGCACATTCACGTCCTCGGGCCGACCGGCGTGGGGAAGTCCACGCTGATCGCGCGGCTCGTGCTCGCGGACTTCGACGCCGGCCGGGGGGCGGTCGTGATCGACCCGAAGGGCGACTTGATCGAGGACATTCTCGCGCGCATCCCCGCCGGCCGCGAGAACGACGTAGACCTCTTGGACCCGCTGGACGAGGCGCCGCCCGGCCTGAACGTCCTCGACAGTCCCGACCGCGATCTCGGCACAGATCAGCTCGTCGGCATCTTCCGGCGCGTGTTCGAGCGCTACTGGGGTCCGAGGACCGACGACATCCTCCGCGCCGCGGTGCTGACGCTCAGCACCGCCTCACCGACGAGCACCCTTGCCGACGTGCCTCGGCTGCTGACCGATCGCCACTGGCAGGAAAGCCTCGCCGCGCAGATCAAAGACCCCGTGCTCGGCCCGTTCTGGGAGTGGTACGGCGAACTCTCAGACCCCTTGCGCGCGCAGGCCTCCGGGCCGCTCTTGAACAAGCTGCGCGCGTTCCTGCTGCGCCGTCCCGTGCGCGCGATCGTCGGCCAGTCAAAGACGACACTCGACGTTCCCCGCGCGATCAACGAGGGACGCCTGCTGCTCGCCAAGCTCCCCAAGGGCACCCTCGGAGAGGACACAAGCCGCC
>CAVRCU010000004.1:0-424046 GCA_963719725.1 uncultured Solirubrobacterales bacterium
AGGGCCGGACGCAGGCGACAAGGTGCTCGCCAAGGCTATCTCGTATCGTCCTATCCATGCGCTTCGGATTAAAGCCCACATCGGCAAGATTGTTGGCTTGGGTAGACGAGCCTGATGTGGCTCGGGTGCGAGTTGCCAGGTTCAAAGTGCTATTATCGATCGCGCCTGGGATTCCTTAGCTAATCGAAGCTCCTTCAAATGCGCGGTCTTTTCGCGAGTGGCTAGAGCTTGAGATTTATATTCGATCATCGCCTTTCGACCGTCTTGAGCGCGTTCCTCCTTCTTGAAAACTGCTTCTGCCCACTTCTTCTGGGCTTCCTTCGAATTGTTCTTCACCATGATCTCCTTTTCGGCGAGTTTGTTCAGACACAAAACTTTATTTGCAGCATTGATTGAAGCTACTACGGGCGCATGTAGGTCGATTGAAGACGTGTCCAGGGCCGAGGGCGGGAGGCAGGCGCTGTACTACTTTCCAACTATAGCCGAGGCGACGGCCAGAAACCGGTCACCACGGCCCACAAGGAAAACTGGAACGCGATTTTCTCGAAAAAGAGCGCGAAGAAGAGAAAGCGATAATTCACGCGGCAGCATAAGAAAAGGGCCCGGAATAATCCCGGGCCTCCGTCATTGTCGTTGAGAGTGGGCTTAATAGTCCATGCCGCCCATGCCGCCGCCAGGCATAGCCGGGGCTCCACTGTCCTTCCTCGGCCTTTCGGCGACCATGGCTTCCGTGGTGATTAGTAGTCCGGCGATCGACGCTGCATTCTGAAGGGCCGCCCGGACAACCTTGGTCGGGTCAATGATGCCCTTGGAAACGAGGTTTACATACTCGCTATTCTGGGCGTCGAAACCGTAGGCGTACTGATCCTTCTCAAGGATCTTGCCGACGATCACGGAGCCGTCTTCGCCGGCATTGGTCGCGATCTGGCGGGCCGGAGCGGACAGCGCCTTGCGAACGATCTCGACACCGGTCTTCTGGTCGTCGTTCTGCGTGCGCAACTTCTTGAGCACCTCGCTCGCGCGAAGCAGAGCAACGCCGCCGCCGGGAAGAATGCCTTCCTCGACTGCTGCACGGGTCGCGTGCATGGCATCATCCACGCGGTCCTTGCGCTCCTTGACCTCGACCTCGGTCGCACCGCCGACGCGGATCACCGCGACGCCGCCCGCAAGCTTGGCAAGACGCTCCTGCAGCTTCTCACTGTCGTAGTCCGAGGTGGTCTCCTCGATCTGCGCCTTAATCTGGCTAATACGAGCTTCGATGTCGGACTTCTTGCCGGCACCGTCGACAATCGTGGTGTTCTCCTTCTCGATCGTCACTTTCTTGGCGCGACCGAGCATATTCACGGTAACCTTGTCGAGTTTGATGCCGAGATCCTCGCTGATCGCCTGGGCGCCGGTGAGAATCGCGATGTCTTCGAGCATGGACTTACGGCGATCACCAAAGCCTGGCGCTTTCACCGCTGCAACCTTGAGGCCACCGCGCAGCTTGTTGACGACGAGCGTAGCCAAAGCCTCGCCCTCGATGTCCTCGGCGATGATGACGAGCGGCTTTGAGGTCTGCACCACCGCCTCAAGCAGCGGCAACAATTCCTGTAGGCCTGACAGCTTCTTATCGTAAATCAGGAGATATGGGTCATCCATCTCTACGCGCATCTTTTCGGCGTTGGTGATGAAGTAGGGAGAGATGTAACCGCGATCGAATTGCATGCCTTCGACGACTTCGAGTTCAGTCTCCAGGCTCTTGGCCTCTTCGACCGTGATGACGCCCTCGTTGCCAACTTTCTTCATCGCATCGGCAAGGAACTTGCCAATTTCGGAATCGCCGTTGGCGGAAATCGTGCCGACCTGGGCGATTTCTTCGTTCGAGGTGACTTTCTTCGAATTCTTCTTCAGTTCCTCGACCACCGCTTCGACCGCAAGATCGATGCCGCGCTTGAGATCCATTGGATTCATGCCGGCGGCTACGGACTTGGCGCCTTCCCGCACGATCGCGTGTGCAAGAACCGTCGCGGTCGTCGTGCCGTCACCGGCGTAGTCGGATGACTTCGAGGCGACTTCGCGCACCATCTGTGCGCCCATATTTTCGAACTTATCTTCGAGTTCGATCTCTTTAGCGACGGTAACACCGTCCTTGGTGATGCGAGGTGCCCCGTAAGACTTGTCGAGCACCACATTGCGACCCTTCGGGCCGAGCGTCACCTTCACCGCATTATTGAGGATGTCGATCCCGCGCAACATTCTGTCGCGCGCATCAACGGAGAATCTAACTTCTTTGGCAGACATTTTGCTACTCCGGGAATTTCTGTTTCGGGATGAGAATGCTTAGGCGGCCTTCTTCTTGGCCACCGTTTCCTGAAGCACGCCCATGATGTCGCTCTCTTTCATGATCAACAAATCGACGTTGTCGAGTTTGACCTCGGTGCCCGACCATTTGCCGAACAGTACGCGGTCGCCGACTTTGAGATCGATCGGGATGAGCTTCCCGGCCTCATCGCGGCCGCCCGGGCCGACGGCGATGATCTCGCCCTGCGAGGGCTTCTCCTGGGCGGTGTCGGGGATGATGATGCCGCCGGCGGACTTGGCTTCGGGATCAATACGCTCGACAACAACACGATCATGTATTGGGCGAAATTTCATTGGCGTCCTCCTGCGGTTTCTTCAAAAAGTCTGGCGGATTTAGAAGGCTGTTCGTTGTGAGACCGATATTTCGAGACCCTTTGCGATCAGGTGGCGTTATTGAGTGTCTTGGACAGGCTTGTCTTGATTGTACCGGCGGCCTCAGTCGCCATCTCCTGAGCCAGAGTGCAAAGCTCCTTATTCTGCGCGGACGCCATCTCGAATTGCTTGCACATTTGCGCGGTCGACAGCTCGATGAACTCCGACGGGGACTTCACACCCAACAGCTCATGGACGTAGTCAAAGGCGGCGCGAGTGTTGGTACGGGCAATCTCGATAAACTTGTAATTAAAGTCTGTGGCACGCTTGGCAGCGGCCTCGTAGGTATGTTCGAACAAATCAGCTGCTTCCTCGCTGGCTATCTTGGCCTTCGCGTAAGCGTCTCTGGTATGCTCGACGCTCTTTTCGGTCATCTCACGCAATGCCTCCGGCATTTCCATATTCGGCAGGTCAAATTTTGGCATCGCGAATTTCGGAATCCCGTAGTCGGGTATGTCAAATGGGGAGGTAGCGTGTTTAGTCGTCTTGGTTTTACCGGCAGTGATTTCCGTCATGACACTTAATCCTTTAGAGGGCGGTTTTGGTTAGACCTCCTGACGCCGCCCTCAACGCCGGATGTCGGTAGAGAAGTGTTTCAGTTCGACCCTCGTTTCAACATCGTCCCGTTCGTCGGCTGAGTGTTTCTCTTGACACATTCCTCGAGGCTGGAAAAAGGTCCAGAAGAAAGGTTGCCGTCATTCTCAATCGCGTACCAGCCAGGCTTGATGCCGCGCATGTCGGATTCGTTTTCATTGATGTAATGGGAAACTGTCATTGTGCTGCTCGAACTTGCATGGCTTTGGTTTTTCGATGAAAAGCTGGCGTGGGTGCGCAATGCTCGGATGCCTGGGCGCACCTGGCATCCGCTCGCGAACGCAACTCTCGTTGGAATGATATGTGCCGGCCGACGGCACCAGGCTGCCAATAAAAGGGACCGGAAACTGCGGTACGTCTCCGATTTTTGTGCAGCTCTCCGACAAGCAACTGGCTTGCCAGTACCTATTTAGCTGGGGTATCGGAACGTAAAGTACAATGGGCGAATCGCGAAATTATGCGATGATCCTCACGCTGTCACCGTATGATGATCCTCACGCTGTCACCGTATATCGTGACCCGCTAACCGAAGGCTTCAGCCACTTCGTTTCCTCCATAGCTGCTCCGGTTGCTTTCGGCCACGGCGCACGCCACAAACAGACATTGCGGCTGTGATCCGAAAATCAAAAGAGGCCGCCAATGGAGGCAGCCTCATGCAATATGAGGATTCTTATCGGCCAATTGCGCGGCAACGTTTGCGATTGAATGCCACTGGATAGCCAATTCTTCCCATTCCCGTTTAATGGTCGAATCAGATGCGGCGCGCGCACGCTGCTCGCTTGTGAGCGCTCTCAATCGGTAGGTAGCGGATGAATCGACCATGCGTCTTACATGGCGCGGCGCTCGTTAGTAACAACCGATGGAACTTATAAAGCAACCCTAATTCTCATGCCCCGATGAGAATTAGAACACTCCGACCCGCAAATTAGGACAGACACAAAAGTGCGTCTCTCACTTTTTTGGGAACTTCGGCAGGCGCTAACCGGCCAGGGCCAGCGACAGTGTCACTGCCATGCCGCGGACCGATGGCAGCCAGAAGGCGATTGGACTTCACATCTTTATGGCCGCGCGACGATACTACGATTGGACAGAGGGCATTTGCTCAAGCCGGCTTAGAGCCGTCGGCTCACGTTCCAGCGCGGCGAGAAAGCGGTCCGCCCAGTGTTGAATGTCGTTGTGTGACAGAACCTGGAATAATGCAGCGTGCCGCTCGCGACGCTCGGCCAATGGCATCGAGAGCGCCTGCCCGATGGCCGCCGCGACGCTGTCGGGATCGTAGGGATTAACCAGCAGCGCTGCTTTGCATTCATGAGCCGCGCCAGCGAAGCGCGAAAGGACAAGCACACCCGGGTCATCGGGATTCTGTGATGCTACATATTCCTTGGCGACGAGATTCATACCGTCACGCAACGGGGTCACGAGCCCAACACGTGCGGCGCGATAAAGCCCGGCAAGCGTTGAGTGACTATATGAACGGTTGACATAACGGATCGGCGTCCAGTCCGCCTCACCAAAGGCGCCATTGATGCGTCCCGCGGTCGATCCGATCTCCTGCTCTATTTCGGCATATTCCGGAATCTCGGTGCGGCTCTTGGGCGCGATCTGTAGATAAGTCACTTTGCCCCGCCAGTCAGGTTGCGTCTGAAGGAACAACTCGAATGCCGAAAGCCGCTGCGGGATCCCTTTCGAGTAGTCCAGGCGATCGACTCCGATGATGAGTGCACGGCCAACCAGGCTCTCGGTCACGCGCTTAACGAACGGCAATCGCGCTGAACGCTGCGCAAGTTGGGCGAACGCGGCGGTCTCGATGCCGACCGGGAACACATCGATCCGAACGGTCCGGTCGGCGACAACGAAATTAAAATCGCGGCTGTGCAGGCCGCATTCCCGGGTAAGATAACGGCTGAAATTGAAGGCGTCATCGCCGGTCTGGAAGCCGACAAGGTCGTATTCGCGGAGCGATGGAATAAGACGCTCGTGGTTGGGCAACGCAGTCAGTATCTCCGGCGGTGGGCAAGGAATATGAAGGAAAAAGCCGATGCGATTCTGGTGCCCGCGCTCGCGCAGTGCTTTGGCGAGCGGCATCAAGTGATAATCATGCACCCAGATGAGGTCATCCGGCCCGAGCACCTCGTGCAACTCGCTCGCGAAGTTATCATTGACACGCAGATACCCGCTGAGATCCCGGCGAGAGAACTCGGCGAGATCGATGCGGTAGTGCAGGATCGGCCATAGCACGCGATTCGTGAAGCCATTGTAGTATTCCTGGTAGTCTTCTTTGGAGAGATCGAGCGTTACGTAGGTAATCTTGCCGTGCACGACCTTCTGTGTGGCAATCTTCGTGTGCGCGGCGACCTTTCCGCTCCAGCCGAACCAGATGCCAGATTTGCGCTTGAGTGCCGCCTTGACGGCAACTTCAAGCCCGCCGGCGCGCGCCTTTGCATCTTTCTCGGGAATGGCGACTCTATTCGAGACTATGACGAGCTGTCCCAATAGCGGTCCTCTCCGCGAACTGACCGGCCTTCACCAAGTGGCCCACCTGGGATTTTAGTAGAGAGCTGGTGATGACGCCAGCATGGCCGGCTGAGCGGGTCGAATTCGATGCCTTCGGATGCAGCGGATGTCCCAGTGCTCTACACGTCAGGCCTCGAAATTACCAAAGCAAAAATGGCTCGCGATTTCGCGCATAGCATGTGCGGGCGTTCCACCTATAAGCTGACTTGGGAAGAATTCGTCAGGCTCTATCAACTCGCGCTCGATCAGCCGGCGCCCCGCCACAACGTCTGTCCGACCACGACCATTGACACGGTCGTTGGTCAGAACGGCAATCGCCAGCTCGTACCGATGCGATGGGGCCCCGTTCCCTCGTGGTGGTCAACGCCCGCGCTGAGACGGTTGCCAAAAAACCGACGTTCCGCGGCCCGTTCAAGCGCACACGCTGCCTCATGCCGCGAGCGCGGTGGGGACATTACGGGCGTCGTGGTCGCGCTGCGGCTCGTCTTGGAATTGGAGCGCGTGCCGTGTCTGCCGCAGTAACGGCGCGCGGATTGAGTGCCCTTTGCCGCCGTGGCATAGTTTTGCTCACGAAGGGAACATCAGCGCGCGGGGGTAAATATGATTTCGACCTTGATCAGCGTTTTGATTATTTGCGTAGTCGGCGCGATTTGCTTTTGGGCCATCGAACAGTATGTCAGGGACCGTCGTTTGGCCAATCTGCTGAAACTGCTGGTGATACTTGTTTGTGTGGGGGCCATCCCTCAGCGGGTGTTTCCGCTCTTGGGGAATTACTAGTACCCGGAATCACAGGTCCGCGAAACATGGTTTGAGGCGTTTCTGATAGACTTCGGATTTTGTCCAGACGAAGGGACGCGCGGTTTCGTTGTAGGTGCGGATGAAGGCGTCGATATGGGCCTTGAGTTCTTCGATGCCTTTGAACGAGGGGCCGTTGAGTGATTTGCCGGCGAGGATCGAGAACCAGATTCCTCATTTCGCGAGCTGCCCATCACGGATCGCCTTCGAGCCGACCGACCCCCTGTGCTTTTCGGTTGCGGCGACCCTCGTCCTGGCGAAGCTGCCGGAACGTCATGATAAAAATCATTTCGAACAACTGCGAGGAAAAGGTGCTCCAGCGGAAAGCAGCGCCGCTTTGGCGTTTAATTTCTCAATCCTATTGTGTCTGGTGTCCCGCAGCACCATGTGATCTTGCAAAGGCAAGCGGTGGCTTGTCCGAAAGCTCGGCCCGCAATCGGGGACGTACCGAAGTCTCCCTTCTCTCCAGGTGGCAGCGCAGGTGCCGTCGGCAGGCACAACAACACTCCAAGTTTAGTTAGGTTCGGCTCGGTTGCCGTCAGCACCCGGCTCCAGCTTCTTCGCTGCGCTCGTTTCGTGCGGCGCATGTCCCTCTCATCGAAAAGGCAAAAGCATGCAAGTTCCTTCAATTCTGCAGGGCGAGTTGCGAACTCGTCTCCTCCAAGGAATAGCTATCGGCGCGGTCGCATCTATGGTTATCGGATTTTCTTGGGGCGGCTGGATGACCGGCGGCACCGCCGAAAGACTGGCGGGTGAACGCGCTGATGACGCTGTCGTAACCGCCCTTACGCCGATCTGCGTGGAAAAATTCATGCTGGACAACAATGCGAAGGCAAACCTGGCAGTCCTACAAAAGATCTCTTCGAACTGGGAACAAGGTGATTACTTGCAGAAGGGCGGCTGGGCGACAGAACCGGGGGCTACCTCCGCCAACTACCACCTGGCCAGGGCGTGTGCAGAGAAGTTGGCCCAAGACAAAACTACGGCCCAATGAACTGAATCGTAGAGCATCCACCGGCTGCGTTGAGCCGACGCTGTGCTCAAGGAATTTGTGGAGCGCTAAAATTGACCTATGTCGTCAATGAGAGCTGCATTCGCTGCAAAACCATGGACTGCGTCGAGGTCTGCCCAGTGGATTGCTTCTACGAGGGCGAGAATATGCTGGTGATCAACCCGGACGAATGCATTGATTGCAGTGTTTGCGTGCCGGAATGTCCTGTGGACGCCATACAACCCGACACGGATCCGGGGCTCGAGAAATGGCTATCGCTTAATGCGGAATACGCAAAAATCTGGCCAAAAATTACGATCAAAAAAACGCCCCCGGCCGATTTTAAGGAGTGGGAAGGCAAGCCGGACAAACGGCAATATTTCTCACCAAATCCCGGCGTGGGTGATTGAAACGTGCGAGTGATCTAAATCGACATGTTACTCGCGTGCGCTGCACAGAACGCAGCACATCGGCGTATCCGCCTCTTGACACTCACCCCGGTTCGGCGACGTTCTGACACTTGGAGCGCCAGATGGCATTGGGCACAATCAAGGCGATGGGCTGGAAGGCAAGTGATTTCTCACTTAAGGGCGTTGACGGCAAGAGCTATTCGCTTGGTGACGTCCGCGGGCTTAAGGGCACGCTCGTGGTGTTTATCTGTAATCACTGTCCCTACGTGAAGGCATCGATCGACCGCATCGTGGCAGAGGCTAAGGCGCTGCGAGAGATCGGCATCGGGACGATCGCCATTATGCCAAACGACACCGAGAGCTATTCCGAGGACTCCTTCGACAACATGAAGGCATTTGCAGCCCGGCACGGCCTCACCTTCCCCTACGTACTTGATGCGACCCAGGACGTTGCACGTGCTTACGACGCTCAGTGCACACCTGATTTCTTCGGGTTCAGTGCAAACGACGAGTTGCAATACCGCGGCCGTCTTGACGCCTCGCGCGTGACGACAGTTCCGAACGCTCGCCGTGACCTATTCGAGGCAATGAAACAGGTGGCCGAAACAGGCCATGGGCCGGCGGAGCAAATTCCGTCGATGGGCTGTTCCATCAAATGGCGCCACTGAGATCGAGCTGGCCCGGCTAGTCCGGGGCGGGCATTTGCCCAGTGAGGCGAGCTATTTCCTCCTGCACCTGTTTAAGGGCTTTATTGAGAGCCTCAATGCCCTCCTCAGTTTCAAGAATTTGAGGGCTAGGATCGAACAATATGTTCGCTAAGTGCTGGCCGATGTCATCTCGTCCGGCGCCGTGCCGGTGGTGCGGCTCGCCGTCTTCACGGAGCAATGCGATGACAGACGATCAATTGAGGGAATGGGCGAGCAAAGCCTCGTCCGAGGTTGTAAGGCGCGAGGGTGCAGCCCTGGCTCTGTCGGCATACGATGGTAACGAGCCCGCCATTGAGGCTGACAGCAATTTACTGGGCAAAGCAATCGCCCAAGTGATCATAGAAGCCTGTCAAGCTGGCGTCGCCTCAACGTTGCGGCACACCGAACCCCGCCGACCATCACCGTCAACGGCACTTCTGGGGAGAATTATTCCAGTATCAACAGCTGGCGCGTAAAACGGAATTAGATTCAGTAAGCTAGGGTAAAGCGCAGATTTGTGCTGCGCATCACATCGCCGACTCAAGGACAAACGTAGTTTCTAATGAATTAGAGAGTTGGAGCGACCCATGAGCACGATGAGCCTGGATATCACGAGCCTTCGTTCGCGCGGCGTGTCGCGTTGGAGCCAAGTGAAGCACGGTTTAGCCGAGTGGCGGCATCGCGCGCGATCACGCAGAGAGCTGATGAATCTCAGCGATGCAGATTTGCGCGATATCGGCATCACGCGCTGCTCGGCCGCATTTGAAGCCTCCAAGCCGTTTTGGATGGCCTGATCGACCGTTCGAAATACAGACAAAACAGCGAAGGCGACCAACGTTCTGCTCTAAAAAAAGTAAGAGTAATATGTTCGCGCGTAAGACAGCCGAAGGCCGACTTTTTGGCCTTGATGTTGGCGACTGGTCGATGTTTCTCGTCGGCCTCGGATTGTTGGGGTTGCTGCTAGTGCTCGTCTAATCCGACCGCACCAAACGCCATTCAGCGGCCAGCCAAGTGACCCCAGGCCGAGCGGCGCCCAACGCGTCGCGAAAAATGACAATGCTTTGAGCTTTGCAGCTCTGCCTTCGCTTTGGGATTCGGAGCGTCCTTTTCAAATTTCGGGTAACCAAGTTCACGTAACATATCTCTTGATCATCGTGGCGATAAAGGGATAGCCATGCCAGATATTCGGCGTGTCTTAGTTATCGATGACTCGACCACCATTTGTCGCACGGTGGAGATACTGCTGCGTAAATGTGGTTTCGAGCAAATTGAACTCGCACAGGATGGCAAGACGGCTCTAGATCGTTTGGGAGCATCTCCCGTCGAGATCATTATTTGTGATTGGGAAATGGAGCCGATGAGTGGACTTGAGGTGCTGTACCAGGTTCGCCATCGTCAAGAGACGAGAGCCATCCCTTTCATTTTGATGTCGGCGAAGAAAGAGTTTAAGTGGGTAGCAGAGGCGATGGCAGCGGGGGCCGATTGTCTGATCGCGAAACCCTTTGATGCTGCCACCCTGCGGGCCAAAATCGCCCAGATCGGCCGTGCGGGCCCTGGCGGCGGCATACGTGAGCGGGTGCTGTCTTAATTGCAGAGATTGGTAATTTTCGCGCTCTATCAATAGCCGTCCAGTCGGTTTTCGTCTGAGCACCGACAGGTGACAGGGAAGCCCGGCGTGTATACGGTGGGCTTCTTTCGTTAAGCCGTCTTAATCGTGCAGCCGATCACTAAAACGACATAGCCGACGACTGAAACCCACAGCGCGTATACGCTGACGTACGGGATGTCCACGAACGTCGACACGATCGCGATCACCACCAGCGCTACCGAAAGCCAGAACGTCCATGCGGATTACGATGCGATCGGCATAGGCGTGAACTTCGACGGGACGGCCGACAGCGCTGGCAGCTACCGAGTACTTGTTGTTGTCGAAGCGCACCAGGCAGGTCTTCGAGACCGATGCCGGCACCGTATGGAAGCCATCGAACCGGCCGGCATAAGGAACGAGCTTCGGCCGCTCTGCCTCGAACACCTCGCAGCGGGGTGAAGCCGTTTTGACGACGCTGTTCACCGGGATCCGAAACTTTGCCAGTGGCTTCTTCACGACCGTGTTGTTTTTATTCTTCCTTCTCGGTTCGGCCGATATCTTCCTATGTGCCGATCCTCGGCACTGCATTGGGCGTATTGCTCTTTCTTCTTGCTGGCCTGTCGACCAATGACGCACTTTGGCCGGCGCTGTTGCCTGCGGGTGTCTATGTCGGCTGCATTTGATCGAGGGCGAGACTTTGACGCCGATGCTTCTCGCCAAGCGGTTCACCCTCAACCCCGTCCTCGTCATCATCTCGCTCGTCTTCTGGTATTGGATGTGGGGAATTCCCGGCGCGATCCTCTCCGTACCCATGCTGGCGACTGCCAAGATCATCTGCGACCGGGTCAGGCCGCTGGCTGCGTTCGGTCATTTTCTCGAGGGGTGAAGCCGCGTCCGATGCGCCGCCGCCCGGCAGAGAAAGGAGCATGAACCGACGACGCCGCGAGCGCTTGACGCGGCGGTACCGACAGGCAGGAGGAGTGGCTCGGGGATTTGTGCTGTCGCCCCTGGAAAGGAAATGGCAGTCCAATAATTCGCACGGCTGCACATCGGCTTGTTCGTTATTGGAAGCCAAGCTTTGAGCGTCTCATCGCAACCGAGCCGGCCGCATCCTCCCGCCCAGCATAGGCGCCGGGCGGGACGGATCGGAATCGAAGGGACCTATTTTCTCGACTGCTTGGTGTCCGCCAATTGCGGCGCCTTGTGATCGGCGTTGCTGGCGCTCTTGTCGGATATCCACATGCTGGCATCGTGGTCGTACTTGAAGCCGGGCGCGCGCCGGAGTTCAGCCTTCGTGGTGTTCACCGTCAGGTGCCACACGTTGTCTCTCTGACTGGCCTTGATGTCATCGAATGGAATGGCAACGTTCTTCTCGTCGATGCCCAGAAAGCCGCCGACGCCTATTATCGCGGCGGATATGCGGCCATCCTTCTCGACAATGAGATCGCGCACGTCGCCAAGCGTATGGTCGGATTGATCATATACGTTTTGTTTGTAGTAGTTGGTCACGGTCGTACCGTTTGCCGGCATCGTTGCCATGAGACGGGCGGACCCGCCAATTTGATTGGCATTAGATTGCGCCATTGAGGCCTTGGGCGCGGGTTGCATCATTGGGGTGTTAGGGGATTGCGCCATCGCGGCCGTGCTCATAAGCGCGGCAATAGCGGCGGCTGAAGCGATGCGGATCATCATAGTGAACTCCGTTGCCGGCTCGGGATTGAACCGGGGCTCATCGACAACCTGGGAGCGCCCGCATATGTTCCAAGTTTCAGGACGCGAGAGCCTATCAATCGAAAGGCAGACGGGTCGGTTCGATTCAACTACAGACCGGAATTTTGTATCAAATTGCTCATTGAAGAAAAATCGCGATAGAGGGCAGCGCCCGTCGCACCATTCGATCACCGCTGACGGTAGCACCATAGCGATCCATCCTCGTGAGCAATATTGCTCAGCAATGAATTGAGCTGAGGATCAAAAATGCATGTTCTGAAGAGCACCCAATCGATTAGGGAGCCAATTCTGAATGCATGAACGAGAGCCGAATATTCATACAACACGCGGTTCGCGGGCCTGGGCACCCCTGCTCGCCCGCTACCGCGAGCCTAGCGGCGCGCGCAGCACGGTCGAACTCGTGATCACGGCCGTACCCCTCGTGATCTTATGGATCCTGATGTGGGCCGCTCTCGGCATCGGTTACTGGGTTTGCCTAATGCTGGCCGTGCCGGCTGCCGGCTTCCTCGTGCGCCTCTTCATGATCCAACACGATTGTGGCCACGGTTCATTCTTCCGCCAACGTCGTGCGAATGATTGGGTCGGACGTGTCATTGGCGTGTTGACATTGACGCCCTACGATTTCTGGCGACACAGCCACGCCCTCCACCATGCCAACTCGGGCAATCTCGATCACCGCGGATTTGGTGACGTCGACACACTGACCGTGCGCGAATTTCTGGCATTATCCCGATGGCGTCAGCTCCAGTACCGGCTGTATCGGCATCCGATCGTGATGTTTGGCGTCGGGCCAGCCTATTTGTTCATCTTGCGGCACCGATGGCCGGTGGGATTGATGCGCAGTGGTTGGCAGTTCTGGCAAAGCACTATGGCAACGAACCTCGCAATTGCGGTTCTCGCAGCCACGATGATCTTGCTGCTCGGCTTAGGTCCCTTCCTGCTTGTGCAACTGCCGATCACAATCCTCGCAAGTTCGATTGGCGTCTGGCTATTCTACGTCCAGCATCAGTTCGGGGACACCTTCTGGGCGCATGACGAAAGATGGAATTTTCACGAGGCGGCGTTGCACGGCAGCTCACATTATGACTTACCGAGCGTCTTGCGTTGGTTCACCGCCAATATCGGGGTGCACCATGTGCACCATCTCTGCAGCCGTATCCCGTATTACCGATTGCCCCGAGTGCTACGGGATCGGCCGGAGCTCGCTGCCGTCGGGCGGCTTACGCTCGTCCAGAGCCTCCAGTGCGTGCGCATGGTCCTTTGGGACGAAAAGAGGCAGCGCCTCATTTCCTTTCGAGAGATGCGTGCCCTCGCGCCGGTGATAAACAGAAAGATGGTCGCAGCATCAAATCAGGCGTAGTTCACGCCGGCCCTCTCAAAGCGCCCATCGTCTGCAATGCTGCTCACGAGACCATGTAAGCCGGGAATGGGTATCAACCGAAAAGCCAAGCAACAGGCAATGGAAATCAGCGTGGAATTGCTCACCCGAGGCAATGGTGGGCAACCCTGAAGGACAATTCTAAATGGACGCGGTGCCCTGGCGGTCAAAGCCTGCCGAGCAAAACCAAGATCAATAGGATAACGATTATGAGGCCGAGCCCACCGCCACCGTAATAGCCGGTGCCGTAGAACGGGCCGCCTCCGAATCCGCTAAAACCGCCGAGTAATATGATAACCAAAATGATGAGCAGGATGGTTCCGATCGACATGGCGTTATCTCCGTGGCCGGGTTGTCAGAATGGTGAAGACGTTTGCTCCGATTACACCGTTCGCGCCTTTGTTTGATTGCTTTGTGCCGGGACTACAAGAAGAATATCCTCGCCGCAATGGGCTGTGGGCTAGGGTCATAGAATCTCTGCACACACCCTTCCAACGCTCGTGAGGCCGATCGCGTGCGCGGCTCCACGGGATAAATCTATGTCGCGGCCGCGCGTGAACGGTCCGCGATCGTTGATTATTACGATCGTCGAAGCGCCGGTACGGGGGTTTGTGACCTTTACCCGCGTGCCAAACGGCAGCCTTCTATGTGCCGCAGTGAGGCCGTCGGGCTGGAACAGTTGGCCGCTAGCCGTGCGCGGACTTGAGCTATACTGGGTGGCGTTCATTGAATTGCCGGGACAGGTGCCGTGCGTCGATGCAGCGAGGGCGACGCTTCCAAAGCAAGTGGAGACAAGCAACAGGGGAATAGAGAGTGTCAGTCGGATCGACATGTTTCCCACCGTGCAAACCACCACCGCCGCCACGCGCTTCGGCAGCGCCAGCGGCGCCGCGCAAGATCGGCAACATCGATACTGTACGTGTTGCAGATATCTTGCGTGAACGCCTGCAACTCGGCGACTTCTCCATGGATGAACCGATGGATTCCACCTACGGCAGCTGATTTCCACTTCCAGAACTTCAAGTGCCATAGCCTCGAATTCGTCAAATCACTTTCCTTCTAACACCAAATCATTGGCCTGCACCCGGTTCCGAAGACACCGAGTTAGGTGTTTTGATGGAGCTGGAGGTCGAGTCATGAGCGACGGAAGTTTACGCGGGAGTTCAATCTTGAAGCTGTGCGCCTGATCAAGGATCGAGGCGTATCGTATGCGTAGGCATCGCACACCGGCGCGATCAGCGGAGTCCTTGCACGCCTTCCAGAAGGCGAGATCGAAAAAAAATGCGGGTCCCATTATCAAGAACTCCGGCATTTAGGCGCAGTGGTCGCCTTTGTCATTTCTCCGACCGGGACTCATCCTTGTCCTTCTTGTTCGCTTCATGGTGGCCAATCGCGCAACCCGCCGCTGCTCCCAGGAAACCGTGGTGACCGGCCTCGTGGCCGGCGACCCCGCCAACTGCCGCGCCTTTAAGGCAACCCTTGGCCTCTGCCGGAACGCTTACGGCTGAGATCGCCAGCAGCACGGCGCAAGGTCCCGTCGCGGAGTTGGTAGGAATTGAGGGTGGCGTAGTCTCCGGGGTGATCAACCTCGAATCATCCGGCGTTGAAGCGTCGGACTGGAGACCACGCCATGACGAACAATACCACGAAGCCTGATTCTTTGCAGCCTGCGGCCGAGAAGGCTGTTGATCTTTTTGACAATTGGTTCGATCCGATCGAGACCGAGGTACGGGCTCGGGCGCGTGAGTTCATCGAAGAGCTGCTCCGCGGCGAGCTCGATACTGCGCTGGCACGGCCGCGTTACGGACGAAGCCAGGTGGCCGGCAATGAAGCAAGAGCCGGCGTTGCGGGCCACCGCCACGGCAGCCGCACGCGGTCGCTGACAGGCACGTTCGGGCCGATCGAGATTGCGGTGCCACGCGCCCGGCTGACCACGTCCGAGGGCGGGACGGCGGAATGGAAGAGCCAGGCGCTGCGGGCCTATCAGCGGCGCACGCTTGCCGCCGACGCGCTGATCGCGAGCACCTATCTCGCCGGCACCAATACAAGGCGGGTGCGTCGCGCGCTGGCGGCGTTGTTCGGCGGGACAGTGGGCAAGGACACCGTGAGCCGGACGTGGCGCAAGGTGAAGAGCGACTGGGATGCCTGGAACACCCGCTCGCTGGCCGGGGATCCGATCGTGCGCCTGATCCTCGATGGCACCGTCGTTCGCGTGCGGCTCGACCGCAAGGCGACCTCGATCTCACTGCTCGTTGTCCTGGGCGTGCGCGCGGACGGCCAGAAGGTGCTGCTCGCGATCAAGAGCATGGGCGGCGAGAGCGCCGAGGCCTGGCGCACTGTCCTCGACGATCTCATCAAGCGCGGGCTGCGGCGGCCCGAGTTTCTCATCGTCGATGGCGCGCCGGGGCTCGACAAGGCCATCGCCTCCGTCTGGGACGGAGTGCCGGTCCAACGCTGCACGGTTCATAAGCACAGAAACCTGTTCGCACATGCCCCCGAGCGCCTGCATGACGAGATCACCGCGGATTACAACGACATGATCTACGCGACGACACCCGAGGAGATAGAGGTCCGTCGCAAGGCATTCATCCGCAAATGGAGGCTCAAGCATCGTGCTGTCGCCGACAGCCTGGAAGAGGCAGGAGAACGCTTGTTCACCTTTACTCGCCTGCCGCCGAGC
Organism: uncultured Solirubrobacterales bacterium; assembly: GCA_963719725.1. Taxonomy (GTDB): domain Bacteria; phylum Actinomycetota; class Thermoleophilia; order Solirubrobacterales; family Solirubrobacteraceae; genus Palsa-744. Next base: position 16,083 of record CAVRCU010000004.1, read on the forward strand.
CAATGGCGCAGCGTACGCACCACAAATGCAATCGAGCGTTTGCACGAGGAATTCAAGCGGCGGATCAAGACGCAAACTGTTCTGCCGTCGGCCGACACCGCCGCGATGTTGTTCTGGGCGCTGCTCGCTTCAGGACAGATCAACATGCGCAAAGTGGATGGTTGGCAGACCCTCGCCACAAAGCCCATCGATCAGCCGATTGACCTTGCCGCCTGAAACGATACCTTCATGTTACCGGAGAACGCGCCACACCGAATTCCAACCGCATTCCGGACGGCACCCGGCGCAAGATAGGAATGCTTTCATCTTTTTGACCCCGTTTGTCCCTGTCTCAATCCGTGGCTTTAGGTTTCGTTCCCCTTTTATGTCATCAGCATGCGACCCGATCGCCGCGCACAGACGCGATGGCTGGTATTGAATAGTGGTCAATTTTGAACAGACGGGTGGAATGCGCCCTTAGGGCCGGACAAGATTAGGCGGCAGTTTTGACCGTCTGCCGGGCGTGGTCGTCCTCGAACTGGACCGGGCTCAGATAGCCGAGCGCGGAATGGAGTGTACGAGTATTGTAAACCTCGTCGATGAAGCGGGGAAGATCAGCTGTCACGTCCTCGAAGGTTTCGTAGTCCATCAGATAGACGGCCTCGACCTTCAGTGTCTTCATGAAGCTTTCTGCCTTGGCATTGTCGTAGGGGTTTCCGCGCCGCCCCATCGAACCAACAAGACCGTGGTCGGTGAGTTGGCCGCGGTAGACCTCAGACGCATATTGCGAGCCACGATGCGAGTGGTGAATGCAGCCCTTTGGAGGCTGCCGGGCTCGGATAGCTGCCTTCAGCGCGGCAACGGCCAGGCGCGCATCAATTGAGCGGCTGATGGCATATCCAACCACCCGGCGTGACCAGGCATCGAGGATGGCGGCCATATAGACGAAGCGGGAGGCGATCGCGATGTAGGTGATGTCAGCGACCAGACCTGGTTCGGGCAGTCGACGATACTATGGCGGGCGAGGTCGGGGAAGATCAGACAGTCGTGGTCGCTGTCGGTAGTGGCAACGAACCGCTTGCGGCGCTTGGGCTGCAGGTCGTGTTAGCGGCATGAGACGACGATCTTCTTGGAGTAGACGACTATGCCGCGATGGCGCAGCTCGGCGCCAACACGGCGATAGCGATAGGCTTCGAACTCATCGCAGATCGCGATCATGGTCGCGACAAGCGCGGCGTCGTCAATAGGTAATGCCGGAACGTCGTAGTCGGTGGAGCTTGACAGGCCCATAAGCAGGCATCCTTCGGCGATGGAGAGGCCACGGGGCCGGTGATGACGGATGTACTCGCGCTTCTCGGCCGCGGTGCGCTTTTCATAGCCCCTTTTTAGAAACTCGATTTCCAGGGCCTGCCGACCGACCATGCGTTCGAGCGCCGCTATTTTTCTCTCGTAATCTTGAAGCAGATCAGCTGCCTGGGCGTCATCATCAAACGCTCCAGCTTCAAACTTACGCACGCAGATTCGGATGAGGTTGCGCGAAACGTCGTGTCGGCTGGCAAGAGCATGGAGCGTCTCGCCTGCAATGAAGTCCTGGGCGATCTGCCGTTTGAACTCGATGCTGTGGGTGCGGTGCTTGGCTATGGCTTTCATACTCTGAAAGCGCGGCAGCTCCGGTCAATACCCAACCTGCAACCTGTACACAGTCAGGGGCGCACTCCAGGGTACTGCTCAGGAACGCACGCAGATATCGGGATCGGCGCACGAGGTTGCCCATGTCGATAACAGATCAGTGGCCGCGCGAGGGCTATTTATCCTACTTTGATCTTCCGACTGTACTAATTTCAAAATTTCAAAAGTGATCAATTTTGACAAGCCACAATGGTTAACAATTCGTAGAAACGGCAGGCGTCGGTGGCAGAGAGTTCAGTAGTACTCCCGCCTGTAGCTGGAGAAGTCGCAAATGACCTTTTCCGAGTACACGCTCGAAAGTGCGCCGAATTGCCGCACGGCCAGATTGTCCAAATGCACGGCAGCGCAAATGTATCTGGCGCGGATTAAAGTTGGTGAACTTGGTTTCGATCACCGCACCTTCGAATGTCCAAGAAGTCAGCACGTCGAAACCACAGTAGTGCAATTCAAGGACACAGCAGCAGGCAATGGAATAAGAAGCAACTTAGCTTGCTGCCGTTACTACTGAGCCCTGACGTTTCCCCCGTCCCCCCAGCCCCATCGTCGGGGCTCTTTCTTTTGATGCTTTGAAGGCCGCTCATGGCAGTTTGGGAACCCGGCAAATATGAAGAATATCGGCGTTATGCCGAGCAATGTTTGGAACTAGTGAGTGCCGCAACCGATCGGGAATCCCGCGTCATTCAACGCGAAATGGCGTCAGAATGGTTTAAGCTGGCTGAGATGTTTTCTTCAGCGGCGCAGCCTGCGGAATGAAGGGCTGCCTCAGTTGGCGGCCTTCCGGCTCAGTCTGCAATGCGGTCAGTCCCTATGAATTACGCTGCGAACTAAGGAGTGGAATCTGTATCAAATTGCTCAAATTGAGAAGTCTGCGGATTTAAACACATGCTTGCGCACCCCATGCTGTCGGGAACAATGCATTGACGACGCCGTTATCCCAACCCAGCAAACAATGAGGATACGGCAATGGATAAAGATCGCATCAAAGGGTCGGCCGAGCAGGCCAAGGGAGCGGTGAAAGAGACTGCCGGTTAGATTTTTGGCGATAAGAAGCTGGAAACCGATGGCAAGACCGACAAGGCTGCCGGCAAAGTGCAAAACGCGATCGGTGGATTAAAGGATGCGGTGCGCGGTAAATAACGTCAGTACCGTCAAAGGAGACTTCCCGTGGAATTGATCCTGATTATCGTTGTACTAGTGCTGCTGTTTGGCGGCGGCGGCCGATTACTTTGGTCGCAGCCGAGGGTATTGGTGATCGACGGTTCAGTATAGTGGGGTCGATCTTACAGCCCGGCGACCCGTCGGGCTTTTGATGCCCGATATCCCTCGTCGGCATGCGGTTTCGTCACCCGTGGAGGACGAGTTGGCACATTACAGGACCTCAAGCGTGGGAAGCTATCTCGGTCCTTCGCTCCCGTCGTGTTTCCTGATCTCAGGCTTGTCGTACAGAACGACATTCAACAGCGAGTTACGGATTTCCAGCTTTCCGTTGTATTCGATATAGCCCAATTTGCGAAATTTATTCATGAAAAAGCTCACGCGTGATCGCGTCGTGCCAATCATCTCAGCCAGGGTCTCCTGACTAAACTTGCCGATGATCGGCTCAGCCGTTGCGGAATCCGACGCAAGGCGGACACGGATTCCGACGCAAGGCGGACAGCAATCCGATGATTGCGGACAGCCGATGATCGCGGCCTGAACGGCATTCCCGTCGACAATCGAATCGACTGATCGAGGACCCCTGCAACCAACAACGGGGGTCACCGATGCCAGCGGAGAGATTGTCGATGCGCAAGGTGCGCGAGGTGCTTCGACTGAGGCACGCGCTTTCACTGAGCTACCGGGAGATCAGCGAGGCGCTTGGGGTCGGCAAGACCTCGGCGGGCGAGATTGTGCGCCGCGCCGAGGTGGTTGGCCTGACCTGGCCACTGCCGGAGCTGTTCGACGATGGCGAGCTTGAGCGCCGGCTGTTCACGGCCCCAGGCGAGGTGCAACCGGATCGCCCGGCTGCCGATTGGGCCAAGCTCCATGAGGAGCTCAAGCGGCGCAGCGTGACGCTGGTTCTATTGTGGCAGGAGTATCGCGCGGAACATCCGGACGGCTACGGCTATAGTCGGTTCTGCGATCTCTACGGTGAGTGGCGCCGCAGTGTCTCGGCAACGATGCGCCAGACGCACGCGGCGGGCGAGAAGCTGTTCGTGGACTTCGCCGGCGACACGGTTGCGGTGATCGATCCGCTGACCGGCGACAGCCGAGCGGCGCACATCTTTGTTGCCGCGCTCGGCGCCTCCAACTTCACCTACGCGGAGGGCCGCTGGAGCGAAGGGCTCGCCGATTGGATCAGCGTGCATGTCAATGCGCTTGGCGCCATCGGCGGCGTGCCCAAAGCGGTAGTCTGCGACAATCTCAAGGCCGGCGTCACCAAGCCTTCGCGCTACGAGCCCGGCATCAATCGCACCTATGCTGAGCTCGCCACCCATTACGGCTTCGCGGTCCTGCCGACACGGATCAAAAAGCCGCGTGACAAGGCAAAAGTCGAAGTGGCGGTGCAAATCGTTCAGAGATTTGTGCTGGCGCGGCTGCGCAACCGGTGCTTCTTCTCGCTCAATGAGCTCAACGTTGCGATCCGGGAATGCGTCGCCGATCTCAATGATAGGATCATGCGCAAGCTCGGCAAGAGCCGGCGCGAGTTGTTGGAAACGATCGAGCGTCCCGCGCTCAAGCCATTGCCGGCCGAACCCTATCGCTATGCCGAGTGGAAGCGGGCTCGCGTCGCGCCCGACTACCACATCGAGATCGCCGGCCACTACTACTCGGTGCCGTCGCGGCTCATCCGCGAGGTGGTCGAGGCCCGCATCACCACCACCACGGTCGAGATTTTCCATCACGGCAGCCGCGTCGCCAGCCACGCCTTCTCGGCTGTTCGCAACCGGCACACCACAATTGCGGAACACATGCCAAGCGCGCATCGGCGCTATGCCGAATGGACGCCAGCGCGCCTGATGCGCGAGGCCGAGAAGATCGGTTCTGCAACGCTGGCGCTGTTCGACGCCATCATGCGCGCCAAGCCTCACCCCGAGCAAGGATTTCCGCTCCTGCCTCGGCATCCTGCGCCTCGCCAAGGAATATGGCGTCGACCGGCTCGAAACGGCCTGTCGGCGCGGCAATGACATCGGCGCGAGAAGCTATGGCTCCATCGCCTCGATCCTCCAGCACGGGCTCGATCGAGCCTACGCGCAAGACAAGGCCCCGGACGGCGCGCCGATCCGGCACGCCAACATCCGTGGCCAAGGTTACTACCACTGAGGAAAGGAACGACCATGCTCACTCATCCCACCCACGAACGGTTGATCGCGCTCGGGCTCACCGGCATGGCTAAGGCGCTGGAAGAACAACGACGACAGAGCGATCTCTCCGCCCTCGACTTCGAAGAGCGGCTCGGCCTCATGATCGACCGCGAGGCCATCGAGCGCGACAACAAGCGGCTCGTCACCCGGCTCAAGTTCGCACGGCTGCGCCAATCCGCCGTCGTCGAGGATGTCAATCTCAAAGTGGCGCGAGGGCTCGACAAGGCGTTGTTTGCCAAGCTCGCCGCCGGCGACTGGATCGAGCGTCATCAGAATGTGCTGATCATCGGCCAAGCCGGAGTTGGCAAGAGTTTTGTTGCCTGTGCGCTCGGCCACAAGGCCTGCCGCGACAACCGCTCTGTCCTCTATCATCGCGTGCCACGCCTGTTCGATGCCTTGCTGCTCGCACGCGGTGATGGACGCTACGGCCGCCTGCTCAAGATGCTGGCGCGCGTCGAGCTCCTAATCTTGGACGACTGGGGCCTGGCACCGCTCACGCTCGACCAGGGGCGCGACCTGCTGGAGGTCCTCGACGATCGGCATGGACGTTCCTCGACCATCCTCACCAGCCAACTTCCCGTCGATCACTGGCACGAATTGATCGGCAACCCGACCGTCGCCGACGCTATCCTCGATCGGCTCGTCCACAACGCCCATCGCCTGATCCTGAAGGGTGACAGCATGCGAAAATTGGCCGCCAAACAATCAGGGCTTGACGCAAACCAGGCGGCGTGACCCCATGAAACCGTCGACGGGAACAACTGTCCGCGATCGTCGGAACGCTGTCCGCCATCGATCGGAATCACTGTCCGGCTTCAATCGGAACAGGTGTCCGCAATCGTCGGAATCCGCAGCCGTGGCTTCTTTGCCGAAATTGGCCAGAAGCAGGAGAACGCGCGCCAGCCGTTTCTCGCTTGAATTGAATAATTGATCGATGAGGTCCTCTTCGATTTGACTGTTCCGACTTAACAAATCCGCCATAAACAATTCAGAAAATTCCGGATGATCATGCAAGGTAGCAATCATTTCTGCTTTGGGGATGCGGGTAATCAGGGATTGTTCGATTGCCGTCGCCGTTGTGACCCGCAGCGGATGGCCATTCAGACATCCTTCGCCGAAAAAGTGATCATGTTCCAGAATTCCCACGACTGCTTCCTTGCCCCGCTCGGAAACGACAGTGAGCTTGATCTTGCCCTTCTGGATATAAAAAATGGCGTCCGCAGGATCGCCCTGCCTGAAGACAATCTTATCCTTTCGATAATCGGAAATGGCTCGCCCGCCGTTTACCCTCAAGAGAAACTCTTTAGGATCGAACGGGAGCTTTGCTTTGCGGTTCATTGCAGGGCCTCCTTATCGCGAAGGGTAGCCTCTGGGCTGATTGTAAACGTGACGCCAGAAGATCGGGTCGCAATCCAGACCGTCAGGTCGGGATCGTGCAGGCCTTTACGATCGTCTCTAAGGTCATCCAGCGGGTCGACGTGTTCACGTCCGGTTCTGCGCACTTTCTGACAACTGTGCTCATCCTCAACAGCAGGAATACGATCCTGACGGAGGGACCGCCTCCGCCCCCCACCCCTGCGGGACGTGATTATAGGTCAGCTTAGGGGATGGTGTCGGTAATGTACATTACCGAACAGTGCGACTCTGGCTTTGTCACGCGTAGGTTTTGGGAAGGTGAAAAGCCAAGCGCGACCGGACCAACTGATAACATTCGCAAGATGCCGCCGTGAGGCCCGGCCGATCAAGTATCGTGACTTGCCGCCGGCCGCGCTCGATCAAACCGGCGTGTTCGAACTCGCGGGCGGCATTGGTGATGGTTGGCCTTTGGACACCCAGCATTTCGGCAAGCAGGCTCTGAGTGATGGGGAGCGCGTCGCCGTCGCTGCGGTCACGCATCATCAGCAGCCAACGCGCCAGCCGCTGCTTGAGACTGTGTGCGCCGTTGCACGCGACCGACACCATGACCTGTTCGAGAAAGGCCTGGACGTAAGCGTCCATGACACTTCGGAAGGACGGCATTGACTGCATGGCCCGCGTAAATGCCGCGCGCGACATCTTTACAGCGGTCCCCGGGATTTGAACCAGAAGCTGCACCGAGGAGCGCTTGGCACCGAAGATGGCTTGCACATCGGTGAAACCCTCCCTTCCGACCGTTGCCATCTCGATGATAGAGCCGTCCGCATAAACTGCCACCACCGAGACAACCCCGCTGTCGGGGAAGAATACATGGTCGAGCGCGCTATCGGCGTTCATCAGGATCTGCGCGCGGTGGCAATAAATCTGTTCAAGCTCCGGCATAAGCCGCTTCAGATTGCGACCAGGCAGCGCGAGCAAAAGCCGATTGCGGGGCCAATTTGATGAAGCGTTCATGCCATCCTACAGGACGCCGCGCCAAAGGGGTTGCTGCTTAACGGCAAAAGGTGCCACGAAGCGGCGGTCGTTGCGACGCAGTTCCCGCACGCCCTACCAATGGAAATATGGGGCCCGAAGCGGCCCGCTCCGTCAAGAACGCGCCTGGGATGTGGCTTCACCAACGTCGCTCGGGGAAGCAATAAAGCTTGACCCGAATACCCTTTCACTCACCAACGCTGCTTGCGCCCAAGTGCAGGCTAGGTCGACTAAGGTTTGCTTGTCATTTTCGCTTGTGACCTTGGAGGATTCGTGCATGGCCTCCTTGGCATACTGCCGAAACAGGTCGGCATCACTCATGACAGCCTCCTAACGGGGGACGCACCTTAGTTGGCGTCTCCCTAGTCGCACAGCCTGTGCCTGCCGGAATTAGCAATCTGTATAGAATTGCTCACTCGCTCAGCCCTTTCGCATTATCCCCCGCCCAATTGAAACCGACTCACTATCCGGCGGTCCGTGACCTATTCACGGCGAAAAATAACCCACGGCGGACTTCGATGCAGATCTTCTGTGATCATCTGGGAAAGCGGTCAATTTTGACCAGACTGGCAGAGGGAAACGGTATCGGCTCGCATAGGGGGCAAATTATCAGGTGAAGTCATGTCTCTTCAACAGCAAGAGCGACCGCGCAGTTTCGGAGCCGACGACCGAACAACTTGCCCCGAATGCGGCAACCCAATGGGTCTAACAAGGCGCACTCCCCATCTCACCCTCGGGGCCGCCTACGAGCGCCAAACCTTCACCTGCCGAACATGCAGGTACCAGGTTGAGCGAAACGCCGATGCTCAAGGCAATCCCCTTCGAGCAGGCAGCAATGCTGACGGGACCTCGTAACTAGGTTGTGGAGCGAAAGCCATGCGTTATTCTCAGCTTACAGGCGAACAAATCTTAAACGCGCTCTCGGAAAGCTACAACGTAATCGCAGCCATTACAAAATATCAGGCCTTTCTCGCTAGCGGCGTCGGACTTCCAAAAGATGATGCGGCGCAAATCGAGCTCATGGCCACAAACCTAAAAGTGGGTGAAGAAATTCGAACCGAGATCAGAGCGCTCGAACATGAACTCGATCGTCAAGAAGGAGCGGAGAAATCGCGCTTTTAACACTCATTGGCTATGGAATGCGCGCCGGTGTTTGCGCGCACCGAACGGATGCTAACACCCACGCAGACTTCCACCCTTTTTGACTCCACAGCGGAAGTCGCGCTCTCTTATGTGATCACGTCGTGAGTCTTGTGAGCAATTTTGCTCAGATGCAGTTTGTCATTGACAATTTGGAACAATAGCGGCCAGGCCGGCGTTGTCCCCCACACATCCACAAAATTAAACAAATTGCGGAGTGTCTAAAGGAGACATCCATGAGAACTCTACTAATATCCACCACGGCGGCGATATTGCTGCTGAGTGCCGGCGTCGTCTCGGCACAAGGCATAAAGACGGACGAGACGCCCGGCGCTCCGGCGGCACAGCAAAATGCCCCGGCGGAGAATATGGCACCGGCTGTGAAATCCGACCAAATCAAAACGCCTGAGAAAACCGGGCAAGCAGCACCGACCGTGCCCGACAACAAGCAGCAAACGACGGATAAAGGCGCTCCTGCGAGCGCCGCGGCCAAGAAGGGCTCATCCGAAGCCGATGGCAGCGCTGTCGTGAAGTCCAAGCGAACGGAACGTCATGGCGGAGCGCGATATGCGAGTCGCCACCATGGACCGCTATATAACAGCTACAGAGGCGATTATGGCTACCGAGATTGCTATCGCCACCGTCATAGCTGGATGCCCTGGCTAGGATGTTAACTCATCGGCCGTTTGTAAAGTCACCGCTAGGCTTTCTTGAGACAGGCGTACTACAGCGGTTGCTGCCTTCCTAATGGAAGTGCGGTCTCCCGAACGATATCAAGTTGAAGCCCCGAGCGTTCGGGGCTTTTCCTTTTGGTCGCCTTGGATAGCGAAGTCTTCTTCCGTGAGAAAACCGCAGGCGCAATGTCGCCTTCTAACCATTCGCTACACGAGAGCAGTGCATCGATATGTCTGAGTTGCAGCACAAGCCGACACTCCGCTCTGCGGACATCGTGAGTTTGTCGCGTTTGTCCTCAGCTGAAGTTTAAATATGAGCAAAACCCCAGCAAAATCCCAGCACGACGATCGTAACCATGGCCATCAAACCGAAATATCTGAACCTTTGTCGAATTGACGAATGCTGCCGCATTTGGGTAACCGTGAGATTGCCTCAAAATAATTTGTATTCGCATGATTGCTGGGCGTCTGAGCGAAATTGCTCACTCCGAACCGGCGATGGCAACGACTACCAGCCAGGAATTGCGTTAGCTAGGTGAAGGCCCACCATTCTGCTGCAGATCAATACTCGGCACTACCCCGCCAGGGGCGTGGGCGAAGCACTGAGAGCCCAGGGCATGCCTTTACGAGAGATGGCGACGGGTCGAGCAACTCTGCAAGCGCGATATTCCCGCAGGCGACGCGACGGCAGCAGGCGTGCGGGTTACACTTGGATTGACGGCGCAAGGAGACCAGATCGTGCCAGCCGGCATCGTTCACGAAGACAATTTGGCGCTTGCACGCGTCGCCCGCAAGACGACACCTGCGGCTGCGCTCGCAGCACTCGGGATTGTTTATGGCGATCTCGGAACCAGCCCGCTCTATACGCTGCAGGCGGTCGTCGGGGCGACCGGTGGACATTTTCCCCCGGAGGCGGCGCTCGGCAGTCTCTCACTGATCTTCTGGGCACTGATCATCACTATTTCCGTCAAATATTGTCTGTTCGTCATGCGTGCCGACAATCACGGGGAAGGCGGCATCTTGGCGCTGATGTCGATGACCGGCGCGAACTGGGCCGCGGGCGGCCGCATCCTGATCGTCACGGGGCTATTCGGAGCGGCGTTGATCTACGGCGATGGCATTATCACACCGGCGATTTCGGTATTGAGTGCCCTCGAAGGGCTCAACGTCGCAACCGATGTATTCAAGCCGCATGTTGTCTCGATGGCAGTTGCGATCCTGTTCGTGCTGTTCGTAGTCCAGAGCCGCGGTACCGCGCAGATCGCCAAGGCGTTCGGGCCGGTGATGCTGTTGTGGTTCGTGGTCATCGCCGCGCTAGGCCTTGCCGGCATTTCTCGGCATCCCGCGGTGATCGCCGCCGTCGATCCGCGGTACGGGATCGCGCTGCTGACGGAACACGGCTGGAGCGGGATCGCCGTGCTCGGCGGTGTGTTTCTGGCGATGACCGGCGCCGAAGCCATGTATGCCGACATGGGCCACATCGGCCGCAATCCGATCCGTACCTCATGGTACGGGATCGTGCTGCCGGCACTGCTGCTCAATTACGCCGGGCAGGTCGCGCTTTTCCTCAACGATCCGACGATGCACGGCAATCCGTTTTTCCTACTAGCGCCGTCATGGTCGATCTATCCACTCGTGGGGCTTGCCACAGTTGCCACGATCATCGCCAGTCAGGCGATCATTACCGGATCGTTTTCGCTGACCCGTCAGGCGATGCAACTCGGCTGGTTCCCGGGGGTTCGGATCCGCCAGACCTCCTCGGAGGAATACGGCCAGATTTACGTGCCGTTCGTGAACTGGACAATGATGCTGCTGACGATTGCGCTCACCGTCAGCTTCGGCAGTTCGGATCGGCTGGCCGGCGCCTATGGCACCGCGGTTTCGACCACCATGCTGCTGACGACAGCGCTGCTGTACAACGTCATGCGCGAGCGCTGGCGTTGGCCGGCAGGACCGGCGCTGACCGCGAGCGGTCTGTTCCTCGCCGTCGATTTTGCGTTTTTCGCAGCCAATCTGTTCAAGATTCGAGAGGGCGGTTGGATCCCACTCACCTTCGGCACGCTGGTGTTCATCGTTATGGTCTCATGGCACTTCGGCTTCGAGACCCTGCGCCAGCACCACACGATGTTGACGGAGACGCCCGATGAATTCTTCCACTACCTCAAGGAGAGCCGTGTCCCGCGCGTGCCCGGCACAGCCATCTTTCTGACGCGGCTTGCTACAACTGTACCGTTTCTGATCATTGAGCACGTCGCGCAGATGAGAGCGCTCTATGAGACTGCAATCGCGCTGACCGTGAAATTCGAGGATATCCCGCGCGTCGCGCCTCGCGACCGAATTGAGCTGGCGAAGCTCGCCGAGGGGTTTTGGCACATCACCGTTCACTTCGGCTTCGTTCAGGTGCCTGACATTCCCGCCGCCTTGAAACAGGCGAAAGATCGCGGGTGTCCGATCGAGCTCGGAGACGCGATCTATTTCGGCAGCCGGGACACTGTGGTCTACTCCAGAAGGCGCAGCTGGTTGGTGCGCGCGAGTTTGCGCTTGTTCACACTGATGTTCCGCAATTCGGTGCGGGCAGTTGACTTGTTCAACATTCCTCCGGAAAAATTCGTGGAAGTCGGCCGGCAGATCGAGATTTAGAAGGCAGATCGGTTTGCCAATAAATGCAAAGCAATAAGCGTCCGCTCCAGGCCCGAAACCGAAGTGCCGCGACTTCCGGACCGGGCGCGCCCGCCTCAGTCTCGATCGCGCACGCGGGTGCTGCACTTTCGCGTTCGCTCGCGATGTACGACGAGGTCGGGCCAGCCGTTGACGACAATTATAGCGATTATTTTCTGCAACCGAAAAAGGTAACGCAACCGGATCAACTCTAAATCAAGGTCTGGAGGTGACAATGTCATCGTCCGCGCGCAGATGACGTCGACTAGCGTAGTCGCGTCTGGCGACCGCATCGTGATTCCCCTTGAGCACGTCCCACTTTGTCTTATCACCGTCCCGCCAGAAGCGTATGTCGAAGCGCCGCCGCCCCAACCCCAGATCGATCAGCGTCACGTCCGGGAGCCAGTCCGGCAGCGCAGGATCGACGAACAGCTTGCCGCGCGGCGCATCCTGCTGCAGCCCCAGCATTGCCTGCAGCAGCATGAATGGCGTCCCAGCGGCCCAGGCTTGCGGCACGTTGGCGCCCAGATACTGCACCGGGAAACTCGTCGGATCCCGCTGCAACCCGCCATACAACTCCGGCAATTGGTTCAACAGGAAATGGCTGGCAGCGCCGCTGATGTCCCGTGCTACTGCCGCCGCCTCAGCCGCAAATCCATAGCGACGCATGCCCATCGCAATTAACGAGTTGTCGTGCGGCCATACCGCCCCAGTCTGATAGTTATACGGGTTGAACGAGGGATGATCTGACGAAAGCGTGCGGATGCCCCAACCGCTCCACATGTCCTGCCGCATCAGCCGCTTCACCACGGTCCGAGCACGTTCTGGAGCGATGATGCCGGACCAAAGGCACTGCCCAACATTGGACGCCACTGACAGTACCTTTTTCTTCTCTCCATCCAATGCGAAGGCATAAAAGCCGGATTTCTCGTCCCAGAATGCCTCGTTGAATTTCTTGAACAGCACCGCCGCTTTCTTGCGCAGCGCGTTTGCGCGCCGCTCGTTGTCCAGTTCGTCGTAGATTTGAGCCATACGCAGCCAGGCGTCGTAGACATAGCCTTGCAGTTCGCACAATGCTTTCGGTCCGCGCACCAGCGTGCCGTCGGGATACATCACCGAATCCCCGGAATCCTTCCATGCCATGTTCTCGTAGCCGGCCGTCGAGCGCGTCTGGTATTCCTGGAACCCGTCGCCGTCGCGATCACCGTATTTGTCGATCCAGGCAAGGCAGGCCTCGGCAGTCGGCAAATGCCGCTCGATCAGCGCGCGGTCTCCGGTGGCCTGCCACGCCGCGTGGAGCGCCACCAAGTACAGCGGCGTCGCGTCCGCGGTACCGTAATACGGCGTGTGCGGAATCATCTTGAAATGCGCCAGCTCACCGCAGCGCAATTCGTGAAGTATCTTACCTGGCTCGGCGTCGCGGTAGTCGTCGCGCTTCTTCGCCTGAAACTGCCCCAGTACCTCTAGCGTTGCGGCGGCAAACTCCGGATAGACGATCATCGTCTGCAACGAGACGATCAGCGTGTCGCGCCCGAACAGCGCCACGAACCATGGCAGCCCGGCGGCAGGCACAAACACCATGTGGTCCGTGCCTTTTAGTGGTAGCCGAAGGGCGGCCATGTCCTGCACACCCTGGCTGTAGCAGCGATAAAATTCCTCGTTGCTGGTTTCGATCTTCAGCACCGTGTGCTGCCACTCGTCCATCTTACCGACGTGGTCCGATGTTGCGCTGGAATCGGTGCATTCCCGTGGTGCAGGGATTTGGCTCGCGCCATCAACCAAGTCATAGATCAGGCAGCGATGCCAGGCCTGCCCGGCCTTCAGCGCGATGTCGAAGCTCAGCCGCCCGTTGGCGTTCACCGCTGGCTCGCCGTCGCCGTCGCCGTCGCCGGTTCGGACGATCACCTCGCGGCAGAAATCCTTGTTGCGATAGGTAAATCGCAGCGTCTGTCGCTTATGCGACCACGATGTGGTGATGCGACCGCGCCGTACGATATGATTGCTCTTCACCTCGAAGATGTCGGCGAAATCGGCACGAATCGCGATCTCAAGATTGAAGCGGACCGGAGCCTGACTGTTATTGGTGATGTCGATGTCTTCGTGCAGCCCACCATTAATATGGCGGCCGATCACCAAGCCCAGCGTACGCGACGCAATAGGCCCGTCCTCGGTGGCGAAGGCGCGGTTGGTCTGGAAGATGCGCGCTGCGTGATAGTCGATGGCACCGCCGTTTAGCAGGTCCCACGGTTCGCCATTGGCGTAGATCGCCCAAGCGCTTATCACCCTGGTATCGCGGAAATATAGCCCGCGTGCGCTTGGCCAGTTCACCTGCCCGTCGGGAGTGGTCACCAGCACGGTTTGGCCCTGATGGATGGCGATCTGCGCCGGGCCGACCTGAACCTTGAACGCCATTTGAAACTCTCTTCCTGTGCCTGCCGACGGCGAAGTTCTGGGCAATGATTTCCGTCATTTGAGTCGGGCGATGATTAGATCTCCGACGCGTAAGGCATTCGCAATGAGGGTCAAAGTGGGATTGACGGCTCCTATCGAGGGAAAGAAACTGGCATCGGTAACATACAGGTTGTCGATGCCGTGCGCCTTGCAATTGAGATCGAGCACGGACTGCGATGGATCGGTTCCGAAGCGCATGGTTCCGGCCTGATGCGCGGTTCCGCCGATTGGCACGTTTTGCCCCAAATAGAGCGACCTGTCGAAAAGGTGAGGGTGAACATCGAGTTTACCGCAGAGCTCGCGCAATTTGTTCTTCAAACGTCGGTGGGATTCCATGTTCGTTTCGGTCAAATCGAGCATGACGCGCTGCCGATCGTAAAAAATTCGATTCTGGAGCAGCGGCAAATCCTCTGAGGTCAGCCAGAAGTCGAGAGAGTGCTGCGCGATCCAATCGAACGGCTTTTCCGGAAACCATTGCAAGAAATCGGGCAGCCCTTCGCCGTGGATTTGCACTCCATCCGACTTTCCCACCATTTGAATATGGCCGAGCGGATAGTCCCAATCGCTGGAACCAAAATAAAAGTCGTTGAGCCCCAGGGTCTTTTGAAACTTGGTCGGATTCGGCGTGCGCGAAATGGCCATGACAACGGAGTTGTTGTGCCGGATGTAATTGCGGCCGACGAGGCCTGAGCCGTTGGCGAGCCCTTGCGAATGATCGTCGTTTGCCGAGCGGAGCATCAAAAGTGCCGACGACAGCGCGCCACAAGCGACGACGACAATGTCGCCCGAATAGGTTGTTAGCTCGGCGCCGCGCACCACTTCGACTCCGGAAACCCTGCGACCATGCGAGTCCGTTACGAGTTTGTCGACGTATGAATTCGTCAGTAGCGTCAGGTTCGGATGGCCGCGCAACGCCGGATCGACGCAGACGACCTGCGCATCTGCCTTGCCATTGGTCAGACATGGGTAGCCGTCGAAGGCATTGCAGCGGATGCACGGTGAGTGCGGCAATGCCTTGCCGTCTTGTTCTTCGAGCAGGATGCCGACCGGCAAATGAAATGGATGGTGCCCCTCTCGCTTGAGGCCATCGAACAGTTGCTGAATGCGCGTCTCATGCGTGATCGGCGGATAGGCATATGGCTTCTTCGACGGTGGCTCGGTCGGGTCTTCCCCGCGCAAACCATGAACATAATAGAGTTCTTCGGCAGCTTGGTAATAGGGCTCAAACGCGTCGTATTTCAGCGGCCACGCCGGCGAGATTCCGTCGGGATGCGTGATTTCATCAAAATCCCGCTCTCGGAGCCGCAGCAGGACGGCGCCATAGACCTTGCTGTTGCCGCCCACGAAATAATGAAGACCGGGATGAAAGCTCTTGCCGTCCGAGTTGTACCAAATCTCCGTTGCCTGATAGCGCGCGTCCACGAACACGGCTTGGCTGTCCCAATTCTCGCGTTCGCGCGGCAGGTAACCACCGCGCTCCAACAGGAGAATGCGCTTGCCGGTCTGCGCCAGCCGCCACGCCATGGTGCCGCCGCCAGGGCCGGAGCCGATAATGACGACATCGTAATGTTCGCTGGTGCTCGTCATGGGTTGCCTCCGGACCCCAGAACGGTTGCGTCCGGCCCCAGAACAGCAACGTTTGAACTTAGACGATGGTTCAGCGTTTTACATAGAATGCCCGAAAATGAATGTTTGGAGCGACTGCGGGGTCATGCGCGATGGTAATGCTGAGCATCGGCATCGCCGCGGCGATCCGCGTCGGTATGGTCCTTCTGTTTCTTCCTTTTAGCGCTCTGGACAAGGTCCTTAACTTCCGCGGCGCCGTCGCCCAGGCGCGCGAAGCGGTGCCTAACACGGCCGTCGCGACCGGGTTGATCCTCACCGGATTGTTTGTCGAGGTATTTATGTCGATTGGGGTAATCACGGGGATCGCGGATCGCGCCTGCGCCTTCGTCCTGGCGGGGTATTGCGGCGTTACCGCGTTGCTCTGGAAGCAGTTCTGGAAACCCGGCGACTTCTGGAGCTCCAATACCGGTCAAGGCCGGATGCTGTTTTGGGATTTTTTGAAAAACTTCGCTCTTGGCGCCGGCTTCTTGCTCATCACCTTTGGCACCGACGCGACTTCGGTCGGCCATTTCTTCGTCCAACCGTTGTCGTCATCCCACCCCTACAGCGTGACACAAGCGGATGTTGTGCCGTGAGCACGGATTCCAAGCCGGCGATATCCTACTGGCATCTCTGGACCGACGCCGGTGGCGTCAGTCACCAGACACGCTGCACGATGATCGAGTTTGAGAAAGCGCAAATTGCGCCAGGAGCCGCTCCGCAATGGATCGGCGCCAAGACGAAGGACGCAGCGACCATTTTCGTCACGGTGCTGCCGGTTGGCTGGATCGGCGAATGGCACGAGAATCCAAAGCCACAATGGATCATTCCCGTGTCAGGGCGCTGGTTCGTCGAATCGATGGACGGTCAGCGCGTCGAGATGGGGCCGGGCGATATATCCTTCGGTGAGGATAAGAACACGCGCAAACTAGCGGGCAAGCAGGGGCATCTATCCGGCACGCTTGGCAACGAACCCGCGGTGCTCATGATCGTGCAACTCGAAGCGCCGCCGCCGCTTGGGTCGCCCTGTCGATTTAGGTGAGCCATGGACGAGATCGAAATCCGGGATCCACGCTTTGGTCACTATATCCTGGACAATGCCACACTGGAGACGCTGGCGTCAGGATTCCGCTGGATCGAAGGACCGGTCTGGATGGGCGACGCCAACTGCCTGCTGTTCCAGGATTTGCCCAACAATCGCACCATGCGTTGGATCGAGGAATTAGGCGTATCGGTGTATCGTTCGCCTTCGAATTACGCGAACGGACAGACCAGAGATCGTCAGGGACGCCTGATCGCCTGCTCGCATCGCGGACGCTGTCTTTATCGAACGGAATATGACGGCCGGGTCACGACACTGGTTGATCGGCACTCTAGCAAGCGGCTGAATTCTCCGAACGATGTCGTGGTGAAATCCGATGGCTCGATTTGGTTTACCGATCCCCTTTACGGAATATCGAACGATTATGAAGGCGGCCGGCAAGCCTCTGAACAGCAACCCGCGGTCTACCGCTTTGACCCGGAAACTGGCGACATCAGGATCGTGGCGGATGATTTCGACGGACCGAATGGACTCGCCTTCTCACCCGATGAGCGCCGGCTCTACGTGGCGGAGACCGGCGACCAGACACAGGACAACCCGCGCCAATATATCCGCGGCTTTAACGTCGACGGCGACCGCTCGTCGCTCTCCGGCGGCGACATTTTTCACAAGATCGAGCCAGGCTATTGCGACGGGATGCGCGTCGACGAGGACGGCAACATCTGGAGCAGCGCCGCCGACGGTGTCCACTGTGTCAATCCAGAGGGCGAACTGATTGGTAAAATCTTCGTACCTTACCGAGTCTCGAACCTGACATTTGGCGGCCCCGCAAAAAATCGCCTCTTCATCGGGGGATCGAGCACGCTCTATTCCATCTTCCTAAATTGCCGTGGCGTGCAGACACCGTGAGCTCGGTACAGCGACTATCTCGCATCACAATGATCTCCGGCGACCCGGATCGGTTGGCCGATTTTTATGAAGCCGCTTTCGGATTCGTGCGGACTGGTGAAGCGTCGACTACCGAAGCGGCCTTCGGCAAGCTCATCGGTATCCCAAATGCAACAGCCCGCATCGTTTGTCTGCAACTTGGCAAACAAAAGATTGAACTCGCTGCCATCAGCCCATCCGGCCAGTCCTACCCGCATGGGGTCTCTGGACGGAGTCCGCTCTTTCAGCATTTCGCGATCGTCGCATCCGATATGGCGACCGCGTACGCACGATTGTCGGAATGTGAGGACTGGATACCGATTTCAACCGATGGGCCGCAATTGCTGCCCGCTTCATCTGGCGGCGCTACAGCATATAAATTCCGCGACCCCGATGGTCATCCGCTCGAACTGATCGCCTTCGCGCGCGGCGCCGTCCTTGTAAAATGGCAGGAGACTTCGGCAACCGGATGCCTCGGAATAGATCACTCCGCGATTTCAATAGCGGAAACGAAACGAAGCGTCGCGTTCTACGAGGGACTCGGACTGCAGCGCATCGGCGGCTCACATAACTCCGGTCCAGAGCAGGATAAGCTGGACAATGTTGCAGGAGCGCTGGTCGAGGTGACTGCCCTGGCGCCGCCGCGATTTTCAGCTCCTCATGTCGAGTTGCTCTGCTATCGGAGGGACTCCGAGCAGGAATCGGCGTTACTCGGCACAAATGACGTGGCGGCGACGCGGCTTGTGCTGGCAGTAAGAAACGACGAGATGGATACGCTTTGCGCGCAAAACACTGATGCCCTCCTGTCGGGTCCGGTGAGGTTTGAACAAGGCCAACTACGGGCAATGCTGCGCGATCCGGATGGTCACCTGCTTTGCCTCGAAGTTCCGTAGTGACCGGAGTCGCGCGGTATCTGCTAGTTTCGCGCGCGCGAGGCGGCGCGCCGCCGGCGGCCGCGCGGTCGTCGATTTCTTTTTTAAATTCTAGTTCGGGCGCGGCGGAAGATGCCACAATGAGCTTACTTTTTTTGCTGCGATCGGGCGGCGCGAAGCTGCGGCGGCGCGGCGCTTTGCGGGAAGTTGTAGCCAAGATTGGTGGCATGGACCGTCAGACGCGTTGCGGGACTGGGTGATCCGGTTCAACAAGCAAGGACCGGACGGTCTCATCAACATTCCTTCACCGGGAGTGCCGCCCAAGCTCGGCAAGACGCACAGAGCGTTTCTGGTCCGGCTGGTGGAGGAGGGCCCGATCCCCGCGGTGCTGCCGTACGTGTGGCGGAAGTCCGCGCCAAGCTCGCGCCGGGCACACCGGTAGAGGTCTGGTTCCAGGACGAGATGCGGGTCGGCCAGAAGAATAAGCTCACCTATCGTTGGGCCAGGAAGGGCTCGCGTCCCCGAGCCGCTCATGATCAACGCACCCAATCGACCTAACTGTTTGGTGCGGTATGTCCCGAACACGGAACCGGCGCTGCCCTCGTTCTACCTTTCTGCAACACCGAAGCCATGCAGCTTCATGTCAATGAGATCGCTGCAAGAGTAACCGCAGGCGCCCACGCGATCCTTATCCTCGATCAGGCCGGCTGGCACGGCGCCAAGGAACTTAAGATTCCCAGCAAGATATCGCTCCTGCAATTGCCGCCGCGTGCACCTGAGCTCAATAGCCAAGAAAATATCTGGCAGTTCATGCGACAGAACTGGCTGTCGAACCGTATCTTCAAATCCTTCGACGACATCGTCGATCACTGCTGCTATGCCTGGAACACCCTCATCGATCAGCCCTGGAAAATCATGTCTATCGCACGCCGCGACTGGGCCATCGTCGGTCATCCATTGTGAGGCTTGGTATAACATGGGGGACCCTCTCAAGTCCTCCGACCAGCAACATTCTCCGAACCAAACCAAGGCAAAATTAAGAGGCTGCATCCCTATTCGCCTTCGGTTTGTGGCTCGTCCATTTTGTCACGGCCGCACATGCAACCGATCTGTTATGGGCCGACGAACTATTCGGGCAGGCGCACAATACGAAGGAGGCCGGCCGCACTCGACAGGCTATGAACAGACCAGCGACG
Source organism: uncultured Solirubrobacterales bacterium (assembly GCA_963719725.1). Classification (GTDB taxonomy): domain Bacteria; phylum Actinomycetota; class Thermoleophilia; order Solirubrobacterales; family Solirubrobacteraceae; genus Palsa-744. Next base: position 36,048 of record CAVRCU010000004.1, read on the forward strand.
GGCCTCCAGCAATAGTTCTCTCAGCAACAGCCGATCGGTCGTGCCCGAGGGCTCTTCGACGAATGATAGCCGATGCAGTGAGTAAAGGCCGAGAAGACAAGTAATCCCAAAGTAAAACGTCCACGATTGGAAATTCAGGACCTGAACCGTGACGTCCTTTTCGGCGCCCGTCCAGGTGAAGGCGAGCGTAAGCTGGTGCGACGCAAAGAAGTCGGCAAATAGACCGCCAAGGATGGGGGCTGCCGCGGCGAAGCTCGCCGAGATTACACTGTTGGCCGCAAGATAGGCCGTCGCCTGGCCGGCCGGCGAGAGCTTCATGGCAATGTTGCCCGACGCCAATCCGACGCCCGCGGTGGCGATGCCCATCAGGATGTGGATGACGACCAGGAGGTAGAGTATCATTGGTTGGACCCACGGCAGCCCGGTGAATGTCCAGGCAAATGTGCAGGCGAGAAAGAGCGGCGCCGCAATTTCGAGCACGGCCTTGTTGCTGAAGCGGTCGATCAGCGTGCCCCATAGCCCGAGCGCCGCAAGATTGCTCAGCTGACTTGCGATGGTGAAAGCAAGGACAGTAGTCATCGAATAGCCGAGCGATTTCAACATATAGACGGTGAAGAACGGGGCCGCGAGATTCGCGGCGAAACTCCAGGACGACAAAAAAACGATGAGGCGGCGGAAATTCGCCTCGCGTAATGGAGCGACAAGCAGCGCAAAAGGGTTCACAGTCTTTTCCGCCGCCGCCATCGGACTGTCCGGCGTGATACGCAGCAGATAAACACCAAGAAAACCGATGAGCGTACTGATCATGAACAGGATTGAATAGCCAAACACCGTTTGATCCGGCGCGTACCTCTTCCAGCTGTCGACCAGGACGCCGCCAAGGAGCGCTACAGTCACCGAAAGAGCGGTCGTCGCCGTGGTCCGTCGCCCGAAAAATCGACCGAATTGCGAGGACGGGACGAGGTCGCGCATCCATGAATTCCAGGCGCAGCCGGCGATCGCTGCCATCGCTTGATAGATCGCCAGCGAGACGATCAGCGTGATGATAGCAAAGGGCTGGCCGAGCAGGGGTGCCGCCGCCGCGCCGAGCAGAAACGCTCGGCCGACGGCGGTGCTCCAGACGCAGATGTCGCGACGCGCGCGCCAGCGTTCCACCAGGAGGACGGCAGGGATCTGCAAAAGCTGAACGCAGAAGGGAACAGCCGCCAGCACGCCGATAGCGAAGTTGCCGGCGCCGAGGGCGACCGCAAAGCCGACCAGGAAGACGCCCGTGGTCAGCGTCCCCATCGCCTCGCTCGCGAGCGCATCGTAGAGAATGAGCCGCAGCAGGCGCCGCCCGTCCGCGTCCAGGGATGTTGCTTTGGGTACGATGCCACTCAATTGTTAAGTTCCCGCAAGTGGGAGGGAGTGGATTGAACAAACTCCATCCCGCTGAGATCGGCAAAATTAACGAGTTTTGATCCGGCGTCATGCCGCAATCCAGACGGCTCCGGTTGTCTTTCCGTGCCCCCAGCCCCCGGACAGCCGGAGCGCTTTTTTTGACCAACTTAGTCGGCGACCTTGTCAAAACCGGTCTTATCCGAGCGAAGCGGAACTCTGCTGCACTGCACGCGTTTGTATTCGTCGAGGGAAAGTAAAGGTCATCATGAAAATCGCGCAAATCGCTCCCCTCATAGAGAGCGTTCCTCCTCGTCTCTATGGCGGCACCGAGCGGATCGTTTCCTACCTGACTGAAGAACTTGTTAGTCTCGGCCACGACGTGACGCTCTTTGCGAGTGGCAATTCTATCACCAGCGCTGAGTTGGCCTCCTGTTGTACTCGTGCGCTTCGCCTTGATCCTACCGTGCGCGACATCATTCCGCACTTCATGCTGATGATTGATAAGGTCAGGGAGCGCGCGGAAAGGTTTGACATTCTTCATTTTCACATCGATCTGTTTCATTTTCCGCTTTTCCGCTCGCTGGCAGCGCGGACCCTGACTACGCTTCATGGCCGGCAGGATCTGGGGGATCTAAAACGCTTTTATTCCCACTTCGGCAAAATGCCATTAGTGTCGATCTCCAACGATCAGCGCAAACCGCTCCCGCACGCCCATTTTGTTGCGACGGTACACCACGGCATTCCGCCTGACCTGCATTTGCCCTCGTTTGAGCAGGGCAGCTACCTTGCCTTCTTGGGGCGGATTTCGCCAGAAAAGCGCCCGGACCGCGCGATCAGGATAGCGCGCGCCGCTGGCATCCCGCTGAAGATAGCCGCCAAGGTCGACAAGGTCGATGAAGACTACTTCCGCAACGACATTCTGCCGCTCATCGATGGCTCGGGCGTAGAGTTCATCGGGGAGATCAACGAGCGCGAAAAAACGGAATTCCTGGGCGAGGCAGCCGCTCTGCTGTTCCCGGTGGACTGGCCGGAGCCGTTTGAACTCGTGATGATCGAAGCCATGGCGTGCGGCACACCGGTGCTCGCTTTCCGTTGCGGGTCGATCCCCGAGATCGTCGAGGATGGCGTCACTGGCAAGATAGTCGACAGTGAGGAAGAAGCTATCACGGCACTCCCGGGAATCCTGTCTTACGACCGCCGTGCGGTGCGCCGACGGTTTGAAGAGAGATTCACCGCCACGAGAATGGCCAAAGATTATGTCAGCACTTATCGCCAGTTGTTGGGGATGCACAGCTCCAATGGCAAAACTCGGGATCCCCGGCCGCGTCCACTTGATCTCAATGGCGGTAATGGCTTGATTCCCGTGTCGATTGAGAAACCGCTTCCGGCCTTGTTCGAGACTGGCACGAACCCCGAGGTTCCAATCTGAGGAATGGTGAATAATACCAGCCGAAATCAAGATCATCGCAGCTCCGGGCACGTCCAACAATGATTGTTCATTTTGTGAGCGCTTTTGATCAGCCGGGGTTCCAACGCGGTGATATGATTAAAAATTGCCTTCAAGTAAGTTTTCACGCTTGGCCATTTTTTGCCACCTCACGAGAGCAGGAGGAAAAATGATGAGCAATTCCATCTTTGAGCGAGAATCCACATTTCAATTTCCCTCGTGGCGAGCGGTCGGACGCGATGCGTGCGAGCAGCGACAACGCGATGCGTTGACTGCCGAATTACAGGCGTCGCTTGGCGCGGGAAGCAGCGTTGCGAGAGGAGAAGCGCGACCTATCACAGCGTCACATCACGCTGGCTCAGGAATTCGAGCATCGGGTTTTCAACGGCCTAACCGCCAAGACAAAGGAGACCACGGCCACGCAACTGACGCGCGTCCGAGCGCGGTGAGGAATTGCCGCCTTCCCATCGCCATTCGCCCTCGTCTAGACGAGATCATGCCCCGCTGCAATGTGAACCCCAATTTGAAGGTCTGTGAATCATTCCCCGCTGGTCCGATGGCGTAAAGGCTCGCCGTTTTTGCGGTGCGAAATGACGCGATTGACCGATAGAATTCGATATTTCTTTGCATCCTCAACAACGCGATCCAATCCTTTACCGAACTCCGCGGTTCGAGACATCCACTCGTAATCTGCATACCCTCATAGTAGAACTGCCGCTCTGAAGGACGCCCGCCCAGTTCCTTGTTCAAAAAGACGAATGCCATACGGTGCGCTGAATTGTTTGATCGCCAAGCCTTGTCGGCGCACTGCGGTAGTTCTACAAAACGACATCAAAAACCCACTCACAGCTAGGCTCACTAACGTCTGGCCAAACAGCGGTCAAAAATAAACCGTGGGGGGCCGGGGCGAATTAGGCGCTCCAACACGAGGACGGAGACATGGCTGTTGCTCACTACTTCGTCGAGAGGCTAACCGCCCACAACGAGGTTTGGATGGTCAAGTTCGATGACGAAGAACACGGTCCTAACCAGCAACAGCACGGTCTATAATCTTCTGGCCAGACATGGCTGGCGCAAACTGATGCCGCGTCCGTTTCATCCCAAACGCGACATCGCGGCTCAAAATGCTTTTAAAAAAGCGGTTTTCCAAATGCTGTGAGGAAAGCTAGGCGAGCTGCCGCCAGGCGCGGTCGTCGCTTGCAAATCATGTTCGCCGATGAAGCGCGGTTCGGCCGAATCAACCGGCCGCGGCCGTGCTGGGCTCCGATCGGAACGAGGCCCGAGGTCGCCGCCCAGCTCATCCGCGAATACATCTATTTGTACGGCGCGGTCTCTCCGAAGGACGGAACTTGCGTCTATCTGATCATGCCGACATCGAATACAGCGTGCTTCCAGGCCTTCCTCAACGTCCTCTCGCGAAAGTTTGCCAGGCAGGATATTCTCTTGGTTCTCGACGGCGCCCCCAACCATCGCTGCAGCAACCTCGCGCTTCCCGACAATATCTCGCTGCTGTTCCTGCCGCCCTATTCGCCAGAGCTCAACCCCAAGGAAAATCTCTGGGATGAAATCCGCGAGAAAATCTTCAAGAACTACGCTCTCAAATCCATCGACGCCGTCCGCACCAAGCTCAAGCACGCAATCCTCTATATCGAGCGCAATTCCAAAACCGTCCAATCAATCACGTCCTTCCCCTATATCCTCAAGTCACTCTGATGTGGAAGTGGTATTACAAGAGCCAATCTGAAGCAGTGCTCTTTGCAATCGATGCCGCCGAAAAGCGCAACGAACACGGCGAGAAGGCCCAGGTCGTGATTATAGGACCCACCTGGACTTACGATCAGGACATCGGGCGCGGGTCGTGGTGAGCTTGGCGGTCGCAGCGGGCCGGTAGACTTGGTCTTGTTTGCCATCAGTCTCTCCACGCCCCGGCGCTGAGCCCGCGCCGGATCATGGTCTGTCGCGTATGCCCGCCCACGGCGGCCTCGCGTCCGATGGTCGGATCTATCGCTCGCCCATCCGGCGTAAGCGCCATTAGGTCGCCCTTGCGCCACCGGCGCGAGCGGAGCCGATCGAGCCCCAGCCGGAACATCCAATGATCATCGCATTCGCGTCGTACGCGGTCCTGCCCGTCACTTCAACTATTGAGGAAACTCCTGAGTGCGCTTGATCGGTTCGGGTGCTTCAGCTTCCTCAGCGCCTTGGCCTCGATCTGCCGGATTCGCTCGCGCGTCAGGGAGAACTGTTGGCCGACTTCCTCCAGCGTGTGGTCGCTGTTCACGCCGAGACCAAAGCGCATGCGTACGATGCGCTCCTCGCGTGGCGTCAGTGACGCCAGTGCGCGCGTCGTGGTCTCGCGCAGGTCCGACTGGATCGACCAAATTGGAAAAGCAGGATGAAAGCCCGAGGTTAACGGAGCGGGCCGGTGATAAGGCGCGCGCCACGTTGAAACGTGAAATAAGCCCACAGCCAGTTGAGCGCGACAATGGTCCGATTGCGGAAACCGATCAAAAAATAGATGTGAGCCACGGTCCAGACTAACCAGGCAAAGAAACCGCGTAGGCAAATCCAGCCGAAATCGACGACAGCGGCCTTGCGTCCAATAGTGGCGAGATTGCCGTAGTCACGATAGTGGAATGGCTCGACCCGCTCAGCGCCGCGCAGCCGGGCCTTGATCAGACTGCCGACATAGCGCCCCTGCTGCTTGGCGACTGGAGCGATGCCAGGAAGTGGCTTGCCATTGGCGTCGAGGGCCAGCGCAGTGTCGCCGATAGCGAATATCTCTGGATGACCAGGCACGGCGAGGTCGGGATCGACTTCAATCCGACCGACACGGTCGCATTTGGCGCCGATCCAATGTCCGGCAGGCGAAGCGGCAATGCCGGCGGCCCATAACACTGTGCGCGCCTCGATACGCGCCGTGCCGATCTTCACGCCCGATGAGTCGATCGCTGTGACCGACGCGCCGAGACGGACCTCAACCCCGAGCTGCTCTAGCCGTCGCGTGGCATCATCGGAAAGATCTTCCGGGAAGCTCGGCAGCAGCCGTGGTCCGGTCTCGACCAGAATGATGCGCGTGACGCGCGGATCGATGTTGCGAAAATCCTTCGCCAGCGCTCGGCGGGCGAGTTCGGCGATGGCGCCGGCGAGCTCAACTCCGGTCGGTCCGCCACCGACGATTACCAAATTCATCAGGCGCCGGCGCTCATCCGCGTCCGTCTCGTTCTCGGCCCGCTCGAAGGCGAGCAGAATTCGCCGCCGAATCTCGGTCGCGTCCTCGATGCGTTTAAGTCCGGGCGCCAAGGGCTCCCAGTCGTCGTGACCGAAATAGGCGTGGCGCGCGCCGGTAGCGAGGACGAGGTAGTCGTAGGGCACAAGCCGGCCGCCCATGATCGAGACCGCGCGCGCCACGACATCGACGCCGACGATCTCACCCAGCATGACGGTAACATTTCGGTAGGCGCCAACGATGCCGCGGATCGGGGCGGCAATGTCAGCCGGAGACAGTCCAGCGGTCGCCACCTGATAGAGCAGCGGCTGAAACAAGTGATAGTTCTCCCGGTCAATGACGACGACCTCGACCGGGGCATTCGCAAGAGTCTTAGCCGCCCATAATCCGCCGAATCCGGCCCCGACGATGACGACACGCGGCGGCGCTGCGTCCGAGCGTGCAATAGGTGAAATGGCTCCGAACATGACTGGACATTATATCGCTCCGGTGATTTTCAATTAAACCATTATGAGCAGTCACAAGCCGTCCGCACGGGTCGGAAGTGGTGCCCGCAACGAACGACAGCCGGGTATAACCCGGAAGCGGAAATTCGCGCACCCCTGCTGACCAATGCTCGTTAACGAGCACGCGAACTACTAGATCGAACATGAAACTGAATCCGCAAGACCTGGAAAAAATCACCGATCTCACGCTGAGTCACTACAACGAGCGTGCCGAAGATTTCTGGGAAGGCACGCGCGGTCACAACGTCAATCAGAACATCGAGGCGCTGTTACAATACATCGAGGGTAAACCCCCTTTTACGATACTAGATTTTGGTTGCGGGCCCGGTCGCGACCTCAAGGTGTTTACCGAACTCGGTCACGTTGCGGTAGGCTTGGAAGGCGCGGCACATTTTGCGGTGATGGCGCGCGCCCATAGCAGCTGCGAAGTATGGCAGCAAGATTTCCTCAAGCTCAAGCTTCCGGATAATCGTTTCGACGGCGTATTCGCCAATGCCGCGCTGTTTCATGTACCCAGCCAGGAGTTACCGCGCGTGTTGCTGGAACTGCACGCGAGTCTGAAACCGGGTGGTGTGCTGCTCAGCTCAAACCCGCACGGCCATAACGAGGAAGGCTGGAATGGCGGACGCTACGGCGTGTATCATGATCTCGATACTTGGCGCGGTTATGTGTCTGCTGCTGGATTCGTTGAGATTAATCACTACTACCGCCCGGCCGGCCTACCTCGCGAAAAACAGCCCTGGCTAGCAAGCGTCTGGCGTCGGTGAGGATGAGAGTGTTATGTTGGATGGCTGCGGTTCTATCGCTCGTCCATCCCGCGTAAGCGCCATTAGGTCGCCCTCGCGCCACCGGCGCGAGCGGCGTACATGTAGAGCGGTCCTGCAGCGCCCTCGACGACCTGCTGAGAGATCATGACCTCCGCGACGCCTTCGAGGCTTGGCAGGTCGAACATAGTGTCAAGGAGTATAGCCTCCATGATCGAGCGCAGCCCGCGCGCCCCGGTCTTGCGGTCGATCGCTTTCCTGGCGATGGCGCCGAGTGCTTCCTCGGCCACAGTGAGATCGACCCCCTCCATCTCGAACAGCTGCTGATACTGCTTTACCAACGCGTTCTTCGGCTCCGTGAGGATGCGCTTGAGGGACGGTTCATCAAGGTCCTCAAGCGTAGCCAGCACGGGCAGCCGCCCGACAAACTCCGGGATGAGGCCGTACTTCAACAGATCTTCGGGCTCGACCTCGCGGAAGATTTCGCCCTGCTTTCTATCCTCGGGCGCGATGACCTTGGCGCCGAAGCCGATCGAGCCCGGCCGGCTGCGCGCCGAGATGATCTTCTCGAGGCCAGTGAAGGCGCCGCCACAGACGAACAGGATGTTAGTAGTGTCGACCTGCAGGAATTCCTGCTGCGGATGCTTGCGGCCGCCCTGCGGCGGCACGCTCGCGATCGTGCCCTCTATGATCTTGAGGAGTGCCTGCTGCACGCCCTCGCCCGATACGTCGCGGGTGATCGAGAGATTGTCGGATTTGCGGGAAATCTTGTCGATCTCGTCGATATAGACGATCCCGCGCTGCGCTCTCTCGACGTTGTATTCGGCGGACTGCAGCAGCTTGAGGATGATGTTCTCGACGTCCTCGCCGACATAACCGGCTTCGGTGAGCGTCGTCGCATCCGCGATGGTGAAAGGAACGTCGAGAATGCGCGCCAGCGTCTGCGCCAGCAGGGTCTTGCCGGAGCCGGTCGGACCGATCAGGAGGATATTCGACTTCGCTAGCTCGACATCTTTGTGGTCGGCTTGGTGTTTTAGCCGCTTGTAATGATTGTGGACGGCAACCGAGAGCACCTTCTTGGCATGGTTCTGACCGATGACGTACTCGTCGAGGACTTTTCGGATTTCCTTCGGCGTCGGGATACCGTCGCGTGATTTCGTCAGCGAGGATGTGTTCCCCTCACGGATGATGTCCATGCACAGTTCGACGCACTCGTCGCAGATGAAGACCGTCGGCCCGGCAATGAGCTTGCGCACCTCGTGCTGGCTCTTGCCGCAGAACGAGCAGTAAAGCGTGTTCTTCGAATCGCTGCCGTCGACCTTGCTCATTTCAGAGCCCTGACAAGATGCAAGTCATCACGGTCGCTACCCCGCAGGACAAACCAGGCGCTGGCACGATCCCTCTCCTTGAGAGGCCGGCCAACTCAGCCGGGGTTCCCTTCGACCGAATAATTCATAGGGCCAAGGTGCCTCCCTCGGCAATGCGGTTCTGTTGCCGCGTGCAAGGTAGGTGGGAAGAACCATCGGCACCCCGATGGCTGCTTTCCTATCGCTCCGACAGCCAGGCAAGCTCGATAGCGGCCCGATCAGGTAACGAGTGAACCGCGCTTCTGCTGCTCCGCTTCGCTCGTGGCGCGTGGAGAAGCCGGCAACTGCAGCACCGTCGCGTGCTGACCTTCGCACAGCCGGGTAAGCTTCACGACCTGACCGTCGAGGAACTCCAACGTTCGGGATGCACGTTGGGCTGCTCGCGGTTGACCTGCCGGAACAGAGCTACCTTCTCACTGATCAGTTTCTGGCTCGGGAAGGCTTTAAATACATGCTCGCCCTCCACTTCAAAAATTTGCTCGTACTGCACTTCCCTCTCGAAGGCGACCTCAGTGCCGGGAAGAAGACACACTGCTACGGTTGGCTCTTCGATCGCTGCGAATCCACCAGTGAGAGAGTTGCTGAACTTCGTCGTCACCAGTTTGTCTCCGACCTTTGCGTGTCGTGACGCGACGAGGTGTAGACTGTAATCGCACATAGAAGGTACTCCTCTGCTGCGAACAGCCGGGATGGTTGTCCTCCCGTTTGAAACACATCAACTTTCCGTGGCGATCTTGTCGCGGTACGCCGCGGGGCGCGCTATCGCCTCGCTCCTTCAGTCTGCTGCACATCGAAGAGCGCGCTCGGCACCGAAAAAGTGGTGTAAGTTGCAGGACAAGTAGAACTCGTTCACCCCGCGGCCGTGCGAGCGAATATTCGGTCGATCTTGGTTGCCATGATGAAGTCGTTCTCATGCAGTCCCCTGATCTTCTTGGTCTGCAGCGAGACCGTTGCATTGCCCCAACCGAAGCTGATATTCGGATGATGGCGTTCAGCTTCCGCGAGTTCACCAATCTCCTGAACAAAGTTAAGTGCCTCCCGGAAATTGCGGAACCGGAAGCCCCGCTCGATGCGGTGAGCTTCCTCCAGGAGTTGCCAGTCTGGGGCCTGTGCGTGAAAGAACTCAGCTTGCTCGCGCGTAAGTGGAGGGATTCCGCCGCGACAGGGAGTACAGTTTTTGCTAACAAGAGTTTCGGTCATGTTGCTTGCTCCGCGTGTCGACTGACGCCCGCACTAAGGTCGGCCAACTGCGAAGTTGATCTTGCAATCTTAACGTCAAGCCATTGAAGAGCCCGTGATCACGGCCGCTGCTGCGCAAGGTTAAATCAGTTAGGTCAACCTCCGATACGGTGTGGACGCTTTCCGCTTCAACCACCCGAACCAGGATTTGGTGAGAAGTATTGGAGTTTGTCCGGCTTCCCCTCCCACTCCTTAGAGTCGGGCGGGAGGGCTTTTTTGACCGTAATCTTTGGCCAGATTTTCGCGTATTCCGCATTAAGCGAAAGCCATTTCTCGAGCCCCGGGTCCGTGTCGGGTTGTATGGCGTCCACAGGACATTCTGGGACGCAAACACTGCAGTCGATGCATTCGTCCGGGTGGATCACGAGCATGTTCTCGCCCTCGTAGAAGCAATCCACGGGGCACACCTCGACGCAGTCCATGGTTTTGCAGCGAATGCAGCTCTCATTGACGACGTAGGTCAATTAAGCGTCCCTCCACAGTGGTGAACTCATTCGCGATGTCCGTCCTCGCGGCGCTCGCTCTTCTGCTGAAAATGGATGCAGAGGAGACCAGCGTCGTCCGGCTCGATCGGTACGCCGAACAGCAGGCATCCGATGGTCGACCGAGCTGATGCGCGGCGTCCCGATCACCGTCCTCGCGCCAACGCTTGGCCAACACATATTCTTCCTGCCCGTCCAATATCGGGAACCGTCGGATTTCCTCAAGATAATGACTGATGCTGGATTCGGCCGTAAGGGTCGGCCAGGCGGCGGCGCGGGCCATGCTCGGCTCCCTCCAGCGCGCTCGACCGTGTATTCTTCCCCGATAGCGGTGTGGTCTCGGTGGTGGCGGTTTATGCAGACGGCCGCATCATCGAGATGGCAACGGTCGAGGCATCTTGCGAATTTTATCAGTTGGTCCGGACGCGGCTGGCTTTTCACCTTCCCAAAGCATTCGAGTGATATTGTCGCTCCCGCTGTACTGTAATGTACATTACCGACACCACCCCCTAAACTGACCTAGAATCACAGCTCGCAGGACGGGCGGCGGAGGTGGCCCCTGCAGCAGGATCGTGTCCTGCTGACGAGGATGAGCCCCGTCATCAGAAGGTGCGCAGGAACCGGTCATGCGCGAAGTCGATGCACTGGATCTCGTAGAGACGATCCGTGAAGCCCTGCTTGTGCTCGATCCCGACCTGACGGTCCGGTTTGCGAACCGTTCCTTTGGCGACACATTCGCAGTCACCTCAGACGATACGGTCGGTCGGAAGCTCTATGAGCTCGGCAACGGACAGTGGGACATTCCCGAGTTGCGCTCCTTGATCGAAACCATCCTTCCCGAACGTGAGACGATCGAGGCCTTCGAAGTGAACCGCGTCTTCCCGTCGATTGGACGACGGGTGATGCTGCTCAATGCGCGGAAGGTCTATCGGGCCGGCAGCCACACAAACCAGATCTTGGTAGCGATCCAAGACGTGACCGAGCAAAGGAGACTCGAACACGAGCACGCGGCTGCGCACGAGCGTATCGCGGCGCTGCTGCAAGAGCTCGGCCACCGTATCAAAAACAGCCTGCAGATTATTGTTTCCATGGTCAGCCTGGAAGCGCGGAACCAGAAGAGCGGCGAGGGCAAGGCGGCGCTTGAGAGGGTGTCGCATCGCATCGCCGCCCTCGGGCGCCTCTATTCCATGCTAGGGGAAACCAATTCGATTGAGCAGGTCGATGCGGCGAGCTATCTGGAGGCATTGTGTCGCGATCTAATCGAGTCAGTGCAAAAAGAAAATGGCACCTCCATCGCGCTCACAACCGACATCGAGAGCGAGCCCCTGCCGATCGATCGCGCGATTCCGCTCGGGCTCATTGTGAACGAGCTCGTAACGAATGCCGTCAAATATGCGTTCCCGAGCGAGACAAGGGGACTATCGAGAGAGGACGCTACCTGGTCAATGCCGGTGACTGCGCTTCTTGCCATACCGGCCTGGATGGCAAGCCGTACGCGGGCGGTCTCGCTGTGCCCACACCTTTTGGCGTTATCTATTCCACCAACATTACTCCGGATCCGGTAACCGGCATCGGCAATTGGTCGGAGCAGGATTTTTACAAAGCGATGCATGACGGCATCCGTCGTGACGGCAAGCACCTCTATCCGGCCTTCCCCTATCCCTGGTTTACCAGGGTAAACCGTGATGACGTGCGCGCGATCAAGGCTTTCCTCGATACGGTTACCCCGGTAAGGCAGGCGAACAAGCCCACGGAGCTTCACTGGCCGCTGAACGTGCGGGAAGTGATGGCAGGATGGAACGAACTGTATTTCCACGACGGCACTTTTAAGCCAGACCCGAAGAAGTCGGAACAGTGGAACCGCGGCGCTTATCTCGTCGAAGGTCTTGGTCATTGCGGTGCGTGCCACACGGCGACGAACGTGTTGGGGGCACCAAAGACTGACGAGAATTTGAAGGGCGGCGATTTTGGCGAACACTGGTATGCGCCCAGCTTGACAAGCAATCTAAGAGACGGCCTCGGCGGGTGGTCGGCAGCCGAGATTGTCGAGTATCTGAAGACCGGCGCGAACGCCAAGTCGGCAGCCGCCGGCCCAATGGTCGAGGTCGTCAAGAACTCAACTCAGTATCTCAGCGATGTCGATTTGAACGCTGTTGCGGCTTATGTGAAAGATTTTTCCACTGGAAAAGTCGAGGCTACCACTAACGCAACCGAGATTGACAAGCAGGCGTTATCTCGCGGCGAAGCACTTTACGTCGATAACTGCACCGGCTGCCACATGGAGAACGGCGAAGGCCTCGCACAAGTTTTTCCGCCGCTCAAGGGAAGTTCTGCTGTTCAAGCCGAGATCCCCGACACCGTGATTCATGTCGTGCTCGCCGGCGCCAAGATTGCGACGACCCAGGGCAAGCCAACGGGCTTCGCGATGCCCGCGTTCGATTGGAAGCTCGATGACACGGAGGTCGCGGATCTGGTGAACTACATCCGCAACGCGTGGGGCAACCACGCGTCTCTCACGAGTGCTGATGCGGTTTCCAAGGTGCGTGGGGACCTCGAAGATAGCGGTGGGTGATCTTTTAATGAACGTAATCGCCAGTTTTGGATTGTGGAGTCGTACTTGGGGCGAGGATTGAATGAGCGAGGAAAAAGCGAAGCTCAGCGGTCCTAATCTCACTCAGGAAGTTGAACTCTCGACGGTTCCTGACGGAACCGTGCTGCTCGGGCACGCGCTCGGCGAACCGGTGCTCCTGGTTCGGAGCGGCAACGAGCTGTTCGCGATCGGCGCCATCTGCACGCACTACGGTGCTCCGCTCGAACAGGGGCTCCTCGTGGGCGATACGGTTCGATGGCATCATACGTGCTTCAGCCTGCGCACCGGTGAGGCACCCCGTGCGCCGGCGCTGGATCCTGTCTGGTGTTGGCGCGTCGAAGAGGTGCGCGACCTAGCGCGTCAGTTCACGCCGGTGGAGCAGCGAGTTGGCGCCGTCTATGTTCGGAGCGCGGGCAAAAAGTTGGCAGTCGCCGTCGTTCACCGTGATCTCGAAGGGCTCCGCGCCGAAGTCGAATTTGAACGGGCCATGACTAGGAACGACTCAAGCATCCGGGCGGTCCAAGGCTCCGCTTCAATCGCACACCGGGCTTAAACTGCGAGCAGAGGTGCATGATGGGGAAACAATTCAAGGTCGGCGATCACGTGACGTGGAACTCGGAAGCCGGTTATGTCAGCGGCACAATCATCGAGGTACACACCAAAGATTTCGATTACAAAGGACGTACCCACCACGCGAGCGAGGACGATCCGCAATATGAAATCAAGAGCGCCAAGACGGATCACATCGCGGCGCATAAAGGTCACGCATTGAAAAAGGCGAGTGCCTGAGGCTGCTTATATCATTTCGGAGCGACGTCGATGAGCGAGAGAATCACGGCGGATAGCGTTAAGTTCAAGCGAGCCTACGCGTCCTCGGCTGCTGATGATGGCACCCGCATATTGACCGACCGACTATGGCCCCGCGGGGTGAAGAAGGTCGACGTCGCCATTGATGAATGGATCAAGGACATTGCGCCCAGCACCGCGTTGCGGAAATGGTTCGGCCACGATCCGACCGCTGGCAGAAATTTCGCAGTTGCTACGCTTTGGAGATCCGCAAGCATCCTGAACAGCCCAACAGGCTACGTGACCTGGCAAGGCAAGGCCCGATCACGCTCGTGTTCTCGGCTCACGACGAGGTTCATAACGACGCGTTGGACGCCGCGCGACGCGAAAGGCCGAGGCGGTCTCACCGGTAGGCTAGCGCGCCGGCGAGCGTAGCTGCTTCGCCAACGGCAAAAGACGCATCTGTGAAGGAGGCTTGTATCTCGTATGAAGGAGGCTCGTATGACGGCGGAGGCTCGCGCCGCGGAGCCTCGCCAAGCTCCGCAGCCGCACGACGCGACAAGCTTGAGCGCCGCGGATGACCGTATTCGCCTGAGCGACTGGCTGCCTCCGCAACAGGGCGTGATCCCGCGCATCCGGTTGGGTAGTCGATCGATCAATGTGTTGTGGGCGATACCACTGGTCGTCGTTCTCCTGATCCTCGGAATCGCCGTGGCCCAACAATTGCGGACGATGCCCGGCGTGCAGGAATTCATCGCGCGCTACCCTGGTGAAACCCCGTCTTCGGAGGCGGTGTACTCGGGCTTCCCCTTATGGCTGCGGTTGCTGCATTTCTTCAATTTCTTCTTGATGATGTTCATCATCCGCGCGGGCATCCAGATTCTCGCCGATCATCCGCGCCTTTATTGGCGGCGGGACTGCACGCCTGGCACGGATTGGTTTCGGTTCCAGCATGACGTTCCGAAAGACCGGGTATGGACGTCGAAGGACGATTCCGTGACCATCCCGAAATGGCTCGGCATTCCCGGCGTTCGCCATTCGATCGGACTCGCTCGTTGGTGGCATTTCTCCTTCGATCTTTTATGGGTAATCAACGGCGCGATTTTTTATGTGTTGCTGTTCACGACGGACCAATGGCAGAGGCTGGTTCCGACCACCTGGACGGTTTTCCCCAACACCGTCTCGACGGCGCTTCAGTATTTGTCGCTGCAGTTCCCCGTCGAGCATAGCTGGACAAATTACAACAGCCTGCAACAACTTACCTATTTCATCACGGTGTTCGTTGCAGCCCCGCTGGCGGTCGTGACCGGCTTGATGCAGAGTCCGGCGATCGCCAACCATTTGGGCTGGTTCGCGAGAATTATCAATCGGCAGGCGGCCCGCACGATCCATTTTGGCGTGCTGTGCTGGTTTTTGTTTTTCATTTTCATCCATGTGACGCTGGTGTTCATCACCGGGGCGCGACAGAATTTGAACTATATGTGGGCCGGTGTGAACGACAATTCCTGGGACGGATTTCTGATCTGGGGCTGCGCTATGGTCCTGGTGATTGTGACGTGGTGGCTTGCTTCGCCTTTCACAATCAGGCATGCCCGGCTGGTTCAGAAGATCGGCCAAACCTTGGTGGGCCCCCTTATGGCTATCGGGGAATGGGGAAACCCGAGGACCCAGTACACGGGACCAGAGATCTCGTCGTATTTGTGGCCCAATGGCACACTGCCAAACTCCGAAGAGTTTGATTCATTCACGAGGAGCGACTTCGCGGATTTCCGGCTGCGCGTGAGCGGGCTGGTCGAGAACCCAAAGACATTCTCCTATGCCGAGATCAAGACGATGCCCAAGCAGGAACAGATCACCGAACATTTTTGCATTCAGGGCTGGTCCGGCGTCGCCAAATGGGGCGGCGTTCCGATGCGCCACATCCTCGATATCGTAAAGCCGACAGTCGACGCTCGTTACGCCGTCTTCTATTCGCTCTCCGAAGGCTCGGCAGGCGGCGGCTATTACGACGTTCACAAGATGCAGAACATGCGCCATGAATTGACCATCCTCGCCTATGAAATGAACGGAGCGCCGCTCAGTGTGCTTCATGGCGCACCACTGCGACTGCGCTGTGAGAACGAGCTAGGTTTCAAGATGGTCAAGTGGATCGCGGCGATCGAGTTCGTTCGTGATTTTGCGGACCTCGGCGCCGGCCAGGGCGGCTACAACGAAGATCATGAATTCTACGGTTATCGGATGCCGATCTGACGGATCAGCGATGCGGCCTCCGAAACGTCGCGCGGCGACGAAGTAATGCTTGACCCAATCACCCTTTCGCTCATCAACGCTGCTTGCGCCCATGTGCAGGCAAGATCGATCAGGCTCTGCTTCTCATTTTCGCTTGTGACTTCCTCCTTGGCGTACTGCCGAAACAGGTCAGCCTCACTCATGACAGCCTCCTGACTGGGATAGGCGGAGTCGAATGAAATGGTTATCGCTGTGGATTCCGCGGGAGCGGCGGATGCAATTGAACCGTCGCCATCCGGTGCCAGCTTGCGCGGCCTCGACGCCGTCAACCTGTTTCTCGCCGGAGCATTGTCGGGCTTCGGCCCCTACGTCGCCGCATTTCTAGCCGAGCAAAATTGGACTCAACAGGATATCGGCTTTGTGCTGACGGCAGCTGGGTTCGTCGCGCTGCTAAGTCAATTACCCGGCGGTGCATTGCTCGACGCAATCCGATCCAAGCGAATCGCGGTTGCGTTGGGTGCCGCTATGGTTGCGGCCGGCGCAATGATCATTGCACTCCGGCCGACTTTCGTGCTGGTGTTGGCTGCTTTGGTGCTCCAAGCGATCACCGGCGGGTTCCTGGGGCTGGCGATTGCGGCCATCAGCCTTGGCCTAGTCGGCCACGCAGCGCTCGCCGAACGACTCGGACGCAATCAACGCTTCGCCTCGACGGGAGGGGTGGTCGCGGCCGGCCTCATGGGCCTCATCGCCTATTTCCTGTCGTATCGCGCGATATTCTTCGTCGCCGCCGCGCTGGTGCTTCCGCTGCTCGCCGCTCTCGACCGCATCCAGCCTTCAGATATCCACTTCGGTCGCGCCTCGGGCATCCCGGATCACCAAGGGCCGAGCGTACCGCCGAGAGCACGGCGTCGGAGCCTTTGGAAGAACCGAAGCCTACTCGCATTCGCCGGCGGCGTGTTCCTGTTCCAGATGGCCAACGCGTCGATGCTACCGCTCGCCGGCGAGGCGCTCGCGTACAGCAAGGAAGCTCTTTCCTCGCTCATCGTCGCAGCGTTGATCATGGTTCCCCAGGTGATCGTGGCGATCATGGCGCCGTGGGCGGGACGGCGGGCGAACACGTGGGGCCGCCGGCCACTGTTGCTCGTCGGCTTCGCGGCGTTGCCGATCCGTGCGCTGGTGTTCGCCTGGACCGCCAATCCAATAATCCTCATCGCTGCTCAGGTACTCGACGGCGTCAGCGGAACGATGCTGGGCGTGCTCACGGCGCTGATCGTCGCCGACCTCACGGCGGGTACTGGCCGGTTTAACCTAGCGCAGGGGTTCGTCGGGACGATGTCCGGTGTCGGCGCGTCGCTCAGCACTACACTTTCAGGCCTCGTGGCCGGGAGCCTTGGCCGCGCGGCGGGCTTTTTGGGCATCGCCACGGTGGCCCTGGCTGCTGTGCTGCTGCTGGGCCTGCTGATGCCAGAAACCAACCCATCGAATAAGAAAGAGCATCGATGACGGGCCACAGGTTTGGGCGGAGAAAAATCCTATAAGCAGCGGCGAGGATATCCGGAGCCACTCCATGGGAACAATGCCCAGGTATGGTGAGCGATCTGCTCGTCTTCCTGCGAGGCGAGGACCTGCACCGACCAGCGCGACCTGGAATCGGTGATGGGATTGTTCGCCGACCGATTCCGCGCTTCGTCGAGGCTAAGGCCGAGCCAGGATAAGCCACCACAGATCGCCGCCCGCGCTTCGACGTCATTCTCTCCAATGCCGCCGGTGAACACGAGCAAATCGATTCCGCCAAGCGCGGCGATCATTGCGGCCACCTGCTTGCGCACAGAATAGCAGAACATCGCGATGGCAAGTCGTGCATCGGCGTTTGACGGCGCGGCTTCATGCAGCCGCCGCATGTCGCTGCTAGCGCCGGAAATTCCCAGGAGGCCGGAACGGTGATCGACCAGCTCCTCGAGCATGGCGGCATCGCATTTCTTCTCGCGCACCAGGTAGACCAGAACGCCGGGATCGAGATCGCCGCTCCGCGTGCCCATGATCACCCCGCCGGTTGGGGTCAATCCCATGCTGGTGTCGATCGATTTACCACCCTCGACCGCGGTCACGCTTGCGCCATTGCCGAGATGGGCGATTACGAGGCGGTTCGGCAGACCGCTCCCAAGTTGGCGCACGATCGATTTGCACGAGAGGCCGTGAAATCCGTAGCGCTGAATTCCCTCCGATTGCAATTCCCTGGCAATCGGAAGCACCCGCGCGACCGCCGGCAATCCGGCGTGAAAGGTGGTGTCGAAACACGCCGCCTGCGGAAGCCCCGAAAAATGCTGTTGCGTGAAACGGATGACCGACAGAGCCGATGGAATATGCAGCGGCGCGAAGGCGGTTGCCGCCTCAAGTTGCTTTAGAACCGAACCGTCTATGAGGCAATGCTGCCGAAGTTTTGGCCCGCCATGGACAATTCGATGCCCGATTGCGGCGGGTGCCGGCATTTTGCAGTCGACGAGAAGCCTTCCGATGCGGGTGATTGCTTCACGTTGGCTCGGAATGGGATCCGTCTCGGCGAGCAATACGCTTCCGCGCGAGTCTTTGGCATGGCATTTGCCACTTTTGTCGCCGATCGATTCGGCTTCGCCCGAGAGCAGCTTTTCGATCCGTGAAGACCCGACGCAATACAACCCGAATTTGAGCGAGGAAGAGCCGCTGTTCAACGCAAGTACATTTAGCTCAGGCTCGGCGTCTGTCATGCGCATTGCGATGGAAGCATCGCGCTCACAAGGCCCAACGCCAATCGCGGACTTCCGGCATGTCGTCGCCATGCTCGCTGATATAGAGCTTGTGGCGCTCCATGGCCGTCCAGTAACGCGCGGCCGCCTTGTCTCGTTGATCGCTGAACCGCGGAATTCGATTGATGGCATCCAGCGTAAGTTGATAGCGGTCGAGATTGTTCAGCACCACCATGTCGAATGGTGTCGTAGTAGTGCCTTCCTCCTTGTAGCCGCGCACATGAATATTGTCGTGATTGTGCCGCCGGTAGGTCAGCTTATGAACCATCGCGGGATAACCGTGGAAGGCGAAGATCACCGGCTTGTCGGTCGTAAACAACTCATCGAAATCCTGATCTTCCATACCGTGGGGATGCTCGGATTGAGGCTGCAACACCATCAAATCCACCACGTTGACGACGCGAATGCGAATATCAGGGACGAACCGGCGCAGAAGGGTGACGGCAGCGAGCGTCTCAAGCGTCGGCACGTCACCGGCACACGCCATGACCACGTCGGGATTGCCGGCATCGTTGCTGGCCCACTCCCAGATACCCGCACCGGCGGTGCAGTGACGGACGGCTGAATCAATGTCGAGCCACTGCCACTCCGGCTGTTTGCCAGCGATGATTAAATTAACGTAGTTGCGGCTGCGCAAACAATGATCGGCTACCGATAGCAAGCAATTTGCGTCGGGCGGCAGATAGATGCGCACGATATCGGCTTTTTTGTTTGCCACATGATCGATGAAGCCCGGGTCCTGGTGGGAGAAGCCGTTGTGATCCTGGCGCCAGACGTGTGATGTCAGCAGGTAATTCAGCGACGCGATCGGCTTCCGCCAGGGTATCTTCCTGCTGACCTTGAGCCATTTTGCATGCTGGTTGAACATAGAATCGATAACGTGGATGAAGGCTTCGTAACACGAGAAAAAGCCATGACGTCCGGTGAGGAGATATCCTTCGAGCCAGCCCTCGCACAGATGCTCGCTCAGCACCTCCATGACGCGCCCCGTGACGCTGAGATCGATGTCGACGTCTTCGACTTCGGCCATCCATTCCTTGCCGGAGGCTTGGTAGACCGCGTCCAACCTGTTCGACGCCGTCTCGTCAGGGCCAAAAAGCCGGAAATTCTGTTTGTCGAGATTGAGCTTCATCACGTCGCGCAGAAAATTGCCGAGAACCCGCGTCGATTCCGCCTCGACGCTGCCTGGCTTTGACACCGCCACGGCATATTCATGGAAATGGGGCATCGCCAGCGGCTGCAACACTTCCCCGCCATTGGCGTGCGGATTGAAGCCCATGCGACGATGGCCCGTAGGAGCTAGCGCCGCAAACTCCTCGCGGAACTTGCCCCGTTCGTCGAACAACTCGTGTGCCCGGTAGCTCTTCATCCAGTCTTCGAGCTGCTTGAGATGTTTGGGGTTCTTGAGATCGGCGAGCGGGACTTGGTGCGCGCGCCAAGTCCCCTCGACCGGCTCGCCGTCCACGAACTTTGGTCCGGTCCAGCCTTTTGGCGTGCGGAACACAATCATGGGCCAACGCGGCCGCTCCACCGTACCCGGAGAGGAACGTGCCACCTTCTGGATCTCTTGAATCTCCGCCAGGATCGTATCAAGCGTGCCGGCCAGACTTTGATGCACCACGGCTGGAATGTCGCCTTCCACGAAGTGCGGTTCATAGCCGTAACCGCGGATCAGGTCGGTCAATTCCTGGCGGCTGATGCGCGCGAGCACGGTCGGATTTGCGATCTTGAACCCGTTGAGATGAAGGATAGGAAGAACCACCCCATCACGTGCCGGATTCAGAAACTTGTTGGAATGCCAGCTGGTAGCAAGTGCGCCGGTCTCCGCCTCGCCGTCGCCGATAATGCAGGCAACGATCAGATCCGGATTGTCGAAAGCGGCGCCGTAGGCGTGGACCAGGGAATAGCCGAGCTCCCCGCCTTCGTGAATTGAGCCGGGAGTTTCCGGCGATACGTGACTCGGAACTCCGTAAGGCCAGGAGAACTGGCGAAATAACCGTTGCAGTCCGTTCCGGTCGCGCTCGATGGCCGGATAGCGTTCGGTGTACGACCCTTCGAGATAGGTCATCGCCACGATGCCCGGGCCACCGTGACCCGGACCGATGACATACATCACGTTCAAGTCGTTCTCTTTGATCAGCCGGTTGAGGTGGACATAGAGAAAGTTCAATCCGGGCGTCGTACCCCAATGGCCAAGCAGGCGCGGCTTGATATGCTCGAGCCCGAGCGGAGACTCCAGCAACGGATTGTCTTTAAGATAGATTTGCCCAACCGAAAGATAATTTGCCGCGCGCCAATACGCGTCCATTTTCTCCAGCAGATCGGGCGAGAGCGGGGCTGGCGTCTCCTCCGGCAGATCGGGAGACAGCGTGGCTGGCATCTCCTCCAGCGGATCGGGCGACGGCGTGGCAGGCATCGGCGACTCCTTAAGGATTCGTTCACGCGCCCCGGGCGGATGATCTCAGAGATATTTGCTTGGGCGGCTGAGCGCGTTCGACCATGTTCGGCGCTGACAAGATTTGCGCGACGATCTCGCGCGGCCGCGGCTCGATTGAGACGATGATGGGGTTTTCGTCCGGGCCCGGTTCCTCCAGTGCTTCGAATTGGCTGTGAAGCAAGCTTCGCGGCATGAAATGCTCATGGCGAGTGGCGATACGGCGTGCGATCAGCGTCTCGTCACCCTTGAGGTAGACCAGACGGACATCGGGACGATCGCCAATCAGAACATTGCGGTAGCGCCGCTTCAGCGCGGAACACGCGATGACGTCATGTCCGCCCGAACAACGCGTTTTGTCGATCCAGGCGGCGACCGCGTCCAGCCAGGGCCAACGATCCGCGTCGGTGAGCGGAATACCGCTGTGCATCTTGTCGACGTTGGAAGCCGGGTGGAACCAATCGGCGTCCTCGAACTCCCACCGCAGATGCAATGCGAGGAGTGCGCCGACGGTCGACTTCCCGCATCCCGAAACCCCCATAACGACCACCACTCTGGGAGCAGGCGGTGACGTGTCTTCCGTTGGTAGAACTTGCACGGACATCAATCCGCTCCTGCTGTCACGGCGGCGCGATCCGTAAACCAATGGAGACGCCCACCGGGTGAACCACGGACGCGGGAAGCGTCTGATCTCCCGCTTGGGCGCGCGCGACAACGCACCGCTTTTCTTTTCCTGTCACTAGGAATGCCACCTCTCGGCTGCTGTCGAGCACCGGGTAGGTCAGTGTGATGCGTGTCTCGGCCTTTGCGCCAATGACAGCGACCACCCATCGTTTCGTCTCTCGCAGCGTCGGCTGCCCAGGAAACAACGAGGCGGTGTGTCCGTCCTCGCCGATTCCGAGCAGCGTGACGTCGAAGAGAGGTCGGTCGGGCACAAGCTTATCGGCGCCATAGAAACGCTTCAGCGTCGTCTCGTATGCGCTCGCGGCATGGTCCGGCGACAATCCCTCCGTCGGCACCGCATGGATATTGTCAGTGGGAACAGGCACGCGCGAAAGGAAGGCGTCTCGCGCCATCCGATAATTGCTGTCACGATCATCGTGCGACACGAACCGTTCGTCACCCCAGAACCAATGGGTACGGCTCCATGGAAAGCGCGACGCAATTTCCGGCATCGCGAGCCTTTCATAGAGGCGCTGGGGCGTCGAACCGCCCGACAGGCACACCGCGAAGACGCGGTGGCTCGCCTGCACGAGACCGCACAGCCATTCGGCGACATCGTGCGCGAGCGTTTCAGCGCTCGCGAAAGTCCGATTCTCGCTCGATGCGTCGTCGGCCATTTGCATGACGACCTTCGGCTTCATGACGCCCTCGGCAAGGCCGAGCTGGTAGGGGGCAAGATGAAACGCTCGATCGCCTTGGCGAAACCTTCATCGTCATAGGAGTCGGTCACCCGATCGGCCTGAGCCTGCACCTCCGGGCTGGCATTGCCCATCGCGATGCTCAGCCCGCTCTTACGAAACATCAGCACATCGTTTGGCATGTCGCCGAGCGTGGCGATCTCGCTGGCCGGGATCGACAGAAGTTTTGACAGCGTTGTGACGACGGTTCCTTTGTTGGCGTCTGGGTGGGTGACGTTGAGATAGTAGGGTTGCGAACGGGCCGCCGACGCCTTGGCGCCGAGCGCGTCCTGGGCATCCTTTTCGCAGCGCGCGACCGCGTCGTGATCGTCGCTCACGCCCACGATCTTGACGGCGCGGCCAAGCATCCCTTCGAAATTCTCGACGACGGTCGGGGCGAACTTGACTGTCCATTGCTCTCGCGCGACATGGGGCGCAGTGGGGTCACGAATAAGCCAATCCTTGCCGCTATAGACCCACACATCCATATCGTTCTTGAGGATGACTTCCAGCGCACACCTTGCGGCGTCGGCGGCAAGCACGCGCTCTTCCATGATAGTCATGTCGGGTTTGACGAAAATCCCGCCGTTGAATCCGGCAATCGGAGTTCGCAGAGCCAACGGATCGATCAGCATCGCCATGCCGCGCGGTGGACGGCCGCTGGTAATCGCAAAGGCGATACCCGTGATTTGCAGAGCCTTCACGGCAGCTCCCGCGCGCGGCGTCAGCACTTTCTCCGCGGTGACAAGCGTGCCGTCGACATCAGCCAGGACAAGCGAGATTTTCGATGCGGGGTGAGCCGGCTCTACCATGCGCGATCTCCTGCTTCCCCCACCTCAACCCGCGCATGCGAACGACCGCCCCCGAGGATGAACCGCTCGATCGCCTTGGCGAATCCGTCTTCGCGATTACTCTCCGTTACGAAGTCCGCGGCCTGCTGCACCTCCGGACTGGCATTGCCCATGGCAATGCTGAGACCACTCCGCTCGAACATTGCGACATCATTGCCGCCGTCGCCAATGACGGCGATCTCGTCGAGCGGAAGAGCCAACAGCTTCGCCATCTCCGACAATGCCGCACCTTTGTTGGCCAGAGGGTGGGTGATGTCGAGGTAGTAGGGCTGTGAACGGGCGACGGAAGCGCCGTCGGCGAGCACGGCCTTCACGTCGCGCTCGCAGTTTTCGAGAAGATCGAAGTCCTTGCTGACACCGACGACCTTGGCGGCAACATCGAGGGCAGCATCGAAATCCTCGACGACCGTCGGCGGAAATCCCACTGTGCGCTTCTCCAGTGGGACATAAGGCCCATCGGCGTCGCGCACCAACCAGTCCTGCCCGCTGAAAACCCAGACCTGAACCCCGCGCGCACTCAGTGCGGCGACCGCCCGATGAGCGACCCGAGACAACAGGAGATGTTCGGTGATCACCGCAAGATCCGGCGTCGTTGCTATGACCCCGCCATCAAAGCCACCCACTGGCGTCGTGATTCCGAGGGGCGCGGTCAGCATGCGCAAGCCTCGCGGTGGTCGGCTGCTGATAATCGAAAAAATGATTTTACTTGCTCGCAGTTCTGCCACAGCAGCCTTGGCGAACGCGGTCAGAACTCTTGTCATCAGTCACTAAAGTGCCATCAACGTCCGAGACAACGGCTGAACACTTGAAGGGTGTTGAGCGCGCCCGGCTCATGACGATTTTCCATCGTCATTGCCGTGGAGGTTCCGCCAGCGTCGGTTATCTCGCGCCAAAAGCGCATCCGCTTCGCTCGGTCCAGGGCTCCCTGCTGGATGTATCGACAGATCTGCCGCACCACACTTGGCCCAAACGTCGAGCACCGGCTGCACGATGCGCCAAGTCTGCTCCACCATGTCGGCGCGCATGAATAATGTCGGGTCGCCAATCATGACGTCATAGAGCAGTGTCTCGTACCCGACATTGGGTTCCTTCGCGAACCAATCGTCGTAGTGGAAATCCATTTTTACGGCGGCGAGGTCCACCACTGGCCCTCGACGCTTGACCTCGAACTGAAGGGAAATCCCCTCAACCGGCGCGATGCCCAGCACCAACCAGTTCGGCCGCAGGGTATCTACCGGTGTGTCTTGGAATGCTGCATACGGCGCCTGCTTGAAGCGGATGGCGATTTCCGTGGTCCGCTGCGACATGTGCTTGCCGGTACGGATGTAGAAGGGGACACCGGCCCAGCGCCAGTTGTCGATCTCGAGCTGCATGGCGACATAGGTTTCGATATTCGAATCCGCCGCCACATTCGGCTCGTTGCGGTAGGCATTCACCCGCTTGCCCAGCACCGTGCCGGCGCCATATTGGCCGCGCACCGCCCGTGCCGGCTTGACTGCGGGCATTGCGGCGAACACTTCGGCCTTCTTTGTGCGGACAGCAGCGGCATTGAATTCCGCAGGCGGTTCCATCGCTACCATCGAAAGGAGCGTAAACACGTGGTTGGGGACCATGTCGCGCAGCGCCCCGGTGGCCTCGTAGAACTTGCCGCGCCGCTCTACGCCCACCGTCTCCGCCACGGTGATCTGCACGTGATCTATCCGGTCGCGGTTCCAGATCGGTTCGAACAGGCCATTGGCGAAACGGAACGCCATGATGTTCTGGACCGTGTCCTTTCCGAGAAAGTGGTCGATTCGAAAAATCTGGTCCTCGTTGAGCGTGCGCAGGATGCGGGCATTCAGCTCCCGCGCCGAGTTCAGGCTATGGCCGAACGGCTTCTCGATCACCACGCGTCGCCAGAACTGATGCTCGCCGTCCGTGTTCGCGTGCTCATCGGTCAGCTTCGCGTTGCCGAGTTGCTCCACCACGGTGCCGAAGAAGCGGTCGGCGACGGCGAGGTAGAAGATGACATTGCCCTGCGTGGCGTGGGTCTTCTCCGCCTCGCCCAACGCGACACCAATCTTCTCGTACAGATTGGACTTGGTGAGGTCTCCCTGAACGTACGACATTTTTGCAGCGAGGCGTTTCCACGCCCCCTCGTCGATCCGGTCGACGTTGAACTCCGCAGCGGTGTTATCGACGAAACTTTTCAGCATGTCGTGAAGATGATCGCGCCAGCTCTCCGCGGTTCCCGGCGCGAGGTCCACGCCGATCAACGCGAATTTCTCAGGCAGCACCTTGGTGTGCGAGAGATTGTAGAGTGCCGGCATCACTAGGCGCTTGGTCAGGTCACCGCCGGCACCGAAGATCACCATGGCGCAGGGATCGGCCGGCTTGGGTTGCCGTCGTGGCGCCGCCCCGATCACCTGCGCGGTCGGAGCTGTCCGGGTTTGTTTATCGAGCATGGCGCTACTCGGCGGCGTGCTGTGCTGCCGAGTGACGCTGCGAATCCTTTGGCTTTGGTTCGGGGTCAATGGACTCTTGACCCTCGACGTGCCCGCCGAATCCAAATCGCATGGCCGAGAGCATCTTTTCGCCGAAGGTGTGCTCCTGCCGCGAACGGAAGCGGGCGTAGAGCGCCGTGGTAAGCACGTCCGCCGGGATCGCTTCCTCGATCGCGGCCTCGACCGTCCAGCGACCCTCTCCCGAATCCTGAACGAAGCCAGAAAAATCCTTCAACTGCGGATCCTTCGCCAGCGCGGCGGCGCCGAGATCGAGCAGCCAGGATGAGATGACGCTGCCGCGCCGCCAAACCTCGGCGATATCCGGCATGTTCAGTGTGAAGCGCTCATCCTCGGGCAGATTTTTCGAGTTCTTGTTGCGCAGGATGTCGAAGCCCTCGGCGTAGGCCTGCATCAATCCGTATTCGATGCCGTTATGCACCATCTTGACGAAATGCCCGGCGCCGGGTGGACCGGCGTGAATGTAGCCGCGCTCGGCGCGGGTATCGCCTTTCTGACGCCCCGGTGTGCGCGGGATGTCGCCGAGTCCGGGAGCGAGCGCCGAAAAGATCGGGTCGAGGCGATCCACAGCTTGCCTCGGACCGCCGATCATCATGCAGTAACCGCGCTCGATGCCCCAGACGCCGCCGGACGTTCCGCAATCGACGTAGCGAATGTGCTTGTCGGCCAATTTTTTGGCGCGGCGGATGTCGTCTTTGTAGAAGGAATTACCGCCATCGATAATAATGTCATCCGGTTCCAAGAGGCCGCCGAGACGCTCCACTGTCTCTTCGGTGACGCGGCCCGCAGGCAACATCACCCAAACGGCGCGCGGCTTTTCGCCGAGTGCCTTCACCACATCCTCCAGCGACCGCACCGCCATGGCGCCTTCTTTCGCCAGCGCCTCGCGCGGCTTGGCATTGGCGTCGAATACGACGCAGTGATGTCCGGCCTTCATCAGGCGGCGAGAGATATTACCGCCCATGCGGCCGAGACCGATGATGCCGATCTGCATTTGCTTCACTCCTTATAAAAACGCGCTATTCGAGCGCTGTATCCATTGCGCGAGCCAGCTCGGCCAGCCCCGCGTCGACATCCTTGAGAGGGACGCGCAGCGTGCGGCGGCCACGTTCGACCAGGACGTCGAGGTCACCGGTGGCCTGCGCCGCCTTCACGACGCCGAAGCTGTAGGAATGGCCGGGCACGCCGATATCGGCCGGATCGTCGCAGGTGACCTGCAGGAACACGCCTGAATTCGGACCGCCTTTGTATGCTTGCCCGGTCGAATGCTGAAAGCGGGGTCCGAAGCCGAGGCAGGTGGCGGCATGGGTTCGGTCGCGGATGCGCGTACGCATCGCGGTCAACGCCTGCGTGTTCGCTTTGTTACGCTGTATGTACGCCAGCAGCGCCACGTAGTCGCTCGACTTTGCGCCGGCGTGCACGCGGTTGAAGTGGCTCTTCAGATAGCCGGACAGCGTGTTGTGCCGACCCAGCTCGGCAGCGTTGCGTGGGTCGGCGTAGAGAGCCAGCCCGTTCTCGCGGAACATCGGTGCCTGTGCGGGCAAGCGATGTGATTTCTCGTAGTCTTCAGTTAACGCACGAGTCTTGTCCTTGCTAGCCTCGACATCCGGTTGGTCGAACGGGTCGATGCCGATGATTGCGCCGGCCACCGCGGTGGCAATCTCCCAGCGGAAAAATTCCTGGCCGATGTGCCAGATATCCTTCACGCCGATCCGCGCGATCGGATGGCCGGCCTGCTCCAGCGCCGCCATCGCTTGGCGCTGTGACGGATCGTACTGCCCTTCAAGCTCCAGGTAGGCGAAGAACCGGTCGCTCCCGTAACGCTCGGGCGTAGCAAGCGGCTCATCGGCCAACGGAATCAATCCGCGCCCATGCTTGCCGGTGCTCTCCGCTAAGAGCTGCTCCAGCCAAGCGCCGAGAGCGGCGATCCCTGGCGAGGCAATGATCGTCACTTTGTCGCGGCCGAAGCCCATCTCCTCAGTGAAAGCGCCGCAGCCCGCAAAAAAGTGGAAGTATGGGTATCGTGTAGAACAAGAAGGGAACAAGTGCAACGGTTGGTTGGTGCGAAACGGGCCAGGTATCCAGGGATTTTAATGACTTGGATGCGGACATTCAAAAGGAAAAAATAAGGGTGAAACGATTACAACTTACGGATATACAAGGCATTATGACAAAATCGCTAGAGGACAAAAAAGAGGACATTTCCAAGGTCGTGGACCGGCAGGAGCCGGTGACCGCGATGGAGCCACTACTGATCGGTGAGGATTCCCGTCAACGGGGGCAGCTTACGGACCTCGCGGTCGATCTCGCGGCGAAATCGGCCGGCTTCCGCCGCAGCCTCCCGCCGGGCGTGGTCACGGCGCTCGCCGAACTCGTCCGCTCGATGAACTGCTACTACAGCAATTTGATCGAGGGCCACGATACGCACCCGGTCGATATCGAACGCGCGCTGAAGAACGACTATAGCGCCGATCCCAAGAAGCGCGATCTCCAGCTTGAGGCGAAGGCGCATATCGCCGTCCAGAGCTGGATCGACGCCGGTCATTTGCGCGGTCGGGCCGTGACGGCCGATGGCATCCGCGAAATTCACCGCCGTTTTTGCGAATTGCTGCCCGACGAAATGCTTTGGGTGGAAGAGCCCGACACGCATGAGCGCCTGCGCGTCGTGGCCGGAGAGCTGCGCCGCCGCGACGTGCGCGTTGGAAGGCACATTCCTATCAGTCCCGGCGCCGTGCCGCGCTTCCTTGCGCGATTCGAGAAAATCTATGGCGACGTGGGCAAAACGGACGCGATCCTCGCGGCGGCGGCGGCGCATCACCGGCTATTGTGGATTCACCCATTCCTTGACGGCAATGGCCGCGTCACGCGACTGATGTCGCACGCCATGCTCCTGGAAAGCCTCGACACCGGCGCCGTATGGTCGGTGGCGCGCGGCCTGGCGCGTAGCGAAGCGGCCTACAAGGGCCATCTCGCCGAATGTGATCTGCCCCGCCGCAACGATCTCGACGGGCGCGGCAATTTGAGCGAGGAAGCGCTCGCTTCGTTCACGCGCTTCTTCCTCGAGACCTGCATCGACCAGGTTGTGTTCATGGAGGGTCTTATGCAGCCAGAG
Source organism: uncultured Solirubrobacterales bacterium (assembly GCA_963719725.1). GTDB lineage: Bacteria > Actinomycetota > Thermoleophilia > Solirubrobacterales > Solirubrobacteraceae > Palsa-744. The sequence continues at coordinate 65,145 of CAVRCU010000004.1, forward strand.
CGGCTGCGCACGCGCATCCTTCTTTGGGCGGAAGAAGAAACGCGCCTGAACAAACTTCCTCCGAGAGCGGGCAGCCTGATCGAAGCCCTTCTCTATCGTGGCGAGTTGCCGCGCGGCGACGTTGGCGCAATCCTGGGCCTTACCTCCCGCCATGCACGGCGCATCGTGTCGGCGTTGATCGAGCGGGGCGTGTTCGTGTCGAAGGGACCGCGCGATCCGCTGTTGCTCGCCTTTCCTGCCACGCTCGCATCGCGCTGGATGCCCGGCCTGTTTCCGGAGCGAACCATCGATGAATGAGCATGAGCCAGAAACGGCTATTGATGTCGATGCGCGCAAAGCAGCGCTCGAAGTCTTGGCAACGCTCGTCAACGTCAAGAAGATCGCCGCCGATCGCCTGCTGCGGCCGGCGGGCGTACCTGATCCTCTGATCGCGCGGTTCCTGCGCGGAAAAGACGCGACGACCGGCGAGCCCTTGTCAAAGAGGCAGGCGGGCTCTTCCATTCTGACCGAGCTTTCGCAGCGCGGCGAGGACGGCGCGATCGTCCGTAAACTCCTCAATATCGCCGCGGAGTGGAATTCTTTTGAACTGGCACAGGACGAATATAAGGCTCGCGCCGTCGTGCAGAAGGCCCGCGAACTGACGGGCGTTCTTGCGGAAGCCGATGCGCGCGAACGAGCCGAGAGAGAACGCCTCGCTGAGGAAGGTGCAGCGCGGCAAAAACGAGAGCGGGAAACCGCGTTGCGCAAGGAAAGCGCGCTCCTGCTCGCGCAGTTGGAGGCCACAGCAGGCGAGAGCGATCCGCAGCAACGCGGGTATTGGCTTGAAGACCTGCTAAATCGGCTCTTCGTGCTTCATGGAATTCCAGTCGTCCGCGGCTTCCGGCGCAACGCGGGAGCCGAGCAAATAGACGCCGCGTTTGAAATGGACGGATGGCACTATATCGTCGAGTGTCGCTGGCGCGCCAAGCTAGCGGACATTCGCGAGCTTGATGGCCTCTACGGCCAGATCGCGCGTTCCGGCAAGCAGACAATGGGGCTCTTCTTGTCCATCAACGGTTGGTCGGAACATGTGGTGCCCGTGATAAAGCAAAATCCAAACAAGAGCATCGTCTTGATGGAAGGCTATGATCTTCGAACGGTTCTTGCTCGGCCACTTGATTTGCGCCGACTGCTTAAGGCGAAGTTGAGCGCACTAAACCTTGAAGCCGAGCCGTATTTCCCCGTTACGAGGTTGCTCGGTTAAATTTTCGTGCGGGGCATTCCCGCGGTGTTCCTCCTAGGGGAAATGCTAGACCACATTCGAGCGGCAAATGCACGTTCGTCGGGTCCGATCACATCGCCATAGATCGCGGTGGTGCATAGCGAGGCGTGGCCGAGCCAGCGCTGAACGAGATGTGGCGGCACGTTCGACTGAAAGAACAATGGCCAATTCTGTTTCAGCGCGGGAAGTATTCGCCAAATCGCAACGAAACTGCGCGCAGCCATGCAGATGCCATGCAGATTTTTTCATTCTGCATGGCAGATTTCCTGATGTGTGAGTTATTCCCATAATTATTGGATTTATGGCGCGCCCGAAGAGATTCGAACTCCTGACCCCCAAATTCGTAGTTCTGACACAACACAAGCTGTCGCCAAACACCGGCGCCTATGTCGCCAAAGTTTTGCTCCCTACCCGGCAACATTGTTAGCGGATATTTGCGATGCGGTTTTGGCAGCAAGAAAAGCTGGCGAGCTGCTGAAGCAACAAGAACATATCGCCAAGCGATGGGAAATCCTTGTGAGGGGATTCGCTCGCGTCGGCATCATTGCTTTGGTCGATGAGGCAACCGGCTTTCAGCGTGACCGCGCCAAAGACGCTCTCACGCGCATCGTATCCTAAATTGCGGGAGCATTTAGGATCGGTGGTCACGATCATGAAGCTAAGCAACGATTGGTACGACTTTAGAGCCAAGCTTGACCGACTGCACCCGAGTTACAAAAAGCCGACACAACTATCACTCGAATTTGCTGACGATAAATCTGATAGCGGCAAGGGACTCTAATGAAGAGGCCGTCACCTGAGGCGCCCTACTTCACGCTCTCAGTTTTAGATTGCGGCTGGTGTTGCTGCTTGGACACGTGACGGACGCCGTCGATAGGTATGAACTCGGCCGCCGTTAATGCCATCGCCGTTATGAGGGTTTCACTGACGCGGCCAAGGTCTTCAATTTCATCTGCCGCGCTTGCGGCCTTGGAAGCGATGAGCTGCATCGCCTCGGCCTTGTCAGATACGGCGACAAAATAGGCTTTCGCCCCTGGATCGCCCCGATACCTGGAGACCCGGATCAAACGGCCTTCACCCATCCAATTCTTTTGGACCGGATCGAGCGGAACAGCCATGCGTACATTTAACATGCCCCAACAATCAAAACGGCGCGCGTAGGTTCCCCACAAGAACCGCGCCTCATCGCGAAGGTAAAATAATTCAAAAGGGGCCAACCCTCTGGTTCAAAAGGGACCAGGGGGGATGGAAAGGAGCCAGTACCCGGTATTTGTGACAGTGTTCCAATTCTTGGAACCGTGGTTCCATCGGAACCGGGCGACCTCCAACAAATCCGGATAGCTGTGTAGTCGCTCAGACCCCGGCCGGGGGCCGCGCGAACTTGGCCGGGGTCGCGCCGTGAGGCGGCCTCTCAGCATTTGCTCTACCACCCCAAATAGGGAGCCCCGCCGCAATGGTGCACGGCGGGGCTGGGGACTTAAAGGCAGCCCTGCTAAACGCGCGACCAACCCTTTGATTATCACAGGTTGAAAGCGACGGGAATGCCCTAATTGTGTAAAACCGGCGAATCGCTTGGTCTTCAAATCGTCCAGGGTAATTAGGACAGCCGCGGATTCAAATTAGGACAAAAGTCCCGGAATTAGGACAGCACCGGTTCCCTATCCGTTCCACACTTCAGCCAATGCCGAATTCAGGGTCTGTATCGTGCCCGCTCGCCCCGTGTCGAGCCACTTGCGAAGCTATGTCACGGCGAAGCGTTCGCCACATCCGGCCTCTTGGTCATGTCGACTACCCGCGTCAAAACCCGATCCGATCAATCCACTTTTTCAGTTGCGGCACGGCGAAGCCTTTGCCGTAGCCTTCCGCAACACTTTTTTCCTCATGTCCTAAAAGTGCCCAACGAATATCTTGCGGGCACTCGAAAGCGCGCAACCGATCTTGTGCACGATGGCGCAACGAGTGCAGCACCTTGCGCGGGTCCATAATGCCGCAGTCACGCAAAAATTCGTTCAAGTCTTTTGAGGCTTGGTTCGCCCGACCAGTAAAGAGCTTGCCCTTGATCGCTTTCGGCAGGTACGGCAGCAAGTCCGTAGGCAATGGAACGCGGCGCTCCGATTGGTCGGTTTTATGGCCCACGATGACATAGCGCACGCCGCGTTCGGTTTTCTCGCCGTCAATCTGGAATGCTTCCGACAACCTCATCCCCGTGGTCGCCAACACCCGGAACAACAACTGATCGTCCTTGTCGAGTCGGCCAAGGTTGAGCTTAGCCGCTGCAATATCGTCGTCGTCGAGCGGGAAACGCTTTTCGCTCGCGCCGGGTTCGCCGGGTTTCGGGCTTGGCACGATTGATACGAACGGGTTGAACTTCAATTTCAATGGGTCGCCGTCCCGGCGCTCATTGATGGCAAGATTGACGGCGGCATGCTCGCCGCTGGGCACCTGCGGCTGAGTCTACCCGGGCCGCAGCCGCGAGGGGAGGCTTGGGTAGTGATATAAAAAATCCGGGCTGCGTATAGCGATGGTTATACGCGGTCCGGAAAAATACATGCGCCTCCAAGCACGCCCCCCCGCCGGCCTCGCCCGTCTCGGCGCCCCGCTGGTGATCGCCCTCGGGGCCGTCGCGCTGCGGCTCGTCGGGGGGGTGGGATTCGCCAACTACGACACCCTCTACGCGCTCGTCTGGGGCCAGCAGCTAGACCGCGGGCAGACCCCCAGCTATGGCATCCCGATCGCGCCCACACCGCATCCGCTGATCGAGGCGCTCGGCGCGATCCTCGCCCCGCTCGGGCCGAGCACGACCGCGGACATCACCGTCGCGCTCGGCCTGCTCGCGCTGTCGGCCTGCGCGTGGGCGGTCTACCGCCTCGGCGCGCTGTGGTTCAACCGCCCCGCCGGGGCGCTCGCCGCGCTGCTGCTGATCACCCGCGTCCCGATCCTCTCCTACGGAGTCCGCGCCTACGTCGACGTCCCCTACCTCCTGCTGGTCCTGTGCGCGTTGATCTTGGAGGGTCGGCGCTCGCGCGCCGGCGGCGGCGTCCTCGCGCTGCTCGCCCTCGCCGGTCTGCTGCGCCCCGAGGCGTGGGTGTTCTCGGGGCTGTACTGGCTGTATCTCGTGATCGCCAACCGCCGGGCTGAAGCGCCTGCCGGCGAACAGGCCGGCACCGACAGCCTCCCGTGTGGCAGCGAGGCACCGCGCGTCGCGGATGGCGGCAGGGCACCGCGCGTCCCGGGCGACGGCCGGGGACCGCGCGTCCGGGAGAGCGCCCCGCCTCGGACCACCCGGCAGCTCGCGTGGCTCGCGCTGCTCGCCGCCGCCGCCCCGCTGATCTGGGTCGCCAGCGACTGGCTCGTCACCGGGCACCCGCTGTGGTCGCTGACCAACACCCGCAACACCGCCCAGATCCTCGGCCGCGAGACCGGCATCGCGAAGGTCCCCGAGTACATTCCCCGCCGCATCGGCGAGATCCTCGGCCCCGCCGTCCTCGCCGGGGCCGCCCTCGGCGGCGTCCTGTCGCTGCTGTGGCTGCGCCGACGCGCCCTCCCCGGCGCCGTCGCCGGAGTCGTCGCCGTCGGGGTGTTCGCCGCCTTCGCCACCGCCGGCCTGCCGATCGACACCCGCTACGCCTTCCTCGCCGCCGCGATCCTCTGCGTCTTCTGCGGCGCCGGGCTCTGCGGCTGGCTGCTGCTCGACCGCGCCGACCGCCGCCGGCGCTGGTGGATGCTCGCTGCCGGCGCCGTCGCCGTCGCGCTGCTCGCCTACGCCCCCGCCCAGTACCACGGCGTCCACCACGAACTGGACGAACTGGGCCGCCAGCAGCAGATCCAGGACGACCTCACGGCGCTGGTGGAGGATGGCGTGATCGCCGCGCGCTGCGAGCCGGTCGGGGTCCCCAACCACGCCCCGATCCCGCTGCTCGCGCTGTGGTTGGAAAGCAGCCCCGCCGAGATCGTCAGCGCCCAGGTCCGCGAGATCGCCCACGGCACCTACATTCAGCCCGCCGACGCCGAGGTCCAGCGCGACTACATCCTCGACCCCAACGACCCCCACCCCCGCGTCGCCGTCGTGCCCCCCGGCTTCCTCGCGACCCACGACAACCGCTCGTGGATCGTCTACCAGCGCTGTCTACGACGGTGATCCGCCGAGTCGCGCCGCTCGCCGCGGCACGCGGCCGGCCCTCCAGGCCGGCCCCATCGAAAAACTGGACCGTGCACCCCCCGTCGAGATCCCCACGCCGCTCGCCTGATCGCCGCCCGCGGCTCCGGATCGGGAGCGCCCGCTGCGCCTGCCGGTGATCGCTTAAGGCTGCTTCCTTCCGGACCTGACCTGATTCACAAGCCGACACCGCGCGGGACCCGAGCCATCGACGCCCCCGACGGCGGGGCGACCGGAGCGAAACCCCTCGGGGGGGAGTTCAGCCCCGCTAGAGCGGATTGCGGGTGCAGGGCACCGCTACCTCCCCGCCTAGCACGGTCCGCCTTCGATCCTAGCGCGTCGTCGGAGATGTTAGGCTCCCCGGCCGTGATGAACCTTCCCAGCCTCCACACCCACCGCCCTCGGCACCTGCACGCCCACCCCCGGTCCGTCCACACCCCGCGTCCCCGGCTCGCGCTCGCCGGCTCTCGGCACGCCCACACCCGTCCACGGCTCGTGCTCGCCGCGGCGGCCACGCTCGCCGCCGCCCTGCTCGCCGGCTGCGGCTCGAGCTCCAACTCCGGCGCAATCGGCGTCGGCCACGAGTCCACCGCCGACAACGCCCTCATCGAACACGTCACCACCCCCACCACCCCCACCAGCGGCCCGCTCTCCAAAGAGCCCGTCATCACCGTCCCCAAGACCCCCGCGCCGACGACGCTGACGACCAGGGACATCATCGTCGGGACCGGCCCCGAAGCCAAGACCGGGGACCCCGTCTCGGTCAACTACGTCGGCGCCCTCTACAGCACCGGGAAGATCTTCGACGCCTCGTGGAAACGCGACGAACCGTTCAGCTTCACCATCGGGCAGGGCCAGACGATCCCCGGTTGGGAAAAAGGCGTCATCGGCATGCACGTCGGGGGCCGCCGCGAACTGATCATCCCGCCGGAACTCGCCTACGGCAAGGCCGGGCACCCGCCGACGATCCCGCCCAACTCCCCGCTGATCTTCATCATCGACCTGCTCTCGACGTAGAGTTCCACGGACCCCTAGGGCTATCCCCCTGGTCGCACACCCGAGGGCCTTGACCGCGGCTCTCCGAGGCGCCCGTCGTTCCCGCATGGCGCTCGCCGTCGTCCTCCTCGTCGCCGCGGTGGTGATCGCGGGCTGCGGCGGCAAGCCGCCCCGGCCCGCCGAGCTGCGTCTGGAGCGCAACGACCTCGCCCTGCTCGGCGCGCTCCTGCAGCGCCTCCAAGCTCCCGTCCACCGCGAGGTCCCCGCCGCCCGCGCCGTCTGGCCGACGCTGAGCCGCGGCCTTCCCCCCGGCCGCGTCCCCGCCGCGCTGCGGCTCGGGGTCGCCGCCGCCGGCGCCCGCGCCCGGGCCGTGGCGCTGCCCGCGTTCGTCACCACCCCCAACCTGCTCACCGGCCCCGCCGCCTCGATCGGGGCGCTGCTGAAGGACTACGCCCTCCTCACCCAGCGCGGCTGGCGGCTCACGGGGGCCGCGATCACCGCGAACCCCCAGAGCCCCGCCGCCACCGGCGGATCGGTCGCGGCGGCGCGCTTTCTGCGCGCCAACGCCGGGCTCTACATCTACTGCATCTACGACGGCCACTTCGACCTCTCGCTGATCGGCAAGGCCCTCCCCGCGGCCTACCGCAAGCTCGGCGGCCCCGCCGCCTTCGGGCGCACCCTCACCCAGGCCCACGTCGAAGGACTCGCCCGCGCCTACTCCGTCGGCGCCGTCAGGCTCGCACCGCACCCCCCGCTCGGCCTCGGGGTATAGGGGCGCCGGACGCCCGCCCGGGGCGCCGAGACCCGCCTGCCCGCCGTCGTCGCACCACGCTTGGCTGCCCGATCTGAGGGAGCGCCCATCCTGTCGCAGCGGCCGCAGCGTCGCCGAGGAACGTCCGCCGAGAGCGGCCCCGCAGGCGGTGCTCACAGACTTTGACCGCGCGGCGAGGACGATGCCTACGCCGCCGATGATCCGTCATCACGCATGATGACTGCGGGCTAGATTTCTCCCGTGATCTGGCGCGCAGCGCGGACACGGAGGCGAAGCCGACGCCTCCGGTGCACGTAGCAGCGGCCACCCGGCCGCCACAACTCCCGCCGTTCGGGGTGCCCGTAGTCCTCGCGCGCCCTCGACCACCGACTCGCGCATCCCCTGAGTGCCGCCTTCTGCTCCGAGAAGCAGAAGCCGATCATCACGCATGGGTCCGTGAACGACGCGATGCACGCCGCCGAAGTCAGCATCAGGGGAGGCTGGTCCGATATCGTTCGTAGCTGGGAGAACACCCGATGAGCGCCGTCTATGACAAGACATGGGATCTCTTTATGGCTGCGTCGCTCAGCGATGACGACCTCGGTTATCCCGATGAGGTCGAGTTCATTCCCGGGGACCAGGAGTAGGCCGACGAAGTGCTCTGGCGCAACCTCACCGAAGGCCATCCGACCGTCCTCGTCAGCGAGGATGCCGAGTTGCTGCTGCTTCCGCGGCCCCGCAGCCTGATAGACCGGCTGCGGGGGCACGTCGTCGTCAACGTCGCCCATCGCACTCACGGGCACGCCTCGCCCTACGCGATTGCCGGCCGGTTGGGTCGCCATCCCGTGCGCCAGATGCGCGAGCTGGCGCACGCATAGCGAGCCGTGCCTGCGCGGCGGGCACAGTCCGAACTCCAAACTACGCCCGGCCAGTCCACTCGTCGGGCGCCGCGCCCGGCACCCATGCCCGCGTGACGCCACCGCCCTCTTGGCGAAGTTCCCGGCTGTAGTCGCCGAGCTGCACGTGGAAGGCCAGCCCGAGGGGCAGGCAAGGCTCGACGCAGCGATTGGGCAGCAATGGGCAGCAGCAGTCCTCCGAGGACTCGAGCGGTGCGGAACCCGAATAGAATCAGGCTTGGAGGGCACGTAGCTCAGTGGGAGAGCGCTCGCTTCACACGCGAGAGGCCGGTGGTTCGAAACCACCCGTGCCCATTTTTGTAGACCTAAACCTCGCTAATCGAACCAAGCTGGGCACCCAGTCGCTGATCGTGTCGTCCGGCGAGGCTGTGGGCTGTTAGGGCCGGGCACCAGAGGCACCATGGAGCCGCCGCACCGCGAACTCATCCCGAGTACGACTGCGCTGTACCGCGGGTGGCGGGCTTGCCAGCACGACGGAGACCGCATTTCCATGCCAGCAAGCGACGCTCGCGCGTGGCCCGTTATCCTACTCTGCGGACACGATCAGAGTCCCGTCACGATTCCTGTCGTCGCAACTCGATCGCCCTCTCGGCCATGACCGCAACCACAACATCGGGACCAACGGCGCCGGTTCCCAAGGATCCGCAGCCTAGCGTTGATCGGATCGACGGCCTCGCAAGCCGGATCCTCACTGGCGACATCCTACTACCGAAGTTCCAGCGCAACTTCGTATGGGATCGTCCACAGATCATCTCTCTGCTCGACTCTGTAGCTCGCGGCTATCCTATCGGCAGCGTCCTCCTCTGGCAGAGTAGCCAAGAGCTTCGTAGCGAGAACCGAATCGCAGACTTGGAGATTAAGGGCGTATCTCAGTAGGTGGCTTCGGGGGTCGCGTGGTGGGCCTTCTTGAAAGCGATCAGGCCGCTAGCGAGCTGGAGGAGCGCGAGGTGGTTCTCCTCCTTCTTGGACCAGCGGATGAGGATTCCGCGGTTGCGGTTCAGCCAGGAGTGCGTGGCCTCGACGACCCAGCGCCTTGCACGCCAGCCGGGTGTGCGCGCCTTGAGTTTGATTTCCTCTCCCCGGGCACGGATATGCGGCGTGTAGCCGTGTTTGACGGCTAGGTCGTGCATCGGTGGGGAGTCATACCCACGATCGAGGCACAGGCCCTGTGGAGACTCTGGCGTCGGCTCGGGACGCTCGATCGGGATGCTCTGGAGGGTCGGCTCTAGCAGCGGCTGGTCGTTGCGGTTGGCACCGTCGTGCGCCAACCCGATCGGGACCCCCGCTCCCTCGCTGAGAACCGAACGCTTCGCCCCCCCTTGGCCCGGTCAGTGGGATTCGGGCCGGTCTTCGCGCCACCGAGAGGGGCCTTGGTCATCGCGCCATCGGCCGCCAGCCACGCCCAGTCGACCCCTACAACCTCGTCGTACTCCAGCAGCCCCTGACGCCATATCTCGTGGAATACCCCAGCTCGCTCCCACTCTTGAAAACGCCGGTGCGCCGAGCTTGAGTGACAGACCCCGGTCGCGTTCAGCGCGTTCCACTGCATCCCCGTCCTGAGTACCAGCAAAACCGCGTCCATCGCGTCGCGATCCGCTACCCGCGGGTTGTGACACCCCAACGGGTGCGCCGGACGCTCCGGCAGCAACGCCTCGACCCGCTCCCACAACCAATCAGGCATACGCCAACCATCATCGAAGTCGATCAAACCCATCAGGAACCTCCTGGTCGCTTGGCCGATCAAGAGATTCGACGCAGGCTACACGACTCCTACCGAGATACGCCCTAAGCCTCCGAAGTCGGGGTATCCGGTCAATTACCTCCTCGACGGCCAGCAGCGTCTCTCGACGATCTGTGGTGCGCTGCACTGGTACGGCTCGGATCCGAAGAGTCGCTGGAACCTCGCCTACGACCTGCGTACCCAACAGTTCATCCATCTCGACACTCTTGACGACCCGCCGCTACACCAGATCAGGCTCAACAAGATGCCCGATCCATCAAAATACTTCGGCCAGATGGCCGCTCTGGATAGCGCAGATAAAGACGAGCTCCGAATGCGGGCAGATGCGCTTTTTAATCGATTCAAGGACTACAAGGTCGCCACCGTGACGCTCGGCGATATGTCGATCGAGGACGTTGCCCCGATCTTCGAGCGGATCAATAGCACGGGCACGCCGCTCACGATAGTAGATCTCATGCGCGCGGCTACGTGGAGTCCCGAGTTCGACCTGATTGACACCATCGACGCTTTGCTCTCGGCTATGGCATCGAAGGGCTTCGGAGCTATCGATAAGAAGGTTGTGCTACGCAATTTGTCAGCGGCCGCTGGGGGTGGCTTCTCGACAGACAGTATTGATGAGCTTCGCAAGCTCCAACCCCCAGCACTCAAAGCTGCCGCCGAGGACACCGAGAAGTCGTACCTCCGGACCGTCGATTTCCTAGCAACTCAGATGAACGTGCCGTCCGCACAGATCATCCCGTACTCAAACCAGGTCACCGTACTGGCTGAGATCTTTCGGAGGATTACTTCGCCTACATCTGCTCAGTACGCTGCAATCACTCAGTGGCTTTGGCGTACTGCGGTGGCTGGCTACTTCAGCGGCTGGAATACTGGTGAGATGGCCTCCGATCTAAAGGCTGTCGCAAACTTTGCTGATGGCAATGGTGCCGACATCGCGGTCGATATCACCCCTCCGCGGCCCGAGATATGGACGACGCGGCAGTTCCGGGCCAACAATGCACACGCCAAGCTGCTAGCGATCATTCTCGCTCATCTTCGGCCCATCGACCTGCTGACCGGCCAGCTAATCGATCCCGGCGAGGCACTCGCTTGGACGAATCAAAGGGAGTTTCACCACTTTTTCCCGAGGCATTACCTTGAGAACAAGGGGATCGCTCGTCAGCGTATTAACGCTCTTGCAAATATTATCATGCTTACGTCCGACAGCAACAAGAAGATCTCGAATCGGGCCCCCTCCGACTATCTGCGGGACGTGGAGGACGCTGCGCAACAGGCGGGCGCGAGCGTTCAGAGTTGGCTCGATCCCAATCTAATCTCTGCCGAGGCGTTTGAGGCTGCAAAGGACGACGACTTCGAGCGGTTCTTGGCGCTTCGAGCACAGACAATCCACGCTCACGTTTTCGGGCTAGCCGGCTGGCCTGATGTTGCGATAGGCTCTCCCGTTCTCTCCCTCGGTAAGGATGATTCGGAGATGCTGGTCGCTGCCGAGGAAGATACGGATTATGTGTTCGAGTCGCCAAAGGCCGACGCGGTCGCTGGCGACATTCACAGCTCGAATGGATGAGCGTCAATGTGTCGGCAGGTGTTGTAGCGGATTGCGTGGTAGATGATCTCGAAGCTCGGCCTTGAAGGACAACCTGCTCCTTGCGACGGGGCAGTAAGAGCGCCTAACAGAAGGTAGGGTTCGTGGTGGGGCTGTCGAAGTCCTGCGTCATGGCGAAACCTTTGCTTCCTGATGGGTTGTGGGCTCGTATCGAGCCGCTTTTGCCGGTGCGTGAGCCGCAGGTCACGGGGCGTCCGCGGGTGCCTGACCGAGCGGCGATGACAGGGATCATCTTTGTTTTGAAAACGGGGATACCGTGGGAGGATCTTCCCCAAGAGATGGGCTGTGGGTCAGGGATGACGTGTTGGCGGCGACTGCATGAATGGAACGAAGCCGGCGTCTGGAGCCGGCTGCACCAAGTGCTGTTGGACGAGCTTCACGACGCCGACCAGCTTGACTGGTCAAGGGCAGTCGTTGATAGCTCGCATGTGCGGGCCAAAGGGGGGGCGAGCAAACCGGCCCCTCGCCAGTCGACCGCGCTCGCCTTGGCAGCAAGCACCATCTGATCGTCGATGGCAAAGGCACGCCGCTCGCGTTCACACTCACTGGTGGGCACCGCCACGACATCACGCAGCTGACCGAGCTGGTTGATCGTGTCCCGCCGACCGGCCGTCACGGCAAGTTCCGGCCACGACGCCTGTATGCCGACCGGGCGTATGACTCCAAACACCACCGCCGAGAGCTGCGCGAGCGCGGAATCACGCCCAAGATCGCCAAACGGAACAGCCAACACGGATCCGGGCTGGGACGCGACCGATGGGTCGTAGAGCGCACCATCTCCTGGCTACACGCCCACCGCTACCTCGCGCGCCGACACGCCCGCCGCGCCGACATCCACGAAGCCATGCTCACCCTCGCCTGCGCACGCATATGCCTCAAACAACTCCAACACTTTTGTTAGGCGCTCTAAGTTAAGCGCCCGGCAGTTGGATGCACTGAAAGACGAGCACCTCGGCGAGCTTGTCGAAGTGCGCGTCGCGGTGGAGCACAGCGACGCCGCCGTGCTCCGCGGCTGCCGCGGCGATCAGCGCGTCGGTGACGGGCACGCGATGGTAGCCGTCGCTGCGCTCGGCCAGTTCGCCGAAGGCGCTCATCGCGGCATTGGCGACGGCGCGATCGTTGCGCAGGATTCGCAGCGCGTCGAGCTCGGCCTCCAACGCGAGATACTCGGAGGTGCTGCGCGCCGAATAGAGGATCTCCATCCGTACGATTGGCGTGATCCACATGCGATCGTCGAGGATCGCCTCCTGCACGAGGGCGCCAAGATCCTCCGGAAGCGTCGCGATACGCCACCACGCGGAGGTGTCGGCGATGAATGGCTGATCGCTGCGCAACAGCTCGGCGGTGTCCACCGCGGCTATCGCTCGGTGTCGGTGAGCTGCTCGATGCGCGCGAGCGTGTCGTGGTCCAGGCCGTCTGGGCTGCGCAGGCGCTCAGCGAGGGATCGCAGGCGTTCGGTGCGCTCCTCCTGACTCAGCGTAGGCTGCTCCGCGGTGGGCGTTGTGCTCAGGACCGAATGCTTCACGCTGTCAGGGTAGCGCGAGATTCTGATGCGGTGCTCTCGGTAGCATGTAGCGCCCCCGCGCCACCCGGACCAGGCGCCCCGAGGAGCGCGCGACATTCCACGCGAGCGCACCCTTGACTGAGGACCGCGGCACGGGCTCGCACACCAGCGCCTCGACGGCCGCGTGGATGTCCTTGGCCCGCATCGGCTCGCCCCGGTCGGCGAGTACCTGGACGACGGCCTTGAGCACCCAGCCAGGCCGGCGAGCTCGCTGCCGACAGACCACGGGCCGCCGCCGAGGCCCACCACTGGCCCGCACGGCGGCCAGCTTCCCGGCCAGACGGCGCAACGACCCCTGTAGATCGTGGTTCGAATAGTGTCCAAGCAGGTCCATCCCCCATTTCCCCTGTATCCAAGCCGAACTCGGATTCGCCCGCGATGGCCGCTGAGGGGTCAAAATCGCTTGGTGGGCTAAACGGTGGGCTAAAGTCGCGGCTCGTCTATTTTGCGCTAACCCCGCGTGGGCCTCTCCGCAGTCGTGGTACACTCTCGGTATGGCCCACACCGAGAGACACGTCACGGTCGGAGAGCGCGGGCGGGTGGTCCTGCCATCTGCGGTGCGCCGCGAGCTGGACCTGAAGCCCGGTACTCAGATGCTCTTGAGCACCGAGAAAGACGGCTCGCTGCGGCTGCGCTCGTACCGCGCCGTGGCCGAGCAGAGTCGCGGCCTGCTCCGCGATCTCCCTGGGGGGTCGATGGTCGATGGACTGCTCGCCGAACGGCGCGCGGAAGCCGCCCGCGAGGACGCCGAGTAGTTGGCTCTCGTACTCGATGCTTCGGCGCTGCTCGCCTATCTTCATGAGGAGCCCGGCGCGGACGTCGTAGCCGAGGCAATCGCTGGCGGTGTGGTCATCTCGACCGTCAATCTCGCGGAGGTCTTCAGCCGCTCCGCAGATCGGGGAGCCGACCCGACGAAGCTCGCCGCCAAGCTCACCCAAAGCGGCCTGCTCGATGGTGCGATCACCGTCGAGCCGTTCACGGCCACCGACGCGATCGACGTGGCGCGCCTGCGACCGTTGACACGTGATGCAGGGCTCTCGCTTGGCGACCGGGCGTGCCTCGCGCTGGCGCGGCGGCTGGGCGCCCCGGTGTTGACGGCTGACACCGCTTGGCAAGGGGCAGCTCACGGCGCTGAGCTGCGCCCAATCCGCTGAGTATCTACCACCCTGCGGGCTCGCGGGCAGCGATCGAATCAAGATCGTGGTTCGAATAGCGTCCAGCTACGCCCATCAGGCGTTTCCCTACCCGCGCGCGCGTTGTGGGGTCCAGGTGCGGACCGCTGCTGACAGTGCGATGCCGCTCGCCAGGCGCGGGTCGGGTAGCGGGGCGGCGGCGTCGATCTGCAGCGGGATCACGCCGGCCCACGCCGCCAGCTCGTAATCCTCCTCGTCGTCGAGCGGCGGCCCGCTCCGGACCTTGGCCGACGCCTCGTCGAGCGGGAGCGCCAGCACCTCGATCGCCTTCAGCTCCTTCGCCGTCGGTGGGCGGACCTCATCCCAGCGCCCCGGGATCAGGCGTTCGGTGAATGCCCGCACCGCCCGCATCCGCTCGGAGAGTCCCTCGACCGGACGAGCCGTTCCGAGCACCACGACCGAGCGGTAGTTGACGGAATGGTGCACCGCCGCCCGCGCCAGCACCAGCCCGTCGAGCAGCGTCACCGTCAGGCACGCCGGCGCCCCCGCGCCCAGCGCGCGGATCGTGCGGCTCGCGGCCGAGCCGTGGAAGTACACCTCGTCGCCGACGCGTGCCTGCAGCGTCGGGATCGCGTACGGCTGGCCCTCGTGGACGAAGCCGAGGTGCCCCACCAGCGCCTCGTCCAGGATCGCATCGATCGCATCCCGGTCATAACACGCGCGCGCCGGCATCCGACGGACCTTTGTCCGAGGGGACGGCGCGGCAGGAACGGAGGGCGCCGAGGGGGCGGTGCCCAGGGAGGGCCCGGTACGACGGGACGGGGCCGTGCGCGGCGCGGTGCGTCGGGAGGGCACGATCGACACACCCGACACCCTATTGGCAACGTGGACCGCTGAACAGGGCCAAGCAGATGTGAGAATCCAGGGCCCAGCCCGTGGGTCGCCGCGTCGCCACGCATCGTTCTCATAGCGCCTGGGCGATCAGGAACACGTTCAGCGCCGTGATCAGCCCGGCCAGGCCGAAGGCCACCACCGTGGTCGGTCGACGGTTCACGTGGGCCCCCATCACATCCGCGCGGCTCGTCAGCAGCACCAGCGGGATCAGCGCGAACGGGATCCCAAAGGAGAGCACCACCTGGCTGAAGATCAGGACCTGGGTGGGGCCCAGGCCGATCGCGAGCACCGCGATCGCCGGCGTCATCGTCACCAGTCGGCGCGCCACCAGCGGGAGGTTCAGGCCGACGAAGCCGCGCATCACGACCTGGCCGGCGTACGTCCCGACGCTCGACGACGACGCTCCCGAGGCGAGCAGCGCCACCGAGAAGGCCAGCGCTGCGCCGCCGCCGACGAGCTGGGTCAGCCCACTGTGGGCTTCTGTGATTGTGCTCACGCCCGTGTGCCCTGTCTGATGAAAGAGCTTCGCCGCCACCATCAGCATCGCCATGTTGACCAGGCCCGCGAGCCCCAGGGCGATGATCACGTCCAGGCGCTCGAAGCGCAGCACGCGGCCGCGCTCGTGGTCGTTGCGCACGGGGGTCCGTCCGTTCGTCAGCGCCGAGTGCAGGTAGATCACATGCGGCATCACCGTCGCCCCGATGATCCCGACGGCCAGGTACAGGCTGCCGCTGCCCGCCAGGTGCGGCACCAGCCCGCCGAGGGACTCCCGCGCCGACGGGCCGATCCGCAGCGCCTCATAGAGGAAGCCGAGGAAGATGATCCCGAGCAGCGCAGTGATCGCCAGCTCGAAGTGGCGGTAGCCGCGCCGCTGCAGACCGAGCAGTACAAACGCGATCACGCCCGTCATCAGTCCGGCCGTCAGCAGCGGGACTCCGAACAGCAGGTTCAGCCCCAGCGCCGCACCGACGAACTCGGCGACGTCGGTCGCCATCGCCATCACCTCCGCCTGGACCCACATGCCCCACGACAGCGCCCGCGGATAGCTGGCGCGGAACAACTCCGGGAGGTCGTGGTCGGTGACGATCCCGAGCTTCGCCGAGAGGTACTGGATCAGCATCGCCATCAGGTTCGCCGCCAGCACCACCCACAGCAGCAGATAGCCGAACTGCGCCCCGCCCTGGATGTTCGTCGCGAAGTTCCCCGGGTCCACGTAGGCCACCGAGGCCACGAACGCCGGCCCGAGCATCGCCAGCGTCGCCCGCAGGCGCCCGCGAGCCAGCAGCCGCTCCAGCGGGCTCGGCCCCGCGAGCACCCCCTCCAGCGCCGACGGCGCGAGCGCCACCTCCAACACCGGCGCCACCCGGGCGGGCTGGGCGCTCATCGCGATGCCTCCCGCGACACCGCGTCGGCATCGGCCGGTGTCCGCGCCGGGTGGGCGGGGCCGCCGAGGCGGGCGGGACCGGCGGGCTCACCGACGAGATCCTCCTCGCGACCGTGCTCGTCGGCCCCATCGCGGCCGAGCACCACGCGCATCGCGCGCGCCAGCCCCCCGCCGATCGTGTGCTCGTGCCCGTCGAAGCTCACGAACAACGGGCCCCCGAAGGGCTGGCGGTCGAGCACCTCAAAGCGGTCCCCGGGGGAGATGCCGCGGTCGGCCAGATACCTCAGCATCTCGGGGTCGGAGTCCGAGACGCGCACGAAGACCCCGCGATCCTCCGTCTCCAGATCGTCGAGGCTGCGCGTCTGGCGCTCGCGCAGCTGCAGGTCCGCACTGGGGATCGGGTCCCCGTGGGGGTCGAGCGTCGGGTCGCCGAGCTTCGCCGCGATCAACGCCTCCAGCTCCTCGGAGAGCACGTGCTCGAGCACCTCGGCCTCCGCGTGCACGCGGTCCCAGGGCATCTGGAGGGTCTCCGCCAGGAACAGCTCCAGCAGCCGGTGGTGGCGGATCACCTCCAGCGCCACCCTGCGGCCCCGCTCGGTCAGCCGCACCCCCCGATAGGGCAGGTGCACGATCAACCCCAGCTCGTCCAGCTTGCGCAGCATCGCCGACACCGACCCCGGTGTGATGCCGAGCCGCTCGGCGAGCGCGTTGGTCGACACCGGCTCCCCCTCGTGCGACGGCTCCCACTGGCGCGACTGGAGCGTGAAGATCGCCTTGCAGTAATCCTCCACCGCCGGGGTCTTGATCATGTTCTGCGCCACCATGAATTTATATTATGGCATACCAAGATTTTTGTCAAGGCCTTACCGAGATACGCCGTTGAAGGCGCTCCAAATCGCGTACCCAAGGCCTCGCCGGACCGTCTGCCCGCGGAGCTGGCAGGAGGGCCGCACCGCGCGAAGGTGGACTTTTGGAAAAGATGGGGGCGGTGAATCGAGAGTACGAGCTGCAGACCCACCGGGTCGAGGACCGCCACTGGTGGTACCGCGGGCGCCGGAGGGTGCTGGAGCTGACGATCGCCCGCCTCGGCCTCCCGACGCCGGCGCGGATCCTCGACGCCGGCTGCGGCAGCGGGCGCAACATGGTCGATCTCGCCCGCCACGGCGACGTCACAGGAGTCGAGCTGTCCGACGCCAGCGCCGCCCTCGCTCGCGGCCGGCGCGCCGGCGAGGTGCTGGAGGGCTCGGTCATGGAGATGCCGTTCGCACCCGACAGCTTCGACCTCGCCGTCAGCCTCGACGTGATCGAGCACCTCGAGGACGATCGTGGCGCCCTGCGCGAGCTGCGCCGCGTCGTCGCCCCCGGCGGCGCGCTGCTCGTCACCGTCCCCGCCTACCAGTGGCTGTGGAGCGGCCACGACGAGATCAACCACCACCACCGCCGCTACAGCCGCGCCACCCTGCTCGCCGCCGCCCGCGACGCGGGATGGCGCTGCGAGCGCACTTCCAACTTCAACTCGCTGCTGCTCCCCGTCGCGATCACGCTGCGCGCGCTCGATCGCGTGCATGCCCGCACCACCGAATCCAGCCTCGACCTGTGGGTGCCCCCGGCTCCGCTGAACTGGCTGCTGCAGCAGCCCCTGAACCTCGAGGCCGCCGTCATCGGCCGCGGCGGCCAGATCCCCGCCGGCCTCTCGCTGCTCGCCGTCCTGCGGTAGCGCCCTACACCGCGGGGTCGGCGGCCGTGCGAAACGTCCACACCCGGTTGACGAAGAACGTGCAGACCGTCACGATCGCTGTCGTGCACACCTGCCCCAGCAGCTTGTCCAGGCCCACGTCGTGCACGAACACGAAGATCAGGCCCAGGTCCGCGAGCAGCCCGAAGCCCTGCACCACGAACCACCGCACCGGTGTCAGCGCGTCTCCGACGTGGCCGCGGAACGTCCAGCGGCTGTTCCACAGAAAGCCGTTCACCGTCCCCACCAGGAAGCTGATCGCCGATGCCGCCAGGTACGCCACCCCGAACGCCTTCAGCAGCACCGCGTACACCCCGAGGCTCAGCACGGTGTTCGAGATCCCCACGATCCCGAACTTCACGAACTGCGCGACCAACGGAGCGCTGAGCGTAGCCTTGGGCAGGTCGCGTACTCTCTGTGCGCCCCGTAGTCTTTGCATGCCCGCTACTTTAATCAGCTTGGAGGGCGATCATGTCGGAGTCCTCACCACGCATCCCCACGCTGCTCAGCGTCGTCGCCCCCGTCTACGACGAGCAGGAGCTCGTCGAGCTGTTCGTCCGCCGCGCCTGCGCCGCCGTCGCCGACTGCGCCTTCGCGTTCGAGCTCGTGATCGTCAACGACGGCTCCACCGACGCCACCCCCGAGCTGCTCGACCGCATCGCCGCCACCGACCGCCGCGTCCGCGTCATCCACCTGTCGCGCAACTTCGGCCACCAGGCCGCCCTCACCGCCGGCCTCGAGCACGCCGTCGGCGACGTCGTCGTGATGATCGACGCCGACCTCCAGGACCCCCCCGAGCTGATCCCCACGATGGTCGCCCGCTGGGAGGAGGGCGCCGACGTCGTCTACGCCGTGCGCAAGCAGCGCGAGGGCGAGAGCGCCTTCAAGCTCGCCTCCGCCTCCTGGTTCTACCGGCTCTTCGACAAACTCGCCCAGGTCGATCTGGAGCCCAACTCCGGCGACTACCGGCTGCTGGACCGCCGCGCGCTGGACGCCCTGCTGACGATGACCGAGCGCTCGCGCTTCCTGCGCGGCATGACCGTCTGGGTCGGCTTCACCCAGACCGCCGTCCCCTACGAGCGCGACGCCCGCAACGCAGGCGAGACCAAGTACACGCTGCGCAAGATGCTGCGCTTCTCACTCGACGCGATCGCCTCCTTCTCGCACCTGCCGCTGCAGCTCGCCACCTACGTCGGGCTCGTCTCCGCCGGCGTCGCCTTCGTCGGGATCCCCGTCGTCGTCGGACTGCACTTCTCCGGCTCCTACCTCCCCGGGTTCGGTTCGCTCACGATCGCGATCCTGCTGCTCGGCGGCATCCAGCTGATCGCGATCGGGGTCATCGGCGAGTACGTCGGACGCATCTACGACGAGGTCAAGCACCGCCCCCTCTACATCGTCCGCGACGAGCGCAACCGCCCCGAAACGCTCGACGGCCCGCTGCCGCGCGCGCGCGCCGGACTCGCCGCGCGCGTCCCCGAGCACATCGGGTCCCCAAGCGCATAGGTCCCCGAGCGCATAAGCTGATCGCGTGAGCGCCGCCGCCCCCGACGCCCCGTCGGGCGCCCCCCAGAGCACCGACCAGCGCCGCGAGCGGATCCGCGTCGAGACCCCCCGCCACCGTATCGAGGGCCTCGTCGCACTCGCCCGCGACGGCTACCGCAGTCGCGTCTCGGACGTGCTGAACGCCTCCGAGCGCGACTTCCTCACGCTCACCGACGTCACCGTCCAGCCACTCGACGGCGGGCCGTCGGAGAGCTACTCCTTCCTCGCCGTCGCCCGCCGCCACATCGTGTTCGCCGTCGGCTCCGTCGAGGAGCCCTAGATCGCCGGGTCGTCGCGGGTCGCCGCTGGGCCGTCGCGGGTCGCCGGTCGCCGCCGAGCCCGCCACCGCGCGGGACTCCCGACCGACCGGCGTCTACACTTCGGATGAGATGAGTGCGGCGATCGACACTCGCACGTCCGCGGCGACGAGCCTGCCGATCGACTACAACAAGCGGCTGATGCTGTTCACCGGGCGGGCCAACCCCCAGCTCGCGGTGGACATCGCCGGCAAGCTGCAGGTCGACCTCGGGCCCGTCACCCTGCGGACGTTCTCAAACGGCGAGGTCTACTGCCGCTACGAGGAGTCGATCCGCGGCGCCGACGTGTTCATCGTGCAGTCCACCTGCGGCAACCCCCAGACCGGCGTCACCGCCAACGACTCGCTGGTCGAGCTGCTGTTCATGATCGACGCCGCCGTCGGCGCCTCCGCGCACCGCGTGATCGCCGTCACCCCGTGGTTCGGGTACTCCCGCCAGGACAAGAAGTCCGCGCCGCGCGAGCCGATCTCCGCGCGCCTGGTCGCCCGGATGCTGGAGGCCGCCGGGGCCGACAGGATCCTCACGATGGACCTCCACGCCGGCCAGATCCAGGGCTTCTTCCAGAAGCCCGTCGACCACATGACCGCGCTGTTCATGCTCACCCGCTACTTCGACGACCTCGGTCTCTCGGACCTCGTCGTCGTCGCCCCCGACGCCGGCCGCGTCAAGCTCAACAAGAACTTCGCCTCCAAGATCGGCGCCGAGCTCGCGATCCTCGACAAGGAGCGCCCCGCCCAGCAGGTCGCCGAGATCGCCTACGTCATCGGCGACGTCAAGGGCCGCACCGCCGTGATCGTCGACGACATGATCGACACCGCCGGGACGCTCGTCGCTGCCGCCCAAACCGTCCAGGAAGCCGGCGCCAAGGAGGTCTACGCCGCCGCCACCCACGGGC
The DNA here is from genome assembly GCA_963719725.1 of uncultured Solirubrobacterales bacterium. Classification (GTDB taxonomy): domain Bacteria; phylum Actinomycetota; class Thermoleophilia; order Solirubrobacterales; family Solirubrobacteraceae; genus Palsa-744. The sequence continues at coordinate 86,034 of CAVRCU010000004.1, forward strand.
TGTTCTCCGGGCCCGCCTTCGAGAACCTCGCCGCGTCCGGGCTCAGGGAGATCGTCGTCACCGACACGATCCCCATCCCTCGCGAGCGCCCCGACAACATCCGCGTGCTGCCCTGCGCCGAACTGCTCACCGACTCGATCCGCCGGATCTTCACCGACGACTCCGTCAGCGAAGTCTTCGGCGGCGAGAACCAGCTCTTCTGAAACGCATCGCGCTGATCGCCGTCGGGGTCGTCCTGTTCATAGCGATCAGCGGCATCCTCGCGCGGTACCTCTCGGCCGAAAACGTCGAACGCGACCGCGAGGGGTCGCTGCTGCAGGCGCAGGTCGAGGGCAACGTCCAGGGGATGCTCGACCAGCTCAGCGGCTGCCGCGCGAGCCCATCGTGCGTCGCGACCGTGCGCTACGACGCCGCCCACCTGCGCCGCCCCGGCGGCATCAAGATCCTGTCGTTGACGTCCTCCACCAACCACTCGCTCACCGGGTCGGTCGGGCCGACGCGGCTCGCGTGGACGGTGATCGGCAGGCTGCCCGAGGTCCAGTGCGTGCTGGTGCGGCGCAGCGGCAACTTCCTCACCGGCATCTCCGTCGCGCTGCTGCGCCTCAGCCCCCCGATCGCCAACACCGCCGACTGCCCGGGCCTCGTGCCCGAAGAAGCCGAATGACCGCGGTCGCGCCGGCGCCGGTCGGCCATCGGCCAGCTCGGCTCGCATGGGCCCCGGCCGGCTGGGGGCGATTGCTAAAGTCCCCGGTCCTTCAGATGGCCGACTCGACCTCCACCCAGCTCGATGTGAGCACCCGCGACGCGCTCGGCTCGCGCGCGAGCCGCCGCCTGCGCCGGTCCGGCCGGGTGCCGGGGAACCTCTACGGCGGCGACGGCGAGGCGCTGAGCTTCGACGTCGACGCCCGCGAGCTGCGCCTCGCGCTGGCGCGCGCCGGGGCCGTGCTGGACCTGAAGGTCGACGGCGCCAAGGCCACGCCGGTCGTGCTCAAGGAGGCCCAGCGCGACCCCGTGCGCGGAGACACCGTGCACGTGGACCTGCTGCGGGTCCGCCTCGACCAGGCGATCCACGCGGTCGTCGCGCTGGAGCTGACCGCGATCGATGACGCCCCCGGCGTCAGGGAAGGCGGGATTCTGGAGCAGATCACGCGCGAGGTCAACGTCCAGGCGCTGCCGACCGCGATCCCCGAGTCGATCGCGCACGAGGTCTCGCAGATGCAGATCGGGGACACGCTGACGCTCGCCGCCGTCGCCCCCCCCGCGGGCGTGACGCTGCTCGACGACCCCGAGACCGTCATCGCGACGCTGACCCCGCCGAAGCTGCAGACCGAGACCGAGGCCGAGATCGAGGCCGAGACCGAGGTGGTGGGCGAGGCCGAGAAGGCCGACGCCGACGCCGCCGAGGGCTCGTCCGGGGAGTAAACCCTGCCGCGGCCATTCGGCGCCATCCGCCCCCGGGGCGGCGGCGGGGCCGCAATCGACTGGCTGATCGTCGGGCTGGGGAACCCCGGCCGCGAGTACGCGCACACCCCGCACAACGTCGGCTTCATGGTCGCCGACGCGCTCGCCGAGCGCTGGGGGCTGGGACGGGCGAAGGAGCGCTTTCGGGGCCGGATCGCCGAGGGCCGCACGGGGGGTCCTGCGATGGGCGTGCCCGCGCCGGGTGCGGCGCGGGGGGGCAGGGCGGCGCTCAGGCCGGGCAGGGCGGCCCGCGCACCTCCCAGCGGGTGGCGGTGCTGTGGCCGCAGACCTTCATGAACGACGCCGGCCGCTCGGTCGGCCCGGCGCGCGGCTCCTACCGGCTGCCGCTGGAGCGGGTGCTGGTGGTCCACGACGAGATCGACCTGCCCTTCGGCGAGATCCGCAGCCGCGTCGGCGGCGGCCTCGCGGGCCACAACGGGCTGAAGTCGCTGCGGCGCGAGCTCGGCGGCGCGGACTTCCGGCGGGTGCGCGTCGGGGTCGGGCGCCCCGACTCGACCGACCCCGAGATCGTCTCCGCGCACGTCCTGGGCGGCTTTCGCGAGGGGCCCGCCGAGGTCCGCGAGCTCGTGGCACGCGCGCGCGACGAGGTCGAGCGCGTGGTGTTGGAGCAGGGCGATGACGTCGACTGATGGGCCGGCCTTGGGGGCCGGCCGGCGTGGGGCATGGCGGGCTGGGAGCCGATGAGCCTGCGGCCCCTCCTGGGATTCGTCGAGGGCGACCCGGCGGCGATTCGCCTGGCGCGCAGCGACAGCCCCACGCGAGCGTTCGTGTCGGCGTCGCTGCGGCCCTACCTGATCGCGGGCCTCGCCGACCTCGGCTCCGAGGGCCGCACGCGGCCGACGCTGGTCGTCGCCGGCGACGACCGCGCCGCGCGCGACCTCGCGGGCGACCTGCGCGCCTGGCTGGCGCCGCGACGCGTGCGCTACTACCCCTCGCGCGGGGTCGCCTACGAGTCCCATCTGACGCCGCCGGCGCACCTCGTCGGGCTGCGGGTCGCGGCGCTGGACGCGCTGCTCGGCTGGACCGGCTCCGAGCCGGGTGCCGATCGCAGCGGCGCGGGCGGGGGGGACGGTTCGGCCGAGCGCGATGCCGGGTCGGCCGAGCGTGACGCCGCAGGCCGTCCGGCCGCCGATGGCGAGCCCCCGGTGGTCGTCGTCTCGGCGGTGGCGCTGTCGGAGAAGGTCCCCGACCCCGCGCTGCGCCCGCGCTCGTTCACGCTGCGCGTCGGCGAGCTGCTGGACCTCGACGAATGCGCCCAGGAGCTGGTCGCGGCCGGGTACGAGCGCACCGACCAGGTGCAGGAGCGCGGGCAGTTCGCGGTGCGCGGAGGCATCCTCGACGTGTTTCCCGCCACCGAGGAGCGGGCCGTGCGGGTCGACATGTTCGACGTCGAGATCGAGTCCCTGCGCTGGTTCTCGACGTTCACGCAGCGCTCGCTGGGGGATGTCGGGGAGGTCGAGATCGCTCCGGCCGCCGAGCTGGCCGCCGAGTACCGCGAGCTGGCCGAGATCGCCGCCCTGGATGACGCCGCGGAGCGGCCGGACATCGCGCAGCTGCTGCCGGTGGAGCGTTTCGGGGCGCTGCTGGACCTGCTCGATGCGCGCCCCGAAGACGGCGGGGCGCAGGGATCGGAGGGCGCGCCGCGAGCCGGCGGGGCGTGGGGATCTGAGAGCGGGCCGCGAGCCGATCGGGCACAGGGATCGGAGGGCGGGTCGCGACCCGGCGCCGCGCGCCGACCCGCGGCCGAGGTGATCGTCGCCGCCGAGGAGGAGCTGGGGCCGTCGCTGGAGGACCACTGGCGCGACGTCTGCGCGGCCTTTCACGACGAGGACGCCCACCACCTGTACGTCAGCCCCCAGCAGGTCCAGGCGGCGCTCGCGCAGCGCGCGCGCATCTGGCTGTCCTCGCTGTCGGGCGACCAGGAGCTGCAGTTCCGCGCGCAGTCGGCCGACGTCGCGGCGCGCAGTCTCTCCGAGGCCGAGCCGCAGCTCGAGAAGCTCGTGCGCTCGGGCTACCGCACCGTCGTCGCGTTCCCGCGCCGCGGCGAGGGCGAGCGGGCGGCGTACAACCTCGCGCGCCTCAAAGCGACCTGGTTGGAGGATGCCGCGCCCGCCCACCCCGTGCCCGCCGACGCGCCACGCCTGTCGTCGGGCGCCGCCGTGGATGTCGGTGGGGCTCCATTGGAATCCTCGCTGCGCTTCGCGGCGGCGTCGCTGCGCGAGGGGTTCGTCGCGCCGTCGCTGAAGCTCGCGGTGTTCCCCGAGCATCGCCTGCTGCGCCGCCGCCGCGCCGGCCGGCCCGACGACACCGAGCGCGGCGGAATCGCGGGTGGGCGCACCCGCCGCGGGGCGCTGCGCTCGTTCACCGACCTGCGCACCGGGGACATCGTCGTCCACGAGGACCACGGCGTCGCGCGCTTCGCGGGCTTTGAGACCCGCACCGTCGCCGACGTCACGCGCGACTACCTGTACCTCGAATACCAGGGCGACGACCGCGTGTACGTGCCGACGGATCAGCTCGCGAAGATCTCGCGCTACGTCGGAGCCGGAGGGGAGCATCCTCCCCTGTCGAAGCTCGGGGGGTCGCGCTGGGAGACGATGAAGGCCCGCGCGCGCCGCGCCGCGCAGGAGCTCGCCGGGGAGCTGCTGAGCCTCTACGCCGAGCGCCGCCGCCGCGCGGGGCACTCCTTCGAGCCGGACTCCGACTGGCAGCGCGAGTTCGAGGAGCGCTTCCCCTACACCGAGACCCCCGACCAGGCCGAGGCGATCGAGCTGGTCAAGGCCGACATGGAGGCGCCGCGGCCGATGGACCGCCTGATCTGCGGCGACGTCGGCTACGGCAAGACCGAGGTCGCGCTGCGCGCCGCGTTCAAGGCCGCCAACGACGGCAAGCAGGTATTGATGCTCGCGCCGACCACGATCCTCGCCCAGCAGCACTACGGGACCTTCTCCGAGCGCCTCGCGGACTACCCGATCACGATCGAGCACGTCTCGCGCTTCCGCAGCGCCGCCGAGCAGAAAGCCGCGATCACGGGCTTCGCCAAGGGCGCCGTCGACATCCTGATCGGCACCCACCGCGTGCTCTCGCGCGACGTCCGCCCGAAGGATCTCGGGCTGCTCGTCGTCGATGAGGAGCAGCGCTTCGGGGTCAAGCAGAAGGAGCTGCTGCGCCAGCTCAAGCTGCGCGTCGACGTGATCTCGATGTCCGCGACCCCGATCCCGCGGACGTTGCAGATGTCGCTCGCGGGGCTGCGCGACATCTCGGTGATCGAGACCCCCCCCGAGGGGCGCCGGCCGGTGCGGACCTACGTCGGCGAGTACGACGAGGAGCTCGTCAAGCAGGCGATCCTGCGCGAGCACGAGCGCGACGGACAGGCGTTCTTCCTGCACAACCGCGTCGAGTCGATCGACGAGACGGCAGAGCGCCTGCGCGCGCTGTGCCCCGGCGTGCGCTTCGCTGTCGCCCACGGCCAGATGGGGGAGGGGGAGCTGGAGGCCGTGATGATGGACTACCTGCGCGGCGGCGCCGAGGTGCTGGTGTGCACCTCGATCATCGAGTCCGGGATCGACATCCCGCAGGCCAATACCCTGATCGTCGAGCACGCCGACGCGTTCGGCCTCGCCCAGCTCTACCAGATCCGCGGGCGCGTCGGCCGCAGCCGCGAGCGCGCCTACGCCTATCTGCTGTACGACTCCGCCGCCGCGCTCACCCCCGAGGCCGCGCAGCGGCTGTCGGCGCTGAGCGACTACACCGAGCTGGGGTCGGGCTTCAAGATCGCGATGCGCGACCTGGAGATCCGCGGCGCCGGCAACCTGCTCGGCGACGAGCAGTCCGGCCACGTCGCGGCGCTGGGCTTCGAGCTGTACATGCAGATGCTCGACCACGCCGTCCGCGAGGCCGAGCAGGCCGACGGACAGTCAGATGACGGGGAGGAGCTGCCCGAGCCGGTGCGCCTCGACGTCAACGTCGACGCCTACGTCCCCGCCGACTACGTCCCCTACGAGCAGGCCAAGATCGAGATCCACCGCCGCGTCGCCGGGGCGCTGGAGGTCGCCGACGTCGAACGCCTCCGCGAGGATCTGGAGGACCGCTTCGGCCCGATCCCCGAGCCGCTGGGCAACCTGCTGGCGCTGCAGCGCGCCCGCATCAAGTTCGGCCAGGCCGGGGCGCGCGCGGTGAGCTTCCGCGGCGAGCGCCTTGCGGTGACGCCGATCGAGCTGGACTCCGCCCGCGCGCGGCGCCTGCGCGAGCAGTTGCCCCAGGCGCTGTACGAGTCCGGGCGCGCACAGGTCTCCGTGCGCGTCCCCCGCGAGGGACCCGAGCGCTTCCCCGCGGTCGTCCAGGCCGCCGACGTGCTGCTCGCGGTCGTGCGCGAGGCCGCTTAGGCCGTCTTGAGAAACAACTTAAGCACGACCAAGGCCGTATCCGCTAGAGTGCCCGCGTTGTGTCCAGACCAGTTCGTCAGATCGCGGCGCTAGGCGCCGTTTTCTTTGCCGCCGTCGGCCTCGCCGCGTGCGGCGGAGGGGTCCCCGGCAACGCCGTGGTCGCCGTCAACGGCCAGCCGATCTCCAAGGAAACCTTCAACCACTGGATGGCGGTCGCCGCGTCGTCGAGCGCCACCGCGGCCGGTCAGAAAACGACCAAACCGCCGGTGCCCGACCCGCCGACCTACACGGCCTGCATCGCCCGCCTGCAGTCGATCGAACCGAAGCCCGCCAAAGGACAGAAGGCAAAGACCCCGGCGCAGCTCAAAACCCAGTGCGAACAGCAGTACAAAGCCCTGCTGCAGCAGGTTCTGGGTTTCCTGATCTCCTCCGAATGGGTGCTGGGCCAGGCCAAGGAAATGGGCATCACCGTCAGCGACCAGGAAGTCGCCAAGCGGCTCAACACGCTCAAGAAAGAGCAGTTCCCCAAGGAAGCCGAATTCCAGAAATTCCTGGCGACCACCGGGCAGAGCGTGTCGGACCTGCTGCTGCGGGTCAAGCTCAGCATGGTCTCCCAGAAGGTCCAGGAAAAGATCACCAAGGAAGGCTCCAAAAAGGTCTCGGAAGCCGAAGTCGCCAAGTACTACAACGAGCACAAGTCCCAGTACGGCCAGCCGGAACATCGCAGCCTGAGGATCATCCTCACCAAGACCGAAGCGCAGGCAAAGCAGGCCAAGAGCGAAATCGAATCGGGCAAGAGCTTCGCGAGCGTCGCCAAGGGCAAATCGATCGACCCGACGACCAAGGACAATGGCGGGGAACTGCCCGACGTCGTCAAGGGCGAGGAGGAGAAGGCGCTCAACACGGCGGCCTTCGAAGCCAAGAAGGGTGTGCTCGGCGGCCCGGTCAAGACGCCGTTCGGCTACTACATCTACGAAGTCAGGTCGATCACCGCGCCCACCCAGCAGAGCCTCGCTCAGGTCAGGGCGTCGGTCAAGCAGCAGCTCAGCTCCCAGGGCCAGCAGGGCGCGCTCACCAAGTTCGTCAAAGAATTCAAAAAGCGGTGGAAGGAACGGACGGAATGCCGCTCCGAATACGTGGTCCAGGACTGCAAGACCTACAAAGAACCGAAGACCCCCACCACGCCCACCACAGCCGCCCCCTGAGCACCCAGGGCTCGGCCGGACCGTCGGTCGCGAGCGCAGATTTGATCGATGGCCCACCCGCCCGCACGTCGAGCACCGCGACCGATCGAAGATCGGCCAGCGCAGACCGCCGCGCGACGGCCCCATCCAGATCGACCCTGAGCCGCGGTTGAGCCAGATCGACAGAGTCCACGCCCGCCAGATCCTCGACAGCCGCGGCAACCCCACGGTCGAGGTCGAGGTCGCGCTGCGCTCCGGCGCCCACGGCCACGCCGCCGTGCCCTCCGGGGCCTCGACCGGCGAGTTCGAGGCCACCGAGCTGCGCGACGGCGGGCAGCGCTGGGGCGGCAAGGGCGTGCAGCGCGCGGTCGCCGGCGTCAACGGCGAGATCGCCGCGGCGGTACGCGGGTCCGACGCCTCCGATCAGCAGGCCCTCGACACGGCCCTGATCGAGCTCGACGGGACCCCCAACAAGTCGCGGCTCGGCGCCAACGCGATCCTCGGCGTGTCGCTCGCCGCGGCCCACGCCCAGGCCGCCGAGGAGGGCCTCGCGCTATGGCGCTACCTCGGCGGCGACGGCGCGCACGTGCTGCCGGTGCCGATGATGAACGTCCTCAACGGCGGCGCCCACGCCGACAACCGCGTCGACTTCCAGGAGTTCATGGTCGTGCCGCTGGGCGCCCCGAGCTTCTCCGAGGGACTGCGGATGGGCGCCGAGGTGTTCCACGCGCTCAAGCGCACCCTGCACGCCCGCGGGCTCAGCACAGCGGGGGGCGACGAGGGGGGCTTCGCCCCCGACCTCGACTCCAACGAGCAGGCGCTGCAGATGCTGATCGAGGGCATCGACGCCGCCGGTTACGAGCCAGGAGAGGACGTCGCGATCGCGCTGGACCCCGCCACCAGCGAGCTGTACGGCGACGACGGCTACGCGCTGGAGCACGAGGGCCGCACGCTCGCCGCGGCCGATCTGGCCGACTACTGGGCCACGCTCGCGCAGCGCTACCCGATCGTGTCGATCGAGGACGGCATGGACCAGGAGGACTGGGACGGCTGGAAGACGCTCACCGAGCGCCTCGGCGGCCAGGTCCAGCTCGTGGGCGACGACCTGTTCGTTACCAGCACCGAGCGCCTGCAGCGCGGCATCGAGCTCGGCGTCGCGAACTCGATCCTCGTCAAGGTCAACCAGATCGGGACCCTCTCAGAGACGCTCGCCGCGATCACGCTGGCTCGCGACGCCGGCTACACCGCCGTCATCAGCCACCGCTCCGGCGAGACCGAGGACGTTACGATCGCCGACCTCGCCGTCGCCACCGGCTGCGGGCAGATCAAGACCGGGGCCCCCTCGCGATCGGACCGCACCGCCAAGTACAACCAGCTGCTGCGCATCGAGGAGCAGCTCGGCGCCGACGCCGAGTACCCCGGACGCTCCGCCTTCGCCCGCTGAGCCGCCGGGCCGGTTGCGCCGGCCAGTGCCGCCGTCCGGATCTCCGCTGGGCCGGTTCTCGCAAGGTCCACGCCTCGCGGGCCCATCGCGCAGGAGGACGGCCCGCGGGCGCGAACCTCACGGTATGCGCGCAACGACACGAGTCCGCTGGGACCGCCTCGGGCGGATCGCGATGCTGGGCGTGATGTCGGTGCTGCTGTACCTCTACGTCAGCGCCGGCGTCTCGCTGCTGTCGACCTGGAAGGAAGTCCGCCGCGACGGCGACCAGCTCGCCGCGCTGGAGCGCCAGCACACCGTTCTGGAGGCCCAGCACGCCGCCCTGAACAGCCCCGGGACGCTCGTCCAGGAGGCCCGCCGCCTGGGGATGGTGCGCCCGGGGGAGCAGACCTACGTCATCAGCGGCCTGCCATCGAACTGAGGTGGGCGATGCCCTTCGCGGAGCTGAGGCAGCCGAGGGCCGGCGTATAGCTGCGTCCTCGGTCGCTTGTGTGCCGGGGCACACTTCGCTGGGTGCGGTCTCATATGGGGGTTGGTTTGTCAAGTGGGCAGGCTGGGGTTGCTCGCGTGTTGGCGGGTGGGGGGTTGGGGCGTGGGGTGTTCTCGGGGCGTCACGGGTGGGTTCTGGGCGTGTCGAGTGCTGTTTCAGCCTCATGTGCGAGGGCTGGGTACCTCATGACCGCCGATTCGTCGCGGGGCGCGCAGTCTTGTGGCGGGCGCGGCCGGCACGTGGTGGGTGCTGGTTGCCCGAGGACGCAGCGCGGGCCCGCTAGCCGCGACAGGCCAGGTCCCGGTGGTGCCCGTGTCGCCCCGACAGCACCGCCGCCGGGGTTGGTTGTGGGTGTGGTGGTCAGGTCAGTTGGCCGACCTCCCAGGCGAACGCGGCGAGTTCGCGTGCGAGCGCGATCGTGACGATGTTCGCGGGCTTGCCGCGCTGGAGGCGCAGCTGCTGGTATTGGTGGTGCAGGCGTCGTTGGGCGCGCCACGCGATCTCGCACGCACGGGGGTCCTGGCCGTCTTGGCGACGCGAGAGCGCCGCTCCGATCGCGGGGGTGTGGCGGTAGTGGTGTGCTGCCTCGACGAGCAGTCTGCGGGCGTGTGGGGAGCCGGCCTTGGTGATCGGTCCGCGGCGGGTCTGTTCGCCGGAGGAGCGCTCGCTGGGCACGATCCCGAGATAGGACGTGAGCGTGGCGGGGTGCTTGAAGCGGTGGAAGTCGCCGATCTCTCCGCACAAGCCGAACGCGGTAGTCGAGTTGATCCCCCGCATGCAGCGCAACCTGGCGATCGTCGGTGCCCACGGGCTCTCAGGCCAGGTCTCCTCGATCGCTCTGTCCAGCGCGGAGCGGCGTTGTTCGAGCGCACGGACGCCGGCCAGGTAGTCGGCGAGTACCGCGCGGGACGGCGCGTCAGCGAACTCCAGTTGGTTCAGCCACTTCCAGTGCGCGAGCGTCCAGTTGCTCCCCGGACCAGGGAAACGTACGTCGCGGCGCAACAGGAGCTTTCCGAGGCGGTGACGGGCGCGCATCAGATCACCACGAGCTGCCTCCCGGCAACGCGCGAGGTCACGGAAGCTCTCTTCCTGCACGCTCGGTACTCGCACGAAGGACAGCTCGCCGGCGGCCAGCAGTCGCGCGAGGCGCTCCGCGTCGCGACGGTCGGTCTTGATCCGCTCATGCGGACGACGCAAGATCGACCCGGGTGCGCAGACACGGACATCCAGTCCCAGCTCGCTGGCGGCCCGGGCGAGCCCGTATCCCATCGGACCTGCCTCATAGGTCGCGAGCACCCTCCCTGGGAGCCCCTGCAGATACCCGATGGTCTCGCTCGGCGGCCCGTTCACCCGCCGAAACGACAGCTCGCCGGTAGCGAGCTCCAGCGCAGCGGCCTGCGTCGCCGTCCCGTGCACATCCAGACCCACGACCATCCTATCGTTCAACACGTCGGCACCTCCCATGACTCAGGGTGTCGGCCGGAGGGCCACCCTCCAGCCCAGTCCCCGCACACTCATGCGCGGGGTGCCGACCATCACTACCGCGCGAGTCGGTCGACACGACCCATACGGTCTTGCTCCACTCGGCCCTCGACCACCTCAGAGGCGCGCCACTCCGTCTAGGCTGCAACGGTGGCGGGCTTTGAGAACGCGATCTACCAGTGGCGCCAGGGCGAGCGCCGGCTCGCGCAGGCCCCATCTGACCGCAGCGTCCAATTGGAGCGCGTCACCGCCGCCCTCGTGACCGAGCTGCGCCGGCGCCTCGGCGGCCGGTTCTCCGCGCAGGAGCTCGTCGAGCTCTACGGCGCCGGCACCGCGTGGTGCCTGCAGGTCGCGATGGCCACCGCCCCCGCAGACCCCTGGGCATGGGACGCCGGCGTCGTCGTCGACGCCGCCTTCGGCCGCTACCTGCGCGAGGCCGCCGACTACGCCGGCGGGCGGCTCGTGCCGGCCGAATGATCGCCTGACGCAGATAGAAACAGCGGCGGCGAACCGGCACGAAGAAAGTCACGGTGGCACCGGCGGTTCAGCCCATGCTCCGACGTCTCATGGACCTCATTGAGGAGGTGATCTATGCTCGCGCCAGCTTGGTCTTGGCGGAGTCCTGGCCGGCGCTGAGACAGGGTGCATAGAGGGAGCGCCGGGTGCTCGTGTCGCCCGAGGGCGGTGTGCGTCTTGGCCTTCCTACCGGCTAGTTCCCGGCCCTGCCGGGGGAGGTGTTGTCGTATGTCAAGAATCCGATGGACCGTGCTTGGCCCGCTCGCTGCGCTCGCTGTGAGCGCGGCCATGTCGGCGTCTGCGCCGGCGCACGAATTTATAGTCAATGGAACGCCAATCGCGCCAGGAGGAGAAGTCACCATAAACGGCAATCAGGATCCAACGCGGTGGGTCATATTTCATGAGCCAGTAATAGTTAAAAATGTGTACCATGAATTTCTATGTCAGACCAGTTTTCTTCCTCCCGCCAACAACACGCTCTTTGAAGGCGGCAAAGCCAATCTCGAGTTCGAATTTGTTGGTTGCACAGTATGGACGCATGAATTGGGCGTGTTTCCAATGATGAGACCAGAATGCATGGTCGTCGGCAATAACATCGTCACAAATCCGCTAGTAGGCGAACTGACCGCCGCAGAAGAAATAACCATAAAACCCAAAAGAATCACGGAAGCGATAGCCTCGTTTAAAGTCAAACAGGTGGCTGAAGGATGCGGAGAACTGGCAGGGGAATATAAAATCGAAGGCTCATTCAAATGCGGCATACTGCTGGGAGTACGGCGCCTCTTTACCTTCCCGATCGAATGTCTGGGAGCGCAGAATGGCACACTGACACTAAACAAAGAAGTACTTGAACTCTATTCTAGGGCATTGATATCTGGGATCAACGGTGAGCGCTTTGGTTCCAATTGACCTGGAGTTAGAGGTCGTCTCGAGAACCCACGAGTTCCCGCTCTGTCGGGAGGAGGCAGTTGTTATATGTCAAAAATTAGATGGACAGTGCTGAGCCTGCTGGCTGTGCTCGCTGTGGGCACGGCCATGTCGGCGTCTGCGGCAGCCCACGAATTTATAGTCAATGGAACACCGATCGCGGCAGGAGAAGAAGTCGCCATCGAGGGCAACCAGGATCCGATGCTGCCTGTGGTATTTCAGGAACCTAACAACGTGGCTAAACGCGTTTTCCTTGAATTTATATGTCAGTCCAGTCTGATGCTCCCCATAAATAATAAGCTCTTGGAAGGCGGCAAAGCTAATCTTGAGTTCGAATTCAATGATTGCTCTGTATCGACCAGTGAATTTGGGGGACTCCCAATGTTCAGGATGGAATGTATGGTTGTAAATAACAGCATTGTGACAAACCCGCTCACAGGCGAACTAAACGCCGCGGAAGAAATAACTATAAAACCCAAAAGGATGACCGAACCAATCGCGTCATTTAAAGTCAAACAGCTCTTTGAAGGGTGTGAAACGCTGGCGGGGGAATATAAAATCGAAGGCTCGTTCAAGTGTCGCGTTCTGCTCGGAGGACGGCGCCTCTTTAACTTCCCGATGGAATGTCTGGGACTGCAGGGTGGCACGCTGACACTGGACGGAGCTATACTCGGCTTTTACTCCAAGACATTGATATCCGGGACAAACGGTCAGCATTTTGGCTCCAACTAAGGGCGTATCTCAGTAGGTGGCTTCGGGGGTCGCGTGGTGGGCCTTCTTGAAAGCGATCAGGCCGCTAGCGAGCTGGAGGAGCGCGAGGTGGTTCTCCTCCTTCTTGGACCAGCGGATGAGGATTCCGCGGTTGCGGTTCAGCCAGGAGTGCGTGGCCTCGACGACCCAGCGCCTTGCACGCCAGCCGGGTGTGCGCGCCTTGAGTTTGATTTCCTCTCCCCGGGCACGGATATGCGGCGTGTAGCCGTGTTTGACGGCTAGTGGGGTGTCAGGCAACGTTCGCCGGGTTGACGGCGCCGAGGATTCGGGCATGACAGCGTTCGGGGCCGAGTCGGTGCCGGCAAACGTTGCCGGGGCCTCCACTAGGTCGTGCATCGGTGGGGAGTCATACCCACGATCGAGGCACAGGCCCTGTGGAGACTCTGGCGTCGGCTCGGGACGCTCGATCGGGATGCTCTGGAGGGTCGGCTCTAGCAGCGGCTGGTCGTTGCGGTTGGCACCGTCGTGCGCCAACCCGATCGGGACCCCCGCTCCCTCGCTGAGAACCGAACGCTTCGCCCCCCCTTGGCCCGGTCAGTGGGATTCGGGCCGGTCTTCGCGCCACCGAGAGGGGCCTTGGTCATCGCGCCATCGGCCGCCAGCCACGCCCAGTCGACCCCTACAACCTCGTCGTACTCCAGCAGCCCCTGACGCCATATCTCGTGGAATACCCCAGCTCGCTCCCACTCTTGAAAACGCCGGTGCGCCGAGCTTGAGTGACAGACCCCGGTCGCGTTCAGCGCGTTCCACTGCATCCCCGTCCTGAGTACCAGCAAAACCGCGTCCATCGCGTCGCGATCCGCTACCCGCGGGTTGTGACACCCCAACGGGTGCGCCGGACGCTCCGGCAGCAACGCCTCGACCCGCTCCCACAACCAATCAGGCATACGCCAACCATCATCGAAGTCGATCAAACCCATCAGGAACCTCCTGGTCGCTTGGCCGATCAAGAGATTCGACGCAGGCTACACGACTCCTACCGAGATACGCCCTAAGCGGAGTGAGGACATCTGGCCGGGGCCGTCGCTTGGAGAAAGGCCGCCGACGGCGGTGGCGATCCGATCGACCGGCCTGCCGGGCGCTCAACCGCGCATCGGTGCCTCCCGACGACGGCGTAGGCCCCGCGAATCACTGGATGGCGGGATCGGGGTGCTCGGATGGTGGATGCCAGACGCCGCACGCGAGCGCAGGCGTACCCGGTAGTACGTCGAGCATCGTGGGTGGCGGCTGGCGCCGCCAGGCGAGTGCAGCCGGCCCGTCAGATATTGATTCGCGGGGCTTTACCCGGTCGAGCGGAGCGGCGACACCGACGGCGGCCGCGCCCCGACGCGGTCCACACCCAGGTCACAAACCCGTCAGTCGCCCCGGCCAGCTATCCAACGGCGCACGCACAGGCCGTCCCCGACGGCCAATCCAAAGATCCCCGAGGGCCCCTAGTCGTCCTCGCCCACGCGGCGAATGACGATCTGGTCCTCCTCGATCAGAACCTCGACCGGCCGGTGCCCGGCCCAGTGCTCGGCGTAGATCGGGTTGTCCTGGACCGCCGGGTCCAACCACAGGCCATAGCCATCCTCGCCGTGGTCGAATGTGCCTTCCAGGCCGGCGCTGCGCGCCGGTGAGCGACGTCCACGGCCGCCGCGGCTGCGACGCCGGCGAGTGGGGCGGGCCGTCTCCTCATCGTCGCCCTCGCCGCCCTCCTCCGGGCTGTCGCGCTCCGCACGGGCACGCTCTGCCTCCCTGACCTCGGCACGCGCGCGCTCGGCCTCCTCGGCATCCGCGCGGGCGCGCTCGGCCTCCAGCGCCGCGGCCTCCAGCGCCGCGGCCTCCAGCTCTGCCGCGATCAGCGCGTCGTCCTCGGCGCGCAGGTCGATCTCATCGGGGAAGTCCGTCGTCGCGACGCCGTCCGCCGCCGCCTCCTCGCCGCCGACCAGATCGTTCTGGCGCTTGAACTGCTCGATCTCCTGCACGGTGACCTCGAGCTGGTGCGCGACCCAGGCGTCGGTGCGCCCCTGGCGCACCCAGGCGCGGATCTGGTTGAGCTGGGGGCGCAGGGACCGTCGTACCATGGACGGCCGGGAGACTAGCGCATCGCTGTGGCCGGTCGTCGCGGCGTCGCCGATCCCGCCTGCCGAGCCGGCAGAAGTCGAGGCTCCGACGCGTTCTATGTATCCGGTGCAGCCATCCGACTCGCTTTCCCCCGACGCTCGGACTATGCTTGCTCGGCAGGCGACGTTCCACGGGGGCAATTGCGCTGGATGCCTGGCCGCGCGAAAAGGAAGGTGCATCGAATGCTGGTCCTGACGCGCAAGTCCAATCAGAGCATCATGATCGGCGACGACATCGAGGTTTCGGTGCTGTCGGTGGTGGGCGAGAAGGTGCGCATCGGGATTCAGGCCTCCCCCGACATACCGGTGTTCCGGACCGAGATCTACCTCGAGATCCAGCGCCAGCAGGGGGAGGACGGCAAGCCCGCCGAGGAGATCCACGCCGAGGTGGAGGACGCCATCCGCGATCTTGGCGGGGAGAGCTGAGGGCCGGACCGTGGACTGAGGCCGCGTCGCGGCCACATCGGGCCCGCCGGCTCAGCTCAGGAGCAGATAGAGCGTGCGGAACATCACCACGGTGACGATCGCCGCGGTCAGGATCAGGCTCAGGACGAGCGCGACGAAGCGCACCGAGCCGCGTCTGTTGCGCCGCTCGACGTGACGCTTGCGGGTGCGCAGCTCCGCCGTGCGCCGCAGCGAGTTGCGGCGGTGGCGCTCCAGTGAGATCTCCTGCGCGAAGGCCTCCTCGATCTCCGCCGGACTCTTGATCCGCACCGACATCTCTACCCCACCGGGGTCTGGCGCTCCGCGCGCTCGTATACCTTGACGAAGCGCAGGTAATTCTCCGCGATCCGGTGGGCCCCCGCGATCCGTTCGATCTTGCCATCGACATACGCCTTGAGCGGATCCCACCAAATCGAGCGCCCGATCGCAAAGCCCACGAAGCCGTCCACCGGGGCCGCCTCGCCCAGCCAATGGTCGACCTTCGCATCGTCCGCGCCGCGGCCCAGCACCACGCAGACCACCCCGTCGCGCCCGCCCGAGCGGGACTGCGCGACAAGCATCTCGCAGTCCGACCGCCTGTCGACACCCTCGATCTTCCAGATGTCGACCTCGATCCCCGCGTCCTGGATCTCGGCGATCGTGCGGCGCATCAGCTCCGGACGCAGCTCGGCGTCATAGCGGTCGCCGTCGCCGCCCGCCGCCTCCAGCTGAGCCGGCTCCGCCGGGACGAGCAGCTCGAACAGGAACCTGCGCTCGCGCTCGTGCAGCCAATCCGACAGGCGCCGCAGCTTGACGCGCTGGTCGCCGTTCGCCGCCGCGTCGCCGTCCGGGTTGTAGCGGACCAGCACCTTCGTGAAGTCCGGGTCGTAGCGTTCGATGTGTGCGCCGAAGTCCTCGCCGTACTGGAAGTCGAACATCTCCTGGCCCGAGCGCTCCGCCGGCATCGCCAGCTTCAGGCCCATCGCGCGGGCTTCTTCGGGAACGGTCGAGCCGAACTGCTCGTCCACCAGCACCCCTGTCACCGCAGGGTCCGCGCCCGCGGCCACCGCCTGCACCAGACCCTCGAAGACCAGGTGCTTCGCGTCCGCGATCATCGCCGTCTGCTCGGAGTCCGGGGTGCCGTCGATGCCGAAGAACTTCTTCTGGAAGGAGCCACGGTGGTCGAAGGCGAGGATGTAGAGCTTGTTGTCGTAGCCGAGTCGCATCGATCGGTCTCCTTGTCTGGCGGGACCCACCGGACTCTAGCGCTCACGGCTGCGGTGGCGGAGCCACGGCGGCTCTCGGCCACCCCAGCCCCCGTGCTCACCGCGATCAGGACCGTAGAATGGATGACGATGTCCTCGGGTGCCGATCTGTTTGTGGTGTGCAAGGGGTGCGGATCGGAGGTCAGCCCGTACATCACCGAGTGTCCCTACTGCGGCCACCGGCTGCGCCGGCGCGCGCCGAAGCTGCCACGCGAGCGCGATACCCGCTCCGCCCAGCACCGACCGCGGATGCCGATGCCCTCGTTGGGACGGCTGCGACGGGGCGAGATCGCGGGCGTCCGCGCCGAGGCGCCGCCATACGCCACGCTCGCGCTGGTCGCCGCGAGCTGCGTGGTGTTCGTGCTGACCGGCGGTGGCTATCTCGGCCTCGACAAACTGGTGGTGGTCGGTCCGCTTGACGGAGACTGGTGGAAGCTGCTCACCAGCCAGTTCGGCTACGCCAGCGGCTTCTACAGCTACCTGTACGCGTTCTCGGCGCTCGTCGCGGTGGCGATCTTCGGGTGGCTGCTGGAGCGCCGCCACGGGCCGCTCGTGGTCCTCGCCGTGTTCTTCGGCGCCGGCGCCAGCGGCGCCCTCGCGGCGCTTGCCGCATATCCGGTGCCGGTCGTCAGCGGCGCCAACGCCGGCGCCCTCGGGCTGCTCGCGGCGTGGGCCGTGCCCGACTTGGACGACGCCAGGGCCGGCCGCCACTACGACGGCGACCTGCTGGGCGCCGCGGCGATCGCCGCGGTCCTGCTGGCGATGGGGCTGGCGCTCTGGCAGGTGAGCTGGCTCGCCGGCGTCACCGGCGCCGTGGTGGGGCTGGTGCTGGGGTACGGCCTGAGTCGCACCAGGACCGTCTGAGGATTGTCGAGCCCGGCAAACCGCGCCGTTCGTCCGGTGAGGGGTCGCGCGAGCCGATTTGAGACGATGTGAGGATCCGATGCCGCGGACGCCCAGGCTCCGCCGCCGCACCATCGCGACCCCCACGACGACCGCAGAGGAGCAGAGAACATGGAGATCCGCTTTCTAGGACACGCCGCCTTCGAGCTCAGCGACGGCGGCACCTCGGTGCTGATCGATCCCTTCCTCACCGGCAACCCCAAGGCCGCCGTCGCCGCCGACGAGCTGAGCCCCGACGCGATCCTGCTCACACACGGCCACGCCGACCACATCGGCGACACCGTCGTGATCGCCAAGCGCGCCGCCGCCCACGTCGTCGCGATCGTCGAGATCGCCAACGAGCTCACCGCCGGGGGGCTGCAGAACGTCCACGACCCCAACCTCGGCGGGACCGTGAGCTTCGATTGGGGCTGGGCGAGGCTCGTGCCGGCGTGGCACACCTCGACGACCCCCGGGGGCACCGCCAACGTCCCCGCCGGGCTGCTCGTGAGCTTCGCCGGCAAGACGATCTACCACCTCGGCGACACCGCCCTGTTCTCCGACCTGCAGCTCGTCGGGCGGCGCGAGCCGATCGACGTCGCGCTGATCTGCATCGGCGGCCACTACACGATGGACCGCCACGACGCCGTCGAGGCCGCGAGGCTGATCGGGGCGCCGCAGGTGATCCCCTGCCACTACGGCACCTTTCCTCCGATCGAGACCGACGCGCAGGCGTTCAAGGCCGACGTCGAGGGTGCGACCTCCTCGCAGGTCGTCGTGCTCGCGCCGGGGGAGCGGCATACGCCATGACGATGACCCACGCCGTCGTCCTGATCGAGGCCGAACGCGACGCCCTCTCCACGCTCGGCGGCGCGCTCGCCGACATCGAGGGGGTCGCCGAGGCCTACTCCGTCACCGGCGAGTGGGACTTCGTCGCGATCGTCC
Organism: uncultured Solirubrobacterales bacterium; assembly: GCA_963719725.1. Taxonomy (GTDB): domain Bacteria; phylum Actinomycetota; class Thermoleophilia; order Solirubrobacterales; family Solirubrobacteraceae; genus Palsa-744. Next base: position 104,332 of record CAVRCU010000004.1, read on the forward strand.
GAGTCCCCGATCACGAGCAGCTCGCGGACGTCGTCACCGGGCAGATCACCACCCTTCCCGGAGTCGCCGGCACCCGGACGATGGTCGCCTTCGCCGCCTACTCCCGCCATGACCTGGAGGCGCTGTTCTCGATCGGGGAGTAGCGACGTCCTTGCCACGCCGCACCCTCGACCGGCCCAGCCGCACGCCCCCACCGGGATCGCCCTGAACAGTTGCGTGAGAGCCCTGGCGCTGCCCCTCAAGAGCGAGTACCGCCCGACGCTCGGCGAGCTGCTCGCGCCCCGCTGGCGGCGCGCATCGGCGCTGTGGCGCGTACTTGTGGTGGCAGCCGCCGCTGCACTCGCGGTGGCGCTGGTGACTGTCGTGCTGACGGCCCAGAGCCCCACCGTCTCCCACGGGGGGCCGGTGCCGTTCAGCTTCGCCTACAGGGGCCTGTACCGCACGAGCCCCGAACCCGGCGGGTACACCAAGGTCCAGCGCCTGCGAGGCCGCCTGCTGGAGGATTCCTTCGCGGTGGGGCCGCTGACGCTTCCCCCCTACACAGGTGAGCCCAGCGGGGCGCTGGCGCTGTTCGCCGTCCGGTACATCCGGGGGCTGGCGGCCGCGCACCGCGGGTTCGAGCTGCGCGGGGAGGGCACCACCCAGATCGACTCGGTGGCGCCCTATGCGACCTACAACGTTTTCTACACCACCCGGGTGCAGGGGCGCGAGATGTACGGACGCGACGTCCTGCTGCTGGCGGAACGGCCCGGAGCGCGCAGGGGGGTGGCGATCACGATGCTCACCGCCGCCGCCGGCAACCCGCAGGTGACGTCCCCGTTGGACGTCGGGGTCAAAGGCCCCCTGGAAGAGCCCCTGGGGACGTTCGCGCTCGAATGATCCGCCCGCTTCGCTCCGATAACCGCCTGCCGGCGATCGTCCGCAAGGGGATAGATATGACGCGGCGGGAGATGACGGCCGCGGCTGGCGGGGGCAGCGCTAGGGCTGGGGTTCTTCGCCCGGAGCGGGCGTGCCGCCGCCGACGGGTTCCTTGGGCTGCGGGGCTTCCGTCGGCGCCGTGGTCGAACCCCCGGCAGGCGCACCCGCTTCGGCGGCTTCACCCGTCGTCGACGCCGGCGGCGTGGCTTCAGCCGAGGGGGCCGGGGCGGTGCTCGTCGAGGTCGTCGTCGGCGCCGGAGCGGTCACGGGCGGCTGAGGGGCCGGTTCGGGTGCCGGGGGGAGCTGCGTCGTCTCGGTCGTCACCTGGGTGACTGGCTGGACGACCGGTGGCTTGGGGGTCGCGACCGGCTTGACCGCCAGGGCTGCCGCGGGCGTCTGGGACGCCTGCCCCAGGGCGGCCTCTCCTGTCGCCGGGGTTGGGACGGCGGACCTGTGCGTCAGACGGCGCCGGGCGCGGTGTGCCGCGGGGACGGCGATCACGGTGGCGCGTACGGCGCCGGCGGTGAGCGGCTGCGGAGTGGAGCGGACCACCAGCGGCGTCGAAGTCGGAGGCGGGACATAGGCCGAGGCCGACGCCGTGACGGGGGCCGCATGGGAGTGGCGATGGGTGACGCGGCCGGTATGGCCCGCCTCGACGGCGCCGGCTGTCACCAGCGCCGCAGCAGCGATCGTGGCCGCGGCCTTGGTCGCGATGGCGCCGGCGCCCGCGGTGATGAAGCCGCCGGCGCTGGCGCCCCCGGCAGCTCCGGCGGCTGCGCCCGCGCCCGCGCCGGCACCGGCGCCCGTGGCTGCGCCAGCGCCCGCGGTGGCTCCCCCGGCGCCGGCGACATGGCCGGCTCCGGCGGTGGACCCGAGCTTGGTGAGGATCAGGCGTTTGAGCAGCAGCAGCGGCGCGACGGGAAGGACGGCGGCGAGGGCGTGGTTGTTGGCCTTGAGGTGCTTGCGGAAGCTGCGGCAGCGATCACAGTCGCGCAGATGGCGCCGTACGGGCGGGCCGATCTTGACGAGGCCCTCGGCGACTTCACCGAGCTCGTGGCGGACTTCGTCGCAGGTCAGCTTGCGGGCCTCCGCGGCCTCGCCGAGCGAGATCCGGGCGCGCACCAGCAGCGACTTGACCGACGGCACCGTGGTCTCCATGGCGAGCGCGATCTGGTCATAGGAGAGGGCGTCGATCTCACGCAGCAGCAGGGCGGTGCGCTGCGTCTCGGGAAGCTGCTGGACGTCGGCGATGAGCTGGCGGAAGCTCTCGCGGCGCATGACCCGGTCGCCGGTGGAGAGGCCGTGGTCGGAGAGGTGGACGTCCATCGAGTCCACCCCGATCGCGGAGGCGCGGCGCATGTGGTTGAGCGAGCGGTTGCGCGCGATGCGATACAGCCACGGCCGCACGTTGATCGCGCGGTCGTCGGCGAGCACCGCGTTGAAGGCCGCGGCGAAGACCTCCTGCAGGACGTCCTCGGCATCCTCCTTGGAGCCGAGCATGTGCCGGCAGAACGACAGCAGGCGTGCGTGGTAGCGCGAGAAGAGCGTCTCGAACGCGGCGTGCTGGCCGCGGCGGGTCAGCGCGATCAGGCGCTCGTCGGACTGCAGGCGCAGCAGCGGAGACGGACCTCGTAGGCCCGACAGGACATTGGGTGTTAGGGCGGAGACCTCCACGGTGGTCCAATCGCTGCTTGTACTTCTAAGACACGCTACCAGCCGCGTAGTTGCGGGCTCGCTGCTGATATACCCGCTCGGACCGTCGGCTACGCTGGCTGTGCGATACGGCTCAGAGACACGCCGCCGCGTCGAACGGGCCTCGGATCCCCCGCTTCGACAGATCCGCTCGGCGTAGACTCCGCAGAGACCGTACGGAGCCCGGGTGGCGGAACGGCATACGCGGCCGACTTAAAATCGGCAGCCCCGCGGGGCTTGTGGGTTCGAATCCCACCCCGGGCATTGCGCGGGACCCCCGCCGAAAGATTGCCCGCCGGTCACGACCTTCTGGCGCCCGACACCGCGGCGTTGCATGGTCGAAACGACCGGGCCTGGCGGCTGGGACGAAACGAGCGCACCTGCGGACTGCCGCGGAGATCGTTGCGGAACGTGGTCGCGGGGACCAGGCGGCGCGCGGTGGCCCGCGCGACGATCGCGGCGGCCACGGCCGCCTCGTCGACCGCGTATTGCGAGTCGAGCACAAGCTGTCGGAGTAGTCTCAGTCGTCGCTGCATCGAGGTCGATCCACGATTGATGTCGTCAACTGCGGCGAACGCCTCACGACCGGCGCCCTGACTCGACGACCGTACGAATGAGCGCCGCGACGGATCGGGGCGCGCGGGCCGAAGCTCCCGCGAGCGAGACCGCGACGGAGGGGGCGCGAGACTGAGCAGGTAGAGTCGCGGCGCGATGTCCCCGGAGAGCGCGGCGCAGGAGACCGAGACCTTCCACGGCGGGCGGCTGGTGGCGCGCCGGCTGAGGGCCCACGGCGTCGGCAGGCTGTTCACGCTGTCGGGCGGCCATCTGTTCTCGATCTACGACGGCTGCCGCGCCGAGGGGATCGAGCTGGTGGACGTCCGCCACGAGCAGACCGCGGCGTTCGCGGCGGAGGGCTGGGCGAAGGTGACGCGCCAGCCGGGGGTGTGCGCGTTGACGGCGGGGCCGGGAGTGACGAACGGGATGAGCGCGATGGCAGGCGCGCGGGCGAACCACTCGCCGATGGTGGTCCTCGGCGGACGCGCCCCGGCGGGGCGCTGGGGCCGGGGGTCGCTGCAGGAGATCGACCACGTCCCGTTCGTGCGGCCCGTGACGAAGCTCGCGGAGACCGCACAGAGCACCGCCGAGATCCCGGAACTGATTGACGAGGCGTTCGCGGCGGCGCAGGCGCCCCACGGGGGGCCGGCGTTCGTGGACCTCCCGCTGGACTACGTGTTCATGGAGGCGGCCGAGCCCGAGTCTGAGCGAGGACAGGGCGAGACCGCGGGCCCGGGCTGGGGGGAATCGGATCGGACTGGAGCGCGGCCGGCGTCGGCGGCGAAGCCGGAGGCGATCGAGGCGGCCGGCAGGCTGCTGGCGCGGGCGCGGCGTCCGGTGATCATGGCGGGCACCGACCTGTACTGGGGGCACGGCGAGACGGCGCTGGAGGAGCTGGCGCAAACGCTGAGGATCCCGGTGTACCTCAACGGTCTGGCGCGGGGGTGCGTGGCGGCGGACCACGAGCTGTGCTTCTCGCGCACCCGCGGCCAGGCGCTGCGGGAGGCCGACGTGGCGCTGGTGATCGGCGTGCCGATGGACTTCCGCCTGGGCTTCGGGGGAGCGTTCGGGGAGGAGACCGAGATTGTGGTGGTCGACGTCGCCGAAGCGGAGCGCCGGCCCCCGCGGGAGGTGGCGGCGGAGCTGTACGGGGCGCTGGGCCAGACGCTGCGCGACCTGCGGGTGGCGGCCGGCGGGGGGCCGTTGGCGAGTGATCGCTGGGTGGCCGAGCTGCGGGCGGCGGAGACCGAGCGGCGCGAGGCCGAGCGCGCCGAGCTCGCAGACGACCGCGAGCCGCTGCACCCGATGCGGATCTACGGCGAGCTCGCGACGCTGCTGGACCGCGACGCGATCGTGATCGGCGACGGCGGGGACTTCGTGTCCTACGCGGGCCGCGTGATCGACAGCTTCCAGCCCGGATGCTGGCTGGACCCGGGGCCGTATGGATGCCTCGGGGCCGGGCCGGGGTACGCGCTGGCGGCGAAGCTGGCGCGGCCCGAGCGCCAGGTGGTGCTGCTGCTGGGCGACGGGGCGTTCGGGTTCGCGGGGATCGAGCTCGACACCCTGGCGCGCCACGGGGTGGGCGTGGTGGGAGTGATCGGCAACAACGGGATCTGGGGGCTGGAGAAGCACCCGATGGAGTTCCTGTACGGATACTCGGTGGCGGCCGATCTGCGCCCGGGGACGCGCTACGACCTCGTCGCCGAGGCGCTGGGATGCCAAGGGGAGCTGGTGGAGCGCCCACAGCAGCTGCGCGCGGCGCTGGAGCGGGCGCTGGCGGCGGACGGCCCGGCGCTGGTGAACGTGCTGACAGACCCCGCGGTGGCGTACCCGCGCAGGTCGAACCTGGCCTGAGCCTCAGGCTGAGGACGCCAAAAAAGAGGAAGCCGCCCAAGAGAGAAGGACGGCTTCCTCGGATAGGCCCTGAGGGACAGGCAGGGGTACGTACCTCAAAGGCCTCGGGGGTAGGGTGACCTGGGCGGCGGGAGTGCCGATCGCTCGGCAAGTTCGCCCAGGTCTATGGACCGGCAGAGGGGCGCACAACACATAGCTCTACGCCGCCTCGCTGCGGAGTATATCGCATATCGGAATCTAATGCAAGCCTTTGGTGGGAAAAATTTTTCGATCCGATTTTGGGAGCCGTCCGGACATTCCAACGGCTCTGCGGTGGTCAACCGAGGCCCGCGAGCCGCAGCGCACCGCCGCGCAAGATGTCGTGCTCGGAGACCTCGAGGCGGTCGAGCTCGAAAGCCCGCAAGGCCTCGCCGAGGAGGATCATCCCGGCGACGATCGTGGGCGCGCGGTCGGGGTGCAGGCCGACGACGCGGCGGCGCTGGGCTTCGGTCATGTCGGCGAGGCGGGCCAACAGCAGCTCGACGGTGGCGAGCTGCAGGGGGTAGCGATGGACACGCGCCGAGTCGTAGGGGTCGAGCTCAAGGTCGATCGCGGCGGCCGACGTGGCGGTGCCGGCGACGGCGATGCCGCCCGCGACAGGGGCCCGCTCCTCGGGGGGAGGCCATCGAGATAGATGGTGCGGGTGTCGAGGGCGAGGCTCTGCAGCTCCGACGGTGACGGGGGGTCCGAGTGGATATGGCGTTCGCTCATGCGTACGACACCGGCTTGCAAAGAGGCGTGAAAGCCGGCGGTGCGCCGGCGGCCGACGACGAACTCGGTGGAGCCGCCGCCGATGTCGATCACGACGGTCGGCTCGGGGGTGGGCTCGCGGTCGCTCATGGCGCCGAGGAACGTGAGCTGGGCCTCCTCGTCGCCGGACAGCGTGCGGGCGTCGAGACGAAAGTCGCGGCGGACGCGCTCGGCGAAGGAGGCGCCGTTGGACGCGTCGCGGACGGCGGAGGTGAGCACCGCGAGATTGGCCTCGCAGCGGTGGCTGTCGATCAGCTCGCGGTAGTCCCCGAGGACGACGCAGGTACGTTCAATGGCCCCCGGACGCAGTCCGCCCGAGGAGTCGACGCCCTCGCCGAGGCGGGTCACGCGGGAGTGCCGGACGATGTCGGCGACCGCCCCGGACGGGGCGACGTCGGCGATCAGCAGGCGGGTGGAGTTGGTGCCGATGTCGACGACCGCGACGCGCATGGGCGGGGATGGTATTGAGGCCGCCCACCCGGCGCCCGCCCATCCGGAGATCATCCACCCAGGTCCTCCCCCAGTGCACGCCGCCCGGGGCCCCCCACCACCGGAGCGGCGTGGAGGAGATGGCCGTGGGCCGCGAAACAGCCGGTCCGGCGTCGTAGGCGGGTCGGGGCGGGGGAGGAGAGGGGGGAAGTGACGCCATGCGGCGCTACGGGAGACGGGAGCCCTCCTGGGTGGCTCGTGCCCCCAGTAGATCGCTCCCGTCGGTCCTGGCCCGGGAGGCGGCTGGCCCGTCCAGGCGGCTTGTGGGACCGATTTGCTAGACTGGTGAGTCCGCCGCGGGGTGGAGCAGTCTGGTAGCTCGTCGGGCTCATAACCCGAAGGTCGCGGGTTCGAATCCCGCCCCCGCTACTCCAGAAAAGGCCCGGTTTTCCGGGCCTTTTCGCTGTCCGGCTTGATGTCTAGCGAGGCATCAGAGGTCTGGGTGTGAACACAAGTGCAAACATCGGCGAGGCTGACCGCTCGGGCTTCTTGACCGTACCGGGAGCCATTGAGACGATCGGCAAGCTACTCGCGCTCGTAAGTGATCGACTCCCGCTCAAGGTCGAGGGTGCTGCCGAGGAGCCTATGCGCCTCATCGGCCCCGCGCTCCTTGTGCGGGGCGCCGGTACGCTTGAGGCCATAGGCAGCTTGGCGGCGCTGGAACGCCGAGCCGACGCAGGAGTGCTTCTTCGCGTTCTACTTGAGCACATGATCGTGTTCGCGTGGCTCTCGGCCGAGCCTACGAATGAGCGGATCGGGCGCTGGCTGAAGTACGACAGCAAGCGGCGACTCGCGATGCACGGAGACATGCCAGAGGGAATGCCCGACCTCCTCAACCAGCAGATGCACGCCTACTTCGACGGCATCCTCCAGACGGTCGAGGGCGCGTTTCCCGACCTGCGCACATGCGCCAAGCAGGCTGACGAGCACTGGAGGACGCGACTCCCGGGCGTTCTACATCCCGGCAACGAGTGGGGCTCGTTCCTCGGTCTCTATCAAGTCGTCTACCGTTTCATGAGCGCCCCGACGCACGCCCACCTGTTGGGTCTCCAGTCCGTCATCCAACAGACGCCTGCCGGCGAAGTGATTGACATGGAGCCGCGTAGCGACAGGCAGCCGGCGGTCTGCATGGCCCCGATCGCATACACGCTCGGCCTGTACGTGTCGTCGGCCGCACAGGGCTGGCCTGCGAAGGAGTCGCTCAACTCAATCTTCGCGTGAGACAGACATCGCGTGATTCGTATGTCCGCAGTCCGGCGCTGCCCCCGCAAGGTCCGCCGCCAGTGCTCGTGTCAGCCCTCCCACACGGGACGGCTCCAAGCGAGGGCATGACGCGCCGTGTCAGCCGATCCAGCCACGCTGGGTGCCCGTGTAGAGCAGCCTCATCAGGCCGAGGATCGATAGGACCACCTTCAGTAGCCATTGGGATCTTGGGCTCATCTGCATACCTCCTTTCGTAGGCGTTCGAGGTCGATCCTGCTGTGGCATTGGGAGTAGTACAACCATTTGACGCAGTTTCATGGGAGCATAGATATCACGAACAGACCGCTCAAACAATGGACTTGACGAACTTGCTAGATAGGGCGGGGCGGTTTGGGATCACAGGCAAGTTTGCGGGTTAGATGGTGCTACGGTGGGAGTTATGAGCGACGAATGGATCGACGGCGGCGGCCTCATTCGGGTCGCGGCCGATCACCGATACAAACTGACCCCGCGCTCCCTGGAGCTCTGGCGCTACAGGGGCTTGTTGCCGAGACCGCAGCGTCAGCCGAAAGGTCGAGCCGTCTGGCTCTATCCGCCCGGAACCGACCGGCAGTTGCTCCGTCTGCTGTACTGGCGCGAAAGAGCCAGGACGCTCGACGCCGTGCGCGTTGCTCTGTGGGTCGAGGGATTTCCCATCGAGCTCGACAGCGTCCGTCAAGCGCTTGGATTGCTTGTGGACGCGGCATCGTCCGCTTTTCAACGCGAGCTGGGGTCGCCAGAGGACCGATCAGCGACCATCGAGGTGCTGGCAAAAAAGCTCGCGTCGATGCGTGGCAGAGCGCCCTATCCGAGGGTCGTCAGGATGCGCAGCGACGAGCGGGCGCGCGCGTACGGCTACATGCTTGCACTCGCTTCTGGCGATCAGACAGAGCTGGAGCACCGCAAGGAAGATGCCCGACTGCTGGAGCGGATGATCGGCTTGCGTAGTGGCCATAACGATGGCCTTGTCGATCTCTCGCCGCTGAACACGGAGGTCGGCCGGGCGCTCCCTCATATCTCTACCGAGCACATACGCGCAGTCGTTGCTTCTGCTGGTGGGGAGGAATACGAGCTTGTCCGGTTGCTTGTCCGTACTCTGCTGCTTTGGCTCCCCATGTTGCTTCCGCTCATGCGCACATCTACTGGAAGCAAGGGCATCGCGATATTCGACGCTGCTCAGGAGCTCTTCCGCGATCCGCCCGCAGAGGTCCACGAGGTCATCACCATTGGGATGCTGGTCTCGCTACAGGTCAAGGCTCCTGATCCTGGGGCGATCCGTGATCTTCTGGCCGGCATGAGCCTCGGCGCGATCGATGCGGAGATGTTGACGCTGATCCCAACGGAGACGCGCAACGAGGCTTTCAAGCAGATGCGGCCCGATCAGCAAGTCCATCTCAAGGACGAACTCGCGCGACGCGCGACGCGGTCGCACTGAATCGCGGAGCGCCGGTTCCCTTGCCTCGGTGGCCTCGTATCGCGCCGCGCCCGCGAACCGCAGGCGTGGTTTTTGCTCCACCGACGCCGGTCTACCGTCGTGATGCGTATCCGGTTAGCTCCAGATGGGGTTTTAGGCGGCTCGGCGGGTGATTTGCTGATAGGTGGTGGGGTTGTGCAGGGCGCCGAGTCCGAGGAGGGTCTGGAACGCCGCCATTGGTGTGCTGCGGCGGTTGTGACGGAAGACGTACTCGTCGAGATAGACCTGTAGGTGCTCGTCAGAGACGCCACGGTGTGTGCCGTGCATCCAGGCCTTGAGGTTGGAGGTTGCGCGGTGTGCTCGAGGGAGTAGCTGATCGGGCGCAGCGGTTTGTTTCGGGTGTCGGCGGTGCTCGTAGCCGTGCTTGCTCAGGACGCGGTAGGACTGAAGCCCGTCGGTATGCACGATTGCGCCGGTGGTGGTGGTCGCCTGGGTGAAGCTGAGCAGTATCGGCCCTGAAGCGTCGGGCAACACCCGAAGGCGCAGCCGCCCGGAGCCGTGTCCGCGGACCTCGATCGCGATGCCGATCAGCGCCTTCTTTCCGCGCTGGCGGCCGCCTTTGAGGCCCTCCTCGCGCCCACCGAGGAAGAACTCGTCGATCTCGACCTCACCCTTCAGCAGCTCGCGCTCAGGGGCGACCATCGCCCTGCGCAGCTTCTGCAGGATCAGCCAGGCAGTCTCATAGCGCGAGAGCCCGAGCTGGCGTTGCAGCTGCTTGGCCGATATGCCCGGGTGGTGAGTGGCGACCAGATAGGCCGCCCAGAACCACGTGCGCAGCGGCGTGTGCGTCTTGTGCATCACGGTCCCCGCAGTCACCGACGTCTGGTGCCCACACGCGGTACATACCCACAGGTGGCGGCGCGTCTGGCCACCGGCCCGCCCGCCGCCACACCCTGGACAAGCAAACCCCTCCGGCCAGCGCGAAGCGAACAGATACTCGCGGCAGGCCTCCTCGGTCGCAAAGCGCTCCTGAAACTCCAAGATGCTCAGAGGATACGTAGGCCGCGACACCCAACAAAACTACGAAACCACCCGGATGGAGCTAACCGGATACGCATCACCGTCGTACTTCGGCGATTGCCAAAATGAGGACTCATGAGAGGCACGAATTGAGAACTCTGGGCGTAGATCTCGCTTGGACGGACGCGACGACCGCAAACGAGACAGGCGTCGTCGCTGCCGAGCCGGACGGCACGATCCTCGCCGCCGGCTGGACTACTGGCGTCGAGGAAACCATCGCGTGGGCGAACACGCACGCGACCGACGCCGCGATGCTGTTCGTCGACGCGCCGCTTCTGGTTCTCAACCCGGACAAGCAGCGCTTGTGCGAGAAGCAGGTCGGACAGCGCTATGGCCGCTGGAAGGTCTCGGCGAACTCGACGAACCTCGCCAGCCCGCGGCTGGCCGGGGTCCGCTTCAAGCGCGAACTCGAAGCCTGCGGCTGGATCTACGCGGATGGCATCGCCGGCCCTCCGCGGGGTGGCCGCGTTGTCAGCGAGTGCTACCCGTACACCACGATCGTGGGCACCGACGAGCTCGGCTACGAGAGCAAACGACCGCGTTACAAGCGCAAGCCGAAGGGTCTCTCGGCGGCGGCATGGCGGCCCGTGCGCGCGGCGGCCTGCGACGTGCTCATTCAGCGGATCGCTGATTTGCGCAACGCCTCACCACCGCTCGATCTCCGATCTCATCCTGTGACGGCACAACTCCTCGACGAGCGATCACCGCTGGACGACCGCGCATACAAGCATCGTGAGGACCTGATCGACGCCTGCCTGGCAGCGTGGACCGCTGCGCTATGGATGCAGCGCGGTGCGTACAGATGCCAGGTGCTCGGCGAGCACGATGTATTCGTCGACGGTCGGGGTCAGCGCGCAACGATCATCGCACCGGCACGACTCACGCAGCGTGTGTCACCACTTGTCGATGGAGGAGAGGAAGAACCAGCGGTAAGAGCTTATCCTGCTGTTGTGGCCGAACACGTTCGCGGTGTAGCTGACCAGGCAGGCGCAGCCGATTCTGCTTTCGCCGCCAAGACGCGTGCGCATCGGCGATTGCTCCAGGGTGCAGCCGAGCATGTCGAGGCGGACCGCTTCCAGGAGGCAATCCTTATTGCCCAAGCGGCTGCCGAGGCTTGTTCCACACGCGCGATCACGGCACTCTTGGCAGAGCACCCAGAACCCCTCCGCGATGTGCTGCTCGGTGCGTTTAGCCACGACTCGAACTACAACCTCACCCCGCCCGGTGCCCGGAAGGTATGGACCTTCCTGACGGATGAGACAATCACCGGCCAGGCGTTTTGGTCGGACTACAAGGGCCACGTCGAACGACGAAACAACGTCGCGCACAACACCGCCTTCGACCTGACGAAGGCAGATGCCGAGAAATCGCTGCGTGCCGCAACGCAGTTCATAGAGCACATCGAGATGGTTACGACCGCCGTCCTAAAAGCTGACTGGTGACCAGTTGCCTGATTAACGAAGAGCCCTGGTCCGGCCATCCGCATGTTGTTCGCCCCAGCGGACACCCTTCATTACCGAGCCGGTTCGGCCAACCGTAATGCCAGTGTTGAAGATGTCAGCGACCCCGTTCGGTGGCACGTTCGGGAGCGTCGCGCCTTGGGACTCGTACCAGCCAGGTCGTATTCGGGAACAGTCGCCGCAGGCGCAGCGGATCGCGAATGGGATCCCGGGCCGTGCCAGGCAGCTCGCGATAGTCGATGGATGGAGCTTGTAGTCGGCTGTTGGTCATGCGACGGGCGAGGCGCGTGATTCGGTCGGGGTCTTGTCCTTCCTCGCCGAGCTGGTCGCGGGCGAGGTGCCAGTCGGTGCCGTGGCGGGCGCGGGTGGCTTGGACGTAGGCGGTCTCCTTGCTGGTCTGCCAGCCGCCGGTGAGCACGACGGCGCGATCGACGGTCGCGCCCTGCTGGCGGTAGACGTGTTGGGCGTAGGCGAGTCGCAGGGACTCGACGTCCTCGCCGGCGAGCCGGAGTGTGCGGCCTGAGCCATCCAGTGCGAGCGTGACGGTTCGATCGCGGCCGATGTCCGTGACCTCGCCACGGGTGCCGTTCTCGACGCGGGACTGTCCGGGCGGCCGATGCTGGGCGATGAAGGCGACGTGATCGCCTTGGCGTAGCCCGTAGTGGACGCTCGCGAGTGGGAGTTCGTCGGGGCCGAGTTCGCCGCGTTGGGCGCGGAGGTGCTGTGCGCGGGCGTTGAGCCGGTCGATCTCCTTGTTGGAGGCGTCTGCGATCAGGGCGACTTGGCGGATGTCGTGGTGTTCGGTGAGCTGCGCCCAGGTTTGGACTGCGTTCTCGGCCGCCTGGTCGCGTGTGTCTGCCAGGTGGAGTTGTCCGCGGGCCTGGTAGTGGGCCATCGCGCGCTCGGGTTCGCCGGCCCGAAGGGCTTGCCAGGCTTTCTGCTCCTCGGGGTCCTTGGTGCGGTGGATGGTCTCCAGCTCGATCGTGGGCGCGTGCTGGGTGAGCCGGTCGAACATGCCTCCCGGTCCGATCGAGGGGAGCTGCTTGCCGTCGCCGACGGCGATCAGCTTCGCGCCTGTGCGCTCCACCAGCTCCGTGAGCGCGTGGAGGCGTTTGTGGTCGGCCATGCCTGCCTCGTCGAGGATCACGGTCGTGTCGGGACCGACGTGGATGCTGCCCGTGTTCGCTCGCGCGATGAGCGCGTCGAGCGTGAGGGTCTGTCCTTGGAGCGCTGGGCTGTCGGCGCCCAATCGCTCGGCGGTGGACCCGGAGACGGCGATCCCGAGCGTTTCCTGTCCGGCCAGCTGCTCGGCGCGGGCGGTCGCGTCGATCACGACGCCCTTTCCGGTGCCGGCGGGACCGACGAGTGCGGCGGCGCGCTCGGGTCCTGTCAGGACGAGCAGCGCTCTTGCCTGCTCGGCGGTGAGCGGGCTGCCGATGCGCTCTGCGACCTCGCGCGCGGCGCTCGTTCTCGCTGGATGCCCGACGTCCCTTCCAGCGGGTCGGGCGAGGCTGGCCGTGCGCCGTTCGATCGCCTGCTCCTGGGCGCGGATCGCGAGCGTCGTCATCCGGCCGCCTTCGAGGGTGAGGATTCGCCGGTCGCGGATCATGCCGTCGGCGATCTGGAGCGCGTGGTGGGGTGTCAGCTCCCCGGCGGTCTGCTCCAAGGCGACTGTGCGCAGCTCCCTTGCCTCGAAGACGGCGTGCCGTTCGGTCAGCCGCTCCTCGATCCGGTCCTCCAATGGCGGGAGGGTATTGGGTGGACGATCGCCGGCGAGCAGCCGCAATGCCTCGTCGGGACCGAAGTCGTATCGGCTGGCGGTCTCCCGCCAGGCGTTCTTGAGGTCCGAGCGTGTGGCGAGCTGCTTGGCGCGGCGGTTCTCGAGCGCGAGGTTTCGCAGCTCGCCGCGCTCTGGTGCTCTGCCGTAGCGGGCACGGAACCTGTCGGCAGCGCGCGCGACCTCCCGCGAGCGGCCGGAGAACGCCTCACGCAGCTCCTCGGGTACGCCCGCGATCTCGAAGTATTTGCCGTCCCGGCCGGTGCCCTGATCGATCCGGTAGCCCTCCCGGGCGAGTTCTTCTGCGAGCACGGAGCGGTAGAACGCGCCGAGCTCCCCCGCGGCGCGGAACACGGGGCGGGACGCGACGGCCACGATCCGATTGTCCTCGCGGATCGCGCTCGTGATTACGACATGACTGTGCAATTGCGGGTCGGGTGCGCTGGCACCCGAGACACCGCGAGCTGTCGTGTGGCGGTACTCCACCGCGATCAGATCCTTCGCCGGCTCCTCGACCACCTCGCCGCCGTAGCGGCGGCGAACGACCGGGACGTGCCCGCGCATGTACCCGACGGTCTGCTCGACCGCGTTGGCGTGCGCGTTCTCGATCTGCTCGCGCTGCCACGGATCGGCCAGAGCCCACGCGACCGACACGGACTTCGGGGCGCTGAACACGCTGTCGATCCCGCCACCACGACCGCCGTCCGCGCCTGCGCGCCTCAACCATCTTCCGCTCTGTGGATGGCGGCCCTCCATCAGCGAGACGAAATCCTCGCCATCCGCCGGGCCGTCCGGCCGGACGCCGAGCCGTTCGAGGGTCTGCGGGTCCGCGAGCCATCGCCCGGCGGCCTGGGTCATCTCCCCATCGGGTGTGAGGTAGTAGTCCCCGCGCTCCGGCGCGATGGTCTTGCCCTCCAGGTAGCGGGCGTAGTCGCCGCCACGGGCCGCGGGGATGCTCGCTGCGGTCATCACATTGAGTGATGACCGTGAGCGGCCCGAAACGGCCACCGACTTCGTCACACAGCGATCACACAGCGCTCGCACGCTTGTGCATCTGGTCTGCATCGGTGGGCTGTTGAGCGGCGCGGCGCCGCGAAGACGAGGCGCTTTCGAGCGCGCGGACGCGCGTTCTTCTGCGGGATGCGAGGTCTGCTGGGCCGCCGCGAGGCGCCCGGCGGGTCTGAGGCGTACGCCGCTGGACGGTGTTCTGAAAAATTCGTTGGATGCTTCTATGTTGTCAAGGGCGTTTTTGTGAGTTGGTTGTAGAGGTGGCGGGAGAGGTATCGCTTGAGGGAGCGTATGGCCTCTCGCTTGGTCTTTCCTTCGTTGATTCTGCGCTGTATGTAGGCGTGGCTTGGGGGGTGGTGGACGGAGCGTGAGAGCGCGATCGTGTAGATCGCTGTGTTGATTTGGCGGTCGCCTCCGCGGCTGAGGCGGTGGCGGATGGTTTTGCCGGAGGAGGCGGGTTGTGGGGCGGTGCCGTTGGCGCGTGCGAACGCGGCCTCGCTGGTGAAGCGAGCGGGGTTGAACGCGATCAGCTTGGCCGCGCAGATCGGCCCGACGCCGGGCTCCTGGAGTAGCGCGGGAGCGAGTTCGCGTGCGAGCGCGTCGATCTGACGGTTGTAGTCCTGGGCTTGGTGATCGAGCGCGCGGGTACGGTTGGCGATGTCGCGGAGGACCTGCAGGGTGGTGTTCTCTTGCAGGCTGGCGTTTGGGCGGGTGCGCATCCCGGTGAGTCGCTGTGCGAGCTTCGCGCCGTTCTTCGCGGGTCCGATCCTTTCCCTGAGTGTGGCTGGTGCGCTGACGTGGAGGGCCTGGAGCTGGTTGTAGAGGCGTGAGCGCTCGCTGATAACGGAGCGGTAAGCGACGAGCAGCATCTGCAGCGCCAGACGCTTGCCGTGTCCTCTCGGCGTGGAGAGCCCGTCGCTTGCGAGGACCTTCTTGGCGGCCAAGAGCGCATCGAGCCGGTCGGACTTGCCGGTGCGTCGCTCGCGACGGCGGGGCCGTTCGACCTCGAACACGGTGATGCCCTCGCCCTGGAGGCATTCGCACAGGCCGGCGCCGTAGCTGCCGGCGCCCTCGATCCCGACCCGGATCTCTCCATCGAGCTCGCCGAGCCACGCGAGCAGCTCGCGGTATCCCGCGAGAGTCGCGGTGATCGTGATCTCCGTGAGGAGCTGTCCGAGAGCGTCTACGGCGACAGCGAGATGCTGGTGCTTATGGGTGTCCACGCCTACTGCGATCATCAATTCCGGTCTCCTTTGTTGCTGGTTGGCGCTGGTGATTGGAGGCCGCCAGACAAAGCCATGTCGAGCAAGCAGCACGCTTCTATGAAGTCATGGCGGCGTCCGTGGCAGGCGACGGGAGACAAATCCAACGTAGGGCACCCAGTTGGGGCCAGCCGTTTTAATCGAGTCATCCCGCCGTCTGCCACACCCTCGACGGGGCACCGGACGCCACTGCATGACCGCCGCTTCGCTGCGCCCCACGGGCTCCGCTGCGCGACCGTCAGCCCGCTTTCCACAGGGCCCCAACAGGCACTGAAGAAGTTACATGGCCGTTTCGCCGTGCTCACGGTCATAGACACAGAGGGGTTTCAATCCGATCCCCGCAATCGCGAGTCATGGAAGGAGGTCACAGCGATGATCGAGCTGACCGTCAGGCTCACCGATGAGCAACTCGCCGAAATAGCCGAGCGTGCCGCAGCTCTCATCCCGACGGGCGCTCCGGCCGTCTCGCCGTGGCTCAACGTTGCGGAGGCCGCCGAGCGGTTGCGCTGCCGCAAGGACCGGATCTACGACCTGATCGCGCTCGGCAAGCTCCACCCCCGCCGCGACAGCCGCCGTGTCCTGCTCCACCGCGACGACCTCGATGCCTACGTGGAAGGAGGCGCGGGATGATCCTTCTGCGAGCCTTGCACGGGATGGGCCGTCAAGGAGAATGTCGCGCCCTGAGCGAGCGGCGCGACCCTCCTCGTTCGTCGTCAGATGACCTGGCCGACGATCTGCACCATCCGCCACGCTGCACGGGTGGCGAACACGTAGCCGTCGCTGCTCTTGTGGATGAGGCCAGCGTTGTGGAGCCCCCGAATGGCGTCCACGACGCCAGCGGGGTCTTCGAGGTCCCGGCCGATGTCCTCGACGCTCCAGATCGGCAGGTCGTCGCCGGTCAGCAGGTAGATCACGTCGCGTTCCATCGCGTCGAACCGCTCGGCGGGGTCCGGTATAGGCTGCTCGTCAGGCATTGGAGGTCAGTTCTCCTTTGTCTAGGTCCCGGTGCGGGCTACCACCCGTGCCGGGGCCGCTTTGTATTATCATTGCGACTTATAGTGTATAGACTCATAGTAGTCAAGCGGCGACACTTGCGGTCTTGCCCGCGATCTCTCCTCTCCACGCCGCGTTCGGCGATGCGCTGCGCGAGCTGCGCAGCGAGCGCGCCATGTCGCAGGAAGCGGTGGCGCTTGATGCCGGTCTCAATCGCGGCTACTACAGCGGCATCGAGCGTGGTGTCCGCAACGTCGCGCTCGCCAACATCGTCAAGATCGCCGGTGCGCTCGACGTGCCCGCGTCGGAGATCCTCGTGCGAGCCGAGGCGATTCTCGCCGCTGCCCGGCCACCTCGGCATGGGTCCGGCGGTGCCCGAGGGCGACGTGCGTGATCGCCGTGATGCGATCGACCTCGTAGGGCTTCGAGGAGGCGAGTGATGGCCGCGAAGATGGAGAAGACCCGCACGCCGGGGATCTACAAGCGTGGGAGTCGGTACGTGTTCGCCTACCGCGTGGACGGCAAGCAGCGCTGGGAGTCATGCCGCACCCTCGACGAGGCACGCCGAGCAAAGGCAGCGCGAGCGACCGACATCGGGCGCGGCGAGTTCGAGGAGCGCTCCCGGATCACGCTGCACGAGTACGCCCGCGAGTGGATCGAGCGCTACCAGGGCACGGGTCGCAGGGGCTTCCGCGAGGAGACGCGCTCGGAGTACCGGGGGCTGCTCGACAAGTACGCGCTGAGTCACTTCTCCTCGCAGACGAAGCTGACCGAGATCACGCCCAGGCACATCGCGTCCTTCGTGGGCTGGCTGTGCGATCAGACCAAGCCGGCAGCGACCAAGGTGGAGCCGGGCAGGCGGGTGCCGTTGTCAGACAAGACGGTGCGCAATGCGCTCGGCCCGCTCAAGGCGTGCCTGGCGACCGCTCGTCGTGAGGGCCTGATCCGCCACAACCCCGCGACCGACGTGGCACTGCCCCACAGGGCGCGCATGGACGACGACGAGGACCAGCCGCGGCCCTTCCCTCGTGTGGGGGGGGATGACGGCGAGGCGGTCGAGACGATGGAGCTGGTCGTCGAGCATGTCCACGAGTCACATCGGCTCATGTTCGAGCTGCTCGCCGCGACCGGGCTGCGGCGCTCGGAGCTGCTGGTACTCGAAGGCCGCCATCTTGCGCTCGACGGCGAGCGGCCACACGTGAAGGTCCGCCAGCGCGTGCGCCGTCGTCGTGGCGAGGGTCTTGTGATCGGCCCGCTCAAGTCTCGCTACTCCAAGCGCGACGTGCCCATCTCGCGCGGGCTGGCGGATCGCCTGTCGTCCCACGGTGCCGCGCAGGGCGAGCTCGTGTTCCGCTCGGCCGCCGGCTCGGTGCTCGATCCCGACAACCTCGCCACGCGCGTGCTCGCGCCCGCGTGCAAGGCGGCAGGCGTCGAGTGGGCGGGCTTCCACACGTTCCGCCATACCGTCGCGTCGCGGCTGTTCGCTGAGGGGCGGAACGTCGTGCAGGTGCAGCGCTGGCTCGGCCACCACTCGGCCAGCTTCACGCTGGATACCTACGTCCACCTGCTCGACAACGATCTCGGCGAGCCGCTTCAAGCAGCGGCTCCGCTTCCGAGTGGGTCGTCGTGAGCCTGACATCGACCGCATCGGCGTTTTGAGCCCTTCCGTAAGCCGAGACGATCTGATCGGGCGCCTGGAGCGCGCGCTGACGGTGCACCACGGACGGCGCGGCGGGGAGCCCGAGACCCGAATCGAGCTGGACCATCTGCTGCCGTCTCCGACCGGCGCGAGCAACGCACCGGCGCGCTGGCGCCTGGCGACGACGACAGCGCGCCTCTACCCGCCCCCGGTGCAAAGTGAGCCCCTGAAGGCTTGGCACATGGCTGAGGGACAGAAGGGTCGCCGGCTCCTCGTCGGCGATCTTCGCGAAGACAATCGCGTGGCCGCGATCCTGGCGTGGCACTTCGAGCCGGGATCGGGCAGCGGCTCACAGCGGCCCCATCTGATCACGGCGGCGGCGGTGCGCAGGGACGTCGAGGACAACCCGGCACTGCGAGCTGAGTATCTCGTCGCCCTTTGGCTGCTCACGTGCGTCATGGCTGCGATCGATCGCAGGACCGTCCAGGCCGGGCGCGTCGGTCTCGTCCTCGACGGCGGTATCGCGCTGAGCGCAGGCGAGCTGGCCAACTTCGACTTCAAGCGCGGTCGCAAGCGAGAGGGCTATCGCGGCGACTACTACACGCTGCCGGCGTGAGCGCGCCAGATCTCCTCGGCCTTGTCCGCCCATCGCGGCGGCAGCGCCGAGCGAAGCTCGGCAACGAACTCATCGGCGGGTGTCGCGGTCGGCGTAGGAAGCTCGGCGAAGAACGCATCGATCTCGGCGGTCGTCTGCTTCAGCGCGTCCGGGTGGTTCTGCTCCGTCCATTCCAGGATGCTGCCGGCGACCTCCTCCAGCGAAGCGCGCTGAGCGACCCTGGCGATCTGGAGCACCTGGGCGACCTCCAGGTGCTTGTCCCGGCGGCCCCACCGCTGCGGCTCGACGCCGAGCGCCAGAACCACGCGGCTCATGCCACCCGTGTCTAGGCCGATGAACCCGGCGGCCTGTGAGAGCGTCGGAAGCGAGCGAACTCGATCGGCGCGTGGGTGGGCGGCTATCGCGGACATGGAGACAGGCTAGCACAGGAGACGCCGATAACAAAGTATATACAGCATATGCAGTAGTCGCAGAGCAAGACAGAAGCGCTGACAGTCCGGTGCGCAACTCGCCTAGAATGCTCGCTCGTGGGCGGGCTTGCAGCGAATCCGTTCGGAGAGAAGCCGGTGCCGTGGTGGCGCTCACTGCTGCGGTCTGGCAAGGGGGGTGCTCCCAAGCGCTATGCAGCACCTGCTGGCGCGCTGGGGTCGCTCTCGGGACTTGTGCTCCAGAGCGGGGATGGGCTCGACAAGCCGACGCGACTTGCGATCTTCGTTGTTATGACGTTTATCCCACCATTCCTCGTTGAGCGCTGGTGGAAAGGGCGCGAGCGCCGGCAGGAAGAGCGACTGCTGGTGCTCCCCGACTGAGCGCGACCGACGACGGTCTCGGATGGCCTGAGCCGGCGTGGCTCAAAGTGCAAACAAAGTGCAAACATGCCCCACGCCATTCCACGACACCGGCAAATCGGGCCAAAGCCAAATCCCCAGCAATAGAGCCAAATCGTAGGACCAGGCAACACCCCACGACACCCTCAAAATGGGCTCATAACCCGAAGGTCGCGGGTTCGAATCCCGCCCCCGCTACTACAGAAAAGGCCCGGAAAACCGGGCCTTTTCGCTGTCTACGGTGCCTTAGCGTTCAACCCGTATCGTGGTGGGGTAGCAGGTTTGGGTAGCACTTAGCCCTCCTCTGGGCCTGTTTCCGCGGCTTCGCCGAGGAGCACGGCTTCGACCTGCCGGCGCACAAAGAGCCGCCTGCGCCCGATCTTGCGCGACGGCAGGGTGCCCTGGCGCGCGAGGTGTTCGACCGTGCTTGTCGGCATGTGCAGCAGCTCGGCCACCTCGCGGGCGCTCAGCACGTCGGCGGCGGTGAGGGGGCGGTGCGCTGTCGAGCCCACTTGGGCCGGCACTCCGCTGTGGAGGGAGGCGCTCATGTTGTTATTGACCGCAACTCCCGGAAACCGGCCATGTAACTTCTTCAGTGCCTGTTGGGGCCCTGTGGAAAGCGGGCTGACGGTCGCGCAGCGGAGCCCGTGGGGCGCAGCGAAGCGGCGGTCATGCAGTGGCGTCCGGTGCCCCGTCGAGGGTGTGGCAGACGGCGGGATGACTCGATTAAAACGGCTGGCCCCAACTGGGTGCCCTACGTTGGATTTGTCTCCCGTCGCCTGCCACGGACGCCGCCATGACTTCATAGAAGCGTGCTGCTTGCTCGACATGGCTTTGTCTGGCGGCCTCCAATCACCAGCGCCAACCAGCAACAAAGGAGACCGGAATTGATGATCGCAGTAGGCGTGGACACCCATAAGCACCAGCATCTCGCTGTCGCCGTAGACGCTCTCGGACAGCTCCTCACGGAGATCACGATCACCGCGACTCTCGCGGGATACCGCGAGCTGCTCGCGTGGCTCGGCGAGCTCGATGGAGAGATCCGGGTCGGGATCGAGGGCGCCGGCAGCTACGGCGCCGGCCTGTGCGAATGCCTCCAGGGCGAGGGCATCACCGTGTTCGAGGTCGAACGGCCCCGCCGTCGCGAGCGACGCACCGGCAAGTCCGACCGGCTCGATGCGCTCTTGGCCGCCAAGAAGGTCCTCGCAAGCGACGGGCTCTCCACGCCGAGAGGACACGGCAAGCGTCTGGCGCTGCAGATGCTGCTCGTCGCTTACCGCTCCGTTATCAGCGAGCGCTCACGCCTCTACAACCAGCTCCAGGCCCTCCACGTCAGCGCACCAGCCACACTCAGGGAAAGGATCGGACCCGCGAAGAACGGCGCGAAGCTCGCACAGCGACTCACCGGGATGCGCACCCGCCCAAACGCCAGCCTGCAAGAGAACACCACCCTGCAGGTCCTCCGCGACATCGCCAACCGTACCCGCGCGCTCGATCACCAAGCCCAGGACTACAACCGTCAGATCGACGCGCTCGCACGCGAACTCGCTCCCGCGCTACTCCAGGAGCCCGGCGTCGGGCCGATCTGCGCGGCCAAGCTGATCGCGTTCAACCCCGCTCGCTTCACCAGCGAGGCCGCGTTCGCACGCGCCAACGGCACCGCCCCACAACCCGCCTCCTCCGGCAAAACCATCCGCCACCGCCTCAGCCGCGGAGGCGACCGCCAAATCAACACAGCGATCTACACGATCGCGCTCTCACGCTCCGTCCACCACCCCCCAAGCCACGCCTACATACAGCGCAGAATCAACGAAGGAAAGACCAAGCGAGAGGCCATACGCTCCCTCAAGCGATACCTCTCCCGCCACCTCTACAACCAACTCACAAAAACGCCCTTGACAACATAGAAGCATCCAACGAATTAGCGGTCGGCGTCGGGCGACCCCTCCGGTATGACCCCACTCGCACACAGCAATTGCACAGCGCTCGCTGTGGTGTGCATCTACGGATGAAAAGTCAAGGGCTTGCACGGGTTTCTTTTTGGGTTGCTGATGGCGCTGCCCGTGTTCGAGGGTGCGCTCCGGCGGCATAGTGCTCGCACAGCGCGTGGAGGCGCGTGCATCTGGTCTGTCCGGCCGTTCTTGTTGCGCTGGGGGCGTGTTTTGGCGCAGGGAGACCTGTCGACGGCGGGGTAGCGTCGAGTGCTTCGGGGTGAGATGATTTGTGGTGGTGCGGGTGACTGACGTGAGCGAAGCGCAGGCGTCAGGGGCTTGTGGCCTGCCGCGCGGCTTTGCCCTTTACGGGCTTTTGAGATGCGCGCCCCGGTGTCGCGCCCGCACCACCTTTCGGTGATGCTGTTGAGCGCCAGTCCTCGACCAGGCGCCGGTAGGCGAGCTCTGCCTGGGTTTGCAGCTCACGCTCCGCCGCGCGTTGAGCGGCTGTCGGTGAGACGGTTGCCCCGTCGTGGCGGCGTGGCCGGCGTGACGCGCCGGCGGTGAGTTCCAACCGGCGGGTCTTCTGGCGCGTCAGCGACGGGCGGGCGAACGCGTAGTCCTCGTCCTTGCTCAGCAGATGCCAGCAGAGAACGACGAGCTTGCGTGCGACAGCGACGGCGGCGACCTGGGCGCCGCGGCGAGCACGGACGCGCTCCCCGAACGCACGCAGGGGGCCGGGGCTGCGGATCGCGATCCATGCCGCCTCGACCAGCATCGAGCGGGCCTGCGCGTTGCCGCGCTTTGAGATGTGCCCGTAGCGAGCGGGCTCTGAGCCGGACTGGCGGACCTTCGGGTCCAAGCCGAGGTAGGCGACCAGTTGCCCCGGGGTCTGAAACCGGGAGATGTCTCCCACGGCTGCGATGACCGCCGCCGCGGTCCCGATATCCACGCCGGGGATCGTCAACAGCCTGCACAGCCCGGGCCATGTGAGGGCCTGCTCGGCGATCTTCTGGTCAAGCAGAGCGATCTCGCTGTCCAGGAAGTCGATCTGGCGCAGGCAGCCAGCCACCGTCTCGGCCTCCTCCTCCGGGAGCGTTTGTTCGGCCAGCCACACACGTCCCTTGCGGCCGAAGAGGTCGCTCACGGGTGGGCGACCGAGCAGGCAGCGCATCACTACGGCGTGCACCTCGTTCTTGATCCGCGTGCGTGCCCGCACCAAAGCCGAGCGCCGCGCGACACGGCGGCGTAACGCGAGCGTCGCCTCGTCCGGCACCCATACCTCACTGAGCATCCCCGCCGAGAGGAGCCTGGCGAGCATCGCCGCGTCAAAGCGGTCGGACTTCACGCGCGCGTGAGAGATCGCGCGCGTCTGCGCCGCGTTAGAGACGATGACCCGCCCAACGTTGCTTTCCCGCAGGATCCTCGTGATCGCCATCACGCTGCCGCTGGCGTCCAAGACGACCTGATCGTCGCTGCCGAGATCCCGCGCGAACTCCTTGATCGCCTCCGGTGTGCTCGCGATCCGCCCGACCTGCGAGACCTTGCCGCCCTCAGCGACCGCGACCTCGCAGAACTCCAAGTGAACATCAATACCAAAGAACCGCATGACACTCCCTTCCATCCGTCGAGCTTTGAACTGGAAGGCGCGGCGGGCAAGCGACAAATACGGATTCGGGCTCTCAGCCCAACCAGGTGAGTCGCAGGGGCGGCCATATAGTCATTGACGGGCTCGCAGCCCAAATGCACGACGGCCTGCCCCACCATTGCGTCTTCCCACAAGAGCCCCTGTCCTGGTCAAACGACCCTACGAACACGACCGGACAACAGCCCACCCCGTATTTCATACCCGTAGTCTGTGCGGGCTTTGGTGCTGTGCGCCGGGCGGGCGTGAGGGGCACGCAAGTAGCCGGCTGGGCCGCGCCGACGGGCATGTGACGATCGCGGAGAGGGCAAGAGAGGCACGGCAAGGCGGCTCGGTCGTCATGTCGGCGGCGGCGAGCGGGCGGACAGGCGGGCTGCGTGGAGGGTCATTCCAAGAGGCCCTTCTCGGTGAGGCGCGCGAGTTCGGCGTCCGCGTCGAGCGCGTCGGCCGGCGGGTGCAAAGGTGCAGCGCCCTTAAACGGGACTGCACCTTGCACCCCGTCTCCCGGCCCGGTGCAACGGTGCAAACCGTCGGCTTGCACCCCTTGCACCTTCACGTACTCGTCGCCCCGGCGGGCGAGCAGCCCGCCGCCGACAAGGCCGTTCAGCGCGTTGCGGACGCTGCCGTCCTTGGGCTTGCGGCCGACCAGTTCGGCGACCGCGGCGAGGCGCAGCGGGCGGTCATCCATCCCGGCGAGGATTTCGTCGCTGAGCCTCGCCCGGACGGGTTGGGTGATCTGTGGGGCCTGCTCCTCGGGAGGCTCGGCCCGGTCGATCAGCACGCGCCCACGATCCACGTCGAGACGCAGCCATAGCCGCGGGGGCTCGGCTGCCACGCGCATCTTGCGGCAACTCAGAAACCGCCGGCCCGGATCGGGGTCGTCGTCCTGGCGGCCGAGATGCCACAGCACGTCAACGGAGTCGCGGATCGAGCTGGCGCCCCGGAAGTCCCGGCCGCCCTTGTTCGCGTGGTGGATCAGGAGAATTGCGGCCCCCGAGTCGTGCGCGAGCCGGCGGAGCGGGTCGAGGACTGCCGCTGTCTGCCGGGTGTCGTTCTCGTCCATGCCCGGCGTCATCGAGCGCAGCGAGTCGAGGATCAGCAGGCCAGGGGTCTTGTCGCGTAGGACGGCCTCGACCGCGGCCATGTCGCCTCGCAAGTCGAGGCCGCCGGCGTCCGCCACCTGCACGCCGGACACCGGGAGCCCGAGCGTGTGGACACGTCGATGAATCTCCCACTCGCCGTTCTCCGCGTCGAGGTAGACCGACGTGGCCGTTTCGCACTCGACCCCGGCAAGCTCGCCCCCGTGGGCGAGCGCGGCGGCGAGCGCCATTGAGAGCAGGCTCTTACCGTCTCCTCCCGGTGCGTAGAGCGCCGTAAGCGCCGCGCGCGGGAGGAGGGGCGGCGCGAGCCACGGCACCGGCGGCGGGTCTGATGCCGCCATACGCGCCACGTCGAGGAAGCGGATCGGCGAGGGAGCGGTCACGACCCCGCCGTCTCTCGGCCAGCGCCGACCCACTCGACCCACTCACCCGCTCGGAGCCGGACCGATCGCGCGTGTGCCGGATACAGCCGCACACCGCGCACGTCACGCTCGCGGCGGCGACCCCGGTAGGTGACTACATCGCCGGTCAGCTCCGCCCATTCGGCGACGATGGTCGCACGGAGGAGGCGCAGGACTGCTGGCCCAGCGGTGGGCACGGCATCGCGTCGGGCGCGGGCGCTAGCCTGAGACGCGGGCATCGAGAGTGCCCTCCGCCGTGACTTCGGCCCGGCCGCCCGCCGGGTCGTCGTCGTTTATCGGGTCGATCAACGCGAGGACCGACCGCCGTGTGTAGCGGGACGTGCGGTGGCCGATGCGCACACGGTCGAGCGCGCCGTCCTGCGCCAGACGCCGAACCGTCCGCTCGCTCACACCAAGGAGGTCCGCGACATCGCGTGGGGAGAGCAAACCCGGAAGTTGCGTCTGCGACGCGGCGCATACTGGCGTGATGGGCTCCATATCGGACATGGGCACATCCCAGCAGCGCCACGGCGCGACTCCTGCGACAGCTAGTGACGCGGAGCCCCGCCGGCTTACCGCCGCGGAGATCGCGCAGATCAAGCGGAGCAACCGCGACCAGCGCAAGCGCGAGGGGTGCCCACCGACGACCGCTCGTGACGACGCGCTCTCGACGCTTGCGATCTTCGCCCGCAATGAACTCGTCAGGCAGCCCGAGGTTCGCAGGCGTCTTGCGTACGTCGCCGAGGTTCGTCGTCTGGTCTTCGGCCCGCGCGAGAACTGGCCCTCCCGGTCGGCACGGTTCGACTACTGGCAAGGGCTCGGGAATCTGTCCCGTGATCTCGAAGGGATGATTAGGCAGGCGGAGCTAGTGGGGTGTCAGGCAACGTTCGCCGGGTTGACGGCGCCGAGGATTCGGGCATGACAGCGTTCGGGGCCGAGTCGGTGCCGGCAAACGTTGCCGGGGCCTCCACTAGTGGGGTGTCAGGCAACGTTCGCCGGGTTGACGGCGCCGAGGATTCGGGCATGACAGCGTTCGGGGCCGAGTCGGTGCCGGCAAACGTTGCCGGGGCCTCCACTAGACGACCTGGCGCGGCGCTGGGATGAGGTCGAATGGCGTATCGATGACGACTGGCCGGTGCTCGCGCTCGGAGTCACTGGTGGCCGTCCGGGCCGGGATACGACGATGGAACCCGCGTCGGTCATGCTCGCGGTGCGCTCGATCGCGCTCCGTCCAGACGCCAGAGCCAAGCTGAACGCCGAGCGCGACAAGGGCTATCGCAGCACCCGCCAGAGAGGTCACGAGCACGTCCAGGGTGCCCGCGACCACGGCGCGATCTGCGCAGACGAACTGGCCGCCGCCGAGGCCAACGCACGGGAAGGGCGTCAGGGACGCTACGCGATCAAACGCGAGACGGTGACCAAGCACCGCGAGCGGCTGGGCGCGCTGCTCGGCGAGCTTGGGGTATAGCGGACGCGGTACACGGTCGGCTTATGCGGTCCGGGGGGGGGGGGGGGATTTTCGTGACCCCGCGGTCGCTGACGCAGTTCGTAACGTCCGACCTACCCCCGGACCTACAGCGTGTTTTCGCGTTCGTCGCGTTCGTGCTCCGCTTTGCAGTCCGCCTTGGCTTCCGCCGGAGTTGGCGTCCGAGGACCTTCTTCGCTGAGTTCCTGTTCTTTCTCGTGGCCGCGTTCGCATTCGGCATACCATTCCTTTTCTTGCTGCCGCTGCCTTTCGGCTTCCGACTCACCGAAGCCTTTCTCTTCGCAGGTCAGCGAGGGGAGTACCTGGGCTTTGCATTCTTCTTCCTCGGCCTTTTCGCCACGCTTTTCGATTTTTTCCCGCCCTGTTTCGTACCTGTACCTTGCGGTAATGAGGTTGTCTGGTCCGTGGGTGCAACCCTTGTTGTATCGGCAGCGCCAGCCTTTGCGTGTATACGGCAGTGCGCTGTCTGCGGCGTATGGGTCCTTGCGGGCGATTTCCCTAGCCTCTTTGCAGTTGACCAGGCCCTTCACGACGGTGACGGTCTCGTAGGCCGCGCTCGGTTCTCCCCCTTCTCCTTCGGCTGGCGCTCCGAGATCCGGGTAGGTGATCGTCCCACACGAGCGAGGGTCCTTGTGTGCGCTGGCTTGTGCGGCGGGCACCACGAGCAGGGCGAGCGTGAGGGCGGCGAGGGTGACGGTTAGGCGTCGCATGGTCAGTCTCCGTTTGCGGCTCAGTTGCCTTGGCCTGAGCCCAGGCAGTTGATGCAGTGTTCGACAGCGCGTTTCGTGTTGCGAATCGCGTTTTCTTGTTCCTCGGAGAGGCCGGCGGGGCTTTCGCGTTCATCGCTTTCGCCGCGTTCACGGCGTTTGCGTTCGTCGAGTTCCGCTTTGCGTTGGGGGCTAGTGGTTCATTCGGGAAGTTCGTGGATTGTTGAAGGGGTGTTGTGGTGTTTGCCGAAGTTGTCGCTGTTCTGTTCAGCGATGATGGGGGTTCGGTATGCCTGCGTTGGCGAAGCGGATCGAGATCGGCGTTGAGGATCGGGCGGAGCTCGAGCGGATCGTGCGCTCCAGCACTGCGGAGGTGCGGATGGTCGAGCGTGCGCAGATCGTGTTGGAGGCCGGCGAGGGCCGCTCGGCCGCGGAGATCGGCCGGCTGTTGGGGTGTTCGACGAACACGGCGCAGAAGTGGCGGGCGCGCTATGAGCAGGACGGGATCGCCGCCCTCACCGACTTGCCGCGCTCGGGCAAACCGCTGGTCCATTCCCAGGAGGTTCGGGCGAGGCTGATCGCGAAGGCGTGCACGCGTCTGCCGGAAACACCGGAGGGCGCACAGCAGGAACGCTGGACCTATGAGCAATTGGGGGCAGCGGTGGGGATGTCGGCCTCCCACGCGCACGCGATCCTCTCTCGTGCGGAGATCAAGCCCCACCGGACTGACTACTGGGTCATGAGCGACTTCTCCCGGCCCGAGTTCGAGGAGCGCCTGAAAGAGGTCTGCGGTCTCTACGTGAATCCGCCCGAGAACGTGCTGGTCGTCTCGATCGACGAAAAGACCGGCATTCAAGCCAAGGCGCCGACCAAGCCCGACGTCCTGCCTGCTCCAGGGCGCCCGACACGGCGCGAGCACGAATATGTCCGCAACGGCACACAGTGCCTGTTCGCCTGCCTGAAAGTCACGGAAGGCGATGTGCTCGCGATGCCGTCAAAGACACGCAACCGCTTCGACCTGATCCGCTTCCTGGACCAGCTCGACACCGAGATTCCCGTCGTGAAAGGCCAGCAGATCATCGCGGTCAGCGACAACCTCTCCACCCGCGGCACCCAAGAGGTCACAGAATGGCTGGCGAATCATCCACGCTGGAGTTTCCAGTTCACCCCAACCCACGCCAGCTGGCTGAACCAAATCGAGATCTTCTTCTCGATCCTCTACCGTCGCCTGCTCAAGCACGGCAGCTTCTTCAGCGAAGAAGACCTCGCCGAGCAAATGCTCGCCTTCATCGAGACCTACAACCAGACCGCCAAACCCTTCAAGTGGACCTACACCGGAAAGGTCCTCGAAGCATAACCAACGAACTTCACGAATGAACCACTAGCCGCTGCCCATTCTTCGTCTTCCTGTTGTTCGACGCAGGACCGTTCCATGTGTGGGCTTCTGTTGGGTACGTGGCAGTTCGCGGCGGTGGGTAGCGCCAAGCGCTCGCTTGTCGTTGTGGGAGCGGCAGTACACCTACCCGACCTGTTGCCCGTACAGGGAATCGTCGCTTGAGTGGCAGTGGTTGCCGGTGGGGGCTTAGCTGCGACGTGAGTGCGACTGGTCGCCGGCGGTGGCTTAGAGCGCCTAACAGAAGGTAGGGTTCGTGGTGGGGCTGTCGAAGTCCTGCGTCATGGCGAAACCTTTGCTTCCTGATGGGTTGTGGGCTCGTATCGAGCCGCTTTTGCCGGTGCGTGAGCCGCAGGTCACGGGGCGTCCGCGGGTGCCTGACCGAGCGGCGATGACAGGGATCATCTTTGTTTTGAAAACGGGGATACCGTGGGAGGATCTTCCCCAAGAGATGGGCTGTGGGTCAGGGATGACGTGTTGGCGGCGACTGCATGAATGGAACGAAGCCGGCGTCTGGAGCCGGCTGCACCAAGTGCTGTTGGACGAGCTTCACGACGCCGACCAGCTTGACTGGTCAAGGGCAGTCGTTGATAGCTCGCATGTGCGGGCCAAAGGGGGGGCGAGCAAACCGGCCCCTCGCCAGTCGACCGCGCTCGCCTTGGCAGCAAGCACCATCTGATCGTCGATGGCAAAGGCACGCCGCTCGCGTTCACACTCACTGGTGGGCACCGCCACGACATCACGCAGCTGACCGAGCTGGTTGATCGTGTCCCGCCGACCGGCCGTCACGGCAAGTTCCGGCCACGACGCCTGTATGCCGACCGGGCGTATGACTCCAAACACCACCGCCGAGAGCTGCGCGAGCGCGGAATCACGCCCAAGATCGCCAAACGGAACAGCCAACACGGATCCGGGCTGGGACGCGACCGATGGGTCGTAGAGCGCACCATCTCCTGGCTACACGCCCACCGCTACCTCGCGCGCCGACACGCCCGCCGCGCCGACATCCACGAAGCCATGCTCACCCTCGCCTGCGCACGCATATGCCTCAAACAACTCCAACACTTTTGTTAGGCGCTCTTAGCTGCGACCGTGTGGACAACGGTCACGGTGCGCGTCGTGGCTCGCCCGGCGCCGCACCCGGCCATGCCGAGGGCGAGCGTTGCGAGGATGAAGGTTAGCCGTCTCATGGGTTGGCCTCCGGCGGGCCGGGAGCGTTTTCGAGAAGTTTGACGAGCTTGCCGGTGCTCTCGATCGTGGCCGGCGAAACCCTCGACGATTCTCGGTTTGGCAACACGATTGGGCTGTAGAAGCTAACACGGTTGGGCTGCAAGGTGCAGTCCCGTGTCTGCACCCGACCCGCTTCTCACCGGCCTCGGCGAGGCCATCCGCGACCTGCGCGACGAACTCGGCGTCTCCCAGGAGCGCCTTAGCCTCGACAGCGGCGTCCATCGCAACTACATCGGCGGGATAGAGCGCGCCGAGCGCCGCCCGACGCTCCTCACCGTGGCGACGCTGGCGACCACGCTCGGCATCCGGCCGTCCGAGTTGATCGCCAGGGCAGAGGAGCGAGCCGAGCGCCACGGCGCGCAGTAGCCGCTCTCGCCCCAACGAGACAGCCCACAGCAGGCGTCATCCGGTCCATCCTGACGACCACGCAGCAAGGCTGCGGCTACGCCCACCTACCCCCGGGGGTAGGTGCGACGTTGGCGAGTTGCGTCAGCGACCGCCGCGGTCAACCATCCCCCCCCCGGAGTCAGAAAGGCGTGTCGAGGAACCGGGGCCCGCCTGAACCGATAACCCGCGCGCGCTCGGCCTAGCCGGCCGAGACGGCGCCGAGCGAGACGTACCGGCGCCGGCCGCACGCGGTGAGGGGCGCGCGCCGGCGGGGCGCTGGGCGGCGTTCCCGGACGACCCTCGACGGACGCCCCGGCAGGCGCTATCATGGCGGCACCCCCCCTGTTTGCTTCGGCGGCAGGGATGCGAGGCCGCCTCCGGGCGGCCTTTGCGATTCAGGGACCTACCAGCCCGGCGGCTTGTGGACGATCCCCTTCGCGTCGGGCACCTGGGGCGGGAACTGGCTGGCCCTCAGCGCAGCTCTCCTGATCGGCTTGTAGAACGAGCCGCGCGGGAGCACCTTCGGCGAGAGCGCAAAGCTTCGGTTGCCGTGGGGATTGAGCACGCCGACGGGAGCCTTGAGCTCGGTTCGGACAAACTGCACAGGCTCCTTGAGATCGCCGTCGTTCGAGACGACGACGGCCAGGTCGTAGCGGGCACGAAAGCCGTCGATCAACAGATGGCTTGCGAGGTTCACGTCCGAGCCCTTCTCCTCGGTGATCCAGACATCGACGAACGCGGGCTTGCCGTGTCGGTCCTTGACGCACCGCCGGGTCGCCGCTCTCGTCATGAAGCGCCCGTAGTGGATCGTGAGATTGGGAACGGTCGCCAGCGCACGGAAGTAGGTCTGTTGGCGCTGTCCCGCGTGCGGGTTCCCAGTCCTGCCCTTCACTTTCGCCGTGAAATACTTGATTCCGACGATGTCCGCATCGTCACGGAGGAGGCGACTGCACAGCGCTCCGACATCGAGCCATCTCTCGGCCGAATCCTTGAGGCACCCGTAGTAAAGGTTGAAGCCGTCCACGTAGACGATCGCGCGCTGCCTCGGAGAGCCCTCACGGGACATAGGCGGGGCAGTCTACTGAGCGGCGTGACGCTGCCCGCCCGCTCAACCGACTGCGACCGTCGCCTCGGTGGCGCGGATCGAGGGCGCAAACGCTCGCGTGAACTCGGCGGCCTGCTCGGACGCGGGGCGAGCGTGGAGGTAGCGCTCGGTCGTGGCGATGTTGCTGTGCCCCATCGCGCTCTTGATCTTCACGAGGTCCACGCCGGCGGCGGCGAGCAGCGAGCCGTAGGTGTGCCGGAGGTCATGCCAGCGCAGCCGCGTGAGCCCTGCGGCGGCCTGCGCCTTGCAGTAGCGCCGGCGCAGCGCCGAGGCGTCGAGGGTGCGTCCGAGGGGCCCGCAGAACACCAGCTCGCCGGGGCCGGTGAAGTTCTCGCGGCGGCTGAGGCGATCGAGGGCTGCGGCGGCCTGATCGGGCATCGGCACCTGGCGAACGCGACGAGACTTCGTGGAGGTTTCTACTCCGGCGCTGAGCGCGCGGCCTATGGTGATGCGGCTGCCGGCGAAGTCCACGTCGCGCCAGCGGAGCGCGAGCAGCTCGCCGAGGCGAAGACCTGCGTATGCGGATACCCGGACGGCCTCGCCGTCCTGCGTGCGCTCGCTGCCGGCTTCCATCGCCCGCGCGAGCGCCTCGATCTCCTCGGCGCTGTAGTAGGCGAGCGGGCCGGGCTTCGGGGCTTCGCGCTTGTCGGCTTCGGCGGCGGGGTTCTCCGAGAGGCCGAACGTGGCCTTCCTCATGCCGAAGCTGTAGATCGCTCTGATGACTTCGCGGACCTTGTTCACGGTGCGCGGCGATACGCCGTCCGCGGCGACCGATGCCAGGAGCGCCTCCACGTCCCGTGTCGTGATCTCGCGGGCGGGCCTGTCGCCGAGGGCCTTCATGGTGCGCCCGAGCGTCGAGCCCTTGCCGCGCCTGTACGCCTGGTCGGGCTCGGCGAGCACCGAACGGTAGTCCCGCAGCGTCGAGGGCTTCGCGGCCTTGACGTTCGCCATCCAGTCCATGTACGCGCCCGCGAGCTCGCGGAAGGTGACGCCCTTGGCGTGAAGCTCGCGCTCGGTGTGCTCTGCGTTGTCGGCCTGCTCGACGTGGGAGGCGACCAGCTCGGCGGCGGCGACGTGCGCCCGGCGCTCATCGAGGTAGCCCTCCGCGACGCGGCCTTTGCGAGCGGCCCACTCGCCGGCGGCGTCCTGGTCGAGCCATGCCGGGCCGAGGCGACGTTTTAGCTGCCTGCCCTTGTAGCGCCAGAAGGCTTCGTAGAACGCCTGGCCGCGCTGCTCGCGGACAAAGACTGTGGCGGTAGGATTTGGTGCTGACATGCCGGGCCTCCGGTGTGTCCATGCCCTCGGCGATGACAGTCGCGCGGGGGCTTCTTTGTGGGCGGCCCCGAATCATACTCCCTGGGGTAGCAGTTGGGTAGCAGATCGAGCCGGGGTAGCGGCTGGGGTAGCAAACTAGCTGAATCGCTAGTCTTGGAGCGGCAGTCAGGTCGAGCGTTTCGGGCCTGTTTCAGCGCATCGGGGAGCAGAAATCGGGCTCATAACCCGAAGGTCGCAGGTTCGAATCCTGCCCCCGCTATAAACCTGCTCCATAGGAATTGCCTGCAAATAGCCCATTTTGGGTAGGCGTTCAGTCCTCCGGGCTGTCCGTAGCGAGGTGTGTGCGGGTGGGTGGCGAACCTTGTTGGCGTGGAGCGGTCTGAGGCTGAGGCGGTCTATGACTCGGGGCGCGAGGCGTGCGTTGAGTTCTTGATGGGGTTGATGGATCGGCAGTTGCGGTTGGAGGAGCGGTTGCGGGCGTTGGAGCAGAAGGCTTCCGTGAGTTCGCGTAATAGTTCT
This sequence comes from uncultured Solirubrobacterales bacterium, assembly GCA_963719725.1. Lineage (GTDB taxonomy): Bacteria > Actinomycetota > Thermoleophilia > Solirubrobacterales > Solirubrobacteraceae > Palsa-744. Next base: position 137,126 of record CAVRCU010000004.1, read on the forward strand.
CAGCCGCCGTCGGGGGATGCTTCCAAGACGCGTCAGCAGCGTCGCGCGGAGGCACGGGAGAGGGCCAAGGAACTGGCCCGCAAGGATGTCAGGCAGCGCAAGGCGGGCGGTCAGCCCGGTCACCTGGGTGCCGGGCGGGAGCTGCTGGCTGAAGATCGGATGAGTGCGATCGTTGACCATTACCCTGATGAGTGTTCAGGGTGCGCTCGCCAGTTCACCGAGGTGGAGAAGGTCCCGCGTCACGGCCCGGGGCGTCATCAAGTTGCCGAGCTGCCGCCGACCGCGGTGTTCTATGTCGAGCATCGCACTCACCGGTTGCGGTGTCCGGGATGCCGCAAGCGAACCCGAGCGGTTCTCGGGGTCCTCGGCGAGTCGGCGTTCGGGCCGGGCCTGCAGGCCGCGGTGGTGGCGTTGACGGCCCGCAACCGGATCTCACGGCGAGATATGAGCGAGCTGCTCTTAGAGCTGTTCGGGGTCCAGGTCTCGGTCGGCGCGATCGACCAGATCTGCCAGCGCACCTCGGGGTTGCTCGCTGGCCCGCACGAGCGTCTGTGCAGTCAGGTGCTGGGATCCGGGGCGGTCAACGTCGATGAGACTGGCTGGTTCCTTGCCGGGGAGAACCGCACGATGTGGACCGCCGCAACCGGGCAAGCGGCGATCTTCCGGATCGTCGAGGATCGTCACCGCGACCGGCTCTGCGAGCTGCTCGGTGCCGGGTTTGAGGGGATCGTGACCTCCGATCGCTGGTGGGCGTATGACCTGCTGGACCCCGAGCAACGACAAGCATGCTGGTCGCACTTGCAGCGCGACTTCCGCTTCCACAGCGAAGGCTTGGCCGCCCAGCAGACCTTCGGAGCGGCCGGCCTGGCGCTCACTCACCGGCTGTTTGAGGTCTGGCATGCCTACGCGGAGCACCTGGACCGCGACCGTCTCGCCGAGACGATGACACCCGTCCAGAACGAGCTGCGCCAGCTACTCGAGCACGCCGCCAACAAAAGCAAGCGCCACCGACTGTTCGGCCGGTTCGCGAACAACCTCATCAAGCTCTGGCCCGCGCTCTGGACATTCATCACCGTCCCCGGTGTGACGCCCACGAACAACGCCGCCGAGCGCGCTCTCCGCGGACCAGTCATCCACCGCAAGCTATCCCACGGCAACCAATCCGATGACGGCGAACGATTCACCGAGCGCTCCCTATCAGCCTCGGTCACCTGCCGCCTACAACACCGCTCCCTGCTGGCCTACCTCCGCGATCTCCTCGCCGCCCACCAAACCGGCGGCGCGCTCCCCGCCCTCCTCTGACCCAGAACCACCAGAGCCCGGACGACTGAACGCCTACCATTTTGGGTAGGCGTTCAGTCCTCCGGGCTGTCCGTAGCGAGGTGTGTGCGGGTGGGTGGCGAACCTTGTTGGCGTGGAGCGGTCTGAGGCTGAGGCGGTCTATGACTCGGGGCGCGAGGCGTGCGTTGAGTTCTTGATGGGGTTGATGGATCGGCAGTTGCGGTTGGAGGAGCGGTTGCGGGCGTTGGAGCAGAAGGCTTCCGTGAGTTCGCGTAATAGTTCTCAGCCGCCGTCGGGGGATGCTTCCAAGACGCGTCAGCAGCGTCGCGCGGAGGCACGGGAGAGGGCCAAGGAACTGGCCCGCAAGGATGTCAGGCAGCGCAAGGCGGGCGGTCAGCCCGGTCACCTGGGTGCCGGGCGGGAGCTGCTGGCTGAAGATCGGATGAGTGCGATCGTTGACCATTACCCTGATGAGTGTTCAGGGTGCGCTCGCCAGTTCACCGAGGTGGAGAAGGTCCCGCGTCACGGCCCGGGGCGTCATCAAGTTGCCGAGCTGCCGCCGACCGCGGTGTTCTATGTCGAGCATCGCACTCACCGGTTGCGGTGTCCGGGATGCCGCAAGCGAACCCGAGCGGTTCTCGGGGTCCTCGGCGAGTCGGCGTTCGGGCCGGGCCTGCAGGCCGCGGTGGTGGCGTTGACGGCCCGCAACCGGATCTCACGGCGAGATATGAGCGAGCTGCTCTTAGAGCTGTTCGGGGTCCAGGTCTCGGTCGGCGCGATCGACCAGATCTGCCAGCGCACCTCGGGGTTGCTCGCTGGCCCGCACGAGCGTCTGTGCAGTCAGGTGCTGGGATCCGGGGCGGTCAACGTCGATGAGACTGGCTGGTTCCTTGCCGGGGAGAACCGCACGATGTGGACCGCCGCAACCGGGCAAGCGGCGATCTTCCGGATCGTCGAGGATCGTCACCGCGACCGGCTCTGCGAGCTGCTCGGTGCCGGGTTTGAGGGGATCGTGACCTCCGATCGCTGGTGGGCGTATGACCTGCTGGACCCCGAGCAACGACAAGCATGCTGGTCGCACTTGCAGCGCGACTTCCGCTTCCACAGCGAAGGCTTGGCCGCCCAGCAGACCTTCGGAGCGGCCGGCCTGGCGCTCACTCACCGGCTGTTTGAGGTCTGGCATGCCTACGCGGAGCACCTGGACCGCGACCGTCTCGCCGAGACGATGACACCCGTCCAGAACGAGCTGCGCCAGCTACTCGAGCACGCCGCCAACAAAAGCAAGCGCCACCGACTGTTCGGCCGGTTCGCGAACAACCTCATCAAGCTCTGGCCCGCGCTCTGGACATTCATCACCGTCCCCGGTGTGACGCCCACGAACAACGCCGCCGAGCGCGCTCTCCGCGGACCAGTCATCCACCGCAAGCTATCCCACGGCAACCAATCCGATGACGGCGAACGATTCACCGAGCGCTCCCTATCAGCCTCGGTCACCTGCCGCCTACAACACCGCTCCCTGCTGGCCTACCTCCGCGATCTCCTCGCCGCCCACCAAACCGGCGGCGCGCTCCCCGCCCTCCTCTGACCCAGAACCACCAGAGCCCGGACGACTGAACGCCTACCATTTTGGAGTTTGGTAGTAGCGGGGGCGCTATTACCACCGAGTTTGGAGCGATTTTCGAGGGGTCTTGCGGCGTCAGACGATGACCGTGTCGATGTCGTCGATGTTCGCGAAGTCGTGGTCGCGTGTGATGAGCGGGAGTTGGTAGGCGGCTGCTGTTGCGGCGATGAGTGCGTCGGCGGTGGCGAGCTTCTTGTTGCGGTTGCGTCTGGCGTCTGCGACGAGTCGGCCGTAGTGCGGCGCGATGTGGATGTCGATGGGTAGGGCGTCGAATCGTCTTTCGGCGAGGATGAGGGTGGCGAGTCGGCCTGGGCGTTGCTTATCGGTGGCGATTAGTACGCCGTGGTGTAGGCCGCAGAGCGTCACGGCGGAGATGGCGGCTTCATCGGGAGGGTCTTCGAGCGGGAGGTCTTCGCCGCGTGCGAGAGCTATTACGAAAGAGGTGTCGAGCAGGGCTCGCTTCACTCGAACGGGTCCCGAGGGATCTCGTCGAGTTGACGGAGTTCGTCGTCGAGACGATCGTCGGGGAGCATCGTTCCGCGGAGCTCGCTGACAAGCTCGTCAAAGGGAGCGAAGGGGCTGGTGCGATCGACGGGTACTAGCTCAGCGACGGGGTGGCCATGGACGGTGATGCGCAGCCGCTCGCCTGCTTCTACCCGGCGCAGCAGGCTGGCGGTGTCGTTTCGTAGCTGACGCTGTGGAACCTCTGTAGCCATAGGGCTACATTGTAGCATAGACTCACGCTCAGAGCGTGATGCGGAGCGTGGGGGGTCGACCGTTCCGGTGAGGCTCTCCGCCTTGGCTTCTTCGCCGGCTCGGATCAAGAGTCGCCGGATGACCTGCAGTTGACGCTCGCGCAAGCTCCCGTCCGGGTCGTTCACAGCGGCGTAACTTTCCACGTCAGCTTCAGCTTGCGAGGCTCGGACTTGCCCACCCTTCGCATCCTAGGGCGACATGCTCGCCACTGTTGTGTCGCTTGGCCGTAAGGCACTCCGCCGCCTGCCAGCCGACCCTCCCGACAAGCGTCGGCTCCTGTTTGCCGAGGGGGCGTAGACCCCGGCGACTTGACTGCTGCCGCCTCGGGTCGGCGTTGCTGACGCTTAGAGCGCCTAACAAAAGTGTTGGAGTTGTTTGAGGCATATGCGTGCGCAGGCGAGGGTGAGCATGGCTTCGTGGATGTCGGCGCGGCGGGCGTGTCGGCGCGCGAGGTAGCGGTGGGCGTGTAGCCAGGAGATGGTGCGCTCTACGACCCATCGGTCGCGTCCCAGCCCGGATCCGTGTTGGCTGTTCCGTTTGGCGATCTTGGGCGTGATTCCGCGCTCGCGCAGCTCTCGGCGGTGGTGTTTGGAGTCATACGCCCGGTCGGCATACAGGCGTCGTGGCCGGAACTTGCCGTGACGGCCGGTCGGCGGGACACGATCAACCAGCTCGGTCAGCTGCGTGATGTCGTGGCGGTGCCCACCAGTGAGTGTGAACGCGAGCGGCGTGCCTTTGCCATCGACGATCAGATGGTGCTTGCTGCCAAGGCGAGCGCGGTCGACTGGCGAGGGGCCGGTTTGCTCGCCCCCCCTTTGGCCCGCACATGCGAGCTATCAACGACTGCCCTTGACCAGTCAAGCTGGTCGGCGTCGTGAAGCTCGTCCAACAGCACTTGGTGCAGCCGGCTCCAGACGCCGGCTTCGTTCCATTCATGCAGTCGCCGCCAACACGTCATCCCTGACCCACAGCCCATCTCTTGGGGAAGATCCTCCCACGGTATCCCCGTTTTCAAAACAAAGATGATCCCTGTCATCGCCGCTCGGTCAGGCACCCGCGGACGCCCCGTGACCTGCGGCTCACGCACCGGCAAAAGCGGCTCGATACGAGCCCACAACCCATCAGGAAGCAAAGGTTTCGCCATGACGCAGGACTTCGACAGCCCCACCACGAACCCTACCTTCTGTTAGGCGCTCTTAGTGGCGCGTGAGATGAGTCAGGGAGCTGTACGGAGGCGGTAGCGCCCCGATCGAGCGCCGCCTACGCGCTCGACGTCGGGGCAGCGTGTGATCTGTGCCAGGAAGCTGGCCAGTGGATCCTTGCCCGAGACGTGATGGCCTGCCTCGCGAAGCCACGCATACCACTCGGGTAATGCACGGGCTCGGCGAGGATCTCTGAGCGAGAATCTGCACCGATATTTCTCTTAGCGCTGCGCCTCGCAGGCGGGAGTCCAGGCTGTCGAGTGGCATCTCTGTAGTGCGTCCGAGGAGACCGTCGAGCTGACAAGCATTTGCTCGTCTGTATCGAGCTGCGCCCGCAGCGTGGCAGTTAGAGCGCCTAACAAAAGTGTTGGAGTTGTTTGAGGCATATGCGTGCGCAGGCGAGGGTGAGCATGGCTTCGTGGATGTCGGCGCGGCGGGCGTGTCGGCGCGCGAGGTAGCGGTGGGCGTGTAGCCAGGAGATGGTGCGCTCTACGACCCATCGGTCGCGTCCCAGCCCGGATCCGTGTTGGCTGTTCCGTTTGGCGATCTTGGGCGTGATTCCGCGCTCGCGCAGCTCTCGGCGGTGGTGTTTGGAGTCATACGCCCGGTCGGCATACAGGCGTCGTGGCCGGAACTTGCCGTGACGGCCGGTCGGCGGGACACGATCAACCAGCTCGGTCAGCTGCGTGATGTCGTGGCGGTGCCCACCAGTGAGTGTGAACGCGAGCGGCGTGCCTTTGCCATCGACGATCAGATGGTGCTTGCTGCCAAGGCGAGCGCGGTCGACTGGCGAGGGGCCGGTTTGCTCGCCCCCCCTTTGGCCCGCACATGCGAGCTATCAACGACTGCCCTTGACCAGTCAAGCTGGTCGGCGTCGTGAAGCTCGTCCAACAGCACTTGGTGCAGCCGGCTCCAGACGCCGGCTTCGTTCCATTCATGCAGTCGCCGCCAACACGTCATCCCTGACCCACAGCCCATCTCTTGGGGAAGATCCTCCCACGGTATCCCCGTTTTCAAAACAAAGATGATCCCTGTCATCGCCGCTCGGTCAGGCACCCGCGGACGCCCCGTGACCTGCGGCTCACGCACCGGCAAAAGCGGCTCGATACGAGCCCACAACCCATCAGGAAGCAAAGGTTTCGCCATGACGCAGGACTTCGACAGCCCCACCACGAACCCTACCTTCTGTTAGGCGCTCTTAGATCCTCAAGCGCGCTGAGCCGCTCGCGGCCGTCGCTGAGTCGAAGCACGAGAAGGTCTGCTTGGTGACTGAGCTCCTGTTCAAGATCGTCCGAGACGGGGCAATCAAGCGACGGGAGATTCACTGCCACGACGCGAAACGGGAGATTCACTGCCACGACGCGAAACGTTACTTAAGGTCGCGGACGGCTATTACGAGGATGCCCGGATCGTCGTGGAACTTTGAGAGCGGCCTCCCGGATTTGACGGTCAGACAGTAACGGTTTGTGGGACCTCGGTGTGAACGGCGGCGGCGGGGGTTGGTAGGGCGGCTCGTGTTGCGTGGCGTTCGATCGCGATCACGAGCGTGGCGAGGTCGCGGTAGCCGATGATCCGGCGAAACTGCTGCTCGGCGACGAGCATCCCGGCGGCGGTCCAGCGCTTGCGCATGTCGCCGTCTTGCCAGCGCTTTACGTTGCGCTGGGTGCGGCGGACGATCTCGATCATGCTCTCGCAGGGTTCGTCGAGCACAGCGTCTTGGCGAGCTGGCCGGTGATCCCGAGTCGCATCAGCGTCAGCGTCTCGGTCATACCCTCCCTGAGCGACGCGGCGGCGTCGGGCCAGGTGCGGTCGAGCTCGGAGGCGAGGAGTTCGAGGCGCTGCTCGGCGAGGTCGGGGTCCTTGAGCGCCCACGCGCCGCGGATCTTCATCATGACGGCGGGACGGTCGCGTTCGGGAAGCAGGTCGCAGACATTGCGCTCCTTGTGCCTGTGACACCGATGCACCAGCGCACGCTCCCCGAACACGTCCTTGATCGCGCGGCGGATCGCCTTGCCGCCGTCGATCACGAACAGGATCGCCTGCTCGGGGTCCAGACCGCGGTCCACGAGATCGGCGAGCAGCGTCCTGGCGAGCGTGGCGTTCTCGGTCGAGCCCTCCCACAACCCGAGCGGGATCTTCACACCCTCAGTCGAGATTCCGAGCGCGACGATGTGCGTGCGGCCAGCGATATCCAACCCGTCGAGCATCATCACCGCCAACCGCACATCCTCCAGGCGCCGGCCCATCAGCTCCCCGAGCGCGGTCCGCGTGCGCTCGATGAACACCTCAGAGACCGTGCTCTTACCAGTCGATGTGCTGGCCTGCTTGACCTCCTCGCCGACCGGCTCCCCCACATCCGCGAACCGGCGTGTGGAGACCCCGGCGAGCATCCGGTCCATCACCGCCCTTGTGAGCGGATCGCGGCCAGCGAAGTGCTCATATGTCGCGAGCGGCAACTCGCCCTCGTCATCGGCAGTGCGCACACGCGGACGGTCAACCGTCACGCGCCGGCCGCCAAGCGTCATCGACCCGCGCTCGTGACCGTGGCGCTTCGCGGCCCGCTCCCGGTTCCACTTCCCCTTCGGGCCGACCACCTCCTCAACCTCGGCCTCCATCAGCTCATGCACAACGCTGAGCCCGACACCCACGCTCAGCGCGAGCAGCCCCTCCCTCGCCGCACCGACGAGCTCACCGAGCGCCTCCTGAACCCGCGGTGGAAACGGACTCTCCAACGCTTCCGCGGTCGAGACGACCTCCGGACCGGATACCTTCTTCATGGCGGTTTCCTCCTGTCCCTATCGGACTTGGTTTGGTCGCCCCGAACGCTCCCAACCGGAGCGGACGGGACGGGAGGACCGCCACCAAACTTCTACGAGATCTCGGACAACCTCGCTATTACCCCGGGCCTAGTGGAGGCCCCGGCAACGTTTGCCGGCACCGACTCGGCCCCGAACGCTGTCATGCCCGAATCCTCGGCGCCGTCAACCCGGCGAACGTTGCCTGACACCCCACTAGATCAGTCGGCATGTTGCGCGGTGATGCGTATCCGGTTAGCTCCATCCGGGTGGTTTCGTAGTTTTGTTGGGTGTCGCGGCCTACGTATCCTCTGAGCATCTTGGAGTTTCAGGAGCGCTTTGCGACCGAGGAGGCCTGCCGCGAGTATCTGTTCGCTTCGCGCTGGCCGGAGGGGTTTGCTTGTCCAGGGTGTGGCGGCGGGCGGGCCGGTGGCCAGACGCGCCGCCACCTGTGGGTATGTACCGCGTGTGGGCACCAGACGTCGGTGACTGCGGGGACCGTGATGCACAAGACGCACACGCCGCTGCGCACGTGGTTCTGGGCGGCCTATCTGGTCGCCACTCACCACCCGGGCATATCGGCCAAGCAGCTGCAACGCCAGCTCGGGCTCTCGCGCTATGAGACTGCCTGGCTGATCCTGCAGAAGCTGCGCAGGGCGATGGTCGCCCCTGAGCGCGAGCTGCTGAAGGGTGAGGTCGAGATCGACGAGTTCTTCCTCGGTGGGCGCGAGGAGGGCCTCAAAGGCGGCCGCCAGCGCGGAAAGAAGGCGCTGATCGGCATCGCGATCGAGGTCCGCGGACACGGCTCCGGGCGGCTGCGCCTTCGGGTGTTGCCCGACGCTTCAGGGCCGATACTGCTCAGCTTCACCCAGGCGACCACCACCACCGGCGCAATCGTGCATACCGACGGGCTTCAGTCCTACCGCGTCCTGAGCAAGCACGGCTACGAGCACCGCCGACACCCGAAACAAACCGCTGCGCCCGATCAGCTACTCCCTCGAGCACACCGCGCAACCTCCAACCTCAAGGCCTGGATGCACGGCACACACCGTGGCGTCTCTGACGAGCACCTACAGGTCTATCTCGACGAGTACGTCTTCCGTCACAACCGCCGCAGCACACCAATGGCGGCGTTCCAGACCCTCCTCGGACTCGGCGCCCTGCACAACCCCACCACCTATCAGCAAATCACCCGCCGAGCCGCCTAAAACCCCATCTGGAGCTAACCGGATACGCATCTGCGCGGTAGCTCGAGCGCGCGACGTCAGCCTCATGGGAGATGAGCGTTCCAACGCTGGGTCTGTCCGATGAACGGTGGATCTGGCTTGGTCTGACCGAAGGGGATGACCATGACGGAGCTAGTGCAGCGTTCCTGAAGTCAGTTGTTGTTTGGTTGTCTTGGCGAGGATCTGCTCGGGGGTCTTGGGAGGTTGCCCCGTAGCGCGTAGAAGTTGTAGGTGGCGGTTCTCTCGCCTCGTCCGGTCCTGCTGGGACCGTGGCGAGTGCGAACAAGTCATCGAGACGAGAGGAACCGCCATGAAGACCGTAAAGCAGGAGCAGGACATACGCCCGGAGCACGTGTTGCCGCCGGGGGTGCAGGACGCGCTGGGGGAGCTGGCTGGCGCGGCGAAGGACGGGTTGCTGGCGCTCAGCGTCGGTGTTGGGCTGGGGGTGCTGAGCGAGATGATGGAGGCCGAGCTCGATGAGGTCGTCGGCCCCAAGCACGCCAAGCTCGCGGGGCGCACAGCGGTGCGTCACGGCCATGAGGATGGCGAAGTGACCCTTGGTGGGCGCCGCGTCGCGGTGAGGCGTCCACGCGCCAGGAGCGCTGATGACGAACACGAGGTGCCGTTGGCGACCTACGCGTATTTCTCGGACCGTGACCCGCTGACACGTGTGGTGTTGGAGCAGATGCTCGCCGGTGTCAGCACACGCCGGTTCACGCGTACCCGGGAGCCCGTCGGTGAGCAGGTGATCGCCCGGGAGCGCTCGGCGTCGAAGTCCGCGGTCAGCCATGAGTTCGTCGGGCGTACGCGTGAGCATCTGGACGCCCTGATGAGCCGTGATCTGGCAGACGTGCGCTTGGCGGCGTTGATGATCGACGGGATCGAGCTGAAGGGCCGCTGCTGCGTCGTCGCGCTGGGCGTCAGCACCGAGGGAGTGAAGATCCCGCTGGGATTGTGGGATGGCTCCACGGAGAACAAGACCGTCACCGCGCAGCTCCTCGCCGACTTGGTCGACCGGGGCCTTGATGTCGAGCAGGGCGTGCTCGTCGTCCTGGACGGCTCAAAGGCATTGCGGGCGGCCGTCGGAGAGGTCTTCGGGCCCGTCCCGGTGCAGCGCTGTATTCGTCACAAGGAACGCAACGTCCTTGACCATCTACCCGAACGCGACCGACCCGCCGTGAAGGCACGGCTGCGGCGCGCGTGGGCAAGCGATAAGCACGCGCTCGCCCTGGGCGGCCTGCAGACCCTCGCCTCAGAGCTCCAGCACTCACATCCCGGTGCGGCGGCGTCACTCAGGGAGGGCCTGGAGGAGACGCTTACCCTCACCCGCCTGGGGATCCACGGGCACCTGAAGAAGACGCTCGCCTCGACGAACCCGATCGAGTCGATGATCGAGATCATCCAACGCACATCACGCAACATCAAGCGCTGGCAATCCGGCGACATGTGCCTGCGCTGGACAGCCGCCGGGATGCTCGAGGCCGAGACCCAGTTCCGCAAGGTCGTCGGCTACGCAGACCTCGCCAAGCTCGCCCTCGCCGTCGAGCGTGACCTCCTCGCCCAGCGCACCAACACTCACACGACGATCAAGGAGGACACGCCGATCGCCATCACCATGTAACCATCACCCGACCGCCACCACAAACTTCTACAGCGAACGGGACAACCTCGGTCTTGGTCCAGGCGAAGGGTTGGGCGCGCTCGTTGTAGTGCTCGATGAAGTAGTCGATCGCGTTGATGAGCTCGGGGACGTCGTGGTAGACGCCGCGGCGGACTTGCTGTTGGTGAGGATCGAGAACCAGATCTCGATCATGTTCATCCACGATGCGCTGGTCGGCGTGAAGTGGAAGTGCACGCGTTTGTGGCGCTCCAGCCAGCGCAGGACCTCGGGAGTGCTGTGGGTAGAGGAGTTGTCCAGCACGACGTGCAGGGGACGGCGGGGGTAGGCGCGCACGAGGGTGTTCAGGAACGCAAGGAACTCTTGGTGGCGGTGTTTGGGGTAGCACCCTCCGGTGATCTCGCCAGTAGCGATCTCCAGGGCGGCGTAGAGGCTGGTCGTGCCGTTGCGCTTGTAGTCGTGGGTCATCCGCGCGGCCTTGCCCGGCTTGATCGGCAGCGTCGCTTGTGTGCGGTCGAGTGCCTGGATCTGCGTCTTCTCGTCGATGCACAGCACCAGTGCGCCTTTTGGCGAGTCCATGTAGAGCCCGACAACGTCGATCACCTTCTCCGCGAGCTGTGGGTCTTTAGAGAACTTGAACGAGCGGACCTGGTGCGGTTTGAGCTTGTGATCACGCCAGATCCGGTGAACCGTCGTTGGGGAAACACCAGTCGCCGCGGCGAGCCGACGCACACTCCAATGTGTGCTGCCATCCGGGGGGCTCTCGAGCGTCTTAGCGAGAACCCGCTGAACCTCCTCATCATCGATCTGGCGTGGGCGCCCCGAGCGCGGTGCGTCCGCCAACCCATCCATCCGGCGATCACAGAAACTCCGCCGCCACAACCCAACCGTCGGCAGCGACACATGCGTCTCCGCGGCGATCTGGGTATTCGTAGCGCCCTCGGCAGCACGCAAAACGATCCTTGCGCGTGTCGCCTGCTGCTGGGAAACCGACGGGCGGCGCAGCCACCCGCGGAGCTCTTGCTCCTCGCCCTCAGACAACTCGATCACAGCAGCAGCACGCGCCACCACCCGAGCGTACCAGAACTAGTGGAGGCCCCGGCAACGTTTGCCGGCACCGACTCGGCCCCGAACGCTGTCATGCCCGAATCCTCGGCGCCGTCAACCCGGCGAACGTTGCCTGACACCCCACTAGCTTCTAATTACAAGAGACTAACGGAACGCTGCACTAGTCGATGCGACCGATCAGGACGAGATGATCGGGTTTATGCCTACAGATATCGTTGATCAGAAGCAGCTGGCTGAGCAGCTCTTGGAGCAGGCCAAGGAGCAGAACATCGAGCTGGTCGGCCAAGGGCCTCCCGGAGGCGATCACGACCACCTGGGGAGCTCGCGACCGTCCAAGCGTGCATCATCCACCTGATCCGCAACACATTCCGGTTCGCGTCCCGCAAGTACTGGGACGAGATGAGCCGGAACCTCAGACCCGTCTATACGGCACCCTCAGAGGCAGTTGCCAGGGAGCGCTTCGCGGAGTTCAACGCCAAGTGGGGCAAGCAATACCCAGCGATCAGCAAGCTCTGGGAGAACGCCTGGAGCGAGTTCATACCGTTCCTGGACTACGACGTCGAGATCCGGCGCGTGATCTGCTCCACGAACGCGATCGAGTCGCTCAACGCCCCGCTACCGACGCGCGGTCAGAGCCCGAGGGCACTTCCCCAACGACACGGCCGCGCTGAAGTGCCTCTACCTCGTGACCAGAGCCCTCGACCCCACCGGGCGAGGCAAGGCACGCTGGGCGATGAGATGGAAGCCCGCTCTGAACGCATTCGCGATAGCGTTCGAAGGAAGAATCAAATAAACCACCAAGCACATCCACCGTTAATCTGACACTCCCGACGATTGCTCACTCCCGGTTCCTATGCCGCGCTGCTGTATGTGATCGTCTCGTGGATCTGCACGCCGAGCGCGTCAGCGATGCTCTGTAGCCGGTCGAGCCCCACGCCGCTGTAGTCGTTGGCCTCCCAGCGCTGGACCTGCTGCTCGGCGACACCGATGCGTTCGGCGAGCTTGCGCTGGGTAAGCCTGGCTGCGATGCGGGCTTCGATCAGTGCGATCGGCAGCTCATGCAGGGACGTGATCTCGCGGCTGGTGATGTGGCCGTCGCGGAGCTTCTCGTAGTGTTCGATCTCGTGACGGAACGTCTCGATCTGGCTGGCAATGGCGTCATGCATCAGTCGCTTCATGCCAGGATCGACGTTCGAGGGGAACTCCCGCTCGTCATTGGCGATCAGGCCGCCTTCGAAGCCAGCTAGGTGTGCCTTAGTGATGCGGTATTCGCGCTGGTTCTTGATCATGGCAGTCCTGTCAGGTCGATGGCGATGATGCCCTTCTGCTGCTTCAACCGATCGCGTTGGAAGAAGTCGAGGTAGGTCGTGCCGTCTGCATCTGCGGGCCACTCGGCGGGGTACAGCTCGCCTCCGTAGCGCGCCTTCTGTGCGGCGCGACCATCGCTGAAGGTCAGAAGCTCAGGGTCGAGACGGTTGAAGATGACGCCGCCCGACTCCCAGCAGGCATCGAAGTCGCCCGGGTGATCCTTGCTCGTGACGAGGCTACCGTCGAGATAGGCGGTGGCGCACCCGGCGCCCTTCAACGATCGCAGCGCATCCAAGAGCCCGTCGAGAAGCTCTCGACGTCGAACGCTGGTTGCGTAACGAGTCACGATCTCGCTCCACGTCGCGTGGTGGATGCCGGGCGGGAGGTTCCCATGCTCATCGAACTCCGGTATCATAACACAACGATATCGCTTGGTTGGGACGGAGCAGTGCTAGCTCCAAGGCCACGGAACGACCCGCTCCACCAGCACCGAGGGTCGCCCATAAGGACGAATCCCGCCCCCGCTATAGAGAAAGCCCCGCTCAGGCGGGGTTTTTTCGTGGGGAGGCCGTTTGGCGGAGGGGCCAAGGTTCCAATAGGGTTCCGTTTGGGGTTGCCGGTAGAGCTGTCCCGGTGTGATCGGATGGCTGCTACAGCTGACCACGGAGAGCGGCACCGGGCTTGGCACCTTGAGAAGCAGACACGCGAAGCCGACTTCCGCAAGGTGTACAGTGAGCGCGCATGCACTGGCGAAGGCGATCATCGCCTGTTCGGGACTCGCCTTGCTCTCAGGCGACGAGCCGCCGCCCCCGGGGTTCGCAGATGGGGCACTCTTTCCGGAGGGATGTGGGCGACGCCGGGGCTCGAGGAGCCACCGTAGCCGGCGGCCGCCAGCGCGACACTCAACAGGATTGCGTGGCGAGCACGGCGGGTTTCATGGCGCTTTGCATAATGCTCGATTTCCTTGATGCAGCGGCGGGTGTGTTGAGAGCTGACTGTGGATAGGGCGGCGACGGCGTTCACACGGTTCGTAGAGCTTCGGTGGGTGAGAGATGTGCGGCGCGCAGCGCGGGCACGAGCCCGGCGAGGGCGCCGATTAGCATGGCGGCGCCGAACCCGCCCGCCCAGGCGAGGGTGGGGATGACGATCGCCCAGCCCTTGGTGGTGGCGTAGATCGCGGTCGCGATCGCCCCGGTGGCGACACCGACGGCGCCCCCGCCGAGCGCGAGCAGGATCGCCTCGGAGAGGAACTGTGTGCGGATCTGCCCGCGCGTCGCGCCGAGCGCGCGGCGCAGCCCGATCTCCGAGCGGCGTTCCAGCACGGAGATGACCATGATGTTCGCCACGCCGACGGCCCCTACCAGCAGCGCCACGGCGCCGAGCCCGAGGAAGAGACCGTTGAAGGCGCCCTGGGCGTCGGCGCGCGCTGTGAGCGTGGCCGAGGGCTGGCTGACGTTGACTTCGTTGGGCGCTTCCGGGTCCGCGGTCGCGGCGAGCACCGCTTGGACGGCCGCGACCTGGCTGTTCTGGGCGCGCAGGTAGACGGTGTTGGGGTGCCCGTTGAACTGCAGGTAGCGTTTCGCGGCCTTGAAGCCGACGAGCACCGAGCTTTCGATTTCGGGTGCGAGCACGGATGGTCCGAGGATCCCCACGAGGTAGAGCCACATCCCGCCGGCCCAGATCCGCTCACCGGGGTAGAGGTGGTCGATCCCGAGTCGTTGCGCGGCGGCGGAGCCGAGCACCGCGGCCGGCTCCTGGGCGGTGGCGGCGTTCAGGTAGCGGCCCTGCACGACGTCGATGCCAAGCGTGTGCAGCAGGCCGAGGCTCGCCGCCTGGATGCTCAGGGCGTTTGTTTCGACGGTGGGGATCAGCGGAGAGCGGTAGACGTCGCCGTTGACCTTCCCCGTCTCGGCGACGGTTTCGACCGGGTCGATACGGGCGATCATCGCGGGCGCGACGAGCGGCAGCTCGGCGGTCTTGCCGGCGAAGCTCTGGCCGTTGGTGACGGTCAGGAGGTTCGTCCCGAGGCGTTCGATCTCTGACAGCAGCCCGGCTTGGCTTGAGGAGGACAGGCCGAGCACAGCCACGATCGCCGCGACGCCGATTGCGATTCCCAGCGCGGAGAGCGCGGCACGCATCCGCCTGGTACGAAGCCCGACGCTCGCGACGCGCGCCAGATCGGAGGCCCGCAGCCTCCGCGGGGCGAGGTCTGCGGCGCTGCCATGGTCCCGGGTGGGATCGGCGACGGTGCTCACTACGCCCTCACTGGGATTGCCCGGGTGCTTCGTTGACGAGCGCGAACGCCGCCGGCTTGGCGTGCTTGATGGTCGCCTTGACGATGTAGCCGCCCTGCGTGTCGTCGGCGGTGAACACTGGTGCAACGGCGATCCCGCAGGCGTCGGTCTTGACCTTGACCGTGTCGGGGTGAGAGATGCGGGCGCGATGGTGGGGGCCGCCGGAGTGGACCGTGAAGCGTCCGCTCGCGCCGGCGACGGGCGCTGAGAACGTGATGAGCGCGGCCGGGACGGGGTTCTTCTGCGCGTCGGTGACGGTGACGGCGAGCCGGATCGGGAACGCGCTCCCCGCCGGGGTGGACTGCGTGGAGCCGACGCCGGGGGCGATCTTGGTGGGGTTGCCAGCGAGGTTTGAGAGCGAGAAGCTGACGGGCGTGACGGTGGGCGCCTCGGCTTTGCCGGCGCTTTCACCACCACCACCGCTCGAGAGCGAGGCGGTGGCGGTGAACGAGCCGGCGGCCGTGTCCGCGGTGAGGGCCGGGGAGGTGGCCAGGCCGCTCGCGTCGGTGGTGGTCGTGGCCTGGGTGCCGCCGCCGGCGAAGCTGGCACTGGCGGCGGCGGCAGTGCCGCACGCGCTGGCGCTGGCGGAGCCGAGCGTGAACGTGACGGTGACGCCGGCGACCGGGTTGCCGCCCGCGTCGAGGACTCTGACCTGCAGCGGCTGGGGGTAGCGGCTCATGACGTGCGCCGATCTGCTCTTCGGCGGGATCGCGACGATCCTCGCCGGTATCCCCGCGGCGGTATTGGTGAGGGAGAACGACACGGAGCCGTACTGGGAGCTGGCGGTGACGGTGTAGCTGCCGGCCGTGCCGTTGGCGGTGAACGTCGGCGCGACGACGGTGCCGGAGGCGTCGGCGCCGACCGTGGCGGTGGTGGAGTTGCTGGCGGAGAAGCGCCCGCTCGCGCCGCTGGCGGGTGCGCTGAAGGTGACAGGGAGACCGGCGGCGCCGGTGACGGCGCAGCCGTCGCTGTTCGTGAGCGCGACCTGCAAGCCGCTCGCAAAGGCGGTGTCGAGCGTGGTGGTCTGCGGTGTGCCCGCGACGAGCGTGAGCTGGTTCGGAGGGTTGGGCGAGGGGCAGTTTGACGCGGAGGCGCTTTCGCCGGGCGAGCCGCCGCTTTCCCCGCCCCGTTCGCCCGAGGCAAAGGCCGGAGCGCCAGCGATCGTGCCCGCCCAGGCGCCCAGGCCGGCGGCGAGGAGAAGTGCGAGCGCCGCGCGGCGGCCGCCGTGGCGCAGCCGTGCCCATGCGGTGCGGGCTACCGCGGCGAGGCGGCCAGTCGGCCGGCCGGCACCTTGCGCGGTCATCGGCCGAGCGCTCCTTGTGCGGCGGTGTCGGCGACGATCTGGCCGTCGAGCACCTGGACCTGGCGGGGCAGGCGGCCGGCGAGGTCGTGGTCGTGGGTGATCACGAGGATCGTCGCGCCATCGGCATTCAGCTCTTCCAGCAGCTCGAGCAGTGCCGCGCCGGCGGCGCTGTCGAGGTTGCCGGTGGGCTCGTCGGCGAGCACGATCGCGGGGCGTCCGACCAGGGCCCGGGCGATCGCGACGCGCTGGCGCTCGCCGCCGGAGAGCTTGCTCGGACGGAAGTGGACGCGCTCGGCGAGCCCCACGCGCGCGAGCGCGGTTACGGCGCGTTCGCGGCGCTCGGCGACGGCGACGCCTGCGTACAGCAGTCCTTCGGCGACGTTCTCCAGAGCCGTGGAGTGCTCGGCGAGGAAGAACTGCTGGAAGACGAACCCGATGCGGGTGGCACGCAGCGTGGCGAGTTCGCGGTCGGATAGCCGTGCGGCGTCCAGGCCTGTGATCGATACCAGGCCCGCACTGGGGCGCTCAAGCGTGCCCATGACGTGCAGCAGTGTCGTCTTGCCCGAGCCCGAGGGGCCGACGATCGCCACCAGCTCGCCCTCGCGCACCGCGAAGCTGACCTCTCGCAGCGCGTTGACCGGAGCCCCACCCACCCCGGCGCCGTAGACCTTGCTCACCGCACGCAGCTCGAGCACGGGCGCGGCGTCGTCGCCCACGCGGGGGGTGAACCGGGTGTTCATTTGGGGATCGTCCGCGTGAGTCGGTGGGGCACCGGGCGGGTGTGCGTGGGGCGTCCTACCCCACGGCAACGCGTCGTGCCCTGATCCGGGGGCACTCATGTCGCTGGCACCACGACGCGCTGGCCGGCGGACACACCCTGACCGCTCACCTGCACGAGGCCGTCGGCGTCGTCGAACAGGCCGAGGCTGACGGCCTCCAGACGGTGCACGCGGCCTTCGGCGACCTCCAGGGCGTAGCCGCCACCGGCGAGCGCGAGCAGCGCGTCGATCGGCACCGCGAGCGCGCCCTGGACGCTTTCGGTGGTGATCGACACGTTCACGGGCGCCTGGTCGAGGCGCCCCGTCGCCGCGGGATCGGTGGGTGTGACGTGGACTTCGATCGTCGGCGCGCTTTTCTTCGCCGCCCCTGCCAGAGCCAGAGCTGGACGGCGATGTCGCGACGCTCGATACGTAGGTGATCCGCCCAGGCGTGGTCTGGTTGTCCGGCAGGGTGATCGTGACCGCGTCGCCGACCTTGACACTGGCCTGCTGGGCCGCGTCGAGCGCCACCTTTACCTGGCGAGCTGTCGAGGTGACACCGAGCACCGGCCCGGGCATGACCGGCTGGCCGATTGTCGGAGTCACGCTCGTCACGCGCACCGGCCCGGGCTCGAAGACCACCGAGCCGAGCAGCAGCTCGCCGGTGACAGAGGCGCCGTGCGCGGACTGGAGCGCGCGGATGGCGGCGGCGGTGGCGGCGGTGAATTCGTCGCTGGCGAGCCCCTGCCCGTAGCCGAGCGCCTGCAGGTTCGCGTTCAGCTCGGCGACATCCGAGCCCGCGGACATCCCCGCGACGAACGCCCGCGTCGGCTGCACTGGGCCGTACAGCAGCAGCACCGGCTGACCACCGATCTCGTACAGGCTCTGCCCGAGCCCTATGACCTGGCCGACCGAGGGCAGCGCTGTGAATGTGGAGTCCTGACCGTAGAGCGCGGCCGAGGAGCGCGCCGTGGACAAGTTGGACTGCGCGCTCGCGAGCTGTTTTTCGGCCGAGGAGACCTGGGAGCGGTCGGCGGTGGCCTTCATCGCGGCAGCTGTGGAGCTCTGCTCGGCGGCCGAGACTGCCTGCACGTCGCTCGCGCACGAGCTCGAGCCCCCGCCGGCACCCGGTGAGTCGTTTTCGCCACCAGGCGAGGAGCTGGCGGAGGCGGCTTCCGCGGCGCCCGCGCCCGCGCAGTCGACCTCCTCCTTGGCGCGCGCCGCCGCCAGTGTCGCCTGGTGGCCCGCGAGCGCCTGCGTGTCGGAAGCCAGCGTCGCCCTGGCGCTCGCCAGCATCGCTTCGGCGCTCGTGACCTGCTGGCCGGCCTGCTGGACGGCGGAGGGCGCGGTCCCGGACGGCACGCGGATACTCGACGAGCCCGCGTAGCCGAGCGTCCCGCTCACCTGCGTCTGCGAAGACAGCGACCGGCGGATCACTGTCGCAAGCGAGGTCGCAGTCGCGTTGTCAGCAACGCCACCGCCGGACTCGGTCGAGCCGCCAAAAGGATCGGTCGCGATCAGGACCACGACAGCCACGACGAGCACCAGCCCCACCACTGCGAGCACCCTGCGACGGGCGCGGCCGGCCGGAGGGCCGAGGTTTGACGGCTCGCCCTCGCGCTCGACCGTCAGGGTCGAGCGGGGCACAGACGCCGCCGCCTCGCCGGACATCGGATCAGGCATAGATGCTGTTTGTACGACACCGACGGTTTCGGGAATGTTTCGTCGGCCCCACCAGCGAGGCCGCGCTCACGGGGCCACCACCTCGCCGGAGCCCTGTTCAGCGCCGCCCCCGCCCGGCGGCGGGCCCGCCGGCCCGCCCTTGGCGTTTGGAGGAAAGGGCAGATCAGACTGACACGTTTTCTGCGCGGCCCTGAACTGCGGCGAGTTGGGATCGATTCCG
Organism: uncultured Solirubrobacterales bacterium; assembly: GCA_963719725.1. GTDB lineage: Bacteria > Actinomycetota > Thermoleophilia > Solirubrobacterales > Solirubrobacteraceae > Palsa-744. Next base: position 156,259 of record CAVRCU010000004.1, read on the forward strand.
TTCGCGCCGCCTGCCTTCAGCGCCATCCTGACGCCGCCGGCTGAGAAGGTCGGATCGGGGAAGTTGGGGACTCCGTGGGTGCGCATGCACTGGGAGAACTTCAGGGCGCTTTCCTGCGCCTTGGCCTGTTGCGCCGGGCTCGGGGCTCCTCCGTTGGGCAAAAGCTTTCCGCAGACCTTCTGCGCTGCCTGGAACTGCGAGGACTGTGGATTGACTCCGGTCACGTGCCCGTTGTGGTCGCTGCTGTGGATCAGCAGGTGGCCTTCGGCCGGTTCGGGGAATTCGGGCACTCCGTGGGTGCGCATGCACTGCGAGTAGGCGACCATCTTCTGTTGAGTGCTCGCGCTGCTTTCAGGCGTCGAGGACGCGCCGGCGCCGTCCGCGGCCGAGCTACGGGAGGTGCTGGAGGAGAGGTGCGCGACGCTCGGGCTCGATGAGCCGCCGCAGCCGGCGACGAGCAGGGCGGCGCTCGCAAGCACCACCGCGCTGAGGTTCAGTCTTGTCATGTCGACATCATGCGCAAGCAACCTGAGAATTGGCTGAGAGCAGGCGAGGAGGTTCCTAAGGGAGATTTCTAAGCGATGCCGCAAGACGCGGGTGCAGGCCGCTCGGATGCGGCGAGCTCGGCGTCGGTCATCTGCAGTGCCGGAAGCTCGAGCGTCAGCCTGGCGCCGCCACCGGGATCGTTGGCTGCGTGCACGGCCCCACCGTGAGCCTCGGCCATCTGCCTGACGATCGCCAGTCCGAGCCCCGACCCGGGTCGCGCCCGGGCGCCGGGCGCGCGGTAGAAGCGGTCGAACACACGGGGCAGATCCTCCGCGGCGATCCCCGGACCGTGGTCGCGGACCTCCAGAACACCGCCGCGGACACGCACTTCGATTGGATCGCCGGCCGGGCGGGCGGGCGGAGTCGGCGGCGTGGGCGGGTTCCATTTGCAGGCGTTGTCGAGCAGGTTGGCGATCGCCCGCTCCAGGCGCGCGGGCGCGGCACGCACCAGACAGGGCTCGGCGTCGAGCACGAACGTAGATGAGTGCCCGCCCACCCCGTGCAGGCGGGCGCGCTCGATCGCCCCGGCGGCGGCCAGATCCAGGCGCACGTCCTCCACCTCGACCTCCTCGACGTCTGTCTTGGACAGATCGATCAGGTCGCCGACCAGCACCGTCAGCTCCCGCAGCTGCGCCTGCGCGGCAGCCAGGATACGAGCGCGTTCGCGCGAGGAGAGTCGCTCGCCGATCGCAAGCGCGTCGAGGTTGGCCTGCACGCTCGTCAACGGCGTGCGCAACTCGTGCGAGGCATCGGAGACGAGCTGGCGCTGCGCGAAGCGGGAACGCTCGAGCGCGGCGAGCATCGTGTTGAAGCTCCCGGCCAGCCGCCCGAGCTCATCCTCCTCGCCGACCTGGATGCGGTGGCCGAGATCCTGCGTGCGCGCCACGCGCTCGGCGGCGCCCGTCAGGCGCCGTACGGGCACCAGCGCCGCCCGTGAGACGAGCAGCCCGAGCGCGGCCGCAAGCGCGATCCCACCCAGGCACACGAGCGCCAGCACCAGCTTCAGGTGCGTGAGCGTGCTGTCGACGTCGGTCAGCGGCAGCGCCACCTGCCACACCCCGCCTGCGGGCGCACGCTCGGTCAGGATCCGCACAGGTGTGCCGCCGACGGTCGCGTCGCTGAAGAACGCCTTCCGGCGGCCCGCAGCCACGGCGCGCGTGGCGGCGGTGACTGGGAGCAGCGATTCCCTGCCTTCGGAGCGCAGAACCTGCCCGTTGGACTGGAACAGCTGGACGACCCCCGTGGCGCCGCCGAGCCTCGGGGCGGGCAGCACCAGCTTGTTGAAAGGACCCACCTGAACGGGCACGCCCAGCAGCTGCGCTTTCGCGGCGGGGCCGCCCGGAGCGAACGCGGCGTTGCCTTCGATCGAGACTGTTTCCCCATGGAGAGTGCCCCCACCGCTTTCGCGAGCGAGAGCTTCCCCACCGCCGCGCGCCGATTCCAGCCCGCCGGAGTGGGTCTTTCCCGCCGCCGTCCCGCCGAAGGCGATCCTCGGCAAATCCGGGGGTGGCCACTTACCTTCCTTTTTCAACTTCGCGACAGCGGCCGAGGAGAGGGTGGTGGAGCGGATCTGCACGGCCTGCGGCCCGGGAGTCAGCTTCTGGCGAAGGCCGGCGTCGATCTGTCCGCGCAACTCCTCACCAGTCACGACGTACACCACGACCGACGCGATCACGATCGCCGCGGCCACCGCTCCGGCCGCGAGCAGCACCATACGCCGGCGAAAGCTCATCGCGAGGATGACCTCATCACGTAGCCGACTCCACGGACCGTGTGCACCACGCGCGGCTCTCCGCCGGCCTCGGTCTTGCGCCGCAGGTAGCCGACGTACACCTCCAACGAGTTCGAGGCCGGGCCGAAGTCATAGCCCCACACGCACTCGAAGATCCTTGTCCGTGGAAGCACCTGGCGAGGGTGGCGCATGAGCAGTTCCAGTAGCAGGAACTCCGTGCGGGTCAGCTCGAGCGGACGCCCTGCGCGGCGCGCTTCGTGCGCGAGCGGATCGAGCTCCAGGTCCTCGAAGCGCAGGGTTTCGTCGCCGCCCTCCCAGCCGGTGCGGCGCAACAGGGCGCGAAGTCTGGCGATGAGCTCCTCGCTGGCGAACGGCTTGACCAGGTAATCGTCGGCGCCGGCCTCGAGCCCCGCCACCCGCTCTGACACCTCGGCACGGGCGGTCAACATCAGCACCGGCGTGCGATCACCGATCGCGCGCATCCGACGGCAGACCTCCAGGCCGTTCAGGCCGGGCATCAGCACATCGAGGATCACCGCGTCGGGGGAGTCGACTGCCAGGCTGCGAATCGCCTCGCCGCCGTCCACCGCCGTCGCCACCGCGAAGCCGTTGAGGTCGAGCACGAGCCCGAGCGCCTCGCGAACGGAGCGGTCGTCGTCAACCACCAACAGGCGCATGAGCAGATGCTGACATGCGAACCTGAAAGGAAGCTGAGGAGCGCCACCTCCCGATCCCGGGCGGCGCAGACCGCGTGGCAGGAGAGATCCGCGGACCCGGCGTCACGGCGCCGCTTTGCTCGTCGAGCCGGAGCTGCCGTGCACACCGCCGGGGATCAGCGATTCGCAGGCCTGCACCGCCGCCTTGAACGCCGGCGAGCTCTCGTTCAGCCCCTGGTGCTCGATGTGCACGCCGCCGCCGGAGAACGTCGGGTCGGGGAAGTTCGGCACCCCGTGCGAGCGGACGCACGCCGCGGCCTTCAGGTACTGCGACTGTTCCTGAGGGCTGATCTGGTGGTTCGGGCCCGAGCCCGGGCCACCGCCCGGCAGCAGCTTGCCGCAGGCCTGCTGCGCCGACTTGAATTGGGGATTGCCGGTGATGGCCGGCGTGACCCTGACCGCCACCTTCACTTCGTTACCGGAGCGGGAGATCTGCGGATCGGGGAAGCTCGGCACCCCGTGCGAGCGCATGCACGCCGAGTACGCGACGGCCTGGCTGCCCGGCGAGGATTCGCCACCGCCCGTCGGGCCGTCCGCCGCCGAGCTCGTAGTTGACGTTTTGGACGCGTGCGACCCGAGGTTCGCCACGGTCCCGGTCGGCGAGTTGCCCCCGCAGCCCGTCACGAGCACGCTGAAGGCGAGGAGGGCCGTGGCCAGTGCAGCCGCTCCCAATCCTTGGATGGTCGCCGTGCTCCGGTCGCCGCTGTGTTTGGCGTGGCCTTGCATGTCGTCTCCTTTGCGGCTCGAGGTTCGTGCTCTCGGCTGCTTGTACGACATGGAGGGTTTCGGGAACGTATCGACGCCCTGGCAGCCGCCCGCTCGCGTGAGGCCGCCGGCGAAACCGCGCTGAAACCACAGGGAAGTAGCCTGGAGCACACGCCGGATCTGCGACGACGTCCGGCCGCAATGAGGAGTGACCATGCGGGTGCTTGTGATCGAGGACGACGAGGAGATGGCCGAGGCGATCGCGTTCGGTCTGCGCCAGACGGGCATGGCCGTGGACGTCGCGCTCGACGGCCCGGCCGGTTTCGTGCGCGCCACCGTCAACGACTACGAGGTGATCGTGCTCGACCGCGATCTGCCGGGCATGCACGGCGATGAGCTCTGCGCCAAGCTCGTGGCCGGCGAGTGTCGCAGCCGGGTGCTGATGCTCACCGCCGCGGCGAGCATCGAGGATCTGGTGGACGGGCTCGGTCTGGGCGCTGACGACTATCTGCCAAAGCCGTTCGATTTCCCGGTGCTGGTCGCGCGGATCGGCGCGTTGACGCGCCGCGCCCAGCCCGCGATCCCGCCGCTGCTCAGCCAGGGGGACGTCGTGCTCGACACTGCGCAGCACCGTGTCTTTCGAGCCGGCAGGCAGATCGAGCTCGCGCCGAAGGAGTTCGGCGTGTTGGAGCTGCTGCTGGCCGCCCAGGGCCGCAGCGTTTCCGCCGAGGAGCTCCTCGCGCGGGTGTGGGACGAGGCCGCAGACCCGTTCACGAACGCGGTCAAGATCACGGTCAGCCGGTTGCGCGCAAAGCTCGGCGAGCCCCCGATCATCGAGACGGTCGCCAAGTCCGGCTACCGGATCTGAGCGCCGCTGTGCGCTCCGGCCGCCGACGGACCCTGCTGGCGAGACGGCTGCACCTGCCGCGGCGCACGGTTCGCCTGCGTCTGGCGCTGCTGTACGGCGGCCTGTTCTTCATCTCCGGCGCCGTGCTGCTCGCGCTCACCTACACCGCCGCCTCGCGTACTCACGGCGCGTACTCACAGGTCGTCTCAGCGCCCTTCATCGGACACAGCTCGACGGCGACGCCCGCACAGGCGCCCCTCGCGCCCCAGAGCCCGCAGATCGGCCCCATCCGGCCCGGCTCACCGCGACGGCGCGTCACGGTATCGATCGTCGACCCCAATCAGCGCAGCGCGGATCTACGTGTGCTCGCGATTGTGTCCGTGATCGCGCTGGCGATCATGGCAGCCGTTTCGATGGGGCTCGGGTGGCTGGTCGCCGGACGGGTGCTGCGCCCGCTGCGCACGATCACGACCGCCGCTCGCGACATATCTGCCTCGGACCTCCACCGGCGGCTTGCGCTCGTGGGTCCCGACGACGAGTTCAGAGAGCTCGGGGACACGTTCGACGGGCTGCTGGGACGGCTCGAGGCGTCCTTCCAAGCGCAGCGCCAGTTCGTCGCGAACGCCTCGCACGAGCTGCGCACGCCGCTGGCCCGGCTCAAGACGCTCACTCAGGTGGCGCACGCCGATCCGCACGCGAGCGTCGCGTCTCTTCGCGCGGCGCTCGACCGCGTGCTCGCCTCCGAGCAGCAGTTGGAGGAGCTGATCGAGGCGCTGCTCAACCTGGCAAGCAGCGAGCGTGGTCTCGACCGCCGCGAGTCGATCGACCTGGCAGCTGTGACCGAGGAGGTGATCGCCACTCGCCGCGAAGAGATCGAGCTCCAGGGCCTGGGGTTGAACGCCGCGCTGGAAGGCGCCCACGTGCAGGGCGACAGGCAGTTGATAGAGCGTCTGGTGGCGAACCTGCTCGACAACGCCATCCGCCACAACACGACTGAGGGCCGGATCGACGTCACGACCGCCACCACTGCCGCAGGAGCGGTTCTGTCAGTCGCCAACAGCGGCCCGGTGATCGCGCCGGCCGAGCTCGAGTGCCTCCAGCGGCCCTTCCAACGGCTTGGCGCCGAGCGGACCACACACGGCGGCGGACATGGCCTCGGGCTGTCAATCGTCCACGCGATCACCACCGCCCACGGGGCATCGCTGGCCGTCAACCCCCAACCCGCGGGCGGCCTGCACGCCCAAGTGAGGTTTCCCAATGCGAGTCCTCCGCCCGGTAGCCGGACAGGACCGAGCCGTCGTACGTCCCCGACGCCGATCGCCGAGTGAGTACCAAGTGTTTGCCGGGAGGGCGGCTCATCCCCGCAGCCCGAAGTTGCACACGGGGCGGCTCACCTCCGCAGCCCGAAGTTGCACACGGCCGCCGCCTGCTCAAACGCCGGCGAGCTCGTGTCGATCGACTGCGGGATCGCGAGGTAGTACCCGCCGTTGCCGATGATCCCGCTGTTGCCGGCCGGGTTCGACGGAGGCGAGGTGCTCGGATCTGGGAACCCGGAGATTCCGTGCTTGCGCATGCATACGGACACGTTGAGCATCCGTGCCTGCGCCTGCGAGGACGGGGGTTCGGAGTTCGGAGGGCCCTTCGGCAGCAGGCGCCGGCAGGAGTGTACGGCGGACTGGAACGCGGGCGACTGTATGGTTCTCCGCGAGCCCATCCGGACTGTTTGGCCACTGACTTTCGGGTCGGGGAAGTTCGGCACCCCGTGCGAGCGGATGCACCCGGAGAACGCGACCCCCGATTCGACGGCGCTCGCCGCGGACGCCCAGATGCTCGCGCCGCTTGTCGGGCTTGGAGAGCTTCCCCCGCATCCTGCCACCAGCGCTCCGCTCAGGAGTGCTGCGGCGGCGAGTAGGCGCGCTCGCGGCGGGGTGAGCCTCATGGGATGGATGCTGTACGCCATCAGTGGTTGTGTAGCGGGAATGCACACGCGGCTGCCGCCCGTGTGAATGCCGGCGACTGCTGGTTGATCGTGCTGGGGAACAGGAGGATCACTCCTTCGATGTCGCTCAACTCCGCGATGCCGGAGCCAAACGGGTTCGGAGGCGCCGTGGTCCGAGGGTCGGGGAAGTCGGAGACGCCGTGTTGGCGCATGCACCGCGCAATGTTCAGAAATCTCGCCAGCGTCTGCGGGGAGGGTGGGGGCCCCGAGCCGGGACCACCTTCGGGCAGGAGCTTGTGGCACTTCGCCTGCGCCGCCTTGAACAAGGGCGAATTGATCAGTCCAACACGCGCGTGGAAGGAAAGGCCTCCGCCGGCGTTCGGGTCTGGGAAGTTGGGCACGCCGTTGGAGCGCATGCACTTGGCGTAGGCGAGCGCATCCGAGCCGAGGGCGCTCGGCGAGGGCGAGCTCGAACTGGCCGCACTGCCCCCGGCCGCGGCAGTCGATTCCGAGGTGCTCGCCCCTCCCAGCCGTGCCACGGTCGAGCTGGTAGAGCTTTCCCCGCATCCTGCCACCAGCGCCCCGCTCAGGAGGGCTGCAGCGGTGAGCCGGCGCGCTCGCGGCGGGGTCAGCCTCTTGGTATGGATGCGGCGCGGCATCTGGTCTCCTTCAGGTCTGCTTGGGGGGTTTGCGTCCTCGTCTTGGATCGGTTCTACGCGATGGGTTGTTTCGTCCATGTTTCGCTCTCTCCGACGCAAGCAACAGCTTTGTTTGACGGGAGCCGGCGAAACAGCGCTGAAACACTGCGGCGCTACCTTGACCACAAGGAGCTACAGATGCGGGTGCTTGTGATCGAGGACGACGAGGAGCTGGCCGACACGGTCGCCGCCGGCCTGCGCCACGCGCGGATGGCGGTCGATGTCGCGCTCGACGGCGAGGCCGGCTTGGCACGAGCGCTGGTCAACGATTACGACGTGATCGTGCTCGACCGCGACCTTCCTTCCCTCCACGGCGATGAGGTGTGCGCCAAGCTGGTCGCCGCCGGCGGGCGCCGCCGGGTGCTGATGCTGACCGGCGCGGCAGCGAATGATGATCTGGTCGATGGCCTGGGGCTGGGCGCGGATGACTACCTGGGAAAGCCGTTCGACTTCGCCGTGTTGGTGGCGCGCATCGGCGCCCTTGCTCGCCGCGCGCAGCCGAGCATCCCGCCGGTGCTGGAGCACGGCGACGTCGTGCTCGATACGGCCAAGCGCCGTGCGCACCGGTCCAGCCGTGATCTGCAGCTGACACCCAAGGAGTTCGGGGCGCTGGAGCTGCTGCTCGCTGCCCAGGGCCGGGTCGTCTCGGCCGAGGAGCTGCTCGAACGCGTGTGGGACGAGAACGCAGACCCGTTCACAGGCGCGGTGAGGATAACCATGAGCCGCCTGCGAGCCAAGCTCGGTGCCCCCGCCGTGATCGAGACCGTCGCGAAGGCCGGCTACCGCATCGGAGGCCGGTGATGGGCGTCGCGCACCCCCGGCTCGCACCACCCTCCTGGCTACGACTGCCTCGCCGCACCGCCCGGCTGCGGCTCACCGCCCTCTACGGCGGCCTCTTCCTCCTCTCGGGCGTCGCGTTGGTCGCAACCACCTACGTCCTCTTTGAGCGGGCGACCGAATACAGAGCGCCCCACCTACCGACGATTCCTCACACTCCCGCCATCCAGCATCTCCAGCTTCCGCCCAAGCCTGCTGGGACTCCCACACCTCTGGGCCAATCCGTCGTCATCCAGCATCTGCATCCGCTGGCGCAGGCTCAGCAGGAACTGGCGCACGCTCAGTACGAGCTGGGGCAGGCGCGGCCCCGGCTGATCGTGGGTGTGCCCACTCAGCTGGCACGGGTACAGCATCAGGTCACAGAGGCCCAGCATCAGTTGGAACAGGACCAGCGCCAGCTGGCAGACGCTGTGCATCAGGTCATACAGGCAGGGTCCGTACAGGCCGCACAGCGCGCTGCTGACTCCCACCAGCTTCTGGTCAACTCGGGAATCGCGCTGGCGATCGTGGCCGTGCTCGCGCTTCTCGCGGGCTGGGTCGTTGCGGGCAGGATGCTGCGACCGATCCGCACCATCACCCGCACGGCCCGAAGGATCTCCTCTACCAGCCTGCACGAGCGCCTGGCCCTCGATGGCCCGCAGGACGAGCTCAAGGAACTCGGGGACACCCTCGATGACCTGTTTGGGCGGCTCGACGCTGCGTTCGAAGCGCAGCGCCAGTTCGTCGCAAACGCCTCGCACGAGCTGCGTGCGCCGCTGACCCGGCAGCGAGCCCTGATCCAGGTTGCGCTCGCCGACCCGGACGCCAACCTCACCTCGTTGCGCACCGCGCACGAGCGAGTGCTCGCCTCCGAGCAACAGCTAGAGCAGATGATCGACGCGCTGCTCAACCTCACTCGCGGCCAAGCCGGGCTCGAGCGCCGCGAGCACCTCGACCTCGCGGCCCTTGCCTCCAAGGCCCTGCTCGCGCGCGAGTCAGAAGCCGCAGGTCGCGACCTCGATGTTCGCGCAACGCTATCTACAGCGCCGGCCGCGGGCGACCCACGACTGGTCGAGCGCCTGATCGCCAACCTGATCGACAACGCCATCCGCCACAACATCCCCCAGGGACAAGTCGAGATCACGACCGGCACCCGTCACCAGCACGCATTCCTGGCGATCACAAACAGCGGTCCCACGATCCCCCCGGAGGAGGTGCCGCGCCTGTTGCAACCGTTCCAACGTCTGCACGGAACTCGCACCACCCATACCAGCGGGAACGGGCTCGGCCTCGCGATCGTCGATGCGATCACGGCGGCCCATCGCGCCACGCTAACCGCCCAACCACGCCCAGGCGGCGGGCTGACTGTCGAAGTCACTTTCCCCTCCACATCCCTCGACGTGACACAGATCACCGCGATCACACAGCGCCCGGCGCTCAGCCCGCATGCTCGCTCCACCACCGCCCAATAGTTGTGCACGCCGTCGACGAAAATGCGTCGTCGTTCTATACGCGGTTTGGCTTCCGAGCACTCAGCGACGCGCCACTGACCCTGATGGCCACTCTCTCCGCACTTCGCGCCGCGGGCTACCGATAGACGCGGGCACCCTGAACATATGTGGACCATGAGTTCTCCATACCCTACGATCCGGAAATCCGAGAAGAGGACGCAAGCGATGTGCAGTCCCGAGAAGCCTTTGTGGGGGGTCGGGTGCAACCAGGTGGCATAGAAACAAGGTATTACATTGAATACGGCCCAACCGAAGCATATGGGACGAGAACGGAAGAAGCCAGCGCTGGGTCGGGTGATGTCTTTGAAGGGGTGGGCGTCCAGCTCAAAGACCTTGAACCAGGCACGGTCTATCACTTCAGGATCGTCGCAACAAATGCCCATGGGACGACGTTCGGTGAAGACCGCGAGTTCGAAACGCACGGCGGGGCACCAGCCGTGGATACTTTGACCGCGACGAATATCGGTTATACCAGCGCCAGCCTTACAGGCAGTGTTTATGGAAAAAACATCACTACTAACTACTATTTCGAATACGGCACGACGGCCGCCTACGGACAGCGAACCACCGAACGGGAAGCCCGAGGCGAAGAACGCGCAGAAGTAAACACACAGGAAGTCGATGGTCTCGGTCCAGACACCGTCTATCACTATCGGATCGTTGCAACCAACCGCTTCTACGGAACAAGTTATGGCGCCGACCAGACTTTCTCGACCGACCAAGAACCGGTGGTGGAAACAGACGCGCCGGCGGCAGTGGGCTATGACGACGCCACGCTCAGCGGAGCGATCAACCCACGTGGAGTAGAAGTCAGCTACTACTTTGAATATGGGCCTACCGAAACTTACGGCTCGCGTACAGTCGAGTCCACCGCCGGTTCAGGAATGGCCAGCGTGCAAGAGATGCAGAACGTAAGTGGTCTCGAAGAAGGCACCACCTACCATTTCCGCATGGTCGCCACGAGCAGCTACGGAACCACCTATGGAGCCGGCCGGACGTTCTCCACCGGTACCAAGCCGCTGGTGCAGACCGATGCGCCGGCGATGGTCGGTCCCGAAGCGGCGACGCTGAGCGGAAAGATAGACCCCCACGGCACAGAAGTGGCGTACTACTTCGAATATGGCATCACACCGGAATACGGCAGGAGCAGCGCCCAGACGGACGCGGGCTCGGGGGACGTTGATGTGGAAGCGAGCGAGACGATCGCTGGCCTTGCCCCCGGTGTCACCTACTACTACAGGCTCGTTGCCTTGTACGGCTCGGTCAAGCAGTACGGCGGCGAAATGACGTTTACGACCACGACGCTCCCCGTGGTCATCGGCCCAGGGCCGATCTCGATGCTGACGCCTCCAGGGCCTGGCCCATCGCCCTTGGTCAAGGACGCACGCCAATCGACAGCGAGATGGCGTGAGGACAATCGGCTCGCCCGCGTCAGCCGCGCGAAGACGCCGACTGGAACGACCTTCTCGTTCTCGCTCAACGAGCAGGTCACCGTGAGCTTCAACTTCGCCCGCCTCCTGGGGGGACCCCGGGGCGCGCACAGCTGCCTCGCCAAGACCCACGAGAACGCGAAGCGCGCGATCTGCGACACCGCTGCGGCGGGGATGCTCTCCTTCACCGGCCACAGCGGCACAAACGACGTGAGCTTCGCGGGCCGGCTGTCGCGCACCAGCAAGCTGAAGCCGGGGCAGTACAAGCTCACCATCACAGCCACCAACTCCAGCGGTCAGCGCTCGACCCCGGTCTCGCTGATCTTCACGATCGTGAAGTAGCGCTCGACGTGCTCGGCCGGTAGGGTTCCACGCCTCGTGGCGACGCTGGTAGGTCCGGCGCCTCAGTGCGACAGCGCCGCGGCGGCCTCGCGCTCCCCGGGCCGCTCCTCGCTGGCGCGGCGGGCGTGGAGCTCGATCAGCTCCAGCTGCAGGCTGCGGGGCTCTTCGCCGGGCCCGATGTGCCGACGCCGCCACTCGCCGTCGCTGCGCAGCTCCCATGAATTCTGATTGTCGACGAGGGCGCGGTCGATCGTGTCCAGCAGCTCGGCCTGGAGCTTGGGGACGGCGATCGGGACGGCGAGCTCGACACGGTGGTCGAGGTTGCGGGGCATGAGGTCGGCGGAGGCGATGTAGACGATCTGCTCGTCCTCGCCGTCGCCGCGGCCGTCGCTGTGGTCGCCACCGTCGCGGTGGCGCTGGAAGGCGTAGATGCGGGAGTGCTCGAGCAGGCGCCCGACGATCGAGACGACGCGGATGTTCTCGGAGATCCCGGGCAGGCCGGGGCGCAGGCAGCAGATCCCGCGGACGTTGAGGTCGACGTGGACGCCGGCCTGGGAGGCGCGGTAGAGGGCGCGGATGCAGGGGCCGTCGACGAGTGCGTTCATCTTCATCGCGATGCGGGCGGGGTGGGCGTCGGAGTGTGCGGCGATCGTGCGCTCGATCTCGGCGATCAGCCCGTCGCGCAGCTGGGTGGGGGCCATCAGGACCTTGCGGTAGTGCAGCGGGCGGCCGTAGCCTGTGAGGTAGTTGAACATGTCCGCGACGTCGGCCCCGATCTGCGCGTCGGTGGTGAACAGCCCGAAGTCGGTGTAGAGGCGGGCGGTGGTGGAGTGGTAGTTGCCGGTGCCGATGTGGACGTAGTTGCGCACCCCGTCGCCCTCGCGGCGGACGACGAGGACGCACTTGACGTGGGTCTTCAGGGCCGGCTGGCCGTAGACGACGTGGACTCCGGCCTCCTCCATGGCCTTGGCCCAGTGGATGTTCATGCGCTCGTCGAAGCGCGCCTTGAGCTCGACCAGCGCGACGGCCTGCTTGCCGCTCTCGGTGGCGTCGATCAGGGCGGGGACCAGGGGGGAGTCGTCGCTGGTGCGGTACACGGTCTGCTTGATCGCGAGCACGTTGGGGTCGGCGACGGCCTGCTCGACGAAGCGCTCGACGGAGGTGGCGAAGGAGTCGTAGGGGTGGTGCACGAGGATGTCGCCGTCGCGCATCGCGCCGAGGACGTCGGGGCGCTCGCCCTCGTGGCGCAGCAGCCGCGGGTGGGTGGTCCCGGCAAACGGGGGGTCACGCAGGTCGGGGTAGCCGGGGAGCTTGACGATCTGCCAGAGGGCCCCCATGTCGAGCAGCCCGGCGACGGGGTAGATCCCGTCCTCCATCTCCAGCAGCCCCGCGAGCTCGCGGCGCAGGGGCTCGGAGCAGTTGGCGCCGACCTCGACGCGCACGATTTCCCCGAAGCGCCGGCGGCGCAGCTCGTCCTCGACGGCCTGCAGGAGGTCGGCGGCGTCGTCTGAGACCTCCAGGTCGGCATCGCGGGTGACGCGGAAGACGTCGCAGTCGACGATCTCCATCCCCGGGAACAGCGAGTCGAGGTGGTGGGCGATGACCTCCTCCAGCGGCACCAGCGTGACCTGGTGGGGGTCTACGGTGGCCCGCCCGCCCTCGGTCCGCCCGTCAGGCCGTCCACTGGCCGTGCCGCCGCCGGCGATCCCGCTGCCTGTGGCTCCGCCGCTCGTCGTGCCGCCGGCGGTCCCGTCCAGCGCTGCGGCGGCGATCCCGGGCGGGATCGTGACGAAGCGGGGCAGGATCTCGGTGGGGACCTTGACGCGGGCGAACACGGTCTCGTCGGTGACGGGGTCGCGGACCAGCAGGGCGAGGCTGAGGGAGAGGTTTGAGATGTAGGGGAACGGCCGCCCGGGCGCGACGGCGAGGGGGGTGAGGGCGGGGAAGATCACCTGCTGGAAGTGCCGCGCGAGGTGGGCGCGCTGGGGCTCGTCGAGGTCGGCGACACCGACGACGCGGATGCCGTGGTCGGCGAGCGCCGGTCGGAGGCGCTGGGCGAAGCAGGCGCTCAGCCGGTCGCCGAGCTCGAGGGCGCGCTCGCGGATGTGGGCGATGGTCTGCGACGGGGTCAGGCCGTCGGGGCTGGGGTTCTCGACGCCGGCCTCGATCTGGTCGAGCAGGCCGGCGACGCGGACCATGTAGTACTCGTCGAGGTTGGTGGTGTAGATCGCGCAGAACTTGACGCGCTCCAGCAGCGGGACGGCCTCGTCTTCGGCGAGCTGGAGGACGCGCTCGTTGAAGTCCAGCCACGAGAGCTCGCGATTGAGGTACAGCGAGGGGTCGTGCAGGTCGCGCGGATCGCCGTCGCGGCCGGGATCGTCTGCGTGCTCGGAGGAGCCGCCGAGGTCGGGATCGCCGTGGCGCTCGTTCTCGGCGTGCTCGCGGATGTCGCTCATGGTCGATCTCAACGCTACACCCTGGCTCACCGGATAGGGTGCAGGCGAGCGACATGGCCCGTCAGCTCTGGTTGCTACGTCACGCGGACGCCGAGCCGCATGGAACCCGGCCGGACGCCGAGCGGCGTCTGACCGAGCGCGGGGAGCGCCAGGCGCGCCTGGCGGGACGGGCGCTGGCGCGGATGGGGGTTCAGTTCGAGGCGCTGCTGACGAGCCCCCGGGAGCGATCGCTGCGGACGGCGACGCTGGTGGCGCAGGCGTGCGGCGGACGCGGCGTCGAGGTTCGCGAGCCGCTCGCGGGCGGCTTCGACGCCGGCGGGGCGCTGGCGGAGATGGCGGGGCTGGAGGCGGACGGGTGGCTGCTGGCGGTGGGCCACGAGCCGGACTTCTCGAACGTCGTGGCGGAGCTGACGGGGGCGCGCATCGACCTCAAGAAGGGCGGGATCGCGGTGGTGAGGGTTGGGGGTCCCACCCACCCCCGGCCAACCCATCCCAGTCCGGTCGACCCGAGGGGCGAGCTGCTGGCGCTGCTGCGCCCTCGCGATCTGGCGCTGATCGCGGAGGCTGGTTAGACCAGCGCCTCGAGCGCGTCGCGCTCGGCGGCGACGGGGGCCTGTGGCTCGCCGGCTCCTGCGGGGGTCGGCGGACGCTCGGCGGGAACCTGCGGGACCTCGGGCGCGTGCGGTGCCTCGTGGAGGCCGGCGCGGTGGGGTTCGGCGGCGAAGCGGTAGCCGATCCCGAAGTGGGTGTGGATGTAGTGCCACCCCGGGGAGGCCTTCTCGAGCTTCTGGCGGAGCTTGCGGACGAAGACGTCGACGGAGCGGTCGCCGCGGACCATCGCGTAGCCCCAGAGCCGCGAGTAGATCTCCTCGCGCTCGAGCACCCGTCCCTCGGCGGCGGCGAGCAGCTCGATCAGCTCGAACTCGCGGCGGGTGAGGTCGATGGAGCGGCCGGCCGACGAAGGCCTGGAAGCGGTCGGAGCGGATCTCGACCTCGCCGGCGGTGACGGGCTTGGCCTCGGCGCGGCCGGTGCTGCGGCGGCGACGGCGGACGACGCTTTGGACGCGCGCGATGACCTCCTCGGGGTGGCAGGGCTTGGTGATCCAGTCGTCGGCGCCCGAGGCGCAGCCCGCGGACGCGCTGGGCGACGGTGGAGGGGCCGGTGCAGACGACGATCCCGAGCTCGGGGAGCGGCGCCGCAGAGGCGCTCCAGCCAGCTCCAGGCCTGGGGGCCGAGGATCGCGAGGTCGACGACCAGCGCGCTGAGGCGCATCGAGACGATCGCGTCGGCGGGGACGGGGGCGGCGTGGACGCGGTGCTCCCAGCCGAGGCGGTCGAGGCGCTTGCTGAGCACCTGGATGAAGCCGCTGTCGCGATCGAGCGACGGCGATGCGCAGCGGTGAGCCCGTGGAGGAGGCGTCGCGAGCGTCCGACGTGCCCCCTTCGGCGCGGATGCTTTCCGTCATCGCGGACGCAGTGTAGGGGAAACCGCCGCCGAGATGCAAGCCGGGGGGCAGATATCACAGGATGTTCACAGGGATGGCGCACATAGCGGATTACCCGGCGCCCATGATGCTGGAGGAGTCGGAGAACTCGCGGAAGAGGCCGGTGACGACGAAGGCGACCTGCTCGCCGATGTCGACGGCGTTGTCGCCGATGCGCTCCAGGGCGCGGGCGACGAGGACCATGTACATGGTCCACTCGCGGGTGTCGGGGTCGTCGCCGAGCTGGAGGGCGAGGCGGAAGATGTCGCGGTTCATGCGGTTGATGTCGCGGTCCTGGCGGACGAGGTCCTCGGCGAGTTCGATGTCGCGTTCGGCGAAGGCGGCCTTGGACTGAGTGACCTCCGAGCGGGCGTGAGCGCCCATCTTCAGCAGGATGTCGAGCAGTTCGCGGCGCACGGGGGGCTCGTAGCCGGAGAGCGGGATGAGCTTGGCGATGTTGACGCACTGGTCGCCCATGCGCTCGATGTTCTTCATGATGTGCAGCAGCGCGGCGACGACGCGCAGGTCGCCGGCGACGGGGGCCTGCAGCGCGAGCAGCGAGAGGATGCCCTGGTGGACCTCGAGGTAGCGCCCGTCGACGCGGTCGTCGTCGGCGATCACCATCTGGGCGAGCTCGACGTCCTGGTGGTCGAGGGCCTCGAGCACGCGGTCGAGCTGCTCGACGACGAGGTCTAGGCCGCCGAGGGCGCGCTGCTCGAGCTCCTGCAGCTGCTGCTGGAAGTGCTGGCGGCCCTGTTGGGCGTGCTCTGGGCCGTCGGCGCCGGCGGGGCGCCGGGCGGGCGGGGCTATCCGAACTTCCCGGTGACATATTCCTCGGTCCGGGGGTCGCCGGGGTTGGTGAAGATCTCCTGGGTGGGCCCGACCTCGACGAGCTCGCCGCCGAGCATGAAGGCGGTGCGGTCGGCGACGCGGGCGGCCTGCTGCATGTTGTGGGTGACGATCACGATCGTGACCTGGGCCTTGAGCTGCTCGATCAGCTCCTCGATCTTCAGCGTGGCGATCGGGTCCAGGGCGGAGCAGGGCTCGTCCATCAGCAGCACGTCGGGGTCGACGGCGAGCGAGCGGGCGATGCACAGCCGCTGCTGCTGGCCGCCGGAGAGCCCCATGCCGGGGGTGGCGAGGCGGTCGGCGACCTCGTCCCAGAGGCCGGCGCCGCGCAGGGCGGCCTCGACGCGCTGGTGCAGCGCGCCGCGGGAGCGGTCGCGGCGGCCGCCGGCGGTGAGCCGCAGGCCGGCGGCGACGTTGTCGAAGATCGACATCGTGGGGAAGGGGTTGGGCTTCTGGAAGACCATCCCGATGGCGCGGCGGACGGCGATGACGTCGACGCCGGAGTCGTAGACGTCGCGCCCGTCGAGCAGCACGCGGCCCGCGGCGCGGGCGCCGGGGATCTCCTCGTGCATCCGGTTGATGCAGCGGACCAGCGTGGACTTGCCGCAGCCGGAGGGGCCGATGATGGCGGTGACGTGGTTGGCGGGGAACGTGAGGTCGACGCCCTTGACCTGCTCGGCGCTCCCGTAGAAGGCGCGCAGCCCCTCCAGCCGGATCTCGGGCCCGGGCTTGACGGCGGCGGCGGGATGACCGGCGTCCCCCCCGCCCGGCGTGGCGGCGGCGTCGGCGGGCGTCGGGGAGGGTTGGCTGGGCTCGAGCATTTCGTCAGCCGACGGGTGGGCCGCTCGGGAGGGGTTGCCGGCTGTCGGCGATGGCCCGTCGGCAGCCTGGGGTGGCCCGTCGGCCGCCGGCGATGGCCGGGCGGTCGGGGATGCCTCGGCCGGCGATGGCTCGTCGGCGGCGCGGGAGGTGGGTGCGTCGGGTGTCATGCAAGGCGGCTCCTTCGGGCGACGAGGCGGGCGATGAGGTTTAGCACGAGGATCATGACGACAAGCGCGAGGGCGGCGCCCCAGGCGCGGTTGACGACGGCCTGGGTGGGGGAGATGACGTCGTTGTAGATCTGGTAGGGGAGGGAGTTCATGAATTCGCCGAGGTTCAGCGTGGTCTTGTTGGTGTGCCCGGCGGTGAACAGCAGCGGGGCGGTCTCGCCGGCGGCGCGGGCGACGGCGAGCAGGACGCCGGTGAGCATCCCGGTGACGGCGGTGGGGAGGACGACGCGGAAGATGACCTTCCAGCGGGCGGCGCCGAGCGCCAGCGCGGACTCGCGCAGGGCGTTGGGGACCAGCACGAGGACGACCTCGGCGGAGCGGATCACGACGGGGAGCATCAGCAGGGCGAGCGCGAGCGAGCCCTTGTAGCCGGCGTAGGTGGAGCCGGTGCCGATGATCAGCGCGATGTAGATGAACAGCCCGAACACGATCGAGGGGACGCCGGTGAGGACGTCGACGAAGAAGCGGACGAGCTGGGCGAAGCGCACGGGGCGGCCGTACTCGACGAGCCACAGCGCGACGCCGATGCCGGCGGGGACGGCGATCAGCGAGGCGAGGGCGACCATCTCGACGGTCCCGATGATGGCGCTCTTGATGCCGCCGATGTTGGAGCCCCCGAAGAAGGTGTTGCCGGTGGGGTCGGTGGTGAAGAAGCTGACGCTCCAGGCGCCGAGGCCCTGGCGCAGCAGGTAGTAGACGATCAGCGCGAGCGGGACCAGCGCGATCAGGGTGGCGGCGAGCAGCAGGCCGCGCATCGCTGTGTCGGTGCGCCGCCGCCGCGGGCTGACGGCGAAGCGGGCGAGGCGATCGGGTGCGGCTCCGGGGGCGCTCACCGGCGGGCCTCGGGGTGGTGGCCGGCGTTGAGGGGCATTTGGGGATCGTCCGCGCGGCGCGTGGGGGCGATGAGCTTGTGGGCGCGGGGCGTCCTGCCCCGCGTCGGTGGCCGGTGCGGGCTCATGCGCCGGCCGCCGCGGCGCTGGCGAGGTCGGCGGGCCCCTCGCCGGAATTTGTTTGGTGTCCCCGCCCGCCCCGTCCCCGTCGGCCTGTCATGGAGCCGCGCCCGCCGGCGGCGCGCAGGACGAGCAGGCGGGCGAGGGCGTTGACGAGCAGCGTCAGGACGAACAGGACGAGGGCGCAGGCGAACAGCGCGGAGCGGTGCAGGCCGGTGGCCTCGCCGAACTCGTTGGCGATGACGGCGGCGAGGGTGTAGCCCTGCCCGAAGAGGTGGTGGGCGAGGGTGGGGGAGTCGCCGATCACGATCGTGACGGCGATCGTCTCGCCGATGGCGCGCCCGAGCCCGAGCATCGCGCCGCCGACGATCCCGGAGCGGCAGTAGGGCAGGATGGCGGTGCGGATCATCTCCCAGCGGGTGGCCCCGAGGCCGAGCGCGGCCTCCTTGTGGTCGTCGGGGACGGTGGTCATGACCTCGCGGGCGATGGCGCTGACGATCGGGAGGATCATGATCGCGAGGATCAGCCCGGCGACGAAGCAGTTGGGGATCGTGACGGTGCCGCCGCCGATGAAGGGGATGAAGCTGAAGGTGTTCGCGACCCACTGCTCGGCGGGCTGGAGCTTGGGGGCGAGGAAGAAGATGCCCCAGAGCCCGTAGACGACGGAGGGGACGGCGGCGAGCAGCTCGATCAGGACGGTCAGCGGGGCGAGCAGCCGCCGGGGGCAGAGCTCTGTCAGGTAGACGGCGGTGGCGACGGCGATCGGGACGCCCATCAGCAGGGCCAGCGCGGAGGTGATGAGCGTCCCGACGAGCAGCGGCAGGGCGCCGAACTGTTCGGCGCTGACGTTCCAGTCGTTGTCGAAGGTGAAGCCGAGGACGCCGAACTTCTCGAATGCGGGACGCGCTTCGCCGACGAGGCGGACGAAGAAGTAGACGATCAGGACGAGGATCAGGGCGGCGAGCGCGGTGAGCCCGTAGCGCAGGGCGCGGTCGGGCAGGCGCGCGAGCGCCGACCGCTGCAGGATCGAGCGGTCGGCGCCGGCGGGGGCCGATGCGGCCTCCACGGTCAGCCCGGCCCGGGGGTCGGGCTGACCGTGGTTGACATCATCTGATTGCGGTGATGCGGCTCCAAGGTCGTCTCAGGCTAGCTCAGCGGCGAGCCTTCGCACAGCAGTCCGTTGACGGCTTCCTTGGACTTGTCGAGGATCGACGCGGGGAGCGCGGCGTAGTCGGCCTTGGCGAGGATGCTCTGGCCTTCGGTGAGCCCGTACTTGAGGAACTTCACGACGCCTTCGGCGGCGCTCTTGCCGCCGGGGACGCCGGCCTTGCACATGTCCTTGTAGACCACGACGAACGTCTGCGAGGTGATCGGGTAGGCGGCGGGGGCCGGCGGGTTTTTGATCGCGAAGCCGAGGTTGGCCGGCACGACGATGCCTTCCGCGGCGGCGCTGGTCGAGGCGAGCGTCGGTTCGACGTAGTTGCCGGCCTTGTTCTTGACGCTGGCGTAGGTGAAGTTGTGCTCCAGCGCGTAGGCCTGCTCGACGTAGCCGATCGCCCCGGTGGTCTGCTGGACGGCGCCGGCGACGCCGGCGTTGCCCTTGGCGCCGGTGCCGACGGGCCACGGGACGTCCTTGCCGGAGCCGACGGCGGTCTTCCATTCGGGGTCGACGGCGGCGAGGAAGCCGGTGAAGCCGGCGGTGGTGCCGGAGGAGTCGGAGCGGTGGATCACGGTGATCGCGGTGCTCGGCAGCATGACGCCGGGGTTCAGGGCCTTGATCGCGGCGTCGTTCCAGGTCTTGATCTTGCCGAGGAAGATGTCGGCGATCGTGGTGCCGTCGAGCTTCAGCCCGCTCTTGACGCCGGGGAGGTTGTAGGAGACGGTGATCGCGCCGAGGAACATCGGGATCTGGATCGGCTCTCCGACCTTGGCGAGCGCGGCTTCTTCGGGGAGCTTCAGCGGCGGGTCGCTGGCGCCGAAGTCGACGGTCTTGCCTTCCAGCGCGGTGACGCCGGCGCCGGAGCCGACGGCCTGGTAGTTGACGGTCAGGCCGGAGCTTGCGAGCTGCGAGCCCCACTGTTCGTAGACCGGCGCGGCGAAGGTGGAGCCGGCCCCAGAGATGGTGCTCGACGAGCTGGCGGCGGTGGTGGAGCTGGAGGTGCTCGTCGAGCTGCCGCAGGCGGCGAGGACGAGCGAGAGCGCCAGGACGCCCAGGAGCGCCCCTGTCTTTTTGTTGATCACTGCATCTCCTCTGGCTTGCGGGTCCAATGCGCTGAACCCTCGTTGTCTGGGCAAGTCTTTTGGCCGCCGGCCTCGTACATGTGAACATTTGGTGAAGGCGGCGCCGGCAGCGGCTGCGGTGCTGGGCCGATTCGTCATCTGTCCGGTCTTTGGCGGGGCGAGGCTCGCCGGTGGGCGGGGCTCAATACTCTGCTGCGATGAGCTTCCTGGGCGGCGGTATGGACGGGGATCTGATGGGCCTGGTGGAGGAGGCCGGGCGCAACGTGCAGCGCTCGGGCCTGCTGCTGCGCGACCTGCTGGCGGAGTTTCCCGAGCACGCGGCGCTGTCGCGCGACCTGAAGGTGTGCGAGCAGGAGGGGGATCGGATCACCCACGACATCATCCACCGGCTCACCGGCCGGCGGGTGCGCGCCCCGTTCACGGCGGGCGACGGCTACACGCTGGCGACGACGCTGGACGATATCGTCGACCACACCGAGCAGGCGGCGGCGCAGCTGGTCCTCTATGGGGTGGAGGCGCCGATGGAGCAGTCGGTCGAGTTCGCCGAGGTCCTGGTCGGGGCGGGCGAGCAGATCGCGCGGGGGCTGCGCTGCCTGCGCACCGGCGCCGACCTGGCCCCCCACCTGGTCGAGATCCACCGCCTGGAGAACGAGGGCGACCGCCTGCAGCGCGACGCGGTGGCGTCGCTGTTCGCGGGCGGCATCGACCCGATGGTGGTGATCCGCTGGAAGGACATCTTCGAGTCGCTGGAGGCCGCGGTCGACGCCTGCGAGACGGTTGCCCACGTGCTGGAGGGCATCACGCTCAAGCAGCGCGG
Source organism: uncultured Solirubrobacterales bacterium (assembly GCA_963719725.1). Classification (GTDB taxonomy): domain Bacteria; phylum Actinomycetota; class Thermoleophilia; order Solirubrobacterales; family Solirubrobacteraceae; genus Palsa-744. The sequence goes on from CAVRCU010000004.1 coordinate 177,387, forward strand.
GCGCCGCCGTTGAGGGAGCGCCTATTCGCCATCTGCTGCCGGACAGATCGCCATTTGCCGGGCATCAGCCCAGCGTCGTGGCGGGGGCGCTGAGCTGCAGCTGCCCCCCGTGGGGGCTGCCGATGAAGTACAGCTGAAAGCGGGTGGAGCCGTGCGCCGGGACTTCGCTCAGGACCGCCCGCCCAGCCGCGACGATCGCTGCGCCCTGGCGGGCGATCCCGTAGACGACGAGGCCGTGCTGCGTCACCGCGGAGTCGTTGACCACCATCCCTTCCGCCCCGGCGCCGCCGGCTTCTTCGATCTGGTGTAAGCCTGAGAGGCGCATCCGCGGGGCGCCGGCCGGCGCCTGCGGGGCTTCTCCGACGGTGGCGGTGGCTGTCGTCGGAATCCCGCCCGCCGCTCCGCTGTTGGCCTGGACCTGGTCGTCGATCCAGGTGAACTGTTCCCCTGGGCCCAGCAGCGGCGCCGAGGTCAGCGCTGCTTCCAGGCCGGGGGCGTTGTTCTGGTAGAGCATGCTCCCCGCGGCGTCCTTCACGGAGATCGCGATCGGCACGTCGCGCAGCGCATGGGTGGAGGTGTTGCGCAGCGTCACCGCGACCGCGGCCCCTTCGGAGCTGTGCAGCACGGTGGTCGCGACCACCATCACGTCGGCGCTGGCCTGCGCGATCGACAGCCCCTTCTGCGCGACTACGATGTGCTTCTTGGCTTCCCGTTCGAGCTTCGCGCTCTTTTCCTGGGTCGTCTCGCAGCCGGTGAGCGTGAGCGCCAGGAGCAGCAGGACGCCGATGCGGCTCACCCGAAGGCCCCGCCGATGTAGTCGCGGGTGCGCTGCTGGCGGGGCGCCCCGAAGACCTGCTCGGCGGGGCCGTACTCGACGAGCTCGCCGAGGTGCATGAACGCGACGTGGTCGGCGACGCGCTGGGCCTGCTGGAGGTTGTGGGTGACGATCACGATCGCGACGCTCTCGCGCAGGCCCACGATCAGCTCCTCGATCACCGCCGTCGAGATCGGATCGAGCGCCGAGCAGGGCTCGTCGAGCAGCAGCACCTCGGGGTCGGCGGCCAGCGCGCGCGCGATGCACAGCCGCTGCTGCTGGCCGCCGGAGAGCGCCATCGCCGAGCGGTCGAGGTCGTCGGCGACCTCGTCGTGCAGGCCGGCCCGGCGCAGGGCGTCGCGGACGGCCGGCTCGAGCTGGCCGCGGCGCAGCCGCCGCCGCCGGCGGCCGGCGGGGTGCTGCTCGCGCAGCGCGTAGGCGACGTTCTCGAAGATGCTCATCGGGAACGGGTTGGGCTGCTGGAAGACCATCGTCACCCGCCGGCGCAGCTCGTTGACCTCGATCGCGTGGATCTCCTCGCCGTCGAGCGCGATCCGCCCGCTGCGCGCCGCCCCGGCGGTGATCTCGGTGAGGCGGTTCAGCGAGCGCAGCAGCGTCGTCTTGCCCGAGCCCGACGCGCCGATCAGCCCGAGGACCTCGCCGCGGCGCACCGACAGGCTGACGTCGCGCACGACCCAGCGCGAGCCGTAGGCGAGCGAGACCGAGTCGATCGACATCCGCTCGACCGGCTGTGTCGCCGCGGGCTGTGCAATGCGCCGGCGCGCGACGAGCGTGGACCCGCCCATCCCCGGGCCGAGGCCGCTGTTGCCGTTGGCGGGGGCCGTCGGCGCGGCGACGTGCGGGTGGCGGTCCACCGCGATCCGCCGCACCGGCGGCGGCGTCAGTCGATCCATGGCATCCTCGCCCCCAGGCTCGACGCGAGGCCGCGCGCGAAGGTGCGGTCGCCCGGGTTGGTCAGGCGGGTCACGAGCGCGTTGAGCGCGAGCACGATCAGCAGCAGCACGAACGCCGCCGCGTAGGCCTTCTGCGGGGAGTTGCCTTCGCCGGCGGGCGAGTTGTTGTAGACGTAGCTGGTCAGCGTCGCGCCGGTCCCGCGCAGCGTGCTGAGCAGCGGGATGCCACCGACGCCTTCGTTGCGGTACGTCGAGCTTCCCAGCACGAAGATCACGATCGCGGTGTCGCCGATGATCCGGCCCATCCCGAGCACGATGCCGGTCGCCATCCCGGGCCTGATCGACGGGAGCAGCACCCGCCGGATCGTCGTGGCCTGGGTCTTGCCCAGCGCGTAGGAGCCCTCGCGCAGGCGCCCCGGGAGCTGGGACAGCGCCTCGCGCGTGGCCCCCACGATCAGCGGCAGCGCGAGCACGGCCATCACGATGCCGGCGGTGAGGAACGACGTTCCCGTCGCGCCGACGGCGGCGCTCTGGGAGAGGAACACGAAGAAGCCGCGCGAGAAGATCAGCAGGCCGAAGATCGCGAGCACGATGCTGGGGACCCCGCCGATCGTCTCGATCGCCGACTCGACTGTCCGCGCCAGCCACCGCGGGCGGCGGTACTCCGACAGCCAGGTCGCCAGCCCGATGCCGGCCGGGGCCGCGATCGCGATGCCGACTGCGGTGATGACGAACGTCCCGACGATCGGGTCAAGAAAGCCGCCGGACTTGTTCTGGTGCAGCGACGGCGCCGGATGTTCGAACAACAGGCTCAGATGCAGCTCGGAGATGCCCTTTACGAGCATGTACAGCACGATCGCCGCTGCGATCAGGCACAGCCCGATCCCGACCGCCCAGCACAGCAGCCAGCCAAGACGATCGATCAGTGGCCACGACGCCGGCGTCTCCCGCGGGGGGCGCACGACCGCCGGGCCGGAGGGCTCGGGTGCGAGCTGCGCCGTGGCCATCACACGCCGATCCCATAGCGCTTCAGCGGCTGCTTCGCGGCCCACCCGGCGAGCGACAGGAGGCTCGCCGAGACCAGCAGCACCGCCCCGATCGCGTAGATCGTGTGGGCGGTCGGGCCCGTCGTCTGCCCGCCCCACTCCAGCGGGATCGTCGCCGCGAGCGGCTGGACGGGCTCGAACAGGAAGGTGAGCCCGTCCAGCGGGTTGGCCGCGAAGGGCCGTCCGCCGGAGACCATCGCGAGCATGATCGCCTCGCCCAGCGCGCGGCCCGTCGCGAGCACCAGCCCGGCCGCGATCGCGGGCCGCGCGGTGCGCAGCGAGACCCGCCAGGTCGTGCGCCAGCGGTTGACGCCGAGCGCCATCGAGCCTTCGCGCCAGGAGACCGGCACCGAGGCCAGCGCGTTGGCGCTGAGCGCGACCATGATCGGCAGGATCATCACCGTCAGGATCAGGATCGCCGTCAGCAGGCAGGCGCCGTTGAGCTGCACAACGTACGCGACCGACTGCTTGCGCGCGTCGCTGATCAGGTGCTGGTCGATCCACGGGGCGATCGCGAGGATCCCGATCAGCCCGTAGATCACCGAGGGCACCGCGGCCAGCAGCCGCACGACGGGCTCGAGGATGCGCTGCACCGGCGCCGGCGCGAACTCGGTCAGGAAGACCGCCGCCAGGGTCGAGACCACGAGCGCGATCACGACCGCGAACACGGTCGTCAGCAGCGTCCCCCAGATCAGCGGCCAGGCGCTGAAGTAAAGGATCGAATGGCCCGGCAGCGGCACGCCGGCCTCCATCGCGCGGAACTGGACGACGGGGTCCCCTCCCGACCCGAACCAGCTCAGGCCGTTGGCCGCGAACGACGGCCACGCGTTCACCATCACCGAGATCACCATCAGCCCGATCAGCGCCAGCGTCCCGACGGCCAGCACGCCGAGCGTGAGCTCGACGCGCCGGTCGCGTTTGACGTCCTGCTTGCCGCGGTCCGTCCGGCTGGCCCCGGTCCCCATTCCATCGAGCCCGGCATCCGGCTGGCCGGGGCCGGTCTCGGCCTGACCGTCAGCGCGCTGGCTGCCAGTGCGCTGACGGTCGTCGGGGGACATCGCGTTGGCCGGGAGCTGCGGTGAGCTAGTGGATCGCGATCCAGCTGGAGCTGATGATCGCTTTGGTCGTCTTGTTGCCGCTCGTGACCCAGCCGATGAACTTGGCCGCTTCGCCCTTGGGGGCGCCCTTGGTGACCATCCAGAAGTTGCGCACCCCGCCGTACTGGCCGGACCGCGCGTTGCGCAGGTTGCACGCCACCCCCTGGTACTCCGCGGGGTGAACGCCGGCGGTGAACGCGAACGACACGAAGCCGATCGCGTTGGGGTCGGCGCTGATGGCGTTCTGCTCGAGGCCGTTGGAGGCCTCGGCGCTGGCGCTGGGGGAGATCTTCAGGTCTTCGCCGAGGAAGATGTTCTGGAACGCGTCCTGGGTCCCGGAGGCGCCGTCGCGGTCGAACAGGTCGATCGGCCCGGTGGCCGTCGCGCCGGGGATTTCGCTCCAGTCGCGGATCGACCCGGTGAAGATGCCCTGGACGGTCTGCTGGGAGAGGTTGGGGACGGGGTTGCTGTCGTTGGTGATCACGCAGATGCCGTCCTGGGCGATCTTCGTGAACACCAGGCCCCGCGGGTCGGTGCTGAGCGGGTCGCGCGAGGAGTCGCCGATGTTGAAGCGCCCGCTGGCCACGCCGGCGATCCCGATGTCCGACTGGCCTCCCTCGACCTTCGGTTCGGGGAGCTTCGGGTACGCGTGGTGGTAGGCGGCGGCGAGTTTCTGGGCGAGTGGAAGCACGGACGTCGATCCGCCGAGGAGCAGGCGGCTGGCCGCGGCGCCCGCCGGCACGGCGAGGATGAGAGCGATGATCACGGAAACGATGAGGGTACGGTGCGCGCGCACATTGGCTCCTTTTTGCTTGGGTGGCGAATGTCTTGCCCGCGACGGGTCAGCGTCGCGGGCGCGGGGCCGCCGGGCAGCGCGGGACGACGCGACGCGTCTCCCTTTCGACGGGAGGCGAAGTCCATTCGACCGCCTCGCCGCTTACGTGAACAGACGGTGGCTATCTGGAGAAAATTTGGTGAAAACGTGGTCTTGAGGACGCGGGTCCTGGCCTGGGGACGCAGGATGTTTCGTTCTTGTGAAGACGTTGCTTTTCTCCCGAGACGCTGCTTTTCTCACCGATGTCCATGTCAATCCGAGGCCGCGGCGTCGATCTGCCGCCGCATCGGACCTCTCTACGCGGCCGAGGCCGGCCCGAGCATGACCGACCATCCGAGCCCTCACAGCAGCCCCCCTGATCCCGACACGCCCGATCGGTCGCCCACCGCTGGGAACGGGCGCGCCAACGGCAGGGCGCCGGGCGGCAGCAACGGCGGTCCTGGCGGGCCCAAAGCGGTGCGCTCCGGCCTGGCCACGCGCCGCAGCCCGGTGCGCGCGACGCTCAGCTCGTTCGGGCAGAGCGTCGGCCGCATCGTCCGGCGCGACCCGATCTCGCTGTTCCTCGCGATCGTGTCGATCGGGCTGTTCATCACGTTCGCCTCGCTGCTCGGCTCGATCGCTCCCAGCAGCGCCGGCAAACAGGTCCCGATCAGCACCGTGCAGTCGCTGGCGCGGCGCCACCAGGTCATCAACGCGCTGCTGCTCGACCACGACAACCGCGTCGAGATCACGACCAAGGCGTCGCTGGCCAGCCTCGCGACCGGCTCCTCGATCGGCTCCGCCGGTGGGACGGGGGCCGGCGGCGCGGAAACGGGGGCCGGCGCCTCGGGGACCGGCTCGGGGGGCGAAGCGGGGGTGCGCAAGGTTCTGTGGGCCTCCTATCCGGCGTCGGGCGCGCAGACGCAGCAGCTGCTGCGCGAACTGGAGGGCGACGGCGCGAACGTCGCGGTCGACCAGCAGTCGGGCAAGGGGACCAAGCAGATCGTCGTCCAGTTCTTGATCCCGATCCTTTTGCTGGTGTGCTTGTTCGCGCTGTTCACCCGGCTGGGCGCCGATGGCGGCGCTGGCGGGATCGCGGCGTTCTCGCAGTTCACCGGCAAGGGTCGGCGCAAGGGCAAGGGCTCCAGCGACCGGATCACGTTCGCCGACGTCGCCGGCGCCGGTGAGGCGGTGGCCGAGCTGCGCGAGATCCGCGACTATCTCGCCGATCCCTCCAAATACCTGCTCGTCGGGGCCGCCGCCCCGAAGGGCGTGCTGCTCGTCGGCCCGCCCGGGACCGGCAAGACGCTGCTGGCCAAGGCCGTCGCCGGCGAGGCCGACGCCTCGTTCTTCTCGCTGTCGGGCTCGGACTTCGTCGAGTCGCTGGTCGGCGTCGGGGCGGCGCGCGTGCGCGACCTGTTCCGCAAGGCGCGCAAGGCGGCGCCGGCGATCATCTTCATCGACGAGCTCGACGCCGCCGGGCGCAAGCGCGGCGCGGGCATCGGGCAGGGCAACGACGAGCGCGAGCAGACGCTCAACCAGATCCTCGTCGAGATGGACGGCTTCGCCGGCGACGGCGGCCTGGTGGTGATGGGCGCCACCAACCGGCCCGACATCCTCGACCCGGCGCTGCTGCGCCCGGGCCGCTTCGACCGGCAGGTCGTGATCGACACCCCCGACGTGCACGGACGCCTGGAGATCCTGCGCCTGCACGGCGGCAAGCGCCCGCTGGCCGAGGACGCCTCGCTGGAGGAGGTCGCGCGCCAGACCCCCGGCTTCAGTGGCGCCGAGCTGGCCAACGTGATCAACGAGGCCGCGCTGCTGAGCGTGCGCGAGGGGCGCGCGGAGATCGACGAGAAGACGCTCGAGGAGGCGATCGACCGCGTGGTGGCCGGCCCGGCCAAACGCCACATCCTGACCCCTGACGAGCGCTGGCTGATCGCGATCCACGAGTCCGCGCACGCCGTCGTCACCGACGCGCTGGGCCAGAAGACCTCCACCCGCAAGCTCTCGATCGTCGCGCGCGGGCGCCAGCTCGGCACCGCGGCGCACATGCTCACCGACCGCGACCAGACGATCATGAGCGAACCCGATCTGCACCGGCAGCTGATCTCGATCGTCGCCGGCCTGGCGGGCGAGCGGATCGCGTTCGGCAACCACTCGACCAGCGTCCACGACGATCTGCATGCCGCGACGGCGCTGGCGCGCTCGATGGTCACATCGTTCGGGATGTCCGAGGCGCTGGGCCTGGTGACGATCGGCGAGAAGAGCGGTGAGGTGTTCCTCGGCGCCTCGCTGCAGGATCTCGGCTCGGTCGGGCCGGAGACGCTGAACGTGATCGACAACGAGGTCGAGCGCCTCGTCGGCGACGCGCAGGCGCGGGCGGCGGCGATCCTCGACCGCAACTGGGGCACGGTCGAGGAGACGGCGACGGCGCTGCTCGAGCAGGAGACGCTCTCGGGCGTGGCGCTGGAGGCGGTGCTCTCGACCGTGCAGGAGATGACGCTGGAGGAGCTGCGCGACGTGCGCCGGGCCTCGCCTCCTCGCTTCACCACCCGCGGCGACCCCAAGCAGGCGGGATGAGCGGTCGTTCGCTGCGGCATCCGCTCTGCACGACGCTCCCCACCGTCGGCCGCGGGTGGGCGCAGGACGGCGGGTGGGTCCGATGAAGGCCCGCCCACCCCGACTACTTCCCTCCCCGGCGATGGTCGTCGCGGTGATCGCGCTGGTGCTCTCGACGACGGGCCTCGCCGACGCCGCGCGCCACGCGGTGATCGCCGCGGTCGCGGGGCATCCCGTCAGCTCGAAGCCCTACCCCGGCGGAGTGCTGCTGCTGGGGCGGAACAGGAAGTTCCCGGCGTCGGCGATCCCCACCGTCAGATCCGCGCGCTCGGCCAACACCCTCAACGGCCTGAAGGCCGAACAGGTCGAGGGTAGCTGCCCGCCGCAGACGGTCGACCTGGGCAGCTGGTGCCTGGACACGGCCCCCTATCCCCTCACCAATGCGGAGGCCGGCAAGAACAAGTACATCTGGGCCGCCAAGGCCTGCGTGGAAGAAGGCGGCTGGCTGCCGACCGCGGCGCAGCTGCTCGGGGCGGCCGCGCGCGTGAAGCTCGAGTCCACGATCCACGACTCGCCGCTGACGGCCACGATCAACCTCGACCCGAGCCGCGGCCTGAAAGACGAACGCGAGATGAGCTCGACGCTCGTCACCACCGAGGCGGGGTCGGCGGCCGCGGGCTCGGAGGGCGTCAGCGAAGGGGCGACCGGCAACCCCCGCCAGGGCCAGTCCAACCCGATCCCGGTGCCCGCCAACCCCGAACCGGAATCGCTGCAGTACGTGACGGTCTACAGCAACGGCACCAATGGTGGGTTCGCGGGCTCGGTGCCGGTCTCCCAGCCCGAACCCTTCCGCTGCGCCTTCAACAAGACCCCCGGCGCCCTGAACAAACCGACCTCCTGAGCCGGCGGCGGGAGCAGCCCGATGAGTGTCGCGATCAGGCCGATCATCCGCCCCCAGCATCAGCCACGGTGGCGCCGGGGAGCGCTGGCCGGTGCCCTGGCCGCGGTCGTGCTCGCGACCGGCGCCGGACAGGCGCGCGCGACGATCCAGCCGGCCGTCACGCTCGACGGGCCGAGCGAGGAAATCGTCGGCTTCGGCGGCGCTGCGATGGCCGAAGACGGCACCGGCGGGGTGGTGTACCTCAAGCGCGTCGACGGGGTCGCGCACGTGTTCGTCGCGCGCTACGACAACGGTGCAATGGTTGCCGCCGATCCGCGGTCGACACCGGCCAGTCCTACGCGGCCAGCTGGCCGCGCATCGGCGCGGCCGACGGCGGCGAGCTGGTGGTCGTGTGGGCGACCCCGTTCGCGACCGAAGACGGCCGGCCGGTCGACGAGCTGCTCAGCGCGACGCTCGGCCCCGGGGCGTCGACGTTCGGCGAAGCGATGATCGTCGATCCCGACATCCGCGACGGCACCGGCACCAGCCCGGCGCTGGCGATGAGCTGCGACCGGCCAGGCCGACGTCGTCTACCGGGTCGTCGACTTCGCGCCGGGCCAGCAGGTCAACATCCCGCTGCTGCGCCCCGGCGACGTGGTCGAGGAAGTGCGCGTCGCCCACTTCGACGGCGAACGCTGGTCGGCGCTGGGCCCGATCAACCGCGACCGCGGGGTCTCGATGCGCCCGCCCACGCAGGCCAACGCCCCGCAGATCGCGATCGGCCAGACCGGCAACGCGGTGGTCGTCTGGCAGGAGCCCGAAATCGACGGTGTCGCGCGCATCTGGGCGCGGCGCATCTTCGGGTCCACGCTCGACTACGTGCTGCCGGTCAGCGCCGAAAGCCTCGACGGGGCGCCGATCGAACAGGACGCCGACGCGCCGAGTGTCGCGATCTCCAAGCTGGGTCAGGCCGAGGTCGCCTACCGCCAGGGCGTCGGCGCCGGCTCGCCGCTGCCGGGCCCGCGGATCTTCCTGAACACTCTCCCCGACGGCGAATCGGCCAGCGGCGCGGAGTTCCTCGGGGCGAGCATCGCCGATTCGCAGGTCTCCGGCGGCGCGGGCGCGCAGGTCGGGGCGCCGAGCATCGACGTCGACGAAAAGCGCGACATGCGGCTGCTGTACGACAGCAACGGCACCCCGCGCGTGGTCGAGGGCAACGGCCAGGGGCTGACGGGGACGCTCTCGCTGGGGCCCCCGTGGGACGGGTCGGGCCTGCTGGGCGCGAGCGTGATGAACCCCGCCGGCGGCGGCGTCTCGGCGTGGCCGAGCGCCGAGCCCGGCGGCGCGCAGGCGGTGGCGGTGCGCGAGGACTTCCCCAGCGGCGCCGTCCAGACCGCGCTGGTCAGCGGCGGCGACGGCGGCGAAATCGGCGAACTGGCGGTCGGGCGCTCGGGGCTCGGCGACGGCCTGGTCGCCTTCCAGCAGGGCCCGCTCGGCAACGCCGCGATCGTCGCCGCCCACGTCAGCGCGCCGCCCGCGCAGTTCGTCGTCAGCGTCCCCAAGGGCTGGATCAAACCGTCGGCGGCCACCATCTCCTGGCTGCCGGCCGTCAGCGCCGACGGACCGCTGACCTACGAGGTCGTGCTCGACGGCCGCCCGCAGCCGACCCCCGCCGGCGCCTTCTCGCTGCGCCTGAATCCGCGCGGGCTGGGCAACGGCCGCCACTCAGTCCAGGTGCTCGCGACCGACCGCGACGGACAGGCGACGCTCACGCCGCCGGCCACCCTGATGGTGGACGGCGAGCCGCCGACCGTCACCGTGCGCCGCGGGCGCCACGCCGGCGAAGTGGTCGTGCGGGTGCGCAGCAACGCCTCCGGCGTCGACGCCCGCGCGGTCGAGCATCAGCTACGGCGAAGGCCGCGACGGACACGGCCGCAAGCTGTTCCGCCACCGCTACGCCCACCCCGGGATCTACAGGATCGTGATCGACGTCGCCGACAACGCGGGCAACCGCGCGGTCGTCCGCAGGCTGGTGAGCGTCGGATGAGGCGCGCGGCGCCCTTCCGGTTGTGGGCCGTTGCGCTGGCGCGCCTGGCCGTCGTGCGATTGCGTGCGTTGGCGCCCGGGCTGAGGACGCCAGCCCCGGCACGGGTCGCGCCGGCGGCGGTGCTGGCGCTGATCGCGGTGACGACGATGGCCGCGCCCACCCCGGCGATAGCCGACGTGTTCGGGCCGATCTCGCTGGCCTCGGAGTCGACCGCGCCCGTCCCGCCGGAAGAACGGGAGCAGGCCGAATACGCGCACGACCCCGCGATCTCCGCTAACGGGCGAATATGTGGCGTTCGACGGCTCCGTTCGGCGGGATCGTCGGCGTGTGGCTGCGCGATCTTCACACAGGCGAGGTGGAACCGGTGGTGGAGGACACCGAAGGAATATGTCAAGAAACAGAACACGAAGAAAAGGAACGCAAGAAAGCCGAACTCCAAAAGGGAGAGAAAGTCCCGGGTCGCGTCTGCTACGCCGAGCTGCCCTCGATCAGCGCCGATGGACGGTACGTCAGCTTCACCACCGATGCGCAGTTGAGCTCTGACGACACCAACAAGGGACGCCGACGTGTATGTGCGCGACATGAGCAAGGGAACCTCTGAACCAGGTGCCTTCACGCTCGTCTCCGCGGTCAACGGATCTGCGCAGGGGCTGACTTACGAACCCGCGGGCGAACCGAAAACCGCACAACGCGAATTCGAAGAAAAGAGCTACGGCGCGGAGGCGAGCGGGCGCTCGGCGCTCAGCGCCAACGGCCAGGAGGTCGCGTTCGTGACGACCGCCGTCTCGAACCTCGACGGCCCGGGCACGCCCGCGCTGCAGGTGGCGGTCCGCAACCTGCCAGACCGAGACCACGCGGCTGGTCAGCGTCGCCTACGACCCCGCGACCGGCGCGTCCGGCGGTCTCCGCGACCGGCGGGCCCGAGCCGGTGTCGGCGACCGAAGGCGCCACCACCTACGGCGCGGTCTACGCGTCCAGCGAGCCCCCCGCGTTCGAGCGCCCTCGGCCTACACCCTGACGCAGACCGATCGGCGCGTCGATCAGCGCCGATGGCTCGACGGTCGCCTGGATGGGCCAGGACATCGGCGCGCAGGCGCCGACGCTCTCCGAAGAAAGCCTGCCGGCGCGCTACACCGAGCCGCTGTGGCGGCGCATCGCCGAAGGCCCCGAAGCCCCCACGCGGCGGATCACCGGGGGCTCGGACCCGACCGCCCCGGCGTGCGTCGCCAGCGGCGAGACCGCGCTGCTGGAACCGCTCACGCCGGCCGATCCCTGCGAGGGGCCGTTCAGAAGCGAACCGGGCAGCTCGGGCGCGGCGTCCGGGATCTGGACGGGCGGGACCGGCGATTCGGTGCCGCAGCTCAGCGCGAACGGCCAGACCGTCGCGTTCCTCGCGCAGGCGCCGCCGTTCGCGCAGGGCACCGACTTCGGCCAGAGCGCCGAAAACACTCCCAGCGACCTGTTCGTCGCCGACATGGCTCCAGGGCTGACCCGCGTGCAGGCGCTGGCGCGGTTGACCGAAGTCGCCAGCGCCAACCTGACCGACCTCTCCACGACCGCGCCGATCGTCGACTTCGGGCATCTCGCCCGACGGCAGCCAGGTCGCCTTCACGACCCAGCGCACCGCCTTCCCGCTCGGCTCGCCCGCCTACATCAGCACGCGCGCCTCGGTCCCCGGCATGGTCGAACTGTTCGACGCCGATCTCGCGAACGACACGCTCACGCGCGTGACCCAGCGGCTACGAAGGGGGCCCCGCCGAACACCCGCATCCCGCGGAAATCGCCGGTCAGGATCCCTATGGGGCCACCGACGGCGCGCTCTCGCCCTCGTTCTCCGGCGACGGCGACCTCCTGGCCTTCTCCTCGACGGCCTCCAACCTCGTCTACGGCGACGGCAACACCCCCCCGATCGGCGCCACCAAGTTCGACGGCAGCGACGCCTTCGTCGTGGAACGCGTCAACTTCGAAGGCAGCCCCGCGCAGCAGTACGTCTCGCCGCCGCCGCCCAACCCGAGCCTCCAAGCCGCCTGGCTGCTCGGCGTCACCGCGGTCTCGCGCCGCGACGGCAGCGTGCTGCTCGACGTCGACGCCCCCGCCGCCGGCGCCTTGCGCGCCGAGGCGCAGGCCGACGTGGTGCTCGCGCTCGGGCGCAGCGCGGGCGGGGCCCGAGACCGCTCCTCGCATCGAGTCGGCGGGGCACGCGGCCGTCCGCGGGGGGGCGCGGCGACCAGCGACTCGGAGGCGGGCGCCGCACGCAGTCGTTCGCGTGTGCCGCACGCTCGGGTCGCCTCGCGCACGGTCGCCACCGCGACGGCCGCCGCCACCGCGGGCGGCCCGGTGCAGTTGACGCTGACCCTCCCCCCGCGCTACCGCGCGCTCGCGAGCCGGGGCGGGCTGTCGGGGACCGTCACCGTTACCTTCACCGCTCCCGGCCAGCCGGTCCTGCGCCAAAGCATCCCCGTCACCTTCATCACGACGGCGCGGCGCGCCGGCCGTTCCGCGCGGACCGGCCGCAGCCGCGACCAGCGCAAGCCCGCTCCAACCGGGAGTAGTCGATGAGCACGCGGGAGCCGTCGATGCGCGCCGGGCAGCCGCCGATGCGCACGGGGCAGCCGCGGGCGAGCACGCGCCAGCCGCCGCACACGGCCCTCCGGTCTGCGATCACGCCGATCCTCGTCCTCGCCGTGGCGTCGCTGGCGGTGATCGCGCTGTTCGCGACTGCCGCCCACGCCGCGCCGCTCGCCGACGATGGCAACGCCGAATGGCGCCTGGAACAGCCGCTGCCGCCGCCGCTGCCGTCCGGGGTCCAGCCGGAAGTCCCGATCGGCCTCGGCCGGATCGGCGACATCGAGTTCTGGGCGCCCAACCGCGGGGCGCTGATCACCGCCGGCAACGGCAGCACGATCCCGCCCGGCGTGTGGGCCTACGACGGCGTCCAGTGGCACGAGCTCGCGACCGTCTGCGGCGCCACCGACGGGCGCATCGCGTGGGCCGGCCCCGAAGAATTCTGGACGATCTCCGACGGGCGGCCCGGACAGGCCGCCAACCCCGCCACCGGCGCGCCGGCGCCGCTGGAAGACGACACGCTCTGCCACTTCGCCGCGCCCTGCGAAGGCTGTGAGCTGCAGGTCGTCGCCTCCTACGCGTCGCTCGCGTTCGAGTCGAGCTCCTACCAGCCGATGCACGCGGCCGGGTGCATCGGCCCGACCGACTGCTGGTTCGGCGGCGATCCCCTCCCAGAACCGCTGATCGGGGCCTTCCAGCTGCACTTGAACGGCCGCACGCGTCAGCGCCGAACCGGACCCCCAGGGACACGCCGTGCAGGACATGCGCCTGTTCGGCGGGCACCTGTACGAGAGCGTGCGCCTCGCGCCCGAAGACAGGATCACCGACCCCGAACCGTCGCCGGTGGACCTGCGCCGGATCAACCCCGAAGGCGTGCAGCCGACCTTCGTGGGGCTATCCCCCGGCGTCCCGCAGTACACGCGCAGGGAGTTCCCCACCGCGCTTGACTTCCTGCACCTGAGCGCCGACTCCGAAGCGCTGTGGGGGGCGGCCGGCCCCGCCTCCGAACTCCCCGAAGGCTCAGAATCCGCCGAGGTGACGGTTGTGCGCTATGCCGGCGGGGGCTGGAGCCAGGTCGTCGGTCCTCCCGAGACGCTGCACGAAGACCCCTTCGGAGAAGACGTCGTCGACTCGATCGCCGCCGAGCCCGGCAGCGAAAGCGCATGGATCGCGCTGGACTCCCAGGGCGACGCCGCCAGCCCCAGCCCCTCGGCGCCGGCGCTGGTCGCGCGGATCGCGGCCGACGGGACCGTCTCCGACGAGCTGGAACTGCCGGTCGCAGGTCAGGCGGGCGTCGCGGCCGGGCCGAAGGGCGCCGCCGAGCAGCTCGCCTGCCCCGCCCCCCACGACTGCTGGCTGGCCACGTCGCAGGGCTGGCTGTTCCATCTCAGCGAACCTGGCGCCGCGCTCGCCCCCGACCCCGACGCGGCGGCGTTCGCCGGCCCGATCACCTATCGCCCGCCCGACGAAGGCGTGCCGCAGGTGGTCCCCGACGCGCCCCCCGTCGACGACTCGGGGCTCAACGAAGAAGTGCCCGCGATCACCGTCGAAAAAGGGCCCTCGGAAACCGAAAAGCCGGCGCTGGTCAGGGAGGCGCTGCTCTCAGACCTCCACAGCCACGTCCGCGGCCGCACGACGCTCGAATTGCGCTTCCACCTCGCCGTCAAGGCCCGCGTGCGGCTGGTCGCCAAGCGCCACCGCAGCGTCGTCGCGCGCACCGCGATGAGCACCCTCGCCGCCGGCAACCACACATTGCTGCTGCGCCTGGACCCCCGCCGCTGGCCGACCAAACTCGACCTCGAAACCCACGCGCTCGCGCCGCTGCCGATCGCCTCCACGCGCGGAGCCGGCAACGACACGATCTCCACCGAATCGCTGGCGTTCTCAAACACCCTCGAGCTCCCCGGATCGGATGCGCTGCCGTGAGGGCGCTTCGCACGCGCAGGGGCCGGCCTCGCCGGGCGCTGGCTGCGCTCGCGCTGCTCGCCGCGGGCGCGGCGGCGCTGATCGGCGGCCTGTCGGGCCCCGGCGGCCCCCCGTCGGCCGCCGGGCAGACCGGCGCCGAAGAAGTGACACCCCAGACCGACGCCTCGGTGCCGGCCCGCGACGTCACGCTGATCGGCTCCTCCCCGCAGGAGGCGCCCGCCGAGACCTGGGGGATCGGCCAGGTCAACGACGGCACCGGCACCAGCACCTGGGGGCTGGTGCGCTACGCCGAAGGGGCGGGGTGGTCGCTGGGGCCCGAACTGCTCGACACCGCCGGCCAGCCGCTCGCGGGCTTCGCGCCGGACAGGCCGCGCATCGGCCTGTCGAACACCAGCCCGCTGACGGGGCAGCTGACCCCCGACGGCAGCGGCGTGCTGGTCGGGACCGTCCCCACGGCCCCGCCGCCCGGCGAAACACAGGCCGGGCCGCCGCAGAAGGTCGTGCTCGTGCGCAACCCCGGCGGCGCCTTCCAGGAGACCGCGCCGGTGCCCCCGCCGCCCACCGAACCGCCCGCCGGCGGGGGAGAACCGACCCTGCTGAAGACCGGCGAGACGCTGTTCGGGGCCGCCCGCGCGCCGCTGATCGCGCCGCTGGAAGAAGCCGGCGGCGGCGCCGGCGCGCTGGTCGTGCCGGTCAACGAACAGAGCTCCGGGGTCGAGGACGGGGTCCTGCACTGGAACGGCACGAGCTGGACGCGCGAGCCGATCGCGATCCCGTCCGACAGCGCGACCGACTTCCGGGTGCTCGCGATCGGCGCGAGCTCGCCCACCAACGCCTGGCTGCTGGGGCAGCTTGCCTCCAACCCCCACTACCCGCCCGGCGCCGTCGAGCTCTTCCGCCGCCAGCTCGGCGGCCCCGCGGGCGCGAGCTGGCAGCCGGTGGCGCCGGAACCGCTGACGGTGCCGGGACCGCTGACGGTGAAGGTCCAGCCGCTGAAAGGCCAGCCCGAGCCCAACCAGCCGTTCACCGTGCACGGCACCGGCGAGCCCCCGACGGTCGCGGCGCAGATCCTGACCGTCACCGGCGAAGGCGTGTGGGTCGACGGCGAACGGCCGAACATCTCGGCCTCGACGACGATCTTCTTCAAGCCCGAAGGCGCCGCCGACAGCGGCCAGGTCGTCGCGAGCTGGTGCCAGCTCCCCGCCGACGCGCCGGCCGAAACCACCCCGGAATGCACGCACGAACTGCCCGAACCGCTGCCGACGGGCCCGTCGCGCAGCTTCGCCTGGGCCAACCCCGCGACCCCCGAAGGGGTCGGCGAACGCGTGATCGCGGGGTTCCCCGACGGGGTCAGCCTGCGCCTGGAAGGCAGCTCCTTCAAGCGCGTGCTCGCGCTCGGGGGGTCGAACCCCCCCAACGACGTCGGCGGCACCTTCGGCGCGGCGTTCTCCAGCCCGTTCGAGGGCTGGCTCGGCGACCACCTGCTGCCGGTCCACCTCACCCGCCATCCCGCGGCGAGCCGCCTGACGCCCTACCCGGTGCCGTTCCGCCACGCGCTGGTCGCGATCACCCCGCAGCCGGAAGCCTCGATCGGGGCGCTCGCAAGCGAAGCGATCGCGGTCGGCGACCAGGGCCAGGTGGGGCGCTACAAGCCCGGCGTCGGCTGGCTGCCGGAAAGCCTGCTCGGGCCCGGGGGCAGGTTGGAGACCCCGCGGCTGCGCGCGGTCGCGTGGCCGCGGTCCAACCGCATCTACGCCGTCGGCGACCGCGGCCAGATGTGGCTGTGGCGCGGCGAAACTGGCCTGTGGGAACCGGACCCCGCGACGCCGTACAACTTCCGCGGCAACCTGCTCGGGATCGCGTTCGAGCCCGACGAACCGGCGCGCGGGTACGCCGTCGGCCAGGAAGGGACGCTGCTGAGCTACGGCAAGACCTGGACGCAGGAAAAACTGTGCGAACCGGGCGTGCCCCAGCCGTGCCTGCCGCCGCAGGTCGCCGGCGCGACCTTCACCTCGGTCGCGTTCGCCGGTTCGGAGGCGATCGTCGCCTACCACCTGCTGCCCAACCCCGCGACCAACCTCTACACCGGCGGGCTGCTCGTCAACGACGGCTCGGGCTGGCAGATCGACGAAGGCGCGGCGAAGGCGATGGGCCAGAACGTCCCGTGGGCCGTCGCCGGCCTGCCCGACGGCGGCGCGGCGTTCACCGCCGGCGAAGACAACGGCTCGGGCGACGGCGGCCTCGTGTTCGAGCGCGAAAACGCGCAAGCCTCGTGGCAGCCGACCACGACGCCGCTGCCGGGCACCGCCGAGCCGGGCTCGCTGGCGCTGTTCCGCGAAGGCGGCGCGCTGCGCGCGGTCGCGTCGGGCAGCGTCCCGGACACCTACTCGCTGGAAAGCGTCACGCCGCCGCCGCCGGGCTTCCCGCCGAACCTGATCCAGCCGATCCCGCTCAGCGCCGGCTACGGCGCCGGCCACGTAATCCGCCAGACCGCGACCGGCTGGCGCGACGAGGAGCACGAACTCAACGACGTCCAGGAACCCCCGGGCAACTACGTCGAATACGACATGGTCCACCAGCCCGACCCGATCTCGGCGGTGCTGATCGACCCGACCGGCACCCAGGGCTGGGCGGTGGGCGGCTTCGTCGACACCCAGGACACCGACGGCGCGCTGGACACCGCCGACGTCGAGCGCTACCCGGCCGACGGGGTCGCACCGCCGGGCGTCGGAAGCGCGCCGGTGACGACCAACCCGGCGATGGCCACGTTCGCGTTCGGCGGCGGCGCCCAGTGCGCCGCGCCCTGCTCGGACCGCGAACGGGCCGGCATCGGCCCGGAAATGTGGCTCTCCACGGCGCTGGCCCACGCCAGCCAGATCCCGGGCGTGCGGGCCTTCTTCTACACCGGCCCGCACGTCACCTCCGGCGCCGTCACGGTCCAGACGGTGCCAATCCCCTACCGGCGCGAGCTCGAACGCTACGCGCAGATCGTCGCCTCCAGCCCGCTCCCGGCGTTCGTCGCGCCCACGCACAGCGACCTCGACGGCGCGGACAGCGAGCAGACGTTCGCGGAAGCCTTCGGCAGTCTGCCCCGGGGGGGCTGGCGGGCGCCGACCCCGCCGAACAGGGATGCGAACGCGACCAGGCCGGCTGCCAGGCCTCCTACTACGCCTGGCCTTCCGGCGGGGTGCGCGTGATCGTGCTCGACGACAGCGAGGGCGACGTCGGCGCAACACAGCTCGCGTGGCTCGCCGGTGAGCTGGCGGAAGCCAAAACACAGGGCGAACCGGCGGTCGTGGTCGGCAACGCCAACCTCAACGACCAGATCGCCACCGGCGACGCCGACGCCGCCGCGGTCGAGCAGACGCTCGCGGGAGACAACGGCGCGGCCCCCGGCGACGAGGCCTCGGCCTACTTCTACGACTCCCCCGAACAGAACGTGACACTGCCGCTGACGGTGAAGACGGTGAACGGCGAATCGATCCCGACCTTCGGCTCGGGGACGCTCGGCTACGTCAACTACACCGCGGAGAGCAGCGGCGCCTTCCTTGGCGCCAGCGGCTTCCTGCTCGGCGAAGTCGATCTCGCGACGCGCAACGCCACAACCGACAAAGCCAAAGTCACCGCGCGCCTGATCCCGAACGTCGGCGAACTCGCGCTGGAAGCGCAGGGCGGCACGCTGCTGCGCCGCAGCGAGTCGGCGCTGTTCGCCGCCCTCGCGCGCCGCCCGCGCGCGGGCAACCGCTCGCAGAACCTGGCGGTGCACCCCGACACCGACCCCTACATCCCGATCCCCTCGGTCTGCGTCGGGGCGGCCTGCGCGCACGGGTTGCAGCCCGAATACAGCTTCAGCTCGTCGCGCCCGGACCTCGGCGCCTTCGTCGAGCGCAACACCGCCTCCCCCAACGCCAACACGGTGCTGCTGGGGCCCGGCGGGACTCCGGTGTCCGACGAAGCGAGGAACGAAAAAGGCGAATTGATCACCGGCGGACGCTTCGCGGAAAACGCAGACGGCAAACCGATCAACGACAAGGGCGAAGTCGTCCCGCCCGAACAGTCGGGCCTGTTCTGCGCCTACAACGCCGGCACCACGATCGTGACGATCGAAGCCGGCGGCCTGAAGGCGTCGCTGCCGGTGACGATCCAGGCCGGCAGCGTGCGCCGCCCGTGCGGGACGACGCCGCTCAGCGTGCTCCCCGCCCACAACCAGCCCTCGCCCGCCCCGGCGCCGCCGCCCCCGCCGCCGAGCCCGGCGCCGGCCGGCGCGGCCCCGACGCCGGCCGTGCTCCCGGCGCCGCCCCCCCCGGCGCCCCCGGTGGTCGCGCCCCCGCCGGCGCCGGCGCCCCCGCGGCCGGTCCTGCCGCCCGCGCCGTATTTCCCGCTGGCGGTGCCCACCGGACCGCTGCTCGCCTTCGTGCCGCCGCCGCCGCCCACGCCGCCCCGGCCGACGCCGCCGTCGGGGACCTCGGCGGTGACGTCGACCGAGGTCGCGGCCAAGGAAGAGCGCGAAGACGAGGAGGCGACCGAGGCGGCCGGCAACCAGGCGCTCGCCTACCGCGCCCCCGAACACGAGCCCTCGCCGGTCTTCGTGCTCGGCTTCGCGGTGCTAGCGGCCTTCGCCGGCGCCGCGATCCGCCGCCCGCGCCGCGGGCGGCGCGAGCTGCGCGTCGCGCCGGCCACGCTCTCGACGATCCGCGCCCAGCAGCGGATGGCGCCGCGGCGCCGGCGCCCGTGGTGAGGCTGCCCGTGGCCCGTCGCCGGACGTCGATGTTCACCGTTTGTTCACGGGTTCTAAACAGGACCGCGGGCGCGGCCCGGTAGTCTCGCGCAATGCCGAGTCCCTGGCCAGATGCCGGGGAACGGGGGACCCAAGTGTTGGGGCGAATCCCACGGGCGATCCGTGGGAAGCGCAGGCTCTTTTAGCGCCAGCCCGTCAGCTAACCCCGCAGGCCGACGAAAGAGGTTGCTGCTTTGCGGGTGCGGGCGCCAGCGTTACTCAGCTTGATGACACTGGTCGCGAGCGTCGTGCTGCTGGTCGGTGCCGCCACCGCCCTCGCCGAACCCTATGGCGAACTGGAGCACTTCGGCGGGGCGGGCATTGGCCACGGAGAGTTCACGATCACACGGGGAGCGCAGGCCTTCGGGGTGGAACTCGGGGCGCAACCGACCGACGACAGCGTCTACGTCGGTGACGAACCCGAACCGAAGGAAGGTCAGTTCCGGATCCAGAAGCTCACTGCCGCCGGCGCGTTCGTCGCCGAGACCCAGCCGTTCAAGCCCACGCGTCACGCCGGCGTAGATGCGACCATCGAGGGGATCGCCATCGACCCGGCGCTGAAACGCCTCTACGTGCTGGCGACCGAACAGCGAGGGGAAGGGCTCGCACGTGATCCAGCAGTACCCGCGGCGGGGACGCTCTACGCCTTCTCGACCGAACCGTCGGGCGAAACCCTTGTACCCGCCGCTGGAACGAACGGAGGCGTTCTCGTCAAACCGAGCGTCTTTGGATCACAGTCGGATGTTCTCGAAAAGGCGCTGCTCAACCCCGAGGGGATAGCGGTCGATCCGATCACACACGACGTGGTCGTCTTGGGAGAAGTCAATCAGGCTCCCGAAGGGGAAGAAGAACCGCAACTGCGTGTCGCGCTCGAGCGGGTCCACTCAAACGGCGAACTTGGCGAACGATACGTCGACGACACCGACTTCTTCGGTGCTGGCGAAGAAAAGGAAGAGCAGGTCAACTCGCCTGTAGTGTCGTCCAACGGCACCGTGTACGTGGAGCGGAATATAATTGAAGAAATACCTGAACATGAATTGATCCCTGAATCCGAAGTCGAATCAGATCAGATCGTGCGCATCCCCTCTAAATTCAGTTCGACCCAAGCCCCCACGCCGTTCATTCAATTTACACCCACAGGTAGCGAGTTGGAAGAACACCCTGTAGCAAGGTTCGATTACCCTTTGGCCGCCCCCGACCACGGCGGCGGCCTCTCGATCGCCCCGGAAGGCACCTCCGAAGGTACGATCTACACGGCTGCCCACATCTTCGTGGCGAACCCCAACAAACAGGGAGGATTTCCCTATCCCGGGGTTCTGGCCTTCGACGAAACGGACGGATCGGAGATCGGCTGGACAGGCGGGCAGACCGGCAAAACTGTCGGCGAACCTTGCGCGATCGGCTTCAAAGGTGAAACCTACCCATCAGTGGCGGCGGGCGGCGACCATACGGTATTCGTGCTCGACCCATCGTCCGAGCACGTCGTCGAGTTCGGCCCCGGAGGCCATGGGTGCCCGGCCGCGGAAGCGACGAGTCCGAGCGCGACGGTCAACGGCAAACCGCTGTCCCCGTCCGAAACGGTGTCGACCTCGACGCCGGTGACGCTCTCCTCGACGATGACGCAGGCGAACGCGCTGAGCGTCGAATGGAACTTCGGAGATGGAACGACGGCAACCGAGAGCGAAGACGAGTACCAGCACACCGA
The DNA here is from genome assembly GCA_963719725.1 of uncultured Solirubrobacterales bacterium. Classification (GTDB taxonomy): domain Bacteria; phylum Actinomycetota; class Thermoleophilia; order Solirubrobacterales; family Solirubrobacteraceae; genus Palsa-744. The sequence continues at coordinate 198,534 of CAVRCU010000004.1, forward strand.
AGTGGAACACACGTTCGCGCAGAGCGGGGAACTGACGGTCACAGAGACGATCCACACCGACGACCTCGCCACGCCGACGATCGTCGAGACGACGAAGATCCATGTCTCGGCCAACGCGCTTCCGCCGACCGCCGTGCTCGAAGGACCGACGGAAGTGACGCTCGGCGGCGGTGGGACGCTGGGGCTTGTCTATCTCGAAGGCGGAGGGCTCGGCGTGGAAGCAAATTCCGGCGGAGAAGCGACGTTCGACGGCAGCGCCTCCTTCGATCCGAATCCCGGATTGAACCAGATCAAGGCATACCACTGGGTCTTCGGCGACGGGACTCCCGAAGAAACGACCACAGAGGCCACCACCACACACAGGTACAAAGAAGCTGGCGTCTACAAGGCGCAGCTGACCGTGACCGACATGCACGAATTGACCAGCCAGCCCAGCACGATGACGGTCAGGGTCAACAACCCGCCGCCGCCCCCGGCGTCGGTGACGGCGCAGCCCACCGCGCCACCGCCGGCCGCGCCCCCGACGCCGGCGGTGCAACGGGTTGCGCCGCCGCCGGTCCCCAACGCCAGGCTGGCGAGCGCCTCGCTCGCGGCCAGCCCGTCGGGCACCGTCGGCCTCGAGGTGACCTGTCCGACCGGCGAGAGCGACTGCGCCGGCACGGTGACGCTGCGCACGCTCGGAGCCGTGACGATCAGCACCGCCCACTCGCGCCGCTCCTCGAAGAAGGGCAGGGCTGCCGTGCTGACGCTCGCCAGCGGGACGTTCACGGTCGCCGGCGGGCAGCGGGAGTACGTGACGCTGCGCCTGTCGGCCCAGGCTCGCGCGCTGCTTGCGCGCACCCATACGGTGCAGGGGCAGGCGACACTCGTCGCGCACGACGCGGCGGGCGCGACCTACAGCAGTCAGCTCCCGATCGTGCTGAAGGCCCCTGCGCGAGATGTGAAGAAGTCGATAACGCGTGGTAGGTGAAAAGTAGATATCACAAGTCGGCAACCTCCTGGGGACCACGGGATGGGAAGGTTCCCGGTGACGGCTGGAGCGGACGCTCCTCGCCGTAGCAACGGAATCTGCTAAACAACCCTGGAGGTAGTCGAATCATGGCATTGCTCTCCACGCGCCGGTTCGTGCCAGCGTGTGTTCTATCGATGGCCGCGGTGGCCGTCCTCGTGGCGCCGGGCGCCGCGAGCGCATCGCTCGGCAAACAGTGCTCGGGCGCGAACATCACGGGCAAGGGATCCTCGCTGCAGAAGCTGGCGCAGCAGACCGTGTGGGACCCCGGCTTCAACACGTCGACCAACGCGAAGGCCTGCAGCGGTACACAGGGCACAGGCGGCAAACCGACAGTGACGTACACGTCGGTCGGCAGCGGCGCGGGCATGGAAGCGTGGGGCATCAACGGACACGCGTTCGAAGGCTCCAACGGCTACGTCGGCACCGACGAACCGCCGAACCAGCTGCAGAAGGAAGAAATCCAGTCGCACTCCTCAAACCCCGCGGAAAACACGCTGGAGACGATTCCGGTGCTGCAGGGCGCGGTTTCGGTCATCGTCAACCTGCCGAAGGACTGCACCAGCTCCACGAGCACGGCCAGCCCGGGCCGGCTGGTGCTCGACAACGTGACGCTGGAGAAGATCTGGCGTGGCGCGATCACCAAATGGAACGAAATCACCGAAAGCGGCGACGAACTGATCGGTACCGGCTGCCAGAACACGGCGTCGATCACCCGCATCGTGCGCAAGGACCAGTCGGGCACGACGTCGATCTTCAAGAAGTACCAGGCCCTGATCAACGGCGAAAAAAATGTCCTCGGCGAACTCGGCTGGCGTGAAATATCCGAAGGCCTGGAGAACACAGAATGGCCCGGCACCGTGACCCGTCCGACCGAAACAGGCGGCGGCGCGCTGGTCAAACTGGTCTCCGAAACACGGGGCAGCATCGGCTACGCGAATCTCGCCGACGCTCGCAACAGCGGCGAGTTCGACGGGTCCAACGGCGGTGTCAAAACGCACCGCTTCTGGGTCCCGATCCAGAACAACGGCGTCGAACAGACGGGTGAGACGTACGCCGACCCGTCGACCGACGGCGACACCAAGACAGTGGCTAACGCCAACTGCGAGAACACCGTGTACACCAACGGCGAAACTCCGTTCCCTCCGGCGAGCACGCTGGAAGTGTGGAACGAAGTGACGACGAAGACCGCGGAGGAACACTATCCGATCTGCGGACTGACGTACGACCTGACCTTCAAGTCGTACTCGAAGTACCCCGGCACCACGCTCGAAGAGGCGACCACGGTCAACAACTTCGAGGTGTTCGTGCTGACTTCCTTCGGGGGTCAGGAATTGATCAAAAAGCACGACTACTACCCGCTGCCGTCGGCACTCGACGCAGAGGCGAAGATCGGCGCGAACGAAACCAAGTTCTAGGCCACGGCGGCCGCTGCGGCGGCTGTCCGGACCTGGACGCAGTTCAGTTCGACTGAACGCGGTTCCGATCGACAGGGCCGGCTCTGCTCCAAGGATGGGGCGGGCCGGCCCTCGTCGTAGCCGGCTCCCATGGCGTTGACAGTCGGGTCGGGCAGCGGTCCACGCTGGCCGACGTCGGATCGGCGCCGGTCAGGAGGAGGTGCGCCGGGGGTCTCGGGCGCGGCTCGGGCGCCGGTCAGGCGGTGCGCCGGGAGGTCTCGGGCGCGGTGGGGGCGGGCTCGGGGGCGAAGCGGTAGCCGATCCCGAAATGGGTGTGGATGTAGGTCCAGCCTGGCGCCGCCGCGGCGAGCTTGGTGCGGACCTTGCGCACGAACACGTCCACGGCGCGGTCGCGGTGCTTCATCTCGCCGCCCCACACCAACCGGTAGATCTCGGCCCGTCGCACGACGCGGTCCTCGCGGCCGGCGAGCGCCGCCAGGACCTGGAACTCGCGCACCGTGAGGCCCACCCGCGTCCCGGCGACGAGCGCCTGCATCTCGTCGGGGCGCAGCTCGAGGTTCTCAAAGCTCAGCGCCTGGCGGCGCTCGCCGTCGGCCGGCGCGTGGACGGCGGCGGGACGCGGGACTCCGGCCGTCGCCACCGTGTCGCTCGTCGAGGAAGCGTCGAGGGCCCGGGTCGCGTCTGAGGGCCCGTGTCGCATAGACCTTAAGCTGACCTGACGGGGCCCCCGACGATGTGAAAGAGTTGTGACGGAACCTACACGGAGCGTCTCGCAGGCTGGATGATAAGGCGCGTATGAAAGCCTGTGCTCACTGCGGCGTGCCGGTCGCGGACGACCAGCGCTACTGCCTGGAGTGCGGCGGGCGCCAGATGCACGCGCGCAGCCAGTTCCTGGACCGCTTCACCCCCGCGGCGATCGGACCCAGCGAACAGGCCGCGGCGCGACCCGCGGCCGGCCGCTCCTCGGGCGCCACGATCGTCGCCGGCGTCGGGGTGCTGCTGCTGGCGATGGGCGTCGGGGTGCTGATCGGCCGCGCCGGCGCCGGTAAGACGTCGACGGTTCCCGCGCAGGTGATCTCGGTGTCCGCCCCCGGGGCCGGCGCGAGCGCCGGCACGACGACCGGATCGACGTCGTCGGCGCAAGCCGGCGCGTTCCCCGAAGACTGGCCCGCGGGCAAGAGCGGCTACGCTGTGCAGCTCCAGACGCTTCCGGCCTCCAGCGCCCAGGCGAGCGAAGTCACCGCCGCCAAGACCGCCGCCCTGGCCAAGGGCGCCAGCGGCGTCGGGATCCTGCTGTCGAGCAACTTCCACAGCCTCCCCAGCGGCCAGTACGTGATCTACTCCGGCGACTACCCCGGCGAAGCCCAGGCCAAGCAGGCGCTCGGCCCGCTCAAGGCGAAGTTCCCCGCGGCCGCCGTGATCCACGTGACCGAAGGCTCGGCGTCGAGCGGCGAAAGCTCGTCGTCGTCCTCGTCCTCGGGCAGCGGCTCCTCATCCGGCAGCGGCTCCTCGACCGGCGCCGGCAAGAGCACGGGCGGCGGCTCCTCGACGGGCAGCGGCAAAAGCCCCAGCCAGTCCGGCGCCAGCCCCAAGTCGGGCTCGTCCGGCAGCGGCCAGAGCTACGAGCAGAAATCGCGCAACCTGCCCAACGTCGTGAGCACCGGCTGATGGGCGTCCTCGACGCCCTGCGCGGGCTTCCCGGTCGGGCAGCCGGCGAGGATGCCTCCGTTCCCGCCAACGACGCGGCCGCGAGCCTGCAACGCAGACGCGACGAGCTCGTCGCGCAGGTGGCCGAGCTGCACTGGGATCTCGGCGGCCTCGCGTACGAGATGGCGATTCGCGACCATTTCCGCCTCGACGTGCTGGTCCGCAAGGCCGCCGAGCTGCAGGAGCGCGACGCCGAGCTCGGCGAGCTCGAACGCGTGCTGAGCCTCCAGGAGAACGCCGGCGCCGGCACCTGCCCGGGCTGCGGAGCCCTGCGCAGCCGCGGGGCGGTGTTCTGCTGGCAGTGCGGCAAGGTCCTGATGGAGCGCGCCCCGAGCGTCGCCGCGAACGGGACCGCGACCGTGCCCGGGGACGGCGGTGCGCCCGGCAGCGGCGTGCCCGCGGGCGACAGCGGTCTCCCCGACGCGCCCACCGTCGCGCTCCCGCCGGGTCCGCCCGCGAGCTGAGCGGCGGGTCGTGATCGGGGACCGCCGACCCTCTGCGGCGCCCACCGGGGGCGCCTGCGCGCAGTGCGGCGCCGAGCTCGCGACCGACCAGCGCTACTGCTTGAGCTGCGGAGCCCGCCGCGGGCCACGGGGCCCGGCGCTGCAACGGATCCTCGACGGTCTCGGCGCCCGCCCCTCGCCGCCTCCGGCGGCGCCGCGCGCGCGCGCCCTGCCGAGCCCGCGGACCGCCGCCGTGCTGACGCTCGCGATGCTCGGCTTCGGGGTCCTCGCCGGGGGTGCGGCGAGCAATCCCGCGGGCGAGCTGTCGGCGCTGCGCCGCGGACCGCTGAAGCTGCTGATACCCGCTCGCGGGCGGGCGGGCATCAGTACGGCTCTCGCCGCCGCCGCGCCGCCTCCGGCAGAAGCGACGCCGACGCCGGAACCGGCCGCCGCCGAACCCGCCGCCGCGCCGCCGTCGGAAGGGTCCTCCGCGCCGGCGGGGCAGACGGGCCAGCACAAGCGCCCCGCCAAGACCGGCGCTCCGGCCGGCGCGAAGGCGTCGGCGCTGCCGCCGGTCAAGCACGTCTTTCTGATCGTGCTCGCCGACGAGCCCTACGCCCAGACCTTCGGGCCGGAATCCCCCGCGCCCTACCTGGCGCACACACTGGAGCACAAAGGGGAGCTGCTGGTGCGCTACTACGCCGTGGCGCGCGAAGAGCTCGCCAACGAGATCGCCCTCGTCAGCGGCCTCGGGCCGACCCCCCAGACGGCGGCGGACTGCCCGGTCTTCAACGACATCCTCCCGGCGATCACCGGCAAGGACGGCCAGTACACCGGTCAGGGCTGCATCTACCCGAAGGCCGCCGAAACCGTCGGCGATCAGCTCACCGCCAAGAATCTGACGTGGCGCGTCTACGCCGAAGGCATGAATGATGAGGGCCCGCCCGGTGGGCCATCATCATGTTGGCACCCGGCGTTCGGCGCCCCCGACCCCACCTCCCAGGCGCCGATCGGCGACTCGTTCGCGACCTTCCGCGACCCGTTCTCGTACTTCGACGGCGTGATCGACTCGCCCGCCTGCGCCCACGAGGACGTCGGCATCGAAGGGCTCGCCGGGGACCTGAAGGACCCGGCGCGCACCCCGACGCTCTCCTACATCGTGCCCGACCTCTGCAACGACGGGCGCCCGACCCCGTGCGCCCCCGGCGCGCCGGACGGCCTGCCGGCGGCCGACGCGTTCCTGCGTCGCATCGTCCCCGAGATCCTCGCCGCCCCGGCCTACCGGCACGGGGGGCTGCTGATCGTCACCACCGACCAGGCCCCCGCGACGGGCGAGTACGCCGACTCCAGCTCGTGCTGCGAGCAGCCGCGCCTGGTCGCGCCGCCTGTCGCCACCGCGCCGGCGGGATCCGGTCCCGCCCAGCCCGGCGCGACGACCACGACGTCTGGTGCCGCCACCACGGGAGTCGGTCCCACCCAGCCCGCGACGACGACGCCGGGCGCCACCGCACCCGCGGGCGCCTCCACGACGACGACGCCGGGCGCCGCGACGACAACCACGACGACTGCGACTGCCCCTGCGACGCCGACCACGCCGGCGGCGGGGCTGCCGCCGACGGGCGGGGGCCAGGTGGGGGCGCTGCTGCTGTCGCCCTACGTCAAGCCGGGGACCACCAACCAGGAACCCTTCAACGACTTCTCGCTGCTGCGCACGATCGAGAACCTATTCGGGCTGCCCCACCTCGGCTACGCCGCGCTGTCGGGCCTGCCCTCGTTCGAAGCATCGGTGTTCTCGGCGTACAGCGGCTGAGCCGAGGGCGTCGTCGCTCGCGCTCGCGGACGGTCTCACGGATCTCGGTGGCCTGGTCGGTCAGCTCAGCCATACGGACAGCTCGTTCAGCGCTTCGGGGATGACGTAGTAATAAGCCCACAGACCGCGTCGCTCGGAGTCCACGATCCCGGCGTCACGGAGCTTCTTGAGATGGTGGGAGAGCGTGGGCTGGGCAATGTCGAACAGGGGCACGAGCTCGCACACGCAGACCTTGCCGGCGTGCTTGCGCAGAACGTCCACAAGCTGCAGGCGGATCGGGTCGCCGAGGGCCTTTGCGACCTCGGCCATCCGCAGCGCGTGGTCACGCGCGACATCGGGGTAGACGACGGGCTCGCAACAGCGCTCCCCGGCCGCCCGCTTCTGCTTGGGGGCCAGCTCCAGATCGACGGGCATCGATCTACTTATATCAATAACACTTATGTCTGTCGATGCAATACGATCCCCGCGATGACCGCCGAGGACGGGCCGACCATCGAGCAGCCGCTGCCAGCGCGCCCAGACCTCCTCCGTCGTGGGCTGATGGAGGGGATCGGCACATTCGCCCTGGTGACCGCGGGGTGCGGAGCGATCGTCACCAACGCGACGCACCCCGGCTCGCTTGGCGGCGTCGGCATAAGCCTCGTGTTCGGTCTGGTAATCATGGTGATGATCTACGCGGGCGGGCACCTCTCGGGCGCGCACTACAACCCGAGCGTCACCCTCGCGTTCACCCTCGCCCGACACTTCCCCGTGCGCGACGCGCTCGCCTACATCGCGGCGCAGCTCGCCGGCGCGACCGCCGCGGCCTGCCTGCTCCTCGCGGCGTGGCCGGGCAGGCCCGCGCATCTTGGCGCCACTGTTCCCAGCGTCGGCGGCGGGACCGCGCTGGGGTATGAGATCGTCCTGACCGCGTTCCTGATGTTCGTCATCACCGCCGTCGCGACCGACACCCGCGCGGTCGGCGCCGCCGCCGCGATCGCGATCGGTGGGACCGTCGGCCTGGACGCGCTGTTCGGCGGGCCGATCACAGGCGCGTCCATGAACCCGGCTCGCTCCTTCGGCCCGGCGCTCGCGTCGGGGACCTGGAGCAGCTTCTGGGTATACATAGCCGGCCCGGTCATCGGCGCGAGCATCGGCGTCTTCGCCTACGAGCTCGTGCGCGGACCGACACGGCCGCCGGCTGCCCGCTCGACGCACACCGCCAAGGGAGTGATCGCCGATGACGAGCGTGCTGTTCGTCTGCCTGCATAACGCCGGACGCTCGCAGATCGGCCAGGCCCTGTTCGAGCGAGCCGCCGACGGGCGGCACACGGCACTGTCCGCCGGCACCACCCCCGCTGAGCACGTCCACCCCGAGGTCGTGGCAGTCATGCGCGAGCTGGGCATGGACCTGTCCGACCGCCGTCCGCGGCTGCTCACCCACGAGCTCGCCCAGCAGGCGGACGTGGTCGTGACGATGGGCTGTGGCGACGCCTGCCCATACATCCCGGGCAAGCACTACATCGACTGGGACCTCCCCGACCCCAGGGGACGGCCTCTCGCGGAGGTCCGGGCCACCCGGGACGAGATCCAGCGGCGCGTCACGGGACTGCTCGCCGAGCTGGACACGGACTCCTGAAGCAACCCCAGGGGCGACCACTGCCAGTGTCGCGTGAAGCGAAGCGCTTCGGCAGCGGCGCGCTGTGAAAGATTGTGAACACGTTCGGCGGGTGCGGGTCTAAAGTACAGCGCCCATCGTGCACGTCGATCCATACATAGTCCTGGGGAGCGCGGTCGTCGGGCTGCTGGTCGGCCTGACCGGGGCCGGGGGCGGCGCGCTGATGAGCCCGATGCTGATCCTGCTGTTCGGGGTCACGCCGTCGACGGCGATCTCCAGCGACCTCGTTGCGGCGGTCGTGATGCGCCCGATCGGCGCCGGGGTGCATCTGCGCGCGGGGACGGTCAACCTGCGGCTGGTGCGCTGGATGGTGCTCGGCTCGGTTCCGGCGGCATTCCTGGGGGCGTATCTGCTGCACCTGATGGGCCACTCCAAGGCCGCCCAGGAACAGATCGAGGTCGCGCTCGGCGTGGCGCTGCTCGTGGGCGCCGCCGCGATGGTGCTGCGCCTGGCGCTGGACCGCCGTGCGGGCCACACGCGGACGGCGGCGGTCCACAGCGTGGTCCCCCGCCCGGTGCCGACGGTGGCGATCGGGGTCGTGGGCGGGATCATCGTGGGGATGACCTCGGTGGGGTCGGGGTCGCTGATGATCGTGCTGCTGCTGTTCCTCTACCCGATGATCGGCGCCAGCCAGCTCGTCGGCACCGACCTCACCCAGGCGGTGCCGCTGACGCTCGCCGCGGCGCTCGGGGCGCTCGCGTTCGGCCACGTCGACTTCGGCGTCACGTTGTCGCTGATCATCGGCAGCGTCCCCGCGGTGTTCGTCGGCTCGCTGCTGTCCTCGAGCATGCCCGACCGCTACATCCGACCCGCGATCGCCTTCGTGATCTTCGCGTCGGGCCTGAAGTACGTGGGCGTCGAAACGACGGCGCTCGGCTGGATCCTGTGCGTGGTCCTGCTGGGCGTCGCGACGTTCTGGCTGGTGTACGCGCGGCCGTGGCAGCGCGCCGCCGCCGCCGCGGCGTTGGATGGCGTCGGCCCGGTGGACGCTGTGAGCCCAGCGGATGCGGACACGCCGAAGGTGGGCGCGTCGTAGCCTTCGTGGCGGGCGACCAGTAGATCCCAGCGGGGAGAATGTCGAAGATCCAGCGGGGAGATTGTCGAGCAGGCGGCGTTCCCAGCGCGTCCGGAGCTGCCGGCGCGGCTCACTCGTCGAAGCCGGCCAGCGGGTGGCTGTCGCGGAGGTACTCGGCGAACAGCGGCACGGTGAATTCGAGCTGCCCGCGGCGAGGGCTCCAGATGAGGCCCTTCTGGATGAGAGCGTCGCGGTGCACCGAGACGCCGCGCTGATCCTTGGCGCCGTAGCTGCGGGCGACGTCGGCCGAGCGGTAGGGCGGGTCGCCGAGTGTGGCCATCGCGGCGAGGTAGCGCTGCTCGGTGTCGCTGGCAAGCTGCAGCCGGGCGGCGCTGAACGCCTTGACGACCCCAAGCGCCCGCTCGGCGCGCTCCTTGATGCGGTGGCGGCGGCTCATCGCGTGCAGCAGCCGCGCGGCCATTCGGGCGAAGGTCACGCGGAAGTCGGGCTGGGAGCCGACCTCCTGCACATCGGTGGTGGCCCAGCCGGCCTCGGTGGCGAGCACGTCGAGCTCCATCAGCAGCACGGTCTTGCCGACGCCGCGCAGGCCGGAGTAGATGTGGCTGCGCTCATAGCCCCCTGCGGCGAGGCGCTCGATCAGCGCCTGGAAGCTCTCCAGGTCGCGGTCGCGGCCGGCGAGCATCGGCGGCCTGCGCCCGGCGCCAGGGGTATATGGGTTCTCGCGCTTGTTCACGGACGCTCTCTAAGGTTTTCTAATGACCTAAGTTCAGAGCTTAGACAACCTTAGAGACGCCCGTGGCGAGGACGCCGCGACCTCGGCGTGGTAGGGCTTTCTAATGGTTTCTAACGATCGAAGTTCAGTGCCCAGAAGCTCAGCCCGGGTTCGCGGTCCGATCCGGTCGGCTGCTCTATTCCGGATTGGTCGGCTATGCCCCAAGCGCCGGGCTGACACCCAGTGGACGCCCCCGCCGAGCGGCTCCCGAGGCGCTATACTTTCTGAAGTCCATGAATCCAGACCACTGTTCAGGAGTTTTGAGATGAGCGTGTCAAGCGCGGAGCTGCTGCGCCAGGTCAAGAGCCAGATCGACGAGATCGATCCCGCGAAGGTCAACGAGCTGATCGGTGAGGGCGTCGCGATCGTCGACGTCCGCGGCAGCGAAGAGTTCGCCACCGGGCACCTGCCCGGCGCCAGGAGCATCCCCCGCGGCCACCTGGAGTCGCGGATCGAGAGCGCCGTCCCGGACCGCTCGGCGCCGGTGATCCTCTACTGCGCCTCCGGCGTCCGCTCGGCCTACGCCGCGCGCACCCTCCGGGAGGATCTCGGCTACGAGCACGTCCAGTCGATGATCGGCGGCATCACCCTCTGGAAGGACCGCGGCTATGAGGTCGAGATCCCGCGCGCGCTGACCCCCGAGCAGCGTGATCGCTACTCGCGCCATCTGCTGATCCCCGAGATCGGCGCCGAGGGTCAGCAGCGACTGCTCGACGCCAGGGTCCTGCTGCTCGGCGCCGGGGGTCTGGGCTCGCCCACCGCCCTGTACCTCGCCGCCGCCGGGGTCGGAACGCTGGGGATCGTCGACGACGACGTCGTCGACCTCTCAAACCTCCAGCGCCAGGTGATCCACTCCACCCAGCGCGTCGGCATACCCAAGGTCGACTCCGCCGAGGAGTCGATCCACGCGCTGAACCCCGATGTGAACGTCGTCAAGTACCAGACCCGCATCGACGCGTCCAACATCATGGAGATCATCGACGGCTACGACGTGATCGTCGACGGCGTCGACAACTTCCCGACGCGCTACCTGCTCAACGACGCCTCCGTCCGCCTGCGGATCCCGGTCGTGTCGGCCTCGATCCTCGGCTTCGACGGGCAGCTCTCGGTGTTCAAGCCCTACGACGGCCCCTGCTACCGCTGCCTGTTCCGCGAGCCCCCGCCCGCCGAGCTCGCGCCGTCCTGCGGCGCCAACGGCGTGCTCGGAGTGCTGCCCGGCACGATGGGCCTGCTGCAGGCCACCGAGGTCGTCAAGCTGATCCTCGACATCGGCGACCCCGCGATCGGACGGCTGCTGCTGTACGACGCGCTCGGGGCGACGCTCACCGAGGTCAAGGTCCACCGCGACCCCGAGTGCCCGATCTGCTCGCGCGACCCCGACGACATCCGCGACGACGAGCTCGGCGTGTTCCCCGACTACGACGCCTTCTGCGCCGCCGCCGGGTAGCCGGTAGTCTGCCGCGACGATGGCCACGATCAAGATCCCCCCGGTCCTGCGCGCGTCGGTCGGCGGCGAGAAGGAGGTCAGCGCCTCCGGCGACAACGTCGGCGCCGTCCTGCACGACCTCGCCGCCAACCACCCCGCGACCCGCGGTCAGCTTTTCTCCGACGAGGGCGAGCTCAACCGCTACGTCAATGTCTACCTCAACGACGAGGACGTCCGCGTCCTCGACGGGCTGGACACCGCCGTCGGCGCCGGTGACACGCTTGTGATCCTGCCGGCCATGGCCGGCGGCTGACGCCCGTCCAAGTTTTCTTGCAAAGCTCAATCGTCTCGGCCTGCCGAACGATTGGGTCGCATGCCCTTGAGAGCCAGCCGCGTCTCGACCTTCCAGTTCAGGCGCCCGGCGAGGCGCGCCTCGTGCCTGGCGCTGCTGATCGCCGGTGTCGCCGCCGCCGTGCCGGCGTCCGCGGGAGCGAACGAAGAACCCACCGCCCCCGAATACTCACTCTCGATCACCGAGGGCGTCACCACGCTGCCCGAAGAATCGATTCTCTCCACCTCCGGGTATGTCCGGCCGCGAGCCGAAACCGTCCTGACGCTGGTTCACAACGGCGTGGTCGTGGCGAAGGACACGGAGAAGAATGGGGACGTCGGGTTCTCGCAGGTGCCCCAGGTCGGCGACGTGGTCAATCTCGAAAGCCCGGCTGGGCGCCTCGTGGGTTCGGTGGTCTACGACGGCCTGCCCTCGATGGAACCGACGGTCTGCGCCGGCTCGAGGAACTTCTCCGGACAGCGCTCCGCGGGCATGGAAGTGAAGGGGAGCAGTTTCACGCTGGTGCCCCACCCCAACTACACCGCGAGGCGTCCCGGCGAACAGGCCCAGGTGACGGTGCTGTCCGGCTCGTCCTTCGGGGGGAGCTTCCTGGAACCCCTTCAGCTCGGACAGACGGTGCAGGCGACCGAGCAGCTACAGACACCGCTCGCCGGCGGGGCGACCTTCACCTACTCCAGCAGGAACGAGCGCCCGGTGGGCGCTTGCCCCCTGCCCCCTCCGCCACCGCCACCCCCTCCGCCCCCGCCAGCGCTGCTGGGCTCGATCCTCGGGCACCTGCGGACCACGATCGCCAGGCTGCTGCGGTCCGGCTGGACCGACCAGGTGACGATCAACCAGCCCGGAACGGTGATCCAGGATCTCTACCTCGACGGGGGGAGCGTGCCGGCGTCAGCGTCATCGGTCAAGGGTCGCCGTCGTCACGCACGCAAGCCCGCGATTCTGCTGGCGCGGGGATCGGCGTCGGCGACGGCCGCCGGCACGGTCAACGTGACGGTCAGGCCGACCTCGCAGGGCCGCCGCAGGCTGAGGCACGCCCACAACGTCAGGGCGGTGCTCGTCACGACGCTGCGCAGCGCCTCCGGCGCCACCCTGAGCCTTGGGCACCGCTCGGTCTCGCTGCATCGCTAGATTCGCGTCCATCGCCTCCCGTCTGCGGATCTCCGGCGCCCTACCGGCTCTCCTGCTGACGGCCGCCACCTGGCTCACGCCGCCGCCGGTCCTGCCACTGCCCTCCCACGGCGGCCCCGAAGGCCCACCGCGGCCGTACGGCGTCGAACCGACCCCGGGGGTCCCGCCGCCGCCCACGAGCCCACGGTTCGTGCAGGCGCAAAACCAAGCGTTGCTCTACGGCCCGTCCCCCCACGGCGGGCTGGCCCGCGGCGTCTCCGACAGCGCGCTGCTGATGAGCGGCGACGCGCAGGTCCGCGAACTGGCGCTCGCGCGCATCCGCGCGACCGGCGCTCGCGTCGTGCGGATCCCGGTCGACTGGCGCTATGTCACGAACCCCGACCCGCCCCCGGGGTTCGACGCGAGCGACCCCGCGAGCCCCGACTACAGCTTCGGCCCGATCGACGCCGCCGTGCGCGACACCGTCGCGGCCGGCCTGACCCCGCTGCTCGTGGTCTGGCACGCCCCGGCCTTCGCGGAAGCTCCGGGCCGTTGGCCCTATGCCTATCCCGGTAGCTGGGCGCCGAACCCGGCGGCGCTGCGGGAATTCGCCGTCGCCGTCGCCCGCCGCTATGACGGCTCGTTCCCCGACCCGCTCGCGCCGGGGCACGCGCTCCCGCGGGTACGGCTGTTGCAGGCGTGGAACGAGCCCAACCTCGCGCGCTACCTGGAGCCCCAGTGGGTCGCGGTGGGCCGGCGCTGGCGGGCGTTTTCGCCGCCGCTGTACCGTGAACTGCTCAACGCCTTCTACGCCGGCGTCAAGTCGGTGGCGCCCACCGACACCGTCGTCGCCGCCGGCCTGGCCCCCAACGGGGAACCCGCGGGGGTCGGGCGGATGACCCCGGTGCAGTTCCTGCGCGGGATGCTGTGCCTGGAAGGCGGCGGCCCGGCGAGCTGCCCCGACCCGCCGCACTTCGACGTGTTGGCCTTCCATCCGCTCTCCTTCGAAGATCCCGACGTCCCCGCCGCCTCCTCGGACGACGTCGCGATCGCGGACATCGCCAAGGTCGCCGACCTGCTCGCGCGAGCCGAGCGCCTCCACACCGCGCTGCCGCGGGGCCCCAAGCCGCTGTGGGTGACAGAGCTCAACTGGGAAAGCGACCCCCCGGCCGCCCACGGCGTGCCGGGCCGCCTGCAGGCGCAGTGGATCTCGCGCGCCCTGCACCGCCTGTGGGTCGCGGGCGTCGGGCTCGCCGACTGGCAGTTCCTGGTCGACCCCTATCCCGATCTGACTCTGGCGACGCCGACCGGCGGCACGATCACGGTCTCGCGGCCCGCCGGGCTCTACAGCGCGGGTCCTGAAGGAGAGCTCGCGGGCGCCCGCCCCAAGCCATTCCTGCAGGGCTTCACCTTCCCGTTCGACCCCCTGCGCGTGAATCGCCGACAGGTCCGGGTGTGGGCGCTGCTGATGAGGCCCCGGCAGCCGGTCCTGCTGCAGAGCCGGGCGCGGGGTGGTGCGTGGCGGACGATCGCCCGCCTGCACGCCGACCGCTACGGCGTGCTCAACGTGCTCGTCCGGCTGCGCGGCGCGATGGACATGCGCCTGGTCAGCGGGACGCTCCTCAGCGCTTCAGCGCCGGTGCCATGGGGTCGGAGTCGCTTGTGAGCGCCTCCCCAGCGGCCGGCATGTGGCTCATCGCGTGCTCGGCGAGCGCGGTGATTGTGAGACTGGGGTTCACCCCGACGTTGGCGGGGATCACGGAGCCGTCGCAGACGAGCAGGTTCTCGTAGCCGAAGACGCGCTGCTGGGCGTCGACGACGCCGCGGGAGGGGTCGGGCGCGATCACGGCGCCGCCGAGGATGTGGGCGGTGGTGGGGACGTTGAACAGCGCCTCCATCACCGAGCTCTGGGCGATCCCGCCGGTGCGCTTGGCGATCCATTCGGCGGCCTGGTTGGCGATCGGGATGAATGTCGGGTTGGGGCGCTCGGGGTCCTGTTCGGTGCGCAGCCACAGCGTGCCGAACGGGCCTTTGCGCGGGCGCAGCGCGATCGCGTTGTCGAGCGTCTGCATCACGAGCACGATGATCGTGCGCCGCGACCAGCGCTTGGCGAACAGCACTTTGGCGAAGCGCCGCGGGTGCAGCGCGATCTGGCCGAGCAGCTTCAGCGGGCGCGTCACGCGGGTGCCGTCGCCGACGAGCAGCGTGTAGAACATCCGCATCGAATCGCCGTCCTCGCCGTAGCTGACGGTCTCGATGTGGGTGTTGGGGTCGGGGTAGATGCTCGACGTGATCGCCACCCGCTTGGTGAAGCCGGCGGCCTGCTCCTCGGGGACGGTGACGGTGAGGATCGCCTCGCTGTTGGTCCGCACGAGCTCGCCGAGCCGTGGGGAGATGCGCGGCAGCGAGCCGCCGAGGCGGCAGCGCTGCAGCAGCGTGTTGGTGCCCAGGGGCCCCGCGGCGACGACGACGCCCCGTGCGCGCTGCACGCGGCGCTCCTTGCGCACCCAGGCGCCGGAGCGCACGCTTTCGACCTCATAGCCCTCGCTGCCGTCGCCGGGACCGAGCGGGCGGATGTCGATGACGGTCCGTTCGGGCAGCACCTGCGCGCCGCGGCGCTCGGCGAGGTAGAGGTAGTTCTTGACCAGCGTGTTCTTGGCGCCGTGCGGACAGCCGACCATGCAGCGCCCGCACAGCCGGCACGCGGTCCGTTCGGGCCCCTCGCCGCCGAAGAACGGGTCGGGCACGGTCTTGCCGGCCTGGCCCTGCTCGCCGAAGAAGACTCCGACGGGGGTCTTTTTGTAGGTGTCGGAGACGCCGAGGTGCTCGCCGAGCTCGCGCAGCAGCTGGTCGGCGGGGTCGTCGTGGGGGTTCTGGACGACGCCGAGCATTCGCTGGGCCTCGGCGTAGTGGGGCTCCAGGGCGCTCTCCCACTGCTCCATCTCCGCCCACTGGCGGTCCTCGAAGAACTGCGTGGGGGGCACGTAGAGGGTGTTGGCGTAGCCGAGGCTGCCGCCGCCGACGCCGCAGCCCGAGACGACGGCGACGTCGCGAAAGATCGTCAGGCGGAAGATCCCCTTCATCCCGAGGCGCGGGCGCCACGTGTAGCGGCGCACGTCGGCGGTGTTCTTCGCGAACTCGTGGTCGGCGAAGCGCCGTCCGCACTCCAGGACCCCGACGCGATGGCCCTTCTCGGCGAGCCGCAGCGCCGAGACGCTGCCGCCGAAGCCGGAGCCGATCACGAGCCAGTCGTAGTCGTAGCCGCGCCCCATCGCCCCCATCCTACTGGTTGCCCAGCCAACCCGCGAGTGCCGCTATATTCCGTGAAGTAATGGCGGCTGAGGGTCTGCGCAACAAGCCCTGCGGGGGTCGCTACGGCGACATCGTGCAGTCGATCGGCAACACCCCGCTGATCGAGCTGCCGCGGCTGTCGCCCAAGCCGGGCGTGCGGATCTGGGCGAAGCTCGAGTCGCGCAACCCGACGGGCTCGGTCAAGGACAGGGTGGCGCGCGCGCTGATCGAGGACGCCGAGGAGAAGGGCGCGCTGGCGCCGGGCCAGACGATCCTCGAGCCGACGTCGGGCAACACCGGGATCTCGCTGGGGATGATCTGCTCGCGCAAGGGCTACCCGCTGAAGGTCGTGATGCCCGAGAACGTGACTCCCGAGCGCACTCAGCTCTTGGAGATGTATGGCGCGCAGATCGTCTACTCCGAGGGCTCCAAGGGCTCCAACGGGGCGGTCGAGAAGGCGCTGGACATGGCGCAGGCGGACTCGTCGTACTACATGCCCTACCAGTACGGCAACCCGGCGAACCCCAACGCCCACTACAACGGCACGGCGCTGGAGATCCTGGAGGAGCTCGACGAGGTGTCGGCGTTCGTGGCGGGCCTCGGCACGGGCGGGACGCTGATGGGCAACGGCCGGCGCCTGAAGGAGACGTTCGGGGACGCGGTGAAGATCGTGGCGGCCGAGCCGATGCAGGGCGAGCCGGTGCAGGGCCTGCGCTCGCTCGACGACGGCTTCATCCCGCCGATCATCGACATCTCGCTGCTGGACCGCAAGATCTTCGTGACCAACCGCGACGCGATCCTGTGGACGCGCAAGCTGCTCGACGAGGAGAGCGTCTTCGCGGGGGTCTCGAGCGGGGCGATCGCGCGCGTGGCGGTGCGGATCGCGGGCGAGCTCGACGAGGGCAACGTGGTGTTCGTGGTGGCCGACGACGGCTGGAAGTACCTCTCCAGCGGCATCTACACCAAGCCGGTGGAGGAGATCGAGAACCTCGACTCCACGGTGTGGTGGTAGCCCGAGACCTGCTCGCGGGATGGGGATGGTTGCAGCAATGGTCCCAGCCGACGATCTGGTCGCGCAGCGGCGCGAGGCACGATGGTCCTAGCGCAGGCGCTCCTGGACGACGTGATCGCACACGCCCGCGAGGAGGCTCCCAACGAGTGCTGCGGGGTCGTCGCCGTCCAGGCCGGCCCGTCGACCGAATCCTCGCCGACCCAGCCCGCGGGTCCGGGCACGGGGGCACAGGCGGTGCGCGTCCACCGCGCCGTCAACACCGCCGCGAGCCCGCTGCGCTTTGAGATCGACGGTCGCGAGGTGCTCGGTCTGATCGAGGCGATCGAGCGCGACGACCTGGAGCTTGGGGCGATCTACCACTCGCACACCCGCACCGCGCCCTACCCGTCGCAGACCGACGTCAACTTCGCCGCGAACTGGCCGGGCGTGGAGTGGGTGATCGTCGGGCTCGTCGACGGCGAGCCCGAGGTGCGCTGCTATCTGATCGAGGACGGCGAGATCCGGGAGGTCCCGCTCGAGGTGCGGTGATGGCCGGCGAGCCCCTGGTGTGCCCGTCCTGCGCGCTCGACTGCCCGGCCAGCGAGCGCTTCTGCCCGCGCTGCGGGCTGCCGCTGGTGTACGCCGTGGGGGACGGCGGAGGGGCGGGCGGGGCTCATCCGCTGGACGACCTGTGGCGGCGGGCGAGGAGGATCAGGCCGCAGTACGCCGAGGGGGAGCTGGTGCGCGTCGTGGGGGCGCGCAACCAGGTGGAGGCCGACTTCATCCAGGGGCTGCTGCTGGAGGAGGGCATCCCCAGCCTGCAGCGCCGCTCGCGCGGCTTCGACGTGCCGGACTTCCTGGCGGCGGGCCCACGCGACGTCCTCGTGCCCGCGTCGGGGGTCCCGGCGGCGCACGAGGTGCTGTTGCAGAGCGAGCTGATCGCGGCACAGCAGACGCCGTGGGGCCCTACGGCGTGGCGGGTGATGGCGGGCCTGCTGGTCGGGATCGCGGTCGTGGCGATCGTGGTGCTGCTGCACCCGTGACCGCTTACGCGGGCACAGCCAACATCGGTTGCTGGCCGCCGACCTCGCGCGCGATCACGGCGATTTCCTCCGACGCGCGCTCGAACTCGTCGTCGGAGAGTACCGGGGTGCCCTCGAACGGCAGTTCGCGCTGGAGCTCCAGCCAGGAGTGGCAGCCGAGGTACTCCTCCTTGACCTTGACGGTCACGGGCCGGGGGATGCGGTAGGTGCGCAGCAGCAGCACGTGCAGCGGGTGGCGGCGCTTCCACGCGAGGCGCTTCTCGGCGTAGTCGGTGGTCCAGACGTAGAAGGGGGACAGCGCGTCGACGCAGCGCGGGTCGGTGATCGTGAAGTGGCCCGCGACCTCGGCCCAGGCGCGAATGCGGACCCTGTCGGGTTGCTGGAGGTTGCCGTCGGCGGCGAGCGCCTGCAGCGAGGGCTCGCCGTCGCTCCAGACCCCCTCCTCCAGCGCGCGACGCAGCTCGGGCTGGTGGGACTCGCGCACGAGGTCGTTGCGTTGGTGGTCGAAGGTGGGGTACAGGAAGAAGCGCTCGTGCTCGAGCTGGAAGTGCCTGTCGACCTCGCGGATGCCGCCCTTGCGCAGCGTGACGAGCTGCTCGCCTTCAGCGAGGGCGCGGACGGTGACCGCCCATTCCTTCAGAGCAATTGGCATAGCAGAGTCAGGGAAAGTCTTTAGCCGAATGAATCCATCTGAACTTGGCCCCGCGCGGTGGTGCCGGCGGAGCGTCCATTAAAGATACGAAATCCTGGCGGAAATCACAAATCGCCTGCAAATGACCGCCTTTTTTGCGATTCTAGCGCATCCGGACAGCTTGCCCGGAGGAGTTGGCGACTCCTACAGACGCCTCCCCGCGAGACCCTCGACGGCCTCGATCATGGCCGCGTAGTCGTGCTCGGCGTGGCCCCGGCCCATCGCCGCGACGAGCAGGCCGCGGGCGTGCCCGGCGGCGGCGAACGGCACCCCCGCGGTCTGGGCCTCCTCCAGGCAGAGGCGCACGTCCTTGAGCATGTGCGTCGGTCTTGAACAGCGTGGTGTAGTCGTGTCGGCGCATCGGCCCGGCCTTCAGGGCGAGCTGGGCGGAGGCGCCGGAGCCGGCGGCGACGGCCTGCTCGAACGCGTCGAGGTCGACGCCGGTTGCCCGCGCCAGCAGCAGGGCCTCGGCGAGCGCGGCGGCGTTGGCGGCGCCGAGGGCGTTGTTGATGAGCTTCAGCATCTCCCCCTGTCCGAGCTCCCCGACGTGGACGATCAGCTCGCCCATCGTCGCCAGCAGGGGCCGCGCGCGGGCGAAGTCCGCGGGCGGGCCGCCGACGATGATCGTCAGCGTGCCGTCCTCTGCCCGCGGGGAGGACCCGGTGACGGGGGCGTCGAGCATCGCCACCCCGCGCTCGGCCAGCGCCGCCCCGATGCGGCGGGTGTCGGTGGGGGCGATGGTGGACATGTCGACGCACAGCAGGCCCGGCGCGGCGGCGTGCGCGACGCCGTCGTCGCCGAGCAGCACGGAGGCGACCTGGGCGCCGTCGACGACCATGCTCACGACGACGTCGCTCGCCCGCGCGACCTCGGCGGGCGTCGCGACGGCGACGGCGTCGTGCTCGGAGGCCCACCGCTGGGCCTTGCCGGGGGTGTGCGTCCAGACGGTCAGCTGAAAGCCGGCGCGGCGCACGTTGGCGGCCATCCGCGAGCCCATGATCCCGAGGCCCAGGAAGCCGATCCGTTCGGTCTTTGCGGGCATGGAGGGATCTTAGGCGCGTATCCGGGGCGGCACCCGGGCGGCTCGCGCCCGAATCCTCCGCCTCCGGGAGTCTCGATTCGCAGACGCGCGCCCGGCGTCAGCGTCCCGGTGATCTTGCCGGGCAGCTCGTGGGCGACCGCGGAGCCGCGATCGGCGGGGTCCGATCCGTCGGTGGCCGGGCGATCGTCGGCTGACGGGGGGTCGATCAGCAGATTGCGCCCGCGCGCGCCCGGCGCTCCGCCCTGCGCGCCCGGCGGGGCGTGACGGCGGCGGTCGGCGATCAGCGAGAAGGTCAGCTCGCCCAGCGCCTCCAGCTCGCGCACGACCCCGTCGCCGCCACGGTGGGCGCCGGCGCCGCCGGAGCCGCGGCGCAGCGCGTAGCGGGTGACGCGCACGGGAAACTCGCGCTCCAGCGCCTCGACGGGGGTGTTGAGGGTGTTGCTCATCGCGACGTGGACTGCGCTGGGACCGTCGGCGTCGGCGCACGCGCCCTGGCCGCCGCCGAGGGTCTCGTAGTAGCTGAAGCGGTCGTCGCCGAGCGTGAGGTTGTTCATGGTGCCCTGCCCGAGCGCGCGCCCGAAGGCGCCGAGCACGAGGTCGGCGACGCGCGAGGAGGTCTCGACGTTGCCGGCTGCCACGGCGGGAGCCTCGCCGGCACGGGGGTCGCCGCCGGGACCGTCACTGGGGTGAGTGTCACCGGCGGATTTGGACCTGCCGGCCCCGCGGGCGTTGAGCAGCGACCCCGCGGGGACCCGGATCTCGACCGGCCGGTAGGCGCCGGCGCAGGGCGGGATGTCGGGGTCGGTGAGGACCCGGACCGCGAAGTAGCAGGCCGAATGGGTGACGGCCAGCGGGCAGTTGAGGTTGCCTGGGTGCTGGGGGGCGGAGCCGGCGAAGTCGAGGATCAGCCGCTCTCCTTCGACGATGGCGCGCAGCCGCAGGACGAGGTCGCGGTCGACGGCCTCCAGCACGTCCTCGCGGCGGCGCTCGCCGTCGGGCAGCTCGGCGAGGCAGGCGCGGGTGCGCCGCTCGGCGTAGTCGAGCACGGCGTCGGTGGCCTCGCGCAGCCGCCCCGGCCCGACGCGCCGGGCGAGCTCGACGAGGCGCGGCGCGCCGATCCGGTTGGCGGCGAGCTGGGCGCGCAGGTCGGCGCGGCGCTCGGCCGGCTGGCGCATCCGCGCCGACGATCTCCGCGATCGCCTCCTCGGTGGCGGGGCGCGGCGCGATCACAACGCCCTCCTCGGCGAGCGTGCGGCTGTCGGCCGGCATCGACCCGGGCACGCGCCCGCCGACGTCGGCGTGGTGGGCGCGGCTGGCGGCGAAGCCGATCAGCGGGCCGGGTTCGTGCGGGTCGGCCGCGCGCTCGTGTGCCGTGCCGGCGTGAGGAATCGTCCCGGGGTCGGGGCGAGAGACGGTGTCGGGGCGGATGGCGTCGGCGAACACAGGGGTGATGACGGTGATGTCCGGCAGGTGGGTGCCGCCGGCGAAGGGGTCGTTGAGCATCCACGAGCGGCCCGGGGCGTGGTCCTCGTGCGAGGACCGCCGCGACGGCGGCGGGCATCGCGCCGAGGTGCACGGGGATGTGCTCGGCCTGCATCGTCATCTGCCCGTCGGCGTCGAACAGCGCCGTGGAGGCGTCGCGGCGCTCCTTGATGTTGGCCGAGTGCGCGGAGCGGATCAGCGCGGCGCCCATCTCCTCGCAGGCGGCGCGCAGCGCCCCGGCGATCACCTGCAGCTCGATCGGGTCAGGTGGGCTCATGCGAGCATCTTGGTGTTTCGTGGGGATCGTCCGCGTGGGTGGTGTGGGGCCCGCGGGCTGTGGGCGCGGGGCCTCCTGCCCCGCGTCGGAGCGTGGGGGCGAAGGAGGGCCTCCTGACCCGGGCGAGCTGCAGGTGGGGAGGTGCATTCATTTTGCGACCGGTGTATCGCATATGCGCACGGTGCCGTGCGCGTCGACCTCGCCCTCCCACCCGGGGGGCACGAGCAGCGTGGACTCGGGCAGCGCGCAGATCGCGGGGCCCCGGACCCGCGTGCCGGGCGGCAGCTCGCCGCGCAGGCACTCGGCCTCCAGCTCGCGGCGGGCACCGTGCCCGGAGGCGCGTGGGCAGCACGATGCGGCGGGTCTCGCGGACCGGGGGCTCCCGGCGGGGCCGGCAGCGCCGGCGTCGGCGCGGCGCCCCAGGCGCGAGGCGCGGATCGTGACCAGCTCGACCTCGGCGCCGTCGTCGCGGTAGCCGTAGCGCCGCTCGTGGGCGCGCGCGAAGGCCTCGCGCAGCGCCTGTGGGTCGCACGGTGCGGCCAGCGGTTGACGGGTCGTGGGGTAAGCGCCGGGTCTGCGCGGTCGCGGGGTGCGGGAGGGATCGCCGGATCGCAGGTCGCGCAGTCGTCCTCCTCGACGGTCAGCTCGAAGGACTGGCCGCGGTAGCGCAGCTCGTAGCGGACCCGCACACGGGCGGGGCGCTCATCGACGAGCGCGACCCGCCCGCGATCCCGGTGTGGCGCCAGGTCGTCCCCGTGCGGCGTCGGGAGGACGGCGTGCCCGCCGGTCTCCTCTGCGCCCAACGCTGCGCAGGCGCCGCGCACCAGGGCGTCGCGCTCGGCGGCCAGCCGCTGCGGGCTCAGGTCGTCCCCGGCGAGCATCACCGTGCGCGCGGCGTCGCGCCGGGGGGCGGCGGCCGCGAGGCCGAGCGCGCACAGCACCCCCGAGGCGCGCGGGCAGAGGATCCGGTCGATGCCCAGCTCGCGCGCCAGCGCCGCCGCGTGCAGGGGGCCGGCGCCGCCGAACGCCATCAGCGCGAAGCCGCGCGGGTCGATGCCGCGCTGGACGGTCATCATGCGCAGCGCCCGCAGCATCTCGGCCTCGGCGACCCGCACGATCCCCTCGGCGCAGCGCAGCACGTCGAGGCCCAGCTCGGCCGCGAGGCGGCCGACCGCGCGCCGCGCGGCCTCCCGGTCGAGCTCCAGGCCGCCCGCGAGGGGGGCGTCGGCGAGCAGGCGCCCGAGCAGCAGGTTCGCGTCGGTGACGGTCGGGCGCTTGCCGCCGCGGCCGTAGCACGCCGGCCCGGGGTCGGCGCCAGCGGAGCGCGGCCCCACGCGCAGCGCCCCGCCGGGGTCGCGCCACGCGATCGAGCCGCCGCCGGCGCCGACCGTGTGGATGTCGAGCGTCGCCAGCGCCAGCGGCCGCCCCGCGACGACGCCGTCGGCGGTCTCGGCGACCTCGCCGCCGGCGATCAGGCAGACGTCGCACGAGGTCCCGCCCATGTCGAAGCACAGCACGTCGCGCTCCCCCGCCGCCGCGGCCAGCAGCTGCGCGCCGCGCACGCCCCCGGCGGGGCCCGAGAGGACCGTCAGCGCCGCGTGCCGCGCGGCCCCCGCGGCGTCGATCGAGGCCGCCCGAGGACTGCATCACCGCCGGCTCGACCAACCCCAGCGCGCGGGCGTCGGCGCACAGGCGGCGCAGGTAGGCGGCCACCAGCGGCGAGAGCGCCGCGTCGACCTCGGTCGTCGCCGCGCGCTCGTACTCGCGGAACGTGCCCGACGAGCTCGTGCGACAGCGACACGTGCGCCGCCGGCAGGCGCGCCGCGATCAGTTCTCCCAGCAGACGCTCGTGCGCGGGGTGCGCGTAGGAGTGCAGCAGCGCCACCGCCACCGCCTCCGGCGCCGCGTCCGCCAGCTCGTCCACCAGCGCCCGCGCCGCCTCGGGGTCCAGCGCTCGCAGCGGCCCCTCCGGGGTCATCCGCTCCGGCGCCCCAAAGCGCAGCTCGGGCGGCGTCAGCGGGGCGGGGCCGGCGACGCACAGCTCGTACAGCCGCGGGCGCGCCTGGCGGCCGAGCTCGACGACGTCGGTGAAGCCCTCGGTCGCGACCAGCGCCGTCCGCGCACCGCGACCCTCCAGCAGCGCGTTGGTCGCGACCGTCATCCCGTGCGCGAAGCGCCGCACCCGCTCGGGGGCGGGTGGGCCGGGGTCCTGTCCTGCGGCTCGCCGGTCCCCCGCCGCCTGGAGGTCGGCCTGGGCGAGCACCGCGCGCACCGCCGCCAGCACCCCGCGCGACTGGTCGTCCGGGGTGGTGGGGACCTTCGCGGTGTACACCGCCGGCGCGCCGGTCATGGGCGGGCCGCCGGCTGCGGACGGGCCGCCGATCGTGGGAGGGCCGCCGTCTACGTTCGGGCCGCCTGCGGCTGGGTCCTCGGCGGTGGTGCTCTCGGCGGTGGTGCTCTCGGCGGTGTTCTCCGCCGCCGGGCCCTCGGCGACGAGCACCGCATCGGTGAAGGTCCCCCCGACGTCCACTCCCAACAGCATCCCCGGAGGGTACCCGCGCCTGCGACGCGGGACACGACGTCCCGCGCCAACGCGCCCGGATCGCCCGCGGCTTGCGCGGACGATCCCCAAAAACGACCTCCGACCCTCAGGCCGCCAGCGGTTCGCGGTCCTCGGTATCGGCGAGGTGCTGGTGCGACGGGCAGTAGCCGTTGTGCGGCAGCGGCGTCCGCTGGCACGCCGCGCCCTTGCGGGTCGTCGCGCGGCACTGCGGCGGGGTGTCGCTCACCGAGGCGTAGGCCGCCATCGGATTCTCCGCGAGATACTGCTGCGCGAGCGCGAGATAGCGGCAGACGTCCCGTACACGCGCCCCTGGGCGCCGATCGGGAAGTACATCCGGATGTCGTAGAACAGGCTGCGGTCCGGTCGCGCGAAGTAGTGGCGGTCCGTCGCCATCCGCGTGATCGTCGCCTCGCACGCGCTCAGGACGCGCTGGTGGTTGTTGGCTTCGTTGCCGCGGCGATGCTGCCGGGCAGGGGAGTGGCGATATAGGGCGCCAGCTCCCGGTAGATGGCTCGACTGAACTGGTACATGGCGATGCCTCGCCCTCCTTCAACTCAACCGACGTTTCGGACGCATCTCGCCTACTCCCTGGACTCCGACTGTGTAAGAGACCTTTCACGTTTGAGAACACCCGATCGCGCCAAAAGGACCGAGATTTCAAAAAGTCGCCTGTCGGGACCCGCAGCCGAGAAAGCGAGACTGGGGTCAGGCCGGCCGCGAGGGCACCCGGGTTTGACGGGTCACTCCCAGGTCTCCCAGGCGAGCCGGTCGTCGGCGGACACCACGGCGTGGCGGCGATCCAGCGCGGGGTCGGTCTCGGGATGCTCGACGCGGCGGTGCGCCCCGCGGCTCTCGCGGCGCTCAAGCGCGCTGTGCGCGATCAGGCGGGCCAGCGGGTGGGGGTCGGCGGCGAGCCGCCGCAGGCCCTCGGCGGAGCGCTCGATGCCCGCGTCGCGCCACAGCGCCGCGCGCGTCTGTGCGGTGGCCAGGGGGGGCTGCGCCTGCGCCGCGAGCTCCGCGAGGTCGTGCGCCTGTATGGAGTGCCCGCCCGAGTGCCCGCCAGCCGGGGCCGGCTCGTCCAGCGCGGCGCGGGCCGCGCGGGCCGCGAACACGAAGCACTCGCTCAGCGAGTTCGACGCCAGGCGGTTCGCGCCGTGCAGGCCCGTGCACGAGCACTCCCCCACCGCGTACAGCCCCGCCACCGTGCAGCGGGAGTCCAGGTCGACCGCGATCCCGCCCATCGTGTAGTGCGCCGCCGGGGCCACCGGGATCAGCTCGCGCGTCGGGTCCAGGCCGGCCTCGCGCATGGCCGCGACGACGTTCGGGAACAGCGCCGGGTCGATCGCGCGCATGTCCAGGCCCACCGCGCGCTCCCCCGTCCGATCCAGGCGCGCCTGGATCGCCCGCGCGACCTCGTCGCGCGGCGCGAGCTCGTCGACGAAGCGCTCCCCGTCGGCGTCGTGCAGCGTCGCGCCCTCCCCGCGGATCGCCTCGGTGATCAGAAAGCCCTCGCGCCCGCGCACCCCGATCACGGCGGTCGGGTGGAACTGCATCAGCTCCAGGTCCGCCAGCCGCGCCCCCGCGGCGTGCGCGAGCAGCAGCCCGATCCCCTGCGACCCCGGCGGGTTGGTCGTGCGCGCCCACAGCGCCGCCGCGCCCCCGCTGGAGAGCACCACCGCGCGCGCCCCGATCGCGCGCCCGTCCTCGCATGCCACGCCGCGGCAGCGCCCGTCGCGCAGCCACAGCGCCCGCGCGCGGGCGTTCTCCAGCACCGCGATCCGTTCCTCTCCGACCGCCAGCGCCGATAGCTGGCGCAGCAGCCGCCGCCCCGTCGCGCTGCCCCCCGCGTGGACGACCCGCCGCACCGAGTGCCCGCCCTCCAGCCCCAGCGCCAGGCGCCCGAAGCGGTCGGCGTCGAAGCGCACCCCGAGCTCCTGCAGGTCGCGCACCCGCTCGGGGGCCTCCCGCACGAGGATCTCGGCCGCCGAGTGCCGCACGGCGCCGCGGCCGGCGCGTTCGGTGTCGGCGAGGTGCAGCTCGGGGCTGTCGTCCGCCGCCAGCGCCGCCGCGAGGCCGCCCTGGGCCCAGTAGCTCGCGGTCTGGGCCAGCGCCGCCGCCGACACCAGCGCCACCCGTCCTCCCGCCCGCGCCGCGCACAGCGCCGCGTACAGCCCCGCCGCCCCGGCGCCGACGACGGCGACATCGACCTCGAGGTCCACCCCCCCCTGGGCTGGCTTCACACCACGGTCCGCTATCCCGCCGGCGAGCCTGTCGAACGGTGGGAGTGCAGCAGCCGTTCCAGGATTTCCTTGGCCCTCTGGCTACGCCCGACGCCGGGGAGCGCCGCGGGAGCCCCCGCGGTGGTCGTGCTGTGAGTGGCGCCGGTGCCCGTGGTGGTGCTGCCGGGGGCGGGCGTCGTGGTGGCGGCAGTGCCGGAGGTCGTCGGGTGGTTGGCGGTGCCGGGCGCGGTGGCGGTCGCGCCTGGGGTGGCGCCGGGAGCGGTGGCCCCCGGTGTGGTGGCACCGGGTGTGGCCGTCCCGGCTGCCGGGGCCGTCGCCGCGGGGGTCGCCGGCGTCGAAGGGACGGTCGCCGCGGGGGCCGCGACGACTACGTGGGTGATCGAGGTGGTCGCAGCCGCCGACCCCGATCCCCCGGCGAGCGAGACCAGCGCCGCGGTAAGCGTCCCGAGGGCGAGCACGATCGTGAGGCCCAGCAGGACCAGCGGCGCGCGCCATCTCGGCGTCGCGGCCAGGCGGGTGCGGGCGGCGCCGCCGCAGCTCAGGCACCACTCCTGCGCGGAGTCCAGCGGGGCGCCGCACAGCGGGCAGATCTCGCCCGCCGCCGGCGGGCCGGCCGGTGGGGATGCCGGCGGCGTCGCGACGGCGCTCATGCGCCGGCTTTGTCGGACGGTCGGATGATCTCGGTGGGCCGGTCCTCGTCGGGACCGGCTGGCGTCGTCGGGGGTTGCGCCGCGACCGGACGCTGGACCGTCGGCGATGGCTGCGGCGGCGATGGTGGCTTGGGAGCCCGTGGCGGGCCGGGTGCGCGCGGTCTGTCGACGGCGTCCGCGGGCGCGGGTGTCGCGCCCGGCCGTGTCGAGGCCGGGGCCGGAGCCGCGAGGCCTGGCGTCGACGGCGCGAGTGTCGCGCCCGGCGGTTTGGAGGCCGGGGCCGGCGGTGCGGGTGTCGCGGCCGGCGATGCGAGGGCCGGGGCCAGCGGTGCGGGGGCCGCGGCGGGCGGTCTGGGGGCCGGGATCGCCGGCAGCGCCGGCGCTGGGATCGGCGGCGATGTGAGGGCCGCCGGGAACGCCGGGGTCAACGCCGGCGGCTGTGCGGGGGTCGGCGCGGAGGCACTTCCCGAAGACACGCCGGCGGCGGGGCCCGGGGGGGTCGCGGCCATCGGCCGGTCGGCCTTGCGGCCCATCGGCAGCCCGCAGACCGGGCAGTAGCGGTCGTCGCTGCCGTGGATCGCGGCGCAGCGCGGACAGGCGGCGATGCCGGCCTCGCGCAGCACCGTGACGGCGCCGCGCTCGCCGAGGGCGTCCTGTAGCGCGCGCAGCTCGCTGTCGATGTGGCCGAGCGTCTGCAGCTTCGCGGTGACCAGCTCGTCGTGGCGCTGCCCGAGGCGGTGCATCTCGAACACCAGGCCGCCGAGGTCGCGGTAGGCGAGCTCGCGGGCGCGGCGCAGGAAGCGCAACCGGCGCCGCAGGTGTCCCCGCTCGCGAAAGCCGGGCTCCGCGGGGACCTGCGCCCCGGCGGCGGTCTGTGGGTCGGCGGCCTCCGCGCCGGTGGGGGTCTGGGTGCCTGGGGGGGCCTGCGCGCCTGCGGCGGCCTGTGGGCCGGCAGGGACCTGTGGGCCGGCGGGAGGCTGTGAACTGCCGGTGGCTTGGGGGCTGGTGGGCGCCTGCGCGGCGCCGGCCTGCGCGGTACCCGCGGCGGGTGCCCCACCGGGGGGCGTCTGGGGGTCCGGCGCCGTGGGACTCGTGGTTTGAGCGGCCATCGACCCGTCCATGCTAGCCCGCCTGCTCCAGCTGTGCGCGCCATGCGGCGGCGACGCGCTCGGCCATGCGCTCGGAGGAGTACGGCTCGGCGCGCGGGCGACCGGCGATCCGGGGGTCGTCCGCGCGCAGATGGGGCTCGACGGCGACGCGCCAGCGGTGCGGGTCGAAGGGCGCGCAGAGCGCGCCGTCGAGGTCCGCGAGCGCCTCGGGGTGCACGCCGACGGGGGTGGCCAGCACGGGCACGTCGCACGCCAGGGCCTCCAGCACCGCGAGCCCGAAGCCCTCCCGCTCGGAGGGCACGAGCACGGCGTTGGCGGCATTGACCAGCAGCGGGACGCGCTCGGGGGGGACGCCGCCGAGGGTCAGCAGCCGCACGTCGTGCGCCGGCGCGAGCGCGCCGACGAGGGCGAGGGCGCGGTCGTAGCGCTTGTCCGGGCGGGCGGGGTCGGCTGCGAACAGCAGGTGGGGCCGGTGCCGGTCGAGTCCCAGCTCGGCGCGGGCCTCGGCGCGGGGGATCGGATGGAAGCGCTCGAGGTCCACGCCGCAGGGCAGCACCTGGGCGCGGCGCCGCGCGGCGCGGCCGGGCAGCTCGCGGGCGAGCTCGGCGCTGGGGACCGCGATCAGGTCCATCAGCGCCAGCGCCGCGCGGGTGGCCTGGCGGGTGCGGGGGTGGCGGACGTCGGTCCCGTGCAGCGTCAGCCCGCGGACGCGGGCGGGGACGGCGAGGGCCGGCCAGGCCGACAGGCCGAAGTGGGCGTGAACGACGTCCAGGCGCGAGGACCGGGAGCCCGGGCGCAGGCGGGCCGAGGGCGGGCGGACCGCTCGATGGCGGTGGCGCAGATCGCGCGCGGCGCGCGCCAGCGCGCGCCCCCCGGGCGGGAACTCATAGAGCTCGACCTCCAGCCCGGGTAGGCGGCGCAGCGCGGCGACCTGGTCGCGCACGAAACGCCCCCGCTCGGGATGGCGGGCGTCGGGGAGCATGTTCGAGACCACCAGCGCCCGCACGATCCGCCGACGGTAGCGCTCTGCTGCGATGCCGCGGTCGAGGGAGGCGGGTACTGTGTGTAAAATTCGAGCGGTGTATAGCTATCGCTATACACCGCTCGGAAAAATACATGCACCTGCACACACCCCCACCGAGCGCCGACCCGCGCGCCGACCCGCGTGAGCGTCCGAACGGCGACCCCCGCGAGCGTCTGAGCAGCGACCCCTGCGAGCGTCCGATCGGAGTCTTCGACTCCGGCGTCGGCGGGCTGACCGTTCTACACGAGCTGCTGGTGGCGCTGCCCCAGGAGGATTTCGTCTATCTCGGCGACACCGCGCGCTTCCCCTACGGGGAACGCGCGCCCGAGGAGCTGGCGGGCTTCTCGGTGGAGATGGCCGAGGAGCTGCTGCGCCGGCGCGCGAAGCTGCTGGTGGTCGCCTGCAACGCCGCGACCTCCGCCGCGCTGCCGGCGCTGACCCGGCGGATGATGGAGACGACGCTCGGGGTCGATGTGCTCGGGGTCGTGCGCCCCGAGGCGCTGCGCGCGGTCGCGGCGACGCGCACCGGACGGATCGGGCTGCTCGCGACGCCCACGACGGTCGCGAGCCGCGCCTACGAGCAGGCGGTCGAGGCGCTCGATCCGCACGTCACCCTGCACGCCGTCGCGTGCCCCGGCCTCGCGGCGATCATCCAGGCGGGCGAGCAGTTCGACGAGCGCGCGGTCGCGATGGTGCGCGAGGTCTGCGCGCCGCTGAAGCAGGCCGACGTCGACACGGTGATCCTCGGCTGCACCCACTACCCGCTGATCCGCCTGATGCTCCAGCGGATGCTCGGCCCGACCGTGACGCTCGTCAGCTCCGGGGCGGCGCTGGCGCGTCAGGTCGAGCACGCGCTCAGCACCCGCGGCCTGCGCAACCCGCGCGCCGGCGAGGGCCGCTACCGCTTTCTGTGCACCGGCGACGTCGACGCGTTCCACGCGGTCGGCACCCGCTTTTTGCAGATGCCGCTCGGCGAGGTCGAGCACGTCGGGCTGGCCGCGGCGGAGGCGGTTGCGTGAGCGCCGAGGCCGGCGGGCGCAGCGAGGCCGGCGGGCGCAGCTACGGGCGCGGGCCGGGGGACCTGCGGCCGACGACGATCGAGCCCGGCTTCATGCGCACCGCGACCGGCTCGGCGCTGATCTCGGTGGGGGAGACGCGCGTGATCTGCACGGCCTCCGCGCAGGAGAGCGTGCCGCGCTGGATGGCCGGACGGGGCCGCGGCTGGGTGACGGCCGAGTACGGGATGCTGCCGGCCTCGACCGGCGAGCGCAAGCAGCGCGACGCCACCCGCGGGCGCCTCGACGGGCGCTCGGTCGAGATCCAGCGCCTGATCGGCCGCTCGCTGCGCGGGGTCGTCGACTTCCAGGCGCTCGGCGAACGCACGATCTACCTCGACTGCGACGTCCTGCAAGCCGATGGCGGCACGCGCTGCGCGTCGATCACCGGGGCCTACGTCGCGCTGTCGCTGGCGTGCGCGCGCCTGCGCGAGCAGGGCGCGCTGGAGCGCTCTCCCCTGACCGGCTCCGTCGCGGCGGTCTCGTGCGGGATCGTCGCGGGGCTCGTGCTGCTGGACCTCGACTACAGCGAGGACTCCACCGCGGAGGTCGACGCCAACG
Source organism: uncultured Solirubrobacterales bacterium (assembly GCA_963719725.1). Taxonomy (GTDB): domain Bacteria; phylum Actinomycetota; class Thermoleophilia; order Solirubrobacterales; family Solirubrobacteraceae; genus Palsa-744. Next base: position 229,290 of record CAVRCU010000004.1, read on the forward strand.
TCGTGATGACCGGCGACGGTGGTCTGGTCGAGGTGCAGGCGACCGCCGAGCGCACGCCGCTGTCGCGCGCGCACCTCGACGAGCTGCTGGCGCTCGCGGGCAGCGGGATCGAGCAGCTGCGCGCGGCGCAGGTGCGGGCGATCGACGGCGCATGAGACGGGCCAGCCGCGGGGCACGGAGGCCGACGGGGGCGATCGACGGCGCGACAGGGGCGATCGACGGCGCATGAGGCTGGTGCTGGCGACCCATAACGAGCACAAGCGCCGCGAGCTCGCGCGCCTGCTGCCAGAGCACGAGGTCGCGACACTGCCCCACGACGTACGCCTTCCGCCGGAGGATGGCGAGACGTTTGCGGAGAACGCGCTCGGCAAGGCCCGCGCCGCGGCACGGGCGACGGGCGCGATGGCGATCGCAGATGACTCCGGCATCGAGGCCGCGGCGCTCGGCGGCGCTCCAGGGGTGCGCTCGGCGCGCTATGCCGGGGAGCGGGCCACCGACCGGGAGAACCTCCAGAAGCTCCTGCGCGAGGCACCGGCCGGCAGCGCGCTGGCGTACGTGTGCGCGCTGGCCTACGTCGACCCGGGGGAGGGCGGAGACTCGGGGAAGGGCGTCGAGCGAGTCTTCGAAGGCCGCTGCACCGGCCGCCTGGCGGCGCAGCCGCGCGGGGAGCGCGGCTTCGGCTACGACCCGGCGTTCCTTCCGGATGACAGCCCGCCCGTGGATGACGCCCGGCCTGGGGAGGGCGGCCCGCCCACGGAGGACGGCCCGGCTGGGGGTGACGCCCCGCCTACGGACGGCGGCTCGCCCGCCCTGACGATGGCGCAGCTCAGCGACGCGCAGAAGGACGCCATCAGCCACCGGGGCCGCGCGGCGCGGGCGCTGGCGCAGTGGCTGACAGACCCCGACGGTCCGCTCAGAAGAGGTTGATCGCGGCCGAGGCTCCGACCGCGAGCGACAGACCGGCGTAGCCGGTGTAGCCGGCGAGCAGCAGCAGCGCCGCCATCAGCAGCGCCACCAGCACAGTTGCGATCCAGGCAACGCGCGAGAGGGGCATCCCGGGAGATATTGACGCGCGCGATCCCGGGATGCGCGTCGGTGCCCCCTGTGCCACTGCAGACCATCCGCCGCGACTGTTAGCGTCATCTAACCGTTTTCACGAAAAGTAGGAGGACGATGTGACGAAGTCCGAGCTGGTCGATCAGGTCGCTGACCGGGCCGACCTGACCAAGCAGAGCGCCGCGCGAGCCGTCGACGCGGTGCTGGCCACGGTCGAGGACGCTCTGCACAGGGGCAGCGAGGTCACGCTGCCGGGGTTCGGCAAGTTCCACGTCGCCGCCCGCGGGGCGCGGCAGGGGGTGAACCCGCGCACCGGCGAGCGCATCCAGATCGCGGCCTCGAAGGTGCCGCGCTTTACGGCGGGGAGCCTGCTCAAGAGCGCGGTCAAGGGTCGCTGAGAGCCTCTGTTCGGCGACGTCCTCGCTGCGCGGGTAGCCGAGCGCGAGTCGCAGATCGTGCTCGGCCTCGACCCCGATCCGGGGGCGTTGTGGCCGGGCGCCGACGCCGCCGCCGAGGGTCTGCCGGCCGACTCCTCGCCGGCGCAGCGGGCGGCGGCGGCGGTCCTCGCACACTGTCGCGCCCTGATCGACGCGGCGGCATCGGCGTGCGTCGCGGTCAAGCCCCAGCTGGCCTGCTTCGAGCGCCTTGGAGCCCCGGGCCGGGACGCGCTGGGGGCGGTCGTCGAGCACGCCCGCGAGCGCGGCCTGCTGGTGATCGCCGACGGCAAGCGCGGGGACATCGACGTCACCGCCCGCGCCTACTCAGACGCGCTGCTGGGGGGCCTCGACACCCCGTTCGGCGCCGTGCCCGGCCTGGGGGCCGATCTGGTGACGGTCAACCCGCTGATGGGCCGCGACGCGATCACGCCGTTCGTGTCCGCGGCACGGGCGCGCGGTGCGGGGGTGCTGGCGCTGGTGCGGACCTCCAACCCGGGGGCCGCCGACGTGCAGGACCTCGAGCTAGGGGGCGGGGCGACCTCCGAACTGGGCGGCACGGGCGACCGCGAGCTGGCCGGCGGAGGAAACCCCGAGCCGGCCGGCGGCGCGAAGGTATGGGAACGGCTGGCGGCGCTGGTCGCCGAGCTGGGGGCCCCGGGGATCGGAGCAGCGGGCCTCAGCGACGTCGGCGCAGTCGTCGGCGCGACCGCCCCCCGGCACCTGGCGCGGGCGCGCGAGCTGATGCCCCACGCGATCCTCCTGCTTCCCGGGGTCGGCGCGCAGGGCGGTCGCGTCGAGGATCTCGCTCCCGCCTTCGCTCCGGGCCGCGCCGGCGGCCTGATCGCCGCCGCGCGCGCGATCGTCGGTGCGCATCTGGTCGCCGGCGGCGACCCCGCCGCCGCGGCGCGCGCCGCGGCCGAGCGGCTGCGCGCGGCGGCCTGGGGGCTGAGTTAGCGGCGCGCCGCGGCGCTCGCGCGCCGAGGTTCGGCGGCTGCGCGCGGCGACGTCGAAACTGGGGTAGTGTGAACTCGCGATGATCATCACGGTCACGCTCAACGCGGCGATCGACAAGTCGCTGTCGGTCCCCAACTTCCGCTTGGGCAGGCGCCACCGAACGGTCGAGCAGCGCACGATGGCGGGCGGCAAGGGCGTCAACATCGCCCGCACCCTGAAGGCGCTCGGCCAGCCGGTGATCGCGACCGGGATGGCCGGTGGGGCCACGGGGACGCACATCGTCGAGCAGCTCACCGAGGAGTCGATCCTCAACGACTTCGTGCGGATCCGCGAGGAGTCGCGCACCAACACCTCTGTGCTGGACCCCACGACGGGCGATCAGACCGAGGTCAACGAGCGCGGCCCCGCGGTCAGCGAGCGCGAGGTCGAGCTGTTCCGCGACAAGCTCCTGTATCTCGCGCGCGGCGCCGCGATCGTGGTGTTCGCGGGGTCGATCCCGCGCCGGGTGGAGCCCGACGTGTACGCGACCCTGATCCGCGAGCTCCAGCGCGCCGAGGTCACGACCGTGATCGACACCGACGGGGACCCCCTGCGCCACGCGATGCGGGCCGAGCCCGACGTCGTCTCGCCCAACGTCCTGGAGGCCGAGGAGCTCGTCGGTCACGAGTTCGGAGGCGAGGAAGAGCGCTCGCTGGCGGTCGGCGAGATCGCGGCGCTCGGGGCGCGGGAGGCGATCATGACGCTCCCCGACGGCTGCTTCGCCCAGGTGCTCGTCGACGGCCACCCCACGCTGCTGCGCGCCCGCATCGAGCCGCGCGAGCCGATCGCCAAGCGCGGCTCCGGCGACGCCTTCCTGGCGGGCTACGTCGCCGCCCGCTACGCCGGGCGCCCGCCCGAGGAGTGCCTGCGCTTCGGCGTCGCCTGCGGCGCCGAGTCAACCGCCCGCCTCGGCGCCGGCCTGATCGAGCTGCGCGAGGTCAACCGCCTCCAGCACGAGGTCCAGCTGAGCACGGTCGAGCTGCCGGCAAAGGTGCGCGGTTAGCTCGCGACTTTGGTCAAAGTGCGCCTCTGAGGCAGCCGAGGGCCAAGCAGAGCAAGGATCAGAGAGCGTGGCGTGCTACACGTGTGCTGGCCGATCTCCGATCGGTGAGGACGCAGCTATGCGCCGGCCCTCGACTGTCTCAGCCGCCCGCGACGTCGCGGCGCAGGAAGACCAGATACGCGGCGAACAGCGCGGGCACCGCGTACAGCGCGCAGACCCACGCCGAGTGCCCGATCGGGGCCCAATCCGTGGGGGTCCGCAGCAGGCCGTGCCAGTTCTCGTACTGTTCGGTGAGCAGGTAGGGCTTGATCCCTTCCAGGCCCGGGATCTGGCCGACGATGAACAGCAGAATCGTGAAGCCCACGGTGCCGACGACGGCCCCGGCGCTGTTGCGGGTCGCGGTCGAGAGCAGCACACCGATGCACACCACGGTCAGCAGCGGGATCAGGTAGCAGGCGTTGGCGGCGAACACCAGCAGCAGCCCTTCAGGCGCCGAGACAACCGTGCCGGAGAACGTGACGACGTGGTGCAAGCCCCACGAGGCCACGCCGGCGACGGTCGCCACGACGGCTGACAGGAAGACCGCGATGGCGCCGTAGGTCATCGCCGCGAGCGCCTTGGCGGCGAACACCTGCCCACGATCGACCGAGCGTGTGAGGATCGTCTTCAGCGTGCCGTTTCCGTCCTCGGCGGCGACGATGTCGCCGGCCACCAGCGCGGCGATCAGCGGCAGCATGAACACCGACAGGAACAGCAGCATCAGCACCGGTGTGGCCAGCCCGGACTGGGTGATGTGCGAGGCGAAGATGTTGCCCTGGTCGTGGCCGTGATCGTTGCGCAGGTTCTGAGCGATCACGAAGATGATCGGCAGGATCGCCGCGAGCCCGAGGCCGAGGTAGGTGCGCTTCTGCGAGACGAGCTTGCGCAGCTCCCAGCGGTAGGCGGTCAGCGTCGACGGGCGCCGGGTATGGACCGCGCCCGCCTGGGTCAGCGCGGGCGACGCCTCGACGGCGCTCACCGTCGGTCCCCCGCCGCGGTCCGCTCTCCCGTCGCCACCGGCTCTCCGCCACCATCGGCACGCCCCCGCGGCCGGCCAGGCCGCGACACATCCCGATCGCCGCTCCCGTTGGTCTGATCCCCCACGGTCTGCGCGCCCTCCGTCAGCCGGAAGAAGAGATCCTCGAGCGTCGCCAGTTCCGGTGTGAGGGCAAGGATCCCGACACCGGCCGCGCCGAGCGCGAGCGACAGTGCGCCCACGTCTGACTCCTGCGCCTGGAAGGAGAGGCCATGCTCGCCGGCGGTGGCGTGCTCGATGCCGGGCTGGGCGCGCAGCACCGCGAGGGCACGGGCGTCGTCGGTGGAGCGCAGCCGGTAGCCGGCCCCGCCCTGGCGGCGCAGGTCGGCGAGCGCCCCCTCGTAGACGACGCGTCCGGAGTCGACGATCGCGACGCGGTCGCACAGCTCCTGCACCTCGGGCAGCTGGTGGCTGGAGAGCAGGACTGTGATCCCCTGGTCGGCCAGCCGGCGGATCAGCGCGCGCATGTCGCGCATCCCCGCCGGGTCGAGGCCGGTGGCGGGCTCGTCGAGGATCAGCAGGCGCGGGCGGCGCAGCAGCGCGGCGGCGATGCCGAGGCGCTGGCGCATCCCGTGGGAGTAGCCGCCGACCTTGTGCTGGGCCCGCCCACTCAGCTCGACGATCTCCAGCACCTCGGGGATCCGCTCCCGCGCGCCGTCGCCGTCGAGCGCCCCCAGCAGTTCGAGGTTCTTGCGCGCGCTCAGGTAGGGGTAGAACTTCGGCGCCTCGACGAACCCCGCGACGCCCTCCAGCGCCCGCGCGCCCTCGCGCAGCGGGTCGCGCCCGAACAGCTCGACGGTGCCCTCAGTCGGCATGATCAGGCCGAGCGCCATGCGCAGCGTCGTCGTCTTGCCGGCGCCGTTGGGACCGAGGAACCCGTAGACGTCGCCGGCGTGGACGTTCAGGTCGATGTGGTCGACCGCCAGGACCTCCTTGTAGCGCTTCACGAGCCCCCGCGCCTTGACCGGTGGGGCTTCGCTCACGGCTACAGGCCCTTGGCCACCGCTTCGACGGCGCTGGGCGCGACCGCGCCGGCGATCAGGTAGCGCACGCCGGCGCGCTCGAAGGTGAGCAGCGTCCCGAGCTCGGTCGGCAGCTCGCTGGCGACGGTGCCATTGATCTTTACCTGCTGCAGCCCTTCGGGCAGCGGGGAGGACGATGAGGAGCCGGCCTTGGCCTTGGCTTCGAGCACGGCGATCGTCGCGGGCCCGCTGCCGTGCGTCGTGACGTTGGGGTGTTCGTGTTCGCCGCCCTGTGGGGAGCCGCTCTGATGTTCGCCGGGCTTCGGCAGCACCACTTCTTCGACCTTCGCGTTGGCGGGCGGCGTGAATTCGAACACCGACGGTTCGACGGGCCCGTAGGAGATCGAGGTCGCGGCCAGTTCGAGCACCGGCGCGGAGCTCTCGGTGGAGTAGACCGCCGCGCGCAGCGGCACGCCGTTGGCGGCGTCCCACGAGAGCTCGGCGCCGGCCAGCAGGCTGCCGCCTTCCTTGGGAGATACGCGCACGGTGTAGGCGGCCTGGCCGGCGACGTCGGTGGGCGTTGCGCCGGAGACGTCGGCGTGCTTTTCGAGATGTGCGATCACTTCTTCGATCTTGGCGACACTGGGGACTTCGTGCTGTCGATCGCGCTGGATTTCAGGCTGTACGACGCCCAGCTGTCCTTCCGTCGTGCCCGCGCCCGAGCCGCCGCCGGATGAGCCCGACCCGCCCGCGCCTGCGCTGCTGTTCCCTTCGCCTTCCTTCGGCGGCGTATAGCGGTAGAGCGTGTTGGAGGAGGCGTCGTACATCGACAGGGTGTGCCCGTCGTAGTAGACCTGGGTGTCTCCCTTTTCGGACTGCAGCTCCAGGCGCACGTGGCCTTCCTTTGAGATCCACAGCCGGCCCGAGGCGCCCGAGAGCAGCGGGCTGGACGTCAGCTGGCTGGCTTCGCCGCCGCCGCCGGCGAGGCTCGCGCCTTCGAGCAGGTGGTCGGTGAGCTGGATCTGGGCGCTTACGCCTTCAATGGGATTCCCGCCCGCCCCCGAATTCCCGCTCGCCCCCGCCAGCGCGTCGTGGACGGCGTCGGCCAGTGGCTTGGGCGGGGGCGTGGGCCCGGTGCTCAGCGCCGTCGCCAGCGCCGTCGCGCCGATCCCGACGGCAACGACAGTGGCGCACAGCAGCAGCAGGCGGGAGAGCGGCAGGCGGCGCAGGAAATAGCTCATGGGCTGGTGCCTCGGATCGCGATCGGTCACGTCGCAGATGCGATGACCATGTCATGAAGGCTAGCGCGGTAGATCAAGGGATCCTGAAGATAACGTGGGGAGACTCTCATGCTCGGGAGGCCCGCCCGCACGGTCGCGCTGAGGGGCCTGCCCGGACTCCGTGCCGGAGTGGTGGACGGACTGGAGGAGGGGTCTTCCCGCTGGGCCTCATGTATCGTGCCCGCCGTGATCATCGGCTTCGCGCTCTTCTGGGTCGTCCTCGGCCTCGGCGTGCTGTTCGTCGCGATGCGCGGCGGGCCGCGGGGGGCGCGCAACACGCTGCACCTCGAATCCAAGGCCGGTCAGCGGGCCCTGACGGCGGTGATCGTGGTGGTCTTCGCCTTCGGGCTGATCGTCCCGGCGCTGGTGCTCGCCTTCAACGGGGCCGACAAGGCCAGCGTCGGGCCCGGCGGGCTGCACCTGACGGCGCAGCAGCAGAAGGGCCGCGAACTGTTCTCGCACGCCTGCAACCTGTGCCACACCCTGCAGGCCGCCAACGCCGTCGGGCGGACCGGCCCGAACCTCGACGTGCTGCTGCCCAATGTCTCGGCGACCGTCGCGGGTCGCCGGGCGCTGGTGCTGAGCGCGATCATGGAAGGCCGCGCCCGCGGCTACGGCCAGATGCCCGCGCTGCTCTACCAGGGCAAGGAAGCCGAAGACGTCGCCGAATTCGTCGCCGCCGTCGCCGGCCACTGACGGGTTCTGTCCGCGGGCGACGTTAGCGTTGCCCCATGCCCGAGAGAGTCCTGCGCCAGCGGCGCAGACCGCGGCGCAGGCCAATGGAATGGGTGCGGTCCGCATCCGGACAGGATCGCGGCGTGGGCGGTGGCGCTGGGGTTTCTGCTCGTGGCGGCGGCGGCCTTCAGCGCGCACACGTAGCGCGCCAGGTTCTGCGGCCACCAGTCGATAGCGGGCGGCGCAGGCATCGGCTAACGTCCGCGCGGATGGCCGACCTGCCGCGCCAACCCGTCACTGACGATGACGGCCGCCGACGTCAAGGCGCTCGTGGAGGAGCGCCGGATTCGCTTCATCCGTTTCTGGTTCACCGACGTCCTGGGCCAGCTGAAGTCGTTCTCGATCAACTCCCAGGAACTCGACGACGCGTTCGAGGCGGGGATGGGCTTCGACGGGTCTTCGATCACGGGGTTCAACGCGATCGAGGAGTCGGACATGATCGCGATGCCCGACCCGAGCACCTTCGCGGTGCTGCCGTGGCGCCCGGAGGAGCAGGGGGTGGGGCGGATGTTCTGCGACGTCATCACCCCCGAGCGGACCCCGTACGAGGGCGACCCCCGCCACGTGCTGCGCCGGGCGCTGACGCGGGCGCGGGAGATGGGCTTCGACACGTTCAACGTCGGGCCCGGAGCTCGAGTACTTCCTGTTCCGCGACAGCCGCTCCACCGAGGTGCTGGACCGCGGCGGGTACTTCGACCTGACGACGCTGGACGCCGGCTCAGACGTGCGCCGCGAGACGGTGCTGGCGCTGGAGCAGCTCGGGATCCACGTCGAGTACACCCACCACGAGGTCGGGCCGTCGCCAGCATGAGATCGATATGCGCTACGCCGACGCCCTGAAGATGGCCGACGACTGCATGACCTACCGGATCACGGTCAAGGAGTACGCGATGAAGTACGGGTGGCACGCGACCTTCATGCCCAAGCCGCTGTTCGGGGAGAACGGCTCGGGGATGCATACCCACCAGTCGCTGTTCGCGGAGGGCCGCAACGCGTTCTTCGACGCCGACGACCAGTACTTCCTGTCGGACGTCGGCAAGGCGTTCATCGCGGGCCAGCTCAAGCACGCGCGGGAGATCTGCGCGATCTTCGCGCAGTGGGTGAACTCCTACAAGCGCCTCGTCCCGGGCTTCGAGGCGCCGGTGTACGTGGCGTGGTCGCGGCGCAACCGCTCGGCGCTCGTGCGCGTGCCCCTCTACCACCCCGGCCGCGAGCGCGCGACGCGGATGGAGCTGCGCTGCCCGGACCCGGCGTGCAACCCCTATCTGACGTTCGCGGCGCTGCTGCAGGCGGGGCTGGAGGGGATCGAGAAGGGGTATGAGCTGCCGGAGCCGATGGAGCAGAACCTCTACCACCTCTCCGGCGAGGAGCGCCGCCGCCTGGGCGTCGAGCAGCTCCCGGAGACGCTGGGCGAGGCGATCGAGATGACCGCGCAATCGGAGCTCGTGCTGCGGACACTTGGCGAGCACATGTTCAACCGCTACGTCGAGATCAAGCGCCAGGAGTGGGACGACTACCGCGTCCAGGTCTCCCAGTGGGAGCTGGACCGCTACCTCTCGATTTTGTAGCGGCCTGGCCGATCGGAGATCGGCGGGCGTTCGCAGTGGGGCCCCGCGGCGCGGCGCTCCGATCAGACGGGCGGGATCGCGCAGGCGATCGGGCGCATCGGCGCGGCGTGCCAATGCAGCGCCTGCAGCGTGTGCCCGAACGCAGTGGGATGGCGCGGGGCGAGCTCGCGGAGCAGGCGCAGGACGCCGACGGCGTGGCGCTCGTAGTCGTCCTCGCCGGTGAGCTCGGCCAGGCGCAGGAGGCCGAGCGCGGCGCTGGAGGCGCCCGCCGGGATCGGGCTGTCCTCGAGGTCCTTGCGGCGGGCGATCAGCTGTTCGTGGTCTGAGGCCGTCGAGAAGAAGCCGCCGCGCTCGGGGTCGGCGAAGCGGGCGATCGTCTGGTCGGCGAGCGCGCGGGCCTGCACGAGCCAGCGCTCGTCGCAGGTGGCTTCGAACAGGGCCAGCAGGGCCTCCAGCAGGAAGGCGTGGTCCTCGAGGTAGGCGTCGAGGGTCGCGCGGCCGTGGCTGTAGGTGCGCAGCAGCCGCCCTGAGCCGTCATCGGGAGGGGTCGCCGGGACGCGCAGGTCGCGCAGCACGAACTCGGCGCAGCGCTCGGCGGCGTCGAGGTAGCGAGCGCCCTCCCCGCTCGTCGTCCCCGCGTCGGTCATCCTTTTTGCCCCGCCTGCCGTCCCTGCCTCGGCGATCGTCTCTGCGCTACCCGTCTCTGCCTCGGCGACCGTGCCAGCTCGCTCCCGGCGTCGGCGAGGGCGGCGATCATCAGGGCGTTCCAGCTCGTCAGGCGCTTGTCGTCGAGCGCCGGGCGCGGGCGCCGGTCGCGGACCTCCAGCAGGCGCGCGCGGATCCGCTCGCGCTGGTCGGGCGGCGGCTCGGGGCCGTGGGCCTCGAGCACGTTGAGGCCCACCTCGTGCCCGCTCTCGCCGCGGAAGTTGCCCTGCGCCGTGGCCCCGAACCAGGAGATCGCGGCGGGGGCGTCCTCGCCGAGGGCCTCGCGCAACTCGGGGAGCGACCACACGTAGAAGCTGCCCTCCCCGCCCTCGGAGTCGGCGTCGAGCGCGCTGTAGAAGCCGCCCTCGGGCGCGCGCAGCTCGCGCAGCGCCCAGTCCAGCGTGTCCCGGCAGACTCCCGCAGACGCTCTCGCCGGTGAGCCGATAGCCGTGCAGGTAGGCCCGCGCGAGCAGGGCGTTGTCGTAGAGCATCTTCTCGAAGTGCGGCACCGTCCAGGTGGCGTCGACGGCGTAGCGGTGAAAGCCGCCCCCGACCTGGTCGTGGATGCCCCCGGCGGCCATCGCGCGCAGCGTGCGCAGCGCCATCTCGCGTGCGGCGGCCGCGGCGGCGGGGTCGACGTCGGGCAGACGTCGACGTCGTGCGGGGTCCGCGCCCGGCGCGCGGCGCGCGGGCCGGGCGCCGCGTGCGGTCCGGCTGTCGGTCCGCGGCCGGCTGGGCGCGGGCGAGCAGGAACTCGATGACCGAGGCCTGCGGGAACTTCGGGCGCCGGGCCGAAGCCGCCGTGGAGGGAGTCGAAGGACTGCTCGAGCTCGCGCACCGCGGCATCCAGCGCGCCGGGGTCGAGCGGCCTGGTGGAGGGCGTCAGCAGCGCTCCGCCGGCGAGGCGCGCGCGGATGCTGCTCGCCCCCGGCGCGGATCGCGGTCGGACCTGCTCGCGCCAGGCCGCGGCGATCGCCTGCAGCACCTGCGTCCACGCCGGCATCCCGTGGCGGGGCTCGGGCGGGAAGTAGGTGCCGCCGTAGAACGGGAGCTGCTCGGGCGTGAGGAACACATTCAGCGGCCAGCCGCCATGGCCGGTCATGCCCTGGACGGCCTCCATGTAGAGGGCGTCGACGTCGGGGCGCTCCTCGCGGTCGACCTTGACGCAGACGAACTCCTCGTTCATCAGCGCCGCCATGCGGGGGTCCTCGAAGGACTCGCGCTCCATCACGTGGCACCAGTGGCAGGCGGAGTAGCCGATCGACACCAGCAGCGGGACGTCGCGCTCGCGCGGCGCGCGCCAGCGCGGCCGGCCCCCAGGGCAGCCAGTCGACGGGATTGTCGGCGTGCTGGCGCAGGTAGGGGGAGGTCTCTGCTGCCAGCGCGTTGGCCATTCGCTCAGCGTAGGGATCGACGCCGCGGTTTGGGTCCGGCGGGGTCGCTCGCTCCGCCGCCTCGGCGCGGCGGGTGTCGCCGGGCGCTGCGGGTGTCGGGCGCCGCTCGGGTGTAGCCCAGCCGGGCGGGGGCCGGCAGCGGGAGCTGGACCGGCGCCGCCCCAACCTCGGCCAGCGACGGCGTCGCCGGCGCCGGCGACGCGGGAGAGTGTGGCCTTGGCGATACTCACGTCGAAGCGGGTGCCGCCGAGGGTGCCGGTGGCGCGCTGGCCGGTGGCGATCATGACGGTCCCGTGCGCGGCGGTGCTGCCGCCGATCCGCACGGTGATGCTGTGGATCTTGCCGTCGCTGGCGGGGAGGGTGCCGCTGAGCTGGACCCCGGGGACGAACGTCAGGCGGTTCAGCAGCACCGCGGAGGAGCTGAGCCTGGCGTAGCCGCCGTGCAGGCCCGCCGAAGCTCGCGCCGCTCGGGTAGTTCCTGATCGGCTTGCAGGGTCGCCCCGATCACCTGGCGCTCGAGGTCGACGAGCGTGTCGAGCACCGCGGTGAGCGTGCGGCCGGCGTTGCCGCGCAGCCCGGGGACCGGCTGGACGGAGGTGAGCCTGGTGGGGGAGATCGGGGTCGGGCTGAAGGGGTCGGGGGTCGGTTTGCACGGCTGGACGGCAGTGCCGGCGAAGAACGCGGTGACGGCGGTCTCGCGCGCAACCGCTGAGGTCGCTGCCGATCACCGAGTGCCCGGTGTAGGGGACGACGAGCAGCTGCGCGTCGGGGATCTCCGCGGCGATCGCCGCGCGTTGACGGTCGGGGTGCGCAGGTCCTGGGCGCCGGAGAAGATCAGCGTCGGGACGTTCGGCAGCGCCCGCGGGGGGCGGGGTGGGGGAGGCGTCGGGCCAGTCGACGCAGTCCGGGATCAGGCTGTTTCCCAGGCGGTGGCGGCGTCGAAGGGGTAGAAGTCGGCGCTCGGCAGCGAGTGCAGCGCGCGCGAGCGCTTCGGCGCGGCGCGTGGCGGGCGCGGCGGAGCGCTGCCATGGAAACGGCTTCTCCTCGCAGGACGTGGCCAGGAACAGGGCGTTGTTTTCTTCTTCGCCGGCTTCGCGTTCGGTCTGCGTCGGCTTCGGGGGCAGTGGGACGTTGGGGATCAGCCCTTCGGAGAGCAGCTTCAGGCGCAGCAGCGGGTCGGGGTCGTGGCGCAGCGCGGACTGCACGGCGGCGGGCAGCAGGGCGCGCAGCGCGGGGTTCAGGTCGCCGGCCTGCAGGATCCCGAGCAGGTCGACCTCGCCGAGCGTCGCGGTGTGGCGGTGGCCGGAGCCGTCGTACACCGAGCCGCTGAGCGGGTGCTTGCGCAGGCGGGCCACGAGGGTGGCGATGTCGCCGAGTGGGTTGGAGGTGATGTGCGCGCAGGCCCCTTCCGAGCAGAGCTCGTCGAGCACCGGGCCCAGCGCCTGGAAGGTCGAGAGCGCAAACGGTTCGGGGCCTTCCGGCAGGCACGACCGAGTCGAGCACCAGCGCTTCGACGTGTTCGGGGTAGCGTTCGGCGTACTGCAGCGCGACCTTGGTGCCATAGGACGTGCCGTACAGCACGAGCTTTTCATAGCCCAGGGCCTGGCGGACCGCCTCGATGTCCTGCACCGATTCCTCGCTGGTGAACGCGCCGCGGGCGGCCCCGAGCTGCAGGGCGCACTGTTCGCCGAGCTCGCCGATCGCGTTGGGGCCCACTTCGGCGGCCAGCGGGCTGCTGAGCGCCCTGCAGTTCAGGGGGTCCGAGCGGCCGGTGCCGCGCTGGTCGTAGACGATCAGGTCGCGGGTCCGCAGCGCGGGGGCGATGGCCTTGGCGATGAAGCCCGCCAGTGGGTTGGCCGCCTGGCCGGGTCCGCCGGCGAGCGCGAGCACGGCGCTTTGACTGGGGCCCACCGCCCCGCCCGCCTGGAGGCGCTGCACGGCGAGTGAGATCGTGCCGGGCGTCGCGCCGCTGCGGTCCAGCGGGACGGGCACGGCGGTGCAGGCGAAGGTCGGTTCGTGGGGGCAGGCGGAGAAGTCGAGGGCCTGCGCCGCGGGGGTGCGCGCCGTCGCCAGCGCGCACAGGGCCAGCGCGACCAGCAGGGTGATGGTGAGGCTCCGTGTCAAAGCAGGTTGCTGTGCGGATCTCGCGTGGGCGCCCATGGCTCTCGCGTCCATCGGTACGAGAATAGCCGCAGCTTGAGTCGGTCCTCGCCGCTTGGACGTGGCCCTAGCGCCGCTCGACCAGGAGGGGCAGTTCGGCGAGGTTCGAGTCAAGCCCCCCCGGCAGACGGTCGAGCAGACCCGCGAGGCGATCGACCTGCCCCCACGCGGGCGTGGAGTGCGGGGCGGCGGCGCCGGCGGCTCCCTGCGGCGCGCTTTGCGCGATGGTCGCCGTCGGCTTGCCCGCGAGGTGGACCGGCCGCCCGTCCAGCACTCCGACGAGCGTGCCGTGGCGTCCGAGCCGCAGGGTGCCGTGCGCGGCGGCCGATCCGCCGACGCGCAGCTGCAGCCGCTTGGAGGCGATCGTGCCGGAGATCGTGACGCCGGGGACGTAGGAGTAGCCGTGGAAGGTCAGCTTCCCTGAGGAGAGCTCGACCCAGCCGGCGCGGAGCCCGCCGCTGCGCACCGAGGTCAGACCCGAGAGCCCGCCGGAGCTGAGCGCTTCCAGGAGCTCGAGCTCGGTCTGGCGGACGGAGTCGGCCAGCGTGAGCACGACCGCCTCCAGCGTGCGCCCGGCGCGCCCGCGGTCGCCGGGGGCCGACCGGACGTCGGCGAGTCGGGCCGGGGGCAGCGGCGGCGGTCGCAGGATCGGTGGCGGCGGCCCGGCGGGGCACGCCCTGATTGTTCGATGCCCGCCCACCCCGGCGAACATCGCGAGGAGCGCTTCGCGGGCGCAGGGGGTCGGCTCGTCGGTGAGCACCGAGTGGCCGGTGTCGGGGACCACGAGCAGCTGGGCGTCGGGGATCTGGGCGGCGACTTCGCGGGCGTTGGACGTCGGTGTCCGCAGGTCGTCGGCGCCGCTGAGGATCAGCGTCGGGACATCCGGCAGGGGGGCGTCGTCGACCGGGGGGGCCGGGGTCGCGAAGGGCCAGAAGGCACATCCGGGGATGTCGCTGAGGGCGAGGACGTTGGCGGTGGCGAACGGGGCGAACGAGCTCGCCGGCAGCATCGCGAGTCGAGCGGTCGCCTGCGCGAGCCGTTCGGCGGGGCTCGCGGCGCGGCTCCACGGGAACGCCTCCTCTTCGCAGATCGTGGCGTAGTAGAGGGGGACGTCGATGCCTTCGCTTTTTTCGCCCCCTTCGCCGCTGGCGCTGTGGACCAGCAGCCGGGCGAGCGCCGCGGTGTCGCCGTCGGCGGCGGCGCGGACGGCGGGGACGAATTCGGCTCGCAGCAGCGGGTCGAAGTCGCCCTCGAGCAGGATCCCGAGCAGGTCGTTGGACGAGATGCCCACGGTATGCGCCCGGCCCTCGCCGTCGATCGCGCGCCCGCGCAGCGGGCCGCGCCGCATCCGCCCCACGAGCCGCGCGAGGTCGGCGACGGGGTTCGGCGTGATCTGGGCGCACTCGCGGTAGGCGCAGAGCTGGCGCAGGATCCGGGGGACCGCGGCGAATGTCGACAGGGAGAACGGTTCGGGACCGTTGGGCGGCACGACGGAGTCGAGGATCAGCGCTTCGACGTGCTGGGGATAGTCCTGGGCGTACTGCTCGGCGACCTTGGTCCCATAGGAGGTGCCGTACAGCACGAGCTTTTCATAGCCCCCGGCCTGGCGGATCGCCTCGATGTCGGCGACGCTGTCGGCGGTCGTGTAGAAGGCGCGTTCGGAGCCGATCTGGCCGGCGCAGGCTTCGATCAGCTTTCCAAACGAATGGAAGAGCCCGGGCTGTTCGAAGCCGTGGCAGGAGAGCGGGTGCGAGAGGCCGGTGCCGCGCTGGTCGAAGACGATCAGGTCGCGCGTCGAGAGGATCGGGCCGAGCAGTTCGGTGAAGGTTTCGGCGAACGGCAGCGCCGACTGCCCGGGGCCGCCGGCGAGGGCGACGACGGCCGAGCGGGCTTCTCCAACCGGGGCGCGATGGCGGCGGATGGCGAGCGTGATCGTCCCCGGAGCGCCCCGCCGGCGCTCCCGACGGGATCCAGCGGGACGGTGAGGTGCCCGCAGGCGAAGTCGTCGCTGTTGCCGCACGGCGCGAAGGCGATCTGGGCTCCCGCCGTCGCGACTGGGACCGTCGCGCAAATGAGCGCCGCCAGGAGAGCGACGACCAGTTTCCCAGCGGACGGTCGCACAGGTGGAATCTAACCGATCTTGGGGCCCGGGTGCGCCGGTCGGGCGGTATGCGCGGCCGATCGGGTGACGGCACCAGCCGACGGCTGGCGCCCAGCCGACCGGGGTGCGGCGTTGCGATTGCCACCAAGCGCGCTCCCCACCAAGCGCGCTCCCCACCAGGCGAGCAGCCATCTGTAGGGTCTTGCATACATGGATCGCCTCCGTCAGACCATCACCGCCCCCGGGGCACCCGCGGCGGTCGGCCCGTACAGCCACGCGGTGCTGGCCGACCTGCGATCGGTGGGCGGCCTGCTGTTCTGCTCGGGCCAGATTCCGCTCGACCCGGCGACCGGAGAGCTGGTCGGGGCGACCGCGGCCGAGCAGGCGCGCGGCTGCCTGGAGAACCTCGAAGCGGTGTGCGCCGCCGCGGGGGCGTCGCTGGAGAACGCGGTCAGGATGACGGTCTACCTGACCGACCTCGAGCGCTTCGGGGAGGTCAACGAGGTCTACGCGTCGTTCTTCCCAGCCGACCCCCCAGCACGGGTCGCGGTCGGGGTGGCGGCGCTGCCGCGCGGCGCCCAGGTGGAGATCGACGCCGTGGTGGCACTGGGGTGAGCTGTCCCTCCGGCCAGACGGCACCGCGGGCCTGAGGCGGGGGCGGCGACGGCGTGGGCAGCGAGGGGGCGGGCAGCGAGGGCGGGGGCGGCGGCGTAGGCAGCGAGAGCGTGTACCACGTGGAGCTCCGCCAGTTCCCGCACAACTTCTGCCACTTCAACTTGACCGAGCAGGAACTGCGGACGGGGGTGCTGGAGCCGTGGGTCGCGGATCGGTGGTTTGAGCTGGGGGAACGCAAGTGGAACCCCCAGCAGGCAAAGCTCACCGTGATCGAGAGCCCGCGCATCCCTCTGGGAGAGCTCTCGATGGGTCGCGGTTGGCGTGCCGCCCAGCGCGAGGGCCAGGAGGTCACGGCGCAGGTGCTCGAGATCGTGCGGGCCGGTCTGCGGGCCGCGGCGGCCACGGCGCCGCCGGAAGGAGCGCCGACGGCGGATCGGCCGGATCTGGGTCTGCTGGCGGACTCCCTCGGCCTGGAGCTGCTGGCGCAGATCGGGTCCGAGCCGACCCCGCTGCGCCGCGCGTGGGAGCTGGCCGCCGCTCGCCACCCCGGCGGCGTGGCGAGCGAGGCGCTGACGGTGGCGGAGTGCGCCGTGGCGTCGCTGGTGCGGGGGAGGCTGCTCGTGCTGCTGCGGGCCGGCGTGGCGGAGGGCAGAGCCGGTGTCGCGGCGGGCCCTGCTCACGCACCCGGCGGAGTCGCTGCTCCCGGACACCCCGCTGGCGCTCCCTCGGGCCGCCCGGGACCGGTGGATGCGGGGGAGACCGAGTCGCTTCTCAGGGCGGTCGAGAGCTGGACCGGCGACGGGGAGCGAGCGGGGGTTTGGATGCGCCGGGTCTGAGAACCCGGGCGCGAACTGGCCGTCGCTAGACTCCGTGTCCGGCTTGGTGGGCGTAGCTCAGCTGGTAGAGCTCCGGGTTGTGGTCCCGGCGGTCGGGGGTTCGAGTCCCCTCGCTCACCCCTCGTAGAACCCGCGTATCCGTGCGGGTTTTGCGCTTCTTGAGGCGCTGCGGGGGGCTGGGTCGAGTAGAGCTGGTAACCGAAGTGGTAACCCGCGAGGTGAGGAGCGACCTGGACCCGCGCCGCCAATGACCGTTAGGACGGTTGCCTTGCAATCCGAGCAGATGGTGGCCGGCGGGTGGCGACGGCTCCCCTAGATGGCAGACGAGAAGTCCAGCGACCACATTGCCGAGGACACGATCGCCGCCAAGATAGGACGCTGCGCGCGCATGTCAGCCTTCCTGGCTTTCCCCTAGCATTCTCTTGGTGCATTCTCTCGGCATTTGCTGGCTTGCGCGAGGGGCTGCCTTAACACCACCGCTGACGACGCAATCTATAACGCTCCGTAGCGATATCGGTCTTTGCTGATGGTGCTTTACTTCGGTCCATGACCGAAGCCAACTTCCTTGTCCCGCCACCGCCAGACGACGAGCCCGCTACTCCCGATTCGACGCGCCAGGAATTGCTCGGGACACAGACCCGTAGAGGTGCGGCGATCCGCTCTGGCTTTCTCCAGGAACACGGCGGCACTCGGGCGCCCGGACCGCTCCAGCACTTCGTGCATGACCGGCGACTCTTTGCATTGCAGCTCTATTTGTTGCTCCACTGCCTGGCGCGGAAAGACCCCTGGGATACTGCCCTTCCTGCCGCAACCTGGGCGCGCGCACTCGACAAGACCAACAAGGGGGCGGAGGGCACCGTCTCGCGCAGTTGGCGCTGGCTAGAGGATCACCAACTGGTCCGTACAGAGCGCGACAAGCGTATGGTGCGCGCCTACCTGCTGGCCGAGCAAGGCAGTGGCGAGCCCTACACGCGCTCCAAGAACTTCTTTTATTTCCCGCTCGCGTTCTTCCGTGAGGGCTGGCACACCCGGCTCGGACTCGCCGGCACGAGCGTACTGCTGATCTGTCTCTACAAGTCACGCTACAGCCCCTGGTTTCAACTACGAACCGAGCCGCAGAGTGCTTGGTACGGAATCAGTCCGGACACACTCCAGCGCGGCCTTGACGAACTACGGGAGGCCAAACTCCTCCAGATCAACCCCCGCAAGATTCGAGATAGCAAGGCGCGGTATGGAACGACAACGGTCAACGAATACCTGCTTCTCGGCAGCTTCGCTCACCCTGACCTGATGCAACTGTTGATCCAGTCGGAGGCGGGATCGCCATGAGGCCCGCCGCGATTATGGCTACCACGCTCGCGGTTGCACTTGGGACGGTCGCGGCAACGCTCGCCACGGCGGTCGGCGCGATCGACGCCATCAACTGGGCACGCCACAACTTCGGCAACATCCCCGTAGCTCTCGCAGGCGCTTTCGTGGCGGGGGCAGCGATCATGCACGCGGCTGATCGCGCCCTTGCGGCCCGGCATAAGCAATCTAAGTCACGGCCAGAGCCAGAAAGTTAGATCGATCCCGCGAATTGCCGTCGTGCGAGCTTCTTGCGTCTCCAGCGACTTATGGCTTGCGGAAAATGCCGTGCGTGCCAATCCGTCGCCAGACGATGTGCGGGTCGCCGGGGCGAAGCTCATCGCCGTACTCGAAGGTGGCACGGCCGTTGGGAGCCCAGGTCATCTCCCACACACCGGGATATCCCTGCACTCTCTTGACCCGTAGGCCCGGCTCGAACCGCCCGCGTCGCAGGCACGCGATGAACAGGTCAAGGGCGCTCTCCCAGGCGGCTGCCTGCTCGCGGGTCAGGCTTTTGTAGTCGCGCAGGAACCGGGGCCGCGCCTGGTAGGTGGGCACTAATCGCTGCGGACGGCGTGCAGCGCCGCCTTGAAGGCGTCGGCATCCTCGTAGACCTCGCCGGGGTCGGTCTTACCCTCGCGGTCTGCTTCCAGCTCGCCAGCGAGCCAGTCGGGGGTCCAGAACCATGTCTGGTCGGGATCGATCCTGCCGTCCGAGAGGCTGCGCAGCAGCACGGCGGCGCCGTCGAGTGTGTTCTCGGGCAGGCCCTCTACCAGCTCGTGCAGCTCCGTCTTGGTCATGCCGTCATTCTCGCACGAGTCGCGGACCATCGAGAGGCAATGGCTTCGCGCGGCTCAGGACGCGCCGCGCAGCTCGCTGACGAGCCCGATCAGATGTCGCTTGACTGCGGGGCTCAGGCGCGGCTCCCCGCGGATCGCTCCGGCTATGTCCGCGGTCGCGGTGTCTTGCCCGGTGAGCAGGTGGTCGGTGCTGACGCCGAGCCTGTGGCTGAGCTTGACGAGCAGATCAAGGGACGGGGCTGCTTGGTCGCTCTCGATGCGGGAGACGTGCTGGTGCGTGACGCCCAGCTCCCGTGCAAGCTCGTCTTGGGTCAGCTTGAGGGATTGCCGGCGGGTGCGGACCCTGCCGCCGACTTGCGTGATCGGTGCTTGCGCCACCCCCGAAGCCTCCCAGGATGGCGCATAGGTGAGCAGCTATGCAACTACTAGTTGCAAAACTGGCTCATATCTGCTTAGAGCGCCTAACAGAAGGTAGGGTTCGTGGTGGGGCTGTCGAAGTCCTGCGTCATGGCGAAACCTTTGCTTCCTGATGGGTTGTGGGCTCGTATCGAGCCGCTTTTGCCGGTGCGTGAGCCGCAGGTCACGGGGCGTCCGCGGGTGCCTGACCGAGCGGCGATGACAGGGATCATCTTTGTTTTGAAAACGGGGATACCGTGGGAGGATCTTCCCCAAGAGATGGGCTGTGGGTCAGGGATGACGTGTTGGCGGCGACTGCATGAATGGAACGAAGCCGGCGTCTGGAGCCGGCTGCACCAAGTGCTGTTGGACGAGCTTCACGACGCCGACCAGCTTGACTGGTCAAGGGCAGTCGTTGATAGCTCGCATGTGCGGGCCAAAGGGGGGGCGAGCAAACCGGCCCCTCGCCAGTCGACCGCGCTCGCCTTGGCAGCAAGCACCATCTGATCGTCGATGGCAAAGGCACGCCGCTCGCGTTCACACTCACTGGTGGGCACCGCCACGACATCACGCAGCTGACCGAGCTGGTTGATCGTGTCCCGCCGACCGGCCGTCACGGCAAGTTCCGGCCACGACGCCTGTATGCCGACCGGGCGTATGACTCCAAACACCACCGCCGAGAGCTGCGCGAGCGCGGAATCACGCCCAAGATCGCCAAACGGAACAGCCAACACGGATCCGGGCTGGGACGCGACCGATGGGTCGTAGAGCGCACCATCTCCTGGCTACACGCCCACCGCTACCTCGCGCGCCGACACGCCCGCCGCGCCGACATCCACGAAGCCATGCTCACCCTCGCCTGCGCACGCATATGCCTCAAACAACTCCAACACTTTTGTTAGGCGCTCTTAGAGCGCCTAACAGAAGGTAGGGTTCGTGGTGGGGCTGTCGAAGTCCTGCGTCATGGCGAAACCTTTGCTTCCTGATGGGTTGTGGGCTCGTATCGAGCCGCTTTTGCCGGTGCGTGAGCCGCAGGTCACGGGGCGTCCGCGGGTGCCTGACCGAGCGGCGATGACAGGGATCATCTTTGTTTTGAAAACGGGGATACCGTGGGAGGATCTTCCCCAAGAGATGGGCTGTGGGTCAGGGATGACGTGTTGGCGGCGACTGCATGAATGGAACGAAGCCGGCGTCTGGAGCCGGCTGCACCAAGTGCTGTTGGACGAGCTTCACGACGCCGACCAGCTTGACTGGTCAAGGGCAGTCGTTGATAGCTCGCATGTGCGGGCCAAAGGGGGGGCGAGCAAACCGGCCCCTCGCCAGTCGACCGCGCTCGCCTTGGCAGCAAGCACCATCTGATCGTCGATGGCAAAGGCACGCCGCTCGCGTTCACACTCACTGGTGGGCACCGCCACGACATCACGCAGCTGACCGAGCTGGTTGATCGTGTCCCGCCGACCGGCCGTCACGGCAAGTTCCGGCCACGACGCCTGTATGCCGACCGGGCGTATGACTCCAAACACCACCGCCGAGAGCTGCGCGAGCGCGGAATCACGCCCAAGATCGCCAAACGGAACAGCCAACACGGATCCGGGCTGGGACGCGACCGATGGGTCGTAGAGCGCACCATCTCCTGGCTACACGCCCACCGCTACCTCGCGCGCCGACACGCCCGCCGCGCCGACATCCACGAAGCCATGCTCACCCTCGCCTGCGCACGCATATGCCTCAAACAACTCCAACACTTTTGTTAGGCGCTCTTAGATCACGCGCAGACATAAAGCGCCGGGGCGCGGCTCGCACCGCCCCCGGCGTGGCACCGAGAGCTGACACTCCCGGCACGCCAGACACCCTACCGAGACGGGCAGGGTGCCTTGCTCGCCAAGAGCCGACTCCCGGGCCTCCAACACAACATCTGGAGGAACCGAAGATGACCGATGAGCAGCAGGAGCAGCGGGGCTGGAAGGATGAGGTGCAGGTCGAACGCGCGATCGTCCTACAGGTGCTCCGCGACGACCACCCGGAGCGCTGGACACGAGCGGAACTGGAAGCCGAGGTCTTCGACTTCGCGCCTGTGATCGTCAACGAAGCGCTGGTGCGGCTGGAGGTGGAGGGCGTCGTGATTCTCGATGGAGAGAACGTCGAAGCGTCGCGGTGCGCCCGTCGCATGGACGCGCTTGAGCTGGTGTCGATCTGATGCCCGGCGAGAGCATCATCACCATCCCGGCCGATCTGATCGTGCTGGTCCGCAGCGGCGCCTATGGCGACCTGTACGCCTCCCTCGGCGAGCTACGCGGCGTGATCGAGGCTTGCCGCAACGTCGGGACGGTCGGGCAGCGCTACACGCTGATCGAGGGTTGCTTCGCTCGCGTGGACGCCACACGGGCGCTACTCAACCTGGTCGGCTGGACCCACTTCCCCGTGAAGGGCGAGGTCGAAGTCGATCTCGCCCAGCACCGCCAAGCGCTCCGGGGAGCACTCAGCGCACGCCCGACCGATGACACGCTCGCAAGCGATCTCGTGATCGCGCTCCGGGCGCTCATGGCGGCAGTGGGGATCGAACCGCAGGAGGGCGAGCGCCACGGGGAGCGCAGGCTGACTCCCGAGGAGTTCGAGCAGCACTTTGGGCGGCTTCCCACCGACGGCGAGGGCTGAGGAGTGGCCAGCGTTGCAGTCCGAACCGCGACAGCGGCGAGCGATGCCCCTTGTCTCCGTGCTCACGCTCGCCGCCGCGCCCCCGTGGTTGTCGTGAGGCGCCCTCCTGTCGAGCTGAGAGAACAGCTCGCCGCCGCCCGCCGAGCCGGCGCAAGCTTCGACCAGGCATGGCCGGGCGCGCTGGAGGCCGCGGTGAACGCTGCTCGGTGGGAGCGTGCGGAGTGGCTGGAAGTGCTCTCGGGCATGGTCGAGGCGTGGCGCGTAGGGTGGGAGCGCCGGCCTGCCACGAGGCTGGAGCAAGCATTGGCCGTACTCGTGATGCCCGGTGGGGAGCCGTTGCCCGAGCGGGCGTGCGAGCACTGCGGCGAGGAGATACCGCCAGAGCGCGAAAAACGGGCGCTGTTCTGCTCGGATGGCTGCGCCAAGCGCGCCGCCTACCTCCGCGAACGGGAACGAGCGGCTGCGTAGTGGGTCCGTTCTGTCTGATCCTGGCCGGTGTCCGTCTCAGGTGTCCGTTTGGGGTGCGGGGGTGTTCGTCTGGGTGTTCGTTTGGGTGTACGTCTATAAGGCGAACACCCCAGACGGACACCCTGCTGCCCGTTCGCGGGCGGGATTTGGCTCTGCGCCTGGCATTGAGGAAGGGGGTCCCCGCCTCTCCGCTTTGCTCCAACCCGGGGACCCCCTTCCTCGACCCACCACATCACAGATGTTTTGGTGGGGCCAGGCGCAGAGCGTGGGAGGGGAGCGAGCGGGCAGCAGGGTGGAAGCGGAGAACAACGACAAGGAGGGCTGGGAGGTCGGTCGGTAGGGGTCGGAGGGGAGGACGGACGTGGGTCGTCGGCGCGGGTGTGTTTGGCGGCGGGCTGAAGGGTCGGTTGCGGCGTCAAAGGGATGGCATTACGTGGGGGATGGCGGTCGGTGGGCTGGATCCGGAGTTGGAGTCGCAGGAGCGGGTTGGGCGGGCAAGTCGGCTGTCATCAAGGTCGGTTGACGGCTCATTGGGAGCGTCGGGGTGTTGCGGGTCGCGGGTGTCCTTGTTCGCTGGTGAAAGTCAGCCGGCGGCGGCGCGCCGGGATGGGGGTAGCAGGTCGTTCCCCCGCTGTAAAGCAAGTTCAAGTCCCCGCCTGCGGCGGGGCACTGCCGTCACTTGCGAACTTGCTTGACAGCTCCTCCACGACCTGCAAAGGCCGCAATCAGTTGGGCAGGTGCCCAACTGGCTCAAAGGAGCCCAAACCCTTTGGAGGAGCCCGTGATTTTCCGCTCATCGATACGTGAACTCTCTATCCACCGCGGGTTTCGTCGCGGGCGAGTCGCCGCGCTGAGGGCAGAGCGCACGGGCAATTCGCTTGCTCGGCGGGGCCGTTGCCCGGCTTCCATAGAGAGAGTCGATGCGAGTTTCCGGAGACAGGTGAGCATGAGCGCGGGCGCCCTGGAGCTGCAAGTCCCCGATGCGTTCGTGCAAGCCATCGCCGAGCGCGTCGCCGGCCTGCTCGCCGACAATCTCTCGGAGGCCAGTCCGTCCGAGCCGTGGATCGGGGTAGAGCAGGCCGCAGAGCACCTTGCCTGTCCGACGAGTCGCATCTACGACTTGGTGAGCCAGCGGCGCCTCGCACCGCGCCGCGATGGCCGCAGGCTCCTGTTCAAGCGATCACACCTTGACGCCGCGATCGAGGCGAACCCCTGATGGCCGCTCGACGCGAGAAGACGAGGACGCCGGGCATCTACCGGCGTGGGGATCGCTACACGTTCTCCTACAAGGTGGACGGCAAGCAGTATTGGGAGAGCGCTCGCACGCTTGACGAGGCCCGCAGGGCGAAGGCAGTCCGCACGGCGGACATTGCCCGCGGTGAGTTCGAGGAGCGCTCCCGGATCACACTGCACGACTACGCCCGCGAGTGGGTCAAGCGCTACCAAGGCCGCGGCCGGCGCGGGTTCCGCGACCACACCCGCGAGGAATACGAACGGATGCTTGAGGCGTACCCGCTCAAGTTCTTCTCGACCAGGGTCCGACTCACGGAGGTCACGCCATCCAAAGTCGCGGAGTTCGTCGCGTGGTTGTGCAAGCAGACGAAGCCAGCGCCAACGAAGGAGAGTCCGGATCACCGCGAACTGCTGTCGGACAAGACGATCCGCAACGTGATGGGGCCGCTGCGCGCGTGCCTCGCCACGGCGGTCAGGGAGGGCCTGATCCGCTCCAATCCCGCGCGGGAGGTTGACCTACCGCACCGCCCGACCGCCGAGGACGTAGAGGATGAGGAGGTCAAGGCAATGAGCCGTGAGGAGCTGGCAACGCTGCTGGGGGAGTTCCCGGAGACGTGGCGGGTGTTCTTCTGGTTGCTGGCTGCAACGGGCCTGCGGATCAGCGAGGCCATCGCGCTCCAGTGGCGCCACCTGGACTTGGATGCCTCCAGTCCGCACGTCAAGGTCCGCCGCGGCGTCGTGCGTGGCCGTCTCGGGCCACCCAAGAGCCGCCACGCCCGCCGGGAGGTCCCGCTGGATCACGAACTCGTATCGGCGCTCCGCGACCGCCACGAGGCGACGGAGTGGCCCGGAGACGACGATCTGGTGTTCCCGGCGGGCAACGGGGCATACCTCCACGTCGGCAACACCCGTCGCCGGGTACTCAAGCCAGTCCGCGAGCAGGCGTGTCTGGAGTGGGTCGGGTTCCATACCTTCCGCCATACATGCGCCACCCTGCTGTTCGCGGAGGGCCGCAACGCCGTACAGGTCCAGCGGTGGCTTGGCCACCACTCCCCAGCGTTTACGCTCGCTCGCTATGTCCACCTGCTGGACGGCGATCTCGGGGAGCCCCTGACCCTCCAGGGTGGTAACCCTGTGGTAACTGGCCCCACATTGCTCGACACCACCACATCGGAGGAGCCGGAGGCGAATCCTCAGCGATAGAGCCAAAACATCGGACCACACGACACGCCACGACAAGGCCGGATCAAGTTGTGGTCCCGGCGGCCGCGGGTTCGAATCCCGTCGCTCACCCTTAAATCACCTGCAAATGGGCATCTTTTCAAGAGTTCACTAAACGGAATTTTGGCCCTGGGGTCCAATTTAGGGGCCAAACTTTTCGATTTCTGCGCTGATGGCGGTTGTGGGGCTGCGCGCCATGCGACGCGCTGGTCTCTCGCCTGAGGCTGCTATGCAAGGACCAGAGCAGCATTGCGTCCTTGGCGGCGACGTGTCGAGGGTTGCAGAGGCGCTTGCATCTCGCCAAGGGTGTCGGGCAAGCTTGGGTCGGATCCCGGCGGTCGTGGGTTCGCGGCCCTTCGCTCAACCCGAGGCCATTCGCTTTAGGCCCGACGCTCATCCATTGGGGACAGCGGGAGGTGTCGTTGGCGGAGCCGTTGCTGGATAGCGCGGCGGCGGCGGCGTTGTTGAACGTTCGGGTCTCGTGGGTGCGGGATGCAGCGCGGCTGGGGCAGTTGCCGTGTCTGCGTGTCGGGCGTCATCTGCGGTTCACGCGCGTGATGCTCGAGGAGTGGCTTGACGGGCAGCTCGCCGTGCGTCCTGCGCGGGGTCGGGCATATCGAGGGCCGTCGGGCGGCGCGGGCCGTGAGGTGAGGCGTGTCGCGTTCAAGCCGAGGACCGAGGCGGCGCTGTTGGCGAGCTTGGCTGAGAGACCAGGGAGGAAGGCGTAGCGATGAGTGCTCGTGATCCTCGCTGGGGTGGTGCGCGGGGTCGGGGTGGGCGGATTGAACATCCGCTTGGGGGCTGAGTCGTTGTTCGCTGGGCGCTCGCGAGCGGAGAAGGAGTCCGATCAGGACGCGCTCATCCCCCGGCCGACATCAGCGCAGCTCGGCTGGGAGCGTAGAGGGTCTCGCAGGGCCGCGTCGTTGGCGAGCCGCATCGAGCCGAAGTGGTATTGAACGACGCTCGCGGCCGGCCAGGGTCCGCCCTCCCAGCCTTCTTGTAGGCGGTCGAGTCGTGCGCCGCCGTCGTGTGGTGCCCGCTTCCGCGCGTATGCCCGGCTGAGGTCGGTCGTGGTGGCGGGCTGGCCGTGGCGCTGGTGCCATGCCCGCAGCGCGGCTTCGATGCGCGGCTTGTCCCACTTCGCTGATGTGCGGGCTGCGCATCGGGGGCAGCGCGTCCGTGGGTATCCGGGTCCCGCGCCGCTGGTCTGGGCGTTGCAGTGGCGGCACTGGCCTCGGTAGCGCTCCTTGACTCGCCGTGCCTTGGAGCCGTCGGGGTCGTAGAGGTATTCCCGGACGGTCGCGCGTGAGCGACCGAGCAGCCGCGCGATCTGCGGGAGCGATAGGTGCTCTGTGTCTCGGTAGTGGTGAGCGAGTCGGGCAGCTCGCTTGCGTTCGCTCACGCGGCGCAGTTCGCTGGCCACGGCGGGTCATCCCTGCCGCTTGGCTGTCTGCGGTTTGCTATAGGCCGTCGACTTCGTGCGGCGCGAAGCCGAGCGCCTGCACGATTGGAGTGGCGACGTCCACGCCGACGAGTGGCGCGCCTTCTTGTCCTTCGGCGGCGTGGTCGTGGTTCTCGTCGGGGGCGCGATCGGCGGGTCCAAGCGCGGCTGAGACGGTGCCGCGGCCGAGTTTGGCTGCGTGAGCGATTTTCGCGATGCTGAGTGTGGGGTCTTCTTCGCGGCGCTGGTCATAGAGCTTGCGTATCCGCGCGGCGGGTATTTGGTCGCAGCGGTGGTGGGAGAGGTCGCGCACGATCTCCTCTTCTTCGATGTATCGCTTGGCGCGGGGCACGGTGAGCCGCATGGAGGCGGCGATCTGCTCGATTGGGTGTCCTTCCTTGAGGAGCTGGGTCGCTCGGCGGCGGCGTTGGATGCAGGCGGGGCAGCGCCTGTCCGGGTATTCGGCGCATCGTCTGCAGCCGCCTATCGTCTGTTGGCACAAGTCGCTCCGATTCGCCGTCGATCGTGGCCGGTGGTCGTGGGATCCCTTCCGTCGGCCCTGATCTTTCGTCGGTTCGGCGGGCGGTTTGCCCCCCGGCGACTTCGCCGATCCGGTGTGATTGGGTGCGGTCGTTGGCCGGGGGGTGCTCACGGGTTGGTCCTGGGTGTGGCGCGTCGGGTCTTCCTCAGCGGGTAGCGGCGGCGCATGAACGGCGAGAACTTGGGCACCGTGAAGTCCACCTGGCCGCGGTCCGGGCTGTAGATGAGGCCCTTCTTGATGAGCGAGTCGCGCTGCGGGGAGGTGTAGGGCTGGCTGCGTCCGAGGCGCTCGGCGACTCGGGAGGTGCGGTATGGGCCCTCGCCGAGGTCCGCCATCCCCGCCATGTACTCCCGCTCGCGGTCTGTGGCCTTCTCGAAGCGCACGTGGAAGAATTCCTCGTCGAGTTGTTCGTGGATGAGCGGTTCGGCTGCCAGCACATCAGCGAGACGGATCGGCGAGGCCGGCGCCTGGTTCCATGTCTCCTTGCCGTAAGCCTGGATGAAGGCTGGGTAGCACCCGGACTCCTCAACGATTTGCGCGAGGGCGTCGTCCTCCCAGGAGACGCCTGCCGCCTCTGCAGGGGCGACGAGCGCTCGACGGGCTGCTGCGTCACCGAGTGCCCCCAGCTTGGGATAGGCGAACAGGCGCTCCGCGTAGGACTTGGCGTCGACCATCAGGCCGGGGAGCTGGGGTAGGCCTGCGCCGACCAGGGCCATGGGGAGCTTCGTCTGCGACATGCGGTGCATGGCGGCGGCGAGCGCCTCCAGCTCACCGCGCGCGAGGAACTGCATCTCATCGACCAGGAACACGACTCCTGTTTGGTGCTCGCGGGCCGTTTGACCGAGCTCCTCGAAGAGGTAGGTCAGGTCCCGCTCGAGATCGCCCGTCACGCCGCTGACGGCATCCGGGTCAAACGAGAACTCGAGGTTGCCCGCGGTACTCGCGCCGATCTTGAAGCCTCGCAACAGCCCGGTGAACGATCGCACGCGATCTCCGAGCGCCTTGCGAGCGCTGATTCCCAACAGGGCCTGGTATGCGGCGTCCGCGAGCTCGGCGCGGAAGTCGGTATCCGACTTGATCTCGATCGGCCGCGGCGCGGTCCACCCGGCGTCCTTGGCGATGCTCTCGAACTCAAGCAAGAGCACCGTCTTCCCCACGCCTCGTAGACCAGACACGATGATGCTGCGGTCGCTCAGACCGCCCAGGAGGCGGGCGAGCAGCGTCCTGAACTGCCGCTCCTGGGTCTCGCGGCCGGTCAGCGCCGGCGGCGGGTTGCCGGCGCCCATCGAGTACGGGTTGGTGTCGGGGTCCATCAGGGCGACCCAAGGCTATCAGGCTTATACGACGTTATACGCCATTATCGACTGATAAGCGTATAGTCATGTAGAAAATCTTAGAGCGCCTAACAGAAGGTAGGGTTCGTGGTGGGGCTGTCGAAGTCCTGCGTCATGGCGAAACCTTTGCTTCCTGATGGGTTGTGGGCTCGTATCGAGCCGCTTTTGCCGGTGCGTGAGCCGCAGGTCACGGGGCGTCCGCGGGTGCCTGACCGAGCGGCGATGACAGGGATCATCTTTGTTTTGAAAACGGGGATACCGTGGGAGGATCTTCCCCAAGAGATGGGCTGTGGG
Source organism: uncultured Solirubrobacterales bacterium (assembly GCA_963719725.1). Taxonomy (GTDB): domain Bacteria; phylum Actinomycetota; class Thermoleophilia; order Solirubrobacterales; family Solirubrobacteraceae; genus Palsa-744. Next base: position 257,940 of record CAVRCU010000004.1, read on the forward strand.
TCAGGGATGACGTGTTGGCGGCGACTGCATGAATGGAACGAAGCCGGCGTCTGGAGCCGGCTGCACCAAGTGCTGTTGGACGAGCTTCACGACGCCGACCAGCTTGACTGGTCAAGGGCAGTCGTTGATAGCTCGCATGTGCGGGCCAAAGGGGGGGCGAGCAAACCGGCCCCTCGCCAGTCGACCGCGCTCGCCTTGGCAGCAAGCACCATCTGATCGTCGATGGCAAAGGCACGCCGCTCGCGTTCACACTCACTGGTGGGCACCGCCACGACATCACGCAGCTGACCGAGCTGGTTGATCGTGTCCCGCCGACCGGCCGTCACGGCAAGTTCCGGCCACGACGCCTGTATGCCGACCGGGCGTATGACTCCAAACACCACCGCCGAGAGCTGCGCGAGCGCGGAATCACGCCCAAGATCGCCAAACGGAACAGCCAACACGGATCCGGGCTGGGACGCGACCGATGGGTCGTAGAGCGCACCATCTCCTGGCTACACGCCCACCGCTACCTCGCGCGCCGACACGCCCGCCGCGCCGACATCCACGAAGCCATGCTCACCCTCGCCTGCGCACGCATATGCCTCAAACAACTCCAACACTTTTGTTAGGCGCTCTTAGACGCCTGCCTGGGGCGAGCGCAGCCATCGGTGTCGGTCCAACCCGGTTGGTAGTTGACACGGCAAAAAAGGGGGCCTCACATCGGCATAAGACAACAGTCGTCATAAAGGGCAAAAAAAGGGCGTGCTCGTCGGCCGGCGCCCGAGGCTCTGTGAGAGCTGGGCGCCGGCTTCCGAGCGAACGACTTGTGAGCTGGGGGGGGGGGGTGAGCTGGGGGGGTTAGATGCTGAGCCCGAAGTCCTCCATGAGCGCGGCGGCGCCGTCGAGGTCATCGGGGCACAACTCGAGGATTGCGCTCGCGGCGACGCAGGCGTCTGAGTCCGACGCCGGGTTGAGACTGCATTGCGTACTGCATCCGCGGCCAGCGAGTAGATCCTCGCGTTCTTCCGGGGTCATCTCGTGCTGCACGTAGGCGCGGTCCCACGGCTCGCCGCATCTGGGGCAGAGCATGTCCATTTGCTTCTCCTTGGTCTGTTGATTGCGCGCCACCGGGACGCCAGCGGGCGTCGTATCCCCGGTGGCGTGTGGTGTGCTGCGCGTTCCGAGCTGGTCGGCAGGGCTGCGCGGGGCTACTGCGCGTCGTCGAGCTTGTCGAGGATCGACAGCGGCGCGGGGAACGTGGGCGGTAGGTCTTTGCCGGTCGCACGGATTACGCGCTGGCGGTCGCCCTCGTCCAGTTTGATCGTCGCCTTTTTGCCGTCGATCCGCTCGACGGAGCCGTGGCTGTTCATCAGTGCTTTCGGGCTGACCGTGGCGTTGATCGCGATTCGGTCTCCCACGTGGATCGGCTCCTTGGTCGGGCGGGCGGACGGCGGGACGATCAGCGTGATCTTGGAGCCTTTCCTCTCCATACGGATCTCCGCGCCGTCTGCAACGTCGCTGAGCACCCTGTTGAAGAAACGGATGTCGTTCGTGATCTCCCGCGTGGTGGAGAAAGCTGCATCCAGCCGGGAGGCGCGCTGGACGAGCCTTCTTACGGTTGTGTCAGCGATCGTGGTCACGACTCCGATGGCTGCGGAGCCCTGGCCGTCGATGCGCTCGAACTCCTCCTGGTCGGGTATCGCATTGGTCGTGAAGGGCAGGGTCAGTAGGACGCCTTCGTGCGTCAGAACCTTCATGTGGTTGCTCCTGGGTAGATCGGTGGTGGCGGCGCGTGTGCGCGGCGTCTTTGGCCGCGGCGCCCAACCGGGTCGTTCAGAGCGGGTGCTCTTACGACGGGAGGGCTGGGCTGACGGGCCGCATGTGCTGTTCTCGCCCTGGTGGCAGGGTGGCCCGCCATAACTGGCGGTCCACCCTGCGTTTACTCTGGGCTCAGAACGGGATGCCCTCGTCGTCGGCGCCGCCGGCGGGGTCTTCTGCCCCGACGCCGGCCGGCACGGGCAGCTCCTCGGGGATCGTGTAGTCGCCGGGGTCTTCTTCGCTATCGCCGCCTCCGCGTGAGCCGAGGAACTGCACTGAGTCGGCGATGATTTCGATCGCCTGGCGCTTGGTCCCGTCCTGGGCCTCCCACTCGCGCCACTCTAGTGGCCTGTCTGGTTGATTCGTTGGCAGTATCGTTTGATGGCGTCGAGGATTTGGTCGGCGGTCTTGGTCCAGACGTAGGGGCGGGGGTTCTCGTTCCAGGTGTCGATCCATTGGCGGATGTCGGCGTTCAGTGCACGGACGGAGCGGTGGGCGCCGCGGCGTAGGAGCTTGGTTGTGAGCTCGCCGAACCAGCGCTCGACGAGGTTGATCCACGAGCTCGAGGTCGGGGTGAAGTGCAGGTGAAACCGGGGGTGCGCAGCGAGCCAGCGCCGGACCTTCGGGGTCTTGTGACTGGAGGCGTTGTCGAGCACGAGGTGCACGGACAGGTGGGCGGGCACGTTCTCATCGATCCTCTGGAGGAACTTCAGGAACTCGATCGCGCGGTGGCGTTGGTGCAGTGAGCCGATCACCTGCCCGCTCCCGAGGTTCAGCGCGGCGTAGAGGCTGGAGGTGCCGTGCCGCTCATAATCGTGGGTCGCTCGCTCGGGCGTGCCGGGAAGCATCGGCAACGTCGGTGCGGTGCGGTCCAGCGCTTGGATCTGGCTCTTCTCATCCACGCACATCACCACAGCGCGCTCCGGCGGGTTCAGGTACAGGCCGCAGATGTCGTGGACCTTCTCGATGAACAGCGGGTCCTTCGACAGCTTCCAGGTTTCCTGGCGGTGCGGCTGCAACCCGAAGGCGTGCCAGATCCGCATCACCGCGTCCGGGGTCATCCCGACCTCCTTGGCCATCGAGCGGGTCGACCAATGCGTCGCGTTCTTCGGCGTGCTCTCCAAGGTCTTGATCACGACCCGCTCGACTTGCTCATCGGTGATCGTCCGCGGTTTCCCCGGCCTGGGCTCGTCCGCGAGTCCTTCAAGCCGGCGCTGGAAGAACCGGTTGCGCCACTTCGTCACCGTCGGCCGCGAAACCCCAAGCGCTTCGGCGATCTCACCGTTAGACCACAACCCCTCCGCGGCCATCAACACGATACGAGCCCGCAGCGCCAGCGCCTGAGCACTCGTCCGGCGCCGCGTCCAGCTCTCCAGCACGGCGCGCTCTTCGTCCGTCAACTCGATTGAAACAGCAGTAGGAATAGGCATAACCACCACCTACCCTAACCGCAAACAAATTAAACCAGCACCACACTAGCAATGTGTTGCCGGAGCTCTGGCCGTAGAAATACTTACCTTTCGTCGTGCTGTAAACTGGTTCTCCGCCATTCCTATATCCGCACACGATCGATATAAACTCACCTTCGATTCCCTGCTGCTGGATGCATACTTGAAGCTCAAAGACACTCGGAGTCCAATTGCATCTAAAATACGCTTTCGCCAGCACAGGGCCACCTGAAAAGTGAATTGTTGCCCAAACTGAACAACCGACTTCCTTGAGCGTAGTCCGCCGGAGCGGAGGCAGGTATGGGTCCCCTTGTCCACCGCCATTGCCGCCTTCCCCTCCACCGCTTTCACTGCCTTCCCCTTCGCCACCTCCTTCCGGCGACGGTACCGCGCCCGGCGGCTGATTTGATGCTTCTCTTTCACTAATTTCTTGTTCTCGCTTGGCAACATCTTCTGCGGCTGTCGCCGCACCGAATTCTGCTACCGAGGCGACAATTGGGCTGACGTACGGTGTGGCATAGTTGTTGGGTTGGCCGGGCGCGAGATCCTGTGGGACTTGCAGTGGTCGACCGATCTGAGGTACGTAGGTCACGCCGTCTTGGACGATCAGCCCGGATGATTCACCGGCTATACCGGCTGCGCCGAGCCACGCGTACTTCGGTGGGGTGACGCCTGGCTGGGGCACCCCGAACTCGGTACTGTTGTATTTAGAAAGTAGTTTTGTTTCGGTTTCGCTGTCTCCGACAGTCCCGATTATATTGCCTTGCAGATCGTGTAGCTGCAGTACCACAGTTGTGGGACCGGTCTGGATGGCTGCAAGTTCTCCGCCGATGCCAGGTATGTTACGCGTCCATTTCCCGGAGGCTTCGCTTGTCCAGGCCAGCGCAGAGCCGGGACGGTCGTAGTGTGTGATCACTTTCGATTCTGTTGTGCCGCTCGAGATCGTTTCGCGTGTGCGATCTTCGGGATCGAGCTCATATTCGCTTGTCTCTTTGCTTTGGGTTTGCTTGTAGACCTGGCCATCGACGTAGTATTTGCTCGTGATTTCAGATCCTTCTGATCCGCCTGCATCGCTGGCGGGAAGTGTGGTTATATTGCCGAAGGCTTCATAGGTCACGCCCGGATCGATGAGGCGATCTGCGGTGTCGTAGGTGTGCGATTCGATGCTTCCGCCTTCGGTTGAGCATTTCCCTTCCGTGCCTGGTTTCCGCGTGGTCAGACTCGTACGGTTGCTGTCTTCTTCGTAGGCGTATAGGCGGGTCGTGCAGCCTTCGCCCACAGGGATTTCCTGGACTTGGGTGAGTCGCCCGGCGGTGTCGTAGGTGTAGTTGGGCTCTTCGGAGAAAGTGCTCGCCTGCTTCATCGTTTCGCCGTGGATCGACGGTACGATGGTATCGCTGAACCACGTTTCCGGGCATTTCGCGGCACAGTGCGTCGTCTTTTGGTAGTCAAGCGCCGTGGCGGTGCCCACCGGATTATAGGTGTAGTAGGCGGTCATACCGTTAGGGTAACTCTCGCTGGTCATCATGCCTTGGACATCATAGCTGGCCGTAAACGTGCCGGCTCCAGAGTCTACCAGCTTCGTGAGGGCACCGGTCGTTTCGTCGTAGGTGTAGCTCTGTTCGCCTTTCCCTTCGGCCGACCCATCGCTGACTTTCGTGACGCGACCGTCTTCGTCGTAGCTGTATCTTGCCGTGTTTTTGTCGGCGTCGGTGTAGCTTTCGAGCTCGCCGCGCCTGTTATAGAGGCTTGTGATCGTCTCGGTTGTTTCTCCGACCGTCGTGCTCTGAGCTTCAAGCGTGCCGTTGGCCGTGTTGTATTTGTCCGTGACCTTTGGTAGCGAGGTGTCGTTGCTTGAGGTCTCTTCGGTCGTCAGTGGCCGTCCAGCACTATCGAACGTTGTTTTCCTGGTTCTCGTGATCGAGCCGAACGTTTCGGTGATCGTTTCCGCCTGGTCCCACATGTTGTACGTCACGGTCTTTGTCGGTAGTTCTGGCAGACCATTCGTGCCCGGTTGCGCGACGGGTACCGTCTCGCACGGCAAGTTCACCCATTCGATATGTTCACCACAGGCGGGGTATTCCGGGTTAGCTACGGCGCTGTAGTAGATGGTTTTGGAATCATGCGCACCAGGATCACCGACCCACTCCTCCACGTGATTGTCTTTAACGTCGGCGACGTAAATATCACCGTTCGCTTTGATAGTGATGCCCCATGGTTCTTCAAACTGTCCGTTACCAGTGCCTTTTGTGCCGAATGAGGCGATGAACGAGCCTCCGGAGGTCAACTCTTGGACCCTGTAGTTGAACGTATCAGTGATCCAGAGGCTGCCTTTCGAGTCGATCGCTATTCCTTTTGGTTCCTTGAACTGCAGATTGCCTGTGCCTTTCGTGCCGATCTGTGTGATGTATCCTCCACTTTCGTTGAACTCCTCGATTCGGTTGTTGTCAGAGTCAACTACCCAGATGTTGCCGTTTGGGGCGATCACGATGCCACGCGGCTGGTTGAACTGTCCGTTACCCGAACCCGAAATGCCGGCGCGACATTCGCTTGCGGTGGTGCAAGTTTGGAGTTTGGCTTCGCCGGTCTTGACCCCGAAGCCGAACGTCATAAGGAATTCCCCTTTTTCGTTAAACTTCTCGACTCTACTGTTCTTTGCGTCGGCCACATATATGTTGCCATTGACGGCGACAGCAATGCCCTTGGGTTCTTCGAACTTATCGCTTTATAGACTTCCACGGACGTCCCTGCAACACCAAGACCTGCATCTTTCGATTCGAATTCAATCGCCCCAGGCGCCCTCGGACCAACCCAACTACTTCCGTCGAGCATATTGATAGTTTTTTCAGTTTTTTCGCCGGATTTGTATTCAGAGCGCCTAACAGAAGGTAGGGTTCGTGGTGGGGCTGTCGAAGTCCTGCGTCATGGCGAAACCTTTGCTTCCTGATGGGTTGTGGGCTCGTATCGAGCCGCTTTTGCCGGTGCGTGAGCCGCAGGTCACGGGGCGTCCGCGGGTGCCTGACCGAGCGGCGATGACAGGGATCATCTTTGTTTTGAAAACGGGGATACCGTGGGAGGATCTTCCCCAAGAGATGGGCTGTGGGTCAGGGATGACGTGTTGGCGGCGACTGCATGAATGGAACGAAGCCGGCGTCTGGAGCCGGCTGCACCAAGTGCTGTTGGACGAGCTTCACGACGCCGACCAGCTTGACTGGTCAAGGGCAGTCGTTGATAGCTCGCATGTGCGGGCCAAAGGGGGGGCGAGCAAACCGGCCCCTCGCCAGTCGACCGCGCTCGCCTTGGCAGCAAGCACCATCTGATCGTCGATGGCAAAGGCACGCCGCTCGCGTTCACACTCACTGGTGGGCACCGCCACGACATCACGCAGCTGACCGAGCTGGTTGATCGTGTCCCGCCGACCGGCCGTCACGGCAAGTTCCGGCCACGACGCCTGTATGCCGACCGGGCGTATGACTCCAAACACCACCGCCGAGAGCTGCGCGAGCGCGGAATCACGCCCAAGATCGCCAAACGGAACAGCCAACACGGATCCGGGCTGGGACGCGACCGATGGGTCGTAGAGCGCACCATCTCCTGGCTACACGCCCACCGCTACCTCGCGCGCCGACACGCCCGCCGCGCCGACATCCACGAAGCCATGCTCACCCTCGCCTGCGCACGCATATGCCTCAAACAACTCCAACACTTTTGTTAGGCGCTCTCAATTTCATGCGCAGTACTGTAGGACACAGTCGAATGCGTTTCCTTCGGCTGCGCGATGATAGATGTCGTTGTGCTCAATAATTCCCCACCGTACGGAAGCTCATAAGAGTACCCATTTTCTTCTAGGTATTTACTCGATTCAGAAGTGGTCACTGTAAAGACGGCCTGATTGCTTTCCGAACCACCAGCCGGCGAACATTCAGTATTCCCACACACAGACCCTTTGTAATATGTTCCGTTCCAAGTGAGGCCTGCATCATGGGCTTCTACATTTGCCTTAAAGATTAGAAATCAAGACATCAAGAATCCCAGCGGCTCCCCAAAGATTAGCGCGGCCGACACTGAACTCGTAGATCCTCGAGTCACCATTCGTTGACTGATACGCGTTTTCCCAGTCCCGGCGGGAAAGCTCCCTTCGTGATTCATCTGAATAAAATACGATTCAAGTCTATCTTTGAATCCGTGACCCGCTTCGCTGAAATGCCAGTTCCCCGTAGTCAGGTTTTCAGGCGTCGTATTGAATTCAGGATCGACCTCTACCGGGTACAGGTAGCTGGCCGAGCGATGATCGACACTCAAGCTCAACGTGTCCCCAGTCACAGACATCTTTACCGGCACCACCGTACCCGCCGCGTCGCGCGCCGAAGGCACCGGCACCGTCGCTATCGTCACGCCTTCCTTGACGACCCGCAGCACACCCGAGCCTGCTTCCTGCACCAAACTCGCGCCCTGCGGCAACCCCACCTTGTAGTCGAGCACCTGCGGACTTTCCACTGATCTCAGCAGCGTATCGACAGCCACCCCGGACGTGGTCGGCTTGATCGACGTGTCAGAGTCCGTCTGCGTGTTCGCGTAGAGCACCACCGCGCCATCCACCGCACCTTCAGAGCCGAGCTGGCACTCGAGTTGCGCCGGCGGGTTAAGGAGCAGCAGCGGGCCATCGGGGCGGCCGAGTTTGGCAAGGTCGATCTGAGCTACCGCGTTGGCGGGGGAGCGGAGAAGACCGTTTACTGCGAGGAGGCGTCGTATCGACACGACGCCGGCGACGAGCCCGCTGCCTCTATGCCGGCCGGCTCCCGCGAGATGTTGTCCCAGCCCGTCCCGGTTGAGCTCGACTCGCCGGCGGGAGCCAGGGCTGCCGACCATGTCGCCGGCGATGTCATCGACGGCCGGTTCGAGATCCTCGAGGTGCTCGGCCGAGGTGGGTTCTCGACTGTCTACCGGGTTCGCGACGAGGTCGAAGGGGAGGAGCGCGCATTCAAGCTCTTCGACAGTGCGGCCGGCTACGAGGCCGTACGCCGCGAGATAGGCGCGCTGCGCAAGATCCAGCACCCGCACGTGGTGCAGGTCTACTGGGCCGCCCAGACTGCCGATGGCCACTGGTATCTCGTCACCGAGTACATCGATGGCCGGTCGCTCGATGAGTACGTGAGCGGGAAGCAGCACCTGTCCGACCGGGAGGCGGTCGACGTGGCGCTTGACATCCTCGACGCGCTGGTCGCCATCCACCCCGACTCGGTCCGGCTCGGGGAGCTCGACCGCAAGCGCGGCAGTGGCGAGCTGTCCGACACGGAGTTCAACGAGTGGCAGGGCCTGCAGGAGAGGGGACTGGTGCACCGCGACATAAAGCCGGCCAACGTCATGCTTACACGTACGGGAGCGAAGCTGCTCGACTTCAACATCGCCTCGCGCGTCGGCGATCCGGTGTATACACAGTCGGGCACGCCGCCCTATCAGGCCCCCGATGCCGATCTCGGTCGCTGGGATGTCTCAACCGATCTCTTCGCCGTCGGCGTCGTGCTCTACGAGCTTCTCTGCAACGGCCGGCATCCCTACCCCGAGGGTAAGCCGATGGTCGACTGCGAGGTCATCGACCCCAGGACGATTCGCGCCGACATCGATGAGCGACTCGCTGCCTTCGTTCGCCGAGCCTGCGCGGCGGGGCGCGCCCAGCGGTTTGCGACGGCGGCTGAGATGGAGACCAGCCTGCGTGATGTCCGAGCTGCCTTGTAGGCCGCAAGCCCTGTGTCGAGGCTGACTTCTGTGTCGCGCAAGCTCGCGCCAAGGTCAGCGCGAGGGTCCGATCAGATGCTCGGGCGTGCCGATCCGGCGTAGGAACCGGGCCTCGGTGGCTGCGCGTGGCTTGTCGCGTCGGATCGGTCCAAGGCGCGTGAGAACGCGTGCGCTCTGCGCCCGGCGTTGGGGCGCTTCGCGGCGCCACTGTTCAAGAGAGATCGTCTGCGTCTTCACGGCTTACCTTGAGAGTACTCGGCTTTGAGCGCCGTGCGGGCGATGTCGTGTAGCTCGTCGCTCTCCGGCGGTTCGCGGCCTGCGGCGAGGTCATCAGCGAGGTCGCGCATGGCCTTGAGAATGGTTCCCACACGATGGCTGGATGCTCGCGTGTCGAGGTCTTGAGCTTCCTCGTCCGAGATGCCGGATAGGAGCATGAGCACCTGCTGCCCGATGATCTGGTGGCCCATTGCTTGGAACTCGGCGAGACGGTCGATTAGCACGTCGACACGCGAGAGGACCTTCGCCGTTCGGCCCGATGGCAACTCGACCTCGGCCACGACGACATCTGGATCCAGGTTCGCGCTCGGCGCCTCGAAGAAGACTTCGGTACCCGGTAGTTCCCAGTGCCTACCGTCCGGGGCGCGCACGAACCCGAGTTCGGCCAGCTTCGTGTCCAGCTCGGCGGGGACTTCCATCACGACGTCGATGTCGTAGGTCAGGAATGCCTCGCTCTCAACCCAGAAGTAGACGGCCATCCCTCCGACAACGACCGGGTGGATGCCGAGTGGCGCCGCTACAGCCTCGATCAAGGCGACGACCTCAAGTGTGCGTTCGACCACGTCGGTCGTCTGTGCCGCACGGGCAAGATCGGAGCGCAGATTGGGGGCTTCGGGTGCGTTGCTGTCGCTCATGCGCGCCCGCCGACACCTTCCAGCTCGAGTTCGCGCATGAGCACGGGGTGCTCCTCGGCGCTCCGCAGCCCGTGGCTGCGGCCGTGGCGTACGGTCTGCTCCAGCAGATCGCGTGCGAGGTGGGCCTGCGCACACTGGTGCAGCGCACACCCGAGCTTGACGACCGGGATTCCCTCGATCGCGGTGATCCCATCTGAGTCGAGGTCTTCGCGGTGGATCACATACGCCTTGGGGACCTGTTGCTGGGGGCGGTGCGTGCGCGAGACGGCGATGTGGCTCTTCGCTGGGTTGACGTCGCTGACATCCCACAGGTCGAGCGCCGTCTTGTGGTGAGCACGCCCCGGGCCTGGGATCACGTCGGAGAGGTTGTACAGCTCGAGTGCGCTCTCGTGCGATACGCCCGCCGGGGTTTGGTGCAGGGACAGCCAGGTGGCGACGATGTGCTCGTGCGGGCTCGACGGGAAGTGCCGTAGCCGGTAGAGGCCACGGCGCACACAAACGTAGAGCGGCCCTCCCGGACGTGCGTGTGGCCTAGCGTGCCTCTGTCCATCCCGATGGTCAGGTCTGCTGGGCGGTGAAGTAGCCGGCCTGAGCCTCGGCGAGGTTGTAGAGCTCATCATGGTCAATAGCGTCAGACATAGAGGGGAATCTACCACCCAAACATCTGACCGAGATCTGGGATTGCCGCTCCACAGGGCGAGCGAGGGCTTCGCAGCCTCCGGGATCGAGGGGGCTCGCTCAACCATCGACCGCCGGGGAACGGCTCGCGGAACGAATTGCAACGAACTGAGCCACATTCATCAGCAACGAGCTCCATAAACACGGGGTCTGTGGGCCTGAGCGGCACCCAGCACATGTTGTGGTCCCGGCGGCCGCGGGTTCGAATCCCGTCGCTCACCCTCATAAAATGCCTGCAAATAAGCGTCTTTTGAGATTGTGATGGTCTGATACAAGCGGCTCAGGGTACCAATGGGGTACCAAACTCCAGGGCGCTCGCCCGACGTGAGATGCTCAGCGGCCGGATAATCTCGTGCTCCTCTGCGCACGTTGGGAAGGTGCTTCCGCACTGCCCTGCGTAAACAGGCGCGGGTCCAGAGCAACGTCGACTTCTCCAGCTCGTCATGGTGTCGCGCAAAGGAGTCGCGGTCATGGTGGTATGGAGTGGACGCGTTTTCGCGGACAAAAAAATGTCTCGAAACGCGTCCACGCCAGCTCATCAGGTCCCTGTGTCTATCTCCGGTATGGCTAGCGGGGTCTGGGCTGTGCGCTCGTTGACGCTCTGCCGGTACTCGACGGCCTCGGCGATCTCTGTGTACTCGAGCAGGTCGCCAGCCAGTGCGACCAGCTGCGTCTTGACCTCGGCTGGCGTCACGTAGAAGAACTCGCGTCGCTTGTTGACGCGGTTGACGGGGCCGGTCTGGGCCAGAGACCCCGCTGATGAGAGGACAGCCGCCTTGGTGTCGACGGTGAGGCAGCGGACAGGGCACAGGTTGCGCCGGCTGTTGGAGCCGATTCGCGAGGTCAGTTATTTACGATCTGGGTCGGCATGAGTGCCAGCTACGTCGTGGAACTCGATGGTGCGCTTGGGGCGTGGATGAGCGTCGATTTCACAACCGACCGGCGGGAGATCACTGACTACGCCGTCGTGCTGCTTGTGGAGGACGGCGAGGAGATCGAGACGGTCCGCGTGTATGACGGCGCTCACGGAGAGAACGAGATGCACCGATACACCCGACAAGGTGGCAAGCAGACCGCCGAGGTCTTCCACCGCGGTACTCTTGGAGCAGGAATGCGCGCGGCGATCGAGACGGTCAAGCGCGGCTATCAACCTATGATCGAGGCATGGCGCAGACGATGAGTACCGACGACGGCGACTCGCCCGCGGTGCGAGTGATGGACGAAGCGATCGAGTTGGCGATCGAAGAACGCTCGCCCTACCCCGAGCGTGCCGCCTTCATCGACGCGGACAGCCCTCGGACGGGGACCGCGATCAAGCGTGCCATCGATGAAGACCGGGCCGTCGTCCTGGTCTCCGCCGACGGCAGCACGCGCATCCTGCGCGCAGAGCCCGCTGGCCGCTGACGCGCTTTCTACGCGAACGCCGCGTCCGGGGACACAGCATGGCTGATCTCCGGTCCACAGGAGCCCTCACGATCCCCATACGAAGCTGGGCGTTTATTTTCGGCCTGCCGCGACAGCTGTAGTCGCGTTGAGACCGTCGCTTGCCGGGCGAAACGCGGCCTCGACCCACTCCGCCTCGCGGACGCTCGGGGCGTAGTCGGCGTAGATCAGCGTGGTCTCGAAGTCGCGGTGGCCGTGGGTCGCTCGCCTGAGGCCGTTACGCAGGACCAGAGCGGTATTTCGTCCCTGGTGGTGACGTGTCGAGAGTTGTAAGGGGCGGTTGCGCCTCGCCGAGCGCATCGGGCGAACTTGGATGGGGATCTCGGCGGTCGTAGGTTGGTCGGGCAAAGCGCACACGGTCATTACCCTGATACATCATGACTCGATCAACGCCGCTGAGACCGTCGTTTCTATAGCTATCATGTGGTAATGATGGCTGTTGCCGGCCTCTCCGGTGCGAATCGCGCGTTTGTTGCGCAGCTCAATCGTGATCTGCGAGGTCCTTTCACGCCAGCGGACGCTGCGGCGGCGACCGGTGTTGATCATGCGCGGGCAGTGCGTCTGTTGCGACATCTCGCCGAGGAGGGGTGGGTTGCTCGGTTGCAGCGAGGTCTTTACACGACCGTGCCGTTGGAAGCCGAGGATCCGGAGAGCTGGGGTGCGGACCCGTGGGCGGTGGCGATGGCTGCTCTCGCCCCGGGGTACGTGGGGGGCTGGACGGCGCTGCATCACTGGGATCTCACCGACCAGATCTTCTCGACGACGGTCTTCATCACCGCTCGGCCTGTGCCCCGCCGCCGACGCACGATCGGTGGCGTCCATTTCGAGCTTCGCCATCGCTCAGAGTCTGCCTTGTTCGGCACGCGTCGGGTTTGGCGTGAGGGGATGCCGGTCGAGGCCTCTGACCGAGAGCGAACTCTGGTGGACTGCCTTGACGATCCGTCGCTCGGAGGTGGCCTGCGCCATACGACCGAGGCGCTCGCGAGCTATACCGAGAGGCCAGACGTCTCATGGCAGCGGCTCGTCGAATACGGTGATCGGCTCGGCAACCGAACTGTGTTCAAGCGTCTCGGGTATATGGCCGAGACGCTTGCGCTCGGGGACCACGAGCTGATCGAGGCGTGCCTGCGACGTGTGAGCGCCGGCGTCGGCCGGCTTGACCCCGGTCGCCCGGATCAGGGGGCGATCACGGCACGTTGGGGTCTGCGGATCAACACGAGGATCAACGCATGATTCCCCGTGCGGCGCTGCAGGTGCGGGCAAAGGAGTGGGGACTGACCGAAGAGGTCGTCGAGAAAGACTACGTGCTCGGCTGGCTGCTCTGGGGCATCGGCGCCCAGCCGGCTCTGCGCGATCAGTGGGTGTTCAAGGGCGGGACATGCCTGAAGAAGTGCTTCGTGGAGACGTACAGGTTCTCCGAGGATCTCGACTTCACCGTGCTCGACGACGGTCCGCTGAAGCCCGACGATCTGCTGCCAGTTCTCACCGAGATGCTCGATCTCGTGGAACAGGAGACCGGCATCACGCTGTCCAGTCGCCCGCCGGCTGTCAGGCTACGACCCGACGGCCGCTCGGCAGAGGGCCGCATCTACTACCGCGGACCCCGCGCGACCCCCGGCGAGGCGCGGGTAAGACTCGATCTCACCTACGACGAGACGATCGTCGAGACCCCGGTTCGCCGAGTGATCGCTCACGCATACGACGAGACGCTTCCCGGTGATGGCGCGGTGCAGTGCTACGCGTTCGTCGAGGTCTTCGCCGAGAAGCTGCGCGCGCTCGGACAACGCACTCGACCGCGCGACCTCTACGACGTCGTCAACCTCTACCGGCGTGCCGACCTACGCGAGAACCGCGACGTCGTCCTGGCGACTCTCGAGCGCAAGTGCGCCTACAAGGACGTGCCCGTCCCGACACTCGCGGCAGTCACCGCAACCGAGAAGGCAGCCGATCTACGTGCTGACTGGGGCGCGATGCTCGCCCACCAGCTACCCGTGCTCCCGCCGGTGGACGAGTTCATCGACGCTCTTGAAGATGTGTTTGCATGGCTTAGCGGTGAGGAGCCCGTTCAGCCGGGGCCGACGCCGGCCGTCGGCGAGGAGATCGACGCGGCGTGGGTCGTTCCGCCCACGCTGACCAGATGGCCCGACGGCGCTCCCCTCGAGCAGATCCGCTTCGCCGGCGCCAACCACCTTCTCGTCGAACTCGACTACCAGGCATCTACGCGCCTGATCGAGCCATACGCCCTGCGGCGCTCCAAGGCTGGCGACCTCCTTGTCTACGCAATCAAGGCTCAGACAGGAGAAGTCAGAGCCTACCGAGTCGACCGCATCGAAGGCGTACACATCACCGACACGGCCTTCACGCCCCGCTACGCGATCGAACTGTCGGTAGCGCTTCCCGTAAGCACCGGCCGGCGTGGTCCCCGGTCGACGAATCGGCGCCACGCGCGGCGCCGTCTATAGCTCTCCCAACGTGCCCTCAATATCAGCTCATGGCGCTGGCGAGCTCAAACGCGCCTTTCACTTGCGGCGGGTCGAGCGGCGATGACGGCGACCCGCGGATGCATCCGGCACCAGATCTCCACTCGGACAGGCCCACCGTCCGCTCCGAGCGAGTGGTGGGATCTCGCGCGTCAGGCGGAAGCTGCTAGTGGGTCTGGGCGAACGACGACGGTGTCGGCGACCGCGATGATCTCATCCACGGGCAAGTCGGCCCTCGAGGCGTGATCACGGATCGCCTCGGGGCTGCTGGCCTGGTAGATGCAGACTGTTCCCACCGAGCCGCCGTCCTCCTCCAGCACATAGCTGCGAATCCAGCGAATGTCGTCCGACATCTCCTCATCGCCCACCCTTTTTGAACGCTCGGCTGCCGCCTGCAAGTCCCCTGGGGACCGCCAGCCACTCCGGCGCAGGATCACGTAGGTGTTCATGCTGAGCCCGTCCTTTCTGTAGAGACCGGTGACCAGGCGAGTCTATGAGCAATGCCACTTCTCAGTCAAGCGGACCGCTCCGGGGCGAAGCAGGCGCAGTTACGGGAAGCGCCTTTCCGGGTGGTGGGACTGGGTTCTCATCGAATAGGCTCTGCTGAATGAGATGTTCTGTCTACCTCGCGGCGGTCGCGCTGGTGGCCCTGCCGGCGGTCGCCAGGGCCTCCTCGCACGCGGGCAACTTCCAGACAAAGGCCGCGGACGTAGTGTGCGGCATCGCCGCCTCGGTCCCCGGGACTGAGCGTGACCCCGGCACGGGTGCTCCGCTGAACGGCGACTACGCGGGCCTGCAGTGTTCGGCGGTGGGCATTCCCAAGCCCAAGCACGGCATCGGCGACCCCTTCGTGCAGCTCGGGCAGGGTCGGGCCGGTCGCGCGAGGCTCGTCGACGAGAGCCAGGACGACCTCATCTCGTCTGCGAACCCCGTGACGCTCGCACCGGGTTCGACGTGGAAGCGCTACGGCATCACGTGCAGTCTGAGCGCGTCTTCGGCTCGCTGTACGAATGGGACGAGCCACGGCTTCATGATTTCCACCGGCCATCTCAGTCTGTTCTGATGAGGAGCTGTGCTTCATCGTTCCTGAACACTGGCGCGGGGTCTGGTTGACGTCCGCGTCGACGACCTCATCCATCGCGTGAGCATCGTCTCGGCGCGGCCTTCAATCCCGTCGCTCACCCTCACGGACGGCGGCGCCCGGCGGGATGCCGGGCGCCGCTGACGCACGTTGAGAGCGAGCGCCGGAGCGCGACGCCGCGCGCCGGAGCGATCCTACGCTTCTTCGCTTTCCCTCACGGCGGACGCCACGGCAATCGCCTCTTCGCCGCCGAGGATGACCGTGTTGCTCCCGGCGGGCGAGGGCAGGGCATCCTTCTGGTCCAGTTCCCTGTCGACGACGACGGCCTGCGGTCCACCGCATCCACTGGCGCCGGGCGCCGCGAACGCGTTGTCGACGTTTGTGCTTCCCGTCAGGCTGACATAGGAGCCCTCATCGAGGATTTCCAGGCTTCCGGCCGATCCGTGGATCGGCGTATTCGGCGGCGGTGGGCTCGTGGCCCCCGTTGTGAATTTGACCACCATCGGTTCTGACGGGGTTCCGATGAAGCACCGGTTGCCAAGCAATGGATTTTTCAGGTGCAGCACCACCGCCTCTTCGAGGGCGGTGCCTTCTTCGAAAATCAGGTCGGTTGTGTTGATGTGGGGTTCGCCGACGAGTTCCTGCGTGATCGTCACCCTGCATACGGAGTTGCTGGGGAAGTTTTTGCAGAAATTCCGGAAGTACCACGGGTAGCGACCTTCTTTGCTGATCCCCAATAGACCTCCGGGCACCAGCTGGGGTACTTTGACCAGCGTTTCGCCGTTGGTGGCGCCAACGAATGTCAGCTTGCCTGTTTCCGGGTTTTCATAGTAACCACCCTGGAGAACGTCTGGCTTTACGAACGGCACCTCGACCCTGCCCACCTGCGAGATCCCGCTGGTGGTTTCTGCATGCAGGCAGATTTCGATTTTGGGGTTTTCCAGCGGACACTGCGCGAACTTTGCGAAGATCCCGGTCGGATTGTGCGCTGAGGCCGGAGCCATAATCGCAAGCACGGCGACCGATGCGGCCAGGCCCGTTCCGACGAGTCTCTTGATGGATCTGCTGTAGATCACGTCTCCTCCTTGGAGTCTGGTCAGATTGCTTGATTGATCGCTACTGATCGGACTCGCAAGAGACTACTCGGCCGGCGCCGGCGCCGTTGGGTCGCCGGCATGCGTCGGTCGCCGGCGCGCGTCGGTCGTCGGCTCGGCGGCATCTGTCGGCGTAGGATCGGCTTCCTCGCCCGATCGCTACCATGGCCGCGGCGCCGCCAGATGCCGCAGCGCGTTCAACGATGACGGGAGCAGCCACGAATATGACGCGGGAGACGTTTGCGATCACGGTGCCGGCCAGGCGCGCCGCGACGTCGTGAGACGGACGATCTTCGAGGCCGAGCACCGCGACTACCGCGAGTCCGTCCGGCGGTTCGTCGCTGGCGAGATGGCGCCCCATCACGCGCAGTGGGAGCGCGACGGGATCGTCCCACGCGAGCTGTTCGCCGAGGCGGCCCGGCTGGGGATGCTCGCGATGGGCGTACCGGAGGCCTACGGCGGGGCGGGGGTTGGGGACTTCCGCTTCAACCAGATCGTCGTCGAGGAGGTCGCCTATGCCGGCGTCGCCGGCAGCGGCCTGGGCATCACGCTGCACAACGACATCTGCCTGCCGTACTTCCTGGCCTATTGCGACGACGAGCAGCGCGCGCGGTGGCTGCCGGGGATCGCCGACGGGTCGCTGATCACGGCGCTCGCGATGACCGAGCCCGGGATCGGCTCGGACCTCGCCTCGATGAGCGCGACCGCGAGGCGCGAGGGCGACCACTACGTCGTCAACGGCGCCAAGACCTTCATCACCAACGGCATCAACGCCGACCTCGTGATCGTGGCGCTGAAGACCGATCCCGCCGAGCGCCACCGCGGGATCTCGCTGCTGATCGTCGAACGCGGGATGGAGGGCTTTCAGCGCGGGCGCAACCTCGAGAAGCTCGGGATGCACGCCCAGGACACCGCGGAGCTGTTTTTCGCCGACGTCCACGTACCGGTGGGCAACCGGCTGGGGGAGGAGGGCAGGGGCTTTCACTACATGGTCTCCAATCTCGCCCAGGAGCGCCTGTCGATCGCGATCACCGGGGTCGCCGCTGCGCAGGCGGCCCTGGATTGGACGCTGGCCTACGTCAAGGAGCGCACCGCCTTCGGGCAGCCGATCGGCTCCTTCCAGGCCTCGCGCTTCGTGCTCGCCGAGATCAAGACCGAGATCGAGCTCGCGACGGCGTACGTCGACCAGGCCGTGATGGCGCTGGTGCGCGGCGAGCTCTCGGCCGAGGACGCCGCGATGGCCAAGTGGTGGTGCACCGAGCTGCAGGGGCGTGTCATCGATCGCTGCCTGCAGCTGCACGGCGGCTACGGCTACATGCTCGAGTACCCGATCGCGCGCGCCTACGCCGACGCCCGCGTCACCCGCATCTATGCCGGCAGCAACGAGATCATGAAGGAGATCGTGGGCCGCTCGCTGGGGGTGTAGGGGTCCTGGTCGGCGTTTGCGCGGACCGCGACGCGGGTGGCGGCGACGTGACCGGTGGGCTGACGGGTGTCTACTGGAGGGCGGTCGCCTTTAAAGAATGGCCGGCGCCGGCCGATTGGTTGACCTGAGATGACAGTTCAACGGTTGGGAATAAATGAAGTCCCGGTGCTGGCCCCTCCGTCGGTTCCGATGGAGCAGCCCGGGGAGGATCTCCGTCAGCTCGGCGAGGCGCTGAAGGCGCGAGCCGAGGATGTGCTGCGCCTGACGCTCGCGCGGACTCCGCAGCCGGGGCCGGCGATCGACGCCGTGGTCCAGGACAGCTTCGAGCGGATCAGCCGCAGCTCGACGATCGCGGTGGCGCGGTGGATCTCGGGCGAGGGCCTGGAGGTCGCGCGCGAGGCCGGCCGCGAAACGTGGGAGATCTTCGGCGAGCTGGCCGCGCACCGCGCGGCATCGCTGAACGAGGTGACGAGGCGCTGCCTGTTCTGGCGTGACTCGATGGCCGAGGTGCTGCGCGAGAGCGCCGCGCAGCTGGACGTCTCGCCTGAGACGTCGGCGCAGGCCCTGAACATCCTGCAGCTGAGCCTCGAGTTCAGCCTGGTGCGGATGTGCGAGTGCTTTGAGACCGAGCGCCGGCGCACCGACGAAGAGCTCGCGCGGCGCGAGGAGGAGCTCGCGTTCCTGGCGACGCACGACGCGCTGACAGGGCTGCCGAACCGGACGTTGATCCTGGACCGCGTCGAGCAGATGCTCGCGCGCTCGGTCCGCAGCGGAACGCCGGTCGCGGCGCTGTTCGTGGACCTCGACAACTTCAAGAGCATCAACGACACGCTCGGTCACGGCGTCGGCGACGAGCTCCTGCGGGCGGTCGCCGCGCGGCTCGACGGCGTGACGCGCTCGGCCGACGCGCTCGGGCGTCTCGGCGGGGACGAGTTCGTCGTGATCTCCGAGGAGCTGTCGCTGGCGGCGGGGCCCGAGCTGATCGCCGAGCGCCTGCTCGAGGCGCTCAAGCATCCGTTCAAGCTCGGGGAGGACAAGCAGACCCGCCTGACCGTGACCGCGAGCATCGGGATCGCGATCGGCGAGCGGACGTCGGCCGAGGAGCTGCTGCGCGACGCCGACATCGCGATGTACCGCGCGAAGTGGGACGGCAAGAACCGCTACGCGGTGTTCGAGACCGACATGCAGGACAGCATCCAGAACCGCATGGAAATGGAGATGGACCTGCGCGAAGCGCTGCAGCGCGACGAGTTCTTCCTGGCCTATCAGCCGACGTTCGACCTCAGCGACATGAAGCCGACCGGGGTCGAGGCTCTGATCCGCTGGCGCCACCCGGTGCGCGGCGTGGTGCAGCCCAACGACTTCATCCCGTTGCTGGAGGAGACGGGGCTGATCGTGGAGATCGGCAGGTGGGTCCTGGAGCAGGCCTGCCGTCAGGGCGCCGCGTGGCGGGCGGCGGGGTATCCGATCGCGATGGCGATCAACGTCTCCGGACGCCAGCTCGACACCGACGAGCTGATCGCGGACATCGAATCTGCGCTGTCTGACAGCGGCCTGGACCCGGCGGCGCTGACGCTGGAGATCACCGAGACGACGCTGATGCGCAACGCCGAGGAGACCGCTCGCCGGCTGGCCGCGGTCAAGCGGCTGGGCGTGCGGATCGCGATCGACGACTTCGGGACCGGCTACTCGTCGCTGGCGCACCTGCAGCGGTTCCCGGTCGACGCGTTGAAGATCGACCGGTCGTTCATCGCGGGGCTGCGAAACAACCAGGAGGGCGAGACGCTGATCCACAGCCTCGTGCAGCTCGGCAAGGCGCTCTCGATCGAGACCTTCGCCGAGGGCATCGAGCAGCAGCACGAGCTGTCGCTGCTGCGCGACGAGGACTGCGACAGCGGGCAGGGCTTCCTGTTCGCCCGCCCCCTCGACGTCCCCGCCACCGAAACGTTCTTTCAGAAGTGGGCCGACGACGTCGCTCCGGCCCTCGCGCGGACGTCGCAGCACACGTAGCTTCAGCGTCCGCGTCGCCCGCTCGGTCAGCCCGCCGCCGGCCGCCGGCGGCCGGCGGCGTCTTCGAGGATCCGCAGCATCGCGGAGGCCGCCGGGATCAGGCGGGTGTCGACCGGCAGCGCCGCGATCACCCGGCGCACGGGGGGGTGCGGCGAGAGGGATCGCACGACGATGTCATCGCGCTGCGCGCCGAGGGCGAGCTCGGGGATCAGCGCGACCCCGACGCCCGCCGCGACCAGCCCCTGGACGGTCTGATAGTCGTCGCTTTCAAACGACACGTCGGGCTCGAACCCGGCGTCGCGGCAGCGGCGCACGACGTGGCGCGCGCAGGGGCTCGCCTGCGAGGTCTGCACCCACGCCTGCCCGCGCAGGTCCTCCAGGCGCAGCACGCGCCGGCGCGCCAGCGGGTGGTGGCGGGGCAGCGCGAGGTACATCGGGTCCTCCAGCAGCTCGACCCGCCGCAGGCCCTCCCCGGAGTCGCCCTCCCCGAGGGGGTCGTCGGGGTCGCCGAAGTCAAACAGCAGCCCGATGTCGAACTCGCCGGCGTGCAGCCGCGGCGCGATCTGGTGGGGCTCGCCCTCGGCGAGTGTGAGCGCGACCTCGGGGTAGGAGGCGCGGAAGGCGGCGATCGCGACCGGCATCAGCGTCGCGCCGGCGGTCGGGAACGACGCCATCCGCAGCTCCCCGCCGCGCAGCCCCGCGATCGCCGAGAGCTCGGCCTCGGCGGCCTGCAGGCGCGCGAGGATCCCCTCGGCGTGCTCGACCAGCGTCTGCCCCGCCGCCGTCGGGCGGACCCCGCGGGGGCGGCGTTCCACCAGCGTCATCCCCGCTTCGGCCTCCAGCGCCGCGATCTGCTGGGAGACGGCCGACTGGGTGTATGACAGCTCCTGCGCCGCCGCCGAGAACGAGCCCTGCCGGGCGACCTCGCAGAGGATCTTCAGACGACTCACGTTGAGCATGACGCTCCTCACGCAGCATAAGCGTAGCTTATGCCAACCATTATAAAAACCAGTTGCAATTATGGCAGATCGGTGTCAACCTGGAGCACAGAGACCCACCAAGAAGACCACCAGCCGGCACCAGCCCGGCAAGTCCAAAGGAGATCCAGCAATGTCAGCCACCAAGATCATCGTCTCCTACGACGGCACCAACAACGAGGACGACGCGATCGTCCTTGGCCGTCTGTTCGCGAACGCCGGCGCCGAGCTCGCGCTGGCCTACGTCCGCCACACCACCGAGCCCGAACCAGACCGCGAGGCGCTGGCCCAGAACGAGGCGCAGGAGCTGCTGCAGCGCGGCGCCGAGCTGCTCGGGAACCCCGATGTCGCGTGCCACGTCGTCGCCGACCGCTCGACCCCCGAGGGCCTGCGGGCGCTCGCCGAGCAGCAGGGCGCCGACGCGATCCTGTTCTGCTCGGACTCCCACACCGCTCCCGGCAGCGTCACCGTCGGCAACTCCGCCCAGCGGCTGCTCGACGGCGGACGCTTCGCGATCGTGATCGCACCTGCCGGCATCGCCGACCAGGACGACCCGCGGATCGGGCTGATCGCCGCGACCGAGGACCCGACCGACCCTAGCGCCGTCACCACCGCGCAGGCGCTCGCCGGCGCGCTCGGGGCCAGCGTCGTCGCCGCCGAGGAGGGCCACCGCGCCGACCTGCTCGTCGTCGGCTCGCGCCCCGAGGCCGGGGACGGCCAGGTCGCGCTCAGCGCCGCGTCGCTGAACATCGTCGAAGAGACCCCCACCGCCGTGCTCGTCGTCCCCCGCAGCGTCGCGCTCGCGTTCGCCGGCTCGCCGGTCGGCGCGTAGAGCCTCGACGGCCAGCCCCGCCAGCGCGCGCGTTGTCGGGGTCGGCCGTCCCCTCGGCCTCGGCTTAGGCATGTGGTTCGGCCGTCAGTGCCGTCGGGCGTGACGGGCCAGCCGGTGGCGCGCGAGCGCCTGCGCGAAGTCAAGGCCCCCGCCGACGAGGTGGCCGACCGGGCCGGTCCACAGCCACGTCTCGACGTACCTTGCGGTGTTGCGTGCGGCGCCGATCGGCGTCCGCCGCCCCGAGCCGCGCGGCCGCCGCCGCGGCCGGCTGGCGGCTGCATGTCCTGAGCGTCCCGGCATCCCGCGGCACGGTATCGTGGCGGCATCGCGCGGGGGGATGGGGGCCCGCCCACCCCGCCCGGCCCGCCCACCCCGCCCACCCCGCCCACCCCGCCCACCCCGCCCACCCCGCCCACCCCGACGACCCGTTCAAGCTCCATGCCCAGCGCCCTCACGACGACCGTCACCGAGCTGCCCGAGTCGCGGGTCCGCGTCCAGGTCCAGGTGCCGCCGGGGGAGCTGGAGGAGCGCATCGAGGACAAGGCCCGCGAGCTCGCCCGCAAGCTCAAGCTCCCGGGCTTTCGGCGCGGCAAGGTCCCCGCGCCGCTGGTGATCCAGCGCGTCGGGCGCGAGACCGTCCTGGAGGAGGCCGTGCGCGATACGCTCGGCAGCTGGTACGCCGACGCGATCGACTCAACCGGGATCGTCCCGGTGGGCGACCCCGAGGTCGACCTCGGGGAGCTGCCCCCCCGCGGCGAGAGCCTTCAGTTCTCGATCGAGATCGGCGTGCTCCCGAAGGCGCGGCTCGGCGAGTACAGGGGCCTTGAGGTCGGCCGCGCCGAGGCGGTCGTCGAGGATGAGCTGGTCGAGCAGGAGCTCGACCGGCTGCGCGAGCGCCTGGCCCGTCTGGACGCGGTGGAGCGTCCCGCGGAGAGCGGGGACTTCGTCGTGATCGACTACACCGGGCTGCTCGTCGCGGACTCCGGCGAGGGCGAGCCGTTCGCGGGCGGGGAGGGCCGCGATCAGCTCGTCGAGCTCGGCGCCAACGGCCTGATCGAGGGCTTCGAGGCCGGCCTGGTGGGCGCGAGCGCCGGCGAGCGCCGCACGCTGGCGCTGCGCTTCCCGGCCGACTACCCGCGCGCCGAGCTCGCCGGACGGGCCGCCTCGTTCGAGGTGACGGTCAAGGAGGTCAAGCGCAAGCAGCTCCCAGACGTCGACGACGACCTCGCGATCGACACCGGGTTCGACACCGTGGGAGAGCTGCGCGACGACATCCGCCGGCGCCTGCTGGAGGCCCATGAGAAGCAGCTGGAGGGCGAGTTCCGCGAGGCCGCCCTGGACGCCGCGGTGGCGCTCGCCGACGTCCAGGTCCCGCAGGCGCTGATCGAGGCGCGCGCGCGGGAGATGTGGGAGCGCATGCTGCACTCTCTCGCCCACCGCGGGATCTCCCGCGAGGCCTACCTCGGCGTCTCCGGCCGCACCGAGCAGGAGATCACCAACGAGCTGATCCCCGAGGCCGAGCAGGCGCTGCGGCGCGAGGCCGTGCTCACTGCGGTCGTCGCCGCCGAGCAGATCGGCCCCGGCGAGCAGGAGCTGCTGGAGGCCGTCGTCCCCACCGCCGAGCGCGAACACACCGCCCCGGTGGAGGTCCTGGAGCGGCTGCGCGCCGCCGGGCGCCTGGAGGAGCTGCGCGAGGATCTCGCCGCCCGCCGGGCCATCGAGCTGATCGCCGACGCCGCCAAGCCGATCCCGATCGAGCAGGCACGCGCGCGCGACCGGTTATGGACGCCCGCCAAGGAGCGCGCCGAGCAGGAGCGCGCCGAGGCGCAGGAGCAGGGCGCCGCAGACAGCGGGTCCGGATCCAGCGGACCCGGATCCCGGCGGGCGGGACCCGGAACCGGAACCGGCCGGCTCTGGACGCCGGACCGCTAGGGTCTATGGTGAGCGTTGCGCACAGCGAGGTCGTGCCGGACGCGGATGTCGCGGTTTGCTGGAGGAATCGAGTCCGTGAAGCGAAACTGAAGCGAGGATCATGAGCCCACTTGTCCCAATGGTCGTCGAGCAGACCTCGCGCGGGGAGCGCGCCTTCGACATCTACAGCCGACTGCTCAACGAGCGCATCATCTTCCTCGGCACCCCCGTCGACGATCAGATCGCCAACCTGGTGGTCGCGCAGCTGCTGCACCTGGAGTCAGAGGACCCCGAGAAGGACGTCTCGCTCTACGTCAACTCCCCCGGCGGCTCGGTCTACGCGGGGCTGGCGATCTACGACACCATGCAGTTCATCAAGCCCGACGTCCAGACGATCTGCGTCGGCATCGCGATGTCGATGGGCGCCCTGCTGCTCGCCGGCGGCGCCAAGGGCAAGCGGATGGCGCTGCCCAACGCCAAGATCCTGATCCACCAGGTCTCCTCCAGCTTCCAGGGCCAGGCCACCGACATCGAGATCCATGCCCGCGAGATCATCGACGTCCGCCAGCGCCTGGACGAGATCATCGCCAAGCACACCGGCAAGCAGCTCGACGAGGTCCGCAAGGACACCGAGCGCGACTATTTCATGAGCTCCGAGGAGGCCAAGGAGTACGGAATCATCGACCGCGTGATCTCGGAGCACTGAAAGCTCCGGCATCCCCGCGGCGTTTGAGGAGGAACAGGCATGGCCAGACCGACCGATTCAAACGAGCAGCTTCTCTGCAGCTTCTGCGGCAAGTCCCAGCGGCAGGTCAAGAAGCTGATCGCCGGCCCGGGGGTCTACATCTGCGACGAGTGCATCGACCTCTGCAACGAGATCATCGACGAGGAGCTCGCGCCGACGCCGATGTTCGACCTCGAGAACCTCCCCAAGCCGCGGGAGATCTATGAGGTTCTCGACGAGTACGTGATCGGCCAGGACACCTCCAAGCGCACCCTTTCGGTGGCGGTCTACAACCACTACAAGCGCGTCCAGATGATGCAGACCGACGAGTCCGACGTCGAGCTGCAGAAGTCCAACATCCTGCTGCTCGGCCCCACCGGCTGCGGCAAGACGCTGCTCGCGCAGACGCTCGCGCGGATCCTCAACGTCCCGTTCGCGATTGCCGACGCCACCGCCCTGACCGAGGCCGGGTACGTGGGGGAGGACGTCGAGAACATCCTCCTGAAGCTGATCCAGGCCGCCGACTACGACGTCAAGAAGGCCGAGACCGGGATCATCTACATCGACGAGGTCGACAAGATCGCGCGCAAGGCCGACAACCCGTCAATCACCCGCGACGTCTCCGGCGAGGGGGTCCAGCAGGCGCTGCTGAAGATCCTCGAGGGCGCCCAGGCCTCGGTGCCCCCGCAGGGCGGGCGCAAGCACCCCCACCAGGAGTTCCTCACGATCGACACCACCAACATCCTGTTCATCTGCGGCGGGGCGTTCGCCAACCTCGACAAGGTCATCGAGCGGCGCATCGGGCACAACGGCGTCGGCTTCGCCGCCCCGATCGCCGACCGCGCCGAACGCGATACCGGCGAAATCTTTGAGCGCTGCCTGCCCGAGGACCTGATCGAGTACGGGCTGATCCCCGAGTTCATCGGCCGTCTGCCGGTGATGAGCGCCGTGCACCAGCTCACCCGCGACGACCTCGTGTCGATCCTCGTCGAGCCCCGCAACGCGCTGGTCAAGCAGTTCCAGCGCTTCTTCGCGTTCGACGGCATCGAGCTGGTGTTCGCCGAGGAGTCCCTCACCGCGATCGCCGAGCGCGGCCTGGAGCGCGACACCGGTGCCCGCGGGCTGCGCTCGATCATCGAGGAGATCCTGCTCGAGGTCCAGTTCGAGCTGCCCTCCCGCCGCGACGTCAAGAAGTGCGTCGTCACCAAGGAGACCGTCGAGAAGGGGCTCACGCCGACGCTCGTCACCGAGGCCGCCCCCGAGGAGAAGCCCCGCGCCAGGCGCCTGCGCGAGGAGTCCGCGTAGCCGCTCGATGAGCGCCGACCAGAACAACGAGGTGCCCGATGGGGGCGTCTGACACCGAGCAGGATTGGCGGCTGGAGGCTGAACTCGACGCGGGAGACATCCGCGGCACGCTGCATCGACTCGTCGGGCGCCTCCGCGGTCCCGACGTCGTCAAGGAGATCGAGGCGGCGGTTCCGGATGACGTTGTCGTTACACACGATGGGAGGCTGCTGTTCGCCTATGCCGCCTCGCAAGCGGGTCTCACGATGGCCAGGGGCGCGCTGGAAGAAGTGCTTCGCCGCGACGGGATCGAGGCAAGTCTGCGCGTGAGCCATTGGGACGACGAGCTCGATGCCTGGCACCAGACCGATCCGCCGCCGACCGCTCAAGAGAAGCTGGCAGATGAAGCCGTCTACCGTGACGCCGACGCGATCGAGACACGCACTCTGGTCGCGACCTCCGGCAGGCTCAACCGGGGCGACTTTGAGCAGACCATGAGCGCTTGGGCCGACAAGCTTGGGCTGGAGTGCAAGATCATCGAGCATCCGCACCTGATCACCACACAGGTCGCCTTCACCGTCACCGGCCCAAAACGCAAGATCGACGAGTTCTCCCAGGGCCTCATCGCCGAGGGCTGGGCGTACGTCCGCACCGAGAACGCCGTCATGTTCAGCCCGCTGTAGCGACCGCCGGACGATCCCCTTCGAGCGGGTCGCGCCCACGCGCAGGGTTAGACTCACCCTCCCATGAGCGACGGCGCCAGCGAGTTTCAAGATCGCACCCGCTTCGAGCCCGCGGAGGTCGAGCCGCGGATCGTGCAGCGCTGGCTGGCCAGCGGCCTGTTCTCCCCCGAGCCCGAGGGCGAGGCTCACGAGAACTATTCGATCGCGATCCCGCCGCCGAACATCACGGGCTCGCTGCACATGGGCCACGCGCTCAACGGCTCGATCCAGGACGTGCTGATCCGCTACCACCGAATGCTCGGCCGGCGCACCAAGTGGACCCTCGGGACCGACCACGCCGGGATCGCGACGCAGGCGCAGGTCGAGAAGGCGCTGCGCGCCGAGGGGACCAGTCGTCAGGAGCTCGGGCGCGAGGCCTTCGAGGCGCGCGTGTGGGAGTGGCGCGAGCACTACGGGCACACGATCGTCGAGCAGTTCAAGCGGCTCGGGGCTTCGTGCGACTACTCCCACGAGCGCTTCACGCTCGACGCGGGCTACCACCGCGCAGTCGTGAAGGTGTTCGTCGATCTGTACGACCGCGGCTACATCTACCGGGACCGCTACATCGTCAACTGGGACCCCGGCAGCCACTCGGCGATCTCCGACCTCGAGGTCCACGAGCGCCGCGAGACCGACACGCTGTACTCGATCCGCTACGACGTCGAGGGCGGCGGCAGCGTGACGATCGCCACGGTGCGACCCGAGACGATGCTGGGGGACACGGCGGTGGCGGTCCACCCGGATGACGATCGCTACCGCGACCTGATGGGGCGCAGGGCGATCCTGCCGCTTGTCGGTCGCCACCTGCCGATCGTCGCCGACGACTACGTCAAGATGGACTTCGGCACCGGTCAGCTGAAGGTCACGCCGGCGCACGACCCCAACGACTTCGAGATCGGCCAGCGCCACGACCTCGAACAGGTCTCGGTGATCGGCGAGGACGGCCGCATGACATCAGAGGCCGGCGAGCGCTTTGCCGGGCTCACGGTGATGGAAGCGCGTGAGGCGGTGGTCCGCGCGCTGGAGGACGAGGGCCGGGTCGTGGGTCGCGAGACCTACGAGCACGAGGTCCCCTACTCGCACCGCTCCGGCGAGCGCATCGAGCCGTTGATCTCGCTGCAGTGGTTCATGCGCATGGACGAGCTCGCGGCGCCCGCGATCGAGGCGGTGCGCGACGGCCGCGTGCGAATCGTCCCCGACAACCATCGCCGCGTGTACCTGGACTGGATGGAGGCGATCCGCCCGTGGTGCATCTCGCGTCAGCTGTGGTGGGGCCACCGCCTGCCGGTGTACTACTGCGAGACCTGCGACCACGTCCACGTCGCCACCAACGCGCCCGCGAGCTGCGAAGTCTGCGGCGGGGAGCTGCGCCAGGAGGAAGACGTGCTCGACACCTGGTTCTCCTCGGCCCTGTGGCCGTTCGCCACGCTCGGCTGGCCCGAGCAGACACCCGAGCTGCGGGCTTTCTACCCGACCGACGTGCTCTCCACGGCGCGCGACATCCTGTTCCTGTGGGTCGCCCGGATGATCATGATGGGCCTGGAGTTCACCGGAGAGGTCCCCTTCGCGGACGTCTACATCCACTCCGTGATCCAGGCCCCCGACGGGCGGCGGATGTCAAAGTCGCTGGGCACCGGGATCGACCCACTGGACGAGATCGACCGCCACGGCGCCGACGCCGTGCGCTTCGGGCTGCTGGCGATGTCCTCGTCGCAGGACGTGCGCTACTCGGCCGAGAAGGTCCAGCAGGGCCAGGCGCTGGCCAACAAGCTGTTCAACGCCGCGCGCTTCGTGCTCACCCGGATCTCCGACCCCGCGGGGGCCCCGCGGCCGCGGAGCGACGACTCGCGCGGGGGCGGGCACGGCGCGCCCGGGCCGGCGCCGACCGATTGGACGGCGGCCGGGGTCGCCTCGATCGAGGATCGCTGGATCCGCTCGCGACTGCAGCGCGTCAAGGCCGACACGGCTCGGCGAATCGAGGGCTATGACTTCTCCCACGCGGCCCTCGGGCTGTACGACTTCGTGTACGGGGAGCTGTGCGACTGGTACCTGGAGCTCGTCAAGCCCCGCCTCTCCGACGACCCGCCGGTGGGGAGCGGGGAGGACCGCGAGGCGCTGTCGGCCACGCTGCTGGGAGTGCTGCGCGAGACCGTCGCGCTGGCGCACCCGTTGATCCCGTTCGTCACCGAGGAGCTGTGGCCCCATCTGGGGGGAGATGGTCTGCTCGCCGGCGCCCCCTATCCGCAGGCGCGGGAGGAGCTGATCGACGAGGTGGCCGAGGCCGAGGTGGGCCGCGCGATCGAGGCGATCACGCTCGTGCGGGGCTGGCGCGACAGCGTCAGCGCGCGCCCCGGTGCGATCGTGGCGGCGCGGCTGAGCGCAGATGGGTACGAGTCCACTACCGGCGCCGTCGCCCGGATGGCGCGCCTGGACCTGTCCGCCAACGGCTCCGGTGGGCCGGTCGCCGCGGTGTCGGTGCCGGGCGGCGCGGTGGAGATCCTCTCCGAGGAGGGCCTGGACCTGGCAGCCGCCGAGCGCCGCCGCGCGGCGGGACGCGAGCGGCTGCAGGACGAGATCGCGCGCGTGCAGGCCAAGCTCGCAAAGCCCGGCTTCGCCGAACGCGCCCCGGCGGCGATCGTGGCGGGCGAGCGCGAGAAGCTCGCGCGCCTGCAATCCGAGCTGGAGGCGCTGTGACCCTGTCGGAGGCGCTGTGGACCGAGCTGCAGGCGCTGTCGACCAAATGGGGGGCGCTGTGAGCGAACCGTGGAGCGGCGAGCGCGCCGAGCGTCACCTGCGCTCGCTGGAGCTGTTCGGGATGCGCTTTGGCCTGGACCGGATGTGGCGGATGATGACCGTGCTGGGCTCCCCGCAGCGGCGCTTTGCGTCGATCCACGTGGTCGGCACCAATGGGAAGTCCTCGACGACCCGCATGATCGCGGCGATCCTGCAGCGCCACGGGCTGCGCACCGGCGCCTACCTCTCCCCCCACCTGATGTCCTACGCCGAACGGGTCCAGGTCGCCGAGCGCGATCTCTGCACCGGCGCCTTCACGGCTGCCGTGGCACGCGCGGCGTGGGCGGCGGAGCGGGTCAACCGCACGCTGGCCGAGGACGACCACGTGACCCAGTTCGAGCTGCTGACCGCCGCGGCGCTGTGGGCGCTGGCCGAGCGCGAGGTCGAGGTCGCGGTCGTCGAGGCCGGGCTCGGCGGCCGCTACGACGCGACCGCCGTGATCGAGTCGCAGGTGGCGGTGCTGACGAACGTCGGCCTGGAGCACACCCGCTGGCTGGGCCCGACGGTGCGCGACATCGCGACCGAGAAGCTCGCGGTGGTGCGTCCCGGCGCGACGCTGGCGCTCGGCGCCGCGCTGCACCCGCAGGCGCTGGCGGTCGCCCGCAAGGTGGCCGGCGAATGCGGTGCCCGCATCGTGTGCGCGCCCACCGACCCGCCCCCCGAGCCGCTGGCTGCCCGCGGAGCCTTTCAGCGGCGCAACTTCGCGCTCGCGCGGACGGCCGCCGAGGCGTACCTCGCATCGGCTGCGATGACGGTGAAAGAGGACGCGGTGCGGGCCGCCGCGGCCGCCACCGCGGCGCCGGGACGTCTGCAGGTCGTCGACGAGAGCCCGTTGACAGTGCTCGACGGGGCGCACAACCCCGATGCCGTGGCCGCGCTCGTCGAGTCGCTGCCGGAGGTCCTGGACGGGTCCGTCGGCCCCGCCGCCGGCGCGCGTCCAGACCAGCGACGGCCTGGGCGGCCGTTGGGCCTGGTGATGGGCGTGCTGGACGACAAGGACGCCGCGACGATGCTGCGCACGCTGCTGCCGCTGTGCGCGACGGCCTGGTTCACCGCGCCCCCGAGCAGCCGGGCGCTGTCGCCGGCGACGCTGCAGTCGCTGGCCCGCCAGCTGGGCTTCGCGCACGCGACCTGCGAGCCGCGCCCCCGGCGGGCGCTGCAACGGGCGCGCGAGTGGGCGCTCGCGCAGCCGCGGGGCGCGGTGCTGGCGACCGGCTCGGTCTACCTGATCGGAGATCTGCTCAAGGATCTGGTGCTCGTCAACGCCGACGCGCAGGAGGCGGGGAGTTGAACGACAACGAGCCCTCGATGCTCGGCATGATCGCGATCGTCGCGATCGTCGTCGCCACCGTGATCCTCCTCTGCTTCGCCGCCGGCTACGGGTTCGGCCGCCTGTTCCTGTGAGCCGCGCCGCGATTCGCCGGCCGCGGCGGCGGACGGTTGGACACCCAAACAGGCGGCCTCGGAGCGGCCGCATCCAGATCGTCGGATATTCTGACACCGGCCCCTGAACTCGGCCGCTCCACGATGCCCCCCCTCGCGTACTTCGGAATCGAAAGCAGCGGCTTCAACCTGGCCGTGGATCTGCTGATCGTGTTCGTCGTCGTCGTGTACTTCGCGCTGATCTACTGGACCTACGCGGACGCGCGCCGGCGGATCGCCGACCCGATGCTGGTCGGCTGCGCCACCGCGGCCTCGCTGTTCCCGTTCGTGGGGACGATCGTCTACATGATCGTGCGCCCCCCGGAGTACCTGGAGGACGTGCACGAGCGCGAACTGGAGGTGCAGGCCGCCGAAGCCGGGCTGCACCGGCTCGGCCACAGCCTGTGCCCGCACTGCGACTACCCGATCGAACGGGACTTCGTGCGCTGCCCGAGCTGCCTGCGCAAGCTCAAGGAGCGCTGTGTGAGCTGCGCCAAGCCGCTGGACAAGGCGTGGGCGATCTGTCCGTACTGCGAGACCGAGGTCCCCGGCGCCGCGCCGCGCCGTCGCACGCGCCGCCGCCCCGCAGCCGAGGCCGACGTGGCGGTCGCCGACGGCGCGACCGACGACGGCCGCAAGGCCGGAGCGGCTCCCGAGCCCGCCGCGCGGCCGAGCGGCGGGCGCGCCAGCCGCCCACGCCCAACCTCGTAAGGTCTGACGCTCGACCTTCTCGGGGCCTCATGCCGATCTCACGGCCTCCTGACAACCACCGATCGCAAAGGACCACATGGAACGCACCCTGATCCTCGTCAAGCCCGACGCCTTCGCCCGCTCGCTGACAGGCGAGATCATCGCGCGCTTCGAGCGCAAGGGCCTGCGGATCGTCGCGCTGAAGCACATGACGATCGACCGCGAGCTCGCCGAGCGCCACTACGCCGAGCACGCCGAGCGCCCGTTCTTCGGCGAGCTCGTCGCGTTCATCACGTCGGGGCCGCTGGTGGCGATGGTGCTGGAGGGCGTCGACGCCGTGAAGGCGGCACGCCAGGCGATCGGGGCGACCAACCCGCTGGAGGCCGCCCCGGGCTCGATCCGCGGGGACTTCGCGATCGAGACCGGTCAGAACATGGTCCACGGCTCGGACTCCCCGGAGTCCGCGGCCCGCGAGGCCGCGCTGTTCTTCGGAGAGCTCGCCTGAGCACGGGACCGCTGGTCCTCGCGTCCGGATCGCCTCAGCGCAAGGCGATCCTGGAGCGCCTTGGGGTCGCCTTCACGGTCCGTGTGTCCGGCGTCCCCGAGATCGAGCAGGGCGATCCGCTGGAGGTCGCGGTCGCCAACGCCCTGCGCAAGGCCCGCGCCGTCCAGGCGGCGGGCGCCTGCGAGACCGCCGGCGAGACGATTCTGGGGGTGGACACGGTGGTGGCGCTCGACGGGGTCGTCTACGGCAAGCCCGCCGACGAGCACCACGCCCGCGCGACGCTGGGTGCGCTCAGCGGCGCCACCCATCGGGTGATCGGGGGACTGGCATTGCTGATGGGCGACGAGGAGCGCACCGCGGCGGCCATCACGGAGGTCGCCTTTCGGGCAGCTCGACGAGGAGCTGATCGACTGGTATCTGGCCACCGGCGAGTGGCGGGGGCGGGCCGGCGGCTACGCCATCCAGGGCGCCGGCGCCGCACTGGTGCGCGAGGTGCGGGGCGACTATGAGAACATTGTCGGGCTGCCGCTGGCGACGCTGCTTGACCTCCACCCGGCGCTGCTGCGGAAAGCCTGCAAAGACCCTGCCAGCCCTGTTGGGCGCTGAGGGCCGTTCGCTAGACTGCTCCCCGGGCACGCGCTGGGTGAATGGCCGCCCGCCCGCCCGTGCCGAGGCTCCCTCGATCCATACATGGGCATCTTCACCTACCTCACCGGGTTCGGCGGCCGCGACATGGCGGTCGACCTGGGGACCGCCAATACGCTGGTCTATGTGCGCGGGCGCGGGATCGTGCTGTCCGAGCCGAGCGTCGTCGCGATCGACTCGCGCACCGGCGAGGTGCACGCGGTGGGCATCGAGGCCAAGCGGATGCTCGGCCGCACCCCCGGGACGATCCAGGCGATCCGGCCGCTGAAGGATGGGGTGATCGCCGACTTCGACGTGACCGAGGAGATGCTGCGCCACTTCATCCAGAAGGTCCACCAGAACCGCTTCGCGCACCCGCGCGTCGTGGTGTGCGTGCCCTCGGGCGTCACTGGCGTCGAGAAGCGCGCCGTCGAGGAGGCCTGCCTGTCGGCGGGCGCGCGCACGGCGTATCTGATCGAGGAGCCGATGGCCGCCGCGATCGGCGCGGGCCTGCCGGTCGGCGAGCCGACCGGCTCGATGGTCGTCGACATCGGCGGCGGCACCTCCGAGGTCGCGGTGATCTCGCTCGGGGGGATCGTCGTCTCGCAGTCGATCCGCGTCGGCGGCGACGAGATGGACGAGGCGATCATCAGCTACGCCAAGCGCGAGTACAAGCTGCTGATCGGCCAGCAGACCGCCGAGGAGCTCAAGCTGGAGATCGGCTCGGCGTTCCCGATGGAGGAGGAGCTGCAGGCCGAGATCCGCGGACGCGACATGGTCGTCGGGGCTGCCGAAGACCGTGGTCCTCACCAGCGAGGAGATCCGCCAGGCGCTGGAAGAACCGGTCGACTCAGATCGTCGACGCGGTCAAGGAGACGCTCGACCGCACCCCGCCGGAGCTGGCTTCGGACATCATGGACCGCGGCATCATGCTCGCCGGCGGCGGCTCGCTGCTGCAGGGCCTGGACAAGCGCCTGCGCGAAGAGACCCAGATGCCCGCCCACCTCGCCGAGTCGCCGCTGACCTGCGTCGCGGTCGGCTCGGGCCGGTCGCTTGAGGAGTTCGAGGCGATTCACCGCTCCAACCGCAACGCCCGCAACAGGCGAAGGCGTTGACGGGGCGCGGCGTCAGACTGGCGCGGCGCGTACCCTGTCCCATGAACGCTTCGGAAGGCCCTGCCCGTGCACGACAAGACGACCCGGCGGCGGCGAGCGGTGCTCGTCGCTGCTCGTCGTACTCTCCCTGATACTGCTGACCGTCTACTTCCGTGAGCCCGCCGGCGGCGGGTTGCACTCACTGCAGCGCGGCTTTCTGACGGTCGTCTCGCCGATCCAGGACGGCGCCAACAAGGCGCTGAAACCGGTGCGCAACCTGTTCGGGTGGTTCGGGGACACGCTGCACGCCAAAAGCCAGCGCGACGCGCTGCTCAAGCAGAACGCCAAACTGCGGGCGCAGCTGATCGACAAGCAGAGCGACGAACGCCGCTACCACCAGCTGCTGGCGCTCTACCACCTCGACAACCGGCTGTCTGTCGCCGACTACCGCCCGGTGACGGCCACGGTGACGGCGAAGTCCCCGAACCTGTGGTACTCGACGGTCGACATCGAAGAGGGGACCGCGGCGGGGGTGCAGGTCAACGACCCGGTGATCGTCGGGGAAGGGCTCGTGGGCAAGGTCACCGAGGCGGCGCCCGACGGCGCCCAGGTGAGCCTGATCACCGACAGCGAAGTCGGTGTCACCGCGCGGATCAGCCAGACCGGTGCCCCAGGCATCGTGCAGCCCAAGGTCGGGGACCCCGACGCGCTGCTGATGCAGTACCTGCCCGCCAACACCCCGGTGAGCCCCGGCGAGTACGTGGAAACCGCGGGTACGATCTCAAGCCGCGGCGACTCGCTGTACCCGCCGGGCATCCCGATCGGCCAGGTCACGTCGGTCAACGAAGAAGGCGCCTACAAGTCCGTCGAAGTCCACCCCCTGGCGGAACTGCACAGCCTCGAAGTCGTGCAGGTGCTGACCTACACCGCCGGCTCGGCCCCGGCGCGCATCAGCAGCTTCGCGGGGGCGCTGCCGCCGGGCCAGACCGGGGGCGCCTCGGGTGCCGCCTCGGGCCAGCTTGCGTCGACGCAGGGGGGCGGCGAATGAGCCCGGCGCCCTCGGGCGCGCTGCTGGCGCGCGTCGCCGCGCTGGCGGTCGCAGTGGTGTTCCTGCAGATCGGGGTCGTCTCGGAGATCCCGGTGTTCGGCGTCACAATCGATCTCTCGCCGCTGGTGGTGGCCTTCATCGGCCTGCTGTGCGGCTCGACGATCGGGGCCGTCGCCGGCTTCGCGATGGGGCTGCTGGTCGATCTGACGCTCGTCCAGACGCTGGGTCTGACGTCGCTGATCTTCACCGTGATCGGCTACTCCGCGGGACGCCTGCGCGAACTGCGCGACCCACGGGCTGCGCTGACCCCGCTGCTGGTCGGCGCGGCGGCGGCGGCGGTGTCGATGGTCGGCTACTCGCTGGTCGAGTTCCTGCTCGGGGTCGACGCCCCCGTGAGCCTGCTGCTGCTGCGCCAGATCGTGCTGGGCGTGGTCGTGGACACCGCCGTCGCGCTGCCCGTCTGGGCGCTGGTGCGTCGCTGCCTGGAGGGCGCCCTGCCCGACGACCCCCGCCGTCGCCGCCGCCGCGCCTACACAACGGGTGGTCTGAGCCCCCTGTCGCGCACATGAGCTCAATGGAACGCGTCAGGCCGCCCGACCCGCGGGTGCCGGTCTCCCCGCAGCTCGCGCTGCGTGTGGCGGTGCTGGGCGGGCTGGCACTGGTCATGTTCGGGATCGTCTTCTTCCGCCTCTGGTACCTGCAGATCCTGACCGGCGAACAGTACGTGCAGGAGGCGACCGCCAACACCAAGCGCGAACTGCCGATCGCGGCGCCGCGCGGGCAGATCCTCGGCCGCAACGGCGAACTGCTGGTGACGAGCCGCGTGACCAACGCCGTGCAGATCGTCCCGTCGGAGCTGCCGCCGGCGGGGCCGCGCCGCAACGCGCTCTACCGGCGCCTGGGGAGGCTGCTGGGGATGACCCCCGCGCACATCCGGGAAGTCGAAGCGAAGGGCTACAACGAACTCCCCTACGCCCCCGTGACGATCAAGACCGACGCGGGCCGCGGCGTGCTGACGGTGCTGGCCGAGCGCCGCAACGAATACCCCGGCGTCACGCAGGAGCCGGTGTCGGTTCGCGACTACCCGTATCAGGAAATGGCCGCCCAGGTGTTCGGTTACGTGGGCCAGGTTGGCACAGAACAGCTCAAGCGGCCGGCCTTCAAGGGCGTCAAGGAGGGCACCGTCGTGGGCCAGTCGGGCCTGGAGTACTACTACGACCACTACCTGCGCGGCACCCCGGGGGTGCAGCCGGTCGAGGTCGATCCCGAAGGCCAGGTCGTGCCTTCCAGCCTGCCGATCACGCCGCCGCGTGCGGGCTACAGCCTGCGCCTGACGCTCGACCTGGCGCTGCAGAAAGAGGGCGAAGTCGCGCTGCGCAAGGGGATGGAACTCGCGCATGCGCTCGGCAACCCGGGCAACGGGGCGGCGTTCGTGGCGATGGACCCCCTGAACGGGCAGATCTACGCGATGGGCTCCTATCCGACCTTCAACCCGAACCTGCTCACCAAACCACTGACCAAGCAGGAACTGCAGGCGATCGAAGACGCCGGCGTCGGCACCGACGGGAGCCCGCCGGCGCCGTTCACCAACCGCGCCGTCGAAGGCGCCTACCCGACCGGCTCGACGTTCAAGCCGATCACCGCGATCGCGAGCCTGGAAGCGGGGTTGCTCGACCCAAGTGCGAGCCTCGGCGGCGGCCAGTGCATCGAAACCGAAGGCGGCGAGAAATTCTGCAACGCCGGCAAAGTCGACTACGGGGCGGTGGGGCTCGTGGAAGCGCTGAAGGTCTCCTCGGACACGTACTTCTTCACGGTCGGGGAGATGGACAACAGCCACGGCGACGTGATCCAGAACATGGCCAGGCGGTTGGGGATCGGCCAGCAGGCCGAAGTCGACCTGCCCAGCGAAGCCGCGGGCGTGGTCCCGGACGCCGCGTGGCGGGCCCGGCAGAATCGCCTGCAGGAACGGTGCCTGCGCCACCACCCGGCGTCGCGGTGCGGCTACGTCGCCGAAATCCGCCCGTGGAGCGTCGGCGACAACATGGACCTCGCTGTCGGCCAGGGCGACCTGCAGACCAACCCGCTGCAGATGGCGGTCGCGTACTCGACGCTCGCCAACGCCTACATGAACGGCGGCGACGGCACCGTCGTGACCCCCCACCTGGGGCTGGCGGTCGAAAACTCCAACGGGGGGATCGTGCAGACGATCGACCCCCCGCCGCGGCGCCACGTTCACTTCGACTACTCCAACCTGGGTCTCGTCATGGAAGGCATCCACGACGCCACCAGCGAGCCGGGGGGCACCTCGCAGGACGTGTGGTCGGGCTGGAACCAGGCCCAGTACCCGGTGTACGGCAAGACCGGCACCGCCGAACGCGCGGGCCAGGTCGAACAGGCGTGGTACATGTGCATCATCCCCAACCCCCAGCGACCGATCGTGATCGCCGTGACCGTCGAACAGGGCGGCTTCGGCGACCAGGCCGCCGCGCCGGTCGCGCGCCTGATCGCCTCGAAGTGGTTTCACCAGCCCCTGCAGCTCGTCAGCGGCTCCAACCTCGACCACTGATGCCGACGCCGCCGCTCAGCCCGATCAAGCCCGCCGAGCAGGCGAGCGCGCAGGATCGCTCCGAGAGTGCCCGGCGCCCGGGGCCGCGCCTGATGCTGGACCCGCTGCTGACGCTCGCGGTGGTCGGGCTGGGGCTCTGCTCGGTGGCAACGCTGCGGGCCGTCACCTCCAAGCTGGTGCTGGGCCAGCCGCGCTACTACGTCGACCGCCAGGCGGCCTACCTGATCGTCGGGGCCGTCGCGATGGTGGTGCTCGCCCGGATCGACTACGCGCTGCTGCGCCGTCTCAAGGTGGCGATCTACGCGGCGCTGCTGTTCAGCATCCTGGCGGTGCTGGGGCTCGGGCACGGCGCCAACGGCGCGCAGCGCGCGATCAGCTTCCCGTTCTTCTCCTTCCAGGCCTCCGAGCTCGGCAAGGTGCTGCTGATCGTCGCGTTGGCGGCGTTCGTCGTCGACCGCTCGCGGCATCTGGGCGAGCGCGACACCGTGGCGCGGACGATGCTCGCGGCGCTGGTGCCCGCGATGCTCGTGATCGCCCAGCCGGACCTCGGCTCGGGCCTGGTGTACGTCACGATCGCGGTCGTGGTGCTGTTCGTGGCGGGAGTCCCCTGGCGCCACCTCGCCGCGCTGGGGGCGCTCGGGGCGGTGTCGGTCGCGCTGGTGCTGGTAGCCGCCCCGGCGGTCGGGGTCAACGTGCTCAAGCCCTACCAGGTGGAGCGCCTGACGGCCTTCCTGCATCCCTCCTCAGACCCGCAGAAGCAGGGCTATCAGCAGCAGGAGTCGAAGATCGCAATCGGGGCGGGCCAGAAGACCGGTCGCGAAGCGACCGCCGCCGAACACGAGCTGAATTTCGTGCCGGAGAACGACACCGACTTCATCTTCGCCGCCGTCGGCGAGCGCTACGGCTTCGTCGGCGCGGCGCTGGTGCTGTCGCTGTACGCGCTGCTGATCTGGCGGACGCTGCGCATCCTGACGATGTCCAAGGACCTCTTCGGCGCGCTGGTGGCCGGGGGTGTGGTGGCTATGCTTATGTTTCAGGTGTTCGTCAACGTGGGCATGGCCATCGGCATCATGCCCATCACCGGCGTGACGCTGCCGCTCATGAGCTATGGCGGCTCGTCGGTGATCGCGACGCTGCTGGCCGTGGGCCTGCTGCAGTCGATCTACGTCCAGGCGCGCGCCGCCGAAGCGTTGAAGGGCCGCGTGCTGCGGCACTAGACAGACAGATGTTGATCCCAATTCCGAGCCCCCTCACACCAGCCCGCACGCCTCCCGCATCTCCAGGCGGCCCCGGGGCAGCGCTCCCATCGGGACATGTCCCGCGGGGCTCGATCCAACCCGAAATCGAAAGACTGGAACATAGTGAAAAAGCAAGTACTTGTCAGCGTCGATCGCGCCGAGACGCGCGTGGCGCTCATGGAGGCGACCGGCACGCCGGCCGCCCCGTCCTCATCGCAGTCCGGCCGGCGCCGCCGGCGCGAGCAGCCGGAGGCTGGCTACCGCATCGCTGAGCTGTACATCGAGCGCCGCAGCGCGCGCTCGATCGTCGGCAACATCTACAAGGGCAAGGTCGACAACGTCCTGCCCGGCCTGGAGGCGGCATTCGTCGACATCGGCCTGGAGAAGAACGGCTTCCTGCACGTCGACGAGATCGTGCTCCCGGGCGTGGAGGCGCCCAAGCGGGGGCGCGGCTCGGGGCGCAAGATCTCAGACCTGCTCAAGCCGGGCCAGGAGATCATGGTGCAGGTGATCAAGGACCCCCTGAAGACCAAGGGGGCGCGGCTGTCGATGGAGGTCACGATCGCCGGCCGCTACATGGTCTACACGCCGTCCGGGGAGGGCATCGGCGTGTCGCGTCGCCTGGAGGACCGCGAGCGCGAGCGCCTGCGCCGCCAGACCGCCAAGCTCGACCTCGGCAGCGGCGGGGCGATCGTCCGCACCGCGGCCCACGGCGCCAAGCGGGCGGACTTCGAACGCGAGCTGCTGTACCTGCACAAGCTCCACGAGGTGCTGGTCAAACGCGTGCAGGAGAGCCAGGCGCCGGCGCTGGTCTTCCAGGAGGCCGATCTGTCGGTGCGCGTCGTGCGCGACATCTTCTCCGAACACTTCGAGCGCGCGATCGTCGACGACGAGCAGCAGCACCACCGGCTGGTGTCGTTCTTCACGCGCACCGCCCCCGAGCTGGTGGAGCGCGTCGAGCTGTGGCAGGACCCCAGGCCGCTGTTTGAGGTCTACGGCGTGCAGCAGGCGATCGAGGGCGTGATGTCCCGGCGCGTGGACCTGCCCAGCGGGGGCTATCTGATGATCGACTACGCCGAGGCGCTGACCGTGATCGACGTCAACTCCGGCAGCTTCACCGGCCGCGGTCGCAGCGCGGGGCTGGAGGAGACGATCACCAGGACCAACCTCGAGGCCGCCGAGCAGGTCGTCAACCAGCTGCGGCTGCGCGACATCGGCGGGATCATCGTGATCGACTTCATCGACATGGCCCGCGCGCGCAATCGCGACGCGGTGATGAAGACGCTGCGCAAGGCGCTCGACGAGGACCGCACGAAGACGTTCACCGCCGAGATCTCAAAGCTCGGTCTGGTCGAGATGACCCGTCAGAACGTCACCGAGGGGGTGCGCGAGATCATGAGCCGCCCCTGCCCGACCTGCGACGGCGAGGGGGTGATCCGCTCGGAGGAGACGATCGCGATCGAGTTCGAGCGCCGCCTGCGCGACATCGTGGTCGAGCACCCCGACGCGGAGGCGTTCCTGGTGCAGATCAACCCGCGTGTGACCGCGCAGTTCACCGGGCAGCACTCGCGGATGCTGCACGCGCTGGAGGAGCAGACCGGCCGCTCGTTTCATTTCGAGGGCTCCGAGGGCCTGCCGCTGGACCACCTCGCGATCACCTTCCAGGGGACCCGCGAGGAGGTGCAGGAGCGCGCGCTCCCGTTCCACGAGGGCGACGAGGTGCTGGTGGAGATCGTGGAGCCCCACATGTACGACGTCGACGACGCGGTCGCCAAGATCGACGGGTACATCATCTCGATCGCCGGGGCCGCCCCGTGCGTGGGGGAGAAGCGGATGGTGCGCATCGAGCAGGTCGGCCGCACCGCGGCCAGTGCGCTGCTGCTGGACGAGCACGGCGAGGTCGTGCGCCCCGCGCCCCGGCGCCCGGCCGCGTCCCGCCGTAGGCGGACGCGCAGGCCGCAGGCCGCGCCCCGGCCGCGGCCCGCGCCGGAGCCCGAGACCCGGCTTGAGTCAGAGCCCGAGCTCGAGCCCGCGTCGGAGTCTGGCCCCCGACCGCAGCTCGGACCCGCGCGGGAGCCGGAGCTGGTCGCGGCGGCGCCGGTCGAGTCGCCGGAGGCGACGGGGGAGGAGGATGGCGTACAATCCAAACCTCGGCGCCGCGGCCGCAGAGGCGGACGGCGCCGTTCGACTGCCAAGGCGCAGAGCGCCTCGGAGTAGTCGCTTGAGCGGGACCCCCAGCGGGGCCCGGGCGGGTGGACCGAAATAAGCCAATCGAAGAAGGA
The DNA here is from genome assembly GCA_963719725.1 of uncultured Solirubrobacterales bacterium. Classification (GTDB taxonomy): domain Bacteria; phylum Actinomycetota; class Thermoleophilia; order Solirubrobacterales; family Solirubrobacteraceae; genus Palsa-744. The sequence goes on from CAVRCU010000004.1 coordinate 298,759, forward strand.
CCAGCCAGACCGAGATGTACGCGATCGTGAAGACCGGCGGCAAGCAGTACCGCGTCGAGCGCGGCCAGCGGCTGCTCGTCGAGCGGCTCGCCGCCGAGCAGGGCTCGAGCGTGGCGCTGCAGCCGCTCATGTACCGCTCCGAGGAGACCGTCTTCGACGGCAAGGGCCTCGAACAGGTGACAGTCACCGCGAAGGTTCTCGGCCACGAGCGCGGGGAGAAGCTGCGCATCGTGAAGTTCAAGCCCAAGCGCGGCTACAAACGGCGCACCGGCCACCGTCAGGAGCTGACGCGCATCGAGATCGTCGACATCGCCCTCGGGGGAGCCGCCAAAAAACCAGCGGCGCCCCGCGCGGCGAAAAAAACACAGGCAGCGAAGGAGGCGACCGAGGATGGCTCATAAGAAGGGTTTGGGCTCCAGCCGCAACGGCCGCGACTCCCACGCCAAACGCCTGGGCGTGAAGACGTTCGCGGGCCAGACGGTGACGGGCGGGGAGATCATCGTGCGCCAGCGCGGCACCCGCTTTCACCCCGGCCCGGGTGTGGGGATCGGCAAGGACGACACGCTCTACGCCCGCGCCGCCGGCACCGTGCAGTTCGCCACCGGCCGCCGTGGGCGCGTGGTGAGCGTGGTGTCCGGCAGCGAGAGCTGAGCTCAAGTCGCTCACGCCAGGCTGCCCTTGGGTCTGGGGCTGTCAGGATAGCGACATGCTGCACGATCGCGCGCGCATCTACATCGGGGGGGGAGTCGGCGGCGACGGGTCGGCGAGCTTCCGGCGCGAGGCCCACGTCCCGCGCGGGGGGCCCGACGGGGGCGACGGGGCGCGCGGTGGGGACGTGGTGCTGCTCTGCGACGACTCGCTGCGCGACCTCCAGGGATTCCGCCGCAGGACGCAGTTCAACGCCGGTCGCGGCGGCCACGGCGAAGGGTCCCAGCGCCACGGGGCCGACGGGGAGACGCTGGTGGTGCGGGTGCCTCCGGGGACCCAGGCCAGCGGCGAGGACGGAGACCTGGACGGGCGCCGCTGGGAGCTGCTGGCGCGCGGCCAGCGTGTCGTCGTCGCCCGTGGTGGCGCGGGCGGGCGGGGGAACAAGCGCTTTGCCACCGCTACGCGTCAGGCGCCGCGCTTCGCCGAGCGCGGGCTGCCGGGAGAGGAGGGGTGGCTTGCGCTGCGCCTGAAGCTGCTCGCCGATGTCGGGCTGGTGGGACTTCCCAACGCCGGCAAGTCCTCGCTGCTGGCGCGCCTCACGCGCGCCGCGCCGAAGGTCGCGTCCTACCCGTTCACGACGCTGGAGCCGGTGCTCGGGGTGCTCGAAGACGAGGAGCGCCAGCTCGTCGTCGCCGACATCCCGGGGCTGATCGAGGGCGCCAGCGAGGGCGCCGGCCTGGGCCACGAGTTTCTCGCCCACGTGGAGCGCACCCGTGTGCTGGTGCACGTGCTCGACCTCGCTCCCGAGCTGTATGGGGATTGGGATCCCGCCCCCCCGCCCGCCCCCCCGCCCGTCCTGCCGCCCGCCCGCCCTGCCACCCGCCCCGCCAGCGGCTCCCCCGCCCGCCCCGCGGACCCGCTCTCAAACCACGCCACGATCGAGCGCGAGCTGGCGGCCCACAACCAGCGCCTGGCGGCACTGCCGCGGGTGCTGGTGCTCTCCAAGACCGACCTCGTCACCGCGGAGCGCGCCGCGGCGGCTGTCGCGGAGTGGTCGCGGCGTCTGGGACCCGAGGTGCCCGTGATCGCCACCTCCAGCGCGACCGGCGCCGGGCTGTCCGAGCTCGCCGCGGAGCTCATGCGACTGGTGCCCGACGCGGGAGCCGCGGATGGGGCTGTGGCGCAGAATGAGGTTCAGGCGCGCGACGGCGCTGGGCGGGCGATGGTGGACTTGGGCGGCGAGGAGCTGGCCGAGCACATGGTCTTCCGCCCCGTCGAGCACTCGGGCTTCTCGGTGCGGCAGACGGGACCCGGGGCGTTCGCCGTGCGGGGCGGTGCGGTCGAGCGGCTGGTGTCGCGCTTCGACGTCGACAACGACGACGCGATGGCCTACGTCGAGGGCCGCCTGCGCCGGCTCGGGGTGCTGCGCGCGCTCCAGGACGAGGGTTTCCAGCCCGGGGACGAGCTGCGGATCGGCCCGACGATCCTCGAGTTTCGCCAGTAGCTAGGGCCGATCGCGGATGTCGACTATGCCGGCAAATGCCAATTGCTCTGATTTGCCTCTGAATACAAATAAAACTTGCTCCAGATATCCGATAGGATGCCCGCCGTTCGAGACGGTGGCGACCACCAGGAGGGAGCTTGGCGATGGGGAGATGCACGATGGCGCGGCGGCGAGAATCCCGGACATTGGAGCCTGGCGATGTCCTCCTGTAGCCCGAACCCATACGGCGAGTGCGTGCGCATGCTGCGCAAGCGCGAGCAACTGACCGCGAGGGAGCTCGGCGAACGGATCAGCTACGCCGCCAGCCACATCCTCAACGTGGAGGCGGGCAGGGAGCGCGGGGGCCCGGCATTCCACGATGCGATGTGCGCGTGTTTCCATGGCGACGTCGCGACCCTCACGAGCTGCCGCCGCGAACAGCTCGAGAGCCACGCGCAGGTCGGGTTGCGCCAGCCCAAGGCGCCCTTCAGGAAGCCGCGTCTGGACGCCGATCTGCGCCCGCTCCAGGGCGAGTTGCATGCCATCTGGGAGGTCACGTCCCCGGTCGGGCCGCCGGATCGCGTCGAACGGGTGTACCTGCAGGTCGATGATGGCGCCAACTTTCACATGGTCAAGCAGCCCGAGGTCGAGCGGCAGTCGGGGGACGCGATGCATCCCGAGCCGTGGACGGCGACATGTGAGATCGACGCGACCCACCGCGTGAAGGGCAGCTACGAGTGCGTCGATCGCAGGCGGCCCCGGGTCGACGGTCAGTTCTACCTGGATGTGCTGCCGGGCGGACGGCTGATGTGGGGGACATGGACCGGGCTGACCGAGGAACACCGACACGCGGTCGGGCTGATCGTGTTCGCCCGCGATCTGGCCGAAGGTCTGGAGGCGATGGAGGCGCTCCGGGAGCAGCACCCCTTTCTCCCATTCATCTTCAACCCGTCCCCACCGCCCGCCAGGCTGGGGGAATCCTGATGCTGCGATTGTCCGAGCATTTCCCACAGACTCGACGAGCGACCGGGCACGAGCAACGTGTGACACCGGGCCATGCGCTGCTCGAACGGGGAGGGTTCCTGCGGTCGGGAGGCGCGTCCGGGATATTCACCCTGCTCCCGGCCGGCTGGCGGGTGCACCGGAAGATATGCGACACGATCTTCGACGAGATGGAACGCGGCGGCGTCGAGAACCTGCAGCTGCCGATCTTGCAGCAGAGAGAGCTGTGGGAGCGAAGCGGCCGCTGGAGCGGATATGTGAAGAACAAGGTGATGTTCCAGACCGTCGAGGAACACCGTGGCACCCAGTTCGGGCTCGCGCCAACCGCCGAGGAGGTCGTCACGGCGCTGGTCGCGGGCGATGTCAAGAGCTGGCGTGAGCTGCCTCTGCGACTGCACCAGATCGGCCCGAAGTTTCGCGACGAGATCAGGCCGCGACTGGGGTTGTTGCGGTGCCGCGAGTTCGTGATGTCAGATGCCTACTCATTCGATCGAGACGAGGATGGAATGAGAGAGTCCTTCGAGGCCTTCCGCCGGATCTATACACGGATCTTCGATCGGCTCGGGCTTGAGGATGTGATCTCCGTGCAGGCCGACAGCGGTCCGATCGGCGGCAGCGGCTCGGCGGAGTTCATGGTCGTCAACGACGTCGGCGAGGACACGCTGCTCAGCTGCGGAACCTGTGGCTACGGGGCGAACGCCGAGAAGGCCGACAGCCGCTATCCGCGATACGAGACGCAGGCGGAGCCGCTGCCGCTGCGGATCGAGCCGACTCCCGACGTCACCACCGTGGAAGAGCTCCAGCGCAGATTCCCGAAGATCAGAGCCGAACACATGGTGAAGACGCTGATCTTCACAGTCAATCCAGAGGAGGACAAGCACCTGGTCGCCGTGTGCATACGGGGCGACATGGAGGTCAACGAGACCAAGCTGAGCAACCTCCTGCGCGGCGTCGTCGTACCCGCGAAGCCCGAGGAAATCGAGACGGCCACCGGTGCGCCGGTTGGTTTCGCGGGGCCGATCGGACTGAAGGGGGTGAGCGAGATCAATTTCGACGATTCGGTGCGGGGAATGGCCAATTTCCTGTGCGGTGTCAACGAAAAGGATGTTCACGCGCTGAATGTGAACTTCGGGCGAGACGTGCCACTGCCGGACAGGTTCATCGATCTGCATCTCGCAAAGGGCGGTCACGGCTGCCCCGAAAAGGGGTGCACCGGTGTCCTGGCGCAGAGACGGGGAATTGAGATCGGTCACGTCTTCATGCTCCAGCAGGGCTACGCCGAGGCGCTCGATGCGCGTTATACGACCGAGGACGGTCGGGAAGTGACGATGTGGATGGGGTGCTACGGCATCGGTACGACCCGCCTGCTGCAGGCGATCGCCGAGCAGGCGCAGGACAGCGACGGGCTGATGTGGCCGGCGGCGGTGTCGCCCTATGACGTGCACGTCGTGCTGACGCGGCCGGAGGAGGGACGGCAGGGTGAGCTGCTGTCCGAGCTCGAGACGGTCACGGAGGATCTCCGGCTTTCGCTGATCGCCGACGAGCGCGCGGTATCGACCGGCGTCAAGTTCAAGGACGCCGACCTGCTCGGATGCCCGATACGCGTGACGATCGGTCGCAGGGCCGAGGAGGGCATCGTCGAGGTCAAGCGCCGCAGCGAGAGCTCCTCGGTCGAGATCGCCCCGGCGGATCTCGCTGGCTTGATGCACACCGGCGATCCCGGCTAGCCGGGCATGATCGAGGTTACAGATCGCCCCGTGGCGCGGGTGGCGACCATTTACGATCCCGGGCGCCGATGAGACGAGTGGTCGTCAAGCTGGGCTCCAGCGTCGTCGCCGACGTCGACGGCGAGCTGCGCGAGGACGCGCTCGCCGGCGTCTGCGACGGTGTCGCATCGCTGCACGCACGCGGGGGCGACGCGATTCTCGTGACCAGCGGCGCGATCGCGCGGGGCATGCACGTGATGGGCCTGGCGCAGCGCCCCACGTCGGTCGGTGAGCTGCAGGCGGCGAGCGCGGTCGGACAGGGCAAGCTGTACCGCGTCTACGACGGGCTGCTGCGCGAGCGCGGCGTCACGAGCGCGCAGGTGCTGCTGACGTTCTTCGACATGTCCGCCCGCACCCATTACATCAATGCGCGCCAGACGCTCACCAAGCTGCTGGAGTGGCGGGTGATGCCCGTGATCAACGAGAACGACACGACCGCGACCGATGAGATCTCCTTCGGGGACAACGACTTCCTCGCGGCGCAGGTCGCGGTGCTGACCGGGGCGCGTGAGCTCGTGCTGCTGACGGACATCGACGGGCTGTTCACGGCCGATCCACGGCTGCGAGCGGATGCGCGGCTGGTCGAGCACGTGAGCGACTTCGCTGAGCTGGAGGGGCTGGAGGTCGGGCACACGACATCCCCGCTCGGCTCCGGTGGTATGCGCTCGAAGGTCGTGGCGGCCGACATGGCGACCGCGGCCGGGATCGCGACGACGATCTGCAACGGGCTGGTCGCCGGGGCGCTTCAGACGGTGCTCGACGGCGGTCGAGCTGGTACGCGGTTCGAGCCGCGCGAGGCTCGCTACAACAGCTTCAAGCTGTGGCTGAAGTACGCCAAGCCGGTGCGCGGCACGCTCGTGGTCGATCACGGCGCGGCCAGGGCGATGCGCGAGGGCAGCGCCAGCCTGCTGCCGGTCGGGGTGGTCGGCGTGGACGGCGAGTTCGACGCCGGGGACGCGGTCGAGATCGTGGTCGACGGCGGCGGCACCGGGTCGGCGAGCCCGGTCGGGAAGGGCATCTGCAACTACTCCGCGGCGGAGCTGCGCCGCGTGATGGGCATGAAGTCCGCCTCGGTTCAAGAGCTGCTGCCGCGGGCGAGCGAGGAGGCGGTACATCGGGACTACCTGGTCCTCGATTGAAACATCGAGCCTGGGCGCGTCTATGCTTGCGTGGTGGCATGCACGGTCACATCGGTCGCGGATCTCTGTGACGCGGCCAAGGGCGCGGCGCGAACCTTGGCGAGGGTGGACACCGCGACCAAGGACGGGGCGCTGCTGGTGATCGCGGACGCGCTGGAGGCACGCGCGCCGGAGATCGTGGAGGCCAACGAGCGCGACCTGCTCGCCGGCCGGGAGGCCGGGCTGAGCGAGGCCCTGCTCGACCGCCTCGCGCTCGACCGCGGCCGCATCGCGGTGATCGCCGCTGCGGTCCGCCAGATCGCGGCGCTGCCGGACCCCGTGGGCGAGGTGATCGAGGGCCGGCGCCTGCCCAACGGCCTGGACGTGCGCAAGGTGCGCGTCCCGCTCGGGGTGGTGGCGGTGGTCTACGAGGCCCGCCCCAACGTCACGATCGACGCGGCGGCGCTGTGCCTGAAGGCCGGCGACGCGATCCTGCTGCGCGGCTCCTCGACGGCGGCGCATTCCAACGCGGTGCTTGCCGCGATCACCTCAGAGGCCGCCGTGGCGGCCGGACTGCCGCGGGGGTGCGTGGGCCTTGTGGCCGGCGGCGGGCGCTCGGAGCTGGCCGAGCTGGCGACCCAGACCGACACCGTGGATCTGATCGTCCCGCGGGGCGGGGAGGGCCTGAAGGCGGCGCTGAAGGAGGTCGCGACCGTCCCGGTGATCTACGCGGCGTCGGGCAACTGCCACGTCTACGTCGACGCCTCCGCCGATCTGCAGGCGGCGCAGCGGATCGTGCTCAACGCCAAGACCCAGCGCCCCGGGGTGTGCAACGCCGCCGAGACGCTGCTGGTGCACGAGGCCGCGGCGGCGGAGTTCCTGCCGCCGATGCTCGCGGCGCTGGGCGCCGCCGGGGTGCTTGTGCGCGCGGACGAGCGCACCTTCGCGCTGGTCGACGCCGGCGGCAACGGCGCCACACGGGGCGGGAGCGATGGCGTTGCGAATGGCCCCGGGAACGAAGCGCCCGCCGGGCCGGCGGGCGCCGCGTTGGAGGCAGCCACCGAGGAGGACTGGGCCACGGAGTACCTCGCGCTCACGCTGGCGGTCAGCGTGGTGGACTCTCTGGAGGAGGCGATCGAGCACATCGGCCGCTACGGCTCGGGGCACTCCGAGGCGATCGTGACCCGCGACACGGCGGCCGCGCGGGCCTTCCAGCTGGGGGTCGACGCGGCGTGCGTGTACGTCAACGCCTCGACGCGCTTCACCGACGGGGGCGAGTTCGGGATGGGCGCGGAGATCGGCAACTCCACCCAGAAGCTCCACGCGCGCGGCCCGATCGGCCTGCGGGAGCTGTGCACCTTCAAGTATCTCATCGAAGGTGACGGGCACGTCCGCGCGTGACGCGCGCGTGGGGGTGCTCGGCGGGACGTTCAACCCGCCCCACGCCGGACACCTGGCGCTGGCCCGCAGTGCCCGCGACGCGCTCGGCTTGGAGCGCGTGCTGCTGATGCCCGCCAACCGCTCTCCCCACAAGCCCGCCGCGGAGGATCCCGGGCCGCGGCACCGCCTGCAGATGTGCCGACTGGCGATCGAGGGAGACCGCGCGCAGCCCTCCGGCGCCCCCGGAGGGCTGGCGGTGTGCGCACTGGAGGTGGAGCGCGGCGGGGTGTCTTACACGGTGGATACCCTGAGAGCCCTCGATGCCGCCGATCCCGACGCCAAGCTCACGTTGATCGTCGGGGCCGACGTGGCGCTCACGCTGCCCTCGTGGCGCGAGCCGCTGCAGCTGTTGGAGCTGGCCGACCTCGCCGTCGCCCTACGTATCGGCGCCGGGCGCGAGGAGGTGCGCGGCGCGTTGGCCCCGCTGCTGGCCGACCTGCGCACCGCGACCGAGCGGGGGCGCCTGCGCTTCCTGGAGATGCCCGTGGTCGACGTCTCCTCCTCGGCGGTCCGCGAACGCGTCGGGCGCGGTGAGGGGGTCGCCGAGCTGGTCGGCGCGGCGGTGGCGTCCTACATCGCCGAGCATCGCCTGTATTGCGGGCCGGTGGGGGTGGGCGCGGCGTGAGTCCCGCCTCGAACCTCGATCGAGAGCGCAACCGCGATGGCGTCGTCGATGCGGCGCGGCTGGCCGATGTGATCGCGGGGTTCGCGCTGGACCGCAAGGCCCGCGACGTCGTCGAGCTCGACATGCGTGGGATGGTGGGCTACACCGACTACTTCGTGATCTGCACTGGCAACACCGATCGCCAGGTCAAGGCGATCCACGACGCGATCCAGCAGGGCGTCAAGCACGAGTTGGAGACATTTCCCCGGCGTGTGGAAGGTGTGAGCCGGGCGCAATGGGTCCTGATGGACTACCTCGACGTGGTGGTGCACATCTTCACTGCGACGACCCGCGAGTTCTACCGGCTGGAGCAGCTCTGGGGGGAGGCGCCAAGCCGTTCGTTTGATCCGACTCTTTCGTCTGAGTAGGTTCCCCTGATTCGGATCGTCGCCGTCAGCGCGGCCCCGCCGGTCGCGCCCAGTCGGCGTCGTCGGTCGAGAAGCGGTGGGCGATCAGCGCGGTGCTCGCCATCACGACGGCCGCGAGGGCGAGCGGGATCGAGAAGGCGACGTGGACGACGAGCAGGGCGCCGACGAGCGCCCCGAGGAAGATCGCGGCGACCGCGAGCAGGCGCCGCGCCGGATGCCCTCCGGGGCCGCCCGCCAGCTGCGAGTCGGCCGCGATCCCGGTCAGCGTGAGCGTCAGGACCGTCGTGGTGAGGTCCGGCACGGCGAGCCGCCGCGCGGTGGCGTTCTGCAGGCCCATCGCGAGTCCCATCGAGACGAGCAGCACATAGCGCGCCACCGGCGGGACCGGCTGGCCGACGGTCGCGGCGACGACGAACGCGATCAGCAACGGCGGGGCGGCGCAGGCCGCCCCGGTGCGCAGGTAACGGGCGCGGTGGCCGCCGAAGCGCGTCGCGACCCGCCCGCCGGCGACCGCGCCGAGCAGGAAGGCTCCCAGCGCGGCAAGCGACGCCGGCACCGACAGGCCGGGCGCGCCGGCCACGGCGAAGCCGAGCAGCACGACGTTGCCGGTCATGTTCGCGACGAACACGTGCCCGAGCGTGAGATAGCTGACGGCGTCGACGAGCCCCGTTATGAGGCTCAGCATCAGCAGCAGCGCGGGCAGCGGGCCGTGCACGCTGGTGCTCCAGGGCCACCGTGTCCGCGCAGCGGGCAAGCACCCAGTCTAGGAACTGCCGCGGTCGGCGGCACGCACCCCGCTGACCGGGTTGACCGTCAGGGCGCCGCCGGGACGACGGCCAGCGGGCCGTCGTGGGCGGGCAGCGCGCCGGTGTCGAAGGCGGGGCCGGGGAGGCGCTCGACGTGGGGCATTCCCGCCAGGAAGTCCTCCGCGGTCTCCAGGAAGCCGATCCGCGGGGTCCGGTAGTGCATCGGGACGACCCGGCGCGCGCCAAGGCGCTCGACGATCGCCGGCGCCTGCTCGGCCCCGATCGTGGGTCCTCCGCCGACGGGCAGGAACAGCAGCTGCACAGCGCCGATCGCCGCGGCCTGCTCGTCGCGCAGCGCGGCCTGGCCGAAGTCGCCGAAGTGCGCGACGCGGACGCCGTCGAAGTCGAATACGAAGATCGTGTTGGGCCCGCGTTCGGTGCCCGCGGCGGCGTCGTGCTCGGAAGCGACGGCGAGCACCTCCCCGAGCGGCGACTGCAGGCGCCCGGCGGTCGAGCGCAGCACGGCGGGGTCGCCGCCGATCGCGTCGACGCCGTTGTGGTCGGCGTGCTCGTGGGTCACGAGCACGAGGTCGGCAGTGACGCCGTCGATCGGCGGATAGTCGAACTGGATGCCGCGCCCGGCGAGGCCCGAGAGGTCGCCGAACGGGTCGATCGCGATCGCCCTGTCCTCTGCGGTCAGTCGGAAGGCGGACTGGCCGTACCACTCAACGTGCATGCTGTTGCTCCTTTGATCGGGTTGTGCGGGGTCGCGCCGCGTGCCCGACCGGGACGGTCCCGTTGCCGGACGGGGCGGTCAAGTCCTCGCCGAGGATCGCGGGCCTGCCGGCAAGGTCGCCCCGGGCGGCGGTCCCGACGGCGGGGTGCCCGATGGATGGCGCGGGCCTGCCGGTGCGGTCGTCGGGCGCCGCGGGCTCGTCGACGTGCTGATAGCGCCCGCCGCGCATCAGCGAGGCGGCGGCGGCGATCAGGCAGGCGACGATCGCGAACGCGAATGCCTCGTGCAGGCCGTTGCGAAACGGCTCGGAGATCAGGCGCGGGAAGAACGAGCTGCCGGTGACGACGGCGCGGGCGTGCGCGCCGAGCGCCGCGAGTGCGGGCGCTCCCAGCAGGTGCTGGATCGGGTTGTAGCCGAGGAACGCCGCGAACAGGATCGAGATCGGGGGCAGCTGGGCGACGCGCTGGGCGGTGCCGGCGGCGACGCCGTGGGCCTCCAGGCCGCTGCTCAGCGTGTGCGGGAGGGTCGCGGCGAGGCCGGCGATCATCAGCGTGAAGAAGATCCCGATCGACAGCACCTGCGCGGAGTTCTGGAAGGTCTGGTTCATCGCGCCGCCGGCGCCGCGGTCGCCGCGCGGGAGGCTGTTCATGATCGCGGCGCGGTTGGGCGAGGCGAATAGGCCCATCGAGATGCCGTTGAGCAGGAGCACGAGCGCGAACAGCGGATAGGGGAAGTCGGTCGGCAGCAGCGCCAGCAGCACGAAGCTCACGGCGGCGCCGAGCATCCCGCCGGTCGCGAAGGGGCGGGCCCCGAAGCGGTCCGACAGCCAGCCCGAGGTCGGCCCGGAGATCAGCATCCCGAACGTGAGCGGCAGCATGTAGATGCCGGCCCACAGCGGGGTGTCGGTGAAGTCATAGCCGTGCTGGGGCAGCCAGATCCCCTGCAGCCAGATGATCAGCATGAACATCAGGCCGCCGCGGGCGACGGCGGCGAGGAACGTCGAGAGCGTGCCGAAGGTGAACGCGCGGATGCGAAACAGCGCCAGCCGGAACATCGGGTCCGCGACGCGCCGCTCGATCGCGAAGAAGGCCGCCAGGCAGGCGGCGCCGCTGCACAGCAGCACGATCACGCGCGGGCTGGTCCAGCCGGTGGCGTGCCCCGCGTAGGGGCGGATCCCGTAGGTGACGGCGACCATCGTCAGCACGAGCCCGACGGCGAACGTGAGGTTGCCCCACCAGTCGATCGGGCGCCGGCGCGGCTCGCTGCGCTCCTCGAGCTTCAGGTAGGCCCAGACGGTCCCGAACAGCCCGACGGGCACCGAGATCAAGAAGACCAGGCGCCAGTCGATCGGGGCGAGCAGCCCGCCGAGGATCAGCCCGATGAACATCCCGCTGACGCCGACGATGTTGTTGATGCCCAGCGCCATCCCGCGCTGGTTGGCGGGGAAGGCGTCGGTGATGATCGCCGCGGAGGTCGCCAGCAGGCAGGCCCCGCCGATGCCCTGGACGATCCGAAAGCCGATCAGGTAGTCCGCGCCGGCGGGCCCGCTCATCCAGTCGACGGCGAGCAGCAGCGAGGCGATCGTGTAGATGACGAAGCCGAGGTTGTAGATGCGCACGCGCCCGTAGATGTCGCCGAGCCGCCCGAGGCTGACGATCAGGACGCTGGAGACGACCATGTAGCCGAGGATCATCCACAGCAGGTAGAGGCTGTTGGCGGGCACCAGCGGGTCGAGGTGGATGCCGCGGAAGATCGCGGGCATCGCGATCAGCGTGATCGACAGGTCGATTGTCGCCAGCAGCACCCCGAGCGTGGTGTTGGAGAGCGCAATCCACTTGTAGCGGTCGGGGGGTGTCGTCACTGCCGACTATTATACAGGTTACCTGCATATCGGTCCTCCCGGTGCGTCTCTATAGTCCGCTCATGGCCGTCGAGACAGACCCCAGGCTGCTGGCCGGCGAGCTGCGCGTGGTGCTGGGAGCGCTGATGCGCCGCCTGCGCGCTGAGCACGGCTTCTCGCTCTCCCAGGGCGCCGTGCTGGGCCGTCTGGATCGCGAGGGTCCGCGTAGCATCGGCGAGCTGGCCGTCGCCGAACGCGTGCGCCCGCAGTCGATGGCCCAGACCGTCAAGGACCTCGAGGCCCACGGCCTTGTCGCCCGCAGTCCGGACCCCGCCGACGCGCGGCGAGCGCTCGTGCGGCTCACTGCCGACGGACGCTCGATCCTGGCGGCCGACCGCCGTCAGCGCGAGGGCTGGCTCGCGCTGGCTATCGCCCGGGAGCTCGGCGCTGACGAGCAGGCGGTCCTGGCCGATGCCGCCGAGTTGCTCAGGCGGCTGGTGGACGGCTGACGCGCTGGCCGGCCCGCTGAGCGTCACGGGGATCCGAGCGAGAGGCACTTGGGCACAGCCGTGGTCACCCATCGTGGTGTTCGTGGGTGATCGTCCGCGCGGGTGGGAGAGGTTCCGGGGCGTGTGGGCGCGAGGCATCCTGCCCCGCGTCGGGGCGCGGCCCCGTCGGTCATGTCGATCCGCTCGACCGCCTGGTCTGCCGTGCGATCGGTTTACGTGGAGGAGGTTTTCGGCGGTGCGACCGATCGGGATCGCCGTGCCGCCGCGGTCCTCGTGTCGACACGAGGATTACTCGGCGGTGCTGTCATCCCATCAGTGGGATGCCAATCGATGTCTCCCATGCACTCAGGCGACTGGCTCAGGATCTGGAGCCGGTCCCCAGCCAGCCGGGATGCGTGTGGCCGTCAATGCTGCCTCGACACTGCGGTTCCAGCTTGCCTCCATCTCTTGTGGGTCGGGCGGGAGCTGCTCTGCGGCCAACTCCTCTTCGGTAGCGGGACGGTATATCGGTTTTCCCATGAGATGTCTCCTAGCTTGAATGGGTGGGGATACTGAGACCGTCGGTTTCGAGAACCAGATTTCGGAATTGTTGAACTACCTCCCGCTCCAGACGGGTGTGATGATTAGCAGGCACCGTTGGCCCACCGAATCCAAACGAGTCGGCATTGCGTAGCACCCGAGGTAGCTGCTGGTTGCGGTCAGTCACGCTCAGTGCCCGACCGTCCGTGAGCTTACGTTCGACATGTCCGAAGTCGAAGTACTGGGGGTATCCACGAGGGGCTACACCAACATACTGTTCAAATACGACCTTGCCATCGATCAAACCCTCCTCGGCAGGATCAAGAACAATGGAGTCGTTGTGTAGCTCTCGTGCCAAGCTCTTAGCGTATGGATGCAGGTACACCACTCGCCGTATGCCGGAGGCAATGATGTGGCGTGTACAATTGTGACACGGATAGGTGGTACAAACAAGCTGATTGCCACCGACGCGAACCCCGTGCCGCGCAGCGGTCGTGAGGGCGTCCATCTCGGCATGCACGGCGCGGCCGAACTCAGTTAGAGCACTGAACCGAGTGCTCCTTACCGCTTCAAGGAAAATGTCCAGCTTATCATCGGGTACGTCGATCGACTCCCTCTCGATCTCGTTGCCACCTTCCTGGACATATCTAGTTGTCGTTTCGAACATACCCTCGGCAAGCCACTCCTGCTCGGCCATGCGCACTAAGAGCTCACGGGTCACACGTCGTTGCCACTCAGTGTTCGAGTCAACAGGAGGATCTAGAGCGAAGTCGCGTCCGTCAGGCTCATCTGGCGACCAATAGAGGCCGCCCTTTCCGCCAGGAACCTCATTTGTCCCAACCGCCAGCACATCTCCACTCAGTGTCACGATGGCAGCACCGACTTGCCGTCCCATCTCGGCACTGCGAAGTGCCGCTCCGTAGGCCAAATACATGGCCTGCTCATCCCGAGTGGGCGGAACGAACGGCTCCTCAAAAATTAACTGGATGACTCGCTCGAGTGTCTGCTTCAGTCGCGTATGAGACCGAGCATCCACGAAGAAGTCCGCCAGCGAGAACGTCCTTCGCATGGCCTGGCCATATGATAGGCTCGAATCGTCCTCATCGCGACGGAGATCCTCAATGGCATCCACGTCGAAGTGCGCCGAAGTCGTCGGTGACCAACGTCGCCGACGGTTGCTCGCAGTCAGCAGGCGAATCGCCTCTGGGACGTGTACCCCAATAAGGATAAAGCGCGAGCCATAGATGCGTCGTAACTCATCGACCTCCTCGGGTCGGCGCAACGAACGTATCTGCCATGCCGTTCGGTGCTGGTTGTGGTCGAGCTGTCGCCGCTCTTCGGCGAGGAGATACGCAGCAAGATGAGCGAGGGCATGCTTATTGTCGAGCTTCTTGCGCAGTTCGTCGCCCATGTTCTGCAACTGCCGGGTCGCGTCGGGACTCTCCGGGCTGAAGTCTCTTCCAAGGAGCGTTGGAAACGCTTCGCTCAAGCGAATGGGACGGAGCCGATACCCCCAGGACTCAAGCTCCATCTTGAGCACTTCATTGACTGGGCTCGTATCGGTGCCGGCACCGTAGACAAGTCCGAGCACAATCTCGGCATCAGCAAGGGGCGGGTGTCGGATGGAGGGAGCCATAGGGCGATCGATGTGACGAACACATGTTCGTCACATCGCCGGACGGACTTTTCTACCGTATGGAGCCGACGCCTCGTTGGGCCTACGGTCGCTCCCAGCGGACGATTCCTTGCCTCACCTAGACGTCGTTGGGGACTCCGAGCGCGGCGAGGTGGCGCTGCAGGCGCTCGGCCATGTAGCGCCCCACGATCCGGTCGCGGCCGCCGTAGCAGGCGGCGACCGGGGTGCGACCGTGCGACGGCCTCGTGCTATATGCTACGCGCAGGCCAGGGAAGGCCGAGGAGATTCGAGGGAGATTCGGGTATAGCTCCGGGGGGAGCGCCGTTGAGTCTGTTCGTCAAGAAGCTATTGGGCGTGAGTGTCGCCGTAGCGGCGGTGGGGGTCCTGATCGGCCTGTACGTGGCGAGCTGGGCGACGAGCTTCCCGCAGACGGTCGTGGTGCCGGCCACGCGCACGAGCGCGGCCACCGGCGGCGCTCAGCTGACGCTCGAGACGGTCGCGGCGATCGGCCCGAAGTACAGCCCCGAGCACCCCGACTGGGTCTCCTACCTGATCAGAAGCCACGGCCAGTGGGTGCACAGCACGATCTACACAGGTGCCGGCCAACTCGCTCGATCCACGTCACGATCTACCAGTACGACGGCGACAGCGGGCTGCGCAACCCGTTCCTCGCGCAGGTCGCAGGGGACGGTCGGCGGGACGATGACCGTCGACGGCAAGACGGTCGACGCGATCAACCCCGAAGAAGCGTCGCACACCTTCGCGGTGCCCGAACTCGGCGTGTTCGTGCCGCTGCCGGGCGTCCCCGAAGAAGCCAAGAACCAGTGCGAATTCGCGCCGTGCGAAGGCGCCGCGCACCACACGATCACATTCAGCTTCCGCACCGGCAAGCCGGGGCGATACCGCTGGCAGTGCTTCGTGCCGTGCGCCGCCGGGTTCCTCTACGGCACCGGCGGGCCGATGCAGACGCTGGGCTACATGGACGGCTTCCTCGATGTCGTCTGAGCGGCGCGCCGCCGATGAGCCGAACCCGACCACGCGCGCCGCTTCGCGGTCATCTGGGTCGTCGCGTCGCTGATCGCGACGCCGCTCGTGGTCGTCCTGCTCGGCCCGCTCCTGCCGCCGGGCAACGGCAGCGAACAGGCGTCGGGCCAGCGTCACCGACATCACGGTGCTGGCGGCGATGGCGACGCCGGTGCTGCTGCTGGTGGTGCTCTATCTGATCTACGCCGTGATCTTCTTCCGCCAGCCGCGAGGCGGCGCGCTGGAAGGCCCGGCGGTGCGCGGCAACACGCGCGTGCAGACGACCTGGATCGTCGTCACCTCGGCGCTCGTGCTCGCGCTGGCGGCCTTCGGCACCGTGCGCCTGGAGGCCGACTACGGCGCGCGGCTCGGGCAGCGGGCCGAACCCGCTGACGGTCCCCGAGGGGCCGAAGCTGCCGGTGCAGGTGATCGCGCAGCAGTGGAAGTTCACCTACCGCTACCCGACCTACGGCGGCGTCGAGACCACCGCAGCTGGTGCTGCCGGTCGAACGAGATGGTCGAATTCCACGTCACCTCGCTGGACGTGATCCACTCCTTCTGGGCCTACAAGCTCGGCGTCAAGGCCGACGCGAACCCCGGCGTCGACAACGTCGCCTTCGTCAAGCCCACGCAAGCTCGAGACCTTCGAGGTCCGCTGCGCCGAGCTGTGCGGCCTGTGGCACGGCTCATGTTCGACTACGGCCACGTGGTCGTCAGCGCCGAGCGCGTTCAGCAGCCTGGATCCACGACAGCAGGCGGCGCTTCGCCCCGGCGACGAAGGTCCTGCCCCCAGTACAGCACCACCTATCTACCCGAACCGACGAGGCGAGGCGAATGAGCGCGACGAGCCGAATCCGCTACCAGCCCCCCAGCCGACCGCGGCGGCCGCTGTGGCGGCGGCTGCTCGGCTTCAACCTGCTGACCGCGGTGCTGCTCGGCGTCGGCGGCTACTACCTCGGCTGGTGGATCGGCCACCAGATCAGCGGCCCGAGCTTCGAATACGAGGCGGCGACCGACGAGAACGACGTCGCGCTGCTGCTCGGCTACTTCTTCGGCGTGGTCGGCTTCCTGATCGGGCTGGGCTTCGCCAACTACCCGGTCTCGCGCCTGCTCGGCCGGCCGGCGTCGCTGCGCGAGAAGGAGGGCGAGGGGATCGGGCGCTACTTCGGCCTGTGCACCGACCACAAGGTCGTCGGGCATCCAGTACCTGGTGGGGATCGGCGTCTTCTTCTTCGTCGGCGGCGTCAACGCGATGCTGATCCGCGCCGAGCTGCTGCACCCGACGCCGACGCGTCGTCGGGCCCAACCAGTACCTGTCGCTGGTCGGGATGCACGGCACGATGATGATGGGGATGATGACCTCGGGCATCCTCGGCCCGTTCGCCAACTACTTCGTGCCGATCATGATCGGCGCCAGGCGCATGGCGTTCCCGCGCATCGAGGCGCTGACCTTCTGGCTGCTGATGGCCGCCGGGTTCATCCTCGTCTCGACGATCTTCTTCGGCGGCTTCCCGACCGGCTGGACCGGCTATGAGCCGCTCAACGACCAGGCGGTGATGGGCATGGACTCCTACATCTGCTTCTTCGCCCTCGTCGGGATCTCGATGGCGCTGCTCGGGCTGAACATGATGGCCACGATCATCACGATGCGCGCCCCCGGCCTGACGTGGTCGCGCCTGCCGATCTTCGTGTGGTCGGTGCTCGCGACCGCGGTGCTGATGGTGCTCGCGGCGCCGATGCTGATCGCGACGCTGCTGATGGCGGCGCTCGACCGCACGATCGACACCTCGTTCTTCATCGCCGGCGGCGGCGGCAGCTCCTACCTGTTCGAGAACCTGTTCTGGTTCTTCGGGCACCCCGAGGTCTACATCCTCGCGCTGCCGGGCTTCGGCATCGTGCTCGAGCTGCTGCCGGTGTTCACGCGCAAGCCGCTGTGGGGCTACCGGCTGGCGGTCTCGGGCATGCTCGGCGTCACGCCTGCTGAGCTTCTTCGTCTGGCAGCACCACCTGTTCGTCAGCGGCATCAACGCCGACCTGCGGCCCTTCTACATGCTCTCGACCGAGATCATCTCGATCCCGACCGGCTTCATCTTCCTGTGCGTGATGGGCACGCTGTGGAAGGCGCGGATCACGCTTCACCGTGCCGATGCTGTTCTGCCTGGGCGTGGGCCTTCAACTTCCTGATCGGCGGCGCTCTCGGGCGTCGTTCCTCTCCGACGTCCCCAGCGACACCGAGCCTGCACGGCAGCTTCTTCGTGATGGCCCACTTCCACTACACGATCATGGGCGGGCTGGTCTTCGCTTCTTCGCCGCGATCTACTACTGGGTGCCGAAGATGACCGGCCTGCGCTTCAACGAGACGCCTCGCCAAATGGCACTTCTGGCTGATGTTCATCTCCTTCAACTCGACCTTCCTGCCGCTGTTCGCGCTCGGCATCAAGGGCATGCCCAGGCGCGTCGAGCAGCTATGAACCCGAACCTGCAGGGCGCTCAACGTGTGGGTGTCGATCTCGGCCTTCGTGCTCGGCTTCTCGATGCTGATCTTCATCTGGTCAACGTCGGTCTACTCGCTGATCTTCGTCGCGCATGCCCGCCGAGGCCAACCCGTGGCACTCGAAGTCGATCGAGTGGCAGCTGCCGACGCCGGTGCCCGGTCAACAACTTCGAGCAGATCCCGGTGTTCGACTCCGACCCCTACGACTACGGCACGCCGCTGCCGCATCGGCGGCGGCCGAGCCGGCGACGGCGGGGGCCTGAGCGATGGCGTCCGCCGAGCGAAAAGCTGCCGCTGGGCCGGATCGGTCCCGCCGGTGCCCGCGGGCGTGGAGATCCCGCCCGAGCCGCCGGACGTCGGGCGCGCGCGCGCTGTCGGTGGCGGCGCGGCATGCTGTGCGGCGCCACGACGTTCTTCTTCCTGGCGTTCGTGTTCGCCTACTTCTACCTGCGCTCGATCGACGCGGACCACATGTGGCGCCCGGCGCACGTCAAGCCCGAGCAGGGCCTCGGCGCGGCGTTCATCGTCTGCATCGTGCTCAGCGCGGCGCTCGCGATCCTCGCCGGGCGGCGGATGAAGCGCCGAGTCGCACGAGCTGGCTGGCGCCGGCGATCGGTCGCGCTCGTGCTCGGGCTGGCGGCGGTGGCGCTGCAGTGCATCGAGTACACCGTCCAGCACTTCGGCCCCACCAACGGCGCCTACGCGAGCGTGTTCTGCGCGCTGGACCGCCTTCTACCTGATCGCGGTGCTGGTCACGATGTACTGGCTGGAGACCCAGGTCGCGACCGAGCTGCGCGCCCGGCGCTCGCCGGCGTTGGAGCAGGGCGACATCGCCGACCCCGACCGGCTGATCGCGCCGGGGCTGGACGCGGCGTCTTCTACTGGTCCTTCCTGGCGGGATCGGGGCGATCACGTACGTGACGCTGTACCTGCTGTGATGCTCGCCGGGGCGACAGCGACGCCCGGCTTCTGGGACTGGTCGTTTGACCCGCCGCTGGTGCTGACGTTCGACCTGGCGATCCTCTACTGGGTCGGCAGCCGGCGGACCTTCACCCCCGAGCGCACGCGGCGGGCGCAGCGCTGGCGGAGCATCTCGTTCTACGCGGGCCTGGCGGTGCTGGCGATCGCGCTGAGCTCGCCGCTGGAGCTGCTGAGCGAGCAGCTCTTCTGGGCGCACATGATCCAGCACGTGCTGCTGCTGGTGGTGGCGCCGCCGCTGATCGTCCTGGCGCGCCCGTGGATTCGCCTGTGGCGCTCGCTGCCGCTCGACGCCCGCCGGTCGCTGGGCCGCGCGCTCGGCAAGGGAGAGCGGGCGGCGCCGCTGCGGCGCCTCAGCCGGACGATCGGCAGCCCGCTGCCCAGCTTCGTGCTCTTCTCGGGGGTGCTGCTGGTGTGGCACGTTCCGGTCCTGTTCGACGCGACGCTCAGCTCGAACACCCTGCACGCGCTTGAGCACACGCTGTTCTTCACCACTGCGGTGATCTTCTGGAAGCAGGTGCTGCCCTCGCCGCCGCTGCGCGCGCGGCTGCTCCCGTTGCAGCGCGTGGTGTACTTGATCGGGGCGATGGTGGTCAGCTGGGCGCTGGCGGTGGCGCTGGCGCTTGCGCCGCGTCCGCTGTACGAGCACTACGCCCACGAGGCGAGCCGCCCGGGCGGCATCTCGGCGCTGGCCGACCAGCAGCTCGCGGCCGGCATCATGTGGGTGCCGGGATCGATCACGTTCCTGATCGTCATCTTCGTCTATGTCCATCGCTGGCTGGCGCCGCGGGCGCCCGCCCCGGCGCGTGCCCCTCGCTTGGCGAGCGGGCACTGATAGGAGGACCGATGCCCAAGCTCACGATCCCGATCGCCACCCACTACCTCGCCGGATCGATCCTGACCCTCGTCCTGCCGCTGGGCGTGCTGATCGCGGTGATGGTCTGGTATGTGCTGCTGTGGCGCCGCGGTGCGGGCGAGCGCTCCGAGCACGTGCGCCGCTGAGCGTGTCGGCGGCCGCCGGGCTCTGACGCCGAGGGTGCCCACGGCAGCCCGAGGCAGCGGCGACCGCGCCAAGCCACGACGCCGAGGGCGCGCGCCGGCCGAGCCGTTACTGCGCGGCCAGCCGGGGGACGTCGTGGACGATCTGGCTGGGTTCGAAGGTCGCGGGATAGACGGTCCGGACCCTGCCGCTGGCGGTGATCCCGTAGACCAGCGCGGAGTGGGCAACGAGCTGCGGCTGGCCCGCCTCGGGTGTCGCCCCGACACCCCACGCCGCCCAGGTACGGCCCAACTGCGCGGAAGATCCGATCAGGTACTGCATCCTTCCGACCATCCTGTGGGCGTGCAGGAAGCTGGCGACGGACGCGGGGGTGTCGCCGCGGGGGTCGACAGAGACCGCGACGATCTGCACCTTCGCGGCCTCGGCGCCGAGCTGCTGCAGGACGACCCTGAGCTTGCCGGTGATGATCGGGCAGACGTCGGGGCAGTGGGTGTACAGAAATGTGACGAGGACGGCCTTGCCGCGATACTGGCTGAGCGTGACGGGCTGACCGAGGTAGTTGCGCAGGTCGATCGGGGGCGCCGGCTTGACGGGAAGCGCGAGCGTGCCGAGGAATCCCTGGCCGACGCCGGCTTCGCGGGCACCCGCGGGCAGCGTGGCCCTGGGCGTGCCGCTCAGCAGCGCGAAGCTCAGGCCCCCGACGATCCCGAGCAGCAGCGCGAGCGGCAGCACAATCTTGGGCGACAGGAACCTGCCGCGCGGCGCGCGGCCGTCGCCCGACGCCGACCCACGTCCCACCTCAGACGCCATCGGGTAAACATAGTCGCTCAGAGCGCCTGACGGGCGCTCTTGATCAGCGCACGTGCTCGTCGAAGAAGGCGAGCATCCGCCGCCAGCCGTCGCGGGCGGCGGCGTCGTTGTGGCCGACGGCCATCGGCGTGGGGATCCGGGCGAGCCAGCCCTGCCAGCCGTCGACCTGCGAGAAGAAGGAGTGGCCGGCGGCCTCGTAGGTTCTGACGTCGTTGGGGACCCCGAGCGCAGCGAGGTGGCGCTGCAGGCGCTCGGCCATGTGGCGCCCGACGACCCGATCGCGGCCGCCATAGCTGGCGACGACCGGGCAGAGGCCGTCGAGCTGGGAGCGGTCGCCGGGGACGACGCCGTAGTTGACGGCGGCGGCACGGAAACCGGGCTGGGTCCCGGCGATCAGCGCGAACCCGCCGCCCTGGCAGAAGCCGGCGACGGCGATCCGATCGGCGTCCACGTCGGGCCGCGCGGCGAGCGCGTCGCGGGCGGCGTGGATATCGGCGACCTCGCGTGCGACGGCGCCGCGCAGCATGTCGACGATCACCCTGCTGAGGCACACGATCCGCGTGCCGTGGCTGTAGAGGTCGGGCGTCAGTGCGGCGTAGCCGGCGTCGGCGAACCGCCGGGCGATGCGGCGGATGTCGTCGTTGAGGCCGAACGACTCGTGCAGGACGACGACGCCGGGGTGCGGGCCGGGGCCGCCGGGCGTGAGCAGCTCGGCCCGCAGCTCCCCGCCGTCGGGGAGCGTGACATCGACGTGTGTCGCCCCGGTGGCCATCGCGGCGCACGATATCCGGCCGACCACCCTCGGCGGGTGATGGCCACTCACCTCGGTGGCGTAGAGTCTGTTCGGATGAGCGCCCCGGAGACAGCCGAATCGAAGAGCTCTGGCCACCGCGGGGGTTTGCGGAGTCGGACGCGGGCCGAACAGGCGCGGCTGATCCTCGCGGGCCTGATCGGCGGGCTGACGGTGGCGTTCTGCCTGCTGAACCTGGGGCGCGTGGAAGTTGACTGGATCCTCGGAACCTGGGAGACCCCGTTGATCCTGGTGATCGCGGTGTCGCTGCTGGTGGGCGCGGCGGGCGGCTACGCCTACGGCCGCCGCGGGCGTCGCGCCCGGAAGGGGTCTCCCGGTGGCTGATTCGGCCGGCGCGGACCAACCTACGGCCGTGCCGGGGCGCCCGCCGCGCCTGGTGGGCGTGCGGACGCTGGTGGTGCTGGCGAGCGTGCTGCTGGTGTTCGCGATCATCGCGACGTGGATTCGCGCCCAGATCATCGACACCGAAGGCTGGACGCAGACCAGCGTGCGGCTGCTGCAGAACGAAAAGGTCCGCGAAGCGGTCTCCAGCGACGTCTCCGAACGCCTGCTGAGCGTCGTCGATCTCCAGGATCTGGCCGCGGAAAAGCTGCCGAAGGAACTCGCCCCGCTGGCGCCGGCGCTGTCGACGGCGGCGGCGCAGCTGGTGCCCAAAGCGGTCGAACGGGCGCTGGCGCTCCCGCAGGTGCAGGAACTGTGGGCGCACGCGAACCGGCTGACGCACGAACGCGTGATGGAAGTGCTCAACGGCGGCGGGCACACGCTCTCGACGGCGGGGGGCGTGGTGAGCATCAACGTGGAAGCGCTGGTCGACCGGATCGGATCGCGGCTGGGGGTCGGCTCGGAAATCGGCGCGAAACTGCCTCCCGACAAGCGCAGGATCGTGCTGATGCGCTCCAAGCAGCTGAGCCTCGCGCAGGACGGCGTGAAGGGGCTGCGCAGCCTCAGCTTCGTGCTGCCGCTGCTGGTGGTGCTGATGTACGTCGGGGCGCTCGCGCTCGCGGCCGGCTTCCGCCGGCGGATGCTGATCGAGATCGGCGTCGGGATCATCGCGGGGGCGCTGGTGGCGCTGGTGCTGCGCCGCTGGATCGACTCCTACGTGGTCAACGACCTCGTCCACAACGAAGGCGTGCGTCCGGCGATGACCGAAGTCATGGCGATCGCAACCGACGGCTGGCGCAGCCGCGCGCTGTGGCTGCTGATCACGGGCGCGATCGTGATCTTCGCGGGCTGGCTCGCCGGCCCGATGCGGTGGGCGGTCAGGCTCAGGGAGCTGCTGGCCGAGCCGCTGGAGCACCACCCCGCATGGTTTGCGACGGGCGCGGCGGGAATCGTGCTGCTGATCGCGTCGCTGGGGCCGACCCGCACGCCGGGTCAGGCGCTGCCGCTGCTGATCGAGCTCGTGCTGGTCGTCGTCGGGGTGCTGGCGCTGCGCCGTCAGATCGCCGACGAGCGCGGGGCGCGGTCAAGCCCCTAGCTCGCTCGCACCCCAGCTACACCCCAGCTCGTCGTCGACCCCAGCTCGTCGTCGCGGTCCGACCACAGCTCGTCGTCGCGGTCGCGGGCGGGGCGGGGCCCTGATTAACGAACTCTTCGCCGTGGACGGTGACGGCCCAGATGATGAGGGCGTCGATCACGAGCAGGATCACCGACCACACCGGATAGGCGCCGATCGAGAGGAAGTTCAGCATGATGCCGAAGAACGCGAGGGAGCCCGCGATCACGGCTCCGGCGGCGTGGCGCGAGGCGACGAGGGCCGCGCCGATCAGCTGCAGCGCGCCGACGATGATCGCGACCCAGCCCCAGGTGTTGAGGCTCGACCACAGCAGTCCGCCGCTGTAGAAGTAGGACCTGTTGCTCAGCGCCGCGATCCCCCAGATGACGTTGAGGACGCCCACGAGCAGGAGGTACACCGCGACGAACGTCGCCCATCCGCGCGTGGCTGTCGAGTCCGAGTACTGCTCAGTTGGCGTGCTCATGATTCCTCCCGTGTACGTTTTTGAAAATGACGGTCTGGAGACCGGATGGCCGGCGACCGCAGGGCTGCTTCAGCCTGTCGGGGCGATCGTCGTGGCCGGACGGGTGAACCGGCGTCACCCTCGCCGGATGACTCTGCCCCGATGACTTCATCCTGTGGGGGTGATGAGTCTTCACCCGCCCCCGGATATGATCGTCGTATTGGACTGCAGCGATCCGCCGGGCCAGACGGTGGATCGGGCCGTGACGCTCGACAGCCGGCCGTTTGCCGGGACACCGACCTCTAAAGGGAGCGCCGTAATATGTTCAGAAGAAGACCGCTGCTGCGAGGCGCGATGGTTGGCGGGGTCGGTTACGCAGCCGGCCGTTCGGCGGCCAACCGCGGGGCGCGGGAGTCCGACCAGGAACAGCGGCTGGCGAATCTCGAAAGCCAGCAGGCCGCTCCGGCTGCGCCTGCGCCTGCCCCCGCCGATGACAAGATCGAGCGGCTCAAGCAGCTTGGGGAACTGCGCGACAGCGGCGTGCTGACGCCGGAGGAGTTCGAACGCGAGAAGCAGAAGGTCCTCGCGAGCTAAGGGAGCTGGTTTTGATGGTGATCGGTCCAGTACAGATACTTGTCGTCGGCTTCGAGCAGCCGGACTTCCGGGGCGAGGTGCTCGCCCAGCTGCAGGGCCTGCGAGAGCACGACATCGTGCGTGTGATCGACATTCTGCTGGTGCGCAAGGATGCCGAGGGCGAGGTGACGACGAGCCAGATCAGCGATCTCTCGGAGGTCGAAGCCAAGGAGCTGGGCGCTGTCGTCGAAGCGCTTGTCGGCCTTGGCGCGGCGGTCGGCGGCGCCGACGCGGAGGGTGCCGCGAAGCTGTGGTCGGGAGAGGCGGGGCTCAGCGAGGACGACGTCGTCGACGTGCTCGCGGAGATCCCCGACGACACCGCGGTGGCGATCGCGCTGCTGGAGCACCGCTGGGCGATCCCGTTGCGCGAGGCGATCATCGCGGCGGGGGGCTTCCCGATCCTCGACAGCTGGGTGCACCCGCGCGACCTGATCGAGGTCGGCCTGCTCACCGCCGTCGAGGCCGAGCAGGCGCTTGGCTGACTATGAGATCCACGTCAAAGGCAGAGTGAGCGAACAGCTCCTCTCGGCCTTCGAGGGCATGGACGCGACGGTCCAGTCGAAGTCAATGGAGACGGTGCTGCGCGGCCCGGTGCTCGACCAGGCGGCGCTGCACGGGCTGCTCGATCGCATCCAGGCCCTCGGTCTGGAGCTGATCGAGGTGCGGCGCCTGCCGGAGCCGCCGGACGCGTGATGGCGCGGCGCGGAACGCGGCGGCTGGCGAGGCGGCAGCCGTGGGGTTGAGCCGCACGGCGCGGGCGGACGGGCGTCCCGCCTGGAGTCCGCCCTGTGGGCCGGCTCAAATGCGCTGCACGACGCGCGGCCGCTTGATCCCGGCGGGCAGCAGCCCGAGCTGGCGGGCCCGCTCGACGGCATCGGCGCGGCCGTTGGCGTCCAGCTTGCGGTAGATGCTGCGCAGATGGGTCTTGACGGTGTTCAGCGACACGAACACCTCGGCCCCGATCTCGGCGTTGGAGAGCATCGTGGGCAGATAGCGCAGGATCCGCTGCTCGCGCTCGGTGAGCGGTTCGGCCAGCGTGCCCCCGGGGGGCCGCCGCGGGCCGACGCCCTCGAGCAGGACCTCCAGCAGCGCGGGGTGGGCGGTGCCCGTCTGGGCCTGGCGCTCCAGCAGCTCGCGCACCGCGGGACCGCTCAGCAGGAAGGCGTCGCGGAACGGCTCGCGCTCGGCCGGGGCGAGTGCCCGATCCAGCGCCTGCGCAGCGGCCTGCCGATCGCCGTTGGCGTGATCGAGCAGCGCCTGCTGCAGCCAGGCGTCGATCAGCGTCGCGGGATGGAGGTGCGGTCGGGTCTCGTCGCAGAGCACCTGCGCGAGCGACTCAGCCGCTCGCTGAGGCTCGCCGGCGTTCAGCTCGAGGCTGGCCTGGCGGACCTTCAGCTCGGGGCGCCGCGGCAGCTGCGCGCGGGCCTGCGCGAGCGTGGCGCGCGCCTGCGCGCTCTCCCCGGCGGCCGCGAGCACACGCGGCTCGGCGTCCTCCAGGGCGACCGTCAAAAAGCCCGGCGCGGGCTCGCTGTCGGCCAGCTCGGCGCGGATCGCGCGCAGCTTGAGGGCTCCGCGGGCCGCCGAGCGGGGCCCGGCGGCGGCCAACGCGAGCGCCTGCGCCAGGCCGATTGCCAGCCGCACCGGGGCCTCGGCGGTGTCGGCCGCGGCGGCGGCGTCGCTCAGCAGCCCCTCGGCGAGGGCGAACTCACCCCGCAGGTAGGCCACGGCGCCACCCCCGAGGTACGCGCACGCCGCCGCCGGCCCCTCGTGCCAGCTGCGCCGCTGGGCCAGCTGCACGGCCCGCGCGCTGCACGCTTCGGCGCGGGTCAGCTCGCCTGCCAGCAGGTGGACGATTGCGAGCTGGGCGAGGCAGTCCAGGGCGACCTGCTCGTGGCGGTCCTCCTCGCTGGCCAGGGCCAGCGCCTCCCGCAGGTGCTCGGCGGCGCCGTCGGGGTCTCCGGCCCATAGATGCGCGGCCCCGAGGTGCGACAGGGCGTAGCTGCGCAGCGACGTCCAGCAGTGGTGCGAGGAGGAGCTCGCGATGGCGGTGAGCTTGCGGGCCAGGCGCTCGGCGTCGCCGACGTGTGCGCGCAGGCGCGCGTGGTACAGCGCCACCGCGGCAAGGATCGGGTCGAGCTGGTTGCGCGCCTGCCCCGAGGCCTCGCGGCGGGCGTGCCGGGCGATCACGAGGTGGCGCTCGGCCGCCGCGAGATCGCCGTCCTGCAGGCGGCTGCCGGCGAGGGCGGCCGCGAGGCGCGGGTCGGCGGCGACGACCTCCGCGGGGAGCTGGCCCATCGGACCGCGCATCGCGGCCGACCGGCCTTCCAGGAACAGCCCCAGCCAGTTGCCGGCGATCAGGCTCCCGGCCAGCTCCCAGTCGGCTCCGGCGAGGGCGTGGCGGATGGCGGGCGTGATCTGCTCGTGCTCGGCGTACCAGCGCGCGGCGCGGCGGTGCAGGACGGGGATCTCCTCGGGGTGGGAGTGGCGCAGGTGGGCGCGCAGCAGCTCGGCGAACAGCGGGTGGTAGCGATACCAGCGGCCCTCGGCGTCGGTCGGCGCGAGCGGCGCTCCGGAGTGCTCCAGCGCGGCGAGCGTCAGCGTGGCGCCCTCCAACCCCGTGAGGGCGTCGGCGAGCTCGGGGCTGATGGCGTCGACCAGGCAGGTGCGCAGCATGAACTCGCGCCGGTCGGCGCCCAGCAGCGCGAGGACCTCGGCGACGAGGTAGTCCGCGACCGCCCGGTCGGTGCCGGCGAGCTCGGCGAGGAAGCGCCCCGGCTCGGGGTGGCCGTGCAGCGAGAGCGCCGCGAGGCGCAGGGCGGCGGCCCACCCCTCGGTGCGCGCCCACAGCGTCTGCACGTCGGCATCGGAGAGGGGCAGGTCGAGGCGCCGGCACAGCTCGGAGGTCTCGTCGCGGTCGAACGCGAGGTCGCGGCTGCGCAGCTCGGTGAGCGCGCCGGCGACGCGCAGCCGCTCGATCGGCAGCGGCGGGTCGGCGCGGCCGGCGAGCACCAGCCGCAGCTGGTCGGGGGCGTGGCGCACGAGGAAGTCGACGACGGCGGTCGCGGCGGGGCTGGTGAGCTCATGGACCTCGTCGAGCACCAGCACCACCGGGGAGGGCAGCTCGGCGAGGCCGTTGACGAGCAGGGCCAGGAAGCGCTCCGCGCCGGTGGGTGGGCCAAGCTGAGTGGGCGGGCTGGGCGAAGCGGGTGAACCGGGCCGAGCGGATGGGTCGGGCGGAATGGGTGGGCTGGACGGAGTGAGCGGGCCACGAGGTGTGGGCGAGAGCGGGCCACGAGGTGTGGGCGAGCCGGGCGGAGCGGGCGGGCTCGCATCAAACGGCGTCAGGCGATCCAGGGCGCTGCCGGGCACGACCGCCCCACAGTGGCGCAGGGCGCTGAGCAGGTCGCAGACCAGCCGCGAGGCGTCGTTGTCGTCGGCGTCCAGCGACAGCCAGCACGCCGGTCCCGGCAGCTCGCGCGCGGCGATCCACGAGGCCAGCAGCACCGTCTTGCCGGCTCCCGCCGGCGCCGAGAGCAGCACCAAGCGTTCGCGGACCCCGCTGTCCAGAACATCGAACAGCCGCTCGCGCCGGACCAGGTGCCGGGGGATCGAGGGGATCGCCAGCTTGGTCGCCACCGTCGGAATCCCCGTCTCCATTTTTCGCGCTGGCGGGATTTAATTGGTATACCAGATCAGTCCTCAGACCCTTGTCCCGGCAGGGCATTCCGGTAGGTGAAGGCGGCGATGCTCGTGGGATCGCAGATTCCCTGGCTGGGCTGGACTCGTTCAGATCCCTTCGCCGGGCAGGTACTCGTTGGTGAAGGGCGGCAGGCCGGTGGCGTTGGGGTCGTGGTGCAGCAGGCCACGGGTGTACATCCACTGCCCGAACGTCGCCCAGGCCGAGGGGTCCTGATAGCCGTAGGGCCTGCTGGCTTCGGCGGGCAGCGCGGCGGGCAGGGTGCGCCGGATCGATTCCAGCTGGAGCCTGCCTTCGAGGCTGGGGTTGGCTGCCACGATCAGCTTGGCGGCGGCCGCGGGGTCGGCGCGCACGGCGCGCTCGCCGTGGGTCAGGGCCTGTAGGAAGGCCCGCAGTTCCTGTCCGCGGGTGTGGGCCTCGTCCTCGCGGACGACCAGCACCAGCTCGTCATAGCTCGGGACGCCCGCCTGATCGATCGGGATCACGACGGGATGTCTGTGCATCAGCTGCAGCTGGATGGCCTCGTAGTTCCAGTAGCCCCCGAGTGTCGCGGCGACCTTGCCGGAGAGCATCGCGGGGACGAGGTTGAAGCCGACGTTGACTTCCTGCACCCGCGACGGGCTGACCCCGGCGGCCTGCAGCGCGGTCCGCAGCTCGGCGGCCTGGTAGGGGATGCCGGCGGTCCCGACGCGCTTGCCGGCCAGGCCGGCCACTGTGGTGACGTGCTGGTTGGAGAGCGCGATGATCGACGTCAGGGGGCGCTGGACGAGCGCGGCGATCGACACGACCTTCAGGCCCTGGTCGCGGGCCAGCAGCAGTTCGGGCTCATAGGAGATCGCCATGTCGACCTTGCCGGCGGCGAGCAGCTTCAGCGGTTCGGCCGATTCGGAGGGGACGATCGGCTGGACGTCGAGGCCGACCGCGCGGAAGTATCCGCCGGCGATCGCGGCGTACAGCGGCGCGTGGTCGGCGTTGGGGAACCAGTCGAGCATCACCGTGAAGGGCTTCGCGGCGGGCGCAGTGGTGACGTTCTGCGCGGTCCCGCACGCGGCGAGGGCGAGGATGCAGAGCGCCGCCGCGGCGAGCGCCGCGCGACGGCGTCGGCGCGGCGAGGCGAGTGCGGTTGAGCGCAGGCGCGCGGGCGAGCGGCGGTACGGAGGGCTTTCGGCGCGGGGTGGCCCGAGTGCGACGCTGGGCGGGGACGGCTTGGTCAAGATCGAGCTCCTCTTGTTCGATGGTTCCAGGGGTTCAGCCTGCGTTCGGCGAGCGCGAGCGTGTAGAAGCAGGTGATCGCGAACAGGCACAGCACCGTCGCGGCGGCCCAGGCGCGGGGGTTCTGGAAGGCATCCCCGTCGGTGACGATCTCGCGCCCGAGGCCGCCGTACGGCCCGACGGTGGCTGTCTGGGACTCGGCGATGAAGGCCGCGATCAC
This sequence comes from uncultured Solirubrobacterales bacterium, assembly GCA_963719725.1. Taxonomy (GTDB): domain Bacteria; phylum Actinomycetota; class Thermoleophilia; order Solirubrobacterales; family Solirubrobacteraceae; genus Palsa-744. The sequence goes on from CAVRCU010000004.1 coordinate 328,070, forward strand.
GCCGACGGCGACGGCGATCCGCGCGCCGCTGAGCGCGGCCGGCAGCGCGGCGGGCAGCTCGGCGAAGCGGAACGCCTGCCAGCGCGAGGCGTCCAGCGTGCGCAGCAGCTTGAGCTGGTCGGGGTCGACGGCGGCGAGTCCGTCGACGGTGGTGACGACCACCGGGAAGAAGCAGATCAGCGCGATCACGAACAGCTTGGGGAAGATCCCAAAGCCCCACCAGAACACCAGCAGCGGGGCGATCACGGCGATCGGCACCGCCTGCGAGCCGACCGCCAGCGGGTACGCGGCGCGGCGAAACAGCGGCGAGAGGTGGATCGCGACCGCCACGGCGAAGCCGCACGCCAGCGCGAGGCCCAGGCCGAGCAGCACCTCCTTCGCGGTGATCGCGAAGTTCTGCCACAGGATGCCCGTGTTGCTCCACAGTTCCGTCGCGATCACGTGCGGGGCGGGCAGCAGCGACGGTTCCACGTGTCCCAGCCACACGTACAGCTCCCACACGCCCAACAGCGCCGCGATCAGCGCGAGCGCCGGAATGACGTCCAGCAGGCGGCGCCTCACGACGCGTCTCCGAGCCCAAGCGCGATCAGCGCCCGCTCGCGCAGCGCCGTCACCGCTGGGTCGGTGCGGGCGCGGGGGCGAGGCAGCTCCACCTCCAGCCCCGCGACGACGCGGCCGGGGCGGGCACAGAGCACGACGACGCGGTCGGCCAGCAGCACGGCCTCCTCGACGTCGTGCGTCACCAGCACGACGGTGCGCGGCTCCCGCGCGAGCGCCCGCGCGAGCCATCCCTGCATCTCGGCGCGCGTGATCGCGTCCAGCGCCCCGAACGGCTCATCCAGGCACAGCACCGGCTTGTCGGAGAGCAGCGTGCGCAGGAACGCGACCCGCTGGCGCATCCCGCCGGAGAGCTCGTGCGGGTGGGCGCCCTCGAAGCCCGCCAGCCCCAGCTCCGCGAACAGCGCCGCGGCCCGCTCCCGCGCCTGCGCGCGAGGACGCTTTGCGATCCGCAGCGCCAGCGCGGCGTTGTCGACGGCGCTCAGCCACGGCAGCAGCAGGTCGCGCTGGGGCATCAGCGCCGCGGGCTCGCTGCGCACCGTACCGGCGTCTGGGGACTGCAGGCCGCAGATCAGCTCCAGCAGCGTCGTCTTGCCGCAGCCGCTGGGGCCCACCACGGCGAGCAGCTCCCCCGCGGATACACGCAGCGTGACCTCCGCCAGCGCCTGCACCGAGCGCTCGGCACCACTCGCGGCCGCGCCCCCGGCTCCGCTTTGCGGGTAGGTGCGGCTCACCCCGCTGACGCTGACCGCACACTCCCGCGCGGCCGTCTCAGACGGCTGCGGTCCTGCTCTGAGTACCTGCGACACTCACGCAACTCCCTCCGCGGGCATTACCCCACAGGTTCGAAGGGTCGGCGCCGGGTGGGGTGGGTGGGGACCCCATTCAACGCCATCTCAGCCGGCTCTGCCCGCCAGCCCCCCTGGTGTTTGTTTGCTCGGCACAGCCTAGCGCGGAAGATCGACTCTTACGCCTGCGTTACGGTCCCGTCGCGTCCTTAAAGGATTCGGGCTTTCGCGTTAGGGACGCTCTACCGCCCCGCGCCCGCCGCCAGCTCGGGCCGCGCCAGCGCGCGCACGAAGTCCTCGAGCTGCCCGGTGGTCCAGCACTCGAACGCCGTGCAGTGGCGCTCGTAGGCCGCGATCACGGAATCGCCGTAGTTCCAGTACAGGCGCGGCTCGGGGTTCAGCCAGAACGTCCGGCCGGCGCGCGTGGCGATCGCGGCGAACAGGTCCGCGCGGGGGTCGCGGCCGTTGGTGCGGGCGTCGCCGAGCACGATCACGGTGGCCCGTGGGCCGAGGTCGTCGCCGATCTGCTCCAGCAGCTCCGACCACACGCGCCCGTAGTCGGTGTAGCCGGAGATGTCCGCGACGCCCGCGTCGCTTGCGATCCGCTCGTTGACGGCCTTGAAGTCGCGCTCGCGCTCGAAGATGTCGGTGATCTCGCTGATCCGCTCGATGAACACGAACGAGCGCATCTTGCGGAAGGCGTCGTGCAGCGCGTGCAGCACCGACAGGAAGAAGACCGACGCCGAGGTCACGCTGGTGGAGACGTCGCACAGCACGTACACCTCCGGGCGGCGCGGTCGGCGGGGGCGGTACTTGAGCACCACCGGCACCCCGCCGGTCTGCAGCGAGGCGCGCATCGTGCGCCGCACGTCGACGTGCGCGTGATGGCGGTGCCCGCGGGCCTGCGAGCCCTGCGTCGCCAGGCGCCGGCGCAGCTGGGCCACGACGCGGTGCACCGCCGCGAGATCCTGCAGGGGGCCCGACGGCAGCGCCCGGTCGAGCTCGCCGAGCGGGCGCGCCGGGGGCAGGCCGCCGGTGCGCTGCACCTGGGCGCGTTCCAGCTCGCGGCGCAGCAGCGCCTCGAAGCGGCGCAGCGCGTCGCGCGGCAGGCCCTCGCGGCGGGGGTCCTCGGCGGGCAGCTCCGGCTGGGCCTCGGCGCGCAGGCCGAGCGTGCGGCGGATGCGCTGGACGTCCACCCCGATCACCCCCGACCCGCCATCGCGCTGACCCAGCGCCGCGAGCGCCATCCGCGCGAGGTCGCGCATCGCGCCCTCCGAGCCCTCGCGGATCGCGGCCGCGATCTCGCGGCGCAATGCGTCGAGCTGCTCGGGCGAGAGCTCGTCGAGATCCAGCTCGCCGCCGGCGCGCAGCGCCTCCTCGCGCACGCCCTCGCGCGCCGCCGCCAGCTCGACTGCGCGGAAGAAGAAGCGCTCGAACACCAGCTCGAACACCCGCCTGTCCTCCTGGCTCTTGGCGAGGGTCGCCGCCAGCGCCTCGCGGAAGTCGCGCTGGGAGGTCCACGCGATCTCGCGCAGCGCCGCGAAGGCGTCCAGCAGCTCGGAGGTGCCGACCGCGACGCCCTCGGCGCGCAGCTCCTCGCCGAGCGCCAGCAGGTTGGCCGCCAGGCCGGCCTGCTCCCCCTCACCGGCCCCCGTCGGGTCAGGCCGAGACGGTCTGATCATCGCGCTAGCCCGACCGGCTCGCGACGGACTCGCTCGCAACCGGGTCGCCGCCCAGCTTCAGCCCGATGCGCTCGGCGACGACGTCCATGTCGGTGCGGTGCTTGACGATCACCGACAATGTCTGGGTGAAGGTCTCGGAGTCGATGTCGCGCGCCCCCAGCAGCAGCAGCGCCCGCGCCCAGTCGATCGACTCGGCGATCGACGGCGGCTTCTTGAGGTCCAGATCGCGCACCATCCCCACCACCTCCACCAGCTTGCGCCCCATCGTCTCGGACAGCTCGGGCGTGTGCAGCCGGACGATCTCGAGCTCGTGCTCGAGCTCGGGGTAGTCGAGCCACAGGTACAGGCAGCGGCGCTTGAGCGCCTCGGTCAGCTCGCGCGAGTTGTTGGACGTGAGCACCACCACCGGGTGTGTGCGCGACTCCACTCGGCCGAGCTCGGGGATCGAGATCTGAAAATCGGACAGGACCTCCAGCAGCATCGCCTCGAACTCCTGGTCGGTCTTGTCGATCTCGTCGATCAGCAGCACCACCGGCTCCTCTGAGGCGATCGCCGTCATCAGCGGGCGCGCCAGCAGGAAGTCCTCGCCGAAGATGTCCTCCTGGACCTCGCTCCAGTTCGCCTCCCCGCCCTTCGCCTGGATGCGCAGCAGCTGCTTGCGGTAGTTCCACTCGTACAGCGCCTTCGCCTCGTCGAGGCCCTCGTAGCACTGCAGCCGCACCAGCCCCCGCTCCAGGTAGCGCGCCAGCGCCTTCGCGAGCTCGGTCTTGCCGACCCCCGCCGGGCCCTCCACCAGCACCGGCTTGCCCAGCTTCGTCGCGAGGAACGCCACCAGTGCCGTCGCCTCGTCGGGCAGGTAGCCCACCGCGCGCAGGCCCGTCGCCACGTCTGCGGCTGTGGCGGGCGCCGGGGGAGAGGCCGTGGGCATCGTCGGGCGAATGATAGGTGGGTGTGGAGGTGCGTATATCTTTTCAAGACCGCGTATAACTATCGCTATACGCGACTGAATTTTTCATACATGACATCCAGCCCCCAACCAAATCTCAACACAACTACCGAGCCGATGCACACAACGTGCGGCGCGCAGCCGCTCATCGAGCGGTCAGCGGGCCGAGCTCCCCAGGTCAGGATCCTCGAAGGAGAGCTGCTCGGGGCTTGTACGGGTCGCGGCGCCGGCACGTCTTGGTGTGCGAGCGCCGGCCGGCGGGGCGGGCGGATAACGCGAGGGCTCGTGTGCCGGGACCGGTGTTGAGCTCTCGGCGCGCGCGGGGTCGGGAACGATGATCGTGGCGTCGTCGTCGACATCGGAGGGCCACGGCGGCTTGGTCTCGCGGGGCGGTCGCTCGGTCCCGCGGGGCGGCGGCTCAGGCGGGCGCGGCCGCCGCGGGTCGCGCACCAGCGGCGGTTCGGGGCGCCGGCCGGCGCGAATCATCGCTCCGGCGTAGGCCATCAGGATCGCGGCCAGCAGCGCCAGGAAGATCCCCCACTTGACGCCGACCGTCGTGGTCAGCGTCGCGGTTCCCCGCGTTCCGGGCTTGTCCAGCAGGCGGTAGAAAAGCAGCAGGCCGGCCCACCCGCCGGCGACGAGGATCACCAGGCCGTCGCCACCAGGCAGCTGAAAGGGCCGTCCCTCGGCGCGGGCGAACAGCAGCACGAGCACCCCGCCCGCCACCACCAGCACCGCTGCCTCCACGAACGAGAATGCCTGGAACGCCGTCAGGCTGACCTCGGCCGGCCTGGTCTGCCCGTGGACGACGAAGGTGTCGGTCTCGCTATACCACGGGAGGAGCATCGTGAGGAACAGCGCCACCGCCGCGATGGCGGCCAGGCGCCGGTCGCGATCCAGGGCGCCCCAGGCGCGCACGGGTGGGCGGGCTCCGGATCTCGTCGAGCGGGGGCCCGGATCGGCGCCCTCACGGATGCGACGGGCTTCGCTGCGCACACCCCGATTGTACGGACGGCTCACCGGGCACTCGACGGCTCCACCGCCCGCTCGATCCGGTCCAGGCGCTCCTCGAGCAGATCGAGCAGGGCGCGGGCCACGGCCAGGAGCTGCCGGGCCAGTTCGACTAGCTGCTGCTGTTGCTCCTCGCTCAGGAGCGCTCCGCCGACGGCCAGCAGCCGGTGGACCAGGTCGACCACCTGCGCTCGCCGCTCGCGCGGCAGCAGCTCGCCAAGTCTCAGCGCCAGCTCGGCGAGCGTGCGCAGCTCGTCGAGCGTGCCGTATTGGCCTGTCGCCTCAGCCATGCGCGGCGGCGCTCACGGCGATCGTGCCGCTCGCGGTGGCGCTGTTGCCCGCGAGATCCACCGCGCGGATGCTCACCGCGTAGACGCCTCCCCGGGTGGGGGTGATCCACAGCAGCCGCGGCCGGCCGCGTTCGACGAGGGCGCTGTTGGTCCACACCACCCGGCCGCCCCGGCGGATCGTGAGGATGACGGTCGCGATCTTCGATAGCGACAGCTGCACCCCGCCGCGCTCCCCCCCGCGCAGCCTGCGGGTCAGCAGCGTGATCACCGGCGGGGTGTGCAGATCGGCGGTGAAGCGCTGGGCGGTCGTGCAGTAGATCGCGTCGCCCGGGATCGCCGCGCTCGCCTGCGCCCTGATTGCGATGGCCCCGCCGGTGGCGGTGCTCGCCTGCGCCGCCGTGGCGGTCGCTTCCCCGGCGCGGGTCCGGGCGGCGGCGGTGCCCCCCGCCGAGCCTTCGCTGCCGGCCGCAGGTGGAGCGGGCGTCGGGGCCGGAGTGGAAGGCGGAGCAGGTGTCGTGGTCGTCGGTGCCGGTTGGAGCGGCGGGCCTTCGCCGGTCAGCTTGCAGAGGTGTTCGAGGAATTCCGTGAGCAGTTCGTGGTAGTTGAGGTTCGATTCGGAGTACTGGTCGTACTTCGACCAGGCGCCGGTGTCGTACGCGGGCACGATCGCGCGCGCCTCGGCGTCCCCCGCTTCAAAGAGCTGGCGGCCGAGCGGGTCGCCGGTCAGCTTGGCATATTCGTACAGCCCGTTGAGGGCCTGGATGAAGCCGTTGAGGATCCTGTCGGTCGGGGCGTAGGTGTACTCCGCATAGAGCGTCCCGGCAGGCTGGCTCACGCGCACCCCGGACGGCGGCGGGGTCTGGAAGATGCCGAGCGCCCGTTTGGCGGCTTCGGTGAAGGCCGGTTCCTTCAGCCGCACCCCGGCGCGGGCGAGCGCCTCCAGGGCGGTGCCCTGCGAGAGCCCGCTGGTCCACGGGGGCGACCCGCCGTCGAAGTGGAAGAAGTACTCCCACGCGATGCCCCCGGCGCGCTGGGTGGCGAGCGGGATCGCTTCTTCGAGCAGTTCGCGCAGCTGCGTGTTGTCATGTCCGTTGTCGTAGTAGCCGTTGGCCTCGCCGAAGGTCGCCAGCCATTGGATCTCGATGCCCTGCCCGGGGTAGTACTCCCACACCAGGTGGCTGCCCGGTACGACCACGTGCTGGTGGACCGCCGGCAGCGGTTCGCGGCTCCACCACTGGACGTTGCTTTCGAGCGTGAGCATCGTCGCGGGCAGTCGCGAGGGGATCAGCCCGCCGGCGGCGGCGATCTGCTGGACGTTGGCGATCACGCTCGCCAGTTCGGAGCCGCGCGTGCCGCTCAGCCGCTTGACGGCGCTCAGCGCCGCGGTGTAGGTGGCGGCGTCTTCGCCGTACGCTTCGGCGCTCAGCGCGCCACTGCGCTGGAGGCTCTGCAGCGCGCCGTACACCGTCGGCCCCCGGGACGCGCGGGCGTGAGGTCGCGCGGAACGGGGAGCGGGACGCACCGGCCTGGCCTGCGGCCCGGTGGTGGCGGCTGTGGCCGGGAGCGCGAAGGCGAGTTGCGCGATCACGAGCCCGCCCAGCAGCAATCCGCGGACGAGCGCGCCGAGCGACTTCATCAGGGGTCGAGCTCAGCCAGCGTTCGCTGGACCTCGGCCTCGACGTCGACCGGCTCCAGGCCCTGGCGCCCGCGCCGTTCGTTGCGGGCGACCACGAGCTGGCGCACCTCCGCGGCGAGGCCGGCGTCGTGCGAGCCGGTTCCGTCCGCCCGGGGGTGGTCGGGCGGTTGCAGCTTGGTCAGCTCGGCGTCGATGTCGAGCGGCGCGTGGCCCTGGCGGACGAGGCGGTCCGAGCGGGCCTGCAGCATCTGGCGGATCTCCCGGTCGCGCTCGGCGGGATCGCCGATCGCGGAGCCGATCCCGAGGATTGAGGCCCCACCCGCCCCCGGGCCGGGGCCGAGCGGGGCGGGTGGGGCGGGTGGGGCCCAATCACCGGCTGGACCTGGACCGAACCCGCCGGGTTCGCCCGACGCGCCGCCGCCGAGCTGGTCTTCCCCCATCGTGAGGCCGCCCTGGCCGATCTGGTCATAGAGGTTGTTGCGGGTGAGCATCGACAGCAGGCCCATCACGATGAACAGCACGATTGCACCGAACATCACCACGGGGAAGGCGGCCTGCATCGACGGATTGTTGCTCACTTGGCCGCGCTTCGCTACGCTCCTGGTCTGCCGGTGCGTTGACTGACTGGTCAATCTATAGGAGATCACGAGAGCAAATGGTCGATTTCACGCTCACCGACGAGCAGAAGAGCCTGCGCGAACTGGCGCACGACTTCGCCGAGAAGGAGATTCGCCCGGTCGCCTGGGAGTACGACAGGGACGGGACGTGGCCCGCGGAGATCCTGCGCAAGGCGTGGGAGGTGGGCCTGATGAACACCCACATCCCCGAGGAGTACGGGGGCCCGGGTCTCGGCTATCTCGACGGGTGCCTGATCGAGGAGGAGCTCTCTTGGGGCTGCTCGGGGATCCAGACGTCGCTCGGGTGCAACGGCCTGGCGACCGCCCCGATCGCGCTGGGCGGCTCGGAGGAGGTCAAGAAAAAGTATCTGGGCGCCGTGACCGAGGATCTGCGGCTGGTGTCGTTCTGCCTGACCGAGCCCGACGCCGGCTCGGACGTGTCGGGGATGCGCACGACGGCGGTCAAACAGGGCGACAAGTACGTGCTCAACGGCTCGAAGTGCTTCATCACCAACGGCGGCTACGCGGATTACTACACGGTGTACGCAAAGACCGACAAGGACGCGGGCCATCGCGGGATCTCGGCGTTCGTGGTCGAGCGCGACTGGGGGGTGGTGGTCGACAAGAAGGAGGACAAGCTCGGCCAGCGCGCGTCGAACACGGCGACGATCAGCTTCAACGACGTCGAGGTCCCGGCGGAGAACCTGCTGGGCGAGGAGAACAAGGGCTTCAAGCTGGCGATGATGACGCTCGACCGGACCCGCCCGGGCGTGGCGGCGATGGCCACCGGGATCGCCCGCGCGGCCTGCGAGTTCGCGACCGAGTACGCCAAGGAACGCGTCCAGTTCGGGGTCCCGATCGCGATGCACCAGGCGATCCAGTTCATGATCGCCGACATGGCGACCGAGATCGAAGCGTCGCGCCTGCTGACGTGGAAGTCGGCGGCGATGCTCGACAACGGCGAACGCAACACGCTGGTGTCCTCACACGCGAAGCGCTTCGCGGCGGACACCGCGATGAAGGTCGCGACCGACGCGGTGCAGGTCTACGGGGGCTACGGCTTCATCAAGGAGTACCCCGTCGAGAAGCTGTTCCGCGACGCGAAGATCATGCAGCTCTACGAGGGCACCTCGCAGATCCAGCGCCTGGTGATCGCCCGCGAAACGCTGCTGCCGCGGCGCGTCGAGGAGCCCGCCGCGGTTTAGAAAGGCCGGGCGGGCTCATGAAGGGGCCGCCGTTGGGCGGCCCCGCGTGCCCAGCGCGATGGCGGGGCCGCGCGACGTTTCAGCGGACGAGCGGCATCAGCGGATCAGCAGCGGGGCGCTGTAAGCACCCGGTAGGCGGCTCCGCGTTTGACTCGGATCGTGCGGCTGAAGCGCGAGCTGGTGGCGTTGCGATAGTGCAGGGCGGTGCCCGCGACCAGCACGTTGCGCCCACCGGCGATGCGCATGATCCCGACTTCCATGCCGTTCACCGCGGGGGTCACGGTCCCATAGATGCGGGCGTAGTGGCGCCTGCGGGCGCGACCGACGTGGGCCTGCACGCGCACCGCCACGCCCTCGACCGCGACGGGGCTGACGACGGGCGTCCTGGTGGCGGTGGCGACGCGGAACTGGGTCGCCTCGGTGAGGCCGAGGAACGGGAACGAGAAGCCGCCGGTGGCGGTCGTCAACTCGGAGTTGCCGACGGTGACGAACCCCTGGGTGTAGGGGAATGGGTTGTCCTGCAGCACCACCGGGACGCCGCCGTTGCCGGTGCCCGAAAGGGTGCCCTGGATCGTGACGGGTTCGCCGTAGAGGACTGGGTTGGGGGCCGCGAGGATCTGCAGCGAGAGCGGGACCTTCGCCGTTTTGAACGAGCTGTCGGCGCCGGTCTTGGCGCCGGCGGCGTTGACGGCGATCAGCCGGTAGTGGTAAGTGGTGTACGGCAGCAGTCCCGTCACGGGCAACGCGACCTTGACGGTCGCGGCGCCGGCGCCGGCGTCCGCGACCCCGGTCTGGGCCCCGTAGGCCCTGGTGGGGCCGTACTGGAAGTAGTAGCTGGTGTTGCTCGCGTGCGGATCGATCCACCCGTCGAGGATGGCCGAACCGTAGGTCACATAGTGCGCCCCTCCGGTGGAGACGGACGGTGGCGCCGGCGGCGAGACGGCTCCGGCGCCGGCCGGCAGCGCCAGCGCGAGCAGTCCCGTCGCAGCGATGGCGACGGCCCACGTGTGGAGGATCCGCGCGCGGATCGAGGTGCCTTTGGCAGACCGGCGTCTGTGATTCTGTCTCATTACGCTCACCGCCTTCCAATTGCTTTGCATAGTTACTTCCCCCGTCCCATAAATTGAAACCCGCTGCGACGGCCAAAGGTGCGCTGTCCGCTCCGGGCGCGGGTGGGCAGCCGGTGTGCGCAGTCGGGCCGGAGCGGGTGCGCCGCCGGGGGTGCGCCCTCGGTCGCGGAGGCGCGGTCCGGTGGCGGAGGCTGCGCGGCCGGCCCGGCGCCGTTAGGCTCCCGCGTCCAGGAAACCGCCGAGCGAGAGAATCGAGGAAGCCAGCATGTTCGTGTTCAAGGCCGCCGTCGTGGGCGCAGGGACGATGGGCGGGCAGATCGCCCAGACGATCGCCGCCGCGGGGATCGGAGTGGTGCTCAAGGACATCAACTCCGAGCTCGTGCAGGCGGGCCTCGACGAGGCCCGCAACGTGACCGCGGGCCAGATCGGCAAGCTCGTCGAGAAGGGCCGGCTGACGGTCGAGCAGGGCGAGGAGCAGATCGAGGCGGTGCTGGGACGCATCCACGGGACGACCACCTATGAGGGCTTCGGCGAGGTGGACTTCGTGATCGAGGCGGTGCCCGAGCGGATGGAGATCAAGCAGGCGGTGTTCGCAGAGCTCGACGCCGCGACCCCGGGCCACGCGATCCTGGCGTCCAACACGTCGTCGCTGTCGATCACCGAGATCGGCGAAGCGACGTTGCGCCCGGAGAAGGTGGTGGGCTTCCACTATTTCTACCCGGCCTCGATCATGCCGCTGATCGAGATCGTCGAAGGCGACGAGACCGCAGCGGAGACGGTGACAGCGGCGGTGACGTTCGCGCAGGCGATTCGCAAGCAGCCGATCACCTGCGCGGAGGTCCCGGGGTTCGTGGTCAACCGGATCCTCAACGCGGGGACCTCGGAGGTCTGGCGCGCGCAGGAGGAGCAGGGCCTGTCGATCAAGCTGATCGACGAGGGGGTGGGTGCGGCGAACGTGGTGCCGATGGGCCCGTACTTCCTGGTCAACCTGCTTGGCCTGGACACGGTGCTGCACGTGGCCGAGCACCTCGCGGAGTCCTACGGCCCGGAGCGCTTCTACGTGCCGAAGGGGATGCAGAAGCTCGTCTCCGAAAAAAAGCTCGGCGCGAAGACCGGCGGCGACGGCTTCTACAGCCCGCAGGGCGAGCCCAACCTGCCGGGCGACGCCGAGCCCGACATCGGCGAGCTGGTGGAGCTGCTGACGCTGAAGACGTTCGTCGAGGCCTGCCTGGTGCTGGAGGAGGGCGTCGCGACCCACCGCGACATCGACTTCGGGCTGATGGCCGGCGCCGGCCTGGACCCGCGGCGGGGGCTGATGCCGCCGTTTATGAAGGCCGACGTCGAGGGCCTGGACACGATCCTCGAACGCCTGGAGAACGCGCAGGAGCGCCACGGGGAGCGCTTCGCGCCGCCGACGATCCTGCGCCGCCTCGTCGCCCAGGGCCGCCTCGGGCAGAGGAGCGGACAGGGCTTCTACGCCTACCCCCAGCCTGACGCCGACCAGCCCGCCGAGGTCGTCAAGTTGGAGACCCGCGCGGACGGGGTCGCGATCGCGTGGCTGGCCAACGGTCAGATGAACTCGATCGCCCCGCAGGTGATCGAGGACCTCGGCAAGGTCTGGACGAAGGTCAAGGAATCGTCATCGACGGCGGGATCGTCCTCGGCGCCGCCGGTGCGGGCGCTGGTGGTCGCGTCGTCGAACCCGTTCCTGTACAGCGCCGGGGCGGACATCAAGGCGTTCACGACGATGGACGAGTCGGCGGGCGAGCAGCTGATCCACACCGCCCACGCGCTGTTCCGCGAGCTGGGCAGCGCGGGCGTCGCGACGATCGCCGCCGTCAACGGCCTCGCCTTCGGCGGCGGCTGCGAGTTGGCGATGGCCTGCGACATCAGGATCGCGGCGCGCAGCGCGCTGTTCGGCCAGCCCGAGATCAAGCTGGGGATCATCCCCGGCTTCGGCGGCACCCAGCGCCTGCCGCGCCTGGTGGGGCAGAGCAAGGCGCTGGAGATGAACCTCGTGGGCGACCCGATCGGAGCCGAGGAGGCCTACGAGTACGGACTGGCCAACGAGGTGGTCGACGACCACGAACTGCTCGACACCGCGCTGGCGTGGGCGCGCAAGCTGGCCGGCCAGGCGCCGCTGGCCGTCGAGCAGATCAAGCGGGTCTCGGCCGCCGGCGACCTCGACACGGGCATCGAGGCCGAGAAGCGCGGCTTCGCCACGGTCTTTCAGAGCGCCGACGGCAAGGAGGGAATCGCGGCGTTCCTGGGCAAACGCGCGCCGCGGTTTCAGGGGAAGTGACGCTGCGTTGGCTTCCGGGGTCAGCAGCTGGATGCGACGCAGCACGCGCCCCCGCCACACGATCACCGAGACCCCGCCGGTGCACGAGGCGCTGGATGAGCTGCGCGGCGAGCTGAACGGCGAGCGCATCGACTTCGCGGAGCTTGTCGCTCTGGGCGCGCGCGCGAAGGCGCGCGAGCTGCGCGAGGAGGATCGAGAGGCCCGCGAAGCTCGTGAGCGGCTGATCCATGAGGTTCTGCACGGCTCCGACTCCGTCGACATTGCCGCGGCCGATGAGGTCAAGCGTCTCGGGCTGATCGCCAACTACGACGAGTAGCGTGCTGCTGCTCGACAACTCGGCCTGGGCGCGACGCCGGCACTCGACCGCTCGCGAGCGGATCGCCGCTGCGCTAAGGGCGCGTGAGCTGGGCGTCTGCCTGCCAACCTGAGCTTCGACAGCCAATGGCTGGCCGCACCGGGGACGCTGTAGGCCCCTCATCTGCCGGCTGTCACAGGATCTCGCCTGACCAGGTCGAGCTCCGGAGCGATATCCCAGCGGGCTGCCAGCTGCGCCAGCTCCTCGGAGAGCAGCCAGCGGTCCGGCTGGGACTCGCCTTCGTGCTCGGGGCTCGCGCCCTTGAGCGCCATGCAGCCGGTGTTGTCCCCGATCGCTCGCAGCTGTGCAACCTCGACGTCGCTGAGCAGCGCCTGCGCTGGCAGCGACGCCAGCTCGGCGCGCTTGTCCTCGATCGGACGGGGCGCGCCCGGCTCGCAGGGCTCGGTCGGGTTGCCGTCCTGCCGATCCTGCTTCCGAGTCGGTCCGCTGCCCTCCTGGATCAGCGTCGGCGCGACGCAGCGCACCGTCGGATGGGCGAGGTTCCACTGGCATGCCAGCTGGAGCATCGTCAGGCCGTGGCGGGCCGCGTACGGGCGCATCGCCTCCAACTTCTCGCGCCCCGCCTGCACCCAGCCCTCGGGGCGGAACTTACGGTGGTCATAGGGCGCGAAGGTGTGCCCCGGCAGCACGTCGTCGTGGAACATCCCCCCATAGTCCACGACCCGCGTGATCAGGCCCACGTCGTGGGCGGCGGCGGCGTCGAGCACCAGCTCCCCCGGCCACGGCTCCAGCGGCCCGTAGATGACCATCGCCCACTCGATCAGCTCCCCAAAGCGCTCAAGACAGTCGATCAGGTCCAGTGTGAACCCGTTCGCCGGTCCCGGCGCCACGCCCACTGCGTGCGTCAGGCCGTCCTCCCGGACGGCCTGCATACCTTCCCAGACCGCGCCGCTGGTGTAGCCGGTGCGATCGGGGTTGTGCAGGAGCAGCACGTCGAAGCGCTCTACGCCGATCCGCTCCAGGCTGCGCTCGGTGGCCATCCTGATGTAGTCGGCGTAGGCCTTCGCGCCGCGCAGTCGCGGGTCGGTGAAGCGCGGGAAGCCCCTCGCGCCATCGCGCTCGCCGGCGTAGAAGTCGTGACCGATCGCGCCCACCAGGCAGTAGCGCTCGCGGTCGAGCCCCGCCAGCGCCCGCCCCAGCAGCCGGTCGGCCTCGCCCGCGCCGTATACGTCGGCGCTCAGCACCGTGTCGATCCCCCCGCCTGGGCGCAGCAGCGCGCGCAGGCGCTCGTCGTCCAGCGGCTCCCCGAAGTGCATGAAGCGCCCGCCGCTCCACGTCCCGATCGCTGTCGTCGTGGGGTCCATTGCGGACAGACTTTACGCCCGTGACCACCACTCGGGTGCGATCTTGTCAATCGCTCGCATCCCACCGTCGATCGACCTGACGGGGCGTGCCGAGAGCCGTGCGCCGGGAATCCGCTACCGCTCGTCGAATCCCACGGCCGTGCGCGCCCGCAGCGCCGCTTCCAGACGACCGAGCGCGTGGTCCAGTATCTGCTCATCCGGCTCCCCTGGGCCGTCCGGGTCCTCCGGACCGCCGGCCCCTGGGGAGGAGCCCCCCAGCGCGGCGCGGGCCGCCTCCGTGATGCCGCCGCGCAGTTGCCGCAGCTCGGCGACGCGCACCGCCAGCGCCTCCCGGCCCTCACCCGCCAGCTCGCTCAACGCCGCGGCGTAGGCCTGCTCGAGCTCCAGCGCCGCGTGGGCGAGGCGGCCCTGGCCCAGGTCCAGGCGGGCGCGCAGCGCGAGCTCCTCGCACACCAGCGCCTCGCCGCGGGCGCCCAGCAGCACCGCCAGGCGCTCCTGGGGCCGCAGCGCCGCGCTGGGCCGCCGCGTGCGTGGCTTGCGCCAGGTCAGCTCGCGCGCGTGCAGCCAGCGGCCGTAGGCGACCTGCTCGCCCTCGCCCCAGCCGGCTCGCACGATCAGCGCGTGAGCCGGGGAGAGCTCGTGCACGTGGGGGTCCGCCGCCGCGACGCGGTGCGCGAACAGCACCCGGTTGACGATCGTCGTCGCCGCCGTCGTCTCGTGCTCGGCGTCGAGCTCCGTCAGCCATCGGCGCGCCTGGTCCTCGGTCGCGACGGGCGCCGGGTCGATCACCGTGGCCCGTGCCGTCGCCACCGGCTCGGGCTCCGGTGTGGTCTTGAGCCCCCCCGCCCCGCCCGCCCCTCGACGTGAGCCGAGCGGCCGGCGACGACGCCGGGCCGCCGCGAGGGTGTCCAGGACCACCACCCGTTCGGGCGGCCCGCCGGGGCGTCCGCGCAGCAGATAGCGGCCGTCGGTCGGACCCAGCTCCCACGGGAGCTCGATCTGTACGAAGATGAACAGCGGCTCCGCCATCCCAGCACCGTATCCTTCCCGTCCCACCTTCGACCGACGCGAGGAGTGCAGATGTCCGACGGGAGTGCAACCAGGGGACTGCGCGAGCGGCTCGCCAGCGGTACCGAGGACCGCCTCGGCAGGGCGCTGGGCGACCTGCTGGAGAACCCGCTGCTCAACGGGGCCCTCGGTCGCGCCTCCGACGCGCGCGAGAAGGCCGCCCAGGCGCAGGAGCTCGCGATGGGAGCGCTCAACCTGCCGTCGGCCGCCGACATCGAACGCCTCACCCGACGTCTGCGCTCGGTCTCGCAGCGGCTTGAGGGGATCGAGGACGGGGTCCATCGGCTCGGTCGCGCCCTCCCGACCCAGTCGGTCGAGATGCGTCTGACGGCCATCGAGGAGCAGCTGCGGACGTTGTCGCGGACGCTCGCTGAGATCCGCCAGGGCTCCGCCGCGGCGAGATCCGGAGGTGCGGGGGAAGGGCCGGCACGTGCCGAGGCCGCGCCAAGGCGCCCTGCCGCCAAGCCGAAACGCGCCGCCACGAAACCTCCCAGCGCGGCCAAGGGCGGCGCCGCCAAAGGCCCCGGCACCGGCAAAGGCCCCGGCGCCGCCAAAGGCCCCGGCGCCGGCAAAGGCCCCGGCGCCGTCAAACGCGTTAAACCGGCAGCGCGCTGACCGCCAGGCGACCCATCGCCTCGGCGGCGGCGAGCAGCGAGTCGTCGTCGATGTGGCCCTGTCGGTCCTCGCGGTCCCCGCCGACCACGTTTGACACGGTGAGCACGCAGGCCACCGGGATGGCGGCGCGGGCGCCCACCGCGAACAGGGCCGCCGCCTCCATCTCGACCGCGACCGCGCCCGCGGCGCGCCATTGGAGCTCGCGTGCCGGGTTGGGGTCGTAGAAAAGATCGGTGCTCACGATCGTCGCTCCCGTGCGCGCCGCGGCATTCTCCAGCGCCGCCGTCAGCCGCCGGTCGGCGGCGATCCGCTCACGGGCCCCCAGTGTGCGGCTGGTGCCGTCCGCGGCAAGCGCCTCGTGGGCGACAATCAGATCGCCGAGCGCGAAGCTCCCGTCCAGTGCCCCGCACGTCCCGACCCGGATCGCGCGGCGGGCCCCGAGCGCGATCAGCTCCTCCAGGACGATCGCCGCCGACGGCCCCCCCATGCCGGTGCTCTGGATCGTCAGCGGCTCCCCGTCGGTTGCCCGACCGGTGTAGCCCCACAGGCCGCGGTGGTGGTTGAACATCAGCGGACCCTCCAGCAGGAGCTGGGCCAGCGCCAGCGCCCGTCCGGGGTCCCCCGGCAGCAGCACCCGCTCGGCCAGCGCGGCCGTCGGGCGCAGGTGGATCGGCTCGCGCGGGGTCACAGGCCCCGACTCTAGACTCCCCGAGATGGGAACATCCGAAGGGGACGGAGCGCTGACCCTCGCCCAGGTCGCCGCGCGCGCGGGAGTCTCGGGGGCGACCGTCAGGCGGTGGGTCAAAGAGGGGCTGATCCCGCAGTACCGCGACGGCTGGACCGCGCCCGCTGCGCGGCAGGTCGGGATCGTGGCGCGCCTGCGCGAGCGCGGCTACACGCTCGAGCAGATCCGCGAGGCCAGCGACAGCGGGCGGCTGGCGCTCGGGGACGTCGAAGACTTCCTGTCGGTCCCCGAGGGACGCCACACGCTCAAAGAGACCGCGCGCGCGACGGGGTTGTCCCCCGCGCTGATCGAACGCATCTTCGTGGCCCTCGGCCTCAGCGCGATGTCGGTGCAGGCGATCTCCGACGACGACCTGGAGATGCTGAAGTACGTCGCGGCGATGCTCGAAGCGGGGCTGCCCGAAGAGGCCTTCGCGCAGATCGCCCGTGTCTGGGGGCAGGCGCTGGCGCAGATCGCCGAAACGGAGGTGCGGCTGTTTCACATGTACATCCACGAGCCGCTGATGCGCGACGGGGTCCCGGGCATCCAGATCGCCGAGCAGATGGACGGGATCGCGCGCGAGCTGCTGCCGTTCACCGCCCCGCTGATGAACTGGGTCCACGGGCGCTTCCTCGCGCACTTCGTCGAGCAGGACGTGATCGGGCACATGGAGGCCGAGATGGGCGAGCAGGCGCCCCCCGAGGGGCGCCTGCGGGTCGCGATCGCGTTCGCCGATCTCGCGGGCTATACGCGTCTGACCGAGGAGCAGGGCGAGGACCACGCGGTCGGCGCGGTCGAGCGCTTCGTCGAGGAGGTCGAGCGGACGCTGCCGATCGACGCGCGCGTCATCAAGACGCTCGGCGACGAGGCGATGATCGTCGCCGCCGACCCCGTTGGGCTGACGCGGTGGGCGGTGGACTTCCAGGCGCAGGCCCCCGCCGACGTGCCCCCGCCCCGCATCGGCGTCCACCAAGGGCAGGCGATCTACCGCGACGGGGACTACTACGGTCGCGAGATCAACCAGGCCGCCCGCGTCGTCGCGCGCGCGGCCGGGGGCGAGGTGCTGGTGACGCGCGCCGTCGTCGACGTCGCCGAGGGGGTCGACGGCCTCGCATTCGAGCCGATCGGCGAGGTCGGCTTGAAGGGGTTCTCCGAGCCGACCGAGCTGTTCCTGGCGTCGCTGAGGGGATAGTCCACCCACCGATGACTCCCGAGGAGGTCAGCGAGCGGGTCCGCGCCGGCGGCTTGCTGGCCGATCCGGGTCCTGGCGATGCTCTCCGGAGGTCGCGACTCGGTCTGTCTGCTGGACGTCGCGGTGAGCCTCCGCGGGGCCGGCGACGTGCAGGCGCTGCACGTCAACTACGGCCTGCGACCCGAGGCCGACGGGGACGAGCGCCACTGTGCCGAGCTGTGCGAGCGCCTGGGGGTCGCGCTGGAGGTCGTACGCGCCCGGCGGCCCGGCGAGAGCTCGGGCAACCTGCAGGCGTGGGCTCGCGAGCTGCGCTACGGGGCCGCGAGGCGCCTCGGCGAGCAGCGCGACGCGGTGGTGGCCACCGGGCACACCGCGACCGACCAGGTCGAGACGATCCTCTACCGCCTGGCCGCCTCGCCCGGGCGGCGGGCGCTGCTGGGGATGGCCCCCCGCGAGGGCCGGGTGGTGCGCCCGCTGCTGGAGCTCACCCGCGAGCAGACCGCCGCCTACTGCCGCGCCCGCGGCCTGGGGTGGCGCGAGGACGCGAGCAACGAGACCCACCGGTACGCGCGCGGGCGGGTCCGCCACGGCCTGGTGCCGGCGCTGCGCGCGGTCCACCCGGCGGCCGAGGCCAACGTCCTGCGGACCGCTCGCCTGCTGCGCGAGGAGGCCGAGCTGCTCGACGGCCTGGTCGAGGCCGAGCTGCGGGGCGCCCCGCGGGCGCCCGGGCATCTCGATCGCGCGCCTCGCGAGCTCTCCACGGCGCTCGCCCGGCTGGTCGTCGTGCGCCTCGCCGAGGACGCCGCCGGGACGTTCGTGCCCCAGGCCGGCGCCCGCGTGCCGGAGATCCTCGCGCTGGCCCGCCGCGGCGGGCGCGCCGAGCTGCACGTCGGCGGCCTCGTCGCGCGCCGTGGTCGAGGACGGCGAGCTGCGCATGGTGAGGCTGCCGCCACGGTCCTCATGAGGCCGTACACTCCTCCGGTGCTCGCACACCCCAACGGCGCCCGCCCCACCGCGTCCGGAGGTCGGCGAGGTGCTGGTCGGCGCGGAGGATCTGCGACGGCGGGTCGCGAGCTGGCGCAGGAGATCTCGCGCGACTACGCCGAGCGCCCGCTGCTGCTGGTGGGCGTGCTCAAGGGCGCGATGTTCTTCCTCTCCGACCTGATGCGCCTGATCGAGATCCCCGTCGAGGTCGACTTCATGGCGGTCGCCTCCTACGGCTCGGCGACCGACTCCTCCGGGGTGGTGCGGATCCTCAAGGATCTCGACGTCGCGATCGAGGGCCGCGACGTGCTGATCGTCGAGGACATCGTCGACTCCGGCCTGACGCTGCAGTACCTGCTGCGCAACCTCGGCTCGCGCGAACCCCGGACGCTGGAGGTCTGCGCGCTGCTGACCAAGCCCGAGCGGCGCAAGGTCGACCTGCCGACGCGCTACGTCGGCTTCGAGATCCCCGACCGCTTCGTGATCGGCTACGGCCTGGACCACGCCGAGCGCTACCGCAACCTGCCGTTCGTGGCCGCGTTGGAGCAGTAGAGAGTCCTGCCCGCCATGCCGGCTCCGGGGCCGGCCCTCGACGACATGCTCGCCTCCAACCCTCTCGCGACCGCCGGCCGACGGCCGACTTGCCAAGAAAATCGGCCCTCCGTGGTACGCTGGACGGCTGGTAGCCACGATCTGCAGCCGGCGCCAGGACCACCAGGATCTCAGCCATGAGCCGTTTCTTCAAGAGCGCCGTGTTCCCGATCCTGATCGTGGTCGTGCTGGCGTTCTTCGTCTCCAAACTGATCTCGTCGAGCTCCAGCGACGGGCCGCGCGCACCTACCAGACGCTCGTCGGCAAGGAAATCCCCGGCGGCGAAGTCAAGTCGGTCGACTTCAAGAACAAGGGCAACGCGCTCGAAGTCACGCCTCAAGGCAACCCGGCGAAAAATACGAAGTCGGCTACGTCCCGCAGACCGCGCGGCGACCTGCGACAAGCAGCTCCAAGCGGCCGGCGTCCAGTACAACATCGAAGCCGCCAAGAGCAGCGTGATCCTGTCGCTGCTGAGCTACGTGCTGCCGTTCGTGATCTTCCTCGGCCTCTGGATCTTCATGATCAACCAGGTCCAGGGCGGCGGCTCGAAGGTGATGTCGTTCGGCAAGTCGCGCGCCAAGCGGCTGTCGGCGGACTCGCCGAAGATCAGCTTCCGCGACGTCGCCGGCGTCGACGAGGCGGTCGAGGAGCTGCACGAGATCAAGGAGTTCCTCGAGAACCCCAAGAAGTTCCAGGCGCTCGGCGCGCGCATCCCGACCGGGGTGCTGCTGTACGGGCCGCCGGGCACCGGCAAGACGCTGCTGGCGCGCGCGGTCGCCGGCGAGGCCGGCGTGCCGTTCTTCTCGATCTCGGGCTCGGACTTCGTCGAGATGTTCGTCGGCGTCGGCGCCTCGCGCGTGCGCGACCTGTTCGAGCAGGCCAAGCAGAACTCGCCCTGCATCATCTTCATGGACGAGATCGACGCCGTCGGGCGCCACCGCGGCGCCGGCCTCGGCGGCGGCCACGACGAGCGCGAGCAGACGCTCAACCAGCTGCTGGTCGAGATGGACGGCTTCGAGGCGAAGGACAACATCATCATGATCGCGGCCACCAACCGGCCCGACATCCTCGACCCGGCGCTGCTGCGCCCCGGCCGCTTCGACCGCCAGATCGCCGTCGACCGCCCCGACCGCAAGGGCCGCGCGAAGATCCTCGAAGTCCACACCCGCGGCAAGCCGCTGGCGAAGGATCATCGACATCGACGCGCTCGCCGGCCAGACGCCCGGCTTCACCGGCGCCGACCTCTCGAACCTGATCAACGAGGCCGCGCTGCTGGCCGCCCGCACCGGCAAGCGCGAAATCGGCCAGGACGAGCTCGAGGAGGGGATCATGCGCGTGATCGCCGGCCCCGAGAAGAAGACGCGCGTGATGAGCGAGAAGGAGCGGCTGATCACGGCCTACCACGAGATGGGCCACGCGATCGTCGGCCACTACCTCGAGCACGCCGACCCCGTGCACAAGATCTCGGTGATCTCCCGCGGCCAGGCGCTGGGCTACACGATCTCGATGCCCCAGGAGGACCGCTTCCTGACGACCCGCGCGGAGCTCAACGACACGATGGCGATGACGCTCGGCGGCCGCGCCGCCGAGGAGATCGTCTTCGACGAGATCACGACCGGCGCCTCCAACGACCTCGAGAAGGTGACGGCGACCGCCAAGCAGATGGTGATGCGCTTCGGCATGAGCGAGAAGCTCGGCCCGCGCGTCTTCGGCCACGACCACGGCCAGCCGTTCCTCGGCCGCGAGTTCTCCACCGAGCCCGACTACTCCGACGAGATCGCCCGCGAGATCGACGACGAGGTCCGCCGCATCATCGAGTCCGCCCACCAGCGCGCCCGCGACATCCTCGCCGAGCACCGCGAGCGCCTCACGACGATCTCCGAGATCCTCGTCAAGCGCGAGACGATCGAGAAGGAGGAGTTCCTCGGGCTGCTCGCGGGCGAGAGCGAGGACGAGGTCTTCCGGCCCGAACGACGGGCACGCCGCACCCGAGCTGCCCGCCCGCGCCGCCGGCGCCCGCCGACCGCCACGGCCGCGAAGCGCCGCGCCCGCTGCCGCGCCCCGGCCTCGCCGGCGGCACCGCGGAGATCCGCGGCGACGGACCCCGAGCGCCCCGAGCTGGCCTGACGGGCGGCCTGACGAGGGCCTCTCGACCTGGGCTGACGAGGACGTAGCTCCTGCGATGGAGTCGGCTTTCGCCTGATGGGCGTCGTCAACGTCGACGCCCGACTCGTTCTCCGACGGCGGCCTGTTCCTCGAGCCCGCGGCCGCGATCGCGCATCGGCCGCGAGCTGGCGGCCCAGGGCGCGGACATCGTCGACGTCGGCGGCGAGTCGACGCGGCCCGGCGCCGAGCCGGTGGCGGAGGCCGAGGAGCTGCGGCGCGTGCTGCCGGTGGTCGAGGGCCTGCCGGCGGCGCCGGCTCGAGCGCGTGCAGATCTCGATCGACACCTCCAAGGCGGCCGTCGCGCGGGCCGCGCTCGCGGCGGGCGCGGGCCTCGTCAACGACGTCACCGCGCTGCGCGGCGATCCCGAGATGGCCGAGGTGGTCGCGGAGAGCGGGGCGGAGTGCTGCCTGATGCACATGCGCGGCGAGCCGCGCACGATGCAAGCGCGGGGCACGGGCGCTCACCGACGACGTCGTCGACGACGTCAAGGCGTTCCTCGAGGAGCGCCTGCGCTTCGCGGTGCGCGCGGGCGTCGCGCGAGCAGCGCGTGCTGCTCGACCCCGGGATCGGCTTCGGCAAGACCGTCGAGCACAACCTGGAGCTGCTGCGCCGCCTGGACGAGCTGGCCGCGCTCGGCCGCCCGCTGCTGGTCGGCACCTCGCGCAAGAGCTTCCTCGGGCGCATCCTCGCCGCGACGGGCTCGACGCGGGCCCGCCCGATACGGGGCGGTCCCGCTCGGGTCGGAGCGTGCGCCGACGCAGCGAGCGGCGCGGACTGAGGGCGCCTGCCCGGGACGCTCGCCACGAGCGTGCTCGCCTACGAGCGCGGCGCGCGTGTGTTCCGCGTCCACGACGTCGCGCCCGTGCGCGCCGCGCTCGCGGTGGCGGCTGCTACGTTGGGCGCGCGATGGATCGGACGACCAGAGACGCCGAGCGACCCCGACGCGAGCTGATTCTGAGGACTCCGGCCCTGAGGAGTCCGGGCAGGCGCCTCGAGCGGACGACTCGACGACGAGCGTGGGACGACGCGGCGCGTCGGAGGCCGCGGAGGATGAGTGAGGACGCTGGAGGCCGGCGACGCGAGGACGAGGAGGACGAGGAGGACGAGGACGAGCGCGAGGAGGGCCTGGAGTCGGTCACGATCGAGATCTCCGGCCTCTCGCTCTACACCCACCACGGGGTCAGCGAGGCCGAGCGCGAGGTCGGCCAGCGGCTGGTGCTCGACCTGCGCCTCGAGGTCGGCGAGGCCGACGCCACCGTGACCGACCGCATCGAGGACACGGTCGACTACGCCGAGGTCTGCCAGCTCGTCGCGCTGGTCGCCCAGCAGCGCTCGCACAGGACGCTCGAGCGGCTGTGCAGCACGATCGCCGAGCGCCTGCTCGACGACTACGAGCTCGAAGGCGTCTGGGTGAAGGCGACCAAGCCCGAGCCCCCGATCCCGCTGGCGGTCGAGGAAGTCTCGGTCGAGGTCTGGCGCGAGGCCGAGGAGTGGAGCAGCGTGAGCCGCCTCGCCGACCTCGCGGTGACGCACTGCCGGCGCATGTCCTGCTTGTCGCGGGCGCGGTCTTCCTGCTCGCCGCCGCCCTCGGCGCTCCGGTGATCTCGACCCTCAAGAGCGAATCCTCCGAATTCCAGGACCACAACGCCCAGAACCAGCAGGTGCTGCGCGCGATCGAACGCGCCACGGGCCAGTCGGCCGCGTACGGCGTCGCGGCGCTCGTCCCCGCGGCCCGCGACGTCCGCATCGATCCTGCCGCGGCGGACGGCGCGCGCCGGGTCGCGGCGCTGCTCGCCGCCCAGCCCGGCTTCCAGCGCCTGATCGACTATTCCACAACCCGCCTGCCCGAGCTCGTCGCTCGCGACGGCCGTCTCACGCTGGTGCTCGTCGCGTACGCCAACCGCGAACGGTCCACCGCCGCGATCACCCGCGTGGGCCACGAGCTGGCCGGCAGCGGCGTGCTGCTCGGCGGCAACGACGTCGCCTTCCAGGAGGTCACCGAACGCACCACGTCGGACCTCAAACGCGCCGAGACCTTCGCGCTGCCGATCCTGCTACTGCTCTCCTTCTGGGTCTTCCGCGGGCTGATCGCCGCGACGCTGCCGCTGCTGGTGGGCGGCTTCGCGATCGTGCTCACCCTCCTGCTCCTCCGCCTGATCGACCAGTTCCTCGGTCTCTCGATCTTCGCGGTGAACCTCGTGACCGGCGTGGGGCTCGGCCTCGGGATCGACTACAGCCTGATCGTGCTCTCCCGCTACCGCGAGGAGCTCGCCGGCGGCCTCGACACGCGGGCCGCGATCGAGCGCACGATCCAGACCGCCGGGCGCACCGTCCTGTACAGCTCGCTGACGGTCGCCGGCGCGCTCGCGTCGATGCTCGTCTTCCCGCTGCGCTTCCTCTACTCGATGGGCGTCGGCGGCGCGCTCGTCGCACTCGCGGCGGGTGCGGTCTCGCTGCTGGTGCTGCCGGCGGTGCTGGTCGCGCTGGGGCCCCGCATCAACTCGCTCGCGCCGGCGTGGCTGCAGCGCAGCTCCGCGCGCGCCGCCCGCCCTGACGAGGAGGGCGCCTGGGGGCGGCTGGCCCGCGGCGTGATGCGCCGTCCCGGCGCGGTCGCGCTCGCCACGGCCGTCGTGCTGCTCGTGATCGCCTCGCCCGCGCTGCGCCTCGCGCTGATCCCCGCCGACGCCCATGTGCTGCCGGCCTCCTCCCAGCCGCGCGAGGTCGCGGAAACGCTCACCCGCAAGTTCGCCGTGGACGGCTCGCAGGCGATCACGATGGTCGTGCGCGCCGGGCCGGGGGGAGGTGGCGGTGCGGGGTCTGCGGGTGGCGGTGGCGTTGGGGCTGTGGGCAGCGGTGGCGCTGCCGCTGCCGGCTCTGTCTTGGCGCTGGCCCACCGCGCGCAGCTTGTCGCCGCGAACCAGGCGAGCGTGGCGCCGCCGCGCTATCTCGGGCGGGACACGTGGGAGATCGAACTGCAGCCCCGCGGCACCGACGGGGCGCCCGCCAACCAGTCGCTGGTGCGCCGCCTGCGCGCGATCGGGACTGCGGGCCCCGTCCACCCGGGCGAGGTCTTGAGACCGCTCGTCGGCGGGGCGACCGCGTGGTTTGTCGACCAGAAGGCGGCGATCTCCGCGCACACCCCGCTGGCCCTGCTGATCCTCGCGCTCGTCACCGGCGGCTTCCTGTTCCTGATGACCGGCTCGCTCGTGCTGCCGTTCGTGGCGCTCGCGATGAACCTCCTGACGGTCGCCGTCGGCGCCGGTCTGCTGGTGCTGGTCTTCCAGGACGGCCACCTCTCGGGGCTGTTCGGCTTCAGTCCGATCGGTGGTCTGGAGGAGGCGAATCTCGTGCTGCTGTTCATCCTCGCCTTCGCCCTCTCGACCGACTACGGGGTGATGCTGTTCGCGCGCATCAAGGAGGCCCACGACGGCGGCCTGCCGACGCGCGAGGCGGTCGCCCACGGCCTCGAGCGCACGGGTCGTCTCGTGACGGCGGCCGCGCTGCTGTTCTGTGTGGCGATCGGCGCGTTCGTCACCTCTGAAATCTTCTTCATCAAGCAGCTCGGCTTCGGCGCGGCGCTCGCGGTCGCGATCGATGCGACCGTCGTGCGCGCCCTGCTCGTCCCGGCCCTGATGGGCTGGCTGGGTGATCGCACCTGGTGGGCCCCGCGCCCCCTGCGCCGCCTGCACGCGCGCATCGGCCTGCGCGAGCTCGGCGGGGCCGAGGCGGCGTGACGCGTGCTTACCGCTGCCGTCATTTGATCACCAGAGGATCTGGACTGGGCATCGTGGCGAGCAGCATGAACCTGGGCACCTTCCTCGGCCCTGCTCCTGGTGTGAGCGGGGCGACGTCAGCGATCATTGCGCCTGGGAAGTGAGGCCGTGCCGGATCGCCTGTACTTCACCGAGTCCGACGCCGCCAACGCGCTGATCGCCTCCGATCCGATGGCCCTGTTAGTCGGGTTCGTCTTGGATCAGCAGGTCACGGTGCAACAGGCGTTCGTCGGACCGCTCACGTTGAGGCAGCGCCTTGGCGCGTTCGACGCGGCAACGCTCGCGAAGGCGAACCTGGAGCCGGTGTTTCGAGAGAAGCCGGCAATCCACCGCTACCCCGGCTCGATGGCTCAGCGCGTGCACGACCTGGCCGTCCACGTCCAGGATCGCTATGACGGCGACGCGGCCCGCGTTTGGACCGACGCGGCTGATTCCGGCGAACTGCGCGCCAACCTGGAGGCGCTTCCCGGCTTCGGGGAGATGAAGGTCAAGTCGATGGGCGCCGTGCTCGCGAAGCGCTACGGCGTCAAGGCGGCCAAGGCGCTCGTGCCGCCGCACCCCACGCTCGGAGACGTCGACTCGCCGCAGGCGCTGCTCGACTACCAGGCAGCCAAGCGCGAGCACAAGGCCGAGTGGAAGAAGATGGAGAGCCGGGGATAGGCGATGGCCATCATGTACGGTTCCGTACTGATTCGCTACCATATATGCCCATGGCGACGATCAGAGCCGAGGAGGTTCGGATACCCCGTCGGGCACGGGAGGCGGTGGCCCATCACGAGGAGGTCGTGGTCGTCAACCGCGAGCGCCCCGTCTACGTCATCGTCCATCCCGACGATCACGGGCAGGCCGGGGTCTCACCGCGTCGCGGGCGGCCTCTGCAGGAGGCGCTCTCCTTGCTCGCGCAGGTGGCGCCGCCCGATCCGGCGTTCGCCGAGGACATGGAGGCCGTGCTCGACGCTGTCGGTCCTGCCCCGGGCGATCCGTGGGCACGGTCCTAGACACGACGGTCTTCATCGAACTCGAGCGAGCCATGCGTGGGTGGTTGCGGCTGCTCGGGAGCTTTCTGATTGGCTGGCGCGGAGGCGGCGTGACGCGCGCTGCTGTCATCTGATGACCAAGATCTGCGGGTGTGTGGCGAGCAGCGTCTGCGTGAAGACGTAGTTGAACCCCCCGATCGCGAGGAACGCGACGACGACGGCCTGGTTGACGGCGCGGCCGACGCCCTCGGCGCCGCCGGATGCGGTGATGCCCTTGTAGCAGCAGACGATCGCGATGATCGCGCCGTAGATCGTGGCCTTCAGGACCGAGCCCCAGAGGTCGGTGGAGGAGGCGTTGGCGAACAGCGTCGCCCAGAACGGGCCGAGTGGCTGGCCGTTGACGATCTCGGCGAGCAGCCCGCCG
Source organism: uncultured Solirubrobacterales bacterium (assembly GCA_963719725.1). Taxonomy (GTDB): domain Bacteria; phylum Actinomycetota; class Thermoleophilia; order Solirubrobacterales; family Solirubrobacteraceae; genus Palsa-744. The sequence continues at coordinate 354,370 of CAVRCU010000004.1, forward strand.
AAGATCCCGAACAGGACCGCGTAGATGTTGAACAGCCCGGTGACGAGCATCAGCGCGAGGAACCGCGGGACGACGAGGTTCTTGACGGGGTCGACGCCGAGGACCTGCAGCGCGTCGAGCTCCTCGCGGATCTTGCGCGCGCCGAGGTCGGCGGTGATCGCGGTGCCCGCGACCCCCGCGAGCACGATCGCGGTGACGAACGGCCCCAGTTCGCGGAGCGCCGCGAGCACGAAGATCTCGCCGACGCGGTCCAGCGAGCCGAAGATCTGCAGGATGTTCGCGGCCTGCAGACCGGGGGACGGCGTAGTTGATGCAGACGGTCGAGATCAGCAATGGGAGCCAGCACAGCCGCAGCGCGAACAAGAACTGCGAGACGAACTCGCCCCCGTACGGGTAGGGGGGGCGCAGCGCGGAGAGGATGGTCCTGCCCGTCAGGATCATCATGTCCCCGATTTCCTCGACGAAGCTCTTGGCCGGAGCCAGTGCACGCCGCGCGAGGGCAGCCGTTGGGCGCTCGGGGACCTTTGGAGTCTCGCTGGCCCGCCGGCGCTGGGCTCGCCATGTCGGCATTGTTTCAGTGTACTAGTTGACTAGATCACTGGCAGGACGGCTGTCGAGGGCTAATCTGAGCGGCATGGCATCCCAGCCCGAGGCGGTCCGGCTCGAGGGTCTGGACTTCGTGCTGGATCGCGACGCGGAGGTTCCGATCGGAGTGCAGCTCGCGTGGGCGCTGCGTGCGCGCATTCATGACGGCAGGTTCAAGCCGGGACAGCGACTGCCGGGACTGCGCGACGTGGCGGAGGCGCTGGGCGTCAATGCCAACACCGTCCGCGCGGTCTACCAGCGGCTCGAGCACGAGGGCATGGTCGACAGCCAGCAGGGCAGCGGGACGTTCGTGGCCAACACGCGACGGGAGCCATCGCCCGCCGGCGTGATCGCCGCGGATGCCGCGAGAGAGGCGCGCGCGACCGGCGTCGATCCGCGCGAAGTCGCGGCTGCCCTGTACGTGTCGGCGGAGTCGCCCGTTGGCCCGGGCGATGGGGAGGCCAGACGTCGGCAGCGGCTGCGCGCACAGATCGCGACGCTCGAGCAGGCTCTTGGAGAGATCGCGACCAAGCATCCCGGTCTCGCGCGGGCGCCGGTCGCGACCGGACGCTATCTCGGTCCGCGCCTGCTCGACGCAGACGAGCTGGAACAGGTCAGGGCACAGCTGGTGCGCCGGCTCACCGCGATCCAGATCGCGGTCGACGAGTCCGAAGCGGCGGTCGACGAGTCCGGAGGAGCACAGACGACGGCCGACGACAGGCCCCGTGCGGTCACGACGGCGAAGCAGCCGAGTCGCTCGCGCGACACGACGCGGCCGGCGCCGATCGGAACCTGAGCCTCCCCGGCCTGACCACCGGAGCTGGATGTGGCCACAGGCTCGCCCAGCGATGAGCTGGGGATTGTGCTGGAGCAGTCAGACTCTTGGGCTACGCCGTATGCTCTCGCGAGGCGACTGGAAGAAAACGATGCGTACCGATCCAACCGACAATGGCGGCCTGTTCCTGCGCAGGCGCCGCGGCGCGGCGCCAGTCCACTTTCGCAACCCGATCCAGCGTGGCAGTTCGGCGCGTCAGCGAGTCGATGGCTGCCTGGCGGCCGCGACACTGGCCGCCACCACCTCCGTAGGACTGCTCTGCTGGGGGCCGATCCCACTCGCATGCCTATGGGTCGGGTCGCGCGTCGACTACCTCACGGGCAGCGTCAGCCTCGGCCTCCTGATGGCCTTCGTCACGCTGTTCGCTTTGCTCTTTGGAGCCCTGCAGACCATGCACGACATCGATCAACTGTGGATCCTCCTGCGCCGCGCGGCCGGGCACGACCAGCGCTCGGGAGCGGTGGATCGCATATTCGCGATCACTGCCGTGATCGGAGTTGCGACGTTTATCTTCTGGTTCATAGTCATCCACGGCCCCGGTTCAACCGAATTCTCCGGTGTGCAGGTCATGGGGAAAACCTTCCCGCGCTAGTGTCCTGGCACCTGGCACCTGGCACCACGGCACCTGGCATCACGGGAGGGATCAAGAGTCCCCCGGCGTGGTAGCTGAGCGCCCGGTGCCGTAGTTTTCGCGCGATGTCCCCCCGCACCGGCCTGCTCGGCCTCGGCTCGAACGTCGGCGACCGCCGCGCCCACCTGCGGGCCGCGGTCGAGGCGCTGCCCGCGGTGGGGGTGGAGGTGCTGGCGTCGTCCTCGGTCTACGACACCGACCCGGTGGGGGAGCTGCTCGACCAGGCGAGCTTTCTGAACGCGTGCCTGCGCATCCGCACCGCGCTCCAGCCGCTGGAGCTGCTCGACGCCGTCAAGCGCCTGGAGCGCGAGCTGGGCCGGGAGGCCGGCGGGCCCCGTCACGGCCCGCGGAGCATCGACATCGATGTCCTGCTGCTCGGCGAGCTGGAGCTGCGCGACGAGCGCATGTCGCTGCCCCACGAGCAGCTGCTGAGCCGCCGCTTCGTGCTGATCCCGGCGCTGGAGCTCGACTTCGCCCTGCGGGTCCCCGACGGGCGGCGCCTGGCCGACGCGCTGGCGGTCCTGGGGCTCGACGAGGGCGTGCGCTGGGCGGGGCCGCCGTTTGAGGTCGAATAGGAGGGGCCGTCCCTGTCCGGGACGGCGGCGTGCGTGCGTGGTGGGCAGCGGCAGCGCGGTGGTGGCCCACGACCGGCGGGCTCGCCTGGCTGTCCGGGGCTGGGGTGCCGAACTACGCCAGCCACTCGGCGGGCAGCACGCCCGCCTCGACGTGGCCGACCAGCGGCGGGAAGTAGCGGGTCAGCTTCGCGGCCGGGTGTCCTTCGATCAGCGGGCGCACGTCCCCGATCGTCTCCAGCAGGCGGATCGTGCGAGCCGATCTGCAGGTCGGCGGCGTTGGGCTGCTCGCCGCCGAGCAGCCCGTCGGCGATCCAGCCGTCGATGCGGTCGAGGTGCCCGGCAGCGCCTCGAGGTCGGCGCGCGACGGTCTCGTCGCGCGCTTTGTTGCGCATCGCCATCAGCCGCGCGGTGAGTGGCATCGCGGGGCGCATCAGCGCTGGGGCAGCGGCAGCTTGGCGTCTCCGACGTAGCTCACCATCGACTGCGGGCTGCGCAGGAAGGCGGCGTCGATGATGCGCCGCGGGCACGCTCTGGAAGACCTCGTCGCCCCAGCGCTCGGCCTCGAGCACCTGTGCGCGCGGCCTTGGCGTCGGCGCCGGCAGCAGCGGCGGCTCGGGGGCGAGCTCGTCGAGGCGGCGCATGATCGTGCGCGAGCCCGACGAGCCGTTCGCCGTCGATGCGCATGCCCGGCACGGTGATCCCGCCGTAGCGCAGCGGGCCGACGAGCAGCTGGCGTCAGCGGCAGCAGGTCGACGCGCTTGTAGGGGATCGCCTTCATCTGCAGCGCCGCCTCCACAGCGGCGCAGGGGTGCGAGGCGGGCAGCGTGTACAGCTTGGTCTTCCGGACCGTGGGCCGGCATCGCCGAGCTAAGGAGCCCCGCTCGGACGGCCACGGCCCTGCCCCGACGGCCGCTGTACGCCCGACGGCCGCTGTTCGCCGCTACCGCGCTCCGCGGCGATCGGCGGCTCGTCAGCTCTGGTCGCGATGCTGCTGGTCGTCGACGTCGGAAACACCCAGACCCATTTCGGGGCATTACCGCGACGGCGAGCTGCTCGAGCACTGGCGCTTTGCGACGGTGCGCCAGTCGACCGCCGACGAGCTGGGGGCGGCGCTGCGCAATCTGCTCGAGCTGCGCGAGCGTCTCGATGGGCCAGATCGACGCGTCGATCGTGTCCTCGACGGTGCCGCAGCTCGAGCCCGAGTGGACGCGCGATGGCCGAGCCGCTACCTCGGCCACGAGATGCTCGCGGTCGGGCCCGGACTGCGAACGGGCATGGCGATCCGCTACGACAACCCCCGCGAGATCGGGGCCGACCGGCTGGTCAACGCGGTCGCGCTGCGCGAGCGCTTCGGCGGCCCGGCGGTGTGCGTGGACTTCGGCACCGCCACCACCTTCGACGTCGTCTCGGCCGACGGCGAGTACGTCGGCGGCGCGCTGATGACCGGGCATCGAGATCTCGCTGGAGGCGCTCTCAGAGCGGGGCGCGCGGCTGCCGAAGGTCGAGCTCGCCCCGCCGCGCTCGCGTGATCGGCAAGAACACGATCGACGCGATCCGCTCGGGCGTCGTGTACGGCTACGCCGGAGCCGATCGACGCGATCCTGCGGCGGCTGTACGACGAGCTGGGCGAGCCCGCGCCGGTCGATCGCGACGGGCGGGCTGGCGCACGCTGGTGGTGCCGTACACCGAGGAGATCGACGAGGTCGACGAGCTGCTGACGCTCACGGGTCTGCGGCTGCTCCACGAGCGCAACGCTATAGACGCCATAATCGGGGCATGTCCCCGCCGGCCGCGGCTCACCGACCCCTGGCAGCTCGGGTCCCTGAGGTCCCCAACCGCGTGCTGCTGGCACCGCTGGCGGGCATCGGCAACTGGTTCGTGCGCCTGCAGGCCAAGCGCTACGGGGCGGGCATGGCGGTCTCGGAGATGGTCTCCAGCCACGCCGTCCACTACCGCAACGAGCGCACCTGCCGCGAGATGCTGCGCATCGACCCCGACGAGCGCACGCGCGGTCCGGCGGGCCGGTCTCGATCCAGCTGTTCGGCGCAGGACCCCGAGGTCATGCGCTCGGCCGCGGCCGCGTGGTCGCCGCGGGCGCCGACGCGATCGACCTCAACATGGGCTGCCCCGTGCCGAAGGTCTGCAAGACGGGCGCCGGCGCGGCGCTGCTGGCCGACCCCGGCGCGCGCGGTCGCCGTCGCGTCGGGCGGCCGACGCGGGGGACTGCCGGGCGGGGCGTCGGCGCTTGCGCGGTCGGGGTGACCGTCAAGCTGCGCTCCGGCCAGCGCCCCGGCGAGACGTCCGGGCTTTGAGCTGGCCCAGCGGCTGGTCGCCGACGCTGGCGTTGCCGCGATCGCCTTTCACCCCCGCTCAGCGGCGGTACACCACAAGGGCGTCCCCGACTACGCGCTCGCCGCGCGCCTGGTCGAGTCGCTGCCGGCGCCGGTGATCCTGACGGCGGGCATGAACGACGCGCGCGGGCATCCGCGAGGCGTTCGCGCCGCACGGGCGTCGCCGCGGTGATGCTCGCGCGCGGCTGCGCTCGGCAATCCTGGCTGTTCGAGCGAGCTGCTGCGGCGGGCGCGAGCGCGCGCCCGACCCCGGCGGAGGTGCTGGCCGAGCTCGCTGGGTGATCGAGCGCGCTGTCGAGCACCTCGGAGCCGAGCGCGCGGCCGGCTACCTGCGCAAGTTCTACCCCTGGTACCTGGCCCGCCTGGGCCTCGAGTCGGACCAGGCCGCGAGCTGCAGGAGTCGCTGCAGGGCGCCGCGACGCTCGACCGGGCGAGGCGGCTGCTGAGCTCGATGCCCGCCCGCTCGCCGTCGCCGCGCTGACGGCCCGAAAGCGCGCTTCGGGCGCCTCGCTATACTGCTGCGCTCGCTGTGCCCCGGGCCGGCGAACCCCCGCCGGCAGCGCGGGTTTCGTTCGTCTTCACCGCCACTGCAAACCCGCGAATCGAGGGTCACATGCCGAAGGACGTCATCCTCACCCCCGAAGGCCTGGAGAAGCTCAAGGACGAGCTCGAGCTGCTCTCCACCGAGCGGCGCCGCGAGGTCGCCGAACGGATCAAGGAGGCCCGTGAGTTCGGAGACATCTCCGAGAACTCCGAGTACGACGACGCCAAGAACGAGCAGGCGATGCTCGAGAGCCGCATCGCCCAGCTGCAGGAGAAGCTGCGCATGGCGACGGTGATCGAGTCCAAGGACCTCTCGACCGACGTCGTGCAGATCGGCTCGGTCGTCCACGTCAAGGACGAGAAGACCGGCAAGTCGGTCAAGTACACGATCGTCGGCTCCGCCGAGGCCAACCCGGAGGAGAACAAGCTCTCCAACGAGTCGCCCGTCGGCCGCGCGCTGCTCGGCCACAAGCGCAACGACACGGTCGCCGTGCAGGTCCCCCGCGGCCCCGCCCGCAAGCTCAAGATCACGAAGATCGACGTCGGCCTCAAGTAGGCCTTCGCCATGAGCCGATGGCCGAGCCGCGCCCAGAGCACGGCACTGCCACGAGCTGATCGCCGAGCGCCGCGCAAAGGCGCAGCGGCTGCGCGAGACCGACGCGCGGCGAGGCCTTCCCCTACGCCTATCCCGGGGTCGAGCCGATCGCGGCGGTGCGCGCGGCCTACGAGCATCTCGCCGTCGGCGAGGAGACCGAGGACGTCCACCGCGTCGCCGGGCGGTCTGCCGCCCGGCGCGGCCGGGCGGGCGGCGTTCCTCGACCTGGTGGACCGCACCGGCAAGATCCAGCTGCACGCCCGCCTGGACGTGCTCGGCGAGGAGGCCTTCGAGCGGCTGGGCTCGCTGGACCTCGGCGACCTGCTGGGGGTCGACGGCGCGGTGCTGCGCAGCCGCCACGGCGAGCTGACGCTGCGCGTCGAGCGTTTCGCGGTGCTCGCCAAGGCGCTGCGCCCGCCGCCCGACAAGCACCACGGGCTGAGCGACGTCGAGACCCGCTACCGCCAGCGCGAGCTCGACCTGATCGCCAACGAGGAGGCCAGCCGGCGCTGTTCCTGACCGCGCGCGGATCGTCTCCGCGGTCCGCGCGTATCTCGACGGGGAGGGCTTCGTCGAGGTCGAGACGCCCGTGCTGCAGCCGCTCTACGGCGGCGCGCTGGCGCGGCCGTTCACGACCCACCACAACGCGCTGGACCGCACCTCTACCTGCGGATCGCCACCGAGCTCTATCTCAAGCGCTGCATCGTCGGCGGCCTGGAGCGCGTCTACGAGCTCGGCAAGGACTTCCGCAACGAGGGCGTCTCGACCAAGCACAACCCCGAGTTCACGATGGTCGAGTGGTACGAGGCCTACGCCGACTACATGGACACGCGGACCGCCTGGAGGAGCTGGTCGGCGCCGCTGCGCGCGGCGATGGACTACGCACGGCGAGCTCGACTTCTCGCGTCCCTGGCGGCGCGTGGGCTTCGTCGAGGCGATCGCCGAGGCGACCGGCGTCGAGGTGATGGAGCACCGCTCCGACGCCGCCGCGCTGGCCGCGGCGATCGCCGAGCGGGGCCTGCCGAGCTGCAGACCGACGGCGCACCTGGCCGCAGCTCGCCGACGAGCTGCTCTCCAGCTACGTCGAGCCCGAGCTGCGTCGAGCCGACGCTTCGTGCTCGACTACCCGGTCGAGCTCTCGCCGTTCGCTCGCGAGCACCGCTCCAAGCCCGGGCTGGTCGAGCGCTGGGAGGCCTTCGTCGGCGGCATGGAGATCGCCAACGCCTTCAGCGAGCTCAACGACCCGACGAGCAGCGCGAGCGCTTCGAGGCCCAGCGGCGGCTGGCCGCGCAGGGCGACGAGGAGACCCAGCCGCACGACGAGCTGTTCCTCGAGGCGCTGGAGCACGGGATGCCGCCGACCGGCGGCGTCGGCCTCGGCATCGACCGGCTCGTGATGGTGCTCACCGGGCAGAGCTCGATCCGCGAGGTCGTGCTGTTCCCGGCGATGCGCTGAGCCGCATGAGCGATCACCGACCGCGCGACCGCCGCGGGCCCGCGGCCGTTGGTAGACTGTCTGTGGCGGTCGATGGGACCCGGACCGCTCATCTTTCGCGGCGATTGCGACGAAGAGGTGGATGACCGGGATGGCTTGTCGTCCCCGCGAACGCGATACGACCGCTGCGGAGAGAGGACGCTCAGCACCATGTTCGAGCGATTCACAGAACGGGCCCGGCAGGTCGTCGTTCTCGCGCAGGAAGAGGCGCGGACGCTCAAGCACAACTACATCGGCACCGAGCACATCCTGCTCGGGCTGCTGCGTGAGGAGGAGGGCCTCGCGGCGCGCGTGCTCGAGAGCCTCGACATCACCGTCGAGCGCGTGCGCGCCCAGGTCGTGCGCATCGTCGGCTCCGGCGAGGAGGTCACCTCCGGGCAGATCCCGTTCACGCCGCGCGCCAAGAAGGTGCTCGAGCTCGCGCTGCGCGAGGCGCTGAGCCTGGGCCACAACTACATCGGCACCGAGCACATCCTGCTCGGCCTGGTGCGCGAGAACGAGGGCGTCGCGGCGCGCATCCTGCTCGACTTCGACGCCGACTCCGAGAAGATCCGCAACGAGGTCATCCGCATGCTCTCCGGCCCCGGCGGCCGCCGCCAGGGACAGGGCGCGGGCTCCGGCGCGGGCGCCGGCTCCGGAGCGGGCCCGGCGGAAGGCAAGAAGTCCTCGAAGCTGCTCGACCAGTTCGGCCGCAACCTGACCAAGCTCGCCGCCGAAGGCAAGCTCGACCCGGTCGTCGGGCGCGAGACCGAGATCGAGCGGATCATGCAGATCCTCTCGCGGCGCACCAAGAACAACCCGGTGCTGATCGGCGAGCCCGGCGTCGGCAAGACCGCCGTCGTCGAGGGCCTGGCGCAGCGGATCACCAACGCCGACGTGCCGGAGCTGCTGAAGAACAAGCAGATCTACACGCTCGACCTGGCGGCGCTGGTCGCCGGCTCGAAGTACCGCGGCGAGTTCGAGGAGCGCCTGAAGAAGGTGATGAAGGAGATCACCCAGCGCGGCGACATCATCCTGTTCATCGACGAGCTGCACAACCTCGTCGGCGCCGGCGCCGCCGAGGGCGCGATCGACGCCGCCTCGATCCTCAAGCCGGCGCTGGCCCGCGGCGAGCTGCAGACGATCGGCGCGACGACGCTCGACGAGTACCGCAAGTACCTCGAGCGCGACTCCGCGCTGGAGCGGCGCTTCCAGCAGATCCGCGTCGAGGAGCCGACGATCGACCAGACCGTCGAGATCCTGCGAGGGCCTGCGCGACCGCTACGAGCAGCACCACAAGGTGCAGATCACCGACGACGCGCTGCGCGCCGCGGCCGAGCTGGCCGACCGCTACATCTCCGACCGCTTCCTGCCCGACAAGGCGATCGACCTGATCGACGAGGCGGCGTCGCGGATGCGGATCAAGTCGATGACCTCGCCGCCCGCCAACCGCGAGCTCGAGGAGCGAGATCGAGACGACGCGGCGCGAGAAGGAGGCCGCGATCGAGGCCCAGGAGTTCGAGAAGGCGGCGGCGCTGCGCGACAAGGAGCGCAAGCTGACCAACCGCAAGCGCGAGCTCGAGGAGGAGTGGGAAGCCGGCGAGACCGGCCGAGCGCCCGGCGATCGGCGAGGAGGAGATCGCCGACATCGTCTCGATGTGGACCGGCATCCCGGTCTTCAAGCTGACCGAGGCCGAGACGCAGAAGCTGATGCGCATGGAGGAGGAGCTGCACAAGCGCGTGATCGGCCAGCACCCCGCGATCGAGGTCATCTCCAAGGCGATCCGCCGCTCGCGCGCCGGCCTGAAGGACCCCAAGCGGCCGACCGGCTCGTTCATCTTCCTGGGCCCCTCCGGCGTCGGCAAGACCGAGCTGGCGCGCACGCTCGCCGAGTTCCTGTTCGGCGACGAGGACGCGATGGTGCGGATCGACATGTCGGAGTACATGGAGAAGCACGCCGTCTCGCGCCTGGTCGGCTCGCCCCCGGGCTACATCGGCTACGACGAGGGCGGCCAGCTCACCGAGGCGGTGCGGCGCAAGCCCTACTGCGTGCTGCTGCTCGACGAGATCGAGAAGGCGCACCCGGACGTCTTCAACATCCTGCTGCAGATCCTCGAGGACGGCCGCCTGACCGACGCCCAGGGCCGCACGGTGGACTTCCGCCACGCGATCGTGATCATGACCTCGAACATCGGCGCGTCGGAGATCGCGCGCAACACGCCGCTGGGCTTCGCGGTCTCCGACGACGAGACCGGGATCACCTACGACGACATGAAGAACCGCATCATGGGCGAGCTCAAGAAGGTGTTCCGGCCGGAGTTCCTCAACCGCATCGACGACGTGATCGTCTTCCACAAGCTGCAGAAGGACGAAATCAAGCAGATCGTCGAGCTGCTGCTGCTGCGCATCCGCGAGTCGATGGCCGAACGCGAGCTGCAGCTCGAGCTGACCGATCCGGCCAAGGACCTGCTCGTCGAGAAGGGCTGGGACCCGGCGATGGGCGCGCGCCCGCTGCGCCGCGCGATCCAGCGCTACATCGAGGACCCGCTGGCCGACTTCGTGCTGCGCGAGGAGCTCGTGCCCGGCGCGACCGTCGTGGTCGACCCCGCCGACCGAGGGCGACGAGGGCGAGGTGCGCCTGACGATCGTCAAGCCCAAGAAGCAGAAGACCCCCGTCGGCGTCGGCGCCGAGCGGCGCCGAGCTGCCCGCCGGCGAGGCCTGCTGCCGGAGATCCGCGCGAGCGACGACGCGCCGCCGCCGAGCGGCGACGAGCCGCCGGACGGCGAGTAGCGCTCGCGACGACGGTCGCGCCCGGCCGGTCCTGCGCGCTGTCGATCCCCGGCCGGTCGCCGCGAGCTCGGCGCGCGTCCGCGGCGGGCCATAGCCTGGCGAGATGAGTCTCGCGCCAGTCGGTCCACGTGTGCTCGGAGTGCGGCGTGCAGTCGGCCCAGTGGCACGGCCGGTGCCCGGGCTGCGGGTCGTGGAACACGCTCGTCGAGGAGCGCCTGCGGTCGGCCCGGCGGGCGCGGCCGGGGCGCGCGGACGGGCGCGGGGGCGCGGGGTCGGCCGCTGCTGGACGCACGCGAGGTCGGCGGGCCCCCCGCGACCTGTGCTCGCTCGCCGAGGTCGGCGCGGCGCGAGGATCGGGGCGGCGGGCCGCGCCTGTCGACCGGCATCGGCGAGCTCGACCGCGTGCTCGGCGGCGGGCTGGTGCCGGGCTCGCTGGTGCTGCTCGGCGGCGCGCCGGGGATCGGCAAGTCGACGCTGACCAACATGGTGCTCGGCCACCTCGCCGGCGCGGGGCGGCGCACGCTGTATGTCAGCGCCGAGGAGTCGGCCGAGCAGGTCCGGCTGCGCGCCGAGCGGCTCGGCGCCGCGGGAGGCCCTGGCGGCGTGCCGATCCTGGCCGAGACCGACCTCGAGGCGGTGCTCGAGGTGCTCGCGGCGCGACGGTCCCGGAGGTGTGCGTGATCGACTCCGTGCAGACGCTGCGCTCCGCCGAGCTCGGGCGGTGCGCCGGGCTCGGTGGGCCAGGTGCGCGAGGTCGCGGCGCGCGTGATGGAGCTCGCCAAGGCCCGCGGCATCGCGGTGATCCTCGTCGGCCACGTGACCAAGGACGGGGCGCTGGCCGGGCCGCGGGTGCTCGAGCACCTGGTGGACTGCGTGCTGCAGTTCGAGGGCGAGCGCGAGCGCCCCTACCGCGAGCTGCGGGCGCTGAAGAACCGCTTCGGCTCGACCAACGAGGCGGGGCTCTTCGAGATGCGCCAGGGCGGGCTGGTCGAGGTGCTCGACGCCTCGGCGCGCTTCGTCGCCGAGGCGACCCGCGCTCCGGGCAGCGTGATGCTGGCGGCGATGGAGGGGTCGCGGCCGCTGCTCGTCGAGGTCCAGGCGCTGGTCGCCCCCTCCGAGCTGGAGCAGCCGCGGCGCGTGGCCTCGGGGCTCGATCGCAACCGGCTGGCGCTGGTGCTGGCGATCCTGGCCCGCCACGGCCGCGTGGGGATCGGCGGCTGCGGACGTGTTCGTCAACGTCGTCGGCGGCGTGCGCGTCGACGAGCCCGGCGTCGATCTCGCGGTGGCTCTCGCCATCGCCGGCGCCAGCCGTGGCGTTTCCGCTCGAAGAGCGTCGCCGCGGGCGTGCTTCGGCGAGCTCGGCCTGACCGGCGAGCTGCGCTGGGTCGGCCACCCCGAGCGGCGCCTGCAGGAGGCCGCCCGCCACGGGCTGCGCGAGGTGCTGGCCCCGGCCGGCAGCGGGGCGGGCGCGCGCGAGGTGGCGACGCTCGAGAGGCCCTCGCCGAGGCTCTGCCCTCCGAGCGGCCTCGCCGAGCCACAGTGGCGGCATAGCGTCCCAGCCACCTCGATCCCGTGGTCTATTCCGTGACGGACCCGGGAGCGGCTGAATCTAGACGGAATGGCGTAAAATCGTGTTGTGCCACCTCGATCCGGTGAAGACTTCGACACTGAAGCACGCCCGGAGCCTGGACTGGTCAAGGCACTGGAGATGGTCGCGCCGGGCACCGCGCTGCGCGAGGGGATCGAGAGCATCCTCAACGCCCGCACCGGCGGGCTGATCGTGATCGGCGAGCCCGAGGAGCTGAGCTTCCTGTTCTCGGGTGGCATCAAGCTCGACATCGACTACACCCCGGCCTTCCTCTACCAGGTCGCGAAGATGGACGGCGCGATCATCCTCAACGCCAACGCCACCAAGATCGCGATGGCGAACGTCCAGCTGATGCCGGACCCGACGATCCTCTCGCACGAGACCGGCACCCGCCACCGCACAGCCGAGCGCGTCTCCAAGCAGACCGACGCGCTGGTGATCGCGATCTCCCAGCGCCGCGAGGTGGTGTCGCTGTACGTCGATGGCATGAAGTACATCCTCGAGGACATCACGGTGGTGCTGGCCAAGGCCAACCAGGCGCTGGCGACGCTGGACAAGTACCGCACCCGCCTGGACCAGGTCTCTACGCGGCTGACGGCGCTGGAGTTCGAGGGCGGGGTGACGCTGCACGACGTGCTCACGGTGCTGCAGCGCTCGGAGCTCGTAACGCGGATGGCGGTCGAGATCGAGCGCCACATCGTCGAGCTCGGGACCGAGGGCCGCCTGATCGAGATGCAGCTCGAGGAGACGATGGTCGGGACGGCCTCCGAAAAGGCGGCGCTCGTGCAGGACTACCTGGCTGCCTACTCCGACGAGGCGTTCGCCTCGGCGCTGGACCAGATCGGGCGGCTGGCCCATCAGGACCTGCTCGACTTCGGTCGCATGGCGGAGCTGCTCGGATACGACCGCAAGCTCAACACGCTCGACTACCCGGTCTCGCCGCGCGGCTACCGCATCCTGGGCGCGTATCCCCCGGCTGCCCAAGCTGGTGGTCGGCGAGATCATCTACGAGCTCGGCGGGCTCGACGAGCTGCTGGGCGCCACCGACGCCGACCTGGAGGCCGTCGAGGGCGTGGGGGAGATCCGGGCGAAGGACATCCGCGAGGGCCTTCGCCGTCTGCAGGAGATCAACCTCGTGGACCGTTATCTGCAGACTTGAGCCACGGCTGGCCCTGGCGGCCACGACAAAGGAGGACAACATTTCCCCCCAAGTAATCGAAGCGGAGCTGATCGAGGATCTCGAGGTGGTGACGCGAAGTCGAGTGCATCGAGTTCGAGCTGGGAGACCACGTGGTCTATCCCCATCACGGCGCCGGCAAGGTCCTCTCGAAGGAGGAGATGGAGGTGCTCGGCGAGCGTCGCGAGTACCTCACGATCAAGATCCTCCACAACGACATGACCGTCAAGGTTCCCACCGAGAACGCCGGCCTGGCCGGGCTGCGCAGGGTGATCGACGAGGAGACCGTCAAGAAGGTGCTCGACGTGCTCCAGGACGACGTCTCGGAGATGCCCAAGAACTGGAACCGCCGCTTCAAGCACAACCGCGACAAGATCAAGACCGGCGACATCTACGAGCTCGCCGAGGTCGTGCGCAACCTCGCGCTGCGCGAGAGCGAGAAGGGCCTGTCGACCGGCGAGAAGCAGATGTTTACGCGGGCCAAGAAGATCCTCGCGTCCGAGCTGATGTACGCGCTCGACAAGGACGAGGACGAGGCGGAGGGGTATCTCGACGATCTGCTCGCGAACTCGGCCTCCAGCAAGCTGGCGATGGTCAAGTAGCGAGGCTCTCGCGCACACGGCAGCGGAGGGTCCGATCGCTCGGGCGCCTGCCGTGTGCGCGAGGGCCTGAAAGCGCCCGCTCGGTGAATCCCGCCAGCCACGGCTGCCTCGCGCTGATCGTCGCCGCGGGCCGGGGCGAGCGTCTGGGGGCCGCCCGCCCCAAGGCGCTCGTCGAGCTCGCGGGCCGCCCGCTTGTGCAGTGGAGCGTTCAAGCTCTGCGCTCGGCGCCGGGGATCGCACGGGTCGTGGTGGCGCTCCCGCCTGGCGTGCCGGCGCCCGCAGGCACGATCGGGGTGCCGGGCGGCGCGGTGCGCTCGGAGTCGGTGCGCCTCGCGCTCGCGGCCGCCGGAGACGGGCGGGACTCGGACATGGTGCTGGTGCACGACGCCGCGCGTCCGCTGCTGACCGCCGAGCTGGTCGAGCGCGTGATCGCGGCGGCGCGGCAGGGTGGGGTGGACGGCGTGATCGCGGCGGCCCCCGTGACCGACACCGTCAAGCGGGTCGCCGCCGCCGATGGGGACGGCCAGGACGAGGACGGCGGGCCGGCGCGTTGCGGGCACGATGGCGTGGTGCTCGAGACGCTCGACCGCTCGGACCTGTGGGCGGTGCAGACTCCCCAGGTCTTTCGCCGCACCGCGCTGGAGCGGGCGCTGGACGTGCCCGACGAGATCCTGGCGAGGGCCACCGACGACGCGTGGCTGGTCGAGCGTGCCGGGGGGAGGGTGGCGGTGGTGCGGGCGCCGCGCGAGAATCTCAAGATCACGACCGAGCTCGACCTCGCGGTGGCCGAGCTGCTGCTGGCGCGCCGCCTTCGTGCTTGAATCGCGCTTGGAATGCTCACCGACTATCACGTCCACCTGCGCCTCGACGACCTGGAGGCGACCGCGGCGGAGCATTTCACAGGGGAGAACGCCGAGCGCTACCGCCAGTCGGCGCGGGAACATGGAATCGCCGAGCTGGGGGTCTCCGAGCATGTCCACCGCTTCCGCCAGGCCCTGGATGTGTGGCGGCACCCGTTCTGGTGCGAGAACGCCGTCGACGACCTCGATGCGTACTGCGCGTTCGTGCGCGAGCGCACCGATCTGAAGCTGGGCATCGAGGCCGACTTCGTGCCCGGCGCCGAGGATCGCATGGCGGCCCTGCTGGAAGCCCGCGACTTCGACTACGTCGTCGGCTCGGTGCACTTCCTGGGCGACCGCGCGGTGGACATGGCGGACTTCGACGTCTGGACCGGCTCTGGACGCAGCCCCGAGCAGATCTGGCGACGCTACTTCCAGACGCTGGGGGAGGCTGCGCGCAGCGGCCTGTTCGACATCCTCGCCCACCCCGATCTCGTGAAGGTTTGGGGTCCCGCCGGTCCCGCCCGTCCCACCGGTCCCGCCCGCCGCGCCGGTCCAGTCGACCCTGCCGGCTCGGCTCGCCCCGCCCGCCCGGGACGCCCGCTTCCCGAGGGCGATCTGCGCCGCTACTACGAGCTGGCGATCCCCGGGATCGCCGAATCTCAGATCGCGGTGGAGGTATCCACCGCCGGCCTGCGCAAGCCCGTCGGCGAGCTCTACCCGGCGCCGGTGTTCCTGGAGATGTGCGTCGAGGTCGGGGCTCCCGTGGCGCTCTCCAGCGACGCCCACCGGCCGGAGGACGTCGGGGCCGACTACGACCGCGCGCTGGAGCTGCTGGAGCGGGTGGGTGTCGGAGAGCTGTGCGTGTTCGAGCGACGCCGCCGACGCCTTGAGGCGATCGGGGCGGACGTGCGGGGTGCCGATCGATTGGGGCGACCGTGAGTCTGGTCGGCATCGGCTACGACTGCCACCGCCTCGCCGAGGGACGCCGGCTGATCCTGGGGGGCGTCGAGATCCCCCACCACCTGGGCCTCGAAGGCCACTCCGATGCCGACGTGCTCACCCACGCGGTGATTGACGCGCTGCTCGGCGCGGCCGGTCGGGGAGACATCGGCGAGCACTACCCCGACACCGACGAGCGCTACCGCGACGCCGACTCGCTTGACCTGCTGGCGACGACCGTGACGACGGTGATCGCGACCGGCATGGAAATCGTCAACGTCGACTGCACGGTCTTGATGGAGACACCCAGGCTTGGTCCCCACCGCGACGCGATCCGCGGGTGCCTGGCACAGGCTCTTGGTCTGCCGGTGGGACGCGTGAACGTGAAGGCCACCACCGGCGAGGGGATGGGCTTCGTCGGTCGCGGCGAGGGGGTCGCCGCCCTGGCGATCACCAGCCTGCGGATGCGCTGAAACAGCCTGCGCGGCCGCGCGGCATCCTGGACGAGCCTCCCCAGCCACGCGACGTCCTGAACCAGCCGCGGGCGTGGGTGTGTATATATCTATTTTCTAGACGGTGTATGACAAATGCTATACACCGCCCGGATTTTAATGCTGGCACCCATCCTCCTTTAGGGTGCGCAGGATGCGCGACGTCCGCCTGCACGACACCCGCACCGGGGAGGTGCTGCCGCTGCGCCCGCGCGACCCCGGGCGCGTGGGCATCTATGCGTGCGGGCCCACCGTCTACAGCCGCATCCACATCGGCAACGCCCGCCCGTTCGTGGTCTTCAGCCTGATGAAGCGCTTCCTCGAGCACGAGGGCTATGCGGTGACGCTGGTCGTCAACGTCACGGACGTCAACGACAAGATCTACGACGCCGCGCGGGCGGGCCCCGATAACCCCGACCCGGCGCGCCGCGCCGGGCGCCCCAGCGCCGAGCTGGCGGCCGAGATGACCGAGCGCTACCGCGCCGACACCGACGCGCTGGGCCTCGGGCGCCCCGACCACGAGCCGCTGGCCTCGGGGACGATGGGGGCGATCGTCGAGTACATCGAGGCCCTCGTCGACGCCGGTCACGCCTACCAGAGCGGCGGCGACGTATTCTTCGCGGTGCGCTCGGACCCCGCCTACGGCTCGCTGTCGCACCGCCGTATCGACGATATGGATCAGGGGGAGGGGATCGAAGGCTCGCAGCGCAAGCGCGACCCGCTGGACTTCGCTTTGTGGAAGGCCCACAAGGAGGGCGAGGACACCCACTGGCCCTCCCCGTGGGGGGAGGGCCGGCCGGGCTGGCACATCGAGTGCTCGGCGATGGCCGAGAGCCTGCTCGGGGTCGAATTCGACATCCACGGCGGCGGCTCGGACCTCGTGTTCCCACACCACGAGAACGAGGCCGCCCAGACCCGCGCCGCGCGCGGCGCCGAGCTGGCGCGGCTGTGGGTGCACAACGGCATGATCCAGTTCACCGGCGAGAAGATGGCCAAGTCGGTCGGCAACATCGCGCTGCTGCACGACGTCGTCGAGCGCCATGGCCGCGACGCCGTCGTGATGTACCTGATCGGCGGGCACTACCGCCAGCCGCTGGCGTTCGGCGCCGAGCCGCTCGCACAGGCCGAGGCGAACGTCCGCCGCATCCGCGACGCGGCCCGCCGTCTGGTCGGCGGCGACTCCCCGCCGGAGATGGCGCCGATCGCCGACCGCTTCTACGGGGCGCTGGCCGACGACTTCAACACCCCCCAGGCGCTCGCCGCGGTGTTCGATTGGGTCCGCGAGGCGAATCGCCGCTCGGAGTCGGTCGGGGCGCGCGATCTGCGCGAGATGCTGTCGGTCCTCGGGCTCGGCGGCCTGCTCGACGACGCGACGCCCACCCCGCCCGCGGAGGTCGCGCGCACGGCCGCGAATAGGGAGCGGGCTCGCGCGGCACGCGACTTCGACGCCGCCGATCGCCTGCGCGCCGAGATCGAGGCGCTCGGCTGGGAGGTCAGGGACGTCGCCGGCGGGTTCGAGTTGACGCCGCTCCTCGACCGCAGCCGATCGTCCTGACCGGCCCCGTCGGCGGTGAGCTCGACCGGCCCGACCGGAGCCGATCCTCGACCGGTCCCACCGGGCGGTGGTCCTCGACCAGGGCGGCGATCCTCGGCGGTCGGTCCTGGACGCGATCTTGCAGGATCGCCACCGAGGTCTTGACAACGCTTCATAACTGTGCAAGTCTGCCGCCCGTAACGCTTAACCTAAGCTTGACCCAATAGCTGTTGGCGCCGGGGGAGGAGTGCGCCACTGAGCAATCCGGGCTGCCCTGCCCGCAAGAAAGGAACTGCTCGTGGCACGATTCTCCAGTAACCCTCAATCTGAGGTCAAGGTCGATGATGGCTTTCTGATCGCCTTGGCCAAGCAGGGAGACCGCACCGCCTACGACCGCCTGGTGCGCCGCTACCACGGCTTCGTGCGCCTGAAGGCCTCCTCGTACTTCCTCGCCGGCGGCGACTCCGAAGATCTCATCCAGGAGGGCCTCGTGGGCCTCTACAAGGCGATCCGCGACTTCCGCTCCGATCGCGAGTCGAGCTTTCGCAACTTCGCCGAGCTGTGCATCACCCGTCAGATCATCACCGCGGTGAAGACCGCGACGCGCAACAAGCACACCCCGCTGAACCAGTACATCTCCTTCTCCTCGACTCCCGCCGCGGCCGGCGAGGAGGTCCCGACCCTGGATCAGGTGATCCCCGGCCCCTCGGTCCACGACCCCGTCAACCAGGTGATCTCCTCCGAGGAGCTGCGCTCGCTGGTGGGATGCCTGTCGACCGCGCTGTCCGAGCTCGAGAGCCGCGTGCTCTCGCTCTACCTCGACGGCTGCTCCTACGAGCAGGTCGGCGAACACCTGGCGTGCGACACCAAGACCGTCGACAACGCGCTGCAGCGTGTCAAGCGCAAGGTCGGGGCGCATCTGCGGACGCGCGCCGTCGCGGTCTGACCGCAAGCGCTCGGAGTCGCTTCAGCCGGCTCGAGCGCCGGCCCCGCTGCGGATCGCTCGAGCGCCAAGCCCGCTCCAGCCGGCTCGCCGATCGCTCATACAGCCATGGCCGCCTCACACAACCAAGGCCGCCCCGAGGGGGGCGGCCTTGGCAAATCCGATCGCCGGTCCTCGGACCACCGGTGATCTACATCGTCACCCTTCGCTGTTCTTCTTCGATTCTTCTTCGCCTGACGGCGACGTCGATCCTTCCGAGGGCGGCTCCGTGTTGCCCGGCGCTTCCGGCTTCAACGACGCGGCCGGCGCGGGGGTAACATCGATCGTGAACAGCTGACTCGCCGTCCCGACGTTCTCCGGCCCTCCGGGGACGCGGACCCGGAACACCTCGGTGCCCGCACCGAACACCTGGTGGGCGATCGAGAACGTCGAGTCCGGATTGACCGTTCCGACCTCCACCACGTGGAAGTCCGGTCCGGAGGGATCGCGGCGCTCCAGGTAGACCAGGTGTCCGGGGTGGCTGGGCGTGACGCTCCCGGAGAAGGTCAGCGACTGACCCGCCTGTACCGACGTGGCCGACACCTGGGCGACGAGCAGATCCTTGACGCCCACCGACAGGACCGCCGAGGCCTTCCCGCCGGTCGCGGGCGGCGCCGCCCCGCTGCCGTCCGGCGTCGTCGACGGGCCGCCGCCTGGAGGCACCGCCAGCGGGCCGCTCTGGACCTCGTAGTAGGTGCTGTCGATCGGCGTCTGCGCCGGAAAGACGTAGTTGCCGGCGCTGTCCGTCATGGCCTGTGCGACCGGCGCGAAGCCGCGGTGCAGGACGGTCCGAGCCAGCAGCGTGACCGGCTGGTGGGCCCCTCCGGCGAGGACGCCGCCGATCGTCACCGACTGCCCGTAGACGATCGGATCCTGGGAGGCGTCGATCGTCAGCTGCGGGTTCTGCGTCTGGGACACCTCGTACTCGAGCACGTCGGACGCGCTGGGGACGTTGCGCCCCTGACTGCGCACCAGCACCCGCAGGTTGGCGTCGCCTGGGTACCTGAAGGTATGGGCGATCGTGAAGCTGTTCCCGGTGCGGACTCGCGTGATGTCGATCGCGTGCCATTCGCCGCCGGTGACCGCGTCCTGGCGCTGCAGGATCACCCTGGCGCCGACATCCGCCGGGGTGACTGTGCCGGTGAACGTCACAGCGTGTTCGGGGCCGGTGAGGATCTGAGTGCCTTCCGGCGGGCCGCTCAGCGTCACCTGCGTCGCGACCCTGACACCCGCGTCGGCGCTCTCGGCGCCCTGCGAGCGGACATGCCAGATGCGGCTCGTTTCGACCACGCCGTCGGCGCGCTGGAACTCATAGAAGCCCTGCGCGTTGGTGACAGTGCTCTGGACATAGGCGAACCCGGGGGTCCCGGGGATGTGATGGAAGAGCTTCACCACCTGGTTGGCGGCCCGGTTCGGGTTGTGGCACAGCAGACGACCGAAGACGGTCACCGGTTCGCCGGCGGTGATTTCCCTGGGAGCGACGCTGATGTTGACGGCGCAACGTCCGTCGGGACTGCGATGCATGAAAGCGGACGCCCCCGGCGCGAGCAGCGCCAATGACGAGGCCGCGACGGCGCAGGCGTAAGCTGCTCTTCTCAGACGCATGTGTTACTCCTCCTTATGGAGCGGCGGTCGATATTGTAAGCGGGGCCGGCACGGCGGACCCCTCGCTGCCCGACTGCGTATACCGTTTTCGCCCGCAATAACCCGTCTCGGCGGCGATCGATGCGGTGTTTTTAATGGGGCCTAAAAATTGTCTGGATGCGGCCGACGATTCGATGTCAGCACGGCGGAGGGGCAGGCTCGGTCAGCGCCGCCGCGACCTCCTCGTCGGAGGTGGGACGGAAGTCCTCGTACCAGAAGCCGATCGCCCACAGGTCACGCGGCAGCTCCACGCAGACGACGTCGTCGACGTCCTGGCGCAGCTCCTGCACCGAGCGCGGCGCGGCGACGGGGACCGCGAGGATCACCCGGCTCGCGCCGCGCCTGCGCAGCGAGCGGGCGGCGGCTCGCGCGGTATGCCCGGTCGCGAGGCCGTCGTCGACAAGGATCGCCGTTCGCCCAGCGACGGGCAGCGGCGCGCGACCTCCGCGGTAGCGCGCGAGCCGCTGCGCGAGCTCCTCATCGGCGCGCGCGACGAGCGTCTGCAGCTCGTGCGGCTGGATCGCCAAGGCCCTGACGGCGCTGGCGCCGACGACTTCGACGCCGTCCTCCGCGAGCGCGCCGATCCCGTACTCGGGGTTCGTCGGGGCGCCGATCTTGCGCACCACGATCGCGTCCAGCGGCGCCCGCAGCGCCCGCGCGACCTCGGCGGCCACCGGCATCCCGCCGCGGGGTATGCCGAGCACGATCGGATCCCGCTCGCGCAGGCCCTCCAGCAGACCCGCCAGGCGCCGGCCGGCGTCGCGGCGGTCCGCGAAACGCCGGCCGCCGTCTGACCGCTCCAGCGGGGGTGGCACCGCTGAGTCGACTGCGCCGATGCGACTCATACTCGAATGGTAGGATCTGGTACCGTGCGTTGGGTCTTGACGAGTCCGCCAAGGCCACGGAGGGGGATGGCGTATGGGGTCGCTCAGAGGACTGTGTTCGGTCGGAGCCGCTTGCCGTAAAGTCGCGCAAGCGTGCAGGCCGCACGGGCCGCAGTCGGCGAGGATCGTCTTTGTGGGGTTCGCGGCGCTCGTCGCGGTTTGCCCACTTGGCTTCGCGCCAAGTGCCGTGGCCGCTGAAGTCGGGCAGGCGCCGTCGGTGAACGAAGGCCAGGGACCGCGGGTGACGGGGACGCAGAAACTTCCCCTGGGCCTGGCGATCGCTCTCGTGGGGGAGACGCTCACTTGCTCGAGCGGTTCGTGGACGGGCAGCCCGCCGCCGACGTTCACCTATCGGTGGGAGCGGGAAGGCACGGTGATCGCGGGTGCGACCGAAGCGGGTTACAAAGTGCAGGCCGCAGACGAAGGCCACAGCGTTCTGTGCGAAGTCACGGCGACGAACAGCGCGGGATCGACCAGCGCGACCAGCGCTTCGCTCAAGGTGCCGGTGTCAGGCACCGGACTGGGGGGCTCCACGGGCGGTGGAGGACAGGCTTGGACGGGCGAACAGGAATCCCCCGAAGAACAGGCCGCTCCCGGCGAACCGGTGCCGGGTGGCCCCGGGAGCCTCGAAGGCGCGGGAGATGCGCAGGTTGCTGTATCCGGCGCGATCACGACTCGAGCCCGCGCGGCCTCTGTCGTGCTGCACTGCCCCTCCGCGGGTAGCTGCTCGACGGTGACGGTGCAGCTTGTCGTGGTCGAGCGTCTGCGCGACGGTCGCGTCGTGGGGGCTGCGGCGAGCAGGCGCGGGACGGTGAGGCGCACAGTCGTCATTGGCAGCACCACCGTCGCGATCGAAGCGGGGAGGAGCAAGACCGTTGAAGTTCCCCTGAGCCCGACGGGCAGGAGGCTGGAGGCCAGGGACGGGACGCTCACGGCACAGATGCGGATCGTCTCCGACGGCCACGTTCTGGCGACCCGGAAGATCCACCTGAAAGCTCGTGGATAGAGTCCGTCGACGTGCCGACGGCGACCCACCGCTGTCGAGGAGGCGAGGGGCTGATTTGGGACCGCTGTCCAGTGCGCACGTCGCGGATGCCGGCGAATATGACGGTCATGAGCCCGCAGCCGCAGCCGCCGACAGAGGAGTGCTAGAGCGATGCATGGACACGCGCGACCGGTTGAGCGCAAGATCCGACTCTGGATCATGCAGCAGGAACACAACCGACACAGGGAGGGCCCGCTGGGCCAGATCGACGCGCGCGCCGCGCCCGTCGATCCGCGCCGGCCCGCGGTGGACGCACGACCGCGTGAGCAGTGGCAGTAGCCGACGCACGCTGATACCCGCCGGGGTTGGTGACCTCGCCAAGCCGTGAGCACTGAGTTTGGCGAGCGCGCCGGATCGCGGAGCGCGCCGGATCGCGGTGACGTCCCCGCCAAATTTCCAGGAGAGCCGACGGGGAGACTCGAACTCCCAACCTCTCGCTTACAAGGCGAGCGCTGCTACCAGTTGAGCTACGTCGGCACGGACGCCTTTGGGATGGTACCGCCAGAGCTGCAGCGAGCGCCGCGGCTCACCGAGCCGTTGCTTGAGCCGAGGAGACGCGCTCAGGCTCGCCCGGCCGACGTCGATCGGGCCTACAGCGTCATGCACGTGGTCGTCAGCCCGATTTCATTGAGCTTTTCCAGGAGCAGGCAGCCATGGGGCGCCAGTCCATTGGCGAGCCCATTGGGAGAAAGAACGCTGAAGTCATCGGCCGGCTGAAACAACTGCCAGTACGACCAGCTCATGCCGTTGCTCTTGAGGTATTCGATGAAGTTGGCGAACCAGGTGCCCGTCTCGCCCAGTTTGGGGTTTGCGACGTCGGTGCCGAACTCCCCGACCCAGACCGGCGCCGTATACGGCTTTTCTTCTGTGATCAGGTATCCCCAATTGTTGCCCAGCAGACAGTCGAGCTGGGATTTGTTTTCCGGTTTTATCGTCTTGGGGCAGGAGGCGGTGGAGCCGTAGTTGCTCGCGTCCCACGAGTAGTCGTGGGGAGAGTAGACGACACGGCCTTGCAGCGCTTCGATGAGGGGCGTCGAGAGGCCGCTGCTGGAGATGCTGCCGGTCACTTCGGTGAAGTTGGTGCTGTTATCGGGTCCCTCCACCATGATCAGCAGGCTCGGATCGAGCCTGTGCAGCGCACGGCCGGCCCTTGCCGCCGCCGCCGACCAGTTGAATCCGCTCGCCGTGTTCGTCCACGTCAGACCCCGTGTGCTCGAATAGGGCGTGTGCTGGCAGTTGGAAAAGCTTTCTTCGGGGTTTTTTTCGCGGTACTCGCCGTTGACGAGCAGCTCTTTTTCCTTGTTCACACAGACGTCTCGCGGCTCATTGCGAAGATCGGCGCCGACGACGTGTTCCCGGACGGCGGGTTCCAGTCCACCGATCACCGTTTCCCAATCGGAGATCCAGTGCTGCGTTCCTTCGCTGGTGTTCGCAGAATCGATCGTCTCAGACTCCCCTGCGACCGTGGGTCTGGTCGTCGTGCTGAAGTACTGCGACCCGTAGCCCGCCCACCACAGGCCGTTGCCGTCCTCGGAATCGCATGTGCAACCGCCATCGCTCTTGTTCTTCAGGCCTCCCGCCGCCGATTCGGGTTCCATCGCGTCGGTTGAATGATCGTCGAGGATGACGAGCAGGCCCGCGTCAGTCAATTCCTTGACAACGTCATCAAAGACCTGAAGGGGGGTGGGAAGCTGTCCATCGACCTCAAACTGCGGGTTCTTCGCCTCGATCGCGGACGCGTCGGGGATCGGCTGTGGGTCCTCGACCATCTGGTTTGACCACGGCAGGCGCACCGAGTTGAAGCCCGCCGCGACGATCTGTTTCACGATGCCAGAGACGTTCTCTTCGTTCAGGCCCCACGGAACCAGGTCGGTGGTCTGAGCCCCGGACCAGTTGACGCTCGTGAGCTGGAGCATATTGCCTTCACACTGGGCGATCCAGCGCCCGCTGATGTGCAGGGGAAGGCTGCCCCCCGGCGTCGCCGAGCAGGCTCTGACTTCGCCGGCTTCTGCGGAGGTGACGCTGTCGATCAACCCGATGCCCAGCTGATGGAAGGACCCTCCGTTCACCGCGCCTTCCAGAACGGCCCTGCCCTGTTCGCCATCTTCCTTTTCGTATTTGATCGGCTGCTGCACCCCCAGCGTCTGGCTGAACCTGAGCTTGAAGGCGCTGGTCTGCTCGTTGACAGGCGTCAGCGCCCCGATCACCGAGCCCCGTGTCTGCACGAGCGCCCCAGCGCATTCATATGACGCGAACGACGCGCCGCCCGGGTTGATCAGAACGCCCACCTCGCGAGTCGCTTTGTCGGTGTAGACGAGCGTCGCTTCGACGTTCCCGGTGACGATTTCCCCGAGGCTCGCACCAGGGGTCTGACATGGGGTCGGCCCGTCGAGCTCGGATGCCGAGCAGCCCGTGAACGTGAACGACAGCAGGGCCGCCTGCGGTGTCCCAATCACACCCGTGCTCGAAACTCCGGAGCAGTGGACGCTCGAGGCCGCCGTCCCGCCCATCGACAGTTCGAGCGTCGCCTCTGTGCTCGTGGACGTGAGGTCGACCGGGCCCCTGCCGCTCACGCTGCCCCACGTCAGCGATAGCGCTCCGGCGGAGCTCGCGCCCGCCGACATCGCCAGCAGGCCGATCGCCGCGAGCACCGCGACGGCGGCCGCGGCGTGCAGGTGGCGGTGGGACGATCGTTGCATGGTGTGGTCGTCTCGCCGTGGGCCCTGAAGTCAGCCGGCGGTGGCGAGGTGCTCGACGCGGCCGTGGCCGTTTGACGAGACGAGCTTGGCGTAGTCCGGGACCTCGACGGGGTCGCGGGCGTTCAGGCGCCGCTCGAGCTCGCCGAGCAGCACGCCGAACAGCAGATGCCGCCAGGTCGACTGGGCCAGCGCGCGCGGGTCCGCGAACGCCGCCGGCAGCTCCTCGCGAGCCGGGTGCAGCCGCTCGGCCAGCGCCACCAGCGGCCACGCGGCGAAGTTCTCGGTGATCGCCGCGGCCGGCCCGCGCGCCCACGAGGGCAGCGGGGTGTGCGGGGCGACGTTGGCGTAGACCGCCCCGAACAGCGCGCCGTTGTTCAGGTGCAGGGCCCAGCCCGCCAGCGGCCAGGCGCGCCCGCGGGTGATCGCCTTGCCGAGCAGCTGCACGTCGTCGAAGTCCGTGCCGAAGGCCCGCTTGTCCAGCGGCATCTGCGCCGCCCACACGCCGGCCGCCAGCGCGCCGGCGATCGCCCCGCGAATCGTCTTGCCACGGTCGATCGGCATCGCCTGCACTGTAACGGCGTCCGGGCTCGCGGGTATCCAGCTTGTGGACAGCGATCTGGAGCGGTTTCGCGGGCGCGCGCTGACGCGCGGCGTGAACCCCGTTCTCTACTGGGCCGTCCGGATCGTGCTGCTGCCGTTCTTCCTGGTCTGGCTCCGCCTGGAGCGCATCGGCTCCGAGCACCTGCCGCGCTCCGGTCCGCTGCTGCTGGCCGCCAACCACCGCAGCTTCCTGGACCCCTTCGTGATCGGGGCACTGGTGCGCCGTCCGGTGTACTACGTGGCCAAGCGCGAGCTCTTCTCGAGACCTCTGCAGGCTCGCCTGCTCAACGCCCTGGGCGCCTTTCCGGTCGACCGCGACGCCGGCGACGAGGACGCGATGGCGACGGCCCGCGCGATCCTGCGGCGCGGGGATTGCGTGGTGATCTTCCCCGAGGGCACCCGGGTGCGCTGCGGTCCCCTCGGCGCTCCCCGGCGGGGTGTCGGGCGCCTGGCGCTGGAAGCCGGGGTGCGGGTCGTGCCGGTCGCGGTGATCGGCACCGAGGACGTCCGGCGCGGCTGGCGGGTGCGTCCCCGCAGGGTGCGCATCCGCTGTGGGGCCCCGCTGGGCTTCCCCACGGTTCAGCGCCCGTCGCCGGCGCTTGCCGCCGCCGTCACCGAGCGCATCTGGGCCTGCATCGGCCTGCAGTGGGAATGGCTCGGCGGTGCGTCCTCCCCACGCCGGGAACCCGTCCCCGCACGTGTGCCCGCACCGGCGCGCGTGTCGGTCGCCGCGCGTGTCGCCGTCCCCGCGCACGTTCCGCGTGCGCCCGGGGAGGCCCGTGCCGCCTAGCCGCGGCTCGAAGGTAGTGTGCGATGTGTGGCCGAGCAGATAACCCACAAGCCCAAGGCCCAGCTCGACGAGGAGTTCGCGGAGCTCTACCGCACCCACCTGCGCGACGTGTACAGCTACGCGTACTATCGCGTGGGCAATCATCACGACGCCGAGGATCTCACCGAGCAGACCTTCCTCCAGGCCTACCGCCACTTCGAGCGCGCACAGCGCGAGTCGCGGGGGCGCCCGCTGCGACCGTGGCTGATTCGGATCGCGCACAACCTTGCCGCGAACCTCTACCGCGACCGCTCCCGCCGGCCGGCCTCGCCGATCGACGACACCACGGTGCTGACGGCGCCCCACACGACCGAGGACCTGGTGGAGGACCGCGACGAACTGAGCCGCGTGCTGGACGGGG
This sequence comes from uncultured Solirubrobacterales bacterium, assembly GCA_963719725.1. GTDB lineage: Bacteria > Actinomycetota > Thermoleophilia > Solirubrobacterales > Solirubrobacteraceae > Palsa-744. The sequence goes on from CAVRCU010000004.1 coordinate 380,966, forward strand.
TTCGCAGGCTGCCCGACGATCGCCGCGAGGCGCTGGTCATGCGCTTTGCTCTGGGGATGGACAACCGCGAGATCGCCCGTGCGCTGGGACGCTCGGATGGCGCCACCAAGGTTCTGATCCACCGCGCCGTAAAACAGCTCGAGGGGCTCGTCGCGGCGCCCGCACAGGACGAGGACGGCCGCGATCGAGGGGCGGGCGATGACTGAAGCTGGGACGACCGAGGGGGGGCGATGACCGAGTCGGCCCCCGGCCTGGAGGGCCTGCTGCGACGGGCGCTGGTGCCCGTCGAGCCCCCCGACGACCTCGCGCTGCGGCTGGAGGAGACGCTCACCAGCCTCACCGAGCTCGCGGCCGGGGAGCTGGAGGCGTGGGAGCTCTCGGCGATGCGCGACCCGCGCAACTGGGTGCGGCCGGCCGCCGCGTTGATGGTGGGGAGCGCCGCGGGCCTCGCGCTGGTGGTGCTGCGCACCCGCCGTCGCGGGCGACCCGCGCCCGCCGGCGGATCGCCTGGCGGTCCCGGCGCCGACGACTAGTAGGACTTCGGTAGGTACTTGCAGGAGTTCGTGCGGGTGCAGGGAACTTGTGTGGTATGGCGAGCTTGCGGACGCGGGAGTATGGGGTCAGGGCGGCTGATCTGGAGGCGCAGCGGGCGGCTTTGGTCGAGTTCGCAGCGGAGATGTACCGGCCGTTGATGCGGTGCGATCAGCGTGCGAAGGGTGAGCAGTATGTGCGTGGGCTGTTGTTGGAGGGGCGGCGCAAGTCGATCCAGCCGATGGCGGCCAGGCTGCCTGATGGTGACGAGGAGGGGTTGCAGCAATTCATCACCGACTCGCCGTGGGAAGATGAGCCCGTCCGGCGGCGGCTGGCGCGGCGGATGGCGGCAGAGATCGAGCCCGAGGGGTGGATCGTGGATGACACGGGGCTGCCGAAGGATGGGCGGTTCTCGCCCGGGGTGGCGCATCAGTACTGCGGAGCGTTGGGCAAGACCGCGAACTGTCAAGTGCTGGTGTCCGTCAACGCCGCTTGCGATCAGGCGTCATGCCCGCTGGGGTGGCGGCTGTTCTTGCCGAAATCGTGGGATGAGGATGCGCAGCGACGTCGCCGGGCGCGGGTCCCTGAGGAGGTGCGGCATGTCCCGAAGTGGCAGCTCGCGTTGGAGATCATCGATCAGCTGTTGGAGTGGGGGCTCAAGCGACGGGTTGTGCAGGCCGACGGCGGCTATGGAGACACCACCGCGTTCCGGGTCGGGCTGGAGGAGCGCGAACTCGAGTACGTGGTGCAGGTCAAGGGCGTGACCTCCGCCCAGCAGGGCGACGCGGTTCCCGTTACGCCTGATTATCAGGGTCGCGGTCGTCCGCCGCGCCCACGCTACCCCGAGAAGCCCGTCAGCCTTCGCGACCTGGTACTGGCCGCCGGCCGTGAGCAGATCCGAGGAGTCGGCTGGCGCGAGGGTGACCGTGGCCCGCTCTCAAGCCAGTTCATCGCACTACGCGTTCGCCCTGCCAACGACGCTCAATGCGACGATGACGGGATACTGCCCGAGCGGTGGCTGCTGGCGGAGTGGCCCGCCGAGAAGGACGAGCCGGCCAAGTACTGGCTCTCTAACCTTCCCGCCGACACGCCGATCGTGACGCTGGTCCGCCTGGCGAAGCTGCGCTGGCGCGTCGAGCACGACTACCGCGAGCTCAAGCAATGCCTCGGCCTCGACCACTACGAGGGCCGAACGTTCTGCGGCTTGCACCACCACCTCACCTGCGTCACCGTCGCGCACGCGTTCCTCACCTGCTGCCGGCTCGCCCGCGGCGACCCCGACGCCGTCCGCCCTCAGCTGGCGGCAGCCTGATCAGCCTCTACCAAGCCCAACGCGACCTGCAGACCGCGCTGGCATGCTGGCACGACCACTGCCCGGTCTGCCAGCGCAGACTGCCGCCATAACAACCTACCGAAGTCCTACTAGGAGGACCACTGGATAAGCACAGAACTGTTCCGTTAGTCGGTGCATCCGCCGGAGCGGATGGTTTACTTCCGGAGAACAGCCGTCGATTCCCCTGATCTACGGCCCTGGCTCTGCCGTATCCATCTTCGAGATGACTCGCATGTCCGACATGGCCCACTACAGACGCTCCGCGGAAGACGCTTCGGCGATCCTGCTGCGGCTCGCCGACGAGGAGCTGATGGAGCTGGTGGGCGAGAACGACGCGGCCGCCTTCGCGGTCGTCTATGAGCGTCACGCCTCCGCCGCGTTCTCGCTGGCGTTGAGGATGTGCGGCAACCGGGGGATCGCCGAGGACGTCGTCCAGGAGGCCTTCCTGTCGCTGTGGCGCAGCGGCGCCCACTACGACAGCAGGCGCGGCAGCGTGCGCGCATGGGTGCTCGGGATCGTCCACCACCGCGCCATCGACGCGCTGCGCCGCGGCGTCGTCCAGGACCGCGTCAGGGTCAGCGACGAGGGCATCGAGGAACAGCTGGAGGCCCCCGAGCGCACCGAGCAGGAGGTCGGTCGTCGCGACGAGGCGCGTGAGATCCGCGCTGTCCTGGGGGAGCTGCCTCCAGAGCAGAGCCGAGTGATCGAGCTCGCCTACTATGGCGGATTCACGCATCTGGAGATCGCCGCGATGCTCGATGCTCCGGTGGGAACTATCAAGGGGCGCATGCGTCTAGGTCTGCAGAAGATGCGCTCGCAACTTCGCTCCGAGGAGATGGCCTCGTGAGTCGGGCCGGACACGAGCTCGACTGCGAGCGCGCCGTGGACGCCGCGGCCTATGTGCTCGGAGCGCTGGACGATCCCGAGGCGCGGTCCTACCGCGCGCACCTCGCCGAGTGCCCGCGCTGCCGCGCCGACGTGGCCCAGCTGCAGGTCGCCGTCGACTCGCTCGCGGTCGCGGTGTCGCCGACCAGCCCCGCGGGCGATCTGCGGACCCGGATCATGGCTCCGGTGCACGCCGAGGCCGAGCCGCTGCGGGCCGCCGGCCAGCGGGCCCGCCACAGGGCCGCCGACAGCTTGGCCCCGAGGCGGACCGGTCGGTGGTTGCGGCTGGTCGTAGTGCTCGCGACCGCCCTCGCCCTGGGTGTGGGACTGGTGATCGGGGCGCTCGTCATCAACACCGGATCGAGCGCCTCGACCGAGGTGATCCCCGCGATCGTCGTCGCTCCCGGCCATCACGCCTCGGCGGCGCTGCGCAAGGTCGGCTCGCACCTGGAGCTCGTCGTGGTGGGGATGCCGGCCCCGCCGCCGGGGCGCATCTACGAGATGTGGCTCGAGCGCGGCACCCTCGCGCCCGAACCGACCGACGTCCTGTTCTCGGTGACGCGCACCGGCAGCGGCCTGGTCGGGGTGCCCAGCCTGCGGGGAGCCGACAAAGTGCTGGTCACGGACGAGCCGCTCGGGGGCAGCCTCAAACCGACGCGCACCCCGGTGATCGTTGCCAGGGTCTGACCGCCGTCCAGAGTGACCCGGGCTGCCGGCCGGCAGCCGGGAGGCCGCGGCCACGGCGGTTCGGGCCTGCGGTGCTCCGTCCGGTCTTCGGCCGGAGACGCTGCTGGTAGCGTCCTGTCGCCCATGGCCACCTGCTACCGCCATCCCTCGCGCGAGACCGCGGTCTCCTGCTCGTCGTGCGGCCGGCCGATCTGCCCCGACTGCATGACCACCACCCACGTTGGGATGCGCTGCCCGGAGTGCGCCAGCCAGCGCACCAAGGTGGTGAGGATGCGCGACATGGCGAGCGTTCCGCGTGTGACCTACACGCTGATCGCGCTGAACGTGATCGCGTTCCTGACCGAGCAGGGCCAGTTCACGCTGGAGGGCTCCGGGATCGGGGGCCGCGTGATCGAAGAAGGCGTCATCTACCGGGCCGGGGTCGCGGCGGGCCAGTACCAGCGCCTGGTGACCAGCGCCTTCCTGCACGTCAACCTGCTGCACATCGGCTTCAACATGTACCTGCTCTACCTGCTGGGGATGATGCTCGAGCCCACGATCGGCTCGGTGCGGTTCGCCGCGATCTACTTCACCTCGCTGCTGGCCGGGTCCTGCGGCGCGCTGGTCGCGACCCCCGCGCCCAGCCTGGGAGCGTCGGGGGCGGTCTTCGGCCTGATGGGCGCCGCCGCCGTCGAGCTGCGCGCGCGGGGCCACAGCGTGATGCGGTCCGGGATCGGAATGCTGATCGTCTTCAACCTCGTACTCAGCTTCGCGGTCCCCGACATCTCCGTGGGGGCCCATATCGGCGGGCTGATCGGCGGCGCGCTGGCGGGCCTGGCGTTTCGGGCCGCCGAAGGCCGCCGCCACTCGCTCGCACTCGGGCTGGGCGCCTGTCTGGTGCTGTCCGCGGTCGCCGTCGTCGGGGCGCTCGCCGCCGCGCAGTCGACGGCCGCCGGTATCGTCTGACGCGATGACGCTGCTCGACGATCACGAGATCGCACGGCGCCTCGCCGGGAGCGAGTGGATCCGCGACGGGGAGGCGATCGTGCGCGAGCGCAAGCTCGCGGATTTCCCCGCGGCGATCACGTTCGTCAACCGCGTGGCCGAGGTGGCTGAGGCGGCCAACCACCACCCGGACATCCTGGTGCACGGCTGGAACAGGGTGCGCCTGGAGCTCAGCACGCACTCCGCGGGCGGCCTCACCGAGGCCGACTTCGCGCTGGCACAGCAAATCGACCGGCTGGTGTGATCGGGCTGAAGCTGATCCTGGCGGCCCTGCTGGTCGCGGTCAACGCGTTCTTCGTGATCGCCGAGTACGCCCTCGTGCGCTCGCGCAGCGCGCGCCTGGAGACGATGCGCGACGAAGGCCTGCGCGGGGCCGGGCTGGCGCTGACCCAGCTGGAGCGCATCAACGAGTACATATCCGCCGTCCAGATCGGGGTGACGATGACCTCGATCGGGATCGGGGCGCTGGCGACGCCGACGCTGGCCCACGCGATCGAGGACGCCTTCGGGGGCGGGCTGTCGCATGGAGTGGCGGTCGTGATCGCGGTGGTGGCGGCCTACGCGATCGTGATCTTCGTGCAGCTGATCGCCGGGGAGATGGTGCCGAAGTTCTACGCGATCAACCGCGCCGAGAGCGTGGCCCGGCGGATCGCGCGGCCGCTGCAGGGCTTCAGCGTGCTGTTTCGCCCGATCATCGTGTGGACGACGGCGGTCTCGGCGTCGATCCTGCGGATGCTCGGGGTCGACATGGGCCAGGAGCCCGGCGGGGGCTCCCCCGACGAGCTCAAGCGCCTGATCGCCGAGTCCCACGCCGGCGGCCAGCTCGACCCCGGGGAGGCGGGGATGCTGAGAGGGGTGTTCCACCTGCACGAGCAGGAGGCGCGCCAGGTGATGACCCCGATTCCGGCGGTCATCACGATCGACATCGCAAAGGACGTCGAGACTGCGCTGAAGCTGTGCATCTCCTCGGGCCACACCCGACTCGTCGTCACCGAAGAGGACGACCGCGATCGGGTGCTCGGGCTGGTCCACGCCAGCGCGCTCGCCCGCCGGCTGATGGACGACGGGCCCCACGCCTCGATGGAGCCGGTGGTCCACGACGCCCCGATCGTCCCCGAGACCAAGCCGCTGGACGACCTGCTCGCCGATCTGCAGCGCCGGCGCACCTCGCTGGCGGTCGTGGTCGACGAGTACGGTCGCGTCGCCGGGATCGTGACGGTCGAGGACATCATCGAGGAGGTCGTCGGCGAGATCGCCGACGAGACCGACCCCGCCGCCGGCGAGGTCCGCAGGCTGCCGGGGGGGAGTGGTACGTGCGCGGCCACGTCGCCGTCACCGATCTCGCCGACCATGGGGTGGACCTGCCGGTCGACAGCGACGCCTACAACTCCGTCGGGGGCTTCGTGTTCGCCGAGCTCGGGCGCCTGCCCCGTCGCGGGGACGTCGTCGCCGCGGGGCCCTTCTCGATCCGGGTGGAGTCGGTGCGCGACAACCGCATCGAGGCCGTCCGCATCCGCGAGCGCCGCCCCGTGCCCTCGCGCGAGGAGTCGCCGGGCTCGTAGGGTCGCCGCCGGCCCCACAAGCGTGGATCGGGACGGGCCCGCAGACGGTGGATGGGGATGACCGCCGATCCGAGATCGGCCGGCTCAGACCCCGTGGAGCACCACAGAGACACGTCCGGCCCGCGGGGGGAGCGGGCCGGAGCGTGTGCGACCCCCCGATACACGTCCGGCCCGCGGGGGGAGCGGGCCGGAGCGTGTGTACTGGGAGGAGGCGAGTGTGCGGTGCGATCTGTGTCGCACCTGCAAGTATGCCACCTACGATCAAGCATACCTAAAAGTCTGCTCAGTATGTGTGAAATCCGCGCCCGCTCTTGCGCCCCAGGGCGCCTTCGGCGACCAGCGCCTCGATGCGCGCCGGAACGGCCTGGCCGATCGCCTGGCCGATCGCCTGCGCGACGTCGAGCCCCACGAGGTCCAGCAGCGCCAGCGGGCCCATCGGGTGGCCGGCTCCGAGCTTCATGCAGGTGTCGATCGCCGCGGGGTCCATCGCGGTCTCTTCCAGCAGCGCGACCGCTGAGAACAGGTAGGGGAACAGCAGGCGGTTGACGACGAACCCCGGGACGTCGGGGACCTCGACGGGGGTCTTCTCGAAGGTCTCGCACAGCGCGAGCGCGCGGCGGCGGGTATCGGTGCCCCCCCCCCCCCTCGGCGCCCGCCCGCCCGGGAAGATCAGCTCGACGAGCTTCATCCTGGTCGACGGGGTTGAAGACGTGCAGCCCGACGAACCGCTCGGGTCGCCCGCTGGCGGCGGCGAGGCGCTGGACCGAGAGCGAGGAGGTGGTGCTCGCGAGGATCGCGTCGGGCCCGACGATCGCGTCCAGCTCGCCCAGCAGCCGGGCCTTGACGTCGTGGTCCTCGACGACCGCCTCGACGACGAACGTCGCCGGCGCGAGCTCCCGGGGGTCGATCGCGATCGTGACGTGCTCGGGGTCGACTTCGGCGGCGAGCCGGGCAAGGCTGATGTCGACGCTCGTCCGCGCGCGGTCGGCGGAGGTCTCCGAGCGCGCGAGCAGCAGCACGGGCCCGTGGTGGGCCGCGGTGGCCGCGAGGCCGCAGGCGATGGCCCCCGAGCCGACGATCGCGAGACGCTCGTTCATGGATGTCCTTTCCGGTGGTGGTGGTGGTGCTCGTTGTGGAATCTAGGCGCGACCCCGGTCGCGGGATCCAAGAATTTGGTTGACTGACCAGTCAATCTAGGGGTGTCACGCGGTACAGTAAGCGGTGACGGCGCGGGGCGCCCGCTGGGAGCTCCGCCCTCTCCACCAACCCGCGCAAAACAGATGGAGGAATCGCCATGAGGAAACCAGAGGGCCGCGAGGTCGTGATCGTCGAGGCGGTGCGCACCCCCATCGGGCGTGGGCACGTCGAGAAGGGCTACTACAGGGACACCCACCCCAACGCGCTGCTCGGCCGCTGCTACAGCGAGGTGATCGCGCGCGCCGGGATCGACGCCGCGGAGGTCGAGGACGTGATCGCGGGCTGCGTGCAGCAGTTCGGCGAGCAGGGCTTCAACATCGCGCGCAACGCGTGGCTGCAGGAGGGCCTGCCGATCGAGACGCCCGGCACCACCGTGGATCGCCAGTGCGGCTCGGCGCAGCAGGCCGTCAACTTCTCCGCCGCCCTGATCGCCGCGGGGGTCCACGACGCGATGATCGGCTCGGGCGTCGAGCACATGGGCCATCTGCCGTTCGCGGCGGGGATGAAGACCCAGGAGGACTTCGGCTTCGCGTTCACGCCGGAGCTGATGGCGAAGCACAACATCGTCGGCCAGGGCCTCGGGGCGGAGATGATCGCCGACCAGTGGGAGATCTCGCGCTCGGAGCTCGACGAGCTGGCGGTGCGCTCGCACCGCCTCGCCCACCAGGCGACCGAGGAGGGCCGCTTCGAGCGCGAGATCGTGCCGATGGCGGTCAACGGCGACACCTTCGTGACCGACCAGGGGATCCGGCCCGATACCAGTCTGGAGGCGCTCTCCAAGCTCAAGCCGGCGTTCAAGCCCGACGGCAAGATCACGGCGGGCAACGCGTCGCAGATCTCAGACGGCGCGGCCGCGGTGCTGCTGATGGCGGCCGAGAAGGCCAGCGCGCTGGGACTGACGGCGCGCGCGCGGATCGTCGACCAGACGACCGTGGGCTGCGACCCCGTGAAAATGCTCGAGGGCCCGATCCCCGCGACGGCGAAGATCCTCCAGCGCAACGGAATGAAGATCGACGACATCGACCTGTTCGAGATCAACGAGGCCTTCGCCCCCGTCGTGGCGGCGTGGCGGCGCGAGCACAACCCCGACATGGACCGCGTCAACGTCAACGGCGGCGCGATGGCCCTCGGCCACCCGCTCGGCTCGACCGGGGCGCGGTTGATCACGACGCTGCTGCACGAGCTCGAGCGCTCCGATAAGGAGGTCGGCTTCGTCACGATGTGCTGCGGCGGCGGGCTCGGGACCGGCACGCTCATTCAGCGCGTCTAGGACCCCCGAGCGTCATACGTGCGGGCCCGCCGGTTGCGAGCATCCGAGCGTCACAACGTCTTTCAAGGGCCGGCCCGTGAGGCCGGCCGATCGTCGATCAGGTCTGTGGGCCCCCGCCGGTCCAGTTGACCGCGACCGGCGGCAATGCCAGCAGCGCGGCCCACGTGTCGGGGTCGGTTTCGCCGGTCGCCGGGATCCCGTGGGCGGTCTGGAACTGCTCGAGGTTCGCCTTCGTCGTCGCTTCGAAGACGCCCGTCGTCGGCTGGCCCGTGGCGGCGCTCGCGAGGTGCTCCTGCAGCCACAGCACCTGGTCGCTCTTGGCGCCTTCGCGCAGCAGCGGCGACGTCAGCTCCGGCTGGGGGACCGTCAGCGTCGTGTTCAGCGGCGCCGCCAGCGAGGTCCAGCTCGCGGCCGAGGTTTCCTGCCAGTCCCAGAACGAATCGCCCGCCGCGCCGTACGCGCTCGCCAGCGAGCGGAACGCGACCAGTTCGGTTGAGCTCACCCCGCCGTAGGTCTGCCCCAGCGGCAGGATCGGGCGCCCGTAGATGAGGTTCTGTTCGAACGTGTTCACGAACACCTGCGCCACGCTCGTCCCGATGTCGTGCCAATACATCTGCGGCGCGTTGAATTGCGCCCCGTTGGGCCCCAGGAAGACCGAGTACGGGAACGACGGGTGGTAGTTGACGTACGGGAACGACGCCAGCCCCAGCGGGTAGCTCGGCCCGATCTTCGCGCGCAGCGTTTCGATGTATCGCTGCGCCGCCGCATAGTGCCCTTCGTACTGGGACTCCGCGTCGATCACCAGGCATTCGGCCCCGTCCGCCGCCGCCTGCGCCCCGAGGTCGGCCTCGCCGATCGGTTCGGTCCCGTAGACGTACTGCCACGCGCACACTTTCAGACCGTTCGCGTGTAGTTCCGCGACCAACTGCGGGCTGAACTGGCTCCAGTAGTTGGTCGACCCGTCCGAGCTCTTGACGAACAGCGTCGTCACGCCCGCCGCGTGCGCCTGCGCCGCGATCGAGGCCACGCTGCCGTGGTCGGAGGCGCTCATGTACCAGATCCACATGCCCTGCCCCGCGAACGCCGTCCCGCTCGCCGTCGTCGCCACGCTGCTCGCGGGCGCCGGAGCGATTGGCGGGGCGATCTTCGGCGCCGGCGGGTGCAGCCTGTAGGTGACGACCTGGATCGGGCCAAACCGGTTCGAGCTCTTTCCACCTGAGAGCATCACCGCGATGTCCCCCGAGTGCGCGCTCGCCGGGATCGTCACCACCAGCCCGAGCTTGGAGTTGTGCAGGTGCGCGCTCGGCGAATCCCGCGCGATGTGCGCGCCGCGCACCCGCGGGAACGCCACCGCCTGCCCGCTCTTCAGCCCCTGGCCTCCCAGCAGCAGCGTCCCGTGCGTCGAGACCTCGTGCGGTTTGGTCGAGCAGTTCGTCGACGGCACGCACTGCGCGCCCACGATCTTCACCGCCGGCTGCGGCGCCGCCCGTTTATGCGCGGCGGCCGGCTTGGATCCGCCGGTCGACCTCCCGCCGGTCGGGTCGGTCGTGTGGCCGTTCGCCGTGGCGCCGCCCGTCGTATGTCCCGCCGCGCCCGAACCACCCGCCGATTCGGTCCCGCCGGAGACCGTCGAGGTTGCGGGCGCCCCGGCCGGCCGCGCGAGCGATAGCGCCAGCAACAGCGCCAGCGCGGCTGCCGCGGCCGTGAACCTGGAGCGCTTGTGGAAGTCTGTGCTTTCCATGAGCGGATGCCGGGCGGCGAGCCCGGACCTTAACGGCTGTTGGGGTTCGCAACCGAACGGCGGGACGGAAGTTGCGTCGTCTGGGCAGACTGCGCCCCGGTGGTCGAGCGCTTGCGGTCCCCCCAGTCGCAGGCCTTGGGCGCCGCGGAGGTCAAGCGCGACCGGGATCGCTCAGGCTTGCCAGCGAAATCCCAGCGGCGCCGGCGTCGGGGCCAGCGGGCTGCTGGGCAGGCCCGCCGGGGGGTCCGGCAGGTTGAAGCCCGTCGGCGCCACGTCGTTGGGGGCGTCGCCGTGAAACAGCGACGCCAGGTACTGGATCTGGCCGCGGCCGACCCCCAGCTCGAACTGGCCCCCGCCGTAGTTGCCGATCCCATGCGCCGCGCAGTAGTCGAAGGCATCGAGCAGGTTGCGCACGCCGCCGAGGCGCGACGGCTTGATGTTGACCATCCGCGGCGGGTAGCGCAGCGCCTCGATGTCCGCGACCGAGTGGATCGGGGCGTCCCACGAGAAGCGCCCGCGATGCGCCGCGAGCACCGCGTCGGTCTCCGCCGTCAGCGCCGGGTCCTCGATCCACGCCTCCGGCAGCGCCTCCACTACCCGCCGGTACAGCGCCGGGTCGGCCGGCTGGTCGACGATCGAGCCGACGTAGTACGCCTTGAAGTCCACCGACTCCACCGCCCCCGTCGCCGCGAGCGCCGCCACGAGGTCGCCATCCCAGGAGCTCGTCGGGTCGAGCTTGAAGCGCAGCCCCGGGTACAGCTCCAGGCGCCGGCGCAGCGGATCGAGGCTCGGGGGCTCGCCGAGGCGCAGCGACACCACGAACCGCACCGGCTCCGGCGCGCGGCCCAGCGCCGCGTGCAGCGTCGTCCCGGCCTGGCGCAGCGCGAGGTCCAGCGCCGCCGACTCATAGGCCCACGTCCGGTAGCGCTGCGACACATCCCGTTGGGGCGGCTCGGGGAACAGGGGAAGCTTCGCGAGGTGCTCCGCAAACGACGCCAGCGTCCAGCGGCCCGCCAGCGGCAGCTTGGGCCGGGCGTTCGATTGGAAGTCCGCCAGCAGGATCGCGTGGTCGATGCCGTCGTAGGTCACGTCCTCGCCGACCCCCTCCGCGCCGGCCCCGTGCAGGTGGATCACCGTGCTGGAGCGCTCGAAGCTGCTGGAGACCAGCGCGCTCAGCGCCTGGAGCTCATAGCCCTCGATCGCGACCGGCAGCTCGGCCAGCAGCTCCCACGTGCTCATCGCGCGCTCTCGTCCTGCGGCCGCGCGACCGACTGATCGCCATCCAGCTGCGCGACCCGTCTATCCAGCCGTGCCTCCACGCCGGTTTCGGAGCTGGGCGGGGAGAGCGCGACCATCTCCTCTCAGCATAGATAGGCGCTAGGATCGAACCACCGATGTCCCGCGCCCGCTCTCGCAAGCGTCGTCCCCGCGGCGGTCGCGGGGTGCAGCGAGAGGGCGCCTCGCAGGCGCACCGCGACAGCGGGCCGTCGGAGGGAGGGCGGGCCTCCGAAATTCGCCCGGGGGGGCCGACCTCCGACAAAGTCAACGTGCGGGCGCGGGGTGTTTCGGCACGCCCGGCCACCGGATCCTCCGCGACCCGCAGGTCGCGCTCGTCACCGACCGCGCCGACCTTCGGAGAGCATCCACGCGCTCCGTGGCACCCCCTGCCCCTGTCGGAGCTGTTGATCCTGGCGGGGGCCGTCGGCACGGTGCTCGGCATGAAACGCCTCGGACACGGACTCTCCAGCGGCGGGCCAACGTTGCTCGTGGGCCTCGCCGTCGTCGCGATCGGCACGATTGAGGTCACGCTGCGCGAGCACCGCAGCGGCTATCGCTCCCACACCGTGCTCCTCGCCGTGCTGCCGGTACTCGTCCTCGACTCGCTGGTGGTCCTCGGGGTCTCTGCGTTCGCGACCCCCCCGCGGCTGCTGACCGTCGGCCTGCTCGCCGTCGATATCGCCCTCGTCGCGCTGCTGTTCAAAGTGCTGCGCGCCCGTTTCCTGGAGGCCCGCCACGCGAGGGTGCTCAGCAGCGCCCGTTAGGGAAGGGTGCGCAGCGGCTCCTCGACGTCGCGCAGGCCGACCGGCGGCCGCTCGCCGTCGGCCACGCGGGCGCCGGGGACGTCGCGGTCGACACGGTTGTCGCGGCCCGCGATCACGACGGGGTCGCCGCAGATCTCGATCAGCCGCGAGAACGTCCGCCTGCCGATGTGCGCCTCCAGCTCGCTGGGATCCGGCTGCAGCGGGCCGTCGGCGTCGGAGTCGATGTCGGACGTGAACACGATCGAGCGCCGTTCCTCGTAGCGGGCGTTGACGATCAGGTAGAGTTGCTCGAGCACCCACTCGGTCGGGCGCACCACCCGCAGATCCTCGACGTGCAGCAGCTCGACGTCGGTGAGCGTCCTGATCACCTCCTCGGTCGTCTCGCGGCTGTCGGCGTCGAAGGTCGCGCGGATGCGATTGAGCAGCGCGACCGCGTTGAAGCTGAGCACCGAGTGGCGGCCCTCGGTCGCGGTCGCGGCGATCATGTAGCCCAGCGTCGTCTTGCCGGTGCCGGTGTGCCCCATCAGCCACAGGCCCCGGCCCTCGGCGAGGTTGCGGCGGATGTCGGTGCAGAAGCGCCTCACGGTCCGGACCGCGTCGGCGGTCGCGGGATCCCGGGCGAGCTGGGGAAGCGGGTGGCGCTCCCAGGAGAGATCGGTGTAGCGGCGCGGCACCCGGTCGCGCAGCCGGTGGGCGCGGGCGTCGGCCACACGCTGCGCCCGGCAGGCGCAGTCGGTGGCGGTGTTGGTCTGCTCGTCGATCACGAAGCCCCCCCCGTCGCACGCGTCGAAGGGGCAGCGCGGAGGGTCGTCGGTCGGTCGGGGGCGGCGATGCAGCTGGAGCACGACTCCTAGTCAAGCAAGCGCACCGGCGCCACGGAGGGGAGAACGTGCAAGCTCCAGTCTTTTTCGCCGCTCTCCCCCCGCGTCTCCCCGATCAGCCCGAGGCGCTCCAGCCGCGCGATCTCGCGCTCGCCCTCCACGCGCGCCGGGTGCTCGGCGGGCAGGTTCGCGATCAGGGCGGCGATCCGCTCGCGGAGCTGCAGCGCGAAGTGCGGGGTCGAGGCGCCCATCAACTGGCGCACGTCCTCCACGGTCACCTCGTGCGTGCCTGCCCGCTGCAGGCGATTGGGATCCTCGGCTTGGCTCATGGTGTCTGCGGATGAATCTCCAGCAGGGTATCCAGTTCGGCCTGTGTCGTCGCCGTGAGCGCCCGTTCGTCGCCGATCAGCCAGCCGCGATTGTAGGCGCCCTTGACCGCGGGGTATTCGGGGTTGTCGGGGTCGTAGCCGGGGCTGATGTCGCCCAGGTACGTCTTCAGCGTCGTGGGCACCGGACCGGGGCTTTCCAGCAGCAGCAGCGGGCCGTAGTCCCCGCTGGCCGACAGCGGCGCCGCCGCGGGCGCGTCGAGCGGGCGGGAGGCGTTGGCGAACACCAGCCCATGGCCCGGTTCGTCGACGCCCCACCCGAACGGCCCGTCGCTGTAGCGGGCGACGGCGATCGCGTTGGCGACCGCCCCGGCGCCGCTCTGGCCGACCGTCGCGGCGTCGATCCGCCGTGTCGGGCCCAAGGCGCGCGAGCTCGGCGAGCACCGCGTGGCCGATCGCCGCGGGGGGGCCGATGGCGTAGATCGTGGGGCGCCGCAGGCGCCGAGCGCCGCCCGCGTCGCGGCGGGGACGCCGTTGGCGCCGACCAGCAGGATCGGCGCCCGGTCTCCGCGGCCAGCCCGGCGGCGGGCATCGCCAGCGCGGGGGCCCGCGGCGCCGACGACGATCGCCTGCCGCGGCGGGCCCGCCGTGGATCGGTTCCACCAGCCGCTCGATCCCCGCGCCAGCGCGGCCGGTTCCCCGCCGGCCGGTTCGCCGGTCGAGCGAGCGCGTGCGGTAGCCGGCCGGGGCGGCGGCCGTGCCGAGCTCGATCGCCTGGGCGCCGCCGAGCGGGGGCGAGCCGCGTGGGCCGCATCGTCGCCAGCGCTTGCGCGCGAGACCGTCGGCAGCGTGTCGCCTTCGCTGTAGAGCAGCGGCGCGCCCAGCGGTGGCTCGCGAGCGCGGCGGCGGCCAGCGCGCGGGCCAGTCGCGATCGTCGACCAGCACGACCGCCTGCGGGCGCGTGGCCGGCGTGAGGCCCGGATACACCGCGAGCGCCACCGCGGCGGCGTCCGCGACCGGGTCGGCGCCGCCGAGCCTGCGTCGTGTTCTGCGTGGCCAGGCCGCTCACCGCAATCGCTCCCATGCCGGCGACCGTGTGACGGCGGCGCCGCCGGCCCTGGTCTTCGGCGGGCAGCGACTTGCCGCAGCCCGCGAGCGCCGCCGCACAGGAGCGCCGCGGCCGCCGCGCCGAGGCGAGCGGACCCTGGACCGCAGTGGGGTCTGCCCGGCGGGCGAGCCGCGATGAGGCCAGCGCGGTGGCGGCCGCCGGAGCTGGGGGCGGGCATGCGCGGGACTTGAGCGATCCCCGATTTCGGCGGCATTTGCGGGGAAAACTGGCAAAAGGCGTGCAGCGGCGTGCAACCGTCATTGCACTTTGCTAGGGTCTCGCCCCGAACGCCGAATCCTTGGTCAGATGCCAAGGAACGGGGGACCCAAGTTGTTGGGGCGAATCCCACGGTGGAACCGTGAGAAGCGCAGGCTCTTTCAGCGCTAGCCCGTCAGCTAACCCCGCAGGCCGACGAAAGAGGTTGTTGTTTTGCGGGTGCGAGCGCTTAGCGCGACGCTATGCAGCTTGACTGGTCGTGGCTGCGGCGGCCGCGCCCGGCTCTGGCCAGCGGTGCGCGGAGCGGGTTGCCGGCGGTGGCGGCGCCGGCGATGTCGACCGCCGCCCTCGATCCGGCGCGCCACCGGCGGCGCGCCGACTTCGCACGACGACGCCCACACACCGTCCACGAAGGCTCCGCCGGTCCATACCGCGCCCGGTGACGGCGCGCACCTCGAGCGTCCTCTACACGGGCCCGGTCTACGAAGAGACCGCCACCGGCGCAGATCGTCCCCTACGTGCCGCCGGCCCCGCCGGCCAGACCAACGGCGCTACCGGCGGCAGCTCAGTCGGGCTCGCGGCCGACGTCAAGCCCGAGCTGCTGGTGCCGGGCACCACCGCGCGCTACGTCGACGGCCTCGCCGCCGCGCCGATGTCGGCGCCGGCCGACCGTTCAGGAGATCATCTGGGCGGGCAACCAGCTGGTCGGCCTGCCCTACATCTACGGCGGCGGCCACGCCTCGTTCATCTCCCCGGCTACGACTGCTCGGGCACGGTCTCCTTCGCGCTGCACGGCGCCGACCTGCTGACCACGCCGATGGACTCCTCGGAATTCATGGACTGGGGCGGCCACGGCGTCGGCCGTGGGTCACGGTGTTCTCCAACCCCGAACACGCCTACATGACGGTCGCGGGCCTGCGCCTGGACACGAGCGCCGCCGATGACCCCTCCAACCAGCAGGGTCCGCGCTGGCGCCCGCTGCGGCCAGCAGAACACCGGCTACTAAGGTCCGCCACCCGCATGGGGCTCTGAGCCCGCATGCTCGACCGGGGCCCCGCGGGTCGCAGAGGGCTCTCAGATCGACTGGCACGCGCAGGCTACGCTTGGCCCGTCGGCGGTAGGCTCCAGTTGCCGCACCGCGCCTACGAGCGAAATCAGGAGGAATGCAATGGCCGGCTTGACCGGGCGCATGTCAACCGTCGTGAAGGCGAAGGTCTCGAAGCTGCTGGACAAAGCCGAAGACCCCGCGGAGACGCTCGACTACAGCTACCAGAAGCAGGTCGAACAGCTGCAGAACGTCAAGAAGGGGATCGCCGACGTGGTGACGGCGAAGAAGCGGCTGCAGATGCAGGAGAGCACGATGCAGCAGCAGGTCGTCAAGCTCGACACCCAGGCCCGCCAGGCGCTGTCGCGGCGGCCAGGAGGATCTGGCGCGCACGGCGCTGGAGCGCAAGAACGTGGTGCAGACCGAGCTGCAGTCGCTCGACAGCCAGGTCACACGAACTGGAGGACCAGCAGCAGAAGCTGACCGACTCCGAGCAGAAGCTGCGCGCCAAGATCGAAGTCGTTCCGCACCAAGAAGGAGGTCATCAAGGCGCAGTACTCGGCCGCCGAAGCCCAGGTCCGGATCTCCGAGGCCGCGACCGGCGTCGGCGAGCAGATGGCCGACGTCGGGCCTCGCGATGCAGCGGGCGGTGGACAAGACCGAAAACATGCAGGCCCGCGCCGACGCGGTCGGCGAGCTGGAAGCCGCGGGGACGTTCGACGACATCACGGCGCTGGGGTCCGGCGAAGACGACATCGACCGCCAGCTCAAGCAGCTCTCCAGCCAGCCGCGCCGTCGACGACGATCTCGCGAAGCTGAAGGGGGAACTCGACGGCCCGCCCACCCCAGGCCCACCCGCCGCCGCTCGCCCCAGATCTCGCCGCGCCGGGCGAGCCGCTGCGGGCGGGCGCGCCGACTCAGGCGCCGCGCCGGTGACGCGCAGGCGCCGGCCGAGGGCGGCCAGGCATGATCGTTCGGATCTCCGAGCGAGGACCAGTACCGCCTGGATCCCGCCCACGACGGACGTCTGAACGAGCTCGACAACGCGGTGCTGGCCGCCGTGCGACAGCGGCGACGAGGATCGCTTCCACGCGGCCTATCGAGAGCTGCTGAGTTCGTGCGCGCCAACGGCACAGCCGTAGGCGACGACGAGCTGGAGGGCTCCGACCTGATCCTGCCGCCCGCCGACATCAGCCTCGCCGAGGCCGCCGGGGAGTTCACCGGCGAGGGGTTGATCCCGGACTGAGAACACCGCGGCGCTCGTGGCGGGCCCAGGTCCCGAAACGGCTCCGTGCGGGTGCGGGATCTGCGTCGTCGCTATGGCGAGGGCGAGGCGGCGGTCGACGCGCTGGCCGGGGTGGCGGTGAGTTCTGTAACAGCGAAGATCAGTGGCCGGGCTCTACCACGGGATCGACGACTGTCACACCGGCAGCATCGAAATCGCGTCGGTTAAGGGTCGCAACCGCCAGATCGTGCGCCAGCGCGGTCGCGGCGATAAAGCTGTCCTTGACCGGCATAGCGCGCCCTTCCGCGCGAAGTCTCGCGAGTAGCTCCGCCCAGCGCAGGCCCGTCGATGCCTCCCATGGGATGCACTGAAACCTCTGTATTCCGTCCTCGAACCAGCGCTCGAGCCGGCTTCGGCGGCGACCACGTGGGAGCAGCAGGATGCCGAAACGGATCTCACCCAGGATCACTGGGTCGACGGCGAGCGCGGGCTCATTGCGCCCAAGCCAATCGACAACGCGCTGGTCAGGGGCGGGCTTGGTCGCCTCCGAGAGGACGTTCGCGTCAACCAGATAGCGCGCCATGCGATCAGCTAAAGCGAGTCGGTGGACTCCGATTCAATCTCTACAAACCAGCCGTCATCCGGACACGACCGCAGCCATTCGACCAGGCCACGGTTCGGCGGCGGCGTCAGCCGGGTGAGCCGGTATTCATCGGGGCCAACTCGGTCGACCTCGAACTCCTCTCCCGCCTTGATGCTATCCGCAGCACGAAACTCCGCGGGGAGAACGATCTGGCCCTTCGTGGAGATGGTGGTACGCATACATGTAAGATAGCATCTTACTGACTCGGGACACTGGCGCGATGGCTCGACTTGAGCCCACCAAGGCTTCGCCCTTGCGTCCGTGCCTCGCTCGACCCTCGACCACCCCAGCCGCACGTCCCTACCGAGATACGCCCTAAATCGGGATCCCCCACAGCGGAAACCAGCGCTCCAGCTCGGGCTCCATCGGCAGTTCGGCGGCCATCTGGGCCTTCAGCTGCAGCTCGCGCTCGGTCGAGCGCTCGCCCGGCTGGGCACCCGCCGCCCGCGCCGAGCGGCCCCGGGCGGGCACGAACGGGTACCAGAAGCCGCGCTTGTAGTTGTAGATGAAGTAGATCGGGCGTCGCTGTTCGTCGGCGAAGGCGAACACCGCGCACAGCAGCCGCTCGCCGTGGCCGGCCGTCTCGATCGAGCTCGAGACCGCGTTGATCCCGACCGCGAGGTCTTCGACGCTCGGCGTCCCCGCGGGGTTGCGCAGTACCATCCAGCGGTAGCCGTAGCTGTCGTCCTGGGTCGCGCACCTGCGTGCCGGTCTCCCCGCCGGTGGCCTTGACGACTTCTTCCATTTCCGGATCGTCGCCTCGAATTCGCTTGTCTGAAGCGCCTGGAACACGATCGCCGCGGCTCCCGCCGGGTCGATCTGGTGCTCGGTCTGGAGCGTCACGTAGGCCGTCGAGATCGCGAACAGGCGGTCCGGCGCCGGGCCCTTGACCTGGTGGCGGCCGGTGAGCATGTCGCGCAGGCCCACAGGCTACGCGGTGCCCTGCAGCTGGGATTCCAGCCGCTCAGCGCCGCCAGGCGCTGCTCCAGCGGGGGGTGGTCGGCGAACAGGTTCATCAGCGAGTTCTTCGCGCGGGCCGGGACGATGAAGAAGGCGCTCATCCCTTCGGCGCTGCGCAGGTCGCGGCTGGGGATCCGTTCGATCGTGCCGCTGATCTTCAGCAGCGCCGAGGCCAGCGCCGAGGGCCGCCCCGTCAGGACCGCCGAGCCGCGGTCGGCGGCGAACTCGCGGTAGCGCGAGAGCGCGCGCAGCAGCAGGAAGGAGATCGCGTAGACGGCCGTCGCGACGAGGATCACCAGGAACACGATCCTCCTCGCCTTCCTCGTTGCCGCCGCGGCCGTACCCGCCGCCGAAGCCGCCGCCGAAGAAGAAGCCGAACTGCGACGATCAGCGAGGCCACCGTCGCGAAGAAGCTCGCCAGCGTCATCACCATCACGTCGCGGTTGACCACGTGGGTGAGCTCGTGCGCCAGCACCCCTTCCAGCTCCGCCGGGGACGAGCAGCTCCAGGATGCCACGCGTCGCGCACACCGTCGCCGACTTCTGTGAGCGGCCCATCGCGAAGGCGTTGGGCATCGGCGTTCTCCATCACGCACACCCGCGGCTTGGGCAGGTCCGCCTGCACGCAGAGCCGCTCGATGATCCCGTGCAGCTCGGGCTCCTGCGCCGGGCGAGACCTCCTTGACGCCCATCGTCCCCATCGCGATCTTGTCCGACGTGAACAGCTGCAGCGCCAGCAGCCCCAGCGCGACCACGAGGATCGTCACGCCGCCGGCTCCGACCGCGATCAGCACCCCGATCAGCACCGCGTAGACGAGCCCCAGCAGGAACAGCGTCAGCAGCATCCGGGCCTGCAGGCCCGTGTCTTTGCCGAACGACGAGTGGCGGTTGGAGGTTACGGCAGCCATAACCGGATTGTCGCAGAACGAGCTTGCGCCTCCCTAAAGAGCGGACCAGCCGATCGACTCGGGCGCACCGATCGATCGACCGGCTCCGGCCCCCGGCCCAGGCCTTAAAGTCCCCGGCGTGAAACCCGAATTCCACGTCCTCGGGATCTCGCTCAAGAGCTTCGGGATGGTGTTCGCGCTCGCCTTCCTCGCGTGCGGGATGCTCGTCGCGCGCCGGCTGCGCGAGCTCGGGCGTCCCGTCGACTGGGCCTATGAGATCGTCTTCGCCGCGCTCGCCGGCGGTGTCGTCGGGGCGCGGGGCTACTTCTTGATCCAGAACTACAACGAGGTCAAGGGCCACTTCGCCAGCAGCATCTTCTCCGGCTCTGGGCTCGTCTGGTACGGCGGCGCGATCGGGGGCGCCATCGCCGTCCTCGCCTGGCTGCGCTGGCGCGACGTGCTGGAACTGACGATGCTCGACATGTGCGCCACCGCCGTCGCACTCGGCTACGCGCTCGGGCGCATCGGCTGCCAGGTCTCCGGCGACGGGGACTACGGGATCCGCTCGAGCCTCCCGTGGGCGATGGGCTACCCGCACGGCACCGTCCCGACACCCCCCGGGGTCACGGTGCAGCCGACCCCGATCTACGAGACCGTCTCGATGGGGCTCGTCGCGTACCTGCTGTGGCAGTTGCGCGACCGCGTCCGCCCGGGGGTCGTGTTCGCCCTGTACCTCGTCCTCAGCGGCTTGGAGCGCTTCCTCGTCGAGTTCATCCGGCGCAACAAGGAGATCCTGATCGGTCTCACCGCCCCGCAGCTGGAGAGCGCCGTGCTGTTCGTCGTCGGGGCCGTGTGGCTCGCGCTGATGATGCGCGGCCGCGGCCTCGACGGGCTGCGGGTCGGGGGGTCTGGGTCCAACGCGCCCCGCCCGGCGACGGCCTGAGCCTGACAAAGACGATCCGGGGTGATGCCAGATGTCTGGAGCGGCGATTATGATCCCGAGCGACTGCTGCGAGGCATCATGCCAGGACGATGACGATGAGCCACAAAGATTCTGTCGGGGGCCAGATGAGCAAGGTCGCGCTGGCGACCGGTGCGCCTACGAGCGGGACGTCTCGCTCGGGGGCCGTCTCTTGGCGAGAGGCTCTCGCTCCGTACGCCAAGCCGCATCTCGGCCGCAGCCTGCGAGACATCGCGACTTCGGTCCTGCCGTACCTGGCGCTGCTGGTCGCGATGTACTTCGCGCTGCGCGTCTCGGACGTGCTGGCGCTCGTGATCGCGATCCCCGCCGCCGGCTTCCTCGTGCGCACGTTCATCGTGTTCCACGACTGCTCGCACGGCTCGTTCCTGGCGTCCAAGCGCGCCAACGCCAGGCTCGGGACCGTCGTCGGGCTGCTGGTCTACTCCCCGTTCCTGCGCTGGCGCCACGACCACGCGATCCACCACGCCACCTCCGGAGACCTCGATCGGCGCGGCGGCGGCGACGTCCGGACGCTGACCGTGAGCGAGTACCTCGCGCTCCCCTGGCGGCAGCGGCTGGGCTACCGCCTGTTTCGCAACCCGCTCGTGATGTTCGGGATCGGGCCGATCGTCGCGCTGGTCGTCGGGCCGCGGCTGGTGGCCCGCTCGGCGCGCCCGCGGATGCGCCGCAGCGTGATCGGCACGAACATCGCGCTTGCGGTGCTCGTCGGGACGCTCTGCTGGCTGCTGGGCTGGCGCGACTACCTGCTGCTGCAGGGGCCCACGATCATGCTCGCCGGCGCCGCCGGCATCTGGCTGTTCTACGTCCAGCACCAGTTCGAGGACGCCTACTGGGAGGGCGCCGGGGAGTGGAGCTACGCCGACGCGGCGCTGCGCGGCAGCTCCTATCTGAAGCTGCCGAAGATCCTGCAGTTCTTCTCGGGCAACATCGGCCTGCACCACGTCCACCACCTGAACGCCCGGATCCCCAACTACAACCTGCAGCGCGCCCACGACGAGAACCCGATCTTCCACCAGGTCCCGACGCTCTCCATCTGGGACGGCCTGCGCGCGGTGCGCTTCAAGCTGTGGGACGCCGATCGCGGGCGCCTCGTGACCTTCGCCGAGGCTCACGCGGCCAGCGCCGACCTCCCCGGCTGATCCGACCTCCCCGGCTGATAATCGGTGGCTCGTGCACAGGGCTCCTCGTGGCCTGCGCACAAGATCCCACCGGTTGCTTGACCGTTGCGCGCTAACCTGGATATGTGATCACACAGGCGGAACGGGCAGCTGAGCAGCGTCTCGTGAAGCTGGCCGAGATCGAACGGCAGGTCAAGGCCGGCACGCTCACGATTCGTAAGATGACGGCGGCCGAGCGCGAGCGCTATCCGCCGCGACTGCCCTCGAGACCGTCGAAGGGGCGCCGCAGGTGAGGCGCCGCGGGTAGGGTCGCAGATAAAGCACCGCGGATGGTGGTGTAAAAAATCGAGGTGCGTATAGCTATGGCTATACGCAGCTCGGAAAAATACATGTACCCCACACCCCCGCCGCGCCCCCGCCGGGGCGAGCCGTCGATCGGCTCGGGAACCCGTCGGCCGCGGGCGGCTCGACTCACGCGATAATCAGCGCGATGGCGACAGAGACCACAGCGACCACCGGGACCCGGGCCACGGAGACCACAGGTATCGCGCGAGAGCTCGGGCAGGTGTTCCCGCTGGGCAGCCGCCTCAATGAGCGTGGGCATCTGGAGGTCGGCGGCTGCGACGTCCTGGAGCTGGCCCGCGAGTTCGGGACCCCGGCGTACGTGGTGGCCGATGACGACCTGCGCGCCCGCGCCCGCGCGTTCCTGGCGGCCGGCCGCCAGGCGGGCCACGAGGACCTCCACGTGGTGTTCGCCTCCAAGGCGTTCCCCTGCACTGCGGTGCTCGCACTGTTCGCCCAGGAGGGCCTGTGGTGCGACGTGGCCTCGGGGGGGGAGCTGCACCTCGCGCTGAACGCCGGCTTCGCCCCGGAGCGGATCGTGCTGCACGGCAACGCCAAGTCCGAGGACGAGCTGCGGATGGCGCTGGGCCACCGCGTCGGGCTGATCGTGGTCGACAACTTCGACGAGATCGACGTGCTTGCGCGACTGCTTGCCGATGACGCCCGGGGGGGGTCGCCGTTGCGGCCGGCGCATGCGCCGGCCGGCGGACCGAAGCCGGGTGACACGCGCCTTCGGCGCGAATCCCCGTTTCGGCCAGCGCATGCACGGCCCCGGACGATGCCGCATGCGGCATCGTCTTCGCAGAAGACGGATGTGCTCATTCGCGTGACCCCCGACGTCAGAGGGGAGACCCACGAGAAGATCTCCACCGGCCAGGCCGACTCGAAGTTCGGGTTCGGCATGGACGAGGTGGCGGAGGCGATCACGCGGATCGAGGCCGTCGCGGGCCTGGAGCTGCGGGGGGTGCACGCGCACATCGGCTCGCAGCTGCTGGAGCTGGAGCCGTTTCGCCGCGAGATCGCCCAGCTCGCCGGGCTGCTCCCGGCGCTTGCGCGGCTGGGGTCCTCGGCGGTGTGGGACGTCGGCGGGGGCCTGGGTGTCTCCTACGGCGCCGACCGAAGCCCGGAGGCGCTCGCCTCCGGCGAGCATCCCCGTCTCGGCCGGCGCCCGCCGGCGATCGAGGAGTACGTCGCCGCCGTGGTCGGCGCCGCGCGCGAGCACCTCGGCGAGCACGCGCGGCTGCTGATCGAGCCCGGCCGGGCGCTGACGGCCAACGCGGGGGTCACGCTGTACACGGTGCAGAGCGTCAAGCGCAACGTCTCGACCTGGGTCGCGGTGGACGGCGGGATGTCGGACAACCTGCGCCCGATGCTGTACGGGTCGGTGTACGAGGCCCACATCGCCGACCGTCTCGGGGGCCAGACCCGCTGCGTGCTGGCCGGCAAGCACTGCGAGTCCGGCGACGTGATCGTCCGCGACGCGCTGCTCGACGACCCGCGTCCGGGCGACGTGATCGTGACGCCCGCCACCGGCGCCTACGGGTATGCGCTGTCCAACAACTACAACGGCGTCCCCCGCCCGCCGGTGGTGTTCTGCCGCGACGGCGACGCCCGCGTGGTGGTGCGGCGCGAGACCTTCGAGGACCTCACGGCGCGCGATGTCCCCTGAGTCGCCCAGCGCCGTGTCGTCGGACCCCGCGAAAGCCGGGTCGAACCCCCCTGAGGCAGGGCTCTCCGAGCTCGGTGCAGCCCCCGCCCAGGCCGGGTCCCCGGAGCCCGGCGCAGCCGGGTCGTCGGACCCCGCCAAAGCCGACTTCAAAATCGGGCTGCTCGGCCACGGCACGGTGGGCTCGGCGTTCGCGCAGCTGCTGGGCGAGCGCGCCGATCACGTGCAGCGGCTGACCGGCCGGCGGCCGGTGCTCGCCGGGATCCTCTCCCGGGAGAGCGGCGACTTCCACGAGATCCTCCAGGACTCGGAGCTGATGGTCGAGTTGATCGGGGGTGTCGAGCCGGCGCGCGAGTACGTGCTCGCGGCGATGCGATCCGGGAGGCACGTGGTGACGGCCAACAAGCAGCTGCTCTCGCGCCACGGCGAGGAGCTGTTCGACGCGGCACGCGAGCACGCGGTCCAACTGCGCTTCGAGGCGGCGGTTGCCGGCGTCGTCCCGGTGATCCGAGTGCTGTCGGAGTCGCTGGCGGGGGCCCACGTGCAGCGCATCCACGGGATCGTCAACGGCACCACCAACTTCATCCTCACCGAGATGACGCAGGGCCGCACCTACGCGCAGGCGCTCGCCGAGGCCCAGCGCCTCGGCTTCGCCGAGGCCGACCCCAGCGAGGACGTCAGCGGCGAGGACGCCGCGGCCAAGATGGCGATCCTCGCGCGGCTGGCGTTTGGGACGCCGGTGCGCCTGGACCAGGTGCGCTACGAGGGCATCGAGCAGCTGCGCAGCGACGACCTCCAGTACGCGCGCGAGCTCGGCCTCGGGCTGAAGCTGATCGGGACCGCCGAGCGCCGCGACGGCGGGCTGTCGGTGGGGGTGCACCCCGCGTTCCTCTACGCCGGGCACCCGCTGGCATCGGTCGAGGGGCCGTTCAACGCGGTGACGGTCGAGTCCGACGCGATCACCGAGATCACGATGTCCGGCCCCGGCGCCGGCGGGCGCCAGACGGCCAGTGCGGTGCTGGGCGACGTGGTCAGCGTGATGCTCCATCCAACCACCCCGCCCGCCGGCGGGCGGGCGCCGGGGCCGGCGCTGGAGCTGGTGGCGGACGTGTCGAGCGCGTTCTACATCCACCTCGAGGTCGTCGACCGCCCGGGGGTGCTGAGCGCGATCACGCAGGTCCTCGCCGAGCAGGGGATCTCGATCAAGTCGGTGGTCCAGCGCGGGATGGAGGAGAACGCGCGGCTGGTGATGGTCGTCCATCCGCTGGCCGAATCGCGCCTGCGCGAGGTCCTCGGGCACCTCGGCGAGCTCGACTTCATGCGCTCGGTGCCGCGGGCCATCAGGGTGATCGAAGAGGAGTTCGTGTGAGGGGCCCATGCGTCCGAGCCTGATCGAGCGCTACCGCGAGCGGCTGCCGTTCGCCGCGGAGGACCCGGTGGTGAGCCTCGACGAGGGCGCCACTCCGCTGATGCCGGCCCCGGTGATCTCCGAGCTGGTCGGGGCCGAGGTGCACCTGAAGCTCGAGGGCGGCAACCCCACCGGCTCGTTCAAGGACCGCGGCATGACCTGCGCGGTGTCGGCGGCGGTGCGCGAGGGCTCCAAGGCGGTGATCTGCGCCTCCACCGGCAACACCGCGGCGAGCGCCGCCGCGTACTCGGCGCGCGCGGGCCTGACCTGCGCGGTGATCGTCCCCGACGGCAAGATCGCGATCGGCAAGCTCGCGCAGACGCTGATCCACGGGGCGCGCGTGATCGCGCTGTCGGGCAACTTCGATCGTGGCCTGGAGCTCGTGCGCGAGCTCGTGGAGCGCCACCCGATCACGCTGGTCAACTCGGTCAACGAATTCCGCATCGAAGGCCAGAAGACCGCGGCGTTCGAGCTGCTGGAGGAGCTCGACGGAGGCCCGGACCTGCTCTGCATCCCGGTCGGCAACGCCGGCAACGTCACCTCCTACTGGCGGGGCTTCACTGAGATGGGAGCCCACCCCCGCCTGTTCGGCTTCCAGGCCGCGGGCGCGGCGCCGCTGGTGCTCGGGCATCCGGTCGAGCACCCCGAGACGGTCGCCAGCGCGATCCGGATCGGCAACCCGGTGCGCTGGGAGGACGCGATGGCCGCGATGACCGAGTCGCGCGGGACGATCCGCGCGGTCACCGACGAGGAGATCCTCGCGGCCTACCGGCTGCTCGCGGCCCAGGAAGGGATCTTCTGCGAGCCCGCCTCGGCGGCGTCGGTGGCGGGCCTGCTCAAGTACGGCGCCGACGGCGCGGCGCAGGTGGTGTGCGTGATGACCGGCCGCGGCCTGAAGGACCAGCAGACCGCGATCGACAACAGCAACGGCCGCGTGATCCCGTGCGCCGCGGAAACCGTCGCCTTGGAAGAGGCGGTCCTGGGTGATACGTAGGCGCCTGGTCCGCGCGCCGGCGTCGTCGGCGAACCTCGGTCCGGGGTTTGACTGCATGGCGGCGGCGCTGGCGCTGCACCTGGAGCTCGAGGTGCAGGAGACCGGGACGTTCGCCGTGGAGTGCGACCTGCCGGTGCCCCGCGGGCGCGAGAACCTGTGCGTGCAGGCCTTCGAGCGCCTGCATCCCGCGGAAGGATTCGCCTTCCGGATCCGCTCGGAGATCCCGCTCGCCGGCGGCCTGGGCTCCAGCGCGGCGGCGATCGTGGCGGGGCTGATGGCGGCCGACCACCTGTTCGAGCTCGACGCCGACCTGCTCGCGCTGGCGAGCGAGCTGGAGGGCCACCCCGACAACGTCGCGGCGGCGCTGCGCGGCGGCTTCGTCGTGTGCGCCGACGGGGAGGCGACGCGCTTCGATCCCCCGACCGGCCTGGAGGCGCTGGCGGTGGTGCCCGAGGAGGCCGTCCGCACGCGCGCGGCCCGCGCGGCGCTGCCGGCGGAGGTCCCGCTGGAGCAGGCGGTGTTCAACGTCGCCCACGCGGCGCTGCTGACGCTGGGCCTGGCGCGCGGGGACTGGGACCTCGTGGCGCACGGCCTGCAGGACCGCCTGCACGAGCAGCGGCGCTCGCACCTGTTCGGGCGCTCCTACGAGCTCGCCGGCCGCGCGCGCGAGCTGGGGGCGCTGGGCGCGACGATCTCAGGAGCCGGCCCGACGGTGCTGGTGTGGTGCTTCTACGAGCAGACCGGCGCCGTCGTGGAGGCGCTGCGCGGCGAGCTCGACGGCTGGGCGACGCTGCTGCGGGTCCCGTTCGAGCCCCAGGGGGCCTACGTCGGGGAGCTGTAGGAGCTGCGTGTCTACTCGCGCGTGAGCTCGTCGAGGTGACGGATGAACATGCCGGTCCAGCCGACGATGACGATCACCGCTGCTGCCCACAGGGGTGCGCCCAGGGCGAGAGTGCCCACCATCAAGACGCCGATCAGCAGGGACAGGGCGACATCGTAACGGTCAAAGATGTCGAAGCCGGTCACGAGACGATCCTAGCGATGAAGACAAAGAGCGTCAAGGGACCGAGAGTCATTCCCGCGAGAAAGCCGATGCCGAGCCCTTGGTTGATCCGCCGTGCCAGAGTCCTGGGCCTGCTTGGGATGAACAGCGCTTTGGCTGCCTGCAACCGGCCAGCCCCACCCTGGCCCCGCCGCTGGCTGAGGGACATTCCGCCTACTGCTCTGCGAGACGCCCGCGGGCGTCCTCGAACCCGGGCAGCCGCGCGAGCAGTTCGTCGGCGACGGCGAGGTAGTCGGCGCCGAGGTCGGGGCGGTGGTCGATGATCGAGATCGCCCGCTCGGCCGACTCGGCGTAGGCGATCGAGGCGCGGACGACGGTGTTCAGGACCTTGTCGCCGAAGTGCTCGCGCAGCGACGCGAGCGTCTCGCGGGAGTGGACGGTGCGCATGTCGGCGAGGTTCAGCAGGATCCCCAGCAGCGAGAGGTCGGGGTTGAGGCTGTCGCGGGCCAGCTCGATCACCTCCTGGGCCTGCTCGACGGCCTGCAGCGCGAAATACTGGGCCTCGGCGGTGATCAGCGCGTGGTCGGCGGCCGCGAGGGCGTTGACGGTGAGCAGGCCGAGCGAGGGCGGGCAGTCGATCAGGATCATCCGGTACTCCTCCGGCGCCTGCGTGAGGGCGCGCCGCAGGGTCAGCTCGCGCCCCATCTTGCCGCCGAGCATCAGCTCGACCTCGGCGAGGTTGAGGTTGGCGGGGATCGTGTCCTCGTGGATCGCCTCGGCCGCGCTGGCGCGCCCGCCGAGGACGTCGCCGATCGTCGGCTGGGCGTCGGGTGCGACGTCGAAGTAGTCCGAGAGGTTGCCCTGCGGATCGAGGTCCACGGCGAGCGTGCGCACCCCGGCGCGCCGCAGCGCGTCGGCGAGGGTGCGCACCGTCGTGGTCTTGCCCGCGCCGCCCTTCTGGGAGACGACCGCGATCGTGGTGGCGGTCATGAGGGGCCGGCGTCGGTCATGAGGGTGGCAGTGGGGTGGCGCATGACGGGGGCGATACCGGTCGTGAGGGGGCGATACTATCCGGGGCATGGAGGAGGAGCTGGGCGTGGACGAGGGGGGCGACGGGGCCGGCGCCTCGGTGGGCGGCGGGGTGGGCGGGATCCCCAACCAGCTCGACTCGGCGGGGGAGGCTCCGCACATTCTCGATGCTGCGGCGGAGTTCCAGTACCACTCGGAGTTCGACTGGGACAGCGAGCACGCCGACGGGAACTGGACGATCCGCTGCTACGACGTGCACAAGCGCCTCGGCGGCATCCCGGTCCTGAACGGGCTCAACGTGGCGATCCCGGGCGAAACGATCACGACGGTGCTGGGCCCGTCGGGGACGGGCAAGAGCGTGCTCATCAAACACCTGATCGGCCTGATGTTCCCGGACTCCGGGGACGTCGTGGTGCAGGGCCAGTCGGTGCCGAAGCTGCCGATGCCGGAGCTGCTGGCGCTGCGCCGCAAAATCGGGGTGCTCTTCCAGGACGGTGCGCTGTTCGGGTCGATGTCGCTGTTCGACAACGTCGCCTTCCCGCTGCGCCAGCACAGCGACATGTCCGAGGCGCAGATCCGCACGCTGGTCAGAGAGCGCCTGACCGACGTGGGGCTGGCGGACTCTCTTGACTACTTCCCCAACCAGCTCTCCGGGGGCATGCGCAAGCGCGCGGGCTTCGCCAGAGCGCTGGTGATGGGGCCGGACGTCGTGATCTTCGACGAGCCCGACTCGGGCCTGGACCCGGTGCGCACGGCGCTGCTGTGCGAACTGATCAAGGAGATGCATGCCCAGCACGGCGGGACGTACATCGTCGTGACCCACGACATCGCCTCGGCGCGGCGGATCGGCGAATACATCGCGCTGCTGTGGCGCGGGCGGATCGTGGAGGCGGGCGACGCCGCGAAGATGTTCTCCTCGGAGAACCCGTTCGTGCGCCAGTTCCTCAGCGGCTCCGCCGAGGGTCCGCTGGGGATGGACTGACGCGCCGCGGACTCCCGCCGGCTGACAACTCAGTGCAATTTTCCGCCGCGGCGACCGGTAGCTTTTCCCTGCGTGCAGACTCGCCTTCCTCACCCGATCCCTTATCAGGGAAGCAAGCGCCGTCTTGCCGAGCACATATTGTCGGCGGTCAGAGGCCGCCGGGTCGGGACGCTCTATGAGCCGTTCGCTGGCTCAGCGGCGCTGACCATTGCCGCCTCGTCACGTGGGATCGCACGACGTTACGTCATCGGCGATTCGCTCGTTCCGCTTGTGTCGATCTGGGATCAAATACTTGGCGATCCGGTGGGATTCGCCCGCCGCTACGAAGGCTTCTGGAAGGGACAATTGAGTGAGGGCAGCCGCGAGCATTTTAATCGTATCCGTGCGGAGTTCAACGCTGAGCCAGAGGCAGCCCGCCTCCTCTATCTCCTAGCCCGCTGCGTGAAGAATGCTCCCCGTTTCTCGAGATTCGGGTTTTCGCAGTCCGCAGACCACCGCCGCAAGGGTATGCACCCCCGGAAGATGGCAGGTGAGCTACTCGGAGCGCACGACCTTCTCAAGGGGCGCACAACCACGTTCGCTGGCAATGCCGAGGCCTGTGCTCGCGAGGCGGGGCCGGACGATCTGGTTTACATGGACCCACCCTGGCAAGGTACCACCGAGGGGGCCGACAAGCGATACCACCAAGGCTTTCAGCGTGCACGACTGGAGGCGCTGCTCGCAGACCTCAACGAGCGCGAAGTCCCGTGGATACTGTCATATGACGGACGAAGCGGCGAACGAACGTACGGAACGCCCCTGCCATCTGCGCTATGGGGTGCGCGGCTGGACCTGCACGCCGGCCGATCTTCTCAGGCAACCCTCACCGGAAGGGTGGAGGAGACCGTCGAGTCGCTGTACATCTCAGCGAGGCTGTCGAGCGCACACGCTCCGGTTCCAGTGTCTATGCAGGAGGAGCTAGCTCTCGCTTAGAGCGCCTAACAAAAGTGTTGGAGTTGTTTGAGGCATATGCGTGCGCAGGCGAGGGTGAGCATGGCTTCGTGGATGTCGGCGCGGCGGGCGTGTCGGCGCGCGAGGTAGCGGTGGGCGTGTAGCCAGGAGATGGTGCGCTCTACGACCCATCGGTCGCGTCCCAGCCCGGATCCGTGTTGGCTGTTCCGTTTGGCGATCTTGGGCGTGATTCCGCGCTCGCGCAGCTCTCGGCGGTGGTGTTTGGAGTCATACGCCCGGTCGGCATACAGGCGTCGTGGCCGGAACTTGCCGTGACGGCCGGTCGGCGGGACACGATCAACCAGCTCGGTCAGCTGCGTGATGTCGTGGCGGTGCCCACCAGTGAGTGTGAACGCGAGCGGCGTGCCTTTGCCATCGACGATCAGATGGTGCTTGCTGCCAAGGCGAGCGCGGTCGACTGGCGAGGGGCCGGTTTGCTCGCCCCCCCTTTGGCCCGCACATGCGAGCTATCAACGACTGCCCTTGACCAGTCAAGCTGGTCGGCGTCGTGAAGCTCGTCCAACAGCACTTGGTGCAGCCGGCTCCAGACGCCGGCTTCGTTCCATTCATGCAGTCGCCGCCAACACGTCATCCCTGACCCACAGCCCATCTCTTGGGGAAGATCCTCCCACGGTATCCCCGTTTTCAAAACAAAGATGATCCCTGTCATCGCCGCTCGGTCAGGCACCCGCGGACGCCCCGTGACCTGCGGCTCACGCACCGGCAAAAGCGGCTCGATACGAGCCCACAACCCATCAGGAAGCAAAGGTTTCGCCATGACGCAGGACTTCGACAGCCCCACCACGAACCCTACCTTCTGTTAGGCGCTCTTATCGGCTTGGGATGAGCTATTCAAGCCGTCGGTAAGGGTCCGGGTGCTCAACGACGGCGATCAGAGTGCTGCTGCCTGCCGCCTCGTGAGCGAGCAGTTCGAGACTCGGACTCTCGCGCTCGCTACACCGTGCCCGGTACAGGTCGGCGCGATAGGTCGAAGGTGCAACCCCGTAGCGGCGTCGGAACGTCCGGGCGAAGTGGGGCGCCTGGCGATAGCCGACCAGCCGCGCCACGTCGCGCACTGTGATCGCGGGCTGGGATAGCAGTTCGGCAGCGGCGACCATCCGCGTGGCGAGAAGGTCGTCCCGGAACGTGGCGCTGCCGAATTGCGCGTAGACGCGCTGTATCTGGCGAGGGGAGCTTGCAAGCGCCTTGGCGACCACTCCAAGCGTCAGAGGCTCGCGGTAGCGACGCTTAACCACCAAGCGCGCGAGTAGATACAGCCGACGACGCTCCCCGAGCGTATGAGGACGCATACCTCGTCGCACGGTGAGCGCGTTAGAGCGTCATTATGCGATCGAAGTGCGTGGCGACCTCGGAGGCGATGGCCTTCCCGCCACGGCGTTCGATGAGGCCCGCCGCGTCCAGGCGATTCAGCGCGTCGGTGATGGCGAGCTTGTCGGCGCTGGACGACTCCCAAATCTCATCTTCGGAGAGTGGCCCCTGGCCGTCGCTGGCGCGTACCAGCAGGGATTCCAGCACGGCTTTGTCGTGGTGGCGCTCGTCCGCTGAGGCGGGGTCGTCAGCGCTCTGGGTGATCTCGTGAAAGCGCACGGCGGAGCGCGAGGCGGTCACGAGATCGTTCCAGCGGTGGATGAGGCCCGCTGTGCGGAGGCGCTTGAGACTGGCAGGGACGTGGCCGGGGGTACTGATCTCGCGGGCGATCTCGGCTTCTGACCACGGCCGCTGCTGGTCGGTGTCGAGCATGAGTCCGAGGACCGCGCGGTCGAGGTAGGCGTGCGCTTCGGATTCGGTTGAGCTACGTTGGTCGAGCATGGGAGCGATTACCTCCTGTGTCACGGTCTCGGGCGGGGTTGCAGCCCCGCGCCGAGGCCATAATGGTTAGGGCTGAATCTCACCTATACAGCGCATTTATGGCGTTGTGGGCGCGGTACACGGAGTTGGCACGGGGACGCCGCGATCATGTGACGCTCATCGCGGAACGCAGATGGAGGGAGTCCGGGGCGAGGCGGTAGCCGACGCCGCGGGTGACGCGAACCAAGCCCTCGGCGCCAGCGTGAGCGAGCTTGCATCGCAGCCGCGAGGCGTGAGAGTCCAGGGTCCTCGTCATCACTGCCGTATGGATGCCCCACACTGCCCGCAGTAGTTCGTCCTTGGTGTGGACGCGGGCTGGGTCACGCGCAAGATGCACGAGCAGTTCGTACTCCAACCGGCGTAGGCCGACACGGGTTGCTCCGACCGTGACCTCGTGCGCTGCGGTGTCGATCCGAAGCTCCCCGTACTCGATCACGTCGGGAGTGTCGGCGAGTTCGCGGCGCGTGAGGGCTTGCACGCGGGCGCGAAACTCGGGATAGGCGAAGGGAGTTCGGAGTACGTCGTCGGCTCCGGCCTCGAATCCGCGCAGCACGTCGCCGAGGTCGCCGTTCGGGCTCATCCAGAGCGTGCGGAGCATCGGCTTGACCTCGGGGGCAAACGCTCCCGCGCGTAGCTGGCGCAGTACGTCGAGGCCCGACCCGCGGCGTGTTGGTTGGCCGAAGATGACGACCTCGATCTCCTCGGTGTCACACGCCGCGCGCAGCATGGCGGGGTCGCTGGCGCGTCGTACCTCGTAGCCGTCGAGCGCCAGCTCGTCGGCAAGCCCCAGGTTTGCGTACTCCTCGCCGTAGAGAAGCAGCGCAAAGGGCGCGCTCGGGGTCGGTCCTCCACCTGATGTTCGGACGGGTTCTGCGCTCATCTGACCTCCTCTCGGGCACCGAAAGGACCGCCAGCGAGCACAGCCGATTATCCGCAGAGAGCTACGGTAGGCGTGGCATCGAAGGATGGTTCTTCGGTGCTACAGGCCGGGCGGGGTGTCGTAAGCATCCCGCTCGGCCGCTTCGGTTTTGGCTTGTGGCGCGATCAGAGCAGAGCCCGCGGCGGAAAATCTCGTGGTCGCGCGACAACGCCCGCGTCCTGCCCAACCGGGTGCCCGCCTCCGCGGGGTTGTTGGACCCGGCTATGAGGGGTTGGATACGAGCAGCCGTAGTCCCGCGTCGTACTCCTCAAGCTCGCGCAGGTGCCCGTGGCGGGCGTCCCAGGCGCCGTCTCGAAGGTCGCGCCGAACCGCCTCTACGACGCGGTTGACGACCCCTGGGGGCATCCGGGCGAAGCCGGAAGTCGAGCTGCGTGCTTGAGCGTCGAGTACCCGCTCGGGGTGAGCCCAGAATGAGCCGAGCGTCCAGTCCGGTGTGTCGCGGGGAATCGGAACCTCCCGGACATCGACCTCTGCGTCGAGCCACCGCGCGAGCGTTTGCGGCGTGGGGAAGATACGCCGGTCCAGCTCGGCGACCTCGGGCAGGTAGTCAGCCATGAGCCACATGCGGGCGCTGACCCGCGGGTCGAAGGTGAGGATCACGACCGGCCCGCGGGCGACGCGGCGCAGCTCTCTGACGCCCCGCTCCTGATCCCGGTCCCAATGGTGGATCGTCAATATCGCCATCGCCGCGTCAACGCTCCGATCCTCCAGCGGCAGCGGGTAGGCCCCGGTAGGGACCGCAGGCGGCAGCCCCGGGTCGCGCTGGGCGATCATCACTTCGCTTGGCTCAACCGCGATGACGTGCCGGTCGCGCGGCTCATAGGAGCCCGCGCCGGCACCGACGTTTACGATCGTGCGCGCTTGGCCCAGCGCCGCGTGGATGAGCGCCGCGACGCCGGGGTCTTCCCGGCGGGTCGCGGCGTACTGCGCGCCGATCGAGTCGTAGCGGGTGTCGAACATCAGCGCGCGTGATCCTTTCACAGGCCGATGGCCGGTCGGCGAACGTCGCCGGGGCCGCTCACGAGCACTTCAATGTTCGATGCCGAGCCCTCCGTCGCCCGGGGTAGGGCCGTCCGGCTTCGATCGCTTCAAGCTCCTCCCGCCTGACGCCCGAGGCGCAGGTAAGCTCGGCTGGGGTCATGCCTCGCTCCTCGCGTAGCTGGCGGATCGCGCGCCCGAGCGCGATCAGCAGCTTCCGGTCTTCCTCTGACGGAACGCGCCGGTTCATCGCTGCGATCAGCTTCTCAAGCAGCGGGTTCTCATCGGCCGCTAGCTCGTCCTCATCCCGGCGGGCTATCAGGGTCTTCGACGTGCTCATACGTTGCTCCCTTCGGCTTGGGTGGCGCCGCGCTTCTCAAGGCCAGCGGCGGCGAGGAACGTCTCGATTTGCTTGATGTGGCGTCGGGATATGCGAGCCTGCCTGGCGCCCTCGGGGTAGTCGCGGTCTACGTCCATCAGATACCGCTCGAACTCCACCCGCCGGTACAACGCCGCCGTCAGCGCCTCGCGGTGTGTCCGACGGCGCAGCCTCAGCTCGACCGCGATCGTCGGCGTGGTGCGTATCGCCCCGACCTGTTCCAGCAGCGTCCGGTAGACCTCGAAGTCCTCAAACTCCTGCGGGTCGATCCCGAAGTCCGGGTGACTGTGGCCGTAGTCCTTGATCTCTTCCGCGCAGTTCGCAACCTCTTCAACGAGAACCTCGCGCATCACGTTCACCAGCCGCAACGGGACCATGACCGTGCTCATACCGCGCTCCCCTCCGCCTGGACGATGAGGTCCGCGAGCTGGCCGATTCGCGCCTTTGCAATCGCGCGAGCCTCGTCGCTGACTTCCGGGTCTTCCTCGACACCGTGCTCGGATTCGATGCGTGTCAGGAGCGTCCGCAGCAGCGCCGTCTTGTGCTTGCGCGCGTCAACCTCCACGACGGACGGGGGATCGACGGGCTCGATCCAGCCCACGACATCGAGCAGCGCCCGCGTGCCGTTCGCTCGGCTTAAACAGCCATCGACCGCGGCCCGGATATCCGCTCGCCCGCGAGGCTCGATCAAGGCGCCGGCCTCCTCCAGTTGGCCGTGCAGGTCGAAGTAGAGCCCGTCGCGCAACAGCGGGACAAGCTCGTCAGGGATGACGATGTGCATGGTCGCTCCGTTCGGTCGGCCGAAGAACCGCCCGGCGTAGCCATGACTGGACCCGCAGCCGCGAGAGCTACGGTGTCGAGCGTGGCATCCGAAGCAGCATCTTCGGTTGTCCACAGGCCGGGCGGGCGCTCGAACGCTCGCCCGGCCACAACGATGTCTTGGGGCGGGAGAGCAGAGCAGAGCCCGCGCCGACCCGCAAGAGACAATGAGGTGCAGCACGGGGGCAGGCGAGCCCGCGCCGCATCGTCGGGGTAGGAACCCGAAGGTCGCCCCATGCCGCTCGATGCTCCTGTCGTTGAGAGCGGTGCGAGGGCTGCGGTAGGCTTCTTCTATGGCTACTGCTCGCCAGCAGATGAACGTCGATCTTGACGCGGAGGTCGCGTCGATCTTGCGCTCGCACGCTGCGGAGGCACACGTCAGCGAGGGCGAGATCGTTGATCGTGCTATCCGCGCGTATGACCTGCGCTCGCTGGTTGCCCGCATCCGCTCGCGCAGTGATCTGGACGAAGATGCTGCGATGGCGCTGGTGCGCGAGGAGCTGCACGCCGTTCGGGCCGAACGCGACGCTGCTTGATGCCGCGCGTCGTCGCGGACGCGAACGTGCTCGTGTCCGCGGCCCTGGCCCGCTCTCCGCAGGCGCCTTCGGTGCTGACTCTCGACGCAGCGCTCGACGGTCGCGTCGAGCTGGTCACCTCGCCGCTGCTGCTGAGGGAGGTCACGGTGGTGCTCGCGCGACCGCGCTTGCGGAAGTATGTCTCGTCTGATGAGGCGGTTCGGTTCGTTGCGGACCTTGCGGCACAGACGGTCCTGCTTGTCGATCCGCCTGGCCCTCACCCGGCCGTGTGCCGTGATCCCCGCGACGACTATCTCGTCGCGCTTGCCGAGGCCAGTGGAGCTGAGGCGATCATCAGCGGGGACCTCGACCTGCTTGCCATTGATCCAGCTCGGATCGCCGTCGAGGTCGTCACGCCGCGGCAGTTCGCCGACCGGCTGGGCTAGTCACTTGCCCCGGATAAATGCCGGGGACTGAAACGGCCGCGTCCGGTTGGGCGCGGCCGAGTCAGGCTCATTCATGGGTTTGCCTGGTTGGTGGGCTGGTGGGAGTGTTTCAGCGGGCCCGGATGGCGAGGGTGTCGAGGTCGTAGGCGAGGATCGCCCATCCGGTCCAGGTTCTCATTCCGTCATCGCCCTTCAGCCTGGTTCGGCGTAGCCCGTAGCGGCGCTTGAGGTGACTGATCCGGCCCTCGATGCCGGTTCGGTAGCGGGCTCTGCGCTTGCGTGTTCTGCGTGATCCGGGCTCGTGGTGGCCGGAGAGCTGGATCTGCCGGTCGGTGAGGTCGGGGAACGCGCCTTTCGTGGGGCCGGCCTGGAAGCCACCATCGCAGACGATCTCTCTGAGCCGGATATCGGCATGTTCGAGCTCGCGGGCGGTTTGGGGCAACAGTCGGTTCTCGGCGGGGTTGCCCGGCGCGTGCCCGGCGGGCAGGATGAACCCACGAGCGCCCTTTCGGGTGTTCTCGGTCACCTCGCAGATTTGCGCGACATACCCAAACTCGGTCGGCTTGCCGAGCTTGCCCTTGCGGATCGGCCGGGCGTCGGGGTCGGCCAAGGAGACGAGCCTGTCGGTGATCTTCAGCCCGCGAGCGCGACGGTCGATCTGCTCTGTGACCTTCTGGCAGCGCGCGGTGAGCTGCTCGAGCTTCCTCGCTGCTGTGAGCTTGGCCTGGGCACCACGGCCGCGAGCCGATGCCCGCGCCCCAGCGATCAGCCGCTGGGCCTCTCTCACCGAACGGGCGATCACTCGCCCGGCCTGCTCGTTGAGCTTCATCACTTCCGCTTTGGCATCGCCTGTGCGGCGCGCGAGTGTCCGGGTGATCGCACGAACAGCCCGCCCAACCAAACGCGAACGATCCCTGACCCGTGTTGTGTTGCCCTTGATCATCCCGGTCACCTTGCGGCCCTCGCGGGCCAGCGCCCTGACGCCCTGCAAGGCGAGCATCGCGTCGGAGGGATAGCGGATGTCCGCTTCCACGACTGTCGAGTCGATCCTGGCCGCCCGCGCACGAAAACGTGTCTCGCGCTGGGCCTTGGAGATCACCACCCTGGTGATCTCCTGCACGACCTCGGCTCCCAGCCGGCGGGCGAGCTTTCTGACCGTGGACTCCTCCGGCACACGCTGATCGAGCGCGATCAGGCAGAAGCGCCGCAGGTGCAACGAGTCTGAGACCTCCCGCACCAGCGTTTCGTAGCCCCAGCCCGTGCGCTGCTTGATCACCATCAACCGAACGAAGCTCGCCATCGAGATCGAAGGGCGCCCACGATCCCGCGCGTCCTGCTCCCATGCAGCCGCGACCGGCCCGAGCAACAGCGGATCGCACAGCACCACATCCAGACGAGCAAGATCCTCGGGCAGCTCCCGCGCCTTGACCGGCAATACCTCGTCCCACAAGCACTCCACCTGCCCGCCACACAGCGTGAGCATCACACCTCCACCGGGTTGGCAACCAATTCATGAGCAAGCCAATCGTCCTCAACACAGCGGACAGACCGGGGGTTCTGACCGGCCCGGATGGGACCCTCACTACACCCGAGAAGACAGGAGGCGGTGATGCCCGGACCAGGACGCAACGACCCATGCCCATGCGGCTCAAATCGCAAGGTCAAGCGCTGCTGCGGCCAGCAACGCGGACCCTCCGAGGAACAGCTCGCGCGCGCCCACGTCGCACTGCTCGCACGCGACGCCACCGCCGACCTGGAAGGCCTTTCCGAGAGAGCCCTGGACCACCTCTGGGAGCAACTCCTGAACGTGCCCCTCATCGACCTCTCGCTTCTTGTCAGCCTGCCCAAGCTGATCGGCCCCGACCTCAAACGCCTGCAGGAAGCCATCTCCAGGGACGACCCCGACTGGGGCTGGGACGCCCTCACCACCGTCGCAGAACAGATCGACACACCCCAACAGCGAGCCAAGCTCGCCGACGCGCTCGTCCGTCTACGCGACCAACACCGCCTCAACCGCCGACAAGCCGCCGCCGCACTCCTAGACCTCGACAGCCGATCCACACGCTTCATCGCCGCCAGCCTCCTCGACGCCGTCGCAATCTCAGTCGGCGTCGAACGCACCCCCGGCGGCCTCCACCTCGCCGCCTAACCCCGCACTTTTATCCGGGGGAAGTAGTCAGCAGCATTGTACGGGCGTTCGCTATGGCATACACCGGGTTTCGGCGGACGCGAGGCCCGGCATGAGTGCGGTCTGGACCCCCGCAAATCCCCCCGCAGAAGCCCGAATCCCCTGTATTCAAGGTAACTCTAACCGTTCGCCCCGATATAGCTAGTGGGGTGTCAGGCAACGTTCGCCGGGTTGACGGCGCCGAGGATTCGGGCATGACAGCGTTCGGGGCCGAGTCGGTGCCGGCAAACGTTGCCGGGGCCTCCACTAGTTGTCTGCGAAGCGGGGCGAAGTCCCGCGAACGCAGGCGAAAAGGCCCGAAGACGGCTGGGGGTTGGCGTCGGTCGTTTCGCCCGTGTTTGCGGATTTTCGGTGGTCGCGGCCCCCGCAAATCCCCCGCAGCGGGACCTCAATTCGCCCGCAAATCCGCCGCACGATGCCGGAGTGTCTGCGAAGGTCCGCGGCTGGGGCGATGTCAGTCCTCGGCGTCACGCAGCATCTATGGGAGGCCGCAGCGAGCGCATCGTGTCCATGGCATGCTTTCCCGCATGGACATGCTTCCTCCAGAAGCACATGTCGAGGTTCTGGCGGACAGTGCGATATCTTTTGCCGCCGATCTGAGTGCAGCCGGGATCGACCACGAGCGAGCCGGCGCGGCACGGGGCATCGCAGAAGCCGTCGAGCTTTTCATCGTTGCGGTGCCGTCGGTTGCAGGACTCGCCTTGGTGTTGGAGAAGCTGCGGCGGGCACGCCTTCCACGGACCTACGTCGCTGTTCGAGACTCCCGCATCGAGATCTGGACCGACAGGGAGGCCAACGACGGTCGCGTCTTTGTCTCCACTGAATCGGATGAGTTCGTCGAGCTACCCGACTCCACGATCAGCGCGGACACGCTGCGTCGAGTCCTGGACGCAGGTAGCACGT
The DNA here is from genome assembly GCA_963719725.1 of uncultured Solirubrobacterales bacterium. Lineage (GTDB taxonomy): Bacteria > Actinomycetota > Thermoleophilia > Solirubrobacterales > Solirubrobacteraceae > Palsa-744. The sequence goes on from CAVRCU010000004.1 coordinate 419,979, forward strand.
CGGAATCGTGAGCGCGCCGGAGGACGAACTCCCGTGGTGCGAAGGCACATGGGGGGATTGCGTGAATGCTCTGGCGGCGCTGTCGCGGACCGCGTCACAGGGTGAACTTGCGGAGCTGATCCTGGACCGTCGCGCGACGAAGGGCCGCCGGGAGAGGTTCGGGATAGACCGCCTGCGCTTCCGTCAGATTGAGGCACTCGCGCGCCTGCTCGGCGCCAGCGACGGGGACGAGCTCGCTGCGGCCGAGGCAACGCGGCTCGAAGCTACATCGAAGCTGGTGAACGCCCTCGCGGACGCATCGCTCGCGATCTTCTCGGCAATGGAGGACCCGCTGCTCGCGACCCGAACCTTCGTAGCGGTTCCCACCCCAGGCCTGCGTTCCCTCACGGTGGAGGATGTCGTGGAGGTCTTCGACTATGAACAACTGGGAAGCGCTGCGTCGGTGCTCGCCGGTGCGTTGTTGGGATCTGCGGCTGCTCACGATCGCTTCGACGACCTTCGGCTCGGTATGAGGCTGATGAGTCTGTGTGCAGACGGGCGGCTCGTTGACCCTGAAACGACTCTGGGCCTCATGCTGGCTACTGCCCAAGCGCTGTTGTCGGTCAGCTGCGTGTCGGCACTCGACATCTCTCAGCGGGTGGCACAGCTGGAGCTGTTCTCCCGGTTCTTTCCAGCGGATCACAACCATGGCGATCCAGACGTTCAGGCGGTCGTCGAGGAGATCGCACAGATCGATGCGGAGAGATTCGCTGTCGAGACGGTGTAGCCTCAGCGAGAGGATGTAATTGAGCGGTTGCAGACCGCCTTCCGCTCCTCGCGTCACTGGGCATACCTTGACGACCTGATCGCCTACTGCGAGGGGCCCCGGACGGCCGAGACCCACGAACAGAAAGAAGACCGCCTCCACGATCTAGCAGTCTTTCAGTCGTGGCGCGCAGTCGTACGACACAGCCTTGCCGACCATGACGCGAGCATCACGGCCATCCGTGACGCTGCGCCGCCACGGCAACCGAGTGAGTTCGGAGAGTACGCCAACCGCGCCTTCCTCGAAAAACCGAGCGCCTTTTCTCGAGTCGACAGGCTTGCCGCTCTTCGAGCGAGCCGGACGCTCCAACTCCGATGACCTCGACGAGGACTCCGACCTTGACGAGATCTCCCCGACCACCCGGGATGTGCCGTCGAGGCCGCGGTCGAAGGCATCCGGCTGCGAACACGGAACGACGGCGTTGAGCGTGATCACAAGCCCGCGCTCCTGCGGGCGATGTTTGCTGCGAAGGCCGCGGAGGAAGGTTTCGCGCCTAACGACTTCCTCATGAGAGAGGCACATGCCTACGGCGTGATCGCCTACTGCCTGTACCGGGCCGACGAGACGCCTGAGTTGCACGAGTCGGCGGTGGCCGGCCTTGCGGCGATCGTCGGCGAGCCGCGCGGGATCACAACTCCCTACGAGCATGCTCTCGATGCGGCGGTTGCCTTGCTGACAGAACGACGCGACGCGTTCGCAGTCTTGCGCCGCCCGCTCGCCCGCGCGAGCGCCCTGGCGCATGTGCTCGAGGACCGTGACCCGTTTCGTGCGTTCGCGATTTACCGAACGGAGTTGCTCGCGATCCTGCAAAACAACAACATCCTTGGGAAACAGACGGACGCGGAGTACGCGAGGTTGTTCACGAATGACGTTCTCAGTAGTGCGAGCCGTCTGGCTCTGACGAACGACGATCGCCGATCGAGTTCGCGACTGCTTGCAGAGGCGGCATTTCTCCTGCGCGAGTTGGCGCTTGCGCTCGCCCGCTTTTACGAGCCCGCCGCTGCCGTGTATATCGCTGAAAGGGTTTCTGGGATCGCGGCCCAAGCGCGGTTGAGTGACGAAGGCGAGATAACGGCTGAAGGGCTCGAGCGGTGGAAGACGCGAACGGTTCCCGCAAAGGACACGCCGAGCGTAACGATTATCTGCGGGATCTCGGCGATCGTTGTGTTCGCTCGCCCGTCGGGTGGATCGTGGGAGGCCACGTACGCTGGAACGACCGCGGGAGCGCACGTTCTCGGGTTCGCGGCCGAGGAAATGGGCTCGCAGTTGGTAACGCTCAGGCACTACACGGAACAACTTCAGGATTTCCTGCGGCGCCTTTGGAATCCTCCCCTCGGCGCTGACGACAGGAAACGAAGGTCCGGTCCTGTATCTCCCATTTGGTCCGCCGCTACTTTTCGCGTCAACGTTGTTGCGAGGCGGCGAACATCGCCTCGCGTGGACGCCGCCCGTGGTCATCGGAGGTCTCTCCCAGCGGCACGCGGACCGCGTTTCTACTGCCGTGTCGACCCCGATGCGTGTGGCGTTGCTGATTGGCGAGAACGCGGTCGGCACGTCGGGACAAGTGAACGTCGCGCAGGACGCCGCTGTCATCAGCGCAGCAGGATGCAAGGTGACTGAGGGGTATGGCAGGTCGCTCGCGGAAGGACTTTCGGGCGCAACGTGCATTCACTACGCCGGGCACCTATCGTCGACCGGGCCTGACGAGACGGTGCTCTCGCTCGTCGATGGCGACGTGTCCATCGAGGACATTCGCGTTATGCAGCTGACGCACGTCGATCTTGCGGTCTTGATGGCGTGCGACACTAGCCAAGCGCCAATGGGGTATTCCGCCGAGCAATGCGAGCACGCGGCCGGCGCGTTCCTCGAGGCTGGGGTCGGAGCGGTGGTTGGCACACTGTGGCCGGTCTTCGACCGTCCGGCGCTTATTTTCACCGAGGTCTTCTACAAAGCGCTAGCACACGGCACACTCCTGGGACGTGCGTTCGACCAGGCCGTGGACGGCGTGCGCGAGCACTGCAGCGGAAAGCTCGTTCCGTACGCGCATCCTGTTTTCTGGGGTGCGTTCACGTTGTTCATCGGCCCAGGTGTGTCGGCCGATCGGGGCATCTAGCGTTAGACCAAGTCTGGCGTTACGGAACCACGCCGAGGATGAACTCAAACGCCAACAGGCCGATAGTGACCGTCGCGTGTTTACGGGCCCATCGTGTGTTCGGGCTCGGCGAGGCGGTGCCGTTGGGGTCCGATATTTTCTCGCATGGTTCCTGCACATCGTCCGGGGCGCCCATCCTGGCTTGCCCCTTGAGGCGCGAGCCGCGATCCGCCGCCATGAGCAGCGACGTGACATCTCTGTAAGCACACTGCGAGCGGAGCTCAAACCGGTGACCGACAGCAGCTATTCGTTGGCCGTGTCGTTCGCGAACATCTCGACACACATCTGCAGCCTGGCCGCGAGGTCCGCGAACCGCGCGAGCCCGTCAACCGCCACTTCAGGATCCGGCGGAACGTTCTTCTCGATCAGCTCACGTAGCCTCATCCGCCGATCGTTGACCTCCAAGAACAGATCTTCCAAGTCCCGGTACCACACTGTTGTGGACGAGGGATCCCAGCTCTTATAGAACTCTCGGGTCGCCTCATCGAGATACAACAACGTTCGGTCAACTAGATCACTCAGCGGCGCGCCCTCCGCCACCGCCCGCCACTCCCCGGATCAGATCGGCGAGTGCCTCGGTCCGCATGGCATACACGTGACCCAGCGCCTCCGCATCCGCCGGATCGAGCCAGCCGTCGCCCTCCGGCTGGTCGATCCCGCGGTCGAGCTCTCGCTCGAGCAGCCGGCCCGACGCCTCGCACACCAAGCCCGCGCCGATGTGAGCGAGCAGCACAGGGACGCCGAGCACCGCGGCCAACGGCGCAGCCGCGACGCCCGTCAGCGCAACGGCACCGATGACGACCAGCAGCTTGCCGGACACTCGCATGCCGGTGCTCAAGCGCTTGCGGAGATCCCTTCGGGAGACCTCCCGTCCCTCTCCGGCTTCGACCAGCGTTTTGCAGAGGCCTCGGAGCTTTTCACGGGTAGCGTCAAGATCCGTCGGTGCGTCCCCAGTGAGCGCTTTGGCGATCGAACGCTGCAGATCGCTTGCCTGCACCTCGGCCGGCGGTGGCGGCACATAGCCGGATTCGTTGAGCAGGCGGGCCCAGTCCAGGCCGACGATCACGTCGAGCTGGGTGATCTCATCCCTGGACAGCTCGGCTGCGCGGGA